>NZ_JAOTIK010000001.1:4182500-6582500 GCF_030116705.1 Streptomyces sp. ML-6
TGGGGGATAAGCTCCATGGTCGAGAGGGAAACAGCCCAGAGCATCGACTAAGGCCCCTAAGCGTACGCTAAGTGGGAAAGGATGTGGAGTCGCAGAGACAACCAGGAGGTTGGCTTAGAAGCAGCCATCCTTGAAAGAGTGCGTAATAGCTCACTGGTCAAGTGATTCCGCGCCGACAATGTAGCGGGGCTCAAGCGTACCGCCGAAGTCGTGTCATTCCGGCATGTAGGGCCAACGCCCGCCGGGATGGGTAGGGGAGCGTCGTGTGCCGGGTGAAGCAGCACCGGAAGGTAGTTGTGGACGGTTCACGAGTGAGAATGCAGGCATGAGTAGCGATACACACGTGAGAAACGTGTGCGCCGATTGACTAAGGGTTCCTGGGTCAAGCTGATCTGCCCAGGGTAAGTCGGGACCTAAGGCGAGGCCGACAGGCGTAGTCGATGGACAACCGGTTGATATTCCGGTACCCGCTTTGAAACGCCCAGTACTGAATCAGGCGATGCTAAGTCCGTGAAGCCGGCCCGATCTCTTCGGAGTTGAGGGTAGTGGTGGAGCCGACGGACCAGACTTGTAGTAGGTAAGCGATGGGGTGACGCAGGAAGGTAGTCCAGCCCGGGCGGTGGTTGTCCCGGGGTAAGGGTGTAGGACGCACGGTAGGCAAATCCGTCGTGCATATAAGTCTGAGACCTGATGCCGAGCCGATTGTGGTGAAGTGGATGATCCTATGCTGTCGAGAAAAGCCTCTAGCGAGTTTCATGGCGGCCCGTACCCTAAACCGACTCAGGTGGTCAGGTAGAGAATACCGAGGCGTTCGGGTGAACTATGGTTAAGGAACTCGGCAAAATGCCCCCGTAACTTCGGGAGAAGGGGGGCCGCGCCCGGTGACCGGACTTGCTCCGTGAGCTGGGGGTGGCCGCAGAGACCAGCGAGAAGCGACTGTTTACTAAAAACACAGGTCCGTGCGAAGCCGTAAGGCGATGTATACGGACTGACGCCTGCCCGGTGCTGGAACGTTAAGGGGACCGGTTAGCCGACTTTCGGGTCGGCGAAGCTGAGAACTTAAGCGCCAGTAAACGGCGGTGGTAACTATAACCATCCTAAGGTAGCGAAATTCCTTGTCGGGTAAGTTCCGACCTGCACGAATGGCGTAACGACTTCTCGACTGTCTCAACCATAGGCCCGGTGAAATTGCACTACGAGTAAAGATGCTCGTTTCGCGCAGCAGGACGGAAAGACCCCGGGACCTTTACTACAGTTTGATATTGGTGTTCGGTTCGGCTTGTGTAGGATAGGTGGGAGACTGTGAAGCGGCCACGCCAGTGGTTGTGGAGTCGTCGTTGAAATACCACTCTGGTCGTGCTGGATGTCTAACCTGGGTCCGTGATCCGGATCAGGGACAGTGTCTGATGGGTAGTTTAACTGGGGCGGTTGCCTCCCAAAGGGTAACGGAGGCGCCCAAAGGTTCCCTCAGCCTGGTTGGCAATCAGGTGTTGAGTGTAAGTGCACAAGGGAGCTTGACTGTGAGACCGACGGGTCGAGCAGGGACGAAAGTCGGGACTAGTGATCCGGCAGTGGCTTGTGGAAGCGCTGTCGCTCAACGGATAAAAGGTACCCCGGGGATAACAGGCTGATCTTCCCCAAGAGTCCATATCGACGGGATGGTTTGGCACCTCGATGTCGGCTCGTCGCATCCTGGGGCTGGAGTCGGTCCCAAGGGTTGGGCTGTTCGCCCATTAAAGCGGTACGCGAGCTGGGTTTAGAACGTCGTGAGACAGTTCGGTCCCTATCCGCTGTGCGCGTAGGAATATTGAGAAGGGCTGTCCCTAGTACGAGAGGACCGGGACGGACGAACCTCTGGTGTGCCAGTTGTCCTGCCAAGGGCATGGCTGGTTGGCTACGTTCGGGAGGGATAACCGCTGAAAGCATCTAAGCGGGAAGCCTGCTTCGAGATGAGTATTCCCGCCCTCTTGAGGGGTTAAGGCTCCCAGCAGACGACTGGGTTGATAGGCCAGATGTGGAAGCCCGGTGACGGGTGGAGCTGACTGGTACTAATAGGCCGAGGGCTTGTCCTCAGTTGCTCGCGTCCACTGTGTTGTTCTGGAATAACGAACGGCTGTGTTGTCACCGGTGGTTCAGTAATTCCATAGTGTTTCGGTGGTCATTGCGTTAGGGAAACGCCCGGTTACATTCCGAACCCGGAAGCTAAGCCTTTCAGCGCCGATGGTACTGCAGGGGGGACCCTGTGGGAGAGTAGGACGCCGCCGAACAGTTTTTCCGGGAGAGCCCCGTGCCGCCAGGCACGGGGCTTTTCTGCGTTGCTCATCCGTTACCGCCTTTCGGCGGTTTTTTGTTTTCAGGCCGGAGTGACCAGGTGGGTGTCGTAGGCCAGGATGACCGCCTGGACCCGGTCGCGGGACCCGGTCTTGGCGAGAATGCGCGTGACATGGGTCTTCACCGTCGACTCGGCGAGATGCAGCCGGGTGGCGATCTCGGTGTTGGACCAGCCCTTGCCGATGACGGTGAGGATCTCCCGCTCCCGTTCGGTGAGGGCCGCGATGCGCGGGTCCGGGGTGGTGGGGCCGCCGGGAACGGCCGGCAGGTGCTGTACGTACGCGTCCAGGAGCCGGCGGGTGAGGCTCGGGGCCACCACCGCGTCGCCCCCGGCCACGGCCCGGATGCCGGACAGGAGTTCCTCCGGCAGCGCGTCCTTGATGAGGAAGCCGCTGGCGCCGACGCGGAGGCCGTCGTACGCGTACTGGTCGAGGTCGAACGTCGTGACGATGAGGACGCGGGTGCGGGACCCGGCCCTGACGATGCGTCGGGTGGCCTCGATGCCGTCCAGGAGCGGCATGCGGATGTCCATCAGCGCGACGTCCGGCTGGTGCCGGGAGACGAGCTCCAGGGCCTCGTGGCCGTTCCCGGCCTCGCCGACGACGGTCATGTCGTCCTGGCTCTCCAACAGCATGCGGAAACCGAAGCGTTGCATCGGCTGGTCGTCCGCTATGAGCACGGTCGTCACGAGGGGGTTTCCTCCAGCGTCATGAGGGGCTGGCCGTCGGCGTCACGAAGGATTGTCTTCCAGGGGGAGCCGGAGCCGCACCTGCCAGCCGGTCCCGGGCGCCGGTCCCGGGCGCGGGCCCGTTTCGAGCGTGCCGTCGTAGAGGGACGCCCGTTCACGCATCCCGGCTATGCCCTGCCCACCGTTCCCGCGGTCAGGACCGGCCGGGCCCGTCGCCGTGCCCGTACCTCTCCCCGTATCCGTGCTCGTGACGGTGCCCGGCCCCGTGCCCCGGCCCGTGTCCGTGATCAGGACTTCCAGTTCGGCCGCCCCGTACGTGAGGGTGACCTCCGCGGTCGGTGGCGGGGCGGTGCCGCCGTGCTTCAGGGTGTTCGTCAGGGCCTCCTGCACCACGCGGTAGACCGTCAGCTGGCGGCCCGCGGTGGGCGGGACCGGCGGAGGTGTGCCGTGGATGTGCAGGCGTACGGGGAGGCCCGCCGTCCGGACGCCCTCGAGGAGCGCGTCCATGTCGTCCAGGGTCGGCTGCGGGGCGCGGTCGGCTTCGGCGGGGTGGTCCCGCAGGACACCGAGGAGGCGGCGGAGTTCGGTGAGGGCCTGGCGGCTCGTGGCGCCGATGGCTTCGAGCGCCTGGGCGGCCCGTTCCGGGCTCTTGGCCGCCGCGTAGGCGCCGCCGTCCGCGAGGCCCGTGATGACGGACAGGTTGTGGCCGATGATGTCGTGCATCTCCCTGGCGATCCGGGTCCGTTCGGCGGCGGCCGCGAGCCGGGCCTGCTGGTCGCGCTCCAGCTCCAGCCGGCGGGCGCGGTCGACGAGGGCCTCGGTGTACTCCTTGCGGGTACGGACCACGATCCCGAGCAGCGCGACGAGGGCGAACGCCCAGAGGTGGGGGACGATCAGCGGGTCCCAGCTGCGCGGGTGCTGCACCGCACCGGCCAGGAGCGGGGCGAGAACCAGGGCGCCCGCCCACGCCAGGGCCCGCGCGGGCAGCCGCAGCGCGATGTTGAAGACCACGATCTCCTGGAGGTGGGCGGCCTGGATGACGGCACCGGACCAGGCGTTCACCAGCGCGACCGGGGCCATGAACGCCAGCACGGCCAGGGGGTGCGTGCGCCGCCACAGCAGCGGTGCGGAGAAGGCGATGCTCATCGCCAGGACCAGCGTCCCGGACACGTTCGGGTCGAGGGCCACGGTGCGCCAGCCGCCCGAGGTGACGTCGAGGACGGCGAACTGCACCCAGGCCATGGCCAGCAGCCCGTTCCAGATCATCGGACGGCGCCGGTCGAACGCGCGGACGTGCTGGAACAGGCGCTGGATGTGACCGGTGAGCTGGGTGGGGCCCGGGGCGGGGTCCTGGACGGGGCTCGGGGCAGGGCCAGGGAGGGAGGCGCTCCGGGCCCGGCTCCTGTCGTCGTTCGTCACGCGCCCATCCTCGTTGTTCGTCATGCCCGGGTCACGCGTCTCGCCTGCGCAGCAGCAGGGCGGCCGCCCCCAGGATCGCTCCGGCCCACAGGCCCAGGGCGAGCAGGGCGCCGGCCGGGGGCGCCTCGCCCGCGAGCGGGGTGGCGGAGCCGAGGGCGCCCGCCGCCTGGGTGGGGAAGTACTTGATCGCGCTCTCCACGGCGTCGTACGGAAGCATGGAGAGGACCTCCGGCAGGATCATGACGCCGCCGATGTAGGCGCCGATGGCACCGGGCACCGAGCGGAGCAGGGCGCCGAGGCCGAGCGCGATCAGGCTGAGCAAGGTGATGCCCGCGGCGTTCCCGACGATAGCGCGGAGCACACCGGGGTCGCCGAGCGAGGCCGCCTGGTCGGTGTCGTGGAGGAAGAACTGCGCGACGAGGAAGGTGAGCAGGGCGGTGGCCGTCATGACGACGAGGACGGTGGCGGTGAAGACCGCCGCCTTCGCCCACAGGACCGGGAGCCGGCGGGGGACCGCGGCCAGCGATGCGCGGATCATTCCCGTCGAGTACTCGCCCGCCGTGACCAGGATGCCCAGCACCACGGTGCACAGCATGCCGAGGATCGAGCCGTAGAGGACCAGGACCACCGTGTCGACGTCGGAGTCGCCGCCGTCGGAGGTGTATGTGGTGCCCATGACCACGCCCACGGCGAGGACCAGTACGGATGCCGAGATCAGGGTGATCCAGGAGGAGCGCAGGGACCTGAGCTTGTGCCATTCGGAACGCAGGATCCGGGCGGGCGTGATGCGGTACGAGCGCCGAGAGGCCGGAAGAGGGGCCGGGAGGGAGCCCGGGGGAAGGTCGGGGTGCTGGTCGGGGTGGGTGGTTGCGGCGGTCATGCGGGGGCTCCGGTCGGTTCGGGGGCGGTGATCCGGTACTCGACCGCCTCCTGGGTCAGTTCCATGAACGCCTGCTCCAGGGAGGCGGTCTGCGGGGTGAGTTCGTGAGCCCTGATCATGCGATCGACGCTACGGAGCCGGGCCCGTGGCGGGCGTCGGCCCTGGGGCGGGACGTGGCGGTGCGCGTAGTACCGGGGTACGACACCGGGTCCGAGGACGCGCCCCCGGGACCGGGAGGTGCCGGGTGCCGGGTGGCGGAGCGGGGCGGGGGCAAGGGGGGAACAGGGCGAGGGGGAATAGCGTTTGCGCAGGTCGGACGGCAGGGGCACCATCGCCGGATGGAACATGTGATTCGAGTCGTGCGTGCCGAGGAATGGGACCGGGTCAAGGAGTTGCGGCTGGCCGCGCTGCAGGATCCGGTCGCGGCCATCGCGTTCCTGGAGACGTACGAGCAGAGCCTGGCCTGCTCCGACGAGTTCTGGCAGGAACGGGCACGCAACGCTTCCGAGGACGGGAGCGGCGAGGTGCGGCAGTTCGTGGCCGTCGCGCCCGGCGGGCGGTGGGAGGGCAGCATCACGGTGCTGATCGAACGGCCGGACGCGGAGGCGCGGTTCGGGGAGGCGGCCGGGGTGGACCAGGCGCATGTGGTCGGCGTGTTCGTACGGCCCGAGGCGCGTGGCGCGGGTCTGGCCGAGGAACTGTTCCGGGCCGGGATGGACTGGGCCTGGTCGCTGGAGGAGCCGCGGATCGAACGGGTGCGGCTGTACGTGCACGAGGACAACCTGCGGGCCGCGGCGTTCTACCGGCGGATCGGCTTCGTGGCGACCGGGCAGTCGGTGCCGATGCCGGGCGACCCGTCCAAGCGCGAACTGGAGCACGCGGTGGACCGGGTGGCGTGAGCGGACGGCATGAGCGAGTGGCGTGACCGGGAGTGTGACCGGGCGGGTCGGTGGTGGTGTCGGCCGGGTGGGCCGGGGTGACGTCGGTGGTGACGTCGGCCGGGGTCAGTGCGAGACGGTGAGCTCCTGGGGCCAGCGGGCGCGGGCCTGTTCGCGTGAGCGGAGGAGGACCAGGGCCGGCAGACCCATGCCCTGACCGTTCGCCAGCAGCTCCGGGAGCCGGGGGAGCGGGGCCACGGCGGCGACGTCGTCGAGCACGAGCGTCATTGGTGGGTCGAGCCGACCGGCGGTTGACCGTGCGGCCGAGCGGCGGCCGTGCTCGACCACGTGTGAGGCGAGTGCCGTGAGCAGGGGCATGGCCCCTGGCCCCGAGCGGGGGTCCTCGATCGGCTCACCCACCACGTAGAGGGTGCCCCCTTCGGCCACGAAGGATTCCAGCACCAGCGAATCGGCACGGTTCGGCGTGCAGGCCTCGCGGATGTGGACCGAGGAGAGCGCGGCGAAGGCGCGTACCGTCAACTCCTGCGCCATTTCCCGGCGTTCGGGATGGGAGGTGAGCGCGGACTCCAGTAGTCCGGCGAACCCGGAGGCCGCCTTGGGGTGCGTACGGAGCAGGCGCACCGGCTCGTGGGCGCTGTTGCCGAGGGCCCAGCGGTGGACCTGGCGGAAGGGGCGGCCGTCGATGGCGGCGGCGTGCAGCCAGCACCGCAGGAGCGTTTCGGCGGTGTCGGCGGTCGCCGCGTCGATCCGGGCCTGCGGCCGGACGGGGGCCAGCAGGGCGGTGGAACGGGCAGCGGCCGTCTCGGGCTGCTCGCAGCCGGCGGTGGGGGACCAGTGCAGCCGGGCGGGGGTGTCGCAGAGGTGGCCCGGGTCGTACACCAGCACCGGGCCGAGCTTGGCGCGGGCGTCCTTCGTCTCGGCCCAGACGGTGGGGTCGGAGGTGATCACGAGCGCGGGCCCCTCGGCCTCGCGGATGGCGTGGACGGCGGCGGGGCGACGGGTGGCGGCGGGGCCGTAGACGACGAGGGGCGTACGAGGGGAGGGGAGCCCGGGCAGGTCGGCGGCCGCGGTGACCGGGGCGGCAGCGGCCGTGGGGCCTGCGGGGGTCGGAGGTACGGGAGTGGTGGGAGGTGCGGGAGCGGTGGGCCGGTGTGGGGCGGTGGACTCGTGGAACGCCGACAGCGGTTCCGTGAACTCTGCGACCCCCCTGACCTCTGTGACCTCCGTGACCACTTCTTCGGTCCCTGCGGTCTTCTCGGCCTCTTCCGGCGCCGTCTTCGCGGGGTGCCGCTGATCCCGGCCCCGGCCCGGCCCCCGGCTCTTCTCCTGCTGCTTGTACCGCTTCTGCTCCAGGTACGCGTTCCGCTGCTGTTCCCGCTGCTCCAGGCGTTCGGCGCGCTGTTCGGCCCGTACGACCCGCCAGCGGGCCAGCGCGCCCAGTACGAACACCGTCAGGACCAGCAGCACCATCAGTTCGCCGATGAACAGGCCCCAGAAGAGCCCGTAGCCCGAGAGCTCGCCCGCCGGGGTGTTCGGCCAGGCGGCCGGGAGGTCCTGCGGCGCGGTGACGAGCCGGCGCAGGGCGAGAGGGGTCTCGGGGAGCGTGACCCCCTCGGGCCAGGCTCCGTGGGCGAGCAGTCCGGCCAGGCCGGTGGCCGTCCACATCAGCAGGGTCAGGGCGAGCAGGAAGCCCAGCAGGCCGATCAGCAGGCCGTCCGGGATGCCGCCGCCGGTACGTTCTTCGGCGCGTCCTGCCATCGTCAGGCCACCGTTGACTCGGACGACTCGTTCAGCCGTTGCTGGCGCTCGATCCGTGCGGCGCGTTCCTCCGCCTCCAGGTCGGCGGCGCGTACGTCGTCCGGGAGGAGTTCGGCCGCGGAGGACTCGGTCATCGCGCGGTCGGTGAAGACGAGGGGGCGTTCGGCCTCGGTGATCAGGTGCTTGACCACCTGGACGTTGCCGTTGACGTCCCAGACCGCGATGCCCGGGGTGAGGGTCGGGATGATCTCGACCGCCCACCGGGGCAGGCCGAGCACCCGGCCCGTCGCTCTGGCTTCGTCGGCCTTCTGGGCGTAGATCGTTCGGGTCGACGCCATCTTCAGGATCGCCGCGGCCTCGCGGGCCGCCGCCCCGTCGACGACGTCGCTGAGGTGGTGGACGACCGCCACGAACGACAGGCCGAGGCGCCGGCCGAACTTCAGCAGGCGCTGGAAGAGCTGGGCGACGAAGGGCGAGTTGATGATGTGCCAGGCCTCTTCCACCAGGAAGATGCGCTTCTTCCGGTCGGGCCTGATCCAGGTGTGCTCCAGCCAGACGCCGACGATCGCCATCAGGATCGGCATCGCGATGGAGTTGCGGTCGATGTGTGAGAGGTCGAAGACGATCAGCGGGGCGTCGAGGTCGATGCCGACGCTCGTGGGGCCGTCGAACATGCCGCGCAGGTCACCGTCGACCAGTCGGTCCAGGACGAGGGCGACGTCCAGGCCCCAGGCCCGTACGTCGTCTATGTCGACGTTCATCGCCTCGGCGGACTCGGGTTCCGGGTGGCGGAGCTGTTCGACGATGTCGGTCAGGACCGGTTGCCGGTCGGTGATCGTCTCGTTGACGTAGGCGTGGGCGACCTTCAGCGCGAAGCCGGACCGCTCGTCCAGGCCGTGGCCCATGGCGACTTCGATGATGGTGCGGAGCAGGGCGAGCTGGCCGGTGGTGGTGATCGAGGGGTCGAGCGGGTTGAGCCGGATGCCGCCGTTGAGCGCGGCGGTCGGGTCGAGGCGGATCGGGGTGAGGCCGAGCTCCTGGGCGATGAGGTTCCACTCGCCGACGCCGTCCTCGCCCTGGGCGTCCAGGACGACGACCTGGCGGTCGCGGAAGCGGAGCTGGCGGAGCACGTAGGTCTTCTCCAGCGCGGACTTGCCGTTGCCGGACTCGCCGAGGACCAGCCAGTGCGGGGCGGGGAGCTGCTGTCCGTACAGCTGGAACGGGTCGTAGATGTAGCCCTTGCCGGAGTAGACCTCGCGGCCGATGATCACGCCGGAGTCGCCGAGGCCGGGGGCCGCGGTGGGCAGGTAGACGGCCTGGGCCTGTCCGGTCGAGGTGCGGACGGGCAGTCTGGTCGTCTCGACCTTCCCGAAGAGGAAGGCGGTGAAGGCGTCCGACAGTGCGGACAGCGGGTCTCGCATGGCGTGACCGACCTCCCTCTCGTTTCTCTCGGTCGTCGTCCGTGGGTGGCGGGCGGTGGATGGGGGTGATGGCCGGTGACCGGTCGTGGGGCCGGTCCGACCGTCGGTGGCGGTGGTGGTGGCGGTGGTCGGTGGTCAGCGGCGGATGCCGGTGGCGAACGGGAGCGTGTTCACGAAGGCGCGGTGGTGCTCGCGGTCGCACCACTCCAGTTTGAGATACGACTTGCCGGCCGAGGCCCGGATCGTCCTTTTGTCGCGGGCGAGGGCCTCGGGGGAACGGGACGACACGGTGATGTACCCGACCAGGTTCACCCCGGCCGCGCCGCTCGCGAGGTCCTCGCCCCGCTGGTCGAGCCGGCCGTGCGCGGCGATGTCGCGGGGGTCGACGGTGCGGTTCATCTTGGCCTGGCGGTTGGCCTCCGCCTCGTCGTTCGTCTTCTCGGTGAGCATCCGCTCGATGGCGATCTCGGTGGGTTCGAGGTCCATGCAGACCGCGACCGTGCGGATCACGTCGGGGGTGTGGACGAGGAGCGGGGCCAGGAAGTTGACGCCGACGGGGGTCATCGGCCATTCCTTCACCCAGGCCGTGGAGTGGCACCAGGGCGCGCGGGTGACCGACTCACGGGTCTTGGCCTGGAGGAACGTCGGCTCGACCGCGTCCAGTTCGGCCGGCCAGGCGTTGCGCTTGGTCATGGCCTGGATGTGGTCGATGGGGTGGTCGGGGTCGTACATCGAGTGCACGAGGGAGGCGAGCCGGCTCTGGCCGAGCGGCTGGCGGACCCGGATGTCGGCCTCGGCGAGGCGGGCGCAGATGTCGGTGAGCTCGCGCGCCATGACGACGGCGAGTCCGGCGTCCCGGTCGATCTTGCGGCCGGTCCGGGCGGCGCGGGCCATGGCGTTGGCCTCGGCGGCCAGCTCGCGGGTGTAGTGCATGCAGGCGACCAGGTAGGCGCGGTGCTGCTCGCTGGAGGTGGAGACCATGGACTGGAGCTGGTCGTAGGACTCCTGCAGCCAGAGCGGGGAGGACTTGTCGCCGCGCTGGGCGACGTCCTTGGCGTGCGCGTCGGGGTCGGCGGGGAGGGTACGGGCCAGCATCTGGAGGCGGGTCACGAAGCCGTCCCCGTTGGCGACGTGCTTCAGCAGGGTGCCGAAGCGGTCGACGAGCGCTTCCTGGTCCTCGCTGTCGCGCAGGCCGACGCCGGGGCCCTCGATCTCGATCGCGGCGGTGACGGTGCGGCGGTCGGCGTGCAGGAGCACGGCGATCTCGTCCGGCCCGAAGGGCGCGGAGAGCCAGTTGATCCGGCCGATGCCGGGGGGCGGTCCGATCTCGACCTCGCGTCCGTCGACGCCGACGCCCGCCTCCATGGCGGCGGAACGGTAGGTCGTGCCGCGGCGCAGGGTGCGCTTGTAGCTGCGGTTGATTTCAAACCATTTGTAGAAGGTGCGGTGCTTGTACGGGAGGTACACGATCGCCAGGGCGAGGAACGGGAACCCGGTGAGCAGCGCGATCCGCAGGGGCAGGACGGGGACGATCAGCCCGCTCATCATGCCGAGGAACGCGCCGACGATGATCAGGGCGATCTCGCCGGTCTCGCGGTTCTTGCCGACGATCGCGTTCGGCCGGGCCCGGCCGATGAGATACGTGCGGCGGGGCGCGATCGTGTGGGACGGAGTCGTCAACGCCCTCCACCTCCGGTGCTGTTGTTGCCTGAACTGCCTGATCCGCCGCCCCGGTGGGAGCGGCTGCCGTGCGGGGTGCCGGAGGTCGGCGCCGATCCGCTGCGCGGCGGGGGCGCGGCGGGGGCGCCGCCGGAGCCGCGGGAGCTGTGCGCGGCGACACCGCCGCTGATCGGGTTGGCGGGCCTGCCGCTGCCCGTGCTGGTGCCGCCGTCCGAGCCGCTGCGGCCGCTGTGCGTCTTGATGCCCTGGGAGACGAGGGCGGCGGGGGAGCTGACCAGGGCGGCGGCCTGGGAGCCGTCGGTGGCCTGCTTGCGGTTGGTGCGGGCGCCCTGGATCTCGTCGCCGAAGCCGGGGACGAACCGGTAGATCATGGCGGAGGCGAAGATCGCCAGCAGGATGATCGCGAGGCCCGACACGACGGCGGAGATCGCGTCCGGTCCCTCGTTCTGGGAGAGCGCGCCGGCCAGTCCGAGCACGACGGCGATGACCGGCTTCACCATGATCACCGCGATCATGATGCCCGCCCAGCGCCGGACGTGGCCCCACATGTTCTTGTCGACGAGCCCGGCGTAGACGACGGTGCCGAGCAGGGCGCCGACGTAGAGCAGGGCGGCCCGGATGACGAGCTCCAGCCAGAGGATGCCCGCGGCGAGGATCGACACGAGCGAGACGACGATCAGCATGATCGGCCCGCCGCCGATGTCGGTGCCCTTCTTGAGGGCTTCGGCGAACGACCCGAAGAAGACGTCCGTCTGCCCGCCCGAGGAGGTGGCGATGACCTCGGTGACGCCGTCGGTCGCGGAGACGACCGTGTAGAGGATCAGCGGGGTGAACGCGGAGGCGAGCACCGTCAGCCACAGGAAGCCGATGGCCTCGGAGATCGCGGTCGTCAGCGGCACGCCGCGGATCGCCCGCTTGGCCACGGCCAGCAGCCACAGGATGAGCGTGAGGACGGTGGAGGCGGCGAAGACGATCGCGTACTGCTGGAGGAACTTGGTGTTCGTGAAGTCGACGGTGGCGGTGCTCTTCACGGCCTCGCTGAGCTTGCCGACGATCCACGCGGCGGCGTCGGCGCAGCCGCGGGCGAGGGAGGAGAGCGGGTCGAGCGAGTCGTTCAGGCCGGAGGGGGCGACGCCGTTGGAGGAGGCGTTGCCGTCGCCGTTTTCGCAGTAGTCACGTGCCGGCCCGGCGATGAGTCCGCATGCGTCGCTGCTCCCGCTCGGCGAGGGCGAGGGCGAGGGGGAGACGGAGGGGGAGGAAGAGGGGTCGGGGGTCGGATCTGCGGTTGCTCGTGCGGCGAACAGGAACAAGAGCGCGTGGACAGTGCCGAGCGCCGCTGTGACCGAGCCGACGCGGGCTCGGAGGCTACCGGGCATAGGTGAAACCTCCGAACCCATTCACCGCGTCAGCGATCTCGTCGGAGCCGGAAACGGGATTGTCACCGGTCACGGGGGTGGGGCCCTCGTTCTGGCTGGTCTCCAGGACCTTCCAGTCGGATCCGTTCCATTTGAGTTTCATGGTCACGGTGAACCAACCATTGGTGACCGGCTTGGTGGACTCGTCACCGGTGAGGCCGAACAGGCCCGAGCACCAGACCTCCACCTCTGCGGACTGGTCTGTGTAAGTTTTGATCTTCGTGCCCGCCGGCAGGGTCCGGTTGACGAAGACCGATCCGGCCGGGGCAGTGCCATCGGCGTTGAGGCCGATCTGAGCCAGGAAATTTGGGGAGTAGTCGGCGTCGAAGCCTTTCTGAAGACTGTCGTTCGTGCTGGATTCCGCGATGGCCTGCACGATTTCGTGCCGACGAGTCTTGTTGAACATGCCGTCGGAGCCCAGGAGCGCGGCGTAGTTCGCCGCCGCGCTCTGCGCCCCCTGCTCGTCATGGGCGAACCCCGACGGGATCGTGCCGTTCTTCCCCGTCACCGGCTTCGTCCCCGTGGCCGCCGTGGACGACGAGTCCGGCTTGCTTCCCGGGCCCCCCGACCCGTCGCCGTTGTCGTTCCGGTCGCCCCCGCCCATGTTGGCGAAGGCGATGGCCGCGAGCAGGAGGACGACCACGCCGACCATCGTGACGAGGGAGCGTGGCTTGCGGGCGGGGCGGCGGGAAGCGCCGTAGCCTTCGCCCTCGCCGTCGGGAAGCCGGGTACGGGTCTGGCGCGTGCCGCCGATGGTGCTGTAGGGATCATCGGTACGGACAGCGTCGTCGCCGTAGCCGCCCTCGTCGCCGTGGCTCATGCCGCGCACGCCCCCTCAACCGTTTCCTGGACCGGGTAGTACGACGGTAGCCGTGCAGGTTTCCGCGCGGACGCGGTGTGATGACTCGACATCAGGGAGACGCAACCTCTGCCGGTGGGCACGACGGACGGATGGTGGGGATGGGCGGGATCGCCCCTGGCGTGGGCCGACTGCCGGTCAGACAGCCATTCCGTAGACGATGGTGAACACGGTTCCCAGCGATCCGATGATGAACACACCGGTCAGACCCGCAACGATCAGCCCCTTGCCCTGCTCGGCGCTGAACGTGTCGCGCAGGGCCGTGGCGCCGATGCGTTGCTTCGCCGCGCCCCACACCGCGATGCCGAGGCAGAGCAGGATGGCGATGGCCATCACGACCTCGATCATTACGCGGGCCTCGTTGCCCAAGGACCCGAACGGCCCCCAGTTCGGGGCGATTCCGCCGATGATGGTGGTGATGTCGCCCTTTTCCGCTGCCAGGATCATGTAAGTCACCGCCCCTGTTGGGTAGTTCGTTGCCCCCTGCCGCGCGGCACGGGTCACTCTCTATCTTCGCTGATGAAACTGCTTTCGCACGACGGCTTGACGGCTCTCTTTACCCGGATCCCGCACGTTTGACCGGTCCGGCCGTCCTGACCAGCGGGTCGGAGCGGTATGTGACCAAATACGTATGATTACTCTGTGTATCACGGAGGGTGACCCCGGGCAATGACTGCCATCCCGCCACCTTGGCCGAGATTTTTTGCGCAGGCCTCAGCAGGTTCCGACGGGTCCCGGCGGGTCCTCGGTCCGGTCGGAGCAGGGGTGCTCAGAGCAGCGGGTGGCGCGGCACGGGGGGCCGGGGCGGGGTTTTCCAGGATCGTGGTGGCCGGAAATCGCACCAAGTGCCGTCGAAGGGAAACGTTCCAGCCTCGGCGAGTCGTGCGACCGCGTGGCCCTCCTCGCGGATGGCCGATGCCTCGTCGGCCGACCAGTAGGCCGGGTCGCCGGTCTTCTCGGCGAAGGATTCCTCGTCCTTCCACCGCCAGCTCCGGTCCGGGGCCACGTTGATGTCGAGTTCGTGGTCGGCGATGTCGATGTCGTCGCCGCGGTGGACCCGGTGCTCCAGGTTCACGTACCAGCCGCGGAACTTCTTTCGGCGGCCGAAGAGCCAGAGCACCGAGTGCGCGGCGTCGTCCGGCTGGTAGAAGAGCGCGCTGCCCATCGGCCACCGGTCGGCGACCACCGGGTATCCGTCGGCGGGGCGGTCGCCCGGGGCGATGTCCCGCAGGTGCGCCCCGCCCGGGAGCTTCGTGCGCCACATCGGGGTGCGGGTCTCCATCCACACCAGCTGGCCCCTGTCGGTGCGCTCGACGAGGCGCACGGGCACCGATGCGCTCAGGTGGCCGCCTACGAAGAAGTTCCAGTGGAGGATCCGGCCCGGCTCGTCGTTCATGCCGCTGATCATTCCCGCGCCACGCAGGCCGGACACGTGACCGGACATATGTCCGGATCATCTGTCAGATCCGTCATATACCGAACCTGTCGGGCCGTCACGTGGTGCCCAACCGGTAGGCGGAACGGGCGGAACGGGCGGTGACGAGGTGGATCGTACGACGGCCGGGCCGGCGGCCTCAGTCGGAGGCGATGCCCCGGGCGGCGAGGATCTCCTTCTTGAACGGGACGCCCAGCCCGCAGTCCTCGGCGCCGATGATCCGCCGCAGGTTCGGCAACAGGTCCAGGTCGTCGAGCGAATGCACGTCGAACAGGTCGTCCTCGCCGTCCCAGACCGGGGAGCACTCGCAGTACACCTGGAGCCCGCCGTCGATGAGGAGGGTGTCCACCGTCGCCAGCAGTTCCTCGCTGATCTCCAGGGCCTCGAAGTGGGAGCGGGCCTCGTCGAGCACCGTGTAGGCGAGGTCGTTGTCGTACGCGTAGAGCTGCGCGTCGTCGATCCCCTTCGCCTTCAGGCATTCGTTGATGCTGAAGGCCGGGGTGAGCGTCCTGTCCTGGTACATGAGTTTCTCGATGACCAGGAGCTTGAAGTTGAAGTCGCGAAAGGCAGGCATACCGGGACCATAACCAGCCCTTCTGACACTGGAGCCGGAACGGGAGACGACCCGGATCCGGTCCCGGAGCCGGACCCGGAGGCGTGGAGCCCGTGGCCGAGGGGTTGTCAGTCCCGCCTGCCAGACTCGTACACATGACCAGCAGCACCGGACCTTCCGTTCCGCTCCCGGCCAATCACCGCGTCTCCGAGACGTACGTCGACTGGGCGCGCGTCCACGCCCCCGGCGCCGAGGGCGACGCCCGCGACGTGCTGGCGAAGGCGGACCATGACCGGTACGGGGCGTGGGAGAAGCCCGGACGGTTCGTGGACGGGGCGGCGCGGCTGGCCCGGGGGCTGCCGGCCGCCCATCTGCCGTGGTTCTGGGACACCATCGGGCACTGGATGCTGGAGACGCACCGCCGTTCCGCCGCCCGTGCGTACGGGTACGCGCGCGCTGCGGAGCGTACGCACGAGCTGCCGGTCGACACCGGCTGGCGGTGGGCGAACCTCCAGTTGTTCGCCCGGTTCGGCGCGCTTCCCGCCACCGAGATCAGCGGCGCTCCGGCCTGGCTGGCCGGGGTCTTCGAACCGGGCGACGCGCACCGCGAGTTCGTGCGGCTGCTGACCGTCTGGGCGGCGTCGCCGGGTGAGCTTCCCGCCGATCTGGCCCGCCGGGTCCGGGACTCCGCGCGCGCGGCCGGTCACGGCACCGACGAGGAGGCGCGGGTGCTGGGCGAGGTGCTCGCGGCCGCCCGCGGAAAGGCCGTGCCGGACCGGCTGCTCGACGCGGCGCTCGGCCCGCTCGCCGCCCACCGGCCGGCCGACGACACGGCCACCGCCCTGCTCGACCTGTTCCCCGATTCGAAGAACGACGCGGCGGCCTGGCTGCGGCTGCTCATCGGCTGCGGGGCCGCCGACGCCGCCGCAGCCGGCCGGATCGTTCCGGAGGGCGGCCTCGGCGAGTGGCTGCGGCGGTACGCCGCCCAGTACTCCCACCGCAGGTCCGACGGCGGGGTGCGCCGTCAGGCCATGCCCGCCGAACTCTTCGACCTGGTCACCCGGTTCGCCCCGCGGCTGAAGGCGGACGGCACCCCGGTCCGGCTCCACGAGGACCGCTACCAGTGGCCGCATCTGGACGCCGACCTGCTCGACGTCTGCCTCGCCGAGGGCATCCCCGTCCACGACCCCGGCCCCGCCATCTCCCTGGAGTTCTGGGACAAGGAGTCGCAGCGCGACCTGCGGGCCCTCGCCTCCGACCCGGTGTTCGGCCCCCGGCTCGAGGGCACGGTCCACGCCGGGCTCAGGTCCCGGGGCGGCACGGCCATCAGCCGGCTCCCGCACAATCCGGGCATCGCCGCCGAGGTGCACGGCCGGATCGAGAAGCTGCTCGACACCCTGCGCGGCGGCGGGCTCGCCGCGGCCGACGAGGCCGTGGACGAGCTGCACGGCCTCCTCGACCGGCCCACCGCCGTGGCCCTGGACGGCATCGAGGAGGCCCTCGACGCGCTGGACCTCACCGGCCCGCTGGCCCGGGCCCTGCGCGCGGGGCTGCCCGAGGAGCTGGGCTGGCCCGCCCTGGAGGAGGCCCTCGCCGAATTCGGGCCGGCCGAGACGGTGCACGTCACCTGCACCTGGCCGGTGCTCACGGTGTACGGGGAGCGCCGCGCGTTCGCCGTCGACCACGCGGGCCGGTGCGGCGAGCACGCCCTGGGACTGCCGGAGGGGGCCGCCTTCCCCACGGTGCACTGGGTCGGCGGCCAGTTCCTCGTCTCCTGGCCGGGCGGGGGCGAGGACAGGTCCGTCACGACGGCGTACTGGTCGGACAGCCCCGCCGACACGTTCGAACCGGAACAGTCCTACGGGCTCCGCCCTTACGGCGGCATCATCCAGGGCGGCCTCGGCTACCAGTTCCGGACCCCGGACGGCGGCGGCCGGTTCGACGGCGAGAACGTCCTGCGCCCCGGCGACACCTCGGGCATCGGCCACGGCCTCCGCGACTACCAGATGTACGACGGCCGGTACTTCTGGAGCAGCGAGGTGTTCGGCGAGGACCGACGCAAGGGGTGGACCCGCCTGGACCCCGCCACCGGTGTGCCCACCGCCGACCCCGCCCTGCCCGGCTTCCACGCGCCCGACGCGTCACCGGACGGCACCAGGCCCTTCCTCGACCACCGCATCCTCGCCGAACTGCCGCCCGGCGCCCCGCCGTCCCCGCTCGGCCAGGACGGCCGGCTCACCGGCTGTCGGATCGACCACCACACCCCGTACGCCGGTCCCTCGCCCCGCGCGTTCGAGCTGAGGTCCGTCGACGGCCGCACCGCGTCCTACCGCACCACCACCTTGGGCCGCCGCCCGTGGGGCATCCTCGGACTCCCGGCCGGTGGCGAGGACGCCGTCGTGGTCGGCGACACCACCGTCCGCTGCCACGCCGCCGAGGACAACTCGCTGCTCTGGCAGGTCCGGGGCTTCCCCGGCAGCCGCTACGGCGGACCGGTCCGGGCCACCCTCGGCGAGGAGGCCGGAGCCGTGCCGCCGCCCGCCTTCTGGCACTTCCTCACCCCGCGCGACGAACCGTCCTCCCACGCGCTGCGCGCGGTCACCGACGAGGTCGTGCGCGAACTGCTGGCGTCCGGCGCCGAGGTGGCGCCGCCCGGGGTGACCGACCCCCGGGTCCGGCAGGGCGTCACCCGCGCCGTGCGGCTCGCCGCCGACGTGCTGCGCCGCCTCCGGGAGCTGGCGCACCGGGTGGCCGTCATGCGTGCCGGCCCGGTCGTCGAGCTGCCCGACCCGGTGCCCGACACCCGGCTCGTCCCGGCCCTGCACGGCCTGCTGCCCCAACTGCGGGGCTACGAGGAGCGGCCGCCGCAGCCGCAGCCCGCCCTCCTCACGGCGGTCGCCGCCGACGGCCGGTACCTGCGCGGCGAGATCGACGACGAGGTGCGGGTGCTGGCCCTGCCCGCCCCGCCGCCCGAGTGGGCGGCGCTGACCGGCCGGATCGACGCCGTGGCCTGGCGGGCGGTCGTCGCCGCCACCCCGGACGAGCACCGGGGGGCCCTCACCGCGCTGCTCGACGTGTGGAGCCGCCAGCCGTTCGCGGAACGGGGCACCACCTGGCGCACCGGCCGCGCGCCCGAGGCCGGGGTCGCCGAACTCCGGGCGTCCGGCGCCCAGGTGGCCTCCGGCCCGGTCCGCAGCGACCTGGTGCCCTTCCTGCACCGGGCCGCCGAGCCGGAGCCCACAGGTGCCGAGGAGTGCGGGACCCGCACCGTCGCGGGGGACGACACCGCCCGGCTCCCCCGCCTGCTCGCCCTCCTCGCCGAACGCGGCCCGCTGCCGGTGCCCGAGGAGGCCGTGGACCTGTTCCGCTGGCGTACGGGGGTGCCGCGCGCCATCGCCGCCCTGGTCCTCGACGGCTTCTTCGGCAGCGACGACTACACGGCGCACCTGAAGCTGTGCCGCACCAAGCCGTACAAGGCCGACCGGGAGACCGTGTACGCGTACGACCACCTGCGGCATCGCCTCGGCCTCGCAGGCCGGCGTGCCGTGCTCGCCGCCGCCGTGCCCGCCGACCCCGCGGAGCTCTGGGCCCCCGGCGGCATGACCGCCGCCGCGGACCGGATGGCCGCCGAATGGTCCGGACGGCTCCCGGTCACCGGGTACGTCGACGACGGCAGCCATGCCGCCGCGCTGGCCAAGGACCACGGCCTGCCCGACACCTGGGCCACCGCCCTGCTCACCGGCCGCCTTCCGGAAGCCCCGCTGGACGCCGACGGGGCTCGGGCCGCCGTCACCGCGATCACCTGGGCGTTCACCGAGCGACCGGTCGGCGACCCGGCCGCGGCGGGTGCCCGCACCCTGCTCGACGGGCTCACGGACGCCCCCGCCGGTTCGCTCCAGGACGCCGTCGGCCCGCTCACGGACATACCCGCCGACCGGCTCACCGCCCTGCGCGCCCTGGCGGACCGTTCGGCGGCCACCCCGGTCCCGCCGGGCCAGTACGAGGCCAACCCGCTCTTCAGCGCCCCGGACCTGGTGGACGAGGTGGCGGAGTCCCTCGGCGTCGGCCGCGACGCGGCGGCACTCCACCTCCAGCTGCACGCCCTCGACCGCCCGGCCGACCGCACCGTACGCCGCTGGAACGCCTGGACCCTCGACCACCACCGCGCCGTCCGCAAGGAACTCACCGCCGCGAAGGCCCCGCGCCCCGCCGCGAAGACCCCGACCGCCGACCCGTCCGCCCCGACCGCCGACCCGTCCGCCGCTGCCGCCGTGCCGGCCCCGGCGCACGAACGGTTCGCCCACGCCTGGGCGACGGCCGGCGCTCCTCCCGGGCGGTGAGGCCGGGGGACTCGGCGGTGAGGTCGGCGACTCGGTGGTGGGACTGAGGATTCGGCGGTGAGACTGGGGACTCGGCGGTGAGGCCCGGCGCCTGGCGGGGAGACCCGGAGTCCGGTGGCCTCACGTGTCGAACTCGCCGACCCAGGAACGGTCCAGGAGGCGGACGGGCAGGTACTCGGACTCGACCTCGACGGGGAAGCCCGCGTCGTACGCGAGGCATGCGACGGCCAGCGGTCCGAGGGCCAGAAACCCCGCGAGGTCTCCCGAACGCTCCGGCGCGCTCCAGTACGCCTTGTGGAGTTCCAGTGCCTCCACGAGCGCCTGGTTGAACCCGGCGTGGTCCTTGCGCAGGAACTGGTGGAAGAGGTTGATCGGCGGATACCGCACGCACTGGAGCAGATGGCGCGGCGTGTGCGTGGCGATGCCCGGATGGGACTGCTCGATGGCCGCCGTCAGCTTCTCCGGCAGCCCCGGCTGCTCGTGCCAGTACGTCTGCAGGGCGTCCACCCAGTGGTGGACGTACGCGTCGTCCTCGGCACCGGACGACCGCAGGAGACCGAGCGGGACCCGGCACATCGCGTCCATGCGGGGCCGGTCCCGGCAGACGATGACGAACCAGAGCGTGGTCAGCCAGTTCTCGGCGTTGGCGTGGGGCTGGGGACCCGTGGCTCCGACAGTGCGCATCTCGTGTGCGATGCGCGCCTCGACCGAGCCCTCGGTGACGGAGGCGGCGGCAAAGGCCGCCGTCCCCATCTGCATGGCGGAGACGGTCGCGTCCCACGTGTCGAAACGGTTGCCGCGCGGATTGAGGGCCTGGTTCGCCCGCACGTGCAGGAGTGCCCCGTCCAGTGCCGTGCCGACGGTCACGGGCGAGGAGGCCAGCTGCCGGAGGCTCGCCTCGAACTCCTCGGCCAGACGCTCGGCGGTCTGCTGGTCGACCGAGGGAACGGCGTGCCGCTCCACCATCACCGTCACGGGGTGCTCCTGTCAGTGGTTCAGCGGTTCAGTGGTTCCGAGAAGGAGCCTCCTCTCTATACGGTCCGATACCGGATCGGCGAATTCCGGAGCCCCGTGCGGCGTTCTGCTTGCGTCAGGGCCGGATGCCGTCGTACTGCAGGACGCGGTAGGGCGTCTTGCCGTGGTTCACGGACTGCCACTGCGAGGCGATCAGGGTCAGGGACGTGGCGCTCGCGCTGCCGGGGTGGATGTATCCGCCGTAGAGGAACGGGAGCTGGGGCTTGCCCCAGTGGTGCGGCGGGAGGGCGTCGCCGACGATCTGCACCTTGGGGGCGGTCCACACCGCGTCCGGACGGGGTGCGGTGCGGGTGCAGATCGAGTAGTCGTCCACGTCGAAGTAGCTCATGCAGTACGTGTCGCCGATCCGCTTGACGGAGAACTCGCCGATCTTGTTGCCCGACAGCATGACCGACGGGGCCGCCGCCCGCGTCCACTGCCAGCGGCCGTCCAGGAAGGCCCAGTTCTCCTGGGCGCCGAAGTTGCCCGCGCGGAACTCGTCCGGCCGGATGCGGAACAGCTGGATCGCGCCGCCGTCGGCGGTGTTCGTGTGCGTGCCGTTCCAGCGCTTGGAGAAGATGTACAGCCAGCCGTCGGGGTCGATGCCCGCGAACGACCACATCCCGTACATGGACTGGTTCGTCCCCTGGGTGTCGCCGGCCCAGTGGTACGGGTAGTCCTGCCAGGTCACGCCGTAGTCGTCCGAGTAGGCGACGCCCGACATCAGTGAGCCGTCGTACCCGGCCGGAATGTTCTCCCACAGCGCCACGGACGTGTACTGGATGTAGGTGCGCCCGCCGAATTCGATGCAGTCGTTCGGGATGCGGGTGATCTCGAAGCCGTGCCCGTTGTCGGCCCAGTGCGCGTAGTCGAGGCACTGCTTGGCGGCGCCGCCGGTGGGCATCGCCCAGGAGAACGAGATCGGGGTCCCGCCGGAGGCGTCGAAGGACGCCTGGTTCAGGATCACCGGGGATCCCAG
Source organism: Streptomyces sp. ML-6 (assembly GCF_030116705.1). NCBI lineage: Bacteria > Bacillati > Actinomycetota > Actinomycetes > Kitasatosporales > Streptomycetaceae > Streptomyces > Streptomyces sp. ML-6. The sequence goes on from NZ_JAOTIK010000001.1 coordinate 4,204,172, forward strand.
GTAGGGGTCGGCCTGGGCGATCCCGCCGAACGCGTCGCCGAACACGTAGCCCCAGGTGTTGTCGTGCTCCCGGTGGTAGGGGATCGCCAGGTCCCCGGAGCCGAGCCCCTGCGCGCTCGCCGAGTCGCCGGGCTGCTCGCACAGGGGCGTGCCCGTCTGGAGCAGCCGGGCGTCCGGGCGGTCGGGGGCCGTCCGGGCGGACCGGTCGTCGGCGGTCGCCGTGCCGGGGGCGGCACCCAGCAGGCCGGCTCCCAGGGCGAAGCCCATGCCCGCCTTGAGCGCCGACCGACGGGTGGTGTGCCGGTGGTCCGGCTGCGAGGGGGTGGGCATGTTCGGTCCTCCGTGGGTCTGTGGGTCCGTGGGCCAGGGGGTTCGTGGGGCAGGAGGTTCGTGGGGTCAGGGGGTTCGTGGGGCAGGGTGGCGTGGGGCCGTCGGCCCGACGGTCCGACGGTCCGACGTCCGTGCCTACGCCTTGCGGAGTCGGGCGACGATGCCGTCGAGGTCGCGCTTGAACAGGTCGGGGCGGACGAAGTGGCCACCGGGCACCTCGTGCCACTCGTGCGGGATGTTCGCCTTGCCCAGCAGGCTGCGGAACTCCCGCTGACCGGCCAGGACCTGGGTCTCGTTGGCCGTGTCGAACCAGTTGATCGGGTCGGGGCTGGTGCCGGCGACCAGGAAGACCCGCTTGTTGCGGTAGCTCTCGATGCGCTGGACCGGGTTGTCGGCGCTGACCCGGGCCTCGTCCCACAGCGGTACGCCGTAGACCGTGCCGCCGCCCAGGTCGAGGGCGGCGGAGGACAGGTTGGCCCAGTGGGCGACCAGGCCGAAGTCGCGGCGCAGGCTGGCCGGTCCGGAGTGGGCGCTGACCGAGGCGAAGTGGCCGTAGTACTTGGCCGCGTACTTCAGCGCACCGAAGCCGCCCATCGAGAACCCGGAGACGGCACGGCCGTTGTACTCGGCGTACGTACGGAAGTTCGCGTCGATCCACGGGAGCAGCTGGGCGATGTGGAACGTCTCCCAGTTGCGGGGGCCCACGTTGGAGCTGACCGGGTTGGAGTACCAGCCCGCGTGGCCGCCGTCGGGCATCACGACGATGATCGGCTTGCCCGCGGTCCAGTCGCGGATGCCCATGCGGTCGAAGGTGATGAAGTCCTGGTCGGTGCCGCCGCCGTGGAAGAGGTAGAGGACGGGGTAGGTGCGTCCGCTGGTGTGGTAGCCGTCGGGGAGCAGGACGTTGACGCCCGGGTTCCAGCCGATCGCGTCGGTCTGGAAGCGGTAGTACCACATGCGGCTGTTGCTCTCGTTGCGGTCCACGATGCGCAGCCCGAAGCCGTCCCCCGCCGCCTGGGCCGCGGTGGCCGTTCCGAGGACGCCGGCCCCGCCGAGGGCCGCCGCGGCGGAGATTCCGCCGACGGTCTTCAGGACACTTCTGCGGGTGGGTCGGTGCTCGCTCAAGATGACCTCCTGGGGGAAGAGGGAAGGGAGGAGGAAGGGGGAAGGGGGCAGTTGTCGGTGATCCAGGTGCCCCTCTCGGGGTTCCAGTGGATGGTGGCCTTCTGGAACTTCTGCGCCTTGCCGCCGCCCGCCTCGTCGGTCTCGTCGGTGAGGGGGTAGCCGAGAGCGGCCTCGTGCCCGGCGGCGTGGAAGGCGTCGTGGATCGCGCCGTGGACGGTGTGGGTGCCGGTCTGCGGGGACCAGAGGAACAGGCCGCGTTCGAAGAACTGGTAGCGGCCCCGGGTGCCGTCCGGCGCCGGTGCGGCGTCCGCCTCGTCCATGGTGGGGAATCCCCAGCGGCGTTCCGCGTCCGTGTCCCAGAACTTCCGCAGGATGTCGCCGTGGATCGCGTGGGCCACGTCCGGGTGCCAGATGATGATCCCGTTCCGGAAGAGCTGGAAGCGTCCGCCGAGCGAGGAGTCCTCCTCGGCGCGGACCGGTGCGCCGAGCGGTCCGTCGCTGCCGCCCAGGGCGGCGTACTTCGCGCCGATCGTGCCGTACGGCTGGAACGCCTCGGCCATCAGCTCCCGGGCGTAGCCCTCCGCCTGGCCGTAGCGCTCCGGGTACGCGGAGCGCTGGACGGCCTGGGCCAGTTCGCCCGCGGTGGCCCAGTCGGGCTCCATCTGCTGGGCCACCTCGAAGAACTTGTTCGCGGCGTAGTCGACGTCGAGGCACTGGGCGGGTTCGCACCAGCCCATCGAGGGCCGCTGCTGGAAGACGCCGAGCGAATCCCGGTCCCCGCAGGCCAGGTTGTTCATGCGGGACTCGACCCAGCCCGTCTCGAATCCGGCGAGCATCACCTTGGCGGACACGCCGCGGCGCTGCCCGACCTCGTACACCTTGCGGGTCACCGCGATGTCCCGGTTCGCCGGGATGTCGCAGAAGAGTTCGGCCGGGGCGGAGTTCCCCAGGGGGCCCGGTACGTCGCCCGCGCCCTGCGCGAACGCCGCCGGGTTGCCGAGGCCGGACATGGCCACGGCGATCAGCAGGACCGCTGATCTCCTCATCACGCGTCGTCGTTCGGTCGAGCCACGCACGTGTCTGCTCCTTCGCGTCGGAACGGCCTTGTGCGGCCCGTCGGCCGACGGTCCGCAAGGTAGTCATGAGGTGACTGTCCGGCACATCCGGAACGATCCGGAGTGACAATCCGCGGCATGGGCGCCGATACTCACCGCATGGGTGGGTCCGGCGACTTCGGCGGTTCGCAGTCGGGCACCCGGGGGTGGTCCGTCGTGCGCACGGCGGGCAACCAGGCCGAGGCGCGGTCGGAACCGGCCGGCAGCCGGACCCGGTACCACTGGGTGGAGCTCGCGTCGGACTCGTCGATGATGGGCGTCCCCCGGAGGAGCCGGCAGTGGACGGCGAGGACGTCGCCGTGCCACACCCGGGTCGGAACAACGTTGTCGATGGTGTACGGCCGGAGGGGGTCGATCGCCAGGCCGAGGCTGCACTGCGGACTCCGGTCGGTACGGCCCCGGCAGCCGTCGTCGGCGTTGAACACCCGGAGCCGCCCCGTCGGTTCGCCGAGCGCGTCCGGCGCGGCGCCGCCGACGGCGTGCGCCCAGACCGTCGCGGCCACCGCGCACACCGCGACGGCCACGGGGGCGGCTGCCGGGGCGGTACGGAGCCACCGGCGGCGACGTGCCGGGCGGGGTGTACGGGGAGGGCGGGGCGTACGCGTAGGGCGAGGCGACGGCGATGGCGATGGCTCCGGGTGGGGCGACGGCGACGGCTCCGGGCAGGGTGACAGAGACGATGACCGCGACGACGACCGTGCGGTGATGCGCGCCAGGATGCTCTCGGCGCTGTGCGCGGCGCGTTCGGCGTGGGTCGGGGCCAGGCAGTCGACGGCCAGGTCACGCCAGAACGGCGGCAGCGCACGGTCGATCCGCAGCGGTGCGCGCCCGGCGGCGTACTCCTGGACCGCCGCGCCGCGCGCCGTCGACGTCGCGCCGGGGAACGGCGAGGCGCCGGACGCGAACACCTCGTGGATCATGATGCCCAGGGCCCAGATGTCGGCGCTGGGCCGGACCTCCACGCCGTGTTCGCCGAGCGGGGCCCGCCAGCGCTCGGGCGGGAGGTAGTCCGGGGTGCCCATCGGCGGCGCGTACCCGTGGGTGCCGGCGGTGCCGGTCAGTTCGGTGGCGAGCCCGAAGTCCGACAGCCGGGGCGTGCCGTCGGCCATCAGCAGGATGTTCTCCGGCTTGAGGTCGCCGTGCACCCAGCCGCTGCGGTGCAGATGGGCCAGGCCCTCGCAGATCCCGGCGAACAGCCGGGCCACGTCCGCCTCCGCGACCCCGGCGTCGAACACCTCCCGCAGGCTGCGTTCGGCCCGCTCCATCACCAGCACGATCGCCCCGTCCAGGAACGCCCGGTCGGGATCGCTGATCACGACGGAGTCCAGCAGGCGGATCAGCCCCGGATGCCCGGCCCGGTGGCAGAGTTCGACCTCGCGCCGGGCGGTCTCCGCGACCTTGCGGGCCTGGCGCGGTGCGAGCCCGGCGGTCGGCAGGAACTTGAGCGCGACTTCTGCCGGCTCGTCGGGTGCGCCCTCCACCGGCTCCTCGGGCGGGCCTGTCGGAGCGCCGACGCGGCGGCCGGCGTGGACCGTCGCCCAGCCGCCGGACGCGATGGGCCCGGTGACCTCCCAACGGCCGACCCGATAGCCGTACGGGAGCGGCTCCGTGTGGTCGCTTTCCGATGTGTCGCCCCGCGCATGCACCGTTCTCGCCTCCGGTCCCCCCGCCCGCCCGCCCGCACCGAGGCGTGCCGCCGCCGCACACGGTGGGCCCGCGGTGTTCCGTGGGCCCGCGGTCTTCGTGATCCTGCCGCAGCGCCCCGGGGGCCCGCAGCATTTCGCGAGCCCGGGGCTCAACTGCCCCTTGCTCTGCTACCGTTCGCGGGCGCGGGTGGCGGCCCGGGGCGGGAGCAGCGCCAGATGTTCCTCCCGTACGAGTCCGAACCGCAGCGCGATCCCGACGAGCGCCTCCCGTTTCCCGTTGCGGCGCGCCCCTCCCGGTCCGTTCCCGGCCGGGGTGCTGATCCGCATCTTCTCCTCGGCGAGGTAGTCGATGTGCGAGCTGACCGCCCGGGCCCGCAACCGGCCGCACGCGACGTGCCCCCGGAGCCGTTCGACGATCTGCGGGGTGGTCGGGACCGCGACCGGCGACTCGTCGCGCAGCCGCGGCTCGCAGAGCGCGACCAGGACCAGGAAGTAGAGGGCCGTCTCGTCCAGCGAGTACGCCATGACGGTGCGGCCGTCCCCCGGCCCCGCCGGGCCGTCGGGGTCCAGGTAGACGTGGTCGGGGGCGAACACCTGGAAGGCGACGGTGGTGTCGCGGCGGGTGGGCAGCACGACCCGGGAGAACTCGAAGGGGATCGGGGCACCGGCCCGCCGGGGCGGGACCCGCAGGTACTCCCCGGCTCCCTCCGGGTTCTCCACCAGGTAGCTCTGGGTCGTGCTGTGGTTGCTGAGCTGCCAGTGGTCGTCCGTCACCCGGATCTCGCCGGCCAGCCGGGAGATGGCCTCGTCGTCCAGGCGCAGTTCGACCGGGATCGTCGCGGAGCCCCGCCCGAAGCGCGCCGTTTCCCCCGGGCCGAGCCGCAACGTCACCGGGTCGCCGCACGGTGCTCCCCCGACGGCACCGCTCGGCTGCGGCAGATAGATCACTACCCCGCTCAGTGCCCCCACCTCGCCCCGTGTCGGGTGACTCCCACGCCCTCGAACGTTACCCATCCCGCCGGAGTGGTCCCCGTCCGGATTCCGGTCGTTCTGGGGGCATTGGCGGGGCGTCCGCCACGAGGGGGAGCTGTCTCGAAAAGGAGGTGTCCGGCAGGGATTATTCGCCAGGGAAGGCCGTTTTGTCCGCTTCGGCGAGCTGGCTTGATCCAGCGCATCGATCGAACCGGGCCACCGGCCGCCCCCGCGCCGGGTGCCGCCGCACCGGCTTCAGCTCCTCGCCCCCTCCCCGTCGAGGGGTTCGGCGAAGTGGTCGAACTCGCCGGCCACGACGCCCTTGGTGAACGCCTCCCACTTGGTCCGGGTGGTCGTGACGATGTTGATGGGGTCACCGGTCTCGCGGAGGTAAACGAGTTCGTCCGGCCCGAAGGCGATCTCGATCCAGGGCCCGGGCCCCTCCGCGTCCTCGGGTGCGGCCCGGACCCAGGTGAGGTCGGTGGGGATGCCGGATGCGTCGGGGGCGTCAGTCATGGGAGCGGTCCTCCTTGATGGTGCGGACGAGGGCGGCCCAGGCGGTGGGTGTGGTGCGGAGGACCGTCCTGGTGGGGTCGGCGGATTCGGTGAGGCCGATCGTGCCGGGGGTGGGGACGGCCACGGGTATGCATGCTTCGCCCTGCGCGCAGTAGGACGACTTCTGCCAGGCGGGCGCGGCCCGGCCCTGGGTGAGGTCGGGGGCGTCAGTCATGGGGAAGGCCCTTCTTGATGGCGTGTAGGAGGGCGGCCCAGGCGGTGGGTGTGGTGCGGAGTACTGCCCCGGTGGGATCGGCGGATTCGGTGAGGCCGATCGTGCCGGGAGTGGGGGCGGCCACGTGTATGCAGGAGTTGCCCTGTGCGCAGTAGGACGACTTCTGCCAGGTGGGAGAGGGCATCTCGGGTTCCTTCACAGGTCGCGGATGATGTGGTGGATGAAGTCCCTGGAAGCGTCGTGGTCCAGAGCGGCCGCCTCCATACGGCTGAGCAGCACGCGGTACTTCTCCAACTGGTCCTCGGCGTCGAGGAAGACGGGACCGTGGGACTGGTCCAGGTTGACGGTGTCGAGCTGCGGCACCGGGCCCAGGAAGTAGTAGATCGACTGGCCGGACCCGGCGAAGGTCCCTGCGGAGAAGGGGATCACCCGAAGGGTGATGTGATCCCGTTCTCCCGTGTCGAGGAGGTGCTGAAGCTGATTGCGGGTCACCTTCGGGCCGCCGAACCGCATGCGGAGCGCGGCCTCGTGGATGACGGCCTGATGCGGTGTCGGTGATTCCCCGAACAGGACGGCCTGCCGTTTGATGCGGAACGAGATGCGGTGCTCGATGTCGGGAGGCGACAGCTCCGGCACGTCCTGACGGAAGACCTCGCGCGCGTACTCCGCAGTCTGGAGGAGACCGGGGATGTGCACGGTCACGGCCGTACGCAGCCGGTGGGCGTGGTGCTCGATCTCCGCCAGGTCGAGGAGCGGCGCGGGCAGGATCTTCCGGTACTCCTCCCACCATCCGCGTGTGCGGTCGCCGGTCATGTTCCCGAGCGCGGCGACGATGTCCTTGTCGGAACAGTTGTAGTGGAAGGCCAGAGCGCGCACGCGCTCAGGGCTCACGCCGACGCGTCCCGCCTCCATGTTGCTGATCTGGTTCTGCTTGATGCCCAGAAGTTGACCGGCCTGGGTGGCGGTGAAGCCTGCGCGCTCGCGGAGTTTGCGCAGTTCAGAGCCAAAACGGAGTTGGCGACCTGTCGGGTTGCTTCTCACGGACTTGCTCGCCTCCTTGAGTGGCTGGTCACCCACAAGGGTGGCAGTTTATGGATTTACCGGGATTCGGTTAATGCATTAACCGTGAATCGCTACCTTGGATCCCAGGCCACCCGCCCGGAAGTACCCCGCTCGACGGAGCGGTCTCGTCACCGGGCAATCCGAAGCGCACCATCCGACTTCCCTCCGTGAACGGAGACCTTCATGGCCAGTGCCACGGTATCCCCGCCCTGGACCTACACACTCCAACTCCCGCAGGATCCCCGCGCCCCCGGCGTCGCCCGTGCCACCCTGCGCAACGTCCTGCGCGTGCACGGCATGCGCGAACTGACCGAGACCGCCGAGCTGCTGGCGAGCGAGCTGGTCACCAACGCCTACCTGTACTCCTCGGGCCCGTACTCCCTGCGCCTGCGCGACGCCGGACGCAGGCGGGTCCGGCTCAGCGTCTGGGACACCGATCCGCACATCCCCGCCCCCTTCCAGCGAAGTACCCCGACCCCGGACGAACTCGCCGAGCGTGGACGGGGGTTGTATCTCGTCACCCTCTACGCGGAACGCTGGGGTGCCCACCTCATGCAGACCGGGCTGCCCGGGCAGGGCGGAAAACTGCTCTGGGTCGAATGCGTGGCGAAGGGGTGGGAGGGGTGAGAGGGATGGAAGGGATGAGAGGGGTGAAGAAAGGGCGGAGCCGGGGGAGACCCGCGTGGAATGATCCTGAACCGCTCACAAGTACGAGCAAAGCAGGGGAGTTCGTTTTGTCGAACAATGATTTGGGGCGCCGTGTTCGCAGCGATATTGGGTGCGACTTTGCTTTTCGCCCCCGCAGCGGCGGCCGCGGACACCGAGGCGATTGCCAAGTCCGCGGGGCGGAAATGGGTCCTGAAATCGGAAGCCACCGGTAAACGCGTCTCCACCGAGATCAAGGACGGCGACAACCGGTGGGCCAAACTCCGTGTCCGGATCGACACGGCAGACGCTTGGGAGCGGTTCACCCCATGGCTCGGTGTCACCGCCCGCCAAGTGACGGGGGCCCGGGCCCACCAGGTGGTGGGCCCGGGCCCCGGTATGCGGTGGGGAGTGATCAGCCTGCGGACTGCATGGAGCTCACTGCCTCGGCGACCGTGCTCCGGTACAGGCCCAGCTTCGGGCTGTCGACCTTGACGTCGGGGCCGAGGTCGAAGTTCTGCGTGTCGGCGTTGGCCATGTGGTCGCCGTCGGGCAGCACGTTCATCTCGTTGACCCAGGTCACGCCGCCCTTGCCGGCCGGGTTGAGGTCGATCACCGCGATGGCGGCCGTCTTGGGCTTGACCGGGTACGCGGGCGCGCCGCCCAGGCCGCCGGGAACCGCCGGCCTGATGTCGCCGCTGTGGTCCGAGGCGTTCGCGGCACCCAGGCTGACCTGCGGGAAGTAGCTCAGGCCACAGGAGTTCGCGCCGGTGTTGTTGATCTCGATCACGTGCTGGGTGGCCGAGCCCTCGCGGGGGTACACGCGCACCGACAGGTCGCTGCTCCTGCACGGGTGCTTGTAGGCGTAGCTGTCGCTGGTGTTGCCACCGGCGCTCGCGGCGCTGTTGCCGGAGGTCCCCGTCTTCTTCGAGGTACCGGTGTGCTGCACGGTGCCGTCGGTCTTCGAGGTGCCTTCGGAGTCCGTGCCCTTCGAGGCCCCGTCGGTCTTCGAGGTGCCCTCGGAGCCCGAGGAGGCGGTGGTCGACGCGCCGGTGCTCGCCGGGCCGGCGGACTTCGTGCCGGTGTCGTCCCCGCCGCAGGCGGTGAGGGCCAGGGCGAGCACCGCGGTGACGGCGCCGAGAGCGGCGGTGTGCTTGCGGGTGCGGAGCGTGCGCATGGAATTCTCCCAGGATGAGGGTGAGACAAGGCCCGAATCCTGCGGCTAGCCGCTCTCTCTGACCTCTTGACAACCAAAGCTTCCTGTGGGTCGCTCATGTTCTGCTGACGTCTCACTGACGTCCTGCTGACGTCCTCGCGGTCGGTTTCGGACAGCTCGTCCCGCCGGGTTCCGGCCGTTCGTCGCGGCAGGCAGTGGAAACCGGTGGCGCGGGTCCGGGGAGCCTGCCAGGCTTCGCGCATGACTCAGGGAATCGAGACCCACTCCGCCCGTTGAGCGCCCAGGAAGAGCGCGGCGCGCTCGCACCCCGGCCCTCGCTGTACGCCTACGCCCTGCGCCTCCACCGCGGAGAGCCCGGCGGCAGGCTCCCCGCCAGGGGTTACGAACTTCCGCCCCAGCCGGAACCCACCGGGCAGAGAACCGGGTGGTCCGAGACCTGCGAGGCCCTGGAAGCCGTACTGAACCCCTGGCTGACGACTCCGGCCCACACTGCTCCGGACGAGACCGCTTCGGACGAGGCCCATGCAGGCCGGGGTGACGTCGCACGGGCCGCCGAAGAGATCCACCGGGGCCTTCGCGAACTGAAGGCCCGTGACGGCCATGTCCGGTACGTGGTCTCCGGGGCGGCCATCGACGACGAGGTCCGGGCCCGTGCGCTCGGCCGCTGCCTGGTGCGTACGGGAACCGCCCTCCTGCCCGTCTGCGTCGGCCTGGCGCTCCTCGCCCGCTTCGGTGAGCCGGAGGACGTGTCGTATCTGAAGGTCCTCGGGCAGCTGGGGGACCTGGCCGACCTTGCCGTCCTGGCGCTCGACGGCATCGACCGGCCCGTGGCGGCCCTGGTCTGGCTGGGGCATTACACCGAGGGGCCGGAGCAGCGCCGTCTGGTCGACGCCCTGGTGGCGGGCGATGCGGACGCCGTCCTGCGGTGCCTGGTGGCCCTTCCCCGGGACATGAGGAGCAACGGCACCACGCCCGTCCGCAGGGTCGTCGAAGCCGTCCGGCTCGTCGACATCCTTCGGGCGGACCGGCGGCCGGATGACCCGCCGAACGCCGAACTGCTGGCATGGGCCGGGCAGTTGCTGCTCTGGACGGCGAGCGTGCACGACGACCGGGCCGAGATCCTCCGCTACCCGGAAGCGATCGGCGCGTACGAGGCGTTCGTCGCACGCGCCGCCGAACTGCCGCCCGGCATCGACCACTACGCGCTCCTGCTGTCCGTCGCCCTCGAACTGCACAGCGGCCCGAGCCGGATACTCGACTGGGAGACCGGCCGGCGCGAGGCGTTGCTGGCCGCGCTGGAATCCGTACTGAACCGGCCCGGGTGGAAGGCCGTCGTGTCCGACGGCGGCCCCGGAGAGAACCGGAACCCCGAACCGGGCCCGGTCCCGGAGTCCGATTCGGCAGCCGTCGAGCGCCGTTGGCGGGCGGACTGGATCCGGCGGACGGCACGCCGGCCGTTCCGGCGGGTCACCGGGCCGAAGGAGCCGCTGCGGTTCGAGTGCACCGAGCTCGACCCCGGGGACCGGGGCGGCACCGAGACGCGCATCCTGCTCGACGGGCGTCCCCTGGTGCCGGAAGTGTTCGACCGGGGGCCTGCCCACTCCCCGGCACATCTCCTCGACAGCGGCCTCCTGCGGGCCACGGACGAACCCCGGGAGGTGCAACTCGCCGAGGCGTACTGCACCGAGGGCTGTTGCGGGGCGCTCTACGTCACCATCCGCAGGGACGGGGACCACGTCGTCTGGTCCGACTGGAGGACCTCGCTCTCGTGGACCTCGTCCGAGCTGCCCGAGTACCGCTTCGACGCCGCCGCGTACGACGCGGAGGTCGCACGGGCCGAGAACGACCACGCATGGGCCTCCCCGGCCCACCGGACCGCCCGGCTGATCGCCGCCGGTCTGCGCGACCGGCCGGAGCTGCTCACCCGTTGGGACGCGCGCCTGCACTGGATCAGCAGCGATTTCCGTGACCGGGACTGCACCGACGTCTCCCTCCTGTACCGCACGGAACCGGGCAGTGGACAGGGACCGGCCACCGGGCAGGCCCGGGAGGAGGATTCCTGGCAACAGCGCATGTGGCACATCCCGGATGACGGCACCTCACCCGAGGAGCGGGCCGCCGCCGCACTGCGACGCCTGGCCACGGAGGACCCGAGGACGTACGGCTGAGGGAGAGGGAAGGGGGAGGGGAGCGAGGGACGACGCCCCCAATGCCCCGTAACGGGCTGGTCGGTGACGGTACGGGATGGGCCGGGCGACGACGTTGAGTCCGGCATTGGGTCCTGGGGCCCATGCCGCGCCCTGGCCGGGTGTGGTCGCATACCGATACCAGGGGGAGAACTGTCGCTGCGCCCATTTACAAATTGGGGAGACCCGCCGTGTCTGGCATACGAGTATTAACGGTACAGGGTGGTGCCGACCCGGGCACCGCCGAGGTCCCTCCGGGCAGACAGTCGCTGTCACGCTCCTTGCAAGCGGTGCTGATTCTCGTCCGATTGCTCTTCGTCGTCACGGTCGTCGGCGCGTTCGACGCGCTGACCCTGGCCTCGTCGATCGATGCGGTGGACGGTCGGCTGCTGGGCATGGTGCTGTACGCGTCTCTGCCCGGCATCACGGGGTTCGTGCTGTCGTTCCATCTGCACACCGGAGGGATCTGGATCCGGCGCGGGCTCGTCGCCGTGCACGCCTGGCTCCTCCTCGGGGCGCTGGCGACGCTGAACGACGCGGAGAACGGCCGGGGCGTGACGCAGCTGGTGCTGCCCGTCGTCGTCCTCGTCCTGCTGTCCCGGGCCCAGTCGCGCGCCTGGTTCAGGCTCGCTCCCGAACAGCGCGCCGAGAAGCAGCGGTTCAGCTTCGTGCGGATGGCCAAGTGGCGTCGTGACACCGGTCAGACCGCGATGGAGTACCTGGGCATGATCCTCGTGGTCGTGGCCCTCATCGGCGGGCTCGTGGCCACGGGGATCGGCGGTCAGCTGACCGGCGAGATCCGGAACGCCATCTGCCAGCTGACCGGAAGCGCCTGTGCGCCGCCCGGCGGCGACGTGGTCGCCGGTGACGGGAACGGGAACGGCGGTGGCTCCGGCTCCGGCGGCGGTGACGGCGCGACTTCCGGGGCCGGGACCGAAGGCGCGACCGTGACCGGTGGTTCGGGTTCGTCCGGAGGCAATGGTTCCGGAGGCAACGGCTCCGGCTCCGGTGGTTCCGGCTCCGGCGGCGCGGACACGGCCGGCGGTTCCGACTCGACCGGTGGTTCTGTTGGTTCCGGCGGTTCCGGTTCGACTGGCGGTTCCGGCATTTCTGGTGGCTCCGGCGGCTCCGGCGGCTCCGGTGGTTCCGGCGAAACCGGCGGCTCCGAAGGCCTCGGTGGTTCGGAGGGAACCGACGGTTCTTCTACAGAGGTCAACGCGGGTAGACAAAACCCGGTCGACGGTTCCACCGGCGAATCCGAGGGCGGTTTCCTCTCCGGCGTCGTCGGTGACGACGGCCTGATGGGCGACATCAGCGGGGCGATCGACACGATCGCGCACCCCGTGGACACCGTGAAGGGCGTCGTCGACCAGTACTCCCAGGCCGCGAAGAAGGCCGGCGGCAAGTGGGACAAGGGCCAGTTCATCGCCGCCGCCTGGGACGCGAGCAAGGGCGGTGGGGCGTTCAGCGGGATGCCCGGTTCCGGTACGCGCGTCGATGCCGCCGTGGGCGAGTCGGAGCGCAAGTACCTCGAGGAGCGCATCCCGACCAACGCCAACGCGGCCGCCCGCGAGTTCTGGTGGAACGGGATGACCCAGGAACAGCGCGACCGTTACCTGGACCTCTTCCCGGAGAAGATCGGGATGATGGACGGGATCCCGGCGGCGGACCGGGACGCGGCGAACCGCCGGAACCTGCCGAACCTGATCTCGAAGCTGGAGGGGCGGACCGACAAGGAGTCGCAGAAGAAGCTCGCCGGGCTGCGGGAGATCGAGCGGCAGCTCAAGGAGGGCAGCCAGCCCCCGATGTACCTCATCGGCATCAGTGACGAGGGCAACGGGCGGGCCATCGTCTCCTACGGCAACCCCGACACCTCGAAGAACGTGTCGGCCTACGTGCCGGGGCTGAACACCGCCCTCGACGAGGAGTTCGCGAAGAGCGGCCTCAAGCGGGCCCGGGACACGGCGATCGGCGCCCAGGGCTACGACCCGTCCAGCGCGGCGATCATCTGGCTCGGGTACGACGCGCCGCAGACCCCGGACGGGCTGCAGAGCCTGGCGGTCGCGGGCACCAAGCGGGCGGAGAAGGGCGGTGCGGCCTACAACGAGTTCATGAGCGGCATCGTCGCCACCAACCGGACCGGTGATCCGCACATCACGGCCATCGGGCACTCCTACGGCTCGCGCGCCGTGGGTGCCGCGACCCAGCACCCCGGCGGCATTCCGGGCGTGGACGACATCATCCTGGTCGGCAGCCCCGGTGTGGGCGTGGACAACGCCGCGGACCTGGGCGTCGGTGCCGGGCACGTCTTCGTGGGTGCCGCGGAGAACGACCCGGTGACCAAGCTCCCGTCCAAGACGCAGGTGGTCGTGGGCGCGATCGGCATGGTGCTGGGCGGACCGGCCGGCTCCTACGCCGCGGGGGACCTGGCCGACCCGGGCGACGACGACCTCTGGTTCGGCAAGGACCCGGCGAGCAAGGCGTTCGGGGCCAGGCGGTTCCCGGTCGACCCGGGCAAGCCCATGAGCTTCGACTCGCACTCCAACTACTTCACCCCGTCACGGGACGCCGTCTCCGCGGACAGCATCGCTCTTATCGTGTCGGGGAACGCCGACCGGCTCAAGATTGAGGAGTACCGATGAGGCGAAAGTTCCAGATCGCGACGGTGGCGCTGGTGGTCGGTCTCGCGCTGTCCGGTTGTGGCAGCGAGCAGGCCGGATCGGGTACGAAGGGCAGGACCGGTGCGGCCAAGGGCGTCACGGACACCGGGAGCGCCAGGAGCGACAACGGCACCAAGGGGAACGGCATGGACATGCAGGAGGCGGCCGAGACGTCCGACGGCATGCTCGACGCCGTGCTGAAGAAGATCGACCCCGAGGTGCAGTGGGCGCACGGTCCGACGACGAAGGGCAGTTGTGACGTGACGCGCAGGCGCACCGTCATGACCATCGTGTCGGCGGACCGTCGCCAGGACTTCCTGGACCAGGTCGAGAAGTTCTGGCGCGAGAGCGGCTACCGCATCAAGGCGAAGAACACCGACGAGGTGTTCCCGGCGGTCTACGCGCAGACGGACGCGGGCTTCGGCATCAGCGTGAGCGTCCGGGCCAAGGGCCAGGTCTTCTTCGAGGCGGACACCCCGTGCGTGAAGGAGTCGAAGGTCGCCGAGCCGAAGTCCGAGCCGAACGGGCCGGCGTACAAGGGGGTCTACCCCCTGCCGAGTCCCAACGTCCGCTCCGACCACTGGTCGGCCTGACGACCGATCCGATGCGCCGGCCGGGATGAACGATCCCGCCCGGCGCATCGGGCTGTACGGGGCCGTGCGCCCGCCGGGCCGACCCCTGAGCCCCGTACGGGCTCCCGTGCGCCTGCCGTGCCGACCCGTGCGCCGCTCATGACGGCCCCCGCATCCGCCGTGACGACTTGTGCGCCGGCCATGACGGTTCGTGCAGCGAAATGCCCGTCAGGTGCGCCGGGGCGGAGGGCCGGTGCCCCGGAGTGCCGAACCGATGCGCCGGAACGGCGGGCCAAGGGCTTCTGTGACCCGGTTGACTCGTACACACCGTCGAAACCGCTCATGAACCCGGCTCCGATGGGGGATGGTTGAGGGGTGCGCAAATTCTGGATGATCGGTGGCATCGGTGCGGGCGTGTCCATGTCCTTCGTGGCACTGCTCGTCGTCGGTACGTACTCCGCCGCCGCCGGACTCGCGAGTTCCGGTGGTGGCGGAGCCGTCGCGCTGGCGAAGGGGGCCGTGCCCGCCAAGTACCAGGCCCTGGTGGAGAAGTGGGGCAACCTATGCCCCGCCATCAATCCGGCGCTGCTGGCCGCCCAGCTGTACCAGGAGAGCGGCTGGAACCCGCGGGCGGAGAGCCACGCCGCCGCCCAGGGCATCGCCCAGTTCATCCCGGGCACCTGGGCCGCGCACGGGATCGACGGCGACAAGGACGGCGACCGGGACGTGTGGGACCCGGCCGACGCGATCCCCTCCGCCGCCTCGTACGACTGCGAGATCGCCGGTTACGTGAAGAAGGTGCCGGGGGACCCGACGGACAACATGCTGGCCGCGTACAACGCCGGCGCGTACCGGGTGATCCGGTCCGGCGGCGTCCCGGACATCGAGGAGACGCGCAACTACGTCGACATCATCCGGTCCCTGGAGAAGAGCTTCGCCCGGCCCGTCGGACGGGTGCAGCCCTCGCAGCAGGCGGCCGGGGCGATCTACTTCGCCCAGAAGAAGCTCGGCACGCCGTACCTCTGGGGCGGGAACGGCACGCCCGAGCAGAACGGGCGGTTCGACTGCTCGGGGCTGACCCAGGCCGCGTACCGGACCGTCGACATCGAACTGCCGCGGGTGGCGAACGACCAGTACAACGCGGGGCCGCACCCCTCGCGGGACGAGCTGCTCCCGGGCGACCTGGTGTTCTTCTCGGAGGACCTGACCAACTCGCGGGCCATCCACCACGTGGGCATCTACGTCGGGGGCGGGTACATGATCAACGCTCCGTACACCGGGGCCGTGATCCGGTTCGACAAGATCGACACCCCCGACTACTTCGGGGCGACGAGGGTCACCGAGGACGGGGCCGCGGCTCTCCCGAAGGACCGGCCCGCCGCATGACGCGGCGACGGCGATGGCCGGAACTCTCCGTGAAGCCCGGGCCCTGAGCTGCGGTGATGAGTCTCTCTTCGATAACGTCATGGTGATCATTCGGTGGAGAGAGGAACGCCTGCGCGGAGGACGTCGTTCCCTGAGTGGACCGGAGCGGCGGCGCACCGACCGCGCGACGCCGGCCGGGGAAGCCCGCCCGGGCGGAGCGGGCGGGAAGCACCGATCCACGCAGCAGCGGTCCACACAGTGATCGAACCGACACGGGGGTTCGTCAGAGCGGGCACATGGGTGTGTCCGCGGCAGCAGACAAGACAAGGGGCCGCGTCAGATGGCTGGTGGACTCGCAATGGATGGGTCGAACCCCGACGTCAGCCTGCTCTACGACATCAACGGACTCGCGAAGTCCGCTCCCACCTGGTTCGACCGGGTCATGGAGTTCGTCGGCGAGTACGGGATCATGCTCGGCATGGTCCTGGTGGTCCTGTGGTGCTGGTGGAGCGTGCGCCGGCGCGGCACGGCCGAGGATTCGGTGACGGCGGTCGCCGGGATCGTCTGGGCGCCGCTCGCCGCCGGGATCGCGCTGCTGATCAACATTCCGATCCGCGGATTCGTGGAGCGTCCCCGCCCGTTCAAGGACCATCAGGGGCTGGAGGTCCTGGTGGCGGGGAAGACCGACTTCTCCTTCGTCAGTGACCACGCCACGATGGCGATGGCCCTGGGCGTCGGGCTCTTCGTGGCCAACCGGAAGTTCGGCTTCGCCGCGATCGGGCTGGCCCTGGCGGAGGGCTTCTGCCGGATCTACATGGGCGTCCACTACCCGACCGACGTCATCGGCGGATTCGCGCTCGGCACGGCCGTCGCCCTGCTGCTGGCCCCGCTGGCGATGATGCTGCTGACACCGCTGGTGACGGCCGTCGCACGCGTGGACCGGTTCGGATGGCTCGTGCGCTCGCGCAAGCAGACGCAGGTCGCCCCGGCCACCGGGCGGGCCGGGACGATCGGGATTCCCGAGCCGCGGCCGGGCACGGGCGGCGGCGTCGGCGAGAAGGACCTGGCGGCGTAGGACGGGGTGCACCCGGGGCCGGGCACACCTCCGACCGGGCGCGATACGGACCCGGGTGCGCGCAGGACCGGGTACGGACAAGGCTTCGGGTAACGGATGAGGCCCCGGACATGCGCAGGACCGGGGCGCGTGTACGGATCCGGTGAGAACGGCCGACGGGCGGCTTCCCGAAAGGGGAGCCGCCCGTTTTCGTACCCGCCCGTCCGGGTGTCCGTCCCCGTCCGCCGGGTGCCCGTGACCGGGCGTCAGGGGGACGCGGAGTCAGAGGGCCTGCGGGAAGGAGAAGAGGCGTCCGGGGTCGTACTGCTTCTTCAGCCTGGCGAGACGGTCCGCCGCCGAGCCGTAGTAGGCGCGGCGCCAGTCGGTCAGCGTCGGGTCGGTGTAGTTCTGGTACGCCGCCCCGGACGCGTACCGGCGCATCGAGGCATGGGTGTTTTTCAGCCAGTCCTGCTGGGCGCTGCCCGCCGTGCCGGGGTCCCAGGCCCCGATGTACTGGGCGAGCACGCGCGCGCCGCGGTGGACGAAGGCCGTCGCCTGCGGGGAGACCCGGTTGACGGCCCCGCCGAGCGCGGTGAGCAGGACGGAACCGGCGCCCCCGCCCCGCGAGGCGGGAATCCGGGTGAACGCCTCGGTCCGGTCGAGCAGGGCCTGCACGCCCGCCGGGGGCAGGGAGCGGTCGTAGAAGTCGGAGGCGGCGGCGTAGGTCTCGCGGCCGAGCGTGCCCTGCGGGCTGCGGCCGGGCGTCGTGCCCGGCAGCCGGCACCGGGCCTCGGAGATGCCCGAGCAGCCCGCGTACACCAGCATCGACTCCTCGTAGCCGCGGCGGCGCAGCGAGACGGAGGAGGCCGGGGCGCCGATCCGGTCGGCGAGCCGGTCCACGGCGTTCTGGAGGTCGCCGTACGTGCCGAGGCTGAACGCGGCGACCGAGACGGTCGGGGCGGCACCGCCCGGACCCGCGTCGAGGTGGGCGGCGGACCAGATCTCGTCGGGCTGGGACGGCCCCCACTCCTGCCAGGCCGTGACGACGGACCGGGCGCGCGACCACGGCCATGACAGGTGGGCGGTGACGGTCTGCGGGGCCGGGCTGGTGCGGAAGGTCAGCTCGGTGACCACGCCGAAGTTGCCGTTGCCCGCGCCGCGCAGCGCCCAGAAGAGGTCCGGATGGTTCCTGGCGTCCGCGGTGAGGGTCTTGCCGTCGGCCGTGACGAGGGTCGCCGCGGTCAGGCTGTCGCAGGTCAGGCCGTACGCGCGGGCGGCGACGCCGTGGCCGCCGCCGAGGGTGAGGCCGGATATGCCGACCGTGGGGCAGGAGCCGCCGGGTATCGTCCGGCCGCCGCGGGCGAGGTTCCGGTAGACGTCGACGAGCTTGGCGCCCGCCCCGATCGTGCCGTTCCGCTCGACGCGGGACAGCGCGGAGACGTCGATGACGAGGTGTCCGTTCCCGCTCGACCAGCCCGCGTACGAGTGGCCACCGCTGCGGATGGACACCGGGGTGCCGGTGCGGCGGGCGAAGGCCAGGCACTCGCGGACGTCCGCCTCGTGGCCGACGTAGGCGACGGCGGCGGGCTTCAGGCCGTCGAAGCGGGTGTTGTAGAGCTGACGGGCGGTCGGATAGGACGCGTCCTGCGGTCGTACGAGGCCGCCGTCGAGGCTCTCGGCCAGGGCGGACCAGTCGGCGGACCCGGCGGAGGCGGTCCGCGATGGGGACGAGGGGGACGACGGGACGGACGGGGTGGGCGAGGCGGGGCGTGGGCCCGGGGTGCCGGAGGCGCCCGGGGCGGGAGCGGGCGGGCCGTCGCACGCGGTGGTGGCGACGCCGACGAGGGCCGCCGCGGCGCCCGCGGTGAGCAGGGTGCGCCGGGCGGGCGGGGGCGACGGGCTCATCGGGTCTCCGATTCATGACGCTCATGGGCCGGCCGACCGGCGGGCGGTGGGGCCGGGCGTGGGGGGAACGGCGGAACGAGTCACGGACGGGAGGAGGGAGGGGAGATGAGGAGCGATGAGGTGAGGAGAGGTGAGGAAGGGCGGTGGGTCAGGGGGCCGCCAGGTGTTCCGCGGCGTCCGTGCGGGCGCGGTCCCTGGAGCGACGGGCCGGGCCGTACCAGCCGCAGCCGCAGCGGGCGGTGCAGAAGGAACCGCGTTCCACCGTCGTCGGTTCGTGCGCGACGGGTGCGGGGGTGGAGGGAAACGGGGGGACCTCATCGGCGTGTCGGTCATACACCCGTCCACGGTACTGGCCGCGGCCCCTTGAGGTGAGGCCCGTGGGAACGGCGTGACGGGGGACACGGGCCGTCGTTAATCCGGAACGAACGGGCCTCTCGGGCAAGCGTTACATCGTTGGGGGTTGGCAGGCGATGCTGGTGCAGCAGCACAGGTCCAAGGGCGGTGCGCGGGCCGTCTGCGCCCTTGCCGTGGCGGGCGTGATGGCGGCGACCGGCGGGTGCTCGGGCGGCGGTGGCGGCGACCGGGCCGTGGCCGACGAGCGGGGCGGGACCGACTCCCTCGACGCGGTGCACCGCGCGGCCGCGGTGCTCGCGGGCACGGTGACCGGCACCGGTACGGCGAACATGTCCGGGGCCGCCGCCGGTTCCGGGACGACCGGGAGCGCCGAGGTGCGCACGACGATGGAGACCGCGGCGGGCGGTACGCGGGTGACGATCCGGGGCCGGGGCGTGTACGACTTCCGCCACCGCACGGGCCGGTTCACGGTCGTGCTGCCCCAGGACGCCGCCGGTGCGGACGAGCACCGCCCCGTCACCGAACTGCTGGCCCCCGGCGCCCTCTACATGATGAACCGCGGCGCGGGGGTGCCCGCGGACAAATGGGTCAGGATCGACACCACGACCCTGGCGGACGGCAATCTCGTCACCGGCGGGGCGACCGATCCGATGGCCGCCGCCGAACTGCTGCGCGGGGCGGACCGGGTGACGTACGTGGGCAGGACCGTGCTCGACGGGGTGCCCGTGCGGCACTACCGGGGGACGACGGACCTCGGGCGGGCGGCGCGGGAGGCCGCACCGGAGTCGCGCGGGGCGCTGCGCGCGGCGGCGAAAGGGTTCCGCAGGGACACCGTGAGGTTCGACGCGTACCTCGACGACCAGGGGCGGCTGCGCAAGGTGCGCCACCGGTTCGGCTTCGCCGACGAGGGGCCCGCGGTGGAAGTGGTGTCGACCACACTGCTGTCCGGGTTCGGGGTGCCGGTCTCCGTACGGCTGCCGGACGACCGCGACATCTACACCGGACGCATCCGGCAGCGCTGACCCGGCACCGACCCGGCGCTGACCCGGCACCGACCCGGCGCTGACCCGGCACCGACCCGGCGGCAACCGGGGGCACGGACGCGGAGGCGGCGACGGGGATGAGGACACGGACGAGAGAGCGGCCACGGGGGTGGGGCGACGGGGGTGAGGGGGGCGGGCATAGGCATGCCGGCGGTGCGAAATGGTCCGTCCGTGTCATGCGCGACGGGTGGTCCGCTCCTTACGCTGGTGCCGGGACCGGCGATGCCCGCCGGGTGGGCACCGGTGGCGCGGGTACCGGCAATGCGGTGACGGCAGTGAGAGGTGAGTGACCGTGATGACGCTCGGCGCGCCGACCGTGTCCGACCATGTGGCCCTCGCCGAGATCGAACTCTGCGGCGAGCTGATGATCGCCGCCTCGGCCGCGATCGGGGAGCGGCTCAGCGCGGACCGCATCGACGAGGTGCTGGAAGTGCGCGGGACCGCCGAACGGGCCGCCGTCCCCCGGCAGGGCGATCGCCGGGGGTGAGGTGCGGGGCCGTGGCGGACGCGGAGTGGCCGGGTGTCAGGTGCGCAGCAGCCGGGCGATCGCCTTCGTGGCCTCCTCGACCTTGGCGTCGATCTCCTCCCCGCCCTTGACCGCCGCGTCCGCGACGCAGTGCCGCAGGTGCTCCTCCAGCAGCTGGAGCGCGAAGGACTGGAGCGCCTTCGTGGACGCCGAGACCTGGGTCAGTATGTCGATGCAGTAGACGTCCTCGTCGACCATGCGCTGGAGTCCGCGGATCTGACCCTCGATCCGGCGCAGTCGCTTGAGGTGTTCGCTCTTCTGGTGGTGATAGCCGTGGATGCCGCGGTCGTGATCGGTGACGACCGATTCGGTTTCCGCGGTGGCGGTGGTGGTTCCGGCGGTCTCGGTGGTGGTCATTACTGCCTCCCGTTTTCTCTCTGTCCTGCCGTTCATATACCCCTGGTGGGTATATCTTAACGAATTCCTCCGAACCGTGACCGGGGGCCCGTGCCGATCGCCGTGTTCGATGCGCGACACTGAAGAATGCCGGTTAGCCGTGGCCGGATGATGCGCCTAGCATCAGCCTGACCGAATCCAAAGCACCCCGAGGACCCCACGTGCGCTTTCGTCTGACCCCCAGGGAGACGAGCTTCTACGACAT
This sequence comes from Streptomyces sp. ML-6, assembly GCF_030116705.1. Lineage (NCBI taxonomy): Bacteria > Bacillati > Actinomycetota > Actinomycetes > Kitasatosporales > Streptomycetaceae > Streptomyces > Streptomyces sp. ML-6. Next base: position 4,225,240 of record NZ_JAOTIK010000001.1, read on the forward strand.
GTTCTCCGCATCCGCGGACAACATCGTCACGGGCTCGAAACTCCTGATGGAATTGCTCGGGGCGGACTCTGCCTCCCGGGCCGAGATCGCGGAACGCATGCGGGCAGCGGAGCACGCGGGAGACGACGCGACCCACGCGATCTTCCACCAGCTGAACTCCTCTTTCATCACGCCGTTCGACCGCGAGGACATTTACAACCTCGCATCGTCGCTCGACGACATCATGGACTTCATGGAGGAGGCCGTCGACCTGGTCGTGCTGTACCAGGTCGAGGAACTCCCCAAGGGCATCGCCCAGCAGATCGAGGTGCTGGCCCGCGCGGCCGAGCTGACCGCCGAGGCGATGCCGGGGCTGCGGACGATGGACAACCTCACCGAGTACTGGATCGAGGTGAACCGCCTGGAGAACCAGGCGGACCAGATCCACCGCAAGCTGCTCGCCCACCTCTTCAACGGCAAGTACGACGCCATCGAGGTGCTGAAGCTCAAGCAGATCGTGGACGTGCTGGAAGAGGCTGCCGACGCGTTCGAGCACGTCGCCAACACGGTGGAGACCATCGCGGTCAAGGAGTCCTGAACCACGTGGACACCTTTGCGCTGATCGTGACCATCGGGGTCGCGCTCGGCTTCACGTATACGAACGGCTTCCACGACTCGGCGAACGCCATCGCCACGTCCGTCTCCACCCGCGCGCTCACCCCGCGCGCGGCACTGGCGATGGCCGCGGTGATGAACCTCGCCGGCGCGTTCCTCGGCAGCGGTGTCGCCAAGACCGTCAGCGAGGGCCTGATCGCGACGCCCGAGGGCCAGAAGGGGATGGGAATCCTCTTCGCCGCGCTCGTCGGCGCGATCATCTGGAACCTCGTCACCTGGTACTTCGGGCTGCCCTCCTCGTCCTCGCACGCCCTGTTCGGCGGCATGGTCGGGGCGGCGCTCGCCGGCGGGACGATGGTGCACTGGGACGGGGTGCTCGACAAGATCGTCATCCCGATGTTCCTCTCGCCGGTCATCGGCCTGGTCGTCGGCTACCTGGTGATGGTCGCGATCATGTGGATGTTCCGGAAGACCAACCCGCACAAGGCCAAGCGCGGTTTCCGGATCGCGCAGACGGTCTCGGCGGCGGGCATGGCGCTCGGCCACGGTCTGCAGGACGCGCAGAAGACGATGGGCATCGTGGTGATGGCCCTGGTCATCGCCGACGTGGAGAGCCCGAGCGATCCGATCCCGGTCTGGGTGAAGCTGGTCTGCGCGCTGATGCTCTCGCTGGGCACGTACGCGGGCGGCTGGCGCATCATGCGCACGCTCGGCCGCAAGATCATCGAGCTGGACCCGCCGCAGGGCTTCGCCGCGGAGACGACGGGCGCGTCGATCATGTTCGGCTCGGCGTTCCTGTTCCACGCACCTATCTCCACGACGCACGTGATCACCTCCGCGATCATGGGTGTGGGTGCCACGAAGCGGGTCAACGCGGTCCGCTGGGGTGTCGCCAAGAACATCATCCTGGGCTGGTTCATCACGATGCCGGCCGCGGCCCTGGTCGCCGCCGCGAGCTACGGCGTCGTGGTGCTGCTCTTCGGCTGAGAGCCGAGAGCCGAGGGCCGAGAGCTGATACCTGAGTGCGGGACTGAGGTCTGAGCCCTGGGACCGATCGGAACGACGGTCCGGGACACGGCCTCCCCGTAGGGAGTACGGAGTACGGACACAGGCACGGGTACAGGCACGGCTGAGAGAAGACGGGTCCGCCCCGCTCCCTCGTGGGGAGCGGGGCGGACCCTTTGCCTTACGGGTGGCACCGCCATGCAGCACCCAAAGGCAGTCTGGGGACGGGGCCGGTTCGCCGGAGGGGGAGGCGGTCCGCCGGTGGAAACCCACCACCGGGCGTCACTCTCCATGCCCCCGGCCCCCTCGGCCCCGTTGCCGGGCGACTATCCGAAGCGGCCCGAGATGTAGTCCTCGGTCGCCTGGACGGACGGGTTGGAGAAGATCCGTTCCGTCTCGTCGATCTCGATGAGCTTGCCGGGCTTGCCGACCGCCGCGAGGTTGAAGAACGCCGTACGGTCCGAGACCCGGGCCGCCTGCTGCATGTTGTGCGTCACGATGACGATCGTGAAGCGCTCCTTCAGCTCGCCGATCAGGTCCTCGATGGCGAGGGTGGAGATCGGGTCCAGGGCGGAGCACGGCTCGTCCATCAGCAGCACCTCCGGCTCGACGGCGATCGCGCGGGCGATGCACAGACGCTGCTGCTGACCGCCGGAGAGACCGGAGCCGGGCTTGTTCAGCCGGTCCTTGACCTCGTTCCAGAGGTTGGCGCCGCGCAGGGACTTCTCGACGATGTCCGACAGCTCGTTCTTCTTGTACGAGCCGTTCAGCCTCAGGCCGGCCGCGACGTTGTCGAAGATCGACATGGTCGGGAACGGGTTGGGGCGCTGGAAGACCATGCCGACCGTGCGGCGCACGGTGACCGGGTCCACGTTCGGCCCGTAGAGGTTCTCGTCGTCCAGCAGCACCTTGCCCTCGACGCGGCCCCCGGGGGTGACCTCGTGCATGCGGTTCAGGGTGCGCAGGAAGGTGGACTTGCCGCAGCCGGACGGGCCGATGAAGGCGGTCACGGAGCGGGGCTCCACGGTCATCGAGATGTCCTCGATGGCGAGGTGGGAGCCGTAGTAGGCGGACAGGCCGCTGACGTCGATGCGCTTGGCCATCTGGAATCACTGCTTCTTTCGTGCCGCGTCAGCGGCCGGTCTTCGGGGCCTTCCAGCGGGCGATGCCGCGGGCCACCAGGTTGAGGATCATGACGAAGGCGATCAGGACCAGCGCGGCGGCCCAGGCACGGTCGTACGACTGTTCGGTACCGACCTTGTACTGCTCCCAGATGTAGAAGGGGAGCGAGGACTGTGCGCCCTGGAACGGGTTGGAGTTGATCAGCTGGCTGCCGAAGACCAGCAGCATGATCGGCGCGGTCTCACCGGCGATACGGGCGATCGCGAGCATCACACCGGTGGTGATGCCGCCGATCGCGGTCGGGAGGACCACCTTCAGGATGGTGCGCCACTTCGGGACGCCGAGGGCGAGCGAGGCCTCGCGCAGCTCGTTCGGGACGAGCTTGAGCATCTCCTCGGTGGAGCGGACCACGACCGGGATCATCAGGATCGTGAGCGCCAGCGCACCCATCAGACCGGACGGCTGGATCTCCGCCATCAGCATGAGGGAGAGGATGAAGAGGCCCGCGACGATGGACGGGATGCCCGTCATGACGTCGACGAAGAAGGTCACGGCCCTGGCCAGGGCGCCCTTGCCGTACTCCACCAGGTAGACGGCGGTCAGCATGCCGAGGGGAGCGGAGATCAGGGTGGCGATGCCTACCTGCTCCAGCGTCCCGATCAGCGCGTGGTAGACACCGCCGGTCGCTTCGGAGCCGAGCACCCCGGCCATCGAGTGGCTCAGGAAGTAGCCGTCCAGGCGCTCCGCGCCGCGGCTGACCGTCGTCCACAGGAGCGAGGCGAGCGGTACGACGGCGAGCAGGAAGCACACCCAGACGATGCTGGTGGCGAGCCGGTCCTTGGCCTGGCGCCGGTTCTCGACGACCGAGGTCGTGACGTACGAGATGAGCACGAAGAGCAGGGCGGAGAACAGGCCCCACTGGGTGCGGCTCTGCCAGCCGGCCGCGGCGCCGATGCCCACGCCCAGCACGATCGCGACGGCCGCGAAGGCGAGCGGGGCCCAGCGGGGGAGCGTCCGGCTGCTCAGACCGTGCGGGCGGGCGGGCGCCGCCGGGACGGGCCGCTCCTGGATGTCGGTGTTCACTGCCTGGCTCATGCGTTGGCCCCCGAGTACTCCTTGCGGCGGGCGATGATGAGCCGGGCCGCGCCGTTGACCAGCAGGGTGAGGACGAAGAGGACGAGACCCGAGGCGACCAGGGCGTCGCGCCCGAACTGGTCGGCCTCGTCGAACCGCGCGGCGATGTTCTGGGCGAACGTTCCGCCGCCCGGGTTGAGCAGGTGCGCGGAGATGACGAAGCTCGGCGACAGGACCGTGGCGACGGCCATCGTCTCGCCGAGTGCCCGGCCCAGGCCCAGCATCGAGGCGGAGATCACGCCGGAGCGGCCGAAGGGCAGCACCGAGAGGCGGATGACCTCCCAGCGGGTCGCGCCCAGCGCGAGGGCGGCCTCCTCGTTCATCCTCGGGACCTGGAGGAAGACCTCGCGGCTGACGCTGGTCACGATCGGCAGGATCATGATCGCGAGCAGGATGCCGACGGTGAAGAGCGAGCGGGCGACGCCGACCTCGGTCTTCTCGAAGATGTACGTCCAGCCGAAGAACTGGTCGAGCCAGAGGTTCAGGCCCTCCAGGTACGGCACGAGGAAGAGGGCGCCCCAGATGCCGTACACGATGCTCGGCACTGCGGCGAGCAGGTCGACGACGTAGGCGAGGGGCGCGGCCAGCTTGCGCGGTGCGTAGTGCGAGATGAACAGGGCGATGCCGACGGCGACCGGGACGGCGATGACCATCGCGATGACCGAGCTGACGACGGTGCCGAAGAGGAGGACCGCGATGCCGAAGACCGGCGGGTCGCCGGCCGGGTTCCAGTCGAAGGTGGTGAAGAAGTTGCCCTCGTCCTTGGAGATGGCCAGCGAGGCGCGGTAGGTGAGGAACACGGCGATCGACGCCATGATCACGAGCAGCAGTACGCCCGAGCCGGTCGAGAGGCTCAGGAAGACCTTGTCGCCCGCGCGTCCGGTCTTCTGACCGGTGCGCTTGCGCGCCGGCGGCGCGGCGGGCGGCGTTTCTATCGGTGTGGTGGAAGCCATGGTCTTTCCGGTCTGTGTGGGGGAGCGGCGTCGGCTCCCCTGGCGGCGGTGCACCGGATGGGTGGTGGCGGCCGGTCCGGAGGGGTGCGCCGGACCGGTTCGCCGGGTGTTGCCCCGGGGCCGCCGGGCCGTGTGCCCGGCGGCGTGCTCGGTCGCCCACGAGGGAGCACTCACGAGAGAGCGCTTGCGAGGGAGTGCTCGCGGGAGGGGCGGGAGTGCTTACGAGAGGGACGCGATGGTCTCGCGGACCTTGGCGTTGATCTCGGCCGGGATCGGCGCGTAGCCGGCCTCGCCGAGGAGCTTCTGGCCCTCGTCACCGGCGGTGTAGTTCAGGAAGGACTTGACCGTGGAGAGGGTCTCGGGCTTGTTGCCCTTGTCGCAGACGACCTCGTAGGTCACCAGGACGAGCGGGTAGGCGCCCTCGGCCTTGGTGGCGTAGTCCAGCTCCAGGGCCAGGTCCTTGCCGGTGCCCTTGATCTTGGCGGCGGCGATGGCCTTGGAGGCGTTCTCCGAGGTGGCCTTGACCGGGGCGGCGCCACCGGTGTCGATGTCGACGGTGGAGATCGACTGCGAGGTGGCGTAGCTGAGCTCGAAGTAGCCGATCGCGCCGTCGACCTGCTTCACCTGGGCGGCGACACCGGAGGAGTTGGACGCGGACTGGCCACCGGGGGCCGGCCACTTCTTCTCGGCCTCGTACTTCCACTCGTTCGGGGCGGCGGCACCGAGGTACTTGCCGAGGTTCTGCGTGGTGCCGGAGTCCTCGGAGCGGTGGAAGGCCTGGATGTCCTTGTCCGGAAGCTCGGTGCCGCTGTTGAGCTTGGCGATCGCCGGGTCGTTCCACTTCTTGATCTTGTTATCGAAGATCTTGGCGAGGGTGGGGGCGTCCAGCGTCAGGCTGTCGACGCCCTCCAGGTTGTAACCGATGGCGACCGGGCCGCCGACCATCGGGAGGTTGATGCCCTGGCCGCCCTTGCACATCTTCTTCGACTCGGCGACCTCCTCGGGCTTCAGCGCCGAGTCCGTACCGGCGAAGCCGACGGTGCCCTGGTTGAAGGCGACGATGCCTTCGCCGGAGGACGACGACTTGTAGTTGACCTCGACGCCGGAGCAGCCCGCCATGTAGTTCTTGACCCAGAGGTCCATGGCGAGCTTCTGCGCGCTGGAGCCGGAGGCGAGGAGCTTGCCCTTGGCGTCGTCGCACTTGATGTTCGACGCGGCGCTCGTCTTGCCGCCGTCGCCGGTGGAGCCGCTGTTGTCGTCCGAACCGCACGCCGTGAGGACCAGGGCGCCGGAGACGGCGAGGGCACCGAGCGCGGTGGCACGAAGCCGGTTCTTGCGCTGAAGCTTCACTTTCGGGTGTTCCTTCCAGGAGCCGCCGAGGTCTTTTCGTTCTTACGACGGCGTGCGATGTGGTGGGTGCTCCGGCCTCGCGCCGCGCACCGTGCACTGCCGAAGTTAGGCAGGACAGGTGAAGTGGCCTACGGGGGAGAGTGAACGGAAGGTGAACCGTGCGGGGCGACGTGGTTCCGGCGCGCGGGGGTGCGCCTGGACGCCCGGGCCGTCACGGGGTACGGGGTGCGGGACGCCTGGCGGCCCGTTACGGGGTACGGGCTGTGGGACGCCCGGGCCGTACGGGCGCGTCCTCAGCCGCCGGACGTGGATGTGCGGCCGGGGTGGTCCGGGCGGCCGTCGGGCAGGGTGGTGAGCAGGGCGTCGAGCACGTCCCGGTCGCGGTCCTGGGTGAGCCGGGCGCGGGCCGCCGCGGGGGAGAGCCAGCACATCCGGTCCACCTCGCTGCCGGGCACGAAGGTGCCGCCGGTCGCCTCGGCGGCCCAGTAGAAGACCTCCTTGGGGCGGCCGTCGACGAGGTAGCGGACCGTGGGCAGCGGGGCGCCGGGTATGCAGTGGTGGCCGGTCTCCTCCAGCACCTCGCGCCGGGCGGCCGCCGGCGCCGACTCGCCGCGCTTCAGCTTCCCCTTGGGATGCGACCAGTCGTCGTAACGGGGCCGGTGGACCAGACAGATCTCCAGCTCGCCGGAGCGCTCGGCGCGCCGCCACAGCACGCACCCCGCGGCGAGCACCGGCCCGCGCTCACGGGTGTCCGGGGCCTGCCCGGACGACTCCCGGGCACACTCGGACGGCTCCGGGCCCCCGTCCCGGCCGTGGGCAGCAGTGAGGTCCCGGTCCCCGTCCCGCCCCCCGGTGCCGTGCCCGGTCCCGTTCATGGCCCGGCCACGGCCGCGGAGGCGTACGGCCAGCTCTCCCGGAACACGCCGCGGGCCGCCTCCACCTCGTGCCGCTGGTCGGCGTGGAGCACCCCGAGGGCGTACGCGGTCGCGGGGGCGATGCGGGGGGTGCGGGCCGCCGACGACGCCGCCGCGGCGGCCTCCGCCGCGTCCCGGTGCAGGTCCAGCGCGCGGCCCGCCGAGGCCAGGACCGGATCGGGGACGCCCCGCACCACCTCGTGGGCGTACCGGTGCAGCCGCAGCAGCAGCCGGGCCCGGTGCCAGGGCGCGTCCTGCGCCTCGTTGTACGGTTCGGCCGTCTTGTCCGAGGGGAGTGCCGCCACCGCGCCGAGCAGCTGCTGTTCGGCCCGGTCGGCGGGGCCGTACAGCATCTCCTCGGCCGACGCCCCGGCCGAGGCGGCGAGCGGCACCTCCGAGGCGAGCAGGGCCACGGCGTCGGCCACCGCGTGGAAGCGGGCGGAGCCGAGCGCCTGGAGCGCCGCGGAGTGGGCCCGGGTCCGGGCGAGGGTCAGCTGCCGTTCGAGGAGCGCCCCGGCGCGGGCGGCGCCGACACCGAGGGCGGCGCGCTCCTTGTCCCCGGCGGTGTCGGAGCCCTTGCGGGCGGCGGCGGGCAGCGAAGTACCGGACAGCGAGGTACCGGACAGTGCGTGCAGTGCTTCGAGGAGCCGGTTCAGCCGGGTCGCGTAGGCGTGTTCCCGGGCCAGGGTGCCCGAGAGCCAGGCCAGTTCGGTGCGCAGCTGCTCGGCCCAGGCGGTGTCCAGCACCGCCCGGAAGGTGTGCAGCGTGCCGCTGATCCGGCGGGCCGAGCGGCGCAGCGCCACCGAGGCGTGCTCGGCGCCGAGGCCGCCGGCGTCGGTGGGGGCGCTGCTCTCCCGGTGCAGGCGCAGGCTGCGGAGGAATTCGGCGGCCTGTTCCTGGAGGTAGGGCGCGAGCACCGCACCCGCCGTGAGGTCCGCCTGCGTCGTCTGGTGGTCATGGCGTCGCACGCCGGCGCCTCCGGGCGTCAATGAGCATTTCCTGTACGTGCCGCAGCGGTTGGCCCTCCGCGTCCGTGGCGTGCCGGGTCCAGTTCCCGTCGGGACCCAGGTGCCAGGAGGAGGTGGTGTCGGCCATGCCGGTCTCCAGGAGACGGCTGAGCGCGGCGCGATGGGCGGGGTCGGTGACCCGGACCAGTGCTTCGATCCGGCGGTCGAGGTTGCGGTGCATCATGTCGGCGCTGCCGAACCACACTTCGGGTTCGCCGCCGTTGCCGAACGCGAAGAGCCGGGAGTGTTCGAGGAAGCGGCCCAGGACGGAACGGACCCGGATGTTCTCGGAGAGGCCGGGGACGCCGGGGCGGATCGCGCAGATGCCGCGCACCCAGATGTCCACCGGCACGCCGGCCATCGCGGCCCGGTAGCAGGCGTCGACGATCGCTTCGTCGACCATCGAGTTGACCTTGATGCGGACGTAGGCGGTCCGTCCGGCCCGCTGGTGGCTGATCTCCTTGTTGATCCGGGCGATCAGCCCGTCGCGCAGGGACTTCGGCGCGACCAGGAGACGGCGGTAGGTCTCGCGGCGGGAGTAGCCGGAGAGCCGGTTGAAGAGGTCGGAGAGGTCCGCGCCGACCTGCGGGTCCGCGGTCAGCAGGCCGAGGTCCTCGTACAGCCGGGCCGTCTTGGGGTGGTAGTTGCCGGTGCCGACGTGGGAGTAGCGGCGCAGGGTGTCGCCCTCCTGCCGGACGACGAGCGAGAGCTTGCAGTGGGTCTTGAGGCCGACGAGTCCGTAGACGACGTGGCAGCCGGCCTCCTCCAGCTTGCGGGCCCACTTGATGTTGGCCTGCTCGTCGAAGCGGGCCTTGATCTCGACGAGGACGAGGACCTGCTTGCCGGATTCGGCGGCGTCGATCAGGGCGTCCACGATCGGCGAGTCGCCCGACGTCCGGTACAGCGTCTGCTTGATGGCGAGGACGTCGGGGTCGCTCGCCGCCTGTTCCAGGAAGGCCTGGACGGAGGTGGAGAACGAGTCGTAGGGGTGGTGCAGGAGCACGTCGCGTTCGCGCAGCGCGGCGAAGATGTCGGGCGCGGAGGCGGATTCGACCTCGGCGAGGTCACGGTGGGTGCCGGCGACGAACTTGGGGTACTTCAGCTCGGACCGGTCCAGGGAGGCTATGCCGAACAGCCCGGTGAGGTCGAGCGGTCCGGGCAGCGGGTAGACCTCGGCGTCGGACACCTTCAGCTCGCGGACCAGCAGGTCGAGCACGTACGGGTCGATGGACTCCTCGACCTCCAGGCGGACCGGCGGGCCGAAGCGGCGCCGCATGAGCTCCTTCTCCAGGGCCTTGAGGAGGTTCTCGGCGTCGTCCTCCTCGACCTCCAGGTCCTCGTTCCTGGTGACCCGGAACATGTGGTGGGCGAGGACCTCCATGCCCGGGAAGAGCTCTTCGAGGTGGGCGGCGATCACGTCCTCTATGGGCACGTACCGCTGCGGCGACGCCTCCAGGAAGCGGGTCAGCAGCGGCGGCACCTTGACCCGGGCGAAGTGACGGTGGCCGCTGACCGGGTTGCGTACGACGACGGCGAGGTTGAGCGAGAGCCCGGAGATGTACGGGAAGGGGTGCGCCGGGTCGACGGCGAGGGGGGTCAGCACGGGGAAGACCCGCTGCCGGAAGAAGGTGAACAGGCGGGCCTGCTCCTTCTCGGTCAGCTCGGGCCAGCGGATCAGCTGGATGCCCTCGTCGGACAGGGCGGGGGCGATGTCCTGCTGGTAGCAGGCGGCGTGCCGGGCCATGAGCTCGCGCGAGCGGGTCCAGATCAGGTCGAGGACCTCGCGGGGCTGGAGCCCGGAGGCGGACCGGGTGGCGACACCGGTGGCGATGCGGCGCTTCAGCCCGGCGACCCGGACCATGAAGAACTCGTCCAGGTTCGAGGCGAAGATGGCGAGGAAATTGGCCCGCTCGAGGAGGGGCGTCGCCGGGTCCTCCGCCAGTTCGAGCACCCGTTCGTTGAACGCGAGCCAACTGCGTTCCCGGTCCAGGAAACGGCCCTGGGGCAGTTCGTCGCCGTCCACATCGGGTTCGTACGCGTCGGCGTCGTTGTCGAGGTCGGGATCCAGGTCGGCCGCGGTGGACAGCGCGGCACCGTTGGAGGATGCGGTGGCTATGGCGTGCGGCCGGTGCGCGGCCAGTGAGCCGACCGACGGCTGCACGGCGGGCTGGACCGGGACCTCGGAGCTGGGCTGCTGGCTCATGGACCCATTGTTCCGCGCGGATGGCTCCAAGGGCGCGCCGGAGGGGGTGGAGATCGTGGGAAACGCGGAGCTCACGGCGCCCGTACGGCTCGCACGACCCGACGGGTGCGCGCGGTCGCCGCCGGGATCTCTCCCGTTGCGGGGGGTCGGCACGGCTGGCTGCATCCTGCAAGGTTGGCAAGCGCTTCTGAATGGCCGGTAACGGCGACATGACGTGCAGGAAGCGGTGTGGCGTGCGCGAGCTGTGCGCGGGGCGTGTGCGCAGGGGCGTACGGGGTGGTACGGGGCGTGTGCTCAGGGGTGTACGAGGCCTGCGGGGCGTACGGGGCGTACAGGGCGTACGGGGCGTACAGGGCGTACGGGGTGTACGGGGCGTACGGGGTGTACGGGGCGTACGGGGCGTACGGGCGTACGGGGCGTGCGGGGCCTGCCCCGTACGCCCCGCCGGCATGCCCCCGGCTCAGGACTCCGTGCGGTACATCAGGTCCACCTCGTGCGTGGCGAAGCCCATCCGTTCGTAGACGGCCAGGGCCGCCTTGTTGTCCGCGTCCACGTAGAGCATCGCGGTCGGCAGCCCCTCGGCGGCCAGGTGGCGCAGCCCGGTCGCGGTGAGCGCCTTGCCGAGCCCGCCGCCCTGCGCGTCGGGCCGGATGCCGACCACGTACACCTCGCCGAGCTGCTCCTCGGCGTGCACCTTCGTCCAGTGGAAGCCGATCAGCTCGCCGTCGCGCTCGGCCAGGAAGAAGCCCTTCGGGTCGAACCAGGGCTCCGCCTTGCGGTCGTCCAGGTCGCGCTGGGTCAGCGAGCCCTGCTCCGGGTGGTGGGCGAAGGCGGCGCGGTTCACCGCGAGCCAGGCGGCGTCGTCCTCGCCGGGCACGAAGGTGCGGATGGTGACGCCGGGCGGCAGCACCGGTTCCGCGATGTCCAGCGGCACCAACGGTCGCCGCAGCTGCCGCAGTTCGCGGAAGAGCGAGAGGCCGAGGACCTGGGAGAGGTGCCGCGCCGCGGACTTCCCGCCGTGCGCCCACACCCGCAGCCGCTTCCCGGTCGTGGCGAGCAGCGCCGCGCCCAGCGCCCGCCCGTGCCCCTGCCCGCGGTACGCCGGGTGCACGACCAGCTCGGCGGCCGGGGCCTCGACGGGGTCGGTGTCCTCCAGCTGCGCGTATCCGACCAGGGTGGTTCCACTGAGGAGCAGCAGGTGCCGCACGCCTTCCCGCCGCCCGCCCCGCAACTGCAGCCGCCCCTGCTCGGACACGGCCTGCCTGCCGTCGGACCGGGCAGCCTCCGCGAGCAGGTCCGACACGGCTGCGGCCTGCTCGGGGGAGAGCTCGTCGAGCGTCCGGATCTCGCGTCCGGGAGCGGGGAGAGGTACGTCAGTCGTCATGTCACGAGCCTACGGCGACGGGGCTGTGGCGGGGAGGGATGCGGGTGCGGTCGGGTGGCGGGCGCTTCGGTGCTCAGCCGGTGGTCTGCGGCGCGCCCACGGGAGCGGGATCGGCGAGTGGTCGGGCCGGGTGCGTTTTCAGCACGTTCGTCCGTATCTCGACTGCCCCGTACGAGTGATGCGTTCCGCCTGATACCGATATCCCCCGCATGGCAACCAGTTCGTAACCCCGAACACCTGTCGCGCTACGCGCGTTGACCCTAGGCTGCGGCACGAAGTCTCCAGACTCGTCACCACCTTCGAACCTCCCGCTGAACTCACAAGGGGACCGATGTCAGCGACACCGCAGAAGAACCGCGCGTCCCGGCGGGTGCTCGCCGCCGCGGCCGGGCTCGCCACGGTCGGCGCGCTCGTCGCCGCGATGCCCGCCGGAGCCCAGGACCGCCATGGGCACGGCCACGGCCACGGGCACCACAAGGGCCGTACCGTCGACGTACAGCTGCTGTCCTTCAACGACCTGCACGGCAACCTGGAGCCGCCGGCCGGTTCGGCGGGCACGGTCACCGAGACGCAGCCAGACGGCACGACCAAGGCGATCCCGGCCGGTGGCGTCGAGTACCTCGCGTCCTCGCTGCGCACCGCGCGCAAGGGGCACCCGTACTCGATCACCGCGGCCGGTGGTGACATGGTGGGCGCCAGCCCGCTGCTGTCCGGTCTCTTCCACGACGAGCCGACCATCGAGGCGCTCAACAAGATCGACCTCGACGTGACGACCGTGGGCAACCACGAGTTCGACGAGGGCGCCACCGAGCTGTCCCGCCTCCAGAACGGCGGCTGCCACCCGGACGAGGGCTGCTACGAGAAGGGCAAGAAGTTCGGCGGCGCCGACTTCCCCTACCTCGCCGCCAACGTGACGAAGGAGAGGACCGGCAAGCCGATCCTCAAGCCGTACACGGTGTGGAAGAAGAAGGGCGTCAAGATCGGCTTCATCGGGGTGACCCTGGAGGGCACGCCGAACATCGTCACGGCCAACGGCGTCAAGGGCCTGAAGTTCCACGACGAGATCGAGACGATCAACAAGTACGCCAAGGAACTGAACCGGCAGGGCGTCAAGTCCATCGTCGCGCTGATCCACGAGGGCGGGGCCCCGGCCTCCACCTCGTACAACTACGACTGCGACAGCTCCGGCCCCGGTGACGGCATCTCCGGGCCGATCACGGAGATCGCCAAGGGCATCACGCCCAAGGTCGACGCGCTGGTCACGGGCCACACCCACCAGGCGTACGTCTGCACCATCCCGGACCCGGCGGGCAACCCGCGCATGGTCACCTCGGCGTCCTCGTTCGGCAAGCTCTACACCGAAACGACGCTCACCTACGACCGCCGCACCAAGGACATCGTCCGTACGTCGGTGAAGTCGGCCGGTGCGAAGAACCCGAGGTCGGCGAACCACGTCGTCACCCGGGACCAGCCCAGGGCCAACGACATGACGGCCCTGATCGCCCGCTGGAACGCCCTCGCGGCGCCCATCGCGAACAAGCCGCAGGGCTACATCGGCGCCGACATCAACGGCCGCGGCTCCACCGCCCTGGAGAAGCCGCTCGGCGACCTGATCGCGGACGCCCAGCTGGAGGGCCTGGCCCCGGCGGACAAGGGTGGGGCGGTCGTCGCCCTCATGAACCCGGGCGGCATCCGCGCGGACCTGGTCCACAAGGCGAGCGGCGCCGAGGGCGACGGGGTGGTGACGTACGGGGAGGCCTTCACCGTGCAGCCCTTCACCAACATGATGAACGTCGTCGACCTGACCGGCGCCCAGCTGATCACCGCGCTCCAGCAGCAGGTCAGCGGCTCCAACGAGGCCAGCCCGAAGATCCTCCAGGTGTCGAAGGGCCTCACCTACACCCTGGACATGACGAAGTCCGGCGCGGACCGCGTGGTCACCGACACCATCGAGCTCAACGGTGAGGCGATCGACCCGGCCAAGACCTACCGCGTCGCCATGAACGAGTTCCTGGCGGGTGGCGGCGACGGCTTCGCGGCGCTCGGCGAGGGCACGAACAAGCTGGTCGGCGCCTCCGACCTGGACATGTTCAACGCCTACCTGGCGGCCCACTCCACGGCCGAGACCCCGCTGGCCCCGCCGGCGGCGGACCGGATCACGGTCATCCAGTGATGCGGTGATCCCAGTGACTCCCGTACGCGGGTGAGGAAGAGCGGTGGGTCGGCGGACCCACCGCTCTTCTGCGTTTCCGGGTGCTTGTACGGGCCCCCTCCCGCGTCCCGACCGACCAGGCCCGGCCGACTCAGGGCGCCGCCCCGCCCCGGCCCGGCCGACTCAGGGCGCCGCCCCGGGCCGGGCGAGCGTGAACCAGACCGCCTTCCGGTACGGGAAGCAGCCGCCCAGCACGGTCATCCCCCAGGCGAACGCCAGCCGTTCCACGAGCAACAGACCCCGCCCGCCCTCCTGTTCACCACGCACCTCGCGGAAGGCCGGGGGCTCGGGCAGGGCCCAGTGGTCGTCGTCCGCGACGGACACGGTGACCTGCTTGCGCTGGACGGTCACCCGGACCCGGATCAGGGGCGTACGCGTATGGCGGTGGGCGTTGGTGACGACTTCCGTGACGCACAGGCGCGCATCGTCGACCAGGCCGCAGTGTCTGCTGAGGGGCAGCAGGGACGAGAGGAAGTCCCGCGAGAGCTTCGCGGCGCCGGACGTGTTCGGCAGGACGAGCCGGTAGATCTCGCCGCCCTGCGGGTCCGGCGGTGCGGAGTGGGCGGGGGCGTGGCCATGGCCGTGGGACATGTCGTTCTCCCAACGCGGTGCGGTGTGAACGGGTGTGCGTCACTCGTCGTCCGTGGCGATGGCCGTGTACGGGCATGACTCAACGCACCTGTGCACAGCTGCACTTCGGGTTCACCGGCGTGCGACGCGAGGTGAGGCGACCATAGCCGATGCACCTCACGCGTTGGACGCATCTGTGTAATGTCATGAACGATGTGCGTCTCGGTGGGTAACGGTCCACACTGACCCGGGAGAGGAGAAGTTGATGCCATCAAGGAAGGCGCCCACGGCGCGGCAACGCCGGCTCGGCACCGAGATGCGCAAGATGCGGGAGCGCACAGGGCTTTCGCTCACCGAGGCGGCGGCCATGCTCGGCACGGACCGCACCACGGTGAGCAACATCGAGTCCGGGCGGTTCGGTGTCAGTACGGAGCGGGTTCGTACCTGGGCCGAACACTACGGCTGCTCCGACAAGGCTTACATCGATGCGCTCGCAGAGATGGCGCGGGAACGCATAAACGGCTGGTGGGAGGACTACCGGGGCGAATTCACCAGCGACCCACTGGACCTGGCCGAGCTGGAGCATCATGCCGTCGGTATCCGGTCGATCGAGATCATGCACATTCCCGGGCTGCTCCAGACCGAGGACTATGCGCGGGCCGTGTTCGCGGAGGCCGTCCCACCGCCGAGCCCGACGCGTCAACGGCGCCTGCTTTCCCATCGGCTGAAGCGCCGGGACGTACTCGATCGGGTGGACCAGCCCCGCTGCGTGTTCCTGGTCCACGAGGCTGCGCTGCGGATGACCTACGGCGGCTCCGCCATCGCGCGCAGCCAACTCGACTATCTGCTGCTCCAGTCGGAGCGGGACAACGTCATCGTCCGCGCGATCCCCTTCGCGGCGGGCGGTTTCCCGCACGCCAACAGTTCGGCACAATACCTCTACGGTCCTGTGCCTCAACTCGACACAGTGCAGACGGATACCTCGACCGGATCGAAGTTCCTGGACGCTGAAACAAGCCTTGAGAACTGGCGGGTCGCTCTGAATCGTACCGAAGAGCGTTCTCTCGATCCGGAGAAGACGCGGGACTTCATTCGTACCATCGCACTACAAGTATGAAGGCGTGAGAACAATCGAAATCCAGTGGCGAAAGTCGTCGAAGTCGTCGAATGCCGAGGGCAACAACTGCCTTGAGCTGGCCGAGCACGGCGGCGAGATCCTGATGCGCGAGAGTGACAACCCCGACGTGATCATCCGCACGACCCGCGCGAAGCTCCGCGCCTTCCTGGGCGGTGCGAAGGAGGGCGAGTTCGACGATCTGGCTTGATCTCTAGCGCTCTCGCTACCAGGCGGTTCCCATCGGCGCAGATGGGAGCCGCCTGTTGCGTATGAGGGTGGCTTGGATTGGGTGGCCGAGTTTCATGTTCCGGGTGTAATGGCCTCACCCGTTAGACGTCAAACACTTGAAACGCTCTCGCGTAAAACGCTAGCTTCGTGATGCGTCTCCGGCCGAACCGGCCCTTGGCGGGCTGTGCCCGCGATGCGCAACCCCGTTCAGCTCTGCGCCAGTTGGGCGGGGTTTCGAAGGATCGCCCCGCGCTCGCGGCTCGTCACGCCGGTTGCGGACGCGGGGCGGTTCCGATGGGGCGTCAGGAGACATCCCGTGCTCGACCGGCAATCCTTACCGTCCGCGACACGCGTGTTCTGGTGCGAGCGGGTCACCTACCGGACGATGGAGGCGGACGAGAGCGCCGAGGTGTCCCGGCATGCGGCACTCGATCCCGCCGAGGCGATCCGTTTCATCCGGCTGAATGTGCGGGCCCTGACCGCCGGGCTGTCCCCGCTCGAACGCCACCGCGCGCTGAGCTGGGTCGACGGTGGCGGCTGCGTCGGCGCCATCGGGGCCCTCCACCGGGGTGAGCCCTGCGGCTTCTCGTTGAGCTGTGGCGACGCCTGGATCGAGTGGACCGTACGCCCGGGCTTCGACTTTCTGGCTTTGTTCACGTCTTCCGACAGCGATTGTTCAGCTCGTTGGAAGGAGGTCTTTCGTGAGGGAAGTCGTTGTTCATGAGAACGGCAGCACCCTGTGGAGGCGGCCGCGGACGGTCCTCGGGATCGAACATCGCTGGCTCGTCTGACACGACCAACCGCCATCGCGGGCTTCCCCGGATGGCGGTTGGTCGTGTCTCAGTTCAGCCGGGTGGCCGCGTACGCCTCGATGGCGTCGCGCTGGTATGTCGCCAGGCCGGGAACGACGGCCTCGTATGCCGCCCGCCACGTCTCGTTGTCGACGACGGAGCGTCCGATGGCCCGGTAGTCCTCGGCAGAGACGGCACGCAGTTCGGTCAGTGCTCGGTACTGGGCATCGATCTCGGCCTGGACCGGGTCGGCGTCGGCCGGGTGGCCCGCCGCCATAAGTTCGGCCAGCCGGATCATCTGCGCGGTGCGCTCGCGGTGCGCGGCGTCCGCGTCGGACTGGCTCATCGTGTCGGCACGTCGCCCGATCTCTTCGGCGAGTTCGGGGAAGGCGCGCATGTTCTCCTCGTAGTGGGAGGGCTGAACGCCCTCGAAGAGGTTCTCCGGGCGGTTGATGGTCATGGGGTTGCCGTCCTTCCTGGACTGCTCCAGTTCGGCGATCGTGCGGGAAACGGTGCCGGCCAGTGTGTCGAGCCGGTCCCGTTCAGCGAGGAGGCGCTGGTGGTGGCCCCGCAGGGCATCCACCTCGTCGACCTGTTCTGACAGGATCCGGCCGATCTCCGGCACCCCGACACCCAGCGCCCGCAGCACGAGAATCTGTTGCAGCCGCATGAGCTGGTACTCCTCGTAGTAGCGGCGCCCGTTGGCCCCGATTCGAGCCGGCGGCAGCAGACCCGTCTCGCCGTAATGACGCAGAGTCCGGGCTGTGACGCCCGACATCCGGGCGACCTCCTCGATCGGCCAGTCCATCACGACTCCCTGCACGTGTGTCGCCGGGCCGGTTTCTCCGGCCCTGGTCACGACGGTAGAAGCTGCCGCAACGGCAACTTCAACCCCGCGAGCCAAGATCCTCGCAATCGAACAGACACGGTCCACACTGCCCGACGGACCAGTCTCCGCCCGCTGCCAGAACTCGTGAACATATGGGCCCTGCTCAGGGTCCAGGTGCCTCCCGAAGCCCTGTAGAAACGCTGTCGTCTCTCGTGAGCAGAGCCAGACTTTCCTGCACTTGCCGAGGATCTGCCGTCGGAGTAGCCGTGGTGGCGAATCGGCGGTCGGAAGCGTGGCGACTGCGAACGTCCCGTGAGGCATAGCAGGTCGATCGGGTCGCGTGCGGGGTGAAGGTGCAGGAGTGGCACTTGTAGGGGCCTGCTGTCGGTCATAGTTGGCCGATTGGCGGTTTGCTGATTGCACCAGCGACGTCAGGGTTGATAGAGATGACCATGCGAACGGTTGTTCGCCATGCGTGGGGCCGGGATCGCGGGGACGAGAGGCAGGGGGGCTTGCCGTGGTGGGGTGGGACATCAGGCCGCAGGGGGTTCAGGGCTGGCTGAAGGTGGTCGGCGGGCATGCGGGTGATCTGTAGAAGGCCCTGACGGCGATGCTGGAGGCGGCGCGGGCGGCGGGGACGGCGGTGCCGGGCGCGCAGGCGTCCACCCCTGTGCAGGGTCCGGTCGCCCCGGGGCGGGCGCCGTTGTCGCGGGCGGCGATGGGGCCGGTGGCCGCGGCGCTGGGCGAGTTCCTGCAAGGGCGTGACCGGGACTTCCGGTCGATGGCCGAGCGCACGGAGGCGTCGGTGCTGGGGGCGGCGGAGGCGACGGGGGCGTACTGCCGGGGGGATCTGGAGGCGGCCGAGCACGCGCAGGACGCGGCACGGGCGGTGCGGCTGGACCTGCTCAGGCGTGGCGGGGAGGGGCGGTGAGCGGGCCGGGACCGGTCGACCCGGTCGGCATACCCGTCTTCACCGGTGACCTGGCGCTGCTGGACACCCAGGTGACGGCCCTGTCCGGGCACGGGGCGAGGATCGCGGAGGCGGCCGGGGACGTGCACCGCAGCTTCGGCGGGCTGAGCGCCTTCTACAGGGCGCCGGAGGCGGAGCGGCTGTTCGCGACGACCGGCCCGGTCGCTCAGTGAGGACCTGGGCGTGATCGCCGGGGCGCTGAGCACGTACTCGGACGATGCGTTTCCACTGGTGGAGCGGCTGAAGGAGCTGAAGCGGGACGCGGTGGCCTTCCGGGTGAAGGTGGACGGCGACTGA
Organism: Streptomyces sp. ML-6; assembly: GCF_030116705.1. Taxonomy (NCBI): domain Bacteria; kingdom Bacillati; phylum Actinomycetota; class Actinomycetes; order Kitasatosporales; family Streptomycetaceae; genus Streptomyces; species Streptomyces sp. ML-6. The sequence goes on from NZ_JAOTIK010000001.1 coordinate 4,243,920, forward strand.
ATTAGATCAGCTTCGAGGCGCTGAAGGATGAAAAAAAATCATGCAGAGTGCGGAAGATGCAGAGGTTTCGGAATGGGCGGAGGGGGCTCATCGCAACGCCGTTTCTCTGGCAGCCATGTTCGGCTTGACGTCCGAGCGATACTCGAAAGATCCACTAGTGCTTCTGCCTGGGATTCAGAACTACGTGGATCGGTTGCCTCTGGATGAGTTCGAGCAATCGGACTGGATCACCCTTCATACGGATCTGACGTCGTACCTCGGCGATTTCCTGGTGCTGCAACACGGGGCGGCATGGAGGAAACTCGCCGATCAGAGTTCACCGATCGGATATCGCTACGTCATCGAGGCCGAAGGGCTGGATGGGTGCGCGTACAGCGTGGAGCCCTACGATGTGGTAATGGAAGAATTCGAGAATCTTCCCATTGAGATCGGGCGCATGATCGCAAATGCGGAAGCGGTGCTGCACGTTACGCCCAATGTTGGTTGACAACCTTCCATGATCTTCCCGCCAGAGGTGGCAGCAGCGGTGTATGTGGGGCGGGTGGCAATGAACTCAGTGGATCCGCTGTCGATGTTTTCGATAACTTCAGCGGCTGGGAAAAGTCACACGACCTCTTGGGCCCCCTTGGACGCGGTGGCGATACAGAGTCGCAGATCCGTGATCAACTACGTCACCCCGACGTCAAGTCCGACGACCTTGAACGGGCCTTGAACAACCTGGCCAATCACCAAGCTGGACGTGAAATTGCCGAAATCACCGCATCCGGAAAGTTCTGTGGCCTCGAACGTTGGCCCATTGACCGGTACTGCGATGGACGGTGTGACAGGTGGCATGCACCGGGTCGGCGCGTTCGCGACACATTTTGACAACGCAGACCGGCGGACTTCGAGGGTGGAACCATCGTGCCCGTATGTCGACTGCTGCCCGACGGGCAGTACCGCCTGCACGCCGTGTTCGCCAACCCGGCCCCCGGTCGGCATCCGTAGAGAAAGTTTTTTTATGGAAGCGCGTTTCAAGAATTTCATCAGGGTGAACCTGGGTCTTGAGCGGGGATATGAGGCGAATGGTGATCTGAGGCTCACTTTGTTGAGCTTCAGTGATTCTTACGTTGATTTGATTCGTACAGGATTCGAGGAGGTCATTTCGGATGACTCCTTCGGGTCGGCCGAATACGAGCAACTGGCTGATATTGAATTTCCCGACCGAGAAACCCTGCAAGCCCATCTTCGCGACATGTGTGATTATTTGTTCAATGATGCACCGGAGCAGCCACTGCCGCCCGGTTAGTCAGCGAATTAAAGTCATGAGGTCGGAAAGTCGAACAGTTACCTGTTCCCGGGGGGTTTGAAATCGGCGTGACGTCGCCTCCGGCGGATATTGCGCAGCGACTGGCCGTTCAGATCGGGGTCGCACTGCGCCCCGCGCGCATCGGGAGCGTCTCCGCCCATGTCGAGAGCGGCGGCCTGATCGTCAGGAGCGGTGATGACGTCCGTGAGGGGAGACCCGTTCCTGCTCGGAGCCTCGGCGCTTCTCGACCATGTCGGCGTCAGCCTTGTGACGTTATCCGGTGCCTGGGTGTCGTGCGATCTGAAAGGCCGTACCCAGCCCGCTCTGCACACAGCGAATGTTCCGCGGCCGGCTACTGCCCTTCGTGAGATCTCGGAAGCGCTCGGCTCGGAGACCGGCCCGGGCGACCCGACCTGTTTCGGTGAGCCGACGGAAACCGGAATCGGCGGATGCTTCGACCGTGACGGCGTTGCCTCGGAGGTCTGGGGCGGTTTCGAGATCCCCTACCGGTACTCGAAGTTCACTCATGCTCCGGGGTTCGGTCGCATCGGCTGTGCGCGGTCCGCAATCTTGCGAGTGCCCCGGTTCCCGGACCGGCGTCGGCCCCATTCCCGTTGTGACGTGCACCCGCCATAATCCCTGGGTCCGACCCCCCGGCAGACGGAGGCACCCCCGCATGAGCCCGTACACCGCCACGCGCCGGAACTTCCTGGCCGGTGCTCTCGCCGCCACCGCCACCGTGTTCGTCGGTACGGGCTCCGCGGGTGCCGACGGCCGTCGGGTCTTCACCACTCAGGACTGGATGGCCGCCGTCCCCGACGGCACCGAGCTGCGGGCGCTCACGATTCCCGGCTCGCACGACTCCGGCGCCCGCTACGGCGGGCCCTGGACCGAGTGCCAGAACACCACCATCGCCGAGCAGTTGAACAGCGGCATCCGCTTCCTCGACGTGCGGTGCCGGGTCACCGGCGGCTCGTTCGCGATCCATCACGGGGCCGCGTACCAGAACCTGATGTTCGGTGACGTGCTGGGCGCCTGCTGGGACTTCCTGGCCGCACACCCCACCGAGACCGTGCTGATGCGGGTCAAGCAGGAGTACTCGGAGGAGAGCGACGCGACGTTCCGGGCGGTCTTCGACGACTACCTCGACAACCGGGGCTGGCGCCCGCTCTTCCGCATCGACGGTGCGCTGCCCTCGCTGGGCGGGGCCCGCGGCAAGGTCGTGCTGCTTGCGGACAACGCCGGTCTGCCCGGCGTCCGCTACGCCGACCCGGCGCTCTTCGACATCCAGGACGACTACATGGCGGAGCCGTTCGCCAAGTACCCCAAGATCGAGGACCAGTTCCGCAAGGCGGCCCGGCAGCCGGGGAAGCTGTACATGAACTACGTCAGCACGGCCGCCCTGCTCCCGCCGCGCTGGAACGCCGACCGGCTCAACCCGCAGGTGCACTCCTTCCTGGACGGCTCGGAGGCGGCGGGCTGGACCGGGCTCGGGATCGTCCCGCTGGACTTCCCCGCCACTCGGTCCGGCCTGGTGGAGTCACTGATCCGGCACAACCCGGGCAATTGAGCGACGAGTTACCGAGTGCTGAGTACCAGGGGAGCACACTTTCCGGGCGGGGCGTGGTGGGGAACGGTGGAAGCGGATACTGGCTCCGAAGACGGACACGGACGAGGAGCACACCAGTGACCAGCGACCATCGGACGGGGCCGCCCCGTTTCGGCAGCGAGCGCGACATGCTGCGGGCCTTCCTCGACTACCACCGGGCCACTCTCGCCATGAAGTGCGAGGGGCTCACCGACGAGGAACTGCGGCAGCAGTCGATGCCGCCCTCCACGCTCTCGCTGCTCGGTCTGGTGCGGCACATGGCGGAGGTGGAGCGCGCCTGGTTCCGCCGGGTGTTCGAGGACCACGACGTTCCCCTGGTCTGGTCCGACGTGACCGACTTCCAGGCGGCCTACGACGCGAGCACCTCGACGCGTGACGAGGCGTTCGCCGCCTGGGAGGCCGAGGTGGAGAACTCGCGCCGCATCGAGCGGGAGTCCGAGTCCCTGGACCGGCCCGGGTACCAGCCGAGGTGGGACGAGGAGGTGTCGCTGCGGATGGTGATGGTGCACGTGCTCCTGGAGTATGGCCGCCACAACGGGCACGCGGACTTCCTGCGGGAAGGCGTCGACGGGACCGTGGGCGCGTGAGGCCCGGGGAGTGAGGCCCAGGGGGTGCCGGGGCTGAAACGGCCCGGCCGGGGAGGCGCCGGCCCCGGCGCAGAGCGCTTTTGTTTCTACTGACCAGCAGGATCCACCCGAGTCGACCACCCCCCGTCGTCCCGGTCTCACAACTGCGGCGGTGGCTGGGGTGCCCCCGGGAGGCGGATCGCCGCCACGGTGCCGTCGCCGTCCTCCGCCGGGCGCAGCGCGACGGTGCCGCCCGCCTGCTGGACCGTGCGGGCCACGATCGACAGGCCGAGGCCGGAGCCGGGGAGCTGGCGGGCGGACGGGGAGCGCCAGAAGCGGTCGAAGACGTGGGGGAGTTCGTCGGCGGGGATGCCGGGGCCGTGGTCCCGCACGGTCAGTTCGCCGTCGCGCAGGGCGACCTCGATCGTGCCGCGGGGCGGGCTGAACTTCACCGCGTTGTCCAGGACGTTGACCACCGCACGTTCCAGCGCGGCCGGTTCGGCCCGTACGTACCAGGGGGTCAGGTCGGCCCTGATCGTCAGTTCGGGGCCGCGCAGCCGGGCGCGTTCCAGGGCGGTGTCCGCGATGTCGTGCAGGGCGACGACCTGGAGCGGGCCGGGGCCCGCCGCGTCGGGGCGGGACAGTTCCTGGAGGTCGCCGATGAGCGCGGCCAGCTCGGTCATCTGTGCCTTGACCGACTTCATCAGGGCCCGGCGGTCGTCCGGCGGGATGGCCCGGCCGGTGTCCTCGCTGCGGGCGAGGAGTTCGATGTTGGTGCGGAGCGAGGTCAGCGGGGTGCGCAGTTCGTGCCCCGCGTCCGCGATCAGCTGGGACTGACGGTCGCGGGAGCTGGCCAGGGACGCGGTCATCGAGTTGAACGAGAGGGAGAGGCGGGCGATCTCGTCCTCGCCCTCGACCGGGATGCGGACGGTCAGGTCCTCGGTGCGGGCCACGTGCTCGACGGCCCGGGTCAGCTGGTCCACGGGGCGCAGACCGGTGCGCGCGACCCAGAGGCCGGCCGCACCGGCGCCGACCACCCCGATGCCGGAGACGGCCAGGAGCACCCAGGCGAGGGTGGAGAGGGGCCGGTCGACCTCGCTGACGGGGCGGGCGAGGGAGAGGGCCAGTTCCATGTCGGGCAGGCCGAGCCCCTGCGAGACCCGCAGCGGGGTGGTGTACACGCGCATCCGCGCCCCGTCGGCCGCGGTCGCCCAGTGCAGCGTGTCCGCCCGCTCGTGGCCGATCACGGCGAGGTCCGTACCAGTGACCGGCAGCTGGGCCGCCCCGGGCGCGATGCAGACCGTGCCCTGGGAGTCGACGATCTGGACGGTGAAGCCGGAGTAGGGCTGAGGTGGGAGCTGGGTGGTTCCCCGGCAGTACGTGTACAGCTCGGTCAGGTAGCGCTTGTCGACCCGGGTGTCGCGCAGTGAGGCGTCCAGCTGGTTCTCCAGCTGCACCTTCACCATGAACCAGCACGACGCCGCGACCGCCGTCACCGCGACCGCCACCGCTGCCGCGACCAGCAGGGCGAGCCGGGTGCGCAGCGGACGGGCGCGGAACCGGCGCAGGATCCCGGTCATCCGTCACCGCCGCCGGTGCGGAGCGCGTAACCGACGCCCCGCACGGTGTGCACGAGCCTCGGTTCGCCGCCCGCCTCCGTCTTGCGGCGCAGGTACATCACGTACACGTCCAGGGAGTTGGAGCTCGGTTCGAAGTCGAAGCCCCACACCGCCTTGAGGATCTGCTCGCGGGTCAGCACCTGGCGCGGGTGGGCCAGGAACATCTCCAGCAGGGTGAACTCGGTACGGGTCAGCTCGACCCTGCGGCTGCCCCGGGTGACCTCGCGGGTGGCGAGGTCCATCCGCAGGTCCGCGAAGGCCAGCACGTTCGCGTCGGGGGCGCCGGCGCCGGCCGCCGGCGCCGCGTAGGAGCTGCGGCGCAGCAGGGCCCGGATGCGGGCGAAGAGCTCGTCCAGCTCGAAGGGCTTGACCAGGTAGTCGTCGGCGCCCGCGTCGAGACCGGTGACCCGGTCGCCGACGGTGTCGCGGGCGGTGAGCATCAGGATGGGGGTGGTGGTGCCCGCGGAACGGAGCCGGCGGGCGGCGGTCAGGCCGTCCATCCGCGGCATCTGGATGTCGAGGACGATGAGGTCGGGGGCGTACGTCTCCGCCCTGGCCAGGGCGTCGAGGCCGTCGACGGCGACCTCGGTGCCGTAGCCCTCGAACGCGAGGCTGCGCTGCAGGGCCTCGCGCACGGCGGGCTCGTCGTCGACGATCAGGATGCGCTGCGGATCGTCTTCGGCGGGGCTCATCGCTCGTGGTCCTCTTCTCGTTCCGTACGTACGGCCGTCCGGTCCTACCGGTCCTACCGGTCCTACCGGTCCTTCGCTCTCAGCCTCGCACGGCCGTCGCCTCAGGAGTTCAGGAGCCTTCGCCGGACCGCAGGGTGTCGAGGTCGGCCTTGAGCGTGTTCACGGGGATGGCGAAGCCGAGGCCCACGCTGCCCGCGCCCGAACTGCTCGACCCGCCGGACGAACCCGCCGAGTACATCGCGGAGTTGATGCCGATGACCTCGCCGTTCATGTTGATCAGCGCGCCGCCGGAGTTGCCGGGGTTGAGCGAGGCGTCGGTCTGGATGGCCTTGTACGTGGTGGTGGACTCGCCGGTCTCGCCGTTGAACTGCCGCCCGCCGAACTCGAACGGCCACTGCTCCTGGCCGCCCTGCCGCTGCCCCTGTCCCCGGCCGTGGTCGTCGTCCTTGGTGACCGTGACGTCGCGGTCGAGGGCGGAGACGATGCCGCTGGTGACGGTGCCGGTGAGACCCTCGGGCGAGCCGATCGCGACGACCTGGTCGCCGACCGCCACCTTCGAGGAGTCGCCCAGCGTCGCCGTCCTCAGCCCGCTCGCGCCCTGGAGCCTGATCAGCGCGAGGTCCTTGTCGGGGTCGGTGCCGACGACCTCCGCGGGGTACGTCCGGCCGGTGCTGAGCCGCACCTCGATCGAGGAGGCGCCGGAGATGACGTGGTTGTTGGTGACGACCTCGCCGTCGGACGTGATGACGACGCCGGAACCGGTGGACTCGCCCGCCGCCGAGGTCGCGGTGATCTCCACGATCATCGGCGACACGGCCTCGGCGACTCCGGCGACGCTGCCCTTGTTGCTCTGCGAGACGGTGGTGCCGGGGACGACGCCGCTGCTGCTCGTGGTGGTCGTGCCGGCGCCGGTGAGCTGGGCGACGGCGGCGGCGGTGCCGCCGCCGACGACCGCCGCCACGATCGCCACGGCCGTCAGCAGGGCGACCGGCCGCCGGGCCCGGCGCCGGGCCGGTACCGGGCTCGGACCCGAGCCTTCGCCACTGGGCCCGCTCTCCCCCCCGTGACCGCCGTTACCGTTGTGACCACCGTGCCCGCCGGAGCTGCCCGGACCGGGCCACACGGTGGTGCCGGGGCCCGTCGCGATCGGCTCCGTGGGCCGGTGGGCCGGCGGCGGGTAGGACGCGTCGCCGTTGCCGTACGAGGGGTACGTCGGGTACTCGCCGCTCGGGCGCTGGCTCTCTGTCATGCGTATGAGCGTGTCCGGCGAAGATGAGAGAAACCTGAGCGTGCCCTGAGAAGCCCGGCAGAAGCCCGTATGTCCGATGTAAGGACCCGCGGGCCGTACCGGGCACACCCGTGCCCGGTACGGGTCAGCTCTGCGGGGCCGTCGGTTCCCCGCAGCCGCACGAGCGCCGCACCACCAGCGCGGACGGGAACTGCTTCAGCCGTTCGCGGCGCGAGCCCGACACCCGCAGCGAGTCGTCGAGCACCAGATCCACCGCCGCCCGCGCCATCGCGGGCCGGTCCGAGGAGACCGTCGTCAGCGGCGGATCGGTCAGCCCGGCTTCCTTCACGTCGTCGAAGCCCGCCACCGCGAGCTCGCCCGGCACGTCGATCCGCAGTTCGCGCGCGGCCCGCAGCACCCCGATGGCCTGGTCGTCCGTCGAGCAGAAGATGGCCGGCGGCCGGTCCGGCCCGGAGAGCAGCTTCAGCGCCACCTGGTAGGCGTCGTAGCGGTTGTACGGGGCCTGGAAGAGCCGGCCCTCCGTCGAGCGCCCCGACTCGTGCATCGCCCGGCGCCAGCCCTCGACGTGGTCGGCGACCGGGTCGCCGACCGCCGGGGTGGACTCCACGCCGCCGAAGCACGCCACGTACTCGTTGCCGTGCTCCAGCAGGTGCCGGGTGGCGAGCTGGGCGCCGCCGATGTCGTCCGTGACGACCGCGACGTCCTCGATCGCCTCCGGCCGCTCGTGCAGCAGCACGACCCGGGCGTCCCACGCCTCTATCTCGGCCGCCGCCCGCTCGCTGGGGCCCTGGCTGACCAGGATCAGCCCGGAGACCCGCATGCCGAGGAAGGCCCGCAGATAGTGGACCTCGCGCTCGTCGCGGTAGTCGGAATTGCCGACCAGCACCATTTTCCCGCGCTCGGCGGCGGCCTGTTCGACCGCGTGCGCCATTTCCGCGAAGAACGGCTGCCGGGCGTCCGGCACGATCATTCCTATGAGGTCGGTCCGTCGCGACGCCATCGCCTGGGCGACCCGGTCGGGCCGGTAACCCAGCTCCTTGATCGCGGCGAGCACCCGCTCGCGCGTGGCCGGGGCGACCGGCCTGGGTCCGTTGTTGATGACGTAGCTGACGACCGCTGTCGACGTACCCGCCAGTCTCGCCACATCGTCCCGCGTCACCTTGGCCACGCGCGGCAGTCTACGCGGATGGACCCGTCACGTGGCAGGCCGGACCGGGGCTTTCTCCGCGGCCCCGGCCGTCCGCGGCTGCTCCGAACGGGTTACGGGGCCGGTGGCGGCCCCGCCGAGGCCCGCGCCCCGGCCCCCGCCGCGGTCCGGGTTCCGGTCCGTGTTCCGGTCTCCTTGCCCGCGGTCTCCTCGGAGGCGCGGGCCTCCTCGGCCGCACGGCTCTCCTCGGCGGCGCGCTCCACCTTCTCGGGCGCGACGAACCGGTAGCCGACGTTGCGGACCGTGCCGATCAGCGATTCGTGCTCGGGGCCGAGCTTGGCGCGCAGCCGCCGCACGTGCACGTCGACCGTACGGGTGCCGCCGAAGTAGTCGTAGCCCCAGACCTCCTGGAGCAGCTGGGCGCGGGTGAAGACCCGGCCGGGGTGCTGCGCCAGATATTTGAGCAGCTCGAATTCCTTGAAGGTCAGGTCCAGGACCCGGCCCTTCAGCTTCGCGCTGTACGTCGCCTCGTCGACCGACAGGTCACCGTTGCGGATCTCCATCGGGGAGTCGTCGGCGCCGATCTGCTGCCGGCCGGTGGCCAGCCGCAGCCGGGCCTCGACCTCGGCCGGTCCCGCGGTGTCCAGCAGCACGTCGTCGATGCCCCAGTCGGCGGTGACGGCCGCGAGACCGCCCTCCGTCACGACGAGGAGCAGCGGACAGCCCGGCCCGGTGGACCGCAGCAGCTGGCACAGCGACCGCACCTGCGGCAGGTCGCGGCGCCCGTCGATCAGGACGACGTCGGCACCCGGGGTGTCCACCAGCGCGGGGCCCTCGGCCGGGGCCACCCGCACGTTGTGCAGCAGGAGGCCGAGCGCCGGAAGCACCTCCGTCGACGGCTGGAGCGCGTTCGTCAGGAGCAGCAGTGAACTCATCGGCGCCCACCTGCCCGGGTCGTCGGTCGATGATCGTGCACGTTTCGCTCGCCTTGCTCGCCCATTACGTCGATCCTCCTCGTTCCCTGCGAGAGGGGCACTCCCGGGCCGGGGCCCGGGGGAGTATGCGGCACTTCTTCGTACGTTCGGTGCTGGCTTCTCGTCCTGCCTCCCGTACGGCGTCCGTCATGACGTCCGCCATACGGTTCCTGCCGGTGCGGTCCCGGGTTCCCGGACCGCTGAGCTTGTGGAAACGTCGCCGTAACAACGCCTGGAAAGCGCAAAAGGACCCGGGGGCTGCTTTGCCCGGATCCTCTTCCCAGCAGAATAGCCCACATGAGTTCTGTGTCCGAGGGACGATTTCCGGGTTCCGCTGTTCCCTTGATCACGCGAACTCCGGCGCGGACGGTATTGCGGACCGATGACGGAGTGCGTATCGAGGCCGTGTACGAGCCGTGCGCGGCGAATACCCGGGGCGCTGCGGAAACATCCTTCGACGGTACTGGCGGCGGTACTGCCGACGGTATTGCCGGCGGCACCGCGATCGTGGTCGCGCACGGTTTCACCGGCTCGGTGGACCGGCCGGCGGTGCGGCGTGCGGCCGGGGTGTTCGCCCGGCGCGCGGCCGTGGTCACCTTCTCGTTCCGGGGGCACGGCGGGTCCGGCGGGCGGTCGACGGTGGGCGACCGGGAGGTGCTGGACCTGGCCGCCGCGGTGGAGTGGGCGCGGTCGCTCGGGCACCGGCGGGTGGTGACCGTCGGGTTCTCGATGGGCGGTTCCGTGGTGGTGCGGCACGGGGCGTTGTACCGGGAGCGGACGGGGGACGGCGGGGAAGCCGCAGGCCCCGGTGGTGGCGTCAGTGGCATCGGTGGCGTCAGTGGCATCGGTGGCGCCGGTGGCACCGGGAAGCGCGAGGGGCGCACCACGGCGCATCCGGAGGCGCACGCGGATGCGGTGGTGGCGGTGAGCGCCCCCGCCCGCTGGTACTACCGGGGGACGGCCCCGATGCGCCGCGTGCACTGGGTGGTGACCCGGCCCATGGGGCGGCTGGTCGGCCGCTACGGGCTGCGCACCAGGATCGACCGCGACGAGTGGGACCCGGTCCCGCTCCCGCCGGTCGGGGCAGCCGGGCTGATCGCCCCGAGACCGCTGCTGGTCGTGCACGGCGACCGGGACCCGTACTTTCCGCTGGACCACCCCCTGATGCTGGCCGACGCGGCGGGGGACGGCGCGGAGCTGTGGCTGGAGCGCGGCATGGGGCACGCGGAGAACGCCGCGGACGAGGACCTGCTCACCCGCATCGCCGACTGGGCGGTGGCGCCGTGACCGATGATGGACAGCCGACGCGAGACGAGAGGAACGCCGCCATGCCTGCGGGAACGATCCGCTACTGGGCCGCCGCCAGGGCCGCCGCCGGGGCCGCGGAGGAGCCGTACACAGCCGCGACCCTCGCCGAGGCGCTCGACGCGGTGCGCGAACGGCACCCCGGAGAGCTCACCCGAGTGCTGCGGAGGTGCTCGTTCCTGGTCGACGGTGACCCCGTCGGGACCCGAAGCCATGAGACCGTACGCCTTGCCGAGGGCGGCACGGTCGAGGTGCTCCCGCCGTTCGCAGGAGGGTGAACCGCAGCACATGAGCAGCAACGATCAGCAGTATCCGTACGGACAGGACCCGGGCCACGGCTACGGGCCCGGCACCGGGCAGTCCCACGGCGGGCAGTACCAGGGCGGGCAGCCGTACGGCACCCCCGGGCACGGCACCCCCGGGCCCGACGACCAGTCGTACGGCACGCACCAGTCGTACGGGGAGCACCAGTCGTACGGCGGACAGCAGTACGGGGAGCAGTCGTACGGCGGGCAGTACGGTGGCCCGTCCCACGGCGCCCCCTCCCACGGCGGCCAGGACCCGTACGGGGCCCAGGCCCCGTACCACCCGAACCAGGCACCTCAGGCGCCCCAGGCCCCGTACCACCCGAACCAGGCGTCTCAGATGCCTCAGGGGGGTCACGGTTCCGTGTGGCCGACCGGGTACGGGCAGGAGCCGGGCGGGGCCCAGGAGCCGCAGGATCCCGGTGTCGCGCAGACCTGGGAGGGGCAGACCTGGGACACCCAGTACCAGCCCACCATCCCCCGCACGCAGCCCGCACAGCCCGCACAGCCCGTTCCGGCCGCCGCGGAGACCACCGCCTATCTGCCGCCGCAGGGCGCCTCGGGCTCGTACCCGCTGCCTCCCGAGGTGCCGGCCGCACCGCCCGCCTCCCCCTCGGGGGAGACGGGTGCGCCCGCCGTCGTGCCCTCCGAGTCCCTGCTCGACGCCGCCGGCTACGGCGCCCCCACCACCCTGGGCAACAGCCGTGTCACCGCCGCCCAGCGGGCCCGCGCCGAGGGCCGCTCGCCGATCATCGCGCCGGGCATGCAGCCCGCCGCGATCACCGCGGGGCTCGGGCTGCTGCTCGCCCTGGGCGCCGCGATCGGCCAGTACGCCCTGGTCGTGCCGCTGGTGCTGCTCCAGGCCGTGACCGCGGCCGGCTGGTTCCGGCTCAACGGCATGTGGCCGGCCCGGCAGGGCATCATGCTCGCGTTCGCGGGCGGTCTGGTCGCCGACGTCGCGCTGCTCGCCGCGGGCCGGGAGAACGGCCCGGCCGCCATCCTCGGCACCCTCGGCGTCTGGGTGCTGCTCACCGTGGTGCTCCAGCTGCGCAGCCGGGCGAGCGCCGACGACCGGATGTACGGGCTGATGGCCACCGTCGCCTCGGCCGCCCTCGCGGTGCTGGCCGCCGGGCACCTCGCGGCGGTCCCGGACGCGGTGACGGCGGGGGCGATCGCCGTCGCGGCCGCCGTGGTCGTCCGCGCGCTGCCGCTGCCCGGACCGGCCTCGGTCGTGGTGGCGCTGCTCGCCGCCGGGGGCGCCGGTGCCGCGGCGGGCACCTTCACCGACCTCGGCACGAAGGGTGCGCTGCTCGGCCTCGCGGCGGGCGGGTGCGCGCTGATCGGGCTGCGGGTGGCGAGCTACGACTACCCGTCGCGCTTCGTCCACATGACCGCCGGGGTGGCGCTGCCGCTCACCGCCGCCGCCCCCGCCGTCTACCTGCTCGGCCGCGCGCTCCTGTAGCACCGGCCGGTACCGCCCCGGGAACCGAAGAGGGGTTTCCGCTCGTCGATCACCCGGGGCGCCGCGCACGTTTCGTGACGCGTGGGGCGTGAGGGGTTCGGCCGGATTGCAGGGTGGGGGAAGAGCGGGCATGCGTGCACTGCGAATACTGCTGGTCATCGTGCTGGTCCTGGGCGGGATTCTCACCGCCGTGGACCGGGCGGCGGTGTACTTCGCGGAGTCGGAGGTCGAGGGGCGGATCGAGGTCCCCGGCGCCACGATCGGCTCGACGGACGTCTCCATCGGGGGCTTCCCCTTCCTGACCCAGCTCGTCGGGAAGAACCTCGACGAGGTCGACGTGGAGATCATCGGCATCGAGACCGACGCCAACGGCCGTCGGCTCCGGATCGACCGGATGAACGCCGCGCTGCACGACGTGCAGCTGTCCGGCAACTACTCCGCCGCCACCGCCGCCCGCGCCACGGGCACCGCCGTCATCTCGTACGAGGACCTCACCAAGGCGGCCAGCGACGGCGTGGCCGTCGAGTACGGCGGCGACGGCAAGGTGAAGGTGACCGGCACGGTCGACCTCCTCGGCCGCCCGATGTCGCGCAGCGTGCTCTCCAGCGTCACCCTGATCGACGGCCGCACCCTGCGGGTGCGCGCCGACAAGGTCCCGGGCGAGGGCATTCCCGGGCTGGAGGACCTGGTGCGCAAGAAGACCGACTTCGACCGGGAGATCGGCGGTCTGCCGAGCGGTCTGAAGCTGCAGAAGATCCAGCCGACCCGGGACGGCGTGGAGATCTCGGTGACGGGCACGGACGTCCGGCTCGCCGGCTGAGAGAACCGACCGGAAGAGCTGACCGGAAGAACCGGCTGGGAGAACCGGCCGGGAGAACCGGCCGGCAGCCTGTTGGGTGGCCCCGGCGTCCTCGACGAACACGTACGAACGCAAGAACGTAACGGTACAAAAAGAACTTCGCGGCCCTCCATGCCTCCCGGGGCCACATAGTGAGACGGCCATGTCCGGCCCTCGGGTGGTCGCTGCCGGGCGGCGGTCGGGGCGGACGGCCGGGGCCGCCGCAACCCCGTCCGAGTCTCGAATCCCGGACGATCGCGTCTCAGCATTCGACACGACGGTGACACGGCCGCCCGCGCCTCCCTACGATCGGTCCCATGCAGTGCTCCATGGGCGGTCTCCCACAGCGGGGACGGGCGGATCTCACGAAGCGGCGGGCAGTGGACCTGTGCCGCGTCGCCGCCATGCTCTGTCGCACTGTCTGAGCGGGAGCCCCAGGCACCCCGCGTCTTCCCCGGCCCTTCGACGACGTCAGGGCCTTTCCCGACGCCTTTGTACGTGTGCCGCACGCCGCGCCCCCGTACATCCGCATCACGCACCGTCTCGCATCATCTCGCCGCAGACTGCCCCGGAGGAGAACAGAATGAGCCGCAGTGACGTCCTGGTAGACGCCGACTGGGTCGAGGCCCACCTCGACGACCCGCAGGTCGCCCTCGTCGAGGTCGACGAGGACACCTCGGCGTACGAGAAGAACCACATCAGGAACGCGATCCGGATCGACTGGACCAAGGACCTCCAGGACCCGGTCCGCCGTGACTTCATCGACCAGGCCGGCTTCGAGAAGCTGCTGTCCGAGAAGGGCATCGGCAACGACACCACCGTCGTCCTGTACGGCGGCAACAACAACTGGTTCGCGTCCTACGCGTTCTGGTACTTCAAGCTCTACGGTCACCGTGACGTCCGCCTGCTCGACGGCGGCCGCAAGAAGTGGGAGCTCGACTCCCGCGACCTGGTCGACGGCGACCAGATCCCGTCCCGCCCGGCCACCGAGTACAAGGCCCAGCCGCAGGACGAGTCGATCCGCGCCTACCGCGACGAGGTCGTGAAGGCGATCGGCAACCAGAACCTGGTCGACGTGCGTTCGCCCGACGAGTTCAGCGGCAAGCTGCTCGCCCCGGCGCACCTCCCGCAGGAGCAGTCCCAGCGCCCCGGCCACGTGCCGACCGCCCGCAACATCCCGTGGTCGAAGAACGCCAACGACGACGGCACCTTCAAGTCGGACGAGGAGCTCAGGGCCCTCTACGAGGCCGAGCAGGTCGACCTGTCGAAGGACACCATCGCGTACTGCCGCATCGGCGAGCGCTCCGCCCTCACCTGGTTCGTGCTGCACCAGCTGCTCGGCCAGGAGAACGTCAAGAACTACGACGGTTCGTGGACCGAGTACGGCTCCCTGGTGGGCGTGCCGATCGAGCTCGGCGCCAACAAGTAACTCCGCACGACCCGGACCCGTACGACTTCCGACCCGAAGGACGAAACACATGTGTGGAGCAAAGGCCGGCGGCCCCGACGCCTCGACCATCAAGCCCGGTGAGACCACCATCCAGGGCAGCGTGACCCGCAACGGCGAGCCCGTCACCGGTTACGTGCGCCTGCTGGACTCGACCGGCGAGTTCACCGCCGAGGTCCCGACCTCGGCGACCGGACAGTTCCGCTTCTACGCGGCCGAGGGCACCTGGACGCTGCGCGCCCTGGTCCCCGGCGGCAGCGCCGACCGCACGGTCGTGGCGCAGACCGGTGGCCTCTCCGAGGTCGCGATCGCGGTCTAGACCCGCGCCACGAACCGGCCGAGGGGCCGTACCCCAGGGGGTTGGACGCCTTCCTGTGCGGGGTGCGGCCCCTCGTGCTGCCCAGGCTCGCGCGGGTGGGGATCGGGCCTACGCTGGTGGTATGTACGCCCGACGCCGGCGTGGCTACTTCCTGATGATGGGTGTGTGCATCGTCCTCTTCGTGTCGGCCTGGTCCTTCGTCAGGCTGTGGTCGATGCCCGCCGCGATAGCGATGTGCCTCGTCGCGATGGTCATCCCGCCCGTCGCGGCCATGATCGCCAACCGGCGGGGGCCGGAGGACCGCTGGTGGGACGATCCGTCCGGCGATCCCCAGTCCGACGAGTGGTGGGACGAGCTCGACGGCAAGAAACGGCGGTAGCGGGCGCGACGCGGACCGCCGGCCCGCAGCGGCGCGACCCCTCGGCAGCCGCGCGGACCGCCGGCAGCGGCACGGCACGGACCGCCGGCAGCGGTGCGGACTGCCCGGCAGTGGCGCGGACCGTCAGTAGACGAGGGCCTGGACGTCCTCGGCCATGATCTCGCTGACGAAGACCTGGGCCCCGGCGATCCGCACGCCCTCCAGGACGTCCTTCTCGGTGATGTCGCGACGGGCCGCGCACTGCGTGCACAGGGTGATCCGGCCGCCCGCCTGGACGGACTCGATCAGATCCGGCAGCGGCGCGGCGTGCGGCAGTTCGAACTCGGCGGCGCGCCCGGGCAGCGCGAACCACGCGGATTCCCCGGTCAGCCAGAGCGAGACCTCCACACCACTGGCGACGGCGACCGCCGCCACCGTGAACGCCTGCGAGCAACGCTCGGCGGAGTCGGCCCCTGCGGTCACCTTGATCACGAGCTTCTTCGGCATATGCCGAACTGTAATCGTCGGGCGGGCAACCTCAGGCCCCCGACGATGGTCAGGTGTGTGCGCGGATAACGGAATCGGCGCCTCTGGTCTCGTGGGGGGACCCCAATTGGAGCAGAAAAACACTATTTCTGAGAGACCGGTGCCCGAAGCCGCACCGGTCGCCGGACCCGAAACCGTACCGACCGCAGGGCAACCCGCCGAGCCCGAAACCGCACCGCCCGCCGGGCACCCCGCCGAGTCGGCCGCCGGGCCCGAAGCCGCACCGGCCACTGCACCGGCCGCCGGGCCCGAAGCCTTACCGGCTCCCGAGCCCGATGCCGCACCGGCCGTCGTCGTACCGGGCGCCGAGCCCGATGCCGCACCGGCCACTGCACCGGCCGCCGGGCCCGTCGCCAAGCGTCCGCGCGGGCGTACGGCGCTGCTCGTCGCCGCCGCCGCGGTACTCGGCATCGCGGGCGGCACCGCCGTGGGCTACGACGTGCAGGCCGGGCGCGCCCCGACCCCGCTGCCCGCCCTGTCGCAGCCCGACCTGGCGTACCCGGCGAAGGCACTGCCTCCGGGCAAGGCCCCCGACCCGCTGCCCGCGTCCCAGGACCGCCGGGCCAGGACGGACGGCGACCTGCGCAAGCTGATCGCGGACAGGCCCGCGGGCTGGAGCAATGGCGGGGAATCGACGCTGCCCATCCATGACGGCTGGCTGAGCCCGGACGTCTACGCCCGCTCCTACGAGAAGGAGGGCTCCATGTACGAGTACTTCCTGGAGAACGACGTACGCCGGATCGCGGGCGCCACCTGGAAGCGTGGGCAGTACCGCACCGCCGAGACGTATCTCGTGCAGTTTCGGCCGTCGGCCGTCCAGGGAGCCCAGGACTTCGTCGAGGGCCAGCTCGATTACATGCCCCGACCCGACGTGGGCGCGGGCAACGACGGCGACGCGATCAAGGGCAGCGGCAACGGCCGCTACTACCTCTACGGGGTCGAACGGGAGCCGGGCTACATGCCGGTCTACCACGCCAGGGCCACCGCGTACCGCGGTGACATCGCGGTCGACATCCACCTCTACGACACCGCGCCGATCAAGAAGAAGGACATCCGGACGCTGGCCGAGAGACAGCTGGAGCGCTTGTGAACGACGTGACCGCGCAGGTGAGCGCACCCGACGAGAACACTGACGCTCCCGCGCCCGGCACCTCCGGCCGGGCGCGCCGGGTGATCCTCGTGGCGCTTCCCGTCGTGCTGGTGCTCGCCGCGGTCGGGGGCGCCGCCGCGTACACCAAGAACGCGGTGGACGGCGCCGACCGCAGCGCAGCGACCAGCCTCTGGAAGGAGCCCGCGCACGAGCCGGGCAAGGACCCGGCCGGTGACGTGGCCCGGGGCCGGGCCTCCACCGAGCTCAGCAAGCTGCTGCTGCCGGTCCCGAGCGGTTACCGGCTCGGCCCCGACGAGGGGGAGCTGGGCAACGACGGCGAGCGGAGCGGCAAGAGCGCGACCGCCGCCATGAAGCAGAGCGCCCAGGGCCTCGCGGGCAAGGAGCGTCGCGCCTACGAGAAGCGGATCGACAAACTCCGCATCGAGGGCATCTCCGTCCGCACGTACACCGATGACGACAACACCCTGATGATCAGCACCGAGATCACGCGGATGAAGGACAAGAAGGCCGTCCGGAACCTCTACGCCTTCAGCACGGACCTCTGGCAGTCCATCGGCATCTTCCGCCAGGAGCCGAAGGTCGAGGGGCACACGAAGAACGCCAGGTGCTACGTCCTGCGCAAGGGCAGCAAGGACGACGACATCGCGTCGATGAACTGCTTCGCGTACGACGGTGAGCTGAGCATCAGCGTCTCGGCGGCCGGCACCAAGCCGTTCGACCGGTCGGCCGTCGCCGAACTCCTGAAGGACCAGCTCAACCACATCGCGTCTCCGGGGGAGTACATATGACCGAGCGGACGACGGAAACGCCCGCCGGGACCGAGCCCGCCGCAGCCGACGCGCCCACGGCGCCCGACGGGGCCACCGCCGCTCCCGTACCCCCGGGGCCGAAGCCGCCGCGGCGGGTCCTGCGGGCCGTCGCCCGATGGACCGTCGCGGCCCTGGTCCTCGGGGGGCTCGGTGCCGGTACGGCCTTCGGCATCACTTCGATGGAACGCACCGACGTGCCCGGCCTGGCCACCAGGAGCGACGGCCGCTGGGACTACCCCCGGCTCAGCCTGCCCGCGCTCCCGGCCGGCGCGCCCCGCCCGTACAGCGAGGGCAACGTCGCCGAGATCCACCACGCCGACCTGCGGCGCCTGCTGCTGCCCGCCCCGGCCGGGGCGACCGTGGACAAGAAGCTCGACGGCGGCTGGGTGAAGACGGAGCAGTACCTCTCCGAGTACGCGAAGGACAAGCGCCCCGGCCTCACGGAGATCCTCGAGGATCTGGCCCCGCGGCACGTCGCCGCGCGCGGCTGGACCATGCCGGACGGCACATCGACCCGGATCTATCTCGTCCGGTTCAACTCGACGGCCTTCGCCCAGGGCCTCATGGACTCGATCACCGCGAGCGGATCCGAGGTGCCGCTCGCCGGGGCGCCCGAGACGGTGCTCGACGAGGACTGGAGCGGCGGCGGCAAGGTGCCGGGCACCTCGTCCTACGTGTACGACGAGGCGAAGCCGTACGGCGAGGCACAGGTCCGCCAGGGCCACGTGGTCGCCGGCGACACGCTCGCCCTCGTCGTCCAGTCCCGCAAGGGCCGGGAGGGCACCCCGAGCGTCCCGTTCCACCAGGCGCTGATCCTGCAGAACCAGCTGCTGGGCTGACCGTCCCCGGCGGTCCCGGGCAAGCCCCGGCCCGGCGGACCGGGGCCCAACCCATTAGGCTGGGCCCCGGCCGTACTGCTGCCCCACCGCTCGTTGCAAGGAGTTCCCGTGCTTGAGGCATTCTTCTCCGCCCTGCTGGTCCTGGTCTGCGTCGGCGTGCTCGCCTTCGTCGGCCTGAGCGTGAAGAAGCTGTACCAGGGCCAGCGCTGACCCACCCGCCGTCCGCACCCGGGCAGGCGCCCCTCGCGGGTGGCGTGACGCCCCGTACCCGGCGCGTCACGTCCGCATGTCACTCCACCTCACAGATCGTCTGAGCCGTTCATGATCGAGATTCCGTCCGACCTCCACCCGGACCTCGTCCCGCTGGCCTTCCTCCTCGGCAACTGGGCGGGCGCGGGTGTTTCCGACTTCCCCGGCGCCGAGCAGTGCAACTTCGGCCAGGAGGTCTCCTTCAGCCACGACGGCCGTGACTTCCTGGAGTACGTGTCGCGCACCTGGGTGCTCGACTCCGAGGGCAAGAAGGTCCGGCCGCTGGAGTCCGAGTCCGGCTACTGGCGCATCGACAAGGACCGCAAGGTCGAGGTCGTCATGTCCCGCGACCAGGGCGTCATCGAGATCTGGTACGGCGAGCTGGCCCACCAGAAGCCGCAGATCGACCTGGTCACCGACGCGGTGGCCCGGACCGCGGCCTCCGGCCCGTACAGCGGTGGCAAGCGGCTCTACGGCTACGTGAACAGCGACCTGATGTGGGTCGGCGAGAAGGCCACCCCCGAGGTGGAGCTGCGCCCGTACATGTCGGCGCACCTGAAGAAGGTCGTCACCCCCGAGGAGGTCGAGGAGATGGCGAAGAAGCTCGGCGACCTGCCGGACGACGGCATCGCCTTCTTCAAGTAGCCGCCGGGCCTTCTCCAAGTGGCCATCGCTGCGCGGACAGGGTCCGCGCAGCACTGCGGACGGGGCGTCGCCCGGTCCTACACTGGGCGTGTGGTGAGCACCGACTGGAAGACCGATCTCCGGCAGCGCGGCTATCGGCTGACGCCGCAGCGGCAGCTTGTCCTGGAAGCCGTCGACACGCTGGAGCACGCGACGCCCGACGACATCCTCTCCGAGGTGCGCAGGACCGCGTCCGGGGTGAACATCTCCACCGTCTACCGCACGCTCGAACTCCTGGAGGAGCTGGGGCTGGTCAGCCACGCCCACCTGGGGCACGGGGCGCCCACGTACCACCTGGCCGACCGCCACCACCACATCCACCTGGTCTGCCGCGACTGCGAGGGCGTCATCGAGGCCGACGTCTCCGTCGCCTCCGAGTTCACCGCCAAGCTCCGGGCCGACTTCGGGTTCGAGACGGACATGAAGCACTTCGCGATCTTCGGCCGCTGCGCCGCCTGCGCGGCGGGGGCGGCCTCCGCGGAATAGGGGGGCCGGGCCCACGACCTCCGGTCGGCCCACTCCGACCTCCGGCCTACTCCTTTTGACCGGCCCTCCGGCCACCGGTCGGCCGCGGACCGCGTCGTACGCTGGTCGCATGAAGAGCCCCCTGCTGTCCCTGCCCGGCGCCGTCCCCGCCGAAGGCCGCGACGAAGGCGTCGCCGCGCACTACGGCGACCTGTTCCGCGAGCAGCGCACCCTCGCCGACGGCTCCGGTCTCGTCGACCTCTCGCACCGCCCCGTCGTCACCGTCACCGGCAGCGACCGGCTGGCCTGGCTGCACCTGCTGATCACCCAGCACGTCAGCGAACTCGCTCCGGGGCAGGCCACCGAGGCCCTGATCCTCACCGGCAACGGGCACATCGAGCACGCCCTCTACCTGGTCGACGACGGCGAGACCGTGTGGATGCACGCCGAGCCGGGGACCCAGGGCGACCTCGTCGCCTACCTGGAGTCCATGAAGTTCTTCTACCGGGTCGAAGTCGCCGACCGCACCGAGGACTTCGCCGTGGTGCACCTGCCGGCCGGTTCCATCGCCGAGGTCCCGGACGGGGTGACGGTACGGGAGACGGCGTACGGCCGGGACCTGTTCCTGCCCCGCGCCGACCTGGCGGAGTACGCGGCGGCGCACGGCCCGGTGGCGGGCATCCTGGCGTACGAGGCACTGCGCGTCGAGGCGCACCGGCCGCGCCTCGGCTTCGAGACCGACCACCGCACCATCCCGCACGAGCTGGGCCTGATCGGCACCGCCGTCCACCTCCAGAAGGGCTGCTACCGGGGTCAGGAGACCGTGGCCCGGGTGCAGAACCTGGGCAAGCCGCCGCGCCGGCTGGTCTTCCTGCACCTCGACGGCAGCGAGGTCGTGCTGCCCGGCCACGGCACCCCGGTGCGGCTCGCCGCGGACGGTGCCGAGGGGCGCCAGCTGGGCTTCATCACCACGTCCGCCCGCCACCACGAGCTGGGGCCGATCGCGCTGGCCCTGGTCAAGCGGAACGTCGCGGTGGACGCGGAGCTGCTCGCGGGGGACACCGCCGCCGCCCAGGAGACGGTCGTCGAGCCGTAGGACGCGATACGGGCCGGGCCGGGCGACCGTCAGACCCTCGGCAAGGACGGTGAACGGGCCGGGCTGTCAGACCTCGACGAGGACGGTGAACGGGCCCTGGTTGGTGAGCGAGACCCGCATGCTCGCCCCGAACCGGCCCGTCTCCACCCGCGCCCCCAGTGCCCGCAGTTGCGCCACGACCTCGTCGACCAGCGGCTCGGCGACCTCGCCGGGCGCCGCGGCGTTCCAGGTGGGCCTGCGGCCCTTCCGGGCGTCCCCGTAGAGAGTGAACTGCGAAATCACCAGAAGTGGTGCATTCACATCCGAGCAGGACTTCTCGCCCTCCAGGATGCGCAGCGACCAGAGCTTGCGGGCGAGCTGCGCGGCTTTCTCCGCGGTGTCCCCGTGCGTGATTCCCACCAGCACACACAGTCCCTCGCCGACGATTTCGCCGACCACCCGGGGTCCGTCCGCGCCGTCCGTCCCGTCGGCCACCGTGACGCTCGCGCCGTCCACCCGCTGAATCACTGCACGCATATGGACCAACCTATCTCGGCCAACCCGGCTTGGGCTGAACGGGTACAGAGCATCCCCAAGCGCCCCATTGGAGTGGCACCATGCTCGGAAGGCGGTGTGCCGACGCACCGGTCGAGGGGATGGACACAAGCATGAGCACCTATGGAACCGGGCAGTCCCCCGGCGCCGTGCCGGTCGCGCGGAGCGGCGCGAGCACCAGTACCGCTACCGGCACCGGCACCAGTACCAGCACCCTGCGTCCGCCCGTGCAGCGAACCGGCCACGGCTTGGAGGGCTGCGGCCCGTGCGCCGGGCCGCAGCCCGAGCTGGGCGCCCTGCGGCTGCCGGAGCTGCGCACGCTGCGCCGCGAGTCGCAGCGCGACGAGGCCGACCTCAGTTATGTGCGCCGGCTGGTCCAGGGGCGGATCGACATCCTGCGGGCTGAGCTGGCCCGGCGGCTGGACCCGGAGACCCCGGTGGTGGACCGCCTCTCGGAGATCCTCGCCGACACCCCGTCCCGGCACCGTTCCTCCGCCCGGCACGTCACGCTCACCACACCCCGCAGCGACGAGTACCGCCGGCTGGCGGCCGAGACGTTCGCCGAGGTCGAGCTCTCCGACCTCGACGCCCGTACGGACGAAGAGCTGCACACTGCTATGGGCCGCCTGGTCCGCTGCGAGGAGCAGGTGTCCCGGCGCCGTCACCAGCTGCAACGCACCGCTGACGATTGCGGCGCCGAGATCGCCCGCAGGTACCGTGACGGTGAAGCACAAGTAGACGACCTGCTTGCCTGAAGCGATCCTTCCGGGGGCGGGTTCCGCCCGTCCCCGGAAGGCCACCATGACCTCCAGCGCCGCCCCGTCCGTCATATCTCCCGCTCTTCCCGTCCTGGCCGAGGTCGTACGGTCCGGGTTCGTGGAGGGCCATCACCGGGGCTCGCTGGTCGTCCTGGCCGCCGACGGCAGCGTGGAACGGACCCTGGGCGACCCGACGGCCCCGGTCTTCCCGCGCTCCTCGAACAAGCCGATGCAGGCCGCGGCCGTGCTGCGGGCCGGGCTGGACCTGTCGGGCGAGCGGCTGGCCCTGGCCGCCGCCAGCCACTCCGGCGAGGACTTCCACATCGAACTCGTCCGCACGATGCTCGCCGAGCACGGACTGACCCCGGACGACCTGCAGACCCCGCCCGACCTGCCGCTGGACCCGGCGCAGGCGGAGACGTACCTCGCCGCGGGCCGGGCCCGGGAGCCGATCACCATGAACTGCTCCGGCAAGCACGCGGCGATGCTCGCGGCGTGCGCGCCGAACGGCTGGGACCGGTCCTCCTACCTCGACCCCGCGCACCCGCTCCAGCGGCTGGTGCACCAGGTGGTGGAGGAGGCGGCGAGCGAGCCCGTCACGGCGGTCGGGACGGACGGGTGCGGGGCGCCGCTGATGGCGATCAGCCTGGTGGGCCTGGCGCGGGCCTTCCGCTCGTTCGTGCTGGCGGAGCCGGGGACGGCGGAGCGCCGGGTCGCGGACGCGATGCGGGCCCACCCCGAGTACGTGGCCGGTACGCGCCGCCCCGACACCTGGCTGATGCGGGAGGTGCCGGGCGCGCTCTCCAAGATGGGGGCGGAGGCGGTGCAGGCGCTGGCGCTGCCGGACGGCCGGGCGCTGGCCTTCAAGATCGATGACGGCGCGACGCGGGCGCTCGGCCCGGTGCTGGCCCGGTCGCTGGAGCTGCTCGGCATCGACGCCCCGGTGGTCCCCCGGATCGCACACACGCCGCTGTTCGGCGGCGGCGGCGAGGTCGGCGGGATCAGGGCGGCCTTCTGACCCGCTCCGGGTCCGCGAGCGGGCCGGTTCCGGGGTCGGCCGGACTGGTTCCGGGGCCGGTCTGACCGGTTCCGGGCCCGGCCTGACCGGTTCCGGGGCCGGCCGCTGCGGCCCGGGGGCGGCGGGGGTCCGGGCTGCGGAAAACGGGGCGACACCACGCGCGCGGAGTACTTAGCGTGGGGCCCATGCACCCTGAGGTCCGTACGATCACCGAGTCCGATTTCCCCGACTGGCTGGTGGCCAAGCACACCGGCTTTCTACAGGTGCCGGAGGCCACGGAACGGGAGATCTCCCGGCGTCTCCCGGACATCGACCTGGCCCGTACCCAGGGTGCGTTCGACAACGGGCGGTGCGTGGCCACGTACCGCTCGTTCGCGCAGGAGCTCACGGCCGTCGGCGGTGCCGCGGTGCCGGCCGACGCGATCTCCAACGTCACGGTGTCGCCCACCCACCGCCGGCGCGGGCTGCTCGGCCGGATGATGGCCGCGGACCTGGCGGCGGCGAAGGAGCGCGGCGAGGTGGTCGCCACGCTGATCGCCGCCGAGTACCCGATCTACGGGAGGTACGGCTTCGGCCCGGCGACGTGGACCACCGAGTGGGAGATCGACGTGCCGAGGGCGGGCCTCGACCCGCGCTGGTCGGGCCCCGCCGAACGGGACGGCGGCCGGGTCGACCTGGTGAGCGGCCCGGAGGTGCGCAAACTGGGCCCGGCCCTGCACGAGCGGCTGCGCGCCCGGCAGCACGGCGTGGTCAACCGCGACGCACGCTGGTGGGAGGTGAACACCGGCGAGAACCTGGCCGGCCCCGAGCCCTGGACGGAGCCCTTCTACGCGGTGTACAGCAACGCGGACGGCGTGCCCGAGGGCCTGATCGCCTACCGCGCCGACGACCGGTGGGGCGACGCCAAGCAGCCGCTGAACCGGGCCACGGTGCACGGGCTGATCGCCGTGACCCCGGCCGCGGAGCGCACGCTCTGGCACTTCGTCTGCTCGATCGACTGGATCACCACGGTCCGCACCGGCCACCGCGCCCCCGACGACCTGCTGCCCCTCCTCCTCCCGGACCCGCGCGCGGCCCGTGTCGTGACCCAGGCGGACTGGCTGTGGGTGCGGGTCCTGGACGTCGTGCGCGCCCTGGAGGCCCGTACCTACGCCGTGCCCGGCACGCTCGTGCTGGACGTCCACGACGCCTCGGGCCTGTCGGCCGGCCGCTACCGGCTGGAGGGCTCCCCGGCCGGGGCGAGCTGCGCCCCGACCACCGCCGAGCCCGACATCGCCCTGGACGTACGGGAGCTGGGCACGCTCTATCTGGGGGACGAGTCGCCGCTCAGGCTGGCGGCGCTGGGCCGGGTCGAGGAACGCACGCCGGGCGCGGTGGCGTCGGCCGAGGGAATGTTCCGGGCGGCGCGGCGCGCCTGGTGCCCGGACGAGTTCTGAGTACCGCCGCGCGGGCGACGGGCGGACGGGCGCGCGGGGAGCCTCCTCGCGCGCCCGTCCGCGTGTCCGGCCGCGGCCCCCGCATGGCGCAATGTGGGGGTGGCCGTTCGCCGACGGTGCAAGTACGTTGACCTTGCGTCGAGTTGCACCTTCCTCCCGGTGTCGTGACGAGACGGCCGTGCTGTTCGTGCCCTGCCGTCCTCGCCCCGGCCAGCACTGCGTACTCCTCGCGCGTACCCGGGAGAGGTTCGAGGGAAGGTGGGTTCCGGTGACTCAGACGAAGGCCCCGGCGGACGGTGCGGACCTGCCGGCCAGTATCGAGGTCGCCTGGGGGCTGCGGGAACGGCCGGTCAAGGGGCCGAAACCCGGGATGACCCTGGCCCGCATCGTGGACGCCGCGGTGGCGGTGGCGGCGTCCGAGGGGCTCGGCGGGGTCTCGATGGGGCGGATCGCCAAGGATCTGGGCGCCTCGACGATGTCGCTCTACCGGTACGTGTCCGCCAAGGACGAGCTGTACGTCCTGATGCAGGAGGCGGCGATGGGCCCGCCGTCCCCGCTGCCCGCGCTGGAGAGCGGCGCCGGCTGGCGGGCGGCGCTCTCGGAGTGGGCCCGCGCGCAGCGCCGGGTCTTCCACCGCAACCTGTGGATGCTCCGACTCCCGGTCCCGGGGCCGCCCGTCAGCCCGAACTCCGTCGCCTGGTGGGAGCAGGGGCTCCAGTGCCTGGAGGACACCGGCCTGGACGCGGACGAGAAGTCCTCCGTCATCCTCCTGGTCGGCGGGTTCGTGCGGAACGAGGCGTTGCTGAGGGGCGACCTCGCCGAGGCCGTGGCGGTGCGGGGCGTTCCGGCGCAGGAGGTGACGGACGGGTACAACCGCACCCTGAACCGGCTCGTCGACCCTGTACGCCATCCGTCCCTCTCCCGGCTGCTGGGGGCCGGGGTGCCGGAGGCGTGGGGCGGGTCCGACCGGGAGTTCGGCTTCGGGCTGGAACGGGTGCTGGACGGGATCGCGGCGCTGGTGGACGTCAAGTCCGGTTGAGGCCGGGGCGTACGCTTCATGGTCATGAACGGAGAGAGGCCCGGTCCGGAACACGCGGCTGGAGCGGCGGGCGCGGCGGGCGCGGACGGCACGACCGGGGCGCCGATGAGCCTGCGGGAGCGCAAGAAGCGGCTGACGTACGAGGCGGTCTCCGAAGCGGCGATCGCGATGTTCCTGGAGCGGGGCTTCGACAAGGTCTCGGTGGCGGAGGTGGCCGCGGCCGCCGACATCTCCAAGCCGACCCTGTTCCGGTACTTCCCGACCAAGGAGGACCTGGCCCTCCACCGGTTCGCCGACCACGAGGACGAGGCGGCCCGGGTGGTCGTCGCCCGCGCGGCCACCGAATCGCCGCTGGACGCCCTGTACCGCCACTTCCTGGCCGGACTGGAGCGGCGGGACCCGGTGACCGGGCTCTGCGACGTACCCGAGGTGGTGGCGTTCACCCGGCTGCTGTACGGGACGCCGTCCCTGGTGGCGCGCCTGTACGCCTACCAGAACCGCTCGGAGGAGGCGCTCGCCCGGGCGCTGGGCGACGGTATGGGGGACAGGCTGGCCGCGGGCCAGATCATCGCCGTGCTGCGCATCCTGGGGCTGGAGAACTGGCGGCGGATCGACGGCGGGGAGAGCGCGGACCGGGCGTACGGTCCCGCGGTCGAGGCGGCCGGACTCGCCTTCGCACAGCTGCGGTCGGGGCTGGAGGCGCGGCGGTAGCGGTTCGTCGCGGCGGTGGCGGCAGCGGTTCGTGGCGGCGGCGGTGCGGTCAGGCGCCGGGATCGGTGGCGTGCAGCACCGCCTCGGCGATCTCCCGGACCCGGTCGCGGGTGATGCCGGTGCGCTGTTCGACGGCGAGCGGATGGTCGGTGGGCTCCAGCTCGATCCGGGGGCGCAGGCCGATCGGGCGGGTGTGCGCGTTCGTCCTGAGGTTGGTGGTGCGGGGCGAGTACAGCCCCAACTCGGTGCTCAGCCAGCCGAAGTAGGGCTGCTCGGTCTCGCGGCCCGGGGTCTCCCACACGTCCAGGGCGCGGGTGAAGTTCTCCCGGCTGAGCGAGACCCAGACACCCCAGGAGAAGGGCTCCGCACTGCCGAACACGGGTATCTCGATCAGGCCCTTGATGAAGTAGTGCTCGTGCCTGACGATGCACTGGTCGGGGGAGAGCATGCTGTCGGGGTCGCTCTCCAGGCGCGCGTCCCAGATGTCGGGGGCCATGGTCGAGTACCCCATCGGGAGTTCCGCGTGGTGTTCGCCGCAGCGGGAGCAGATGTATCCGGGGTCGGTAGCCATGGCCGGATACTAACGACCCGCTGTCGGAGCCGTGCCGTGATCGCGGAGGGGCGGGGCGGGAGACCCCGCCCCGCCTACGAGGGGTCGCCGAGCACCTTCTCACGCAGGGCGGCCCACTTCAGGGAGTGGCGGATGCCCTCCGTCAGCGAGTGCCGGGGCCGCCACCCCAGCAGCTGTCCGGCCCGCTCGCTGCGGGTGTACGCCCCCGCGATGTCGCCGGGCCGGGCCGGGGCCTCGACCGCCGGGACGGGGGTGTCGATGACGCTGTTGAAGGCGTCCAGGAGTTCGCGCACGGTGGTGCCGGTCCCGGTGCCCAGGTTGATGACGGTGGAGGCGGGGGCGCTCGCGGGCCCGGTGCCGGGGGGCGGCAGGAGGGTGTCGAAGGCGCGGAGCGCGGCCACGTGCGCGGTGGCCAGGTCCCAGACGTGGACGTAGTCCCGCAGGCCGGAGCCGTCGCGCGTCGGGTAGTCGGTCCCGGTGATCCGGAACGGGACGCCTTCCTCCCGCGCCTGGATCATCTTGCCCAGGGCGTGGCTCGGGCGGGGCAGCTGGAGCCCCGTCCGCATCTCCGGGTCCGCGCCGATCGGGTTGAAGTAGCGCAGGGACAGCACCCGCAGCGGCAGGGACGCGGCGATGTCGGCGAACATCTGCTCGCACAGTGCCTTGGTCCGCGCGTACGGGCTCTGCGGGTCGAGGGGGGAGTCCTCGTCGACCGTCAGGTCCTCGGCGGCGGCGTAGATGGAGGCGGACGAGCTGAACACCATGCGGGTGCAGCCGTTGCGCAGGAGGTGGTCGACGAACTCCAGGCTCTTGGCCACGTTCGCCCGGTAGTAGCCGATCGGGTCGGCGACCGAGTCCGGGACCACGATCAGGGCCGCGCAGTGGACGGCGGCGTCGATGTCGGGGTGTTCGGCGAAGATCCGGTCGATCAGGAGGCCGTCCGCGATGTCGCCCTCGTGGAAGACCCGCCCCGCGGTGAACTCCCGCCTGCCCGTCACCAGGTTGTCGAGGAGGACGGGGGTGATGCCCGCGTCCTCGCAGGCGGACGCGACCGTGCTGCCGATGTAGCCGGCGCCCCCCGCGATCAGGATCTTCATGTGGTGCCTGCCTCTCTGGAGCCGTCGGCCGATCGTAGACCGGCTGTCACGGCCGCCGGGGCTCCGGCCGGGACTCCGGCCGGGATTCCCGTACGTCGGCGACCACGCAGCTGATGTTGTCGGGGCCGCCGGAACGGTTGGCCAGGGAGACGAGTTCGCGTACGGCCCGCTCCGGATCACCGGTCGTCGTGAGGACCCGGCGCACCTCCTCGGCCGGGACGACGCCGGACAGGCCGTCGGAGCAGAGGAGGTAGCGGTCCCCGGCCCGGGCGTCGTGCAGGCGCAGGTCGGGGACGGCGCCGTCCGCCCCGCCCAGGGCCCGGATCAGCAGGGACCGCTGGGGGTGGACGGTGGCCTCCTCCTCGGTGATCCGGCCCTCGTCGACCATCGCCCGGACCATGGTGTGGTCGTGGGTGATCTGGAACAGCTCCCCGTCGCGCAGGAGGTGGGCGCGGGAGTCGCCGATGTGGACGAGGGCCAGCTGCGATCCGGTCCACAGCATCGCGGTGAGCGTCGTACCGGCTTCCGCCCCCGCGCCGTCCGCGCCGTCCACGTCGTCTGCGCCATCCGCGCCGACGACGTCGTGCACGGCCCGTCCGGCCCGTTCCACGGCGGTCTCCAGGACGTTGAGGAGGTCGCCCGCCGGGATGCCGTCGGTCTCCAGCTGCTTGAGCGCGTCGACGGCCGCGGCGCCGGCGGGTGCCCCCGCGCGGCCGAAGCCGTCGGCGACGGCGAGCAGCCGGGCCCCGGCGTGGACGGTGTCCTGGTTGCTCTCCCGGACCAGGCCCGGGTCGGAGAGCGCGGCGTAACGGAGTTCCAGGAGCTGGGTGGTCGGGCTCATGGCGGGGTCCTTCCGTGACAGGTGGTCGACGAGGAAGCCGGCCAGGTCCCGCCGTGCGGCGGTGTCGGCCTCGACCCGGGCCCAGAACGCGCGGACCTCCCGGGCCGCCTCGTCCGGCTCCAGCGTGCCGACGTGCCGGACGAGGGCCAGCGGCATGCCGAGACGGCGCAGCCAGGCGACCAGCCGGGCCCGGTCCAGTTGTTCCGGCGCGTAGAAGCGGTAGCCGGTCAGCGGGTCGACGCGGGCGGGGGGCAGCAGGCCGAGTTCGTCGTAGTGGCGCAGTGCCTTCGGCGACAGCCGGGACGCCTTCGCGAACGCCCCGATGGTCAGCAGTCCCATGGGTCCGGTCCTCCTCGTGCCGGACGCGTCGTCCGGCTCCCCGATGCTGTGGCTTCCCCCAGGGTGAAGGTCAACCCCGGGTCTTGGGGCCGCCCGTCCGGCCGACTGCCCGTCCGCCCGACCGACTGCCCGTCCGCCCGACCGGCCGACTGCCCGTCCGCCCGACCGACTGCCCGCCCGCTTGCCCGCCCGTCCGTGCCGGGCCCAGGCGGGAACCGTCGGTGGGCCCCCGGGCCCAGGTCCGGACCATCCCGCGGGCCCACGCGTGGGTGCCGAACCGGAACCGTGTGCCCCGGTTCCCCCGTTCCCGCCTCGCGGGACCGGATAAAAACACCGATGCGTCACCATGCGGCACGGGCCGGGGTGGATGGCCGTTTCGCCCGTGAAACGGCGGCCGGGTCGCAGAGGTTGTATCCGGCAGGTACCTGCCACGGAGGTGGACCCCAGGGCCCTGGAGGGCCATTCCCCCCTCTGTCATGCTCTCGCCACATCGCATGCGTGGTCCGCCGGACCGCGGTGCGGGACGAGCGGGAAATGAAGGAGGACGGGACATGTGTGAGCAGTGCGGTCCGGCCGACGGCGCGGTGGAAGAACTGCGGGACCTCCGACCGGTGGGCCCGTCGCGCAGAAAGCTGCTGCTCGGTGTCGGCGCCGGGCTCGGCGTGGCGCTCACGGGCGTACCGGCCCTGACCTCGTCGGCCTCGGCGGCGACGCTCAAGGACGGCCGCTGGTGCAACCCCGCCCGGGGCTACTTCCCCGCGGGCGGCCACTACGGAGCCTCGCGCGGCGGCTACCCGCACGCGGGCCAGGACGTCACCAACTCGGTGGGCACGGCCGTCTACGCCGCGGCCGCCGGCACCGTGATCCGCCGCGGCCGCAACGTCCTGACGGGACGCACCGGGAACGGCCTGGTCATCTCGCACGGCAGCGGGCGGTACACCTACTACGGGCACCTCAGCGTGTTCCGGATCGGCCTCAACGCCAAGGTCGCCGCAGGGCAGCGCATCGCCGACATGGGCGCCACGGGCAACGTGACCGGGCCCCACCTCCACTTCGAGACCCACAGCGGAGCGCTGGGCTCCACGGTCAACCCGGTCTCCTACCTCGCCGCCCGCGGCGTGGACCTGGGCGGCGGCTGGTCGACCATCAACCCCGGCGCCGTGGGCGCGACCGTGAAGGTCATCCAGTACCTGATGACCCAGCGCGGCAGGGCCCTGACCGCCGACGGCGATTACGGCTCGGTGTCGGTCGCCGCGGTCAAGAAGTTCCAGTCCTCCAAGGGCCTGGTGGCGGACGGCCAGGTCGGCCCGAAGACCTGGGCGAAGCTGGTCTACACGATCCAGAAGGGCAGCTCCGGATCGCATGTGCGCGCCCTCCAGGTGGCGTTGAACAAGCACAGCGCGGGCCTCGCCGTCGACGGCGGCTTCGGCTCGGTCACCAACTCCGCCGTCCGCTCCTACCAGAGCGTCAACCGCCTGGTCGTCGACGGCCAGGCGGGCCCGAAGACCTGGGAGGCCCTGGTCGGGTGACGGCCCGTCGGGCTTCCGGCGGTTCCGGTCACGGTGCCCGCTGACGGCGTGAACGCGTGGGGGCGGAGCCGGATCGACGGCTCCGCCCCCACGGCTTTGCGGCGAGTGCGCCGCCGGAGCCTCAGTGGCCGGTCAGGGTGCGGTCCAGGAGGGGGAGCAGGCGCTCCCAGTGGCGCTTCAGTCCGGAGGCGCTGAAAGCGTCGGTGTCGGACATGGTGAAGCCGTGGACGGTGCCGGGGTAGATCTCGGAGGTGTGGTCGACACCTGCCGCGTCGAGGGCCCGGTTGAGCTCGCCGAGGGCCCCGGGCGTCAGGTCGCCTTCGGCGTGGCCGAGATGGACCTGGGCGGTGAGCCCGGAGAAGAGGCCGGGCCCGTCGACTCCCACCGGGCCGTGGAACGCGGCGACGGCGGCCACCTGCTCGGGGTGGGCCGCAGCGGTGCGCATCGCGTAGAGGCCGCCTATGCAGTAGCCGGTCACCGCGACCGGTCCGGCGCCGACCTCGGGCCGGGCGGCGAGGAACCCGAGGTAGGCGTCGGCATCGCGCAGGACGTGTTCGGCGGTGTGCGCCTCGATCAAGGGCATCAACTGGGCGAGGATCGCGGGCCGGGCCTCTTCCCCGATGTGCTCGGGAAGCTCGACCAGCGGGGCCGGGCCGTGCCGGTAGAAGGAGTTGGGGACGAGCACGTAGTAGCCGTGCCCGGCCAGTTCGCGGGCCATCTCCCGCAGCACGGGACGGATGCCGAAGCCGTCCGCGTACATCAGCACCCCCGGGTGCCGCTCGTTGTCGTCGGGGAAGGCGGCGAAGGCGTCGGCCCGGCCGTCCGGGGTGGGAATCTGCAGCGTCTTGGTGGGCATGAATGCTCCTGTCGTGGTTGATGTGCAGAGCCTGTGATCAACCCGACGGAGGCGGAGCCCGCGCGGCGCAGGAGCCTCGATCGAAGAACGGGCCAGGAGCGGCCCGTACGGCGCTCAGAAGAGCCCCGGGTCACCGATCCGTGTGTGGCGCAAGGCCGTCCCGGTATTCATAGCCGCACAGCGTAGCCCCCCGGATGCGAGCCGACGTCGGCATTCCGGCCCGGGCGGAGGCCCCGGACGGACGGGAACCGGCACGCACCGCATGCGACACGGCGAGAATCCGACAGCTCCAGGGCGACAGGACTGCGACAGGACTGCGACAGGACTGCGACAGGACTGCGACCGGCCACGGTGGCCAGTACCTCACGCCGCCCCGGGAACGCTCTTGATGACGACGAGCGCGCTGAAGTGACAAGACACGAGATCGAGTACCGTGCTCCGGCACGGCACGGCACGGCTGTCCTGTCCCGGATAACTGTTGGCAGGCGGAGGCCCCGACCTGTTGTGCTTACGGTCGAGTGGGACGAACGCGCGCTCCCCGTCCCGCTCATCCGTAGGCCGCCGCTCCCATGGCGTGTACGGAGGTCCGCTGATCGGTTCGGAGGTCGCATGTCCCTGCAGATGAAGCTGGTCGCGATCAACCTCGACTGCCCCGATCCGCCGGCTCTGGCGGCGTTCTACCAGCAGGCCACCGGTCTTGAACCGCATCCGGGGTCGGACTCGGACTTCGCGGGCCTCAACGGTGAGGACGGACTCTTCATCGGCTTCCAGCGGGTCGAGGACTACCGGGCTCCGAGCTGGCCCGGCCAGATCGTCCCCCAGCAGCTTCACCTCTGCTTCAAGGTCACGGAGAGCCTGGACGAGGCCGAGGCCCGACTGCTGGAACTGGGTGCGGGCAAGCCGGATCACCAGCCGCACGGGGACAGGGCGCGGGTCCTCACCGACCCTGCCGGACATCCCTTCTGCATCCTCGCGCGCTGATCGGCGCCCTGCCCGGAACGCGCCGGCCGGGGCGTCCCGGGCGAGGGGCGAGGCCACGGTCGAGCGGGACGGAACGGGGGCCGGTGCCCCGCTCGACGGCGGGCGGCCGCAGCCGGGCCGTACTTTGAGGGGTTCGGCCGACTCGGCTCGGCACTGTGAGGCTGTAGCGGAGTTTCGCCGTGGAGTCCGCGCCGAGACGGTCGTAGAAGCGGATGGCTCCCTCGTTCCAGGCGGGGGTCTGCCACTGGACCTCGGTGAGGCCGAGGTCGCGTGCCTCGGCCGTCACGGCATCCATGAGCAGTGCGCCGAGGCCGGAGCCCCGGCTGTCGGAGCTCAGGAAGAGGCAGTCCATGTGGAGGTACTCGCGGCCCTCCCAGGTGGAGAGTGCGGGCGCGCAGGTGGCGTAGCCGACGACCTCTCCGTCGGGCAGCTCTGCCACCAGGCAGCGCAGCCGTGGGGCCGGGGTGGTGAAGAGCAGGACTTCGAGCCGGTGCGCGAGGTCGGGGACGGGTGGCGGGGCTTGTTCGTAGGCGGCGTGCTCGGCAGCCAGTTCGGTGATCCGCGGCAGGTCTTCGGGGCGTGCGTGCCGCACGTTCGGGGCGCTGCTCACCGGACACCGCCCGTCAAGGTGTCGGCGCCCCAGGAGGCCAGGCGGTTTGCGATCGGACCGCTGCTGTCGAGGACGTGTCGTGAGAACGCGTCGCGTTCGTGGGCCAGGATGGCGGCTTCCCAGACGCAGGGGGCCAGGCCGGTACGGCCCGGGCGGAGTTGGTCGGGGTGCCCGACCGGTCCGGTGAAGACGGCCAGGTCCGACATGTGCCCCTCGATCCAGCTGTGGACCAGGACGTGGTCGCCGTCGCCGCCGGCGTGCATGATCAGGACGGCGAGCCCGAGCGACCCGCGGTTGCGGCCGAGTTCCAGGTGTGCCGCGGTGATTCGCAGGGCCGCGGCGATGTCCTGCTCCGTCACGGTGCGGCCCGGCGCCTGAAGGGAGTAGGTCTTCACCAGGTGGCCGCCGGCCTCCCGGG
Organism: Streptomyces sp. ML-6; assembly: GCF_030116705.1. NCBI lineage: Bacteria > Bacillati > Actinomycetota > Actinomycetes > Kitasatosporales > Streptomycetaceae > Streptomyces > Streptomyces sp. ML-6. The sequence continues at coordinate 4,277,635 of NZ_JAOTIK010000001.1, forward strand.
TGCCTTCGGTCCGTATGGTGCGTTCGTGGTGCCCTGGGCCAGGGAGAGCAGCGCTTCTGCGTCCACTGCTGCCGGCAGTTTCTCGCGATCATTCATTCGCCCATCATGCAGTGCGCATTCTCGACGGTGGTGCTGAGCCATGTGCGGCCGGTGCCTCGGTGTCTCGGTGCCTCGCAGGGTGGCTTCGTTGATCTCCGGGAGCAGCGTTCTTCGACGGGTTCCGGAGTCAGTCGATGATCATCCGCTTCGCGTGTGCCGACCAGAAATGACGGCGTTGCCGTGGGGCGGCGAGAAAAAGAGAAGGCGGCGCCGGCATGCCGCGGGCAGGATGGTCGGGTTCGACATTCGATGGAAAAGGACCCAACGACCATGGCTCGTGCCATCACTCTGATCCGCTCCAATTCCCTGTCCGACGTGGCCGAATACGCTTATGCAGCCACGGCGCCCGCCGAGTCCCGCCTGATCTTCCTCGCCGGGGCGTGTCCGCTGAACGACGACGGCTCGACGGCAGCGATCGGGGACTACGCAGGCCAGGCGCTGAAAGCCGTCGAGAACATGCAGGCTGCGCTCACTGCCGCTGACGCGACTCTCCAGGACGTCATCAGTACGAGGGTTCTCGTGGCATCGGACCGTCAAGAGGATTTGGTGGCTGCCTGGGAGGTGGTCCGGGACTCGTTCGCCGACCATGATGTCCCCAGCACTTTGATGGGCGTCACTGTGCTGGGCTACAAGGACCAGCTTGTCGAGATCGAGGCCGTCGCCGCCGTCCTCGATTCGTGAGCCCCGTTGACACACCGCAGCGGCCCGGACCGGATGTTCCTGCCGGATAAACCATGAATGAGGGGCTGTCAGCCGCCTTTCAGGGCGGCTGACAGCCGAGGAAAGTACTTTCTGGGGTCAGCCCGTCCTGGCGGGCTTTTCGGCCCGGGCCCGGGTACTGGCCGGGCGGTAGGCGTCGGGGCCGGTCTCGATGACGGTGCCGTTGAAGGTGAGACGGTCGACAGCTTCTTGCGCGGATCCGGCCAGGCCGAGCCCAACGCCTTCCGTACCGTCCGCCACGTCACGCCGTGCGTGCGCTCAAGCTCCCGCATCGACATGCCACCGCGATGGTCACGTCGGATCGCCGCGTACAGCTCGACTTTTGACCTCCGGGGCGCTCACCACCACCGTTCGGCCTCCTTGCGTGCGTCGAAGATCTCCAGCGGAATCACGTCATCGTGGAAGCGGGGCGATCCGGTACCTGCACAGGCCTGGAGCTCTTCAGAACGTGCCTGCGCATCGCAGAGACAGGGCAGGGCAGCTGTGTTCGCCCTTTGGTCGCGGCCGAACGAGTGGTGTGGCGCACTTTTGCAAGCACCTGCTTGCAAAAGTTAGCAAGGGTGGCGCACCATCGAGGCATGGCATCACTCAACGTCGGCAATCTCGGTGAGTACCTGCGCGAGCAGCGGCGTACGGCGCAGCTGTCGCTGCGGCAGCTCGCCGACGCCGCCGGAGTGTCCAATCCCTACCTCAGCCAGATCGAGCGCGGGCTGCGCAAGCCGAGTGCCGAGGTGCTGCAGCAGGTCGCCAAGGCGCTGCGGATCTCGGCCGAGACCCTTTATGTACGGGCCGGGATCCTGGACGAGCGGGAGCGGGAGGAGCTGGAGACCCGGGCGGTGATTCTCGCCGACCCCTCCATAAACGAGCGGCAGAAGAGTGTTCTGCTGCAGATCTACGACTCCTTCCGCAAGGAGAACGGGTACGAGTCCGGACCGGAGGCCGGGGCCGACCCCGCACCGGGGACCGGCGACGCACCCGTGGCGGAGGCCGACGAGAGGCCCGCCCCGGATGCCGACGACCGGCCCGCACCGGACGCCGACGGTTCCCGCGCGGCCGACGGCGACGGCGCCGATACGGCTTCCACGCCCTGAAAACCCTCACACCGAGCCTGATGATCCGGGAGGACCACAGTCATGGCCATCACCGATGACCTGCGCAAGACCCTCACCGACCCCACCCCCCTCTACTTCGCCGCCGGTACGGCCGATCTCGCCGTCGAGCAGGCACGCAAGGTCCCGGCGCTGATCGAGCAGCTGCGCGCCGAGGCGCCGGAGCGCATCGAGGCCGTGCGCAACGCCGACCCCAAGGCCGTGCAGGAGAAGGTGACCTCGCAGGCCAAGGAGGCGCAGGCCACCGTGCAGGCCAAGGTCACCGAGGTGATCGGCTCGTTCGACAGCGATCTGCGGAAGCTGGGTGAGAACGCCCAGGACCTGGCGCTGCGCAGCCTGGGCGTGGCCGCGGAGTACGCGGTGCGGGCCCGCGAGGCGTACGAGAAGGTCGCCGAGCGCGGCGAGCAGACCGTGAAGCACTGGCGGGGCGAGACGGCCGACGAGATCGTCGAGATCGCCGTCGTCGTCGAGCCGCGCAAGGAGTCCCGCCCGGCGGGCACCACGAAGGCGAAGCCGGCCAACGGCACGACGAAGACCACGGGGACGGCGAAGACCACCGGTACGGCGAGGAGCACGGGGACGGCGAAGGCGCCGTCCGCTTCGCGGCCCGCGACGAAGCCCGCTTCGAAGCCCGCCCCGAGGCCGGCGGCGAAGGCCGCCCCGAAGACCGCCGGTGCGGGGGGCGGCACGGCGTCCGCGTCCGCGAAGAAGGCGCCCGCGCGCAAGCCCGCCGCGAAGAAGACCACCCCGCCGGGCGCGAAGTAGCACCCGCGGCGTCCCGGCCCCGTGAGGGTTGCCGGGCGCCGAGGGGTGTGGCGGAGCGTGGGCCGGGCACCTTCAGGGGTGCCCGGCCCTTCGTCCCGGTACCTTGGCCGCGAGGCGCTCATCCATTTGATTAGGCGGTGCACACACCATGTTGCTCACAGGATTCAGCACACTCGTCTGGCTGCTCTACATGGTCATGCTCGTCCTGGCCGTGGTCGCGCTGGTCATGGCGGCGATGGCCCGTGAGGACGCCTACCGGGCCGCGGACAAGCAGAAGAAGTCCTTCTGGCTGATCATCCTCGGCATCACCGTCGCGGTGAACCTCTTCGTGCCGATGCTGTTCCTCCAGCTGGCGGGCGCGGTCGCGTCCATCGTCTTCCTGGTGGACGTACGGCCCGCGCTGCAGGCGGTCTCGGGCGGCGGCCGACGGGGTGGCGGTTCCAGCAGCGACGGCCCGTACGGGCCCTACAACGGCGGACGCTGAACGTCCACGGGGAGCGTCGAGGATCCACCGCCCCCGTGGGTGCGCCCGCGCCTGCGGGCGCAGGGAACGATGCAGGTCAGGAGCGGGAACGCGCGACGCTCCGGCCCCGGCCACCCTCGGGGAGCCGGCGGAGGCGGTCCCGGTCGCCCTCGGGGGCCCGGTGGGGGCGGTCCTGGTCGCGGTCGAGCAGCAGGACCGCGACGTCGTCGGTCAGCTCGCCGCCGTTCAGCTCCCGTACCTGCGTGACCGCGGCGTCCAGCAGCTCCTCGCCGGTGAGCCCCTCCGCCAGCTGCCGGTTGATCATCGAGACCATGCCGTCCTGGCCGAGCCGCTGGGTGCCGGTCGGTCCGACCCGCCCCTCGATCAGCCCGTCCGTGTACATCATCAGGCTCCAGGTCCCGCCGAGGTCCACCTGGCGGCGCGGCCAGCGGGCGTGCGGCAGCAGCCCCAGCGCCGGGCCGCCGTCCTCGTACGGGAGGAGGTGCGCGGCCCGTCCCTGCCGGGCGATGAGCGGGGCCGGGTGGCCCGCCAGGCAGAGACCGGCGCGGCGGCCGTCGGGGGCGATGTCCACGGTGCAGAGCGTCGCGAAGATCTCCTCGCTCTCCCGCTCGTGCTCCAGGACCTGCTGGAGGGTGGAGAGCAGGGCGTCGCCGCACAGCCCGGCCAGGGTCAGGGCCCGCCAGGCGATGCGGAGTTCGACGCCGAGCGCCGCCTCGTCGGGGCCGTGCCCGCAGACGTCGCCGATCATCGCGTGGACTGTGCCGTCGGGCGTGCGGACCGTGTCGTAGAAGTCCCCGCCGAGCAGCGCGCGGCTGCGGCCGGGCCGGTAGCGGGCCGCGAAGCGCAGGTCGGAGCCTTCGAGCAGGGGAGTGGGGAGCAGACCCCGTTCGAGCCGGGCGTTCTCCTGGGCGCGCAGCGTGGACTCGGTGAGCCGGCGCTGGGCGATGTCGGCGCGCTTGCGGGCGACGGCGTACCGGATGGCCCGGCCGAGCAGCCGTCCGTCCAGGTCGTCGCGGCAGAGGTAGTCCTGGGCGCCGGCCCGGACCGCCTCGGCGGCCAGCTCGGCGTCGTCCTCCGCCGTGAGGGCGAGTACGGCGTGGCGCGGCGCGATCCGCAGTACGTGCTGGAGCGCGGCGAGTTCGTCGGGGCACGCGGCGTCCCCCGCCCCGGAGGCGGCGGTACGGGTCTCGCTGCCGGTGGGCAGGGCCAGGTCCAGCAGGACGCAGTCGACGTCGTCCGTGAGCAGCCGGCCCGCCTCGGTCAGGTTGCGGGCGGTGCGGATGCGGATCCGCGTGCCGGCCGCGGCCGGGAGCTCGGGGACGGTGAAGGTGCCCGCCGGGTCGTCCCCGATGACCAGGAGGACGAGGTCGGAGCCGAAGGAGGCGTCCGCAGCGGGGGCCTCGCCCTGCTGCGGTATGGATACGGGCATTGGTTCGGTTTTCCTTCCCTCCCCCCGAGGGCGCGGCGGAGCGCCGATCGACGACCCGCCAGACGGGGACGATAGCGGTCCTCGCCACGGGAAAGGAATGGCGTTCCGGGTGTGGTTGCCCTCACCCGCACCGTCATAAGCCGCGTCACGTCACGGATCCGGCGAGAAGTGCCGGTGAGTACGCGGACGGCGGGGCATGACAAAGGTCACGTGGCGGCGGCGGGGCGGGTGGCGCGGGTCACTCCGGCGAGGACGGGAACGCTCCGGCGCGGACGGGGCGCTCCGGCGCGGGCGGATTTCCCGCTGGACCCGCTGGATGTATGGGGCCCGTCGGACCTGCCGTCCGGCTTGTCAGACTTTCCGGCCGGGTCCTCCCGGCGGGGCTCCCCGCCCGTCCCCGCCGGACGTCACTTGTCCGGGCGCACCACGCCGAGTATCCGCATCGAGCCCGCGCCCGCCAGCGTGACGTCGCGACCGGGGCGGGGGGAGTGGACGATCGCGCCGTCGCCGATGTACATGCCCACGTGGCTGGCGTCGGCGTGGTAGATGATCAGGTCGCCGGGGCGCATGTCCTTGATGGCGATGCGCGGCAGCAGCCGCCACTGCTCCTGCGAGGTGCGCGGGATCGGGCGGCCCGCCGCGGCCCACGCCTGGGACGTGAGCCCGGAGCAGTCGTACGAGTCGGGGCCCTCGGCCCCCCAGACGTACGGTTTGCCGATCTGGGCCGTCGCGAAGGCCACCGCCGCCTTGCCGCGCTTGCTCGCGCTGCGGTTGATGTCCTTCAGCGCACCGGAGCTGAGCCAGGCCGTCTGCTGCTTGTACGCGGCCTCCTGCTCCAGCTTGAGCAGGCGGGCCCGTTCCTCCTTCTCGAGCCGGGACTCCAGCTTCTTCGCCGCCGCTATCTGCGCGTTGATCTTCTTCTTGGCCTTGGCCTGCTTGATCCGGCCGGCCTCGAGCTTCTTCCAGTTGGCGTTCGCGTCCTTGGTGTACGTCTCCAAGTCCTGCTGGGCCCTGGTCAGTTCCCCCAGAACGCCCTTCGCGGCCTGCTGGCCCTCCCTGACCCGGCTGACCCCGTCCAGGAACAGCTGCGGGTCGTCGCTGAGCATGAACTGGGCGCCGGGCGGCAGCCCGCCGGTGCGGTACTGCTCGCGGGCCTGGGCGCCCGCCCGGTTCTTCAGGTCGGCGATCTTCGCCTGGCCCACGACTATGGCGCGCGCCAGCTTCACGATCTCGCCGGACTGCTTCTCGGCCCTCTCCTCGGCGAGGTTGTACGCGTCGGTGGCCGCTCCCGCCTTGCGGTAGAGGGCGTCGATCTCCTGGCGGACCTCTTCGAGGGTCTTCTTCGGCGTCTCGGAGGGGGGAGTGGGCGCGGCGAAGGCCGGTACCGGCGTGATGAGCACGGACAGCGCGCAGACCAGAGCGATCGCGGCCGAGGCACAGTGACGTCGGTTCACGGGATTCCCCTCCGAGTGAAACTGATTTCCCGTCAGTAACTTTTCGCCGATGACGAGATCGTGCCATGCCGTACCGAAAAGCAACAGAGGCGCACACCTGCTGTCCTGACGGTCGCACGGACCGGTCGCCGCCCCGGCGCCGCTCCCCCCGAACTCCTTGCCGCCCCCGTGAATCTCCCCCGCGCCCCCCACGCCTCCACCCTCCTTCTGGACGAACGGCGGCCCCTTCCCGTTCCCACCGCATCCGCCGGTCCGCCGACCCGCAGGTCCGTCGGCCCGCAGGGGAGCCGGAGCCGGCCCGCCGATCCGCAGGAGGAGCCGAAACCGGAACCGGCCCGCCGGGGGCCTGAGCAGGCCATCGACCCGCCGGAGCGCCCCGGCCCGGTCGGTCGAGTCCGACCGATCCGTTCGGCTCAGCGTGCGCCGGGCCGAAGGGCGTCCCACCGCACTGTGACCTCGCCCTGGCGCCACCGCCGTACCCCGTCGGTCAGCGGCCAGTCGCCCGACAGCGCCCGCACCGCCGTGATCCAGCGCTGCCGGGCGCCCAGCGACGCGTACGGGGCCGCCGCCGCCCACGCCCGGTCGAAGTCCCGCAGGAAGGCGTGGACCGGTTCGCCCGGCACGTTGCGGTGGATCAGCGCCTTCGGCAGGCGTTCCGCCAGGTCGGAGGGGCGGTCCAGGGAGCCGAGCCGGGTCGCGAACGTGACCGTGCGCGGGCCTTCCGGGCCGAGCGCCACCCACACGTGCCGGCGCCCGATCTCGTCGCAGGTCCCCTCCACCAGGAGCCCGCCCGGCGCGAGGCGCGCGCACAGCCGCTCCCAGACCTCGGCGACCTCGCCCTCGTCGTACTGACGCAGCACGTTCGCCGCCCGGACCAGGTCGGGGCGCTCGGGGAGCGGGATCTCGAACCCGCCGTGCAGGAAGGTCAGGCCCTCGCGCTCGTACGGCTTCGCCGCCGCGACCCGTGCCGGATCGATCTCGATGCCGACCACGGAGGTGCGCGGCTCGGCGGTGCGCAGCCGGTGCAGCAGCTCGACGGCGGTCCAGGGGGCGGCCCCGTAGCCGAGGTCCACGGCGACCGGGCGGTCGGCGCGGCGCAGGGCCGGGCCGTGGGTGGCGGCGATCCAGCGGTCCATGCGGCGGAGCCGGTTCGGATTGGTGGTCCCGCGGGTCGCGGTGCCGATGGGGCGCATGACAGCGAGCGTAACGAGCCCGCGGACCCGGCCCGGACCGGCCCGGACCACGGAGGGGCCCGGCGGACGACCGCGCACAGGCCTGGTCCCCGGCCCGGCCCCGGCCCGCCCACCGGCACCGCGAGCGGTCCCCTCCACCGGCACCGCCAGCGGTCACCCACCGTGACGGCGCACGGGCCGCCCGTCGTCACGGCAGGTCGTAATGATTTGGTAAAGCGGAAATGAAAGGAAGGATTCCGCTGTTGCAGCCACTCGAAGGGGCTCAGGCCCCTCCGGTGTCGTGCCCTGAACGAGCCCGAATCCTGAATGAGGAGGACCGGACGACGTGACCCAGTACGTCTCCCGGCTCGGCAGCAGCCGGGTCGCGCCGCGTCTCAGGTTTCCCACGGCCTTCCCCGGCGGCCACCGGAAACCCCGTCGGGTCGCGATGCTCTCCGTCCACACCTCACCGCTGCACCAGCCGGGCACGGGCGACGCGGGCGGCATGAACGTCTACATCGTGGAGCTGGCCAGGCGCCTCGCCGCGATCAACATCGAGGTCGAGATCTTCACCCGGTCCACCACCGGCGGGCTCCCCCCGGCGGTCGAGCTGGCGCCCGGCGTCCTGGTCCGGCACGTCGACGCGGGCCCGTACGAGGGCCTGGCCAAGGAGGAGCTGCCCGCCCAGCTCTGCGCCTTCACGCACGGCGTGATGCAGGCGTGGGCCGGTCAGCGCCCCGGCTACTACGACCTGGTCCACTCCCACTACTGGCTCTCCGGCCACGTCGGCTGGCTCGCCGCCCAGCGCTGGGGCGTCCCGCTCGTCCACGCCATGCACACCATGGCGAAGGTGAAGAACGCGGCGCTCGCGGAGGGCGACACCCCCGAGCCGGCCGCCCGCGTCATCGGCGAGACCCAGATCGTCGACGCGGCCGACCGGCTGATCGCGAACACCGCCGAGGAGGCGGACGAGCTCGTCCGCTTCTACGAGGCCGATCCCGGTTCCGTCGCCGTCGTCCACCCCGGGGTCAACCTGGACCGCTTCAGCCCCGCCGACGGGCGCGCCGCGGCGCGGGCCCGCCTCGGGCTGCCGCAGGACGCGCTGATCCCGCTCTTCGCGGGCCGCATCCAGCCGCTGAAGGCCCCCGACGTGCTGCTGCGGGCGGTCGCCGTCCTGCTGGACCGCGATCCCGCGCTGCGCTCCCGGATGGTCGTACCGGTCGTCGGCGGCCCGAGCGGCAGCGGGCTCGCCAAGCCGGAGGGGCTGCAGAAGCTGGCGGCCCGGCTCGGCATCGCCGACGTCGTACGGTTCCAGCCGCCGGTCGGGCAGGAACAGCTCGCGGACTGGTTCCGGGCCGCGTCCGTGCTGGTCATGCCCTCGTACAGCGAGTCGTTCGGACTGGTCGCCATAGAGGCCCAGGCCTCGGGCACCCCGGTCGTCGCGGCGGCCGTGGGCGGTCTGCCGGTGGCGGTGCGGGACGAGGTCAGCGGCTTTCTGATACCCGGCCACGACCCCGCCGCGTACGCGCGGGCCCTGGCCCGGTTCGCCGAGACGCCGGAACTGGTCGCCCGAATGGGTGCCGCTGCCGCCGCGCACGCCCAGGGCTTCGGCTGGGACACCGCGGCGTCCGCGACCGCCGAGGTGTACACGGCCGCGATGCACGAACACCGCCGTCGCCGCGTACGCTCGCACCATGGCTGACGCACCCGACGACGTACCCCACGGCGCCACGCCGACCGAAGCGGCTCCGGCCGACGCGGTGACGGCAGGGCCCGAAGCGGCGACGGCTCCCGCCGACGAGGCGGCGGCACGGGCCGCGCGGGTCATCGAGGCGACCCTGGAGGACGCCGGGCTCGCGTGGGAGAGCCCCGAACCGGGCGGCTACGTGGTCACGCTGCCCGGCACGCGCAAGCTGTCCACCACCTGCTCCCTGCGCGTCGGCAAGCACTCGCTCTCCCTCAACGCCTTCGTCGTGCGCCACCCGGACGAGAACGACGCGGCGGTCCACCGCTGGCTGCTGGAGCGCAACCTCCGCCTCTTCGGCGTGAGTTACGCGATCGACCGGCTCGGCGACATCTACCTGGTCGGCAGGCTGCCGCTGTCCGTGGTCACCCCGGAGGAACTGGACCGGCTGCTCGGCACGGTGCTCGAAGCGGCCGACGGTTCGTTCAACACCCTGCTGGAGCTGGGCTTCGCGAGCGCCATCCGCAAGGAGTACGAGTGGCGGGTCTCGCGCGGCGAGTCCACGCGGAACCTGGACGCGTTCGCCCACCTGACCCGACGCCAGGCCGACTGACGGGGCGGGCACCGGGGCGACTTATGGGGCGGCGGCGCCCCGGCGCGAGGCGTGCGACCACCTGAGTCGAGGCATGCCACGGTACGGGGCGGCAAGTGACGGCATGTGACGCCATGCGGCGGCATCCGGCGGTATCCAGCAGTATCCGATGGAAAAGAGTGGATCGCCCGTTGGTGTCGTAATTCGACGTGTCTTGCGACGACGAATAGCGCTTTCACAGAATGATCACGACGTCGTCACGATCGCATCCCATGCCCTATTTGATTGATCGTCAAACCAAGTTCCGCTCATAAGGTGAGCGCACCCGAAACACCTGCTCAGAGAGACGGACCGGATCCATGCGCTCCTCCGCCATACGTCGTACCGCCGTTGCCGCCGCCGCGGTGTCCCTGGCCCTGCTCGCCGCCGGGTGCGGCGGTGGTTCGGACTCCGGTTCCGACGGCAAGAAGGCGGACACCAAGGGCAAGGAGTCCGCGGCGGCGGAGCCGGCCGCCAAGGTGCTGAGCGCCGCCGAGCTGGAGAAGGCCGCGCTGGCCCAGGGCGACGTCAAGGGGCACAAGATCTCCGAGGCCGCGGCCAAGGACGTGGTGGCGACCGACGACATCAAGGTCGAGAAGGAGGTGTGCACCCCGCTCGCGAACGCGCTGATGGGTGCACAGGTCGGCGAGCCCGGCGCGTTCACGAAGCGCACCGTCGTCAGCGAGCCCAAGAAGGGCGCCATGGACAAGGCCACCGGGGATGCCGAGGACGCCTTCAAGGCCGCCTTCGACATCACGACGACGCAGCTGGCCCTCGGCTCGTACGACGGCAAGGGCGCGCAGGAATCGGTGGCCGCGCTGCGCACCGCGGCCACCGAGTGCGCCGGTGGCTTCGAGTTCACGGCGGCCGGTGAGAAGCAGAAGATCAACAAGATCACCGAGGTCCAGGTGAAGGCCGGCGAGGAGTCGGTGGCCTGGACGATGGAGCTGGAACAGGGCGGCGAGAAGGGCGAGATGAAGCTGGCGGCGCTGCGCCAGGGCTCCTCGTTCGCCTCGTTCTCCTCGATCAACCTGGCCGCGATGGGCGGCGGGAGTTTCGATCTGCCGACCGCGGTGATAGAGGCCCAGGCCACGAAGCTGGCCTGAGAGGCGGCCGGGACCGCCGCACCCCCTCGCGGCGGCGGTCCCGCGCCGGACGTTCCGCGTCGGACGTTCCGCGCTGAACGGTTCGTGTCGACGGTCCATGCCGGACATTCTGTGCTGAACGGCCCGTTCCGGGTCAGGGCAGCGGGACGAGTCTCACGACGGTGACGATCAGGACGGACCGGGACACGTAATAGAGCACGATCGCGCCGGCGACCGTAGCCTCGCGGCGATCGCGCTCGCTCTTGACGGCGGTCGAGCCGTTTCCGTACGGGTCGAGGCCGAGGGTGCGTGCCATCTCGGTGCGGAAGGTCTCGCCGTCCCGCATCTTGGCCAGGGTGTCGTCGGCGGGCGGGGCGTAGGAGATGCGGAAGCTCAAGCGACGCTCCGCCTCTCGGCCTCGTCCTGAGCCAGCCGGTCCAGGATCTTCTCGGCCTCCGGGTCGGGCACGGCCTCCAGCATCCAGTGCCGCATGACCGCCTGGATCTCGCCCACACCGGCGTCGTTGATGGCGCGGTCGAACTCCTCGCGTCTCTCCTCCGGCAGCGCGGCGCGGATGGCCGGGATGCTGTTGGGCACGTCGACTTCGGCACCGCCGACGAAGGTCTTCAGGGTTTCGCCCATGATTGCTCTCCCCGTTCTCCCTGCTCTCGCCGCACGGCCCGCCCGGTCGGCCCCCGCCCGAGCGCGGGCCGGTGGACGCGAACCGGTGCGTGGGCCGGTGTCCGACTCACGGTAGCGCCAGGCGGCGCGGCGGACGCGGAACGCGCACGATACGTTCGCCGCATGGCAGGAACATCATGGGACATAGTGCTGATCGGCGGGGCGTCGGGTATCGGCAAGAGCCGGCTCGCCGCACAACTGGCCGATGAGCACCGGGCGTTCGTGGTCGAGTTCGACGACGTGGTCGGGGCGGTCGAGGCGATGACGACGGCCGAGCACCACCCCGCCCTCCACCACTTCGACGACCTCCCGGACATCGACCGGCTCCCCGCCGGCCGGGTGCTGGACCTCCAGATCGCCACGGCCCGCGCCCTGGAACCCGCGGTGCTGGGCGTGGTCCGCAACCGCCTGACCGTCGACGTGCCCGCCGTGGTCGAGGGCGACTACCTCACCCCGGCCGCCGCCGCGGCGGCCGTCCACGAGGGCGCGGGCTCCGGCCGCCGGGTGCGGGCGGTGTTCCTGCACGAGGCCGACCCGGACCGGATCACCGCCAACTACGCCGCCCGGGAGCCCGGGAGCGGCGAACAGCGGAGCCGGGCGCAGGTCAGCGCCGCGTACTCGCACTGGCTCGCCGACCAGGCGGCCCGGCACGGACTGCCGGTGGTCGACTGCCGCCCCTGGGACGACCTCGCGGAGCGCGTGGCCCGGGCGTTGGACCGGTAACCGAACCGGCTCGTGCCCGCCGCCCCGTCGTCCGACCCGTGTCTGTCACACCTCCGCCGTACGCTCGGCCCATGAGCGTCTCCATCTACTACAGCGCCCGGCGGCCGACCCCGCTGACCGAGGCCGAGTCGGCCGCCGTCGAACGCGTCGTCATCACGCGCGCGAAGTCGTTCCCGTACGACGACGAGGAGAGCCTGTACCTGTACGACCTGGGCGACCACGGCCGGGGCGACGAACTCCTCAACGGGTCCACGAAGCTGCCGACCGACCCCGAGCGGTGGCTGCCGGTGACGGCCCATGTGCTCGACTCCGTCACCGAGTTGCGCCGCGCCGTCGAGGGCGCGGAGTGGCACGTCCACCTGGACGACACCGACATCCCCTGGGACGAGCACGCGGGCTACGACCTCCCGGGCATGCGGGACACGGACCTCGCCACCGAACTCGGCGGCCTCTGCGATCCGCCGGAGTGACCGCCCCGTCCGCCTAGTCCATGACGACCACGACGTACGCCATGGCGGCCATGGCAATCAGACAGACGGCGACAACGGCCACCACGACCACGCCCAACAGCCCCGTCACCCCCGCGATCGCCGCCCATCCGACCCGCGTCGCCTGCCCGGCCCGCTCGACCGCCCTCTCGTAGTCGCCATCGTCGTCCCAGTCCCAGTTCTGGCCCCGGCCGCTCATGGCATCCCCTCCGGCACGGAAGTCCAGGAGGCGGCCCGGGAGACACCCGGGAGCGGCCCGGAACACGAAAGAGCCCCCTGCCCCGCGGACAACCCGCAGGCAGAGGGCTCGATCAATACGGCCAATACGGCCTACTTCTTCTTGCCCTGGTTTTTCACGGCCTCGATGGCGGCCTTCGCCGCGTCCGGGTCGAGGTACGTGCCGCCCGGCTTCACGGGGCGGAAGTCGGCGTCCAGTTCGTAGGCGAGCGGGATGCCGGTCGGGATGTTCAGGCCCGCGATGTCGGCGTCGGAGATGCCGTCGAGGTGCTTGACCAGGGCCCGGAGGCTGTTGCCGTGGGCGGCGACCAGGACCGTGCGGCCGGCCAGCAGGTCCGGGACGATGCCGTCGTACCAGTACGGCAGCATGCGGACGACGACGTCCTTGAGGCACTCGGTGCGCGGGCGCAGCTCCGGCGGGATCGTCGCGTAGCGCGGGTCGCCGCTCTGGGAGAACTCGGTGCCGTCCTCCAGGGCGGGCGGCGGGGTGTCGTAGGAACGGCGCCAGAGCATGAACTGCTCCTCGCCGAACTCGGCCAGCGTCTGCGCCTTGTCCTTGCCCTGCAGGGCGCCGTAGTGGCGCTCGTTCAGCCGCCAGGAGCGGTGGACCGGGATCCAGTGGCGGTCGGCGGCCTCCAGCGCGAGCTGGGCGGTGCGGATGGCGCGCTTCTGGAGGGAGGTGTGCAGGACGTCGGGGAGCAGACCGGCGTCCCTCAGCAGCTCACCGCCGCGGACCGCCTCCTTCTCGCCCTTCTCGGTGAGGTTGACGTCCACCCAACCGGTGAACAGGTTCTTCGCGTTCCACTCGCTCTCGCCGTGGCGGAGGAGGATCAGCTTGTACGGTGCGTCGGCCATGGGTCCGAGCGTAATCGAACCCGTACGAACTCCGCGCAACCGGCCACAGGGCGGACACAGGAGGGGGACAAGGGCTGTCGTCGCTGGTGGCGGCGGGGACGATTGACGGTCGGCGTCAATTCGCTGGCGCACCGGAAACCGGAATTCGTAATGTTCGGACTGTCGTCGGGCCTCTTACCGGCGGCGTTCGTTCCGCGCTTCCCCGGGGGGATCACCTCATGTCTGTCGCCGGCCTCGGACGGTCCGTGCGCGAATCCGTGTCCGGGCTCCCCAGGGAGTTCTGGTGGCTGTGGACCAGCACCCTGGTCAACCGGCTCGGCGGGTTCGTCGCCACGTTCATGGCGCTCTACCTGACCCTGGACCGGGGCTACTCGGCCTCGTACGCCGGACTGGTCGTCGCGCTGCACGGGCTCGGCGGGGTGGTCTCCTCGCTCGGGGCCGGGGTGATGACCGACCGGCTCGGCCGCCGGCCCACGATGCTCATCGCGCAGACCTCGACCGCGGTGTCCGTGGCCGTGCTCGGGTTCATGGTCCACCCGGTGGCGATCGCGGCGGTCGCCTTCTGCGTCGGCATGGCGAGCAACGCCTCGCGGCCCGCCGTGCAGGCCATGATGGCCGACATCGTCCGGCCCGAGGACCGGGTGCGGGCCTTCTCGCTCAACTACTGGGCCATCAACCTCGGCTTCGCCGTCTCGTCCGCCGGGGCCGGGTTCGTCGCCGAGTACAGCTATCTCGCCGGGTTCCTCGGCGAGGCCGCGATGACGCTGGCCTGCGCCGTCGTCGTCTTTGTGAAGGTGCCCGAGTCCCGGCCCGGGAAGTCCGCGGCGGCCGGGGGCGCGGGTGCCGGGGGCGCCGACGACGGGGTCCGGCTCTCCACCGTGCTGCGCGACGGCCGGTTCATGAGCGTCGTCGGACTGTCCTTCGTCATCGCCCTGATCTTCCAGCAGGGGTACGTGGGGCTGCCGGTGGCCATGGGGGCCGACGGGTTCTCCAGCTCCGACTTCGGTACGGCCGTCGCCGTCAACGGCGTGCTGATCGTGGTGCTCCAGATCCCCGTCACCCGCTTCATCCAGCACCGCGACCCGAGGCAACTGCTCATCGTGTCGTCGCTGCTGGCGGGGTACGGGTTCGGGCTGACCGCGTTCGCCGGGTCGGTCGCCGTCTACGCGCTGACCATCTGCGTCTGGACGGTCGCCGAGATCGTCAACGCGCCGATCCAGAGCAGCCTGGTGGTCCGGCTCTCGCCCGCCGGGGGCCGGGGCCGTTACCAGGGCATGTACACGATGTCGTGGTCGGCGGCCGCGCTGATCGCACCGCTGATGTCGGGACTGGTGATCGACCGCTTCGGGGCGGAGTGGCTGTGGGGGGCCTGCGCCGTCCTGGGGACCGCGGCCGCGCTCGGGTACTGGCTGCTGGTCCGGGGCCTGCCGGAGGAGGAGGGAGCGGTGTCCGCCGGGGGCGGCAACGCCTCCGGGACCGGAGCCGAGGGGGTCTCCGGCACCGAACCAGTCGTCGAGCGGACGGCCTGAGCGTCCGCCCGCAGTCCCTGTACCCACGACGGCGCCCCGCGCGGAACGGATCGGTTCCGCGCGGGGCGCCGTCGTCGCTCCGCGGTGGCGGGTCGGCGGCGGGTCAGCCGCAGCAGCCGCCGCACTGGCACGGGGCCCCGGACTGGCAGCCGCAGCTGCAGCCGGAGCCGCAGCCGCAGGCGCCGAGCAGAGGCAGGTGGACCGCGTCGGCGGGGGCCTCCCGCCGGGGGTCGGTCGTGGGGGAATCGGCCATGGTTCCTCCTCAGGACGTACGACAGGGCCGTACGCCTCGACCGAGCGCGTACGACCGGGGCGTACGGACAAGACGTGCCGCCCCACCCCATTGCATGCCCACCCGGGCGGGCGCATCAACGGCGCATGTGCGCAGAGACACATGTGCGACCGGATGCGCCTTCGCACGCCCCTGAGAGCCCCGGCCACCGGAGGGCGGGGCCCACGTACTCTCCGCCGGGGTCAGGCGCCCTCCACCTGGGTCGGCTGCTGGATCTCGTCGGCGTGCTCGCCCGTCACCAGGTAGACGACGCGCTTGGCGACCGACACCGCGTGGTCGGCGAAGCGCTCGTAGTACCGGCCGAGCAGCGTCACGTCCACGGCCGTTTCGATGCCGTGCTTCCAGCGGTCGTCCATCAGGTGCTGGAACAGCGTGCGGTGCAGCAGGTCCATCTCGTCGTCGTCCTGCTCCAGCTGGAGCGCCAGGTCGACGTCCTTGGTGATGATCACCTCGGCGGCCTTGGCCATCAGGCGCTGCGCCAGCTGCCCCATCTCCAGGATGGTGGCGTGCAGGTCGTTCGGCACCGCCGACTCCGGGAACCGCAGCCGGGCCAGCTTGGCGACGTGCTGGGCGAGGTCGCCCGAGCGCTCCAGGTCGGCGCTCATCCGCAGGGAGGTGACCACGATCCGCAGGTCCGTCGCCACGGGCTGCTGGCGCGCGAGCAGGGCGATGGCCCGCGCCTCCAGGTCGTGCTGGAGGTCGTCGACCTTCTGGTCCGCGGCGATCACGCTCTCCGCGAGCTTCAGATCGGCGTCGAGCATGGACGTCGTCGCCCGGCCGATCGCCGACCCGACCAGCCGCGCCATCTCGACCAGCCCCTCGCCGATCGAGTCGAGTTCCTCGTGGTACGCGTCACGCATGGAAGTCCCTCTCCAGTCCTCATTCGTAAGGCCGGGGCCAGGTATGAACCCCACGCTGCCACCCTGGGCGGCGTACGCGTCGGCTTCCGGCCGCCCAAGTGAACCAGCACTTTCTCCTCGGTGAACTCTGGGAGACGAGTGTTCGGACAGACACCCGGATGGCTGGGATAGTCCTCTCGGACCTGCATAACCTTGACGTATGGACGTGAACGCGGCAGTCGCCGCAGCTGCGGCGATCGGCGGTGCGTGTACCGGCGTGGTCGCCATGCTGGCGTTCCGGTGGAGCGAGCGCGACCAGAAGAAGCCCACGCGCACTTCCATGCGGCCGGACAGCAACGCCCCCCTGCCGCCCGGGGTGGACACGGTCCTTTCCGTGCTCAGCTCCTCGGCGGTCGTGCTCGACGAGAGCGACAGCGTCGTCAAGGCCAGCTCGGCAGCCTACGCGCTGGGCCTGGTCCGGGGCGGCCGGCTGGCCGTCGAGGCGATGCTCAACATGGCCAGGGACACCCGCCGCGACGGTGAGATACGGCAGGTCGAACTGGACCTCCCCCGGCGCGGCACGGGCCGCGGCGAGGCCCTCGCGGTCTCCGCCCGGGTCGCCCCGCTCGGCTCCCGGCTGGTGCTCCTGCTGGTCGAGGACCTCACCGAGGCCCGCCGGATAGAAGCGGTGCGCCGGGACTTCGTCGCCAACGTCAGCCATGAGCTCAAGACCCCGGTCGGCGCGCTCTCGCTGCTCTCCGAGGCCGTGCTGGACGCCTCCGACGAGCCGGAGGCCGTGGAACGGTTCGCGGGCCGGATGCAGATCGAGGCGACCCGGCTGACCAACCTCGTCCAGGAGATCATCGACCTCTCGCGGGTGCAGAACGACGACCCGCTGGAGGACGCCGAACCGGTCCGGGTGGACGAGCTGGTGGCCGAGGCCATCGACCGCTGCCGCCAGCAGGCCGGCTCGAAGCAGATCACCATGGCGGCCGGCGGCACCGCGGAGCTCCGCATCTGGGGCAACCGCGGCCAGCTCGCCGCGGCGCTCGGCAACCTCGTCGAGAACGCCGTCAACTACAGCCCCGCCCGCACCCGAGTGGGCATCGCCGTCAGGCGACTGTCCGTGCCCGGCGGGGACCAGATCGAGATAGCCGTGACCGACCAGGGCATCGGCATCTCGGAGAAGGACCGCGAGCGGGTCTTCGAACGCTTCTACCGCGTCGACCCGGCCCGCTCACGGGCCACCGGTGGCACCGGCCTCGGCCTCGCCATCGTGAAGCACGTGGCCGCCTCGCACGGCGGGGAGGTCACGGTCTGGAGCTCGGAGGGCCAGGGCTCCACCTTCACCCTGCGGCTGCCCGAAGCGGGCTCCGCACGGGAGCGCGACCGCAGCTCGGGCGGACCGCTCATCGTCAACGACGACGAGGGCCCCTACGGACCCGCCCACCCCGACACCCTTGAACCGTTCCCTGCCCCGGAGGTCCTTCCGTGACCCGAGTGCTCGTCGTCGAGGATGAGGAATCCTTCAGCGACGCCCTGTCCTACATGCTCCGCAAGGAGGGTTTCGAGGTCGCGATCGCGGCCACGGGCCCGGACGGGCTTGACGAGTTCGAGCGCAACGGCGCCGACCTCGTGCTGCTCGACCTGATGCTGCCGGGCCTGCCCGGCACGGAGGTCTGCCGTCAGCTGCGCAGCAGGTCCAACGTCCCCGTGATCATGGTCACGGCGAAGGACAGTGAGATCGACAAGGTCGTCGGCCTGGAAATAGGAGCCGACGACTACGTCACCAAGCCGTTCTCCTCGCGGGAGCTGGTCGCCCGCATCCGCGCGGTGCTGCGCCGCCGCGGGGAGCCGGAGGAGGCGGCCCCGGCCGCCCTGGAGGCGGGACCGGTGCGGATGGACGTGGACCGCCACGTCGTCACCGTCGCCGGCGGCAAGGTCGACCTGCCGCTCAAGGAGTTCGATTTGTTGGAGATGCTGCTGCGCAACGCGGGCCGGGTCCTGACCCGCATGCAGCTCATCGACCGGGTCTGGGGCGCGGACTACGTGGGCGACACCAAGACCCTCGACGTCCACGTCAAGCGGCTGCGCGCCAAGATCGAGCCCGACCCGGGCGCGCCGCGCTTCCTGGTGACGGTGCGGGGCCTGGGGTACAAGTTCGAGCCGTAGGCCGGCCGGTACGCGAACGGCGGAGGGCGCCCCATCCCGGGGGCGCCCTCCGCCGTTCGCGTATCCGGGCCGCCCCGCGCTCGCCCGCGCGGTGGGCGGGGCGGCTGCGGTGGCCCGGTGTGTCAGTGGTCCTCGGCCGAGGCGGACGAGTCGTCGGCCGGGGTGGTCCCGGCGTCCTCGCCGTTCTCCGCCTCCGAGCCGGTGGGCTTCCCGGACGGGCTGGTCGTGCCGGTCGGCTGCGTCTCGGGCGGGGTCGGCAGCGCGCTGGGACCGTAGCCCTCGAAGAAGCTCTTCGCCGGGACCACGAACGCGTCGAGCGGGACCTCGCCGGTCGAGCTGAACTTGAAGACGACGCGCTGCACGTCGCCGTCCTTGGCGGCCTCCAGGCCGCTCTCGATCACGGCGGAGGCGTTGTCCGCACCGCCCAGGACCACCTTGTCGCCGGCCTGGATCACGATCGGCCCGGCGCCCTCGGCGGGGGTCAGCTTCACCGGGGTGCTCGAACCCGGCAGGGTGACGGTCTCCAGGGTCTGCGGCTTCGTGCCGTTGTTGAACACCGTCGCGGTGACGACGGCCGGGCCCTCGGTGGTGGCTTCGGGCTGGGTGACGACGCTCACGTTCTGGACGCTGATGTCGCCGATGGTGGTGGCGGCATTGTCCGGCTTGATCTGCAGCGTCGCTGCGTCGTTGCCCGCACCGCACGCGGCGAGCGAGGCGATCGAGAACGCGATGGCTGTGGCGGCGAGGGCGCCGTGTCGAAGGCTGCGGCTCACGGCGGCGGCAACTCCTTGAACGGTTCGGACTGCGGACGGGGGGCGGGCGACGTAAAGCCGCCCTAAGGGTGTGTCAGCGGCCTTAGGCTACCGAGCCGCCCCCGCCGTCCCGCACCCGACCCGCCCCTAGGGCTCCCACCGGGGCTTCCATTCGGACCCGGCCCGGGGTGGGCGCCGCGGCCCCGGCACGGCCGGGCCGGCCGGCCCGGCCAGGACAACGACGGGGCCAGGACACCGAGGGGGTCGGTGAGATCGGCACGGAGGCCGTGGGATCGGCACGGAGCTCCGGCGAGATCCGGAACAGAGGTCCGGGACAGAGGTCCGGGACAGAGGTCCGGCGAGATCCGGGGCACGGTTTCGGCGGACTTCCCGACTTACCGGTAACTTCCGCGATCCCTGCCCCTTCGCGGCCCGCGTCCGGCAAAGGTTTGCAGGTCCGCGCGGTCCGAAACAGGTCGACACACGCCGTTCACATATTGCCGGTGATCAATTCATGGAGCGTGGCGCATTCCATGCGTATAAGCACTCGCATCGGGTTGCTGATCAATTCCATTGATCGACGCCAGTTACATCCGTACGAGTGATCGATCTCCGAACGGAGGAGGGAAACTCCGGTGTCAGGAATCCGACAAAACGGGACGTTAGGCCCTTCCAGGGGCCGGTTCCGAGGCGTGTGACGTGCGTGTTTCACCTCGCCCGCACAACCGCTCCGACCTGCGAATACCGCCTCCCGGGAGCCTTCCGCAGCACGTGCGCGTCGCTGTTGTCAAGCCCCGAGATATGCCCTGACCTGCGAAAACGCCATTCAGGAGAAGCAGTTCTCGTGTTACTCTTGATAGCCACGGAAGGGGTACCTGTCACATGACGTTCAAGGTTGGCGACACCGTGGTCTATCCCCATCACGGGGCCGCGCTGATCGAGGCTATCGAAACTCGCCAGATCAAAGGCGTGGACAAGACCTACTTGGTGCTCAAGGTCGCCCAGGGCGACTTGACGGTTCGTGTGCCGGCGGACAATGCGGAGTTCGTGGGCGTGCGCGACGTGGTCGGGCAGGAAGGCCTGGACCGGGTCTTCGAGGTGCTTCGCGCACCGTATGCCGAGGAGCCGACGAACTGGTCCCGGCGCTACAAGGCAAACCTCGAGAAGCTCGCCTCCGGCGATGTCATCAAGGTCGCCGAGGTGGTGCGCGACCTGTGGCGTCGTGAGCGTGAGCGCGGACTGTCCGCGGGTGAGAAGCGCATGCTCGCCAAGGCTCGCCAGATCCTGGTGAGCGAGCTCGCTCTCGCGGAGAACACCAACGAGGACAAGGCCGAGACCCTGCTCGACGAGGTCCTCGCGTCCTGACCCGGTTCGCACCGGTTGCAATAAATGTGCCGCAGTGCCCGCTGACGACCGAATTCACGGTATGTCGCCGGGCATTGCGGCATGTCCGGACCCGGTGTGGCATGTCCGGATTCGGAACGCCGCCCGTCCGGATTCCGTTTCGATTCACCGATGCGTTGGCTTCATCGGTGATGCCCCCGATACGTTGCTCGTGATCTTGTACGGCCGAGGCGGCCGATGCAGTCGATCCCGAGCGGCCGGTGCGGTTCGTCCGATTTCGATCGGGTGTCACGGAAAGGGCCCGGTCGAATCGGGGCGTGGCGCCCGGCTCGCTTGTGGCCATACCCACGTCGACCGTGGAAACAAACATGCCGAAGCTCCGGAGTGCAACCGATGTCTGATCAATCGCGTCCGTACCGCACCGCAGCGGTGATTCCCGCGGCCGGTCGCGGCGTGCGGCTCGGCCCCGGCGCCCCCAAGGCGCTGCGCGCGCTGGGCGGGACGCCCATGCTCATCCACGCGGTACGGGCCATGGCGGCCTCCCGCTCGGTCTCCCTGGTCGTCGTCGTGGCCCCGCCGGACGGCGCCGGCGAGGTCAAGAACCTGCTCGACGAGCACGCCCTGCCCGAGCGCACCGACTACCTCGTGGTGCCCGGCGGCGGCACCCGGCAGGAGTCCGTGCGCCTCGGTGTCGAGGCCCTGCCCGAGGACGTCTCCGTCGTCCTCGTCCACGACGCGGCGCGCCCGCTGGTGCCCGTCGACACGGTGGACGCGGTGATCGAGGCGGTGCGCGACGGGGCGCCCGCCGTCGTTCCCGCGCTGCCGCTCGCCGACACCGTCAAGGAGGTCGAGCCCGGTGCGCAGGGGGAGGCGGAACCGGTGCTCGGCACGCCCGTGCGGGCCAGGCTGCGCGCGGTGCAGACCCCGCAGGGCTTCGACCGGGAGACGCTGGTGCGCGCGCACGCGGCCGTCGCCGTGGACGGCGAGGGCGCCACGGACGACGCGGGCATGGTGGAACGGCTCGGGGCGCCGGTCGTGGTGGTCCCCGGGCACGAGGAGGCGTTCAAGGTGACCCGGCCGCTGGACCTGGTGCTGGCCGAGGCGGTACTCGCGCGCAGGAGGGCGAACGATGGCTTCTGAGGAGACGGCGGCTTCTGAAGAAACGATGATTCCCGGAATGGCGGCCCCTGGAGCCACGGCTTCCGAGGAGCCGGCTCTCGGAGTGGCGGCTTCCGAAGGGGCGGTTTCCGGAGTGGCGGCTCCCGGAGTGGCGGCTTCCGAAGGGGCGGCCCCGGAAGGGGCGGCTTCTGCGGAACGGCCCGCTCCGGTGATCCCGCAGGTCGGGATCGGCACCGACATCCACGCCTTCGAGGAGGGCCGCGAGCTGTGGTGCGCGGGGCTGCTCTGGGAGGGCGAGGGGCCGGGCCTCGCCGGACACTCCGACGCCGACGTCGTCGCCCACGCCGCGTGCAACGCGCTCTTCTCCGCCGCCGGGCTCGGTGACCTCGGGCAGCACTTCGGCACCGGGCGGCCCGAGTGGTCCGGCGCCGCCGGGGTGACCCTGCTGGCCGAGGCGGCGCGGATCGTGCGGGCCGAGGGCTTCGGGATCGGCAACGTCGCGGTCCAGGTCGTCGGCGTACGGCCGAAGATCGGCAAGCGGCGCGAGGAGGCGCAGCGGGTGCTGTCGGCCGCCGTGGGAGCGCCCGTCTCGCTCTCCGCCGCCACGTCCGACGGGCTCGGCTTCACCGGGCGGGGCGAGGGCCTCGCCGGGATCGCGACCGCGCTGGTGTACCGCACGGGCTGACACTCGTACGGCCCTGGCGCCCGTACGGTCCTGACCTGACCTGGCCTGACCCGCCGGGACCGCTGCCGCAAGCCCGGCCCGGGCCCGTCGTAGCCGGTGTTGACCCTTCCGGTGGGCAGGGCCGGGAAGCGGAGGGACCGGGCCGGGGTTGGGGTACGGGTAGGAGCAACACCGATCCCCTGGAGGACCTACGCCATGACCGCCGCCCTCTCCGACAAGCTCAAGGCGCTTCTCGACACCCCGGTCTTCGTCACCGTCGCCACCATCCAGCCCGACGGCAGTCCCCAGGTCTCCCCGGTCTGGGTCAAGCGCGACGGCGACGACGTGCTCATCTCGACGACGGTCGGCCGCCGCAAGGAGAAGAACCTGCGCCGCGACCCGCGGGTCACCGTCGTCGTGCAGCCCTTCGACGCCCCGTACACGTACGCCGAGATCCGCGGCACCGCCGAGCTGACCACCGAGGGCGGACCGGAGCTCATCGAGGAGCTGTCCACGAAGTACACCGGCAAGAAGTACGCGGAGTTCAACCCCTCGTCCGTCGACGACGCCCAGCGGGTGGTCGTCCGGATCACCCCGCGGAAGGTCGTCGGACACCTCTGAGGGCACCCGGCCGGGAACACCGCCGCGAGAAACTTTTTCCCCGCGATCCCCAAGGGGTCGCGGGGCACTGGTGCGCGCCCACTACCCTTGAGGCGTGACTATTCGCCTGTACGACACCAGCGCCCGGCAGACCCGTGATTTCGTCCCGCTCACGGCGGGCTGTGTCTCGATCTACCTTTGTGGCGCGACCGTCCAGGCCGCCCCGCACATCGGACACATCCGGTCGGGGCTGAACTTCGACATCATGCGCCGCTGGTTCGAGTACCGGGGCTACGACGTCACGTTCATCAGGAACGTCACCGACATCGACGACAAGATCATCACGAAGGCCGCCGACCAGGGCCGCCCGTGGTGGTCGATCGGGTACGAGAACGAGCGGGCCTTCAACGCCGGTTACGACGCGCTCGGCTGCCTCCCGCCGACCTGCGAACCGCGTGCGACCGGCCACGTCCCCGAGATGATCGAGATGATGCGGGGTCTGATCGAGCGCGGTCACGCCTACGAGGCCGACGGCAACGTCTACTTCGACGTGCGCTCCTTCCCCGGCTACCTGGAGCTGTCCAACCAGGACCTGGACGACCTGCGCCAGCCGTCCGGCGAGGGCGAGACCGGCAAGCGCGACCAGCGCGACTTCGCCATGTGGAAGGCGGCCAGGCCGGGCGAGCCCAGCTGGGAGACCCCGTGGGGCCGCGGTCGCCCCGGCTGGCACCTGGAGTGCTCCGCCATGGCGCACAAGTACCTCGGCACCGCCTTCGACATCCACGGCGGCGGCATCGACCTGATCTTCCCGCACCACGAGAACGAGATCGCCCAGGCCAAGGCGTACGGCGACGAGTTCGCGAAGTACTGGGTGCACAACGGCTGGGTCACCATGGCCGGCGAGAAGATGTCGAAGTCGCTGGGCAACTCCGTGCTGGTCAGCGAGATGGTCAAGGTGTGGCGCCCGATCGTGCTGCGCTACTACCTCGGCACCCCGCACTACCGGTCGATGATCGAGTACAGCGAGGAGGCCCTGCGCGAGGCCGAGTCCGCGTTCGCGCGGATCGAGGGCTTCGTGCAGCGGGTCACCGAGAAGGCGGGCGAGACGGTCGAGCCCGCCACCGAGGTGCCGCCGGCCTTCGCCGAGGCGATGGACGACGACCTGGGCGTCCCGCAGGCGCTCGCGATCGTCCACACCACGGTCCGCCAGGGCAACTCCGCGCTCGCCGCCGACGACAAGGAGGCGGCCGTCGCCCGGCTCGCGGAGGTCCGCGCGATGCTCGGCGTCCTCGGCCTCGACCCGCTCGACGAGCACTGGGCGGGCGAGAGCGACCGCGGCGACGACCTGCACGGGGTGGTCGACACGCTCGTACGGCTCGTGCTGGACCAGCGCGAGGCCGCCCGCGCCCGCAAGGACTGGCCCGCCGCCGACGCCATCCGCGACCAGCTGGGCCAGTCCGGACTCGTCATCGAGGACGGCCCGACCGGGCCGCGGTGGACGCTCGGCCCGCGGCAGTAGCCGCCCCCATGTGCCGCCCGGCGTTCCGGGCGGCACACTTCACTTACGCACGCATGTCCGAGAGACATGTCTGAGAAGCAACGAAACAGGTAGGTCATGGCCGGGAACAGCCAGCGCAGGAACCGCCGGACGTCCAACAAGAAGGGCGCGCAGGTCGGCAGCGGTGGGCAGCGACGCCGTGGCCTGGAGGGCAAGGGCCCGACGCCGCCGGCCTCCGCCCGCAAGGGACACAAGAAGAACCGCATCGCCAACGCCCAGGCCAAGCAGGCCGCGGCACGCCGCCCCGCACCGCGCCGCGGCGGCGTCAAGGGCACCTCCGAGATGGTCGTCGGCCGCAACCCGGTCTACGAGGCCCTGCGCGACGGCGTCCCGGCGACGACCCTGTACGTCCAGCAGTACATCGACAACGACGAGCGGGTCCGCGAGGCGCTCCAGCTCGCCGGCGCGCGCGGCAACGTCAACCTGATGGAGGCCCCGCGCCCCGAGCTGGACCGGATGACGAACGGCCTGAACCACCAGGGCCTCGTCCTCCAGGTCCCGCCGTACGAGTACGCGCACCCGGAGGACCTCACCGCCGCCGCGTACGACAACGGCGAGGACCCCCTCATCGTCGCCCTCGACGGGGTCACCGACCCGCGCAACCTGGGTGCGATCGTCCGCTCCGTCTCCGCCTTCGGCGGCCACGGCGTGGTCGTGCCCGAGCGGCGCGCGGCCGGGATGACGGCGGGCGCCTGGAAGTCCTCGGCGGGCACGGCGGCGCGCACGCCGGTCTCCCGGGTGACGAACCTGACCCGGGCCCTGGAGGGCTACCAGAAGGCCGGTCTCACGGTCGTCGGCCTCGCCGCCGACGGCGAGCACACCGTCGAGGACCTGGAGGAGCTCGCCGGTCCCGTCGTCATCGTCATCGGCAGCGAGGGCAAGGGCCTGGGCCGCCTGGTCGGCGAGACCTGCGACTACCGGGTCCGCATCTCGATGCCGGGCGGCGCGGAGTCGCTGAACGCCGGGGTGGCGGCCGGGATCGTCCTGTACGAGGTCGCCCGCCGCCGGGCCTGAGCGGCCCACCCGTCCGGGGGCGGCCGACCGGAGCAGCCCCCCGCCGGACCCCGTTGACGGGTCTCGGACACATCGGGCCCGTCAAGGCAGTGTCCTAACCACACATCACTCGGTTAGATGAGTGTGGACACCAGAACGCCTCGGTTCGACGAACTACCGGCCCTGAGCATGACCAAGGTGGACTGCGATCCTGCGCAGGTCATCGTCAACCACGCCAGCTTCCGGGTGCAGCTCGCCCCCGGCCAGCGCGCCCGGCTGCGCGGTCTGGCGCCCGTCGGCGCGCCCAGGATCCCTGCCATGAGCGCCGGCGCGGGGACGGCGCGCGGCCGGCGCGCGCCCGTCGTGTGGAGCGGCAGGTCCGCCCCCGGCGACCCCGGCGCCACCGGGCTCCTCCAGGCCGTGCGCAACTCCACCGCGGGCCGCCCGGGAGCCGGGTACGACTCCTACGACCCCTACGCGGCCCCGGAGTTCGACGGCGGGCAGACCCCCGGCGGCATCGACTGCCTGGAGGAGACCCAGCCCAACCCCGTCATCACCGCGCCCCAGCAGCCGGGCCCCTACGGCAACGGCCCCCTGCTGCCGCCCATGCGTCGGGCGGTCGGCGCCTACGACCCCGTGGACAGCCCGCCGTACGGAACACCGGCGTACGCGGCGAATGGCTTCGCGGCGGACGGCTTCGACGAGGGCGGTTTCGCCGCGAACGGCTTCGACGAGGGCGGTTTCGACGAGGACGGCTACGAGGAGGCGGAGGACCGGGGCGGGCGCCACGGCGACTCCGTCCGGCACGCCTACTACCCGGGCCGCCGGATGAACCTCGGCGTCGTGCTGCTGCCGCTGCGGGTCTTCCTGGGCTTCATCTCCATCTACGCCGGCATGGGCAAGCTGTGCGACCCCGTCTTCTTCGACGGCGGTGAGCGCGGCTCCATGGTCAAGTGGCTGAACGCGCTGCACCCCTGGGAGACGGCCGAGCCGCTGCGCGACTTCGCGCTCTCCCACCCGGTCGGTGCCGGGCTGACCGTCGCCTTCCTCCAGGTCGTCGTCGGGGTGCTCACCGTCCTCGGCCTCTGGCAGCGGGTCTCCGCCGCGGTCGGCGCGCTCCTGTCCGCCGCCCTGCTGGTCACCGTCAGCTGGCGCAGCGTCGCCGTCTACGACGCGCCGGACATCATCTACCTCGCCGCCTGGAGCCCGCTGATCATCGCGGGCGCGCCGGTCTACTCCGTCGACGGGCGGCTCGCGGGCGAGGCGTGGCGCAGGCTCGGCCCGCGCTCGGCGATCTGGGAGCTGCGCCGCCGGGTGCTGCGCCGGGGGGCCGTCGTGGCCTCCGTCGTCGTCGGCCTCACCCTGCTGGTGGGTTCCCTGCTCGGTGGCGCGGTGCGTTCCTCCGTGGTCGTCACCGTGCCCGGCCCGAACGGCGAGCCGACCAACCGGCTGCCCGGCTCCCCGCTGCCCGAGGAGTCCCGCAGCGGCCGGGCCACGCAGTCGCCCGCCGGCGAGCGGCCCGTACCGTCCCGCAGCGTCGCCCCCACCACCCCCACGGCGGGAGCGTCCACGCCCGCCTCGGACACCGTCCGCGAGTCGTCCGGCCGGACGGCCGGGGCGGGGCAGCCCAGCCAGACGCAGGGCACGAGCCAGCAGGTGCCGCCGCAGACGGCACCGCAGGAGCCCCCGGCCGCCAGCAGCTCGGGCCCGACGTCCTCCGGCTCCACGGGCACGGGTGGCGGTTCCTCCGGCGGCGGCCCGGACGACGGCGATTCCACCGGGGGTTCCTCCTCCGGCGGCCAGAACCCCATCGGCGGCCTGCTCGGCTGAGCCACCGATGGCAGGGCCGTGGGTACCGGGCGGGGAGGCCCGGCCCACGGCCCGTACGCCGACCCGGCACGCAAAGGGGCGGTCACCGGTTCGTTCCGGTGACCGCCCCTTTTGTGCGATTGAGGCGGACGCCTGTCCGCTGCCACCCGTACTGCCTCTGCCGCCCCGTACGGCCCTCCTGCGGCTCCGGTACGGGCTTCTCGTGGCTCTGGGCGGGCTTCCCGCCGCTTCGGCACGGCTTTCCGCCGCCCCGTACCGCTTGCTTCCTGTCGTGACCGCTTGCTTCCTATCGGGCGCCGAGTTCCTTGGCCGCCTCGGTCAGGTCCTTCGCCGTGTCGATGGCCCGCCAGTACGCCCCTTGCGGCAGCGGGTACCCGGCGAGCCTGCGCTCACGGGCCAGCCCGGGGAACGTCGTCCGCTCGTGGTCGCCCCGGTCCGGCAGCAGTTTCGTGAACGCCGGGGAGAAGACGTACACCCCGGCGTTGATCAGGTACGGCGAGGGCGGCGACTCGATGAAGTCGGTGATGTGCCCGAACGCGTCCGTCTCCACGGCACCCCAGGGGATGCGGGGACGGGCCAGGGCCAGGGTGGCGGTCGCGTCGCGTTCGGTGTGGAACGCGGCCATCTCGCGCAGGGAGAAGCGCGTCCAGATGTCGCCGTTGGTGGCGTACCAGGGCTGTTCGGGGTCGGGCAGCCGGGCGGCCGCGTACTTCAGTCCGCCGCCGCGTCCCAGCGGCTCGGACTCCACGACGGTGGTCACGCGCAGCGGCAGCACCGCGGAGGCCAGCCACTCCTGCAGCACCTCGGCCAGGTGACCGCACGACACCACGGCGTCGGTCACGCCCTCGGCGGCCAGCCAGGAAAGCTGATGGCCGATGATCGGAGTCCCGGTGCCCGGGATCTCGACCATCGGCTTGGGGCGGTCATCGGTGTACGGGCGCAGGCGCGACCCCTGGCCGCCTGCCAGGACCACGGCCTGCGTCGGATACGTATGCATGCCAGGCACGATAGGCGGTGCCCGGAACGTCCGGTCAGCTGAACTGTGCGACCCCCGAGGCGAAGGAGGTGTCGCAGACGGGGCGGGAGAACCGGTGGGCCCGCGTGGGGCCGTACTTGTCGACCGCGGCGCGGCCCAGTGCCTTCGCGATCGACATGCAGTGCCGGGCGAGCGAGGGACGGCCCTCGACGGAGCGCTGGAGGTCCGTCAGCGCGACGCCCGGGTCCTTCTCCCGGAGCTCCACGAGCAGCCGGTCGCGCAGGACGTCCTGCGGGGCGCGCGCCTCGGCGCGCTTCGAGATGTCGTGAGCCGACGCGGTCAGGACCTGCGGCTCGGAGTTGTTCGCCGCCCACGGCACGCTGGTGACGGCGAGGGTCCCGGAGAGGACCATCACGACGGGCAGGACGAAGGCGAGGGATCGGCCGATGCGGCGCGCAGTCTGGGTCACGCAGCGAGCGTAGCGGGCAGTAATGATATGGCGACATTTCGTCACCCTTGAGGGGGAAGGTTCGAGAGTGCTTTTCGAATCCCGGGTTGACGCGCGGCGCCGAAATGCCCGGTGTGCCGGGGAATCCGGGGGCACGCGTCCCAAACCCGAAACCGCCCCGTGACGCGCGAACGGCCTCGCACTCCCGGGAGTGCGAGGCCGTTCGCGCGGTGCTGCGGGACGTCGGCGTCAGTCGGTGAGGCGGGCGCCCGTCGAGGTGGAGAAGACGTGCAGCTCGTCCGGGCGCGGCACGACGTGGAGCTTGGTGCCCTTCTCCGGGACGGCGCGGCCGCCGACGCGGACGACCAGGTCCTTGTCCTCGCCGCCGACCCGCGCGGAGCCGTAGACGAAGCCGTCGGCGCCGAGCTCCTCGACCACGTTGACCGAGACGGCCAGGCCGGCCGGGGCGTCCGAGCTGTCCTTGGACATGGACTTCGCGGCGGCGCCGCCGTGCTCGACGATGTCGAAGTGCTCGGGGCGGATGCCGACCGTGACGGTCGTGTCGCCCTTGTCCGCGGCGGCGGAGAGCGCCTCGCGGGAGACCGGGACGACGCTGTTGCCGAACTTCACGCCGCCGTCGGTGATCGGGACCTCGACCAGGTTCATGGCCGGGGAGCCGATGAAGCCGGCCACGAAGAGGTTCGCCGGCTTGTCGTACATGTTGCGCGGCGAGTCGACCTGCTGGAGCAGACCGTCCTTGAGGACCGCGACCCGGTCGCCCATGGTGAGGGCCTCGACCTGGTCGTGGGTGACGTACACGGTCGTGATGCCCAGGCGGCGCTGGAGCGAGGCGATCTGCGTACGGGTGGAGACGCGGAGCTTGGCGTCGAGGTTCGACAGCGGCTCGTCCATGAGGAAGACCTGCGGCTCGCGCACGATGGCGCGGCCCATCGCCACACGCTGACGCTGACCACCGGAGAGCGCCTTCGGCTTGCGGTCCAGGTAGTCGGTGAGGTCCAGCATCTTGGCAGCCTCTTCGACCTTCGCCCGGATCTCGGTCTTGTTGACCCCGGCGATCTTGAGCGCGAAGCCCATGTTGTCCGCGACGGTCATGTGCGGGTAGAGCGCGTAGTTCTGGAACACCATGGCGATGTCCCGGTCCTTCGGCGGCAGGTGCGTGACGTCGCGGTCACCGATGCGGATCGCGCCGCCGTTGACGTCCTCGAGACCCGCGAGCATGCGCAGGGAGGTCGACTTGCCACAACCGGAGGGGCCGACGAGGACGAGGAACTCGCCGTCCGCGATGTCGATCTCCAGCTGGTCCACGGCCGGCTTCGTGGAGCCGGGGTAGACGCGGGACGCCTTGTCGAACGTGACACTGGCCATGCTGAATCTTCTCCTCCACCGGCAGGAACGTGCCGGACGATCCGAGTAAGGGAGTGGTCTGGTCCACTTGAGTGAACCTTCCGCGACGCTACCTGGCCATTTCGAATCTGTCAGTAGTTCGAAGGCCGGGAAATTTCGGGGCCTCCCGGGGCGAGGTGTTGGTTACACTGCTTCGGCATGCCTCCTTAGCTCAGCCGGCCAGAGCAACGCACTTGTAATGCGTAGGTCGTCGGTTCGAATCCGACAGGGGGCTCGACGTGAAGCCCAGGTCGGATCTCTTCTGGCCTGGGCTTCTTCCGTTCAGCGGACGCGGCGGGGGCGGGTCAGGGCGTGGCCGAGTGGGGTCAGGGCGTGCAGCACCATGCAGCCCTTCCGGGTGCTGGTGACGAGTCCCGCGCGGCGCAGGACCGAGGCGTGCTTGCTCGCGGTGCCGATGGACACGCCGGTGCGGACGGCCAGTTCGCCGGTCGAGCAGGGCGGGGTCAGCGCCTGGAGGACCAGGGCGCGGGTTCGTCCCAGCAGGTCGGTCAGGCCCTCGGGTCCCGTCTCCGGCAGGGGGCGGCCGGTGACGGGGTAGACCAGGACGGGGGGAAGGTCCGGATCGATGAGCGTGATCGGGCACTTCGTGCAGAAGAACGAGGGGATCAGCGTGATGCCCCGGCCGCGCAGGTGCAGGTCGCGGTCGCGCGGGTAGTCGGCGACCAGGGTCGGGGACCGCCAGTGGATCGACGGCGGCAGGGTGTGCAGGAGCTGTTCGACGCCGCCCGCCAGGATGTCCCGGCTGTGCTGGGCGCGTGCGAGGTGGAACGTCTCGCCGATCACGGGGAGTTGGGGCGCGAGCAGTTCGCGGTGGTACGTGGTGAGGGCGTCCTGGAGTTCCTGCCGGGCGTGGCGGTCGCCGTCGGCGAGCAGGCGGGCCCACGGGGGCGGGGTGCGGTGCCGGAAGTGGACGGCGAGTTCCTCGCGGAGCCGGGCGGCCGGGGTGGCGCGGACGAGGTCGAGCGCGGCCTCGAAACCGTCCGCGCCCGACGGGGTGAGGAAATCGGGGAAGGCCCCCCGGTACGGGACGAGAGCGGTCACGTACCGGACGAGGGATCTGAGGTCCCGTTCGGTGAATCGGGTCCGGACGTGGTGCAGCCAGGGCCCGTACTCCGACGGTGGCCGCGGGGACTGGAGAATGTGGAGGCTGTTGACCAATTCCCACATGTCGTCCGGCCGGGTGGCCACCGTGGTCCGTGCCAGGTCGTCCGCAGTGAAGTGGATGCGCAGTTCCATCGGTCCCCCCGATAGGTGCTTCGAACTGTTTTCCCCGTGGTGCAAACCGTTCGCCCCCCGGCGACCTTCGCTTCCATTATGTGGGGAGCTCAGGAATGAGCGGAAGAAACAGGGGATCCGTGGTTCTCGAACGGGGGACGCGGCATCGGAAAAAGGGGGAATCGCATATGCGCAAGGTCCGGAACGCGATCACCAGGACCGTCGCGGCAGCCGCCGTGCTCGCCGCCGGTTCGGTGCTGACGCTCGGCGGGAGCGCCGCCGCGGCGGGAGCGGCGGCCACGATCCACGGCTGCCCGTCCGGGGCCGTCTGCCTCTACCCGAACGGCAGCTGGGCCAACGACAAGCCCACCTACATCTTCTACTCCTACGGCGTCCACAAGATCTACAACCAGTACGGCGTCAAGCGGATCTACAACCACCAGACCGGCGGCGCCACCGCCCGCAACTGCTATGACGCGGCCGGCAACAACTGCGGCGGGCACCAGAAGGCCAACACGTACGCCGACTACGACTACACCCCGTACAACTCCATCCGGCTCGTCAAGTAAGGGTCGTGCGGGGCGTCCGGGCCGTCCGGGGCGTCCGGGCCGTCCGGACGGGGTGAGGGCTCCGGTGTTCCTGGAGATCCGAGGGGTTCCCGGTGAGGGTTCTCGCTGAATCCCGCCCAGGGCTTGCGGGGGAATCGAAAGTCGATTCCCCCGCAAGCCTTTTCGAGTTTTCTGCTC
Source organism: Streptomyces sp. ML-6 (assembly GCF_030116705.1). Taxonomy (NCBI): domain Bacteria; kingdom Bacillati; phylum Actinomycetota; class Actinomycetes; order Kitasatosporales; family Streptomycetaceae; genus Streptomyces; species Streptomyces sp. ML-6. The sequence continues at coordinate 4,309,753 of NZ_JAOTIK010000001.1, forward strand.
AGGATCGCAGGGATCCGGCATGTGCGCGGCACGTTTTCTTCGGGATGTACGCCAGTGTGTGCGCCCGCGCGTGCGCCGGGGCGGGAAAGAGGCGGGAAGCCAGTGGGAAGTCGGCGGGAAGTCGGCGGGAAGTCGAGGGAAAGTTGGCGGGAATCGACGGGGGTCGGCGGGAAGGAATTCGTGGAATGTGGCGAAACGTTCGGCCGAATGGTCAGCGGGCCGGTCGGCGGAACGATCCGAAGCGTTCCGCGATGAGCGGGAGCCGGTCGGCGGCCAGGGCGTGCGCGGCGGCCCGGGGGGTGCGGTTCTCGGCCTCGGCGCGGGTCAGCACCAGATCGACCAGGGTGCGCATCGACCGGCGGGTGTGGGCGAACGCCTCGTCGGCGTCGGCGCCGATGTCCCCGAAGAGCGTCCACCACCACCAGGCGTTGGTGCCGGAGTTGACGACGACGTCCGGCAGGACGGTGATGCCGCGGGCGGCGAGCAGCGCCTCCGCCTCCGGGAGCACCGGCATGTTGGCGGCCTCGACGACCCAACGGGCGGTGATCCGGGCCTGGTTGGTGGTGTCGATGGCGTACGAGACGGCGGCCGGCACCAGCACCTCCGCCCCGGTCGTCAGCCAGGCGTCGGCCGGCAGCTCGCGGTCCTCGGGGCGGAGTGCCGCACGGTCCACCGCGCCGTGGCCGTCGCGGGCGGCGAGCAGCGCCTCGACGTCCAGTCCCGCGGGGTTGGCGACGGTGCCCTTGACGTCGGCGACGGCGACGACGCGCAGTCCGGCCCGGTCCAGGAAGCGGGCGGTGGCGCCGCCCATCGTGCCGAAGCCCTGCACCGCGACGCGGATGCCCCGGTGGGCGACCCCGGCCCGGTCCAGCGCGGTGAGCACGGATTCGGCGACGCCGCAGCCGCCCACCAGTTCGTCCAGGCCGATGCCGTCCACGTCGATGGCGAAGGCGTCGGCGAGGCGCCGCCGGGCGGCCTCCTCGTCGTCGAGGAGCGGGTACACGGCCTGGATGGAGGAGTCCAGGCCGGCCTCGGCGGCGGCCCGGTCCACGAGGTCCTGGGTCAGCCCGAGGTCCTCGCCGGTGGTCCAGAACTGCTCGACGTAGGGGCGCACGGCACGCAGGTAGCGGACGAGGACACCGTAGGCGGCGGGGTCGCGGGGGTCGCAGTCGATGCCGCCCTTGGCGCCGCCCAGCGGGATGTAGCGGTTTCGCGGGTCGTAGTGCAGCACCTCCTTCATCGACATGCCCCGGGCCAGGCCGGTGACCTCCTCCAGCGTGCAGCCGGCGCGCATCCGCAGGCCGCCGCTGGAGACGCCGCGCACCAGCCGGTCTATCACCAGGTGCCCCTGGTGGCCGGTCTCCTCGTCGGTCCAGGTGAGGGAGACCAGCGGGGTGAAGGGGGATATCGGCGGGGGGAGGGGGGAGGCCGGCGAGGCGGTCGGGGACGTGGTCGGGGAGGTGGTCATCGCGGGAGCTCCTGGGGGACGGTGATGAGGGTGGGGCCCGGGGTGTCCAGGGCCCGGCGCAGGGCCCCGGCGAGCGCCTCGGGCGAGTCGGCGCGGGTGCCGTGGCCGCCGTAGGCGCGGGCCAGGGCGGGCAGGTCGACCCGCGGCAGGTCCACCGCGATGGGGCGGTCGCCGCGGGACACCATCTCGTCGCGGATCTCGCCGTAGCCGCCGTTGTCGAAGACCACGACGGGCAGCGGGAAGCCCAACTGCACGGCGGTGGCCAGTTCCTGCACGGAGAACTGGAGGCCCCCGTCGCCGCTCAGCGCGACGACCGGGCGGGTGGGGTCGGCGACCTTGGCGCCGATGGCGGCGGGCAGCGCGTAGCCGAGCGTGCCGAAGCCCGTCGGGTGCAGGTAGCGGCCCTCGGGGGTGATCGGCAGGTGCGGGAGCGCGCCGTAGTAGCAGCACTGGGCGCTGTCGGAGGTGAGCACCGCGTTCGCGGGGAGCACCGACCCGATCGCCGCCAGGTACGGCAGCAGATGCGCGTCCCGGCTGTGGGACTCGGCGTTCCGCTCCTCCCGCAGCGCGGCGACGACCCGGTGGGCTTCGACGGCCTGGTGCGCTTCCACAGCCTGGGACGCTCCGGCGCGCGCGGGGTCGGCTTCGGGGCGTGCGGGGTCGGCTCCGGCGCGCGCGGGGTCAGGGGCGGATTCGGACAGGGCCGCGATGAGGGCGTGCAGGGTGGGGCGGGCGTCGCCGACCAGGGGGACGTCGGCGGGCGGTTCCGCGTACATCTGCGCCGGGTCGATGTCGGCCCGGACGAGGGTGCCGCCGAGCGCGGGCAGCGGCTCCCACAGGTCGGACTCGGCGAGTTCGGTGCCGACGGCGAGCACCACGTCGCACTCCGCCAGCCAGTGCCGCACGGCCGGGCTGTGCAGGGAGACGCCGAGCGACAGCGGATGGGTCTCCGCGACGATCCCCTTGCCGTTGGCCGAGGTCACCACGGGCGCGCCCAGTTCCACGGCCAGCCGCAGGCACTCGGCGGCGGCCCCGCGCGCCCCGCCACCGAGCACGATCCCGGGCCGCACGGCCGCACGCAGCGCCCCGGCCGCCGCCGCGAGCGCGTCCGGGTCCGCCGCTGCGGGGGAGAGGGGCGGGGCGGTCCGTACCGGTCCGGCCGGTTCCACGGCGGTGAGCAGGTCCAGCGGTATCTCGATGTGCACGGGCCGGGGGCGCCGCGTGCGGAAGAGGGTGAAGGCGCGGGCGACCGCCGCCCCGATCTCCTCGACCGAGGACACCCGGTGGCTGACGGCCGCGACGTCCCGCAGGACCTCGGCCCGGCCGCGCGTCTCGTGCAGCAGGCCGGTCGACTGCCGGGGGTGGCGCAGCGGCATGCCGGGCGAGACGACGAGCAGCGGAACGCTGTCGGAGTACGCCTGGCCGACGGCGGCCGCGATGTTCAGCAGGGCCGGGCCGGTGGTGGTGATCGCCACGCCGGGCCGGTCGCTGACCCGGGCATAGGCGTCGGCGGCGTAGCCCGCGCCCTGTTCGTGGCGGGGGTTGACGTGGTCGATGCGGTGGGCGGCCAGATGCCGGTAGATCTCCAGGTTGTGGGTACCGGGGATGCCGAACGCCCGGGTCACGCCGTGCGCGGCGAGCGCCCGCACCAGGGCCTCCCCGCCGGTGAGGTCGTTCCGCGAGGGCCGGGCGCGGGTGGCCGCGGGCGGTTCGGGCGGGGTTTCTCCAGGCACTGCACGGGCTCCTTACTGAATGAGCAGTCAGTATTTGGAGTGTGGGCGGCCCCTGTCAATGCGCGCGAGTACTGAACATTTGTTCAGTTGTGGGGGTGAGGTCGCGCCACTGGTCAGGCGGGGGAAGGAGAGGGCGGACGCCGCGGTGCGGGGGCGGTCGGACCGTTCGGACTGTTCGGGCCGTTCGGCCTATCCGTCATATCGGCCGTCATTCGGATGCGTACGCCGGACGGTGGGCGGGCGGCGGTCACGGTGCGTGTCACGTCCGGCGGCCGGGCCGGATCCCTACCTTGCCCGGCATGAGGCTGAGACATTTCGATGCGCCGACCAGGAGTCGGGTGCGAGGGCGTGGGCAGGGTCGGCTGGGGCGGTTGGCCGCGGGCGGGCTGGGAGTGCTGGCGTTGGTGGCCACCGGTCTGGGGCTGCCCGTTCAGACGGCCGCCGCGCAGCCCGCGGGCGTACCGCTGGTGGACGAGACGTTCACCGGGGCCGACGCCATCGCGGAGTTCGAGGCGTTCGGGCCCGCCTGTCTGACCGGTGCGCCCGAGGCCCCGGCGCCCGGCCCCGGCACCCACCCGCTCACCGGCTGCCCGGCCGGCGCGACCGGGCCCGTCCCGCCGAACGACGCCGCGCCGCACGGCTACCTCCGGCTGACCGACGCGTCCAACGACCAGTCCGCCGCGGTGCTCTACAACCACGCACTCCCGGCGAACCAGGGGCTGGTCACGACCTTCGACCAGTGGCAGTACGGCGGGACGACCAACCCTCCGGCCGACGGCATCTCGTTCTTCCTCATCGACGGCGCCGCCTCGCTGACCGCGCCCGGGGCCTTCGGCGGCAGCCTCGGCTACGCCCAGAAGCTCCCGGACGACAACCCGGACGCGACCTTCCTGCCCGGGGTCAACAGCGGTTACGTGGGCGTCGGCCTGGACGTCCTCGGCAACTACTTCGGCGACTGGGAGCACCGCGGCAACGGCTGCGCCACCCGCTCCCCGGCCGGTACGGCCTTCCGCGTCCCGGCGCCCGGCGCGAACATGGTGACGCTGCGCGGTCCGGGCGACGGCACCGAGGGCTACTGCTTCCTCGACGCGACGACCAGCAACTTCTCGACGACCGGGCCCTGGCCCTCCACGCTGCCGGGGCAGTTGCAGGGGCCGACCACCTCGATCCCGGCGGACGCCACGCCGCAGGAGGCCGAGGCGCTGCTGGAGCCCTCGCGCCGCACGGTGACCGTCGAGGTCTCCCCGGCACCGAACCCGGTGATCACGGTCTCGATCGACTTCCACGACGGCAACGGGACGCAGCAGGTGCTGTCCACCCCGGCGCCCCAACCGGTGCCCTCGACCTACAAGTTCGGCTTCGCCGCGTCGACCGGGCTGTTCACCGACGTCCACCTCATCCGCAACCTCAGCGTCCATCCGGCCGCCGAACTGCCCCAGCTCAACCTGGTCAAGCAGATCCCCTCGGACCCGCCGCTGCCGACCCCGGTGACGCCGGGCACCGAGGTGCCCTACGAGTACGTGGTGACCAACAGCGGCAACGTCCCGCTGACGGACGTGAACGTGACCGACGACCGGGTCACCGGCATCACCTGCCCGAGGACCACGCTCGCCGTGGGCGAGACGATGACCTGCACCGGCAGCTACACCGTCACCGAGGCGGACGGCGAGGCCGGTTCGATCACCAACACCGCCACCGCGCACGGGCTGTCCGGGGACGACCCGATCGACTCACCGCCCGACGACGTCACCCTGGAGACCCGGGCCGGGCCCGGCATCCGGCTGGAGAAGTCGGCCGACGACACCCGCGTGTACGAGGTCGGCGAGGAGGTGACGTACACCTACACCGTCACCAACACCGGTCCCGAGCAGCTGACGGACCTCTCGATCGCCGACGACCGGGTGACGACGGGTGTGACCTGCGGGGCGACCACGCTCGCCCCGGCCGGGCAGGCCGGTGACAGCACCACCTGCACCGGCACCTACACGATCGCCGACGCCGACGCCGAGCAGGGATCGGTCACCAACGTCGCCACCGCGCACGGGCGGTCCGGGGGCGCGCAGGTGCAGTCGGCGCCCGACGACGTGACCGTGCTGGTCGCCTCCGAACTGGGGCTGCGGCTGGAGAAATCGGCCGACGACACCCGGGTGTACCGTCCCGGCGACGAGGTGACGTACACCTACACCGTCACCAACACCGGCAACGCCACACTGACCGGCGTCGGCGTCACCGACGATCTCGTACCGGACGTGACCTGCCGGGCGACGACGCTGGCCCCGGGGGCCTCCACCACCTGCACCGGCACCTACACCGTCACCGAGGCGGACGCCGCGCGGGGCACGGTCATCAACGTGGCCGCCGCGCACGGGCGGTCCGGCTCCACCGAGGTGGTGTCGGAACCCGACGAGGTCATCCTGAGGGCCGGGACCGAGCCGGGGCTGCACCTGGTGAAGACGGTGGACGCCTCGCGCGTGTACCGGGTCGGCGACGAGGTGACGTACACGTACACCGTCACCAACACCGGTTCCCAGGAACTGACGGGGGTCTCGGTCACCGACGACCGGGTGACGACGGGCGTGACCTGCGGGGCGACCACGCTCGCCCCGGCCGGGCAGGCCGGTGACAGCACCACCTGCACCGGCACCTACACGATCACGGCCGCCGACGCCCGGCGCGGCGAGGTGACCAACCTCGCGGTGGCCACGGCCGAGAACGGGACCGTCCGGTCGAACGAGGACCGGGCCCGCGTCACCGTCGGGAAGAAACCGTGCGAGGGCAAGCACTGCAAGCCCAAGCCGGACCCGAAGCCGAAGCCGTGCCCCGACAAGCCCGGTAAACCGGGTAAGCCGAGCAAGCCCGGCAAGCACCACAAGGGCAGCGAGCACTGCAAGCCCGAGCCGAAGCCGTGCCACGGCAAGGATCTCTGCCACGTGAAGTGACGCGCCCGCACCGGGCCGGCCGAACGCGTCGTGGGCCCCGCCACCACCCCGGTGGCGGGGCCCACGCGTCGTTCCGGTCGTCAGTGCCGCCCGGCCAGCCGGTCCGCGAGCTTCGCGACCGGGTCCGTGCCGGCCCGCGGCGAGGTGAGTTCGCGGCGGTCGGCGGAGCGGTAGGCGGCGTACATCCCGTGGACGCCGATCCAGCGGAAGGGCTCCGGCTCCCAGCGGCGGACCTTGTGGCCGACCCAGGGCAGTTCGGTCAGTTCGGTGGGGCCGCTCTGGCCGGAGTCCTGCTGGATCAGGTCGCGCAGGGTGCGGGCGGCGAGATTGGCGGTGGCGACGCCGGAGCCCACGTACCCGCCCGCCCAGCCGAGGCCGGTGGAGCGGTCGAGGGTGACGGTGGCGCACCAGTCGCGGGGGACGCCGAGCACCCCCGACCAGGCGTGGTCGATGCGGGCGCCCGCGGTGGTGGGGAAGAGCCGGACGAGGATCTCGCGCAGCGCCTCGACGGTCGCGGGCCGGGTGCGGCCGTCGTTGTCGGTGGCCGAGCCGAAGCGGTACGGGACGCCCCGGCCGCCGAGCGCGATCCGGTCGTCCGCGGTGCGCTGGGCGTACATGTAGGCGTGCGCCATGTCGCCGAGGGTCTCGCGGCCGTCCCAGCCGATGGTGTCCCAGACGGACTGCGGCAGCGGCTCGGTCACGATCATCGAGGAGTTCATGGGGAGCCAGGTGCGCCGCTGGCCCTTGAGGCTCGCGGTGAAGCCCTCGGTGCAGCGCAGGACGTACGGGGCGCGAACGGTGCCGTACGGGGTGTGGGCGTGCTTGGGCCTGATCTCGGTGACGGGCGTCGACTCGTGGATGGTCACGCCGAGCGCCTCGACGGTCGCGGCGAGGCCCTTGACGAGCTTGACCGGGTGCAGCCGGGCGCCGTGCGGGGTCCAGGTGGAGCCGACGGCCCCGGTGACGTTGACGCGTTCGCAGGTCTCGCGGGCGCCGCGCAGGACGCGGTCCGTCTCGCCGAAGGCGATCTCCACCGAGTGGAAGTCCTTGAGCCTGGCCAACTGAGCGGGCGTGTAGGCGACTTCGAGGACCCCGCCCCGGTGGATGTCGGCGTCGATGCCCTCCTCGGCGGCCACCCGCACGACCTCGTCGACGGTCTCGTTCATCGCCTGCTGGAGGCGGACGGCGGCCTCGTGGCCGTGGAGCTTCGCATAGCGGTCGCGGCCCGCGATGCCGTTGTAGAGCCAGCCGCCGTTGCGTCCGGAGGCGCCGTATCCGCAGAACCTGGCTTCCAGGATGGTGATGTTGAGGAAGGGGACGGCCTTCTTGAGGTAGTAGGCGGTCCACAGCCCGGTGTATCCGCCCCCGACGATGCAGACGTCGGCGGTGGTGTCGCCGGGCAGGGGCTCCCGGGCGGGGGGAGTGCCCTGGTCCGCGTACCAGAACGATATGCCGCCGTTGACGGTGCTGACGGTGCTCATGCTGCCCCTGGTTTGTCCGGTGTGACGCCGTCCGGTGTGACGCCGCGGCGTGGTGAAGGGTGTGTGCTCTCCGGGCGGGACGTTACTGCGCCGAGGGGGCTCTCGTCCCGGTCCGGGCTGTCTGCGGTCGTCACCAGGTCCGGCCCTCGGGACGGGGCGGACCGGAACAGACGTTCCCGTTTACCCTGCCCCCATGATTCGTACCGCCACCCCTGCCGACGTCCCCGTCATCCACGCCATGGTCCGTGAGCTGGCCGAATACGAGAAGGCCCTGGACGAGGTGAGGGCCACCGAGGAGCAACTGCACGAGGCGCTGTTCGGCGAGCGGCCCGCCGCGTACGCGCACATCGCCGAGGACGACGACGGCGAGGCGGTCGGCTTCGCGCTGTGGTTCCTGAACTTCTCCACCTGGCGCGGGGTGCACGGCATCTACCTGGAGGACCTGTACGTACGCCCGGAGCGGCGCGGCGGCGGGCACGGGAAGGCGCTGCTGACGGAGCTGGCCCGGATCTGCGTGGAGCGCGGCTACCAGCGTCTGGAGTGGTCGGTCCTGGACTGGAACGCCCCGTCCATCGCGTTCTACGAGTCGCTGGGCGCCCGGCCGCAGGACGAGTGGACGGTGTACCGGCTGACGGACGGGGCGCTGGCCGGACTCGGCGGGCGGTGAGCCGGGACGGCCCGCCCCCCGACGGGCCGTCCCGGGGTCTGGAGCACCCGGCTTCGCCGTTCGCAGGTCCGTGCGGATCCGCGGCGGCCTGGTCGGGGCCGGGCTACCCCGCCGTCGCGGTGCGACGGGTGCGGCCGGTGCGGGGGCGGTGGGTCTCCGTCGCCCCGGTGGCGAGCAGGGCCGCCTCCAGGCCGCTGTTGAACGACACCTCGCTGAGCAGGCCGGGCGCCGCGACCTGGTCGCCCGCGAGGTAGATGCCGTCGCCGCGGTCGATGGCGGGCCGGTCGCGCCAGGTGGTGCCGGGCCGGTCGACCGCGCCGGTGCGGCCGGACGAGGTGGCCTCGCGCCGCCACTCGACGCGCTCCCGCCAGCCGGGGAAGCCGAGGTCGAGGACCTCCTCGGCCCGCGCGATGCCCAGGGACCGGGGTTCCTCCGGGGCGAGGGGGAACTGTCCCTGGACGAGCTGCTGCCCGGCGGGCGCGAGGGTGCGGTCCTGGGCGCTGAAGCGCTCGATCCAGCCGGGGGCGTCCAGGTCGGACACGGCGAACGCGTCGCCGCGCCGGGTGCGCAGGGCCAGGTCGATCAGGGCGGTCCTGCCGCTGTCCCAGACCAGCGAGGAGTCACCGAGCAGGCCGCGGGCCGAGTCGAGGGAGGTGGCGACGACCACCGGACCCTGCCGGCTCAGGTCGGCGAGGCCGGCGGCGTCGACGCGGGACGCCGTCTCGACCCGGACGCCGAGGTTCCAGGCGCGGGCCGCCATCCGGTCGATGACCTGGGCCCAGCCGCCGACGGGGTAGCGGGCCTCGGGCGGCAGCACGGCGGCGCGGTGCAGCCGCTCCTGGACGAACGCGGCGGAGAGCGCGCCGGGGTCGTGGTGGAAGAGCGCCACGGCGGCGTAGTGCGAGGCCGTGCGGGCGGCCTCCTCGCCGACCTGCCCGGTCGCCCAGGTGCGGAAGTCGACGTCGACGGGGGCGTGTTTCGCGCCCCGGCGGGCGAGCCGGAGGAGGGCGAGCGGCGGGACGCGGCGCAGGGCGCCCCCGAGCCGGAAACGGAGCCTGGCGCCTTCGAGGGGCGGCACGCCGACGACGGCGCCGAGGAGCCCCCGCCGTTCGAGCCAGGCCCAGTGCGGACCGCGGGAGTAGAGGGCGTGCGGCCCCTCGTTGGTGAGGTACCTGCCCTCGGCGGTCCTGGCCCGTCCGCCGGGGGTGTGGTGGGCCTCGTGGAGGGTCACCCGGACGCCGGACTCGGCGGCGGTGATCGCCGCGGTGAACCCGGCGAGGCCGCCGCCGATGATGTGGATGCGCTGCATCTCCCGGTCTCCTTCTCCTTTGCTGGAGCGTGCTGCCGCCCCCTGGACGGTTCGCGGGGCGCGGTTCGTGACATCGGGGCGGGGGCGTTGTCAGTGGTGTGGGTCACGATGGGGGCATGGCACGCAGCAGCAGGAAGACGGACACCCTCGCGACGGCGCGGCGGCCGCAGGTGCGGCTGCCGCCGCTCGTCCCGTACGGCGGCGCGGGACTGGAGCCGGACGGCGACTACGACGGGGTGCGGTTCGAGGGGACGGACCTCGCGGACGGCTCGGGCCCCGGGGCCCGGTTCATGGACTGCGCGCTGGACGGCTGCGTGCTGGACCGCACGGAGCTGGGCAGGGCCCGGTTCATCGACTCGGTGCTGACGGGCGTACGGGGCGTGGGCACCGACCTCGCGGGGGCGTCGCTGCGCGACGTGGAGGTGGTGGACGCGCGGCTGGGCGGGGTGCAGCTGCACGGCGCGGTGCTGGAGCGGGTGCTCGTGCGCGGCGGGAAGATCGACTACCTGAATCTGCGGAAGGCGCGGCTCAAGGACGTGGTGTTCGAGGGCTGTGTGCTCTCCGAGCCGGACTTCGGGGACGCGCAGCTGACGCGGGTGGAGTTCCGCGACTGCGTGCTGAGACGGGTCGACTTCAGCTCCGTGCGGATGGACGCGGTGGACCTGCGCGCGGTCGCGGAGCTGGACATCGCGCGCGGGGTGGAGCGGCTGTCGGGCGCGGTGATCAGCCCGGTCCAGCTGATGGAACTGGCACCCGCGTTCGCGGCGCAGATCGGGGTGCGGGTGGAGACGTAATGACCATGCCATGACCACGGACCGGGCGGGGGCCTGCGCGGGCTGGGCTGGGATGGACGGGACTGCGGTACGGGTACGGGCCCGGCCCGGCGCCCGGGTACGGGGCCCGCGGGGGTACGAGCCCGGCGGGGCACGGCGGTCGGCGCCCGGGGTACGGGGGCCCGCGGGATCAGATACGGGGGAAGCGGGCCTGGAGGTCCCAGATCACGGGGTTGTCGGCGAGCCCCTCGTGCATGTCGGAGAGGTCGGCGATCAGATCGTGCAGGAAGTCGCGGGCTTCGCGGCGCAGCAGCGAGTGGCTGAAGGTGAGCGGGGGTTCGTCGCCGGGCATCCAGTCGGCCTCGATGTCCACCCAGCCGAAGCGGCGCTCGAAGAGCATCCGGTCGGACGACTCGGTGAAGTCCAGCTCGGCGAACTGCTGCCGGTGCGAGCGGTTGCCGCGCGGGTCCTGGTCGATCTGCTCGACGATGTCGCACAGCGCCCACGCGAAGTCGAGCACCGGCACCCATCCCCAGGCCGTGGAGACCTCGCGGTCCTCCTTGGTGTCCGCGAGGTAGACGTCCCCGGAGAACAGGTCGTGCCGCAGCGCGTGGACGTCCGCGCGGCGGTAGTCGGTCTGCGGCGGATCGGGGAAGCGCCGGGAGAGGGAGTAGCCGATGTCGAGCACGCTTCGATGGTGTCATGCCCGCAGGACCGTCAACGCCGGGGCGGGCCGGTGCGCTCGATCAGGTGAGAGATTGGGGAAACCCGAATTCTGCATATGACAGGCACATATCTTTCTGTGCATGGTCAGTTCACCTCATGAAGCGCAGCATCGGATTTTCCAGGAGAATCCGACGCTGTTCACCAGCGCTTTCCGGGCGCTGGGTGTGCCTTTTCCGGAGCCGGTCGCCGTTTCCCTCATGGATACGGACCTGACCGAGCTGCGTCCCGTCGAGCGGCACGTCGACACGCTGTTGCGGATCGATGTCGTGGGTGGCAGCTGCTACTTACTGGCGATCGAGGCGCAGGGCAGGAAGGACCCGGAGAAGCGGAGCAGTTGGGCGTACTACCTCGCCCACTTGTACGCGAAGTTCCGTTACCCGCCGGTGCTGCTGGTGGTCTGCCGGGACAAGGCGACCGCCGAATGGGCGGCCGAGCCGATTCGCATCGGGCTGGAGAAGCACCCGAGCCTTGCCGTCTTCCCCCTGGTCCTGGGGCCGCACAACGTTCCCCCCGTGACGGACGCCGCGCGGGCCGCCGAGGACATCCCCATGGCGGTGTTCTCGGCGATCACACATGGTAACGATCGGGACATCGCTGTCATACTGGAAGCCCTCGCCCTGGCGCTCAGGGCCACGGACGCCGATGCCGCGGCGATCTTCGCCGAATTCACCGAGGCGGGGTTGGGTGACACCCCGGCCCGCGAGATCTGGAGGAATTTGATGAGCACGAGCCTCAGCCACTTCCGCGGCATCGTCGCCGAGAGTTTTCGCAACGAGGGACGCGAAGAGGGCCGGGAAGAAGGCCGGGAAGAAGGCATCGCGAAGGAGCGTTCCCTGAGCGTGCTGCGGATGCTGGACCGTCGGGGCGTGGCCGTGAGCGACGCCGTCCGGGAACGGATCGGCTCGTGCCGGGATCTGCGGACGCTCGACCTCTGGGTCGACCGGGCGTTCACGGTGAAGACGACCGACGAACTCCTCGACGAGGGCTGACGGGGGCTGACGAGGGCCCTCACGGCAGCAGGCGCTGTTCCTTCGCCACAGCGACGGCGCCCGCGCGGGTGTCGACGCCGAGCTTGTCGTAGATCCGGCCCAGGTGGGTCTTGACCGTGGCCTCGCTGATGAACAGGGCACGGGCGATGTCGCGGTTGCCCAGGCCCTGGGAGAGCTGGGCCAGGATGTCGAGCTCCCGGTCGGTGAGGGTGGGCAGGGGCTTGCGCATCCGGGCCATGACCCGGCTGGCCACCGGCGGGGAGAGCGTCGTACGGCCCTGGGCGGCCGAGCGGATCGCGGCGAACAGTTCCTCCGGGCGCTCGGCCTTCAACAGGTAGCCGGTGGCGCCCGCCTCGATGGCGCGGGTGATGTCGGCGTCCGTGTCGTACGTCGTGAGGACCAGCACGTGGACGCCGGTGGCGGCGATGCGGCGGGTCGCCTCGACGCCGTCGATGCCCTCGCCGAGCTGAAGGTCCATCAGGACGACGTCCGGGGTGAGCTTGGCGGACAGGGCGACGGCCTCCTCGCCGCTGCCGGCCTCGCCGACGACCTCGATGTCCGGTTCGCTGCCGAGGAGGGCGAGCAGACCGGCGCGTACGACGACGTGGTCGTCGCAGAGCAGGATGCGTACGGGCGGCGTCGCGGTCATGCGAGGTCCTCCGGGGCGGTCGGTGGGGCAGTCGGTGGGGCGGGGGCCGGGGTGAGCGGCACGGCGGCGGACAGGACCGTGCCCTCGCCCGGTGCCGACTCGATCGTCAGCGTGCCGCCGAGCTGGTGCAGCCGGGCCCGGATCGCGGGCAGCCCGTGGCCGCGCACACCCCTGGCGGGGCCGGTGTCCCCGGGCGGCACGAAGCCCTGCCCGTCGTCGGTGATGTCCAGGACGACCCGGTCGTCGAGGTGGGTCAGCGTCAGCGCCGCCTCCGTGGCGTGCGCGTGCTCCTTCACGTTGGCCAGCGCGCCCTGGGCGATGCGCAGGAGGGCGGACTGCACCCGGTCGGGCAGCGCGGCGTGGCCCTCCCCCTCCACATGGCAGTGGACGGTGAGCCGCCCCTGCGACTGCGCCGTCTCACGGGTGGCCAGGGCGTGCAGGGCCGCCTCCAGACCGCCGCCCTCCGCGAGGTCGGCCGGGGCCAGGTCGTGGACGAAGCGGCGGGCCTCGGCGAGGTTGCTCTCCGCGATGGTGGTGGCCGTACGGACGTGGCGGCGGGCGGTCGCCGGGTCGGTGTCCCAGGTGCGGTCGGCGGCCTGGAGCAGCATCTGCTGGCTGGACAGGCCCTGTGCGAGGGTGTCGTGGATCTCCATGGAGAGCCGTTGGCGTTCCGCGAGGGTTCCCTCGCGGCGTTCGGTGGCGGCCAGCTCGCGGCGGGTGCGCAGCAGGTCGGTGATCAGTTCGCGCTGCTGCTCGGACAGTTCGCGCTGGCGCGCGGCCTGCCGCTGCATGTGGACGAAGACCGCCGTCGCGATGGCCGCCACGGCGGGCGGGGCGAGCACCAGGTTCGGGTCGAAGCCCTCGGCCAGCCGCAGTTGCGCGGCGACGACGAACAGGGTGAGCAGACAGACGAGGGCGAGCGCGGCGCGCGGCGGGAGGATGCGCAGCCCGGTGTAGAAGAGCGGCACCGCGCACCACGCGAAGCTCGGCGCGAGGAGCACCAGCACCATCCACACGGCGACCAGCACCCCCAGCCACACCAGGGAGCGCGGCGTCGGACGCGAGCCGAGCACGGGCCCGAGCACGTACAGCACGGCCAGGGCGACGGAGAGCGCGATGATCCACGGGGTGCGGGCCTCGCCGGGGTGCCGCAGCAGGAAGCGGGTGAGCGAGGCGCCTAGCAGCAGGAAGAACGCGGCGTGCATCAGGAGCGTGAGCCACCGGGCGTCCGGATCGGGCGTCCGGGCGGCGGGGGCGCGACGGTCGCTGCCCGCGGACAGCGGTCGGCCGGTCCCGGGGGAGCGGCTGTCGTGGCCCCGGGGCAGGGGCCGGGCGGTGGCCGCGCCCCGTGCGCCCGGGGCGTCGGCCGGGGTGTCGTCCGGCCGGCCCGTGCCGGGTGCCGATCGGGGTCGGTGCTCCACCTCGTACCTCTCGCTCCCCACTCGTGATACCTCCACGATCACCCCGGACGGGCGGCTCCGCATCAACCGATCGGCTGATGGGACCGTCGGCCGTCCCGCGTCCGGCTTCGAGCCGGTCCATCGACCGTACGGGGCGGCGGGGGGCGGATCATGGAGGGCAGAGCCGAACGGGCTCGCCCACCCCTGCCGCCGCCGCAGCAACAACAGCGGCGAAGCGGAGTCGGCCGGGTGGCCGGGCGGACCGATCCCCAGGAGTCACGACATGAACGCCCTCGATCGACAACTGCTCGACGCCGCGCACACCGGCGACACCGACGGAGTGCGGACCGCGATCGAGGGCGGTGCCCGCGTCGACTGCCGCGACGGGGAACTGCGCACCCCGTTGCTCCTCGCCGTCCACGGGGACCACGTCGAGGCCGCCCGGCTGCTCGTGGCGGCGGGCGCGGACCCCGACGCGCAGGACCTGCGCGAGGAGAGCCCCTGGCTGGCGACCGGGGTCACCGGCAGCGTCCCGATGCTGCGCACCCTCCTGCCGGCCGGCCCCGACCTGAAGCTGTGCAACCGGTTCGGCGGCATCGCGCTCATCCCGGCGAGCGAGCGCGGCCACGCCCCCTACGTGCGGGAACTGCTCCGGGTCACGGACATCGACGTCGACCATGTGAATCGGCTCGGCTGGACGGCCCTGCTGGAGGCCGTGATCCTCGGCGACGGCGGTCGGGCGCACCAGGAGATCGTCGAGCTCCTGCTGGCGGCCGGTGCGGACGTCGACCTTCCGGACGGCGACGGGGTGACCGCGCTGGCCCACGCGGAACGCCGCGGCTTCACGGAGATCGCCGCCCGCCTGCGGGACGCCCGGTGAACGCGCGCCGCGCGGTGGTGGCGCTCGCCGCGGCCGCGGTGCTCGCGGGCTGCACGACCGCTACCCGGGCCGGGACGTCGGACGACCTGTCCGCCGGGATGTCGGACGGCCTGTCCGCCGGGACCGGTCCGTCGGCCACCGCGCCCGCCGGGTCCCGCGCGCCGGACTCCCCGCGGTCGGCGCCGACCGCCTCCGCGGCGACCCCGCCCGGCACGCTCCTGGTCGCCGACTTCGGCGGCGACACCGTGACGTTCGTCGACCCGCGGCCGGGCCGCGACCGGCACCGGCTCGGCTCCGTCCGGGTCGGCACCGCGCCCTACGGCCTCGTCGTCGGGGACGACGGGCTGGCCTGGGTGGCGACCGCCGAGGGCGTGGCCGTCGTGGACACCGCGACCCGCACCCGTCTCACCCGTATCCCGTACCGGACGGAGACCGGCCCCGCCACCACCGGCGAGTACCGGGGCGGCGGCATGGGCATCGCCCTCGCCCCCGACGGCCGGCACGTCTACGTCGGCGTCAACGTGCCCGGCCGCAACGGCATGCTGGAGATCGTCGACACCGCCACCCGGAAGATCACCACCACGGTGCCGGTGGGCCGCCGCCCCTTCGACGTGGACGTCTCGCCGGACGGCACCGAGGTGTACGCCACCGACCACGACTCCTTCGACGTCACGGCGGTGGACACGGGCACGCGCGAGACGCGGCGCTTCGAGGTCGCCCCGTACGGCACCGAGGGCGGCCTCGGCTCCTGGCTGAAGCCGCACTACGCCGTCGTCCGCCCCGCCGACGGCAGACTGCTGCTGCCCTTCGAGGGGGAACGGCTCGTCGTCCTCGACCCGCGCACCGGGAAGTCCACCGTCGAGCGGATGACGGCCGACACCCACCAGCACGGGGCGACGCTCGCCCCCGACGGCACCCTCCTCGTCGTCGGCACCGGCCCCATCCTCTCCGAGGACCGGGGCCCGTCCCTGACCGTCCGCGCCCCCGACGGCTCCGAACGCGTCGTGCCGCTGGACGGCCCGCACGAGGACGTGGCGGTGTCCGAGGACGGCCGCACGGCGTACGTCACCCAGGGCTTCACCCGCGACGGGTACGGCAACGGCATCACCGTCGTCGACCTCACGGGCGGACGACGGCCGTACGAGGTGCCGGCGACGGCCCGCCCCCTCGGCATCGCGGCCCTCTGACCCCTCCGGGCCCACCGACCCTGCCGGGCCCGGAGGGCGGCATGTGCCGGAAACGTCCTAGTATCGCCGGTGTGGACCAGCGAACGCCCGTGCACCGTACGGCCCGAGCCGCCGTCGTCACCCTGCTGCTCCTGGTGACGTCCGCCGCCTGCAGCGGCGACACCGGCGGTGTCCGGGGCACGCCCGGCGCGTCCGGCCTGCGCGATCCGTACTTCCCGAAGCTCGGCAACGGCGGCTACGACGTCACGCACTACGACCTCGTGCTCGACGTCGACCCGGCCGCCCACCGGCTGCGCGGCACCGCCACGATCACCGCCCGCGCGACCCAGGACCTCAGCGCCTTCGACCTCGACCTCGCCGGACTCACCGTGGACTCCGCGACCGTCGAGGGCCGCCCGGCCGCCGTCAACCGGACGGGTCACGAGCTGACGCTGCGCCCCGCCGCCGAGGTCGAGGACCGGCTGCGCGAGGGCGGCACCTTCCGCACGGTCGTCCGTTACTCCGGTTCGCCGCGCACCCTCACCGACCCCGACGGCTCGCAGGAGGGCTGGCTGCGGACCGCCGACGGGTCGGTCGCGCTCGGCGAACCGACCGGCTCGATGACCTGGTTCCCCGGCAACAACCACCCGAGCGACAAGGCGACGTACGACATCGCCGTCACCGTCCCCGAGGGCCTGACGGCCGTCTCCAACGGGGAACCGGTCTCCCGCCGCACCTCGGGCGCCACCACCACGTACCGCTGGCGCACCCCCGAACCGATGGCGAGCTACCTCGCCACGGTCGCCGTCGGCCGCTACACCACCCGGACGTCGAGGACCGCGGACGGCATCGAGGTGTTCACCGCCGCCGACCCGGCCGTCGCGAAGCGGAGCGAGCGGATCCTCGCCCGGATCCCCGAGGTCGTGAAGTGGGAGGCCGAACGGTTCGGCCCCTACCCCTTCACCGCCACGGGCGCGATCGTCGACCGCCCCGGGGACGCCGGTTACGCGCTGGAGACCCAGGGCCGGCCGTTCTTCCCCGGCCCGCCGGACGCCGGGCTGCTGGTCCACGAGATGGCCCACCAGTGGTTCGGGGACTCCGTCACGCCCGAGAGCTGGCGGGACATGTGGCTCAACGAGGGCTTCGCGACCTACGCGCAGTGGCTGTGGGCGGCCGACAAGGAGGGCGTCCCGATCCAGGAGCTGTTCGACGAGGCCTTCGAGGACGACGCCAACTGGGCCTTTCCGCCCGCCGATCCGCCGAGCGCGAAGGACATCTCGCAGGCGCCGGTGTACGGGCGCGGGGCGATGGTCGTCCATGAACTCCGGCGCACGATGGCCGACGACGCACGCTTCTTCGCGCTCCTGCGGGGCTGGACGAAGGCCCACCGGCACGGCAACGCCTCGACCGCCGACTTCACCGCCCACGCGGAACGGGTGGCGGGCCGGGATCTGACGGAGCTGTGGGACACCTGGCTGTACGGCAGGAGCCGGCCCGCCCCGAAGGACTGACCGGCTCCCGCGTGTTCCTGCGCTTCTCCGTTTTCCGCTTCTCCGCTTCTCCGCGTCTCCGCGTCTCCGCGTCTCTGTTTCCGCGTTTCCGCGCTTCTGCGCTTCTCTGCTTTTGCGCCTCGCGGTTCCGTTACTTCACGTTGACGCCGCTCCAGGCGGCCTGGACGGCGGAGAGTTCCTCGCTGTCCGCCCCGTACAGGTCGGTCGCCGCCTGCTCGGTCGCCTCGCGGGCGCCCGCGTAGTCGGTGGAGGACGTCATGTACTCGGCGAGGGCCTTGTACCAGATCTGGACGGCCTTGTCCCGGCCGATGCCGGTGACGGTCGAGCCGTCGGCGGTCGGGGAGTCGTAGTCGACCCCGTTGATGGTCTTCGCGCCGCTGCCCTCGGACAGCAGGTAGAAGAAGTGGTTGGCGACACCGGAGGAGTAGTGCACGTCGAGGTCGCCGACGCTGCTGTCCCAGTAGTCGGCCGAGCCGCCGTCCTTGCTCGGCTCGTCCATGTAGCGCAGCGGGGTGCCGTCGCCGTTGATGTCGATCTTCTCGCCGATGAGGTAGTCGCCGATGTCCGTGCTGTTGTCGGCGGCGAACTCCACCGAGGTGCCGAGGATGTCGCTGGTCGCCTCGTTCAGGCCGCCGGACTCGCCGAAGTAGTCCAGGTTGGCGGTGGACGAGGTCAGGCCGTGGCTCATCTCGTGGCCCGCGACGTCGATGGCGGTCAGCGCGCTCTTGTTGTCGGCGCCGTCGCCGTACGTCATGCAGAAGCAGCTGTCGTCCCAGAACGCGTTGACGTACCCGTCGCCGTAGTGGACCCGCGAGTACGCGGCCTTGCCGTCACCGGCGATGCCCTCGCGGCCGAACGCCGACTTGTAGAAGTCCCAGGTCTGCGCGGCGCCGTAGGCGGCGTCCACGGCGGCGGTCTGGCGGTCGCCGCCGGTGCCGTCGCCCCAGGTGTCGTCGTCGTCCGTGACGAGGTCGCCGGTGCCGCTCTCGCCCTGGTTCAGGTCGTACGTCTTGTGGCCGCCGCGCTCGCCGTCGGTCAGCTCGAAGCCGGAGCCGCTCTCGGTGGTCGTGAGGTCGACGTCGCCGCTGTACTGGCTGTGGCCGACGCCGGTCTCGATCGCCTCGAACCGCCGGAGTTCCTTGCCGGTGTTCGCGTCGGTGATGATGTGCATCCTGCTCGGCGTGCCGTCCTTCTGCACGCCCTTCTTCACCGTTTCGAGGGCGAGGACGGGCTTGCCGCCGCTCGCCCAGATCACCTTGCGCGCGGCGGCCGCGGTCTTGATCTTCGCCGTCGTGGACGGCACGGCTATCCGCGCCTCGGTGGCCTTGGTGACGCCCTTGAGCTTCCCGCCGGCGGCGGTGTGGGTGACGAGGTCGCCACCGAGGACCGGCAGCCCGGCGTAGGTGCGTTCGTAGCGGGTGTGGACGGTGCCGTCGGCGTCCTTGATCACGTCACGGACGATCAGCTTCTCCTTGCCGCCGAGGCCGAGGGACTCGGCGGCCGAAGCGGCTTCGGACTGGGCGGACTTGATGGCGGCGGTGCGCTGCGATGCCTTGTTCGCGCCGAAGGGGACGACGCTGCGAGTGGCGGAGGGGCCGTCAGTTCCGTTGTCCGGCGAGGCGTTGGCCGCACCGGTCTGGACGCCGACGACGACCATCGCGGCCACTGCGGCCAGGGCAGCGGCGCGACGGGTGTTCATGTGGGGGGTCATGCGTTCTCCGTTGCTCGTTCCGTGGGGGGTTACGAGCGGAGAGCGTGCCACCGAAAGACCGAAATTGACGGTGTGCCAACAAATACCTCACATTTTTTTGACCACCTCTTGTCCGAAGGGAATACGCCTGTGTTCGTTATTCGGCAGGGGAGTGGGACACGGCGGACATCGTGGGGCATGGCGGGCGCGCCGGGTCCGGTGGCCGGGCCGGCGACCTGGAGCGAGGGAGCCGCGGGCTCCGGTCGTGGGGCCGGTGCGAAGTTCGTGGGGCCCGTGCGAAGAAAAGCGGCGGGAAAGGGGAGACCGCAGAAAGTGACTGGGGGAGTGACGCGGGGGAAAGGGGGCCGGGAAAGGAGGTGCCCGGGAAAGCGGGCCGGCCGGGAAGGGAGTGCCCAGGAAAGCGGGGCAACCGGTAAAGGGGTCGGCCGGGAAAGAGGGCGGCCCGGTTCGCGGGCACGAAAAACCCCCGGCCGTGACAGCCGGGGGTTTTTCTGTTCCGTGCCCGGGGGCGGATCACCCGTGCGGGGTGATCATCCGCGTCGGACGATCACCCGCCTTGGACACCGGGCCGGACACCGGACCGGGCGCCGGGATTCCGCGTCGGGAACTCCGTACGGGGAACTCCGCGTCGATCGGGAACTCCGCGTCGGGATCGGCTCAGATGTTGACGCCGAAGTCCTGGGCGATGCCGCGCAGGCCCGAGGCGTAGCCCTGGCCGACGGCGCGGAACTTCCACTCCGCACCGTTGCGGTACAGCTCGCCGAAGACCATGGCGGTCTCGGTGGCGGCGTCCTCGCTCAGGTCGTAACGGGCGATCTCGGCGCCGCCGGCCTGGTTGATGATGCGGATGAACGCGTTGCGCACCTGGCCGAAGTTCTGGCTGCGGGTCTCGGCGTCGTAGATGGAGACCGGGAAGACGATCTTGTCGACGTCGGCCGGCAGGCCCGCCAGGTTGACGTTGATCTGCTCGTCGTCGCCCTCGCCCTGGCCCGTGAGGTTGTCACCGGTGTGGACGATGGTCTGGTCCGGCGTCGACTTGTTGTTGAAGAAGACGAAGTGGCCGTCGGAGACGACCTTCCCCGCCGGGTTGACCGCGATCGCCGAGGCGTCGAGGTCGAAGTCGGTGCCGGTGGTGGTACGGACGTCCCAGCCGAGGCCGACCGTGACGGCGGTCAGGCCCGGGGCCTCCTTGGTGAGGGAGACGTTGCCGCCCTTGGACAGGCTTACAGCCATGGGAAGTCCCTTTCATCGTCGAGTGCGGGCTTCATGTCATCACGAAGCTACCGTCACAGGTCATAACGCGGGCGGGGGACCGTGAGGTTCCTGCTCCCTTTGCTTTCTTTACCGAAGTACCCCGGTCGGCCCCGGCCGCCGCCGGACCGACGGTGTCCCACGACCGGTGCGGCAAAAGAAGGTGACGGGCACCCCGCGGGCCGGGGAACATGGGTGTCATGTCCGGGCCCTATGTCATCCGCGGCTCGGTCTCCCTGCCGGAGGCCGAGCTCATGTGGCGTTTCTCGCGGTCCTCCGGGCCCGGCGGGCAACACGTCAACACCAGCGATTCCCAGGTGGAGCTCCGCTTCGACCTCGCGGCGACCGAGGCGCTCCCCGAGGTGTGGAAGGAGCGGGCCCTCCAGCGCCTGGAGAACCGGCTGGTGGGCGGGGTGATCGCCGTGCGGGCCTCCGAGCACCGCTCCCAGTGGCGCAACCGTGAGACGGCCCTCGTCCGGCTCGCCTCGCTGCTGGCCGAGGCGACGGCGCCGCCTCCCAGGCCGCGCCGCAAAACCAGGATCCCGCGGGGGATCAACGAGCGGCGGCTGCGTGAGAAGAAGCAGCGCGGCGAGACGAAGCGCGGCCGCTCCGGCCGCGACTGGTGACGACGGCCCCCACGCCCCCGCACGCCCCGTCCGTACCCCGTGGCGTCCCGCGCCCCGCGGCCGTAACCCGCGGCGCCCCCGCAACCAGGGCATCCGGCACATCCGGCACGCCCGGTCCGTCCGCGGCACCCGGCGGTCCCGCTCAGCCCAGCTGCCGGTAGTTCCCCCGGAAGTACATCAGCGGCTCCCCGCCCTCACGCGGCAGGCCCGTGCTCAGCACCCGGCCGATGACCAGCGTGTGGTCGCCCGCCAGTACCCGCTGCTCGGTGCGGCACTCCAGGGTGGCCAGCGCGCCGCCGATCAGCGGTGCGCCGGTGATCTCCCCCCGCGTGCAGGGGAGGTCCTGGAACAGCAGCCGGTCGCTGATCCGGCCCTTCATCGCGAACCGGGCGGCCACCTGCCGCTGGTCCTCGGCGAGCACGGAGACCGCCCACAGCGGCTGCTCCGACAGCAGGTCGTCCATCCGGGAGTCGTTGCGCAGGCTGACCATCACCAGTGGCGGGTCCAGCGACACCGACATGAAGGCGGTCGCCGTCATGCCGACCTCCTCGCCGCGTCCGTGCTCGTCCAGCGGCGGTTCCTGGGCGGTGACCAGCACCACTCCGGCCGCCAGCCGGGCGAGCGCGGCCCGGAACTCATCGTTGCTCACCCCCTCAGCATGGAGGACGGACGGGGGGCGCGGGGTGGGGGATTTCGTCTGCAACACGTCCGGAACGCTAGCCGCGCGCCGCGCAGTACCACATCGGGCCAGGGGACCAGCCGGGTCCTAGGACCCCGGCCCCGCCGGGCGGCCGGCCACGCCCGGACGCGGGGACGGTCACGGCAGCGGGCTCGGGCGCGGCAACGGCAACGCGCCCAGGCACTGCAACGCCCGGATTTGCGTTCAAGAAAAGGACGGAACGGCCCGGAGGCCCCTCGCACCCCTTCACGATCTGTTGTGACTTGAGTCACAGAGTGCAATATTAGTTGACCCTGTGTACCGACGGCACAGCTCACTGTGATTCAGTTGGGGTGAACTGCAGTAAGTACGTCGATATGAAACCTGGAGTGCTGTCGAGGTCTCGGGGAGTGCGAGCAATGGAGGCCGAGTCGGAGCCGTATGTCCGTCTTGCGACGATGCGGCAACTGCACCAGGCCGTCGCCGATCTCAACACGGCACGGAGCCTGGCCGACACGCTGCAGACCGTGGCCGACGGAATCGTCCGCGGCCTCGGTTACGAGCTGGCCTGCGTGAACATGGTCCGTCCCGACGGTGACCTCGTCGTCGCCGCCTTCGCCGGCAACAGCGCAGCGGAAGCCCTGATCACCGGCCGGGTCGGTTCCCGCGCCTCCTGGGAGCGCAGGCTGGCGATGGGGCAGGCGTGGGACGAGCTGCGGTTCATACCGCACACCGACGGTTGGGTCCTCCTCGACGACGACGTGCCGCAGTGGCACACCGACGGGCCCGATCCCCGTTTCGAGGACGAGTGGCACCCCCAGGACCGCCTCTACGCCCCGATGTACGCGTCCGGCGGCAGGTTCGATCTCCTCGGCGTGATCTCCGTGGACCGCCCCCGCAACGGCCGCCGCCCCGGTGCCTGGGGCCGGGAGGCCCTCCAGATGTACGCGTCGCAGGCGGCCATTGCGATCAGCAACGCCAAGCTGAGAGCAAACATGCAGCGGGCGCTGGTCCGGCTGGAGCGGGAGCAGCAGGCGCTGCGGGCCAGCGAGGAGTCCTTCCGGCAGGCGTTCGAGTACGCCCCCAGCGGCATGGCCATCGCCGAGCTGGGCGGCGACCAGCACGGCCGGCTGCTGCGCACCAACGACGCCCTGTGCCGGCTGCTGGGCCGCCCCGCCTCCGTCCTGCGCCGCTACTCCTTCGCCGACCTCGTCCACCCCGAGGACATCGGCACCCTGCTGCGCACCTCCGCCGAGGGCGGCCGGACCGAGCTGCGGCTCGGCCGGCGCGACGGCTCCTACCTCTGGGTCTCGCTGCGCAACTCCGTCGTCGCCGACACCGCGGACGGCCCCCGTTTCCTGCTCACCCACGTCGAGGACATAGAGGAGCGCAAGCGGCACGAGCTGCACCTCGCGCACCGGGCCTCGCACGACGCGCTCACCGGCCTGCCCAACAGCGCCGAGCTGCGCTCCAGGCTGGGCGCCCGGCTCTGCGACCGCCCGCACGCGGCCACCGCCTCCGCGGTCGAGGCGCTGGACGCGGCCTACGGAGACCTCGACGACCCGGAGGCGCGGGCGCACGGCTACGACGTGGACACGGCACCCGGCGGCCCGTACGACCACCATGTGCACGCCGTCGCGCCCGAGGAGGACAACGACGACGGCACGAAGGGGCTCGCGGTCCTCTTCTGCGACCTGGACGGCTTCAAGTCGATCAACGACCGCTTCGGCCACCACACCGGTGACGCGGTGCTGATCGAGGTCGCCCGGCGGCTGACCACCGGTGTCCGCGACGGCGACACCGTCGCCCGGCTCGGGGGCGACGAGTTCGTCGTCCTCGCCGACGGCCTCGGTGCCGCGGACGCCGCGGATCTGGCCGTACGCCTGCGTAACGCCATCATTCCGCCCATCCGGGTCGACGGCCGGGCGGTGCGCGTCGGGGCCAGCTTCGGCATTGGCTGGGCCGCCTGCGGAATGACCGCGGAAGAGGTGCTGCGCTCCGCCGACCAGCGGATGTACGTCGAGAAGCGGTCCCGGGCGAAGGTTCACCGCAGGGCCGGCTGACGTTCACGACCACGTGGTTTCCGAGCTCCGGGGCGCTTCAGGGACCTGCGGCGACAATTCTTGGTGCGGTCCGTTCGGGGTAGGCTCGGCCGGTCGGCCACGGTTGGCAGCATTCGGCGACGGCTGGCGAGATGGTGAGGAGTGACCCAGGGATGACGGCCGGGAACAACGGCGCAAACACGCCCGAGGACGACGATCCGTTCGGCTACCTGTACGAGGACGGACAGGCGGCGGGCGCCCAGCCGCCACGCCAGGGCGGCTACGGCTACCCGGGCCCGGCGGCCCCGCAGCCGGGCGTGCCCCGCACCTCGTACAACCAGGTGCGCACCGTCGGCGAGCGCCAGTACGGCCATCAGCAGGTCCCGCAGCAGCCGGGGCACGGCCCGCAGCAGGCGTACGGTCGGCCGAACGCGCAGTACGCCGCCCCGGAGACCTACCCCGGCGCCGTCACCGCCCCGCAGCAGGCCGCCCACGGCCGTGCCGGCGGCCCCTCCGGCAAGGGCGGCCCGAACACCAAGGGCCTGCTGATCGGTGCGGTCTCGGTGGTCCTGGTCGTTCTCATCGGCATCGGCGCCGCGCTGATCAGCGGGGACGACGACAAGGACAAGAAGAAGGACGAGGCGACCTCCTCCGCCGAGCCCGGCGAGCAGGTCGAGGAGTCCCCGAAGCCGAAGCAGTCCGCCAGCTCCGAGGCGCCGGTCGAGCTGCCGAAGCAGGACGCGGCGACGCTGAAGCTCGGCGGCACGGCCATACTCGACAAGGCCATCAAGGGTGCAGAGGGCCCTAACGGCTCGTACGTCACTGGCTTCAACACGGTCGGGTCGTCCGTGACGTGGAGGGCAGAGATGCAGACCGGCGGTTCGTATCGACTGACGGTGCGCTATGCGATCCCAGCCAAGGACGCCAATGCCACGCTGACGGTCAACGGGAAGCCGAACTCGCAGCCGATCGGGCTCAAGAACTTCATCCATTCCTCGGACCCGGACTGGGAGAAGAACTGGCAGACCACTTGGGCCCCCGTCGAGCTGGTCAAGGGTGAGAACGAGATCAGTATTTCTTGCCAGGACGGCAACCAGTGCGATGTGATCCTGGACTGGCTGGAAGTCACCCGGGCGAAGAGTTAGCCCGGTTGCGATAGGCGTTTTCGGCCTCTCCTGATTTTCGAATCCGGGAGAGGCCGCATTCGTCTATCCGTAGACCTCGATCCCTGTGGCGGTTGACCCGGTGTTGTCCGTGTAGGTGCCCGGATTCAGGGTGAGCAGCTTGGTGCCCTCGCCGCAGCCGGTGCTGATGTGCCAGAGCACTACGCGGTAAGACGTCTGGTTGGAGAAGGACCGGGCGGTGGTTATGGGATAGCAGCCGGGCGCCTTGGAGTAGACGGTCCTCGTTCCGGTCCTGTTGGTTCCCGACCACCCGCAGAGGTTTCCCTTTGGGCAGGTGTTGGGGTCGGCCGCCACGGCCGGTATGGCCGGGACTCCGGCCAGCAGTGCGCCGGCCAAGGCTGCGGTCGTCAGGCTTTTCCTGAGCATGCTCACGTGAGACTTCCTCTCCCCTTGGACCCCCTGGGTGGGGATCCAAGGGGAGATCCTTTCTGGGCCCGCCGCATTTGAGTAGAGGCACGGAAGAACATTGGCTCGATCCATTTCACGTCGACGTGTCGCATCCCTTGCAATTCTGGCCGCGGCCGCACGGGTTTCTCGCCGGACCTTGGCCGAAAGCTGTTCGGCGCACGCGGCGCGCCGCGTCGTGCGGTCAGCCCATCAGGGCCAGGAAGCCCGCCACCGTCGCGGCCATCGCCTCGCGGGCGGGGGCGATGTACTTGCGTGGGTCGACGCCGGTGGTGTTCTCGGCCAGGTACGCGCGGACCGCGCCGGTGAACGCGGTGTTCAGGGCCGTGCCCACGTTGATCTTGACCATGCCGGAGGAGGCGACGGCCCGGCGGATCTCCTCGTCCGGGACGCCGCTGGAGCCGTGCAGCACCAGCGGGACCGGGACCGCGTCGCGCAGCCGGCCGATCAGCTCGTGGTCCAGGGCGGCCGTGCGCTCGGTCATGGCGTGCGAGGAGCCGACCGCGACGGCCAGCGCGTCCACGCCGGTGTCGCGGACGTACGCGGCGGCCTCGTCCGGGTCGGTCCGGACGCCGGGGGCGTGGGCGTCGAGCGGGGCCTCGCCCTCCTTGCCGCCGACCTTGCCGAGTTCGGCCTCGATCCAGATGCCGCGCTCGTGGCCCCAGGCCACCGCCTCGGCCGTGGCGCGCACGTTCTCCTCGTACGACAGCTTGGACGCGTCGAACATGACGGAGCCGAAGCCCTCGTCGTGCGCCCGGTGCAGCAGGCCCACGGACTCGACGTGGTCGAGGTGGAGCGCGAGCGGGGCGTCGGAGGCGCGGGCGACGGCGGCGGCCGCGGCGGCTATGGCGGAGAGCCGTCCGCCGTGGAACTTCACGGCGTTCTCGGAGATCTGCAGGACGGCGGGCGCCCCGGCGCGCTCCGCGCCGGCCGCGATGGCCTCGGCGTGCTCCAGCGTGATGACGTTGAAGGCGGCGATCCCGCGTCCCTCGGCCTGGGCGGCGGAGACGAGTTCACCGGTGCTGACGAGCGGCATGCTGACCTCTTGGTGCTTCTTCGGACCCCCGCTCGGGGCGGCGGGTCCGGGACGGGCGCGGCCCTGTCAGGCCGCTGGTGCGTGTTCCTCGATGACGACGCACGGCAGCAGCTCCTCGTACGCCGCGCGGTCGAAATCACCGGCCGTCGGGGCGAGCACGGTCGCCGTCGACAGTGCCACCGCCCGCCGCAGCCGGTCCGGCCAGTCCAGCCCCTCGACGAGGCCGGACAGCAGTCCGGCCACCGCGGAGTCGCCCGCGCCGGTCGGGTTGCCCAGGACCTTGGCGGGCGGCATCGCCCGCCAGATCCCGTCGGGGGTGACCGCCAGCACGCCGTCCGGGCCCAGCGAGGCGATGACCCCGTGCGCGCCCCGGCGGCGGGCGTCGTGGGTGGCGCGCAGCGGATCGCGGGAGCCGGTGAGCTGGGCCAGTTCCTCGGCGTTCGGCTTGATCAGGTCGGGGCGGGCGGCGATGCCGCGGCGCAGCGGTTCGCCGCTGGTGTCCAGGAGCACCGGGACACCGGCGGCGCGGGCCGGGCGGACCAGTTCGGCGTAGGCGCCGACGTGGATGCCGGGCGGCAGGCTGCCGCAGAGCGCGACGGCGTCGGCCCCGGCGAGGAGCTCCTCGTACCGGTCGAGGAAGGCGGTCCACTCGTCGGCGGTGATGAGCGGGCCGGGCTCGTTGAGCTGGGTGGTGTCGCCGGTGGCCCGGTCGACGACGGCGATCGTGCGACGGGTGTTCCCGGCGACGGTGACGAGGGCGTCGGTGATCGGCGCGGGGGCGGGTTCCGGAGCGGTTCCCGGGACGGTTCCGGGGGTGCTTCCCGGAGCCGGGATGGGGCCGGGGTCCGGGGCGCCGGCCGGGGCGGACCCGTGCGGCGGCAGCCCGGCCAGCAGCTCGCGCAGCACGGCCCCGGTGGAGCCGCCGGCGAAACCGGTGACCGTGGTTTCGTGGCCGAGGGCGGACAGCACCCGGGCCACGTTGAGTCCCTTGCCGCCGGGGCGCTCGGAGATGTCGCCGACGCGGTGACTGGCGTGCGGGACGAGCTTGGGGACGTCGTACGTCAGGTCGAGTGCCGTATTCAGTGTGACCGTCAGGATCACCGCGGCCGCTCCCCCGATCCCTGTCCGAGCGCGAAACCGTGGATGGTATGCGCTTTCTGGCTGTTTCTCAGGCGATCATGCCAAAGAGGGGGCGGTCGGCCCAGACCCCCGGACCAACCGCCGTCTCTTCGTTACGTACCCCCGGGGCCAGGCCGTCACGCCCCCCGGGGCCCGCTTGCCACACGCCCGAGGCCCGGTTGCCCCACGCCCCGGGGCCGTCGGACGGATCAGCCGAGCGTGGGCTCGACGATCCACTCACCCTTGCGCATGACGCCCTTGAGCGCGAAGTCCGCGTCCAGGACCACCAGGTCGGCGTCCTTGCCCGGCTCCAGCGAGCCGACCCGGTCGTACACGCCGAGCAGCCGTGCCGGGTTGGCGGAGATGGACTCCACGACGTCGCCGACCGGGATCCGGTCGATGGTCACGGCCCGGTGGAACGCGGTGTCCAGGGTGAGCGTGGAGCCCGCGATCGAGTTGCCCTCGACCAGCCGTGCCACGCCGTCCTTGACCTCGACCGCGAGCGGGCCGAGCTGGTACCGGCCGTCGCCGAAGCCGGCCGCGTCCATCGCATCGGTGATCAGTGCGACGCGGTGCGCGCCCGCGTGGTGGTAGGCCAGCTCCAGGGCGGCGGGGTGCAGGTGCGTGCCGTCGTTGATCAGCTCGACGGTGACCCGCTCGTCCTCCAGGAGGGCGGCGATCGGGCCGGGGTCGCGGTGGGCGAGCGGCGGCATGGCGTTGAACAGGTGCGTGGCGACGGTGGCGCCGGCGTCGATCGCCTCGACGGTCTGCTCGTACGTGGCGTCGGTGTGGCCGATGGCCGCGATCACGCCGTGCTCGGCGAGCAGCCGCACCGAGTCGATGCCGCCCGGGAGTTCGGTGGCGAGGGTGAACATCCGCGCGGTGCCGCGGGCCGCGTCCATCAGCTTGCGGACCTCGGCCGGGTCCGGGTGGCGCAGCAGGTCCTCGCTGTGCGCGCCCTTGCGGCACGGCGAGATGAACGGACCCTCGAAGTGGATGCCGGCCAGGTCGCCCTGCTCGACCAGCTCGGACAGGACGCCGGCCCGGTGGGCGAGGAAGTCCATCTCGCCGGTGACCGTGGAGGCGACCAGGGTGGTGGTGCCGTGCTCGCGGTGGGTGCGGATGCCGGTGAGGACCTCGTCCACGGTGCCGGAGGTGAAGGACGCGCCGCCACCGCCGTGGTTGTGCATGTCGACGAAGCCGGGAACCACCCAGTGGCCGCTCAGGTCGAGGGTGGGGGCGTCCGGTGCCGCGCTGCCCGCGATCCGGGTGCCTTCGACGATCACCCGGCCGTTCTCGACGGTCCCGGTGGGAAGCACCACCCGGGCACCTGCGAGAACCGTGCTGTCTGCGCGTGCGGCCATCAGACGGATACCTCCGTGGAGAGAAGATCCCAGGCGAGCAGCCCTGCGCCCAGGCATCCGGCGGTGTCCCCGAGGGCCGCCGGGACGATGTGGGGCAGCTTCTGGAACGTGACCCGTTCCTCGACGGCCGCACGGAGTGGTGTGAACAGGGTTTCCCCGGCCTCGGCGAGGCCGCCACCGATGATGAGCGTGGTCGGGTCGAGCAGCGTCAGCGCGGTGACCAGCCCGGCGGCGAGCGCGTCGACCGCGTCGCGCCAGACCGCCTCGGCCGCGGGGTCGCCGGACTCGACGGCCTTCGCGCAGTCCGCGGCGTCCGCCTCCGGATCGCCGGACGCGGCGGCCCAGGCGCGGCTGACGGCGGCGGCGGAGGCCAGGGTCTCCAGGCAGCCGCGCTGACCGCAGCCGCAGTCCGGACCGTCCGGGCGGACCACGATGTGCCCGATCTCGCCCGCGTATCCGTGCGCGCCCGCCTCGATCGTGCCCGCGATGCCGATGGCCCCGGCGATGCCGGTGCCCAGCGGCACGAAGAGGAAGCGGTCGGCGTCCTTGCCCGCGCCGATCCGGCCCTCGGCGAGTCCGCCGGTGCGCACGTCGTGGCCGAGTGCGACGGGCAGACCGCCGAGCCGTTCGCCGAGCAGCTGCCGCATGGGCACGTCGCGCCAGCCCAGGTTGGCGGCATAGACCGCGACCCCGTTGTCGGCGTCGACGATGCCGGGCACGGCGACACCGGCCGCGACGGCACTCTCGCCGAAGTGCTCCTCGCCGTACGCCCGCAGGTCCGCGGCGAAGGAGAGGATCGACTCCACGACGGCGTCGGCGCCGCGCTTCCTGTCCGTCGCCCGCCGCGCCTCGTGCAGCAGGGCGCCGTCGGCCCCGACCAGTGCGGCCTTCATTCCGGTGCCGCCCACATCGAGGGCGATGACGTGTTTCACGGGAAACAGTTTCGCCCGAGGAACCAAAAAGGTCTAGTCCACTATCCCAGTTTGTTGCGTGTCCATACAAAATCGCGACCACGCCATTGCCACCTCTTGGGGCGAGGCCCGGGGACGCGTCAGGACGTGTCGGGACGCCCCGGTACGCGTCGGTACGGTCCGGGGTGCCCCGTGACGGGTCAGGACGAAAGGATCACGCTGCGCGTGAGGTGGCGCGGCCGGTCCGGGTCGTACCCCTTCGACTCCGCCAGCTCGACCGCCAGCCGCTGCGCCCGGATCAGATCGGCCATCGGGTCGGCCGAGGGGTGCGCGACCAGCGTGCCGCCCACCCGGGCCACGTCACCGGCGAGCCCCTCCGGCAGTCGGCCGAACACCCAGGCCACCCGGTGCGGCCCGGTGATCGAGATCGGGCCGTGGCGGTACTCCATCGCCGGGTACGACTCGGTCCAGGCGCCGGCCGCCTCGCGCATCTTCAGCCCGGCCTCCTGCGCCAGTCCGTACGTCCAGCCGCGCCCCAGGAACGTCCACTGCTCGGCCGAGACGACCGCCTCGTCCAGCGGCTCGGTCACCGCCAGTTCCGCGTCCACCGCGGCGGCGGCCACCGTCTTCACCCCGGCCGGAAGCGGACCCGACGCCTCCAGGCCGGCCCGCAGGAAGGCCAGCGCGGTGGTGGCGAACCGGGTCTGGACCACCGAGTCCTCGTCCGCCCAGTCCAGTACGGCCACCGCGTCGGCGGCGCCCATGACCGGGGTGCCCGGATCGGCGGTCAGCGCGACCGTGACGACCCTGCCGCGCAGCTCGCCCAGCAGCTCCAGCACCTCGGTCGTCGTACCGGAACGGGTGATCGCCACCACCCGGTCGTACGGCCGCCCGACCGGGAACTCCGAGGAGGGGTACGCGTCCGTCTCGCCCTGCCCGGCCGCCTCGCGCAGCGCCGCGTAGGCGATGGCCATGAACCAGGAGGTGCCGCAGCCGGTGACCGCGACGCGCTCGCCCGGCCGCGGCAGCCCGTCGAACACCGCCCCCGCCTTCGCGGCGCGCCGCCAGCAGTCGGGCTGGGTGGCGATTTCTGATGCGGTACGCGACATGCGGAACGGCTCCTTGGGGTGTGGGAGGTGACGGCGTGCGATGTGACGTCGTGTCATGCGGCGGCGTGTGATGCGACGGTGCGGGCGGTACGGCGTGGCGTTCGGAACGGGGGCGGCCCCGACCCGTGCCTGAGCCCCCGCCCGCGCCCGTGCCCGGGAGAAGACGCCCGCACCCGAACTTACTTAGCAGTAGGCCCAGTTCGAGAGCAATGCCCCGCAGGGGCGCCCGGCACACCTGTCTGGATATGTTGCGAAAGCGATACCGACTTTGGTGTAGACCTCCGACGATCTCCTGGGGCAGGATCGCAGCTCATTCGGGACCCCACGACGGCGTGGCCGACGCGGACGACGCTATGGATGAGGACGGTCTGGGCTGTGCGGTTGCGCTACCGGATACTGACCGCGGTCGTGACCGCGCTGGGCATGACGGCGACCCTGGCGGGCTGCGGGGGCGGGGGTGGCAGCGGCTCGGAGGACGTCACCCTCAAGATCGTCGCGGCCGACTACGGCACCGGCCCGGCCAACAGTTCCGAGAAGTACTGGAACAAGATCGTGAAGGGCTTCGAGGCGAGCCACCCCGGCATCAGGGTGGACGTCAGCGTCCGCCCCTGGAAGGCCATCGACCGCGAGGTCGCCGAGATGGTGAAGAAGGGGCGGGCCCCCGACATCGCCCAGATCGCCTCCTACGCCGACTACGCCAGGGCGGGCAAGCTCTACCGGGCCGACGAGATGCTCTCCATCCGGGCCCAGGCCAACTTCCTGCCGCGCCTGGCCGAGGCGGGCAGCGTGGACCGCACCCAGTACGGGCTGCCGTTCGTCGCCAGCACCCGGCTGCTCTTCTACAACAAGAAGCTCTTCGCGCAGGCGGGCCTCGACGCCCCGCGGACCTGGGACGACATCCGCGCCGACGCGGCGGTGCTCGGGCAGCGCGGGGTGACCTACCCGTTCGCCCTGCCGCTCGGCCAGGAGGAGGCCCAGGCCGAGACCATGATGTGGCTGCTCGGCGGGGAGGGCGGCTACCTCGACGACAGCGGCTCGTACGACATCGACTCGACCGAGAACGCCGAGACCCTCGAATGGCTGAAAACGAATCTGGTCGGCCCGGGCCTCGTCGGCCCCGTCGCCCCCGGGAAACTCGACCGGGCGAAGGCGTTCACCGCGTTCACCAACGGCGAGGTCGGCATGCTGAACGGCCATCCCACGCTGATGCAGGAGGCCGGGCGCAAGGGCGTCTCCGTCGGCATGGTGCCGATGCCCGGCGCCGACGGCCCCGCCAGGGGCTCGCTGGGCGTGGCCGACTGGATCATGGGCTTCAAGCAGAACGGCCACCGCGCGGAACTGGGCAAGTTCTTCGACTACCTGTTCACCGACAAGAACGTCATCGACTTCGCCGACGCGTACGACATGCTCCCCACCACCGACAGCGCCTCGGCGGCCATGGAGTCCGACCCCGCGTACAAGCCGCTGTGGAAGTTCCTGGCCGCGCTGCCGGAATCGGAGTTCTACCCGTACGGCAAGACCTCCTGGGCCCGGACCAGCGAGTCGATCAAGGAGAACATCGGCAGGGCGGTCGAACCGGCCGACAGCCCCGGGAGCGTGCTGGGACGGATCGCGCGCGATGCGGCCGCGGCGGAGCGCGCGAAGTAGGGCCGCACCCCGGGGGCGGGGCTTCCGGGGCCCGCCCTCGGCAGGTGGCGGTCCGCCGGACGGGCGTTATGTTGGCTGATATGACCGCCCCCACGCATGGCCCCGACGACCCGGACGGACTCTCCGACAGGGACCGCGCCGTGCTCGCCGTCGAACGGCAGTCGTGGGCGGGCCCCGGCGCGAAGGAGCGGGCCATCCGCGAGCAGCTCGGCATCTCGCCCACGCGCTACTACCAGCTGCTGAACGCACTCCTCGACGACCGCCGTGCCCTGGAGGAGGACCCGGTGACGGTGAACCGCCTGCGCCGGGTGCGCGACGCGCGCCGGGACCGCCGCTGAAACACGTTTCCGAGGGCAGCGCCCCCCGGGGCTTTTCGGCCGGACCGCGACCCCGGCCGGATGGGACTTCCGGAACATGCCTCGGGCGTGTCCCGAAAGCCCTGGCCGGACGGGGCTTCCGGAACACGCCCCGGGGCTTTTCGGCCGGATCGGGGAGCGGCGCCGTCCGGAACGCCGCAACGGGTCCGGCCCCGCGCCCCGGCTTATAGGCTCGCCCCATGGGCAGCAACCCGGAAGAACGCGCACCCGCATCCGCGCCGAGCGAGACCCCGTCCCAGCTCCCGACCCCCGCCACCGCACCGGGCCGGGAGGCTCTCGCCGCGATCCTCGCGCGCCCCGACCGCGCCGTCGTCGCCCTCGACTTCGACGGCACCCTCGCCGACATCGTGCCCGACCCGGAACAGGCCCGCGCCCACCCCGGCGCCGTCCCCGCCCTGGCCGCGCTCGCCCCCAAGGTGGCCTCCGTCGCCGTGATCACCGGCCGCCCGGCCGGGGTCGCGGTCCGGCACGGCGGCTTCGCAGGGGTCTCCGGCCTCGACCATCTCGTCGTCCTCGGCCACTACGGCGCCGAACGCTGGGACGCCGTCACCGGCACCGTCCACGCCCCGGCCCCGCACCCCGGCCTCGCCGCGGTCCGCGCCGAACTCCCCGGCGTGCTGGACCGGGCCGGCTCCTGGCACGGCACCTGGACCGAGGAGAAGGGGCGGGCGATCGCCGTCCACACCCGCCGCGCCTCCGACCCGCAGGCCGCGTTCGAGGCCCTGCGCGCCCCCCTGGGCGAGCTGGCCGCCCGGCACGGACTCGTCGTGGAGCCCGGCAAGCTCGTCCTGGAGCTGCGCCCGCCGGGCGTGGACAAGGGCGTCGCGCTCGCCCGGTACGTACGGGAGACGAACGCCGGGTCCGTCCTGTACGCGGGCGACGACCTCGGCGACCTCGCGGCGTACGCGGCGGTGGAGAAGCTCCGTGCCGCGGGCCCCGACGGCGTCCCGGGTCTGCTGGTGTGCAGCGGCGGCGCGGAGGTGCCGGAACTGGCGGACCGGGCCGACCTGCGCCTGGCCGGCCCGGCCGCGGTCGTCGGTTTCCTGGCGGCCCTGGCCGAGCACATCTGAGCCGACCGGGACTTGTACAGCCGGACTCGCGTGGTCAGTACTGCACGACCGGCCCCGCACGACCCGGCCCGCCCGGTCGAGGGGCCGCAGGCCCTCAACCCCGCCGCAACGCGTCCAGCTGGTCCAGGAACCACTGCTGCGGCGGCAGCGCGACCGCCGCCGCGGCCAGCCGTTCCGTGCGCGCGGCCCGCTCGTCCTCCGCCATCGTCAGCGCCTCGTGCAGCGCCGCCGCCGTGGCGGAGACGTCGTACGGATTCACCACCACCGCGTCGCCGCCCAGCTCCTCGTACGCCCCCGCCTCCCGCGACAGCACCAGCGCGCAGCCGTGGTCGGAGACCACCGGGATCTCCTTGGCGACCAGGTTCATGCCGTCGCGGATCGGGTTGACGAGCGCCACGTCGGCCAGCCGGTACGCGGCGAGCGAGCGGGCGAAGTCGTCCTTGACGTGCAGCACCACCGGCGTCCAGCCCGCCGTGCCGTACACGGCGTTGATCTCCTCGGCGACCCGCCGCACCTCGTCCGTGTAGTCCCGGTACACCGCGAGGTCCTGCCGGGAGGGGTACGCGAACGCCACGTGGACCACCCGCTCGCGCCACTCGGGGCGGTCGTCGAGGAGCGCCCGGTAGGCGAGCAGGCCGCGCACGATGTTCTTGGAGAGCTCCGTCCGGTCCACCCGTACGATCGTCCTCCGGCCGGGGCCCGCCTGCTCGCGCAGCGCCGCCATCCGCTCGTCCACGTCCGCCTCGTGCGCGCGGCGGCGCAGGAAGTCCGCGTCCGCGCCGAGGCCGTGCACCCCGACCTCGGTCCGGCCGGTGCCGCCCACGATCCGGGTGCAGCAGTCGGTGAACGCGTCGGCCCAGCGCCGGGTCAGGAAGGCGGCCCGGTCCGCGCCCAGGATGCCGCGCAGCAACTGCTCGGCGATGTCGTCGGGCAGCAGCCGGAAGTAGTCGACCGGCGCCCACGGGGTGTGCGAGAAGTGCCCGATCCGCAGGTCGGGGCGGAGCGTGCGGAGCATGCCGGGCACCAGCGCCAGGTGGTAGTCCTGCACCAGCACCGCCGCCCCCTGCCCCGCCTCCTCGGCGAGCGCCTCGGCGAAGGCCCGGTTGTAGGTCTCGAACGAGGCCCACTGCCGGCGGAACTCCGCGTCGAAGACCGGCTCCAGCGGGGTCTGGTACAGCATGTGGTGGACGAACCAGAGCACCGAGTTCGCGATGCCGTTGTACGCGTCCGCGTGGACGTCCGCGTCGATGTCGAGCATCCGCACGCCCGGCTCGCCGACCCCGCGCCGGACCGCCTCCCGGTCCCCGTCGCCGAGCGCGGCGCACACCCACAGCTTGTCCTCGACGGCGCTGAGCCCGGAGACCAGGCCCCCGCCGCCCCGTCTCGCGTCGAGCGATCCGTCCGTCTCCAGGGTGTACGAGACCGGCCCGCGGTTGGACGCGACGAGGACCTGGGCGGAAGGCCGGGTGGAGGGCTGGGCAGTGGGCTGGGCTTCGTGATCGGAGGCCATGTTGCGGAATCTAGCCCGATCACGAACCGCCCAAACGTGCGAAGTCGGGCCGGTTCAGGCCGCGCGGCGCGAAACGTACTCCTCGATCTCGCGCATCGGGGGCCGCTCCTCGGTGTCCACGGCGTGGGTGCGCGGCACGAAGCCGTCCGGGCCCCGCTCGAACTGGGTGAGCGCGGGGCGCACCAAGTGACCGCGGGACAGCCGAAGTTGGGCGGTCCGGTAGATCGCCGCCGCCATCCGGCCCAGCGCCTGCCCGTCCTGGTGCCGGTGCCTGCGCACCCCCACGTCCACCTGGGCCAGCGCGTCCAGCCCCACCGTGTGCAGCGCGTCCACCAGCAGCCCCAGCTCCACCCCGTAGCCCACGGGGAACGGCAGCTGTTCGAGCAGGGACCGGCGCACGGCGTACTCGCCGCCCAGCGGCTGGACGAAACCGGCCAGCTGCGGCCAGTGCAGATTGAGCAGCGGGCGGGCCACCAGCTCGGTCACCCGGCCCCCCTGGGCCGCCGCCCCGCCGGTGCCGTCCCCGAACGGGCGGTCGTACATCGCCTTCACGAACTGCACGTCCGGATCGGTCAGCAGCGGGCCGACGATGCCGGAGACGAAGTCCGCCGAGAAGTCCTTCAGGTCGGCGTCGACGAAGCAGACGATGTCGCCGCCGGTGACCAGGAGGGAGCGCCACAGCACCTCTCCCTTGCCGGGCACGGCCGGTATCCGGGGGAGTATCGCGTCACGGTGCACCACCCGGGCGCCGGCCTCCCGGGCCACCTCGGAGGTGGCGTCCGTGGAACCGGAGTCGATCACCACGAGCTCGTCGACCAGGGGGACCTTCTCCATCAGCTCGCGCCGGATCGTCGTGACGATGTCGCCGACCGTCGCCTCCTCGTCGAGCGCGGGCAGCACCACGCTCACGCTTCCGCGGCGCGGGTCCCCGGCCTTGGCGGCCAGCAGGCGCTCCAACGGACGGTCGGCGGCCGACCAGGAACGCCCGGTCAGCCAGCGTTCGACCTCTTCCAGCACGGTCGATACTCCCTGTTGTGTGATCCATCTCGCGGTTCGGACTGCTGTCTCGACAGCCTGGTGCTTCGGTTACAGTCTTGAACAACGCGGATGACCGTCGCATGTCGGGGTCCATCTGCCAATAAACGCCCGGATCGAAGATCCGGTGCCAAAGAGCTCATCCAGAGGGACTGAGGGAACGGCCCGTTGAAGTCCCGGCAACCCTCCTGCCGGCCGCGAGGACCCGGTGGGGAAGGTGCCAATTCCGTCTTGTGGCGAAGCGCGTCACAAGGAAGATGAGGAGAAAGGGCCTCCGCCATCATGGCTGTGCAGACTGTTGCAGCGAACACCGAATCCTCCGTCGACCTCGGCCCCGCCGCGTCGCTCTCCTGCCGCGAGTGCAAGGAGCGTTTCGACCTCGGCCCCATCTTCGCCTGCGCGTCCTGTTTCGGGCCGCTCGAAGTGGCGTACGACCTGCCGAGCGGTTCCCCCGAGGAGCTGAGGAAGCGCATCGAGGCCGGCCCGAACAACATCTGGCGCTACGCGCCGCTGCTGCCGGTCCCCGCGGACGTCGCGGACAAGCCCAACCTCAACCCCGGCTTCACCAAGCTGGTCAAGGCCGACAACCTCGCCCGCGAGCTGGGCGTCACCGGCGGCCTGTACGTCAAGGACGACTCCGGCAACCCGACGCACTCCTTCAAGGACCGGGTCGTCGCGATCGCCGTCGAGGCCGCCCGCGCCTTCGGCTTCACCACCCTGTCCTGCTCCTCCACCGGCAACCTCGCCGGCGCGGTGGGCGCCGCCGCCGCCCGCGCGGGCTTCCGTTCCTGCGTGTTCATCCCGCACGACCTGGAGCAGGGCAAGGTCGTCATGGCCGCGGTGTACGGCGGTGAGCTGGTCGGCATCGAGGGCAACTACGACGACGTCAACCGCTTCTGCTCGGAGCTCATCGGCGACCCGCTCGGCGAGGGCTGGGGCTTCGTCAACGTCAACCTGCGCCCGTACTACGGCGAGGGCTCCAAGACCCTGGCGTACGAGATCTGCGAGCAGCTCGGCTGGCGGCTGCCGGACCAGATCGTCATCCCGATCGCGTCCGGATCGCAGCTCACGAAGATCGACAAGGGGCTCCAGGAGCTGATCCGGCTCGGTCTCGTCGAGGACAGGCCGTACAAGATCTTCGGCGCCCAGGCCGAGGGCTGCTCCCCGGTCTCCACCGCCTTCAAGGCCGGTCACGACGTCGTACGGCCGCAGAAGCCGAACACCATCGCCAAGTCCCTGGCCATCGGCAACCCGGCCGACGGCCCGTACGTCCTGGACATCGCCCGCCGCACCGGCGGCGCGGTGGAGGACGTGAACGACGAGCAGGTGGTCGACGCCATCGAGCTGCTGGCCCGCACCGAGGGGATCTTCGCGGAGACGGCGGGCGGGGTGACGGTCGGCGTGACGAAGAAGCTCATCGAGGCCGGGGTCCTCGACCCGACGCTGACCACCGTCGTCCTCAACACGGGCGACGGCCTCAAGACCCTCGACGCGGTGGCCGCCACCTCGCAGGCGACCGCGACGATTCGCCCCAGCCTGGACGCGTTCCGCGCCGCGGGCCTCGCCACCAGCTGACCACCCGAGACTTCAGGAAGGGCACCCGACCATGAGCGTGAACGTCCGCATCCCCACCATTCTCCGCACCTACACGGGCGGCCGGGCCGAGGTCCCGGCGGAGGGCACGACCCTCTCCCAGGTCATCGAGTCCCTGGAGAAGGACCACCCGGGCATCGCCGCCCGCGTCCTGGACGACCAGGGCAAGCTGCGCCGATTCGTGAACGTGTACGTCAACGACGACGACGTGCGCTTCGAGAGCGGTCTGGAGACGGCCACCCCGGACGGCGCCGGCATCTCGATCATCCCGGCCGTCGCGGGCGGCTGCTGACGGCTCGTCGGGGAGCCTCCCGAATCACCCGAACGGAATTGCCCTCTCCGGTTTCAAACCTCTCCGGGTTTGAAACGGAGGGGGCAATTCTGCATGGTTGAGCGCGGTAGAGTGTGGGAAGTCCCCCCAGCTGCCCGCGGCGCCTGCATATGAGAATGCGCCGCGACCGACAAGATGCAGCCAAAGTGCTTGAACTCCTTGCGTCATAAGTCGCCTTTGTCTGGCCCGACTTGCCCTGGAATCTCTCCAATTCCGCATATTCGGGCGTTCGGCGCTGTCGAGAATTCTCGTCCGATTGACCTGTTGCAGAGGGCAGTTGGGCAGATACATTCAGCCGCGGTCGACGCGTTCCGGCGCACGCACCCTCTCCTGTCGGAGGGTGGGTTCTGACCCGGGACCGCGAAGTGCGGCCCCGCGCAAGGGCCAGTAATAGGGGAGTTAGGCATGGCTCAGGGCACCGTCAAGTGGTTCAACGCGGAGAAGGGGTACGGCTTCATCGCGGTCGACGGTGGTGCGGATGTTTTCGTCCACTACAGCGCGATCCAGATGGACGGGTACCGCACCCTCGAAGAGGGTCAGCGAGTTGAGTTCGAGATCTCGCAGGGCCAGAAGGGGCCCCAGGCGGACATGGTCAAGCTCGCCGTCGGCTGAGTACGGCGCGGTCGACCGACGACACCACTCACGCACGGAGGTCCGTACCCCCAGGGGTACGGACCTCCGTGCGTTCCGGCGCGCCCGCCGTGGCCGGACCTTCGCCGGGGGCGCTTGCACTCTCCATGGTCGAGTGCTAATTATTGGCGTTAGCACTCTCCAGGTGAGAGTGACAGAACTTGGATCGGGCCGGTGAGGCCCGCAGGCCGGCGGGGCAAGGAACCACCGGTCACGCAGGCCGTCCGTCGCGGGCGCCTCCCGGTCCGGAGAAATCCACCCCTGTCCGGGAGGACCACTTCACATGGCCAAGATCATCGCGTTCGACGAGGAGGCCCGGCGCGGTCTCGAGCGCGGCATGAACCAGCTCGCCGACGCCGTCAAGGTCACCCTTGGCCCCAAGGGTCGCAACGTCGTCCTTGAGAAGAAGTGGGGCGCCCCCACGATCACCAACGATGGTGTTTCCATCGCCAAGGAGATCGAGCTGGAGGACCCGTACGAGAAGATCGGTGCGGAGCTGGTCAAGGAGGTCGCCAAGAAGACGGACGACGTCGCCGGCGACGGTACGACCACCGCCACCGTTCTGGCCCAGGCGCTCGTCCGCGAGGGCCTGCGCAACGTCGCCGCGGGTGCCAACCCGATGGCCCTCAAGCGGGGCATCGAGAAGGCCGTCGAGGCCGTCTCCGCCGCCCTCCTGGAGCAGGCGAAGGACGTCGAGACCAAGGAGCAGATCGCTTCCACGGCCTCCATCTCCGCCGCCGACACCCAGATCGGCGAGCTCATCGCCGAGGCCATGGACAAGGTCGGCAAGGAAGGCGTCATCACCGTCGAGGAGTCCCAGACCTTCGGTCTGGAGCTGGAGCTCACCGAGGGCATGCGCTTCGACAAGGGCTACATCTCGGCGTACTTCGCCACCGACATGGAGCGCATGGA
Organism: Streptomyces sp. ML-6; assembly: GCF_030116705.1. Lineage (NCBI taxonomy): Bacteria > Bacillati > Actinomycetota > Actinomycetes > Kitasatosporales > Streptomycetaceae > Streptomyces > Streptomyces sp. ML-6. The sequence continues at coordinate 4,349,965 of NZ_JAOTIK010000001.1, forward strand.
GTCGTCCCTCGACGACCCGTACATCCTGATCGTGAACTCCAAGGTCAGCAACGTGAAGGACCTCCTTCCGCTGCTGGAGAAGGTCATGCAGTCCGGCAAGCCGCTGCTGATCATCGCCGAGGACGTCGAGGGCGAGGCCCTGTCGACCCTGGTCGTCAACAAGATCCGCGGCACCTTCAAGTCCGTTGCCGTCAAGGCCCCGGGCTTCGGTGACCGCCGCAAGGCCATGCTCGGCGACATCGCCATCCTCACCGGTGGCACGGTCATCTCCGAGGAGGTCGGCCTCAAGCTGGAGAACGCCGGTCTCGACCTGCTCGGCCGCGCCCGCAAGGTCGTCATCACCAAGGACGAGACGACGATCGTCGACGGTGCCGGTGACAGCGACCAGGTCCAGGGCCGCGTCAACCAGATCCGCGCCGAGATCGAGAACAGCGACTCGGACTACGACCGCGAGAAGCTCCAGGAGCGCCTCGCGAAGCTGGCCGGCGGCGTGGCCGTCATCAAGGCCGGTGCCGCGACCGAGGTCGAGCTCAAGGAGCGCAAGCACCGCATCGAGGACGCGGTGCGCAACGCCAAGGCCGCCGTCGAGGAGGGCATCGTCGCCGGTGGTGGCGTGGCCCTGCTCCAGGCCTCGGCCGTCTTCGAGAAGCTGGAGCTCTCGGGTGACGAGGCGACCGGCGCCAACGCCGTGAAGCTGGCCCTGGAGGCCCCGCTGAAGCAGATCGCCGTCAACGGTGGTCTCGAGGGCGGCGTCGTCGTCGAGAAGGTGCGCAACCTGGCCGTCGGCCACGGTCTGAACGCCGCGACCGGCGAGTACGTCGACATGATCGCCGAGGGCATCCTCGACCCGGCGAAGGTCACGCGCTCCGCCCTGCAGAACGCCGCGTCCATCGCCGCGCTGTTCCTCACCACCGAGGCCGTCATCGCCGACAAGCCGGAGAAGGCCGCCGCGGCCGCTCCGGGCGGCATGCCGGGCGGTGACATGGACTTCTGATCCTGACGGATCGGCAGTTCTCGCACAGCTGTGCCGCGTCGGCCCCCGGACCCCTGGTCCGGGGGCCGACGCCGTTCCCGGTTCCCCGGCGCTTCCGTCCGCGGCGTCCGCCCGCTCGAAGAGCCGCCCGTCCGTTACGGGAGCCGGTCGAGCGGCCGGGTGGAGAGTTCCTCCGTCACGAGGGCGTGGCCCTCGTTGCGGGAGGCGAGCTCGGACTCGTCCGGTCCGCCGGCTCAGGAGGCGGTCGGCTCGATCTCCCCCGCGAAGACGATGACCTGGTCGATGAGGCTCCGTCGCAGGTGGACGACGTCCGTTCCCGCCAGGCGGGGGCCTCCATCAGGCGTGGTGAAGACCCACTGGTACCGGGCCCATTCGCCGGGCATGTCCACCGCTGAGCAGCGCACCATCGTGCCGGTCCCCGCCGGGTGGCGCCGGATGTCCAGCACGAACCGCTCGACCTCCGCGATTCCTTCGCTGCGACCCAACGGTCCCCAGAAGACCACGTCCGAGGTCAGGGCCTGGGAGAGCAGGGCGGTCACGTAGCTGTCGTCCGAGGCGTTGAACGCGGAGATGAACATGTCGATCGCGGAGCGTGCGGTCTCTTCATGCATACCCCAGTAATACCAGCCGTTTCGTGTGTGCTCGTCCCATGAGCCGCCTTCCGATCACGGTGAACCATCCCGGTCACAGCGCTAGGGGAGCCGGTCGAGCAGCCAGGTGGACAGTTCCTCCGTCACGAGGGCGTGGCCCTCGTTGCGGGAGGCGAGCCGGAACTCGTCCAGCCCGCTGCTCTCGTACGGGAGCCGGGAGATGTCCCGGTACAGCTCGTCGTCCGTGTCCAGGTCGCCGACGTCCACCGCGCTGACGGACGGCACGAAGCAGTGCGAGCGGATGCGCACGTCGGTCTTGAGGCCGAGCGGGGCGGCGAGCGCGTTGAGCCCGTCGGCGAGGATGCCGAACCCTTCCAGTGAGCCGCCGGGCGCCCCGTCGATGGGCGGCAGCCCCGCCGTACGGACCTCATGGGTCCGCTCCGTCACCACCCGCAGCCGCGCGACGCGTTCGTCGTCGCCGGGGGACTGGGTGTAGAGCCTGGTGCCCGCGATCGCCGCCCCCCTGCCCTCCAGGGCCAGTTCGCCCGCCCGCACATCGGTGCCGATGCCGTCGGCCGCCCCGTTGGCGACCCCGATCAGCCGCGGTCTGCGCGGCCATTCGCCGACCGCCCGCATCTCGGCGAGGAACGCGGTGCGCGCCGCGCTCCGCTCCGGTGCGCCGTCCCACTCCCCGATGTGCCGCCACAGCAGCTGACGGGCGGCCGGGCTGTTGATCTGGTCGGAGAACCGGCTGTCGAGGTTTTTGATGTAGTGCGCGAACGCCTGGAGCGCGAGCGGAATCCAGGCGCCGCGGTGCGGGCTGTCGTACGAGAAGTACAGCCCGGTCCGGTGGTCGACGTCCCGGCTCTCCATCGCGGCCAGCGCGTGCCGGGTGATCAGCCCGCCCGTGCCGAACCCGCCGACGGCCAGCGGGGTGCGGCCCCGCCGTTCCGCGGCGGTGCGCAGGATCGCGGCCTGCGCGGTCGTGGAGTTGTCCGGAATCGGCGCGCCGCGTTCGCGGAAGCCGAGGAGGACGACGTCCCGGCCGCGGCGGCGCAGCTCGCTGATGAGCGGGTAGTCGCCGAACTCCATGGTCTCCCAGGCGGACACCAGCTCGCTGGGCCCCGTGCCGAAGCCGTCGGCGACCAGCACGGGCCGTACGAGCGCCTTGTTCCCCTCGCCGAGGTAGACCCGGGCGGAACCACCCGGCAGATCCCACACGGCACTGGGCCGCAGGGGGAGGGAACTGTGCGGTTCGGCGTCGAGGCGGGGGCCGGGGACCAGGGCGATGGGGGGCCTGTTCTGGAGCCCCGAGGCGATCTGCTCGTGGGACGGTTCGGACATGGGTCGTTCCCCTTTGGGCTGGTTCGTCACAACACGTGCAAAGCGGAGCACGCAGGGTGGCGATCCGGTCGGGGAAGCGGTTCAAACCACCCCCAGGTGGGAGCCGGTTTGAGCCATGGGGAGGGATGCCGAGGAGGGGGAGGGGAGAGGGGGAAGGGAGCGGAGAGGGGCTGGGGAGTTGTCGCCGGGCGTGCCGGAGGGGACGGGAGACCCGGCCCTTTTCCGGCACGCCCGGCGGTGGGGGTGGGGGGTGATCGGCGGCTCGGTTGCGACGGTGGCTCGGTCGCGGCGGGTGTTCAGCTGTGGCGGGTGTTCAGCTGTGGTGGGTGTTCAGCCGGGGCGGGGACTCGGGTGCGGTGGGGACTCAGTCGCGGCGGGGGCCGATGACGGTGTCGCCCTCGTGCACGGTGATCGCCAGGGCCGGACAGATGTCGGCGGCGTCCAGAACCCGTTCGTCCGGCTCGATCCCGTCGGTCCGGGCCCGGGCGCGCTCGTCGTCCAGGGCGAACACCTCGGGGACGGTTCCCGCGCACATGCCCGATCCCTGGCACAGCCCCCGGTCGACGCGTACGTTCCAGCTCATCGTCGTCTCACCACCCGATCGGCATGACGCGCGGCCCGCGCACCAGCATCTCGGACTTCCACGTCACGTCGGCGGCCAGGTGCAGGCCGGGGAAGCGGGTGATGAGCGCGGACAGCGCCTCCTGGAGTTCCAGCCGGGCCAGCGGGGCGCCCAGGCAGTGATGGACGCCGTGGCCGAAGCCGAGGTGCTGGTTGCCCTCGCGGGTGATGTCGAGCACGCCCGGGGCCGTGAACCGCAGCGCGTCGCGGTTGGCCGCGCCAACGGCGACCAGGACCGGGCTGCCCGCCCGGACGAGGGTTCCGCCCACCTCGACGTCCTCGACGGCGTAACGGGGCTGGCCGGCCCCGCTGCCCAGCGGCACGAAGCGCAGCAGCTCCTCCACCGCGTTCGGGACGAGTTCGGGTTCGGCCCTGAGCCGGGCCAGCTGCTCCGGGTGGTCGAGCAGGGTGAGGACGAAGTTGGGGATCTGGGAGGCGGTGGTCTCGTGTCCCGCCACGAGGATGCCGGTGCACAGGTCGACGAGTTCGAGCTCGGAGAGCCGGTCGCCGCCGTCGCGGGCCTCGATCAGGGCCGTCATCAGGTCGTCCTGCGGCTCGCGGCGGTGCCGCTCGATCAACCCGGCCATGTAGGCGCGCAGTTCGGCGCGGCTGGCCTCGAACTCCTCCGCCGTGAGGGAACTGGTCGACAGCGCGTCGTCGCTCCACACCCGGAAGCGCGGCCGGTCCTCGGTGGGCACGCCCAGCATCCGGCAGATCACCGCCACCGGCAGCGGCAGCGCGAACAGGTCCACCAGGTCCGCCGGCTGCCCGGCCGCCTCCATGTCGTCGAGGAGGCTCGCGGTCAGCTCCCGCACCTGGGGGCGCAGCTTCTCGACCTGCCGGACCGTGAACGCCTTCGCGACCAGGGAGCGCAGCCGGGTGTGGTCCGGCGGGTCCATGCCGAGGATCCCGCCCTCGAGCCGGCCCTCGGACTGCCGGGGCTCGTCGTGCGAGGCGGCGAGGGCCCGGCTGAAGCGCTGGTCGCCGAGGACGAGCCGGGCGTCGGCGTAACGGGTGACGAGCCAGGCCGGTTCGCCGTACGGCATCTGGACCCGTAACAGTCCCGGCCGGTCGCGTACGCGCTCGTACTCCTCGGCGAGCAGGAGTCCCTCGGCGGTGTTGAAGGGGTAGGCGAGGGGTGCGGCATCTGCTGTGGTCACTGCGGGTCTCCCAGGGGTGAACAGTCGTGCAGGCGGCTGCGTGGACAGCCGTGCAAGCAGCCGTACAAGCAGCCGTGCAAATGGCTGTGCGGACGGCCGCGCGAACGGCTATGTAAGCAGCTGCTTACAAACGTAGGAGCGATCCTTCCGGGCAGTCAACGATGCTTTACGGCCGTTATCCTGACGGACCGTTCGAGAGGAAATCCACCATGACGCCCGTCCCCGCACCGCCCTCCGGAGAGCGTCGCCGGGACTCCGCGGCCACCCGCCGGCGGCTGCTGGAAGCCGCTCGCGACCTGTTCGCGGAGCGGGGCTACGAAGCGACGACGGTACGGAGCATCGCCGAGCGCGCCGGGGTGAACCAGGCCCTGCTCTTCCGCTACTTCGGCTCGAAACAGGGTTTGCTCACGGAAGTCGTCGCGCAGGGGGACCTCGAACGGTTGCGCGCGACCCCGCCCGAGGAGCTCTTCGAGACGGCCCTGCGCTCGATGCTGACCCGCAGCGCGGGCGGTACGGAGGACCGCTCCCTGGAGGTCTACCTGCGTTCCGTGGGCCGGGGCAACGAGGCGGCCGGAACCCTGCGGGAGCTGGGCGAGGAGTACCAGAGCGCCCTGGCCGGGCTGTCCGGCACCGAGGACGGCGCCCTGCGCGCGGATCTCGCCGTGGCCTGGCTGCTCGGCATCGGCCTGATGCGGACGGTCGTTGCCCGCGAGCCGCTCGCCGGCGCCGATCCGGACGACGTCTGCCGGCTCGTGCTCGGCACGCTCGACCACCTCTGGTCCGCGCCTGCACCCGAGCACGGGGACGGAGCCGGGGACGGCACGGCGTGAGGGACGGCCGGGCGGGGACGGTACAACAGGAAGGGGCGGCCCGGCTCCGTGCCGTGCCGCCCCGTGACTCCGGTGGGTTGTCGGCCCCGCTCAGCGGTGCTCGCGCTCGAAGGCGGCGAAGGCCGCCTCCTGGCGCCATTGGGCCGCCGCCTTGGGGTTCTCCGCGAGGTAATGGGCGCACCGCGGGCTCGGGCGGGCGTCGCCGGGGCGGCTGCCTCGGCACACGGGGACCGGGCGGTACTCGGACCGGGCGCGCTCGGCGGTCCACAGGCTGCGGCCGTCGTTGAACGCGTACTCCAAGGAGGCGCGGGCCAGGTCCTTCAGCTCGGTGTAGGCCAGGTCGTACGTCCGGGCCGCGTACTGGTACTCGTGGCTGATGTCGATCCGCGAGACCCCCGGATCGTCGGTGGCCAGGACCACCGGGACGCCGTAGCTGCGGTAGGCGTTGAACGGGTGGTCGTCGCCCGCGATGCCGAGGATCTGCTTGTTGCTGCTGAACGGCACCTCGACCGCGACGTTGCGCCGCGCCATCGTCCGCGCGAGCTGCTGCCAGTTGTCCTCGTGGACCAGATCCACGCCGTGCCCGATGCGTTCGGCCCCGGCGACGAGGACGGCCTCCCGGATGTGGAAGGTCAGGTCCTCCGGCTTGACCAGCCCGGGCGCCAGCTCACCGGCGTGCAGGGTGAGGTGGGATTCCGGGTACTGGCCGCGCAGGTACTTCAGCATCCGCATCTGGAGGCTGTAGTTGTCCAGCGAGCTCTGCCAGTCCTCGGGCTGGACGAGGTTGACCGCGACGAAACGCGGGTCGCGCTCGGCCAGCCGCATGCCGACCGCCATCTGCGTGAACACCCGGGCCGGGGTGCTGCCCCGGGACACCTGGGAGATCCACTTGACGGGCAGCCGGCAGCCCGGGGCGGGGCGGGAGGTGTCGCAGTGTGCGGCCTCCCGGAACTGCACGTCCGTGTCGTCGGCCTCCTGGATGGCCTCGTCCACCACCCGGTCGAGCTTCCCGTCGGCCACGAGCTTGCGGTGGAAGGCCGCCAGGTCGGCGTCGTAACCCACCTGTGCGGCCAGCGCGTTCGCGCTCTCCGACGCGGGTGTGACCAGCGTTTCCAAGTAGAACTGGTTGTTCTTGACGACGGTGTCGGCCACGTTCGCGAGCATCTTGCCGCGGGTGTACCAGGTCGCCATGCCGAACTTGTCGAAGGTGTCGAAGAAGTGGTCGTGCCCGGACTCGCCCGGCGGGAAGTCCTGCATGGACCAGGCCCGGATGATCTGCTGCCGGAACGCGGCATCGGTCCTGGCTTCCGAGGCGGGCCGTTTGCCGGGTCCGCACGGCGGCGCGACGGCCTTCATCGACGCGTCGATGCACAGCCCCTGCTCGGCCGCGAGCTCGATCAGGTACTCCGTCGTGACGGCACCCGAGAGGTGATTGTGCAGGTCACCCCCCTTGGGCAGGGCGGTGAAGAACTCCTTCAGCCGCTCCGGCCTGTTCCGGAGCGAGTCCAGGTGAGCGGAGGTCCTGCGTTCGGCCGGGGTCACCGGTCGGTGCGCGGCCTGCGCGACGGGCCGCGGCGCGGGATCCCCCGCCGGGGCGGCGGCGGCCGGGAGTGCCGGGAGCAGGGACAGCGTGGCGAGTGCGGCGAGCCCGGCCGGGAGCAGTGACTTGGGACGGTGTGTTGTCCGGAGTGTTGGAATCACGGCCGAATGATTGCGTTCGGCGAAGGAGTTTGGTGCCCGGACCACATATACGGGCCGGAACGTCCACTCGATCGGGTGGGCAACGGTCATGCGGAGCAATCGGCTGCCCGATGACTGCTAATGAAGCGACCCGGACCCGTCCGACCGCGACTTGTGGCCGGTGGGTGCCCCGGTGCCGACGCACGGGTCTGATGGGCCGGCTCCGCCCCCGCCGCCTCGGCCGACGGGGACCGCCGTGCTAGGCGTTCTTGAGGTCGGCGACGAACGAGGTCCAGGCGGCGGCCCGGAACACCAGTGTCGGCCCCTCGCCCACCTTGGAGTCGCGCACCGGGACGATGCCGGGGTGGTCGTCGGAAACTTCGAGGCAGTCCCCGCCCCTGCCCCCGCTGTACGTGGACTTCCGCCAGGTCGCGACTTCGAGGCAGTCTCCGCCGCTTCGGCGAAGTGGTCCGGGTACTTCGACTTCTTCAGGGCGGCGCAGTTGCGTACGAAGAACGTGTCCGTTTTCAGGACTTCGTCGAGCCGCCGGGCCTGGTCCTCCTGCATGCGGCGGGTGCCGGACTCCAGCTGGCCGATGAAAGAGCCGCTCACGAACAGTTCGAGACCCAGCTGGTCCTGCGAGAGGCCCGCCTTTTCCCTGCGGTGACGGAGTTCGGCGCCGAGCAGGGCACGCGGCGAGGAGGAGGGACCGAGTTTTTGGGCCCCGGCATGACAACTCCCTGTGACGCATGTGCGGTTGTTGGGACTGCGCCTCTTCCAGGCCATCGCCGCGTTGGACACGCTGGGTATGCATTCCCATTACTCAGCGTGGAAAGGAATGGATCATGGTGATGATCGAACGCCGCAAGGCGACGGAGAGCAGAGTGCGGGCGGCGGAGGACGCGGTGGCGCGGCTGAAGGAGAGTTTCTCGGGGGTCGGGATCACCTTGCCCTCGCTGCGGATCGACCCGGTGACGTGCGCGGGGACCGAGCCGGAGGCGCCCTTGGTGGACCTCGGGCGGTGCAATCTCGACACGGCGCTGCGGCTGAGCGCGGTGCTGGAGGCGCGGGGAATGGCCGGCCATGAGCGGTGAGGGGGGCGAGGGGTGCGCGCCGGAGCCGGGGTCGTTCGCGGTGGACACCCGGGACGGCCGGGTGGGGCGCGTGATGGGACGCGTCGGTCCGTACGTGCAGCTGCGGGCGCCGGGCGGCGGGCCCGAGTGGGACTGCCCGCCGGACTCGGTGCGCGCCGCGCCGCTGGGCGAGGTGCTGCGGGCCCGGGTGAGGGAGGTCAACCGGGAGGGGCGATTGCCATGACGGCGGTGGGGTCACTGCGTGGACCACATGATCGTGGGACGCTGGTGGGAACGGCGTACCGCCGCGCAACCGTCGACCCACACTCCTCTGACAGGCCGCAGAAGAAGGGACCCGCGATGACTGCCGCGATGGTCGAGAACGACCATGCCTCTGAAGGCCGCCCGTGGGACTACCTGCTCCAGACGTGGCGTGAACTGGACGTGCCCGAGGGATGGCGCGCCGAGATCGACGAAGGGCAGATCGCCTTGGTACCGCCGCCGCATGCGCACCACAACAGCATTGCCGCCAAAGTGCAGCGCAGGCTCTACCGGGACTTGCCCGAGGAATTGGAGGTCTACCAGGCCCTCGGCGTCCACGTGGCCCCGCTCGACAAGCTCTATGTGCCGGATCTGGTGGTCATGCCTTCGGAGTTCGTCGACGGTGCCGACCCTGAGGCCAGCGATCCGATGGATGCGTCGGAAGCGCTGCTCGTCGTCGAGATCACCTCGAAGGGCAACGCCCGGGACGACCGGACGAAGAAGTACCGGGCCTACACGCGTGCGGGTGTGCCGATGTACCTGCTGATCGACCGGTTCGACACGCACGGTGCGATGGCCACGCTGTTCACGGAGCCGAACGAGGACGGGACGTACAAGCGCTCCGACCGGGTGCCGTTCGGGAAGCCGCTCACCCTGCCGGAGCCGTTCGGCACGACGATCCTCACGGAGGAGTTCCCGGTCTGAACGGGTGGGCGTGGGCGTGCGTGGATGAGGGGTGGTGCCCGGTTGGCCCGGTACCACCCCTCATCCGTGGGTGGCCGGGTGCCGGAGGTCAGATCCCGGCCGGTTCCTTCGGCGGGTTGTCGGGGCCGGTGGTCGGGGATGCCGGAGACGCCGGGGAGCCCGTCGCCGTGACGGGGGAGGCCGCCGGTTCCCGGGAGACGTCGAACTCAGCCCGCAGGTCCTTGCCGAAGCCGAAGAAGTACGTGGCGAGGAACCCGGTGAGGTAGCCGACCAGCAGGCCGCCCGCGTAGATCGCGACCGTGGTGCCGAGGCCGTGGTTGCCGTCGAGGAGGGGGAACAGGGCCCAGCCGGACGGGCCGATGGCGGTGGAACCGATCTTGTCGCCGAGCTGGTTGAACAGTCCGACGAAGCCGCCGCCGAACGCGCCGCCCACGCACGCCGTGACGAACGGGCGGCCGAGCGGGAGGCTGACGCCGTAGATCAGGGGCTCGCCCACACCCAGCAGACCTGCGGGCAGGGCGGACCTGATGGTGCGGCGGATCGACTCGTTGTGGGGGAGGCGGAAGTGGATCGCGACCGCCGCGCCGACCTGGCCGGCGCCCGCCATGGCGAGGATCGGGAGCAGGACGGTGTGGCCCTGCTGCTCGATCAGGGTGGTGTGGATCGGGATGAGCGCCTGGTGCAGGCCCAGCATCACCAGGGGCAGGAAGAGCCCGCCGAGCACGAAGCCCGCGCCCGCCCCGCCGTTGGAGAGCAGCCGGTCGGCGAACGTGCCGATGGCGGTGGAGATCCCACCGGCCACGTACATCAGGCCGAAGACCGTCACCAGGCCGGGAACCAGGACCGTGAGCGTCGGGGTGACCAGTACGTCCAGTGCCTCGGGAACCCGGCGGCGGCACCACTTCTCCACGTACACCGCGAGCACCGCCGCGCCGAGTGCGCCGAGCACACCGCCCTGGCCGGGGGAGAGCTTCCGGCCGAACGCCTCGATGTCGGAGACGCCCGGGAACACGATGATCGCGGCGACCGCACCGCCCAGGACCGGTGTCCCGCCGAACTCCTTCGCCGTGTTGAAACCGACGAACACGGCGATCAGCGCCATGAAGCCGGACGCCATCGCGGCCAGGGCGGGCGTGACGGAGGTCAGCCAACCCAGGTTCACCAGCAGGCCGTTGAGGCCGGCGATGATGCCGCAGCCGATGAGCGCCGGGATCAGCGGGACGAAGATATTCGCGATCCTGCGCAGGAGCAGCTTGAACGGGGTGGCGTTCTTCGCCTTCCGCGCCGCCTTCATCGCGGCGCCCCGGGCGGCCGGCTCCTCCGCCGAGGCGGAGGGAGCGGCGGGGGAAGGGGTTCCGGTTGGTGGGGCGGCGGTCGGAGGGGCCTCGGCCGGTGGGGCGCCGGTGGCCGGTGGGATCTCGGTGGCCGGTGGGGCGTCGGGCGGGGCGGCGGGGCCGGGTCCGGACGCCCCGGCCTCCGCCACCAGCCGCTCGAACTCCGGCGTGACCCGGGCGACCGTGCCCGGGCCGAGGACGATCTGGTACGTGTCGTCCTCGACCACCCCCATGACGGCGGGTAACGCCTTCAGGGCCTCGTCGTCGACGAGCGAGCGGTCGTGCAGGCCCAGCCGGAGCCGGGTCATGCAGTGGGCGATGGAGCCGACATTCGCGGCGCCACCGACGAGGGGGAGGATCGCGGCGGCGGTGGCGCGGTTCTTGTCCTGTGTTGCCATGGTGCACGGGCCTTGCTGTGGGGGGAGGCGCGGGGTGGAGCCGGTGGGTCAGGTGGTGCGGGGAGCGGCGGCCAGGGCGGTACGGAGGTGGCCGTCGGAGGAGGCCAGCAGGGCGGCGGCGGTGGGGCCGTCGACCTGGCCGAGGATGGTGAGGATGGCGTTCTTCACCTCGCCGTCGGTCGCGGCGAGCGCGGCCTCGATCTCCTCGTCGGACGCCCCGGTGGCCAGCGAGACGATCCGGCGGGACCGGGCGCGCAGCTTCTCGTTGGAGGCGCGGACGTCGACCATCAGGTTCCCGTACGTCTTGCCGAGCCGGATCATCGTGATCGTCGAGATCATGTTGAGGACGAGCTTCTGGGCCGTGCCCGCCTTGAGCCGGGTGGAGCCGGTGAGCAGCTCCGGGCCGACGACGACCTCGATGCCGTGCTCGGCCGCCGCCCCCAGCGCGGAGTTCGCGTTGCAGGACAGCCCGAGCGTCAGGGCGCCCTTGCGGCGGGCGTGTTCGACGGCGCCGATCGCGTACGGCGTGCGGCCGGAGGCGGAGATGCCGACCACGGTGTCGTCGGCGGTGAGGTCCAGGGCGTCGAGGTCGGCGGCGGCCAGCTCCTTGCTGTCCTCGGCGCCCTCGACGGCCTGGACCATGGCGGTGGGGCCGCCCGCAATCAGTCCGACGACCTGGGACGGGTCGGTGTTGAAGGTGGGCGGGCACTCGCTGGCGTCCAGCACGCCGAGCCGGCCCGCCGTGCCCGCGCCCGCGTAGATCAGGCGCCCGCCGCGCGCCATGCGCTCCGCGATGCCGTCGATCGCGGCCGCTATCTCGGGCAGTCGGGCGCCGACGGCGTCCGGGACGGACCGGTCCTCGCCGTTCATGATGCGGGCTGTCTCAAGGGTGCTCAGCCGGTCGATCTCGGCGAGCTCGGGCCGGAACGCCTCGGTGGTGAGCGTTTCGAGCTGGGCGCGCAGATCCCCGTGGTCGTCGGGGCCGGCGGGGGTGAGGTCGGCGATGGAGGTCATGGAGGGTGACTCTGCCTTTTCGGTCTCGGGCTCGTACGGTTCTGCGGATGGGGGGTTCGGGGTGAACGGGTCCGCGTTCGGGGGTGCGAGTGCGGGGTTCGGGGAGGTCGGGGACGGGGGTGCGTGATACAGGGAGCTGGGGACGGGGAGCAGGGGGAGCGGGGGACGGGTCAGCGGGGGCGGGGCGTGTGGCGGTGGGCCAGTGCCTCGTAGGAGGCGGAGAGGGCCGGGGCGGCCGTCTCGTACGTACGCTGTGCCACGCCTATGAACAGGCAGTCGACGACGAGGAGTTGGCTCGTGCGGCTCGACATGGCGGCGGGGCGCAGCTCGCTCTCCCGGGCGGTGGACGTGGTCAGTACGTGGTCGGCGTACTGCGTGACCGGGCCGTCGGGGCGACCGGTGATCGCGACCGTCGTCGCACCGCGGTCGAAGGCGACCCGCAGCGGCTCGATGACGTCGACGGTGGAGCCGGAGTGGGTGATCGCGATGGCCACGTCGCCGGAGCGGAGCTGCACGGCGTTGGTCACCGCCAGGTGCGGGTCCGTGTGGGCGTGCGCGATCAGTCCGATGCGGGCCAGCTTCTGCGCGAGGTCCTGGCCGACGAGGGAGGAGGCGCCCACACCGTAGATGTCGATCCGCCGGGCGGTGGCGGCGGCGGCCACGGCGGCACCGAGCTGGACGGTGTCGAGCCCGGCGGCCGTGTCGGCGAGGGTCTGCTGCTCGTCGTAGGCCAGCTTGGCGACCACGTCGGCGATCGGGTCGTCGACCGCTATGTCCGCGGTGACGGAGGGGGCGCGCCCCGACTGCTGGTGCGCGGCGAGCCCGGCGAGGGCCAGCCGCAGATCGCGGTAGCCGGGATAGCCGAGGAGGCGGGCCGTGCGGACCACGGTCGCCTCGCTGGTGCCGGTGAGTTCGGCGAGACCGGTGACCGTGAGGGCGGCGCAGCCCGCGGGGTCACCGGCGACGGCCTCGGCGACGCGCTGCATGGAGCGGGTCATGGACGGCGCGAGGGTGCGCACCTTGGCCGCGAGGGCCGCCGGGGCGGGCGGGGAGTCGGAGCTGAAACTTTCCTTCAAGTCGTTGGTCACATTTGAAAGATATTTTCATGCGGGTTGCCCGTCAACCCCCCTTTTGAGCCTGTGCCCCGTCGGCGGCGATCCGGCGGGGTCACAGGGGCGCGCCCCAAGGGCGCTTCGGGGGCGCTTCAGGGGTGCTTCGAAGGTGGTCCCGGGAGGGGCTCCCGCTTCGGACAGCGCGGAAACGGCGGGGGCGGGCGCGTGGGGCCTTTCGCGGGCGGAGTGACAATGGGGCCATGGAGATGAACCCCTTGGAACAGGCGTTGCACACGGCCCGTGCACTGGTCATGGCCGATCTCGCCGCAGGTGACGTCGCCGAGGCCGGGATCGTCTCGTTGGTCGAGGACGCGGTGACCCACCGCCGCTGGTGGGTCGAACAGTGGCCCGACGGGGCCTCGTTCGTGGTCGGGCTCGTCGCCCAGGACGTACAGGACGCGCTGCTCGAACGGTACGGGCGGTGGCCGCTCTGCCCGGTCTGCGACGCGGGCGACCCGCACGCCCTCGACGTCGAACCGGAACTGGGCCCGGACCCGCACTGGGTGTGCACCAAGGCGGCCGTGGCCGTGGCGCCGGTCGGTTCGCTCGACGGCATACTGCGTCGGTGACGATCTATATCGACCCGCCTCAGTGGCCGGGACACGGGCGGCTGTGGTCGCACCTGGTCAGCGACGTGTCCTTCGACGAGCTGCACGTCTTCGCGGCGTCCATCGGCTGCCCGCCGCGCGCGTTCGAGCGGGACCACTACGACATACCGGAAGAGCGGTACATGGACGCGGTGCGGGGCGGGGCGAAGGAGATCGGCCCGAAGGAACTCGTCCGCCGGCTCACGGAGGCGGGGCTGCGCCGCCCCAAGGGACGCCCCGCCCCCGGCGCCTGACGGCGGTCCGGGGGCGGGAGAGGGAGAGAGGGGCACTCGGTCGGGCGGACCGGTCAGGCGGTCGAGGGCTTCGCGTCCGCGCACGCCCTCACCGGCGCGTCCGGCGCGTCCGACGACGCCGCGGTGGGCGCCCCCGCCCCCGCCACCCGGCGCGACCTGCCGCCGCCCTGCAACCGCAGCGAGAGCACCACGGCCGCCAGCGCCACCACCGTCATCGCCGCACCGGCCCACGCGGTCGCCGCGAAACCGAAGTCCGCGTCGATCACCGCGCCGCCCAGCCAGGGGCCGCCCGTGTTGCCCAGGTTGAACGCGGCGGTGGTCGTCGCACCGGCCAGCGTCGGCGCGGCACCCGCGACGTTGAACATCCGGGCGTTCAGCGCCGGGGCGGTGTAGAACGACGACAGGCCCAGCAGGAACGAGAGCCCGACCGCGGCGACCTGGTACGAGGCGAACAGCGCCAGCGCGACCAGGAGGACCGTCGAGGCCGCGATGCCGCTCATCAGCACCCCGAAGAGGTGCGCGTCCGCGACCCGGCCGCCGATCGTCGTACCGATCAGCGCCCCGATCCCGAACAGCGCGAGCACCGTCGGCACCCAGCCCGAGTCCAGCCCGGCGACATCGGTCAGCAGCGGGGCCAGGTAGCTGAACGCGCAGAAGACACCGCCCGCGGCGAGTGCCGTGACCACGATCGACAGCCACACCTGCCGGTCGCGGTAGATGCCCAGCTCCTGCCTGATCCGGGGGCGCCGCTCCGGCAGCGGAATGCGCGGGATCAGGGTCGTCACCCCGACCAGGGCCACGGCGGACGCCGCGCCCACGGCCCAGAACGCCGACCGCCAGCCGAAGTTCTCGCCGAGGAACGCCCCCAGAGGTACCCCCAGCACGTTGGCGATCGACAGTCCGCCGATCATCACGGCCATGGCGCGGGCCCGCGCGTTCACCGGCACCATCGCGATGGCGACCGCCGCCCCCACCGCCCAGAACCCGGCACAGGCGAACGCGCTCACCACCCGGGACACGAAGAGCACCTCGTACGTCGGGGCGAGCGCGCCCGCGATCTGGCCGAGGCCGAAGACGGAGATCAGGGCGATCAGCGTGGTGCGGCGCGGCAGTCGGAGCGTGGCCACGGCGAGCAGCGGGGCGCCGATCACCATGCCGATCGCGAAGGCGGATATGAGGAGCCCGGCGCGGGGTATCGACACGTCCATGTCGTCGGCGATGGGCGGCAGCAGTCCGGAGAGCATGAATTCACTGGTCCCCAGGGCGAAGACCGAGAGTCCCAGGACGTACACGGCGAGAGGCATGCGGCGGGAGCGGATGACGGCGGAGTCGGGCATGACAGCTGCCAACAGCGATCGTATGCCGCCGCATTCCCGACGTATCCATGACGTATCGGCAACGTTGCGCCGCTGTTTCCCGCTGACGTTTCGGCTCACGTTTCCGTCGGCGTTCCCGCTGGCGTTTCCGCTGGAGCCTTTCGCTGCTGACGCGCGTCCGTCAGTGGCTGAGCAGCTCCAGCTCGGTCAGCAGGTTCCGCCGGGCCCGCTGCTCCCACCGGTCCGCCCCGTACGGGGTGCGGAACAGCCGGGGCAGTCCGAGCAGCTGGCGCAGCACCGTCGCCCGGCCCTCCCGGAACGCGTCGTCGGGCACGAAGCCGTACTCCTCGCGGACCTGTGCCGTGTAGGCCGCGTAGTGCCGCGGGTCCGCCGCCAGGATTGCCAGGTCAGCGTCGCACAGCACCTCGCCGTCGGTGTCACCGGCCGCCGGGTCGTGGGTGACGGTGAGGCGTACGAGGCGGGCCACCTCGGCCGTGACGGCGTCGGGCACCCCGGCCTCCGGGAGCGCGCGTTCGGCGAGGGCCGCGCTGCGTTCCTCGTTCTCGGACCGGTCGGGCCGGTACACCGCGTCGTGGAACCAGGCGGCGAGGCGTACGGCGTCCGGGTCGGCCGCGTACTCGGCGAGGGTGTCGACGTGGTCGAGCACCGCGACCAGGTGCGCGGTGGTGTGGTACCGCCGCTGCGGCTCGGCCCAGCGCGCCAGCAGGTTGTCGGCGTACGGCGCGGGATCGGGCGCGGCGGCCCCGCTCCGAGTACGGACGAGCACCTCCCGCCAGCGCTCCCGGAGGGAGCCGTGGACACGGTCGGTCCCGTGGGCATCGCCTGCACGCGCACTGTCGCTCATGCGGTCGACCCTATCGGCGAACGCCGGGCCGCCCGGCGGTGATCCGACCCCCGGGGCGTACCGGCGTCCCACTCCCCGGGCCGGGTCTTGTCGGACCGTGGGGCAGTCGCTAGCGTGCGCCCGTGACGGATCTGACGAACCCGGCGAACCGGACGGCTCCGGCCCCGATCCCGGCCTCGGCCCCGATCCCGGCCTCGGCCCGGGCGCCGATGGTGGCCCCGGCCCCGGCGGCGGCTCCGGCGGGGGCTCCGATGGATCTCAACGCGGATCTCGGCGAAGGGTTCGGGCACTGGACTCTCACCGACGACGACGCGTTGCTCGACTGCGTCACCAGCGCCAATGTGGCCTGCGGGTTCCACGCGGGCGACGCCTCCGTGATGCGGCGGGTCTGCGACCGGGCGGCGGCCGGGGGAGTGCGGATCGGCGCCCAGGTCGCGTACCGGGACCTGGCGGGGTTCGGGCGCCGCTCGATGGACGTGCCGCCCGCCGAACTGGCCGCGGAGGTCGCCTACCAGATCGGCGCCCTGCGGGTCTTCGCCGAAGCGGCCGGGTCCACGGTCTCGTACGTCAAACCGCACGGCGCCCTCTACAACCGCGCCGTGTGGGACGACGACCAGGCCGCGGCCGTGATCGAGGGCGTCCGGCTGGCCGGCGGCGGCCTGGCGGTCCTCGGGCTCCCGGGGTCGCGCCTGCTCGACCGTGCCCGGGACGCGGGTCTCACCGCCGTCGAGGAGGCCTTCGCCGACCGCGCGTACACGCCCCGGGGAACGCTGGTCCCGCGCGGCGAGCCCGGCGCGGTGGTGCACGACGAGGACGAGGTCGTACGGCGCAGCGTCGGCATGGCGGTGGACGGGGGCGTCATCGGGGCGGACGGCAGCCGGGTACCGGTCGCGGCGCGCTCGCTGTGCGTGCACGGCGACACCCCCGGCGCGGCGGCGCTGGCGCGCCGGGTCAGGGCGGCGCTGGAGGCGGCGGGCGTGGCCGTACGGGCGTTCACATGACCGCGGACACCGGCACGCCCGCAGATGTCGGTACGGCTAGGGACGTCGGTACGGGTACAGACATTGGTACGGGTACAGACATTGGTACGGGTACGGACGTCGGCACGGGTACGGACGTCGTCCCGGGCGTCGAGGTCCTTCCCGCCGGGCCCGGGGCGCTGCTCGTCGAGCTGTCGTCCGGCGAGCACGCCGAGGCGTTCCACGCCGAACTGCTGCGGCGCCGGGCGCTCGGTGAACTGCCCGCCGTGCGCGAGATCGTGCCCGGCGCCCGCACCGTTCTCCTCGACGGCATCGCCGACCGCACCCCGGCCGGCCGCGCGCGGCTCGTCCGGGAACTCCTCTCCTGGCGGACGCCCCCGCCGCGCCGCGACACCGGCGCGCTCGTCGAGATACCCGTCGTCTACGACGGCCCGGACCTCGCGGACGTCGCGGCGGCCTGGGGCGTCGCCGTCGCCGACGTGCCCCGGATCCACGCGGGGACCGAATTCCGGGTGGCCTTCTGCGGGTTCGCCCCCGGCTTCGGCTACCTCACGGGGCTCCCCGAGCGGTTGCACGTGCCGCGTCGCGCCACCCCGCGCACCCGGGTCCCGGCCGGTGCGCTGGCCCTCGCGGGGGCGTACACCGGCGTGTACCCGCGCCCCTCGCCCGGCGGCTGGCAGATCGTCGGGCGGATGCACGGGCCGGGCGCGCTGTGGGACCCGGCCAGGGAACCGGCCGCGCTGCTGAGTCCCGGGGCCCGGGTGCGGTTCGTCGCGACGGAGGCACGGCCGTGACCGGGGCCGCAGGACCGGACCCGGGCGGGCCCGTGGGACCGGGACGGGCGGGCGTCGCAGGACCGGACCGGGGCGGTCCCGTCGGCACCGTCCGGGTGGTCCGGGCCGGGGCCCTGACCACCGTTCAGGACACCGGCCGCGTCGGCCGGGCACATCTCGGGGTGCCGCGTTCCGGCGCCCTGGACGCCCCCGCCGCCCGCCTCGCCAACCGGCTCGCCGGGAACGGGCCGGACGCGGCCCTGCTGGAGACGACCGCCGACGGCTGCGCGGTCCGCCCGGACCGGCCCGTGCTCGTCGTCGTCGGCGGGGCGCCCTGCCGGGTCACGGTCGACGGGCGGCCCGCGGCCTGGGGCGCGCCCGTGCGCGTACCGGCGGGCGCGGTGCTCGAAGCGGGCCCCGCGACGCAGGGCCTGCGCGGCTATCTGGCGTTCGGCGGCGGCCTGTTGCCGGAACCCGTGCTGGGCAGCAGGTCGGCGGACCTGCTCTCCGGGCTGGGCCCGGCCCCCCTGCGCGACGGCGACGTGCTCCCCCTGGGCCGGGCCCCGGCGGGTCCCCGGGCCGCCGACGCCGTGCCCTGGCCGGCCGCGCCCGCCGAACTCGTCCTGCCACTGTCCCTCGGCCCCCGCCACACCTGGTTCACCGACGACGCGCTGCGCACGCTCACCACGGCCGTGTACCGGGTCTCGCCGCACAGCAACCGGATCGGGCTGCGCACGGAGGGCCCGGCCCTGGAGCGGGCCCGCCCGGGCGAACTGCCCAGCGAGGGGATGGTGCTCGGCGCCGTCCAGGTGCCGCCGGACGGGCGCCCGGTGGTGTTCCTCAACGACCATCCGACGACCGGCGGTTACCCGGTCGTCGGCGTCGTGGACGAAGCCGCGCTCGCGGGCGCGGCACAGGCCGTGCCCGGGACCCGGGTGCGGTTCGTGCCCGGTGCGTTCGTGCGGTGCGCGGCCGGGAAGGCCACAGCCGTCACGAGGGGGCGGGCAGCCCGAAGTGGTCCATGATGATCCGCCTCGTCACGGCGCCGTCGGCGTTGAAGCCGGGGTCGGCGTCGTACGCCGGGGTGTTCCGGCCGACTATCCCCGCGTTCAGCAGTTCCCGCAGCAGCAGGTCGCCGCTGCGCCGTGACTCGCGACGCCGGCCGACGTTGAAGTACGACTCCTCGAACCCGCCCCGGCAGTGCAGGAACTGGAAGGGGTGCTCGGGGCAGTGCGGGACCATGTAGTGCTGCCCGTGCGGGCACTCGCACGCGGGCGTGGTGGCCAGGAACACCGTCTCCACCCGGCCGGGTCCGCCGAAGCGTTCCTCGTAGCGGAACCCGGTGATGTCGCGCGCCAGGTCCGCCACGGCCGTTCCCCGCCCCGGCAGGGCGGCCGCGTCGTGCGTCGCCCAGGACCAGCCGGCCGATTCGCCCTGGGTGCGGGCGGGGTACCCCGCCTCGGCGAGGACGGTGGCCAGTGTGGGCAGGTCCAGGCCCTTGGCGTAGGTGACGAAGGTGCCGGGGGCGATCGGTGCGCCCGCCTCCCGCACCACCTCCCGGGCGAGCGGGGGCGAGGGGAGACCGAAGGCGTCGGCGATCGTCCGCACGAGCCGGTCCTCGTCGTCGTGGTGGTGGTCGAAGCAGTCGTGGTCGTCGTCCGTGTCCGCGGACTCGCAGTACGCCTCGGGGCCGATGAGCCCGGCGGTGAGCAGTTCGGCGGACAGGTGGTCGGGATTCTCGCCGACCCGCTGCCCGACGTCCTCGAAGCTGAAGCCGAGGGTCAGCCGGCCGTCGCGGTAGTAGTCGAACGCGGGCCCGTGCGCCTTCGCGCTGCACGGCTCGGTCACGAAGACCACGAGCTCCGTGCCCTGCGTGCATATCCGCCGGTAGTCGACGCCGTCGTAGTCCTCGATCTCGCCGTTGAGCATGTCGTGCACCGCCCAGGCCCACCCGTCCGCCTCGCCGTGGGCGAGCGGTTCGCGCCGCAGCTCGCGCAGGCCGGTGGTGAGCGCGTCGAGCGACAGGCCGCGGGAGAAGACGATGTTCACCTCGTGGCCGGGAAAGGAACCGTGCATCCAGCTCGTCATGCCGAAGACTTTAGGCACCCCCACTGACAACGACCGCCGCCACCGACAACGCGAGTTGCCGGGAGGCCAACGGGCCTCCCGGCAACTCGCGTTGTCGGTGTGGTCGGTGTGGTCGATGTGGTTCCTTCGGTGTGGCGGCTGGGGTTACGACGCGGCCCGGAACCCCCTCAGCCGCAGCGAGTTGCCGACCACGAAGACCGAGGAGAAGGCCATCGCGGCCCCCGCGATCATCGGGTTGAGCAGTCCGGCCGCGGCGAGCGGCAGGGCGGCCACGTTGTAGGCGAAGGCCCAGAACAGGTTCGTACGGATGGTGCCCAGGGTCTTCCGCGACAGCCGGATGGCGTCCGCGGCGGCCCGCAGGTCCCCCCGCACCAGCGTCAGGTCGCCGGCCTCGATCGCGGCGTCCGTGCCGGTGCCCATCGCCAGGCCCAGGTCGGCCTGGGCGAGCGCGGCCGCGTCGTTGACCCCGTCGCCGACCATGGCGACCGAACGGCCCTCGGCCTGGAGGCGCTTGACGACGTCGACCTTGTCCTCCGGCATGACCTCCGCGTACACCTCGTCGATGCCGACCTCGGCCGCGACCGCCTCGGCCACCGCCCGGTTGTCACCGGTGAGCAGGATCGGGGTGAGCCCGAGGGCCCGCAGCCGGGTGATGGCCTCCGCGCTGGTGTCCTTCACCGCGTCGGCCACCTCCAGGACCGCGCGTGCCTCGCCGTCCCAGGCGACCGCGATGGCCGTCCGGCCCGCGGCCTCCGCCTCGGCCTTCCGGCGGGCCAGCTCCGCCGGGAGGCGGATCTCCCACTCGGCGAGGAGCTGTTCGCGGCCGACGAGGACGGCGTGGCCCTCGACGACGCCCTGGACGCCGAGTCCGGCGATGTTGGCGAAGTCCTCGGGGGTGGGGAGGGCGGTGCCGGTGCGTTCGGCGGCTCCGGCGGCGACGGCCTGGGCGATGGGGTGCTCGGAGGCGTGCTCGAGGGCGCCGGCGAGGCGCAGGACGTCGTTCTCGGTGGTGGTGTCGGTGGTGTGGACGGTGAGGAGGGTCATGCGGCCGGTGGTGACGGTGCCGGTCTTGTCGAGGACGATGGTGTCGACGCGGCGGGTGGTCTCCAGGACCTCGGGGCCCTTGATGAGGATGCCGAGCTGGGCGCCGCGTCCGGTGCCGACCATGAGGGCGGTGGGGGTGGCCAGGCCCAGGGCGCAGGGGCAGGCGATGATCAGTACGGCCACGGCCGCCGTGAACGCCGCGGTCAGACCCGAACCGTTGCCGAGCCAGAAGCCGAGCGTGCCGAGTGCGAGCGCGATGACCACGGGGACGAAGACGGCGGAGATCCGGTCGGCGAGGCGCTGGGCGGCGGCCTTGCCGTTCTGGGCGTCCTCGACCAGCTTCGCCATCCGGGCCAGCTGGGTGTCGGCACCGACCCGGGTGGCCTCCACGACGAGCCGGCCGCCCGCGTTGAGGGTCGCCCCGGTGACGGAGTCCCCGACGCCGACCTCCACGGGCACGGACTCACCGGTCAGCATCGACGCGTCCACGGCCGAGGCGCCCTCGACGACGGTGCCGTCGGTGGCGATCTTCTCGCCGGGACGGACCAGGAACCGGTCGCCGACCTGGAGTTCGGCCGTCGGCACGGTCACCTCGCGGCCCCCGCGCAGCACGGTGACCTCCTTGGCGCCGAGTTCGAGCAGCGCCTTCAGGGCCGCGCCCGCCTTCCGCTTGGAACGGGCCTCGAAGTAACGGCCGGCCAGGATGAAGGCGGTGACGCCGGCGGCGGCCTCCAGGTAGATGTTGCCCGCGCCGTCGCTCCGGCCGATGGTCAGCTCGAAGGGGTGCGTCATGCCGACCATGCCCGCGGTGCCGAAGAACAGCGCCCACAGCGACCAGAGGAACGCGGCCGTGGTGCCGACCGAGATCAGCGTGTCCATCGTCGCCGCGCCGTGCCGGGCGTTGGTGAACGCGGCCTTGTGGAACGGCCACGCGGCGTACGTGACGACCGGGGCCGTCAGGGTCAGCGAGAGCCACTGCCAGTAGTCGAACTGGAGCGCCGGGATCATCGACATCGCGATCACCGGCACGGCGAGCGCGACGGCGGTGAGCAGCCGCTGCCGCAGCGGGCGCAGCTCCTCGGCCCCGTCGTCCCCGGCGGCGGCGGTCCCCGGGGCGTCGTCCCCGGCGCGGGCCGGCGGCGCGGGCTCGTGCGCGGTGTAACCGGTCTTCTCGACGGTGGCGATCAGGTCCTGTACGGAGATGTCCTCGCCCCGGTAGCTGACCTTCGCCTTCTCCGTGGCGTAATTGACGGTGGCCTCGACACCGTCCATCCGGTTGAGCTTCTTCTCGATGCGAGCCGCGCAGGAGGCGCACGTCATGCCGCCGATCGCGAGCTCGACCTCTGCGGTGGTGCCGGTGGCTGTCCCGGTGCCGGTACCGGGGCCGGGTGTGGCGGTGTGCGCGGACACGATGTCCTCCCTGGCGGAGACTTGATACCCCTAGGGGGTATGCATTGCTGACTCATGTATACCCCCCACCCCTATGAATTGCAAGGGTGGAAATGCCGCCGGGGCCCGGAGTGTGCGCGTCTGGCCGCCCGGTGTGCGGCTGACCTCACGTATCTTCGCGTGGCGTTGGGCTGCACAGCCGGCGTACCGGCCCGTAGGCTGGTCATTGGACTAGACCTATTGTCGCTTCCTGGAGGATTGGGATCCCATGAGCAACCGTGCAGTCCTGGAGGTGATCGCTCTCGACGCGGAGGACGCGGTCGCGGCCCAGTCGGGTGGTGCGGACCGGCTGGAGCTGGTCACCGACATGGCGGCGGACGGCCTGACCCCGTCCCGTGCGACCTTCGCGGAGATCCGGGCGGCGGTGGACATCCCGCTGCGGGTGATGCTCAGACTGGCGGACGGCTTCGCGGCCGGTGACATCGAGGAGCTGGTGGCCAGGGCCCGCGAGCTGCGGGAGGCGGGCGCCGAGGAGTTCGTGTTCGGCTTCCTCGACGAGGAGGGGAACCCGGACCTGGTCGCCGTCGAGCGCCTGGTCGCCGAACTGGACGGCTGCCGGTGGACCTTCCACCGGGCGATCGACCGGGCCGCCGACCGGGACGCCCTGCGCAAGCAGCTGGCCGACCTGCCCGGCCTGGACACCTACCTCACCGCCGGTTCGGCGAAGGGCGTCGACGACGGCATCCCGACCCTGCTGGCCGAGGCGGCACGCCAGGGCGAGGCCGGGTACGAGCCGCAGATCCTGGTGGGCGGCGGCCTGCGTCTGGAGCACCTGCCGGAGCTGCTGGCCGCGGGCATCGACGCCGTGCACATCGGCGGCGCGGCCCGCCCGCACGGCTGGTCCGGCCCGGTGGACGCGGCGGCGGTACGGGAGTGGCGCACGGTGCTGGACGCGTGACGGGGCCGGGTGCGTAACGGCGCCGGACGAGCAGACGAGTAACGGTGCCGGACGCGTGACGGGCCGGGCCGGGGGCGTGGCCCCGGTGGGGCCGGGGCCGAGAGCAGCAGCCCCGGCCCCGTACCTCTCAGCTCCCCGGCTCCCGCGCCCCGGCCCCGAGGCCCTGGGATTTTCGGCCCGGTCCCTCTCAGGCCCCCGGTGCCGCCAGCCGGTCCGGCAGCTCCGCCGCATGCACCACGGTCAGCCCCGACACCGCACGCGTCAGTGCCACGTACAGCCGGCGCAGCCCCGTGCGTTCGTCCGGCTCCCCGTCCACCACCGCGGCCGGCTCGTCCAGCACCACGTAGTCGTACTCCAGGCCCTTCGCGAGCGAGGCCGGCACCAGCGTCAGCCGGGACTCGGCGCTCGTCTCCTCGCCCGGGGAGAGATACGCGTGCCCCGCCGCGGTCAGGGCTTCGGCCAGCACCGGAATCCGGGCGTCGGCCGCGATCAGGCCGATCGACCCCTCCCGGGTCAGCGACGCCTCGCACTCCGCGAGCACCGCCGCGTCCAGCTCCGCCGGACCGGCCACCCGCCGCACCTCCAGCGAACCCGGCGACTCACGCACCGACTCCACCGCCGCCAGGCCCGGCGAGATCACCGGCAGCAGCCGCGACGCGTACGCGATCACCTCGCGCGGCACGCGGAAGCCCGCCGTCAGCTCCTCCACCACCGCGTCCGGCTTGCCGAGGTGGTGCAGCGCCTGCGCCCAGCTCTCCGTCGACCACGGCGTGGTGCCCTGCGCGAGGTCGCCGAGCACCGTCGCCGAACCGGTCGTGCAGCGCCGGCCCACCGCCCGGTACTGCATGGGGGACAGGTCCTGCGCCTCGTCGAGCACGACGTGCCCGAGCGAGTGCGTGCGCGCCACCAGGTCGCTCGCCTCGTCGATCAGCACCGCGTCCGCCGCCGACCACTTCGCGGACTTCACGCTCCGGGCGGGCTTCGTCCACAGGATCGCCTTCTGCTCGTCCTCGTCGAGCAGCCCCTCCGCGTGGGCGGCCAGGAACTCCGCGTCCGACAGCAGCCGCAGCACCAGCTTGGCGGGGTCGACGACCGGCCAGATCGCCTTCACGGCCGCCTTCACCGCGGGGTTGCGGGCCACCGCGTTCTGCACCCGGTCGTCGGGGGCCTCGCCGGCCTCCTCCATCCGGACCAGGACGGCGTGCGCGATGCGCTGCGGAAGCGCCTCGTGGGCGGCCCCGTAGCGCATGTCGCGGGCCAGGAGCTCGGTCACGATCTCCGCCAGCTCGTACGCCGGAATCCGCCAGCGCCGCGAGCCGCGCACGACCACGACCGGCTCCGTCGGCGGCGTCACGTGCGAACGGACCGCCCGCCGCAGCACCTCGGCCATCCTGGCGTCGCCCTTGACGACGGCGGCGTCCGCCGGGTCCGTGCCGCGCACCTCGACGCCCGCCCTCGTCACCAGGTCGTCGACGGTCGCCTGCTTCACCTCCAGCTCGCCGAGCGCGGGCAGCACCTGCTCGATGTAGTGCAGGAACGACCGGTTCGGCCCGATGACCAGCGTGCCGGTGCGGGCCAGCCGCTCGCGGTGCGCGTACAGCAGGTACGCGACCCGGTGCAGGCCGACGGCCGTCTTCCCGGTACCGGGACCGCCCTGCACGCACACCGTCCCGCCGAGCCCGCTGCGGACGATCTCGTCCTGCTCGGGCTGGATCGTCGCGACGATGTCCCGCATCGGGCCGACGCGCGGACGTTCGATCTCGGCCTGGAGGAGCTTGCTGGTCTGCTCGGCCTCCGCGGGGTCGCTGAGGTGCTCGTCCTCGTACGCGGTCAGCTCACCGCCGGTGTAGCCGAAGCGGCGGCGCTGCCCGACGTCCTGCGGGTCCTTCCGGGAGGCCCGGTAGAACGGCTGCGAGACCGGCGCGCGCCAGTCGATGACCATCGGGTCGCCGTCGGCGTCGTGGACGTGGCGCCGCCCGATGTAGAACTGCTCCCCCTCCGCACCTTCGGCCAGCTCGCCCCCGACCCGGTGCAGATAGTCCAGGCGCCCGAAGAAGAGCGGCGTGTGGGAGAGGTCGGCGAGCGACTTGATGCGCTCGTCGATCTGGGCCTGCAGGACGGCCGCGTTGACCCAGTTCGCGGTGACGTCGCGGATGTCGAGGGCCTGGGCGTCCTCGCGCATGGCGCGCAGCGCGGAGCGGGACGCGGCGAGATGGGCGCGTTCGCGAGCCAGGGGCTCGGTGGTGTCGTGTTCGTGTTCGTGCGCGGGCACGGTGTTGCCTCCGGCTTTTCGACGCAGGACGGCGGACCGCACCCCGGCCCCGGGCGTCGCTCGGGAACGGTGTGATGCGGTCCGCTCGGGAATCGATCACGGGTGCGCACAGCGGGTGTGCGCACGCTGCCGACCGGTTTCCGTCCGGTCGGCGGCGCTCCCCCGGCTGCCGGCACGGCCCCTCACGGGCCGCCGGTACCACGGTGCGGGAGGCGGGCAGACCGGCGATTGTATCCACCGTCCCCGCGCCGGTCGAACGGGACTCGGCCCTTCCGGCCTCCCCGACTGCCCCAGGCCGTCCCCTACGGGCTCGGCCGCCCCCGCGGGTCGGCATTCTGCATGGTCCGCCGGGCACCCCCCTGCCCACCTGTGGGTCCATCCCGTAGGGGACGGCATGCAACCGGAGGTCTACTCGTGCTGTGCGCCGGTTCAACCCGGGGGCCGATGCCCGCGGGGGTCCGGCGCAGGACCATGGAACACATGAGCACCGTCACCCTGAACCCCAGCAGCACCGGCCCCGCGCACGACATGAGCGCGGCCACCGGTCACCCCCGCACGCACCACTTCGGCGACGCGGTGCGTGCCGTCAAGGTCTTCGTCCGCGCCGCGTTCGGTGTGGTCGTGCTCGGCGAGTACGCCGAGGAGGCGGGCATACGGCGCCGGTCCCGCTGAGTACCGTCCCGACGCCCGGGTGCTGCCGCGGCCTTCGCACTGCTGCACTGCTGCCGCACGCGGCCCGTTTCCCGCACGCCGACCGTTTCCCGTACTTTCCGCACGCGTCCCGTTTCCCCGGACTGGGACGGACGCTCCACGCCACCGCGCCCGCCCCGGCCCGCCTCCGTGCGCCGGTCACCGCCCCGCCCTCCGTACGCCGGTCCCCGGCTCAGCTCCCCGACAGCAGCTCGTCCGCGTCGACAATCCGGTACGCGTACCCCTGCTCGGCCAGGAACCGCTGGCGGTGCGCCGCGAAGTCCTGGTCGATCGTGTCGCGGGCGACCACCGAGTAGAACCGCGCCTCGTGCCCGTCGGCCTTCGGCCGCAGCACCCGGCCGAGCCGCTGCGCCTCCTCCTGGCGCGAGCCGAACGTCCCCGAGACCTGGATGGCGACGGTCGCCTCCGGCAGGTCGATGGAGAAGTTCGCGACCTTCGACACCACCAGGACGTCGAGCTCGCCCCGCCGGAAGGCGTCGAAGAGCTTCTCGCGCTGGGCGTTGCTGGTCTCCCCCTTGATCACCGGGGCGTCCAGGTGCTCGCCCAGCTCGTCGAGCTGGTCGATGTACTGCCCGATGACCAGGGTCTGTTCGCCGCGGTGCCTGCGCACCAGGGCCTCCGTCACCTTCCGCTTCGTCGCGGTCGTCGCACAGAACCGGTACTTCTCCTCGGCCTCGGCGGTCGCGTACGCGAGACGTTCCGAGTCCGTCAGATTGACCCGCACCTCGACGCAGTCGGCCGGCGCGATGTAGCCCTGCGCCTCGATCTCCTTCCACGGGGCGTCGAACCGCTTGGGCCCGATCAGGGAGAAGACGTCCGACTCCCGGCCGTCCTCGCGCACCAGCGTCGCGGTGAGGCCGAGCCGCCGCCGGGCCTGGAGGTCGGCGGTGAACTTGAAGACGGGCGCGGGCAGCAGGTGCACCTCGTCGTAGATCACCAGCCCCCAGTCCCGCGAGTCGAACAGCTCCAGGTGCGGGTAGACGCCCTTCCGGCGGGTCGTCAGCACCTGGTACGTGGCGATGGTGACCGGCCGGATCTCCTTGCGGGTGCCGCTGTACTCGCCGATCTCGTCCTCGGTCAGCGAGGTCCGCTTCACCAGCTCGTGCTTCCACTGCCGGGCCGAGACGGTGTTGGTCACCAGGATCAGCGTGGTCGCCTTGGCCCGGTCCATCGCACCGGCCCCGACCAGCGTCTTGCCCGCCCCGCAGGGCAGCACGACCACACCCGAACCGCCGTGCCAGAACCCCTCGACGGCCTGCTTCTGGTACGGGCGCAGCGCCCAGCCGTCCTCGACGAGGTCGATGCGGTGCGCCTCGCCGTCCACGTAACCGGCGAGGTCCTCGGCGGGCCAGCCCAGCTTCAGCAGGGTCTGCTTGATCTGCCCGCGCTCGGACGGGTGCACGGCCACGGTGTCCGGGTCGATGCGCGCCCCGACCAGCGGCTGCACCTTCTTCGAGCGCAGGACCTCCTCCAGCACGGGCCGGTCGGTGGAGGTCAGCACCAGGCCGTGTACGGGATGCTTGGAGAGCGTGAGGCGGCCGTACCTGGCCATCGTCTCGGCGATGTCGACGAGCAGCGCGTGCGGAACGGGGTACCGCGAGTACTGCACGAGCGCGTCGACCACCTGCTCGGCGTCGTGCCCGGCGGCCCGTGCGTTCCACAGGCCGAGCGGGGTCAGCCGGTAGGTGTGGATGTGCTCGGGCGCGCGCTCCAGTTCGGCGAAGGGCGCGATGGCACGGCGGCAGGCGTCGGCCTGGTCGTGATCGACTTCGAGAAGCAGTGTCTTGTCGCTCTGGACGATGAGAGGTCCGGTCACGCGTGGCCCTTTCTGCTGCGGGGGCGGCCGGGAACAGCCGGGACGACCGGCAACGGCCAAACGTCCAGTGTGCCGCATGAAGGGGACATGGCGCGTGTGTCGTCGCGCACGGGACCGGCCGGCGGCCGTCGCGCCCCTCGGCGCCCTCGACAGCCGCCGGCCGGTCCCGGGGGCCGGGCCGGGGCCCGGGACCGTCGCTCAGGCCGTGGTGTCGTCGGCGAGTTCGGCGACGCCGGTGATCCGGTGCAGGGGGTACGTGCGGATCTCGTCCGCCGTGTGGTCGTACGCCGTGACGAAGCCGCCCTCGACCCGGACCGGGGCGATGACGCGCTGGCTGGCCGCGCCGTCCGCGTTGACGTAGCCGATCCAGAGCGCCGAGCCGGTCATGGCCGCGGCCTGGACGGTGGCGAGGGTCTCGGCGGAGGTCGTGCGGGGCAGCGAGCCGGGCGGGGCAGCGGGGGCGTCGGAGGTTGTGGCGGTGTCCTTGCGGGCCACCGTGGCGGCGGTGTCCCCGGCGCGGATCGCCCGGACCGCCGCGCCGAGCAGCGTGCCGTCCGGCACCGGCGGGCCCTCGGGGACGGGGACGGGGGGTGTGCGGGGCGGGGTGCGGCGGGCCCCCGCGCGGGTGATCAGGACGTCGCCGTCGGCGGACTCGGCGGCCGGGGCGTACCCCATCTCGCGCAGCCCGTCGAGCAGGGACGCGGGGTCGACCTGGGCGGCCAGCACCGTCGGCGCGAGACGGCGCAGGCGCAGGGTGGCCGAACGCCGGTCGGCGAGGATCTCGTTCAGCACGGCCTCGTCGTCGCAGCGCACGTACGAGGAGGCGGCGCCGATCCGCAGGTGGCCGTGGCGGCGGGCGACGTCGTCGATGAGGTAGCTGAGCGGCTGCGGGACGGGTGTGCGGCTGTGGGCGGCGAGGAACGCGTGCAGGTCGGCCGCCGACTGCCCGGCGTCCAGGGCACGGCGCACGGACGCCGGGGTGAACCGGTAGACCGTCGCGCCGCCCTTCGACTCGATGTCCGCGAGGGCGGAGAGCATGTCGGCCAGGGGGCGTTCCAGCGGGCCGGGGGCGACGGCCGTGAGGTCGGCCTGGAGCAGGACGTGGTCCAGCGGCTCCGGGATCAGGGGCGCGAGCAGCGCGGCGGCCTCGGCGGGCCCGGAGCCGAGCAGGGCGCGGGTGTGCGAGGCGAGCGCCCCGCGACCGGTGATGCCGAGGAGTTCGGACTCGTTGAGCGTCCACAGCGCGATGCGCGACCGCAGGTCCGAGCCCCCTTCCGACGGCCCTCCCGAGGGGGTGGGCGCGGCGCCGCGCAGGGGGCGCTCCCAGCGGAGCCGGGCGAGCACGGTCTCCGGGTCGGGGGCGGTGCCCGGTTCGAGGGCGGCGAGGAGCGCGAGGACCCGGTGGCGCACCTCGGGGGCGGCGGAGCGGTCGAGTTCGGGTCCGAGTGCGGACAGGGCCCGGCCCTTGGCGTCCTGGCCGCCGACCAGCCCGGGGGTGCGGGTGGCGGCGAGCCAGGCGGCGGCGAGGGCCACCCACCGTTCCTGGGCGGGGAGTTCGGCCCAGTCGTCGTACGCGGGCGTCGGGGCGTACCGCTCGTCGGCCTCCCCGTCGGAGGCCAGCAGCCCGGCCGCGTAGGCGGTCTCGACCCAGAACGCGGCGACCGGCTCGGGGACTTCGAGGGCGGTGGCCGTCCGCTTCAGGTCCCGGACGCTGAGCCCGCCGGCGCGCAGTATCGGGGGGCCGCCGCCGTTCCAGTTCTTCAGCAGCTCCTCGACGGTGCTCACGGCCAGGAACGCCTGGCCGGCCGCGGCACTGTCCACAGCCTGTGGATCGCGCCGGGCGACCGCCTCCACGGCCGGGGGCCGCGGCTCCGGTACGCGGTGGGCGCGGCCGGCCCGCAGGTGCAGGGCGGCCTCGCGGGGCAGCACCACGGTGCGGGTCGACACGGGCAGCAGCAGCCCCCGGTCGCGCAGCCACCGCACGGGCGGCGTGGGGTTCGGGGTGATCTCCCCGTACGGCGGCCCCCACACCAGCCGGTCCAGTACGGACAGGGCCTCGGCGGGGGCGGTGTCCAGCAGCTCGGCCATCCGGCCCCGGTCGGTGAACAGCCCGGCCAGGGACGCCACGGCGGAGACCGGGTCGTGGGTGGCGGGCAGCCCGGCGGCGGCCAGGATCTCCTGGAGGCGGCCGGGGGACATCCCCGAGGTCGCCTCGGCGACGGTCGGCCCGAGGCCGGTGGGGGAGGGGTGCTGCGGGGACGGGGCGAGGAGTTCGCGCGCGGTGCGCACCAGGCGCAGCCGGTCGTCCTCCCCCCAGACGAGGGCCTGCTCGCGCAGGGTGGCCAGGGCGCCGGGCAGCGCGTCCGTGAGCACCGCGTCCGGGGCAGCGCCGTCCCCGCTCCGGCTCTCGTCGCTCCGGCCGTCGCCGCCGTCCCCGTCGCCGGTGAACAGGCCGAGCAGCGTTTCGTACGGGGCGGGGTCGGGCGCCACCGCCAGGGCCTCGGCGGTCTGCAGGGCGAACTTGTCGAGGTGTTCCAGCGCGCGTACGACGGAGGCGCGGGTGCCGGCTCTCGTCGCGAGCTGGGTGATGTCGCCCGGCACGGGGTTGAGGAGGTCGGGACGGGCACGCAGCAGCCCGGCCAACGACTCGTCGTCCCGGGCGCGGAGGGCTTCGGCGAGCGTCCGCGGTGGTGTGGTCATCCCCATCCGTCCCACGGTAGCCCCCATCCGCCCCGGGAAGGTCGCCATCCGCTCCGGGACGGACGGCTGTCCGGCACCGCCCGTGCCCCGGCGGATGCCCTGACGGACGCCAGGGCCGACGCCACGGCAGTCGTTCGGGACGGGGTCGGGACGCTACCTTCGGTGCAGGGCGGCAGAGGGGAATCGACGCGTGGGGATCGAGAGCGACCAGCTGGTCTACGACTACCTGAGCCGGGTCGGGGACCTGGCCCAGCAGCAACAGCTGTCCTCGGGCGCCCGGATGAGGCTCGTCTCCGAGCTCCGGGGCGAGATCGACCGGCAGCGCGGAAAGCAGTCCGCGGACTCCCCGGCGGCGGTCCGCCGCATCATCGGGAAGCTCGGCACGCCGGACGAACTGGTCGCCGCGGCGGCCGCGTCGGCGGACGGCACGGACACGGCGGATATGGCGGACATGGCAGGCCCGGCGAGTCCGGCGGGCGCGTCGGACCCGGTGAGCGCGACGGATGCGACGGGCACGGCGGACACGGCGGGCGCGGCGGGCCCGGGACGGGACGAGGAACCGACGGAGGAGACGCGAGAGACGGGAGAGACGGGGGAGATGAGAGAGGCGGGGGAGACGGGGACAGGTCCCGCCGTGCCCCGCCCGCGTACGTCCCTCAACTCACCTGCGTCCCTCAACCCCCGCACATCCCCCACCTCACGCACGTCACTCAGCCCGCGCACGTCGTTCAACCCGCGCGCGTCGTTCAAGGAAGCGCTCCGGAAGGCCGGTTCGGGGAGGGCCGTGCCGCGGTCCCGGGCGAAGGAGCCCGACCCCGGGCCGGGGCCCGACGCCGAATCCGCCATCGGCTCGGCGACCGGGCCGGTGCACTCGCCGCCGCACCGGGCCGGTACGGACGAGCTGGGGCCGTCCGGGAGCGAACCCGACTGGTGGCGGATCGAGTCGAGCCCGTTCGGCGACGGCGTCGACGTGCCGGGGTTCGTCGGCGGGGTCGAGATCCCGGCCATGCTGAGGCCGCCCTCGCCGAAGGAGGCGGTGCCGGACCCGCGCGCGGGCGCGGACGACGCGCCGGACGACGAGGGGGCGCCGGACGGGGACGAGGCGCCCGACGTGGGTGAGGCACCCCCGAAGCGCCGCCGCCTCCCCGGGCTCCGCCGTCGGACCCGTGACGCCCCCCGCGAGGAAGGGACGAGCGGTCGCGGCTTCTCCCACCCCCTGCTGCTGCTCGCCGCCGTGCTGCTGGTCGTCGGCGCGGCCCTGGGCAACTGGCTCGCCCTGGCGGGCGGCTGGCTGATCGCGTACAGCTCGCGCACCCTGTCCCGCGCGGAGGCGAAGTGGGCCGCGATGGGGCTGCCGGGCGTGGTCGTGGCGGGCGCCGTCATCTGGCTCTGGGGCCGCACCGAGGGCCGCTGGGGCGAACCCGTCCCGCAAGGTGGACTGGGGGACGCGCTGGGCGGGGTGTGGCCGGTGGTGGTCCGCACGGCCGCGCTGGCCTCGGCGGCGTTCCTGGTGTGGCGGGCGCGGCGGCGCGTGGAGTAGAGGAGGAAGGGGTGGGGGCGAACCGGACCCGGCCGCCCCTCACCCCCTGCCTGCTCCTGCTGCTCCTGCTTCTCCTGCTTCTCCTGCTTCTCCTGCTTCTACTTCTACCTCTACTTCGTCAGGTAGCCCTGGAGCTCGTCGAGGATCTTGTCCGCGGCCGTGTAGCCGATGCCCGCGATCCACAGCCGGTCGTCGACCTTGAAGACCTTGTCGTTCTTGGAGGCCTTCAGCCCCTTCCACAGGCCGCTGTTCATCGTCTTGGTCGTGCCCGCCTTGCCCGGGTCGCCGTAGGTGGAGGTGAAGACGACGTCCGCGTCCGCGAGGTCGATCTTCTCGGGGGACACGTCGTACGAGAAGCCGTCCTTGGCCTTGTCGGTGATCGCGGGGCGGCCCAGGCCCAGGTCGGCGAGGATCGAGCCGATGTAGTTCTGCTTGCCGTAGATGCGGATGTCGGCGCCCTCGACGAAGCGGACGAAGTTGACCTCCGTCTTGGCGGCCTTCTCCTTCCCGCCGATCGCCTCGGTCACCTTCGCGACGTGGGCGTCGTACTCGGCGAGGACCTTCTTCGCCTCGGCCTGCTTGCCGAGCGCCTCCGCGTGCAGCTGGAAGTTGTCCTTCCAGGCCGTTCCGGTGGACTCCGTCATCACGGTGGGGGCGATCTTGCTGAGCTGCTCGTAGCGGTCGCCGTCACGGACCTTGCTGGTGAGGATCAGGTCCGGCTTCAGCGAGGCGACGGTCTCCAGGTTGGGGTTGGCGATCTCGCCGACCTCCTTGATGTCCTTCGTCCGGCTCTCGGGCAGGTAGGACGGGAAGCTCTCCTCCGTCGCCGAGTGCGTCCCGCCGACGGGCTGCACGCCGAGGCTGAGCGCGGAGTCCAGCTCGCCGGTGTCGAGGACCACGACGCGCTTCGGGGCCACGGGGACCTCGATGTCGCCCATGACCGTCTTGATGGTGTGCTTCTTGGCCGCCCCGGAGCCGGCGCCGTCGCCGCTGTCGGAGTCCGAGGAACCGCAGGCGCCGAGCGTGAGCGCGCCGGTCAGGGTGAGGGCGCCGAGGACGAGGCCGCGGCGGCGGATGGAGGTGGGCATGGGGTGCCTTTCGTCGGGGACGGAATGCCGGTCGCGGATGCGCGGGCTCAGGATGTTGGTGCGTGGGGATGCCGGCCGCGGGTGCGCGGGCTCATGACGTCGGGGTCGGCGTCGGTGCTGGTTCCGGCGCCGGTTCGGCCTGCCAGGGAGCCCCCGGCACCACCAGCGGCGACCCCGTCACCGGGTCCGGGACGATCACCGCGTCCAGGCCGAAGACCTCGTGCACGAGGTCGGCCGTGACGATGTCCTCCGGACGGCCCTCGGCGACGATCCGGCCCGCCTTCATGGCGACCAGGTGGTCCGCGTAACGGGCGGCCTGGTTGAGGTCGTGGAGCACGGTGACGACGGTCCGGCCGCGGGTGCCGTCCGCCGCCGGGGCGGTGAGCCGGCGCACCAGGTCCAGGACCTCCACCTGGTGCGCGATGTCGAGGTACGTGGTCGGCTCGTCGAGCAGCAGCAGATCGGTCTCCTGGGCGAGCGCCATCGCGATCCAGACCCGTTGGCGCTGCCCGCCGGACAGCTCGTCCACCGACCGGTCGCCGAGCGCGGAGACGTTCGTGCGCTCCATCGCCTCCGTCACCGCCCGCTCGTCCTCGTCCGACCACTGCTGCCACCAGTGCTGGTGCGGCTGCCGGCCGCGGGCGACGAGGTCGGAGACGGTGATCGCCTCCGGCGCCACCGGGGTCTGCGGCAGCAGCCCGATCGACTGGGCGATCTTCCGCGTGGGGATCTTCGACAGCTCGGTGCCGTCGAGGAGCACCGACCCGCCGCGCGGCTTGAGCAGCCGGCCCAGCGCGCGCAGGGTGGTCGACTTGCCGCAGGCGTTCGGGCCGACGATGACGGTGACCCGCCCGTCCGGCACGGTGAGGTCCAGCTCGTGGACGACGGTGCGGTCCTCGTACGAGAGCGTCAGCCCCCGCGCGGCGAGCCGGCCGGTCGGGCCGCTGGACGTGCCATTGGACGTGTCATCGGACGTGCTGCCGGACACGCCATCGGACGTGGTGCCGGACGTACGGGTCGAACTCATGCGGTGCCTCCATTGCCGCGACCGCCGCCCCGTCCGCGGACGATCAGCCAGATCAGGTACGGGGCGCCGACCGCCGCCGTCAGGACGCCCACCGGCAGTTCGGTGGGCGAGAAGAGCTTGCGCGCGAGCAGGTCCGCGAGCACCACGATCACCGCGCCGAGCAGTGCCGAGCACAGCAGCGGGATCTGCGCGGTGCGGGTCATCCGGCGGGCGATCTGCGGGGCGAGCAGCGCCACGAAGTCGACCGGCCCGGCCGTGCCGGTCGCCACGGACGCCAGGACCACACCGATGGCGACGAGCCCGAGCCGCACCTGCCCGAGCCGCACCCCGAGCGCGGTCGCGGTGTCGTCGTCCAGCGAGACGGTGCGCTGCGCGCGGGCGGCCCACAGCACGGCGGGCAGCAGGAGCAGCAGCGTCCAGGCGAGCGGCACGGCCTGGTCCCAGCCCCGGCCGTTGAGCGAGCCGGTCATCCAGATCTTGGCCTGCTGGGCGACCAGGTAGTCGCCCTTCGTCAGGAACAGGGTGGTGACCGACCGCAGCGCGATCGCGAAGCCGATGCCGATGAGGACGAAGCGGGCCGCGTGCAGGCCGCCGCGCCAGGCGAAGACGTACACGAGCGCCGCCGCGGCCACCCCGCCGATGACGGACAGGTACGGCAGGACGGTGTACGAGGTGATGCCGAAGGTCATCGCGCCGACCGTGAGCGCGCCGGCGCCCTGGCTGATGCCGATGATGTCGGGGCTCGCGAGGGGGTTGCGGGCGACGGTCTGGATCAGCGCACCGGCGATCCCGAACGCCATGCCGACCAGCAGCCCCGTGACCATCCGCGGCAGCCGCAGCGTGCCGACGACCAGCTCGTCCGGGGACGGCTGCCCCAGGATCACCTTCACGACCTCGCCGGGTGCCACGAAGCTCTCGCCGACGCAGAGGTACGCGACACCGACCGCGGCCAGCAGGACGGCCAGGGCGGCGGCGACCAGGGCCGCCCGGCGGTGCAGCAGGAACCGGCCCCGCGCCCCGATCCGTACGACCCCGTACCCGGCGGGCCGCACCCGCACCGCCGCCTTCACGGCCTGTGCCCCGGAGGTTACGGCCGTTTTCGTCCCGGTACTCATGCGGGCACCGCCTTCCGGCGTACCAGGGCGACCAGGAACGGAACGCCGATCAGGGCCGTCATCACGCCCGCCGGCACCTCGCTCGGCGGGAACAGGACGCGGCCGACGACATCGGAGACGAGCAGCATCACGGGCCCGATCAGCGTGGCCATCGGCAGCACCCAGCGGTGGTCGGAGCCGACGACCGCGCGGGCGATGTGCGGGACGGCGAGCCCGATGAACGCGATCGGCCCGGCCGCCGCGACACCGGCACCGGTCAGCACCGTGGCCCCGATGCCGCCGACGATCCGTACCGTGGCGACCTTCTGCCCCAGGCCCTTCGCCAGGTCCTCGCCGAGCGCCAGCGCGTCGAGCCCGCGTGCCACGGACAGTACGAGGACCGTCCCGAGCAGCATGAACGGCCAGATCTGCTGGGCGACGTCGGCCTCCCGCCCGCCGAGCGAGCCGACCTGCCAGAAGCGGAACTCGTCCAGCGCGGACGCGTTGGTCGTCAGCACCGCCGAGATCACCGAGACCAGCAGTGCGTTGATCGCGGCGCCGCCCAGGGCGAGCTTCACGGGGGTGGCGCCCCCGCGCCCGCTCGACGCGATGGCGTACACGGCGACGGAGGCGACCGCCGCCCCCACGAACCCGAACCACACGTATCCGGTCAGGGTGTGGACACCGGCGTACGCGATGGCCAGCACCACACCCACCGATGCGCCCTGGCTGATGCCGAGGATGCCGGGGTCGGCGATGGGGTTGCGGGTGATGCCCTGGAGCACCGTGCCCGCGAGGGCCAGTGCGGCGCCGACCATCAGCCCGATCAGGGTGCGCGGCACCCGTAGGTTCCGGACGACTTCGGCATTGTCGGAGTGCCCGCCGTTCAGCAGGGCGTCGAACACCTCGGACGGGGGTATGGAACGGGCCCCCACGGCGAGGCTGAGGAGTATCGCCACCAGCAGCGCCGCGACGGCCGCCGCCGTCGCGAGTGCGCGTCTGGAGCGGCGTGGTGCGGCGGCTGACATCGGACCCAATCGAGAGCGAAGCAAAGTTAGGCTTGGCTAAGTCTAAGCACCGTCGATTTCGAGCCATAGCCCCCTACCCGGGATACACGCGACGTTCCGACCCCGGCCCGGACGCCGCCCCGTCCCGAACCGGTCACCGACCCCGTCCCGAACCGGACGCCACCCCGTCCTGTCGTTGTCCCCGCCCCCGCCCCGCGACAATGGATGCCATGCCTTCGCACCCCTTGACGGTCGGCTTCGACCTCGACATGACGCTCATCGACACCCGGCCCGGAATCAAGGCCGCCTACCTGGCGCTCTCCGCCGAGACGGGGACGCCGATCGACGCGGACCTGGTGGTGAGCAGGCTCGGCCCGCCGGTCGACGAGGAACTGCGGAACTGGTTCCCGGCCGACGTGGTGGCCGCCACCGCCGACCGCTACCGGGAGATCTACCCCGCACACGCCATCACCCCGAGCCACGCCCTGCCGGGAGCCCGGGAGTCGGTTGCGGCGATACGCGCCCGGGGCGGCCGGGCGATCGTTGTCACGGCCAAGCACCGGCCGAACGCGGAACTCCACATGAAGCACCTCGGCATCGAACCCGACGCGGTCATCGGCGGCCTGTGGGCCGAGGCCAAGGGCCACGCGCTGCGCGAGCACGCGGCCGACATCTACGTGGGCGACCACACCGGCGACGTACGCGGCGCCCGCACGGCCGGCGCCCTGTCGGTCGCGGTCACCACGGGCCCGTGCGGCGCGGACGAGCTCCGGGAGGCGGGGGCGGACGTCGTCCTGTCGTCCCTGACGGAGTTCCCGGCCTGGCTGGAGGGGTACGCGGCGTAGCCCCGCCGACGCAGACCCGCCGGCAGG
The DNA here is from genome assembly GCF_030116705.1 of Streptomyces sp. ML-6. Classification (NCBI taxonomy): domain Bacteria; kingdom Bacillati; phylum Actinomycetota; class Actinomycetes; order Kitasatosporales; family Streptomycetaceae; genus Streptomyces; species Streptomyces sp. ML-6. Next base: position 4,387,462 of record NZ_JAOTIK010000001.1, read on the forward strand.
GTGCGTCTCGTCGCGGGTTTCGCCGGCGGTGCCAAGCCGGGCCACCGGCCCGAGTCGGATTACCGGCATCGCGAAGGCTGCCATCGTCCTTCACCGCACCGCACCGCACCGCACCGCACTTCACCGCACCTCGACGCGAGGCTGGAGAAGGCTCACTCGTTCAGGTCGAGAAGACTCACTTGGCCCACCCCGGGCGCGTACCCACTGCCCCTACACGCCCCTCCCGTGACTGATCGTCAGTTACTACCTTCGAGGTTCCGCCGATCGCCGAGCGGACACCTCCACGGTGCTCGCGAAATCAAGCAGGAGGAATCATGGGGAAATTCGGCAAGCGGGTAAGGCTCCTCGCGGGCGCGGCGACAGCGACGGCGTTCGCCGCCGCACTCATCGCGCCCACCTCGGCATCCGCCGCCCCTGATGCCTGGCAGTGCACGCCCGGGACGTTCTGCGCCTACAGCGGTGCCAACGGAACGGGCAGCGTCTGCGGGTGGACGTACGAGGATCCCGACTGGCTGAACGGTTCGAGCGTGTGCAAGTGGGCCAAGGGGACCAGGGTGAAGTCCGTGTTCAACGCGGGCAACTCCGGGAAGTCGGTCTCGGCGTACACCAAGACCGGCCTCGGGGGCACGAAGGTGTTCTGTCTGGGGAAGGGGCAGAAGAAGAACCTCGCCGGTGCGGGCACCTACCTGCGTTCTCACACCTGGAAGTGCTGAAACGGGGGCGGGGCCACCCGGGACGGCGCCGACGCGCGGATGGCGGCGCGGCACGTCGTCCCGGGTGACCGCACCGTCTCAGGGCCTGCACAGCAGACGGTGCGACTCGTGCGGAGTTCACCGCGTCCGGCCGTCCCGCTCAGTCCAGTCCTGGCAGTGGCGCGGGGCGGCCGGAAGGCGCTCATGCGCGGCCGGTGTGGGCCTCGATGGCGTCGTGGAGCACGGGCCAGAGTTCGCGGGGGCGGTCGTGGCCCATGTCGGGGATCAGCAGGAGCTCCGCCCCGGGTACGAGAGCCGCAGTGCGTTCCCCGCCGCTGGGATCGATCAGCGTGTCGTCCAGGCCGTGGATCACCAGGGTCGGAACCCGGAGCTCCCGGAGCGCGGATGCGCGTGAACCGCTGAGGATCATCGCCCCGAGCTGACGCCCGGCTCCGGCCGGGCAGTACGCGCGGTCGTAGCTCTGGGCGGCCAGCTCACGAAGGGCCGCAGGATCGCCGTAGCGCCTGGAGGCCCAGACCAGGTCCTGCTCCGCCGCCGCGACGTACCCCTCGCGGTCCGTCGGCTTCGGACCGGAGATCACCGCCCGGGCCTCGGGGCTGGACCGGCCGTACTCGGGTTCGCCGGTCGTGGACATCATCGACGTCAGGGTCAGCACCTGGTCCGGCCGGGCGATGGCCATCAGCTGCGCGAGCATGCCGCCCATCGAGGACCCGACCACATGGGCCCGCTCGATCCCGAGCGCCGTGAGCAGGCCGAGACCGTCGTCGGCCATGTCCTGGAGCGTGTAGGGAACCATCGCGAGGGCGGCCGGAACGTCTCCCGAGCTCACGGCGGCGATGAGTTGGCCCGTCTCGACGGGATGACCGTCGAACTTGGTGGAGAGCCCGCAGGCGCGGTTGTCGTACCGGATCACGTAGCGGCCACGCCCGGCGAGCGCGCAGCAGAAGTCCTTGTGCCAGGCGATCATTTGGGCGCCGGAACCCGCCACGAGCAGGACGGGCGGATCGGCGGGGTCACCGAAGGTCTCGTATGCGATGGACACCTCGGGCGAGACTTCAACAATCGGCATGCCCGCAGTTTCCCCGCATCCGCTGCCGGGACACATCCGGATTGCCGCCCGTGCCCGCCCCGGGACGATCACCGCGACCCGGGGCGGGCACGGGCAGGGGCCGGATCAGCCCTGCCGTGCGTACGAGACGAAGGCCGCCCAGGCGTCGGGCGCGACATCGAGGTGCGGTCCCGGGACGTTCTTGGAGTCACGGACGTGGACGGCGGTGGGGCAGGTCGCGACCTCGATGTACTCGCCGCCCTCGCCGTCGCTGTAGCTGCTCTTGAACCAGTGGCGCCGCTGGGCGAACAGGGCGCGTGCGTAGCCCTCGGTCTGGAGCAGGCCGGGGCTCGCCTGGTTGCTGTAGTAGTGCAGCGCCACCGCGCCCGACTCCATTTGGGCGAAGTCGCGGAACCAGCCCGGGTGCCGGGTCCACGCCTTCGCCAGGGCTTCTCGAGCGTGCGCAGTATGGATCCGGGCCGGTGATAGTCGTCGTCGGAATTCCACTCGTCGCGAACCCGCTCCCTCCCTGCGTCCGGCCCTTCCGGGTGGTCGAGCAGTTGCAGGATTTCCGCGTTGTCGTGGCGGGTGATTCCCATCCAGAAGCCCACTGTCAGCCCCTTCGACGTAGAGGCGTCGAGTCGGCAACCGTCGCGGCTCCTGTGCGCGCCACGGACTCACCTGCCTGTTCCGTCTACCGGGCGCCATTCACGTAGTCGTTGATCTGCCGCAGGCGTTGCCAGGCGGTGGCGGGGTCGGTGCCGTCGCCGAGCGTGTAGTGCAGGGCAGGCCGGGTGGCCGGACCGAGTCGAGAGGGCGCGGCGTCGCAGAGGGCCCTGCGGGCGTGGTCGAGCCCGAGTTCGGTGACGGCGTCGGGGCCGAGGGTGAAGGTGAGGGGGACCGGGGGCGGCTCGTGGTGGGCGGGGACGGCCAGGTCGGCGCGTGCGGTGCGCAGTTGGCCGATCATGGTGGCGAGGTTGTGCCGGGCGGACAGTGCCTCGGCCAGCTCGGCGAGGGTGTCCGCTGCGGCATCGGCGTCGTGGCCGATGAGCAGCGTGATGTGCTCCTCGACACCGGCCTCGGTGTGGACCGTGCGCGTGGTGGCGATCGCGGGGCGGTCGGGGGCGCCGACGGCTACGGTCCAGGTGGGCAGGGACCGTTGAGCGCGGGTGCGGGACAGGTCGGTGAGCTGGCGGGGTGACCACGGCACGTTGACGGGTTCGGCGGTGGACCATCCGGCGGGCGGGGCTCCGGTGAGTGTGCGCCAGGCCTGCTCCAGGGCGCCGCCCAGGAGGAGGTGTTCGTCGGCGGGGTGGACCGTACGGATGGAGAGCAGCAACTGCTGTTCGCCTTCGGTGCCGGGTCGGGGCCGGAAGGTGTCCGCGATCTGGGGGCTGTCCCCGACGGCAGGCGCGAATCGCTCGCCGTTCCAGTGCAATACGGCTCCGGAGAGGCCGTCGTAGTAGCCGCACTCGGGATCGTGTACGACCCAGCGGGAGGGCAGCCCGTCCAGCAGTGTGCGGGCGGGGAAGGTGAGCCGGGTGCCGGGCGGGGTGACGATCTGCAGCTCGCGCCCGGTGCGGGCCGCGTTGCTTACGATGTCGGTCAGCCAGGTCGTGGCGGCGATCACGGGGCGGCCCTGGATGACGACGGCGGCCTCGTCGGTGAGCAGGTCGACGCCCATGGGGGTCGCCTCCACGACGGCGTCGGCGAGACCGGTCACGACATCGGTGTGCCCGGCCTCGGGCGGCCAGACGGTGCCCCCGTGCACGGCGTTCAGCCGCCCGGCGACGGAACCGGCCAGCCGTGCGGCCCCCTCCACCGTGCTGGTCGCCCGTGCCTCGGTCCACCACACGGGCGACTCCGCGCGCACGTCGGGCCCGAGCAACCGCGCCACCTCGCCCGGCACCTGGACGTACCGGGGCGCCTCGACCGACACCAACGCCTGCCCGCCGGCTGTGCACAACTGAACGACGGACCCACCGCCCGCCTCCCCCACCCGCAGATCCGGTCCGCCGGCGTGCAGCCCGGCCAACAGCGTCCTGGTGTCCGGCATCTGCGGGGTGAGGGCTATGACGTCCTGGGTCATGTGCTGCTCCTGAAGTGCCGGAATGCGTCATCCCTCTTCGCTGGCTTGAGATGCCAAACGCAGCGTGAGTTCTGCACTGGCGAGCATCCTCGTGACCTCGATGGGAAGATTTTTGAACTCGGCCATCACGACATCTGCAGGGTCGAGTTTGCGATTCTCCCCATCGCGATCTTCCGCTTCGATGACATAGCGATAACCGCGAGCTGTAGTTGAGTCATCGACTACTGTCCAGCGGGCGCCGTGTTTTTGGATCAGGAAATCTGACACATATGACATCAGGTCACTGTGCAGTGTTGCCCAGTCCGATTGGTCGAACTGGTCGAGAGGGAGGCGTGACACGTAATTCTGCAGGGCTGGAATCAGACTCAGTGGATCCCTGGTGTACGTGGTTGGAGGAACTCCTAGCATGTCAGCGACATCGATGACCGTCTGGCGTCCCTCTTCGGACCATCGCTCGAGATCAGGTTCCGGAGTACCCGCCCTTACCATTTCTGACACCTTCCGCTGTAACTGGCACCTATTTGGGGGCAGGGCCGTATTCGACAAAAATGATGCGCGCCTGGATGAGATAATTCCGGAGAGCCTCGGATGGAGGTGCATCCATGAATACCCACCGCGGGTCATAACCCGGGTTCATCCGTCGCAGTGTGAGATCTTTATTGATTTGCTCTATCATGCCCTTCAGAGGCACTGCGCCCTTTACTCTCTGGCTCGTTCCATCAGAGAGTCTAACGGTTCGGAACTCCAGATAGTGCTTGATTTCAACGGCCAAAGTGCGGCCATCCGGCAAATCCACGGGCACGTCTACTTTACGGCCACGCGGGGCCTCTACAGGATAGTAGGGGTGATCATGGGTCGGAACGGGGTAGTGCCGCTCGGGACCGCCACCGAACATCTCTCGGCCTATCTCTTCCGCCATGGTGAAGCGGTGGCGCCATCCGCGCAGGGCACGCAGCTGGCGCAGAGACAGCTGAGCCTCCCCGGGAGGCAGGGCCGGGCGCGTGAAGTCGGGCTCGCCGACTGCTTCGCCGCCACCGTGTTGCCCCACATCGTGGGACGCTCGCGCTGAATCGGCGACAGCCGGTTCTCCGTCTTGCTCATCCGGTTCATGCGTGTCTTCGCGAGCATTGTCATGCTCGTGCGCCGACTCGTGACGGCTGCTCGCATCAGCTTCGCCTGATCCGTCAGTGCTGTCCGAGCCGCGCCCGGCCCGGCCTTCTGCGTGCGTGTCCCCGGAGTGAGCCTCGTGACTCTGAGTCGGTCCCCTGTCGGGTGAGGCAGCCCCGCCCGCACCGTGCGTGGCTGCGGTTCCGCCGTCCGGGACATCACGCTCGCCCCCACCACGCGTGTCGCCGCTGGCTCCTGCCGAGCTGTTCTCCGCCGTGCGGGCGCCGCCTTCGCCTGTCCGGGCACCCGCACCAACCAGCTCGCGGTCGTTGAGTTCGGCGCCAACTGTCCGTTCGCCTGCTGCGGGCTCACGCGGCACCGGGGCGGTGGTGGGTGTGCCGTCCCGGTTGAGCGGGATGAAGTTGCCGTCCCTGTCGATCCGGTAGCGGCGGTCGAGGTCGAGGGTGCTGTCGGGGAACCGGGACTTCGGCAGTTGGAGGTGGTCGCTGACGTTGGCCAGGACCTGGGAGACCTTGGGCAGGTCCGAAAGCGCCTTGGCGGCCCTGAACGTGCCGGAGAGCGGGTCGAGGGCGTCGCCGATCTTCGCCATGCTGCCGGCCGCCTTCGCGAGCGTGCCGCCCTTGCCGAGCCTGGACGCGACGGCGAGGGGGCCGGCGGCGAGGGTGAGCAGGTTGAAGGAGACCGTGGCGTGGGCGCGGGCCGGGTCCTCCTCCTGCATGTCGTACGCGATGAACTGCTTGCCGAACTCCTTCGCGTACGCCTTGCTGTCACGCTGCCAGTCGGAGAGGTGCTCGCCCTGCCCGAACAGGTCCATGCCGTAGGCGTAGCCGCCGACGGCGGTGCGGCGCAGACCGTCCCAGGCCTGGTCGCGGGCCTTGCCGCCGTGGAAGCCGATCAGGGTGCCCAGGCCGTCGATGCCGCCCCAGATGCTGTCCTTGACCAAGCCGTCCCACGCCCAGCTCTTGGCCCCGTGCGCCCACCACTCCAGGCTCCAGCGTTCGTAGGTGCGCCCCTCCGGGCTGCCCCACGGCAGGTCCTTCATCCCCTTGAGCGCGCCTGCCTTCTGGCCGTACATGCCGAGCCCGTGGGTGCCGTCGTCCACGATCCACGCTGGGCGGCAGACACCCGGGCTGAGTGCGTTGATCTTGTTGGCCGCGTTGCGTTCGGCTTCCTGGAAGCCCGCGCGCGCCGCCTCCACACCGTCCATCAACGCCTGGTGCGCGTCGGTCTTCTTCTCGTCCTCGGTCCAGTCGTCATCGCCCCGGACAGTGGCGACGAAATCGATCGCGTCCAGCTTCAGTTGTTTGAGCCGGTCGGCGTGCGGCTTGGCCTCGACGATGAACGTGTCCAGGGCGTCGGCCAGCGCTTCGATGTCCCCGGCGAACTCCTCGGCCGTGTCCATGACCGGCCGGGTCGACGAGAACAGCTGCTCCGCCTCCGGGGCCTTGTAGTACGCGGCCGTCGCCTGGAAGCGGGCATGGACGTCCTTCCCGCCGCTCCGGATGCCCGTGGCGTGCGCAGACCGGACACGGCCTTCTCCAACTGGCCGAAGTCGCCCGTGTACTGGGGTATCCCGCCCGGCTTGATCACGGCCGCTGCTCCCCGCCCCGGCGGCCGGGTTTCTCCCCGACGGCTCTGATCTCGGCAGGGGTCGGGGCCTTCGCCGCCTCGCGCTGGGCCCGGGCGGCCATGGCCAGGTCGCCCTCGATGTACTCGGTGGTGGCCTCGACCGTGCCGTCCATCGACTTCTTCGTACGGGCGGTCATGAACCTGATCTGCTTCTGGGTGTCGGCGATGAAGTTCACCACCGCGGCGCCCACCGGCCCCGCCGGTGCCTCGCCGCAGTACGGGCCGCTGATCGTCCCCGCCCACAGTGCGGCGTCCTCCACGCTCTCGCCGTAACCCTTGACGCCCTTGCTCAGGTCCTCGGCGGCCAGTCCCACCAACGACAGAATGGATTCCACCCCGCTGGGCCTGATGTCCCACCCCGTCACGCCAACCCCCTGCGTCCCCCGGCCGATACGTTTCGTCAACTGCGCCCGGCAGCACGCACGCCACCGGCGACAGGATCTTCATCCGTATCAAGGGGATCGTCGCAGTTGCAACGCATTTCAAGCCGAATGTGTGTTGCGGTGGATGCGCGGTGTCATTTGGCCGGGGTGGTGGGGTGAGCTTTGTGGGGGCGGGTGGCCGGTGGTGTTTGCGGTCGGGAAAGAGATGTCGCGCTGTGCGCTATCGCTTCGCCGAGCCCGCCCGGGCCGACCGGATCACGCCCGCGGCGGCGATCAGGAAGCCGACGCCCATCAGCATGCACAGCGACCAGGCGATGGACGGCAGCGGGCGGGTGCCGAGGAACAGAGGGGCCACCGTGACCAGTGTGGACAGTGCGCCGATGAAGAAGACGATCGCGCCGATCCGGACCAGCCGGTCGCCCGCGCCAGAAGGTGTAGTACTCACCCCGCCAGGGTAGTTCCCGAGGGCGGCGAACCACCCCGGGGCCACCGGCGCGCGAAGCAGGCGCCGTTTCCGGACAGCAGTCCGGATGACCAGGCTTGACGAGGGGTGCTCCTCCTGTGGAGGCTGCTGCCAGCAGGGGAGCACCACCACTGGATAGCCTGACCTGCTGAGGCTTGTTCCGGCACACGGGTTGAGATGGGGTGCGTGCTTTGCCGACTGGCAAGGTCAAGTGGTTCAACAGCGAGAAGGGCTTCGGCTTCCTCTCCCGCGACGACGGCGGCGACGTCTTCGTGCACTCCTCCGTGCTGCCCGACGGTGTCGATGCCCTCAAGCCGGGCCAGCGCGTCGAATTCGGCGTCGTCGCGGGCCAGCGCGGGGACCAGGCGCTCTCGGTGGCGGTCCTGGACCCGACCCCGTCCGTCGCGGCCGCGCAGCGCCGCAAGCCGGACGAGCTCGCGTCCATCGTGCAGGACCTGACCACCCTGCTGGAGAACATCACGCCGATGCTGGAGCGCGGCCGCTACCCCGACAAGGCGGCGGGCAAGAAGATCGGCGGCCTGCTGCGTGCGGTCGCCGACCAGCTCGACGTCTGACCAGTTCGGCGTCCGACCGGCTCGACGTCTGAGCGGCGGTCGGCGACGGCCGCCCGGCGGCCGGATGTCGGACGGCCGGGTGTCAGACGAACGACAGCGCGTCCGGGCCGAGGGGCGGTACCAGCCCCTCGGCCGCCGCGCGGGTCAGCAGGCCGCGGATCGCCGCGTAGCCGTCCTCGCCGAGGTCGGCCGTGAACTCGTTGACGTACAGCCCGATGTGCTGGTCCGCCACGGCCGGGTCCATCTCCTGGGCGTGCTCCAGCACGTAGGGCCGGGACGCCTCCGGGTCGTCCCAGGCCGCCCGTACCGAGGCGCGCACCGAGTCGGCGAGCAGCTTCAGGGTGGCGGCGCCCAGCGACCGCTTGGCGATGATCGCGCCGAGCGGGATCGGCAGACCGGTCGTGTCCTCCCAGTGCCGGCCCATGTCCGCGAGGCTGTGCAGCCCGTAGTTCCGGTACGTGAAGCGGGCCTCGTGGATGACGAGACCGGCGTCCACCTTCCCGTCGCGCACGGCGGGCATGATCTCGTCGAACGGCATCACGACGATCTCGCCGACCCCGCCCGGCACCTTCTCCGCGGCCCACAGCCGGAACAGCAGGTACGCGGTGGAGCGCTCGCTCGGCACGGCGACGGTCTTCCCCGTCAGGTCGCCGTCCGCGCCCTCCCGGGTGAGGACGAGCGGCCCGCAGCCCCGGCCGAGCGCCCCGCCGCACGGCAGCAGCGCGTACTCGTCGAGCACCCAGGGCAGCACCGCGTACGAGACCTTGAGGACGTCGAGCTCGCCGCGCTCGGCCATCCCGTTGGTGAGGTCGATGTCCGCGAAGGTGACGTCGAGGGCGGGCGCGCCGGGGACCCTGCCGTGGGCCCAGGCGTCGAAGACGAAGGTGTCGTTGGGGCAGGGCGAGAAGGCGATCCGCAGCGGGTCAGGAATCGTTTCGGTCATGGTGGATCCAACCTTCCAGTACGGGTGCGATCTTCCCGAACGCGTCGGTGAGCGCGGTCAGCGCGTCGCCGATGCGCCAGGCGTCCCGGTCGCGCGGGCCGACGGCGTTCGAGACGGCCCTGATCTCCAGGACGGGCACGCCGGCCATTTCGGCGGCCTCCGCGACCCCGAAGCCCTCCATGGCCTCGGCGGCGGCCCCCGGATGCGCGGCGAGCAGGGCGGCGGCGCGTTCGGCGCTGCCGGTCACGGTGGAGACGGTGAGGATCTCGCCGGTGACCGCACCGGTGGCGGCGGCCACGGCCCGTACCAGCGACCGGGGCGGGAAGTGCAGGACCCGGCCGAAGCCGAGCCCGGTGACGGGCACGAAGCCCTCCGGGGTCTCGGCGCCCAGGTCGGCCGCGCCGATGCGGTCGGCCACGACGAGGGAGCCGACCGGTGCGGCCCCGGCGAACCCGCCGCCGATGCCGGCCGAGATCACCAGGTCGTAGCGGCCCGGGGCCAGCCCGAAGGCGGCCGAGGCCGCCGCGGCGGCCGGTCCGGCGCCGCCCGCGAGGACGTCGAAGGGGCCCGCGCGATGGATCTCCGCGCCCCGGACGTGGCACACCGATGCCCCGGACCGGTCCCCGAACGCGCGCGTGACCGCGTCCCGTTCTGCCGGGACAGCGGTCACGACGAGCACGTGCACGAAGGAGTCCTCCGAGGTCAGGAGGGGTTTATGGGGCGAGCGGCGGGAGGGCGGGCGGGGTGGGCCGTGCCGGGCACGGCCCGGGGTCAGGAGGTCTTCTTCAGCTCGAAGTGCCAGATGCCCGTGAGCTTCTTGCCCTTGGTCTCCACGATGCTGATCTGCGTCTTGTTCGCGGTCTCGCCGGTCTGGCTGGAGAAGAAGGCGCTGCCCGGGATCGACCGGTAGGTCTTCTTGTACGGCTCCTGCTCGGCCTGCTGGCCGTTGATGAACAGGGTCCAGCCGTTCTCGGCGATCTCGGGGTCGACGCCGAAGCGGACCTTGTCGTCCATCGCGACCTCGACGGACTTCTCCGCCTTCTTGTTGAGGCAGCCCTTGACGTCGTCGGGCTTGAGGGCCTCGCCGTCGTTGTAGCAGGCGGCCTCGGCACTCACCGAGTTGCTGCCGACCGTCACGGTCGCGAGCGGCGTCGGCTTGTCGCATGCGGAGAGGACGAGGAGTCCCGCGGAAACGGCACCAAGAGCGACGCCGATTCGACGGCCCTTACCGGAGAAGAACGCAACGGTCATGAGCCGAAGGCTATCGGTCGCCCCGGCTCACGCCACGCGGGGGTGCGGCGAGCCGCGTCGTGCGGTGCTCAGCAGGCCCCGTACGGAGGTGGCGGCGCCGAGGGCGAGGATGCCCGCGGCGACCGACATGCCCAGTACGCCGTTGAGGGGGAGGGAGATGCCGATGCCGCCGCCGACCACCCAGGCCATCTGGAGCGCGGTCTCGGACCGGGCGAACGCGGAGGCGCGCACCTCCTCGGGGACGTCGCGCTGGATCATCGCGTCCAGCGACAGCTTCGACAGGGCCAAGGTGAAGCCCGCGGTGGCGCTGAGCGCGGCGACCATGACCGTGCCGAAGAACAGCGCGGCGAGCACCGCCATGCCCAGGGCCAGGGACAGCATCGCCACGACGATCACCTCGGGGCCGCGGCTGCGCAGCCAGGAGCCGACCACGGTGCCCAGGGCGTTCCCGGCCCCGGCCGCCACGCCCGCGATGCCGAGCGAGACGGCGGCGCTCTGCCCGGCGAGCGGGTGCTCGCGCAGCAGGAACGCCAGGAAGAAGATCAGGAAGCCGGAGAGCGCGCGGTGCGCGGCGTTGGCCTGGAGGCCGTGCAGCACGGACGGCCCCACGGACCGCAGCCCCGGCCGCCGCTCCCCGTTCCGCTCCCCCCGCTCACCGCGCCGCGCCCACCGGGAACGTTTCCCACCGGCCCCCTTCCCGCCGTTCCGTCCCGGGAGGCCCGGGGTGCTCAGGGAGACCGCCACCCCGTGCGGCGGCACCAGCCGGGCCTTCCGCTCGCCCTTCGCGGAGTCGACCTCGTGCGGCAGCGTGAAGGCGAGGACGGTCCCGCCGACGAAGACCGCGCACGCCCCGTACAGCGGCCAGGCGGGCCCGGCCATCTGGAGCCCCGCCCCGATCGGGGCGGCGACACCGGTGGCCAGGAGCCCGGCCAGGGTGACCCGGGAGTTGGCCTTCACGAGGGAGAAGCGCGGCGGCAGCAGGCGCGGCACGACGGCGCTGCGCACCACCCCGTACGCCTTCGAGCAGACCAGTACGCCCAGCGCGGCCGGATACAGCTCCAGGCCGCCGGTGGCGACCGCGCCCGACATGGTCAGCGCGAGCACCGCGCGGGTCAGCATCGAGGCCGCCATCGCGGCGCGGCGGCCGTGCGGCAGCCGGTCCAGGAGCGGGCCGATCACGGGGGCGAGGAGCACGAAGGGCGCCATGGTGATGGCGAGGTAGAGGGCGACCCGGCCGCGGGCCTCGTCCGTCGGTACCGCGAAGAACACCGTGGAGGCGAGCGCGACCGTGATCATCACGTCGCCCGCGCCGTTCACCGCGTGCAGTTCGATGAGTTTGCCGAGCCCGGACTCGCCCGCGCCGTGGGCGTGCGTCGCCTTCCGGATGCCCCGCGCGGTGCCGGTGAACGGCGCGTGGAGGGCATGACCGATCACCCGGCCCGTCCTGCGGAGCGGGCCCGGCCCCTCGTGCGACCTGGCGGCAGCCACCCCGTCATAGTGCCCCAGCCCCGGTGGCGGCGAACCGGCATCGGCGCGGGGCGCGGCGCACTCCGCCCTGTCGGGCCAGCGGCCCGTGCCGGTCGGGCGCGCCCGGCGCGACCCGGATCCACCGGCGGATCACGAATCCCCAAAGTTGCCCCGGGCCGCCCGGAGCCGCCTCCGGGCCTCCCCGGAACGGCCCGCGCACGGGGTGCGCCCCGGGGCGCGGCACGGGTCGTGACCCGGAGCACGGCGCAGGACGTGGCACGGAGCGCGGCATCGGACACGGCACCGGATACGACCTTGTTTGGGACGGCAGGTGGGCGGGGGGCGAGAGAGGGGGTAGCGTGCGTAGCGCGCCACCGGCGGTTGACCTCGGCCGCGCGCCTCTCGGCGATCCCGCAGAATGGATGGCAGAAGGTGCGCCCGGGGCAGGCAGCAACGGGTGTGGACGTCGACGCGGCCCCCAGGTCCGCTCCGCCCGCATCCGTCATGGCCGGGACCGATGGATGTGCAGGCGCGCTCGTGAGACTGGCGTAGGAGAGAAGCGAGACCTGTGAGTGCTGCGACGACGCGAAGCCGTACGGCCCGTACCCCCGCCCTCGACCGGCTGTGCGTCGAGGCGGTCGACCTCGCCCGCGCGGCGGCCGAGGAAGCGGCCGCGCCGGGGGTAGTCGGCGAGCATGTGGGCGTGATCTCCGAGGGGGACCGGGTCGTCACGCACTTCTTCGAGTGCAAGGAGCCCGGCTACCGGGGCTGGCGCTGGGCGGTGACCGTCGCCCGTGCCTCCCGTGCGAAGAAGGTCACCCTCGACGAAACGGTGCTGCTGCCGGGCGGCGACGCGCTGCTCGCCCCGGAGTGGGTGCCGTGGAGCGAGCGGCTGCGCCCCGGTGACATGGGGCCCGGGGACCTGCTGCCCACCGAGGCGGACGACATCCGCCTGGAGCCCGGCTACACCGGCGAGGAGGAGCCGCCGCCGAACTCCGTGGTCTCCGAGGTGTCGCACGAGATGGCGGACCTCGTCGACGCGGAGGACGCGGAACTGACGACGCGCCCCGCGACGCCGAGCCGGGGTTCGATCGCCGCGGTCGCGGAGGAGCTCGGCATGCGGCGGGCGCGGGTGCTGTCCCGGTACGGGCTGCACACGGCGGCCGACCGCTGGGACGAGGCGTTCGGGGCGAAGACGCCGATGGCGCAGGCGGCCCCCGCCTCGTGCGTGACCTGCGCGTTCCTGGTGCCGCTCGCCGGTTCGCTGAAGCAGGCGTTCGGGGTGTGCGCGAACGAGTTCGGCCCGGCGGACGGGCACGTGGTGTCGCTGTCGTACGGCTGCGGCGGGCACTCGGAGGCGGCGGTGATGCCGAAGCCGCCGAAGCCGGCGCCGCACGCCCTGGACACGATGCAGGTGGACGAGTACCCGCTGCGGCCGGCCCGCGACTCCGGCTCGGTCCCGGCCGAGGCGGACGCGCCGACGGAGGACCTCGGCCACTCGTAGGCGGTGGCCGGGGGCGGGGCGGCTTCCCGCGGGGCTTCCCACTGGGTTTCCCACGGCGCGGTTCGGCACGGGACGGTTCGCCACGGCGCGGTTTTCCGTGCTGCGGTTTCTCGCGGTGCGGTTCGTCATGGTGTGGTTTCCGTGCTGCGGTTTCCTGCGGCGCGGTTTGTCATGGTGTGGTTTCCGTGCTGCGGTTTCCTGCGGCGCGGTTTGTCAGGGCGTGGTTTCCTGCGGTGCGGTTCGCCACGGTGCGGTTTCCTGCGGCTGCGGGGTGCTCCGGTGGACCGGCTGCCGTCCTCGATCGCCGGACGGGTTCGTTCCCGCCGCCTGCCCGGCGGTTCGCCGTCATGGGCCCGAACCGGCCGATGCGCTGTTCGACGGCACCCGCCCGACGAGAGGACCCGGTACCTTCGGGCGCACACTTGGCGGCACGGGCAACGCGTAACCGGAAAGAGCGGAGTCAGAGCGTGAGCATGAATGCGACCGAAGGGGCCGATCCGTTCGGGACCGCACGGCTGCGCCGCGGGGTGCTCGACGCCTGGGGCGCCGGCCCCGCCAGGTTCCGCGAGGACGCCAACGCCGAGGAGGACCTCGCGCTCGGCGGTTACCGCGACCGCCTCGTCGTCGAGCTGGCCCAGAACGCCGCCGACGCCGCCGCCCGCGCCCGGGTCCCCGGCCGGCTCCGCCTCACCCTGCACCCGGCGACCGCCGACACCCCCGCGATCCTCGCCGCCGCCAACACCGGCGCGCCCCTCGACGCCACCGGCGTGGAGTCCCTCTCCACCCTGCGCGCCTCCGCCAAGCGCGAGGGCCACGAGGGGGCCGTCGGCAGGTTCGGCGTCGGGTTCGCCGCCGTGCTCGCGGTGAGCGACGAGCCCGCCGTGATCGGTCGGCACGGCGGCGTCCGCTGGTCCCTCGCCGAGGCCCGCGACCTCGCCGCGCGCGCGGCCGCCGCCAGCCCCGGCCTCGGCGACGAACTCCGCCGCCGCGACGGCCACGTACCCCTGCTGCGGCTCCCGCTGCCCGCCGAGGGCACCGCACCCGAGGGCTACGACACCGTCGTGGTCCTCCCGCTGCGCGACGGCGGCGCCGAGGACCTCGTCGTCAGACTGCTCGACGCGGCCGACGACGCGCTGCTCCTCACCCTGCGCGGCCTCGACGAGATCGTGATCGAGACCCCGGACACCGTACGGACGCTGCGCCGCTCGCAGCACGGCCCGTACATCCACGTCGAGGACTCCGCGCACGGCACGACCCGCTGGCGCACCGTCACCCACCACGGCGCCGTCGCACCGGAACTCCTCGCCGACCGGCCCCGCGAGGAACGACTGCGCCCGCACTGGTCGGTGACCTGGGCGGTCCCGGTGGACACGGAGGGCGCCCCGGCACGCCCCCGCACCGCCCCCGTCGTCCACGCGCCGACCCCCACCGACGAGCCCCTCGGCATCCCCGCTTTGTTCATCGCGTCGCTGCCGCTCGACACCAGCCGCCGCCACTTCGCGCCGGGACCGCTCACAGACTTCCTGGTGCAGCGCGCCGCCGACGCGTACGCCGAACTGCTCGCGGGCTGGCAGCCGGTGTCCGTCGACACCATCGACCTCGTACCGGGACCGCTCGGCAAGGGCGAACTGGACGGCGCCCTGCGCGGCGCGATCCTGGAACGGCTGCCGCGCGTCGCGTTCCTGGCCCCCGCCGTCCCGCGCGACCCCACCGCCGACGCGGGCCGCTGGGACGGCTGGGAGGAGCGGGGGGACGCCGTGGAGGACCCCGCGGCCACCGCCGCGCTGCGCCCCATCGAGGCCGAGGTCCTGGAAGGGGCCGGTGCCGAGACCGTACGGGTGCTCGCCGAGGTCCTGCCGTGTCTGCTGCCCGCCGGGCTGGAACGCCGCAGCGAACTGCGCACGCTCTCCATCGCCCGGGTCCCGCTGACCGAGGCGATCGACCGGCTGGCCGGTCTGGAGCGCCGGCCCCGCTGGTGGCGGCGGCTCTACGACAGCCTGTCCGGCATCGACCCGGACCGCCTCTCCGGCCTGCCCGTACCGCTGGCCGGAACCCCCGGGGAGGCGGAAGCCGAGGCGCCGGAGACGGACGAGGCGGCGGAGACCGGGACGGGCGGGGCGGCGGAGGCCGGTCCCGTGCCCGTGCCCCGCACCACGATCGGCCCCCGCCAGGTCCTCCTCCCGCTCCCGGACGCGCTCACGGGCCCGGTCCTGGAACGCCTCGCCCGGCTCGGGCTGAAGGTCGCCCACCCGGACGCCGCCCACCCGCTGCTGGAGAAGCTGGGCGCCCTGCCCGCCACCCCGCGCGCCGTGCTGACGACCCCGCAGGTGCGGGCCGCCGTCGCCGGATCACTGGACGCGGGCGAGATCTGGGACGAGGACGCGCTGGACGCCGACGAACTCGCCGAGACCGTCCTCACCCTCGTACGGGCCGCCGAACTGGCCCCCGGCGACGAGCCCTGGCTCGGCGCGCTCGCCCTGCCCGACGAGGACGGCGAACCGGCCCCGGCCGGGGAACTCGTGCTGCCGGACAGCCCCTTCGCGTCCGTCATGCGGGAGGGCGAACTGGCCTTGGTCGACCGGGAGTTGGCCGACCGCTGGGGCGAGCAGCCGCTCACCGCCTGCGGCGTGCTGGCCACGTTCGCCCTCGTGCGGGCCACCGACGTCGTCCTGGACCCGGACGAACTGGAGCCGCGCGACGGCGACTTCGCCGAACCCGACGACGCCGGTCTGCTCGACGCCGTCGACGTGTGGTGCGAGGACGTCCTCGACCAGCTGCCCGACACGCCCGTACCGCCGGTCGCCACCGAAATCGTCGCCGTCCGCGACCTCGATCTCGTCGACGACGACGCCTGGCCGCAGGCGCTCGCCCTGCTCGCGCAGCCGCCGCTGCGGGACGCCCTGACCCAGCCGGTGCGGGTGCTGCTCCCCGACGGCACCACCCGGTCCGTGCGCCCGTACACCGCCTGGTGGCTGCGCGACCACCCGGTGCTCGACGGCCGGCGCCCCGCCGGGCTGCGCGCCGCGGGCGGCGACCCGCGGCTGGCCGGGCTGTACGACTCCGCCGACGCGACCGGCTTCGACGACGCCCAGGTGCTGCGCGCCCTCGGGGTGCGGACGTCCGTGGCCGCGCTGCTCGACGAGCCGGGCGGCGCCGCCGAACTCCTGGGCCGGCTCGCGGACGAGGAGCGCCCGGTCGACCCCGGGCAACTGCACTCCCTGTACACGGCCCTGGCCGATCTCGACCCCGAACAGGTCACGCTGCCCGACGAGTTGCGGGCCGTGGTGGACGGCGATGTGCGGGTCGTGGACGCGGCGGACGCCGTGATCGCGGACGCCCCCGACCTGCTGCCGCTCGCCGCCGGGCTCCCGCTCCTGCCGGTCGCCCCGACGCGCGCGGCCGAACTCGCCGAGCTGTTCCAGGTGCGGCGGCTCGGCGACAGCGTCGAGGCGGAGGTGACGACGGAGGGCGAGGAGCACCGCGTACCGGAATCGGTGCGGGTCCTGCTCGGGGCGGGCACGCCGGACGTGTACGTCGAGCACGGCGAGCTGCGCGCGGGCGGGGTCGAACTGGACTGGCACCGCACCCCCGACGGGGTCGTGCACGCCGCCACGCTGGAGGGCGTCGCGGCGGGGCTGGCCTGGGCGGCGGGACAGTGGCCGCGCCGCTTCGAGGTGGCGGCGCTGCTGGAGGACCCGTCCCGCACGGAGGAACTGGCCCGGGACCGCTGGTTCGACTGACGTCCGGGCAGCTTCTGTTGACGGCCGGTCACGGAGGCCGGAGCACCGATGGTCTGATCTTCGCAAGAAATTCAACTCGGTGTACAACCCTTCACATGTGTTGCTGGTCTGGTCTGTCGAGTCAGCAGACTCACAGACCGAACCAGCTCCGCCCGGAGCACTTCACGTGCCCGCGGAGCTCTTTCTCCACTGGGGAAATACATGCGTATTCGCGCCACTGTCGCTGCCGTTTCCGGCGCGCTGGCCCTGTCTGCTCTGGCTGTTCCGGTTGCCCAGGCGGGCGACCACTCCACGTCGATCTCGAACAAGCCGACCTCGGGTGCCGAGGCCTTCGGCATCACCGCCCGGGGCGCCGCGAAGGCCGCCGCGGCCACCGCCGCCGCCACCGCGGAACCCGTCATCTCCAAGGTCGTCGTCAACGGCGGCAAGGACATCGTCCTGGGCACCACCGCCACGAAGACGGTCTCCGTCTCGGTCACGGCCTCGCACGCGACCGGTGTCATCGACACCTACGCCGTCCTGTGGCACGGCACGGACCTGAGCTCCGTGGACACCATCGACGGCGCCATCCTGCCGAACGAGGAGGTGGCGAAGTGCACCAAGGTCAACGCGACCACCTCGACCTGCAAGATGACGTTCACGATCGACCCGCGCTACGACCTGTACAAGAACTCGCTGGCCGGCACCTGGCGCGTCGCCGCGGGCGCGCTCGCCGGTAACCAGAGCGACGTCGCCTTCACCGACTACTACGGCAAGGCGAGGGTGCAGCGGCTGTCGAAGCTGACGGTCAACGCCGCGCCGGAGCCGGTGAAGAAGGGCAAGACGATCACGGTCACCGGCAAGCTCTCGCGGGCCAACTGGGAGGACCACAAGTACCACGGCTACACCGGCCAGGCGGTGAAGCTGCAGTTCCGCAAGAAGAACAGCTCGACGTACAGCACCGTCAAGACGATCAAGACGAACAGCACCGGCAACCTGAAGACCACGGTCAAGGCCTCGGTCGACGGTTACTGGCGCTACAGCTTCGCCGGTACGTCCACCACCCCGGCCGTCACCACCGCGGGCGACTTCGTCGACGTGAAGTAGTCCCACGCTCCGGAGCGGGGCCGACCGGCCGCCTCCGTGGCCACATGTGAACAGCGGGGTCCCTGCCGGGGCCCCGCTGTTCGCGCCTCAGCCCCTGCGTTCCCCTGCGTTCCCCTGCGTTCCCCTGCGTTCCCGTGAGTCCCCACGTGTCCCCGTCCGGCCCCGTGCGTTCCCGTCCGGCCCCTCCCCGGGGCCTTCTTCACGGAGAAGCCCATGCGCATACCTGTCATCGCCACTACCACCGCCGTCGCGGTCTCCGGCGCCCTGATCCTGTCCGCCCTCGCCGTTCCGGCTGCGTGGGCGGCGACGGCCGGTCCCGAAGCCGCCGATCCGGGCGGGCCCGGTCCGGTCGTCTCCGAGGTCGTCGTCAACGGCGGCAAGGACATCGTCCTGGGGACGACGGCGCCGAGGACCGTCACCGTCTCGGTCACCGCCTCGCACCCCTCCGGCATCGGGACCGGCTGGCTGATGCTGTGGCACGGCAAGGACCAGGAGGAGGGGCTGGAGGCCGTACTGCTGCCGAACGAGGACGCGGCGACCTGCCGGGCCGCGAGCGCCACCACCAGCACCTGCTCCCTCACGATCACGGTCGACCCCCGGGTCGACCTGCCGAAGAACTCGCTGGCGGGCACCTGGCACGTCCTCGCGGGCGCGCGGGCGAAGGACGGCTCCCTGACCTCCAGTGACTTCTTCACCACGGCGAGGGTGCAGCGGCTGTCGAAGCTGACGGTCGACGCCGCGCCGGAGCCGGTGAAGAAGGGCAGGACGATCACGGTCACCGGCAAGCTCTCGCGGGCCAACTGGGAGGACCACAAGTACCACGGCTACACCGGCCAGGCGGTGAAGCTGCAGTTCCGCAAGAAGAACAGCTCGACGTACAGCACCGTCAAGACGATCAGGACGAACAGCACCGGCAACCTGAAGACCACGGTCAAGGCCTCGGTCGACGGTTACTGGCGCTACGGCTTCGCCGGTACGTCCACCACCCCGGCCGTCACCACCGCGGGCGACTTCGTCGACGTGAAGTGACAACGAGGGGGCGGCGCCCCGGGCGCCGCCCCGCTCGTCCCCGTACCGGCGTCAGGCCGGGAAGCGCCTGCCGACCAGGCGCCAGGTGTACTCCAGGACGACCGCGGCCACCACCGAGATCCCCACCGCCGCCCACGGCATCGTCGTCCCCACCAGCTTCAGCGCGAAGAACTCCTGCAGCCACGGCACCGCCAGCACGATCAGGAACGCCAGCCCCATCGCCGCCACCAGACAGATCCGCCACCAGGTGTACGGGCGGGCGATGATCGCCAGGACCCACATCGAGACCAGGAACAGCGTGAGCGTGGCCGCGCTGGTCTCCGCCTCCAGGGCGCCGGCACCGGTGTAGTGGCTCCGGGCGATCAGGTACGTCGTGAAGGTGGCGGCCGCCGCGACGACGCCCGAGGGGATCGCGTACCGCATGACCCGGCGCACGAAGTGCGGATGCGCCCGTTCCTTGTTCGGGGCGAGGGCCAGGAAGAACGCCGGGACGCCGATCGTCAGCGTCGACAGCAGGGTCAGGTGGCGCGGCAGGAACGGGTAGTCGACCTGGGTGCAGACCACCAGGATCGCCAGCAGCACCGAGTAGACGGTCTTGGTCAGGAACAGGGTGGCGACCCGGGTGATGTTGCCGATCACCCGGCGGCCCTCGGCGACGACGGACGGCAGCGTCGCGAAGCTGTTGTTCAGCAGCACGATCTGGGCGACGGCCCGGGTCGCCTCGGAGCCCGAACCCATGGAGACGCCGATGTCGGCGTCCTTCAGCGCCAGCACGTCGTTGACGCCGTCGCCGGTCATGGCGACGGTGTGGCCGCGGGACTGGAGGGCGGCGACCATGTCCCGCTTCTGTTGCGGGGTGACCCGGCCGAAGACCGCGTTCTCCTCCATGGCCGTGGCCATCTCGTCGGGGTCGGTGGGCAGCCGGCGGGCGTCCAGGGTGTGCTCGGCGCCCGGCAGGCCCAGCTTCCCGGCGACCGCGCCGACCGAGACCGCGTTGTCGCCCGAGATGACCTTCGTGGCGACCCGCTGTTCCGCGAAGTAGGCCAGGGTCTCCTCGGCGTCGGGCCGCAGCCGCTGCTCCAGGACGACCAGCGCGCTCGGCACGGCCCCCTCGGGGGCGTCGCTCCCCTCGACCCCGCCCCGCGCGCGGGACAGCAGCAGCACCCGCAGGCCCTGCTCGTTGAGCTGCTCGATCTCGGCGAGCGCCGGGTGCTGTTCGGGCAGCAGCACGTCGGGGGCGCCGAGCAGCCAGGACGACTCCCGGCCGCCGCCCTCGTCGAACGCGGCGCCGCTGTACTTGCGGGCCGAGGAGAACGGCAGCGTCTGTGTGCACCGCCACCGCTCGCCGTCCGGGTAGGCGTCGGCGATGGCCTGCAGGCTGGCGTTGGGCCGGGGGTCGGACGAGCCGAGGGCGCCCAGGACGCGTTCCAGGTAGGCCCGGTCCGCGTCGCCGAGGGTGCGGACCTCGCTGACGTCCATGCCGCCCTCGGTGAGGGTGCCGGTCTTGTCCAGGCAGACGACGTCGACCCGGGCCAACCCCTCGATGGCGGGCAGCTCCTGCACCAGGCACTGCTTGCGGCCGAGCCGTACCACCCCGATCGCGAAGGCGACCGAGGTGAGCAGCACGAGCCCCTCCGGGATCATCGGCACGATGCCGCCGACGGTCCGGGCGATCGACCCCTTGAAGTCGTTGTCCTTGACGACGAGCTGGCTGATCACCAGGCCGATCGCGGTCGGCACCATCATCCAGGTGACGTACTTCAGGATCGTGGAGATGCCGCTGCGCAGCTCGGACTGGACGAGGGTGAAGCGGGACGCCTCCTCGGCGAGCTGGGCGGCGTAGGCCTCGCGGCCGACCTTGGTGGCGGTGAAGGCGCCGCCGCCCGCGACGACGAAGCTGCCGGACATCACCGGGTCGCCGGGGTGTTTCAGCACCGGGTCGGCCTCGCCGGTCAGCAGCGACTCGTCGACCTCCAGGCCGTCGGCCTCGGCGACCGTGCCGTCCACCACGACCTTGTCGCCGGGGCCCAGCTCCACGAGGTCGCCGAGGACGATCTCGGAGGTGGAGATCTCGGCGGCGACCCCGTCGCGCCGCACCGTGGGTTTGGCCTCGCCGATGACCGCGAGGCTGTCCAGGGTCTTCTTGGCCCGCCACTCCTGGATGATGCCGATGCCGGTGTTGGCGACGATCACGAAGCCGAAGAGGCTGTCCTGGATCGGCGCGACGAACAGCATGATCGCCCAGAGCACGCCGATGATCAGGTTGAACCGGGTGAAGACGTTGGCGCGGACGATCTCGCTCAGCGAGCGGGACGAGCGGACCGGTACGTCGTTGACCTCGCCGCGGGCGATCCGTTCGGCCACCTCGGCGGCCGTCAGACCGCGGGTGTTCACGGCCGGGCCGGGAAGGTCCATCGGGTGGACCGGATCGAGCTCGGCCCCGGCGTCGATCATCGCCGGACTGGTGGAGCCGGTGGGACCGGCGAGGCCGGGGGATCCGACGGAGCCGGCCGAGCCGGTCGTCTCGGAAGGCTGCTCGCCGAAGGATTGGGGTGACCGGTGCGTCATGGTACCGACGGTACGGGTGGATGGTCCGGTTCACCTACCGGGTGGTACGAAGATCAGACCGGGGGAGGAGATGAATGGTCCCGTGGGTGGACGAAGACCCCGACAGCGGATGCGGGACGGGCGCGCGGGTCCGGGCCCGGACGTACGCGGGTCCGGGCGCGGTCGTGCACGGGTGTCCGGGCGTGGGCGTACGCGGCTCGGCGTGACGGGCGTACGCGGGTGTGTGCGGCCCGGCGCGTGGGGGCGCACCCCCCGCGTACGCCGGTGTCAGGAAGCGGCGCTTTCGGCGGTCTCGTCCCGGCCGGTGGCGGCCGCCGCGGCGGCCCGCTTGATCGCGGCGTCGCGCCCCCGCACGTACCAGATGCCGATCAGCCCGAGCCCCGCACCGGCCAGGCAGGTCCACAGCCACCACAGGTGGCCGTGGTCGTCGAACCAGCCGTAGAACGGGAGCTGGACCAGGAAGAGGACGAACCAGAGGATCGTGCCGCCGGTGATGGTGGCGACGACGGGCCCCTCCAGGGGCTCGGGTGCCTCGTGCTTCGGTGTCCACTTCGCCATGGGCTCAGTGTATGGGGCCGTCCCGGACCCCTTCCCGAACCCTCCGTCCCCGCCGCCGCACCCCGGCACCCCAAGGGTCTACGCGCGGAGATAGCGATCTTTCCTTTATGTATTCATACTGAATCTGCTTATGGCTGTCTCGATTTATTCGTGTGAAAGTCCAAAGCTGACCGCATTTAGCCCCCCTCTCTGTACGTCTGAGGTCATACATGTCCCCCTCGGCCACCGCTCCGGTCGACTCCGAGCAGCCTTCGGCCCAACAGCCGCACAGTGCGCTGGATCGTTTCTTCAAGATCTCTGAGCGGGGGTCGTCGGTCGCGCGCGAGATCCGCGGCGGATTCGCCACGTTCTTCGCGATGGCCTACATCATCGTGCTGAATCCGATCATCCTCGGCAGCGCGAAGGACATGTACGGTCACCAGCTCGACGGCGGCCAGCTGGTCACCGCCACCGTGCTGACCGCCGCGTTCTCCACGCTCCTGATGGGCGTCATCGGCAACGTGCCGATCGCGCTGGCCGCGGGCCTCGGGGTCAACACCGTCGTGGCGCTCCAGCTCGCCCCCCGGATGAGCTGGCCGGACGCGATGGGCATGGTCGTCCTCGCGGGCTTCGTGGTGATGCTGCTGGTCGCGACCGGTCTGCGGGAACGCGTCATGCACGCCGTGCCGGCCTCGCTCCGCAAGGGCATCGCGATCGGCATCGGCCTGTTCATCCTGCTGATCGGCCTGGTCGACTCGGGCTTCGTCTCCCGCATCCCGGACGCCGCGCACACCACCGTGCCGCTCCAGCTCGGCGGCGACGGCCACCTCAACGGCTGGCCGGTCCTCGTCTTCGTCCTCGGCACGCTGCTCACCCTCGCGCTGCTCGTCCGCAAGGTGCCGGGCGCGATCCTGATCTCCATCGTCGCGATGACGGTCGTCGCGCTGATCATCAACGCCGTCGCCGACCTGCCGGCCGGGGCGTGGGGCCTGACCGTCCCGGAGTGGCCGGGCAACCCGGTCGCCACGCCGGACTTCGGGCTGGTCGGTCAGGTCAGCCTGTTCGGCGGGTTCGGCAAGGTCGGGCTCCTCACCGGCATCCTGTTCGTCTTCACCGTGCTGCTGTCCTGCTTCTTCGACGCGATGGGCACCATCCTCGGCGTCGGCGACGAGGCTAAGCTGACCGACCCGGAGGGCAACTTCCCCGGCATCAACAAGGTGCTGTTCGTGGACGGCATCGCGGTCGCCGCGGGCGGCGCCAGCTCCTCCTCCGCCACGACCTGCTTCGTGGAGTCCACGGCGGGGGTCGGCGAGGGGGCCCGTACCGGCTTCGCGAGCATCGTGACGGGTGCGCTGTTCACCGGCGCGCTGTTCCTGACCCCCCTGGCGACCATGGTCCCGTCGCAGGCGGCCACCCCCGCGCTGCTGGCGGTGGGCTTCCTGATCATCTCGGGCTCGGTGCGGGACATCGACTGGAGCGACTACACGCTCGCCATTCCGGCCTTCCTCGCCATGCTGATGATGCCGTTCACGTACTCGATCACCAACGGCATCGGCATCGGCTTCATCGCCTTCTCCGTGCTGCGGGTGGCGGCCGGGCGCTGGCGCGAGGTGCCGGTGCCCATGTACGTGGTGTCGGCGGTCTTCGTCTTCTACTACGCGATGCCGGCCCTCGGCCTCACGTGACCTCCCCGGTCCTGATCCCCGGGGCTCCCTCCGCCCCGTAGAACTTCTCAGTCTCGTCGACGGCCGCCTTGAAGCGCTCGTCGAAGTCATCGCGAATGAGCGTCCGGACGACATAGTCCTGGACGCTCATTCCGCGTTTCGCGGCGTGCTGCCGGAGCCGGTCGAGCAGCTCACCGTCTATCCGCAGGCTGAGCACAGTCGATCCCATGGCAAGCAGGGTTACGGCCCGGGGCGTCGTTTCATGTCACTTTCCGGATTCGACTCACTCGTTCGGGTGAGCAATTGGGCGAAGTGCCGCTCACGCGTGTAACACGAATGGTCTTTAGGTTGGGTAATGAGTTACGCTAATGAACATGCCTGACCTGATCCACGACGGCGAAAGTGCCGCCGCCGTGAGCTCCCTCCGCTCCGCCGTGATGCTGCTCAGCCGGCGCCTCAAGCACCAGCGCGTCGACGAGTCGCTGAGCCCCACCGAGATGTCGGTGCTCGGCACCCTCGCGCGGTGCGGCTCCGCCACACCCGGCGAGCTGGCCCGCAAGGAGCATGTGCAGCCCCCGTCGATGACCCGAATCGTCGCGCTGTTGGAAGCGAAGGGGCTGGTCAGGCTGGAACCGCACCCCGATGACCGTCGCCAGAAGGTGGTCAGCCAGACCGAGCAGGCGGAAGCCATGCTCGAGGAGAGCCGCTCCAAGCGGAACGCCTGGCTGACCGCCCTCGCCGAGGGCCTGGACGAGGACGAGTGGGAGACGCTGCGCAAGGCGGCGCCCGTGCTGGAGAAGCTCGCCCACCTGTAGCGGCGCGGGCGGCGCGCCGGCCCCGGCCGTCGCGCTGCCCGCACCGTCGCACCTCGTCAGTCAGCGAAACGTATACGCCCGAGGAGGCGAACCCCTTTGAGTACGGGATCCGGAGCAGACTCCGCCCCCGCACCGACCTCCACCCACGAGAGCAAGCCCGGCGGGACCTTCTCGTCGTTGAAGATACGCAACTACCGCCTGTTCGCCACGGGCGCCGTGATCTCCAACACCGGTACCTGGATGTCCCGCATCACGCAGGACTGGCTCGTCCTGAGCCTCACCGGGTCCGCCGCAGCCGTCGGCATCACCACGGCCCTCCAGTTCCTCCCGATGCTCCTCTTCGGCCTGTACGGCGGGGTCATCGCGGACCGCTTCCCGAAGCGGAAGCTCCTCCTGTTCAGCCAGGCGGCGCTCGGCCTGTGCGGGATCGCCCTGGCGGTCCTCACGCTCTCCGGCGTCGTCCAGGTGTGGCACGTCTACCTCATCGCGTTCCTGCTCGGCATGGTGACGGTGGTCGACAACCCGGCCCGCCAGTCCTTCGTGTCCGAGATGGTCGGCCCCGCGCAACTGCGGAACGCGGTCAGCCTCAACTCGGCCAACTTCCAGTCCGCCCGGCTCATCGGCCCCGCCGTCGCGGGTGTCCTGATCACCACGGTCGGCAGCGGCTGGGCCTTCATGTTCAACGGCCTGTCGTTCCTCGCCCCGCTCGTCGGCCTGCTGATGATGCGCACGAACGAGCTGCACCACGTCGCCGTCGTGCCGCGCGCCAAGGGCCAGCTGCGCGAGGGGCTGCGGTACGTCTCCGGGCGCCCCGAGCTGATCTGGCCGATCGTCCTGGTCGGCTTCGTCGGCACGTTCGGCTTCAACTTCCCGATCTGGCTCACGGCCTTCGCGGACGAGATCTTCCACGGCGGCGCCGGGATGTACTCGTTCTTCAACATCCTCATGGCGGCCGGCTCCCTCGCCGGTGCCCTGCTCGCCGCCCGCCGCCGCTCCTCGCGGCTGCGGATGCTGGTGGCCGCGGGCACGGTGTTCGGCCTGCTGGAGATCATCGCGTCCCTGTCGCCGTCCGTCTGGCTCTTCTCGATCCTGCTGGTCCCGATCGGCATGATCGGCCTGACGACCAACATCAGCGCGAACACGAGCGTCCAGATGGCCGCCGACCCCGCCATGCGCGGCCGGGTCATGAGCCTGTACATGATGGTCTTCGCCGGTGGTACGCCGGTGGGCGCCCCGATCGTCGGCTGGATCAGCGACGCCTACGGGGTCCGTACGGGCATGGCCGTCGGCGGCGCGTTCTCGCTGGTGGCCGCGATCGGCGTCGGCATCGTGCTGGCCCGGGTCGGCAACCTCCGCCTCCGCGTCGACCTGCGTCCGGGCCGCCCGCACGTCCGGTTCGTCCCCCGGGAGGAGCTGGCCACCGCGGCCTGAACCCCTCCCCGGGACCCCACCGCCCCGGCAGTGCCCACGGGTACCGCCGGGGCGGTGCCACACTCGGCGCATGAGCTGTCCCAGACTCTTCGCCGCCGTGCTGCCGCCCGCTTCCGCAGTCGAGGAACTGCGCCGTGCCGTCACCCCGTTGCAGACGCTTCCCGGGGCCGGGGGCCTGCGCTGGACGGGGGTGCCCGGCTGGCACTTCACGCTCGCCTTCTTCGGGCCCGTGGACGAGGAGCTGCTGCCCGAACTGGACGCGCGCCTCGCGCGGGCCGCCCACCGCACCGACCCCTTCCCGCTGCGCATCCACGGCGCCGGGCGGTTCGGCGGCCGGGCGCTCTGGGCGGGGGCCGCGGGCTCGCTCGACATGCTGCGGCTCCTCGCCGAACGCGCCGACGCCGCCGCCCGCCGCGCCGGCGTCCCCATGGAGGAGCACCGCCGCTACGTCCCGCACCTCACCCTCGCCCGCAGCCGCCGGGCCGAGGTCGACCTGCGCCCCTGGACCGACGCGCTCGGCGGCTTCGAGGGCACCCCGTGGGAGGTCGGCGAGCTGTCCCTCGTACGCAGCGACCTGCCGGTCGCCGGGGTGCGGGGGGAACAGCCCCGGTACGAGGTGGTCGCATCCTGGTCGCTGGGGCGCTGAGGGCTGCGGTTACGCTCGAAGGGTGGATCCGAAGACCAGAAACCGCATCATGGCGGCCGTGCTCGTGCTGATGTTCCTCGTCGTCGCCGTGGCGGCCGCGGCCGGGGCGTGACCCGGCGGGCCCGCCGGGCCGGGCGCTGACACCTGCCCGGTTTCAGCGGGAGCGCCGCGAGCGGCCGAACCGGCGCGCCGCCGCCCCGCCCTCGCCGCAGCGAGGAGGCGGGACGGCCGGGGCCGGGCGGGGCTGTCACCCCTCGGTCGTCGAGCGCTACCAGGCGAAGGCCTCCGGGGCGGGCCCCGGCCCCGGGAAGATCTCGTCCAGCGACGCCAGCAGCTCCGGGGACAGGTCGAGCTCCAGCGCCCGCAGCGCCGAGTCCAGCTGCTCCTGGTTGCGCGGCCCGATGATCGGTCCCGTCACCCCCGGCTGCGCCAGGAGCCACGCCAGGCCGACCTCGCCGGGCTCCAGGCCGTGCTTGTCGAGCAGGTCCTCGTACGCCTGGATCTGCTTGCGCTGCTCCGGGTCGCGCAGGGCCTCCGCGCCGCGGCCGGAGGCCGAGCGGCCGGTCGCGCCCTCGCGCTCCTTGCGGATCGCGCCGCCCAGCAGGCCGCCGTGCAGCGGGGACCACGGGATGATGCCGAGCCCGTACTCCCGCGCCGCCGGGATGACCTCCATCTCGGCGCGGCGCTCCATCAGGTTGTAGATGCACTGCTCGCTGACCAGCCCCAACGAGCCGCGCCGGGCGGCCAGTTCATTGGCCTGAGCGATCTTGTACCCGGCGAAGTTCGACGAACCCGCGTAGAGGATCTTGCCCTGCTGGACCAGGACGTCGATCGCCTGCCAGATCTCGTCGAAGGGCGTGTTCCGGTCGACGTGGTGGAACTGGTACAGGTCGATGTGGTCCGTCTGGAGCCGCTTCAGCGACGCCTCGACCGAGCGCCGGATGTTCAGGGCGGAGAGCTTGTCGTGGTTGGGCCACGCCGCGCCGTCGGGGCCCATGTTCCCGTACATCTTGGTGGCCAGGACCACCTTGTCGCGGCGTTCGCCGCCCTGGGCGAACCAGGTGCCGATGATCTCCTCGGTACGGCCCTTGTTCTCGCCCCAGCCATACACGTTCGCCGTGTCGAAGAAATTCAGACCCGTGTCCAGCGCCGCGTCCATGATGGCGTGGCTGTCCACCTCGTTGGTGTGCGGGCCGAAGTTCATCGTGCCGAGCACGAGTCGGCTGACCTTGAGTCCGGTGCGTCCGAGCTGTGTGTACTTCATGGTTCTCCAGCCAACGCCTTCGAGCCCGCTCGAAGCAAGGGCACCGGGCCGGTCGGGGCTGCCGTGACCGGTCACGACCGGCCACCGGTCATGGTTGCCGTCGCTCACGGCTGCCGGAAGGCGACCTCCGGGTGGCCGGCCGAGGGCCCGTCCAGCAGTGGCTGCGGCGTGCCGCGCAGGTGGAGGCCGAAGAAGGCGGTCAGGTAGTCGCGCGTGAGCTGCCAGGACCGCTGCCCGGTGAGCGGCGCGGCGGGGTCGGCCAGGCCGAGCTGGTCGGCCAGTACGGGCAGGTCGGTGAAGGTGAAGTGCTCGGCCCCGGTGACCGTCAGCCAGCGCTTCCAGCCGTCCAGCCGCGCCCAGGCGGCCGACCAGTCGTTCTGCCCGCCGGGGCTGTGCGTGGTCTCGGTGCCCATCATCAGGAACGGGCGGCCGTCCAGGCCGTCCTCGGGCAGCGGCTCGAAGAAGCCGCCGTCCAGGTTCAGCCCGGCCCCCACCCGCTGGTCGCGCGCCATGAGCGCGGCGGCGCTCGCGCCCCCGATGGAGTGCCCCGCCGCACCGATCCGTCGCGGATCGACCATGCGGGCGTACGGGAGGGCCGGACGCCCCTGAACGGTCCGGGCCGTCGCCCCCGACGCGGTCGTCAGCCGGTCGATCACGAACGAGAGGTCGTGCGCCCGCCCCACGGCCACCCGCGCGTAGTCCCCGGTCGACTCGACCCGTTCGCACGCGGTGCAGGTGAGCACCCGGCCGCCGGGGAAGGAGGTGCCGATCGACTCGTACGCGTGGTCGACGGCGGCGACGACGTACCCGCGGCTCGCCAGGTCGTTCGCCAGGGACGTGAGGGTGCTGCGGGGCATCGAGAAGCCCGGCGAGAGCACCACCAGCGGGAAGCGGCCGGGGGCGGGGCGGGCGTCGACGCGTGCGTGGGTGCGGGTGGCGGCGACGGTCCCGGCGGGGACGACACCGTCGAGCCCCCTCGACTCCAGCAGGAGCCGGGCCTCCTCCGGGGTCATGTACGCCGCGGAGCCGCCCCCTCCCGGACCGGCCGGGCGGTGCGCCGGGTAGTACACCGACACCATCAGCTCCCGGTCCGCCGAGGGCACCCACGGGTCGCGGCGCCCGGGGTCGGTCAGGTGCAGGGTCTGGGTCCCGACCGCGTGTCGGCCCCCGGGGCGCGGCAGGGCCAACTCCGTGGCCGCCGCGACCTCGGAGGCGGGGGCGGGGGTGGAAGGGGCGGCCGTGGCCGGGCCCGTACCCAGGAGGGTGAGGGCCAGGGAGAGTCCGAGGAGGGCGGAGGCGGTCGTGCCGCGGCGTCGGTTCATGCCCCGAACGCTAGGTCCGGGGCACCGCCCGGCACGTCGGCCCACGGGTGGTGAACGGAGCGGCGGAACGTACCTCCGTGGGCGGACGCCGTACAACCCTGGTCCTACTCGGATCTCCTGCGAACTCCCGTGCCCCACCCGGGACATGACGGGGCGGTGACGCGACGACGCTACGAAGCGTCCCGGACCGCGAACCGGTCCAGGGCCGCCAGCACCGCCCGGCTCGTCGCCGCACCGCCCAGGTGTCCGGCGCCCTCGATCACGGTCAGCTCGGCGTCCGGCCACGCCTTCGCCAGTTCCCACGCGGTGATGAGCGGCCCGCCCAGGTCGGCCCGGCCGTGCACCAGCACGCCCGGAATCCCCGCCAGCCGTCCCGCGTCCCGGAGCAACTGCCCCTCCTCCAGCCAGGCGCCCTGCGAGAAGTAGTGCGAGCAGATCCGCACCAGCGCCTGCCGCGCCCGGTCGGGCCGCCCGCTGTACGGGGGCGGACCGGCGTACGCCTCCTGGGAGAGCACCGCGTCCTCCCACGCGCACCAGTCGGCCGTCGCCCGCTCCCGCACGGCGGCGTCGGGGCTCTCCATCCGCCGGGCGTACGCGGCCAGTACGTCGGGCGTCGCGCTCCCCTCGACCTCCGGGACCCCGGCCCGGAACAGCTCCCACGCCTCGGGGAAGATGTGGCCCGCGCCCCGGTACAGCCAGTCGATCTCGGAGCGCCGGGTGGTGGTGACGGCCGGGATCACGATCTCCGAGACCCGCTCCGGGTGCTGTTCGGCGTACGCGAGGATCAGCGTCGAGCCCCAGGAGCCCCCGTACAGCAGCCACTTCTCGATCCCGAGCCGGACCCGCAGCCGCTCCATGTCGGCGATCAGCCGGTCGGTGGTGTTGAACCGCATGTCGGTGGCCGGGTCGCTGGCGTGCGGGGTGGAACGCCCGCAGCCCCGCTGGTCGAAGAGGACGATCCGGTACAGGTCCGGGTCGAAGTACCGCCGGGGCCGCTCGGTGCACCCCGACCCGGGGCCGCCGTGCACGACGACGGCGGGCTTGCCGTCCGGGTTGCCGCACACCTCCCAGTACACGAGGTTGCCCTCGCCCACGTCGAGCATGCCGTGCTCGTACGGTTCGATCGGCGGGTACTTCTCGTCGGGTCTGCGGTCCACGGCGAACTCCCTCGGTGCTTCGGCTCTTCGGCTCTTCGACTTGTCGGTTCTTCGTCTCTCCGGCCCGGGACGGCTCCCGCGGGCAAAGGAGCCAGCCTACGGCCGGGGCGTAACCTGAGGGGCGTGAATCCCGCACCGCGTGTTCTGGCCGTACTCGACGATCTGCTCCGTGCCGCGACCCACGAAGAGCGTGGCGCGTTGTGGCAACTGGCCGAGCAGGGGCGGGAGCTGGACGCCAACCTGGTGCGCCTCCCGCCGGGCGCCGAGGTGGGCGAGCACCAGGAGGACGTCCTGGACGTCCTCCTCGTCGTCGTCGAGGGCAGCGGCCGGATCACCACGCCGGACGGCGTACTGGACCTGGCCCCGACCACGGCCGTCTGGCTGCCCCGCGGCTCCCGCCGCGCGCTCGCCGCCGGCCCGGACGGCCTCGCCCACCTGACCGTCCACCGCCGCCGCCCCGGCCTGACCATCAAGCCCCCGGCCGCTTCCCCGGCCACGTCCCGGGTCACGTCCCGGGTCGAGAGGCCCGCCGTGCCCCCGGTCGCGTCGCCGATGCCGTACGACGGGGGCGGCGGCGAGGCCCCCTGCATGCTGGACCGCGTCTGCCCCGCCTGCGGACGCCTCTCGCACGACCCGGAACCGGTGTTCTGCAGCCGGTGCGGGGAGCGGTTCGCGTAGGTGCGGGGGCTGGGAGCCGGCAGCGGGAAACAGGGGAGGCGAGCACGGTGATGACGGAGCCCGCGCCGGTGGACCTGGTCCGGCTGGAGGACACCGAGGGCAACAGCTGTGTCGTACGCGTCACCGGGCGTTTCCGCCCCGGGGTGCTGACCGGGCACGACGTCCTGTGCGCCGACGTGCTCGTGTCCGCGAGCTTCCTCGACGCCCGGCTGGACATGTACCTCCTCCCGCAGGATCTCGACGCCTGGCAGGAGGGCCTGCCCGGCCTCGTCCCGGGGCGGCAGATCGGCCTCGGCGGGGACCGCGGCCTGCGGCTCGTCCTCCGCGCCCACGAGGGCGGCCTGCTGTCGGTCTCGGTCGTGGACCCGGACCGCCTCACCACGCTCCTGGGAATCCGCCCGGAAGGGAACTGGCTCGCCCGACTCCGGGAGGGCGCGGACCGGGTGAGGCGGACCTGGCCGGTCGAAGTCGTCGAGACGGCCCCGATGACCTACGAGTGGAGCCCCGGCCGCAAGCGCTGAGGCACACGACGTCGTGCGACTGGTTCCCGGTCGGGACCGACGGAGGCCGTTCCCCGATCGAGAAGGGCACGGCAGCCGTTGTACCGGTCGACGGGCCGGGTGCGAGCCGATGCGGGAGGCCCCGTGACGTGACCGAATCGCAAGTCATGTTGATCGGCCCGGATATGACTGAGCGTCTAATCTGTTGCCTCCATGTAGTCCACAGGGGGTCGCATGCACAGCGAGGGTACGGACGGCCGCGATTCGGGCAGTGGGCAGGGCGACGAATCCCTCCGTGGGCCCGGTGGCGGCTGGACGGACGACTGCCTCCGGAGCGACTCGACCGAGCACGCCCAGCCGTGGCCGGAGACGCAGCCGACCCCCGGGGCGTCGGGCCGTGCGACGGCGACCCCCGCACCGCACCATGTGATCGACGGCCGTTACGAACTCCTGCACAGCCTCGGACGCGGCGGCATGGGCGAGGTCTGGGAAGCCCTGGACACCCGTCTCGACCGGCACGTCGCGGTGAAGGGCCTGCTCGGCCGGGACGCCGTGGGAGTGGCCACGCAGGAGCAGATGATGCACCGGGCGCGGCGCGAGGCCGCGGCCATCGCCAAGATCAGGCACCAGAACGTGGTGGCCGTGCACGACAGGGTCGAGTCCGGCAACCAGGTCTGGATCGTGATGGACCTGCTCGACGCGCGTTCGCTCGCGGACCTGATGCGTGCGGAACAGCGGCTCTCGGTGCGGCGGACGGCCGCGATCGGCCTTCAGGTGCTGGGCGGGCTGCGGGCGGTCCACGAGGCGCGGGTGGTCCACCGCGACGTGAAGCCGTCCAACATCCTCTTCGCCAAGGACGACTTCGCGATCCTGGCGGACTTCGGGATCGCGACCTTCGACGGCGCCGTGCCGCTCACCAGGGCCGGGGAACTCATCGGAACGTTCAAGTACCTGGCGCCCGAACTCCTCGGCCAGACGTCGCAGCAGAGTGCCGCGACCCCGGCGTCCGACCTGTGGTCGCTGGGCGTCACGCTGTACGAGATGGTCGAGGGCAGGCACCCGTTCGACCGGCCCAACGAGTACGAGGTCCTGGTCGCGGTCTGTCAGTCGGACCCGCTGCCGATGGAACACGGCAAGGCTCTGGCCGAGGTCGTGGGGCGGCTGATGCACAAGGACCCGCAGCAGCGGCTGAGCGCGGAGACCGCGGAGGAGATGCTGCGGAACGTTCTCCGCAGGACCGCCGTGTCCCGGGCCTCCGACCCCACTCCCACTCCTGACCCCGCTTCCGCCCCCGAGTCTGTGCCCGAGCCCGCCCCGGCGAAGGCGGCGGAGGAGCCGGCAGAAAAGGCAGGGGAAGAAGCAGCGGCAGAAGCGGCGGAGGGGAAGAAGGGGAACAAGGGGAACGCGGCGTCCGCGCCCGTGACGCCGCAGGCACCGGTGCCCGCGACGCCGCCGGTACAGGTGTCCGCGACGCCGCCCGTACCACCCGTGCGTGCCGCCCGGGAGCCGGAGGGGCGGGGCGGAGGCCGGGGACGGCGGAAGGCCGTGGTGGGTGCGGTGTGCGCGGCGCTGCTGGCCGGTCTCGTATGGGGTGGCGCGGAATGGCTGGGGAAGGACGGCGGGACGGACCCGACGGGCGGCCAAGCCGGGTCGGGGCCCGCACCGGAGCCGTACATCAAGAAGCAGCCGACCCTGACCGTGGGCGTCAAGGACGACCAGCCCGGTCTGAGCGAGAGGGTCAAGGGCGGCACGTACCGGGGGTACGAGGTCGACCTGGCCTACGCGATCGCGCACGACATGGGCTACAGCCGTGAGCGCGTCGTCTTCGTGCCCGTGAGCAGTGAGAACCGGAGCACGAAGCTGAAGATGGGCGAGGTGGACCTGGTCATCGCCACCTACAGCATCACGGAGGAGCGCAAGCACGCGAAGGCGCCGGACTACAGCGTCGCGTTCGCCGGTCCGTACTACGTGGCGAGCCGCAGCTTCATGGTGCGCAGGAAGGCGAAGGCCGTGTCGATCGACGACTCCAGGGTGCTGAAGAAGAAGGATCTGGAGGTGTGCACGGCGCGGGGGTCGACGTACGAGGGGTGGCTGCCCAAGGCCGGTTACACCATGACGGAGTTGCTCCCGAACGGCTACGACCGGTGCGTGCGGGACCTGCTGGACCCGGCGTCGCCGGTCTACGCGGTGAGCACGGACGACGTCATCCTCGCCGGGTTCGTCAAGGGCAACTCCGCCGAGCTGAAGCGGCTGGACAGCAGCGCGGGCGCGGAGGGCTACGGCGTCGCGATGAACCCGGACGAGAAGGGGCTGAAGAAGGAGGTGTGTTCGGCCCTGGAGAGGATCATGACCGACGGGTCCTGGGAGAAGTTGTACGCCGACCACCTCTCCCCGCTGCTGGACAGGACGAACCCGCCGAAGAAGCCGAAGATGGCGGAGTGCCGGTCCTGATGTGACGGTGCGCCAGGTCGATGGGTCGATGGGTCGACGGGGGCGGATCGGTGGGTTCGCTCAGCGGTCGACGACCCACGCGGCATCGGCCGGGGGCCGGCCGGTGGCGAGGACGTGGCGGACGATCCGGAACGCCTCGCCGAGGGGCACGGTGTCGGCGTCCGGGTACTCGTCGGACTGGCCGTTCGAGAGCTCGAAACCGTCGCTCCACCCGTCGGCCCCGGGGTCCGCGGCGTGCCCGCCCGGGTCGCCGGGGTGTTCGAGGAGCATCACCATCGCCCGTTCGGTGTTGCTCACGACGGCCAGGGACCGTCCGGACGCGCTTTCCAGCCAGGCGTCGAGCTTCCCCGCGGTGATCCTGCTCCGGAGCACTTCCGTCACCGTGTCCGCGGCCACCGGGGCGGCGCCGTCCGTCAAGGTCCATGACTCCACGGGGGCGATCCTCTCACGGCACGGCCCTGCGGCGTCGGCGCCCACCGGCCGCCGGGCGTCCAAAATCCGTGGAGGCACCCGGCGTCGGCGGTCATGATGACGCCATGAGCAATCGTGTGCCCGCAGCCCCCGTGGAAGCCCTGATCGTCGTGGACGTCCAGGCCGATGCCGTGACCGGTGACCGGGCGGTGCCCGACGCCGTACGGCTCGTGGACCGTACGGCGGACCTGATCGCCCGGGCGCGGCGGGAGGGGGCGCTCGTCGT
The DNA here is from genome assembly GCF_030116705.1 of Streptomyces sp. ML-6. Lineage (NCBI taxonomy): Bacteria > Bacillati > Actinomycetota > Actinomycetes > Kitasatosporales > Streptomycetaceae > Streptomyces > Streptomyces sp. ML-6. The sequence continues at coordinate 4,422,240 of NZ_JAOTIK010000001.1, forward strand.
CCATGTGCAGAACGACGGGGAGCCCGGTGCGGGCGACGAACCGGGCACGCCCGGCTGGGAGTTGCACCACCCCGTCGAGCCGTCCCCCGTGGAGACCGTGATCCGCAAGACCTGGGACGACGGCTTCGAGGAGACGTCACTGGAGAGCCTGCTGACCGGTCACGGGGTCCGGTCGCTCGTCGTCTGCGGCGTGATGTCGGAGATGTGCGTGCAGGCCACCGCCCGTACGGCACTGGAACTGGGGTACCGGGTCGTCATGCCGCACGACGCCCACGCGACGCACGACATACCGGCCGCGCCCGGGATCAGCGACATGGTCCCGGCCGCCGCGGTCTCACGGGTCGCCGAATGGGCCCTGGGCAGCGACCTGGAGGTCGTGGCCCGTGCCGCGGACGTCGTGTTCACCGCCCTGCCCCGCGTACCGGCCGAAGGCTGAAGAACGCGACGGGACGACGGGACGGGACGACAGGGTGGTGGGGCGACAGAGCAGCGGGCGGCGGGGTGGCCGGATCCGGGCGGTCAGTCGGGCCTGAGGGTGCGCCAGATCCGGTCGGGCAGGATGCGCGCGGCCTGCGCGAGGTCCATGTCGTACGTATGGGCCAGCCAGCGGTGCGCTGCCTCGGCGACCGGCCCCATGACCAGGACCTCCAGGATGGGCACCGGCATGGGGGCGATCTCGCCCGCCAGGACCCGCGGCGTCATCCACTCCGAGATGACCGCCAGCTTGGCCGCCTTGGCGGTACGGATCTCGTCGGCGTGCGTTGCGAGGTAGCCGGAGTGGGCGGACGCGTGCAGGAAGAGCGCGGCGTCCGGGTGCTCCTCGGTGAAACGCAGATAGGCGACGATCAGGGCCCGGACCCCGGTACGGGCGGTGCGCGCGCGGTTCAGCGCGGCGGTCATCTCGTCGAAGAGCTGCTCCATGCAGCGGATGTACAGGGCGGCGGCGAGGCCGTCGAAGCTGCCGAAGTGGTGGTAGAGGCTGCCGAGGCTGACGCCGCTGGCCTCGGTGACCGCGGTGACGGTGAACCCCGGCCGGCCGGACGTCGCGTACACCTCCAGCGCTGCGGTCAGGAGCCGGTCGACGGTGACCTCACCGCGTTGTTGCTTAGCCACGGTGATTCCGCCCTGTGAGGGGCGTCGTGTCCGCTGCCCGGTGGTCCGTCGCCCGGTTTTCCGCCATGACGACAGCCTATCGCACCGTGATTAGAGGATTTTTCTAGAAAAGAACTCCATGAGTCCGGTTGTGCGGTTCGTGCTTGCGGAGGCCCGGCCCGGGAGACCGGACGATCGGGAACCGCCGGGCCCGCTCCCGGCGTCCTCACGCGCGCCGCCCGTGCGGGCGGCGCGCCGAAAACCGTGCGGGCACGTCCCGCACAGATCCTGAGGAGCAGCATGAGCGTCAACGGCAGCACGCGATCCCGGAGCGGCAGCCGCAGCAGCACCGGTCTTCCGGCCCGGCGCGGCACCCGCAGGGCTCTCCTGGACTGTTCGAAGGCGGTGCTGGTCGTCGGGCTCCTCGTGGGTGCGGCCACCGCGTGCAGCGACTCGTCCGAGAAGGACGGGACGCACGCCGCCAAGGAGTGGAAGGTCGGCGACTGCGCCGGGCCCGACAAGGAGGTCAAGGACAGCTACCAGCCGATGGACTGCGACGAGGCCGGGGCGACGATCAAGGCCCTTGAGGTCAAGGGCGGTTCCATGTTCTCCGACGCCATTCAGTGCCCGGCCGGGACGGACCAGATCATCTCGGTGAAGGTGTCCTTCGGCTCCGGCGACGCCAAGTCCGGGCTCCCGAGCAAGACCATCTGCGGCCGCAACCTGTCCGGCGACCACCCCGGTGACGCCGGTGCGGGCGGCGGTCAGCTGGTGAAGGGCGACTGCGTCACCGACCAGGCCAAGGAGGTCGCCTGTGCCGGTGCGGGCAGCGGCGTGACCAAGGTGGTCGACCTGAAGGAGAAGGCCGAGCAGTGCCCGTCCGGCTCCGACCCGCTGGAGCTGTTCCCGAGCCCGGGCCGTCCGTACAACGCGATCTGCACGAGCAAGATCTGACCGGACGGGTCGGTTCGGTCCGGATCCGATCGGTTCGGGTTCGATCGGGTCCTTCAGGTCCTTCGGGTCCTTCGGGTCCTTGTGAACGGACCACACGGATGGACACCGCGCGGCCGGTGGAGCCCCCGCTCCACCGGCCGCGCCGCGTTTCCGACCGGTACGGATCGGGTGCGAACAGGCCGTCCAGCAGGCGCAGCACGTCATCCACCGTGTGTATGTCGCGGTCCACGGGGGACCCCCTTTCAGGTCTTTCCGGCGAACGGCGATCGTAGGTCCGTCCGGCCCCGCCGTCCGCCCGGAACCCCATACCAGCAACGGTTCGATGGGTAATCGGACTTGGCCCAGGGACCACCCTGCGCGGGTCCGATTGCGTGGCGGAGTCACCAACGGTGGGGCGGAGCGAGGAGAGTGGGGGCAGCGGTACGGAAGACGAAGGAGGACCGTGGTGGGTGTCGTGGCGAAGCAGCGGAACGGTGCGGTCGGGCAGTCCATGGAGGTTCTGGAGGCGCGGGAGCGACTTCTGCGGGCGGGGCGGGAGTTGTTCGCCCTGTACGGGTACGCGAACACGAGCGTCGAGGATCTGTGCGTCCGGGCGAAGGTGCCCACGCACGTCTTCCACCAGGAGTTCCTCTCCCGTGAAGTGCTGCTGATGGCGCTGTACGACGAGGTGGCGACCCACGGCATCCGCGCGGCCGAGAACGCCCTGATGGCGGAGGGCATGGAGGACTGCACCACGACGGAACGGGTCCGGCTGCTCTTCGAGGCCTACGTCAAGGCGGTCACCGTGGACCCGTGCGCCGCCAGGGTGGCCTTCGTGGAGGTCCTGGGGGTGAGCCGGGAGGTGGACAAGCACCTGGCGACCTGGCGGTCGATGTGGATCGAGTTCCTCACGTCCGAGGCCGAGCGCGCCGTGCGCCGGGGCGAGGCGGTGGCGCGGGACCACACGGTCACCGTCACGGTGCTGAACCACTCGGTGGACGAGCTCATGGCCCACCACGGCCGACGGCCCCGGCAGGTCGACGCCGAGTGGCTGACCGACGAGCTGACCCGTCTCTCGCTGGCCATGATCCTGTCATCCTGACCTGCTCCTCTGCTCCTCCCCCCGTGGACCGGGCGACCCGCCCCGGCCCTCCCGAGGACCGGGCGACCCGCCGCAACCGCCGCGGACCGGACGACGACCCGCAGGGGCGCGAACCGAATAATGGGGGGATGGCGAAAGGCGCGGATCACACGGAACGACCGGACGACGAGATCACGACCGTCCTGACCGGCGTCGGGCCCCGGCTGCGGGCCCTGCGCCGGGACCGCGGCACGACCCTGGCCCAGCTCAGCGAGGCGACCGGGATCTCCCTCAGCACCCTCTCCCGCCTGGAGTCCGGTGGCCGCAAGCCCACGCTCGAACTGCTCCTGCCCCTGGCCAAGGCGTACGGGGTGCAGCTGGACGAACTCGTCGGCGCCCCGACCACCGGCGACCCGCGCGTCCACTTCCGCCCCTTCGTCCGTGACGGCATGACGTTCGTACCGCTCACCCGGCACCTCGGCGGGCTGCACGCGTACAAGCAGATCCTGCCCGGCGGACGGGGGTCGACGGGGCCGCTGGAGCAGCGGGTGCACGAGGGGTACGAGTGGCTGTACGTGCTGGCGGGGCGGTTGCGGCTGGTGCTGGGGGAGCACGACATGGTGCTCACGGCGGGCGAGGCCGCCGAGTTCGACACGCGCACCCCGCACGCGTGGGCCAGTGCCGGGCCGGAGCCGGTGGAGTTCCTCAGCCTGTTCGGACAGCAGGGGGAGCGGATGCACGTGAGGGCCCGGCCCGCCCAGCGGTGAGCCGCGTCGGGCGCGTACCCGAAACGGGGCGGGAACGGCTCACGGGCGGGCCGTGTACGGGCCGCCCACCCCCCACGCCTGGTGCATCGCGTCGGCGAACGCGCCCGCCAGCAGGTGTTCGCCGGTGGGGCCGGGGTGCGTCCCGTCGTACGTGTCCCGGTGGATGTCGTACCCCGGCGGGCGGGACGCCAGCAGGATCGGGGACATCGGCTCGTCGAGGTCGGCGACGACCTTCGCCAGCAGTTCGTTGAAGCGCTCGCACTCGGCGGCGAACGGGGCGTCCGACTCCGCCCGGACGTTCGGTATCACGGGCATGAACACCATCCTGACGTGCGGGTTCGCGGTCCGGGCCGCCGCGACGAACGCCCTGGCGTTCAGCGCGGTCTGCCCGCTGTCGGTGTAGAACCCGAGGTCTATCAGGCCGAGCGAGACGAGCAGCACGTCGGTGCGGTGCTCGGCCACCGTGCCGGCTATCACCGGGGCCATGTGCAGCCAGCCCTCGCCCCAGCCGGCCAGGTGGGCGCGGGCCGCGGCGGGGAAGTCCGGCGCGCCGTACTCGTGACAGACCGGGGCGTCCGCCGCCGTGTCGTACAACGCGCTGCGCGGTCCGACGATCGCGAACGGCGTGCCGAGCGTGGCGGTGAGGTGCTGCCACATCCGGTAGCGCCAGGTGAAGTCGCCGGCGCAGCCGATGGTCATGGAATCGCCGACAAACGTGAACCGCATGGCGTCATCATCGCGGATCACCGCTCCGGCCTGCGACGTGACGATGGACACTTGGGCCATGCGTTCGTACCTGACTGTGTCCGTGGCCGCCGCGCTGTTCCTCCTCGCCGGGCCGGCCCCGGCCGTGGCCGACGACGGGGCCGACCGGAGCTTCACGATCGAGGACCCCCGGATCACCGAGTCCAGCGGCCTCGCCGCCAGCCGCGCCCACCCCGGCATCTACTGGACGCACAACGACAGCGACGACGGGCCGTACGTCTACGCCGTCGACTCCCGCACCGGGAGGACCGTCGCGACGATCACCCTGCGCGGGGTGGGGCAACCGCGCGACGTGGAGGCCATCTCGCTCGGCCCCGACGGCAACCTGTACGTCGGTGACATCGGCGACAACCTGAACGGCAGCTGGGACCACGTCTGGATCTACCGCTTCCCGGAGCCGAAGGAGCTGAAGGACACGACGGTCCGGGCCACCCAGTTCGACGTGAAGTACGCCGACGGCCCGCGCAACGCGGAGGCGCTGATGGTCCACCCGAAGACGGGGCGGGTCTACATCGCGTCGAAGAACGAGGAGGGCGGCGGGCTGTACGAGGGCCCGGAGAAGCTGACCACCGGCGGCGCCAACGTGTTCAAGCGGGTGGGGGAGGTGCCGTGGGTGACGGACGGGGCGTTCTCGCCGGACGGCGAGGAGCTGCTGCTGCGCTCCTACTTCAGTGCCCGCGCCTACGCCTTCGAGAACGGCAGGCTCGGCGCCGACCGCGCCGTACGGGCCCCGATCCAGCGGCAGGCCGAGTCGGTGACGTACACGGCGGACGGGTCGGCGCTGATGTTCGGCTCGGAGGGGGAGCAGAGCGACGTGGAGCGGGTGGAGGTGACCGGTCGGCCCGGTGAGGACGGGAAGTCGCCGTCCGGGGACGGCACCTCGTCCGGCTCGTCCGACGGGGGCACGGACGGCGCGAAGAGCATCGGCCTGACCGGCACGCTGGTGCTCGTGGGGGTGGGCTTCCTGGTGTTCCTGGGGCTGCGGCGGAAGAAGGGCTGACCCGGCGGGGGTGCAGAAGGAGGACCCTCGGGGGCGCGGGAGGGCTGATCGTCCGGGGCCGCCCGTGCACTCCCCGGCGCGGCGCTCGTTCACTCCCCGGCGCGCTGCTCGACGAGCACCTCGAAGCCGTCGATCAGCCGTTGCAGGCCGAACGCGAAGTGGTCGACGTCGTAGCTGAAGGCGTCCTCGTCGAGCGCCGCCATCAGCGGGTAGTCGCCGCTCGCCATGGCCCGTTCCAGGTAGGGGGTCTGGTTCTCCCAGAAGGCGTCGTCGCTCAGTCCGGTCTGCCGCGCGGCCTCGACGGCCTGGAGCCGGGTGCGGGCGATGCCCTCCACGAAGCTGTTGACCGTGATGATCGTCGAGATCAGCTCCCGGTCGGGCAGCCCCATGTTCCCGAGGCCGGTGAGGGCCAGTTCGAGGCCCCGCAGGGCGCTGGGGCCCAGGACCGTGCGCGCCTGGTTGACCTTGAGGAGCCAGGGGTGGCGGTTGAGCTGCTCCAGGTAGGCGCGGGCCATGGTGGCGAGGGCGACGCGCCAGTCCGCCGGTACGTCGGCCGGGGCGGCGTCCAGGGACTCGCCCTGTACGTGGTCGAGCATCAGGTCGAGCAGCTCGGCCTTGCCGGGGACGTAGCGGTAGAGCGACATCGTGCCGGTGCCCAGGTCGGCGGAGAGCCGGCGCATCGAGAGGGCGGCCAAGCCCTCCGCATCGGCGATCGCCACGGCGGCGGTGACGATCCGGCCGAGGGTGAGAGCCGGTTTGGGGCCGCGGCTGGGCCGGTCGCCGGTGTCCCAGAGGAGTTCCAGACTGCGCGCGATGTCGCCGCTGCCGCTCGTCGTTCCGTCCGCCCCACCCGCTGAAACGCTTTTCGTCATGGGTTCAGCGTAAGACTCCGGCCAAAAAATGAGTACGCTGTACTCTAATTAGGGTACGGTGTACCCAATTCATTGACGGAGGGGGTTCCGGCATGGCCGTGAGCGAATGTGCCGTACGTGCCGAAGGACTGGTGAAGCGGTACGGGGGAGGGCGCCGGGGGAAGCGGGGCGCCGAGGAGAAGCGGGCGCTCGACGGGTTCGACCTGGCTGTCCGGCCCGGTACCGTCCACGGGCTGTTGGGGCCCAACGGGGCCGGCAAGACCACCGCCGTGCGCGCCCTGTCGACGCTGCTGCGGTTCGACGGGGGGCGGGCCGAGGTCGCCGGGGTGGACGTGGCGCGCGACCCCCGGCTCGTACGCGCGAGGATCGGGCTCACCGGGCAGTACGCCGCGGTCGACGAGGTCCTGACCGGGCGGCAGAACCTGGAGATGTTCGGGCGGCTCTTCCGCCTGGGCGGCGCGCGGGCCCGGTTGCGGGCCGCGGAGCTGCTGGAACGGTTCGATCTGTGCGACGCCGCCGACCAGGGCGTCAAGGAGTACAGCGGCGGCATGCGGCGCCGCCTCGACCTCGCGGCCTCGGTGATCCTCGCGCCCCGGGTGCTGTTCCTGGACGAGCCGACGACGGGACTCGACCCGCGGAGCCGGGGCGAGGTCTGGGACAGCGTACGGGCGTTGGTCGCGGGCGGCACGACGGTGCTGCTCACCACCCAGTACCTGGAGGAGGCCGACCGGCTCGCCTCGCGCATCACCGTCATCGACCGGGGCCGGGCCATCGCCGATGACACCCCGGACGGGTTGAAGAACCGGGTGGGCGGCGACCGGATCGAGGTCGTCGCGGCCGAGTCCGCCGACCTGCCGGCGGTCGCGAAGGCCGTGGAGCGCGTCGCCGGGACCGGCCCCGTGGTCCGGGACGAGGAGGCCCGCCGCGTCCACGCCCAGGTCACCGCCGACCGGGTCGCCGCGCTCACCGAGGTCGCGCGCACCCTCCAGGACGAGGGCGTCGGGATCGAGGACATCGGGCTGCGCCGACCGAGCCTCGACGACGTGTTCCTGAACCTGACCGGACACCGCACGAAGACGCCCGAAGAGTTCGAGAAGAAGGAGGCGGCGGCATGACGACCGCCCTCGCACCGCACCCGGCCGGACCCGCCCCGCACATGACCGGCCCCGAACGCGGCCGGCTCGGCTGGGCGCTCGCCGACAGCTGGAACGTCACCCGGCGCAGCCTCACCCACTACCAGCGCCAACCGACCGCCATCGTCTGGCAGTTGGGATTCCCGATCCTCTCCGTGCTGCTGTACGGGTACGTCTTCGGCAGCGCCATGAAGGTGCCCGGAGGCGGCGACTACCGGGAGTTCCTGATGCCGGGCATGTTCGCCACGACCATGGCGATGGGGTTCATGAACACCGCGATGGCCGTGGCCACCGACATCGGCAAGGGCGTCGTCGACCGGTTCCGCTCCATGCCGATGGCGCCGTCCGCGGTCTCCGCCGGACGCGGCCTCGCCGACCTGGTGGTCGCCGCCGCCGAACTGGTGATCCTCGCGGTGACGGCCCTCGCGATCGGCTGGCGCGCGGACGGCGGACCGGCCGCCGCCGTCGGTGCGTTCGGACTGTTGCTGCTGCTCCGGTTCAGCCTGATCTGGGTCGGCGTCTGGCTGGGGCTCCTGCTCCCGGACCCGGAGGCGGCGGGCGGCCTGTACGCCGTCGCCTTCCCGGTCACGATGATCTCCAGCGCCCTGGTCGCCCCCTCCCTGATGCCGGGCTGGCTGGGCACCCTCGCCGCCTGGAACCCGATCTCGTCGACGGTCACGGCGGCCCGTGAACTCTTCGGCAACCCGGTGGCGGGCGGCGGGACCTGGGTGGAGGAACACGCCCTGCTGATGGCGGTGGTGTGGCCGCTGGTGCTGACCGCGGTGTTCCTGCCGCTGGCGGTGCGGCGGTTCCAACGACTGAGCCGCTGAGCTGAAGAGTTGCCGAGTTGCCGGGCCGTCGTTGTCAGTGGCCCGTGCGAGCATGCGCTCCGTAAGGAAGCACGGGGGCACAGGAACAGCGCTTACGGAGGATCCATGGGCACGTGGGACACCGGCCACTTCGACAACGACACCGCGGCGGACTTCTCCGGGACGGTCGACGACACGCCGGAGAACGAACGGGAAGCGGTGATCCGCGAGGCCCTGGAGGCGGTGATCGCCCCCTCGGACTACCTGGACAGTGACGACGGGGCGGTCGCGGTCGCGGCGGCGGCGCTGGTCGCCGCCCAGTGCCCGGGAGGCGAACCGGTGACCACCGCGTACGGCCCCGACAAGCCGCTGCCGACCCTGTCGACGGACCTGCGTCCCCTCGCGGTGAAGGCCCTCGACGCGGTGCTGGGCGAGGACTCGGAGCTGCGCGAGCTGTGGGACGAGGGGGGCGACGAGGAATGGGCCGCGGGCATCGCCCGGCTCCGGGAGGTGCTGGTGGCGGCCTCCGGCTGATCAGGCGCCGGGCCGATCGGTCGCGGGGGCGGCCGGTCGATCAGACGCGGGGGCGGCCGGCCCGGACGAGCTCGTCGACGTCGAGGGTCACCGGGGCGCCGATCGACTCGGGCAGCGTGACCGTCTGCCCGGGGGCGTACACCTGGTGGCTGTCGTAACCGCCGCCGACGGGCTCCGTCAGGACGTGCACCCGGCCGTGCCGGCGGTCGACGATCACGTACACCGGGATCTTGGCCTCGGCGTATGCGACGACCTTGTTGCGCAGGTCGTTGTTGTAGTTGCTGGAGGTGACCTCCAGCACGAGGCGGAAGACGGCGGGGTCGTAGCAGTTGTTCTCGATCAGGTGCTCGTCGAGATCGGCGTCGACGATCGCCAGGTCGGGAATGGCGTAGTCCTCGGGGCCGCCGGGGAGCCACAGGCCGATTCCCTGAATGACCTCCGTCTCGCCGTCGTCCAGACCGGCTGCGATGAAGGGGCGCATGATCTTGGTCAACGCTCGGCCGTGCGGTCCGTCCGGGGGTGGGGCCACGGTGATGACGCCTCCGATGATCTCGACGTGGTAACCCGGGTGCTGCTCCATGAGCTTGTTGGCCGTTTCGAGCAGCGATTCCGGGTCACCGTCACAGGGGTGCTCGACTGCTGCTGCAGACATTGCGGGCCTCCTGAAGGGGTGATGTCGAGGTCATCATCGTAGGACGGTCCGCGGTGAATCGCCCGAAAGGCGTTCCGCCACCCGACCGGATGAACGAGAAGTGCCCCGCGCTGACGCGCGGGGCACTTCCTCGTACGGGGTGTTGCGTACGGATCCTGCGTACGGGTACTACGCCGTCACAGCTTCTCGATCACGTAGTCGATGCAGGCCGTCAGCGCCTCCACGTCCGCCGGGTCGATCGCCGGGAACATCGCCACGCGCAGCTGGTTGCGGCCCAGCTTGCGGTACGGCTCGGTGTCCACGATGCCGTTGGCGCGCAGGGCCTTGGCGACGGCCGCGGCGTCGATCTCGTCCGTGAAGTCGATCGTGCCGATGACCTGCGAGCGCTTGGCCGGGTCGGTGACGAACGGGGTCGCGTACTTCGACTCCTCGGCCCAGCCGTACAGGTTCTGCGCCGAGGCGGCGGTGCGGCCGGTGGTGAAGTCCAGGCCGCCCTGGGTGTTCATCCAGGTCAGCTGCTCGTTCAGGAGGAAGAGCGTGGCCAGGGCCGGGGTGTTGTACGTCTGGTTCTTGAGGGAGTTGTCGATCGCCGTCGGGAGCGAGAAGAACTCCGGGACGTGCCGGCCCGAGGCGTGGACGCGCGCGGCGCGCTCCAGGGCCGCCGGGGAGAAGACGCCGATCCAGAGGCCGCCGTCCGAGGCGAAGGACTTCTGCGGGGCGAAGTAGTAGACGTCCGTCCGGGTGATGTCGACCGGCAGGCCGCCCGCGCCGGAGGTGGCGTCCACCAGGACGAGGGCGCCCTCGTCGGCGCCCGCGACGCGCTCGATCGGCGCGGCGACACCGGTCGAGGTCTCGTTGTGCGTGAAGGCGTAGACGTCGACGCCCGCCTCGGCCCGCGGGTCCGGGTGGGTGCCCGGCTCGGAGGCGATCACGGTCGGGTCGGCCAGCCACGGGGCGAGCTTGGCGGCCTTCGCGAACTTCGAGGAGAACTCGCCGAAGTTCAGGTGCTGGGACTTCGTCTCGATGAGTCCGTGCGTCGCGATGTCCCAGAAGGCGGTGGAGCCGCCGTTGCCCAGGATCACCTCGTAGCCCTCGGGGAGGGAGAAGAGGTCGCGTACGCCCTGACGCACCGCGCCGACCAGGTTCTTGACCGGGGCCTGGCGGTGGGACGTACCGAGAAGGGACGTGCCGGTGGCGGCCAGGGCGTCGAGCGCCTCCGTCCGCACCTTGGAAGGACCGGCGCCGAAGCGTCCGTCGGCGGGCTTGATGTCAGCGGGAATCTGGATATCGGCCACGAACCGGAGCGTAGTACCTCACGGACACGGCCGGGCGCCGTGTCCGTGAGGTGAGATATGTACCCCGGTCCGTGGACAGCTCCGGGGGGCGCCGGGCGGCCCGGTGCGCGGCGCGCCCGGAAGAGCCCGGCAGCGCCGGTGCACGGCACACCGGCAGTGGTCGGTGCGCGGCGCGCCGGGAGGGGCCCGGTCAGCCCAGTCGTACCGGCAGCTCGTGCAGGTCGTTCTGGGTGACGATCGGCTTGTTCCGCAGCTCGGATGCGGGCACGGCGAGCTCCAGCTCGGGGAACCGCTCGTACAGCGCGGGCAGGGCCACCCCCGCCTCCAGCCGGGACAGCGCCGCACCCGGGCACACGTGCGGGCCGTGACCGAAGGCGATGTGGCGGTTGGGGGAGCGGGTGACGTCGAACTCACCGGCCGACGGACCGTGCTGCGTCTCGTCGCGGCCGAGCGCGCCGAAGGAGACGATCAGCGCCTCGCCCTTCGGCAGCACCTTGTCGCCCACCTGGATGTCCTCGGTGGCGAACCGGATCAGGACGTGCGACGTGGGCGTGTTCCAGCGCAGGGTCTCCTCGATCACGTTCTCCCACGGCACCTCGCCGTTCAGCACTTGCTTGCGCTGCTCGGGGTGGGTCTGGAGCGCGACGACCGCGTTCACGATCAGGCTGATCGTGGTCTCGTGACCGGCCGCGATGATCAGCTGGAGGGTGTTGACGATCTCCTCGTCGGTGAGGTGGTCGCCGTCCTCGGAGGCCGCGATCAGGGCGCTGGTGAGGTCGTCGCCCGGGTTCTCCCGCTTGCTGTCGACGATCTTCGTGAAGAGCGTGCCGAGGTCCGCCAGCACCTGCGGGACCTCCTCCGGCGGCGTCTGCGTCGAGAAGAACTTCTCGAAGAGCTCCTTCAGCCGCGGGTGGTCCGCGCTGTCCACACCCATCAGTTCGCTGATGACGTTCATCGGCAGCGGGTAGGCGAACTCCGCCTTCAGGTCGACCGGCTCGCCCTTCGGCAGCGCGGCCAGCCGGTCCAGGCTCGCCGTGGTCAGCGCCTCGATGCCGGTGCGCAGCCGTTCCACCCGCTTCACGGTCAGCGCCTGCGCCACCAGGGTGCGCAGCCGGCGGTGGTCCGCGCCGTCGACCGTGAGCATGGAGCGGCCCGGGTTGGCGAGCCCGATCAGTGGCCAGTCCAGCGGTATCTCGCCGCGCTGCCAGGCGTTCCAGACGTTGATGTCCTTCACGATCCGGCTGTCGGTGAGCAGCTGCCGTGCCTCGGCGTGGTGGGTGACCGCGTAGCAGTTCACCCCGCCGGGCAGTTCCACCTCGGCGAGCGGACCGGCGGCCCGCAGCCGGGCGCTCTCGCCGTCGAGGTCGGTGACGAAGGGGTCGAGGGCGATCCGGGTCATCTCTGGTCTCCGGTGTCGGTGGCCGCGGTGGGGCCCGGGGCGGAGGCGGGGCCCAGGGCAGGGGTGGGCGTGAACGTCACCGGCAGGTCGGTCAGCCCCCGCAGCCACGGGGACGGCCGCCGGGTGAGCTGCTCGGCCGGGACGGCGAGGTCGATGTCCGGGAGCCGGTCGAGCAGGACCTCGATGCCGGTACGGGCGATGACCTCGGCGGTCTCCTGGGCCGGGAACGGGCAGCGGTGCTCGCCGTGGCCGAAGGAGAGGAAGGCGTTGTTGCCGCCGGTCAGCGCGGAACCGTCGGTGCGGACCTGCGGGTCGGCGTTGGCGGCGGCGATGCCCAGCAGCAGCAGGTCGCCCGCCTGGATGTGGCGCCCGCCGAGGCGGGTGTCGCGGGAGGCCCAGCGGCCCGCGACGTTCTGCGTCGGGGTGTCCTCCCACAGCACCTCGTTCATGGCCTCGGCGACGCTGTGCCGGCCGCCCGACAGGGAGGCGGCGAACCGGTCGTCGGTGAGCATGAGCCGCAGCGAGTTGCCGATCCAGTCGGCGGTCGGCTGGTGGCCCGCGGCCATCATGACCATGAGGTCCTGGGCGACCTCCTCGTCGGTGAAGCCGCCGCGGTCGGCGAGCATCCGCGAGGTGACGTCGTCGCCGGGCGCGGCGTGCTTGTCGGCCAGCAGCTGCACCATGGACGAGACGAGGTGCTGCTGTCCGGCCAGGGCCCGTTCCCGGCCGTCGATCATGTCGTTGAGCGAGCCGACGAGCGCGGCGCCGACGGTGTCGCTGAAGCCGTAGAGCTTCGCCAGGACGAGGGCGGGGAGCAGCATCGTGTACTCGGCGATGATCTCCGTGCCGCCGGTGGAGCAGAACCGGTCGATGAGGCCGTCGGCGAACTCCTCCGCGTACCGCTTGAGGGCGAACGGGTCGACGGCCTCCAGCGCGTTGCTGATCATCGCGGCGCGTTCGGTGTGCCGGGGGCCGACCGTGTACAGGATCGACGGCTGCTTGCGGCCGATCATCGGCAGCAGCGGCCAGTCGGCCGGGATGCGGTCCCACTGGTTCCACAGGTCGGAGTCGCGGCTGAACAGCACCGGGTCGGCGGTGACCTGGTGCAGTTCGCGGTAGCCGAGCACCAGCCAGGCGGGGACGTCGCCGTCGAGCACGACGGGCGCCACCGCACCGTGCTCGAGGCGCATCTCCCGGTACAGCCGGGCCGGTTCGGTCTGGAACCGGGGGCCGGAGAGCGGCACGCGGCCCTGGGAGAAGGGGCAGCCGGAGACCGGCGCCGGGGACTGGGTCACGAGGTGGGCTCCGGGGTCATCGCCGGGGTGATCTCCGGGCGCGGGGCGGGGTCCGAGGCGGGGTCCGGGGTGCCGGACCGCTCGGCGAGCCTCTTCTGGGAGAGGGTGCGCAGGTACTCGACCAGCGTGATCAGTACGTACTTGCTGGACGAGCGGTCCCGGGCGTCGCACTCCACCAGGGGCACGTCGGCCGGGAGGTCGAGCGCCTCCCGTATCTGCTGCTCGCTGTGGAGCGGCCCGCCGAAGTCGTTGCACGCCACGATGAACGGCGTGCCGTGGTGCTCCAGGCGGTCGATGGCGTACCAGGAGTCGGCGAGCCTGCGGGTGTCGACGAGCACGACGGCGCCGAGGGTGCCGGAGAACAGCCGGTCCCACAGGAACCAGAAGCGCTCCTGGCCGGGTGCGCCGAAGAGGTACAGCACCGAGCGGGCGTCGAGCGAGATGCGGCCGAAGTCGAAGGCGACGGTCGTGGACGTCTTCGACTGCACGCCGTCGAGGTGGTCGACGGCCTCGCCCGCGCGGGTCATGGTCTCTTCCGTGTTCAGCGGACGGATCTCGCTGACGGAGCGGACCATGGTGGTCTTGCCGACCCCGAAGCCGCCGACGACGACGATCTTCAGTCCGTTGTCGGCCGTCGCCTGCAGGGCGGCACGGTCAGAGGTTGCGGAGTCCAACGAGCACCTGTTCCAGGATGTCGGGGTCGGGGAGCCGGTCCGCGACACGGGCGGTACGGGGGTGGCGGGCGCTGATGCGGCCGGTGTCCAGCAGATCGGACAGCATGATCCGGACGATGCCGACGGGCAGGCCGAGGCCCGCCGCGATCTCCACGACCGCGGTGGGCCGTTGGCACATCCGCAGGATCGTGACGTGCTCCGACTGCATGCCGGGGGTCGGCTCGCACTCGGACACCACCAGCGTCACCAGGTCGAACGCGTCCGAGTCGGACCGGCTGCGGCCCCCGGTGAGGGTGTACAGCCGGTCCGGGTCGTCGTCCCGGCCGGGCCGGGGACGGGGGCGGGTGGTCATACGGCCGCGGTCGCGTCGACGGCGGGGGAGCGCGGCGGGGCGCTGAGGTGCTCGCCGAGCTGCTCGACGAGTTCGCTCATGTTGTGCCCGATGAGGCCGACGTCGGAGTCCTCGGAGGCGACGACCGCGAGGTGGGCGCCGTCGCCCGCCTCGACGATGAACAGCACCCCGCCGTAGAACTCGGCCATCGCGGACCGTACGCCGCCGGTGCCGTCACCGAACTCGACGGACGCGCCGTGCGACAGGCTCTGGATGCCGGCGGAGATCGCGGCCAGCTGGTCGGCCTGGTCGATGGAGAGCTCGGGGGTGCGGCACAGCTTGAGGCCGTCCCGGGACAGGACGAGGGCGTGACGGGCGCCGGGGGTGCGCTCCAGCAGCCCCTCCAGCAGCCAGTTGAGCTTCTCGTCGGTGGTCGCGGTCATCGGGTGTTGCCTTCTTCCGGGTGCGGGGAATTGGCCCGAACAGCCTGACGGAAGCTGCTGAAGCGGGCTGCCTGTTCCTTGGGGTCGGAGGTGCGGGGACGGGGGGTACTCGCCCCGTCCGGGTTGGCGTGGGCGTGGGCGCGGGCCTCGGCGGCGGCGAGGGTGTGGCCGCGGCGGCGCTTGGGCAGCCCGCTCTCGCCGAACCGGGGGAGGCTGCGGGTGGTCTCGGAGCCGTCCGCGGGGGTGTTCGTGGAGGTGTCCGCAGAGGCGTTCGCGGAGGTGTGCGCGGAAGCCTCCTCGGATACGGAGGTGGGCGCCGGGGTGCTCGCGGAGGTGTGCGCGGAGGTGTGCGCGGAAGCGTCCTCGGACACGGGGGCGGGTACGGCGGCGGGCGCGGCGGCCTGGTCCGGGACCCGGGTCGCGGCCGGGGTCGTGGTCGCGGCCGGGGTCGTGGTGGGTACGGGTTCGGCGGCTGCCGGGACCCGCGCGGGGGCGCGGGTGAGGAGCTCCTGGGGCAGCATCATCAGGGCGCCGGTGCCGCCGCGCGCGGACGGGCGGAACGACACGGTCAGCCCGTGCTTGCGGGCCAGCCGGCCGACGACGGCGAGGCCGAGCCGGGTGCCGGACAGCCCCGTCAGGTCCTGGACGTCGGCGGACACCGCGCGTTCGGCGCGGCGCAGCTGCACCTCGCTCATGACCAGGCCGCTGTCCTCGACGGTCAGCACGATGCCGGCCGGGACCTCCTCGACGTACACGTGGACCTCCGCCGTGGGCGGCGAGAAGTTGGCGGCGTTGTCGAGGAGCTCGGCGAGCGCGTGCATGACGCCCTCCGCCGCGTGACCGGCGACGGCGACGTCGCTGGTCGAGTGGAGCCGCACCCGCTGGTAGCCGCTGATCCGGCCCATCGCGCCGCGCAGGATCGACTCCATCACGATCGGCTTCGCCCAGCGCCGCCCGGAGCGGGCGCCGGTCAGCACGGCGATGGAGTCGGCGAGCCGGCCCGCCTGGGCGGTGCGGTGGTCCAGGTGGAGCAGGTCGCCCAGGACGTCCTCGGCCGCGTGCCGGTGCTCCATCTCGCGCAGGTCGGCGAGCATGCTGGTGGCCAGGGCCTGCATCCGGCCGGCGGCGTTGGCGCAGGCGGCGAGGGCGGCGGAGCGCTCGGTCTCGCTGCGGGTGGCGCGGGCGGTGAGCCGCTCGATCTCGGCGGTGAACCGCTGGGTGTCGGCGGCGGCCTGGGCCGCGGCGCGGGCGGTCTCGGCCTCCGCGGCCGACCTGATCCGGGCGGTCTCGGCCGCGGCGGCGGACTTGATCCGGGCCGTCTCGGCGGTGAACCGCTGCCCCTCGGCCGCGGAGGCGGACACGAGGCGGCTGATCTCGCCGGTGAACCGCTGGTTCTCCGAGGCGATACGGGCCCGCAGGCGGTTCGCGGTGCTGCGGGCGTGGACGGCGGTGGCCACGGCGGCGGACAGCACCACGGCGGCGGCGCCCGCACCCCAGGCCAGCGTGGTCCGCACCGAGTCGGGGGCGGCGACGACCGCCCACAGGCACAGGGCGCCGGTGACGGCCAGCGATATCAGCAGGGCCGCTGCGGTCGGCCGGGATGAGGGGCTCAATGGGAGTCCTTGGGAGTCCTTGGGGGCGGACGGGTGCGGACGTACGGGCGGGCGGGCGGATGGTCGTGCGGTCTTGCGGGTCGAGCAGGTGGATCAGGTCGTGCGGTCTTGCAGGTGAAGCGGGTGGAGCGGGTGGAGCGGGTGGAGCAGGTTGAGCGACCGATTATCGATCTCGGCCGAGATTGACCGAGTCCGACCGAGGTCGATCGGTGTGAACCGCTCGGATCCGGGTGGTTCCGGACGGTTCGTCACAGCAGGAGCAAAAGCGACAACTGGAGCTGGTAATTCCAAGGTAAGTCGAGGTCACTATATGAGAATTGGCGCTCTCTTTGGGAAGCGCTTGTGGTGTTTTCTGTTGCGTATGTGATCAGGCGTCCGACGTATTCCGACGTAGCGGCGTATTCACGGGAAACACGCCGCCCGGAGCGGCCGGACGGTCCGGGCGGCGGCATCCTGGGGCCATGGCCGCACACCGGAATCAAACGGAACACCCCGCACTCGAACGGGCCCTGCGCGCCGAGCTCCGCGGAGAGGTCGAATTCGACGCCGCCGCACGGGCGTTGACGACGATGGACGCCTCCAACTACCGCCGCGTCCCGCTCGGCACCGTCGCCCCGCGCGACGCCGCCGACGTCTCCGCCGCCCTCGCCGTCTGCCGCGAGCACGGGGTCCCCGTGGTGCCGCGCGGCGGCGGAACCTCCATCGCGGGCCAGGCCACCGGCACCGGCGTCGTCCTCGACCTCACCCGCCACCTCCACCGGATCGTCGCGCTGGACGCCCCCTCCCGCACCGCGGTCGTCCAGCCCGGCGTGATCCTGGACGACCTGCGCACCGCCGCCGCCCCGCACGGCCTCACCTTCGGCCCCGACCCCTCCACGCACGGCCGCTGCACCCTCGGCGGCATGATCGGCAACAACTCCTGCGGCGCGCACTCGGTCGCCTGGGGCACCACGGCCGACAACGTGCACACCCTGACCGTGGCCCGCTACGGCGGCGACACCCTGCGCCTGGGCCGGGCCGCGACGACCGGCCTCCCCGACGCGTTGCGCGAACTCCCCGCGTTCGCCGCAGCGAACCTGGCCCTCCTGCGCACCGGCTTCCCCGACCTCCCGCGCCGCATCTCCGGATACGCCCTGGACGCGCTGCTGCCCGAGCGCGGCACCGACCTCGCCCGCGCCTTCTGCGGCAGCGAGGGCACGCTCGGCGTGGTGACGGAGGCGACCGTACGACTGGTCGAGGCACCGGCGGCCCGCGCGCTGGCCGTACTCGGCTACGCCGACGAGTCCGCGGCGGCCGAGGCCGCCCCCGGCCTGCTCCCGCACCACCCGCTCACCGTCGAGGGCATGGCCGCCGACCTCGTCCGCGCACCGGCCGGGCTGCCGCGCGGCGGCGCCTGGCTCTTCGTCGAGACGGGCGGCGCCACCCCGGCCGAGGCCCGCGCGCACGCCGAACGCGTCCTGCGCGCCGCCGACGCCCTGGACGGCACCGTTGTGACCGACCCGGCCGGGCAGCGGGCCCTGTGGCGCATCCGCGAGGACGCGGCCGGCACCGCGACCCGCATGCCGGACGGCACCGAGGCCTGGCCCGGCTGGGAGGACTGCGCCGTACCGCCCGCCCGCCTCGGCCCCTACCTCCGCGAGTTCCGCGCCCTGCTCGCCGGGCACGGCCTGCGCGGCACCCCGTACGGGCACTTCGGCGACGGCTGCATCCACGTCCGGATCGACTTCGACCTGCTGAGCACGGCGGGCGTGGCCCGCTTCCGCCGCTTCTCCGAGGACCTCGCCGACCTGGTCGTCGCCCACGGCGGATCGCTGAGCGGCGAGCACGGCGACGGCCAGGCCCGCGCCGAGCTGCTGCCCCGCATGTACGGGGACGAGCTGGTCGCCCTCTTCTCCCGTTACAAGGACATCTGGGACCCGGACGGCGGCATGAACCCCGGCATCCTCGCCCGCCCCGCCCGGCTCGACGAGAACCTCCGCTTCGAGGTGCTGCCGAAACGCCCCGTGGACGTCGCGTTCGGCTACCCGCACGACGGCGGCGACTTCTCCGCGGCTGTGCGCCGGTGCGTGGGCGTCGCCAAGTGCCGTACGCCCCGCACCACCGGCGCGGACGTGATGTGCCCGTCGTACCGGGCGACCGGCGAGGAGGCCCACTCCACCCGGGGCCGGGCCCGGCTGCTGCACGAGATGCTCGCGGGCGAGGTGATCACGGACGGCTGGCGGTCGGCGGAGGTGCGCGAGGCCCTCGACCTCTGCCTGTCCTGCAAGGGCTGCCGGAGCGACTGCCCGGTGGGCGTCGACATGGCCACGTACAAGGCGGAGTTCCTGCACCACCACTACCGGGGGCGGCTGCGCCCGGCCGCGCACTACTCGATGGGCGGGCTGCCGGGGTGGCTGCGCCCGGCCGCCCCGTTCGCCCCCGTCCTGAACGCCCTGGCCCGGGTCCGCCCCCTGGCGGCCCTGGCCAAACGGCTGGCCGGAATCGCCCCGGAACGCACGCTTCCGGTCCTGCCCCGACGGCCGTTCACGCGGTGGCTCGCACGGCGCCGGGGCAAGGGCACGGCGGTCATCTCCCACGACCGGGTGGTCACCCTCTGGCCCGACACCTTCACCAACCACCTCTCGCCCGAGGTGGGCCGGGCGGCGGTCCGCGTCCTGGAGTCGACGGGCCGCACCGTGCTCCTGCCGGGCCGGGGACTGGTCCCGGCGGGTCTGGGGCCGGAGTCGGCCGGCCGGGGACTGGGCCCGGGATCGGCGGGCCGGGGCCTGTGCTGCGGCCTGACCTACGTGTCCACGGGCCGGCTCGACAAGGCCCGCAAGGTCATGCGCCGCACCCTGGACCGGATGGGGCCGAGCCTCGGCGACCCGCTGGTCGTCCTCGAACCGAGCTGCGCCGCCACCCTCCGCACCGACCTGCCCGAACTCCTCCCCGACGACCCGCGCGCCGCCGAACTCGCCGCCTCCGTGCGGACCTTGGCCCAGTACCTGGAGGAGTACGCCCCGGACTGGCGGCCACCCCGCCTGGACCGCCCGGTCGCCGGCCAGACCCACTGCCACCAGCACGCGGTCCTGGGCGACGCGGCGGAACGCCGACTGCGCGAACGGGCCGGACTGACGGGCGAACTGAGCGGCGGCTGCTGCGGCCTCGCCGGAAACTTCGGCTTCGAACGCGGCCACTGGGACGTCTCGGTGGCCTGCGCGGAGGAGACCCTGCTGCCGTCGGTACGGGCGGCGGCCCCGGACACGGCCTTCCTCGCGGACGGCTTCTCCTGCCGTACGCAGCTGGACCAACTGGGCGGCGTACGGGCCCGGCACCTGGCGGAACTGCTGGCGGAGGGCCTGCCCCCGGAACCGGACGCTCCCTGAGCACGGGCCCGAGCCTCGGATCTCGGGTCTCGACCCCCGGACTTCGAGCCCCGGACTTCGAGCCCCGGGCTTCGGACTTCGGGCTTCGGGAGGGCTCGTTCACTCTCCAGGGTGTACGAAGGCGAGGCCGGCGCCGGGACTTGAGCTTCGGGATTCGGGAGCCGAAATTCGAGAGCCGGGATTCGAGCTGTGGTGTTCACGCGGTTGGTTTTACTGGGGGGTTGGGGAAACCCCCCTCCCCTCCCATACCCGTATCGGCCAGCAAGTATGACTAATCGTGACCGAGTTGCGGCGCAGAGTCGCGACTGTCTACCGTGCCAAAGGAACGACCCCGGACGCGGTGTTGACGCACCGGCCGGGGCCTGACCCCAAGATCGAACCACCTAGAAAGACGATCCCGTGGCTGCTTCAGACCTTAGCTCCGCCCCCTGCGCGCCCGCATCCTCGCGCGCCCCCCGGAAGGCCCGTCCGGGCTACGGAAAGCGTTCCGTTCCGGTGCAACGCCCCCCGCTCGAAAGCGATTTCGCCTTCCTGCCCGACCGCGAACGGCACATCGCCGGCTTCATCGACGCACTGCCCGACGGCGCGGTGATGGACATCAAGTCCCTGGCCAAGGTCCTGCCCCTGTACGGCCAGATGGCCGTCAGCAGCGCGTTACGCGCCCTCGGCGTGGCCGGCCACCTGCGGCGCGTCCGGGAACGCAGCGACAAGGGCGACCAGGGACGCCCGGTCCGTTGGGTCACCCGCACCTACTGGTCACGCATCGCCCGCGACAACGAGTGGTGGAACGCCTTCCTCAACGACGAAACCGAGCCCGCCCCCGAGCCCGTCCCCGTACCGGCGCCGGTCCCGCAACAGCGCACCGAAGAGCCGCAGCCGGCACGGGAGTTGGAGCCAGAATCCCAGCCGGAGCCCCAGCCCCAGCCAGAACCCCAGCCCCAGCCAGAACCCCAGCCGCAGCCGGAACCAGAACCAGAACCGGAGCCGGAAGCGGGGAGCGAGGAGCAGCGGCCTTCGAAGGCATACATGGCCCTGGCCCGCCTGGGCCGCGCGGATTCCCGGCTGGCGCTCTCCGCGGCGGACTGTGCGGAGCTGGAGCCGTTGGCGGCCGAGTGGTTTGAACGGGGCGTGGGTGCCGAGTACCTGACGAGCGCCCTGGCCGCCGGACTCCCCGATGCCATCGGCTCACCCTTCGGCTTCGTACGCCGCCGCCTGCGCGACAAGCTCCCGCCCCGCATGCCCGCCTTCAGCACCCGGCCCACACAGACAGCCCCCCTGCGCCGCAGGATGGTCGAGTGCACCGAATGCCGCACCCCCGGCCGCCCCGAAGCGTTCCGCGACGGCCTGTGCAAACCCTGTCGCCGGCCCGACCCCGACCCCGTTTTCTGACCGCCACCGCCACCGGCGGTTGACGGCGGTCAGTCCGCGTACACGAAGAGCAGACACAGGACGGCGAAGAGCACCATGGACCCGCCGAGCAGCGTCAGCGCGGCCGGGACCGCCGCCGTCAGCCGCCTCTTGCCCTTGCGCAGGCCCGAGCGGAACACCCGGCAGGCCAGGACGAGCGGCAGCACCGTGAGGGCGAGGAAGACCACCGGCACCAGGAACTGACCGGCCGCGGTGGTTCCGGTCTCGGTGGACGACTGCCAGACCGTCGTACCGAAGACCATGACGGGTCCGGCCAGCAGGAAGGACGAGAGGCCCAGCACCACGGCGACGATGACTCCTTCAGTCAGCCGCTCGGCCCACCCGTGCTCCTGGTGCACTTCCGCCATGCCTCTGCTCCCCATGTCCGTTCCTCCCGTCCCCGGCGTCGAAGAACTCGCACGCAAGTGAGCCGGTCTCCACGGGACATTTCACAGGATCCGGTGACCGGAGCCGACACCGGCCTACGAGGCCCCGTCGAGGACCTCGCGCAGCCGCTGTGCGAACTCGTCCGGCTTCCCCGGGTATCCGAACTCCCCGTCGCAGAAGCCGCCGTGGTGGCTCGGGAACACGGTCACCCGCCGGCCGAGCAGTTCGGCGGTCGCGACGGAGGTACGCCCGGTCTGCACGTCCACGGACTCCTCGCCCATGGCGATCACGACCCGGGTCGGGGCGGCGGCGATCGCGTCGGCGTCCGGCCGGTAGCCGCTGACCGCCCATGACCGGTCGGACAGCAGCGGATCATCGCGTGAGCCGTCGTCCTCCGTGGGCATCCCGAACGCGGCGGGATCGGCCTCCGGCTGGGCGAAGTACGCGTCGGTGAACTCTCCCTCCCACGAGGTCATGGCCACGAACGCGGCCATCCCGGCCCCCCATCCGCGCTTCTCGTAGGCATCCCGGACCCCCGCCCGCGCCCGCACGGCCGCCGGGCCGTCCGGGGTGAGGGTGATGAGCGGCGGCTCGTGCGCGACCAGGGTGATCACGTCCGCGGGGTACTGCGCCACGACCGCGAGCGCGGTGACCGCTCCGCCACTGCTGGCGAACATCTCGACCGGCCCGGCCCCGAGCGCCTCGATGACGGCGTGCACGTCGTCGGCCTGGGTCTGCGGCGTGTGGTCGGTCCGGCCGTCCTTGCGAGTGCTGCGACCGAGCCCGCGCGGGTCGTAGGTGGCAACGGTCCGCTCGGGGAAGCGCGCGGCGAGCGCGGCAAAACCGGCGGCGTCCATGGGCTGCCCGATCATCAGCAACGGCGGACGCCCGTCCGCGGTCGGCAACGGCCCGCGAACGTCGTAGACGAGGTCCGCACCGGCCGTTTCGAGTGTGTAGGTCTTCATGCCCATACAGACCGGCCCCGCCCCCAGAACTCATCGGTCCGGCGGACACCGCTTCGAACAGAGCCGAACCGGCTCGGCCCGCCGGCCGGGCAAGGGCCACTGCCCGCCGTCACCAGCGGGCGACGAGCTTCTCCTCCGTACCCCGGTTGCGGTACAGCCAGGTGGTCCCCGGCGCGACGGCCCCGGTCAGATAGCCGACGATGGGCTCCCGCTGCGTTGCGCTGTCCAGCTCGCCGATCAGCTCCAGGGCCTCGGGCAGGGGGAAGAAGGCGGCCTGCTCGATGTCGTCGTCCTGCGGCGCGAGCTCCCCCGCCCACTCGTCGACCTCGAAGGCAGCGGCCAACGCCGAAGGGTGCCGCTCGGAGTCGACGTGCACGAGGAACGCGGTCCGCACGGGGTCGCCCACGGCAGCCACCACGAACATTCCGCCCCACCCCTGGAAACGGCTGCCCGCCGGGGGCTCATGACCGGGGCTCCATCGAGCAGATGCGGGGTAATTCCTGCTCGGATCAAGGCTGTTGTCGGCTAACCTCCCCTGGAACCTCTTCGAGACCGGTCATCCCATGTAGAGAAAGAGGAGAGTCATGGCAGTGGGTGACGAAAATCTTGTCTCGGTTGTTCGTGGGCTGGCTTCCTCGGACCTCGATGTCAGGGAGGAGGCATCCGAAACGGTCTGCGACTGGCTGAAATCCTTTGATCGTCGGGAGGTGAGACTGCTCTCTGCGCTGCTGTCCTCCCTCGTGGTTCTGGAAACCGAGCCGGACTGCCGCGAAAGCGAACTGAATGCTTTGGGCGGGCTCACCGAGACGGGCTTCGTCGAGGCCGAGGACCTCGCGCCGCTGAGGCAGATCCGGCGCGATGCACTGGACAGGGCGACGGTGGATCACTTCGACTACCTTGCGGAAGAGTATTTCTGACCCGGGTTCGCAGTTGTTACGGAAAGCGTGAAATGGACTGCAAATGACTTCGCGGGGCACTCGGTGCATGGAGATCCTGGTCGGATTCGGTGAGTTGGCATGGTTCAAGCTCGTCTCGGGGCCGGACTCCCTCCGCGGCCATCAGCAGGTTCCTTACCTGGCGTGGCGGTATGACTCTCCGGGAGAGGGGATCGTGGAAGTGTTCGAGCGTGCGGTAAATTGCAACTCGCTGCAGTTTGGGTGGGTATTTGATTCATCCATGAAAAACTGGCTTATAACTCCCTCTCGTGTCGTTCGGGAGCTGGAGGAGCGTGGCAATTTCAAGTCTCAGGAGATCATGTGTGAAATAAAAGATGAAGACCAAGAGTTTTGTGTTGCGGCCCTGCGCGATTTCGATCGGATCATTGATTTCTTGGGGGATGTCTCATCTTCCAGCAGGCGAAGAAGGCGTCATGACCCATGAGTCGGGTTCCCGGGCCGGCCTGGACACCACAACGTACGGTTCGTCGGGCATCAGAGGTGAGCCCGGTGCGGCGACGCCGGATTGCAGGCCTCCGAATCGATTGAGGCAGTACTGACCGTGAGACTGGCCTTCGAAGACGACTGGTATGCGACGGTGACACCCGATCCGCTGCCCGTCGTCCCCCGCTTTTCGGGCAATTCCGTGGCCATTGCGCACCACACGAACCGGGAAGAGCGTGAGCGCTTCCTCCTGGACACCTTCGGCAGCCAGGAGTGGCTGTGGGACACCCCGGACACGCTTGGGTTCGACCGGGGCACCCGGGAACTGATCGGCGCCGAGTTCGAGCTGCCCGGTGAGTCCGCCTCCGCCGAGGACTGCGCCCGCCTCCCTTCCACGCCTCCCGTCCGCCCGGGCGGGCTGCGCGCGGACGAAGAGCGGAACTGCCGCCTTGAGGTGACCTCGGTGCTGTGCCGTGCGCCCGGGGACGCCGTTCTGACCTGCCTGCGCGACCTCGCCGTCCTCGATGAACCGCTGGAGGCCCGCATCGGCATTGCTCCGGACGTGGCGCTCCTGGTCCAGCACGGCTCCGTCGTCGGCTGGAGCCTGACTGATCCCGCACGCTATCTGACCACCGGTTACGCCGCCCCCGACCCCACCCCGCCTTCCCCGTCCACCCGCCGACTGCTCAGCGCGTGCCTGGACCTGATCACCGAGCCGGTGATCGACGGCGTGATGGACGGCGAGCCGGCTGCTCTGGCCCGGCTCCGGACAGCCCACCAGGCCCTGCAGGACCAGCACGAGGACCGGCACCGGGTCGACGCACTGCTCGCGCTCACCGCCAACTTGGTGGAGGACTACGGGAACTGGTGACGGTCGGCCGAAGAAGTCGAGCCGAACCTGACGAACGGCCCCCGCTGCACGGCGAGGGCCGTCCGGTCGGGTATCAGCGGATCACCCGTGGTGCTTGGCGAACTCCACGAGGCCGGTGAACGCCTCATTCGTCAGGGTCAGGTGCGGGCCGCTCGGATTCTTGCTGTCGCGGATCAGGAACTCACCGGTTGTGCGTGCGTGGTCGGGCGCCCACTCGACGCACTGCCCCCCGTCACCGCCGCTGTAGGTGCTCTTGACCCACCGTATGGACCGAGGGTCGGGCGCGCTGCTCATGTGGCGTGATCCTCCATGATCTTGCGAATCAGGGTCAGTGAATCTTCCTCGGACAGCGCCGCCATGCGAAGCCGGTCGAACATGCCGACGGCTGCCGCCACCACGCTAGGGGAGTTGTCCACCTGACCACCATGGGTGGGGGTCTCGGTGTAGACCGCGTGAGGTGCGTTGTTCGACGAGAGCAGCGTAAACGGCAGATGGCTGGGTGCGGCACCTGCCCTGTACGGCAGCACCTGGACCGTGACGTGGGGCGATGCCATCTGCGCGATCAGGTGCTCAAGCTGCCCGATCATGACGTCCCGACCACCGACGCATGCGCGCAGGACGGCTTCGTGAATCACCACCCACAGGAGCGGTGGCGCGTCGCGCTCTATGACGGCCTGCCGTCTGATGCGCAGCCCCACGCGTTCCTTGAGTCGTTCCTCCGCCTCGCGCGGGTGGGCGGCGCGGAAGACAGCAGTCGCGTACTCCGTGGTCTGCAACAGGCCCATGAGGAACGTGCACGAGTAGTCCGTGATCCCGCTCGCGGATTCCTCAAGGGTGATGTACGGCACGAACCATTCGGGATGCCCCTGCTTGCCCAGCTTGGCGCGCAGGCGGGCGTACACGCCAGGCGTTCCGGCCACGCGATCCATGGCGTCCGCGAAGGCTTCCGACGCGAGCACGGAGCCGTTCTCGACCTTGCTGACCTGCGCCTGCCGGTAGTGCAGTTTGTCCGCGAACTGTTCCTGCGACAGCCGCAGGGCTGCACGCAGCGCCTTGGTCTCCTCGCCGAAGTACACGGCGCCGTTCGCCGGCTCCTGTGCCTGGTCGGCCCCTTCGATCACCTGTTCAACTCCCCAGTATTCCGCTTGCGTTGGAATGGCTCCAGGTCTATCGAGCGTACGCGCCCCGAAGCCATGGTGTGAGCAAGAAGTTACACAGAGCAGCGGGAGTGAACAGCCAATGGCACACGGAGCGGCGGACATGACGACGGCAGGTGGCGAACTGCAGCCGACGGAGGAAGGCATCGAGGACGCCGAGCGGGCGCGCGACGAGTTGAGGGATGCGCTGAGGGTGGCGGGGGTGAAGCTGCCGTCCCTGTCCCTCGATGCCGTTTCCTGTGCGGGGACCGCCCCGGGTGTGCTGGTCGACCTGGGGCGGTGCAATGTGGAGACGGCCCGTGCGCTCGCTGTCGCGCTCCGGCGGGAGGCGGGGCGGTGACCCGGCGGGTGTTCCGTTACGTTCCGTTCTCCGTCGAGCAGGACGTGACGGCGGAACCGGAGTACGGGGCGCGTTGTGTGTCCGGTGACAAAACCGAGTGCGGTGCGGAGTTCGGTACGTACGGCGGTCCCGGGCCGGTGGAGGAGTGGCAGCGCGGGCACACGCAGGAGACGGGCCACCGGCGCTACCGCCGGAACTTCGGCGACTACGCGGTGCTGCGGCCGTTGACCGACGAACCGGCCCGGCTCGCGCGGACGCACGGAGGAACGGCGTGAGGTTCGCCCCCGCCGCCGGGCGGCCGTGGCGCGATGCGTGGCCGCCGGTCGCGCGGGCGGATGACGGCAACGCGTGGGTGGAGGGGGCCTGTTGGCTGTACTGCCGACGCGAGGGCGTGCGCGTGCTGTGGATCGGTTCCGTGCATACCCCCGGCGCGACGGGCGACGTGTACGCGTGCGGTCCGTGCCTGATGGAGATCGACCGCATAGTGCGAGCCCAGACCCACCACCGCGACACAACCGACAGCCGCGACACAACCGACAGCCGCGCCGTACGCCCCGCACGGACCGTGCGGCCCGCGAGACTCGCCCTGCCCGCCCACACACCACCGGCGGGCGGGCCCGGGACGACGGCGTGCGAGCACCGGCAGACCGAGAACCGCGCCGGCAAGACCTTCTGCCGGGCCTGCGAGCGGCAGCTCTACCTGTGAGGAGATCGCTTCCTCTCTCGGGGAGCGATCGGGGCTGTGTCGCACCCGATTGCGCGCAATCGAGCCGCTTCCAGGGAAAACCACAACTCGCCGCAATTCTTGCTCGCTCGGGCCATGTCTCGCTCATCCTGGATCTCCGACTGCACAGCCCTGGAGGGCGATGTGACGCTCAGGCTCATCGGTACGACCAGCGACGAAGGCGACTGCCCCACTTTGTACGAGATCGAGGGAACGGACGAAATCCTCGTCCAGGGCGATCGTGAGACCGACCCGGAACACCTGGTGCAACTGCGGGACGTGAAACCGCACGAGGCGTTCATCCGCGTCCCGCGCAGCTTGCTCACCCGGTTCGCGCCGAGGTCCGAGGCACCGGAGTTGCAACCGTTCTCCTCGATCTCCCATCTGTTCCGCGAATTCCGGCACACGGCGTGGCGGCTGGAGACCCGCCGCGGGTACGCCTCCGATCGGCGCAGTCCGAAGTGGACGCGCTGGCAGGCCGGCGAGAACGTCGCCGGGGACGCGAGCGGCTGGCTGGAGAACGTCGCCGGACAGACAGCGGCCGGCAAACGGTTCGAGCGCGTCCGCCTGGTCGACGAGCCGCTCACCGAGGGACAACAATTCCTCCTCGCGAGTGCACCCGGCAACGTGGGTGCCGGCGAGGACATCCGCACTCTCT
This sequence comes from Streptomyces sp. ML-6, assembly GCF_030116705.1. NCBI lineage: Bacteria > Bacillati > Actinomycetota > Actinomycetes > Kitasatosporales > Streptomycetaceae > Streptomyces > Streptomyces sp. ML-6. The sequence goes on from NZ_JAOTIK010000001.1 coordinate 4,450,181, forward strand.
CCCGTGCACGGGCCGAGCAGCTGCGCCTGCCCGACTACGATTTCTGGCTGTTCGATTCCAGGGCCGTGGCCCGGTTCGCGTTCGACGAGAACGACACCACTCTCGGTGTGTACGTCACGGAGGACCCTGCTGAGGTACTCGCTGCCTGCCAGGCACGTGATGCCGCCTGGCATCACGCCGTGCCCACGCAACAATTCGCGAGGTAGCTTCGGCAGTGTGACAACCGACTTCCAGACCGCTCGTGAAGCCCTCGGCGCACGCCTGCGGGAGCTGCGCACCGAAGCCGGACTGGAAGGAAAGGACCTCGCTGCTCGGCTCGGCTGGCAGGCCTCGAAGGTCTCGCGGCTCCAGAACGGCAAGCAGACCCCTACTCGTGCCGATCTCACCGCGTGGGCGCACTCTGTCGAACAGCCGGATGCGGAGCCCGAGTTGCATGGCCTGTTGGCCGGGTTGGACATGAAGCAGCGCAACCGGTCATGGCGCAAGCAGTTGGCCAGCGGCATCGGCAACAGGCAGGAAATCGCGGTCAGGCTCACCGAGAACACAACACAGATCCGCGGTATCGAGGTCTCGCGGGTTCCCGGCCTGTTCCAGACTCCGGAGTACGCACGCACTGTCTTCGACTCCCTCGCCGAGTTCCGGGGCATTCCTGCGACGACCGAGGCGGCCGTCGAGAAACGGATGCGCAGGCAAGAGGCCCTGTACGACCCGGAGAAGACGTTTCGGTTCCTGATCTGCGAGGCAGCTCTGTACCACCGGCCGTGCCCGGCCCAGGTGATGGCCGAGCAACTCGATCGCCTCTACAACCTCGTCGGTCGGCAGCGCGTCGAGCTGGGCATCATCCCGTTCGGCGCACAGCTGCGCCGTACCGCTCCTCACGCGTTCTGGATCTACGACACCCGGTTGGTGATTGTCGAGACGATCACCGAGGAGCTGTGGCTCACCGACAACGAGGACGTACAGCTGTATGAGCGAGCGTGGGAGTGGCTGGCCGACTCTGCCGAGTACGGGGCACCGGCTCGACGTCTGATCGGCCGTGCACGTGCGTCGCTGGACCTCGGGTGAGCAATCTCTGCACCCGTATTCGCAATCCTGGGCAATCGGACCGCAAGTAGGCATCCGACGCCTCTACTGTCCTGGTCATGGCCTTACGGACACACAGCCCGTGCCTGGACCGACCGGCTTCCGACCTCTCGGGCTGCACGCTGATTCACCGCACACGGGAGGCGGGCGCGCCCTCGCCCGGTCCCCGCTGGGAGCGGCCCCGGAAGTCCGGCAGAGGTGTTCCGCCGACCGCCGTGGACGCCCCTCGGGAGCCGCACCCGGTCGCATCGCTGTCGAATGCCCAGCAGCGTGGCGTGTGCTGCGTGTTCTGCGGCATCACCCTGTCCGCCGACAACGCGGTCGGCCTGGGGCCTGGGGCGATCGATGTGCTCGGGTCCATCGTTCGCTGGTTCCCCCGATCCTGTCGGAAGGACGCGTCGACGTGATCTTCCTGACGAAGCCGGTCCGCTCGCGCGGCGACAAGGCGTACCGCACGCTCCTCGACCACACCTGCTGCTGTGCTGCCTGCCGGTGTGCGCCGTGTCCGGTCGCGGGCCGGCTCACCCGCGTGTGGCAGCAGGCCCGCGGGCGAGGTGCGATCGCTGCCGACAGTCAGTGAATTACGAGGAGTCGAGAGCGTACGACGCCTCCGGCGCGACCGGTCCCGGCGGCACGGTCCGTGTCCACGCGCGATCGTGCCCACTGCCCGTTTCGACGCGGCCGGCACCACCCCACCCACTGCACGAAACGACCGAGGAGGAGACTTGCAAACACACACCTCAGCCACCGGCACGACGGTACGGGCCCCGTGGGGGCTGCGCCGGATGACTCCGCTGCGCAACGGTTCCCCCTCGCCGTGGCGGTACGTGGGTGTCGACCCGGCCACGCAGACCGGCCGGTGGGTCGGGGAGGACGGAACGATGACACCGGCCGAGCTCGGGAGGCACGGCACGTCCGTCAACACCTATCCGCCCACGCAGGTCGGCAAGGACGGCAAGATGGACGCCGACTCCGGCCACGACGCGACGCAGGACTAGGGGACAGCGCCGTGGACGGACGCCCTGTGCTGGTCTGTACGCAGTACGAGGACGCGACCGCCGATCTGGTCATCGCGGAGTTGAACCGGCGCCGGGTACCCGTCCTCCGGTTCGACCCCGGACGGGACTTCCCCGCCCCCGCCACGCTTGCCGCACGCATCGCGCCGGGTGGATGGGGCGGACGGCTCACGGTCGGGGAGCGCACGGTCGACTTGTCCGCCGTGCGTGCCCTGTACCACCGTCGCCCGAACCCCTGCCCGACGGACAGCGGCGAGCAGGGGGCCCGGTTTGCCGCGCGGGAGAACCGACGTGGCCTGGGTGGTGTGCTCGGTGCGCTGCCGGGGTGTCTGTACCTGAGCCATCCGCAGGCCATCGCACGGGCGGAGTACAAGCCCGCGCAGCTGGCTGCGGCGGCCCGAGGCGGCCTCATGGTCCCCGCCACATTGATCACGAACGACCCGGCGGAGGCCAAGGCGTTCTGCGATGAACAGCCGGTCATCTACAAGCCCCTGCATGCCGGTGCGTACGACGTCGAGGGCGAGCCCGCCGGAATCTGGGCCGCCCCGGTCGAGGCGGGCGAGATCGACGACGCGGTGAGCCACAGCGCGCACCTGTTCCAGGCGCGGGTGCTCAAGGTGGCGGACGTGCGCGCGGTCGTCGTCGGCGAGCGGGTGTTCAGCGCCCGGATCACCGCGCCGCCCGGGGTCGTGGACTGGAGAGCCGAGTACCAGAGCCTCGCCTACGAGCCGATCGACTGCCCGGAGGAGGTACGTGGGGTTCTGGTGCGGTTCCTCGCGGACTTCGGGCTGAACTTCGGTGCCTTCGACTTCGCCGTGACCGGGGACGGCGTGTGGTGGTTCCTGGAGTGCAATCCCAACGGGCAATGGGCGTGGCTCGAAGGGGTGGCCGGACTGCCGATCACCGCCGCGATCACGGACCTGTTGGAGACCGGAGAACGGAGCGAGCTGTCATGACCAGCCCCTCGGCCTCGGAACGCCTGCGGGCCGACCTCGTGCGGCGGCTGTCCGGGGCCGGCACTCTGCGCAGCCCCGAATGGGAGGCGGCCGTCATGTCGGTGCCCCGGGAGGCGTTCCTCTCGCGGGGCTGGTTCGAGTACGAGGAGGGCGGCTGGTACCGCCCGGCGTCCGGGGACTCCTCGGAGGGGCTCGCGCGGATCTACGAGGACGACACCCTCGTGACGCAGGTCGCCGGAGGAGTCTTCCCCGACCAGGTAGAGGGGCGTGTCGCCGCAGCCCCCTCGTCGTCGTCCACCTTGCCGGGGCTGGTCGTGCGGATGCTCGAAGAGTTGCGGGTGACCGAGGGGATGCGCGTTCTTGAGATCGGCACGGGCACGGGGTACTCGACCGCGTTGTTGTGCCATGCCGTCGGTGAGGACGGCGTGACCACGGTCGAGGTCGACGCCGAGGTGTCCGCCCGTGCCGGGATCGCGCTCGCCGGGGTCGGGCACCGGCCTGTTCGTGTGGTCGGCGACGGCCTGGTGGGCTTCGAGGGGAACGGCCCGTACGACCGGGTGATCGCGACATGCGGTGTGCACACGGTGCCCGCCCGCTGGCTCGCGCAGACCCGGCCCGGCGGCGAGGTCCTGGTCACGGTCGCGGGATGGATGAACGCGTCCGAACTCGTACGCCTCACGGTCCGCGACGACGGAACGGCCGACGGCCCGGTTCTCGGGGGGCAGGTCTCGTTCATGTTGGCCCGCCCCCAACTCCCGCCACCGCTCGGTATGTTGCCGGATATCGACGTAGGTGAGGCCGTGTGGACCGGACTCGGTGCGGACGTGCTCGACGACTGGACGGCCCGATTCGTCGCGCAGTCCGCCGCTCCGTACGCACAGCGGCTGACGCTGAGACGCGGCGGCCGGACGGAACACCTCGTGATCGACGTGAGCACCGGATCGTGGGCAGCCGTCTTCCAGGACGTACGGGGCGGAGCACGGTGGCTGGTCCGGCAGGGCGGCCCGGGGCGTTTGTGGGACGAGATCACCGAGCGCGTCACGCGGTGGCGGGCGGACGGGCGCCCGTCCGCCGACCGCATGCGGCTGCATGTCGGACCCGACGGGCAACGCCTCACCTGGGCTTGATCGCAGGCCGACACGACTGTGGTCGCGTTGTTACAGTGCCCGAAGATCTGAAGATCTCACGGGAGAAGGCGCAACGATGGTGGAAAAACCGGTACTTGCCGTCTCGTCGGGCGATCTCACGCGACTTGCGGGCGACTTGAGCGAGATGCAGGACCACCTGGACAAGCAGGTCAGGCGGATGGACGCCATCGTGGACCGGATCGAATCCGGCTGGCGCGGCGAGGCGGCCAAGGGCTATCGGGCCCTCCACAGGGGAGCTGCCGAGGACGCTGTACGCATCAGGGAGATCCTCAAGGTTCTGGAGGAGGCCGTGCGAATGGGGCGGGACGGCTTCACGGAGCAGGACCTGGACGTGCTCCGATCCATGCGATCGGTCCAGGCCGAAGTCGATGTGGTGGCCGAGGCACGTGAGCTCTCCGAGGGCACTGCCCCGCCGTACAGCAAGATCAACGACCTCTGAACGAAGACCCCGGGGGAGCCCCACGTGTCCAACGACCACATAGGTGTCACCTTTTCCACCCTGCGAGAACTGGCCGGCGACCTCGAGGACATACTCAAACAGCTCAACGAGAGGCTCGAAACGCTTTACGGAAGAACCGAGAAGGTGGTTCTCACGTGGGAAGGGGAAGCCCGGGACGCGTTCGTGGACGAGCTCGACAAGTGGGACCGTCAGATGCAGGACCTGCAGGCGGCCCAGGCATGGCTGCACGAGGTCGTCACCACCGGTCACAGCAACTACGCGGAAGCCCACCGGGCCGTTCTGCGCGGTTGGGGGGCTGCCTGATGGCCGAACCGTCCTCCAGCCCTTCCCCCTCGGCCATGCCCTCGGCCGGCAGCGGCTCACCGAAGGGGCCCTCGGACAGTGGTTCCGAGCCGGCTCCGGAACCCTCGCCCGGTTCGCTCAAGGACCCCCAGGGGCGGGACATATCGCGTCATGACACCGGTTCCGCCGAGCGGGAGCGCAAGAGGAACGTCGAGGCGCTCAAGCCCGCGACTCCTCCGGACGGCAATGGCGGGTTCGATATCTCGCCGGGGCACGTCTACTACGCCTCAGGTCTCGTCAGTAACGAGCAGTTCGAGTTCGACAAGTCCGCGAGACGGTTGGTCGATGCGGTCGGAGGGTGGAGCCAGACCCAGGTGGCAGGGCGGGGGCACGGCGCTGACGCCTTCGCCGCGGCCTACGCGGATGTAGCCGAAAGTTTTCTCCAGCTGTGGGCCAAGAGCATCATGAGCATCGAAGGGGTCATCGTCGGCCTCACGGTGACGGCCAACAACTACCAGCGGGCGGACTGGGCCTCGCGGGATGCCGGCCGCCGGAACCGATGGGAGGAACCTCCGTCCAGGAACCCGCCGGTCAGCGTGGGCAGGACGACGTACAAGCCGGTGTCGTCGATCAAGTGGACGGGGACGGGCGACGACTCCGGCCCGATCCTCGCGTGGGCCGGAGACGGCCCGGACTGGCTCTCCCGACAGATCGACGAGGCCATCGAGCACGTCCTCAGGCTCGGAAAAACCGTGGAGATCACCCCCGGTGCCAAGACGGAGCATTTACGGGCCATCGGTGACGCATGGCTCGCGGCCTCGAAGGCGGCGAAAGCCTCCGCCACCAACTTCACTTCGTGCATCGCCTACCTCACCGACGGCGGCAACAGTGAGTGGCAAGGAGCGATGAACTCCTTCTGCCAGTCGATCTGGGGCACGACGGCCTGGGGCGGCAGCCGAAGGATCTCCGACGCGAAACCGGCACCCCGCGGTGCTGCGGACGCCCGGGAGTGGAGAACCAACCCTTCCGAGTCGCCAGCCGGCAGACGACCCATCATTGAGGTTCTCGCGCGAACCGGCGAAACGTTGCACCGGGCCTTCCACGACGCGGCGGACGCGGCGGACAAGTCTCGGGAGACCACCTCGCGGCTCGCGGCGGAGGCGGCAAACGCCACGGTCAAGGACCTGACGGTGGACATCGACTTCGGCGAGCTGACCAGGCTCGGTGCCACGCTGGCGTTCGGGGAGATCACGGCCACCTTCGCCAAGCACATGGACAAGGAAGGTGCGGACGCGGCGGTGGAAGCCTGCCATGCCGCCTTCCACGAAGCAGCGAAGACAGTGAGAGGACTCGAACCCGAACTGAAGGAAGCCTCGTTGAGCGCTCCGACGTTCGCGGCGGAAGAGGCGCGTGCCCGCGCGTTCGGCGCTCGGGCGCTCGACGAGTTCAAGCCGCGCCATCGCTGGTCCCGGCCGGGCAACGCGGATATCGGTGTCTACGAAATCGATCTGGCCTCGACCGAGTGGCTGGAGAACTCGCACACCGTGAACAAACATGTCGGCCTGACGGACGAACAACTCGCCCAACGCCTGCGGGACGACCTGAAGAAGGGGCCCCGGCCCGGAACCGAATGGGAGTACGGGCAGCCAATGGTTGCCAGAGCCTCTGCCTTCAAGGACATCGATTCGGCTCAGCGAATGACCCAGTACACCATCGACGCGAACCAAGATTCCATCGATCGTTGGATCGAGAGGCAACCCAAAAAAGGTGAACGACTGGATATCCGGGTGGCTCACACCGCTGATCCGGATGAGTACAGCGGCCGGAGCATCGACAAGGCCGAGATGAAGGGTTCTCCGTTTCCTGTAGACAAGGCGATTAACGTGAAGGGGGTTGAAACGCGCCTCGTGTACAATCCCGATCTGGATCCGCCGTTCACTGTGCTGTCGTCCATGCCTGCCGATCCCAAGAATTTGAAGGATAAATGACGTCGAATTTGGAGGTGAGTTTCAAATGCGGCAGAATTTGATGGATTATTTCAGCCTCCAGGGTGCGCGCAGTGCGCTTTCCTTGTTCTCTTACGGCGGTTTGCCCAGTGATCCAGGTGAGTGGAAGAGGAAGCTGGCGCCCACTGTGCGTGGCTTGCGCTACGCCGAGGATGGGGGTGGGAGGAGCTGCTACGAAGTCTCCTACCAGTTGCTCAGGGCTGCTGATATTTTCAGCGTCGATCCTGATGCGCGCGCGCTGAAGAATATCCCGACGGCGGTTCCTCGCGACCGGACTCCCGAAATTTATCGAGATATCGCTGCATATATTCTTGATCAGAATGATTTGCTGCTTGACGATGAGTATCGTCAGGGTCGGATGACTGCCCATGAGATCTCGCTCAGATTTCCACGATTCAGTCAGTTCTTGCCCATTTACTTCGGGCAGGACGGGGTGGCGATCTCCGATGACATGCAGTTCTCGACCATCGAGGAGGGTATTGCCTTGGTCATCGAGGAAGCTCACCCTCATTGCATGTGGAGGCTTCCTGGCTTGGCTGCCGAAAGCTATGAGGCCCTGGCGCTGTTCCAGAACGACGAAGACGCGATGGACCGATTCTTCTCCTCCGTTTTCGGTGGGGGATCGGGTAGAGCCGACTTCGTCGACTTCTTTCCTCTGCTCGCCCGCTCGATCATCGACCACCTTGCCGCCGAACACCCCCCTGTGTGGCCGGAAAGGGACTGACGTACACATCATGCGGACCCGCAGTGCGACGTACACCGATCGTGAGACCGCCCAATGGGCCACTCAGCAGGTCGTGACCGCCAATGAGCAGACCATCCACCACTGGCTGGCCCAGTCGACGCGGCAGCGTCTCACCATCGAGGCGGCGTGGCCGTCCCGTCCCGAGCCGGTCGGGCGTGTGCTGCTGCAGGCGATGATGCTGGCCGGGCGCCCCGCCGTCGATGTGCGCGCCGCACGGGTTGTCCTCAGGCGCGACCCCACACGGCCCCACGGCTTTGTCGTCCACTCCACCGTTCCGATCTACCTCTAGAGGCGCCCGTGTCCCTCAAGCCGCTCGAACACGACCGCAAGTACGGCGAGTTGGACCAAGTCATTCGTGCCTATCTGGGGCGGGCCGCCGGTGACGAGGAGGCCATCACCGGCTATCTGCGCCACACCTGGCGCACGCGTCCCTGGGCCATCGCCACCGCCGAGTTCCAGCTTCGCGAGTACGCACACAACCCTCCGGGGCGGCTGCGGCTGCGTCTGGGCGAGTTCTACCCCGTGCCCGATGTGGGGTTGCCGGACACGGAGATCCAGGCATGGCTGTTGATGCTTGCGGACCGGCTCAAGGAGAGCATCGAGACCGGACAGGCCCCACCGCCCGCACCGCCACAGACCCACTGGGAGTGGCGCGCCCGTTTTCCGGAACTCGCGCAATTGCTGGGTGGTTGGTATTCGCAGGACATGCCGGACGAGTTCGCGAGCCACGAGGCCGCGTTCCAGGACTATCTGGACGGTACCGACGCCGGGCTGGTGGCCCAGCTCGCCGGTGAGCTTCGCGATCTGCTCGCGCTTCCCGTCGAGGAAATCGACTACGTCACGGGGCTGGCCGAACTCGGTCTGGAGGTCGAGCCGCCCGCCCCGCTCAGCGCGGTCGGGTGGCTCGTCGAACTTGCTCGGGAGGTCGACCGGTACTGACCTTGCGGGCCGGGCCCTGGATGTGGCCGGTTCCGTTCCCTCGCGTTCCTCCCGGCCCGAACCTCTCGGTGGCCGACGGCCGGCGACCGCAGCTCGAAGTCACCCCCGGAGCCGGGCCATTGGGCCCGGTACTACGCTGGGGCCGTGATGAGCAAAAGGGCAGGTGGGTGGTTGCTCGGCGCTGTTCTGGCCGCTTCCGTGGCAGTCGTCTCGGGGTGTACGGCCCCGGTGGATGTCGGCAAGTTGCCCGGTGTGTACCGCGACGAAGAGACGGGCAGCGAGGTCCGGCTCGATTCCGAGGGGACTTTCTCCGCCACCGACGTATCGATGGGTGAGGGCTCCGGGCCGGCCGACTTCAGCGGTCGATGGGAGTTCCACGACAGCCAGACGTCCAGCGATTTCGTCTATCTGTCGGTCGAGGACGGTGGACTCGGCAAGATCGGCGGCGTCCAGCTCTACACGAAGGGCGAGGGGACGGTGTACTTCCAGTTCGATCCGGACGGGCCGCCGACCCTGGAGCTCGACAGGGCGGACGCACCGTAAATCCCGCGCGCCGGGGCGGGGGCGTGGTGCCGCCGCCTCCGTAGCTCCGGCGCGGGTTGGTCAGCCGGCAGCAGTGTTCCGGCGCACGATCTCGTGGGCGAGGGCGGCGAGGGCCGGCAGGGCCGGGTGGCCGGGGGCGTCGCGGCGGGCGAGGAGTACGGGGACGGGCGGGGCGTCGACCAGGGGGCGGTAGGCGACCCCGGGGTGCGGGTGCATGGCGGCGGTGGACGCGGCCGAGACCCCGATGCCCCGGCCCGCCGCGATGGCGGCCAGCCAGTCGTCGGTGTTGGCGACGGTGAGGCTCGCGGCGGGTCTGGCGTGCGGCGGCCACAGGTCCATGGTGGTGGTGCCGGACACGGTGTTGAGGACGACGGTGTCGTCCACCAGGTCGGCGAGCCGGAGCGTGGTGCGGGCGGCGAGCGGGCCGTCCGCGGCGACCGCCGCCATCCGGTCCTCGTCGAACAGCACCTCCGTGACGAGCCCCGGAGCCTCCACGGGCCCCCGCAGCAGCGCGGCATCGACCTCGCCGCGGGTCAGCCCGGCGGTGCGGTCGTCGATCCGCAGCAGTTCGAGCGGCGTCCGCGGGTACCGCTCCTGCCAGCGGCGCAGCAACGGCGTGGTGTACGGGCCGAACGCCGACCAGGCGTGCCCGAGCCGCAGGGGCCAGTGCCCCGGCCCGCCGGGGGCGAGCGCCTCGTCGAACGCGGCGACCGCGACGGCGGCCTTGTCCCGGAAGGCGATGCCCTCGGGGGTGAGGGTCAGGTGATGGGTGGACCGGTCGACGAGCCGGATGCCGAGGTGCTGTTCCAGGGCGGCGAGTGTACGGGAGACCGCGGGCTGGGTGAGGCGGAGACGGGCGGCGGCGCGGGTGACGTTGCCCGCGTCGGCGATGGCCAGGAAGGCGCGCAGATGGCGGATCTCGATGCCCCGGCCGGGGTCGCGGCCCGGCCGTCCCCCGCCGTGGTGGTTGTCGTCCTGTCCCGGCCGTCCCCCGCCGTGGTCGTCGTCATCGCGTCCCGGGCTCATGCGTGGGGAGCATAACGGGAGCCCAGTAGGCATTTCACGTGCCACGCGGAGACACCTACCGTAAGAGGGACATACGTGACGGGAGCCCGGCGCGTGCGCCTCGGACGACACGTGGGACAACGCGTCGGACCGTACTCCCGAACCCGCTCCCGGCCCGGCTTCCGGACCCAGAAGGAACACCGCAGGTGAACGACCGACGTAGAGCAGCAGGGGTGGCAGCCGCGGAGCGGGCCGCCGTCGTGGCCGTACCCGAGGCGGTCGCCGCCCCGGGCGGGCGGCCGGGGCCGGACCGCCCCGGCGGCCGGGCGGCGGCGCTCGCCCCGGTCGCGCTGGTCGTCGCGGGCGGCCTCTCCGTGCAGTTCGGCTCCGCCGTCGCGGTCCTGCTGATGCCCCGCGCCGGTGCGCTCGGCGTCGTCACCCTCCGCCTGGCCGTGGCCGCCCTCGTGATGATGCTCGTCTGCCGCCCGAAGCTGCGCGGCCACTCGCGCGCCGACTGGGGCACCGTCCTCGCCTTCGGGGTTGCCATGGGCGGCATGAACACGCTCTTCTACCAGGCCGTCGACCGCATTCCGCTGGGCGCGGCGGTCACCCTGGAGGTGCTGGGCCCGCTCGTCCTCTCGGTGGTGGCCTCCCGCCGCCTGGTCAACCTGGTGTGGGCGGGCCTCGCGCTGGGCGGGGTCGTGCTGCTGAGCGGGGGCGGCTTCGACCGCCTCGACCCGGCCGGTGCCGCCTACGCGCTCGGCGCGGGCGCCATGTGGGCGGCGTACATCGTCTTCAGCGCCCGCACCGGCCGCCGCTTCCCCCAGGCGGACGGCCTGGCCCTGGCCCTGGTCGTCGCCGCGGCCTTCTCGCTGCCCCTGGGCGTCATGGAGGCGGGCTCGAAACTGCTGGTCCCGTCCACGCTGGGGCTGGGCGCGCTGGTGGCGCTGCTGAGTTCGGTACTCCCGTACACCCTCGAACTCATGGCGCTGCGCCGCCTGCCCGCCCCCACCTTCGCGATCCTGATGAGCCTGGAACCGGCCATCGCGGCCACGGCCGGCTTCCTGGTCCTCGACCAGGCCCTGTCGACCACCGACGCGCTGGCGATCGCCCTCGTCATCGGGGCGAGCATGGGCGCGGTGCGCAGCCAGGCGCGGCGCGTGAAGGCCCGCGAGACGCGGCGCGTGAAGGCCCGCGAGCACGGCTGACGCGTACCGGGCCGGCATACATCGATCGGAGTACGTGACTGCTCCGATGGCGCAGGTCCGGGTGACGCGGTGGGGACGATGCCCCGGCAGGGGGCGAAAACCTACCGTCGAGCCTCATGACGAAGACAATTTCCACGAAGACGAGTTCTCTGGCCGGCTTCGCGATCGCCGCCCTCGCCCTCACCGTGTCCGACGTGGTCAACGAGGGGTACGACCCGTTGGCCGAGACGGTCAGCAGATACGTCAACCTGCCGCACGGCTGGCTGGTGACCGTCGGCCTCCTGGGGTTCGCCCTCGGCTCGGCGGCCCTGGCCGTACGGACCGTCCGGGCCGGAGGCGGCGGACGGGCCGAGGGCGGTGGACGGAGCGGGTGGCTGCTGGGCTTCTGGGCGGGGTGCGTACTGGTCGCCGCGGTCTTCCCGGCCGACCCGCCGGGCGGCTGGGACCGTCCCTCGACCGCCGACACCGTGCACGGGGTCGCGGCCTGGGCGGGGTTCCTCGCGCTGGCGGTGGCGATCGTACGGTTGACCGTGAGGTGGCGGCGCGAGCCGGCGCGGGCGTCCGGGGCGCGTGGGCTGACCATGCTCGCGTGGGCGTCGTCGGTGGCGTTCGTACTGTTCGCCGCGGCGATGGTGGACCGGGCCGCCCTCACCCACACCGCCCCGCTGGGGCTGGCCGAGCGCGTCGTCATCGCGGTGGACCTGGCCTGGCTCGCGCTGGCCGCCGCCACCACCTCGGCCGCTCCCCGGCCCGCCGCGTCGGGCACCATGAGCCGCATGACGCCGGGCCTCACCAAGTGAGTTCACGCAGGAGTGCACGGACGCGTACACGGGCGAGCGCATGGGCGGGGGCATGGATGAGTGCAGGGGCGGGCGGGCGGACGGCCTCGCGCGTGAGCGCACGCGCGAGTGCGTACGCGAGCGCATGCGTGGCTTCGCTTTCGTGGAGCAGTGGCAGCAGTCGGCGGGCGCGGCTGGTGGACGTGACGCTGGCGCTGCTGACCGCCGTGGCCGTCGGCGCGGGCCCCGCCGCGATGGGCGCGCCGCTGTCGTGGAACGGCACGTTCAATCTCGGGGCGGCCCTGGGCGGACTGCTGTTGGCCCGCAGGCGTCACCCCCTGCTCGTGCTCGTCCTGTCCGCCGCCGTGCTCATCGGCTGGCAGAGTGCCGGTCTGTTTGAGGGCGGGTGGATCTGGCCGCTGACCGCCGCCCTGTTCACCGCCGCGATCGGCCACCCCGGCCGGTCCGCCGGTGTCGGGGCCCTCGTCCTGACGTACGGCCTGACCCCGCAGGGGCCGGGCGGTCCGGAGACCCTCGCCCGGGGCGGCGTCGAACTGCTCTGGCTGGCCCTGGTGCTGGCCGCGGCGAACGCCTGGCGCCAGTACGGTCGTTGGCGTGCCGAGCACCGGGCCCGTCTCGTGCAGCTGGAGCAGACCCGGCTGGCCGAGCAGCGCCTGCGCATCTCCCGGGAGGTGCACGACGTGGTCGCCCACACCCTGGCCGTCGTAGGTGTCCACCTGAACGTCGCCGTCGAGGCCCTGGACGATTCGCCGGAGGAGGCGCGCGCCGCGCTGCGCACCGCGATTGCCGCGCGCACGCAGGCCATGAGTGAGCTGAAGGCGTTCGTCGGTGAGCTCCGGGAGGCGCCGCACCAGGGCCTGGAGTCCGTCGTCGATCTGGTCGAGCAGGCCCGGACCGCCGGGCTGGAGGTGCGCCACGACCTGGAGGGCGACAGCGGCGCGGTCCCCGCGGCCCAGGCGCTCACCGCCTACCGCGTCGTCCAGGAGGCCGTGGTCAACACCCTGCGCCACTCCGAGGCGGGACGCCTCACCATTCGAGTACGGGTCCGTTCACGGGAGTTGGAGGTGACGGTCACCGACGACGGGCGGGCAGTGACGTTCTCCGAGGGGCACGGCCTGACCGGGATGCGCGAGCGCGTCACGGTGCTGGGGGGAACGCTGCGCATCGGCGTCGGCGCCAACGCCGATGCGGAAGCCGGTACCGACGCGGGTTTCGTCGTGAAGGCCGTTCTGCCCCTGACGACTGCATGACAGGCTGGCCCCCATGACCACAAAAGTGCTGCTCGTCGACGACCAGGCGCTGGTACGGGCGGGATTCCGCAGCCTGCTCGGCCGGGCCAGGACACTGGCCGTCGTGGCGGAGGCCGCCTCGGGGGAGGAGGCGGTACGGCAGGCGGCCCTGCACCGGCCGGACGTCGTGCTGATGGACATCAGGATGCCGGGAACGGACGGCATCGAGGCCACCCGCCGCATCCTGGCCGAGCTGCCGGCGACCCGGGTGATCATCCTGACGACGTTCGACACCGACGAGCACGTCTTCGAGGCGCTGCGGGCGGGCGCGAGCGGGTTCCTCACCAAGGAGGTCGAACCGGCCGAACTGCGGCGGGCGGTCGAGGTCGTCGCGGCGGGCGACTCCCTGCTGTCGCCGGGCGTCACCCGCCGCGTCGTCGAACGCTTCGCGCACCGCCCCCGCGCCGCCGCGACCCTGGCCGCGCTGACACCGCGCGAGAGCGATGTGGTCCGGCTGGTGGCGGAGGGGCTGTCCAACGACGAGATCGCCGCCGCGCTGGTGATCAGTCCGCTGACCGTGAAGACCCACATCTCCCGGGCGATCACCAAGCTGGGCGTGCGCGATCGTGTGCAACTCGTCATCCTCGCCTACGAGGAGGGCCTGGTCGGCGGCGTCGCCCCGCGCGGGAACGGGTGATCCCCGAGGCCCGTTCCCCCTCGGCGGGGGATCGGGCCCGCGGCCGACGCCAGCCCTTGTCGACCGGCCGCGCGCGGGGGATCATGGCAGGTCGTACGCATCCGGGCACAAGGGCATCCGAGCGTGCGGACATACGGGAGTTCGGCCGCCGGGGACCGTGGTGACCGGAGCCGAGCAGGGATCACACCGGGGGAGTCCATGGCCGTCCTCGCCGCCGTCTACTTCGTCCTCGCCGTGGGCGCGGCCGTGATGTTCGGAAAGAGCACGGACCGTCTCCTCCAGGGCCCCCGGCTCCGGGCCCTCTGGGCCGAGGGGCTCACCGCCGAGGCCCGCTGCACCGCCGTGCGCGCCGAGGAGGCCCAGGACGCCGAGGGCGGCTTCGTCGTGCACAAGTACCCCACCCTGGAGTTCCGCACGGCTGACGGGCGCACCGTCGTCTTCGAGGAGCGTCAGTCACGTATCGAACCGGCCGTGGGCGAGTTCGTGACCGTCCACTACGGCGCAGCCGACCCGGAGGGGAACGCGACCACCCGGACCCCGTCCTTCTTCGTGCTCCACGCCAGGGCCGTGATCACCGGGGTGGGCAGTGTCTTCGCCCTGATCACGGCGGTCGTCCTGGCCCTGGTCCTCTGACTTCTCGAAGCCCCTGATCCGCCGCCTGGACCGGGGCCGGCCCCGGTCCTGGTCCAGGCCCCGGTCGCCCTCACTCCGGGTTGACGGTGTCGAAGTACAGGGTGTCCGTCGCCGCGTCGAGGAAGAACCGCCCCCGCGTCACGCCGTCCACCGGGCCGGGCCCCAGGAGCAGCGCGTCGTAGGAGGCGCTGGTCAGCCACCGGGCGTGCGCGGGCAGGAACGCGGCCAGCACCTCCGGCACCCCGGTCGGCCCGGCCGGTCCGAAGGCGTGCGCCGGGTCCGCCGCGGTCCGGGCCGCGGCCCCGGCGGGCAGCCGGGCCACGCCCACCACCCGGTAGCGGGGGTCCGGGCTCGGCAGGTACGAACGGCCCTCCGCGTCCTGGTCGTACGCAAGCCAGTGCGCCCCGCGCAGCCGCCCCGCCTCGCCGAACCTGCGTTGCAGCGGGGCGAGATCCGTCCGTACCCGCTCGCGGTCCGGCACGGGTTCGTCGTCGGTCGACGCGTACACCGCCACCGTCCCCCCGACCGCTGCTGCCGCCGCGACGCCGATGCCCAGCGCCAGCCAGGCGCGACGGCTCGGCCCCCTCGAACGCTCCATGCCCGTGTCCCCCGCCGTGCGATGTGCTGTCGGTTCCGTCGTCGGCCGCGAGCGTAACCCCGGCGAGGGCGCTGGAGTCCGGAGAGGGCCGAACCGTCGGAGGAAGAACCGGTCCGGCGGAAAATAATGCAAGCATGCTTGATTGTTTATTGGTCCGCTGCCATGCTCCTGGGCACACCGCCACGCCCCGAGGGAGTGCACCGTGTCCGACGCATCGGCCGTGACCGCCGCCGTACTCGACGACCTGCGCCAGGAGAGCGAGGAACTCGGCCTGCTGGTCGCCGGGGCGGACGCGGCCCGCTGGGCGGCGCCGACCCCGGCCGAGGGCTGGACCGTCGCCCACCAGATCGCGCACCTGCACTGGACCGACCGGGTCGCCCTGATCGCCGTCACCGAGCCGGACGCCTTCGCCGCCGAGGTCGAGAAGGCGCTCGCGAACCCCGGGACGTTCGTCGACGAGGCCGCCGGGGAACTCGTCGCGCTGCTGCCGCCCGAGGAACTGCTCACCCGGTGGCGCGAGGGCCGGGACCGGCTGGGCGCGGCCCTGGGCGCGGCCCCGCCGGGCGTGAAGTTCCCCTGGTACGGGCCGCCGATGAGCGTCGCGTCGATGGCGACCGCACGGCTCATGGAGACCTGGGCGCACGGCCAGGACGTCGCCGACGCCCTCGGCGTCACCAGGACCCCCACCGCCCGGCTGCGGCACGTCGCCCGGATCGGGGTGCGGGCCCGCGGCTACGCCTACCTGGTACGGGGGATGCGGGCGCCCGAGGAGGAGTTCCGGGTCGAGCTCGACACCCCCGACGGCGGGACGGTCGCCTTCGGACCCGAGGACGCGCCGCAACGCGTCACCGGGCCGCTCCTCGACTTCTGCCTGCTCGTCACGCAGCGCGCGCACCGCGACGACCTCGCCGTCCGGGCGGTCGGCCCCGACGCCGACCGCTGGCTCGACATTGCCCAGGCGTTCGCCGGACCCGCCGGACCGGGCCGCGCGCCGAAGCGGGGGGACGGCGAACGGGGGGACGCCAAGTGACCGACGCACAAGGGCGGCACGCGCCCGACGCGCAGGGGCGGCACGCGCCCGACGCACAAGGACGGTACGCGCCCGACGCACAGGGACGGCACGCGCCCGACGCACGGGGACAGCACCCCACCGACGTACTGCGCATCGGCAACGCCTCCGGGTTCTACGGCGACCGCTTCGACGCCATGCGCGAGATGCTCACCGGCGGCCCCCTCGACGTCCTCACCGGCGACTACCTGGCCGAGCTGACCATGCTCATCCTCGGCCGGAGCATGCTCAAGGACCCCGCACGCGGCTACGCCACCACCTTCCTGCGCCAGCTGGAGGAGGGCCTCGGGCTCGCCCACGAGCGCGGGGTGAGGATCGTCGCCAACGCGGGCGGCCTCAACCCCGCCGGACTGGCCGACGCCGTACGGGAGTTGGCGGACAAGGTCGGCGTCCCGGTGCGGGTCGCCCATGTGGAGGGCGACAGCCTGCCCGTGCCCGAGGGGTTCCTCACCGCCAACGCCTACCTCGGCGGCGCCGGGATCGCCGCCTGCCTCACCGCCGGCGCGGACGTCGTCGTCACCGGACGGGTCACCGACGCCGCCCTCGTCACCGGCCCCGCCGCCGCCCGCTTCGGCTGGGGGCCCGACGACCTGGACGCCCTCGCCGGGGCCGTCGTCGCCGGGCACGTCCTGGAGTGCGGCACCCAGGCCACCGGCGGCAACTACGCCTTCTTCCGCGGCCACGACCTGCGCCGCCCCGGCTTCCCCGTCGCCGAGATCCACGCCGACGGCTCGTCCGTCATCACCAAGCACGACGGCACCGGCGGCGTCGTCGACCTCGGCACCGTCACCGCCCAACTGCTGTACGAGACGGGCGGCGCCCGGTACGCCGGACCGGACGTCACCGCCCGGCTCGACACCGTACGACTGACCCAGGACGGCCCCGACCGGGTCCGGATCTCCGGGGTGCGCGGCGAGGCCCCGCCGCCCGCCCTCAAGGTCGGGCTGAACCGGCTCGGCGGCTGGCGCAACGAGGTCGTCTTCGTGCTCACCGGCCTCGACATCGAGGCCAAGGCGGAGCTGGTGCGGGAACAGTTCGCCGACGCCCTCGCCCGCTCCGGCACCGCCCCGGACGAGGTGCGGTGGGAGCTGGCCCGCACCGACCGGGCCGACGCCGCCACCGAGGAGACCGCGAGCGCGCTGCTGCGGCTCGTCGTGCGCGACCGGGACCAGGAGATCGTCGGGCGCGCGGTCTCCGGCGCCGCGATCGAGCTGGCGCTCGGCAGCTACCCCGGCTTCCACGTCACCGCCCCGCCCGGGAAGGGCGCCCCGTACGGGGTGTTCGAGGCCCGGTACGTACCGGCCGGCGAGGTCGCGCACGTCGCCGTACTGCCCGACGGGCGGCGCGAGGTGCTGGAGCCGCCCGCCCGGACCCGGGCCCTGGAGGACGCCGAACCGCCGTCCCTGCCGCGGCCGTTGGAATCCGGGCCCACCCGTCGCGCGCCCCTCGGGCTCGTGGCCGGAGCCCGCAGCGGCGACAAGGGCGGGGACGCCAACGTCGGGGTCTGGGTCCGCGACGACGCGGCCTGGCGGTGGCTGGCCCACGAACTGACCGTCGAGCGGTTCCGGGAACTCCTCCCGGAGACCGCCGGCCTCACCGTCGTACGCCACGTCCTGCCGAACCTGCGCGCCCTGAACTTCATCGTCCACGGACTGCTCGGCGAGGGCGTCGCCGCCCAGCACCGGTTCGACCCGCAGGCCAAGGCGGTGGGGGAGTGGCTGCGCTCCCGCCACCTGCCCATCCCCGTATCCCTGCTGGAGACCGCCCCCGTACCACCGGAGGCGACCGCATGACCGGCCCCGTAGCAGCCCGAGGCGACCGCATGACCGCCCACGTACCACCGGAGGCGCACGCATGACCGTCCTGCCCACCGCGCTCGACACCGCGGCGCCCGAGTACGCCGCGAACCGCGCGGCCATGCTCGCGAAACTCGACGAACTGGCCGCCGAACACACCAGGGCGCAGGCCGGCGGCGGCGAGAAGTACGTGGCCCGGCACCGCGCCCGCGGCAAGCTCCTGGCCCGGGAACGGATCGAGCTGCTGATCGACGAGGACACCCCGTTCCTCGAACTGTCGCCGCTCGCCGCCTGGGGCAGCGAGTACACCGTCGGCGCCTCGCTCGTCACCGGCATCGGGGTGATCGAGGGCGTGGAGTGCCTGATCACCGCCAACGACCCGACCGTGCGCGGCGGCGCTTCCAACCCCTGGACGCTGAAGAAGGCCCTGCGGGCCAACGAGATCGCCTTCGCCAACCGGCTGCCCTGCGTCAGCCTCGTCGAGTCCGGCGGCGCCGACCTCCCCTCCCAGAAGGAGATCTTCATCCCGGGCGGGGCCCTCTTCCGCGACCTCACCCGGCTCTCCGCCGCCGGCATCCCCACCGTCGCCGTCGTCTTCGGCAACTCCACCGCCGGCGGCGCGTACGTCCCCGGCATGTCCGACCACACCGTCATGATCAAGGAACGGTCCAAGGTCTTCCTCGGCGGACCGCCCCTGGTGAAGATGGCGACCGGCGAGGAGAGCGACGACGAATCGCTCGGCGGCGCCGAGATGCACGCCCGCACCTCCGGCCTCGCCGACCACTTCGCCGTGGACGAGCAGGACGCGCTGCGGCAGGCCCGCCGGATCGTCGCCCGCCTCAACTGGCGCAAGGCGCACGCCGATCCGGGCCCCGCCGAGCCGCCCAAGTACGACGAGGACGAGCTGATCGGCATCGTCCCCGGCGACCTCAAGGTGCCCTTCGACCCGCGCGAGGTCATCGCCCGGCTCGTCGACGGCTCCGACTTCGACGCGTTCAAACCGCTCTACGGGACCAGCCTGGTCACCGGCTGGGCCACTCTGCACGGCTACCCCGTCGGCATCCTCGCCAACGCGCAGGGCGTGCTGTTCAGCGAGGAGTCGCAGAAGGCCGCGCAGTTCATCCAGCTCGCCAACCAGCGCGACATCCCCCTGGTGTTCCTGCACAACACCACCGGCTACATGGTCGGCAAGGAGTACGAGCAGGGCGGCATCATCAAGCACGGCGCCATGATGATCAACGCGGTGTCGAACTCGAAGGTCCCCCACCTGTCCGTCCTGATGGGCGCCTCGTACGGGGCCGGGCACTACGGCATGTGCGGCCGGGCGTACGACCCGCGCTTCCTCTTCGCCTGGCCGAGCAGCAAGTCCGCCGTCATGGGACCGCAGCAGCTCGCCGGGGTGCTGTCCATCGTCGCCCGCGCCTCCGCCGCCGCCAAGGGCCGGCCCTACGACGACGAGGCCGACGCCGGACTGCGCGCCATGGTCGAGCAACAGATCGAGTCCGAGTCGCTGCCCATGTTCCTGTCCGGGCGGCTGTACGACGACGGGGTCATCGACCCGCGCGACACCAGGACCGTCCTCGGGATGTGCCTGTCCGCGATCCACACCGCCCCGGTCGAAGGCGCCCGCGGCGGCTTCGGAATCTTCCGGATGTGAGGCGAGGGATGACCGAGATGATCTCCACACTGCTCGTGGCCAACCGGGGCGAGATCGCCTGCCGGATCTTCCGGACCTGCCGGGCCCTCGGCATCGCCACCGTCGCCGTGTACTCCGACGCGGACGCCGACGCCCTCCACGTGCGGGAGGCCGACACCGCCGTACGGCTGCCGGGCGCCGCCCCCGCCGACACCTACCTGCGCGGCGACCTCGTCGTCGCCGCCGCGCTCGCGGCCGGCGCCGACGCCGTCCACCCCGGCTACGGCTTCCTCTCCGAGAACGCCGGCTTCGCCCGCGCCGTCCAGGACGCCGGACTCGTCTGGGTGGGGCCGCCGGTCAAGGCCATCGAGCTGATGGCGTCCAAGACCCGCGCCAAGGGACTGATGGCCGCCGCCGGGGTGCCGCTGCTCGCCCCCGTCGACCCGGCCCGGGCCACCGCCGACGACCTGCCGCTGCTCCTCAAGGCCGCGGCGGGCGGCGGCGGACGCGGCATGCGCGTCGTGCGCGAACTCGCTTCTCTGGAATCCGAGTTGACGGCCGCGGGCGCCGAGGCCGCCGCCGCGTTCGGGGACGGCGAGGTCTTCGCCGAGCCCTACGTGGAACGCGGCCGGCACGTCGAGGTCCAGATCATGGCCGACGCGCACGGCGGGGTCTGGGCGCTCGGCACCCGCGACTGCTCGCTCCAGCGCCGCCACCAGAAGGTCGTCGAGGAGGCCCCCGCACCCGGTCTCGACGACGCGCTGCGCACCCGGCTGCACGACGCCGCCACGGCCGCCGCACACGCGGTCGGCTACCGGGGCGCGGGCACCGTCGAATTCCTCCTCTCCGCCGACGGACGGCCGTACTTCCTGGAGATGAACACCCGCCTCCAGGTCGAACACCCCGTCACCGAAGCGGTCTTCGGACTCGACCTCGTCGCCCTGCAACTGCGCATCGCCGAGGGCGAACCACTGCCCGCCCCCGCACCCCCGAAGCCGCACGGCCACGCCGTCGAGGCCCGCCTCTACGCCGAGGACCCCGCCCACGACTGGCAGCCGCAGACCGGCACCCTGCACACCCTGGACGTGCCCGCCGCCCCCGGAATCCGCCTCGACACCGGCTACACCGACGACGACACCATCGGCGTGCACTACGACCCGATGCTCGCCAAGGTCATCGCCCACGCCCCCACCCGCGCCGAAGCCGTACGCCTGCTCGCCCGCACCCTGGAACGCGCCCGGATCCACGGCCCCGTCACCAACCGCGACCTGCTCGTACGGTCCCTGCGCCACCCCGACTTCCGCGCCGCCCGCCTCGACACCGGCTTCTACGACCGCCACCTCACCTCCCTCACCCCCGGCCCGGACGGGGCGGATGGGCCGGATGGGGCGGATGGGCCGGGCGGGCCGGGCGGGGCGGACCGGCACCTCGCCGTCCTGGCCGCCGCCCTCGCCGACGCCGCCGCCCGCCGGCAGGCCCCCGGCCCCGTACCGGCCCGCCTCGGCGCCTGGCGCAACCTCCCCTCGCAGCCCCGGACCAAGCGCTACCGCGCCGAACCCGACGGCACCGAGTACGAGGCCGCCTACCGCACCACCCGCACCGGCCCCGTCCCCGAAACCGGCGAACGCGTCGTCGCCACCGCCCCCGACCACGTCACCCTCGAAACCCCCGACGGCCTCACCCGCCACTTCCGCATCGCCGTCCACGGCGACCGGACGTACGTGGACACCGCCACCGGTTCGCACACCCTCACCGCCCTGCCCCGCTTCACCGACCCCACCGACCGCACCGAACCCGGCTCGCTGCTCGCCCCCATGCCCGGCACCGTCGTCCGGGTCGCGGACGGCCTCGCCACCGGGGCCGCCGTCACCGCCGGACAGCCGCTGATCTGGCTGGAGGCGATGAAGATGGAACACCGCATCCTCGCCCCCGCCTCCGGCACCCTCACCGCACTCCACGCCGCACCCGGCCGCCAGGTGGAGGTCGGCGCCCTGCTCGCCGTGCTCGCCGAGACCGCGCACGCCGAATCCGTAGATGTAGACGCAGATGCAGACATAGACACAGACGTAGACACAGACGTAGACGTAGACGCCGAGGAGAAAGCATGAGCACCGTCAGCACCGCCGGCACCGTCCTCGAAACCGAGGAGCACCAGGCCCTGCGCGCCGCCGTCGCCGCCCTGGGAAGGCGCTACGGGCGGGACTACATGACCTCCGTGATCCGCGACGGGGCCCACCCGCGCGAACTGTGGGCCGAGGCCGCCAAGCTCGGCTACCTCGGCGTGAACCTCCCCGAGGAGTACGGCGGCGGGGGCGGCGGAATGGCCGAACTCTCCATCGTCCTGGAAGAGTTGGGTGCGGCCGGCAGTCCGCTGCTGATGATGGTCGTCTCCCCGGCGATCTGCGGCACCGTCATCGCCCGCTTCGGCACCGAGGAACAGAAGCGCACCTGGCTGCCCGGCCTCGCCGACGGCAGCCTCACCATGGCCTTCGGCATCACCGAACCCGACGCCGGCTCCAACTCCCACCGCATCACCACCACCGCCCGCAGGGACGGCTCCGGGCCGGACGCCGACTGGCTGCTCACCGGCCGCAAGGTCTTCGTCTCCGGCGTCGACATCGCCGACGCCACCCTCGTCGTCGGCCGCACCGAGGACGCCAGGACCGGCAAGCTCAAGCCCTGCCTCTTCATCGTCCCGCGCGACGCCCCCGGCTTCGGCCGCTCGCAGATCGACATGGAACTCCAGGCCCCGGAGAAGCAGTTCGAACTCGTCCTGGACGACGTACGGCTGCCCGCCGACGCCCTGGTCGGCGAGGAGGACGCCGGACTCCTCCAACTCTTCGCCGGACTCAACCCCGAACGCATCATGACCGCCGCCTTCGGCATCGGCATGGGCCGTTACGCACTCGACCGCGCCGTCGACTACGCGAAGACCCGGCAGGTCTGGAAGGAACCCATCGGCTCCCACCAGGCCATCGCCCACCCCCTCGCCCAGGCCCACATCGAACTGGAACTGGCCCGGCTGATGATGCAGAAGGCCGCCAGGCTCTACGACATCGGCGACGACATCGGCGCGGGCGAGGCCGCCAACATGGCGAAGTACGCGGCCGGCGAGGCCTGCGTCCGGGCCGTCGACCAGGCCGTGCACACCCTCGGCGGCAACGGCCTCACCCGCGAGTACGGCCTCGCGTCCCTGATCACCGCGGCCCGCGTCGCCCGGATCGCCCCCGTCAGCCGGGAAATGATCCTCAACTACGTGTCCCACCAGTCCCTGGGTCTCCCCAAGTCCTACTGACAGGGCCCATCCTGTCCCTCCACACCGTGGACGCGGCGGTGGCGCGGCCCCCGGCACCGCCGCACCACCGCCCTTCCACGGCTCGCCGCACCCGTTGCTCCGAAGGGACCCGCCAGGATGCACGTGTTCCACAGCGACCACCCCGCCGTACCGATCCTCGACACACCAATCCACGACGCGGTCCTCGGCGACGCCGCCGCGTACGGCGACACGGTCGCGCTGATCGACGGCACGGACGACACCTCCGTCCTCACCTACCGGCAGCTCGACACCTTCCACCGCCGCATCGCCGCCGGACTCGCCGAGGCCGGACTCCGCAAGGGCGACGTCCTGGCCCTGCACAGCCCCAACACCCTCGCCTACCCGGCGGTGTTCTTCGGCGCGACCCGGGCCGGTGCCACCGTCACCACCGTCCATCCCCTCGCCACGGCGGAGGAGTTCGCCAAGCAGCTCCGCGACTCCGCCGCCCGCTGGATCGTCACCGTCTCCCCGCTCCTGCCCACCGCACTCGCCGCCGCGGAACTCGCCGGAGGCATCGAGCGGATTTACGTCTGCGACCGGGCCGAGGGACACCCCTCCGTACTCGACCTGCTCGCCACCACCGCCCCCGAACCCCGCGTCACCATCGACCCCGCCGAGGACGTCGCCGCCCTCCCGTACTCCTCCGGCACCACCGGAACCCCCAAGGGCGTCATGCTCACCCACCGCTCCATGGGCACCAACCTGGAGCAGCTGCGCCCCTTCATCCCCATGGGCCCCGGCGCCCGCATCCTGGCCGTCCTCCCCTTCTTCCACATCTACGGCCTCACCGCCCTGATGAACGCCCCGCTGCGCCTGGGCGCCACCGTCGTCGTACTGCCCCGCTTCGACCTCGACCAGTTCCTCGCCGCGATCGAGAAGCACCGCATCACCGGCCTGTACGTGGCCCCGCCGATCGTCCTCGCCCTCGCCAAGCACCCCGCGGTCGACCACTACGACCTCTCCTCCCTGGAGTACGTCGTCAGCGCCGCCGCCCCGCTCGACGCCGAACTCGCCGCCGCCTGCTCGAAACGGCTCGGCCTGCCGCCGGTGCGCCAGGCGTACGGCATGACGGAACTCTCCCCGGGCACCCACGTCGTCCCGCTCGACGCCGAGAACCCGCCGCCCGGCACGGTCGGCAAGCTGCTGCCCGGCACCGAGATGCGCATCGAGCCGCTCTCCGACTCCTCGTCCGGGCACGGCGAGATCCTCATCCGCGGCCCGCAGGTGATGAAGGGCTACCTCGGCCGCCCCGAGGCCACCGCCGACATGATCGACGCCGACGGCTGGGTGCACACCGGCGACATCGGACACGTCGACGAGGACGGCTGGCTGTTCGTCGTCGACCGGGTGAAGGAACTCATCAAGTACAAGGGCTACCAGGTCGCCCCCGCCGAACTCGAAGCCCTCCTCCTGACCCACCCCTCCGTCGCCGACGCCGCCGTCATCGGCGTGACCGACGACGAGGGCAACGAGGTCCCCAAGGCATACGTCGTCCGCCGGCCCTCCGCCCCCGACCTCACGACGGACGACGTCATGGCATACGCCGCCGAGCGCGTCGCCCCGTACAAGAAGATCCGGCGGGCCGAGTTCATCGACGCGATACCACGCGCCACCTCGGGCAAGATCCTCCGCCGCGAACTCCGCGACCGGGAACGGAAGCATTGACCGGACGCCCCGGTGGGCGGGTGCGGGGGCGGGTTCCGGCCTACTCGAACCGCAGGTCGGCGATGCTTTCGAGGTCGATGCCGTACAAGCCGTAGACCTTCGTGGTGTTGATCGAGGTGAGCTCGTCCCGGGCGAGACCGAGGGCGGCGGCCGATTCCCACACCTGTGCTTCGTCGTCGGCCTCGATCTCCAGATAGGGCGGGATGCGCGGCCACTCGTCGACCTCCAGGCGGACCGCCCCGAGCTTGTAGGAGGTCCGACGGTTCTCCTGGTAGCCGCGCGGGATCAGACCGGCGAGGCGGAGCAGGGCGGCGGCCTCGGTGAAGTCGTCGACCGCGACCTCGGTCTCGCGGGTTCCGTCGACGGCGTCGGTGCTGATCTCCTTGACGCACAGGGTGACCGCGTCTCCCGTGTCGCGCAGGCGCACCCACCGGCCGGGAACGGGCGGCACGGTGTCGTACACGTACCGTCGCATGACGCGCGCCGGGGCCGCCTCGGCCCCTCCGGCGGCGAGGATCCGTCGGGCGATGTCCGCGGGGTCGATGCCGAGGACCTTCGCCTCGTACTCGATGTCTGTCACAGGGCTGACTCCTTGTGCCGGGGTGCCCGGCCGCCACGGCCGGCCCGTGCCGCGCCCGGCCGGGGTCGGGACCCACGGCACCTTTTTCAGCCGGGGTACCAGGGTGAAGCGGCGGGCGCGGTAGGCGGAGGCGACCGCACCGCCGCGCGAGCGGCAGGGCGAGGCGGGCTGTGCGTCACACTTCGGACAGGCGTGCTGTTCGACATCGTCCGTGTCCGACCGGTCGGACGGTCGGGGAAGGCTGCCGAGGGACCGTCATGGGCCCGGATTTTCGCACAACGCAAGTCACAGAAGAGGGTTCGTTCCGCTTTTGGGTGAGAACGGGTTCTGCGAACGAATCCGGGTCCGACGGGGCCCGGTGGCCCGTGATTGATCTTGCTCGCGCAAAGGAACGTTTGTGAGAGTAACCGTGCGCGAACCTCCGGTCCTCACTTCCTTCGGTGAAAATCGCCAGCGTGCGGCAGGTGTGTTGGTGGCCCGTCTGTTCGAGCTTCGTAAGCAGGGGCGGCCGGTGACAGGGTTTCAGCCGACGGACCGGAGCCGTTCGAGGAGTTCGCTGACGTCGGCCGTGTGTGCGTATCGCGACAGTTCCGGTTCGAGGTCGCGCACCATCGTCATGCACCTGGGCGCGTTGATCCGACCGGCCAGGTCGAGGGAACGGGTGGCGGTCGCTGCGGCGATTTCCGGTTCGCCGTCCCGGAGGTAGGTCTCGGCCTGGTAGGTCAGGAACACGGATTTGGTTTTGGAACGGGTGGCGGCGAGCAGAGCGATGCCTTCGTCCATCAACTGGTGGGCCTGGTGCCGCTGGCCGAGATCCGCGAGACAACGGCCGCCGTCTGCTGCGAGGTCCGCCGTGGACATCCACGAACACCAGGCGGGGGCCGGATCGTACGACGGAGTATCCAGAGCTTTCTCCGCGGCAGTGAGGGCCCGACGGCACAGGCCGCCCTCATCGAGGGCGGCAAGAGCGCGGCCGTGTCGCAGGTGGAGGAGCGACCGCGCGGTGGGGTGCTGGGCGCGGGGGATGGCGTGTTCGAGGATGTCGGCTGCGGCGCGGGCGTCCTTGAGCCACAGCAGTTGGTACGCGAGGTCGGAGAGGATGCCGGCGCCGAGGTCGCGCTGGTGGGCGGTGTGGGCGTTGTGGAGGGCGGCGTGCCAGAAGCGTCCGGCGGAGGCGTGGCGGCGTTCGTCGAAGTGCTGCCAGGCGATGGCTTGGGAGAGGGAGGCGGCCAGGGCGTGCAGCCTCTGGCCGGCGGCGGGGGTGTAGCGGGATTCGCCGATGAATTCGGTGACGGTGGTGAGGTGTGCGTCGAGCAGATGGCGGGTGCGGTGTCTGCGTTCGGTGGCGAGGCTGATCAGCTCTGCCCCGGTGGTCTCGAGCCAGTCGAGCATCTCGGCGTCGACTTCGCCGGGTGGGGCGATCCGTGCGAACCGGCCGGGCTCGGTGACGGCCCACTGATGGGCGAGGAGGGCCAGTGAGCCGCTGGTGTAGGCGATGAACGACCGGCGGTCCAGGGAGGTCATCAAGGCATCTCGAAGTGAGGGGACGGCGCTGAGCGGGCCCAGCGGCAGCGGTCTGTCCTGGCCCGGGAGCCAGTGGGGCCAGCCGAGATGGGCGACGGCCGTGTAGTCGATGCCGAGGACCTCGGCGATGAGCGGCTGGGACTCGTCTTCGTCGGGGTCGGCGCGGCCGGTCTCCCACTTGGAGACCCGTGACCCCCGGGTACCCGAGCGCAGTCCACGACGCGCTGCGGCCTGCCGGATACGGCGGGCCAGCTCCTCCTGCGACCACCCGCGCTCGGTCCTGGCGTGCGCGAGGGGGTGGCGGATTTCGTCGTTCACCCGCCCATTGCATCACCCACTCCCCGGCCGAGGGAGCTGTTCGAGGAGACCGGGGATAGGGCGGGGATAGAGATTTCCTCTGTGCACCGCGGCCGGGGGCCGCTGTACTCGTCGTGTTCTGCCCGGCACCCCGTGTGACCGGGTGGAGTGCGGCAACGACTGTCCCCTCTGGCCTTGTCCGCCCGCCGGACTGTGTCTGTCCCGTCCATCGGGCGAGGGCCGGCCGGAGGCCTTCGCCGTCGCCGTACGCCCGCCGTCACCGACGCACAGGGAGGGGCTGCCATGTCGTACGACCACTGAGCCCGAGAAGTCCGGGGCGGGCCCGCTCGATGAGGCGGGCCCGCCCTTTCCACCCCGGAAGGACCCGTGATGCAGTCTGTGACCGACCGCTACGACCCTTTGGACGCGGAGATCCTGCACGACCCCTACCCGGTACTGGCCGAACTGCGTGAGCGTGAGCCGGTGTTCTGGCACGTGGGCATGGATTCGTGGGTGCTGACCCGGTACGCGGACAGCGTGCGGGTGCTGCGCGACCATGAGACGTTCGCCCGTGACCCGCGGCGTACCGGGGGCGGGGTGCCGGAGCCGTCCTTGAGCGTGCAGACGCTCGATCCTCCCCAGCAGAACGCGGTGCGCTCCCTGTTCATGACCGCGCTGCGCGCCCAGGACCTGACCGGGGTCGAGGACCGTGCCCGCTTCCTGGTGGGCGAGCGGCTCGACCGGCTGGCCGGCGGTGGCCCGTTCGACGTGATGGCCGAGATCGCGGTGCCGCTGTCCGTGGCGGTTGTCACGGATCTGCTGGGCGTCGAACCCCCGTCGTACGGGGAGTTCGCCGCGATGTCGGACGCGATCATGCGGAGCATGGACGGCGGCCTCAACCCTGCGCTCGTCGAGCCGGGCCGAGTTGCCCGCCAGCGGCTGAGCGACCTGGTTGACTCATGGTTCGAAGCCTCGGCCCGCCCCGGCCTCTTGGCCCGGGTACGGCAGGCCACGGCGCCCGACTCCGACGTGTCGACCCGGCTGTACGTGAAGAACACGGCGCGGGTGATGTTCCAGGGTGGCTACAGCACGATGGCGGCTGCCATCGGCAACGCCGTCCACACCCTGCTCACTCACCTGGGAACCCTTGACCGGATGCGGGACGGGGCGCTGCTGGCCACGGGTGTGGATGAGCTGGTGCGCTTCGACGGGCCGGTGCAGGGCACCACGCGCACGGCGGTGCGCTCCTGCCGGATCGGCGGCGTCGACATCGCGCCGGAGCAGAAGGTTGTTCCGCTGTTCGCGGCGGCCAACCATGATCCGTCCGCCTTCACGCGGGCGGACGAGCTGATGCTGGAGCGCACCCCGAACCGCCACCTCGGCTACGGATGGGGACCGCACTCCTGCATCGGGACGACCGTCGCCCAAGCCGGGCTGCGCGCCCTGGTCGCGGCCCTGAGCAACCACCCGGCCCGACTGGCCGCCGCAGGCGACGGCGTACGGCGCCGGACGGCGACCATGCGGGCCTTCGACACGCTGCCCGCTGCTCTCCTCCTCTGAGCACGCCCCCACACCGCGACGATCGGCACGCGCTGCTCGTCCGCTCATGTCTTCAGGAGTCCGCTATGCGCATCCTCATCGGCAATCACATCGATCCGTCCATCCGCGAACGCGGCGACATGCGGGCCTGGGCGCAGCGCCTGCTGTGGTTCGCCCGCCCCGGTGACCTGCTCATCCTGTGCTGCGAGCCGGACCCGGCATTCGTCGACTACGCCCTGGCCCACACCGGCGTGAAGCGCGAGGAGCTGACCGTGCTGGCCGCACCGGTCGGAGCGTGGGGCGAGAGGCTGCTCGATCCCGCCTCCCTGACGGTGCCCGCGTTCGTGGAGCAGGTGCGGGCCGAGCTCGGTCCGGCCGGGGCCGGCGCGGTGAGCGAGGTGTTCGCGCTGTGGCCGTCGGCCGCCGTGGCGCGGCTCGCCGAGGGTCTGGGTGTGGCCGACCGCTTCCCGGGCGCGGCCTTCTTCGGGCAAGGCGGCGGGGAGATCGGGAACAACAAGGCGAACTTCCGGGCCCTGGCGGCGGCGGCCGGGGTGCCGATCCTGCCGGGCCGGGTCTGCCGCAGCCGTGCCGAAGCGACCGAAGCGACCGGCGTGCTGCTGGAACGCTCCGCGTCGGGTGCCGTCGTGGTCAAACAGGCCCACAACGGCGCCGGGGTCGGCAACCAGCTGCTCGTACGCGACCCGGGGATGGCGGTGGACCACGTCGGGGCCCGGCATCTGCACCATCTGGTCCCAGGCCCGGACGGCATCGCCGAGTACTGGGCCGAGCGGTGGCCGTGGGCGAGCGGGAACGACCGGTGGCCGGTCGTCGTCGAGGAGTTCGCGCCCGGCGCCGACGCGGTGTACTCCGAGCACTACGCCGCGGACGAGGGCACGCGGGCCACCGAGACGGGCCGCCTGCTGTATGTCGGGCGGCGCCTGAGCCACCAGGTCGTGCCGCTGGACGGCGTCACCGAGCCGGTACGGGTGGCGTTGCTGGACGGCGGCACCCGGCTGGCCGAGGCGTACCGGGCGTTCGGCTACCGCGGGCACCTGAGCGCGGACGCCCTGGTCCTGCCCGGCGGGTCTGTGGTGTTCACCGAGGTGAACGCGCAGGTCTCCGGGTCGTTGCACATCTACCAGTCGATCGCCCACGGCATCGTCGACGTCGCCGCTGAACCGGCCCGGCAGGTGGTCGAGTACCACGTCCCGCCCACCTGGGCGGTGCCCTCCTTCTCCTCGTTCCTGGTCGCGCTCGACGAGCTGGGCCTGGCGTACGACCCGGCCACCCGGACCGGGGTGATCGTGTCGATGCCCGCCATCCCCCTCGCCGCCGGGGAGCCGGTGCAGTTCGTGTTCTGTCTCGCCTACGACCCCGCCGAAGGCCACACGGCCGCGTTCGACCGGCTCGACGCACGGTTCGCGGCCGTGCCCGCCGGCACCTACGACGCCAGCCAGCACATCGGCACCGGCGCCGTGTCCTTCTCCTCCTGACCGGGAGCCTCGCCCATGACCACCACCTCGCTCACCGCGGCCACAGAGGCTGTCCGGCTCTCCCCCGTCTTCGACTCCGACCGACTGGCCGCCGAGCTCAAGGCCGTTACCGCCCACACCTGGAACGTGCAGCGCACCCACACCTACGGCGGGCAGGTCGGCCGGCCTGCCGCGATCGACTGGCGGGTCCTGCCCCTGCGCAGTCTCGGCGGCGATCCGGAACGCACCGGCCCGGGTGGCCCCGGGCCACAGCCATTCGCACCCACGCACTGGCTCGACCAACTGCCCTACCTCGCACAGATCCTGGACTCGGTACCGGCCCCGCTGAACGCGGTACGGCTGATGGCGCTGGGGCCCGGAGCCGTCTCGGACCCGCACCGCGACCCCAAGTACCGGCTGGACCGGGGCATCGTGCGCCTGCACATCCCCGTCGTCACCGACCCGGGCGCCGTGCTCGTCCTGGACGGCATCGAACACTGTTGGCAGCCAGGCACCCTCTGGTACGGCGACTTCTCCCGCGAGCACCTGGTGCGCAACACCAGCCAGGCGGTGACCCGGGTCCACGCCGTGATCGATGCCCTCCTCACCGCTGATCTCGCAGCCTGGTTCCCGGACGCCTGGCAGCACCTCCTCGCCCACGGCGAGGTCCTGCTCAACCGCACCGGCCCGGCCGAGGTTCCCGCCTGGCCCGACGGGCTGCCCTACGAGGCGCTGCTGCCGTCCGGGTTCGCGGACTTTGACTCACCCGCCCCGCTGGACGGCTCCCTCATCCCCGCCCGCATCGACCGTGACGCCGACGACGTCCTCGCCCTGACGGTCGCCGGGCGCACCTTCGCACTCGTCCCGGCCGACGGCGCCGGAGAGTTCCGCTTCTCCGGCTGGAGCGAGCAGCGCACCCTCCAGCCGGACAGCGGCGGTCTGACCCTGCGGATCCGTCGTGGCCACGCGCTTGCC
Organism: Streptomyces sp. ML-6; assembly: GCF_030116705.1. Classification (NCBI taxonomy): domain Bacteria; kingdom Bacillati; phylum Actinomycetota; class Actinomycetes; order Kitasatosporales; family Streptomycetaceae; genus Streptomyces; species Streptomyces sp. ML-6. The sequence continues at coordinate 4,481,398 of NZ_JAOTIK010000001.1, forward strand.
GACCGGCACGTGACCGCCGCGTCCCGCGCCTCCTGACCCCGCACACCCCGAGAGAAGAGGAATGCCCATGACCCCCCTGAACAGTCACGACGACTTCACCCCGCTCAAGGAGGTCATCGTCGGGTCCGCCGCCAACTACGTGGGACACGACCGCGACGTCTCGTTCGAGCTGTTCCACCACGAGAACCTGAAAGGCTTCCGGTCGGACTGGGCCTATCCGCGCCTGACCCGGACGACGGCCGGCCACCGGGAGAGCTGGGCCATCAAGAAGCGGTACGCCGAGGAACTGCACGAGGACGTGGAGGCCCTGGCCGCCGTGCTCGCCGGACTCGGGGTCGCCGTGCACCGTCCGCTGCCCCTGCCTTCCGACGCGAAGGTCATCGCGGGCCTGGGCTGGGAGGCCGCCCCGACCCCGGCCCTGAACATCCGCGACAACACGCTGATCCTCGGAAGCGAGATCATCGAGACGCCGCCCGCGATCCGCTCCCGCTACCTGGAGACCCGCCTGCTCGCCCCCGTCTTCACCCGCTACTGGGAGGCCGGCGCGCGGTGGACGACGATGCCCCGCCCCACCCTCACCGACAACAGCTTCGACCTGTCCTACGCGCGGGACACCACGACCACCCTGGGCGGGCCGACCGAGGCCATCGACGACCCCCGGCCGAGCCCGTACGACGTCGGCGTGGAGATGATGCTGGACGGCGCGCAGGTGCTGAGGCTGGGCCGGGACCTGGTCGTCAACGTCGCCCAGGAGAACCACGCCCGGGGCGCCGAGTGGCTTCAGAGGCACCTCGGCCACGAGTATCGCGTCCACCGGGTGTGGAGGATGGCGGACAACCACATCGACAGCATGATCCTCGCCCTGAAGCCGGGGGTGTTCCTGGCCCGGCACGAGGGCATCCGGGACCTGATGCCCGAGCCGCTGCGCTCGTGGCGCTACATCGTGCCTCCGGAACCGGATGAGGGCGCGTTCCCGGTCTACGACGACTACGAGGACCTGGTCCTCACCAGCCCCTACATCGATCTCAACGTGCTCTCCGTCGACGAGCGCACGGTGCTGGTCAACCAGGAGTGCACCGGTCTGGCCAAGCTGCTGGAGGTCGAGGGTTTCGACGTGGTGCCCGTACGGCACCGGCATCGGCGGTTGTTCGGGGGTGGGTTCCACTGCTTCACTCTGGACACCCATCGCACTGGCGGCTTCGAGGACTACCTGTCGTGACCCTCCCGGGCGTGCTGTTACTGGACGCGGCCGGCCCCGAGGCAGGTTTCCTCGCCACGGCGGCCGCCGTCCGCGGGCACCAGGTCCACGCCGCGACCACCGCCGCGGCGTACGCGGGCTACGGGCCGGAGCTGAGGGGTCTTCTGGCCGGGCGGGTCGTCACCGACTTCGCCCGGCCCGGCCGGGCCCTCGACGAGATCGCCGTGTACGCCCGCCGCCACGGTGTCGGCGCCGTGCTCACCGTCAACGAATACCTGACCAGTCTCGCCGCGCACCTCTGCGCCGAACTGGGGGTGCCCGGCAACGACCCCGCCGCCTCGCGGGCGGCCCGGGACAAGGCCGTCATGGCCGAGGTGTTCGCAGCGGCCGGGGTGCGCACCCCGTACACGGTCCTCGTCCAAGACGGCGCCGGGCTGCGGGCCGCGCTGGCAGACCCACGGGTCGGCTTCCCGTGCGTCATCAAGCCGCTGTCCGCGGCGGGCTCCGCCGGCGTCACGGTGGTGAGCGGCCCGGGCGGCGCGGTCGAGGCCGCCGACACCGCCCGCGCGGCGGTCGGCATGCACAAAAGCGGTGGCGACCCGCCCATCCTGGTCCAGGCATACGCCGCGGGGACGGAGTACAGCATCGAGTCCCTTACACAAGACAGCACCACGACACACCTCGCCGTGACCCGGAAGTGGGTGACCGGCGACCCGAAGAGGGTCGAGACGGGGCACAGCCTTCCCGTCCGCCTGCCCCCGGCCGTCGAGGCGGCCGTGTACCGGGAGGTGGAGGCGGCCCTCCGGGCGTCCGGTATCCGGCATGGTGCCTCGCACACCGAGGTCATCGTCGGCGAGGACGGGCGGTGCACGGTCATTGAGATCGGCGCCCGCCTCGCCGCCGGGCAGATCGGCGTCCTGATCCAGCACGCCCTGGGCATCGACGTGTGGGCGGCTCTGCTCGACGTCGCCCTCGGCCGCCCGGCCGCGCTCGCCCCCACCGCCCGCGGGTATGCGACTGTGCGGTTCGTGACCAGCCCGCGCGCCGGACGGCTGACCTCGCTCTCCGGATTCCCGACGACGGGGCCGGGCGTGCCGTTCGCCCGCCTGCGGGCGGCGATCGGGAGCACCGTCCACGAACCGGGAGCCAACGGCCACCGGCTCGGATCGTTCGTGGTCACCGGCCTGGACGCTGCCGAGGTCGAGGAGCGGGCCGACGCGCAACTGCGGAGGATCCGCATCGAAGTCGAACCACACCACCACGGCGAACCGGGACCGGCCCCCGACCGCTCGGCCAGGACCGACCGATGAGCGGGCCCGTCACACGGGAGGCTCACGAATCCGGGTCCGATGCGGCGATCACAGCGGCCTGCTTCCCCGCCCCTGCCCTTCTCCTGCGCACCAACGATCCGGTCGCCCAGCGGACGGTCCGGGCCTTCGCCGGCCAGCAGGCCGAGGCGGCGCGCTTTCTGGCCCGGTCCCTGGCCGCAGCTCTCCGCTCGGCCCCCGACATGCGGGCCCGGGTCGCGGTATTCATCGCCGCGTTCGAGGCGACGGAGAACTGGCGGTACAGGGCAGCGGCCTCCAGCCCTCACAGCACCGGCCGATACAGCCCCATCTGGGCAGACCGGTTCCGGACTCCCATCACTGACGACAACCCCAACCTCTTCCGCATCGGCGACCACACCCGCTTCCGGGATGGCGCAACATGGGATCCAGCGACCCGCACCTACCAGGGCGGCACCGACACCCCGGCCAGCCGGACGATGCGACGGTTCGAGGCGCTCGCAGCCGCCAGATTTCCCCCGTCGCCACGCGTTGACGTCGTGTGCAACAGCGTCTCCCTGCCCGACGGCTGCAGCGCGGACGGGACGCGGCTCCTGCGCGGCGCCGCCGCCCACCAGGCCGCAGCCGAAATGACCGCCCGGATCTCGGTGCGAGGCGGGGACACGTCCCGCATCACCACCAGCGGACATCTGATCTATACCGCCAGCGCACCAGAAGCAGAACGCCACGCGGTCTTCCACCACGCCATGACCCTGCTCGCCCGCGACCACACCACCCCGGCCGACGTGCTGACCGCATGGCTTCAGGCGGCCTACCTCCTCTACCAGGCCCCCCGCAGAAAGCGAGGGGCCGACGCGACGATCCGCACCTTCCTCGTCGCAGCGGGCACCCTCCTGCTGTCCAGACCGCCCGTGCTACCGCACGACATCGACCTGCGCGCCTACGCCCAGACACACGATCTGTTCACCACCGAACTACGGGCCGCCCAGGGCATCGACACAACCTCCGTCGGATGGTGGATCTGATCTGCCCACCGGCCAGTCAGGCCAGACCGGCAAGCACTCCTGCCAGCGTGTCGTAACTCTCGCGGACCGCGTCCGCCCTGCCCAGCCGGTGCCGTTCAAGCCGGATCGCGCCCAGGTGCCGGGCCTCGTAGATTCTCGCGCGCCACACAGCGGCGGACGAGCGGTCCAAGGCACCATAGGACTCCCAGAACGCGGTCCGCTCGTCCTCCTTGGCCGTCGCCATGCGGATGGTCCAGTCGGCCGCCGGGTCACCGAACCACGCACGGTCGAAGTCCAGCACCCCGGTGATCACCGGCTTGGGGGCCTTCGGGTCCAACAGGGCGTTGACGGTCCATAGATCTCCGGTCAGCAGCCTCGGCCCGGTGACCTCGTCGAGGGCGGCCCGGCCGTGCGTGGCCACCGCCGCAACTTTTCGTACGTCGCCCGCGTCCAGACCGGCACCGTCCAGGTCCGCAGCGATCTCCTCCAGCGAAGCGATCACCGCCTCGCTCCACGTCCCGTGCCCCGGACCGCCGACGGGCCCGAAGTGCGGACCGCGTACATCGTGCACGGAACGGGCGATGGCACCCATCTGCCCGAAGAACGCCGACCACTGCGCACGCGGATACGCCCCCAACCGCTCCGGGGCCGGGACGCCGTCCAGGCAGGTCTGGATCATCCAGTCCCGGCCGATCACCTCGTGCGACCAGTCCGCGGCGAGCACCCGCGGCATCAGCGGCGCGATCACCGCCAGCCAGGGCTGGGCCGCGTACTCGTTCCGCATCAGGTGGCGCTCGCTGCGGAACTGGCGGCTCTCCTCCGGTGCTACCCGCAGGATCACCGGTTCCGCCCGCCCGGCCAGGCTCACACGGTAGACGTTGTTGTACATCCCCGTGCCCAGCTCGATCGCGGAGGCAGGCACAGCCGCAGTGCCGAAGGCACGGCGGCAGATCTCCGCAATCTCCTGGGCGGTCAGTGACTGCTGGAACGCATCCGAGGCGCGCTCAACCGGCTGAAAATCCACATCGCTCAGGATGCCCCGCTCGACAGCCGCTCGTCACATCCACCGCGTACAGCTTCCCCGGATGCGCATGGAGCTGCCGCCCGACGCGGTCGAGCACGTCGCCAAGCAGGTCGGTGTGGCCGCGTCCGAACTGGGGTTCTGCGACTTCACCTCGCGTGCCGCGAAACGGCACCGCAGCGAGCTGCGGGATCTGACGGGCTGGCACGAGTGCACGAAGACCGATCTGGTCAAGCTTGTCTCGCACCTGGTGGACGTGGGCTGGCCCGACGAGCGCCGTGAGGAGCAGGTGCGGGCCGAGCTGCTTCGGAAGCGTGGCCGAGGGCGTGTTGTAAGACCTGCCCGTGGCGATGAGGACGGGGCAACGGCTTCGCGAAACGCAAGCGCGCCTCCGTACAGCCGAAGTACGGCCGTGCGGAGGCGTACCCCAGAGCCGCCCGGATCTCATGGCCGCCCGGGTCTCAAGGCCGCTCGGGCTTGCGGGCGAGGAAGGTGGCGAAGGTTCTCTCGGCCCCCTCGGCGGGTTCCTCCACCAGCCGGGCGGTGAGGGCGAGCCCGGCCTGCTTCAGGAGCTCGGCGAGCCGGTCGGGCGGCAGCAGGTAGGACTCGTAGGACACCGGGAGGCCGCCGTACGCCTGCGTGGGACGCAGATGTTGGCCGTCCCCCACGTGCCCGGCCAGCATCAGGCAGCCCCCGGGCGCGAGGGTCCGGTGGAACTCGCCGAACACCACCGGCAGCAGCTCCGGCGGCGTGTGGTGGGTGGAGTAGTACGCGAGGACGCCTCCGAGGGCGTCGTCCGCGAGCGGGAGCGCGGTCATCGAGCCGACGGCGAAGAGCAGGCCGGGGTGGGTGTCGCGGGCCAGCTCGATCATGGCGGGCGACAGGTCCATGCCGAACACGGGCACGTTCCGTTCGGCGAGGTGGGCCGTGACCTTGCCCGGCCCGCACCCCAGGTCGGCGACGGGCCCGAGGCCGGACGTCCGCACCGTCTCCGCGAAGACGTCCAGCATCCCCCGCGACAGCGGGTCCAGCTCCGCCGGGGACCTGACCCGCTCGAAGTAGGCGGAGGCGACGATGTCGTACGACTTCCGGACGGCGGCGAGGTGGGAGACGTCAGGCATGCGGGCGACTGTAACGAAGGCCCCCAGCAACCGACTTCGGGGCGCCGGCCGGGGCCGTCCCGCGACCGCCGGCCGTCACTGCGGAGCGTCGCGCAGGTCCCGTACGTACCAGTCGAACCGGGTGTCGTCGTTGCCGGGCGGCTGCTCGCCGGGGCTGAACCCCGCCCGCCGCGCGACCGCGACGGATGCGCGATTCTCCGGGTCGACCTGGATCACCGCCTCCTCGCCGCCCTCGGTGGCCGCGTAGTGCGACGCCAGCAGGACCGCGCGGGTGGCCAGGCCCCGCCCCCGCCAGGCGGGGTAGAGGCCGTAGGCGACGTTCACCTGGCCGGGGGCCAGGCCCTCCTCCGCGAACCGCAGGTCGACCGTCCCCGCGAGCGTCTCGTCGGAGCCCACCCGGATGCCGAAGGCGCGGAGCGGCCCGCCGGTGTCCCACTGCTCCCGGCAGTGCCGGAAGTACGCTTCGACGCCCTCCCGCGTGCCGGGGCCGCCGTTGAGCCAGCGGACCAGCAGTTCGTCCTCCCCCGCGAGATGCGCCGCCGCATCCTCCGGGCGCAGCGGCGACAGAGTGATGGTCCCGTCGGACAGTCTCACCTCGTGCATCCGGCAATCCTCGACGCCGAAGCCGCTTCGCACCATCAAATTCCGGCGGCGCGGCCGAGAAGCGCCGGAAGCGTGGCGTCGGAAGTGTGGCGCCGGAAGCTTGGCAGAGGAAAGCGCGCCAGCGGAAAGCGTGGCGCCGGAAATCATGCAAGCGTGCTTGATTGTTCCTGCTCCCGCTGCCACGCTCGACGCGACGTCCCCGCAGCAATGGAGAGTGCCCGATGAGCCGGCTCGCCGCCCCCGTCCACGACCGGGGCATCACCACCCTCGCCCTCGACTCACCGGCCAACCGCAACGCGCTCTCCGCGGCCCTGGTCGACGAGCTCGGCACCGCCCTGGACGCGTGCGCGGCCGACGACGCCGTACGGGCCGTCGTCCTCACCCACACCGGCAACACCTTCTGCGCCGGCGCCGACCTCACCGCACCGCCCGACCCGCACGCCCTCGTCGCCCTGATGCGGCGGATCGTCGCCCTGCCCAAACCCGTCGTCGCCCGGGTCACCGGACACGTCCGGGCGGGCGGCCTCGGGCTGCTCGGGGCCTGCGACGTCTCGGCGGCCGGACCCGGCGCCTCGTTCGCCCTCACCGAGTCCCGGCTCGGCCTCGCCCCCGCCGTCATCTCCCTGCCGCTGCTGCCCCGTACCGACCCGCGCGCCGCCACCCGCTACTACCTCACCGGCGAACGCTTCGACGCGGCCGAGGCCGCCCGCATCGGCCTGATCACGCTCGCCGTCGGACCGGGCGAGGACATCGACCAGGCACTCGCCCCCGTGCTGGACGGCCTGCGCAAAGCCTCCCCGCAGGGGCTGAGGGCATCGAAGGAGCTGGTCACGGCTACTGTGCTGGAAAGCTTCGACCAGCACGCCGAAGACCTCATCGCCCGCTCGGCGGCACTCTTCGCCTCCGCCGAAGCCCGGGAAGGAATGACGGCTTTCCTCGAACGACGGGACCCCGCATGGGCGTTGTGATGCCCCCCACCGACCGGACCCCCAAGCAGGACCGCAGCCGCGCCACCCGCCGCAGGCTCCTCGAAGCCGCCGTCTCCTGCCTGGCCGAACACGGCTGGGCGGGCTCCACGGTCTCCGCCGTCGCCGAACGCGCGGGCGTCTCGCGGGGCGCGGCCCAGCACCACTTCCCGACCCGCGAGGACCTGTTCACCGCGGCCGTCGAGTACGTCGCCGAGGAACGCTCCGCCGCCCTGCGCGCCCTGCCCGTCCAGGGCCGCACGGAGGTCGTCGCCGCACTCGTCGACCTGTACACCGGGCCGCTCTTCCGCGCCGCGCTCCAGCTCTGGGTCGCCGCGTCCAACGAACCGCAGCTCCGCCCCCGCGTCACCGAACTCGAAGCCCGCGTCGGCCGCGAGACCCACCGCATCGCCGTCGAACTCCTCGCCGCCGACGAGACGAGGCCCGGCGTGCGCGAAACCGTCCAGGGCCTCCTCGACATGGCCCGCGGCCTGGGCCTGGCCAACGTCCTCACCGACGACACGGCCCGCCGCCGGGGAGTCGTGGCGCAGTGGACGGTCCTGCTGGAACGGGCACTGGACTGAGCCGCGGCAAGTAGGGCTGGCACCAGGGGCGTTGGGGGGAAAGCCGCAGTGATCCCCGGGGTGCCGCGCGACTAGCGTCGATCCGCGTGAGACACGGACAGAGCAGGCGGAGCGAACAGCCCTTCCGCCCGCCCGGTCGTCCCGGCCGCGGTCCCGGTACTGCCGGCCGCCGCCCCCGTACACCGGCAAGCGCATCCCGAACGCCACGCCTGTCACCGGGCTGTTCGGCAGGCGCCCGGTGGCCGCACACGGGCTCGCCGACCCCGAAATGCCGTGTCTCTCCCATGAGCAGCACCGACCAGCCCAGGGAGACAGAGTGACCGCCCCGAACAGCCGCTTGACCGGCTCGACCAGCTCGACGAGTTCGACCAGGGCCATGCGCCGGGCCTCCGCCGCCGGCCTCGCCCTGGCCGCCTGCGCCACCGCGTTCTCCGTGCCGGCCACGGCCGCCGCGTCCCCGACCACCGGCCGCGGGACGAACTCCGCCCCCGCGACCACGGCCACCGTCACCAGTACCGCCACCAGCGCCGCCCTCGACCGTTACTACCGGCAGAACCTCGCCTGGGGAAGCTGTGTCACCGGCCCGGACGACACGGCGGGCCGTGAGCTGGACAAGGCCGGGGCCCAGTGCACGGACGTGACCGTACCGCTCGACTACGCCGAGCCCACCGGCCGCACGATCACCGTGGCCATGTCCCGGCTGAAGGCCACCGACACCCGCCACCGCATAGGCACGATGCTGCTCAACTTCGGCGGCCCCGGCGGCCCGGCCGTCGATGCCCCGCCGCTCGTCCGGAAGGCGCTGAAGAACGTCGGCGCACGCTACGACATCATCGGCTTCGACCCGCGCTTCATCGGCCGCAGCACCCCGCTCGACTGCGGTTGGCCCACCGGCGTCCTCTTCCGCTCGGCCGGGCCCGACCGGGCGGGCTTCGACCGCCAGGTCGCCTTCCAGAAAAGCCTCGCCGACAAGTGCCGGGCCACCAACGCCTCCGTGCTGCCGCACGTCACCACCCGCAACACCGCCCGCGACATGGACGTCATCCGGGGCGCGCTCGGCGAACGGAAGATCTCCTACCTGGGCTACTCGTACGGCACCTACCTGGGCGCCGTCTACGGCCAGATGTTCCCCGGCCGCTACGACCGGACGGTGCTCGACGGGGCGATCTCCCCCCAGGACTACGGCCCCGGGCTGCTGCGCGACGCGGTGGCCGAGAACGAGAAGGCGCTCGCGGACTGGGCCGCCTGGGCCGCCTCCCGGAACTCCACCTACCACTTCGGCCGCACCCGCGACCAGGTCCTCGCCACCGTCGACCGCGTCATCGAGGCGGCCTCCCGCCGGCCGCTGACCCTCGGCACCGGCAGCGACACGTACCGGGTCGACGCCTCCCACGTACCGCTTCTCCTCTTCATGATGCTCTCGGACGACGGCGACGCCTCGCGGGCCGAACTCGCCACGACGGTCTCCGTGCTGTCCGAGGCGGCGAAGGGGAAGCCCACCCGGCCGTCCCCGGCACTCACCGCGAACCTGCGGCACGCCCTGACCGGCGACAACTCGCCGACCGGCAGCGTGCAGGCCGCGATCCTCTGCGGGGACCGGGCCGCACCCCGCAACCCCGAGAGCTACTGGCGGAACATCGAACGCAGCCGCGCCGCCCACCCGCGGTTCGGCCCCCTGACGGAGAACATCACACCCTGCGCCTTCTGGGACCGGCCCCGTGAGAAGCCCACCCAGGTGCGCCACGACATACCGGCGCTGATCGTGGCCGCCACCGGCGACCCGCGCACCACGTACCGCAGCTCCCTCAAGCTGCACGGCGAGCTGCCGAGCTCCAGGCTGATCACCCTCGAGGGCGCCAACCGGCACGGCATCTTCGGCGACTACGGCAACACCTGCGTCGACAACCGGGTCATCCGCTACCTGGCCACCGGGAAGCTGCCCACCAAGGACCTGACCTGCGCCAAGTGACAGGAACGGACGGGCGTCCGGCCCCGGGACACCCCGGGACCGGACGCCCGTCCTCCCGCAGTCCCCCAGTTCGCTGGTTCCCCGGTTCCTCGGCTCCCCGGCTCCTCAGGTCCTCAGTTCCCCAGGTTCGCGAGCTGGTCGTAGCCCGGGATCTCCCGGGGGTCGCGCGAGCCCGGACCGACGTACCGCGCCGAGGGCCGCACCAGCCGCCCCGTCCGCTTCTGTTCCAGGATGTGCGCCGACCAGCCCGCCGTCCGCGCACACGTGAACATCGACGTGAACATGTGCGCCGGAACCTCCGCGAAGTCCAGCATGATCGCCGCCCAGAACTCCACGTTCGTCGCCAGCACCCGGTCCGGGCGCCGCGCGTGCAGCTCCTCCAGCGCGGCCTTCTCCAGCGCCTGCGCCACCTCGAACCGCGGCGCGCCCAGCTCCTCGGCGGTGCGCCGCAGCACCCGCGCCCGCGGGTCCTCCGCCCGGTACACCCGGTGCCCGAAGCCCATCAGCCGCTCGCCCCTGTCCAGGGCCTTCCTCACGTACGCGGTGGCGTCGCCGGTCCGCTCGATCTCCTCGATCATGCCGAGCACCCGGGACGGCGCACCGCCGTGCAACGGCCCCGACATCGCGCCCACCGCACCCGACAGCGCGGCCGCCACGTCGGCGCCGGTCGACGCGATGACCCGGGCGGTGAACGTGGAGGCGTTCATGCCGTGCTCGGCGGCCGAGGTCCAGTACGCGTCGACGGCCTTCACGTGCTTGGGGTCCGGCTCGCCGCGCCAGCGGATCATGAACCGCTCGACCACGGAACCGGCCTTGTCGATCTCGCTCTGCGGAACCATCGGCCGCCCCTGCCCGCGCGCCGACTGGGCGACGTACGACAGCGCCATCACGGCGGCCCGCGCCAGGTCGTTGCGCGCGGTCTCCTCGTCGATGTCGAGCAGCGGCCGCAGCCCCCACACCGGGGCCAGCATCGCCAGCGCGGACTGCACGTCGACCCGGATGTCACCGGAGTGCACCGGGATCGGGAACGGCTCGGCCGGCGGCAGCCCGGGGTTGAACGCCCCGTCGACCAGCAGGCCCCAGACGTTCCCGAACGACACGTGGCCGACGAGATCCTCGATGTCGACGCCCCGGTAACGGAGCGAGCCGCCTTCCTTGTCCGGTTCGGCGATCTCCGTCTCGAACGCGACGACTCCCTCTAGTCCCGGTACGAAGTCGGACATGGCGGCTCCCTCGGTCGACGGCTCTGCGGCGGCCCTGCGGCGGCCTGCCCCAAGATATTGGCGGCTTTCCCCGACCCGGGGGAAGCGTGACATCCGGCACAGGAGGAGCCCCTCCCCGCAGGGGGCGGCTCCTCGTTCCTGTCCACCTGCATACCCCTCCGGTGCCGGGCGGGAACGGGCGCTGCGGCAGGATGATCCCGTGCCCACCGCAGACTCTTCCTCCGATTCCACCACCGATCCGGCCGCGATGCGCGAGCAATACCGCTCCGAGGCCTTCACCGAGGACATGCTGGCCGACGACCCGATGCGGCAGTTCGCCCACTGGTTCCGGCAGGTGGCCGTGGGCGGGATGCTCCACGAGCCCAACGCCATGGTCGTCTCCACCGCCACCCCCCAGGGCCGGCCGTCCTCCCGCACGGTGCTGCTGAAGAAGTACGACGAGCGCGGCTTTGTCTTCTTCACCAACTACGAATCCCGCAAGGGCCGCGAACTGGCCGCCAACCCGTACGTCTCGCTGCTCTTCCCCTGGCACCCGATGGCCCGCCAGGTCATCGTCAACGGCAGGGCGGAACGCGTCGGCCGCGAGGAGACGGTCGCCTACTTCCGCACCCGCCCGCACGGCTCCCAGCTCGGCGCCTGGGCGAGCGCCCAGTCGACGGTGATCGGCACCCGCGAGGAGCTCATCGCCCGCTACGAGGAACTGGCCGCCCGCTACCCGGAGGGCGAGCACGTCCCCGTGCCCCCGCACTGGGGCGGCTACCGCGTCGTCCCCGACACGATCGAGTTCTGGCAGGGCCACCCGAACCGGCTCCACGACCGGCTGCGGTACGTGCGCGAGGGCAAGGACTGGCGCGTCGAGCGCCTGTGCCCGTAAGAGCCCCGGCCCGCCGGAAAACCCTGGCCTGTCGGGAACCCTGGCCCGCCGGGAACCGCTCGGCTCGCCGGAAACCGCTCGGCCACGCAACCATCGGCCACGCAATGCGGGCCGCAAAAGGCCCCGGACACGCAGAAACCCGCAGGCTCTGGTCCCTCCTTGCGGAGGAGCCGGCCGGACTTACCGGCGAGCCTGCGGGTCGGTGACTGCTTGGGATTGGCCGACGACCGGCCTGCACTGCGAAGAGCGCGACAACGGGCGTCAGCCCGCAGCCACCTCACGAGTCCGAGAAGAAATCACTTCCGGAACACCTCCTTTCACGTGTGGCAGCAGCCTAGGAACGCCTTCGGCACTGCACAACCGAATTAATGACGGGGTTGTTTTCCGGGAAGTCGGTGTGCACCGGTTCACCTTCGAGTTCAATGGTCTGACGTGCGGAAATGCCGAATGCGTCCTGCGGGGGGTACGGGGTGAGTGCGTCCACGAGCAGTGGAACGGCCGAGGCGCTGGGGCCTGACGAGGGGCCGGGGGGCGAACCCGGCGCCGAGTTGCTCGCGGCGTTGCTGGACGGGATGGACGCCGCGCTCTGCGCGTTCGACGCGGACGGCACCATCACCCACTGGAACCGCGAGGCCGAGCGGATTCTCGGCTGGTCCGCGGCGGAGGCCGTGGGGCGTCCCGGGTTTGCCGGATGGGCGGTGCGGCGGGCGGACGCGGCGGAGGTGCAGGGGCGGCTGATGGCGGCCATGCACGGGCCGGGCCGCCGGGTCCACGAGTTCGCGCTGTTGCGCAAGGGCGGCGGCCGGGTGCTCGTGCGGACCCAGTCGGCCGGGGTGCGGGGCGCCGACGGACGGCCGGCCGGGGTGTACTGCGCGTTCAGCGAGGTGCACGCGCAGATCGATCTGGAGCGGTCGATCGCGCTGAGCGAGGCGCTGCTGGAGGACGCGTCCTGGGGCGTGGTCCTCGTCGACGCCGACCTGCGTCCCGCGGTCGTCAACGCGCACGCGGCGCGGGCCCTGGGCGTCGGCCGTACGGCGCTGCTGGGGCGTCCGCTCGGGGAGGTCGTGGTGCGGGGCGTGGAGGAGGTGGAGGGCGCGTTGCAGCACGTGCTGGCCGAAGGCGCACCACCGGCGCCCGCCGAGTTGTGGGTGACGCTGCGGACGGCGGAGGGGGAGCGGCGGCGCTGCTGGCGCAGTGGTTTCCTCCGGCTGACGTCGCCGCTGGCCGAGGAGCCGGTCCCGCTGGGGGTCGGCTGGTTGTTCCAGGACGTGACGGCGGAGCGGCTGGCGGCGCAGGAGGCGGACCGGTTGCGGTTCCGGTCGAACCAGTTGCACCGGGCCTCGCGCTCCGCGTCCGAGTGCGAGGACCCGATGGAGGCGGCCACCTCCTACCTGGACTACGCGCTCGCGGGCTTCGCGGACCATGCGCTGGTCGACCTGATGGCGGGGGAGCGGCTGGTGCGGGTGGCGGCGACCCCGTCCGGCGAGCCGGGCCCGTGCCTGCCGGTGGCGGCCGGTTCCCTTCCGCTGCGGTACGCGACGGGGCACCCGGCCCTCCGGGCGGTGGACCGCACGGGGTCGGTGCGGGCCAGCGCGGGGAGCGGGGCGGGGGCCGGGGAGTGGGCGGCCGAGCGGCAGTGGCCGGGGGACGCCGCGCACGCGCTGTGCACGGTGCTGCGGAGCCGGGGGCGCACCCTGGGGGTGGTGACGTTCCTGCGGTCCGGCCACCGGGCGGCCTTCGAACGCCCCGACGCGGCGTACGCGGAGAGCGTGGCGGTACGGGTCGCGGCGGCGGTGGACCTGGCGCAGGTGCTGAAGCCGGGGGGATGAGGGCGTGCCGGGCCCGCCGGGCCCGCCGTGTCGGTCGGCGGACCCGGGCCGGGGTCACTGGTGGTAGAAGATGCGGTCCCGGTACTCCGTCATGACGCGGCCGTTCCACTCGTGGCCGCCGTCCACGTTGCCCGACCGCAGCAGCGGCGGTTCGACGCCCCGCTGCACGAGCTGCTCCGCGGCGGCGGCCATCATCGCCTGCATCACCGCACTGGTGACCACCGTCGATGCGGGGGCGAACGGGGCCTCGATCCCGTCGAGGGTCAGCTCCGCGTCGCCGATCGAGATCTTGCTGTCGAGCACGATGTCGCAGTGGTCCCGCAGGAAGCCGCCCGAGGCGTGCCGGGAGCGGGTGCCGTCCGCGTACGCCACGGACGTGACGCCGATGACCTTGAGGCCGAGCGCGCGGGCGTTCATCGCCATCTCCACCGGGAGCGCGTTGCGTCCGGAGAGCGAGATGATCACGAGGACGTCGCCGGCCTCGGCGGGGCTGGAGTCCAGCACGGCGCTCGCCAGTCCGTCGACCCGCTCCAGCGCGGAGCCGAGGGTGGCGGGCATGACATCGACGCCGACCGTCCCGGGCACGGCCAGCAGGTTCATCAGGGCGAGCCCGCCCGCCCGGTAGACGACGTCCTGGGCGGCGAGCGAGGAGTGCCCGGCGCCGAAGGCGAAGAGCCGGCCGCCCGCCTCGACGGTGTCGGCGATCGCGGCACCGGCGGCCGCGATGTTGCCGGACTCCTCGTCGCGCACCCGCTCGAGCAGGCCGATCGCTGCGTCGAAGAACTGACCGGCCAGCTTGCTGTCGCTCATCGAGGAGGCCCTTTCCGGCAGGGAGACGTTCATGGGGTGTCCATGTCGCGGATCACGTTGCGGTCTGGACCAGTGACCTGTCAATACCGTCCGCCCCGCCCCGCGGCGGCGGTCCTCGACGGGCGGGCACGGTTGTCGGCGGTATGCGTCAGAATTGGAGGAGGGCCAGCGCACAGCGCTTATGACGTTTTCATGTCACAGCATCGAGGGGCACGTATGTCCGGACTGATCGACACCACGGAGATGTATCTCCGCACCATCCTCGAACTCGAAGAGGAAGGCGTGGTCCCCATGCGCGCCCGGATCGCGGAACGGCTGGACCAGAGCGGTCCGACGGTCAGCCAGACGGTGGCGCGCATGGAGCGCGACGGCCTGGTGCAGGTCGCGGGCGACCGGCACCTGGAGCTGACCGGCGAGGGCCGGCGCCTCGCGACCCGTGTCATGCGCAAGCACCGGCTCGCCGAGTGCCTCCTCGTCGACGTGATCGGCCTGGAGTGGGAGCAGGTCCACGCCGAGGCGTGCCGTTGGGAGCACGTGATGAGCGAGGCGGTGGAGCGGCGGGTGCTGGAGCTGCTGCGGCACCCCACGGAGTCCCCGTACGGGAACCCGATCCCGGGCCTGGAGGAGCTGGGCGAGAAGGCGGAGGCCGACCCGTTCCTCGACGAGAGCATGGTGAGCCTGTCGGAGCTGGACCCGGGCAGCGACGGCAAGACGGTGGTCGTGCGCCGGATCGGTGAGCCGATCCAGACGGACGCCCAGCTGATGTACACGCTGCGGCGGGCGGGCGTGCAGCCCGGTTCCGTGGTCAGCGTGACCCCGTCGCCGGGCGGTGTGCTGGTCGGCAGCAGCGGCGAGGCGGCGGAGCTGGACGCGGAGATCGCCTCGCACGTGTTCGTGGCCAAGCGCTGACCGCCGGCCCGTACTTCCCGCACCTGTACTTCCGGGACCTCCGGGGTCTCCCGGTTCCTCCGGTGCTTCGCGTACCTTCCGTACAGTCCGTCGACGAGGCGCCGCGGCCGGAGCACGGCCGTGGCGCCGAGGGACGGTATCCGCTTTCTTTTTCCGTGCGGAACAGCAGCGCCTGGACGGATCACGTGCCAGGCTGTGGCTGAGGCATACCTGAGAGTGTCGGCCGATGGGCCGCGCGGTCGGGGAGGGAGCAGGTGCATGCGCCCGTCGTACCGGTGTGTCCGGCATGTCCGGCACGCGTATCGCAAGGTGGTCGTCCCGCTCCGTGCCGTTCCCGGGCCGGGCGCCCCGGAACCGGCCGTCCATGAGTCGGCCGTCCATGAGCCGGGCGTTCACGAGCCGGGAGTTCGCCTTCGGAGTTCGTGCGCCGTGAGCGCCGTTGCCGGCGGCCTCCCGACGGCAGAGGGCCCCGGCGCCGCGCGGCGCCGGGGCCTGTCCTCCCCTGCTTCGACCTGGAGCCCCGAGCTCTCGAGGTCGGTCCCTACGGGCCCTCATCCCCGAGTGGCCCGCCTCCCGGAGAAGATCTCCCCTCCGTCGAGGGCGTCAATCCTTGGAGCCGGTCACTCGAACGAGGGGTGTTGGGGGCCGGACCCCGGTTTTCGAATACAAGTTCGATAGTCTGGCGTGGCGCGACCACGCGGCGATCGAGTGGCGATCGAGCAGTGATCAAGCGGTGATCGAGGACCTGAAGGAGGTGCCAGGACATATGGTGCGGCGCATCGATGTGACCGGGACCGACGGCGTACGCCTCGCGGCCTGGGAGTTCGCCGATCCGCCCAAGGAGCGCGCGGAGGGCGAGCGCGTTCCCGGGGTCTTATTGCTCCACGGCTTGATGGGCCGGGCCGCGCACTGGGCCTCGACCGCCCGCTGGCTCGCCGAGCGGCACCGGGCCGTCGGGCTCGACCAGCGCGGCCACGGCCGCAGCGAGAAGCCGGCCGACGGCCCGTACACCCGGGAGGCGTACGTCGCCGACGCCGAGGCCGCGATCGAACAGCTCGATCTCGCCCCCGTGACCCTCATCGGGCATTCGATGGGGGCGTTGACGGCCTGGCAGCTCGCCGCGAAGCGCCCCGACCTCGTCCGGGCCCTGGTCATCTGCGACATGCGGGCCTCCGCGCTCGGCGCGGCCTCGCAGCGGGAGTGGGAGGACTGGTTCCGGTCCTGGCCGGTGCCGTTCGCGACGCTCTCCGACGTACGGAAGTGGTTCGGCGAGGACGATCCCCGGGTGGAGCGGCCCAATCCGGCCCGGGGCGAGTTCTTCGCCGAGGTGATGGCCGAGCGGGCGGACGGCTGGCGGCCCGTCTTCTCCCGCCGCCAGATGCTCCAGTCCCGCGCGACGTGGGTGTTCGACGCGCACTGGGAGGAGCTGGCCCAGGTGCGGTGCCCGACCCTGGTGCTCCGCGGCCTCGACGGCGAGCTGGGCCGGGCGGAGGCCCAGGAGATGGTCCGCGTACTGCCGCGCGGGCAGTACGCGGAGGTGGCGGACGCCGGTCATCTCGTCCACTACGACCAGCCCGAGGGCTGGCGCGCGGCGGTCGAGCCCTTCCTGGAGCAGTTCGCCGAGGGCCCTCGCTGCGACCGGGAGCCCGCCATTTCGTGACGGGCGCCGCCTCGTGACGGGGTGCCAGTCCGTGGCAGGTGCCCCGTCACGAGGCAAGAGGCCATCCCGTGACGGGATGCCACAGCGTGCCGGACCGTCGCAGGTCGGCGGCGGTCCGGCACGGTCCCGGAACGCGGGTCCTCAGCCCTTGCTGACCGCCGTCAGGATCTCCGGGAGCCGTTCCGCCGTGCGCGGAGCGGCGATCCGCAGCCCCGCCCAGGAGATCAGCGCCCCGTACGCGGCGCCCACGGGCAGCAGCACCCACAGCCACTGCTGGAGGTCCGCGACGTGCAGCCAGATCAGCGCCCCGATCAGGGGTGCGCAGAGCAGCGTTGCCGAGAGCATGCCGCCGAAGACGGAGATCCAGGCGAGGCCGCCCTGACCCGGCGCCGCGCTCTTGAACCCCTCCTGCGGGACCGAGTACGGGAAGACCGCCGACGCCACCGCGCCCGTCGCCAGCATCCCGCCGAGCAGGGCGATCGAGAGACCCATGGCCTCCGGCAGGGCGTTCCACTCGCCGAGCAGCGCCGCGGTCAGCAGCATCACCACGACCGTGTACGGCAGGGTGATCAGCAGCAACGCCAGCGCCCGCGCCCGCAGTTCGAGGTAGGCGTCCCGGGTGGAGGAGATCGTCAGCAGCACCATCCAGAACGCGGAGGTGTCCTGGCCGAACTGGTTGTACATCTGGATGCCGAGCATCCCGGCGGCGAAACAGGCGATGTAGACCGAGCCGGTGCCCTGGAGCGCGTTGAACAGCGGGACGATCAGCCCGACCGCCAGCGACGTGATCCAGGCGGCCTTCGTCTTCGGATCGCGTGCGATGTACCGCAGGCTGCGCTCCATCACCGTCCCCGTGCGCCCCGCGGGGAGCAGCGCGGAGAGCCGGGAGCCCTCCTTGCCGGCCTTCTCGCGGGCGGTGTCGGCGGCGGCCAGGGTCGAGCCGTCCGGGGCCGTCATCAGCTTCGTCAGGCTCCGCTGCCACAGCCACAGCAGTACGAGCAGCGCCGCCACCGACAGCAGCAACTGCCCGACGGCCTGCCCGTACGAGCCCCGCGACGCCGAGTCCACCGCCCCGATCGCGGAGGCGGGCGGCAGCCAGCGCACCACGTCGGCGACCGGGTCGAGCGCGGCCAGGCCGCCCGTCCGGCCGAGCTGCTGCGCACCGAAGTTGACGACCTGGAAGCCCACGGCGATCACCAGACCGCTGAGCACCGCCAGGTCGCGGCCCTTGCGCGAGGACAGCAGCCGGCTGTTGGTCGTGGCGACCGTCCGGGCCAGCGTCACGCACAGCAGCAGCGCGAGCGGCGCGCCGACCACGGCGAACGCGGCCCCGACCGCCCCGTACGCCACCGCGAAGACCGAACCGGCCACCAGGCAGAGCGTGAACAGCGGTCCGATCCCGACCAGCGAGGCCACCAGCAGCGCCGAGACCAGCGGGCGCGGGCGCAGCGGCAGCATCACCAGACGACTCGGGTCGAGGGTCTCGTCGCCGCTGGGGAAGAACAGCGGCATCACGGCCCAGCCGACCGCCAGCAGCCCGGCCGTCAGGACGACGACGGAGGCGACGTGGTCGTGTCCGCGCAGCATGATCAGGCCGAGCAGCTGGCTCGCGGCGACCAGCAGGGCGAAGACGACGGATGCGATGTACGCGGCCCGCCGGCCGGCCGACTGCCGCAGCCCGTTGCGCAGCAGGGACAGCTTGAGCCGGACGAAGACGGGGACGAGGCCCTTGCCCGCGTCCCGGCGGGGCGGGGTGCCCACGGGGGCGTCGAGCACGCTCATCGGTCGCCGCCCAGCCAGTCGAGGGAGTCGTCGGCGGCGCGGGAGCCGGCGCCGACGAGTTCCAGGAAGGCGTTCTGCAACGAGGACGCCTCGCCGCGCACCTCGGCCAGGGTGCCCTGGGCCCGGATGCGGCCGGCCGCCATGACGGCCACCCAGTCGCAGAGCGACTCGACGAGCTCCATCACATGGCTGGAGAAGACGACGGTCGCCCCCGAGTGGGTGTAGCGCACCAGCACTTCGCGGATGGTCTGCGCCGACACCGGGTCCACGCCCTCGAACGGCTCGTCCAGGAAGAGCACTTCGGGGTTGTGCAGCAGTGCCGCCGCGAGCCCGATCTTCTTCCGCATGCCGGTCGAGTAGTCGACGACCAGCTTGTGCTGGGAGCCCGCCAGGCCGAGCACGTCGAGCAGCTGGGTGGCCCGCTTGTCCACCTCGGCGCCCGGAAGTCCGCGCAGTCGCCCGGTGTACGCGAGGAGTTCGCGGCCCGAGAGGCGTTCGAAGAGCCGCAGCCCCTCCGGGAGGACGCCGATCCTGGCCTTCACCTCGACCGGGTCGCGCCACACGTCGTGGCCGCCGATCTCGATGGTTCCCTCGTCGGGCCGGAGCAGCCCGGTGATCATCGACAGGGTGGTCGTCTTGCCCGCGCCGTTGGGGCCGACCAGGCCGATGAACTTGCCTGCGGGCAGCTCCAGATCGATTCCGGCGACCGCGGTCTGTTCCCCGAACCGCTTCCACAGCCCCCGTACGCGAACGGCGGGCGGAGCCGCACCGGCCTCGCCCGTACCGTCCGTACCGCCCGTGCCGTTCGCCCCGCTCGTCCCCGTCGTTCCGCCGGTCTCGGCGTGGTCACGCATAATGTCCTGCCCTTTCGGTTTCCCCGTGTTCCGGATAAGCCTACGAAAGGGTGTTCTGGGGAAAAGAGGGCGGATCAGCAAAAACGCGCCCTACGGGCGGCGGGTGCGGGCGTCGGCCGCCTCCCGTGCGCAGGCGTAGGCGAGCGGACTGATGAGTTCCTCCGCGTCCGGCAGCCACCGGTTGGCGGGGGTGGGGCGACGGACCCACTGCACCGCGCCGCGCCCGCCGACCCGGGTCGGCGGGGCCGTCACGTAGTGGCCGTCGCCGTGGCCGGCCAGGTCGACGACGGCGGCCCGCCAGCCCAACTTCCTTACGAGCCCGTCCGACTTGGCCGCCGTGCCCGGCAGCACGAAGAAGTGCATCCGCCGGTCGGGGGTGCAGGTGACGGGGCCGAGCGGCAGCTCCATCCGCTCCATCCGGGCCAGGGCGAGGAAACCGGCGGACTCCGGTACGTCGATCGTGTCGAAGGCGCGTCCGGTGGGCAGCAGGATCGACGCCCTCGGGTGCCGGGACCACATCCGGCGGGCGGCGGCGCCGCTCCCGGTCGCCCGGCCGGCCCAGTCGGCTCCGGCGGGGTGCGCGCCGGGGGAGGCGCAGTCGGCGTCGCCGCAGGAGCACCGCTCGGTCCCTCCGTGCGCCTCCAGCCAGGTGCCCGGGCACACGTCCCAGTGCCGCTCCTCCGCGTACCGCACTGCGGCGTCGAGCAGTTGCTCGCCCCGCTGGCCGGGCACTTTCACGGTTCCCGCGGCTTTCACGTCCTGCGTGGCCGCGGCGGGGGGTTCTTCGACTGCGAGGGGATCATCCACGCACAGCACAACTGTGGCCAGCGCCCGGGGTTACGGGCGCGGCGGGCGCGTCCCCGGCGTACCGGCCCCCGGTGCGGGGCGCATGGAGGCATGGGCGGGGGCGCGTGCCGGGCGGGGACCGGCCGGGTGGGTAGCCACATACGGGCGACCGCCGGACAGTCGGCGAACGCCTCCGGAACGGTCGGCCTTTGTCATATGCCGACATGAATGGCAAGGAACGCAACACACCCGACGATCACGATGAATGTGCGCATTTTCCGGGTATCCGCCGGGCAGTGATCCGCCCATGATCACTGCGGCCTCAGGGGGAAACATGGCAGCCAGGCCTCTCGTCGCACGCCAGCCGAACGAACGGCTCCAGGCGCTCATTCAGGAAGCCGGATGCTCCAACGCCGGTCTCGCCCGGCGCGTCAACATGGTCGGTGCGGAACGCGGGCTCGACCTGCGGTACGACAAGACCTCCGTGGCCCGTTGGCTGCGGGGGCAGCAACCACGCGGCAGGGCGCCGGGAATCATCGCCGAGGCGCTCGGCCGCAAGCTCGGCCGGACGGTCACGATCGACGAGATCGGCATGGCCAACGGCAAGAACCTGGCGTCCGGCGTCGGTCTGCAGTTCGCCCCGACCGTGATCGGCGCGATCGAGCAGGTCTGCGAGCTGTGGCGCAGCGACGTCGGCCGCCGCGACTTCCTGTCCGGTTCGGCGGTCGCCTCCTCCGCGCTCGTCGAACCCAGCCGGGACTGGCTGATCACCGGCGCCGACCCGCAGGTGGCCCGGGCGGCCGGTGCCCGGGTCGGGATGCCGGACGTGGAGGCGGTGCGGGCGATGACGGCCGCGCTGGTCGACCTGGACCACCGGTTCGGCAGCGGGCACGTGCGGCCGGTCCTGGTGCACTACCTGAACAGCGTCGTGTCCGGGCTGCTCTCCGGGGCGTACCGCGAATCGGTCGGCCGGCAGCTGTTCGCCGCCGTCGCGCGGCTCACCGAACTCGCCGGGTACATGGCGGTCGACACGGGTCAGCCGGGGCTCGCCCAGCGCTACTACATCCAGGCGCTGCGCCTGGCCCAGGCGGCGGGCGACCGGGCGTACGGCGGCTACGTGCTGGCCGCGTCGATGAGCCACCTCGCCGCGCAGCTCGGCAACCCGAGGGAGATCGCCCAGCTGGCGCGGGCCGCGCAGGAGGGCGCGCGCGGGCGGGTGACGCCGAGGGCGGAGGCGATGTTCCACGCGGCGGAGGCGCGCGGGCACGCCCTGCTCGGCGACGTCCGCACCTGCCAGGCGGTGATGGGCCGGGCGGTGACGGCCCTGGAGCACGCCGAACCGGACTCGGGCGACGACCCCGACTGGATCGCCCACTTCGACCACGCCTATCTCGCCGACGAGTTGGCGCACTGTCACCGCGACCTCGGCCAGGCGGAGGCGGCGGCGCGCCGGGCGAAGGAGTGCCTGGACGGCCTCCCGGAGTCCCGGGCCCGCCGCCGGGGCATCGGCCTGGTGCTGCTGGCCACGGCCCAGGTCCAGATGCGCGAGGTGGAGCAGGCGTGCCACACGGGCACCCGGGCGATGGAGCTGCTGGGTTCGTTGCGCTCCAGCCGGGGAGCGGAGTATCTGGACGACCTCCAGCAGCGGTTGATCCCGTACGGGGACGAGTCGGCGGTACGGGAGTTCGGGGCGCGGCTGGAACTCCAGGCGGCGTGACGGGGCCCGGCCGGGGACGACGGTACCGGCCGGGGTTCCGGTACGTATTCCTCCGGTAGGTCTCCCTCCGGTACGGGCGCCGGGCGGGAAGCCGGTACGGAGTCCGGGCTCGGGCCCGTCACCGGGGAATACGGGGCCGTCCCCTTAACTGCGTCCGGGGAGCGCCGGGTGTTACACCTCCTGTGAAGGGGTGGTGAGTGACCTCATGCGCTTGGCGAACGGCGGCAGCCACCCGATAGCGTGAGCCGACGGTTCCGTAGGTTCACACGTAGGAGTCCCGGTGACGCAGAGCGGACAGGGTGACGAGCAGCAGCTCCCTGCTGTACGGCCCGCGCACGAAGGTGTCGTGCTGCCCGCGGGTGGCGGAGAGCCCTGGATACCAGGGGGGCCGGCGGACCAGGCGGCCCCGGCGGGCGGCCAGCCGTGGGGGCAGCCCTGGGGGCCGCAGGCGGCGCACCCGGACGCCTCGTCCCAGCAGCCTCAGCAGCAGTCCCAGCCCTACCAGCCCCAGCCCCATCAGCAGCCTCAGCAGCAGGCGCATGGGCAGGGGCAGGGGGCGTACGGGCAGGCGCAGTACGGAGCGGGGCAGCAGCCGCCCCCGGGCTACGGGCAGCAGCAGCCCGTACAGCAGCCGCAGCCCGCACAGCAGTACGGGCAGATGCCCCAGGCCCAGCCCCACTCCCAGGCGCCGGCCCAGCCCCACGCACCGCAGCCGCCGCACGTACAACCTCCGCACGCCCAGGCGCCGCAGCCGCAGCAGTCCCAGCCGCTGCCGCCCATGCAGTCCCAGCCGTCCCAGCAGCAGCCGCAGCAGCCGCAGTCGTTCGCGCAGCCGCTGCCGCCGGAGGCCGTGCCCGGTGGACCCGGTGGACCCGGTGGTGTTCCGGGCGGGGACGAGGCGGCCACGCAGTACATCGCGCCGGTTCCCGCAGGGCCCGCCCCGGGCGGGCTGCCGCCGCAGCAGCCTCCGCAGCAGCAGTACCAGCAACAGCAACAACAGCCCGGCCAGGGTTCCGACGCCGAGGCGACCCAGTACATCCCGCCGGTCCCCGGGGGCACCCCGTACGGCATCAGGCCCGGGGCCCCGGGCGACCGGCAGCCGCCCGCCGAGTTCGACAACCTGTTCCGCAACGACGAACCGGCCGGCTCCACCCAGCAGATGCCCCTGCCCGACCCCGCGCGGCAGCCTCAGCATCACCAGCAACCTCAGCACCACCAGTACGCGGGGGACCGGCAGCCCCCGAACCGGCCCGTGGCCGAGGACCCGTACGAGCCGCAGCCGCGCAAGAGGCGGGCGCACGTCACGCTCATCGCGGCGGTCGTGGCCGGTTGCGCCGTCGTCGGTCTCGGCGCGGGCGCGCTGCTGAGCGGCGGCGACAAGGGCGACGAGGGCAAGGAGCCGGTCGGCTCGGCGAGCACGCCCGCCGTCGAGCAGTCCGCCTCGCCCGAGGCCGAGGTCGATCCGGCGAAGCCGCAGGCCGAGGCGCTCGACAAGCTGCTGGCCGACAGCAACAACAGCCGTGCCGCGGTCATCGGGGCGGTCGAGAAGACCAAGAAGTGCACGGATCTGGACCAGGCCGTGGCCGATCTCAAGGACGCCGCCCAGCAGCGCCGCGATCTGGTGACCCGGCTCCAGGAGCTGAGCATCGACAAGCTGCCGAACAACGCCCAGCTGACCGCCTCCCTCACCAAGGCGTGGCAGGCGTCCGCCTCAGCCGACGACCACTACGCCGCGTGGGCCGCGCAGGCCAAGCACGGCAAGAAGGTGTGCAAGCACGGGAAGGCGCGCACGACGGCCGAGACGCAGAAGGCCACCGTGCAGAGCGGCGAAGCGAGCCGGGCCAAGCAACAGGCGGCCGGGCTGTGGAACTCGATCGCGTCGAAGTACGGGCTGACCCGGCGGACGGCGACGCAGCTCTGAGGCGCGGCCCCGGAGCGCGGCTCCGGGGCACGGCCCCGACGGAACGGAAAGCGGGGGCGGGCGGTCCGGAACAGGCCGGGACGAGACAGAAGCAGGATGGCCCGCCCGGCAGACGGCCCGCCCGGCGGGCAACCCGGGCCCGGGGTCAGTTCCTGGCGCTCGCGTCCGACAGCGTCTTCGCGACGTCCACGAAGCCCTGCTTGTCCGCGACGAGCCGCCCGTCGCGCACCACCTGGAACGACACCTTGGTGTTGACGATCCGCGGGTACGCGGACGAGCCCAGCATGTCCTCCATGTTCCAGCGCAGCGCCGGGGTGAGGCCGTCGGTCCCGACCGGGGTGCCCCGGTCGAGGGTGGAGGAGAGCTTCCAGGAGGTGATCTTGGAGGAGTCGGCCGCCTTCACGATCTCGTTCAGCACCGTGTACGCGATCCAGGTGGTCTGGACGCCCGTGTCGTCCGGGTCGATCCGGTTGTCGCCGAAGGCGTGCTCGCGGATCACCTTCCGCATCCCGTCCCAGCGCTCGTCGCCCGAGTCCGGGTACCAGCCGGTGACGTAGGCCCCCTCGAACGGGCTGTTCCGGCCGCCGGTGCTGTCGATCAGCGGCTGGTCGACGCTGCCGAGCACGGAGGAGATCCGGACCTTCCCGTACGAGGGTTCCAGCCGCCGGAAGGAGTCGAAGAAGGTCTCCGTGCTCTTCCCGAGCACGGCCGTGACGCAGCCGCCGGACGTCCCCGCCGCCCGGAGCGCCGACTCGGCGGCCCCGTCGTAGGAGGTGGCCGACTCCAGCGCCTTGACGTCGGTGGGCGCGGACCGGCCGGCCTCGGTGAGGCCGGTCCTGAGCAGCCACGCCTGGCCGTCGCCGGCCAGGGTGTCGGGCCGCACCACGGCCACCCGCTCGCAGTCGCGGCCCAGCTGACGGGCGTTGCCCGCGAGCAGGGCCGACTGGCCGCCGTTGACGGGGTACGAGTTGTAGCTGCTGAACTCCTCGTCGGAGGCGCCGTAACCGCCGATGTAGGGGATCTGGGCGGTCTCCAGCGGCGCCATGAAGGCCGTCCCGTGCCGGCTGTACGAGCCGACGACCGCCACGACCCCCTCCTCGATGGCCTTCCGGGCGCAGTTGGCCGCGCCGATCGAGGTGTCCTTCTCGTCGCAGGTGAGGACCCGCAGCTCGTGGCCGTCCAGCCCGCCGTTCTCGTTGGCCCAGTCGGCGTAGGTACGGGCCATGGCGGTCACGCCCCCCATGTCGGGCGTGCCCGGCCCGTCCCCGGACGGCGCCCAGGTCATGACGGTGACGGGCTCCCTGGAGCCCCCCGTGGCCCCAGGGAGTACGCCGCAGCCGGTGACCAGCAACGCCCCGACCGCCGCCGTACTCGTGAGGAACGTGCAGGGGCGGGGGGAGGTGGGGCGTCGCCGTCCGGTCATGGATACGAACGATTCCCGCCGCGGGGTAACGCCGCAGTGTGTGCCGGTCAACGCTCGGTGACGTCCGGGTGAATTGCGGGGGTCCGCGGGGGAGGCGGAAAAGGGAACGTACGATCGATGACCGTGCAGCAAGGTTCGGAGAACACTTCACGTCGCGGCCGTCGCTCCTCCACCATGGGCGGCATGCCGCTGAATGACATGCCTTGGTGGCGCTGGCGCAGCAACGTGCGCTCGGCGCTGCACATGCTCTCCGACCCGGTCTTCCACCACGAGTGCTGGCTGGCCGGCCGGGAGGGGTACGGCGACGTCACCGACGCCGTGTACCGCCTGGTCGAGGACACCTGGCTGGACAACTGGTCCGCCGAGAAGTACGTCGGGACGATATTCCGCGACGCCGGCGAGGCCGCCCTCGTCGACGTCGCCGTGCTCCGGGTGCTGCGCATCATGCACCAGGTCGGAGCGGACGCGCCGGTCTCGGCGTACCTGGAGCACCACGGCTGGCCGGAGGCGGTACGGGCCGCCCGCGAGGCCCACGTGCTGCTCGCCGGCAACGACGGCGAGGACCCCGACACGCCCCCGCGCTCCCTGGACGTGCTCCGCATTCTGACCAGATCGGCCTGATCCCGGACCGATGTGGCACGCTACGGGAATGACCGAGTCCACGCCCGCCGCCACCGCTCCGGACCAGTACGTCCTCACCCTTTCCTGCCCCGACAAGCAGGGCATCGTGCACGCCGTGTCGAGCTACCTCTTCATGACCGGCTGCAACATCGAGGACAGCCAGCAGTTCGGCGACCACGACACGGGCCTGTTCTTCATGCGGGTCCACTTCTCGGCGGAGAGCCCGGTGACCGTGGAGAAGCTGCGGGCGAGCTTCGCGGCGATCGGCGACTCCTTCCGGATGGAGTGGCAGATCCACCGCTCCTCGGAGCGGATGCGGGTCGTGCTGATGGTCAGCAAGTTCGGGCACTGCCTCAACGACCTGCTGTTCCGGTCCCGGATCGGCGCGCTGCCGATCGACATCGTGGCCGTCGTCTCCAACCACACGGACTTCGCGGAGCTCGTCGCTTCGTACGACATCCCCTTCCGGCACATCCCGGTGACCAGGGAGACCAAGGCCGCCGCGGAGGCGCAGCTGCTGGAGCTGGTCCGCGAGGAGAACGTCGAGCTGGTCGTCCTCGCCCGCTACATGCAGGTGCTCTCGGACGACCTCTGCAAGCAGCTGAGCGGCCGGATCATCAACATCCACCACTCCTTCCTGCCGAGCTTCAAGGGCGCGAAGCCGTACCACCAGGCGCACGCCCGCGGCGTGAAGCTGATCGGCGCCACCGCGCACTACGTGACCGCCGACCTCGACGAGGGCCCGATCATCGAGCAGGAGGTCGAGCGGGTGGACCACGGGGTCACGCCGGACCAGCTGGTGGCCATCGGGCGCGACGTGGAGTGCCAGGCGCTGGCACGGGCGGTGAAGTGGCACGCGGAGCGCCGCATCCTGCTCAACGGCCGGCGCACGGTGGTCTTCTCTTGACTTCCGCTCCCCGCCCTAAAAGGCGGGGATTCCTACCACGGTCGGCTGACCGTCTCGGTGGGTTCCTGCTTCACCGCGCTGTGCCGGTACGGGTACCGGTCCTACCTGCGCTCGACAGGCTGACACCGCCAGTCCGGCGGCCTTGGCGACGTTGACCGCCGCGTTGATGTCGCGATCGAGGACGGACCCGCACGCCCCGCACTCCCAGGTGCGGACGTGGAGGGGCTTGGGCCCGTCCTTGACGCCGCACACGCAGCAGACCTGTGAGGTCGGCTCGAACCGCCCGATGCGGTGGAAGGACCGGCCGAACTTCGCGGCCTTGTACTCCAGCATCGCGACGAACGCGGACCATCCGGCGTCGTGGACGGACTTGGCCAGGCGTGTACGGGCGAGTCCCTTGACCGCCAGGTCCTCCACGGCAATCGCTTGGTTCTCGCGAATGATCCGTGTGGAGAGCTGGTGGTGGAACTCGCGCCGTGCGTCGGCGACCTGCGCGTGAGCACGGGCGACCTTGACGCGGGCCTTGGTCCTGTTGTTGCTTCCCCTGGCCTTGCGGCTCAGGCGCTTCTGTTCGCGCTTGAGCTTCTTCTCGGCCCGGCGCAGGAAGCGCGGGGCGTCGGTCTTCGTGCCGTCGGAAAGGACGGCGAAGTGCCCGAGACCGAGGTCGATGCCGACGACCGGCTCCACGTCGGGCAGCGTCTCGGGTTCGGTCTCGACGACGAAGGACGCGAAGTACCTGCCGGCCGCATCCCTGATCACGGTCACTGCGGACGGGACCGAGGGCAGGCTGCGGGACCACTTCACCCGCACGTCGCCGATCTTCGGCAATGACAGGTCCCCGCCGGTGGTGATCTTCCAGCGGGCGTTGGCGGTGAACCGTACGGCCTGCCGGTTGTCCTTGCGGGACTTGAAGCGGGGTGCGCCCATGCGCGGGCGCTTGCCCTTCAGCCCGTCGAAGAAGTTCCGGTACGCCGTGTCCAGGTCCCTCAGGGACTGTTGCAGCACCACGGCGGACACCTCGCCGAGCCAGGCGCGCTCGTCGGTCTTCTTCGCCTCGGTGATCAGCAGCCTGGACAGGTCCCCGGTCCTGGGGAACGCCCCGCCTGCGGCACGGGCGGTCTCGCGAGCGCGCAACGCGTCGTTGAACACGACGCGGGCGCACCCGAACGCCTGGGCCAGCGCGGAGCGCTGAGGACCGTTCGGGTACAGGCGGAAGCCGTACCTCAACTGCACACCGATCAGCGTACTACGGTTGGTTTATGGCCGAGCATCAGAACATTCGAACTGGTCGTCACTGTGCTTTCGTCCTCCACGCCCACTTGGTTTTCGTGACGAAGTACCGGCACAAGGTCTTCAAGGGCACGCACCTGACGCGCATGGAGGAGATCATGCGCGCCGTGTGCGAGGACTTCGAGTGCGAGCTGGTGGAGTTCAACGGCGAGAACAACCACGTGCACCTGCTGGTGAACTTCCCGCCGAAGGTGGCCCTGTCCAAGCTGGTCAACTCGCTGAAAGGCGTCAGCTCCCGCAGGCTCCGCCAGGAGTTTCCCGACCTCGTCCGGCACTACTGGCGGGCTCAGCGGCTCTGGTCCGGTTCCTACTTCGCCGGATCAGCCGGCGGCGCGCCGCTGTCGATCGTCCGTCAGTACATCGAGCAGCAGAACCGTCCGCTCCAGCCTGCGGGTCAGAGCAGCGCTCAGAATCGCTTCACCTCCCCCGTAAACGGGGAGCACTGCGATTAGTCCCGGTAGCACCCGCCGGCGCCCGGCCGACCGCAGGGCCGGGCCCCGCAGCCGGTCGGCCGGTTGCGGGGCCGGGTACTACAGCCGGCTCAGCGAGGCCGCGGCGAACAGCACGTCGCGGATCGCCTCGCGGTCCCCCTGCTGTCCGGCCGCCGCCTCCACCGGCGGCACGTGCCCGGCGACCAGCCGGCAGAACTCCACCCCGTCCAGCGCGACCTGCGCCACCGTGTGATCGGGCGAGCCGAGCGCGGCCGGGGAGTCCAGCGGGATGTACCAGTCGCCGCCGCCCGAGCCCTCGATCTCCAGATGCAGCGAACGGCCCGGCGAACCGGCGGTCACCAGATGGCGGGCCGGTCCGGCCAGCCCGGACCTGCGCCGCCCGGCGAGCGCGGCCGGGATCATCCGGGCCGCCAGGTCGATCATCCGGTTGAGGTGGGCGGCGGACGGCGCCTCGTACGGATAGTCCACCGCGTCCGCGATGTCGCCGCCGTGCACCCAGCACTCGAAGGCCCGGTCCAGCAGGGCGTCGTGCATCGGCAGGGCGAAGTCGCCGTAGGAGACGGACAGTTCGGAGACCCCGCGACCGGCGAAGGACACCGTGCGGATGAGGGTGTGGCTCTGGGCGCGCCACGGTTCGCGGACGGCGCGGGTGGGCGGCAGCCGGGCGGCGGACCAGTACTTCTCGGTGCGCGGGGCGGGTGACAGCGGCCAGTCGTCGGCCCGGCCGGTGACCCCGTCGCCGAGGGGGACGTCGAGGCCGAGGGCGGTGGCGACCAGCCCGTCGACGGTCATGAGGTGGCCGATGACGCCCGCGACCGTCGTCCGGCGCCGGGCCTGCTGCTCCTCCTCGAACCACTTCAGGCGCACCGGTGCGTGCCACTCCGGGGCGCCGATGTCGCGGAGCAGCGCGTCCAGCCGCGCGGTCTCCGCGTCGTACGGGGCGGCCCAGTCCGGCACCGGGATGCCGGGCGGGCGGCGGGTCAGACAGGAGTCGATCACCCGGTTGCGCAGGGCCGGATCGAGGTCCAGGCTGCGGTCGGTGTGCAGCAGGCCGACCGCGTCGCGCAGCCGCAGGGCCTCGTCCGCGCAGGCGGCGCACTCGGTCAGGTGCGCCTCGACGGCATCGGTCTCCTCGGCCGAGCAGGCGGTCAGGGCCCAGGCGCCGAGGAGGGCCTTGAGGACGTGGTGCGAAAGCGTCGGCACCGGGGCGGGCGGGTCCGGCCGGTCCGGTGGTGCCCCGGTGGTTTCCGGCTCCGGTGTCGTCGGCCGGGGCGTCGGCCACGCGGCCCCGGGCACGGGCTGCGGCGGAGGGACGGCGTCGAGGGCGAGGTCGTCCGCGGCGCCCCGCGGGCCCGGAACGCGCCGGCCGCCCCGCATCTCGTCGTCGCGCCGGCCGTCGTCCGCGCGGCCGGCGGCGTCGTCACTGTTCAAGGGGCTGTCCGTATCCGGGCGGCGACATCCCCTCCAGCGGACGGGAGCGGGCGGTGGAGAGCAGCTGCAGTCCCAGCCGCAGCCGGCGGCGGGCCTCGTCCTCGCTGACCCCGAGGTCGGACGCGGTCTGCCGGTAGTCCCTGCGCTGGATGTGGGCGAGTTCCAGCGCGGCCCGCAGCGGGGCGGGCATGGAGGAGACGATGTAGTCGGCGCGGGCCGCGGCCGTGGCCAGCCGCACCCGCTCCTCCAGCTCCTTCTCGATCTCCTCGTCCGTGCCGTCCCGGAGGTCGGCCTCCTCGCGCAGCCGCCGCACGGACTGGCGGTGCGTGAGCCGGGCCACCCAGGAGCGCATCGAGCCCTGCTTCGGGTCGTACGCGTCCGGGTGCTCCCAGACGTAGCCGAAGACCTCGCGGGTCACCAGGTCGGCGGCGGTCTCGTCGTCGAGCATCCAGTGGGCCTGGCTGTGCACGAGCGGGGCGAACCGGTCGTAGAGCTCGCCGAGGGCCGCCGCCTCACCGCGTGCCAGCCGCTGCTGCATCTTGCGGTCCCAGCGGGGTGGTGCGTTTTTCGCCATGCGAACTCCCGGCCCTGTTCCCCTCGTCACACCGAATGTAGTCGGACACGCCGATCGAGCACGTCTTTTTGCGGCAAGTACGCCCCCGGAGAGGCCCGGGATGATAAGGAATGCGCCGCCCGGCGGTGCCGGAACCCGACCCGGAACGATCATTTCTGTTTGGATGCGGTTGCGCCCCGTGACGCGCCCCGGTGTTTCACCGGTGTACGACCGGGGCACGCGCGAGAAGGAACGGAAACTTCCGGATCGCCGGAATTCCCCGGAACGAGAGGCCCCGTCACGTGAGGAGTCCCCGCCTTACCGGAAACCGCCCGGCGCCGGTGGTCGCCCACGCCGCCCGGCCCGCCCAGGAGCACTCACGGGAGCCGCTGGAGGTCGTCGGGACCGAGCGGGACGGGTGGACCGTGCTGCGGGTGCGCGGCGAACTGGACCTGGTGTCGTCGCCCGTCGTGCGGCAGTCCGTCCACGACGCGGTCGCCGTCGGCCGCCACGACGTGGTGCTCGACCTCTCCGAGGTCCTGTTCTGCGACTCCAGCGGCGTCGGCGTGCTGATCGCCTCCCGCCGACTGATGCGCTCCTGCGGCGGCCGGCTGCGGCTGATCCTGCCGGACCGGGGCGCGGAGGAGGGCTCCCACCTCAACCGGGTGCTCGCCGCGCTGGGCGTGCGCCGGCTCTTCGACGTCTACCCCGACCCGGACGCCGCCGTCGACGGCCGGGCCCGGCCGCTCTCGGCCTGAGTTCCCGCCGGGCGACCGCGCCTGATGACCGGGTCGTGACAACCACGAGGCGCACAGGTGACACGTGACGTCCGCCGACCCCGTACGCTCCACGCATGGACAGCGCAGAGTACGAGCGCAAGATCGCTCACCGCTTCGCCGCCTTCGACCAGGACGGCAACGGGTACATCGATCGGGCCGATTTCAACGCCGCCGCGGCCCGGCTGCTCGCCGAGTTCGGCACGACGGCCCGTTGCGACAAGGGGCAGGCGCTCTACACGGGGGCCGAGGCGTTCTGGCAGGGCATGGCGGGCATCGCCGACGTGGACGGGGATCAGCGGGTCACCCGCGAGGAGTTCGTGGGCGGGGCCGTGAAGCGGCTGCGCGACAACCCGGAGCGCTTCGCGGAGATCGCCCGCCCGTTCCTGCGCGCCGCCATCGCCGTGGCGGACGGGGAGGGCGCGGGTTCCGCGTCCGTGTCCGCCGTGGAGCGGGCGCTCGTGGTGCTGGGCGCGGACGACGCCACGGCAGGGCTCGCGGCCCGGGGCCTGGACGCGGACGGGGACGGCAGGATCGCGGAGCAGGACGCGGTGGCGGCCCTCGCCACGTACTTCACGGTGATCGCCCCGGACGCGTAGCCCCCTCGTCCTTCCGGGTACGGAGCCGGGCGCCGCGCCCGGCTCCGTACCCGCCGTCGTTCCCGCCCGTGTTGTCGGCCTGTTGGCCCGTCGGCTCTCAGGCGAACCGTTCCCGCAGGCGGTACTTCAGCACCTTGCGCAGGGTCTCGTTCCGCGGCAGCTGCGCCACCACCTCCAGGCGTTCGGGCAGTTTGTGCACGGCGAGGCCGGCCGCCCGCAGGTGCTCGGTGAGTTCGGGCAGGGTCAGCGGCGGGGTGCCGGGGGGCTGTTCGACCACCGCGCAGACGAGTTCGCCGCGGGCCGGGTCGGGCAGGCCGATCACCGCGGCGTCGCCGACGGCGGGGTGCTGGTGCAGCAGGTCCTCTATCTCCTTGGCGGAGATGTTCTCGCCCTTGCGGATGATGATGTCCTTCAGCCGGCCGGTGAGCACCAGGTGGCCGCTCTCCCGGAGGTGGCCGACGTCGCCGG
Organism: Streptomyces sp. ML-6; assembly: GCF_030116705.1. NCBI lineage: Bacteria > Bacillati > Actinomycetota > Actinomycetes > Kitasatosporales > Streptomycetaceae > Streptomyces > Streptomyces sp. ML-6. The sequence continues at coordinate 4,514,034 of NZ_JAOTIK010000001.1, forward strand.
TGATCAGGAAGCCCTCCGCGTCGAACGCCGCGGCGGACGCCTCCGGGTCCAGGTAGCCCCGGCAGACGGCTTCCCCGCGCAGCCGTACCTCGCCGTCCGTGCCGGGCGGCAGCGGGGTGCCGTGCTCGTCGGTGATCCGGATCTCCATGCCGGCCGGCGGGCGGCCCTCCGTTCCGGCGAGGTGTTCGGCGGTGTCCTCCGGGTCGCCCATCGTGATCATGGGGACCTCGGTCATGCCGTAGCCGTGGGTGAGCTGGACGCCCATCTCGCGCACCGCCGCGTGGTAGATCTCCGGCGGCTTGGGGGCGCCGCCGCCCGCCAGCAGCCGCAGGGTGGGGACGGGCTTCCCGGCCGGGTCCTTGCGCTGCTCGGCCAGGAACATCGAGTAGAACGCGGTGGACCCGCCCGCGACCGTCACCCCGTGCCGCCGGTACTCCGGCAGGGCGTCCGGCAGGGCGAAGTGCTCGAAAAGCACTGCGGGGAACCCGTACAGCAGCAGCATCACCGAGTAGTCCGGCCCGGCGACATGGGCGAACGGGAAGGCCATCGAGCCGACGTCGTCCCCCGTCAGCCGCAGCGCGTGGGCCAGGCAGGAACCGCCCGCGATCAGGCTGCGGTCGGTGTGCAGCACGCCCTTCGGATCGGAGGTGGTGCCCGAGGTCCAGTAGATCCAGCGCACCGCCGTGCCGTCGTCGGGCGGCGGCGGGAGCACCGACGGATCGCCGTCCGGCAGCGCGTCGTACGCCTCGAACACCACCGGCCGTCCCCCCGTCGCCAGGCGGGCGGCCATCGCCGTGTGGTCGAAGCCGCGCCAGGTGCCCGGTACGGCGAAGAACTCCGCCTTCGACTCGCGCAGCGCGAACCCCACCTCGCGGTCCCGGTAGAAGGGGATGACGGGCGACTGCACCGCCCCGATCCGGGCCAGCGCGAAGGACAGCAGCACCGTCTCGATCCGGGTCGGCAGCTGCCAGGCCACCACCCGGCCGGGGCGCACGCCCAGTTCCCACAGCCCGGCCGCGACCCGTTCGCCGCGCTCGCGCAGCCCGCCGAAGGTCAGCGTGCGGTCGCCCTGGATCAGGAAGGCGCGGTCCGGGGTCAGGGCGGCCCGGTGCTCGACGAGTTCCCAGAAGGTGCCCGAGGTGCTCAGGGCGTGTGCGGTCCCGGTCACGGCCGACCCCTCTCGAATGCTGACGGATAGTCAGATAGTGCGGAGAGCGTAGAGCGCCGCGCCTTGTCGGTCCAGGGGTGCGGGGCTAGCCTGAGGGCGACATCGATCTGACGGGTCATCAGAAATGCGTTCGCCGAAGGGGACACCATGACGGAACTGCCTCGGATCGTCAGCGTCGACGACCATGTGATCGAGCCGCCGCACCTCTTCTCGACCTGGCTGCCCGCCAAGTACCGCGAGCGCGGTCCGCAGCCGCTCACCGCGGGCATCGGCGAGCTGGCGTACACCGGCGGCAAGTACGTCATCACGATGGACCCGGACGGTCCGCCCACCGACTGGTGGATCTACGAGGACCTGAAGTTCCCGTACAAGCGCAACATCGCCGCCGTCGGCTTCGACCGCGACGACATGACGCTGGAGGGGATCACCCGGGCGGAGATGCGCCCCGGCTGCTGGGACCCGGCCGAACGGCTGAAGGACATGGACCTCAACCACGTCGAGGCCAGCCTCTGCTTCCCGACCTTCCCGCGCTTCTGCGGCCAGACCTTCGCCGAGGCCCACGACAAGGAGGTGGCGCTCGCCTGCGTGCGCGCCTACAACGACTGGATGGTCGAGGAGTGGTGCGGCGACAGCGGCGGCCGGCTCATCCCGCTCTGCCTCATCCCGCTCTGGGACATCGATCTGGCCGTCGCCGAGATCCGGCGCAACGCGGCGCGCGGGGTGCGGGCGGTGACCTTCTCCGAGATCCCCACCCACCTCGGGCTGCCCTCGATCCACACCGGTTACTGGGACCCCTTCTTCGCCGTCTGCGAGGAGACCGGCACGGTCGTCAACATGCACATCGGGTCCAGCTCGCAGATGCCCGCCGCCTCGCCGGACGCCCCGCCCGCCGTGCAGGCCGGCCTCTCCTTCAACAACGCCATGGCCTCGATGATGGACTTCCTGTTCAGCGGGGTCCTGGTGCGCTTCCCCCGGCTCAAGCTCGCCTACAGCGAAGGGCAGATGGGCTGGATCCCGTACGCCCTGGAACGCGCCGACGACGTCTGGGAGGAGCACCGGGCCTGGGGCGGGGTGCGCGATCTGATCCCCGAGCCGCCGTCCACGTACTACTACCGGCAGATCTTCTGCTGCTTCTTCCGCGACAAGCACGGCGTCGCCTCGCTCGACGTCGTCGGACGCGACAACGCCACCTTCGAGACCGACTACCCGCACGTCGACTCGACCTTCCCGCACACCAAGCAGGTAGCCCTGGACCACGTCGGCGGCCTGGACGACGAGACCGTCTACAAGCTGATGCGCGGGAACGCGATCCGGATGCTCGACCTGGACCTGGACAAGTAGGCGGGCATGGACCTCTCGTACACGCCGCAGGAGGAGGAGTTCCGGGCCCGGCTGCGCGCGTGGCTGGCCGCCGTGCTCCCCTCGCTGGCGGCGCGGCCCCACCCCGACGACTGGCCGGGGCGCCGCGCGTACGACACCGCCTGGCAGCGGATGCTGTACGACGCCGGGTACGCCGGTCTGCACTGGCCCGTCGACGCGGGCGGCCGGGGCGCCACCCCGGCCCAGCACCTGATCTTCCTGGAGGAGACGGAACGGGCCGGGGCCCCGTACGTCGGCGCGAACTTCGTCGGGCTGCTGCACGCCGGCCCGACGATCGCCGCCGAGGGCACGGCGGAGCAACGGGCCCGCTGGCTGCCCCCGGTGCTGCGCGGCGACGAGATCTGGTGCCAGGGGTTCAGCGAGCCCGACGCCGGTTCGGACCTCGCCGCGCTGCGGACCCGGGCGGTGCGCGACGGCGACCACTACGTGGTGAGCGGCAGCAAGATCTGGACCTCGCACGCGGAGGTCGCCGACTGGTGCGAACTCCTGGTCCGCACGGACCCGGCGGCGCCCCGGCACCGCGGGATCAGCTGGCTCGCCATGGAGATGGACACCCCCGGCGTCACCGTCCGCCCGCTGCGCACCCTCGCCGGCTCCACCGAGTTCGCCGAGATGTTCCTCGACGAGGTGCGGGTGCCGGTCGCCAACCGGGTCGGTGCGGAGAACGACGGCTGGCGGGTCACCATGGTCACGCTCTCCTTCGAGCGCGGCACGGCGTTCGTCGGCGAGGTGGTCGCCTGCCGCCGCACCCTGGACGCCCTGGCCGCCGAAGCACGGGCCGACGGCCGCTGGGACGACCCGGTGCTGCGCCGCCGGCTGGGCCGGCTGAACGCCGAGTTCCGGGCGCTGTGGCGGCTCACCCAGTGGAACGTGGGCGAGGCCGGGCGGGGCGGCGTCGTGGGCACCGGCGGTTCGGTCTTCAAGCTGCGCTACTCGCAGGCCCGCCAGGAACTGTACGAGGCGGCCGCCGAGGTGCTCGGCGCGGACAGCGCGGACCTGGACCGGGAATGGGTCCTGGACCGGCTGTCCTCGCTCTCGTACACCATCGCCGCGGGCACCTCGCAGATCCAGCGGAACATCGTCGCCGAGCGGCTGCTCGGCCTGCCGAAGGGGCGCTGACGCGGCATGGACTTCCAGCTCTCGGACGACCAGCGGGCCCTGCGGGCGGGGGTGCGGGAACTGCTCGCCGGACGCTTCGGCAGGGACCGGATGCGGGCCGACCTCGACGCCGGTGCGGGACTCGACCGGACGCTGTGGCGGGAGCTCGCGCGGGCGGGGTTCTTCGCGCTGCGGCTGCCGGAGGCGGAGGGGGGTGTCGGACTCGGACTGCCGGAAGCGGTCCTCCTCTTCGAGGAGGCGGGGGCCGCGCTGCTGCCGGGGCCCCTGGTCGCCACCCAGCTCGCGGCCGGTGCGGTGAAGGGCGCGGCGGAGGGCGAGGCGGTGGTGACGGCCTGGGAACCGGGCCGGCCGGTGGCACACCTGGACGGGGCCGACGCGCTGCTCGTACCGGGGAGCGAGGGGGCGGCCGTGCTGCGGGACGCCGGCCGGGCGCGGGAGTCCGCCGTACCCGTACGGTCGCTCGATCCGTTCACACCGCTGTGGCGGGTGACGAATCCTCCCGAGGTGGGGGAACAGGTGTCGGACGGGGGGCGGTTACGGACGGAGGGGGCGCTCCTGACTGCTGCCGAACAACTCGGAAGCGCCGCGCGCACGACCGACATGGCCGTTCAACACGCCGGTGCGCGCGAGCAGTTCGGTTCGCCGATCGGGTCCTTCCAGGCGGTCAAACACCTGTGCGCGGAGATGCTGGTCCGCGCCGAGCTGGCCCGCTCCGCGGTGTACGCGGCGGCCGTGACGGCGGACCCGGTGGAGATCGCGGGCGCCAAGCTGCTCGCCGACGAGGCCGCGGTCCGCAACGCCCGCGACTGCCTCCAGGTGCACGGCGGCATGGGCTTCACCTGGGAGTCCGACGTCCATCTCCACCTCAAACGGGCCTGGTTGCGGGCCGGGTGGTGGATGACGGCGGAGGCGGCCGAGGAGGTTCTCGCGACGGACCTGTGCTGAGGCCGGGCGGTTTCCGCGCGGCTCGTGCGCGGGTGGGCGGGGGCGGTTCCCGCACGGCAGGCCGGGGTGCGAGCTTCACGCTGCGGAGTCACGCAGCGCAGCCGGCGGGCGCGGACCCGGATGCGTGCCCCTTCCATGATTCGTCACGGGACGGAGTCGGCTCCGTGCTCGGGTACGCTCCGTGGGGTGCGACAGCAACTGGAATCAGATGCTCCGGGGGTGGCCCGTACGGCGGCCCCGGTCCGGCTCCGGCGCGCTGCTCGTATATCGCACAGAGGCTCGGGGCCTGCCCGGAAAGCGATTCCGGCACCCCGATCGGGCCTCAGTTCGATTCCCCGCAATGTGCGTCGCACAGTATGCACCACGCGTACTCCTTCGCGCTGGAATATGCCCGAAGCGCTTGTTGCGGTGACTGTACGTCAACCATGCTGTCTCATAGGGGAGTCACGTTCCGTGACCCCGAGGAGGCGCGAGGCGATGTGTCCGCCGGTTCGGATGGTGTGAGCGGTGCAGGTGCTTCAGGTTCAGCTGGAAGTCGGGCCGGATCCCGCGGAGGTGGGACGGGCCCGTAGATGGGCGCGGTCGAGGCTGATCGGGTCCGGGATACGGGACGACGAGCCGCTGGCGGAGACGCTCATCCTGCTGATCTCGGAACTGGTCACCAACGCGGTGGTCCACACCGGATGTCCGGCCGTGCTGCGCATGCTGTTCGGTTCGGCGGGCGGGTCCGGGACCGTGCGGGTCGAGGTGGCCGACGCCAGTTGCCGCCCGCCGCAGCAGCGGCACGCCGAGGGCGAGGACACCAACGGCCGGGGCCTGGAGCTGGTCGACGGCCTCGCCGACCGCTGGGGCTGGCAGCCGGAGGGCGCGGGCAAGCGCATCTGGTGCGAGGTGGACCGTGGCGCTCCGGTGATCCAGGGCGTGCCGGGGGTCCATGACGTGCCATGCGTTCATGACGTGCCGGGTGTCCACGATGTGCCAAGCGTCCATGACGTGCCGGCCGGCCACGGCGCGCGGAGCGCGCACGGGGTGCAGGAACCGGGCGGCGGGGACCGCGCGGCGTATCGGCCCCCGCGCACCGTCACCCGAGGTGCATAAAGGTTAAAGCAGTCTCCCGGGGCGGGGTCGCGCGCCGTTGTCGAACGGCGGACGCCGCTGCGGGAACCCGGCCCACGGGGTCGCGGCGGCTGCGGCACGGAGCCGCGCCGGGGCCGCGGCCCCGGCCCGGCCTGGCCCGGCCTGTGGAGAACGGCCGTGCCCCCCGCTCCGACGCGCGTTCTGCCTGGTGGGAGGGGTCTCCTACTTTCGTAGGGTGTCCTGCGCGTCCGCTGCTGGCAGGATCGGATCGTCGATCGAGACCGGCGGCCGAGGACGCCGCCGCGGCGGCGTCGGCCCGCGCGCTCCCGGTGCCACTCGGCTGTTTCCTGCAACGTCGCCCTGCCGGTCCCCTGCGGCGGGACCGGCAGGAATTCACGCCGAGGAAATCGGGGTGAAGGAAGAAAGAAAAGATGTTTCCTGCCCGCCGGGGGCGGAGACGACCGTGCGTCCCGGAGCGGTTGGGTTCTCGCTTTCCGCCGTGTTCGAGGTCGAGGTGCGAAAAAGGAAAGCCGACCGTCAAGGGTCAGAAGGGCATGAGATGAATCCCACCATCAAGGCACTGGTCGGCGGCGGTGTCACCTTCGTCGTCGGGCTGGTGCTCTGGCAGTTCACCGGGGACGTGGAAACGCCCGTCGTCACCCTGACCAAACTCGGTGTCGTATTAATGGCGCTGGGTGTGCTGGAGGTGTTGTACGGGCTGTACAAGGGAGTTGTCCGGGGATGAGGGCCGTCCCGTCATCCGTTCATTTCCGGCCCGAACCCCCACTGCTCATTGTGATTTCATGACCGTGTGACAGCTCTCGGCGTTTTATGGAACAGGATCTCCCGCTTCGAGCGGAAGGACGTCCTGCCCGCCGCCGGGCTGTTCGTGGTGGGCGCCGCCCTCTACGTCGTCGGCTGGTATCCGTTCTTCCGTGACGTGCACGCCTTCGCGCCGTGGAACGTGTCCATCGGCTGGCGGCTGATCCCCCTCGGCGGTGCCTGCGCGGCCGTGCTGGTCCGCAGGCGGCTGCCGATGTCCGCACTCGGCGCCGGTCTGTTCTTCGGTGCGGTCGACGTGCTGATGGGCTTCAGCATCTCCATGCTGCTGGTGCTGTCGGAGCTGCTCTACAGCGCCACCCTGCACGCCTCCCGGTACGCCGGCCGGATGCTCGTGCGCACCGTCATCGCGCTGATGGCGGTGGGCGCGGCGGTCCTGCTGTCGGTGATGCGCGACTGGCAGGCCATCGTGCTGCTGGTCATGCTGATGCTCACCATCGTGTTCGTCCCGGTCTGGTGGGCCATGACGGTGCGCCAGGAACGGGACGTGGCGGAGGCGGAGCGCTCCCGGGCGGAGCAGCAGGCCACCATCGCCGAGCTCGACCGGCGCACGGCCGTGGCGGAGGAACGGGCCCGGATGGCGCGGGAGCTGCACGACGTGATCGCCGGTCACCTCTCCGCCATCGCCATCCAGTCGGACGCCGTGGGGTCGATGAGCGAGGATCGGGCGGCCGTCGACGAGGTGCTCCGCACCATCCGGAAGAACAGTGTGGACGCGCTGCGCGAGATGCGCGCCATGATCGAGCTGCTCCGGGGCCAGAACACCGAGGGGGAGCAGGTCTCCTGCACCGCGCCCGCTCGCCTGGCCGAACTGGACGCCCTGCTCGAATCGGCGCGCGCCGCCGGGCTGGACGTCACCGTGACCGTCGGGGCGGCGGACGACCCGGCGGGTGGTCCGGCGGACGGCCCGCTGCACGGGCTGCCCGCCTCCGTCGACCTCGCCGCCTACCGGATCGTGCAGGAGGCGCTGACCAACGCCGTCAAGCACGCAAGGGGGGCGCGCACCTGGGTCACCGTGCGCCCCGAGGGCGGCGACCTGTACGTGGAGGTCGTCAACGAGCTGGCCGGCGAGGAGATGTCCGTCCTGCCCGGCGCCGGCATCGGCCTGCTCAACATGCACGAGCGCGCGGTGGCGATCGGGGGAACGATTTCAGCAGAGCCGGTCGGCGATCGCTGGCGGGTTCACGCCGTACTCCCGCTGGGAGGAGAGAGGGAGCATGCGCATGAAGGTTCTGGTCGCTGACGACCACGCGGCGGTGCGGTCGGGGCTGGTGCTCATACTGGGCCGGGCCGACGGCATCGAGGTGGTCGGCGAGGCCGCCGACGGCAACAGCGCGGTGCGGATGGCGCGGGAGCTGCGGCCCGACGTGGTGCTGATGGACATCCGCATGCCGGGCGGCGGCATCGAGGCCACCCGCGTCCTGGTCTCGGAGGGCGTCTGCCAGGTGCTCGTCCTGACCACCTTCGACCTCGACGAGTACGTCTACGCCGCGCTGCGGGCCGGGGCCGCGGGCTTCCTGATCAAGTCCGTGGAGGCCCGGCAACTGGTGGAGGCGGTACGGCTGGTGGCACAGGGCGACGGCGTGCTGGCGCCGCAGATCACCCGGCGGGTGATCTCGAAGTTCGCCGGTTCCGTCGCCCCCGTCCGGCCCCGCCCCGAGGGGCCGGCGCAGCTCACCGACCGCGAGCGGGACGTATTCGAGTGCCTGGGCGAGGGGTTGTCCAACCAGCAGATCGCCCGGCGGCTCTACATCAGCGAGACGACCGTGAAGTCCCATGTCTCGCACATCCTGGCCAAGTTGGGGCTGCGCTCCCGGGTGCAGGCCGCGATCCTCGTCCAGGAGCGCGGTCTCGGGGGCGAGCAGCCCGCGCGGTGAGAGCCCTTCCGGGCGGGCCGGTGGGCGGCCGCGTGGGGGGCGTGCCGTTCAGAGGACGGCGACGGGTGCGACCGGGGCGCCGGTCGCACCCGTGAACGGCTCCGGCGTCGCGGAGAGCAGGAAGGCGTACCGCCGCTCCTGCGCACAGACCGTGGACAGCTCCTCCAGGTTCCAGTTCTGGCCCTGGAGCATGCCCATCTCGACCAGGTCCAGCGCGTGCACCCCCAGCCACAGGTCGTCGATCTCCGGCGGGAAGATCTCGAAGGTCAGGGTGTCGTTGGCGACGGCCGCGACATCGCGTGCGCGGAACCACTCGGGCGTCCGGACCGAGAGGCCGGGCGACGGGTGGGCGTACGCGTTCCGGTCGCCCGCCAGGAGGACCCGCATCTGCCCGGTCCGTACGAGCACGATGTCGCCCGCCCGGACCCGGACGCCCGCCAGCTCCTCCGCCGCCTCCAGGTCCTCCGGGGTGACGGCGTGGCCGCCGGGCAGCCGGTCCGTGTTGTGCGCGCGGGCCACGTCGAGCAGCACCCCGCGCGAGACGACGTGCGCCACCTTGTCGATCCCGCCGAACCGGGCGCCCTCGTGCGGGGTGATCGTGTCGGCCGGGCGGCCGTTGTAGAGCCTCCCCGAGTGCGAGACATGGCTCAGGGCGTCCCAGTGGGTGGCCGTCTGCAGGCTCAGGACCGCCATGTCGTCGCTGGTGGCGACGGTGCCGGGGCCGAAGAGCTCCTGGTTGATCTGGACCATGGTGTGCACCGGGTTGATCCGCCCGGGGACCAGTCCGCTCTGCACGCCGTCCGGCCCGAGGGGGAGGGCGAGCGGGACCCGCAGCCCGCTGCGCACGGTGGCCGCCGCCTCGCGCACGACGGCGTCGGTGATCAGGTTGAGCGTCCCGGTCTCGTCGTCGGCGCCCCAGCGGCCCCAGTTGTTGACCCGCTCGGCGATCTCGTGGAACTCGGCCGGCAGTGACACGGTGCCTCCCGGGGCTTGTGCTCGTGGACCTGATGGCCCATAAAATCTAACGGTCCGTCAGAAACCGCGGGAAGGGGCCGGGCGTGGGGAACTTCTTGGCAGGCAAGGTGGTCGCCGTGACGGGGGCCGGGCGCGGCATCGGGCGGGCGGTCGCACTCGCGGCGGCGGCCGAGGGGGCGCGGGTCGTCGTCAACGACTACGGGGTGTCCGTCGGGGGCGGCGAGCCGAGCAGCGAGGTGGCCGAGTCCGTCGTCGAGGAGATCGTGGCGGCGGGCGGCGAGGCGGTGGCCGTGGCCGACGACATCTCCACGATGGCGGGCGGGCAGCGGGTCGTGGACACGGCGCTCACCCGGTACGGGCGGGTCGACGGGGTCGTGTGCGTGGCCGGCATCCTGCGGGAGCGGATGCTGTTCAACATGTCCGAGGAGGAGTGGGACCCGGTGGTCGCCACCCACCTCAAGGGCACCTTCACCGTCTTCCGGGCCGCCTCGGCGGTGATGCGGAGGCAGGACGGCGGCGGCACGCTGATCGGCTTCACCAGCGGCAACCACCAGGGCAGCGTCGCCCAGGCGAACTACAGCGCCGCGAAGGGCGGGATCATCTCGCTGGTGCGCAGCGCGGCGCTCGGCCTGCACAAGTACGGCGTCACGGCCAACGCCGTGGCCCCGGTCGCCCGGACCCGGATGTCCGCCGGCGTGCCCATGGAGCTCAAGGAGATCGGCGAGCCGGAGGACGTGGCCGCGTTCGTCGTCTACCTGCTCGGCGACCGGGCCCGCAAGGAGGGCATCACCGGCCAGGTGTACACGGTCGCGGGCCCGAAGATCGCGGTCTGGGCCCAGCCGAGGGAGCTGCGGGCGGGTTACGTGGAGGGGGCGTGGACCCCGGAACGGATCGCGGACTTCCTGCCGGGGACGGTGGGCACGGACCCGATGCCGATGCTGGCACGGCTGGAGGAGATGGCCGCCGCGGCGAAGGCCGGGACGAGGCCGAACGCCTGACGGGCCCCTTTCCCGAACGGCACCGGCCCCGGGCCCGGACTCGCTTTTCGAACGGCAGCGGCCCCGGCCACGACGGTGGCAGCGGCAACAGCAGGGAGGCACCGTGGACTTCGACTTCGGCCCCGACGACACCGCGTTCCGCGAGGAGGCCCGCGGCTGGCTGGCGGCGCACCTGGTCGGCGAGTACGCGGCGGCGGCCGGCACCGGCGGCCCCGGCAGCGAGCACGAGGGCTTCGCGGTCCGCCGGGCCTGGGAGCGCGAGCTGGGCCGGGCCGGCTGGATCGGCCTCGGCTGGGACGACCGCGGAGCCGGCCACGGCAACCGGCACGCCACCCTCACCCAGCAGGTCGTCTGGGCCGAGGAGTACGCCCGGGCCGCCGCCCCCGCCCGGGTCGGCCACATCGGCGAGAACCTCCTCGCCCCGACCCTGATCGCGCACGGCAGCCCGGAGCAGCGGCGCCGCTTCCTGCCCGCCGTCGCCCGGGGCGAACAGCTCTGGTGCCAGGGATACAGCGAACCGGGCGCCGGCTCGGACCTCGCCGCGGTGCGGACCGTCGCGGTGCCCGACGCCGCCGGCGGCCACCGCGTCACCGGGCAGAAGATCTGGACGTCACTGGCCCGGGAGGCCGACTGGTGCTTCGTGCTGGCCCGCACCACCCCCGGCTCGCGGCGCCACCACGGCCTGTCGTTCCTGCTCGTGCCGATGGACCAGCCGGGCCGGATCGAGGTGCGGCCGATCCGGCAGATGTCCGGGACCAGCGAGTTCAACGAGGTCTTCTTCGACGGGGCGCACGCCGAGGAGTGCGTCGGCGGCGAGGGCAACGGCTGGCAGGTCGCCATGGGGCTGCTCGCCCGGGAGCGCGGCGTCTCCACGCTCGTCCAGCAGATCGGGTTCGCCGCCGAGCTCGACCGGGTGGTCCGGGCCGCCGTCGGGAGTGGCGCCGTCACCGATCCGGTGCTGCGCGACCGCCTCGTCCGCCAGTGGGCGGAGCTCAAGACCATGCGCTGGAACGCCCTGTGCACCCTGGGCGGCGCGGACGACCCCGGCGCGCCCAGCGTGGCGAAGCTGCTGTGGGGCGGCTGGCACAGGCGCCTGGGCGAACTGGCCGTGGCGGTCAGGGGCGCGGCGGGCGCCGTCGGCCCGGCCGCCTGGTCGGCGGAGGCACCGTACGAACTCGACGAGGCACAGCGGCTGTTCCTGTTCAGCCGGTCCGACACCATCTACGGCGGCTCGGACGAGATCCAGCGGAACATCATCGCCGAGCGGGTGCTCGGCCTACCGAGGGAGACGGGATGAGAGGCGTCGTCTTCGACGGCATCCGGACCGAGGTCGTCGACGACCTGGAGGTGCGCGAGCCTGGCCCCGGCGAGGTGCTGGTGGCGGTGGCCGCGGCCGGACTGTGCCACAGCGATCTGTCCGTGATCGACGGGACGATCCCGTTCCCGGCGCCGGTGGTGCTCGGGCACGAGGGCGCGGGCGTGGTCGAGGCGGTCGGCGCGGGCGTCTCCCATGTGGCGCCCGGCGACCACGTGTCCCTGTCCACGCTCGCCAACTGCGGGGCCTGCGCCCAGTGCGACCGGGGCAGGCCGACCATGTGCCGCAAGGCGATCGGGATGCCGGGGCAGCCGTTCTCCCGGCAGGGGAAGCCGCTGTACCAGTTCGCCTCCAACTCGGCCTTCGCCGAACGGACCCTGGTCAGGGCCGTGCAGGCGGTGAGGATCCCGAAGGACCTGCCGCTGGCCTCCGCGGCCCTGATCGGCTGCGGGGTGCTGACGGGCGTCGGCGCCGTGCTCAACCGGGCGAAGGTGGACCGGGGCGACACGGTCGTGGTGATCGGCACCGGCGGCATCGGGCTCAACGTGATCCAGGGCGCCCGGATCGCGGGCGCCCTGACGATCGTCGCCGTCGACAGCAACCCGGAGAAGGAGGAGGCCGCCCGGGGGTTCGGCGCCACCCACTTCCTGACCTCGGCCGACGGGGTGCGGGAGATCCTGCCCCACGGCGCCGACCACGCCTTCGAATGCGTCGGCCGCACGGAGCTGGTCCGGGCCGCCGTCGACCTGCTGGACCGGCACGGCCAGGCGGTCCTGCTGGGCGTCCCGGCCGCGACGGCCGAGGCCTCGTTCCTCGTCTCGTCGATGTACCTGGACAAGTCGATCCTGGGCTGCCGGTACGGCTCCTCGCGCCCGCAACGGGACATCGCGCTCTACGCGGACCTGTACCGGGAGGGCCGGCTGCTCCTGGACGAACTCGTCACCCGCACCTACCCGGTGGAGGACTTCGCCGGGGCGGCGGACGACGCGCGCCACGGCCGGGTGGCCCGGGGCGTGCTGGTGTTCTGACCGCCCGGCCCGGAACGTGCGGGGTCTCGGACCTGCTCGGCCCGGAACGTGCGGGGCCTCAGACCCGCCCGGACCGGAACGTGCGCCGGTACACCGTCGGGGACACCCCCAGCGCCGCCTGGAGGTGCTGCCGCAGCGACGTGGACGTGCCGAAGCCCGCGTCCCTCGCCACCTGGTCGATCGACAGGTCCGTCGACTCCAGCAGCTGCCGGGCCCGTTCGACCCGCTGCCGGGTCAGCCACTGGACGGGGCTGACCCCGACCTCCTCCCGGAACCGGCGGGTGAACGTCCGCACGCTCATCGACTCCTGCTGCGCCATGTCGCGCAGCTGGATCGGCCGCTCCAGCCGCCCGAGCGCCCAGGTGCGGGCGGTGGTCGTGGTCGCGAACCGGTCGTCGGGCACGGGGCGCCGGATGTACTGCGCCTGCCCGCCGTCCCGGTGCGGGGGCACGACCGTGCGGCGGGCGACGTCGTTGGCGACGGCGGTGCCGTGGTCGCGGCGCACGATGTGCAGGCAGAGGTCGATCCCGGCGGCGACCCCGGCGGAGGTCAGGACGTCCCCGTCGTCGATGAACAGGACGTCCGGATCGACCCGTACCTTCGGGAAGAGCTGCTGGAAGTGGTCGGCATGCCACCAGTGGGTGGTGGCGGGCCGCCCGTCCAGGTACCCGGCGGCGGCCAGCACGTAGCTGCCCGTGCAGATGGAGACCATCCGGGTGCCCGCCCGGACGTGCGCGAGCGCGGCGGCGAGCTCGTCGGTGAGCCGGCCCTCCGTGTGGACGGGGCCGAGTTCGTAACTGGCGGGGATCACGACCGTGTCGGCGGTGGCCAGGGCCTCCGGGCCGTGCTCGACGGTGATCGTGAAGTCCGCGTCGGTACGGATCGGCCCCGGGGCGCGGACGGAGCAGGTCACGACCTCGTACAGGCTGCGGCCCCTGTCGTGGGCCTCGACGCCGAACGAGCGGCCGAAGATCCTCTGCGGAATGCCCAACTCGAAGGGGAGCAGCCCGTCGAGGGCCAGGACGGCGATCCGGTGCGGCATGGGCGGCATGGGCGGACTCCCTTCACCTCGTCCTAGCTGGTATAGACCTAGTTGGTATAGACCACAAGCCGTCGTGCGTCATCGCACGAGGAGGACAAGGCCGACGGTGCCCCCACGCATTCCCGGCCCGGCGTTCCCGCACGCCCCGTCGTGCCCCCGTCACGCCTCCCGGGGGCGGAACCGGAAACATGGGCACCGGGATCGGTCGAGGGAACACCGCGGCAGGTGGGACGGAAGGGGAACGGGGAGATGCACGAGGAAACGGTGGCGGGGGAGTCCCGCACGGTCCGGCGCGCACGCACGACTCGGCGCGCCCGCGCGGTCGCGGCCGGGGGCGCGGTGCTGACCGTCCTCGCCGGGCTCGGGGTCAGGGCGTTCGCGGACGGCGACTTCGCCAAGTACGCCGGGGACGCGCTCTACACCGTGCTGATCTGCGCCCTGGTCGCCGTGATCGCGCCCGGCGCGCGCCCGGCCGTCGCGGCCGGGGCGGCGCTGTCGTTCAGCTGGGCGGTGGAACTGCTGCAACTGACCGGGATACCGGCGGACCTCGCCGGCCGCAGCGCGGTGGCACGGCTGGTGCTCGGCTCGACGTTCAACGCGCCCGACCTGTTCTGGTACGCGGTGGGGGCGGGGTTCGCCTGGGCGGTGGCGGCCCTGGTCACTTCCCCTTCTTCTCCCGGCTGCGCTCCTCGGACTTCTGCATCTCGATGACCTCGAAGACGTGGGCGCTGGTCTGCCTGCGCACACTGCCGGCGACCAGCAGCCCCGTACCGAGGACGGACAGGGGCACGGAGATCCCCAGGAGGGTCAGCTGCTTCGGTACGCCGCTCTCCACCTTGTACACCGACGTGCCCCCGTAGTAGTACGTGTCCTCCGGGTCCGCCAGCAGGAAGCCCAGCCAGACCCACAGGACGCAGGCGATGAGCAGCAGTACGGCGCCCCAGGTCTGCATCAGCGCGGAGCGGTGGTGGAAGTGCTGACGTGCCGTCCACTGCATGGAATCCCCCAGGATCGGCGCGCGACGGGGCCGGCGGGCCCGGCTCGTCGGCCGACTGGCGATCGTACGCGCCCACGGAACCCCTCTTCGGCCCGCCCCTCCGACGGGGAGGGCGGCGATCCCCGTGGCCCGATTCCTGCGAACCGTGTCCCTCCGGCCACTCGTGGCGGTACGCGCCCGACCGGATGCTGGGTGACGTGACCCAGACGACCCAAAGCCCCGCCGACCGGGACGGCACCCGGCACGAAGGACGCGGCGACGACCGGAACGGCGACCGGCGGACGGCCTCCGAGGCCCCCCGCCGCCCCGCCCGACGACGCGTCCACCGCGCCTGGATCGTCGCCGTCGTCACCTTCGTGACGATCATCGGCGGCGCCGCCTTCAACTCCCTGCCCGGCCTCCTCATCGACCCGCTCCACACGGAATTCGGCTGGTCGCGGGGGGAGATCGGGCTCGCGGTCTCCATCGACATGGCGCTGTACGGGCTGACCGCGCCGTTCGCCGCCGCGCTGATGGACCGCTTCGGCATCCGCAGGGTGGTCGTCGTCGCGCTCGGCGCGGTGGCGGCCGGGGCGCTGGCCAGTGTCTGGATGACCGCCTCCTGGCAGCTGATGATCTACTGGGGCCTGCTCGTCGGCCTCGGCACCGGCTCCATGGCGCTGGCGTTCTCCGCCACCGTCACCAACCGCTGGTTCGTGGCCCGGCGCGGCCTGGTCACCGGCATCCTCACCGCCGCGGGCGCCTCCGGCCAGCTGGTCTTCCTGCCGCTGTGCGCCTGGATCGTCTCCGAGCACGGCTGGCGCCCGGCCTCGGTGACCGTGGGGCTCGCGGCCCTGGTCGTCGTCCCGTTCGTATGGCTCCTGCTGCACGACCACCCGGCCGACGTGGGCCTCGCCCCGTACGGCGGTACGTACGTGGAGAAGCCCGCGCCCGAACGGGGCGCGGCGGGACGGGCCGTGCGGGTCCTGATCGAGGCGGCGCGCACCGGGCCGTTCTGGCTGCTGGCGGGGACGTTCGCGATCTGCGGCGCCTCCACCAACGGCCTGATCCGTACGCACTTCGTTCCCTCGGCCCACGACCACGGCATGCCGATCACCGCCGCGGCCTCGCTGCTCGCCGTCATCGGGATCTTCGACGTCATCGGCACGATCTTCTCCGGCTGGCTCACCGACCGCTTCGACGCCCGCCGGCTGCTCGCCGTCTACTACGCGCTGCGCGGGATCTCGCTGCTCTTCCTGCCGATGCTGATGGCGCCGACGGTCCAGCCGCCGATGGTGTTCTTCATCGTTTTCTACGGCCTGGACTGGGTCGCCACCGTCCCGCCGACGCTGGCCCTGTGCCGGGAGCAGTACGGCAAGGACAGCGCCATCGTCTTCGGCTGGGTCCTCGCCTCCCACCAGGTGGGCGCGGCGCTGGTGGCGTTCCTCGGCGGGGTCGCGCGGGACGCGTTCGGCTCGTACGACGTGGTCTGGTACGCGTCGGGGGCGCTGTGCGCGACGGCGGCGCTGATGGCCCTGGTGATCCGGCGGGTCCGCGAACCGGAGGACGAGGACGCGGTCGTGACCACGGGCTGAACGGCGGGCGGGGCGGCGGACCGAACGGCGGGCGGGGCGGTCCGTGCCTCAGGCCGCCCGGCCGTCGGCGGAGAGTTCCCCGGCGACGGCCAGGAAGACGTGGAGGTTCACGACGTCGCTGACCGCGGCGTTGCACCAGACACCGGATCCGCCGGGTCCACCGGATCCGGTAGGTCCACCTGGGCCGCCGGTCCTCGTGACGAGGACCCTGCCCGCCGCGATCCGGATCTCCCGGACGTCCGACCAGGGGAGGCGCCCCATCGTCCTGGCGGTGATGCCGGTACGGGAGAGCGAGAAGTACCCGAAGTCGACCGTCCCGCCCTCCCGGGCCGACCGCAGGGCCGTCGGGCCCTGGGCGCGCAGGACGCACTGCTGCATGTGGGGTCCCCAGATCTCGGGGCCTTCGTAGAAGTGGGTGATGCCCGCGCTGTCGCGGCCCGGCCCCACGGCGGAGTAGACGTACTCGGTGGGCCCGGGAATGCCGTTGATGATCTTCTGGGTGATGTCCTGGTAGAGCCGCACGGAATCCCAGCGGATGACGACCGTGCCGTCGCCGGACTGCGGGTTCACGATCAGCCCGTTCTCGAACAGGTGGAGACGCTTGGCGGCCTGCTTCCGGCTGAAGTCCGGCGTCCGGCGCAGCCACCAGAGAAACAGCAGACCGGGTATCACGAACATCACCAGGAGGTGGATCGTCATGAAGATGTAGAGGGCGAAGATCAGTCTGTTCAAGCGCTTGGGGACGAACGTGCCTTCCAGGGCGCCGAGTCGGTGGGTCGAGGCCAGTTCGACGGCCTCGGGCGACAGGGGTTTCGGTGCTGCTGCCATGAATTTCTTCCTCGGGTGCGCAGGGGCGTCGGATGTCGGCGGAGCGGGGCCGGCGGCGGCGTCCGATCCCGTTCCCCGACGCTAGGGCGGCACCGGGCATCCCACCAGCGACTGGATCGCATGCGAGCCATGCTTGGATGGAATGTGTTCGAGATCGACGCACTGCGTCTGCTGGTGACCGTGGCCGAGTCCGGGTCCTTCACGAAGGCCGCGTCCCAACTCGCCTATACCCAGTCCGCGGTGTCCCGGCGCATCGCCTCGCTGGAGAAACGCGCGGGCGGCCCGCTCTTCGAACGGCTTGCCCGGGGCGTGCGGTTGACCCCGGCCGGGCACGCGCTGCACCGGCATGCCGTGGAGGTGCTCGACCGCCTGTCGAGGGCGGAACACGAGATGGCCGCGATCCACGCGGGGCGGGGCGGGACGCTGCGGGTGGGGGCGTTCGCCACGGCCAACATCTCCTTGGTCCCCGGTGCGTTGCGGGCGTTCTCGCGGTCCGCGCCGGACGTCGAGGTCATCGCGACCGAGGGCCGGAGCGGGGCGCTGATGCGGGGCCTCGCGGAGGGGGCGCTCGACCTGGCCGTGGTGAGCGACTACCCGGCCTGCCCGCCGTCCTTCGACACCGTCACGACCGAGGTCCTGCTGGAGGACGAACTGTTCGTCGTGCTCTCCCGCACGCACCGCCTGGCCGGGGCCGGAACGGTCGACCTGCGCGAACTGCGCGACGAGACCTGGCTCCAGGACGTGTCCGCCGACCGGCCCACGCTGCTCGCCGAGGTGTGCGCCCGAGCCGGTTTCAGGCCGAGGCGGACGATCAGGATCGCCGAATGGACCGGAAAGTTCGGCTTTGCGGCTGCCGGACTGGGAGTCGCGCTGGTCCCCTCGCTGGCCGCCTGGGCGGTCCCCGCCGAACTCTCCGTCTGCCGACTCGGCGACCTCGCGCCGCGCCGCACCGTGCACGTCGCGCTGCCCGCCGCCGCCCCGCTTCCGGCGGCGCTGGGACTGCGGGAGCTGCTGCGCGAGGCCGTCGGCTGAACGACCGTCCGCCGGGGGCTGCGGAGGCGGCCCTCGGGGCCGCGGAGGCGGGCCGAGCGGCTGTCGGCCGGGGGTGGGCGGCGTTCAGCCGTCGAGCGGCCCGAACCGTCCGAACGTCCCCCGGTGGAACAGCAGCGGCCCGGCCCCCTCCGGCCCCGTCCCGTCCGCCGCCCCCGCCGCTCCCAGCGCCTCCACCCGGCCGACGACGATCAGGTGGTCGCCCCCGGTGTGGACGGCGTGGATGCGGCAGTCGATCCAGGCCGGTACGGAATCCAGCAGCGGTGACCCGGTCACCGGCGCCGCCCCGTACGCCACCCCCGCGAACTTGTCGGCCCCGCTCACCGCGAAGCCCCGGCACAACGCGCCCTGGTCCGCGCCGAGGACGTTGACGCAGAAGAGCCCGGCGCGGGCGATGCGCGGCCAGGTCGTCGAGGTGCGGGCGACCATGAAGGCGACCAGCGGCGGATCGAGGGAGAGCGACGCGAAGGACTGGCAGGCGAAGCCCGCCGGACCCCCCTCGCCGTCCGGGGCGGGCGCGGTGACGACGGTGACCCCGCTGGCGAAGTGGCCCAGCACGCGGCGGAATTCGGCCGGGTCGACGGGAGGACGCTCGTCGTCGGCGACCGCCCGCAGCTCCGGGCGCGGCAGCGGATCGACGGGCGCCGGTCCCGTACCGGTGGCGGCACCGACGGACCTGAGGTACCGGAGGGCGGTGGCGGCCATGCCTGCGTGTCCCATCATCCCTCGATTAGAGCTGACGGCTCGTCAGATTGGAAGGGGGTGGCGGCGGATGCCGGGCGCGGGGGCGTGGCTATCCTCGCCCCGAAGGCCGAAGGCCGAAGGCCGAAAGCCGGGGGCCGGGGGCCGGGGGCCGGGGCCGGGGGCCGGGGCCGGGGCGAGGGACGGGGGAAGGCGCATGCCGATGCCCGAGGCGGAGGCCGCCGGGCCGAGAGGTACCACGGGACCGGAGAGAAGCACGGGACCGGAGAGAAGCACGGGACCGGAGGGAAACACGGGGTCGGCGGAGGATGCCGATCCGACGGTGTGGGCCGCGCGGCCGATCCTGGCGGCGGCGTGCACGCTGTACATGGCGGCCGTGCTCGGTGTGGAGATCAACGGGTTCGTGGAGCTCGCCGCCCCGGCCTTCGGTTCGCCGGACGGCCCCGGGGCGGTGCTGTTGATCACGCCGTTCCTGGTCTGCTTCGGGGGCCCGTTCGCCTTGGTGGCGAGCCTGCTCCTGGTGCTTCCCACCGTCTCGGCGGCGCGTTGGGCGGGGACCCGGTTCACCGGCCGTGACGCGTGGTGGTGGGTGCCGGTGATCGCGTCGGTCGTGGCCGCGGCGGGCACCGCGGCCCTCGGCGCGGCCTGGCGCCCCGGTCCCGGCCCGTCGGCCCTGGTCTGGCTGACGGGCGCGACGCTGCTCACGGCCGCCGCCCTCGTGGCCCGCCGCACCGCACTGCGCGGGGGCAGGGTCCGGCACGTCCTCGGCTGGGGTGCGGTGGCCGCGGTGGCCGTGTTCGCGATCGGTACGGGAGTCTTCGCCACCGGACTGGTCCCGGAGTACCGGCCGCCGAGGGTCGACGCGGCGGTGCTGTCCGGGAGCTGGACCGACGGCGAGGGCGGTACGTTGCGGCTGGCCGCCGACGGCACGGCGCACGCCGAGGGGCTGACGGACCATGCCGAGGCGTACAAGGACGACGCGGAGCCCACCGCCGCGAAGTACCGCTGCTCGGGGCGGGGCACCTGGAGCTACGAGGCAGGCGATTCAACGACGTGGGCCCAGCGCGTCCGTATCCGGATCAAGGACTGCCACGGCTTGGGCGAGCCCTACGGGTGGCGGATCGGCGGTACGCCGGACCGGCTCGAACTCGGCAGTGAATACGGCGAACCGGACGCGCCGGACTGGTACGCGCTCACCCGGCGGTGACCGGCTCCCGGCGGCCGGTTCCCGGTCGGACCCCCGACGTTCGTCAGGGGTCCGGCCTGCCGTTCGGCCCGGGTGCCCCGCGCCCGCCGCTCCTAGGTTCGCGTCCCATGAGACGAGTGAGACGAGAAACCGGAAACGGAACCGGAAACAGGGCCAGGAACAGGGCCGGAAGCAGCACCGCCCGGCCCCTGCTCGCCTGTGCCGTCCTGGGCGCGGGCGCGGCGGCCGTCGTGGGCCTCGCCCCCGGTGGCCTGGGCACGGACCGCGCCGTGGAGGTGACGGGCGGTGCGTCGGCGTCCGCGTACCGCTCGGTGACCGGGGCGGTGGCCGACGCCCCGTCCTGGACGGGACCGGTGCTGGAGGCGGCCACCGAGGGCACCCTGGTGGTCCTCGGGCTGCTGCTGGTGTGGGTCTGGTGGAGCGCCGTGCGACGGCGGGACGACCGGCTGTCCGCCGGTACGGTCCTCACCGGCATCGGCACCGTGCTGGCGTACGCCGTCAGCGAGGCCGTGAAACTGGTGGTGGACGAGGAACGCCCCTGCCGGGCCCTCGACGGCATCGCGGAGACGGCCGCCGAGTGCCCGCCGCCCGGCGACTGGTCCTTCCCGAGCAACCACGCCACCCTGGCCGTCGGCCTCGCGGTGGGCCTGGCCGTGCTGCGGCCGCGCCTGGCCGCCGTCACCCTGCCGGTGGGCGCGGCGGCGGCGCTGCTGCGGGTCATGGTCGGGGCGCACTACCCGCACGACGTGCTGGCCGGCGCGGTCCTCGGGGCGTCGGTGGTCGCGGCCGTGCTGCTCGCGTTCCTGCCGCTCGCCCGGACGGCGGCCTCAGCGCTCGACCGGCGGCTGCGCGGGCGCGACGATTCCGGCCTCGTGGGCGACGACCGCAGCGGCGGCCCGGTTGTCCACGCCCAGCCGGGCCAGGATGGAACTCACATGCGCCTTGACCGTCCCCTCCACCACGTGGAGCCGCCGGGCGATCTGCCCGTTGGACAGCCCGCTGCCGAGGAAGGCCAGTACGTCGCGTTCCCGGGCGGTGAGCGCGGCGACCCGTTTCCGGGCGGCGGTGCGGCGGCCGGCCAGGGCGCCCGCACCGGTGGCCGAGAGATGGGCGACGACCCGCGCCGCGACCTTCGGTGACAGATAGGCGGCGCCGTCGGCCACCGCGCGCACCCCCGCGATCAGTTCCTCGGGCTCGCCCGACTTGATCAGGAAGCCGGCGGCGCCGCCCCCCAGCGCCCGGAGGATGTAGTCGTCCTCGCCGAACGTCGTGAGCATCACGACCCCCGTCCCGGGAGCGGTGCGCCGGATCTCGGCCGCGGCCTCGATGCCGTTCGTCCGGGGCATCCGGATGTCGAGCACGGCCACGGCCGGGCGGTGGGCGTGCACCAGTTCCACGGCCTCCCGCCCGTCGGCGGCCTCGGCGACGACCTCGATGCCGGGGTCGGTGGACAGCACGGCGCGCACCCCGGCGCGGATCATCGGCTCGTCGTCGGCGATCAGTACCCGGATCACCGGCCGCTCCCGGGAACGCGAGTCGGACTCATGGGGCCAGGGCCTCCTTGGACATCAGCCGGCCGTCCCGGAAGCAGAGCCGGTAGGAGTCCCCCGACCGGTCGTCGAAACGGTCCGCCGTCATCGCGTAGTACGCGCATGTGATGCCCTTTCCCCTCGGTTCCCCGGCCACCGGCCGCTGCCTGGTCTCGCGGTCGGGCAGCAGCCGCCGGACCGCCTCCCGATCCTGTCCCACCCGCAGCCGGGCGTAGTCCCCCGGGTCCAGCACGGACTGCCGGGCGGAGTGGATGTCCCAGGCCATCAGCGCGGCGCTCAGCAGCGCCCACATCACCAGGGGCAGCACGACCGCCAGGACCAGCGCCCGGCGGACCCGGCTGCGGGCGTGCCGGTGCTCCGGCGGCAGGGGCGGGGGAGCGGCCGATGACAGGGCCGGGGAGGCGGCGGGCGGCCGGTGGGCGGGCGGGGTGTGCGGCATCCGTGCGGTGACCGCGAAGCCACCGCCGTACGGGCCGTGCTCGAACGTGCCGCCCGCCAGCCGCACCCGCTCGTCGAGCCCGATCAGTCCCAGCCCGGTGCCGGGGGCGTCCCCGGGGCGGACCGGGGCGGGCGGGGGCCCGTTCTCCACCCGGACCGTCGTCCCCCCGGCGGTGTGCGCCACCCGCACCTCCACCCGGGCCCCCGGCGCGTGCTTGGCCGCGTTGGTCAGGGCCTCCTGGACGACCCGGTGGGCGGCCCGCGCGGCGGCCGGGGGCGCGGCGTCCGCGTCCCCCTCCACTCGCAGGTCCACCGCGAGACCGGCCGCCGCGGCCTCCTCGACCAGCCGGGGGATGCCGGTGCCGGGCGGGCCCGGCGGTTCCTCGTCGGCCTCCTCGCGCAGCAGTCCGATCACCTCGCCGAGCCGCTCCACCGACGCGGCGGCGCGGGCCCGGATCTCCCCGACCGCCGCCCGGTGGGCGTCGTCGAGCCCGGGGGCCAGTTTGAGGGCACCGGCCGACAGCGCGATGAGGCTGAGGTCGTGCCCGAGGACATCGTGCATGTCCCGGGCGATCCGGGCCCGTTCCCGGGACCGCGCCTGCTCGGCGACCAGTCGCTGCTCGCGCTCCAGCCGGGCGGCCCGCTCCCAGCCCGCCCGGACGAGTTCCTGGTACTGGCGCCAGAAGCGCCCCACGAACCACGGCAGCACCGCGGCCACCGCCACCACGGCGACGAACCGCCCCGCCATCAGCAGCCAGGAGGGCACCAGGGCCACCGCCACCACCCCGCCCGCGAGCAGCGCGACCAGCGCGAGGAGCGCGGGCCCGGTCCTGCCCGGTTCCCGCCCGGCGAGGAAGGCGGTCGCGGCGGCGGGCAGCGCCCACCACGGGCTGACGGCGCTCAGCCCGACACACGCCGCCGCCGCGACGGTCAGCAGACCGCCCCGGGTGGCGGCCCGCCCGGCCGCGTCGATGATCGTCGCTCTGTCCACCCGGACGACGGTACGCAGACCGGGGACGTCCCGGCACTGCCGAAAGTCACGGTTCCCGGGCCGGTCGCGGTCTTGGAGGGGCTGGCGCGGGGCGCGGGGATGGGTTAAGGTCCCCGACGAGACGGAACGTTCCGTCTCGCTCATGCTCAAGGCCGGACGCCGCGGACCGCGGTGCCGGTCACAGACGAAGGAGCGGCCCCGTGCCGAACACCAGGACGTGGTTCATCACCGGCGCCTCCCGCGGCCTGGGGCGCGCCTTCACCGAGGCCGCCCTGTCCGCCGGGGACCGGGTCGTGGCCGCCGCGCGCGACATCGGCCCGCTCGCCGGCCTCGCGGAGAAGCACCCGGACGACTTCCTCGCGCTGCCCCTCGACGTCTCCGACCGCCGGGCCGTGTTCGAGACCGTGGACCGCGCGGCGGCGGCCTTCGGCGGCCTCGACGTGGTGGTCAACAACGCCGGCGGAATGCTGTACGGCATGGTGGAGGAGGCCACCGAGCAGCAGATCCGGGACCACCTCGACGTCAACTTCTTCGGCGCGGTCTGGGTCGCCCAGGCCGTGGTCCCGCACCTGCGCGCCCGGGGCTCCGGCCGCCTCCTGCAGATCACGTCGATGGGCAGCGGCGGCGGCATGGCCTCCGTCGGGTTCTACGGCGCCGGCAAGGCGGCGCTCGGCTCGGTCAGCGAGGCGCTGGCGATGGAGGTCGAGCAGTTCGGCATCAAGGTCACCGTCGTCCAGATGGGCGGCTACGCCAC
Source organism: Streptomyces sp. ML-6 (assembly GCF_030116705.1). Taxonomy (NCBI): domain Bacteria; kingdom Bacillati; phylum Actinomycetota; class Actinomycetes; order Kitasatosporales; family Streptomycetaceae; genus Streptomyces; species Streptomyces sp. ML-6. Next base: position 4,537,889 of record NZ_JAOTIK010000001.1, read on the forward strand.
GGGGCTCTTCACGACGGGCACCACGACGACCGAACCCGACCCCGCCTACGAGGAACTGCGCACCCGCCTGGCGGAGATGTGGGGCGACGACGCCGGCCCGGACCCGAGCAGGGCGGCCCCCGCCCTCCTGGAACTGGCCGCCCTGCCGGACCCGCCGCTCCGCCTGATCCTCGGCAGCCGGTCCTTCGACATGGTCCAGGAGATGGACCGGGCCCGCACCGAGCAGTACCTCGCCTGGGAAACCCTCAGCCGCACGGCCCCGGGCTGAGCACGCACGCCGCGAACGCGCCCCGACGTGCACTGCTAACTTGGGTCGTACGACCCAACCAGGCGGGAGGAGGCACCGGATGACCAGTGCGCCCGACTACAGCCGGGGTATCGACTCCGAACGCGCTCTGAAGTTCGCGGTGCAGCGGATCCGCGGGGACCGGGCCCAGATCATCGAGGGGATCATCGAGCCCGTGACACCGACCTGGGACCACGAACGGGCGGCCCGGGTCGTCCGCCGGCAGATCGAGGACCGGGTCGACGAACTCGGCTGTGTCGAGGGCTCGGGCAACCTGGACCTGCCCGGCTCGTCGAACTGGTACGTCCCCGACATCGCCGTCGTGCCCGAGGAGCTCGCCAGGGGCGGCGGGGCGCTGCTCCCCGACCAGACGCTCCTCGTCGTCGAGGTCACGTCGGAGTCGAACGCGGAGACCGACCGGGTCGTGAAGCGCCGCCGCTACGCCGAGTACCGGGCGCCGCTGTACCTGCTCGTCGACCGGATCGAGGGCAGTACGACCCTGTTCTCCGAGCCCGGTCACCTCGGTTACACCCGGGTGGACGGCCCACACCCGTTCGGTACGGTCCTGCGGCTGCCGGAGCCGTTCGACCTGGACCTGGACACCGGCGGGCTGTCGCCCGGGTGAGCCGCGGGACGCCGCGAACACGCCCCGTACGCCCCGTCGCCCCGTACGCCTCAGAGCCCCCCGTACTCCGGAACCCGGCGCTCCACGAAGGCCGCCACGCCCTCGTTGGCGTCCCGGGTCGTCATGTTGATCTCCTGGGCCGCGGCCTCGGCGGCGAACGCCGTCGCGCGGTCGGCGTCCAGGGAGGCGTTGACGAGCTGCTTGGTGAGGGCGATGGCCCGGGTCGGGCCGTCGGCCAGCCGCCGGGCCCACGCCCGGGCGGTCTTCGCCAACTCCCCGTCCGGTACGACCCGGTTGACCAGGCCCAGCCGTTCCGCCTCCGCCGCCGGCAGCGAATCGCCGAAGAACATCAGCTCCTTGGCGCGCTGCGGGCCGATCAGCCGGGGCAGCAGATACGCGCCGCCGGCGTCCGGTACCAGGCCGCGGCGCACGAACACCTCGATGAACCTCGCCGACTCGGCGGCCAGCACCAGGTCGCAGGCGAACGCGAGATGGGCGCCGAGCCCGGCCGCGGTGCCGTTGACGGCCGCGACGACCGGCTTCTCGCAGTCCAGCACCGCCGCGATCAGCCGCTGCGCGCCGAGCCGGATCGTACGGGCCACGTCGCCCGGCACCCGGTCCCGGTTCCCGGTCGGCGCGGTGCCGCGCAGGTCGGCGCCCGCGCAGAAGCCGCGGCCGGTGGCGGTGAGGACGACGGCCCGGACCGCCGGGTCGGCGGACGCCTCGGAAAGCAGCGAGATGACGCGTTCCCGCTGGTCACGGGTGAGGGCGTTCATCGCTTCGGGGCGGTTGAGCGTGATCAGGAGGACGCCGTTGTCAGTGGCGTGGAGTACCAATGAGTCAAGCGGGTCGGGGGATCCGGCGGACTCGGTGGTGTCTTCGGGGGAGGACGGCATGGGGCAACTCCTGGACGGACGACGGGACGGACGGCGGGACGGTTTCGGACGGCATGGCCCGTGGCGGGGCCGGCGGTGGGGCCGCTCAGCGGCAGACGGCGAGCGCGTCCAGCGCCACCGCGCCCTGACCGCGCCCCAGCACCATCAGCGGGTTGATGTCCAGCTCGGCGAGGTCGTCGCCCAGCTCCAGCGCCATCCGCTGCACCCGCAGCACGACCTCGACGAGCGCGTCCACATCCGCCGGGGGTCCGCCGCGCACGCCCTCCAGCAGGGCCCGGCCGCGCAGTTCGGCCGGCATCGACCGCGCCTGGTCCTCGCCGAACGGCGGCACCCGCACCGCCGTGTCGTGCAGCACCTCGACCAGTACGCCGCCGAGCCCGACCGTCACCGTCGGCCCGAAGAGCGCGTCGTGCGTGACGCCGACCATCATCTCGACGCCCCGCTCGACCATCTGGCAGACCAGGATTCCGTCCAGCTCGATGTTCTCGAAGCGCGCGATGTCGGTCAGTTCGCGGTACGCGTCGCGGACCTGGCTCGCGGAGGTGAGCCCGACCTTGACCAGGCCCAGCTCGGTCTTGTGGGCGAGCCGGGCGCCGGACGCCTTCATGACGACCGGGTAGCCGACCAGTGCCGCGGCCCGGACGGACGCCGCGGCGCTGGTCACCAACTGCTCGCGCGGCACCCGTATCCCGTACGCCCGCAACAGCTGCTTCGCCGCGTGCTCGCTCAGCTGGCGGCCCGGCCGCATCAGCGCCTGCGCCTTGCGGAACGAGGGCGAGGGCGTGCGGGGCGCCTCGTCGAAGGGGGACCGGTAGGAGGTTACGAAGCGGTGGTGCTCCAGATAGGCCCGCACGGCGGTGATGCAGTTGCCGAAGGTGCGGAAGGTGGCGACGCGGGAGGAGCCGAGCAGCGTCGTGCGGTACGCCTCCTCCGTGCCGACGGGCGACCCCCACACCACGCACACGAGTTTGTCCGTGCTCTCCGCGGCATCCACCAGGTCCTGCGCGAGCCGGTCGCTCATCGGCGGGAAGGGGCCGGTGATCGGACAGATCAGCACCCCGACATCGGGGTCGGCGAGGATCGCGTCGATGATCTTCCGGCCGCGCCAGTCGCCCACCGGGTGGCCGCCGTTGTCGACCGGGTTCGCCACGTTCAGGTAGCCGGGGATCCACTCGTGCAGCTCGCGCTGCTTGGCCTCGGACAGGGTGGGCAGGCTCAGCCCGGCCCCGGTCGCCAGGTCCGCGAAGTGCGCGCCCGTGCCGCCCGAGATCGAATACACCACGACCCCCTCGGCCTGCGGCCTGCGCGCCCGGGCGAGCAGGGCCGAGGTGTCCTGGAGCTCGTCGAGCCCGTCCACCCGGATCACGCCGAACTGCCGCATCGCCGCGTCCACCACCTGGTCGGCGCCGGTCAGCTTGCCGGTGTGTGACGCGGCGGTCCTGGCCCCCGCCTCCGTACGCCCCACCTTGACCGCCACGACCGGGACCCCGGCCCGTGCCGCCCGGTCCGCGGCCAGCAGGAAGGAGCGCCCGTCCTTGAGCCCCTCCACGTAACAGGCGATGGCCCCGACCTCGGGGCGCTGCGAGAAGTACGAGATGAAGTCGGCGGTCTCCAGATCCGCCTCGTTGCCCGTGGGCGCCCAGTGCGAGAGCCGCACGCCCAGCTCCTGGAGGGTGAAGACGGGGCGGCCCTGGTGGCCGGACTGGGTGATCAGTGCGATCGCCGGTCCGTCGAGGTCGTCCCGGAACCGCTCGAAGGCGTTGAGGTTGGTGTTCGGCCCGAGCAGCCGCAGCCCGGACCGGGCCACCGCCTCGGCCAGCCGCTCCTGGGCGGCGGCGCCCTCCTCGCCGGTCTCGGCGAACCCGGAGGCGAAGGCGACGGCGAACCGCACCTCGGCCTGCGCGAGTTCCTCGATCACCGGGAGCGGGTCACCGACCAGCAGCACCGCCAGATCGACCCGTTCCGGCAGCTTCGCGACGGAAGGAGAACAGGGCCGCCCGAACACGGACTCCCGCGTGGGGTGCACGGGATACAGCCGCGCCCCGACCCGCTCGGCCCAGCCGATCAGCTGCCGGGTGATTCCGGTGTTGGGCCGCCCCTCGGCGTCGGACGCGCCGACGACGGCCACGGACCCGGGCCGGAAGAACCGGTCCAGGTCCGGCACGGCCGCGTGCAACGGCCGGCCGCTGACGTCGAGGACGCCCTCCGCGGCGGCGGCCGTCGTGCTGTGGACAGCAGCATGTGGTTCCTCGCCACAGGCCACCACCCGGGCGCGGAAGTCGGTGGTGAGGGTGCCGTGAGTCGATCCAAGCATCGTTCCGCCCACTTCTGCTCGGGGTCCGTCGGGTGACCGTGTCCGGCCGGCCCATAGCTGACACTCTGTCAGGTTACTGAACTGACGCCTCGTCAGGAATGGGTGTGCAGGCAAAGGCTGGAGGAAGGGCGGGTGGAGCCGGAGTGGCCGAAGTCGGTTGGCCGGATCGGTACAACCTCGCGGTGATCTTGGTTGTCCAATGAACGGGCCGGACTCACCGGCCGTCGTCCGCCACCCGTGGCGCATCCTCATGGGGAGAAAGATGAGACCCGTCTCCACCCGACGCACCCTGCGTCTCGGCTTCTGTGCCGCCGCAGCCGCCGGACTTCTGACCGCAGGGCTCGCGGCTCCCGCGTTCGCGGAGGAACAGTCCGACCAGCTCTGGATACAGGCGCCCGGCGAGCAGAAGGTGACCTCCGTCAGTGACCCCTCGCAGGGCAGCCCGCTGGACATCGGGCTGTACCACGACAACGACAACTTCACCGTCACCGACGGCCTGCTCACGGTCGACATCTCCGGTGTCGCCGGAGTCGCCGAGGTGACCTGGCCCGACAACTGCGCGCCGACCGGGACCACGGCCGTGTGCACCGTCCCCGAGGTGCCCGTCATCGGCGACACCTACAGCCCGCAGGTCCACCTCACGGTCAGCGCCGCCGACGGTGCCGAACTCGGCGCCCAGGGCCGGATCACCTACGCCGCCACGGCCACCGGCGGCCCCGACGGCACGCTGGAGGCCCCGCTCGACTCGTTCGACACCACGATCACGGTCGGCTCGGGCCCCGACCTGTCCCTCGGGCCGATCAGCCCGGTGAGCGGACTCCAGCCGGGCGACGTCCGGACCGTTCCGTTCGCGGTGACGAACAAGGGCGGCGAGCGCTCCGAGGGCCTCACCGCCAGGTTCACCGCCTCGTACGGCCTGGAGTTCCTCAACCAGTACGCCGAGTGCACGTACGCGACGATCGGCGACGCCGAATACGTCCCGATGACCGAGGCCACCTGCTCCTTCGACCAGGTGATCGAGCCGGGCGGCTCCTTCGCGCTGCCCGCCCCGCTCCAGATGGCCCTTTCCGCGCACGCGTACGTCGAGCGGATGGACATCACCGTCGAGCCCGGCAACGGCGCCACGGACCTCTCGGACGAGGACAACTACGGCATGGCCCGCTTCACCGCGGCCAACACGGCGGACTTCGAGGCCCGGGGCGCGAACGTCGCCGGCGCCGCGGGCGAGACCGTCACCGCCGAACTCGGCTTCCGCAACAACGGCCCGGCCTGGATCGGCAACCTCGGCTCCGGCGACTCGGTCGCGTCCGTCGACTTCACCGTCCCCAGTGGCGTCACCGTCACCTCCGCCCCCGAGGGCTGCGAACCGCGCACCCTGAGCGGCGGCTACCACCCGCAGGCGACCGGCGCCCCGCGCTACAGCTGCGAGATGCCGTACTGGGCACTGCCCGACACCACGCGGGCCCTTCCCTTCAAGCTGCGCATCGACCAGGTGATCCCCGACGCGACCGGCCGGGTCATGCTCACCACCGGCGGCTCCAACCCCGCGACCTTCCCGTTCGACCCGCAGAGCGGCAACAACACCGCACAGCTCGTGGTGAACGCCACGCCCACCGCCTGATCCCCTCTCCCTGACCCGAAGCGGGGCGCGCCCGGACCTCCCGGCCGCGCCCCGCGCCGTGCGCCGTACCGGCTCCCCGCCCCCGTGACTCAGGGCAGGAACTCGTAGAACGGCCCGTCGGGCGCGAAGTTGCGGGAACACAGCGTCACGTCCCGGCCCTTGAGGTAGGCCAGCAGCCACTCGCCGAACGTCATCTCGTAGCGGGTCCAGGCCGGGCTGTCGAACTCCTGGACCACCACGCGCCAGGGTGCCGAGGGCCCGTCGGGAATCCGGAGGAAGACCGCCTCGCCGGTCGTGGCCGTCGCCACCGGTATCAGCTCCCCGGGCTTTGACCCCACCGGACTCGGCAGGAACTCCACCATGTCCTCGTCGCGCCAGAGCTCCAGGTCGTCCCTGATGTTCTTCCCCAGGCTGTGCAGGAGATGACCGGCGGGGTGCGCCAGATACAGCTGGTCGTTGACCTGGACCGAACCGTAGGCGTCCACGATCTCGCGGAAGTCCGCAGGGAACGTGGCCCCGAGTTCCTGCTCCAGCGCGGTCCACGGGGCCGGGTCGGTCCAGTTGAAGCGGGGCTCGCCCAGCAGGGCGGTGATCTCCGGAAGCGTTGCCATCACGGGTTTCCTTCGGGGACGTCGGGGCGATGCCCATCCTGGGGCCGGGCGCGGTACGGGAGGGGCAGCCTCCTCGACCGCCGGGGCCGTACATGGTCATCCTCGCCCGTGGCACCGACAGTCCCCGGATGCCGCCGGCCGTGCTCCCGGGCCACCCGGGCACCGTCGTCCGTGCTCCCGGATCACCAGTCGACGTGGGCGTTGATCCACCGGTCCAGGCCGTCGGCGTCGTCCGCGGGCGGCAGGTCGGGGGCGCAGCTCAGGGGCGTGCACGACAGTTGCAGATGGGTGAGGTAGCCGTAGGGGCCGTTGTCGGACGCCGGGCCGAGGACCAGGGCGTGGGTGGGGGTGCGCCAGACGCGGTGGGTCGGCGCGGGCCCGGTGACGACGGCCGCGGACGACGGCGCCGTCCGCTCGGGCCCCCGGCCGAGGCGATCGGTCATGGTCCGCGCCGCCTGTTCGAGGACCGCCTCGCAGTCCTGGTCGGTGCACGGCCTGCGACCGCTCCAGCCGGGCAGTTTCTGCCAGTCGTCCACGACGCCGTACAGCCACGTCCCGTTGTCCATCTCCTCGTCCTCCGGGTCGACGGGATACACCTCGCCGAAGACCAGGAAGCTCCGGGCGTCCGGGACCCCGAACGGGGTGAGGCCGTCGGTGCACAGCACATGCCCGTACCCGGTGCGGAAGGAGTCCTGCACCAGGTCCTCCCAGGCCCATCCACGCCTCCGGACCTCCAGGTCGAGGGCGTCGAAGTTGTCGGGGACGTGCGGCGCGGTCGGCAGCGCGAGGAACTCGTCGAGGGCGTCGGCGGTCAACGTGCTGTGGGCGAGGGCGTGTACGGGTATCGGCATGCCGGTCACTCCAGGGACTGCCCGGGGCCGGATCCGCAGGCGGCGGGGCCACGCCGCCGGGCACCTCTTCTCACCAGGCGGTGAGGTCGACCGCGCGGACGCAGTGCGGATCGGTTTCGTCGGTCGTCCAGCGCTCCTCCTCGCGCACGAGGGCGGGGAGCGCGGCGAGCAGCGCGGTCAGCGCACCGGTGAGGCGCACATCGACCGCGACCGGGCCGTTGGCCTCCTCGACCGCGAGGTAGAGCCGCATCCTGTCCTGTCCGGTGATCAGGAAGCCGCACAGCGGGGGGTCCGGCGGTGTCTCGGCGAACGGCCGGGTCAGGGTTCGGAGCAGGCGCAGCACGCGGTCCGTGCGCGTCGGCGGAGCGGGTTCGACGGCGGAGGCGTCCACCCGGACCAGACCCATGCCCATCACGGACGCATCCGGACGCGGGGGGCCGTCGGCCACGAGTGTCCGCACCCACCCCAGCACCAGTGGGGCGGTGACCGCCTCGTCGTCGTCGTCCACCAGCGGCACCTCGTAGACGACCGGTGCATCCGGTTCCACGGCGTCGGTGCTGAGGTCGGTGCCGGTCACGACCCGGACCGCATCCCGTGTCGGCAGCACCCCGCGCAGGAAGGTCCCGCCGACAAGAGGCACCGCCGTGTGGTCCAGGAGGAACTGCGTGAGATACGCCTGCTGTTCGACCGTCTCTCCGTACGGTCCGTTCACTGGTTGATCCAGGCAGGGCATTTGTTGACGCCTTTGCAGTAGGCCGTGATCACGCCGATCTTCTTGCCCTTGCCCGCGTCGTATTCGCCGTCGGCCGTACGGCGGGCGTACTGCACGATGACCACGATATTGACCAGTCGGGTGCCGTTGCGGGCGACCCCGTGGTACTCCAGGCGTCCCCCGTTCTTCTTGTCCACCTTCCCGGCCAGAGCCGCCTCGACGACCCGGCACCTCTTGATGTTGTGCTTGCCGGAGAAGTGGTTCCAGCCGAGTTCGCCATTCCCGTACCGCGTGGGGATCACCCGTCCGTCGGGATCGGTCTGCTCGCACCGCACCTTCTTGTTCCAGTACCGCTGTGCCGACGCGTCCGGCACCGGCCCGGCCACGAGTGCGGCACCCGCGGCTGTTACCACGATGGCGCTGATCAGTTTCATGAACGGAACGTGTCATATCTTGCCCTGGTATGCAGTCTTTTCGCTGTCGGAGTCCCCGGACGGATGACTCGGATGTGTGCGTGAAGGCCCGGCCGGGCGTACTCGTCACGGGCGATCCGCCAGGTTTCGCGTGGGCGGGGGCACCTTGGCGGCCCTCCCGGAACGGGCCGACCGGAAGGCCGGCCGCGTGCGGCGTGGACAGGCCGTCGGTCCTGGAGCTCGGCGCCCCTCCCGGGGCGGGAGGCCAAGGAACGATCCGGGAAGGCCGGGACTGGATTCTTCGCATGTCTTCGCACCTCAGTCATGACGCTTCGGGGGCTCTGCGACGCTTCGCCGGATGGCTTGCCCGAGGGTCGGTGGGCCATCCGATGCTGAAAGGGATCGATTACTGGGAAGAGCTGCGCGAGTCGCCCTCCCAGATGGAGATCTGCTTCGCGATCTTCGCCAACGTCCTCGAACTGGACGAGTGGGGTGAACCGGTCAATGAGAAGCATGCGGAGCGCCGGGCCGCGGTCTGGCTCCATCGGTACTGCACCGGGGAGCTGCCTCCGGGGGAGCCGGACATCGAGCCCTGGGAGTGCCGGCTTCATTGACTGCTGCCGTGCGGCGCCGTGCACGGCCCGATCCGCCGGGCCCGGACGGCCCAACGCCGGGACACCGACTGGGCAGTTGAGTCCCATGGGCCCCGTTGATGCTTCGCTCTCCCGCCCCGACCCGTTCTGGCATGATGCGCTGTCAGTGCCTGGGAGGGCTGTGCCGTTCGCAGAGGAGGGGCCGTGTTCGACGGGCTGGAGCCGGAGGACCCGCGGCAGGTGGGGCGGTACCGGATCGTGGCGCGGATCGGCGCGGGCGGCATGGGGCAGGTGTATCTGGGGCGTTCGCCCGGTGGCCGTCCGGTCGCGCTGAAGGTGGTGCGTCCGGAGCTGGCCCGGGACCTGGATTTCCGGCGCCGCTTCGTTCGCGAAGTGACGGCGGCCCGCAGGGTGAACGGGGCTTTCACCGCCGGGGTCGTCGACGCCGAACCCGACGGTTCACCGGCCTGGCTGGCAACCGTCTACGTATCCGGTGTGCCGCTGGGCGAGGCGGTTGCCCGGCACGGGCCGTGGCGGGCCGAGCACGTGCTGGCACTCGGTGCCGGTCTGGCGGAGGCCCTGGAGGCGATCCACGCCGCCGGCGTCGTGCACCGCGATCTGAAACCCTCCAACGTCCTGCTGGCCCCCGACGGTCCCCGAGTGATCGACTTCGGCATTTCGACAGCGAGCGAGGCCAGCGCGCTGACCCACACCGGCATGACGATCGGCACGCCCGGCTTCATGTCCCCGGAACAACTCACCGGCCGGTCCGTCGGGCCCGCCAGCGACGTCTTCGCACTCGGCGCGGTACTCGCCCACACCGCTGTCGGCATCGGCCCGTTCGGCACCGGCACCCCTCACGCCCTGCACTTCCGCGCCGTGTACGAGGAGCCCGACCTCGATGCTCTTCCGCCGAAACTGCGCCGGATCGTGGCGGCCTGCCTGGCCAAGGAGCCCGATCGGCGGCCGACCGTGGCCGACCTGCTGCACCGGCTGACCACCTCGGGCGAGGAGGATACGGCCGAAGCGGCGCCCCTGCTCACGGAGCCCGGCTGGATGCCCGACGAGGTCGACCGGCTGGTACGGGCGAAGGCCGCCACCCCGCTGCCCCGCAACCCTGCCCCGACGTCTACGCCGACGCCGACGCCCGCCGCAGTACCGACCCCGACCGCGCCGGACGCGCCCGCCGCACTGCACGGAGCCACGCCCGAACCGGTGCGGACGCCTGCCGCGCCCGCGACACCCGCCGCAACCGACACTTCCCCGGCCGCCGCCCCGGCCCTGCACGATGCCCTCACCCAGAGCGCCGACCATGCCGCGCAAAGCCCCGGCGACCCGGCTCCGCCCCTCTCCCGGCGCGGCGTCCTGCTCGCCGTGACGGGTACGGCAGCCGCCGCCGGACTCGCCGTCGCGGTCTGGAAGACCTCCGACAGGGATTCCGGGGCCACCGGCTCCCCCTCCGCCCTCCAGCCATCCGCGCGAAAGCCCACCCGTACCACCGCTCCACCGGCTCCCCGCAAGCCGGGCCAGAAAATCTGGGCCTGCTACGTCGGCGACGAGGTGAAGACGAAGCCGACCGTTGCGAACGGCGTCGTCTACTTCGGCAGCAACGACCGTAACCTGTACGCGCTGGACGCTGCCACGGGCAAGGAGCGCTGGTCTCTCGACACCGGCAGCGTGCTCTACTCGACGTCCGTCGTCGTGGGCGATCTTGTCTATGTGGGCACTTACGACAACGGCTTGTACGCGGTGGACGCCGAAACCGGCAAGAAACGCTGGGTCTTCGCCCCCGGCGGATCGGAATGTGCGTCACCGGTCGTGGTCGACGGCGTCGTCTACGTCGGAAGCGGTGACGAGCACTTCTACGCGGTGGACGCGGTGACGGGCAAAAAGATATGGAGCTTTCGCTGTCGCAAGAACGGCTCGGTGACGGAGCAGCCGGTCGTGGCGAACGGTGTCGTGTACTTCGGCAGCGACGACAACCATCTCTACGCGCTGGACGCCGGGACGGGAAAACGACGTTGGGCCTTCCCCATGCTCGACGGCGTGAACTCCGCCCCGGTCGTGGCCAACGGCCTGGTCCACATCTCCAGCAGCCGCCTGTACGCGGTGAATGCCGCAACGGGGAAGCAGCGATGGTCCCGCACCGGCATCAAATACAAGATGCTGGCCGGCCACCGTTCTTTCTCGGCGCCGACTGTGGCCGACGGCGTGGTGTACGCCGGCGACAGCATCGAGTACCTGTTCGCGCTGGACGCCGCGACAGGCAAGAAGCGCTGGGCTTTCGAAACCGAGAACAGTGTCTTCCACGCCGCGGCTGTGGCGGACGGGGTGGTCTACGTGGGCAGCGAGGACGGCAACCTGTACGCGGTGGACGCGCGGACAGGGAAGAAGCGCTGGGCCTTCCACACAGGCGCCGGCCTGGGGGCTTCCCCGACAGTGGTGGGCGATGTGGTCTACGTCGGCAGCAAGGACCGCACTCTGTACGCCGTCCGGACATGACGCCACCAGCCCCTGCCGGCTGGAATCTGTGGGCGGTCCTGGGCGAAGTCCTGTGCGTTGATTGCTCGTTGGACCGTTCATGGGGCGGGACGCGTGGAGCTGGGTGGTTCCCCATGGTAGGTTCCACGGCAGCATCGCGTGTCGGTCACCGGCTGGGTGAGACATGGAGGTGTCGGGACATGCCGTCGGAGGCATTCCTTGTCAGTTGAGTTGAACCACACGATCGTCCACGCCCGGAACAACCGGGAGTCCGCAGAATTCTTCGCGAATCTGCTCAGCCTTGAGATCACCGCGGAGTGGGGTCCGTTCATCGCGGTCGACCTGAGCAATGGCGTCACACTGGACTTCGCCACTGTCTCCGTGGACACCATCACCCCCCAGCACTACGCCTTCCTGGTCTCCGAGGAGGAGTTCGACGCGGCGTACGAGCAGATCGGCCGACGCGGCATCGAGCACTACGCCGACCCCCATCGGAAGCAGCCCGGCGCGATCAACCACAACGACGGTGGTCGCGGCGTGTACTTCATGGATCCGGCGGGCCACGCCATGGAACTCATCACCGTTCCGTACGGTGGCCGGCCCTCGTAACCACATGCACCGAGGGCCGCACTCCCAGCATGGAGTGCGGCCCTCGACCGCTGTTCGCGCCCCATGTGATCGCCGCCCGACGCCCTGCGGTACCGGCCCCGGCACATGGACGCATCCGGCGACGTCCTCATCCGCCGGACGATGGCGAGCACAAGCGGCAGACGGGTAACCACCCTGATTCGAAAACCGGTTGACCGGCCCGAGACGGCTGTCGAGGCTTGTGCGTCACCACCAGCAGCCCGGGAGAACGAGTGTCGACGGTTGTCTCTGCCATGTTCACGTGTCCGCTCGGCGACGACGCGGCGCTGATTCCGCGAACGGCCGCGATCGCGGAGGCCCACCAGGCCCTGTTGATGGCCAACTACGAGCGCCTCGCGCAGGGGGACCCGGACTTCGACATCGAGAACCCGACGACGCTCGAAGAGACGCGCTCGCGCCTGGAGCGCCAAGGCCGTGCATGGGTGGAGGGAACGCAGCTCCCCCTCGACATCGCGGTGCGGGCGGGCCGGGACTGGCAACTGGTCGGGGCGGTCACCCTGAACTGCGACCTGGCCATGAAGACCGGCGAGATCGGCTATTGGATCGACGCCGCGTTCGAAGGCCGGGGACTGGTCACCAGATCCGCCACGGAGGTCCTGGACCAGGCGTTCGGCCCCATGGGCCTGGACCGTGTCGAACTGCGGACCGGCACCGACAACGTGCGCAGCCGCAGCGTGGCCCGCCGCCTGGGATTCACCGAGGAGGGCTTGCTGCGCGAAGCGGTGATCTTCCCCAACGGAGAACGCGACGACGACGTCATCCACGGCCTCCTCGCGCGCGAGTGGCTCAAGTCCCGTGCGCAGGAAGCTCCGTCGCAGCTGTAAAAGGCGACCGGAGCTGTTCGTTGCGTCTCCGTTCGGGCCGTACGGAGAGGGTGTAGGTGCAGTTGCCGTCGGGGACGACGACGAGGAGCGGGTTGCCGTTCTTGAGGTGGGCGTGGGCGGCGCGCCGGCCGTGGCGGTCCTGGTACCAGGCACGCAGCTCGGTGGGGTGGTCGGGGCCGGGGGTGCCGGGGAGGCGCATGGAGGGCTGGACCCAGGGGGAGCGTTCGGGGTCGGGATCGAGCCGGTTCACGATCCACAGCGCCTGTCCGCCGAGCCAGCGCAGGGCGAGGACGGGGGAGACGGTCCGGAAGGTGCCGAGGACGTACCGCGCGGTCTGGCCAGTGCCGTACACGAGCCCCTCGGCGACGGCCTCGCACCCGTAACTGCCGGGCTGCCAGGTCGCGTTCACAGGATCCGCCCCGCGCTCCGGGCGTTGCACCGGGCGGTCTCGGCCCGCAGCCGCTCCATGGGCTCCGGGAGCCGTACGTGCGCCGGCTCGGCCTCCCACTCCGTCCCGCCGCAGACCGGCCGCAACGACCAGTACGGACCGGACACCCCACGGAACTCACCCACCCGGTTCCGATGGCCGGTATCCACCAACAGCGTCCCGAGAAGCGGTACTTGTGAGGGTTCCTGCTGACTCGCGGCGGTATCCTCTTCGGGCATCGTCGACTCCTCTCCGTAGCTGTTTCGCTACCAAGGGGAATCAGCGTGGCCTGGAGTCAGGGACCCTTCAAGTAACCAAAACTGAAGGAAGGGACGTGTGGGGGGCATGGTCAATCGCAAGCAGTTGGACCCCGAAGCAAGCCCGGAAGCGGCCTACGGGGCTCGTATGCGCAGGTTGAGGGAAGGTCGTGGCTGGAGCCAGGAGGGCCTGTCCGGACGGGTGGGCTGTTCCAGCCAGCATATTTCGGCCGTTGAAACTGCTCGGAAGTCACCAACCCTTCCGTTCTCGTCCAAGCTCGATGTCGCCTTCGGCACTTCTGGTTCTGCTGACTCGTTCGAGCGGGAATGGCGCGAGATTCGGCACGGGGTGCTGTTGGAGGGCTTCCCGGAGTACGTCGGGTACGAGGGGCGAGCGGTGGAGATCAGGCTGTTCCAGATCGGGATCATTCCCGGGCTGTTGCAGACCTTGGATTACGCAAGGGCGTTGGCGAACGGCGATGTGTGGCGCGGCTCGATTACGCCCGAACAGGCAGATGAGCGCGTCTCGTTCCTGGCCCAGCGACAGGTTGAGTTGGCGCGAGCCCGGCCGCCGATGGTGATCGTTGTGATGGACGAGAGCTGTATCCGCCGCCCGGTCGGCGGCCCCGCAGTCATGAACGCCCAGATCCAAAAGCTGATCGAGTTCGCTGCGCTCCCCAACACCGTTCTCCAGGTGGCACCTTTCGACATAGGGGAGCGTCGCCCCTTCAACCTGCCGGTCAACTTGCTCACGCTTCCGGACCGGTCCATGGTCTCGTACGCCGAATCCCACTCGCAGGGGCATGTGGACCGTGAGAGCACTTCCGTTCTGCCCCTGCTGACGGCCTACCATCAACTACAGGCCGAATCGCTGTCCCAAGCGGCATCCGTGGCGATGATCAAGCAGGTATGAAAGGGAAGCCCCGTGACTAATGAGCCCCGCTGGTTCAAGTCTTCGTACAGCTCCAACGGCGGCGACTGCGTCGAGGCCGCTGCCAATCTCGTCGCCCCGTTCGGCGTGGTTCCGGTCCGTGACTCGAAGAATCCGAACGGTCCGGTGCTGAACACTTCTGCCGCTTCGTTCGCGTCCTTCGTGGCAGGCGTCAAGGCCGGAGAGTTCGGCGTCGTCTGACACCGGCAGGTTCAGCGCGTGTGATCCCAGGGCCCCGCTGTGCGAGTTCGAGCGCATGGCGGGGCTTCTTGTTGCCGTGGACCGGGGCCCGCGCCGGTAGACGGAGGATGGCCCGGGTGGCCGTCAGGACGGCGCCGAGGGGGCGTGGGGGTCGAGCTCGGAACGTGGCTCGACAACTCCGCGAATGTGCCGGCCCAGCTGGGGGACGGGGCCGGCGCAGTGGGCGTTACGGGCGCGGTATCTCGGTGGTGACCTGGTCGTACCGGACGAGACGGGGGGTGAAGGAATACGAGGGATGTCTCTCCCGAAGACGTGCCGTGGCATCGTCGAGATACGCCCACATGTCGGCGGGGTCTGCACCGACGCCGAACGTCGCGTCGTTCAGCACCTCCATGTCGGGACTCGAGATGTATGCCACGTACTTGAGGGTCTGACTGCCACTGGCCATGGTTGCCTCGGCCTCCTTCGAGGTGCTGTGCGGTGTGTGTCCGTCCTTGCCACCCGCGGTATCGGCGGCCTGGGCTGTTCCGGTTGCCGTGAGAAGTGTCGATGCGGCAACTGTGCCGGTGGCACCCAGGAGTGCTCGCCGGGAAATGTCTGGCACGGTCCTCCCCCTACTTTGACGGCCCTTCCTGCGAGGGCTCGCGGCTGACGTTACAACCACGTCTTCGCCGTGGAAGGATCATTGCGGTGAATCGGATCCCGGTTCGGGAAGCTTCGCCGGCAGAGGGCGCCGGGGGCGCCCGGCGTGCGGCCGGGCACTGATACTGCCGGGCACGAGGTCTTCGCGGTGGTCGTCTCGGCCCCTGAATCGTCCCGGGCCGATCCCGGCTGGAGGCCGCCGCCCAGGCCGGCTGCGAAAGGGGGCCTGCTGAACCTCACGCGGTGCGCCGGAGCATACGTGGACGCCTCGCCGGAACGAGACGAAGTGCGCGCCGGCCGTCAGTCCTTGAGCTTGTATTCGCAGGGCTTGGCCGACTTGCCGTCCTGATTGTCGGCGACCTGCTTGCCGTCGACCTTGATCGTGCACGGGGCCGGCTTGAGCATCCCGTCCGGGCCCTTGACCGAGCCGGGCACCACCGACACCGTGACGCCGACCTTCAGCTCGGCGTCCTCCAGTTGCATGGACTCCGTCTTGGTCCAGGGCAGCGTCACCTGTTCGAAGTGGTTGCTGCTCCCGTTCCACATGACCTGGGTCGCGCCCGTGCCGCCCACCTCGAAGACCACCTGATGCGGAACACCCTTCTTCCCCGAGGACGAGCCCTTCGCCTCGCCGCTTGCCGAGGTCTCGCTCGTCCTGGCCGGGCCGGTGTCCTTCTTCTCACTGCCGCATCCGGTCACCAGGACCGCCGCCGCGAGCAGACTGATGGTGAGGGTTGCTGTCTTGCGCATGTGCGTACTTCCCCGTTGCTGAACTGATCGGTGCTGGTGCAATAGGAAACCGTAGAGCATGGCGCCGCACGGGCGGATTGGCTCTGTCGATGACGAGGAGCAGCACTTCTCCGGCGGTTCGGGAGGTGCCGCCCGCGCCGGGTCCTCGGGCAGGACGGTCACGGCGTCGCCCGGGAGCCCGGCATCGGCTCCGAGTCCCTGCGCGGCTGGTACCGCAAGGCGGGGGTCGCCCTCGTACCAGTCCGGGGCGTGCCGGTGGAGCGGGAGTACGGGGTGGGCTGCGGTCCGGGACCTGTTGCCGGAGAAGGGCGGGAGGAGAACCCACTCCCCGCCACTCTCAAGCTATAGCGCACCGGGGGGCTTGCGGCAAGGCCCCCGGGATGGCGCAGAATCTCCGTTCTCAAGCGGTCCCGCAGTGGACCCGGAATCGGAGACGACCTCGTGAACCCCCTCGCCACCAGTGCTTTCGACCTTCCCGAGCGTCTCGCGGCCAAGGCCGACCCGGCGCTGACCGCCCGCGACGAGGAACACTTCGCGGCCATCGCGCGGTGTCTCGACGAGACGATCGCCGAGCTGTCCGACCGGCTCGACGCCGAGCGCCGGGCGCCCGGCGGTGCGGGGCGGCAGGCGATGGACCGGGACACGGAGATCCACCGGCTGTCCTCCCGGCTGCGCGCGCTGCGCCGTTTCGGCCTGGACCTGTGCCTGGGGCACATGGTCGGCGCGGACGGTTCCGAGCCCCTGTACGTGGGGCGGCTCGGCCTCACCGACAGCACGGGGCGCCGGCTGCTGATCGACTGGCGTTCCCCCGCCGCCGAGCCGTTCTTCGGGGCCACCCACGCCAACCCGATGGGCCTGGCGAGCCGCCGCAGGTACCGCTGGACCCGGGGCAGGATCAGCGACTACTGGGACGAGGTGTTCACCCCGGACGCGTTCGCCGGGCACGCCGCGCTCGACGACCAGTCCGCCTTCATCGCCAGTCTCGGCGGCAATCGTTCGGAGCGGATGCGGGACGTGCTCGGCACCATCCAGGCCGACCAGGACGCCATCATCCGGGCGGGGTCCCGCAGGGCCCTCGTCGTCGACGGCGGGCCGGGTACGGGCAAGACCGTCGTCGCCCTGCACCGTTCCGCCTACCTCCTGCACTCCGACCCCCGCCTCGGGCACCGGCGGGGCGGGGTGCTGTTCGTCGGCCCGCACGAGCCCTACCTGGGGTACGTCGCCGACGTCCTGCCCAGCCTCGGCGAGGAGGGCGTACAGACCTGCACCCTGCGGGACCTCGTCGCCGAGGGGGCCGCGGCGACGGCCGAGACCGACCCGGACGTGGCCCGGCTGAAGTCGTCCGCGCGGCTGGTGCGGGCGGTCGAGGCGGCCGTCCGGTTCTACGAGGAGCCGCCCGCCCGGGGCATGACGGTCACCACCCACTGGTCCGACATCGAGCTGACCGCCGAGGACTGGGCCGTGGCCTTCGAGGCGGCGGACCCCGGCACTCCGCACAACGAGGCGCGCGAGCAGGTCTGGGAGGAACTGCTCACGATCCTGAGGGACAAGCACGACGGCGACGCCCCGGACCAGCTGCTGCGCAGGTCGCTGACGCGGAACCGGGAACTGCTCACGGCCTTCAACCGCGCGTGGCCGCTGCTGGAGGCGGCCGACGTCGTCGGGGACCTGTGGACGGTCCCCGCGTATCTGCGCAGGTGCGCGCCCTGGCTCGGCCCCGACGAGGTACGGCTGCTGCAGCGGGCGGACGTGCGGGCCTGGACGGTGTCCGACCTGCCGTTCCTGGACGCGGCGCGACAGCGGATCGGCGACCCGGAGGCGGCCCGGCGCAAGCGGCGGCACAAGGCGTCCGTGGCCGCCGAGCGCGAGCAGATGGCCAAGGTCGTCGATTCCCTGATCGCGGCCGACCCGGACGGGGAGGGCGTGATGACGATGCTGCACGGCCAGGACATGAAGGACACCCTGGTCGACGGGAGCGAGGTGTCCGGAACCGAACCGGACCTGCTCGCCGGACCGTTCGCGCACGTCGTCGTGGACGAGGCCCAGGAACTGACCGACGCGGAGTGGCAGATGCTGCTGCTGCGCTGCCCGTCCCGGAGCTTCACCGTCGTCGGGGACCGCGCCCAGGCCCGGCACGGGTTCACGGAGTCGTGGCAGGAGCGGCTGGAGCGGGTCGGGATCGACCGGATCGACCTGGCCTCCCTGAGCATCAACTACCGGACGCCGGAGGAGATCATGACGGAGGCCGAGCCGGTGATCCGGGCCGCGCTCCCGGACGCCAATGTGCCGACCTCCATCCGCGCCAGTGGCATTCCCGTCGCGTACGGACCGGTTTCGGAGCTGGGCCCGGTCCTCGACGCCTGGCTCGCCGCCCACGACGAGGGCACCGCCTGCGTCATCGGCGATGCCGCGTTCCGGGCGACGTTCCGGGCGACGCCCCGGGTCCGGTCGCTGACCCCGGAGCTTTCCAAGGGGCTCGAATTCGACCTGGTCGTCCTCGTCGACCCGGAGTCGTTCGGCAAGGGCGGCAAGGGCATCGAAGGGGCGGTCGACCGCTACGTGGCGATGACCCGCGCGACCCGGCAGCTCGTCGTCCTCACGAGCTCCTGAGGAGCCCCGGGCAGGCCCGGCCCCCGAGGGCTTCCGGTCGGGCCGGGGCCCCTCGGCTCGGGGGCCCCTCGGCTCGGGGCGTCTCAGCCCGTGCGTGCCAGCTTCTTCGCTATCTTCCCGGCGTCCAGGGCCAGTTCGCGCAGCATGCCGCTGATCGGGTTGGTGAAGCCGGTGAAGTACAGGCCGGGGGCCTGCCGGGGGGTGCGGGCGCCGTGCACCACCGGGCGGCCCCGGGCGTCCAGTACGTCGAGGTGGCCGACCAGCCCCTCCAGGGCCTGCCGGTAGCCGGTCGCCGCGATCACCGCGTCCGGGGTGATCCGTTCCCCGTCGGCCAGCACCACCGCGTCCCCGTCGAACGACTCGACGGCCGCGACCGGCACCACCCGGCCGCGCTTCACCGCGTCGATCAGGCCCACGTCCTGCACCGGGATGGCGCCCTGCCCGGCCCGGGTGTACAGGCCGGTGTCCGGGCGCGGCAGACCGTGCGCGGTGAGGTCGGGCACGGCGAACCGGGTCATGGCGCCCGCGGCCCGGTCCACCAGCCGGACCGGCAGCCGGCGGGCCAGGACGCCGTTCGCCTGGGCGGGCCAGCCCGCCGTCGAACGGCGCACGATGTGCGGCGCGGTGCGCACCGCGATCCGTACCCGGGACGCCCCGCCCTCCACCAGGTCGACGGCGATCTCCGCCCCCGTGTTGCCGATGCCGACGACGAGGACGTCCCTGCCCGCGTAGGGGGCGGCGTCGCGGTACTCGGCGGCGTGCACCAGATCGCCGGTGAAGCCGTCGCGGCCGGACCAGTCGGGCAGGCGCGGGGTGTGGTTGAAGCCGGTGGCGACGACGACGGCCCGGCCGGTCAGCACCCGGCCGCCGCTCGCGGTCAGCTGCCAGCCCGTGCCGTCGGGGGCGCGGTCGATCCGGGACACCTCGACGCCCGTCACCACCTCCAGCTCGTGGTGCTCGGCGTACTTCTCCAGGTAGCGCACCATGTCGTCCCTGGCCACCCAGCGCCCGAACCGGCGCGGCATCGCCAGGCCCGGCAGCGCGGACCAGCGGCGGATGGTGTGCAGGTGCAGCCGGTCGTAGTGGCGGCGCCAGGAGGCGCCCACGTCCCCGGACTTCTCCAGCACCACCGCCCGTACGCCCCGCTCGCGCAGGGACGCGGCGACGGCGAGACCGCCCGGACCGCCGCCGACGACGTAGACGGGCCGGTCCTCGGTGAGACCGAGGAGGGCCGGGACGGAACCACCGGCGGTACGCGCGCTGTCGGACATGAACCGGAGCGTAATCGCGCACCCGGTTGATGGGTCTCGGTCAAGACCGGAATCGATTGCGAATTGGTCACGCCTGCAGCCCGGCCCCGGACCGCCCAATACCCGTACGTGGCACGCCTCTTGCGCACGACGGCCTTCATCGGGTTATCTGACGTATCGTCAGATTTCTTGAGGTGGAGGCACCGTGCAGACGATCTGGCTCAGCGGAGCGGAATGGCTGGCCGTCCTCCGGGTGGGGCTCGGCCTGTGGTGGCTGGAGAGCTGGCGGCACAAGGACAAGAAGGGCTGGTTCGAACGCGGTACGGGCATCGCCTGGGCCGCCGACGTGGCGGGCAAACACCGGTGGCCGGTGGTGCGGAAGGGCTTCGACCGGGTCGTCGCGCCGCGCCCCAAGGTCATGGCCCATGTCGTCGTGTACGCCGAACTCGCCCTGGGGCTGGGCCTGGTGACGGGATTCCTGACCCCCGTCGCCCTGGTCGCCGGGCTGCTGCTCAACCTGCTCTACCTGGTGCTGATGATCCACGACTGGGCGGAACAGGGGCAGAACGCGATGATGGCGCTGATCTCGCTCGTCGCGCTGTTCGCGATGGCCTGGCAGACCTGGTCCCTCGACGCGGCGATCGGACTCTTCCGGTGACCGGGGCGGCGGCGGCCCGTTTCGACCTGCCCGAGCCCGACGCCTTCACCCGGCCCTACTGGGACGCCGCGGCCCGGGGGCAGTTGCTGCTGCGCCGCTGCCGCACCTGCGGGCGGAACCACCACTACCCCCGCGAGTTCTGCCCGCACTGCTGGAGCGAGGACGTCGTCTGGCAGCCGGCGAGCGGGCGGGCCATGCTCTACACCTGGTCCGTCGTCCACCGCAACGATCTGCCGCCGTTCGGTTCCCGGGTCCCGTACGTCGCCGCCGTGGTCGATCTGGCCGAGGGGCCGCGGATGATGACGGAGATCGTGGAGTGCCCGGAGTCCGCCCTCGCCATCGGCATGGCGCTGCGGGTGACCTTCAGACGGGAGGAGGGGCAGGAGGCCGTACCGGTCTTCCGGCCCTGAGCGGGGGCCGATGCGGTGGACGGCGTACGAGGCGGGGCCCTGGTGCGCGACGTGGGGCCCGGTGTACGAGGCGGGGCCCGGTGCACGACGAGGGGCCCCGGTGCGCGAGGCGGGGCTCCCGGCGCGCTACTCGGCGTCGCGCAGCTTGCGGCGTTCGCGGAAGTTGGGGTGGCGGACGACGACGCCGCCCATGCCGCAGGAGCCCGTCAGCCGGAGCACCGGGGAGCCGGGGGTGCCCGGGCCCTCGGTCCGGTTCTTCAGGCCGCCCATGGCGGTCTCCAGCTCGTCGGCCCGCACGGTCCAGCCCTGCGGCACCACGATCGAGATCCCGCCCATGTCGCCGTGCACCTCCAGCTCGACCTCGCGCAGCCGGCACTCGGCGAGGGTGAAGTCGAGCTTGACGCTCCCCATCCCCGCGTGGGCGCGGATCACCGGGGGCACCTTCCAGCGGCCCGAACGGGTCGCCCCGTGCATGCCCCCCTTGAGAACCAGCGGTTCGGCCGGTACGACGGGGCCGAGGTCCTCGGTGAGGGGCGCCAGCTCCCCATGGGTCCTGGCGGACAGGGCCTGCCCGAGCCGGGTGTCCAGCTCCTCCATGTCGATGCGGCCGTCGGCCGCCGCCTCCCGCAGCTGCTCGACCACCGCCTCCCGATCGGCGTCGGAAGCGCGCATACGGCCGGCGGAACGCGAGGGATCGGCAGTCATGGGGCGATGATACGTAGATATGTGCGCGCCGCACGCGCCGCACCGAAGGCCCCGTACGGCGCTCGCACGGCTCCCGTACGGAGCCCGCACGGCGCCTTCGGGTCACAGCCCCGGCGCACCCCACACCGGGAACCACCGGGCCAGGTCCCGTTCGATGCGGAGGTCGTCCCCGAGCACCGCTCTGACCTCCAGCTCCAGCTGGTTGTCGCGCCGCTCCGTCCCGCCGGGCAGGGGAGCGAACGGGTAGAACGTGCCGCGCTTGTAGAGGTAGACCAGGGCCAGCGAACGGCCCCGCTCGTCCCGGAAGCCGACCAGCGAGCAGAGCAGATGCGGGCCGAACCCGCCGTCCTGGAGCAGGGTGTTGACCGCGTGCAGGTCGTTGACCAGGCCGGCCGTGTCGTCGGGGGAGTGCTCGGCCAGCAGCCAGGTGTAGCCGTAGCCGTCCTGGCCGAACCGCACGGGGACGCCGCCGCGGCCGGTGTCGGCGTCGAGCAGTTCGCGTACGTCCTGCTGGAGGCGGAGGAAGGCGCCGCCCTCGACGCCCGCGAAACAGACCGACCCGAGGCCGGTCGGGGCGAACCCGGCGCCCGCTTCGAGGGTGAGGGCCGCCGACGGCACGGCGAAGAGCTGGTCGAGGTCGGGGCGGACCGGCTTGCTGCGGCCGAGGATGGTGTCGAGAAGGCCCATGGACGTACCTCCGGACGGGGGGAAGGGGCTTGCCGGGTTCAAGGGCGCCGGTTCACGCGCGGGCTTCACGGGCGGGCGAGGTCGGCGGAGATGCGGGCCAGCTGGTCGAGGCGCTGTTCGAGGGTCGGGTGCGAGGAGAGCAGCCGGCCCAGGCTCTCCTTGGACGAGAACGCGGGGACGAAGTAGAAGGCGTTGTACGGCTCCGCCTTGCGCAGGTCCTCGGTCGGGATGCGGGCCATCTGGCCGCTCACCTTCGTGAGGGCGGAGGCGAGCGCGGAGGGGCGGCCGGTGAGCAGGGCGGCGGCGCGGTCGGCGGAGAGTTCGCGGTAGCGCGAGAGCAGCCGGGTCAGCAGGAAGCCCAGGACGTACACGACCGCGCTGACCAGCGGGATCAGCAGGATCGCGATGCCCACGGGGTCGTTGCCGCGGCTGTTGCGGGAGAGCCCGCCCCACAGCGCGACCCGGGTCATGATGCCGGCGAGCACACCGAGGAACGAGGCGATCGTCATGACGGCCACGTCGCGGTGGGCGACGTGCGACATCTCGTGCGCGAGCACCCCCTCCAGCTCCGGGGGATCCAGTCTGCGCAGCAGCCCGGTGGTGGCGCAGACGAGGGCGGTCCGCTCGTTCCGGCCGGTCGCGAAGGCGTTCGGCACGTCGCTCCGCGCGATCGCCACGCGCGGTTTCGGCATGTCGGCAAGAGCGCAGATCCGGTCGACGGCGCCGTGCAGCTCGGGGGCCTCCTCCGGAGTGACCTCGCGGGCCCCCATGCCGAACGCGGCGATGCGGTCGCTGAACCAGAACTGCGCGACGAACATGCCGCCGACGAGGAGCAGGATGATCGGCCAGGCACCCCGCAGCACGGCGAGCAGCACTCCGACCAGGACCACGTACAGCAGGCCGATCAGGAACATGGTGCCGACCATGCGCGTGCTCAGCCCGCGGTCCGGGGCGTAGCGGGAACGGGTTCGGCTCATTGTCGCCTCCAGTCCTCCCGGTGCCTTCCATATTGCCCCTTTCGCAGGGGAAATCGGATTTTTGGAGCTGGCTCGAAAGCGTGCCCGGAGATGCTGCGGGAATATGGCACACAGAGGTGAAAAGGATCAGGGAGGTGCCCGATCGGACGCCGAAGGATATTTGGCCGAACATCACCTGGACCCGTTAGGTGCCTCAGGCATCTAGTGGGCGGAGATCGGTAGGACTTCCTCCCCCATTGCGAGGCTCCGACATGACAGACGCCGACACCATCCCGTTCCCGCAGAACCGCACCTGCCCCTACCACCCGCCGGCGCAGTACCGGGGCACTCCCGGCGACCGGCGGCCGGTGTCGTCCGCCCGGCTCTACGACGGCCGCGTGGTGTGGCTGGTCACCGGACACGCCGAGGCGCGCTCCCTCCTGGTGGACCCCAGGCTGTCGTCCGACCGGGAGAACCCGGACTTCCCGCTGTTCGCCGAACGGGTGGCCGCGTCGAGCCTGCGGCGCGTGGAACTGCTCGGCGTGGACGACCCCGAGCACAACGTCCAGCGCCGGATGCTGATCCCGAGCTTCACGGTGAAGCGGACCGCGGCCCTGCGTCCGCAGATCCAGCGGACGGTGGACGAGCTGCTGGACCGGATGATCGAGCAGGGGCCGCCGGTCGACCTGGTCGGCGCCTTCGCGCTGCCGGTGCCCTCCATGGTCATCTGCGCGCTCCTCGGGGTGCCCTACGCCGACCACGAGTTCTTCGAGGCGCAGTCGCGCAAGCTGCTCCGCGGCCCGGCCGCCGCCGACGTCGAGGCCGCGCGGGAGGCCCTGGACGACTACTTCCGGGTACTGATCGAACGGAAGCGGGCCGCCCCCGGCGAGGGACTGCTCGACGAACTCGTCGAGAAGCAGCTGGAGACCGGGGCCGTGGACCGCGAGCAGCTCGTGCGGCTGGCGGAGATCCTGCTCGTGGCCGGCCACGAGACCACCGCGAACATGATCTCGCTCGGCACGTTCACGCTGCTCCAGCACCCCGACCAGCTGGCCCGGATGCGGGAATCGGACGACCTGATGCCCTCCGCGGTGGAGGAGCTGCTGCGCTTCCTGTCCATCGCCGACGGGATCTCCCGGGTGGCCGTCGAGGACATCGAGACGGGCGGCGTGACCATCAGGAAGGGCGACGGCGTCATCCTGTCCACGTCGGCGATCAACCGGGACGAGACCGCGTACGAGTCGCCGGACGAGCTGGACCTCGGCCGGAACGCCCGGAACCACGTCGCCTTCGGCTTCGGGATCCACCAGTGCCTGGGCCAGAACCTGGCCCGCGCCGAGATGGAGATCGCGCTGCGCACGCTCTGCCGGCGCCTTCCGGGGCTGCGGCTCGCGGTGCCGGCGGAGGAAGTCCCGTTCAAACCCGGGGACACCATTCAGGGGCTGATCGAAATGCCTGTGACGTGGTGAACAATTCCCGTCACGCGGTGGAAACGGCGGAAGCGGTGGAAACGATGACCGCGGTGACCGGAACCGGATCGGAAAGGATTACCGGGATGCGTATCGGCATCGACAGGGACCGGTGCATCGGCGCGGGGCAGTGCGCGCTCACCGCACCGAAGGTGTTCACCCAGGACGACGACGGATTCAGCGAGCTGCTGCCCGATTACGAGGACGCCCTCGAAGGCCCCCTCGTCAAGGAGGCGGCCCGCGCCTGCCCCGTACAGGCGATCACCGTCGACTGACGGGGAGCGGGGCATCGATGGGACGGGGCGCGCCGGGACGGCATCGGCCCGGCGCGCCCCGCTCCGTCAGGGCCAGAGCAACTCCCGCTCCCAGCCGCCCGCACCCTCCGTCCCTCGGCGGTAGCGCAGCCGGACGTGCCGGCGTGCGGCGTCGCCCTGGAAGAACTCGACCTCCTGCGGCTCGACCACGTACCTGGTCCAGCTCGCGACCTCCGCGTCCGGTTCCTCCTGCGCCCGCTGCCAGGCCGCGTCCGAGGCGCGGCCCAGCTCCTCGTACGAGCCGAGCACCTCGCTCTGCCGTCCGACCAGCGCCGACGCCAGTGCCCCGGTCGAGCGGGCGTGCAGGTCGGCGCTGCTCTCGGCGGGTGTGCAGGGCGTGACCCGGCCCCGTACCCGCACCTGCCGCCCCTGCGCGGGCCAGTAGAAGCCGAGCGCCGCGTACGGCCGGGCGGTGAGCTGGCGGCCCTTCGCGCTGGTGCGGTGCGTGGCGAAGTGCCAGCCGCGCTCGTCCGCGTCGTGCAGCATCACCGTCCGCACGTCGGGCCGGCCCGCCCCGTCCGCGGTGGCCAGCGACATCGTGTGCGGCTCGACCTGCCCGGCGGCCACGGCCTCGGCGAACCAGGCGTGGAACAGGGACAACGGGGCGGCGGGCGCGGCGGCCGGATCGAAGGCGGGAAGCCCGACGTCCCAGACCCGCTGGGCGTGCAGCAGCTCCAGGAACTCCCGGTGTGCGTCGGTCTTCTTCTGTACGTCGCTCATGCCCCCAATTGCAGCGCATGGGGAAAGAGGCGGGCGGGACAACTGCCGTAGCACTGCGGGACACGTGGAGCTACGCTTGTCCGCATGAAGACCATCACCCAGCGCGAGTTCCGGAACAACTCTGCCGAAGTCATGAACGCCGTGGAGGCGGGCGAGGTCTTTCACATCACCCGCAACGGCATAGAGGTCGCCGAACTGCGCCCGCTCGCCCGGAAGAGGCGGTTGAGCGCGGAGGAGCTGGTGGCCAGGCACCGTCGGCTGCCCCGTGTGGACGGCGCGCAGATGCGCCGCGAGGCCGACGAATTCTTCGGAGCCGAGGACCGGGTCGGGGACGACGACCCGTGGGAGCGCGGGCGTGGCTGAGCGGCATGAGGCGGGGGTGCTCGACACCTGCGCATACATCGACCTCGATCTGCTGGGGGCGGAGGACCTGCCGGTCCTCCCGGTGCTCACGGCCGTGACGATGGCCGAGCTCCAGCAGGGAGTGGCGATGGCCAAGGACCCCGGTGTGCGGGCGGCCCGGATGGAGAAGCTCGGTGCGGCCGTGGCCGACTTCGAGCCGCTGCCCTTCGATACGGACGCCGCCGCCCGTTACGGGACCCTGGTGGCCCTGGTGATCGCCGCCCGGCGCGATCCCCGGCCCCGCCGCATGGACCTGATGATCGCGGCCATCGCATCGGTCAGGGGCCTGCCGCTCTACACGCGCAACGCGGACGACTTCAAGGGACTGGAGGGGGCACTCACCGTCGTCCCGGTGTGACCGGCCGGCCGGGCGCGGGCCGCCGCCCGTTCCTCACCCCCGCCCCAGCACCACCGTGCCCGACGAGCAGAACCAGCCGCCCGTGCCCGAGGCCACCGCCAGTTCCGGCAGCCGCCCGCCGGGCCGGCGCACCTGGCGGTCGCCCGCCTCGCCGCGCAGTTGCCGTACCGCCTCCACCAGCAGGAACAGCCCGCGCATCCCGGGGTGGCAGGCGGACAGGCCGCCGCCGTCGGTGTTCACCGGCAGCTCGCCGGTCAGCCCCGTCCGGCCCTTCTCCACGAACGGGCCGCCCTCGCCCTTCGCGCAGAAACCCAGGTCCTCCAGCGTCACCAGCGTCATGTAGGTGAACGCGTCGTAGATCTCGGCGAGGTCGACGTCCGCGGGCCGCACCCCGGCCCGTTCGAACGCCAGGCGGCCCGAGACCGCCGCCGGGGAGACCGTGAAGTCCGCCCACTCGGACATGGCGGAGTGCGAGACGTGCTCCCCCGTGCCGAGCACCCACACCGGGGCCTTCGCGGTGTCGGCCACGTACTCCTCGGCGGCCAGCAGCACCGCGCAGCCGCCGTCGCTGCGGATGCAGCAGTGCAGCTTGGTGAACGGGTCCGCGATCATCGGCCCCGACAGCACGTCGTCCACGGTGATCGGGTCCCGGAACATGGCGTCCGGGTTGGCCGCCGCGTTCGCCCGCGCCCGGACCGCCACCTCGGCGAGCTGCTCCGGGGTCGTCCCGTACTCGTGCATGTGACGGCGGGCGGCCATCGCGTACTTGGCGATCAGCGAGTGCCCGTACGGCACCTCGAACTGGAGCGGGCCGCGCGCGCCGAAGGAGAGGTTGGAGGTGCGGCGGCCCGCCTTCACGTCCGAGCGGGCCGTCGACCCGTACACCAGCAGTACGGCATTGGCGTGGCCCGCAGCGACGGCGTCCGCCGCGTGGGCCGCCATCACCTCCCAGGTCGAGCCGCCGACCGAGGTGGAGTCCACCCAGGTGGGTTTCAACCCCAGGTACTCGGCGACCTCGACCGGGGCGAGCGTGCCGAGTCCGGCGGAGGCGAAACCGTCGACCACGGACCGGTCCAGTCCCGAATCGGCCAGTGCCCGGCGGGCGGCCCGGGCGTGCAGGGTGTACGGCGTGGCCGTCCCGGCGCGCCCGCAGTCGGCGAGGGATATGCCGACGACAGCGACCTTGCGGTGGGAAGAAGGCATGGATCTGACGGTACATCAGATATGGGTCGGGGGAACCTCCCCGGCGGGGTGGCGCTTCGGGCGCCGGGGTGGGTGCGAGGGGTGTGCCGGTGGTGAGGGCGGGGTGGTGCGCGGCTCTGGGCATCTCGCGGATTCACCCCTAACATGACGCCCCGTCAGATCGGGGGCGGAAGGCCCCCGCGGGGAAAACGGAAGCCCCGGGGGAAGGAGCCCGCCGATGGACGCCGCCTTCAGCGCGGAACAGGACGAGATCCGACGCACCCTGCGCACACTGCTGACCAGGCACGGCACGCCCGACGACGTCAGGGGCGCCGCGCTGACCGCCGACGGGTACGACACCTCCCTGTGGCGGCGGCTCGCCCGCGACCTGGGGCTGCCCGGACTCGCCCTGCCGGAGGAGTACGGGGGCGTCGGCTGCGGCCTCGCCGAGCTGGCCGTCGCCTGCGAGGAGACCGGCCGGGCCCTGCTGCCCTCCCCGCTGATCGCCACCGCCGCCCTCGCCGCACCCCTGATCGCCGCGCTCGGCACCGACGCCCAGCGCGCCGACCTGCTGCCGCGCATCGCGGCCGGTGAACTGACCGCGACCCTGGCCGTCCCCGGCGGTGCGCTCACCGCCGCGCTCGGCCTCGTCGCCGATTCCACCGGCGGCACCTGGGCGGGCGGCGGCCGGGCGGGCGGCGTGCAGGCGGCCTCGGCCCCCACCGGCACGACGGTCACCACCGGCACCACGGCCCTCACCGGCCCGACGGTGCGGCGGCTGTACGGGGAGGTGGACCAGGTCCTCGACGGGCACAGCGCGGACCTCCTCCTGGTCGCGGCCCACACCGGCGGCTTCCCGCGCAGCCGTACGCTCCTCTTCCTGGTCCGCCCCGATACCGCGAACGGTCTCGTCCGCAGCCGGCACACCACCCTGGACGGCACCCGCCCCTCGGCCCGCGTCGAACTCCGCGACACCGGGGCCGAACTCCTCGGCGCCGACGACACGAAGGACGTCACCGCCGCACTCGCCGAGGTGGGCGGACCGGCCGCCGCGTTGTTCGCCGCAGAGGCGGTGGGGTCGGCGGCGGGCGCCCTGGAACGTACCGTCGAACACGTGAAGACGCGCGAACAGTTCGGTCGGCCGATCGGCTCGTTCCAGGCCGTGAAGCACCGCCTGGCGGACCTGTACGTACAGGTGCGGGCGGCCCGTTCCGCCGCGTACTACGCGGCCTGGGACCCGGCGTCCGGCGGGCTCGCCCTCGCCCAGGCCCTGGAGGCGCTGCGGCTGACCGCCGCCGAGGCCGTCCAGCTGCACGGCGGGATCGGCTTCACCTGGGAACACGAGGCGCACCTGTACTTCAAGCGGGCCGCGGCCGCCGAACTGCTCCTCGGCCCGGTGCACGCGCTCCGCGACCACGCGGCCCGGCAGGCCGCACTGTTCGACCCACCCGGCGCCGGCTCCCAGGCCGCCGGTCCGGGAGCGGCCGAACGGGTGACGGTCCGATGACCCCCGGCGTCCGGCTGGTCCGGAAGGTCTCCGCCACCCGCACGTTCGCGCGGATCGCCCCGCACGTCGTCCCCGCCATGGACCGTACGGTGCACCGGCTCACGCGCGGCAGGGTGCTGCTCAGCGCGCAGATGTTGCCGGGGCTGGTCCTGACGGTGCCGGGGGCACGGAGCGGGCGGCCCAGGGTCACCCCGCTGGCCTGCATGCCGGAGTACGAGGACGGCGGCAAGAACGGGAGCAAGGGCGGGAACAGAGGCGGGGGCGGGGCGGAGACGGGCTGGATCCTGATCGGCAGCAACTTCGGCCGTCCGGGGCATCCGGCCTGGACCGCGAACCTGCTGGCCGGCCCCGACAAGGCCGTCGTCAACCGCAGGGGCCGGGACGTTCCGGTACGGGCCGTGCTGCTGGAGGGGGCGGAACGGGAGGCGGTGTGGCGCAGGGCGCTGGAGTTCTGGCCGCCGTACGCGGCCTACCAGGCGCGGGTCGAGCGGGAGATCAGGCTGTTCAGGCTGGAACGGCGGGACGACCCGACGTCCTGAGCCGGACGCGAACGCGAGGCCCCGGACGCGGACGCGGGGGCACTCGGGCATACGGGAGCGCTCGGGGCGTGCGGGGCGCGTGAGGGTGTACGGGGCGCGCGGCGGCGTGCGGACGCGTACGGGAGTGCATCGACTCGTACGGGGTGTGCGGACGTGCCCGGGGGCACGTGGACGCGCACGGGAATGTGCGCCATGTGCGTGAAAACGGTCCGGGTACACCGACGGCGGACCACCTGAGTGGTCCGCCGTCCGTGAGACAGGACCTGGGGCGCCCGGAACTGCCGCGCGATGCCCAGTGGGGGATGGGGCGTTGGCGCCGGTGCTACTTCGTCGGTTTCCTGCCGGTGATGCCCAGATGTACCAACAGGGCGAGGTTCGGCTTGAGTTCGGCCTGTTTCACGCCCCAGGTCGTGAAGCCCTTCTGGTGCGAGGCGACTGCGGCCAGCATCGCGACCAGCGAGCCCGCCATCGCGGCGGCACTGACGTCCTTGTCGACCTTGCCCCTGGCCTGGAGCTCCTTCACCGAATCGGTGAGGGAGTTGGTGACCGAGTTCAGGATCTTCATACGGATCTTGTAGAAGCGTTTGTCGCCCTCTGCCGCACCGAGGTCGACCACGCGCAGGATCGCGTCGTGGTGCCGCCAGAAGTCGAGGAAGCCCTCGACGAGCTCCTCGGCCGTCTGCCAGCCGGCCTTGCCGACCCAGGAGCGGCCGGCGGCCAGTTCGGTCAATCCGGCGCCCTCCTTCGCCATTTCCTCGGCGATTTCGAGGACGGCGCCCTCGACGTCGGGGAAGTATTGGTAGAAGGTCGCGGGGGAAGTCCCCGCCTTCCGGGCGACGTCGATGACTTTGACGTCCCGGTACGGCGAGGAGCTGAGCATCTCGCTGAGGCAGTCGAGCAGCTTCTGCCGCGTCGCCTGTCCGCGTCGACCGGCCACGCGGCCGTCGACGGTGCGTACTTGTCCTGTCATGCCGTCAGCTTACCGAGGGGTGATCGGAGCGCGATTCGGCCGAGTGCAAATGGGGAGCCCCGCAGGAACGGTGGGGGGAGTGGCCGGATTTCGACGGATGCGCACCGCTCGGCGGTAAGTCGTATCAACAGCCTGTGGATAACTTCCGTGGATAACTTTCCGTGACGCTGTGAGTATGGAACTTTTCCGTCGAAAATTTGTTCGCTTTTGTTGGGTTGCCGGGTGTCCCGGGCGCCCCGTTGCCGCCCCGACTGTGAGGAGCGTCACCGAAATGGGTTGTGGGTCGCGGGTGGGCGGGATGTGTGCCGTTTCCGGTGCGGTGGTGGGCGGTCGCGGTCGGAGTGCGGACATGGCGCGATCGTTTCGTGTCCGGGATGCGGCGGGAGTGCGGCAAAAGTGCTATTGCGAACCCTGGTGCGACGGTCGGGAGGCCGCTCCGGCGGGGCGGTCGCGGCGTCGCGTTCGATGCGTTCCGTCCCCCTGTGTCCGGGATGGGGATGGAGTGAGCTGTGACACCCCGATCCGCCCCCGGGTTCGCAACCGGGGCCTCAGCCAGGAAGAATCGGGGGTGCGCACCGCCGGGTGGTGCCCAGTGGTGAGACGCCGTACAGGGCGGGTTTTCGCGGGCTTCTGTTCCTGAGGCCCGTACGGGGAGGTGGCAGGGCAAGTGGTGGAGCAGCTGACGCAGCACGACCCGAGGCGGATCGGCCCGTTCGAGGTGCTGGGCCGGCTCGGTGCCGGCGGCATGGGGCTCGTCTACCTCGCCCGTTCGGCTTCGGGCCGGCGGGTGGCGATCAAGACCGTGCGCACGGAGCTCGCCGAGGATCAGCTGTTCCGGGTCCGCTTCACGCGCGAGGTGGAGGCGGCCAGGGCCGTCAGCGGCTTCTACACCGCCGCGGTGGTGGACGCCGACCCGCGGGCGGCCGTGCCGTGGCTGGCCACCGCCTACGTACCGGCCCCCTCGCTGGAAGAGATAGTGACCGAGTGCGGGCCCATGCCCGTCCAGGCGGTGCGCTGGCTGGCCGCCGGGATCGCCGAGGCGCTGCAGTCCATCCACGGCGCCGGGCTCGTCCACCGCGACATGAAGCCGTCGAACGTGCTCGTCGTCGAGGACGGCCCCCGGGTGATCGACTTCGGCATCGCGTCCGGGGTCTCCAACACCCGGCTGACCATGACGAACGTCGCCGTCGGCACCCCCGCCTACATGTCGCCCGAGCAGGCCAGGGACTCGCGCAGCGTCACCGGCGCCAGCGACATCTTCTCGCTCGGCTCCACCCTGGTCTTCGCCGCCACCGGCCACGCCCCGTTCCACGGCGCCAACCCCGTCGAGACCGTCTTCATGCTGCTGCGCGAGGGACCGGACCTGGAGGGCCTGCCCGGCGAGCTGCGCCCGCTGATCGAGTCCTGCATGCAGATGGACGCCGCGCTGCGGCCCACCCCCGCCGACCTCCAGGCCCAGCTCGCCCCGCACCTGTTCGCCTCCGGCGGCGACGACAGCGGTACGGCCTCGGCGTGGCTGCCGGCCTCCGCCACCACGATGATCGAGCAGCGCCGCGGCGGCCGGCGGCCCGCGCCCGCCCCGCCGGTCACCCCGCCGCCCCCGCCGCCCCCGCCGCCCGGGCCGCCGCCCGGCGGCCCCGACGGCGGACGGCACGCCGGCCCCGATCCGCGCTCCTCGGCCTCCCTGACGGCGCCCGCCCCCGACCCGGGGGCCCGGTGCGGCTGCCCGGGGCGAAGGTGCCGATCGGCCCCGGCCCGCGGGCCCAGGACGTGCGCTCGGCCGTCCCGGCCGCCGCGGACGCGGGCCCCGCGACCGGCTGGGTGCGCCCGCCCGCCGGGGTGGGCGGCTCCACCCGCACCACCCCCGCCCCCGCCTCTGCCCCCGTGCCCGGCCCCGCGCAGCCCGCCGACCCCCCGCCCGAGCCGGACCGCTGGCGGCCCTGGCGGTTCCGGATGTCCAACGACGTCTGGGGGACGCCCGTCGTCGCCGGGGACCTGCTCTACGTCACGTCGTTCGAGGTGCACGCCCTGGACGTCGGCAACGGGCGGCGCCAGTTCAAGACCCGCGACGTGGCTTGGGTGATGGCCGTCGAGGGCGGCAGGATCCACGCCTCCGACGGCCCGTCCCTCTACGCCCTGGACGCGGCGACCGGCGCCGATCAGTGGCGGCTGCAGACGGACGCCTGGGTGTACTCCCTCAAGGCCGGGCGCGGCACCGTCGTCACCGGCACCCGGGGCGGCGGCGTCCAGGCGTGGGAGGCGTCCTCGGGCGAGAAGCTGTGGGAGAGCAGCGGCCTGCAGACCGACTTCGAGACGGCCGAGGCCGGGCCCGTGATCCACGACGGCACGGTCTACCTCTGGCAGGACGCCCGGCTGCGCGCCGTGGACGCCCGCACCGGCATCGAGCGCTGGTCCTACCCCATCGGCGACGCGGCCTCCTGCGGCGGTGTGCCGGTCCGGGTGACGGCCGCCCCGGACGGCTACGTCTACGTCAGCGCGGGGGCCCGGGTCCTGGCCGTCGAGGCCATGTCCGGCCACGTCCGCTGGCACTTCGAGTCGCCCTCGGTCTTCCTCTCCCCGCCCGCCTTCGCCCCGGGCCCCGCCGTCACCGGCGGCGGCGTGTACCTCGCCGACTACCTCGGCACGGTCTACGCGATCGACGCCTCGACCGGCAAGGACCGCTGGCGCATCGCCACGGAGGCCCGTCAGTCGATCGAACCGGTCCTGGTCACGGGCGGGAACGTGCACGTCGGCAGCGGCAGCGCCCTGTACACGCTCGACGCGGTCACCGGCACCCCGAAGTGGCGGTTCGCGGCCGGCGGCGAGGTGGTGGGTTCGCCGGTGGTGGCCGACGGGCGGGTCCACTTCGGCTCCGCCGACCACGTCCTGTACACCCTGGACGCGGCGGGCGGGCAGCTCCGCTGGAAGCTGGCGACGGGTGGCGAGATCACGGGCTCGCCGGTGGCGCAGGGCGGCGTCGTGTACGCGTGCAGCAAGGACCGCTGCGTGTACGCGCTGGACGCGCTGAAGGGCACGGGCACGGGAGGCGGCCGGGCCCGGGCGTGACCGCGCCCGCGCCCCGGGGCCCGTGCACCCGCACGCGGGCCTCAGCGGCGCGGCGGCGGGCGACCGGTGCCCGGCCCCTCGTTACCGTCTTCGTCCCTGCCCTCGCCCCCGTCTTCGTCCTCGGCCGCTTTCTCGTGGTGTGCCGGGCGATGCTCCGGGGGCGGCCCCGTGTACAGCTCCGGTTCGGGCTCCGGCAGCGTGCTCGTCTGGACGGACGGCCCCGGCTCCTGCGTCGGCGGCCAGGTGTCCGGATGTTCCGAACCGGGTGCCGCGTACGGCCGCTCACGCGTCCTGCGGCCGGGCCACCCCGACATCACCACCAGGCCCGCCAGCAGCAGCACCCCGCCCGCGACCGCCTGGGCCACGCCCCACCCCAGGCCGGGACGGCCGTCGTACCAGGCACGGAAGGGACTCAGCACGACGGCTGTCGCTCCGGCGAGAGCGAGGACCGAGCCGAGGACCGGGCCGAGGACGTTGCGGATCATCACCGGCCTCCTGCGGGGTACGGGCAGGTGTCACAGCTCTGCACCGCTCTCGGCCCCGACGCTACGCCCGCCCCCGCACCCCCGCCACCGTGCGCTAGCGTGTCGCGCGGTCGTTCGAGAACAGAAGAAACGGACAACAACACAAGGGGGGCTGCATCGATGATGCGGCAGCACATCAAGCTTTCCGCGGTACTGGTCGTGGTGGTACTCGCCCTCACCGGTTTCTCCACCTCCTCCTCCGGCGGTCGCAGCGGCAAGAGCAAGGGATCGAGCAGCAGCGGCGGGGGCTGCTCCAACTCCAAGAAGAGCAACGGCAGCAGCAGCGACTACGACAACGACGACTACGTCTACGACGACTCGTCGAGCTCCTCTTCCTCCTCCGGCGGCACCGACTACGTCACCCCCACCCCCACCGCCTCGGACGAGCCCCAGGCTTACGTCCTCCGCTGCGCCCAGCCCCGCAAGGGCAAGCGCAAGGCCGTCACCACCTCCACCGTCCGGCTCACGGCCAACGCCACCGGCTCGCACACCTACGAGGTCGACGTCACCTTCCTCGACGCGCGGGGCGACACCGTCGACACCGGTGAGGCGAGCGTGACCGCCGAGGGCGGCGAGACCGAGACCGTCAGCGTGCGGATGGACAACCCGCGCAAGGTCTCCCGGGTGAAGAAGTGCCGGGTCGAGGCCGAGCTGAGCTACTGACCCCACCGGGCCGGGAACCCGCCTCCCGACTTCATCGAGCCGGGAGCCGGTCCCCCGGCCTCACCGGGTCCGGAACCCGCCCCGGCCCCCGCCCTTACCTCCGTTACCTCCGTCCCGGCCCCGGAACAGCTCGGCCTGCTGCTCCGGCGGCAGGTTCCCCAGCGCGATCAGGTGCGGGGCGTGGGCCATGGCCTGCGCCCTGGCCGCCTCCTTCGCGGACCACACCGCCCGTACCGTCCCCTGCACCGCCGCCGTCGGGTACGAGGCGATGACCTCCGCCGCCCGCAGCGCCGCCGCCACCGCACCCCCGGCCTCCGTCACCTCGCTGACCAGCCCGGTCTCGTACGCGCGGCGGGCCGAGACCCGTTCGGCCGTCCCCATCAGGGACATCCGGGCCACCTCGCCGAACGGCATCCGCTGCGCCATGGAGATCGCCTCGTACGCGCTGACCATGCCGTACGTCGTGTGCGGGTCGAAGAACGTCGCCCCCTCGGCCGCGATCACGAACTCCGCCTCGCCCAGCAGATAGAACGCCCCGCCGCAGGCCATTCCCTCGACGGCCGCGATCACCGGCTTCCACAGGTCGTTCGCCTTCGGCCCGATCGCGATCAGCGGGTCGTCGATCGCGTACGGGGACGAGGGCTGCGGCACGTCCACCCCCCGGTCGATCCCGGTGCAGAAGGCCCGGCCGCCCGCCCCCGTGACCACGACCGCCCGCACCCCGTCGTCGAAGCGGAACGCCCGCCAGGCGGCGGCCAGTTCGTCCGCCATGGCCAGGTCGATCGCGTTCAGCCGGTCGGGCCGGTCGAGGGTGACGAGCGCGACCCCGGTCCCCCCGTCCCGCTCCGTGCGCAGCGCCACCGTCGCTCACCTCTCCAGCAGCCAGCGCACCAGCGTCACCCCGGACCCGGCCGGGCAGAACACCGCCCGCACCGGCGCGCCGATCCGCAGCCGCGCCGGATCGACCGAGTCCAGCGGGGCGTCCGGCCCGCTCACCACGTTCCCGACCAGCCGGATGCCCGGCACGTCGGCCAGTTCGACCACCACGGCGTTGTACGGGGCCTGTTCGGCGTACGCCGGCAGCAGCGGCGGGTGCGGCAGCACGTACGACCAGATGCGCCCGCGCCCGCTCGTCGGCCGCCACTCGCTGTCGAAGGACCGGCAGTGCGGGCAGCACGGCCGCGGCGGGAAG
Source organism: Streptomyces sp. ML-6 (assembly GCF_030116705.1). Lineage (NCBI taxonomy): Bacteria > Bacillati > Actinomycetota > Actinomycetes > Kitasatosporales > Streptomycetaceae > Streptomyces > Streptomyces sp. ML-6. The sequence continues at coordinate 4,574,154 of NZ_JAOTIK010000001.1, forward strand.
CGGAGCCGCCCGCACCCCTCGGCCGCGCACGCCTGCACCCGCAGTTCGCCCCGGGCCGCGTACTCCCAGAACGGCGCGCCGTCCTCGTCCACCACGGGCAGCAGCATTCCATCCATTCCGGTCAACTCCTCAGCAGTACGGCGGACGTGGGCACGCCCTCGCCCGCGGTGACCAGGCACGTGGCGGCGTCCGGGACCTGGGCGGTGGAGACGCCGCGCAACTGCTTCACGCCCTCGGTGATCAGGTTGAAGCCGTGCACGTACGCCTCGCTGAGCCCGCCGCCCCCGGTGTTGATCGGCAGCCGGCCGCCGCTCTCCAGCGCCCCGCCCTCGGTGAACGCGGCACCCTCGCCGCGCCCGCAGAAGCCGTAGCCCTCCAGGGAGAGCGGGATGAGCGGGGTGAACGCGTCGTAGATCTGCGCCACATCGACGTCGTCCGGGCCGAAGTCGGCCTGCTTCCACAGCTGCCGGGCGGCCGTCCAGGCGGGACCGGAGAGCGGATCGTCGTTCCAGTAGTTGACCATCCCGTGGTGCTGGGCGGGCAGGCCCTGGGCGACGGAGTGGATGTAGACGGGTCTGTGCCGGCAGTCGCGGGCCCGCTCAGCCGACACGACGACACAGGCCAGCGCCCCGTCCGTCTCCAGGCAGTTGTCGAAGAGGCAGAGCGGCTCGCTGATCCAGCGCGAGGTCATATACATGTCGCGGGTCAGCGGCCGTTCGTACATCATCGCGTCCGGGTTCTGGTTGGCGCGGTTGCGGCAGGCGAGGGCGACGTTGAAGAGATGGTCGCGGGTCGCCCCGTACTCGTGCATGTACCGCCGGGCCAGCATCCCGATCTCGTCGGCCGGCCGCAGCAGTCCGTACGGGCGGGTCCACTGGCCGGGGGTGGGCAGCTGCGCCGCGGTGTTCTTCCAGGGCCGGGGGCCCGAACCCCGCTTCCGCGACCGCCAGGCGACGCCGACGCCCGCCTGCCCGGTCGCCACGGCGGCGGCGAGGTGCGCGACCGTCGCGCAGGAGCCGCCGCCGCCGTACCCCACCTTGCTGAAGAAGGTGACATCGCCCGCCCCGATGGACTTGGCGATCTCGACCTCGTCGGTCTCCTCCATGGTGTACGAGGCGAACGCGTCCACCTCCGACGCGGCGATGCCCGCGTCGTCGAGCGCCGCGACGATGGCCCGGCAGGCCAGGGTCTTCTCGGATTCGGGGAGTCGTTTCGCGAAGGCCGTCTGTCCTATGCCGGCTATCGCCGTCGCGTCCTTGAGCGCCGTCACCGCCACCTCCCAGGCAGTCATGACTGCTGACAGCGGCTGAGGCTACAGCTAATCTGACGGATAGTCAGCTATTGCGTCAGGAGGGCGAGCGATGCGCGGCGACGAGGAGTGGGGCAGCATCCCGGGGCTGGTACGGGCGGCGGCGCGGCGGTACGGGGACCGGGAGGCGGTCGTCGAGGGCCGGACCCGGATCTCGTACGCCGAACTCGGCGAACGTGTCGAGCGGGCCGCCGCCGCGTGCCTGGCCTCGGGCGTGGCGCCGGGGGACCGGGTCGCGATCTGGGCCCCGAACGGCCTGGACTGGATCGTCTCCGCACTCGGCGCCGTCACGGCGGGCGCGGTCCTCGTCCCCCTCAACACCCGCTTCAAGGGCACGGAGGCGGCGTACGTCCTGCAACGCAGCCGGGCGAGGCTCCTGTTCGTGACGGGCACCTTCCTCGGCACCTCCTACGTGGCGTCCCTGCGCCGGGCCGGGGTGCCGCTCCCGCACCTGGAACGGGTGGTGGTGCTCGCCGACTCCGCCCCCGACGACTACGTCACCTGGAAGGACTTCCTGGCGGCGGGGAAGGAGGTGTCCGGGGCCGAGGCGCGCGCCCGGGCCGACGCGATCGCCCCCTCGGACCCCTCCGACATCATCTACACCTCGGGCACCACGGGCCGGCCCAAGGGTGCGGTGATCACCCACGCCCAGACCCTGCGCTGCTACGCGATCTGGAGCGAACTGGCCGGTCTGCGCGAGGGCGACCGCTATCTGATCGTGAACCCCTTCTTCCACACCTTCGGCTACAAGGCGGGCGTCATCGCGTGCCTGATGCGGGGCGCGACGATGGTCCCGCAACCGGTGTTCGACGTGGACACCGCCCTGGCCAACATCGCCGCCGAACGCATCTCGGTCCTGCCGGGCCCGCCCACCCTCCACCAGTCCCTCCTGGACCATCCGGCGCGCTCCGCCCACGACCTCTCCGCCCTGCGCCTGGTCGTGACGGGCGCGGCGGCGGTCCCCCTGAAACTGGTGGAACGCCTGCGCACGGAGCTGGGCATCGCGACGGTCCTCACCGCGTACGGCCTCTCCGAGGCGAGCGGCATCGTCACGATGTGCCGCCGCGGCGACCCGGCGGAGACCGTCGCCACCACCTCGGGCCGGGCGATCCCGGGCACGGAGGTCCGCGTCCTGGCCGACCCCGGCGAGCCCGGCGAGATCCTGGTCCGCGGCTTCAACGTGATGGCGGGCTACTTCGAGGACCCCGGCACCACGGCCGCCGCGATCACCCCGGACGGCTGGCTCCGCACCGGCGACGTGGGCGTCCTCGACGGGGCGGGCAACCTCCGGATCACCGACCGGATCAAGGACATGTTCATCGTCGGCGGCTTCAACGCGTACCCGGCCGAGATAGAACAGCTTCTCGGCCTGCACCCGGACGTGGCCGACGTGGCGGTGATCGGCGTCCCGGACCCCCGGCTCGGCGAGGTCGGCAAGGCGTACGTGGTCCGCAGACCGGGCGCGACGACGACCGCCGACGACCTGATCGCCTGGTCGAGACGCGAGATGGCGAACTACAAGGTCCCCCGCACGGTCGAGTTCGTGCCCGGACTCCCGCGCAACGCGAGCGGCAAGGTGCTGAAGGGGGAATTGCGGGGGCGGACGGGCGGCTGACAGGGCGTTCACACCATGAGGTCATGTGCTCACCTCATGGAGTGAACGGGGTCGTCGGCCGGATCCGCCCGAGAGTATGGTGACCTGTATGGCAACCAAGAAGTACACGGTCACGCTGCCGGAGGAGCTCGCGGAGGAGATCCGCAGCGAGGTGGGCCCGGGGGCCTTCAGCGCGTACGTCACCCGTGCCATAGAGCGCCAGCGCGAGCACGACCGGCTGGGGGAGCTGGTGGCGTGGATGCAGGAGAAGGGCGGGCCGCCCACGGAGGAGGAACAGGCGGCTGCCGCGGCGGAGATGCGTGACATCGAGCGGTGGTTCGAGGAACGGCAGCCGGACGCACAGGACGGAGCGGCGGCCGCGTGACAGCAGATCTCTGTTTCGTGCTGGACAGTGAGGCCCTGTCGAGGGCGGTACGCCGTGAGCGTGCCATGACGGCCATGCTCACCAAGGCCCACCAGGTGGGTGCCAGGGTCCTGACCAGCTCCATGACGCTCATCGAGGCGTATCACGACAGGATCCGGCGCGCGGAGTGGAACTGGGCGATGTCCCGGATCGTCGTCGAACCCGTGACCAAGGAGGTCGCGGACGAGGCGATCGGCCTGCTGGCGGACACCGGCCTGCACGGTCACAAGTACGCCATCGACGCGGCCCTCGCGGTGATCGCGGGGCGGCAGCGGGGCCGGGTGGTCGTCCTCACCTCGGACGAGGACGACATGGGGAAGCTGTGCGACCCGAAGGTGCTGGTCCAGGGGCTGTAGGGGCGGACACGAAGAAGGGGCACGAGCCGACCGGCTCGTGCCCCTTCGCTGTTGTGCGGTGCGGCTCAGCCGGCGTGGTTCTCGTCCTGCGGGGTTACCACGGTGTCCTGGGTGGTGACCGGGGTGTCTCCGGCGTGGTTCTCGGCCAGGGCCGGGGTGGCCGCGCCGAGGCCGAGGGCCACGGCGAACGCGGCGGCGACAAGGGTCTTCTTCGTGCGGGTCATTCCAACTCCTGTGATGGGAGCAAGCTTCTGGACGTGAAGTGACGTTAGTGACAGGGGGGGCGATCTCGGAACCCCTCTGGCGAGAAGCGATCAATTGTTGGCGCGATTACCTGACTGCAGGTGTGTAGACATGCGGCGGCCGCGACGGCTCCCCCTCCGCGCCGCCGCGGCCGCCTTCCCCGTCACATGAAGAACTAGCGGGGATCGGCCCCGGTCATGTGGCTGTCCATGGGCTTGATCTCCGGCTCGCCACCGGTCATGTGGCTGTCCATGGGCTTGATCTCCGGCTCACCACCGGTCATGTGACTGTCGGTGGGCTTGACGTCCCCCGTCTTGCCCGATGCCTGGTTCGGCACCTGGATCTTCTTGTCGTCGCTCATGTCGTGAACTCCATTACTCGGTACATGGATAGGCGGCCAAGCCCGTCCGGCTGTTCCCCCGTTGACTGCCGGACGGGCTGTTCAGAGCCGTTCACCTTAGTGCGCGGTCCCCCTGCCGACCCGCCTGCCCCCCGACACGACGAGTCGACAGGTAAGAGAGTGCCGTGGAGCGATAAACGAATGATGAACGCCTGTCAGGATCCGCTGGCGATCGTGGCGGAGGAGAGCAGCTGACGCACGGTCGCCGCCTCGGGAGCCTCCAGTTGGTCGAAGACCGAGAGCGCTTCCCGCCAGCAGGCCCTTGCCCGGTCCGCCTGCCCTATGCCCTGGAGGGCCTTCCCGAGCGTGGTCAGCACGTTGGCGCGCCGCCATTCGCCGCCCACGTGCAACAGGACCGTCAGGGCCTGTTCGGCCAGACCCGCGGACTGGGCGGGCTGCCCTGCGTCGAGGTGGACCTCGGCCAGGCGGAAGAGGGTCATCCCTTCCCACAGCTTCTGCCGGCTGTCACGGAAGACGGAGAGCGCCTCGGCCAGCCGGTCCTGTGCCTCGTCCTGCCGGCCGGCGCGGGCCAGGGCCAGGCCCAGGGCGTAGCGGCCGTTGGCCAACCGGAGTGTGAGCCCCATGCGGTTGTAGAGGGCCACGCCCTCGCTGGCGAGTTCCACCGCGCTCGCGGTGTGCCCGATGGCGAGGTGAACCCGGGACAGGTTGCACAGGGCGCTCGCCTCGCCGGGCTGATTGGCATCGGCCCGGAAGGCGGCGATGGTCTGCTGGAGAAGAGTCTCCGCCTCGTCGAGCCGATTCCGGTATCCGGCGATGATCCCGAGCTCGTTGGGGGCGTTGCAGTGGGTCCACACGTCGTCCGTCGAGGGCGCGAGCCGCATGGCCTTGCGTGCTTCCTCGTCGGCCTGGTCGAAACGGCCGGCGGTGCTGTGCACCTGCGCGAGCGTCGTCCGTGCCCGGGCCTCGGAGCGTGGATCGCCGGCCGTCGCCGCGGCATCCCGCACCGCTGTGGCCACGGACTCGAACTGGCGCGAGTTGGCGCCGGATTCAGCGAGGTCCTTGCAGGCCATGAGGAGATCGACACTCCGCCGGAGGGTTCCGGCGACAGCCGACTGCTGGGCGCACGCCAGCAGCGAACTAGCCTCGGAGTAGAGCCAGTCGAGCGCTTGCTCGTGGCTGGTGAACGAAAGCCCCTTGCTCTCCGTGGGCTCCAGGTGGGCGACCGTGCGGTCCCCCGGCCGCTCCAGCGCGTACACCCCCGCCGCCGTCGCCAGGTAGAAGTCCAGCAGGCGGGAGAGGGCCGACTCGCGTTCCTCCGGGAGCTCGCCGCGCTCCGCGCAGGAGCGGGCGTAGAGGCGCACCAGGTCGTGGTAGCGGTACCGGCCCGGGGCCGCCGACTCCACGAGGCTGGTGTCGACCAGGGCCTCCAGGAGGTCCTCCGCCACGTGCGCGTCCAGGTCGAGCAGGGCGGCCGCCGCGGCCAGGGAGATGTCGGGGCCGTCGGCCAGGCCGAGCAGGCGGAAGGCGCGGGCCTGGGCGGGTTCGAGCTGCCCGTAGCCGAGTTCGAAGGTGGCCTTCACCGCGAGGTCCCCGGCCTGGAGCTCGTCCAGGCGGCGGCGTTCGTCCGCGAGCTTGGCGGCGAGGACGGAGACCGTCCAGGTGCGGCGGGCGGCCAGCCGGGAGGCGGCGATGCGGATGGCCAGGGGGAGGAAACCGCAGGCGGCGACCACGTCGAGGGCCGCCTCGCGCTCGGAGTTGATCCGCTCCTCGCCCACGATCCGGGTGAAGAGCTGGAGCGCCTCCTCGGGCGACATCACGTCCAGGTCCACGAGGTGGGCGCCGGCCAGGTCGACCATGCGGACGCGGCTGGTGACCAGGGCCGCGCAGCCCGCGGTGCCGGGCAGCAGGGGGCGGATCTGGGCCGCGTCGTGGGCGTTGTCCAGGAGGACCAGGATGCGGCGGCCGTCCAGGGTGGAGCGGTACAGCGCGGCGCGTTCGTCCATGGAGTCGGGGATCGCCGAGTCCGCCGTGCCCAGGGCGCGCAGGAACGCGCCGAGGACCGTCTCCGGTTCGGCGGCCCGCGCCCCCGCGCCCTGGAGGTCCACGTACAGCTGGCCGTCCGGGAAGTGCTGGCGTGCCTGGTGGGCGACGTGCACGGCGAGGGTGGTCTTGCCGACGCCGCCGATGCCGGCCAGGGCCGAGACGGCCATGACGGACCCCTCGGCGGTCGCCAGCCGGTCGCCGAGCTCGCGCACGAAGGAGGAGCGGCCGGTGAAGTCCGGCACGGTGGCCGGGAGCTGGGCGGGGCGCACCGGTGCGGGGGGCGGGGCCGGCTCGTCCGACGGGCGGGCCAGTTCCTCGTCGGCCTGGAGGATGCGCTGCTGGAGCTGGGACAGCTCGGGGCGCGGGTCGACGCCCAGTTCGTCGGCGAGCAGCCGGCGGGTGTCGGCGTACACCGCGAGCGCCTCGGCCTGCCGGCCGCTGCGGTACAGGGCGATCATGAGCAGCTCGCGCAGCCGCTCGCGCAGCGGGTGCGCGGCGGTGAGCGCGGTCAGTTCGGAGACCGCCTCCGCGTGGCTGCCGACCTCCAGGTCCAGGTCGAGGCGGGTCTCGGTGAGCTGGAGCCGCCACTCCTCCAGCCGGGTCCGCTGGTTCTCGGCGTACGGGCCGGGCACCGACGCCAGCGCCTCGCCCTCCCACAGCCCGAGCGCCTTGCCGAGGAGGGCGCGGGCCTGCGCGCGGTCGCCACCGGCGCGGGCCTTCTCCGCCTCGGCCGCCAGGTCCCGGACCACGTTCACGTCGAGGGCGTCCCGGTCGGCCCGGATCGCGTACCCGCCGGCGTCGCTGACCAGCGTCTCCTGGCCCAGCACCTTGCGGAGCCGGGAGGCGTACGTACGTATGGCGGCGAGCGCCTGCGAGGGCGGTTCGTCGCCCCAGATGGCGTCGATGAGTTCGGCGGCGGTGGCCGTGCGGCCGTCGCGCAGCAGCAGCGCGGTCAGCAGGGCGCGCTGCTGCGGCGAACCGGACGGCAACACCTCGCCGTCGCGCCATGACCGCACCGGACCGAGCACGGAGAAGCGCAGTTCGGCACCGGGTGCCGACCGTTGCTGCGGAGCACGCTGCTCCGGAACACGCGCGCGCGGCCCGTGGTCACGGTCCATTGCTGCCTCCTGCCCTGCTCGCCCCGCCGGTGCGCCGGTCGTGCCGGTGCCGCCCGTCCGGATTACCCGTCCCTGTACCGCTCCGGGCCGGGTGGATCCGGATTGCTCGGTACCGCTGGTATCGCGCTCAACAGTCTGCCTTGTCTTGGGCGGCCACGACAGCAGTGGGTGACGCTCTGCACAAGCCCTCGACAACGATTTCGGAAAGGGTGGCCGCACAGATGGCTGACGGTTCGTCAGATCGGCGCTACCGTGGTGGACATGGAGACCTTCCCGAAGATCATCTCGGTGGACGACCACACGGTGGAGCCCCCTCATGTCTGGCGGGACCGGCTCCCGTCCAAGTACCTCGACCGAGGTCCGCGGATCGTCCGCGCACCGCTCAAGGAGATGACGTTCCTGGGCGGAAAGTTCGCACCCGTGATGGGGGAGCGGGGCGACGACGGGCCGATCGGCGACTGGTGGGTGTACGAGGACCTGCACCGGCCGCTCACCCGGCTCGACACCGCGGTCGGCTACGACCGGGACGAGATCAAGCTGGAGATCATCACGTACGAGCAGATGCGTCCGGGTTCGTTCTCGGTGCCCGAGCGGCTCGCCGACATGGACGCCAACCACGTCCAGTCCGCCCTCTGCTTCCCCACCTTCCCCCGCTTCTGCGGCCAGACCTTCACCGAGGCGAACGACCGTGAGCTGGGGCTGCTCGGGGTGCGCGCCTACAACGACTGGATGGTGGAGGAGTGGTGCGGCCCCGAGGCGCGGGGCCGGCTCATCCCGCTCACCCTGATCCCGCTCTGGGACGCGCACCTGGCCGCCGAGGAGGTCCGGCGCAACGCGGCGCGCGGCGTGCGCGCGGTGGCGTTCTCCGAGATACCCCCGCATCTCGGTCTGCCGTCCATTCACACGGACGAGTGGGATCCGTTCCTGCGGGCCTGCGACGAGACGGGGACGGTGATCGCGATGCACATCGGCTCGTCCTCGAGGATGCCGTCCACCTCGGCCGACGCCCCGCCCGCCGTCGGTTCCACCATCACCTTCGCCAACTGCTGCTTCTCCATGGTCGACTGGCTGATGAGCGGCAAGTTCGAACGCTTCCCCAACCTGCGGATCATGTACGCGGAGGGTCAGATCGGCTGGATCCCGTACGTCCTGGAACGCGCCGACGTGGTCTGGGAGGAGAACCGGGCCTGGGGCGGCGTCGCCGACAAGGTCCACCGCCCGCCGTCGGAGCTGTTCGCCGAGCACGTGTACGGCTGCTTCTTCGACGACGCCTTCGGCCTGAGGAACCTGGACGCGATCGGGGTGGGGAACGTCCTGTACGAGACGGACTACCCGCACTCCGACTCCACCTGGCCCAGGTCCCGCGAGGTCGGCGAGGCGCAGATGGGGCACCTGGACGCCGACGTGGTGGACCGGATCGTGCGCCGCAACGCGATCGACCTGCTGGGACTGACGGACGACGGGCTGTGGGCGGGGAGCGGGGGAGGACGGTAGGGGCGCGCCCCTCCGCGGCCGGGGCACGGGGCGCCGTCCGCGGAAGGACATGGTCCGATCCGGAATCCGGTTCGGGATCCGATCCGTGGTCGGATCCGGGGTCAGGCCCGTGATCGGACCCGTGATCAGGCCCCGGATCGGACCCGTGATCCGACTCGTGATCCGATTACGGGGTCAGACCCGGGCGATCGGCTCCTGGAGCTCCGTCACCCACTGGTCCCGGTCCTCGGGGCACTCCAGGCTGATCTCGCGGGCGTACCCCGCGGACCGGTAACCGTGGGCGTCGATCCAGCGGGCCAGGGTCTGGGAGGTCGGCAGCACACCGTCCATCGACCCCCGGTGCACGATCGTCGCGGCCTCGAACGCGGGCAGCTCGACCACCGTGATCCCGGTGTCGCCGACCGGACCCACCGGCGCGGAGACCGTGACCCCGGCGTGGACGACGACCGCACCGCCTTCCGGCGCGTCCTCGTAGTACGCGATCCCCGGCCCGCTCGGCACGGTACCCGCCGCTTCCAGCAGGGGGAACAGCCGCTCGTACAGCGGGCCGATCACGGGGGAGACGTGCTCCGGCTCGTAGCTCGCCGCGGTGCCGGTCAGCTCGGCGACCCGTACCGCCGCGACCTTCTTGACGACGACGTCGTTCGTGGACATGTGTCCCTCGCTCTCGATCGACCGGAGCCTCACCTCGACCTGTGCCAGCCGGGACGCGGCGGCCCGCATGGCCGCCTCCAGTTCCGCCCGGCGCAGCCGCAGCATGCCGCGCAGCTCCTCCGGACCCACCTGCTCGTCGAGGATGACCTGCACCTGCTGGAGCGTGAAGCCGAGATCCTTGAGGGCGATGATGCGGTTGAGGCGGGCGAGCTGGGCGGCGCCGTAGAAGCGGTAGCCGGTGGCGGGGTCGGTGCGGTCGGGGCGCAGCAGCCCGATGGCGTCGTAGTGGCGCAGCATCCGGGCCGACACCCGCCCGTACCGGGCGAAGTCTCCGATGGTGAACATGATGTCTTCACTCCACGGCTTCACACGGTGTCAAGGTCAAGCGCCGTCGTACGGAAAGCCGTGGAAGCGGAAAAGGAACGGGCCGGGGAAGGCGCGGGGAACGGTCGGCGGGCAGGAATTCCGTTCCGCCGCCGGTACTCCCGCGCGGGCGGCAAAAACCGGCGCAGGAGAGCGGAGAAGAGCGCAGGAGAGCGGAGAAGAGTGGAGCGGGGAGGGAAGAGAAACGGAGGGGGGTGAGCGGGAGGCGCGGGAAGCGGAGAAACGGGAAAGGCAGGAGCCCCGTTCCCCGCCGAGGCGGAGGAGCGGGGCTCCTTGGGTACTACTAGCCGGCCGCGATCGGCCGACCCGGGCAACTAGGCCGGGGTGACGTTCTCAGCCTGCGGACCCTTGGGGCCCTGAGTGACGTCGAAGTTCACGACCTGGTTCTCCTCGAGGGAGCGGAACCCGGACGCGTTGATCGCGGAGTAGTGGACGAAGACATCCGGGCCGCCGCCGTCCTGGGCGATGAAGCCGAAGCCCTTTTCAGCGTTGAACCACTTGACGGTTCCGGTAGCCATAAGCCCTCCTTGGGCCAAAGGGTTGCCCTGCTCCAGAACCTGCATAGAAGTCTGAAAACTACAAAAGCCTGCGGGTTACATGCTCCGCAGGCTCTGTACTGCAAGGGAAACCAAACTGCAACTTGCGTCGAGCCTAGCACGCAGCGTGTATCGAGGGGTAGAGGGAAAGATCACTTCACTCGGATGTTTGATTGCCGTGCCGATGACCACACGAAGTGGCTGCACCGGAGGGTGTCGAGGAGGGGTCTTCGAGGAGTACGGAAGGGGTCCTCGCGGCACTTCCGGAACGCGGCGCGGGTGCCTGCCGGGAACCGGACGCGGACACTCCGGGAAGGGGCCGGGAGTGCTCCGGAAAGGGGTGCGGGGGCGCTCCGGGAAGTGGGCGGGAGTGCTCCGGGGAGTGGGATCGGGAACGCCCCGCGCCCCCGGTGCCGTACGGGTGGCGCCGCGGGTCTAGCCTCGCGATGTGGACAATTCAACCGTTTCAACCGCCGCGGGCGACGGCCGCCGCAACCGGCCGCGCGTCGGCCACATCCAGTTCCTCAACTGCCTGCCGCTGTACTGGGGGCTGGCACGCACCGGGACCCTGCTCGACCTGGAGCTCTCGAAGGACACCCCGGAAAGGCTCAGCGAGCAACTGATCAGGGGCGATCTGGACATCGGCCCCGTCACGCTGGTGGAGTTCCTGCGCAACGCCGACGACCTGGTCGCCTTCCCCGACATCGCGGTGGGCTGCGACGGTCCCGTCATGTCGTGCGTGATCGTGTCCCAGGTCCCGCTGGAACAGCTGGACCGGGCCCGGGTGGCGCTCGGCTCGACCTCGCGCACCTCCGTGCGGCTGGCCCAGCTGCTGCTCGCCGAGCGGTACGGGGTGAACCCGGACTACTACACCTGCCCGCCGGACCTGGGCCTGATGATGCAGGAGGCGGAGGCGGCCGTACTGATCGGCGATGCCGCGCTGCGCGCCAACCTGCACGACGCGCCCCGGCTCGGCCTCCAGGTCCATGACCTCGGGCAGATGTGGAAGGAGTGGACCGGGCTGCCGTTCGTCTTCGCGGTCTGGGCGGCCCGCAAGGACTACCTGGCGATCGAGCCCGAGCGGGTGGGCAAGGTGCACGAGGCGTTCCTGGCCTCGCGGGACCTCTCCCTGGAGGAGGTCGCCAAGGTCGCGGAACAGGCGGCGCGCTGGGAGGCGTTCGACTCGGAGGTGCTGGAGCGGTACTTCACGACCCTGGACTTCCGCTTCGGGCCGGACCAGTTGGCAGGCGTGTCGGAGTTCGCGCGCCGGGTCGGCCCGACCACCGGCTTCCCCGCGGACGTGAAGGTCGAGCTGCTCGGCGGCTGACCGCGCGGGGGAGGCGGGGCGCGGCGGGATGCGGTACGGGGATACGGGTGCCGCATGGGCGCGGGCGGGGGGAGGTACGGATCGGGCCGCCGGGGGGAGGTACGGATCGGGCCGCCGGGCGGATGTGCGGATCGGGCCGCCGGGTGAATGTGCGGATCGGGTTGTCGGGGGAATGCGCCGGACATGGATGAATCCTGTACTTTCCGGGGCGCTTATCCGTTCCCGCCCCTCTTCCCGCCCTCTCCCCCGCGCCCTTCCCTTCTCTTCCGTCTCCTTCCCCTCGCTCCGTTCCCTTCCCTTCCTCTTGCTCCGTTCCGTTCCCTTCGCTCCGTTCCCGGTCCGTCCGGCCGTCGATTCGATTCGGGGCAATACGCGTCGAATAACCGATTGCCCGAAGGCGGGATGCGGCGAGCTGGTTCGCGCACCGTAATCGCTCGGGTGAACGACTCATTCACGCCTTTTGTGGTGCCGAAAGTTGTTGTTCGTTCCCTCAGGGGCGAAATAGGCGGATGGTTTCCTCTGTGACCCGATGACCTTCGCCCCCTAGGCTTCGGTCGGAGGTCGGGCCGGTACACAGGGGGAGTTCATATGCAGCCGCTGGAAGCCGGCGAACCGTTGAGCATCGGCGCCTACCGATTGCTCGGCAGGCTCGGTGCGGGCGGCATGGGCCGGGTCTATCTGGGGCGCAGCGCCGGAGGGCGCACCGTGGCGGTCAAGGTCGTGCACCCCCACTTCGCCCTCGACGAGCAGTTCCGCGCCCGCTTCCGGCGCGAGGTGGACGCGGCGCGGCGGATCGGCGCGCAGTGGACGGCGCCGGTGCTGGACGCCGACCCGGACGCGCCCATTCCGTGGGTCGCCACCGGTTACGTGGCCGGGCCGCCGCTCTCCGCCGCGGTCGCCGAGCACGGGCCGCTGCCCGAGAACGCGGTGCGGACGCTGGGCGCCGGGCTCGGGGAGGCGCTGGCCGCCGTGCACGCGCAGGACCTCATCCACCGCGACGTGAAACCGTCCAACGTGCTGCTGGCCCTCGACGGCCCCCGCCTGATCGACTTCGGGATCGCCCGCGCCCTCGGCGCCACCGCCTCGCTCACCTCCAGCGGGGTGTCGGTCGGCTCGCCCGGTTACATGGCGCCCGAGCAGATCCGGGGCGTCGACGTCTCGGGCGCGGCCGACGTCTTCTCGCTCGGCGCGGTGCTCGCGTACGCGGCGACCGGGACGGCCCCCTTCCTCGGCGACTCCTCGGCCGTACTCCTCTACAAGGTGGTGCACGAGGAGCCCGAGCTGGGCGAGCTGGAGGGGGACCTGCGGGAGGTCGTCGCCGGCTGCCTGATGAAGGACCCCCGGGACCGGCCCACGCCCCTGGAGCTGGCCCGGCGGCTGGCGCCGGACGGGGCCGCCGCGCTGGTGGCGGCCGGGTGGCTGCCCGGACCGCTGGTGCGCGAGGTCAGCCGGTCGGCGGTCGCGCTGCTGGACCTGGAGCCGCAGGACGCGCCGGTGCAGTCGGGGCCGGTGCCGTTCAGCAGCGCGGCGTGGGGCGCGGCCGGCGGGAACGGGGGCGGCAACGGGGACGGGGGCGGCAACGGGGGCACGGGCGGGCCCGGCGGCGGGGGCGGCGGGTTCGGCAGTGCGGGCAGCGGGTTCGGGCCGCCGGTCGATCCCTTCCCCACGCACGACCCGACCCGGCTGTCGCATCCGGGCATACTGCCCTCGTGGCCCACCCCGGCCGGTGCGGGCGAGCCGGCCGGAGCACCGGGAACGGCCGGAGCACCGGGAACGACCGGGGCGCCGGGGACCGCCGGGGCCTCGGGGACGGCCGGACCGCACGGCCGGTCCGACAGGTCCGGGCCGTACGGTCCACGGCCCGCCGACCCCCGTTTCTCCGTCACCGTCAGCGCGGACTCCACCCCGGCCCGGCCGGACGCGAACCGCGGCCGGAGGCTGAGCTGCACCCTCGCGCTCGCCGTGGCGGGCGCACTCGCCGCCGTGACCGTGGGCGCCGCGTTCCTCTTCGACCTGATGCCGGGCGGCAACACCAGCGCCGACGCCGGGCACGGCAGCGAGAGCCCCGAGCCGGGCGCCTCCCGGTCCAGCCCGTCGCGGCCCACCGAATCGGGCGACTCCGGCACGGGAGGAGCGGGCGAGGCCGCCGCGCTCCCGAAGGAGTTCGTCGGCACGTGGCAGGGCCCGGTCACCGAGAAGACCACGGGGCAGCCGCACGGAACGCTCACGGCCGTCTTCACCGCCGGGAAGAAGGGCGCGGACGTGGTCCGCATGAACACCGAGCTGACCCGCCTCGGCATCACCGTCAGCTGCAACAGCGTCGCCACCCTCACCTTCGTCGAGGGCAAGGAGCTGACCCTGGAGGAACGCACCGACCCGGACCGCCCCAGCACCCCCGGCCTGTGCACCTCCACCACCTCCGTCGTCCACTTCACCCGCACCGCCGACGGCACCCTGGAGTTCCGGTCCGAGGAGCGGGGCGCGGGGCTTCCGTACGGCACGCTGACCCGGTCCGGCAGCTGAACCCGACAGGGGCTGGCGTACGCTGAACCGGTCCGTAGATCGTTGAAAAACCGCCGAAAGGTGACAGCCCGGTGACCGAGAAGGCCGACCTTCAGCCCATCCTCGACCGAGCCGCCGAAGGCGGTCGGATCTCCGCGGAAGAGGCGCTCGACCTCTACCGTTCGGCACCGCTGCACGCCCTGGGCGCGGCCGCCGACGCCGCCCGCCGACGCCGTTACGCCGGTACGGAGCACATTGCGACGTACATCATCGAGCGCAACATCAACTACACGAACGTGTGCGTCACGGCCTGCAGGTTCTGCGCCTTCTACGCCGCGCCGAAGGACACCGCCAAGGGCTGGACCCGCGACCTCGACGACATCCTGCGCCGCTGCGCGGAGACCGTCGAACTCGGCGGGACCCAGATCATGTTCCAGGGCGGCCACCACCCGGACTACGGCGTCGAGTACTACGAGGAGCACTTCTCCGCGATCAAGAAGGCGTTCCCCCAGCTGGTCATCCACTCGCTGGGCGCCTCCGAGGTCGAGCACATGGCCCGGATCTCCAAGGTCTCCGTCGAGGAGGCCATCCGGCGCATCCACGCCGCCGGACTCGACTCCTTCGCGGGCGCCGGTGCCGAGCTGCTGCCGGCCAGGCCGCGCAAGGCGATCGCCCCGCTCAAGGAGTCCGGCGAACGCTGGCTGGAGATCATGGAGATCGCGCACGGCCTCGGCGTCGAGTCCACCTCCACCATGCTCATGGGCACCGGCGAGACCAACGCCGAGCGCATCGAGCACCTGCGGATGATCCGTGACGTCCAGGACCGGACGGGCGGCTTCCGGGCGTTCATCCCGTACACGTACCAGCCGGAGAACAACCACCTGAAGGGCCGGACGCAGGCGACGCTCTTCGAGTACCTGCGGATGATCGCCATCGCCCGGCTCTTCCTCGACAACGTCGCGCACATCCAGGGCTCCTGGCTGACCACCGGCAAGGAGGTCGGCCAGCTGACCCTGCACTACGGCGCCGACGACCTCGGCTCGATCATGCTGGAGGAGAACGTGGTCTCCTCGGCCGGGGCCAAGCACCGCTCCAACCGGATGGAGATCATCGACCTGATCCGCAAGGCGGGCCGGGTACCGGCGCAGCGCGCCACCACGTACGAGCACCTCGTCGTCCACGACGACCCGGCGAACGACCCGGCCGACGACCGCGTCGTCTCGCACATCTCGTCCACGGCGATCGAGGGCGGCACGGCACACCCCGAACTGAAGCTCCTGAGCACCAACTGACGCCCCCGTCCCCCCACCACCACAGATCGGAGAGGCCGCGTTGCTGACGATCCACGCCGCCGACGCGGTGCACGGGGGACCGGACGGGGCCGACGCCGTGGCCGTGGACGGTGCCGTGGTCGTCGCCGTCGGACCGTGCGCGGAACTGGCCGCCGCCCGGCCGCGGGCCCGGATCCGGCAGTGGTCCGGCCTGATCACCCCGGGGCTGCTGAACGCGGGCGCCCCGGCACTGCTGGAGGCCGCCTACCACCCGGACCCGCGAGAGGCGGACGAACTCGGCGAGGAACCGCTCACCGGCGCCGCGCTCGCCGCGCTCGGCATGGACGACGCCCGCTGGGGCGCCAGTGCCCGGCGCGGACTGCAACGGATGCTGCGGCACGGCACGACCGCCGTCCGGGGCCCCTTCGCCCGGCCCGCCGTGCGCACGGCCGTCGCCCGCTCGGGCCTGCGCGTCCACGCCCCCGCCGGACCGGCGGCGGGCCCCGCCTCCCTGGACCCGCTGGTCGCCGGTCCGGGAGGGGGACCAGGTCCGGGACCGGGACCGGCCGAGGTGTTCGCGACGCCCCTCGACCCCGGCGGCCCCGCGGACCTGGCGGTGTTCGACGTACCGGACCTGGCGGCGCTGCTCGCCGAGGGCGCCGGGTGCTGCACGGCGACGGTGCTCGACGGGCGGCTGGTCTTCCGGCGGCGCTGAGGGCCGTCCCGTAACGGTGCTCGACGGGCGATTGGTCTTCCGGCGGCGCTAGCCCAAACCTGTCGACGGCCGTTACGTCCCGTTCGGCCGTTTCGTCTTCGTCACGGCACTGCGGGGCCGCCCAGGTAGCGCCCCTCGGCGTCGTACGGCCAGGCGTTGGAGACGCAGCCCTTCAGCCCGTATATCTGCTGCATCATCGCGGGGGCGGGGCGGCCCCTGCCCGGGCAGGTCTCGTGGCCCCGGCCCAGCCAGTGGCCCACCTCGTGGTTGATGATCAGGGCCCGGTACTCGGCGAGCGGGCCGTGGAACTCGGGCGACCCCTGCTGCCAGCGCTTGAGGTTGACCATGACGTCGGCGCCGACCCGGCAGTTGACCTCGCCGTGCGTGTCGAGGCCGCTCCGGCCGCAGACGGTGTCGGTGGTCGCGGGCGTGGCGATACGGATCACCAGGCCCGCCGGTCCCTCGGAGACCCGGCGGAAGCTGTGCTCGCCGCGGTGCGACCAGCCGCGCGGCGAGGACAGGACGCGGGCGATCTCGGCGGCGGCCCGGTCCGGGTCGACGCCCGTGCCCTTCTCCACCTCGACCCGGTACGGCTTGCCGCCCCGCTTCCCGCCGTCCCGGGGTTCGGCGCGGGCGACGGCGAACGTGCCGGTGCCGGCCGGCGGCGTCCTGGACGCGGTGGGCACGTCCGGCTTCTTCCCCTCCCCGGCGAGCCGGGGCGGCCCCGCCACCACGACGGCACAGACCAGTGCCGCCGGTACGAGGACCGCGGCCCACAGCCGGCCGCGGCCCCGCTCCGGCCGGCCCCGCCGACGTGCGTTCCGTACCGACATCCGTGCCTCCCCGGCCCCGGGCGGCCCGGTGCCCCCCTTCTGTACTGACCGCCGACGGACCCGGTTGGTTCAGTCCACGCGCCGGTGACCCCCGACCGGCGCGTGGCGCGGCGGACCGGGCTGCTTGAATGGACGGGTGACCCGAGCCTCCCTGGACAAGCAGCCGCACGAAGTCGCCACGATGTTCGACAAGGTGGCGGCGAACTACGACCTCACCAACGACGTGCTGTCCCTCGGCCAGGCCCGACTGTGGCGGAAGGAGGTCGCGAAGGCGGTGCACGCCCGGCCCGCGGAGAAGATCCTCGACCTGGCGGCGGGCACGGCGACGTCGTCGCTGCCGTTCGCCGCGACGGGCGCGTACGTCGTGCCGTGCGATTTCTCCCTCGGCATGCTGGAGGAGGGCAAGAAGCGCCACTCCTGGCTGCCCTTCACCGCGGGCGACGCCACCCGGCTGCCGTTCCGCGACGAGACCTTCGACGCGGTGACGATCTCCTTCGGGCTGCGCAACGTCCAGGACACGGACGCCGCGCTGCGCGAGCTGTACCGGGTGACGAGGCCGGGCGGACGGGTGGTGATCTGCGAGTTCTCCCAGCCGACCTGGGAGCCGTTCCGCACGGTCTACACCGAGTACCTGATACGGGCGCTGCCGCCGGTCGCGCGCGCCGTCTCGTCCAACCCCGACGCGTACGTCTACCTCGCCGAGTCCATCCGCGCCTGGCCCGACCAGCCCGGCCTCGCGTCCGCGCTCCAGCGGGCCGGCTGGTCGAAGGTCGCCTGGCGCAACCTCACCAGCGGCGTGGTGGCGCTGCACCGGGGCGTACGCCCCTGACCGCGATGGCGGGCCCACCCCCTGAACGGTGACGGGCCCCTGAACGGTGGCGGGTCCCTGAACGGTGGCGGGCGCGGGCCCGCCACGTAACGCTCCGGTGACTTCGGCCGACGGGAACCGGGCGTCGGTGAAGATGTGTCCCTGACAGGTCACGTCTTTCCACGCCCTGTTCCCGTTTCCGTATCTGCCGTCGGAGCCTTCATGTCGTCGTACTGCCCCTTCTGCGGAACTCCGGCCCTGGACGAGGCCCGCTTCTGCATGAAGTGCGGGCGCGAGCGTCCGGACACACCCCCGGCGGAGGCCACCGCGCCGACGACGCCGGAGGCGGCGCCCCCGCAGCCCCCGTCCCGGCCTCCGGTGTCCCCGGCCCCGCCGCTCCAGCCGCCGCCGCCCGCCGGTCCCCCGCCCGGAACTCCCGGGTACGCAACCCCCGCCCCGGGCGCTCCCGGGCCCGGGTACGCGCCGATACCGGCGGGCCCGCCGATGGCCCCGCCGACGACGGCCCCTGCCGGGCCGTCGCCCGTCGGGGAGTTCTTCGGCCGCGTCCTCCGCGGCGGCTGGGCCGGTGCGGCGAGGGCGGCGGCCTGGCCCAGCGGACTGCTGGTCGCCCTCGCGGTGGCGCTCGCCATTCCCTCGTACGGGCAGGACGACACGGTCGTCGTCGGGTGGACCGACCGGCTGCGGATCGCGCTGGCGATGCTGCTCCAGGCGTTCGGCGGCAACTTCGAACTGCGGGCCGTGGGCCCGACCGGCCGTTACGGGGAGGACTACGGGGGCGACTACGGGGAGGACTACGGGGGCGGCTACGACTCCGACGGCTACGGCATGGATGGGGACATGACGCAGGGCGGCGCCGTGCTCTCCGTCGTCCCGCTGACCGTCACCGTGCTGTGGCTGGGCGCGCTGTTCCTGGCCGCCAGGGCGGCCCGCAAGCGGGGCGACGGCATGGAGGCCGCGGTTCGGATCAGCCTCGTGGCCTCGGCCGTCGTGCTGGTGCTCGGGCTGTTCTCCCAGCCCGAGATCGCCGGGGTCTCGATCTCGTCCGCGCCACTGCTCGCCATGCTCGGGGCGCTGACGCTGTCGCTGCTCGTCACCGCCGGGGCGCTGTACCGCGACGATTCGGGCCGGTGGCGGGCGCAGCGGCCCGCCGTGCACGCCGCGCTCCGGACGGCCGGGACGGCGGTACGGGCGCTCGGCGCGGTGCTCCTGCTCTGCTCCCTGATCGGGTTCATCTCCTACGCCAACATCGATGACGTGGACGGCGAGGCGATGCTGATCGCGCTGCCGCTGCTGCCGAACATCGGGCTCGCGGTGCTCGGCGTGAGCTGGGGCGCCCCGGTCGAGTACGACGTGCGGGGCCGGCTCGGTTACTTCGGCTCGGGTATGGAGCACGGCGGCTTCGGGCTCCCCGAACTGGGCGACGAGGTCGGCGGCTGGGCGGTGACCTGCGCGGTGGTGACCGGTGTGGTGTGCGCGCTCGCGGTGGGCATCATGGCCGCGCGGCGCTCGGCGGACCGGCGCGAACAGGCCGCCGCGGGCGCCCTGTTCCTCGCGATGTTCCTGGTGCTGTGCGGGATCGGCGGGGTGTCCACGGAACTGTCGGGCGGCTTCGTGGAGATGGGCGGGCAGGGCACGGCGGAGTTCGCGCCGAGCGTGCCGGACGCGCTGCTGTTCGGACTGCTGTGGGTGGGCGGCGCGGTGTTCGTGGCGCCGTACCTGCTGCGCATGGCGGGCGGGGGCACTCCGCCCGCCCCGCCGACGCCGCCCGGCCCGATGCCCCCGGGCATGCCCCCGGCGTACCCGGGCGGGGCCCCGGTCGTACCGGCGCAACCGGGCACGACCCCCGGCACCCCGGCCCACCCCGCACCGCCCCAGGCCCCGGCGTCCCAGAACCCGACCGGCCAGGCCCAGGCCCAGGCCCAGGCCCCGGCCCCGGCTCAGTTCCCGTCCCAGGGCCCCGGCCCGTACGCGTACGCGTACGACGAGCGGACCGCGCAACTGTCCGCCGCGCCCGGGACGTCGCCCGCCTCCCGGCCCGCCCCGGCGACCGGCTCCCGCAGGCGCACGGTGTTCGTCTGGACCGGCACGCTCCTCGCGGCGCTGCTCGTCGGTGGCGGCGCCACCGCGGGCGTGCTGTTCCTCCTGGACGGTTAGGAGGACGACCCGGCGGGCGGGAAGCGGGCGGGAACAAGGCCGGCGCAACGACCGGCCCGTCG
Source organism: Streptomyces sp. ML-6 (assembly GCF_030116705.1). Lineage (NCBI taxonomy): Bacteria > Bacillati > Actinomycetota > Actinomycetes > Kitasatosporales > Streptomycetaceae > Streptomyces > Streptomyces sp. ML-6. The sequence continues at coordinate 4,594,363 of NZ_JAOTIK010000001.1, forward strand.
GGGGAGGGCACCTCGTGGGCCACCCGGCCCCTCGACGACACCGACTGACGGCCGCCGCCGTTGCGTCAGCACCGGCGGCGGCCCCTCACCGCACCGCCGAGGTCCCGGTCACGACGTCGGCCGGAAGCAGTCCACCCGTCGTCCCGTCTTCGGATCGGTGAAGCTCTCCGCCCGCTCCAGGCCCAGCCGCCGGGCCACGGCGATCGACCGCTCGTTGCCCGCGTCGATCAGCGCGACCACCCGTTCCACCCCGGCCGCGCGCAGCCGCTCCAGCGTGATGCGCGCGGCGGCGGTGGCGTACCCCCGGCCCCAGGCCGACCTGGCCAGCCGCCAGCCGATCTCGATCTCGCCCACCGGCCCGTATTCGGTCCGCGGCCAGGGCTGGGCACCGGTGAAGCCGATCACCTCGCCGTCCTCGTCGAGCACGGTCCAGAGGCAGAAGCCGAGTTCCGCGTCGAGCTTGCGCTGACGGGCGGTCCACTCCTCGTACAGGGAGATCTCCTCCGACGTACCGCCGAAGAACTTCATCACCTCGGGGTCGTCGAAGGCGCGGTGCCAGGAGAGCGCGTCCTCGTCGGTCGGGACACGCAGGTGCACGGAAGGAGCGGAGGAGGTGGCGGAGGGAGCGCCGGAATGCTCGGTCGACATCTGGGAGCCCTTCGGAAGTCGATCAGGGAACCCCCATAGACTGCATGGGACAGGTGCCGCGCGGCACGCGATTTCGAGTCTTCGGGAGATCCGACCGTGACCGAGCAGCTCCTCTCCGAGCACAGCGCGGATGTGATCGTCGTCGGGGCAGGCCCGGCCGGATCCACGACCGCGTACTACCTCGCCAAGGCCGGACTGGACGTCCTGCTCCTGGAGAAGACGGCCTTCCCCCGCGAGAAGGTCTGCGGCGACGGCCTCACCCCGCGTGCCACCAAGCAGCTCGTCGCCATGGGCATCGACATCTCCGAAGAGGCCGGCTGGCTGCGCAACAAGGGCCTGCGGATCATCGGCGGCGGCGTCCGCCTCCAGCTGGACTGGCCGGACCTCGCCGCGTACCCGAACTACGGACTGGTCCGCAAGCGCGACGACTTCGACGAACAGCTGGCCCGCCAGGCGCAGAAGGCCGGCGCGAGGCTGTACGAGCGCTGCAACGTCGGCGCCCCGGTCGTCGATGACCGCACCGGCCGCATCACCGGCGTCACCGCCAAGCTCGGCGAGGAGAAGACCCCGGTCACCTTCCACGCCCCGCTCGTCGTCGCAGCCGACGGCAACTCCACCCGGCTGTCGCTCGCCATGGGCCTGCACCGCCGCGAGGACCGCCCGATGGGCGTCGCCGTGCGCACGTACTTCACCTCGCCCCGCCACGACGACGACTACCTGGAGTCCTGGCTGGAGCTGTGGGACCGCCGCGGCCCCCAGGACCGGCTGCTGCCCGGCTACGGCTGGATCTTCGGCATGGGCGACGGCACGTCCAACGTCGGCCTCGGCATCCTCAACTCCTCCTCCGCCTTCAAGGAGCTGGACTGGCGCGAGGTCCTCAAGGCGTGGTGCGCCTCGATGCCGGAGGACTGGGGCTTCACCCCGGAGAACATGACGGGGCCGATCCGCGGCGCCGCCCTCCCGATGGCCTTCAACCGCCAGCCGCACTACACCCGGGGCCTGCTGCTCGTCGGCGACGCGGGCGGCATGGTCAACCCGTTCAACGGCGAAGGCATCGCGTACGCCATGGAGTCGGGCCAGATCGCCGCCGACGTCATCGTCCAGGCCCACGCCCGTACGACCCCCGCGCAGCGCGAACTGGCGCTGAACAACTACCCGAAGGTGCTCAAGGAGACCTACGGCGGCTACTACACGATGGGCCGCGCCTTCGTGAAGCTGATCGGCAACCCGAAGGTCATGAAGATCGCCACCCAGCGCGGCCTGACGCACCCGCTGCTGATGAAGTTCACGCTGAAGATGCTCGCCAACCTCACCGACCCCACGGGCGGCGACGCGATGGACCGCATCATCAACGGCCTCTCCAAGGTGGCCCCGAGGGCCTGACCGGCCGCGCACGTTCCCCCCGGCCTGCACGTTTCCCCGGACCCCTGCACGTTCCCCGGCCCCGGCGGGCAGGTATGGCTACTCATACCTCGTGCGAGTGATCGTGCGGAGGTGACCCTGAGCCCCCGTCCGTTAACCTCTGCGGCGACAGTCACGACGAGCACGGCCGCCACGGGCGGGGTGCTCGGGCCCGGGGAGGACACCAGCATGGCGTGGGACGAGTGGGAACAGCTCAAGGCAGAGGCCGCCGGCCGGCACCCCACGCGATTACGGATCGACGGCCTGCCGGGGGAGAACGGCCCCGCCGCCCCGCCCGGTGGGGGCGGCCCCGGAACACTCAGGCACAAGGGCGGCCCGTGGACGCGGGCGGCCGGCACCGCGGGCGACCTCCAGACCGACACGATCACCGCCAGGACCGCCCTGCGCAGGGCCCACGAAGGCACCGCCGACGGGCTGACCGGACTGGCCGGCCTCGAAGCGCTCAAGTCCGTACTCACCTCGTGGGACGAACGCCTCGGCAGGGTCCGCGACGAATGCGGTTCCCTGGAACCGAAGTTGCGGCAGGTGGCCGTGATCCTGGGCGAGGTGGACATCGAGGTGGGGAACAGCGCCAAGTCGGTCGTGGTGCCCGGCACCCGGAGGGGCGAGTAGGCCATGGCCGCAACACCCGGACTGACCTGGCAGCGTCTCCGCGACCTCAGGCCGGCGGAACTGACCGGGGCGGCCGACGGCTGGCGCGCCGCCTCCGCGTTCGCCGACGCCGCCCGCGAACGAGTCGACGCCGACATGAGCGGCAGGCTCACCAGGACCCAGGACAGCGAATCCGCCCGGTCGGCCGTGAAACGGCTGAGGCGACTGAGCGAGAACTACCACTACATCCACACCGAGACCGGCCTGATCCGAGGAACCCTCGACGGATTCGCCGACGAACTCGCCGCCCCGCAACGCAAGTTGCGCACCGCCCTCACCGACGCCGCTTCCCTCGGCTACACCGTCAACGACAACGGCAGCGTCGACTACCCGGCCGGCGGCAGGAACGAACTGACCGGCGACACACCGCCCGGCGGCTCCGTGATGGGAGACAACGGCCTCATCGGCGCCGGAAACCCGGGCCTGTACTACGACGCCAACGGCATGTACGACCCCGCCAAGGGCCCGGGCGTCCCCACCCTGAAGAACCTCAACCCGCACCACGCCAAGGCCCAGGACATCGCCGACCGCATCGCCCACGCCCTGCGGGAGGCGCACGAGATCGACGAGCGGTACAGCGCGGCACTCGACAAACTCAGGGCGGCCCCGGGCCTCACGGTCGACAGCAGGACGTGGGCGGACGTCGCGTCCGATTCCGATGCGGTGAGCGGGGCCGCGCGGGAGTACCTGGAGAAGAACGTTCCGCTCGACAAGCCCCCCGCGGAACGCAAGGAGTGGTGGGACCACCTCAGCAAGGAGCAGCGCGAGGAGTACGTCTCCGCGTTCCCGGGGCTGATCGGCAACCTGGACGGGATTCCGGCACTGGCGCGCGATGAGGCGAACCGGGAGAACCTCCAGATGCTCATCGGGAAACTCGAGGGGAGGCATGACGAGGCTTCCCGGGACATGCTGGGCGGTCTGAAGGGGATCCAGGAGAAGCTGGGAAAGGGCGGCGATCCACCGATGTACCTGCTGGGTATCGGCGACGAGGGCAATGGCCGCGCGATCATTGCCTACGGCAACCCGGACACCGCCGACAATGTCTCGGCATACGTCCCCGGGCTCGACACCAAGTTGGATGCGGATTTCGCCGGGGGAACGGTGAATCGTGCATGGCAAACAGCCATCGGTGCGCAAGAGGCCAACCCGTCCAGCAGTACTTCATCGATTGTGTGGCTCGGATACGACGCGCCGCAGATGACACCGAGCGACCTGGTCAGTGGCAGGAGCGTGATGCTCACGAACGATGCCGAAGCGGGAGCCCCTGCCTACAACGCGTTCATGGCGGGGATCTCCGCGACGAACGAGGGCTCCCCGCACGTCACTGCCATCGGACATTCCTATGGCTCCCTCACGGTCGGACTCGCAGCCCAGGAGAAAGACGGCATCCCAGGCGCCGACGACATCATCCTGGTCGGAAGTCCCGGCACCGGCGCGGACAGCGCCCAGGACCTCAACGTGGGTAAGGGGCATGTGTTCGTGGGTGCAGCCGACAACGACATCGTCACAAAACTACCGAACCATGATGAAGCATCAGGAATGCTCTCCGGTGCGGCAGGCGGGGGTTCAACCGGTTTTGTTCTGGGAGCGAGTTCCGGCCCGCTGGGAGCGGTTGCCGGCGGAGCTGTCGGGGCTATTGCCGGAGGGGTTGGTGGCTACATGGCCCAAGACGCACAGACCGACCCCGATGAACATTGGTTCGGCACCGACCCGGCAAGTAGGAATTTCGGGGCCACGCGCTTCCTGGTGGATGACGGGGCGACAATTCTGGAAGACCGTGGAAAGATGTCGGCGCATTCGAATTATTTCGACCCGGCGAAAGATCAGAAGTCAGCAGACAATATTGCCAAGATTGTAGCCGGGAAGGCTGGAAAAATCACCGAGGAGGTATCGCGATGAGGGTTCTTAGGGCTGTGTCGATGGCTTCTGGTGTGTTACTTCTGGCTGGATGCGGAGCATCGAGTGATTTGACTGGGCAGGGGGGAAAGATGGACATGCAGGAAGCGGCTGAGCGGGCTGACGAAATCCTTGACGGTACTTTTGCTGCAATCAAGCCTCCGGTGTACTGGACGCACGGTCAGTCGACCGAAGGCGGATGTGATGTGCAAAGGCGTCGAGCAGTCATGACGATTATCTCGGAGGAGCGTCGAGGGAGCTTCCTGGGGGTGATCGAGCGCTACTGGAAGAGTCGAGAATACAAGCAGCTCGCAGTGAATAATTCGGATATTCCAGCCATGTACTACAGGACGCCTGATGGATTCAACGTGCGCGTTCTTGTTGGCGCCAACGGGCAAGCGTTCTTTGAAGTCGCGACGCCTTGCGTGAACCCCTCCGAGGTTTCTCTGCCGAAGACGGAAACAGTCGGCCCGAACTATGCAGGAAAGAAGATTCCTTTCCCGTATGTCAAGTCGGACTTCTGGTCCGCGAAGGGTTCGCTCTCTTCCCGCGCGTGACGTCCCGGCCGGCACTCGCCCGCCAGCCGCCAGCCGCCGGCCCTCAGCCGTTCCGGTGGCCGGCGTCCGCGTGCGGGCGGTGGTGGTCGCCGTCCTCGGTGCGCTTTCCGCCGGTGGCGACCACGCGGCCCCTGGGCCTGCGCGGGAGCAGCCGCATCCGGGTCAGCAGGTCGGTGATGGCGAAGTCGTAGCGGGGCTGGAGCAGCAGGAGCAGGCCCACCCCGCAGACGAACGCGATGCCGTACAGGATCCAGGACTTGGCGCCGCGCGCCGAGAAGGCCACGATCCCGAACGAGAACAGCGCCGACCAGAAGTACATGAGCAGCACGGCCCGGCGGTGCGAGTGGCCGAGCTGGAGCAGGCGGTGGTGGAGGTGGCCCTTGTCGGCGGCGAAGGGGGACATCCCGTTCCAGGTGCGCCGGACGATGGCGAGCACCAGGTCCGCGACCGGCAGCGCGATGACGGACAGCGGCAGCAGCAGCGGGATATAGACCGGCACCATCGCGGCCGAGCCGGACGTGTTGTCGACCGACTGGTTGAGGAGGCTGGGGTCCACCTCCCCGGTGACGGAGACCGCGCATCCGGCGATGACCAGGCCGAGCAGCATGGACCCCGAGTCGCCCATGAAGATGCGGGCCGGGTGCGAGTTGTGGACCAGGAAGCCGAGGCACATGCCCGCGACGATCGCGGAGATCAGGGTGGTGGAGGCGGCGGCCTCGATCCCGTAGCCGTACCAGAGCCGGTACGCGTACAGGAAGAACGCCGTCGCCGCGATGCCCACCGTCCCGGCGGCCAGGCCGTCGAGCCCGTCGACGAAGTTGACCGCGTTGATGGAGACGACGATCAGTCCCACGGTCAGCAGGGTGCCCTGCCAGTCGGAGAGGTAGATCCCATCGGTGCCCGGCACCGGGAGCCAGAGGATGGTCAGCCCCTGGAAGACCATCACCCCGGCGGCGAGCACCTGACCGCCGAGCTTGACCAGTGCGTCGACGCCCCATTTGTCGTCGAGTACGCCGAGCAGAAAGATCAGGGTCGCGCCGGACAGCAATGCCCGTGGCGTCGAGCTCTGGGTGAAGATCTCTTCCAGGTGCGGCATGTGGGAAGCGACCAGCAGCCCGGCCAGCAGCCCGCCGAACATGGCCGTGCCGCCCATGCGCGGAGTGGGCTCGCGGTGGACGTCGCGCGCCCGGACCTCGGGGACCACCCCGATCGAGATGGCGAACTTCCGGACGGGGCCGGTCAGGAGAACGGTCACCGCGGCCGTGATGAACAGCATGAGCAAGTAGTCCCGCACGGGCGGCCTCACATCCCGGCCCACGGGGGCCGATACCTGAACACTTTCTTCCGGTGCTTCCGGGGCTGCTGCTCAGGGTTGGACGGAGCCGGTGGCGAGTCCGTTCCGGTGGCACGGGTGACCCGGACCCTGTTTCGAGGCCCTCACTGCACCCCGGCGAGCCTAGCTCATGCGGATCTCTGTGCGGTGCGGGGCGGTGGGGAGGGGCGAGGAGGGCGCGAAGGGCGGGGGCGGGGCTCCGGTGAGGTGGGTGCCGAGCGATACGTACGTCAGCGGGCGAATGTGCCATTCGAGGTGCCGGCCGCCGCGCAGCATGAGCGTGAATCCGCAGGGTTCGCCGCGGTGGAGTGCGCCCAGGGCCTGCACCCAGCCGCCCCGGTCCGACCAGTGGTGGGCACGGACCAGTTCGCGCGGTGTGAGACCGAAGAGATGGTTCGTCCGGAGCTGGACGCGGAGGGCACGGACGGCCTCCTGGGGCGTGGCCAGGACGCGCAGGTCGATCGGCTCGGGGACGAAGCCGGTGGCGGGGCCGTAGCGGAGGGCCTCGAAACGGTAGCCGTGTTCGACGACCGGCTGCAAGGGAGTGAGGGGCGCACACATCGTCGTTGACCGTCCGATCGCGGCGGCGCGCCAAGTGGCGCGAGGGCAGGGAGAGTCGGGCGTCACGTGTGGTGTGCGGGAGCGGATGACCCCACCATGCGGCGACGCAGAGAGACGCAGAGTGACGGTAGCGTCACGGATGACGGCGGTGCAACCATGCCCCGGAGCATGGTTGTCGAAAAAGCGGGAGAGCCCCCACTCGGTGGGGGCTCTCCTGAGGCAGCTGAGTGACGTTACTGGGCGAAATGGTCGAACTCGCCCGCCTTGACGCCCTGGATGAAGGCGGCGAACTTGCTGCGACTCGTCCTGGTCACCGCGCTCGGGTCGTCGCTCTCGCGCACCAGGATCTCGTCGCCCTGCCCTGCCACCTCGACGCACTGTTCTCCGCCGCCGGAGAACGACGACTTCTGCCATTCGATGTCTGCGCTCATGCCGCGGATTATCACAGGTCCCGTGCGAGGTGGTGAACGAAGCTCAGCGACTCCTCGGGCCCGAGGCTGACCTGCTGGGCGAAGTCGAGCTGCATGCGGTACCGGTTCAGATCGGCCGCTGCGTCGAGGTAGGCCCCTCTGAACGGGGTGTCGATGTGGACGGTGTCCAGTTGCGGTGTCACCCCGCCCGCGTACAGCACGGTCTGGGTCACCTCGACGAACTTCTCGCTGGCGAACGGGATCACGCGTACGGTCACCCCCGGCCGGTCGGCCGCCTCCAAGAGGTGCAGCAGCTGGCCGCGCGCGACCTCGCGACCGCCGACCCGCATGCGGAGTCCGGCCTCGTGGATGATGACGTCGAACTTCGGTGGTTTCTCGCGGGCGAGCACGGTCTGTCTGCGCATGCGGTGCTCGACCCTCGCTTCCACCTCGTCCTCGGGCAGCTTGGGCAGCACTCCCTCGAACAGCGCACGCGCGTACTGCGGTGTCTGGAGCAGACCCGGCAGCGTCACGGACTGGAGGCAGCGCATGTAACTGGCGTGGTGTTCCAGTTCTGCGATGTCCAGGAAGCCCGGGGCCAGTACGCCGCGGTACTCGTCCCACCAGAACTGTCCTCGGTGCTCCCGCGATATGGCGCACAGTGCATCGATCAACGCGGCGTCGTCGCACGCGTAGAAGCTGGCCAGGCGACGGATCCGTTCCTCGCTGACGCCGATGCGGCCCGCTTCCATGTGACTGATCTTCGCCTGGTCGGTCGAGATCAGTCCGGCGGCCTCGCGAGCGGTCCTGCCGGCCTGCTCGCGCAGCTTTCTCAGTTCGCAGCCCAGGCGTGCTTGGCGGGCGGTCGGGTTGTCCCTCGGTGGCATGTCACCATCCTTCGTCGCCGCGCAGTCTCGCGCGGCGCGGCTCTCCCGGTCCACCCGATCGCGTGAAGTGGCAGTGGCAACCTTGCTACGGGTCTTTCCTGCACCCTATGGTCCCAGTGGGCGACGCCCAAAAGCGTCAGTGAACCGAAGTGCAGCCACCCGTAAGCGAGTTGAACGCGTACGGGGCTCGGCCGATGCCACGGACCGCGCCCACCGCACGGCGTTCCGGAGACCGCCCCACGTAGGGAGACCGCGTCATGGCCTCTGTAACCGCTCCTCCGTCACCCGTTCCCCACCTCCCGCAGCGCGGTGAGCGTTACCGGCTTGTCGTGCCGAACGGCTCCACCGCCCCGAAAGTCGTGCGGGACTTCGTGGCGACGGTGTTGCGGGTCGGTGGGCACCCGGGCCTGGTCGACGATGCTCGGCTCTGCGTGAGCGAGGTCGTCTCCAACGTGTACTGCCATACGGATTCACCGCAGGTCCGGGTGGAGGTCACCGTCAACCACCGGCAGGTGACGGTCTATGTGACGGACGGCGAACCGGGCCGCCTGCCCGCGCCGCCGCCCTCACCGGCCCCCGCGCCGGGGGCCGGGGTGGGCGAGGGCGGGCGGGGGCTCCTCCTCGTGGACGGGCTCGCAGCCCGGTGGGGAGCCACCGCGTACGGGACGAGGGCGCCGCACTCGAAGACGGTGTGGTTCACCCTCGCCGGCCGCTGAGCGGGCCCGGTGTGCGACCCCGAGCGGGACCACCCGCAGGCGTGGTTCGTCCCTCCGTTTGATTTGGACGACCGTCCAGGACTATCGTCCAAAAAGACGGCCGACTCCATGCACACACGTAACGGAGAGCGTGATGAATCAATCCTTGCTGGCGACGGTGACCGCGGCGCTCCTGGTCTGGGAGGCGCTGCTGCTGATTCCCATGGTCCCGGGGAAGCTGATCGATACGAGGGACTTCTCCCCGCTTCCCCGCTGGCAGTACAACAGCTTCAACGTGTATCTGACCTCCCTCGGGCTCGCCAGCTTTGTGGTGGCCGGCTTCGCCCTGGCCGGGCAGCACTGGGCCTTCGTGGCGGCGCTGGTGCTGAGCCTCGGCTACATCGCGGTCTTCGCGGCCGACCTCGGTGCGGTCTTCCCCGTGGTGCCCGACCCCCTGCCGGTACAGTTGCTCGTTCTCGAAGCGATCTCGCTGGCCTCGGCCGGTGTGCTCGCCGTGATCGCGATCCAGGGGGTACGGCTGTGAGCGACGGGTCCGCGAACCCCTCGCGCGGGACGGAGACGCGCGAGAAGATCATCGAAGCCGCCGCCTCCCTCATTCCTGAGCTGGGCTGGGGCGACGTGAGCAGTCGGCGGGTGGCGGAGCGCGCGGGCGTGAACACCGGGGTGATCCACTACCACGTGGGGAGCATCGGCGAACTCCGGCGCATCGCCGCGGTGCGGAAGATCCGGACGTTCTTCCTCGACCGGATCGACGAGGCCCTGTCGCTGACGGATCCGGCAGCGGCCGTGGAGACCATGCTCCGGGCGCTGTCCGCCAACGATCCGCGCGATCCGGAACTGCTGCTGCTGTACGAGTCCCTCGTCGCCGCGAGCCGGGACGACGAGCTGCGCGCCGAGATCGCCGCCCTGCTGGCCGAGTTGCGGCAGCGGCTGTGCGACTGGTTCGGGGCCCGGGGCGTCGCGCGCCCGCTCACCGTCGCGGTCACCCTCACGGCGGCGATCGACGGCTACCTGCTCCAGCGGTCGCTCGACCCGTCCGTCGAGCCCGGCCCCCTCATCGACGGCCTGGTCGGCCTGGTCCGGCAACAGCTCGCGGCCGACGGGGCGTGAGACGCGGAAGTGCGAGGGCCGGGAGGTGGGGAACCACCGCCCGGCCCCCGCACCCGGGGGACGAAATCCTCAGCCGCTGCCGTGCCGGGCAAGAACCCGGCCGCCCTCGGTCCGGCCGCCCTCGGTCCGGACGTCCCCGCCCCGGGCGCCCTCGGTCCGGGAGTCCTCGCCCCGAACGTCCCCGCCCCGGGCACCCTCGTGGTGCACGTCCAGCTGAACGGGCACGAGGCGAGAGCCCTGTCCGGCCGCGGTCTTCGGCGCGGTCCGCTCCCGTACGACGAGCAGCCCCGCCAGTACCAGCGCCACCCAGAGCACCGGAGCGAGCGGATTTCCGGGGGCGATGAATCCCTGGGCGGCGAGTCCGAGAAGGCCGCCGGCGGAAAGGACCGCGGCGAGAACGATTTTCCCGAGGCCCATTTCCGAGGCCGCACCGGAACCACGGCGGAATTCGAACCGGCCGAACACCCTGGTGAAGCACACCAGGAACACCCCCGAAACGCCGACCCACAGCGGTGCCACCGCGAACCACATCGGGCTGCCGGGGGTCGGGGTCGAGAATCCGAGTCCGACGACCGCGATTCCCGCCGTCATCACGAGCGCGGGCATGTGCCAGAGGTACAGGGTCATGAACCGGGTTCCGCACCACCCCAGAACGGCGGTGACCGACGGACGTGCGGCGAGCCGGGTGATGACGGGTTTGAGCGTCAGCCAGAGCCCGAGCTGGCCGACCGCCAGCGACAGCATCAGCGCGGTCGGAGGGCTCATGTTGGAGACCGGGGCGCCGGGCATTCCGATCATCGACGCCGGGTAGGGCCCGAAGAACACGGCGACCGCGGTGAGTCCGAAGCCGGCCGCGGACAACCCCGCCGACGCCCATCCGCTTCGTATGCGCAGGCTGCCGTCGGCGTAGTGGAAGCCGATCTGGTGGACCGCCAGCCAGACGAACAGGGCGTTCACGAAACCGATCGCGGGGCCGACCTCGAAGCGCAGCACGTCGACGGCCAGGGCGCAGACGGCGAGCACGCCGACCACGCGCCACCCGTACCGGCGGTACCACCCGTACATCACCGGGGTGAGCGCGACCACGAGGACGTAGACGGCGAGGAACCAGAGCAGCTGGCCGGCTATTTTGCCCGCCAGCAGCACCGGCTGTTCCGGCACCCCCGCACCGATCAACACGTGGGGCAGCAGCAGCCACACGGCGGCCAGGGGCACCACCGGCACCAGGAGACGCGCAATTCTGCTCCGGAGCCAGACGCGCGTCGATTTCGTCGGCCGGAACGAGAAGAAATTGGCCGCGCCACCCGCGAAGAAAACCATCGGCATGACCTGCGTCAGCCAGGTGACGACCCACCAGCCGGGACTCGCGAGCGCATTTCCGGTGCTCAAGTGCCCGTTCTCGTAGGCGAGTACGGGCATGAGCCAGTGCTGGGAAATCACTGCCAGCACGCACAGCGCTCTGATGACATCTATGAATGGATCACGACCGCGACCGGGTGAATGAGCCTGCGTCTGCTGCATGCAAACATCGTGCTGTCGGCAGACGAATCGGGCAGTAAAGCGGTCCCCCGAATTCATCGGGGTGCCAGCACCGCGTGCCGGGGTGGGGTTCTCCCCACCCCGTACGGGGCCCGGCCCCCGCGCCCGGGGCGGCGCGGTTCACCCCCGCCGCTCCCGGACGCCGAGGCTCCGGGGCCGGGGCCCCGCCACGACCGCCGCGACCACAGCGAGGGCCGCGGTCGCGCCGCCGAGCGTCATGACCGCCGACACGGACCCGCGGTCCAGTACGGCTCCGCCCGCCAGGGCGCCGAGGGCGAAGGTCGCCTGGAAGGACGCGGTGAACAGGACGGACGCGGCTTCGGGCGCCTCGGGCGCGGCCCTGGCGAACCAGGTCTGCGAGCAGACCGGCACCGCACCGTAGGCCACTCCCCAGACGGCCAGCAACGCGACGGCTCCGGCCTCCCCTCCGCCCAGGACCGGGAGCAGGGCGGCCGAGGCGGCGATCAGGCCCGCGGCGAGGGAGACCGCGAGGCGCGGGCGGCGTGCCACCAGCGCGCCGCCGACGAAGTTGCCGACGATCCCGGCGGCCCCGTAGACCAGCAGGAACGCCGTGATCAAGGTCGGACCGGCGTGCGTGACCTGTTCCAGGAAGGGGGTGACGTAGGTGTACGTCGCGAAGTGGGCCAGGACGACGAGGAAGGTGAGGAGAAGGGCGAACCGGGTGCCGGGCCGGGCCAGCACCGTGCCCAGCAGGCGCGCCCGGGTGACCTGGGCGGGCGGCAGGGGCGGAACCACCAGGAGCATCAGGACCAGTACGCCCACGCTCAGCACCCCCATGACCACGAACGCCGTCCGCCAGCCGGCCAGGCCGCCGACGAACGTACCGGCGGGGACGCCGAGTACGGAGCCCAGCGGGACGGCCGAGAAGATCACCGCTGTCGCCCGGCCGACCGACGCCGGGCGGACCAGCCGGCCCGCCAGCCCGGCGCCGATGGACCAGAAGCCGCCGATGGTGACCCCGACCATCACCCGGGAGACCAGGACGAGCCGGTAGTCGGTCGCGGCGGCGACGAGGAAGTCGGCCAGGGCCAGCAGGAGCATGAAGGCGCAGAGCATCACGCGCCGGTCGATCCGTGCCGTGGCCACCGTGACCAAGGGGGCGGAGACGGCCGCGAGGAGTCCGGGCATGGTCATCATCAGGCCCGCCGTGCCGTCCGAGACGGCGAAGTCGGACCCGATCGAGGTGAGCAGGCCGATGGGCAGGATCTCGGTGGTGACGATCGAGAAGATGCCCAGCATGACGGAGACGACGGCGAGCCGGCCGCGTAAAGGAGTGCGGGGAGGCGGGGCGGTGCGCCCGGTGGGGGTGGTGGCCGTGGTTCCGGTCATGGCGGTGCCGTCCTGTGCTCGGTGACGCGAGGGCTGTTCGCCCCAGTTCACAAGCGGCGGTGGACGGTGTCCGGCAAGTACGCGACATCACCCCGGCCGACGGCATCGATGCCGCGTACCCGCCGGAGCGCCACAGGACCACAGACCACAGGACCACAGCGCCACAGACCGCAGGACCACAGCACCGGCAACGACGAAGCACCAGGAACACCGAAGCGCCGGCAACGACAAAGCACCGGAAACACCGAAGGGCCGTCGCTCCCGAGCGGGGGAGCGACGGCCCTTCACCGTCTTCATGCGTGCTGGTCCACGCGCGTTCCGGCGCGCCGCGGAGGCGTGTGTGGGCCGGAGAACCGCTTGTGAATCAGAGAACGCGGACCGCGCCCGACGGCGGGTCGTAGGACAGCGGGCGCTGCACCACACCGGTGCTGGAGTTCTGCGCACCGATGAACTCGCCGCCGCCCACGTAGATCCCGACGTGGTACGCGCTGCCCGCGCCGCCCCAGTACAGGATGTCGCCGGGCTGGAGGTTGCTCAGGGAGACCTGGGTGCCGGCGGTGGACTGGGCCTGCGAGATGCGCGGCAGGTCGATGTTGACCGAACGGAACGCGGCCTGGACGAGGCTGGAGCAGTCCCACGAGCTGGGGCCGGTGCTGCCCATCACGTACGCGTCGCCGAGCTGCGCCTTCGCGAAGGCGATGACGGCCGCGGCCGAACCGCTCGCGTTCGACGAGGAGGAGTAGGACGGGGCGGAGGAGGACGAGGACGAGGAGCCGGAGCTCGCGCTGAGCGTCGTGCGCTCGGCGGTGCGGGAGGCGCGCTCGGCGGCCTCGGCCTTGGCCTTGGCGGCCTCCTCGGCCTTCTTCTTCGCCTCCGCCTTGCGGACCGCCTCGGCCTTGGCCTTCTTGGCGTCCTTGGCGGCGGCGGCGGCCGCGGCTTCCTGCTGGGCCTGCGTCTGCAGGTCCTGGGCAACCTGCTGCGTGGCCTGCGCGGACGCGGCGACGGCGGTGGAGAGCCCGGAGGTGATGGTGGGCATCTCGATGGTCTGGGTCACCGGCTCGGCCTGGGCCGGACCGGCAGCGCCTGCGACCGCGATGGTACTGAGGACGCCACCGGCAACTCCGGCCCGCAGCGCCGTCGTGGAGGCGTTTCGGCGGGGCTTCCGGTGGCTGGGTATGTGAGCGGTGTGGGACATGAGTACTAGCGCTATCAGGCCCCGGGGCTCCCATCAAGAAACGTGTGTTGCGACACAGTTACGTCCGGAATCTGTGAATCCGCTTTCCGATGGCCTTTATTGACGCCGTAACGGGCAAAACGGGCATGGGTGATCACGGCTGTGATCACGGACTTTCGGCAATACGCCCGAATTGCCCGCCGCCTACCATCCGTTCGTACCGATGGCCAAGCCCGCTTTTGTCAGGGCCCTGGCGGTGTGGCACAGGTCACACACCTGTCGCGGCGTCATCTCCGTGCGTGCGACGGACCCTCAAGGCGGCGCCGTGCGACGGGTGATGTCCTGTTCGCTACGAAAATCACACATGCTCACGTGTGTCCACTTCACTCCTTTCCGGTCCCTCGCTCGGGTGAGGCCGGGCACCCCGAACGGAGGGTGGTGACCCCGGACCGCCGGAACGGGGTCGCGGGGGCCGGATCGGGGTCGTAGATCATCGGGCCCCTTTATCATCCCGGACCGTCCATCTCCAATTTGCTTGGTATGGCCATCTCTTGATAGTGCAACGCCTGCTTGACCAGCGGTAACAGCATCGAATGTCACGTCTCGTGATCGCTCGACCGCTTCACGTGTGAAGATCACCACTCATCCGACTTCATGATCCTTCGACGGGTGGTGGAGATCACAAAGACGTTGCTGTACCCCGTGTCGCAGATCACAGGAGGACGGGCATAGGATGCGGGGCAGTCGGGCTTGTGAACTGCCTCACATGTGCACGATCTTGCTGGGGTGGTGAGCCGGTCGCCCGATGCGGTCCAACGGTCAAGGACGACTGGAAGGAGCGAGGAGCGTGAATGCTTACGCGCCCATCCTCGTGCTCGGCGCCCTCGGGGCAGGGTTTGCGATCTTCTCCGTGGTCATGGCCACGCTTATCGGCCCCAAGCGGTACAACCGGGCGAAGTTCGAAGCGTACGAGTGCGGCATCGAGCCCACCCCTACGCCGGCCGGAGGCGGCCGCTTCCCCATCAAGTACTACCTGACGGCGATGCTCTTCATCGTCTTCGACATCGAGATCGTCTTCCTCTATCCCTGGGCGGTCACCTTCGACGCCCTGGGGATCTTCGGGCTCGTGGAGATGCTGCTCTTCGTGCTCACCGTCTTCGTCGCCTACGCGTACGTATGGCGTCGCGGCGGCCTGGAATGGGACTGAGGGGCTGAGGGGCACACCATGGGACTCGAAGAGAAGCTGCCCAGCGGCTTCGTGCTGACCACTGTCGAGCAGGCCGCCGGCTGGGTACGGAAGTCCTCCGTCTTCCCCGCCACCTTCGGCCTCGCCTGCTGCGCCATCGAGATGATGACGACCGGAGCCGGGCGTTACGACCTGGCCCGTTTCGGGATGGAGGTCTTCCGCGGATCGCCGCGGCAGGCGGATCTGATGATCGTGGCAGGACGGGTCAGCCAGAAGATGGCTCCCGTCCTGCGGCAGGTCTACGACCAGATGCCCAACCCCAAGTGGGTGATCTCCATGGGGGTTTGCGCATCATCGGGCGGAATGTTCAACAATTACGCCATTGTTCAGGGTGTTGATCATATTGTTCCGGTTGACATCTATTTGCCGGGTTGTCCGCCACGGCCCGAGATGCTGATGGACGCGATCCTCAAGCTCCACCAGAAGATCCAGGGCTCCAAGCTCGGGGTCAACGCGCAGGAGGCCGCCCACGAGGCGGAGGAAGCGGCACTCAAGGCGCTGCCCCTGATCGACATGAAGGGGCTGCTGCGATGAGCGGGAACCACAACCACGAGGAGCACGACGGCAACGGCGTACCCGTCCCGCGGGACGAGGGCGGCGAGGTCATCGGCGTACGCAGGGGCATGTTCGGCGCCAACAACGGCGGCGACACCTCCGGCTACGGCGGCCTCGTCCGCCCCGTGGCCCTGCCGGGCGCCGCCTCCCGGCCGTACGGCGGCTGGTTCGACGAGGTCGCGGACGAGCTCGAAGGGGCCCTGGAGGAGCAGGACCTGCTGCCCGCCAACGCCATCGAGAAGACCGTCGTGGACCGCGGCGAGCTCACCTTCCACATCGCCCGCGAACACCTCGTCCGGGTCGCCCGGACCCTGCGCGACGACCCGGCGCTGCGCTTCGAGCTCTGCACGGGCGTGAGCGGCGTCCACTACCTCGGCGACAAGGGCCGGGAGCTGCACGCCGTCTACCACCTGCGCTCGATCACGCACGGCCGGCTGATCCGGCTGGAGGTGTCGGCCCCGGACAGCGACCCGCACGTCCCGTCCCTCGTCCCGGTCTATCCGACCAACGACTGGCACGAGCGCGAGACCTACGACTTCTTCGGGCTCGTCTTCGACGGGCATCCCGCCCTCACCCGGATCATGATGCCGGACGACTGGCAGGGCTTCCCGCAGCGCAAGGACTACCCGCTCGGCGGCATCCCCGTCGAGTACAAGGGCGCCCAGATCCCGGCTCCGGACCAGCGGAGGTCGTACTCCTGATGTCTACTCCCCACCCCCACCGCACCGCGTCGGAGCCCTCCGGGACGCCCCTCTCGGACGCCCGCGACACGACCGAGGGGACTGTATATACAGTCACCGGCGGCGACTGGGACGAGGTCGTCCAGTCCGCGGCCAAGTCCGACGACGAGCGCATCATCGTCAACATGGGCCCCCAGCACCCGTCCACGCACGGGGTGCTGCGACTGATCCTGGAGATCGACGGCGAGACCGTGACCGAGGCCCGCTGCGGCATCGGCTACCTCCACACCGGCATCGAGAAGAACCTCGAATTCCGGAACTGGACCCAGGGCACCACCTTCGTCACGCGCATGGACTACCTGACGCCCTTCTACAACGAGGCGGCGTACTGCCTGGGGGTCGAGAAGCTCCTCGGCATCGAGGACCAGATCCCCGACCGGGCCACCGTCCTGCGCGTGCTGTTGATGGAGCTCAACCGGATCTCCTCGCACCTGGTGGCCATCGCCACCGGCGGCATGGAGCTCGGCGCCACCACGATCATGATCTACGGCTTCCGCGATCGTGAACTCGTTCTCGACCTCTTCGAGCTGATCACCGGCCTGCGCATGAACCACGCGTTCATCCGGCCCGGCGGACTCGCCCAGGACCTGCCGCCCGGCGCGATCGACCAGCTGCGCGAGTTCGTGAAGACCATGAAGAAGAACCTGCCGGAGTACGACAAGCTCGCCACCGGCAACCCCATCTTCAAGGCCCGCATGCAGGACGTCGGCTACCTCGACCTGACCGGCTGCATGGCGCTCGGCGTCACCGGCCCGATGCTGCGCTCCGCCGGACTCCCGCACGACCTGCGCAAGACCGACCCCTACTGCGGGTACGAGAACTACGAGTTCGACGTCCCCACCGCCGACAGCTGCGACGCCTACGGCCGCTTCCTCATCCGCCTGGAGGAGATGCGCCAGTCGCTGCGGATCGTCGAGCAGTGCATCGACCGGCTCGCCCCCGGACCGGTGATGGTCGCCGACAAGAAGATCGCCTGGCCGGCCCAGCTCGCCCTCGGCCCGGACGGCCTGGGCAACTCGCTCGACCACATCAAGAAGATCATGGGCACCTCCATGGAGGCCCTGATCCACCACTTCAAGCTGGTGACCGAGGGCTTCCGGGTCCCCGCCGGGCAGGCGTACACCGCCGTCGAGTCCCCCAAGGGCGAGCTCGGCGTGCACGTCGTCTCGGACGGCGGCACCCGCCCCTACCGGGTCCACTTCCGCGACCCGTCCTTCACCAACCTCCAGGCCATGGCGGCGATGTGCGAGGGCGGCCAGGTCGCCGACGTCATCGTCGCCGTCGCGTCCATCGACCCCGTGATGGGAGGCGTCGACCGGTGACCGAAGCACGTCAGGAAGTCAGTCTGGGGATGCCGCAGCTCCCCGCCCCCGCCTACCCGGCCGAGGTGCGCGCCAGGCTCGAAGCGGACGCGCAGGAGGTGATCGCCCGCTACCCCGACAGCCGCTCCGCCCTGCTGCCCCTGCTGCACCTGGTGCAGTCCGAGGAGGGCCACGTCTCCCGCACCGGCATGGCGTTCTGCGCGGACATGCTCGGCCTCACCACCGCCGAGGTCACCGCCGTCGCCACCTTCTACACGATGTACCGGCGCAGGCCCGGTGGCGACTACCAGGTCGGCGTCTGCACCAACACCCTGTGCGCGGTCATGGGCGGCGACGCCATCTTCGACCGGCTCAAGGAACACCTCGGCGTCGGCAACGACGAGACCACCGAGGACGGGAAGATTACCCTTGAACACATCGAGTGCAACGCGGCCTGCGACTTCGCCCCCGTGGTGATGGTCAACTGGGAGTTCTTCGACAACCAGACGCCGGAGAGCGCGACCCGCCTGGTCGACGACCTGATCGCCGGGCGCACCGTCGAACCCACCCGCGGCGCCCCGCTGTGCTCCTACAAGGAGACCGCCCGCATCCTGGCCGGCTTCCCCGACGAGCGCCCCGGCGCCGTCGAGGCGTCCGGCGGTGCGGGTCCCGCCTCGCTGATCGGCCTCCGGCTCGCCAAGGGCGAGGAGCCGCACCCGCGTGTCGTCGCCCCGCGCGGCGAACGCCCCACCGGCGCCCAGCCCCACGAACCGTCGCCGTCCGAGCACCTCAGCTCGCACGACGCACCGCAGCAGACCTCGGCCTCCGACCCGGACCACCCGGCCGGCCCGATCGCCGAGGAGGGGGAGTGATGACGTTGGCGACCGAGATCAACGACAACGGAAGCGGCCACGGAAACGGGGACGACCCCGGGAAACTCCTCGCCCCCGTCCTCTCCGCCTTCTGGGACGAACCCGAGTCCTGGACCCTGGAGACCTACCGCCGCCACGAGGGCTACGAGGGACTGCGCAAGGCCCTCGCCATGGCACCGGACGACCTCATCGCCTACGTCAAGGACTCCGGCCTGCGCGGTCGCGGCGGCGCGGGCTTCCCCACCGGGATGAAGTGGCAGTTCATCCCGCAGGGCGACGGCAAACCCCACTACCTGGTGGTCAACGCCGACGAGTCGGAACCCGGCACCTGCAAGGACATCCCCCTCCTGTTCGCCAACCCGCACAGCCTCATCGAAGGCATCGTGATCGCCTGCTACGCGATCCGCTCCTCGCACGCCTTCATCTACCTGCGCGGCGAGGTCGTCCCCGTACTGCGGCGACTGCACGAGGCCGTGCGCGAGGCGTACGAGGCGGGCTTCCTCGGGAAGGACATCCTGGGCTCCGGGCTCGACCTGGAACTCACCGTGCACGCGGGCGCGGGCGCGTACATCTGCGGTGAGGAGACCGCACTGCTCGACTCGCTCGAAGGGCGCCGCGGCCAGCCCCGGCTGCGACCCCCCTTCCCCGCGGTCGCCGGTCTGTACGCCTGCCCCACAGTGGTGAACAACGTCGAATCCATCGCCTCGGTTCCCGCGATCCTGAACAAGGGCAAGGACTGGTTCAAGTCGATGGGCAGCGAGAAGTCCCCCGGCTTCACGCTGTACTCGCTCAGCGGACACGTCGCGAGCCCCGGCCAGTACGAGGCCCCGCTCGGCATCACACTGCGCCAGCTGCTCGACATGAGCGGCGGCATGCGCCCCGGGCACCGGCTGAAGTTCTGGACCCCGGGCGGCTCGTCCACCCCGATGTTCACCGACGAACACCTCGACGTCCCCCTCGACTACGAGGGCGTCGGCGCCGCCGGTTCCATGCTCGGCACCAAGGCGCTCCAGTGCTTCGACGAGACCACCTGCGTCGTGCGCGCCGTCACCCGCTGGACCGAGTTCTACGCCCACGAGTCCTGCGGCAAGTGCACACCCTGCCGCGAGGGCACGTACTGGCTCGTCCAGCTGCTCCGCGACATCGAGGCCGGCAAGGGCCGGATGGGCGACCTCGACAAGCTGAACGACATCGCCGACAACATCAACGGCAAGTCCTTCTGCGCCCTCGGCGACGGCGCCGCCTCGCCGATCTTCTCCTCGCTGAAGTACTTCCGCGAGGAGTACGAGCAGCACATCACGGGCAAGGGCTGCCCCTTCGATCCCGCCAGGTCCACCGCATGGGCCGACGACAAGAACGCTCACCAGGGGGTGAACGCATGACAGTCACCACGAGTGCGCCCTCCGGGGGCGGCGAGGCGGCCATCCCGCCCGAGGACCTGGTCACGCTGACCATCGACGGCATCGAGATCAGCGTGCCCAAGGGCACCCTGGTCATCCGGGCCGCCGAACTCCTCGGCATCGAGATCCCGCGCTTCTGCGACCACCCGCTCCTCGACCCGGCCGGCGCCTGCCGCCAGTGCATCGTCGAGGTCGAGGGCCAGCGCAAGCCGATGGCGTCCTGCACCATCACCTGCACCGACGGCATGGTGGTGCGGTCGCAGCTGACCTCGCCCGTCGCCGAGAAGGCGCAGAAGGGCGTGATGGAGCTGCTGCTCATCAACCACCCGCTGGACTGCCCGGTCTGCGACAAGGGCGGCGAGTGCCCGCTGCAGAACCAGGCGATGTCGCACGGCGACGCGGACTCCCGCTTCGAGGGGAAGAAGCGCACCTACGAGAAGCCCGTCCCGATCTCCACCCAGGTGCTGCTGGACCGCGAACGCTGCGTGCTCTGCGCGCGCTGCACCCGGTTCTCCAACCAGGTGGCGGGCGACCCGATGATCGAGCTGATCGAGCGCGGCGCGCTCCAGCAGGTCGGCACCGGCGAGGGCGACCCGTTCCAGTCGTACTTCTCCGGGAACACCATCCAGATCTGCCCGGTCGGGGCGCTGACCTCGGCGGCGTACCGGTTCCGGTCCCGCCCCTTCGACCTGGTGTCCTCGCCGTCGGTGTGCGAGCACTGCGCGGGCGGCTGCGCCACCCGCACCGACCACCGGCGCGGCAAGGTCATGCGGCGGCTCGCCGCCGACGACCCCGAGGTCAACGAGGAGTGGATCTGCGACAAGGGCCGCTTCGCCTTCCGCTACGCCCAGCAGCGCGACCGGCTCACCACCCCGCTGGTGCGCAACGCGGACGGCGTTCTGGAACCGGCGAGCTGGCCCGAGGCACTGGCCGCCGCCGCCACCGGACTGGCCGCCGCACGCGGCCGGACGGGGGTGCTCACCGGCGGCCGGCTGACCGTCGAGGACGCCTACGCGTACGCCAAGTTCGCCCGGGTCGTGCTGGACACCAACGACATCGACTTCCGGGCTCGCGCGCACAGCGGCGAGGAGGCCGACTTCCTGGCCGCCCGCGTCGCCGGCCGCGGCCGGGACCTGGACGGCACGGGGGTCACGTACACCTCGCTGGAGAAGGCCCCGACGGTGCTGCTGGCCGGGTTCGAGGCGGAGGAGGAGGCGCCCGGCGTCTTCCTGCGGCTGCGCAAGGCGATGCGCAAGCACGGACAGCGCACCTTCGCCATCGCCTCGCACGCCACCCGGGGCCTGGAGAAGGCGGGCGGCACACTGCTCCCCGCCGCCCCCGGCACCGAGACCGAGTGGCTGGACGCGCTCGCGGACGGCGTCGGCCTCGACGGCGCCGGAGCCGAGGCGGCCGAGGCGCTGCGCGGCGAGGGCTCCCTGATCGTGGTCGGCGAACGGCTCGCCACGGTCCCCGGCGCCCTGACCGCGGCGGTACGGACCGCCACCGCGACCGGGGCCGCACTGGTGTGGATCCCGCGCCGGGCCGGTGAACGCGGCGCCGTGGAGGCGGGCGCGCTGCCCTCGCTGCTGCCCGGCGGCCGCCCGGCGACCGACCCGCGGGCCCGGGACGAGGTGGCGGCCCTCTGGGGCGTCGCCGAACTCCCGTCCCGCTTCGGCCGCGACACCGGCCAGATCGTGGAGTCCGCGGCCACAGGCGAACTGGGCGCGCTGCTCGTCGCCGGGGTCGAGCCGAGGGACCTGCCGGACCCGGCGCGGGCCCTGGAGGCGCTCGACGAGGTCGGCTTCCTGGTCTCGCTGGAGCTGCGGCCGAGCGAGGTCACCGAACGTGCCGACGTGGTCCTCCCGGTCGCCGCGGTGGCCGAGAAGTCCGGCACCTTCCTCAACTGGGAGGGCCGGGCGCGGATGTTCGAGGCGGCGCTGAAGCCCGAGCAGATGACGCGCACCCCCGCACCGGCCGACGCCCGGGTGCTGCACATGCTGGCCGACGCCCTGGCCGACGTCACGGACGCCGAGGGACCGGACCGCTTCGCGCTGCCGGACCTGCGGGCCGTGCGCCGTGAACTGGACCGGCTCGGCGGCTGGACCGGCGCGCACGCCGACGACCCGGACGAGACGGCGCAGCCGCTGCCCCGGCCCGGCACCGGCGAGGCGGTCCTCGCCGGCCACCGGATGCTGCTCGACCTGGGCCGGCTCCAGGAGGGCGACGAGGCGCTGGCCGGCACCCGGCACGCCGCGCTCGCCCGGCTCTCCGCCGCCACCGCGGCCGAGACGGGCGTCGAGGACGGCGACCTGCTGGCCGTCACCGGACCCACCGGCCGGGTGGAACTCCCGCTGAAGGTCACCGACATGCCGGACCGGGTGGTCTGGGTGCCGCTGAACTCCGTCGGGCGGGGCGTCCCGGCCGACACCGGTGCCCGGCCCGGCGGCCTGGTCCGGATCGGCCCCGCAGCGCCGGGCTCCCACGACATCGCATCGGAGGTGGGGGCGTGAGTGCCTTCGCTGAACTGG
The DNA here is from genome assembly GCF_030116705.1 of Streptomyces sp. ML-6. Lineage (NCBI taxonomy): Bacteria > Bacillati > Actinomycetota > Actinomycetes > Kitasatosporales > Streptomycetaceae > Streptomyces > Streptomyces sp. ML-6. The sequence goes on from NZ_JAOTIK010000001.1 coordinate 4,617,259, forward strand.
CCGCGGCGCCGCACGGGACCGTACTCGCCGCCGAGGACCTGTCGATGTTCGGCACCGACCCGTGGTGGCTCGTCGGCATCAAGGCGGTGTTCTGCTTCGCGTTCCTGATGGTGACCGTGCTCTTCTCCATCGTGTGGGAGCGCAAGGTCGTCGCCTGGATGCAGCTGCGCATCGGCCCCAACCGGAACGGGCCCTGGGGCCTGCTCCAGTCGCTGGCCGACGGCGTGAAGCTGATGCTGAAGGAAGACGTCGTCGTCAAGCGCGCCGACAAGGTCGTGTACGTGCTCGCGCCGATCGTCGCCGCCATCCCGGCGTTCATGGCGATCGCCGTGATCCCGTTCGGCCCGTCCGGCAACGAGGTCTCGATCTTCGGGCACCGCACGACGATGCAGCTCACCGACCTGCCGATCGCGATGCTCTACATCCTCGCGGTCGCCTCGGTCGGGATCTACGGCATCGTGCTGGCGGGCTGGTCGTCCGGATCGACGTACCCGCTCCTGGGCGGTCTGCGCTCCTGCGCGCAGATGATCAGCTACGAGATCGCGATGGGGGCCGCGTTCGCCTCGGTCTTCCTCTACTCCGGGTCGATGTCGACCTCGAAGATCGTGGAGGCGCAGGAGGAACGCTGGTTCATCCTGCTGCTGCCGGTCTCCTTCATCATCTACATCGTCACCATGGTCGGGGAGACCAACCGGGCCCCGTTCGACATGCCGGAGTCCGAGGGCGACCTGGTCGGCGGCTTCAACACCGAGTACTCGTCGATCAAGTTCGCGATGTTCATGCTCGCCGAGTACGTGAACATGGTGACGGTCTCCGCGGTGTCGGTGACCCTCTTCCTGGGCGGCTGGCGGGCCCCGTACCCGATCAGCACCTTCTGGGAGGGCGCGAACCACGGCTGGTGGCCGATGCTCTGGTTCGTCATCAAGGTCCAGCTGCTGCTGTTCTTCTTCATCTGGCTGCGCGGCACGCTGCCCCGGGTCCGCTACGACCAGCTGATGAAGCTCGGCTGGAAGGTCCTGATCCCGGTCTCCGTGCTCTGGCTGATGATGGTCGCCACCGTGCGGGCGCTGAGCAACGAGGGCTACGACTTCTCCCGGATCGTGCTGTACGTGGCGGGCACCGTGCTCGCGATCCTGCTGATCTCCTTCGTCGTCGACGTCTTCCGCGACCGGAAGGTCCGGGCGGAGGCCGAGCAGGCGGGCCCGGAGCCGGAGTTCGATCCGATGGCGGGCGGATTCCCCGTGCCGCCGCTGCCGGGCCAGACCCTGCCGCCGGTGCCGCGCCGCAGGCCGCGGGGCGAGCGGGAGCTCGTTGTCAGTGGCGGGTCGGATACTCAGAGTGACGAACATGCGAGTGACGGAAAGGAGGCGGACGGTGTCTGAGTCATCAGAGTCCTCGGGGACCCCGGGATCCTCCGAGAAGTTCCAGAACCCCGTCGCCGGCTTCGGCGTGACCTTCAAGGCCATGTTCAAGAAGCGGCTGACCGAGCAGTACCCGGAGACGCCGAAGGTGACGGCGCCGCGCTTCCACGGCCGGCACCAGCTCAACCGCCACCCGGACGGCCTGGAGAAGTGCGTCGGCTGCGAGCTGTGCGCCTGGGCCTGCCCGGCGGACGCGATCTACGTGGAGGGCGCGGACAACACCGACGAGGAGCGCTACTCCCCGGGCGAGCGTTACGGACGCGTCTACCAGATCAATTACGCGCGCTGCATTTTCTGCGGGTTGTGCATCGAGGCGTGCCCCACCCGGGCGCTCACGATGACCAATGAGTTCGAGCTCGCCAACACCACCCGCGAGAGCCTCATCTACACCAAGGACGAGCTCCTCGCGGGGCTGGAGGAGGGCATGGTCGACACCCCGCACGCGATCTACCCGGGGATGGACGAGCAGGACTACTACCGGGGCCTGGTCTCCGGCGCCGCCCCCGGCACGGAGCGCCAGGTCGCGGTCTCCAAGGGCGAGAAGCCCTCGGACGACGCCCACGAGAGCAACGGCTCGCGGGGGGTGGACGCATGACCGCCCTGGCCGCCGCGGCCTCGACCGGCGAGGCCGTCCAGTTCTGGGTGCTGGGCGTCGTCGCCGTGATCGGGGCGCTGTCCACCGTACTGATGAAGAAGGCCGTGCACAGCGCGCTGAGCCTCGCCGGGACGATGATCGTCCTGGCGGTGTTCTACCTCGCCAACGGCGCGTACTTCCTGGGCATCGTCCAGATCGTCGTCTACACCGGCGCGATCATGATGCTGTTCCTCTTCGTGGTCATGCTCGTCGGCGTCACCGCGGCCGACTCGCTGAAGGAGACCCTCAAGGGGCAGCGCTGGCTGGCCGCGGGCTGCGGCCTCGGCTTCGGCGTCCTGCTGATCGCGGGCATCGGCAACGCCTCGCTGAACAGCTTCAACGGACTGGGCGCCGCCAACACCGCCCACGGCGGGAACGTGGAGGGGCTGGCCAGCCTCATCTTCACCAAGTACGTCTTCGCCTTCGAGATCACCGGCGCCCTGCTGATCACGGCCACGGTCGGCGCGATGGTGCTCACCCACCGGGAGCGCACCGAGCGGGCCAGGACCCAGCGGGAGCTGTCCGAGGAGCGGGTGCGCGGCACGCAGCTGCCGCCGCTGCCGGCGCCCGGCGTGTACGCCCGGCACAACGCCGTGGACATCCCGGGGCTGCTCCCGGACGGCACCCCGGCCGATCTCACCGTCATGCGGACGCTGCGCGACCGCGGTCAGATCCGCGACGTGTCGCACGAGTCGCTGGACCGGCTCAAGGCGCTGGAGCAGCGCTCCGGCGAGCGGCTCGGCCGGACCGCCGAACCCGGCCGCACCGGTGAATCCGACCGGGCCGACGAAGAGGAGGTCACCAAGTGAATCCGGTCAACTACCTCTATCTCGCCGCCCTGTTGTTCACCATCGGCGCGGCCGGGGTGCTGATCCGACGGAACGCGATCGTGCTGTTCATGTGCGTGGAGCTGATGCTCAACGCCTGCAACCTCGCGCTCGTGACCTTCTCCCGGATGCACGGCAATCTCGACGGCCAGATCATCGCCTTCTTCACGATGGTCGTCGCCGCCGCGGAGGTCGTGGTGGGGCTCGCGATCATCGTGTCGGTGTTCCGTTCCCGCCACTCGGCCTCGGTCGACGACGCCGGCCTGATGAAGCTGTAAGGGGACGTTGAATCGTGGAGAATCTGATTGCGCTGCTCGTCGCGGCGCCTCTGCTCGGAGCGGCGGTCCTGCTCTGCGGCGGCCGGCGGCTGGACCGCGCCGGCCACTGGATCGGCACCCTGCTCGCCGCCGCCTCGTTCGTCATCGGCGCCGTGCTCTTCCTCGACCTGCTGGGGAAGGGCGCCGAGGACCGGACGCTGCACCAGAAGCTGTTCAGCTGGGTTCCGGTCGAGGGCTTCCAGGCCGACGTGGCCTTCCAGCTCGACCAGCTGTCGATGACGTTCGTGCTGCTGATCACCGGTGTGGGCACCCTGATCCACATCTACTCGATCGGCTACATGGAGCACGACGAGCGCCGTCGCCGCTTCTTCGGCTATCTGAACCTGTTCCTCGCGGCGATGCTGCTGCTGGTCCTCGCCGACAACTACCTGCTGCTGTACGCCGGGTGGGAGGGCGTCGGTCTGGCGTCGTACCTGCTGATCGGCTTCTGGCAGCACAAGCCCAGCGCCGCCACGGCCGCCAAGAAGGCGTTCCTGGTCAACCGCGTCGGCGACATGGGCCTGTCGATCGCGATCATGCTGATGTTCACCACCTTCGGCACCTTCGCCTTCGGCCCCGTGCTGGAAGCGACGGGGGAGACGGGCGAGGGCAAGCTGACGGCGATCGGCCTGATGCTGCTGCTCGCGGCCTGCGGCAAGTCGGCCCAGGTGCCGCTGCAGTCCTGGCTCGGTGACGCGATGGAGGGCCCGACCCCGGTCTCGGCCCTCATCCACGCCGCGACGATGGTGACCGCGGGCGTGTACCTGATCGTCAGGTCCGGCGCGATCTTCAACGCCGCACCGGACGCACAACTGGTCGTCGTGATCGTCGGAGCCGTCACGCTGCTCTTCGGTGCGATCGTCGGTTGTGCGAAGGACGACATCAAGAAGGCCCTCGCCGGGTCGACGATGTCGCAGATCGGCTACATGATCCTGGCCGCCGGGCTCGGCCCGATCGGCTACGTCTTCGCGATCATGCACCTGGTGACGCACGGCTTCTTCAAGGCCGGGCTCTTCCTCGGCGCCGGTTCGGTCATGCACGGCATGAACGACGAGGTGGACATGCGGAAGTACGGCGGCCTGCGCAAGTACATGCCGGTCACCTTCATCACCTTCGGCCTCGGCTACCTGGCGATCATCGGCTTCCCCGGCCTGTCCGGCTTCTTCTCCAAGGACAAGATCATCGAGGCGGCCTTCGCCAAGGGCGGCACCGAGGGCTGGATCCTCGGCTCGGTGGCCCTGCTGGGCGCCGCGATCACCGCCTTCTACATGACGCGCGTGATGCTGCTGACGTTCTTCGGCGAGGAGCGGTGGCGGACGTCGCCCCCGTCGCCCGCCGAGCCGGACGTCGAGCCGGCGGCCGAGACCCGCGGCGAGCACACCGAGCCCCACCCGCACGAGTCCCCGCGGTCGATGACCATCCCCATGATCGTCCTCGCGTTCGGCTCGGTCTTCGCCGGAGGCTTCTTCTCCATCGGCGACCGCTTCCTGAACTGGCTGGAGCCGGTCACCGGCCACAGCCACGGACACGCGCCGGTCAGCGCCACGACGGTCACCGCCGCCACGATGGTGGTGCTCGCCATCGGCGTCGCCATCGCCTGGGCGATGTACGGACGCAAGCCCGTGCCGGTCGTCGCCCCGCGCGGCTCGCTGCTCACCCGGGCCGCCCGCCGCGATCTCCTCCAGGACGACTTCAACCACGTGGTCCTGGTCCGCGGCGGCGAGCACCTCACCCGCTCCCTGGTGTACGTCGACCACACCCTGGTCGACGGCGTCGTCAACGGCACGGCCGCCTCGATGGGCGGGCTCTCGGGCCGGCTGCGCAAGCTGCAGAACGGCTACGCCCGCTCCTACGCGGTCTCGATGTTCGGCGGTACGGCGATCGTCATCGCCGCGACCCTGCTGATGAGGGCGGTCTGATCACCATGTCCTTTCCCCTCCTGACAGCGACGGCGGCACTCCCGGCGATCGGCGCGGTCGCCACCGCCGCCGTCCCGGCCGCCAGGCGCACCGCCGCCAAATGGACGGCGCTGGTGTTCTCGCTGGCCACGCTCGTCCTGGCGGGCGTCGCGCTCGCCCGCTTCGAGCCCGGCGGCGACCGCTACCAGCTCACCGAATCGCACGCCTGGATCAAGGACTTCGGCGTCCGCTACGAGCTGGGCGTGGACGGCATCGGGGTGGCGCTCATGGCGCTCACCGCGCTGCTGATCCCCTTCGTCATCCTGGCCGGCTGGCACGACGCCGACCCCCTGGAGACGAAGTCCTCGCGCTGGCGCCCGACCCAGGGCTTCTTCGCCCTGATCCTGATGGTCGAGGCGATGGTGATCCTCTCCTTCGAGGCCACCGACGTCTTCCTCTTCTACATCCTCTTCGAAGCCATGCTCATCCCGATGTACTTCCTCATCGGCGGCTTCGGGGACCGGGCGCACAGCGGCAGCGACGAGAACGCCGCGGCCCAGCGCTCGTACGCCGCGGTCAAGTTCCTCCTCTACAACCTGGCCGGCGGGCTCATCATGCTGGCCGCCGTGATCGGGCTGTACGTGGTCGCGGGGACGTTCTCGCTCTCCGAGATCGCCGCGGCCCGCGCCGACGGCTCGCTGTCCATGGCGACCGGCACCGAGCGCTGGCTGTTCCTCGGGTTCTTCTTCGCCTTCGCGGTGAAGGCCCCGCTGTGGCCGCTGCACACCTGGCTGCCCAACGCCATGGGCGAGGCGACCGCCCCGGTCGCCGTCCTGATCACCGCCGTCGTCGACAAGGTCGGCACGTTCGCGATGCTCCGCTTCTGCCTCCAGCTCTTCCCGGAGGCCAGCAAGTGGGCGACCCCGGTGATCGTCGTCCTGGCACTGGTCAGCATCGTGTACGGGGCGCTGCTCGCCGTCGGCCAGCGCGACATCAAGCGCCTGATCGCCTACGCGTCGATCTCGCACTTCGGCTTCATCATCCTGGGCATCTTCGCGATGACCAGCCAGGGCCAGTCCGGCGCCACGCTCTACATGGTCAACCACGGCATCTCGACCGCGGCACTGATGCTGGTGGCGGGCTTCCTGATCACCCGGCGCGGATCGCGGCTCATCGCCGACTACGGCGGGGTGCAGAAGGTGGCGCCCGTGCTGGCCGGCACCTTCCTGATCGGCGGTCTGGCCACCCTGTCGCTGCCCGGACTCGCCCCGTTCGTCAGCGAGTTCCTGGTCCTGGTCGGCGCGTTCAGCGCCTACCCGGCGGCGGGCATCGTCGCCACCACCGGCATCGTCCTCGCCGCGCTCTACGTCCTCGTCCTCTACCAGCGGACGATGACGGGCCCGGTGAAGGAGGAGGTCCGGGGCATGGCGGACCTCAAGGTCAGGGAACTGGCGGTGGTCGTCCCGCTGATCGGGCTGCTGCTCTTCCTGGGCGTCTACCCGAAGCCGCTGACCGAGATCGTCAACCCGGCGGTGCAGCACACCATGTCGGACGTACAGAAGAAGGACCCCCAGCCCGAGGTGGAGGCCGCCAAGTGAGCGCAACAGCTGTCCACAACCTGTGGACGACGGCGGGAGGAGTGACGACGGCCGCCCCGGGCGAGAGGTTCGAGGCGCCGGTCATCGAGTACACCCAGCTGATGCCGGTCCTCATCGTGATCGGTGTGGCCGTCGTGGGCGTGCTCGTCGAGGCCCTCGTGCCGCGCCGGCTCCGCCACTACACCCAGGTCTTCCTGACGGTCGTCGCCCTGGCCGCCGCGTTCGCCGCGGTCGTCGGCCTGGCCGCCGGAGGATACGCCACGACGAAGGCCCACATCGCCGCGATGGGCGCCCTCGCGATCGACGGGCCGACCCTGTTCCTGCAGGGCACCATCCTGCTGACGTCACTGGTCGCCGTCTTCACCTTCGCCGAGCGCCGCCTCGACCCGACCGCGCACGGCAACCGGGTGGACTCCTTCGCCGCCCAGGCCGCCTCGGTCCCCGGCAGCGACAGCGAGAAGGCCGCGGTCAAGGCCGGATTCACCACCACCGAGGTCTTCCCGCTGCTCCTGTTCTCGGTGGCCGGCATGCTGGTCTTCCCCGCCGCCAACGACCTGCTGACACTCTTCGTGGCCCTGGAGGTCTTCTCCCTCCCGCTCTACCTCCTGTGCGCCGTCGCCCGCCGCAAGCGGCTGATGTCGCAGGAGGCCGCGGTGAAGTACTTCCTGCTCGGCGCGTTCTCCTCGGCGTTCCTGCTCTTCGGGATCGCCCTGCTCTACGGGTACGCGGGCTCCGTCTCGTACGCCCGCATCGCCCAGGTGATCGACGGCACGGTCACCCAGGTCGACCCGGCGCTCGCCGACACCATGGGCAACGACGCGCTGCTCCTGATCGGCGGCGCGATGGTCCTGACCGGCCTGCTCTTCAAGGTCGGCGCCGTTCCGTTCCACATGTGGACCCCGGACGTCTACCAGGGCGCCCCGACCCCGGTCACCGGCTTCATGGCCGCGGCCACCAAGGTCGCCGCGTTCGGCGCGCTGCTGCGCCTGCTGTACGTGGTGCTGCCCGGGCTCGCCTGGGACTGGCGCCCGGTGTTGTGGGGCGTCGCGATCGTCACGATGCTGGGCGGCGCGATCGTCGCCATCACCCAGACCGACATCAAGCGGCTGCTCGCCTACTCCTCGATCGCCCACGCCGGCTTCATCCTCGCCGGTGTGATCGCCACGACCCCGGACGGCATCTCGTCGGTCCTCTTCTACCTGGGCGCGTACTCCTTCGTGACGGTCGGCGCGTTCGCCGTCGTCACCCTGGTGCGCGACGCGGGCGGGGAGGCCACGCACCTGTCGAAGTGGGCCGGGCTCGGCCGCCGCTCGCCGCTGGTCGCCGCGGTCTTCGCGGTGTTCCTGCTGGCCTTCGCCGGCATCCCGCTCACCTCCGGTTTCTCCGGGAAGTTCGCCGTCTTCAAGGCGGCGGCGGACGGCGGGGCGAGCGGCCTGGTCGTGGTCGGTGTGATCTCCTCGGCCATCGCCGCGTTCTTCTACATCCGGGTCATCGTGCTGATGTTCTTCAGCGAGCCGAAGGCGGAGGGCCCCACGGTCGCCGTCCCGTCCCCGCTGACGATGACCACGATCGCGGTCGGCGTCGCCGTCACCCTGGTGCTGGGCCTGGCCCCGCAGTACTTCCTGGACCTGGCGAGCCAGGCGGGAGTCTTCGTGCGGTAGCACCCCGCGCACAGCGACGACGCCGCGACGACGCCGGACGGGCCCTGGAAGTCAAGCCCGTCCGGCGTTGTCGTACCCGGCGCCTATCGTGGCAGGGGACGGCTGCGGACAAGGACGAGCCGCGACCGGTCCGGGACGGAGCCGGGACAGGACGATGGCACGACGGGCGGGACCATGGATGTGACCGAGAGCGACGCACGGCGGACGCTGCACCGGGTGTTCGGATACGAGGCGTTCCGCGGTGAGCAGGAAGCGATCGTCGACCACGTGGTGGCCGGCGGGGACGCCGTGGTCCTCATGCCGACCGGTGGCGGAAAGTCCCTCTGCTACCAGATCCCGTCCCTGGTCAGATCGGGTACGGGCGTCGTCGTCTCCCCGCTGATCGCACTGATGCAGGACCAGGTGGACGCCCTGCGGGCGCTCGGCGTGCGCGCCGGTTTCATCAACTCCACGCAGGACTTCGACGAGCGCCGCTCGATGGAGGCGCAGTTCGTCGCCGGTGAGCTCGACCTGCTCTACCTGGCTCCGGAACGGCTCCGTCTCGACTCCACGCTGGCGCTGCTCTCCCGCGGCGAGGTCTCCGTCTTCGCGATCGACGAGGCGCACTGCGTGGCCCAGTGGGGCCACGACTTCCGCCCCGACTACCTGGCCCTGTCGGTCCTCGGCGAGCGCTGGCCCGACGTGCCGCGCATCGCCCTGACGGCGACCGCGACCGCCGCCACGCACGAGGAGATCACCCGGCGCCTGGGCATGCCCGACGCCAAGCACTTCGTCGCCAGCTTCGACCGGCCCAACATCCAGTACCGGATCGTGCCGAAGGCCGACCCGAAGAAGCAGCTGCTCTCCTTCCTCGAGGAGGAGCACCCCGGGGACGCGGGCATCGTCTACTGCCTCTCGCGCAACTCGACGGAGAAGACCGCCGAGTACCTCTGCCGCAACGGCATCGAGGCCGTCCCGTACCACGCGGGGCTCGACGCGGGCACCCGCGCCGCCCACCAGTCCCGGTTCCTGCGCGAGGAGGGCCTGGTCGTGGTCGCGACCATCGCCTTCGGCATGGGCATCGACAAGCCGGACGTACGCTTCGTCGCCCACCTCGACCTGCCGAAATCGGTCGAGGGCTACTACCAGGAGACCGGCCGCGCCGGCCGTGACGGGCTGCCGTCCACGGCCTGGATGGCGTACGGCCTCCAGGACGTCGTGCAGCAGCGCAAGCTCATCCAGGGCGGCGAGGGCGACGAGTCCTTCCGCCGCCGCGCCGCCGCCCACCTCGACTCGATGCTCGCCCTGTGCGAGACGGTCCGGTGCCGGCGCGCCCAGCTCCTGAAGTACTTCGGCCAGGAACCGGCCCAGGAGTCCTGCGGCAACTGCGACACCTGCCTCACCCCGCCGGAGAGCTGGGACGGCACGGTGGCCGCCCAGAAGCTGCTGTCGACCGTGGTGCGGCTGAAGCGTGAGCGCGGGCAGAAGTTCGGCGCGGGCCAGATCATCGACATCCTGCTCGGCCGCAAGACCGCCAAGGTCATCCAGTTCGACCACGACCAGCTCTCGGTCTTCGGCATCGGCGGCGAGCTGACCGAGGCCGAATGGCGCGGCGCGGTACGGCAGTTGCTGGCCCAGGGGCTGATCGCGGTCGAGGGCGAATACGGCACGCTGGTGCTGACCGAGCAGAGCGGCCCGGTGCTCGGCGGCGGGCGCGAGGTGCTGCTGCGCAAGGAGGCCCCGAAGCCCGCCTCGCGGTCCACGAAGGGCGAACGCAAGGCGAAGCCCCAGGCGGCGGCCGGGGCCGAGCTGGCCCCCGAGGCCGTCCCCGTCTTCGAGGCGCTGCGGGCCTGGCGCGGCGCACGGGCGAAGGAGCAGGGCGTCCCGGCGTATGTCATCTTCCACGACGCGACGCTGCGGGAGATCGCCACGGTCCGGCCGGACTCGACGAGCGCGCTGGGCGGGATCAGCGGCCTGGGCGAGAAGAAGCTGGCGACGTACGGGGAGGGGGTGCTGGAGGTCCTGGCGACGTTCGGGGAGGCGGGGACGACGGCGGCCCCGGCTCCGGACCCGGCCCCGGCTTCGGACCGGCCGCCCCTGGAGTCCTCCGCCCCGGCCGTGGTCCCCGCCGCACGGGCCTCGTCGGCCCCGGCGGTTCCGTCGGCTCCCGACGGCGATCCGGAGTTCGACTGGGACGAGGAGCCGCCGGAGTACGAGTGACCCGGGTACGAGCGAGCGGTACGGACCGGGCGGCGGGACGGCCTACTGCGGCTCCGCCGCCCGGCGGCGCGCGGTGATCGCGGTGAGGTCGAGGTCGACGGGGAAGGGGACGGAGACCTTCATCCGGTCGTGGAAGATGCCGGTGGAGGTGTAGGCCCCGGTCGACGGCTCCAGCTCGAAGACGTAGACCACGGCACGACCGTCGTGGTTCTCCACCCGCCAGTAGTGCGGGATCTTCGCCCGTGCGTACTTCACGGGCTTGGTCTTGCGGTCCCGGGTGACGGATTCCTCGGACACGACCTCGACGGCCAGCAGCACGCTGTCCGCAGGGAAGCGGGTCTGGTTCAGATCCTGGACGATCTCGCCGTCCACGACGATCACATCGGGTTCGGGTCGGTTGCAGCGGTCGATGTCGATGGTGAACTCGCGCACGACTTCGAGTTCGTGTGGCGCGAACGCCTGCAACTGCCAGGTGAAGAAGTCGACCGCCCGCATGTGGAACACGGTCTGCGGAGGCCGGAGGACAAGACTCCCGTCGATCAGCTCCGTGTGCGGAGGCAGATTCGGGAGTGTGTCCAGGTCATCTGCGGTCCAGCCGCCCACGGGCGGAACCGCCCACCGCGGCTGGGGGGCCTCGGGTCCGGTGTTCGTCGGTGCTTCCATGGCACAGAGCCTCGCGGGCCTTCTCCCGCGTATGCCAGGAACAGGAGGAAGGCCCCCCGGACGGGTGAACGCCCCATGTGCGGCGTACCGGCCGGCCTCCGCGTCCGCCTCCCGGGCCGGCGGGGGCCGGGGCCGGGGCCGACAGCTCCCCCGGACCTGGGTGAGGAACGGGTCCGGGGGAGCGTCAGCGACGGGGCGGGGGTGTCATGACGCGGGCACGATCCGTCCGGTGACCTCGCCGATCCCGACCCGGGTGCCGTCCGGGCCCGGGGCCCAGGCCGTCATCGTCACGACGTCGCCGTCCTCCAGGAACGTGCGCTTGCCGTCCGGGAGGTCCAGCGGGTCGCGGCCGTTCCAGGTCAGCTCCAGGAGGGAGCCGCGCCGGCCGGGCTCGGCGCCGCTGACCGTGCCGGAGCCGTACAGGTCGCCGGTGCGCAGCGACGCGCCGTTCACCGTCATCTGGGCCAGCATCTGGGCCGCCGTCCAGTACATGGTGGCGAACGGCGGCTCGGCGACCACCTGCCCGTTGATCGCGACGGAGATCCGCAGGTCGAAGCCGCCGGGCTCGTCCTCGTCCGCGTCCTCCAGGTAGGGGAGCAGCGGGAGGTCGCGGGCCGGGGGCGCGATCCGGGCCGACTCCAGCGCCTCCAGCGGGGTCACCCAGGCCGACACGGACGTGGCGAAGGACTTGCCGAGGAACGGGCCGAGCGGGACGTACTCCCAGGCCTGGATGTCCCGCGCCGACCAGTCGTTGAGCAGGCAGAGCCCGAAGACGTGGTCGCGGAAGTCGCCCAGCGGGACGGGGGTGCCCTGCTCGGAGCCGACGCCGACGACGAAGCCGACCTCGGCCTCGATGTCCAGCTTGACGGAGGGGCCGAAGACCGGGGCCGGGTCGGCCGGCGCCTTGCGCTGGCCGGAGGGGCGCACCACGTCCGTGCCCGACACGACGACGGTGCCGGACCTGCCGTGGTAGCCGATCGGGAGGTGCTTCCAGTTGGGCGTCAGCGCCTCGCCGTTCGGCCGGAAGATCTGCCCGACGTTGGTGGCGTGGTGCTCGCTGGCGTAGAAGTCGACGTAGTCCCCGACCGCGTAGGGCAGGTGCAGCGTCACGGCGTCGAGCGGGTGCAGCAACGGCTCGATGTCGGCGCGGTGCGCCGGAACCGTGACCCAGGCGGTCAGCGCCCGCCGGACGTCCCGCCAGGCGGTGCGGCCCGCCGCCAGCAGCGCGGTCAGGTCCGGCCGGCCGAGGAGCTGCGCGTAGGGCGAGCCGAGCGCGTGCGCGGCGGCCCCGGCGTCCAGGACGTGGTTGCCGATGCGCACGCCGACCCGGCGGTCCTCGGGGTGGTCGGGGGTGGAGAACACTCCGTACGGAAGGTTGTGCGGACCGAAGGGGTCGCCCTCGGCCAGATCGAGCGGGCTGCTCTGCTCGGGCATGTGTTGCTGCCTCGCTTTCCAGGTCGCTTGGGGGACACGTTACGTGGCTGCCGCCACCCGGCGGGAGTGTCCCAACCACCCCTGATGCCCGGAAAGTTCTGCCGTGCCCCTCCCGGGGCGCGGTGCGCGGCGGCTCAGCCGGCCGTGCGCGGGATCCGCTTCTCCCAGGTGCGGTGGAAGACCACCTCGCCGCCCTCCTTGCACATCACCTCGTTGGAGGTGATGAAGTCGGTGGCGTCCGCGCCGGTCTCGGAGCGGGTCTCGATCCGCACGTCCCAGGCCATCTCCGGCCGGTGCAGCCGGATCGCCCAGTCGGAGCGGGCGTGCGCGCCGAGCGGGTCGCCCTCCCGGATGGTGTACGTCTCCAGGGCGTCCTCGGTGAACTCCAGGCCGTCCGGGTAGATGCGGGTGCCGCCGTAGCGCGGGTCCACCTCCAGCCGCCATTCGCCCTTGGCGACGTCGCGGATCACCAGCCGTTCGGGGCGCTGTTCGTCGAGCGTCACCGGGTGGACGACGCCGAGCGGTTCGGACTGCTCCGGGGGCTCGAAGCGGATGTTCGGGTCCTGGGTGCGGCGGCGCACCGGCAGTTCGAGGAGGCTGCCCTCGGCGTCCAGGGTAAATCCGGCCGATCCGGCCTGCGGCCAGATCCACGGCCAGTACGAGGAGGAGACCGCGAGCCTGATCCGGTGGCCGGGCGGGAAGGAGTGCCCGATGCCGTTCAGTTCGAAGGTCACGTCCTCGGTGTCGCCGACCGGCCAGTCGTCGGTGCGGTCGCGGCCGTGCCGGGCGGCCAGGTTGAGCGCGCCCCGGGTGACCAGGGTGGAGGAGCCGTCCGGCGCGACGTCGCAGAGCCGGGCGATCGCCTGGCCGCGCGGGGCGTCCATCCGGATGCGCAGCCTCACCCGGGGGCGGCCCAGGATCTCGATCGGCTCGCCCTCGACGGGGAACTCGAAGCAGACCGACTTGGCGTCCTCGTCGCGCTGGTCGGGCGGCAGGTCGCCGTCGTTGCCGAACGGGAAGAACCGCCCGGCGTCCAGTCCGGTGTGCTGCGGCGAGTCGACGATGCGCGGCCCGCCCTGGAGGGCGTACGCCACCGGCGTGACGTTCGGCGACGGCCAGCGGGTCTCGCCCGCCCAGCGGCCCGGGAGCGTCTCGTACACGGTGGCGGGGCGGTGCGAGTCGCTGATCCAGGCCCGCAGCAGCGGTTCGGACATGACGCCGGTGTCCTCGTCCTTCAGGTGCTGGTCCCACCAGCGCAGCGTCTCCTGGAGGAAGCCGATCGACGGGCCCGGCGGCAGCCCGCGGTCCGGGTACTGGTGCGACCAGGGCCCGATCAGCCCGCGCACCCGGTCCGGGTCGAGGTGTTCGACGAGCCGCAGGACCGTGTCGCGGTACGGGTCGTGCCAGCCGCCCACCGCGAGGACGTTCGCCCGGATCGCGGAGTAGTCCTCGCAGACGCTGCCGTGCTTCCAGTAGTCGTCGCGGGTCTGGTGGGCCAGCCAGGTGTGGATGAAGGGCTCGACGGACGCCAGCCGTTTGCGCCACATGTCCTTCCACTCCGCGCCGACCTGCGCGGGGTCCGGCGGCCGGGCGACGAAGGCCAGCATGGTGGCCGCCCAGGCGTGCATGTCGACGGCGAGCACCGAGCCGCCCATGTAGTGGACGTCGTTGTCGTAGCGGTCGTCGGTCGAGCAGACGGTCACGACCGCCTTCAGCGGTTCGGGGGCCAGGGCGGCGATCTGGAGCGCGTTGAAGCCGCCCCACGAGATGCCGAACATGCCGACCCGGCCGGAGCACCAGTCCTGCCGGGCCAGCCAGTGCACGACCGCGACGCCGTCGGCCAGCTCCGTCGCGTCGTACTCGTCGCCCGGCAGGCCCTCGCTGTTGCCGTGGCCGCGCACGTCCACCCGGACGGAGGCGTAGCCGTGGCCCGCGTACCAGGGGTGGCGCTGCCAGTCGCGCGGCGCGGTCCAGTCGCTCAGCCGGTACGGCAGGTATTCGAGGAGCGCGGGCACCGGCTCGTCGGTGACGGGCCGCCAGATCCGGGCGTACAGCCGGGTGCCGTCCGGCAGCGGGATGCGGACGTCCTCATGGGTGGTCTCGTACGGGAACGTGGTGCGGATGTGCATGGCGTCACCTCAGTGGAGGGGGTGCGTGGTGCGGACGTGTATGGCCTCACCTCAGTGGACGGGGTGCATGGTGCGCCTGAGCCAGGGCGCGGCGGCGACGACGGCCAGACCGGCCACCACCGCGATCGCGCCGTTGACGCCGAAGTAGACGGGGTTGGAGACCTCGCCGTACACCTTCACGACCTGGGCCTGGATGCCGTTGGCGAGGGCCAGCGAGAGGAACCAGAGCGCCATCGTCTGACTGGCGAACGCCGCGGGGGCGAGCTTGGTGGTCGCGGACATGCCGGAGGTCTCCAGCAGGATGTCGCCGAGACCGAGCAGCAGGTAGGAGCCGACGATCCACCAGGCGGCCATCCGGTAGGCGTCGCCGGAGTGCCCGGAGGTCGGCAGCACCATCAGCAGGAAGGACAGCCCGCCGAGGATCACCCCGAGGGCGATCTTGTTGGAGACGTGCGGCTGGCGCGGGCCCATCCGGGCCCAGACCGCGGCGACCACCGGGGCGAGCGCGACCTCGAAGGCGCCGAGCGCGGAGGCGTACCAGCTCGCCGGGAAGTGGAAGCCGAGGATCTCGGTGCGGGCGTTGGTCGACGCGAGCAGCATCATCGTCGAGTACGCCTGGAACAGGATGAAGTTGAAGACGACGGAGGCCAGGAACAGCACCACGTACGGGCGCAGCCTGCCGCGTTCCTCGGCGGTGACCCGCGGGCTGCGGAACATCACCACGAAGTACACGACCGGCGCGATCACCGAGACGAGGGTGAGCAGGTCCACGAAGCGGTCCATGGTCAGCCACCCCGTCAGGGCCAGGACGGTGGCGAGGACCGCGACCACGACGGCACCGGCGACGATCAGCCGGACGGCACGGCGCATGGGGGCCGGTGCCAGCGCGAATTCGGCGCCGTGCCTTCGCCCGGCCAGGTGACGCCGGCCCAGTACGTACTGGACGAGGCCGAGGGTCATGCCGAAGGCGGCGGCCGAGAAGCCCCAGTGCCAGCTCGCGTGGTCGCCGAGCCAACCGGTGACCAGCGGGCCGAGGAACGCCCCGATGTTGATGCCCATGTAGTAGAGGGCGAAGCCCGCGTCGCGGCGCTCGTCCTCGGTGCGGTAGAGCTTGCCGACCATGGTGGCCACATTGGGCTTGAGCAGACCGGTGCCGGCACTGATCAGGCCGAGGCCGGTCCAGGTCATCGCGTCGGTGGGCACCGCCATGGCGTAATGCCCGCAGGCGATGAGGATGCCGCCGTACAGGACGGCACGGTACGAGCCGAGCATCCGGTCGGCCAGCCAGCCGCCCGCCACGGAGACCAGGTAGACCAGGGTGCCGTAGGCGGCCGAGACGGACGCGGCGGTGCCAGGCTCCATGCCCATGCCGCCGCGGGCGACCGTGTCGGCGAAGTAGAGGACCAGGATCGCCTGCATGCCGAGGAACGAGAACCGCTCCCAGACCTCCAGGCCGGACAGGGTCATCAGCCCCCGGGGTTGGCCGAAAAAGGCCTGGTCATCGCCCGGGGGAGGCTGAGTCGGTTCGGTGTCTGCGGCCGTGCTGGACAAAAGGGGTACTCCTGATCGTATGAGCTGACCACGAACATACCGGCGGCGGCGGGAAGGCGCCCACGGTGATCCAAAGGGGACCGGATACGCTGACTTGAGTGATGGCAGCGACACATCGACATTCCGTGTGATCGTCAGCAGACAGGAGATCCCCTCGTGACCGTCGTCGGGCCGTTCGGACTGAGCGTGCGGGACCATGCTCTTGAGGCCGATGTCCAGGCCGGTTTGGCTGCTGTCGAGGCCGGGCTGCTCGACGTCACCAAGAGCGACGTGCCCTTCATCACGGAGGCCGCACAGCATCTCGTCCGCGCCGGAGGCAAACGTTTCAGGCCACTGCTGGCGATGCTGGCGGCCCGGTTCGGCGACCCCGACGCGCCGGGCGTGGTGCCCGCCGCCGTCGTCGTCGAGCTGACGCACCTCGCGACGCTCTACCACGACGACGTGATGGACGAGGCGGACGTGCGCCGCGGCGTCGACAGCGCCAACAGCCGCTGGGGCAACTCGGTGGCCGTGCTGACCGGCGACTTCCTCTTCGCCCGCGCCTCGCACATACTGGCCGACCTCGGCCCGGAGGCCGTACGCATCCAGGCGGAGGCGTTCGAGCGGCTGGTCACCGGCCAGATCCTGGAGACCGCCGGCCCGGACGAGGGCCGCGACCCGGTGGAGCACTACCTGGACGTGCTGAGCGGCAAGACCGGCTCGCTGATCGCGGTGGCCTGCCGGTTCGGCGCGATGATGGCCGGTGCGGACGAGTCGACCGTCGACATCCTCACCCAGTACGGCGAGCGGCTCGGCGTCGCCTTCCAGCTGGCCGACGACGTGCTCGACATCGCGTCCGACTCGCACGAGTCCGGCAAGACCCCGGGCACCGACCTGCGCGAGGGCATTCCGACCCTTCCCGTGCTGCACCTGCGGGCGCGGGCGGCGGCCGAGGGCCGGCCGGAGGACCTGGAGCTCGTCGCGCTGCTGGACGGCGGCCTGGAGGACGACGCCCGGCACGCCGAGGCACTGCGCAGGCTGCGCGTCCACCCGGCGCTGGAGCAGGCCAAGCGGGACACCATCCGGTACGCGGAGGAGGCGCGGGCCACGCTGGCGCCGCTGCCCGAGGGCCATGCGAAGGCCGCGCTGGAGGAGCTGTGCGACGCGGTGGTGCACCGGGCGGGCTGAGGGAAGCCCGTCGGGTGGCCGCGGCCCCGTGGGCGGCGGCCACCGCGTCCGTCTCCGCCCGGCTCCTCCCGTCGCACGTCCTCCCCTACGGGATGGGGGAGCCGGACCCGCGCGGTGTCATACCGAAGAGGTAGGCGGAGTTGCTCCCGCGGGCTGACGCTTTCGCACCACGGGTTTGGTCGGATGGAGAACGTCCACTCCTGACCAACCCGGTGAGAATGGCGGCACGGAGTGGACGAGTGCAACCGGACGGAAAGCCGCCGACCACGGAGGTAGGGCACACATGGCACCGAACGACAGCGCAGAGACCGGCAGCGGGACCAAGGGCACCGCCGCCGGCCGCCGGAAGGCGGCGCGTTACATCGTCCCGGTCGCGGTGGCGGGAGTGGCGGCCGCGACGATCGGGCTCGTGCCGGCGCTCGCGAGCACCGGTGACCCCGAGCTGCCGAAGATCACCGCACAGGAACTCATCGAGAGGATCGCCGCCTCGGACACCGAGCGGCTCTCCGGCACGGTGCGCATCAGCACGGACCTCGGCATCCCCGCGCTCGGCGGCCTGGCCGACGCCTTCGTCCAGGGCGGCGGGGCCGGCGGGGGCGGCGCGAGCGCCGACCCGCAGGAGCGGATGACGGAGCTGGCGTCCGGCACGCACACGCTCCGGGTCGCCGCGGACGGCCCCGACAAGCAGCGGCTGTCGATCCTGGACAACGCCTCGGAGTACAGCCTGATCCGCAACGGCGACGAGGTCTGGGCCTACGACAGCGGCTCCGACCAGGCGTACCACGCCACCGCGGACGAGTCCGCACGGGACTCCGGCGAGAAGCCCGTGCACCCCGCTCCCGAGGGCGCCCCGGCCACCCCGAAGGAGCTGGCCGAACAGCTGCTGGAGGCGGCGGGCCCCACCACGTCCGTGACGGTCGACGGCACCGCCCGGGTCGCCGGACGCGACGCGTACAAGCTGGTCGTCAAGCCGAAGCAGAGCGGTTCCACGATCGGTTCGGCCACGGTCGCGGTCGACGCGGAGAACGGCGTGCCGCTGAAGTTCACCCTCCTCGCGAGCGCCGGCGGCAAGCCCGTCGTCGACGCCGGGTTCACCAAGGTCGACTTCGCGAAGCCGGACGCCTCCCTGTTCACGTTCACCCCGCCCAAGGGCACCGAGGTGACCGAGGCCGACGACGCGAAGGCACAGCACGAACAGGGCAAGGGCTCGGACAAGGACCTGGGCAAGGGTCTGGGCAAGGGCCTCGACGGCCTGTTCCCGGGCGCCGAGGGGCTGGGCGCCGAGGACGGGAGCGTGAAGGTCATCGGCGAGGGCTGGAACGCGATCGCGGAGATCGGCGCCCCGGGCGGCGCCGCTCTCCCCTCGAAGGGGTCGGAAAAGGGCTCGGACGAGATGCCGGCCGAGGCCCAGCAGTTCCTGGACTCGCTCGGCGACAAGGTCACCGGCACGTTCGGCTCGGGCACGGTCTTCAAGACCCGCCTGGTCAACGCGCTGCTGACCGACGACGGCAAGGTCTACGTCGGTGCGGTCACGAAGGACGCGCTGGTCCAGGCGGCGAACAACGCCTCCTGACGCCGGGGGCGTGCCGCGCGCCCCGGACACCACGTACCCGCCCCGCCGTACGCTCCGTACGGCGGGGCGGTTCGCCGCGTCCGCCCCTCGGACTCGGACGGACGGCACCGCCGGAGCACGACCCAGGAACGTCCGGTTTGCTTGGCCGGACGAACGAACCCTGCCGACCCATGGGGAGTACGCATGACAGAGCCCGGGACCGCGGTCGAGCCGAAAGAGCCCCCCGGGCCGGGAGCGGCCACCGGCCAGGGAGGGGCCACCGAGCCGGATGCGGCCACCGGCCCGGTCGGCAGACCCGGGGCGTCCGGCCACCCCGGGGCGTCCGAAGGGCCCCGGACCGGTGAGGGCCCCGGCCCCGGCGACGGCCCGGCGGCCGTGATCGAGACCCGGGGCCTCACCAAGCGCTACCGCGGCGGACAGCTCGCCGTGGACGGCCTCAACCTCGACGTCCCCGCCGGCAGCGTCTTCGGCTTCCTCGGCCCCAACGGCTCGGGCAAGACCACCACCATCCGGATGCTGATGGGCCTGATCACCCCGACGGCCGGCACCGCGCGGCTCCTCGGCCACCCCGTGCCGGACGCCGCCCGCACCGTGCTCCCGCAGGTCGGCGCGCTGATCGAGGGGCCCGCGCTGTACGGCTTCCTGAGCGGCCGGGACAACCTGCTGCGGTACGACTCCGCCGACCCGACCGCCGACCCGCGCACCCGCCGGGCCCGGGTGGGGGAGGCCCTGGAACGGGTCGGGCTGGCCGCGGCGGCCGGCAAGAAGGCCAAGGCGTACTCCCTGGGCATGAAGCAGCGCCTCGGGCTCGCCGCCGCCCTGCTCCAGCCGCGCCGCCTGCTCGTCCTCGACGAACCGACCAACGGCCTCGACCCGCAGGGCATGCGGGAGATCCGTGCCCTGGTCAGGGAACTGGCGGCGGAGGGCACCACGGTCTTCCTCTCCTCGCACCTCCTCGACGAGATCGAACAGGTCTGCACGCACGCCGCGGTGATGGCCCGGGGCCGGCTGGTCGTCCAGGGCCCGGTCGCGGAACTGGCGGCGGGCACCCGCGGCCGGCTGACCGTCACCACCCCCGACCCGGGCGACGCCGCCCGGGTCCTGGCGGAACTGGGCGTCACCGGCGTCACGGCCGACGGCGACCGGGTGAGCGCCGAGGCGCCGCCGGGCGACGTCGAACTCGCCGACCTCAGCGCGGCACTGGTCCACGCAGGGGTGCGCCTGCGGTCCTTCGGCGTCGAACGGGCCTCGCTGGAGGACGCCTTCGTCGCACTCACCGGAGAGGGTTTCGATGTCGCAGGCTGAAAGCACGCCCCGGGTCGCGGGGATCGGGAGGAGTCCGCTCGGGAGGAGTCCGCTCGGGAGGAGTCCGCTGTGGACCTTCGGGATCCTCCGTTCCGAGCTGGTCACCACCCTCCGCCGCTGGCGCACCCTGGCCCTGCTCGGGGTGCTGGCCGCCGTACCCGTGCTGATCGGCATCGCGGTGCGCATCGAGACGGGCGGCGACTCCGGGCACGGACCGGGCGGCGGCGGGGCGGGCCCGGCGTTCCTCTCCCAGGTCACCAACAACGGGCTCTTCCTGGTCTTCGCGGCCCTCGCGGTGACCCTCCCGGTCTTCCTGCCGATGGCCGTCGGGGTCGTCGCCGGTGACTCGGTCGCGGGCGAGGCGAACGCCGGAACGCTGCGCTACCTGCTGGTCGCCCCGGCCGGCCGGACCCGGCTGCTGCTGACGAAGTACGCCTCGGTGCTGGTGTTCTGCCTGGTCGCGACCCTGGTCGTGGCCCTGTCCGCGCTCGCCGTGGGGGTGTTGCTCTTCCCCGTCGGGGAGGTCACGACCATCTCGGGGACGCGGATCAGCTTCGGCGAGGGGCTGTTGCGGGCCGGACTGGTCGCGGTGGTCGTCGCCGCGTCGCTGATCGGGTTCGCGGCCGTGGGCCTGTTCATCTCGACCCTGACCGGCAGCGGGATCGCGGCCATGGCCGCCACCGTCGGGATCCTGATCACCATTCAGATCGTGGACGGCATCCCGCAGTTGAGCGGAATCCACCCGTATCTCTTCCCGCACTACTGGATGTCGTACGCGGACCTGATGCGGGCCCCGGTCCATTGGGACGAAGTGGTCAGGAACCTGGGGCTCCAGGGCCTGTACGCGGCGGTGTTCGGCTCGGCGGCCTGGGCCCGCTTCACGACGAAGGACATCACCGCCTGACGCACGGGGCGGCCCCGGTCCGGCACGGGAGGTGCGAGGACGGAGGCGGCCCCGGTCCGGCACGGGAGGTGCGAGGACGGAGGCGGCCCCGGTCAGGCACGGGAGGTGCGAGGACGGAGGCGGCCCCGGTCAGGCACAGGAGAGGCGAGGCGGCCCCGGTCCGGTAAGCGGGGGTTATGCCGGGTGCGGAGCGGTCACCGCCCGCGCCGTCGGCCGGGCGAGCCGTCCCCCGATCGGCTCGTCGCGGCACGAACGGCACGAACGGTGCGGATGGACGGGAACGACACGACACGACACGGCACGTTCCGTTTCCGCCTGGGTATTGTTCGATCTCTGGCGACGGGCTGTCAACAAGGCCCTTTCCCAACACCCCTATGCTCACCGAATGATCACATCGCCGAGTTCACTGCGCCGCAGCGAGAGATCACGCAGGGCGATCCTGGAGGCTGCCCTCGAACTGTGCACGGAGAAGGGGTACGGGCGCGTCACCATCGAGGCCATCGCGGCCAGGGCGGGCGTCAGCAAGAAGACGATCTACCGCTGGTGGCCGTCGAAGAGCGCGGTGATCCTGGAGGCCTTCACCGAGGCCCTGGTGGACACGACGCCGTTCGACGACACCGGGGACATCGCCGCCGACCTGCGGAGCAATGTGATGGGCGCGGTACGGCTCATCTCCACGCCGCCCTTCGGCCCCGCGTACTCCGGGATCCTCTCCGAGATGCACCACGACGACGTCCTCACCGAGATCGTCAGGTCGAAGCTGATCGCCCCCCGCGTCGAGGAGGCCGTCGACCGGCTGCGCCGGGCCCAGGAGCAGGGCCAGATCCCGCCGGACGCCGATCTCCCGCTGGCCGTGGAGATGTTGTACGGCCCGATGTACTACCGCCACGTCCTGCGCATGCCGATCCAGGACGAGGAGGAGATCGCCGCGCTGGTCGCGCACGTGCTGCGGGCGATCGGGGCGCCGCCGGAACCCTGAGGGCGGGGGACGCCCCGCGCCGGGATTCCTCACGGGGCGGTGTGCCGCGCCCGGCCCCGTTGTCAGAGGGCCGTGCGAGCATGCGCGTATGGGAAATCTGTACGACTACTTCAGCGCACCGGACGACCCGGCGGCCCTGACGGCGTTCGGCCAGGGGGCCGGGGCCGCCGGATTCCCGGTGCTCCCGGTCAAGGGCATCGACCCGTACGTGCAGTTGGGGCAGGCCGAGAGCCTGCTCACCGGCACGCCGTACGAGGACATCACGCCGCTGCCGCGCTTCAACCGGCTGCTCAGTTCCCCCGAGGACGAGTCCTGCTGGCTGGTCACGCTCACCGA
Source organism: Streptomyces sp. ML-6 (assembly GCF_030116705.1). Lineage (NCBI taxonomy): Bacteria > Bacillati > Actinomycetota > Actinomycetes > Kitasatosporales > Streptomycetaceae > Streptomyces > Streptomyces sp. ML-6. The sequence goes on from NZ_JAOTIK010000001.1 coordinate 4,639,855, forward strand.
CGAGCTGCGTGACGCCCTGGTGGCCGCGCGGCCCGGCGGATTCGCGACGGTGGCCGAATCCTGGTCGCGCATCGAGGAGTTCGGCGGGGAGGCCCGGCCGGAGGACCTGGCCGACTTCCTCGGGAGACTGGCGGACCTGGCCGAGGGGGCCGCGTCCCGGAGCGAGCCGCACCGGCTGTACTGCCTGATGTCGCTCTGACCGTCCCGCCACGGGCAGGGGCTTCTCCGTGTCCCGTGCCCGCGTCCGCCGTGTACCGCGCCCGAGTGTTCTGTGCCCGCGCCGCTTCCGCTCAGCCGAACACCCGCTCCAGCACCTTCGCGACCCCGTCGTCCTCGTTCGACGACGTCACCTCGTCCGCCGCGGCCCGCAGGTCCGGGTGGGCGTTGGCCATGGCGACGCCGTGCCCGGCCGCACGGAACAGGGGCAGGTCGTTGGGCATGTCCCCGAAGGCGACCGCGGTGTCCGCGGCCACCCCGAGGTACTCGGCGGCCAGCGCGAGACCGGTCCCCTTGTCGACCCCGTACGGCTGCAGCTCGACCGTGCCGGGGCCGGAGTGCGTGACGGTGGCGAGGTCGCCGACGATCCCGCGGGCCGCCTCGGCCAGCGCGTCGTCGGTGAGCTCCGGGTGCCGGACGAGGACCTTGATCACGGGGGCGGACCACAACTCGTGGCGGTTGCGGGTGCGTTGGGCGGGCAGCGTCGGGTGGGGCATCCGGTAGCCCGGCTCGATCAGAGTGCGGCCCTCGGGCCCGTCCTGGTCCACGGCCGCGAAGACCGGCCCCACCTCGGCCTCGATCTTGCCGAGCGCGGTGTGGGCCGCCTCCCGGTCCAGGGTGACCGTGCGCACCAGCCGCCCGGAGCCGGCGTCGTACAGCTGGGTGCCCTGTCCGCAGACCGCCGGGCCCCGGTACCCCAGCCCCGCGAGCAGCGCGCGTATCCCGGGCACGGGCCGCCCGGTGACCACGAGGTGCCGGGCCCCGGCGCGGGCGGCCAGGGCGAGCGCGGCACGGGTGCGGGGGCTGACGGTGTCGTCGCGACGCAGCAGCGTGCCGTCCAGGTCGGTGGCCACGAGCGCATGTGCGGGCGGAAAGTGCATGGTGCAAAGGGTAGAAGCGCCCGGTGGGCGACCGGGCCCGCGTTGACAGGTCCTGCCGGGGTGCGTGTAATGGGCGCGGTGTCACGTGACGCCGGCCAAGAGCAGTGGGCCGGCCGGTGGTCGGGTGAACACCCTTCTTTGCACGAGGGGGCCCTCATGAGTTCGTACTCCGCGCCCTGGATCTGACGCCGACGCCCGACGCGGCGGCGCAGCCGCACGTCGTCGTCCGCGCCCCGCGCCCGTGGTTCCGTTCCGGGCACCCCGTTCCGCTCCTGCCCCGTCGCCGTCCACGCCCCGCGTCCGGCGCCGGAGGCCGTGTGCGGTCGTCCCGGGTGCCGCCCGCCGTCCCGCGTGCGCGATCCACGCGCGACCGGTACGCGATCGCGCGTCATGACCACCCGTTCCCGCAGCTGACCGCAGTTCATCGCGACTGACCGCAGCTGCCCGCAGCTCGGTGCGGCTCCGGCCGCATCCGGATCCACGGAGACACAGACCCGTATGCCCACACCGTTCAACCAATCCGTCATCGACGAGTTCCGCGCCAACGAGGGGAAGGTCGGCGGCCCCTTCGAAGGCGGGGACCTGCTCCTGCTGACCACCACCGGCGCCAGGTCGGGCAAGGAGACCACCACCCCCCTCGGCTACGTCCGGCACGGCGACACACTGCTGGTCGTCGGCTCCAACCTCGGCGCTCCGAAGCACCCGGACTGGTACCACAACCTGCTCGCCCACCCCGTGGTCCGGGTGGAGGTCGGCACCCGTGCGTTCGAGGCCCTCGCGGTCCCCGCGGAGGGGGAGCGGCGCGGGGAACTGTTCGAGCACGTCGTGCGCACGTCCCCCGGATACGCCGACTACCAGGCCGGAACCACCCGGCTCCTGCCGGTCGTGGCGCTGGAACGCGCCGAGCCCGACGGCTGGGAGCCCCGCGAGATCACCACCCTCGCCGGAAAGCTCATGGAGGTCCACACCTGGCTGCGCGACCAGCTGCGCCAGGTACGGACGGAGGTGGACGCCCACCTCGCGGCCCGGGCCGCCCACCGGGGCCCCGGCGCGCCCCCGGCCCCGGGGCTCGGGCTGCAGATCAGGCAGCGCTGCCTGGCGTTCTGCCGGACCCTGGAGTTCCACCACACCAGCGAGGACGCGCACCTGTTCCCCGGGATCGCCCGGTACCACCCGGACCTGACCGCCACCTTCGACCGGCTCGCCGAGGAGCACCGCACGGTCGCCCGCCTCCAGGGCGATCTGGTGACCCTGCTGGCGGACATCGCGGCCGCCGACCCCGAGCACTTCCGCGCCGAACTCGACAGGATGTCCACGGAGCTGAACGCGCACCTCGACCACGAGGAGGAGCAACTGCTGCCCCTACTGGCCGGCATTCCCTGGCCTCCTGCGCCTCAGGCCCCCTGAGACATCCGAACCGAACGAACCAACCGAACGAACCAACCGAACCAAACCAACCAACCGAACGAACCGAACCAACCGAACCGCTTCCGGCGGTGGAAAGGCCGTGCCGTGCGAGTGAGAGTCAAGGACTTCGATCATCTGGTGCTCAACGTGCAGGACGTCGAACAGTCCCTGGAGTTCTACTGCGGTCTCCTCGGCCTGGAGCCGGTCAAGGTGGACGAGTGGCGGGCCGGGAAGGCCCCGTTCCCGTCGGTACGGGTCAGCCCGACGATGATCATCGATCTGCTGGGCCGGCCGCGCCATGAGTCGAACGTCGACCACATCTGCCTGGTCGTCGAGCCGCTGGACTGGCAGGAGGTCATCGACTCGGGCGTCTTCACCGTGCTGGAGGGCCCGGTCACCCGTTCCGGCGCCCGGGGCGACGCGCAGTCGGTGTACGTCCGGGACCCGGACGGCAACACCGTCGAGCTGCGCTGGTACCCGCAGGACGTGACGCAGGGCTGACCGGCCGGGCGGCCCCGGACGGGAGACACCCCCGTCCGGGGCACGGAAGGCGGTCCGCCCGTCCCGGTCATGGCTCAGCACAGGATTCTCTGACTAAGGTCAGAGAATGGATGAACAGATCGACCGGGTACGGCGGTTCAACCGCACCGTCACCGAACGCGTGGGCGTGCTCCACGGCCACTACCTGGGCCGCGACCGGCCGGTCGGCGAGGCCCGGCTGCTCTGGGAGATCGGCGAACGGGGCCTGGACGTGCGGCGGCTGCGCGAACGTCTCGGGCTCGACTCCGGTTACGTCAGCCGGCTGCTGCGCTCCCTGGAGGCCGACGGCCTGGTGACGGTGGAGCCGCACCCCCGGGACGGGCGCGTGCGCACGGTGCGGCTCACGGGGAGGGGACGGGCGGAGCGGTCCCTGATCGACGAGCGCAGCAACGAGCTGGCCGGTTCCCTCCTCGAACCGCTCAACCCCGCGCAACGCGCCCGGCTGGTCGCGGCCATGACCGAGGTCGACCGGCTGCTGACCGCCGCGACGGTCGCCCTGGACGTCGTCGACCCCGACCACCCCGACGCCCGGTGCTGCCTCTCGTCCTACTTCGACGAGGTGCGCGGGCTCTTCGAGACCGGTTTCGACCCCGCGCTCAGTCTCCTCCCCGACACGGGCGAACTCCGGCCGGAGCGCGGCCTGTTCCTGGTCGCCCGGCTGCACGGCGAGCCCGTCGGCTGCGCCGGTGTGAAGCTGCCGCCCGGGGGTCCGGCGGAGATCAAGCGCATGTGGGTCGCCCCCCGGGCCCGCAGGCTCGGACTCGGCCGCCGTTTCCTGACCGAACTGGAGGCGCGGGCCGCCCGGCACGGCTGTGACACGTTGCGGCTGGACACCAACAAGGCGCTCGGCGCCGCGATCGGCCTGTACCGGTCCTTCGGCTTCCAGGAGGTCGCGGCCTTCAACGACGAGCCGTACGCCCACCACTGGTTCGAGAAGCGGATCGCCGCACCGCCGGACCGCCCCCGATGAGTTCTCCCGGTTCGAACAGTCTCCTTCCCAGTCCCCTTCACCGCCTACGTACAACAGGAGGAAGCACGTGGAACAGCTGCTGAGGGTCCAGAACTTCAACGTGTCGAGCGACGGCTTCGGGGCCGGCGAGGGCCAGAGCCTGGAGAGGCCGTTCGGGCACGCCGATCCGGGGACCATGTTCAGCTGGGCCGGGGCCACGGCGAGCTGGCCCAACCGCACCGACCCCGGCGGGAGCCGCGGCCTCGACGACTACTTCACGCGGGACTTCACGAACAACATCGGCGCCGAGATCATGGGCCGCAACAAGTTCGGCCCTCAGCGCGGGCCCTGGCAGGACCACGACTGGCTCGGCTGGTGGGGCGACGAACCCCCGTTCCGCACCCCGGTGTTCGTGATGACGCACCACCTGCGGCCCTCGTTCACGCTCTCCGACACCACGTTCCACTTCGTCGACGACGAACCGGCCGCAGTGCTCGAAAAGGCGCGGGGGGCGGCGCAGGGCAAGGACGTCCGGCTGGGCGGCGGGGCCGCCACCATCCGGCAGTTCCTCGAAGCCGACCTCGTCGACACCCTGCACGTGGCGGTCTCGCCGGTGAAGCTCGGATCCGGTTCGCGGCTCTGGGAGTCCCCGGACGAGCTGCTCGACCGGTTCCACCTCGACGTCGTGCCCAGCCCGAGCGGTGTGACGCACCACCTGTTCTGGCGCAAGTGACGGAGGGGCCCGCCGGGCGGTGACCGGGGTCGCCGGGGCCGCCGGGGGCCGGGGCCTTCCAGCCCTCCGGGCTTCGGCCTCCGAGCCCCGGCCCTCCGAACCCCGGCCCTCCGGGCGGCTGTGAGAGATCAGGCCGGGGCGCGCAGCCCGGCCAGGAGCCGGTCGAGCGCCTGCTCGGCGGCCTGCGGATCCCCGCCCCGCGCGATCCAGAGCGCGGCCTCGTTCATCGCCCCCGAAAGCAGCCGGGCCAGGGGCTCCACCGGCTGATCGGCGATGATCCCGGCCTCGGCGAGTGCCGCCAGGGCCTCCGTCAGGTGTCGGGCGGAGGACTCCTCGTCCATGGTCCGCCACTCGTCCCAGCCCAGCACGGTCGGCGCGTCGACCAGCAGGATCTGCCGCACGGCCGGATCGGTCCCCGCGGCCAGGAAGGCCCGGCAACCGGCCCGGAGCTGTTCCCAGAGGTCCTCGTACCGCTCGGCCGCGGCGGCCACCCGCTCGCCCAGCTCCTGCTGGACCTCGGCGACGACGGCCCGGAAGAGCCCCGCCTTGCTGTCGAAGTGGTGGTACGCGGCCCCCTTGGTGACCCCGGTGGCCCGCGCCACCTCGGCCAGCACCACGTGGTGGTAGCCGTCGGCGGCGAACCGGCGACGCCCCTCGTCCAGCAGCGCCCGCCGCGTGGCCGCCCGCTGTTCCGCCCGGTTGACCGCCATCGTTGCGAACCTCCCTCTCCATTCACATACCCGGGGTACGCTAACATCACGGTTCGCATACCCGGGGTATGCGAAATTGACGGAAGGACCCTGCCATGACGAAGTCACCTGCGACGACGAACGATTCCGCTGTCACGAACGACCGCACGGCCGTGCTCGGCGGCTTTTACCCGGTGCTCGCCACCCGTGACGTGGCCGCCTCCCGCGACTTCTACACCCGCCACTTCGGGTTCGAGGTGACCTTCGAGGCGGACTGGTACGTGAGCCTGCGCCGCCCCGACGCCCCGCAGTACGAGCTGGCCCTGCTGGACCACACCCACCCGACCTACCCCGAGAGCCACCGGAGCGCGCTCCGGGGTGGCCTGCTGCTGAACTTCGAGGTGAACGACGTGGACGCCGAGCACCGGCGGCTCGTGACGGCGGCCGGCCTCCCCGAGGTGCTGTCGCTGCGCACGGAGGAGTTCGGCCAGCGCCACTTCATCGTCGCCGCTCCGGACGGCGTGCTGATCGACGTCATCACGGTCGTCCCGCCCGGTGAGGAGTACGCGGCCCAGTACACCGGCGCCTGATCCCACCTGACCCACCTGACCCGCAGCGGCGAGTACGTTCCCCCCGGGGCCGGGTCCGCTCAGGCGGGCGCGATCCCGGCGATCAACTCCTCCACCAGGGACCTGATTCCGTCCCGGATCGGACGGACGGCTTCGACGCCCAGGCCCGCCGGGTCGTCGAGCCGCCAGTCGAGGTAGCGCTTGCCGGGGAAGACCGGGCAGGCGTCCCCGCAGCCCATCGTGATGACGACGTCGGAGGACCGGACGGCGTCGACGGTCAGGACCTCGGGGACCTCGGCGGAGATGTCGATGCCGACCTCGGCCATCGCGGCGACGGCGGCCGGGTTGACCGAATCGGCCGGGGCGGAACCGGCCGAGCGGACCTCGATCCGGTCCCCGGCGAGGTGGGCGAGCCAGGCCGCGGCCATCTGGGAACGGCCGGCGTTGTGGACGCAGACGAACAGGACGGACGGCTTGCCGGAGGACTCGGCCATGTTGATCGTTCTCTTTCGTCGCGTGGCGGAACCCGGCCGCCAATGACTTCAGCTCCCGCTGGTATCAGCGATTGGTGATGTGAAAGTATCAGTACATGCTGACTTCAGTCGATGCTGATGTGATCCGGGTGCTGGGCGATCCGCTCCGCCTGAAGATCGTGACCCTGCTGGCGCGCGAGACGCTCTGTACGACACACCTGGTCGAGGAGACCGGAGCCAGGCAGACCAACCTGTCCAACCACATGAAGGTGCTGCGCGAGGCCGGGATCGTGGAGACCGAGCCGTGCGGCCGGTTCACCTACTACAGGCTCAAGCCCGAGGTCCTGGCCGGTCTGTCCGAGCAGTTCGCCGCTCTCGCCGCCTCGGCCCGTACCGCAGCCGAGAACAAGAGGGCCTGCCCGTGACCTCCACCGAACCCACCACCACCGCCACGGCGACCGGGGACGACTCGATCGTCAGGAAGCTCTCCACCCTCGACCGCTACCTCGCGGTGTGGATCCTGCTCGCCATGGCCGTCGGCCTGGGCCTGGGGCGGCTGATCCCGGGGATGAACGACGCGCTCGCGAAGATCGAGATCGGCGGGATCTCTCTGCCGATCGCGCTCGGCCTGCTGGTCATGATGTACCCGGTCCTGGCCAAGGTTCGCTACGACAAGCTCGACACCGTCACCGGCGACAAGAAGCTGATGATCTCCTCGCTGGTCATCAACTGGATCGTCGGCCCGGCCGTCATGTTCGCCCTCGCGTGGATCTTCCTGCCGGACCTGCCCGAGTACCGCACCGGCCTGATCGTCGTCGGGCTCGCCCGCTGCATCGCCATGGTCATCATCTGGAACGACCTCGCGTGCGGCGACCGCGAAGCAGCCGCCGTCCTCGTCGCCCTCAACAGCGTCTTCCAGGTGCTCGCGTTCGGCCTGCTGGGCTGGTTCTACCTCGACCTGCTGCCGAGATGGATGAACCTGGGCGACGGCCAGGGCCTGGACGTGTCCGTCTGGCACATCGCGCTGAACGTCGTCATCTTCCTCGGCATCCCCCTCCTGGCCGGCTTCCTCACCCGCCGCATCGGCGAGCAGAAGCTGGGCCGCGCCGACTACGAGGCGAAGTTCCTGCCGAGGATCGGCCCGTGGGCCCTGTACGGGCTGCTGTTCACGATCGTCGTCCTCTTCGCCCTCCAGGGAAAGACGATCACCTCCCAGCCGCTGGACGTCGCCCGGATCGCGCTGCCGCTGCTGGTGTACTTCGCGGTCATGTTCTTCGGCACCTTCCTGCTCGGCAAGGGCCTGGGGCTGGCCTACGACCGCACCGCGACCCTCGCCTTCACGGCGGCGGGCAACAACTTCGAGCTGGCCATCGCGGTCGCCATCGCCACCTTCGGCGTCACCTCCGGCCAGGCGCTGTCCGGCGTCGTCGGACCGCTCATCGAAGTACCCGTCCTGATCGGTCTGGTCTACGTCGCGCTCGCCTGGCGAAGGAGGTTCGCCGCCGACGCGGTGACGACGGCCCCCTGACCCGGCACGCCGATGTGGGGGTGCTCGGTGGCGGCCGGGCCGGGCCCGCCGCCGGTCACCACCTGCGTCGGCCACCCGGCCCGTGACGCCGCCCGCGCGACCGCCGGGCGGGGTTGAAAGCGCCAGGTGACGGCGGGGCTGGCCGTCAGGCGGTGGCGGGACCGACCGTCAGGTGACGGCGGGGCTGCGGCGCTCGACGAGGACCACGTCGCGCCAGACGCCGTGGTGGCGTCCGATCCGCTCGCGGGTGCCGATGACCCGGAAGCCGACGCGCCGGTGGACGGCGAGGCTGGCGGCGTTCTCGGGGAAGATCCCCGACTGGATGGTCCAGATCCCGGCCCGTTCGGTGGAGTGGACCAGGGCCTTGAGCAGGGCGGAGGCGATGCCCCGGCCGCAGGCGGCGGGATGCACGTAGACGGAGTGCTCGACCACCCCTGCGTACGCGCACCGGTCCGAGACCCGGCTCGCGGCCACCCAGCCCAGCACCGCCCCCGCCTCGTCGAGGGCGGCGAAGCGGTGTTCGGGCAGCTTCACGGCGTCGAACTCCTCCCAGGTCGGCGGGCTGGTCTCGAAGGTGGCGTTGCCCTCGTCGATGCCCGCCCGGTAGATGGCCAGTACCTGATCGGCGTACTCCGCCGTCAGCGGCACGACCACCGTGCTCGATGCTCCGCTCAACGCTTCTCCTCCGGCCCGACGACCGTCGTCAGGCCGCAGCCGGCAGAGTCAGCAACTTGCCCATCGCGGCGAGCACCGAGGGCTCGACGCGGTAGTACACCCAGGTACCGCGCCGCTCGGAGGTGAGCAGCCCGGCCTCCTTCAGCTTCTTCAGGTGGTGGGAGACGGTGGGCTGGGAGACACCGACGTCGGAGATGTCGCACACGCATGCCTCGCCGCCCTCGTGCGAGGCCACGGCGGAGAACAGCCGCAGTCGGACCGGGTCACCCAGCGCCTTGAACATCCGCGCGGCCGTCTCCGCTTCTTCCGCGGTCATCGGGCGTTCGGTCAGCGGCGGGCAGCACGGCACCACGCTCCGGCCGTCGGCGGGTTCGAGCAGCGGCAGCACCTTTGTATTCGACATGTGTCTATGTTGACACATGTCGAACCAGCGCGGAGGGTTGGCTGTCGGTGCGCGAGAAGGGCGGCCGGGTGGCGGGCGTCGGGCGCCGGATGGCGTGGCCTGCGTTCCGGCCCGCGCCGCGCGGCGAGTTCGGCGAGGGGGTGCGTCGCGGGTCCGGCCCGACGGGTGCCGATCCGGGGGTGTCGGTGGCGAGGTCCTCGCGATGCCGAGGTTTCCGGGCGCCGGGAGCGTCGCCGATGGTGGCTGCGTCGATGTGCCTCACCGGCGAGCATCTATATCGATGAATGTCTATGTTGACGCTTGTCGATGTAGGTGCCATGCTGGGTCGCGCAATCCATCGACAAATGTCGAAACAAGCAAGGAGTCGCCGTGAACGCGCCCATTGCCACCGAGCTGCCCGTCGTCGTGATCGGGGCCGGACCCGTCGGCCTGGCCGCCGCCGCCCACCTGCTCGACCAGGGCATCGAGCCCCTGGTCCTGGAGGCCGGGTCCACCGCCGGCGCCGCGGTGCGCGAGTGGGCACACGTACGCCTGTTCTCCACCTGGGGCGAGGTCGTCGACCCCGCAGCCGAGAAGCTCCTCGCCCCCACCGGCTGGACACGCCCCGACCCGGCCGCCTACCCCTCCGGCGGCGACTGGGCCGACCTCTACCTCCAGCCGCTCGCCGACGCCCTCGGCGACCGCGTCCGCACCGGCGCGACGGTCACCGGCGTGTCCCGGACCGGCCGCGACCGGATCGTCGATGCCGACCGCGAGGCCCAGCCGTTCGTCGTGCACGTCACCCACGCCGACGGCCGTGAGGAGCGGCTGTTCGCCCGCGCCGTCATCGACGCCTCCGGCACCTGGACCACCCCCGGCCCGGCCGGCGGCAGCGGCCTCCCGGCCCTCGGTGAGCGCGCGGCCACCGCCCGGATCGCCTATCGCGTCCCGGACCTGAAGGACCCGGCCGTGCGCGCCCGGTACGCGGGCGGGCGCACCGCCGTCATCGGCTCCGGCGCCTCCGCCTTCACCGCCCTCGCCCTTCTCGCCGACCTCGCCGAGTCCGACGACGGTGCGGGAACGAAGGGCGTGTGGATCCTGCGCCGGGGCATCTCCGGCTCCACCTTCGGCGGCGGCGAAGCCGACCAGCTGCCCGCCCGCGGCGCCCTGGGCCTGGCGGCGAAGGCCGCCGTGGACGAGGGACACGCCGATGCGGTCACCGGCTTCCGTACCGAAGCGATCGAGCGCGACGCCAACGGCCGCCTCGTCCTGGTCGGCGAGGACGGGCGCCGCCTGGACCCGGTCGACGAGGTGATCGTGCTGACCGGCTTCCGCCCCGACCTGTCCTTCCTCGGTGAGCTGCGCCTGGGCCTCGACGAACGCCTCCAGGCCCCCGTCGAGCTCGCTCCGCTGATCGACCCCAACCAGCACTCCTGCGGCACCGTCTACCCGCACGGCCACCGTGAACTCTCCCATCCCGAGCCCGGGGTGTACCTGGTCGGGATGAAGTCCTACGGCCGCGCCCCCACCTTCCTCGCCATGACCGGCTACGAACAGGTCCGCTCCGTCGCCGCCGCCATCGCCGGCGACATCGAGTCCGCCGACCGCGTGGAACTCACCCTTCCCGAGACCGGAGTCTGCGGCGGTGCCGGCCTCTTCGACGCTCCCGGCCCTCAGCAGGCCGACAGCGGCTGCTGCGCGCCCGAGGCCGCGCCCGGGACCGCGCCCGAGACCGGAGGCTGCTGCCGGTAACCGGACCAGGAACCCGTACGTCCGGCCTCCCGCTGCAGATGACCGGCCGTACGGGTTCCGCGCCCGCGGCCGGAAGCCCTGCCGCATTCCCGGCTTCGGCCCAAGAGGAGAGGATCGAACGCCTGTTAGAATGCAACTGACAGATGGGCCTTCTCGGCGCGGATTCCGATCCGCCGGGGAGGCTTTTTGCATGTCCGGGGCCCTGCCCCGGCACCGGTGAGGGGACCTGTCGTAAGGCACCCCCGAGCGGCCCGAACCCACCGCGCCCACCCACCGGTTCCTCGTTTCCCGACCCGCAAGAGAAGAGCCATGCCATGAGCACAAGGACGAACGCCCCGGCCGCATCCGGTACTTGGCGACTCGGTGACCTGACCGTCAACCGCGTCGGATTCGGCGCGATGCGCCTGACCGGTACCGAGCCCTTCGACGGCGGGGTGCCGCGTGACCGCGAGCAGTCGATCGGCGTGCTCCGGCGGGCGGTCGAACTCGGCGTGAACCACCTCGACACCGCCGCGTTCTACTTCTCCGCGACGCGCTCCGCCAACGAACTGATCAACCGGGCACTGGCGCCGTACCCGGACGACCTGGTCATCACCACCAAGGTCTGGCCGGCCCGCGACCCCTCGGGCGCGTGGTGGTGGGCCGACCCGGAGCAGCTGCGCGGCCAGGTCGAGGAGAACATCCGCCAGCTCGGCCGCGACCACCTGGACGTGGTGAACCTGCGCGTCCCGCCGAGCAGGCGGAACGGATCGATCGGCGAACACTTCGGGGCCCTGGCCGAGTTGCGCGACGCCGGACTGATCCGCCACCTCGGCGTCTCCAACGTCACCTCCGCGCAACTGACCGAGGCCCGGGCCATCGCCCCGGTCGTCTGCGTGCAGAACCCGTACGGGATCGGCGCGCCGAGCGAGGACCGGGCGCTCCTGCGGCACTGCGGCGAACTCGACATCGCCTTCGTCCCGTTCTTCGCGATCGCCGGTTCCGGCCGCGAGACGGGCCCGGCCCCCGACGCCGATGAGGAGGTGCGCACCATCGCCCGCGCTCACGGCGCGACCCCCGCACAGATCCGGCTGGCCTGGACCCTGCACCAGGGCCCGCACGTCCTGGCGATCCCGGGCACCGGCGATCCGGACCACCTCGCCCAGAACGTGGCGGCCGGCGCGCTGCGGCTCTCGGTGGACGAGATGGCCCGCCTCGACCGAGCGGCCGACTCCGCGAGCCCCGCAGAGGGGTGATCGGGCTGCCGGTCGACCGGCCCGTCGCGGCTTCCGCCCCGTAACCCGGTTGCGGCGGGCCCGGTCACCCGGGCGAAGATGCCCGCATGAGCCGGGAGACGGATGAGGTGGGCGAAGCGATCGCGGGCGAGCTGCGCCTCATGGACCCCCACGTACGCATGTCACGCGCGCTCGCCCGACGGCTTCTGGACCCGGACTTCGTGGAGGTCGGCGCTTCGGGACGGCGGTGGACGTACGACGAGATGCTCGCCGCGCTGCCCGAGATGGACGGTGCGACGGAAAGCGGTCCGCGCTACGAACCCTCGGATTTCACCGGTGTCCTGCTGGCACCCGGACTGGTGCACCTCACCTACGAGACCACGCTGGACGGGAACCGGGCGCGGCGCAGTTCGCTCTGGCGCAAGCGGGGTCCGGCCGCGACGTGGCAGATGTACTACCACCAGGCCACACCCGTCCCGCCCGCCGCCGCATCATCGACCGACGAGACCACCTGAGGTACGGCAGCCATGCGACTTGTTGAGATGGAGATCGCCCGGCACGACTGGGACGGCATGCTGTGCGGATGCGGCGGCTCGGCGGAACACCTGGCCCGGGACCTGCTGCGGCTCGCCGGCGGGGAACCCGGGCGGGGACTGGACCACTTCCATCTCGAAGCGCACGTCTGGTCCGCAGCGGTCCTCTGGGAACCGGCCCCCGCGGTGGCATCCGTCGCCCTGGCCGCCCTCGCGGACGATGCCGCACCAACGGTTCGGGAACGGTTCCTCGACCTGCTGCAGCGTCTGGTGGCGGGCGAGGGCACGGACGGGGAGTCCGCCCGGCAGGGCTTCGATCTCCCGGAACGGTGCCGGGGCCTCGCCCGGCAGGGCCTCTGGCTGCTCTACGGAGAGGTGATGGCGAACCGGTCCCTCGGCACCGCCGGCGCCGCGTTCGAGATCCTCACGGTGGTGGAGCCGGACAGGGCACGCCTGCAACGCGTCCGGGAGGTTGCAGCCGACTGGCTGCCCGTGTGCTGCCGGACCGGCCTGTGCGACGAGGACCTGTCCGCCCTCGACCGCTGACGTCGTTCGAGCCGTGGGTGAGCTGCCCGCCGTTTGCCGTCAGGTGGTGCCGAACTCTCCAGCCTTGACGCCTGCGACGAAGGAGGTGGGGGAGGTGTTCAGGGTGGGGCCGTGCGGGTTCTTGGAGTCGCGCATGGGGATGATGCCGCGCGAGGTGACGAGGTTGGCGGCGACCTCCACGCACTGGCCACCGTTCTCGCTGAATGAGGACTTGAACCAGTGGGGGGATCCGGTCGTCACGGGGAGACCTTTCGAGTCCGAGGTCGTGTCGGGTGCCAGGTGCCCTCCAGGCCGGCGGGGCAAACTGTCGGCGGACTCCTTCGGCCGGAACTCGACAGACTTCCGGTAGACAACAACGAGAACACCCCGCCATGTGTTGTACGGCGAGGTGTTCTCGGATCGGATGTGCTGGACCTGCTGGTCAGATGGCGCCGAGCTCTCCGGCCTTGACGCCTGCCACGAAGGTGGCGAACGAGGCGACGGAGGTCTTCAGCATTGGGCCGTTCAGGTTTTTGGAGTCACGAACGGGAACCACGCCGAGCGAGCTGGCGAGGTTGGCGGCAACCTCGATGCACTGGCCGCCGTTGCTGCTGTAGGAGGACTTGAACCAGCGAGGGGATTCGGTCGTCACAGGGAGCCCTTTCGTACCTGCTCGATCACGGCCACAGAGGCCGCTTGGGACAGTGCTTCGGCTTGCATCTGATGGTAGGCCGTTGCCAGAGGCTGCACGAACCTCATATCGCGCTCCAGGCGCCCTTGTTGTGCAGACTCGGCGTACGCAATCTGAGACCGATCAGCAAGGGTCACCAGCGTTACAGGTAGATCGAATGCACGACGTTCCCCGAGGTCGAACGGAGCCACTTGCACGACGGTCGAGGGCAACTCGGCGAACGCGATGAGCTGGTCCAGTTGTTCCGCCATGACTCTGGAGCCGCCCACGGGGCGCCGAATGCAGCTCTCGTCGAGAACGACGTACACCAACGGTGGCGGAGTACGCTGCAATGACGCCTGCCTCTGTGCAAATAGGGACAGCCGCTCTTCTGCTTGCTGCTCCGTGATCGCTCCGCGTCGCACGGCGCCTGTGGTGATGGCTGCGGCGTACTCCGGTGTCTGGAGCAGGCCGGGGATGATCCCGAGTTCGAAGAGCCTGATCTCTGCCGCACGCACCTCGTGCGCCACGAACTCCGGAAACCCTTCGAGTATCGCGGTGTTTCGGACAGCCCGCTCCTGACGTTCGAGTCGGTCGCCTGTTCCCAATGCTTTGTCAGCACTTGCAGCAAAGCGAGGAGTTGGTGGGCGTCGACCAGTTTCCACAGCAGAAATATGCGTTCCGGAGCACCCCATACGAGCCGCCAGCTCGTCCTGAGTCCAGCCGCGTTCGTCACGTAACTGGCGCAGACGCTGCCCGAATCGGGCAGCGGGCGACTTGTCGGGGTCCAGCTCCTTGCGATTCACCATCCAGAAGTCCCATCTCTCCGCTCAAGCGGCGCAGGTTGAAGACACCCCAACTCTAGGCCACGCTGATCCCCCTTGGTAGCGGAACCGTTACGGAGAGGAGTCGGTGGTGTCTGGAGTGAATGCTGCTGAGCATCAGCAGGAACCCCCACAAGTCCCTTCCCCTGGCACGCTGTTGGTGGATACCGGCCACCGGAATCGGGTGGGTGAGTTCCGTGGGGTGTCCGGTCCGTACTGGTCGTTGCGGCCGGTCTGCGGCGGGACGGAGTGGGAGGCCGAGCCGGCGCATGTACGGCCCCCGGAGCCCATAGAGCGATTGCGAGCCGAGACCGCCCGGTGCAACGCCCGGAGCGCGGGGCGGATCCTGTGAACGCGACCTGGCAGCCCGGCAGTTACCGGTGCGAGGCCGTCGCCGAGGGGCTGGTGTACGGCACCGGGGAGACCGCGCGGTACGTCCTCGGCACCTTCCGGACCATCTCCCCCGTCCTCGCCCTGCGCTGGCTCGGCGGGCAGGCGCTGTGGATCGTGGACCGGCTCGATCCCGACCCCGAACGCTCCGCCTGGGTCCAGCCCTCCATGCGCCTCCCCGGCACCCCCGGCCCCGACCACCCCACCGAGCTGCGCGCCTGGTACCAGGACCGTGCCGGCCAGCGCGCCGCCCACGCCCACCTCAAGAACGGCAACCCGCTCCTCGTCGTCGTCCCCGACGGCGACTGCACGTACACCCTCTCCGTACGTCCTCTCCATGCACCCCGAACGAACCGTCTGATCCGTAACCGCCTCGCCGAGCACAACCGACTGAACGACAACCGGAAGGAATGGGGCATGACCGACTGCACTCTTCAGAACAATGGTGGCGGCGGGGGCGATGGTCTGCCGGGTGAGCCGTGGCCCGGACCGCCGCTTCCGCCGACTCCGGACGGAGGCCCTGGCGTCCCCAACCCGCCCAAGAAGTGAGGTGGCCATCCCATGATTGCCGACACGTGTCAGGAGCGTCCCGGCTGGACCGAACTGGGGCGCGTCCTCATGTCGGGCGGGGCTCTCCTCCCGGAATGGGCGCCTTCCTTCCGGGCCGTGCCCCGGTCGGCGTTCCTCCCCGAGCTGATGTGGCCCTTCGACATGGGTGCGGGGGCGAGTACCGCCGTGTCCCGCGCGGACGATCCGGAGACCTGGTACCGGTACGCGGACGCGGACGTGCCCGTGGTCACCCAGTGGGACGACGGGCGGCACGTCGGGCATGAACCCGGGCAGGTGTCCACGTCGTCGGCATCCATGCCGAGCGTGGTGTTCCGGATGCTCCGGGACCTGGACGTGCGCCCCGGGCACCGGGTGCTGGAGATCGGCACCGGGACCGGGTGGAACGCCGCCCTGCTGGCCCACCGGGCCGGTGCGGAGAACGTCGTCACGGTGGAAGTGGACGGGGCGGTCGCCGGGCGGGCGCGGGCCGCGCTGGGCCGGTTCGGGGCCGCGGTGCGGGTGATCCACGGGGACGGGTGCGAAGGCCACCCCGGGGCCGCCCCGTACGACCGGGTCGTCGTCACCGCCGGGACGCGCCGCGTCCCCTTCGCCTGGGTGGAGCAGACCCGGCCGGGCGGGCTGATCGTCGTTCCCTGGGGGACGCACTACGGCAACGGCGACTGCGTGGCCCGGCTCGTCGTCGCCCCGGACGGGAGGAGCGCGTCCGGGTTCTTCACCGGACCGGTCGAGTTCATGAAGCTCCGGGCCCAGCGGCTCTCCCCGGTCGTCCATGGTGATTACGTGGTGGGCGGCCCGGAGGACCGGGACACGTCGTCCACCCGGCTCACGGAGGACGCGTTCCTGGGGGAGCGGTTCGGTCCCCGGCGGTTCGCGGTCGGTCTCCGGGTGCCCCACTGCCACCACGTGGTGGCGGAGAAACGGGACGGAGCGCGGCCCGTCTGGTTCTACGGACTCACCGACCGCTCCTGGGCGTGCGTGATGTTCCGCGACGGCGGCACCGCCCGCGTCTGGCAGTCGGGTTCCCGCCGGCTCTGGGACGAGGCCGAGGCCGCACACGGCTGGTGGGAGGGCGAGGGGCGCCCCGGGTACGAGCGGTTCGGGCTCACCGTGACGGCGGAAGGGCAGACCGCTTGGCTGGACACCCCGGACCGGGCCTGGCCCGTCTGAGAACCGCCGACGGGCCCGCCCCGTCCGGCGTTCCGCCACCGCCCCGGCCGGCCCGAACCGCCCCCGGTCGGCCGGAGGCAGTCCGGGCGGCCGGAGGCGGTCCGGGCGGGTGAACGGGGGCGGGGCTAATGCACGCAGAACTCGTTGCCCTCCGGGTCGGTGAGCGTCGTCCAGGTGCCGCCCTGGTCCGCGACCTCGCGGACCACCGTCGCGCCCAGGGCCACCAGGCGCTCGACCTCGGCCTCGCGCCGGCCCGGCTCGGCGTGCACGTCCAGGTGGAGGCGGTTCTTCGTCGTCTTGGCCTCCGGGACGCGCTGGAACAGGAGCCGCCGGCCGAGGCCCGCCCCGCTGTCCTCGTCGTACGGGTCGTCCGGGTGGCGGACCCCCGCGAGGTCGCGCCAGGCGCGGCGGTCGTGCGCCATCAGCGTCACGTCCTCGGGGACCGCGCCGAAGCCGAGCAGCCGCTCGATCAGGACGCTGTGGTCCTCCACGAGGTGGCCGAGGGCCTCGCCCCAGAAGGCGGCCTGGGCGTGCGGGTCGGTCGAGTCGATGACGACTTTCCAGTGCAAGGTCATGGAAACCGTTTATAGTGGTTACATGAGTGAGTCGTCAACGGACGCTCCGGGGCTGGTACTTCACACGCCGGAGGGCCGTCCCTACCGCTTCGATCCCGGCGCCCTGTGCCTGGAGCTGCTGCCCACCGGGGGGCACGCGCGGTACACCGCGTACGAGGTGCTGCACACCCCCGACGACCTGGTGCGCTGGGCGGGCGAGAGCCGGCTGCCGGGCGGGCTGTCCCTGTCGGTGAGCGAGGAGGAGCTGGCGCGGACGCACGAGTTGCGGGCCGCGCTGTGGCGCCTGACCGCCGACAAGGCGCACGGCCGCGCCCTCGCCCGGTCCGATCTCGCCGTGGTGAACGCGGTGGCGGCCGAACCGCCGCTCGTCCCCCGTATCGACCCCGCCACCGGGGCCCTGGCCTGGGCCCCGGGAGCCACCGGGGCCGCCCTGCTGTCGACGGTCGCCCGGGACGTGGTGGAGCTCTTCACCGGCCCGTACGCCGACCGCGTCCGTGAATGCGGCTCCGACAGCTGCAAGCTGCTCTTCGTCGACACCTCGCGGCCGGGCAGGCGGCGCTGGTGCGCGATGGAGCGCTGCGGAAACCTCCACAAGGTACGGGCCCACCGTGCCCGGCACACCCCGAAGGAGTCATGATGCCCACCGGACTGACGAAGGACGCGGGCTGGGAGATCGGCGTCTCGCGGACCCTGCCCCTGCCCCCGGCGGCCGTCTGGGACTTCCTCACGGGCCGGGAGGGCGTACGGCTCTGGCTCGGGCCGGTCGAGGGGGCGGGCGGGCTGCCCACGGAGAAGGGCGAGCCGTACCGCACGGCCGACGGGGTGGCCGGTGAGCTGCGCGGCCACCGCCCCGGCAGCCGGATCAGGCTCACCCACGGGTCCACGACCGTCCAGGTCACCGTCTCGCCCGCGCCCGGCGCGGGCGGCGCGAAGTCGGTCCTGCGTTTCCACCAGGAACACCTGGCGAGCGCGGCGGAACGCGAGGAGCGCCGCGCGCACTGGCGGCGGGTGATGGACGAGGTCGCCGGGGCGCTCTGCTGACCGGGGCAGGGAGCAGGGGCCGGGGGCGAGGAAACAGGGAAGCAAGGAAGCAAGAAGGTGGAGTCCGGGCGGCGGGGCGCCTTTTGAGCGTCCCGCCGCCCGGGGTCAGGCCGCGCCGGCCGTCCCCACCAGCCGGTCGAGGTAGTCCTCGACCGCCCCGCTCCCCGTCGCCGGGGCGATCAGCCCCACGTGGTTGTCGGGGCGGACCAGCACGAGGGCGCCGGTGCCCGGTCCGACCCCGTACGCGGTACGGGCGTGGCCCGCGTCGTCGGCCAGGTCGCGCGGGGCTCCCGCGTCCACCCCGTACGCCCGCACGGTGTCGCCGTACGCCGCCTCCACCGCCCGCAGCGCGTCCGCCGTGTCCGGGCCGAAGCCCAGCAGCGTGAAGTGCGGCCCGGCGAACGCCTCGAACAGGCGGACCGGCCCGCCCGTCGCCGTGTCGCGGCAGGGGGCGTCGGGGGCGCGGTCACCGGCCCGCAGGTCGCTTGCGGCATCGGCGGCACCAGTGGCACCGGCGGGGGAGAGCGAGCTCCAGCGGTAGCCCCGGTCCAGCCCCGTCGTCTGCTCGGTGATCGCCGTGTCCAGGCCGCCGCCCGGCCGCTCGATCGCTTCGAGGGTGGCCCGCAGCCGTTCCGAGGAGACGCCCAGCGTCCAGGCGGCCACCGGCAGCCGCTCCTCCTCGTAGGTGTCCAGCAGCGCGGACGACGCCCGGCCGGTGGCGACCCGGGCGAGCTTCCAGCCCAGGTTGAACGCGTCCTGGATGCCGGTGTTCATGCCCAGCCCGCCCGCGATGGGGTGGACGTGCGCGGCGTCCCCGGCCAGCAACACCCGGCCCACCCGGTAGCGGTCCACCATGCGCTCGTTGACCCGGTACGTGGACAGCAGGGCGGCCCGGGTGAGGCGGTCGGCCGGCAGCCGGGTGTGTTTGGCGAACAGCCGCCGGAAGCTCTCCGGGGAGGGCGGCACCGGCGCCCCCGCCCCGTCCCGCTCGGGCCCCGCCTGGAACCACCAGCCCGCCCGCGTACCCGGGATCGGGCACAGCATCACGGCCCCGTCCTCGTCGAACCACTGGTGCCACAGGGAGCGGTCGAGCCCCTCCACCTCGACGTCCCCGCAGACCATCACCTGCTCCTCGGCCGTCCTGCCCTCGAACGGGAGGCCGAGCATCTTGCGCACCGGGCTGTGGCCGCCGTCGCAGCCCACCACGTACCGCGCCCCGATGCTCCGGCCGTCGGCCAGGGCGACGGTCACGGACCCGGGCCCCTGCGACAGACCGACCGCCTCGGTGCCCAGCTCGACGTGGACGCCGTACTCCGCCAGCCGGTCGCGCAGGATCTCCTCCAGCTGCCACTGGGCGATCAGCCGGCCGTGGGCGTACGGGGCGTCCGGCGTGGGGTGCACCCCCGCGGACGGGTCGGCGTCGGCGATCGGCAGCCCGTCGCGGTACTTGCGCATGGGCAGCGGCGCGGAACCCTCCGCCAGCACCCGGTCGACGATGCCCAGGTCCTCCAGGACCTCCAGGGACCGGGGGTTGGGGCCCTTGGCCCGCGAGCTGCGCGGGAACTCCTCGGACCGGTCGATGATCCGTACGTCGACCGAGCGCCGTGCCAGGTCGCAGGCGAGGGTCAGACCCGTCGGGCCCGAACCGACGACGAGCACGGGGACGGGTGCGGAGGCGGGTTCGGAGGTGAGTTCGGAGGCGACGGGTGCTGTCGCGGGCATGCGGACTCCTCGGTCGTGTTTCCGTGGACCTCCAGAGAAACGTAACCGAGTTAAAAAAGCAACCGGGTAACTAAATCTGTGTGTCTGTGGCCTCGTGGGGAACGGGGGACGGCGACGGCCGCTGCTCCCGGTGCTCCGGCCGCTCCGTCGCCGGCCGGGCCTCCCGCACCCGCATCCTGGTGCGCCGCGCCGTCCGGAACGCGTCCCAGGTCAGCAGGGTGAGGGCCAGCCACACCAGGGCGAACCCGGCCCACCGCTCCGGCGGCATCGCCTCGTGGAAGTACAGGACGCCCAGGGCGAACTGGAAGACGGGCGCCAGGTACTGCAACAGGCCCAGCGTGGAGAGCGGTACCCGGATCGCCGCCGCCCCGAACAGGACGAGCGGGACCGCCGTGACGAGGCCCGTCGAGGCCAGCAGGGCCGCGTGGCCGAGCCCCTCGGAGGTGAACGACGACTCGCCCCGCGCCCCCAGCCACAGCAGATAGCCGAGCGCGGGCACGAACAGCACGGCGGTCTCGGCGGTGAGCGACTCCAGGCCGCCCATGTTGACCTTCTTCTTCACCAGCCCGTACAGCGCGAAGGAGAACGCCAGCGTCAGCGAGATCCACGGCGGTCGCCCGTAGCCGATCGCCAGCACCAGCACCGCCGCGGCACCGATGCCCACCGCCACCCACTGGGCGGGACGCAGCCGTTCGCCCAGGACCAGCACGCCCAGGGCGATGGTGACCAGCGGGTTGATGAAGTAGCCGAGCGAGGCCTCGACGACGTGGTCGTGGTTCACGGACCAGATGTACAGGCCCCAGTTGACCGTGATCACGGCCGCGGCCACCGATATCAGGGCGAGCTTGCGGGGCTGGCGCACCAGCTCGCCGATCCAGGCCCAGCGGCGCAGCACCAGCAGCGCGATCGCGACGAACCCGAGGGACCAGGCCATGCGGTGGGCGAGGATCTCGACCGCCCCGGCGGGCTTCATCAACGGCCAGAAGAGCGGGACGAGCCCCCACATGCCGTACGCCGCGAAGCCGGACAGGAGTCCGGCCCGCTGTTCGTTGTTCCCCTTCACGGGCCCTCCCGGCTTGTCGATTCGGTTGCTCCGTCAACTGCATGACGGTAGCGCCGTGAGGACCGCAAGTCATACCCGTATCGCATTACGGTCATGACGTCCGACGGGCGGGGCGGGCGGGAGCGGTGATGCGGCAGGGTCGCTTTCGCGGCGAAGGTGGTGCGCCGGGGCGCCGGTCGGCCGACGGGGCGCGCGGGAGGCGCCCCGCGAGCCGGGACTCCCGGCCGGCGAGACGCCCGGACCGCCGTGATTGCGTCGTGGTCACGGGCCGCGCGTGTCCATGGATCCCGCCGTGGTCACGGACCGGGCCGCGTACACGGATCGCGTCGTGGTCCCGGATCGGGCCGTGTCACGGATCGCGCCCCGTACACGTACCGGGCCGCGTACGCGGATCGCATCGTGGTCATGCTGCGGCGACGGCCTCGGCCACGGTCTTGGCGAGCGGGGTCGTGGGGCGGCCGATCAGCCGGGCCAGGTCACCGCTCGTGCCGGCGAGCCGGCCGCGTCCGATCGCCTCGTCGACGTCGACGAGGAGCTCCGCGAAGGGCTCGGGCACACCGGCGCCGACCAGGATCTCCCGGTGCTCGGCGGCGGGGACGTTCCGGTACGCGATCTCCTTGCCGGTGGCCCGCGCGACCTCGGCCGCGTACTCCGCCAGCGACCAGGCGACGTCGCCGCTCAGCTCGTAGGCCGCGCCGATGTGGCCCTCGCCGGTCAGTACGGCGGCGGCCGCGGCTGCGTAGTCGGCGCGGGTGGCGGAGGCGACCCGGCCCTCGCCCGCGTTGGCGACGACGGCGCCGTGCGCCAGGACCGGGGCGAGGTTGGCCGTGTAGTTCTCGGTGTACCAGCCGTTGCGCAGGAAGGTGTGGGGCAGGCCGGATTCGAGGATCAGCCGCTCGGTGGCCCGGTGCTCGTCGGCCAGCCGGAAGTCGGCGTCGGGGCCGCCCAGGATGCCGGTGTACGCGAGCTGGGCGACGCCCGCCGCCCCGGCCGCCCCGATGACCGCGGTGTGCTGCGGCACGCGGCGGCCGACCTCGCTGCCGGAGATGAGCAGCACCCGGTCGCCGGCCCGGAAGGCGTCCTTCAGCGACTCCGGCCGGTCGTAGTCCGCGACGCGGAGCTCGATGCCGCGTCCGGCCAGCGGGGCCGCCTTCTCCGCGTCGCGCACGACGGCGGCGATCCCGCTCGCGGGCACGGTGGCCAGCAGCTCCTCGACGACGAGACGGCCGAGCGCTCCGGTGGCTCCGGTGACGACGATGCTCATGTGGTTCTCCTCCTGGGGGGTGGTGCCCGCACTTGTCCGGGCCCCTGAGCTCACCGTAAGACCTGCACTAACCAATCGAAAGTACCCACTTTGAAGTAAGGTACTGGCATGGACGTAAGTAACAGGGGCCGGTGGCCCGGAGTGATGGCGAACGGGGAGATGTGCCCCTCCCGGCTGGTGCTCGAACACGTCACCAGCCGCTGGGGCGTCCTGATCCTGGTCGTGCTGCTGGAGCGCTCGTACCGCTTCAGCGAACTGCGCCGCGAGGTGGGCGGCGTCAGCGAGAAGATGCTGGCCCAGACCCTCCAGACGCTGGAGCGCGACGGCTTCGTGCACCGGGACGCGAAGCCGGTGATCCCGCCCCGGGTCGACTACTCGCTCACCGCCCTGGGCCGGGAGGCCGCCGAGCGGGTGGACGCGCTGGGGCGCTGGACGGAGAGCCGCCTGGGCGCGGTGCAGGCCGCGCGCGAGACGTACGACGCACAGAAGGCGCACGCCTCGCGCACCTCGTAGTCGACGAGCAGGACGAGGGCGACGCTCTGTGCGGTGGCGACCCTCTGTGCGAGGGCGACGCTCTGCGCGGCGTTCGGCCCGAAGTTCTCGCGCGCCGGGCGGTCGGGGGCCATGGCGTCATGGTGGGCGCCGACCGGGCCGGGTCCCGGTACGGCGTTGCCGGGCGGGCCGTGGGGCCCGTCCGGCAACGGCGGTGGTGCGGTGGTGCGGGCGGGTGGCGGGTGGTCAGCCGACGACGGTCCAGTGGTCGTTGCCGGCGAGGAGCGCGCCGAGGTCACCCTTGCCGTGCTGTTCGACGGCGGTGTCGAGCTGGTCGGCCATGAGGGTGTCGTAGACGGGGCGTTGGATGTCGCGCAGGACGCCGATGGGGGTGTGGTGGAGGGTGTCGGGGTCGGCGAGGCGGGAGAGGGCGAAGGCGGTGGTGGGGGAGGGGTGGTGGGCGTCGTGGACGAGGATGCGGTGTTCGTTGTCGGGGGTGACGGTGACGATGTCGAGGTCGCCGGTGTCGGGGTTGCGGACGACGCCCCGGGTGTGGTCGGGGCCGAAGCGGACGGGCTGTCCGTGTTCGAGGCGGATCACGGCTTCCTGGGCGCGGTCCTTGTCCTTGAGGGCCTCGAAGGCGCCGTCGTTGAAGATGTTGCAGTTCTGGTAGATCTCGACCAGAGCGGTGCCGGGGTGGTCGGCGGCGGCGCGCAGCACGCCGGTGAGGTGTTTGCGGTCGGAGTCGATGGTGCGGGCGACGAAGGTGGCTTCGGCTCCGAGGGCGAGGGAGACGGGGTTGAAGGGGGCGTCGAGGGAGCCCATGGGGGTGGATTTGGTGATCTTGCCGGTTTCGGAGGTGGGGGAGTACTGGCCCTTGGTGAGGCCGTAGATGCGGTTGTTGAACAGGAGGATCTTGAGGTTGACGTTGCGGCGCAGGGCGTGGATGAGGTGGTTGCCGCCGATGGACAGGGCGTCGCCGTCGCCGGTGACGACCCAGACGGACAGGTCGCGGCGGGAGGTGGCCAGGCCGGTGGCGATGGCGGGGGCGCGGCCGTGGATGGAGTGCATCCCGTAGGTGTTCATGTAGTAGGGGAAGCGGGAGGAGCAGCCGATGCCGGAGACGAAGACGATGTTCTCCTTGGCGAGGCCGAGTTCGGGCATGAAGCCCTGGACGGCGGCCAGGACGGCGTAGTCGCCGCAGCCGGGGCACCAGCGCACTTCCTGGTCGGACTTGAAGTCCTTCATGGTCTGTCTGGCCTCGGCCCGGGGGACCAGGTTCAGGAGCTGGTTGCCCGTGCCGGCGCCGGTGGCGGTCTCGGTGCCGGTGGTGGTGCTGGTGGTGGTGTCAGGCATCGATGGCCTCCTTGAGAGCCTTCGCGAGCTGTTCGGCCTTGAACGGCATGCCGTTGACCTGGGTGTGGCTGCGGGCGTCGACCAGGTATCTGGCGCGGATGAGGGTGGCGAGCTGGCCGAGGTTCATCTCGGGGACGATGACCTTGTCGTAACGCTTCAGGACGTCGCCGAGGTTGTGGGGGAAGGGGTTGAGGTGGCGCAGGTGGGCCTGGGCGATGGGGGTGTTGTCGTTGCGCAGGCGGCGGACGGCGGCGGTGACGGGGCCGTAGGTGGAGCCCCAGCCCAGGACCAGGGTCTTCGCGCCGTCCGGGTCGTCGACCTCCAGGTCCGGGACGGTGATGCCGTCGATCTTGGCCTGGCGGGTGCGGACCATGTGGTCGTGGTTGGCCGGGTCGTAGGAGATGTTCCCGGTGCCGTCCTGCTTCTCGATGCCGCCGATCCGGTGCTCCAGGCCCGGCGTGCCGGGCACGGCCCACGGGCGGGCCAGGGTCTGCGGGTCGCGCTTGTAGGGCCAGAACACCTCGGTGCCGTCGGCCAGTTGGTGGTTGGGGCCGGTGGCGAACCGGACCCGCAGGTCGGGCAGCTCACCAGTCTCCGGGACCCTCCAGGGCTCGGACCCGTTGGCGAGGTAGCCGTCGGACAGCAGGAAGACCGGCGTGCGGTAGGTCAGGGCGATCCGGGCCGCCTCCAGCGCCGCGTCGAAGCAGTCCGCCGGGGTGCGGGGGGCGATGACGGGCACCGGGGCCTCGCCGTTGCGCCCGTACATGGCCTGCAGCAGATCCGCCTGCTCGGTCTTGGTCGGCAAACCGGTCGAGGGCCCGCCGCGCTGGATGTCCACCACCACCAGCGGCAGCTCCAAAGACACCGCCAGCCCGATCGTCTCCGACTTCAGCGCCACCCCGGGACCGGACGTCGTCGTCACCGCCAGCGAACCGCCGAACGCCGCACCCAGCGCCGCCCCGATCCCCGCGATCTCGTCCTCGGCCTGGAAGGTCCGCACCCCGAAATTCTTGTGCCGCGACAGCTCGTGCAGGATGTCGGAGGCCGGCGTGATCGGATACGACCCCAGATACAGCGGCAGGTCCGCCTGCCGGGACGCGGCGACCAGCCCGTACGACAGCGCCAGATTCCCCGAGATGTTCCGGTACACCCCCGCCGGGAAGGCATGCGCGGCCGGAGCGACCTCGTAGGAGACCGCGAAATCCTCCGTCGTCTCCCCGAAGTTCCACCCCGCCCGGAACGCCGCCACGTTCGCCTCGGCGATCTGCGGCTTCTTCGCGAACTTCCGCCGCAGGAACGCCTCGGTGTTCTCCGTCGGGCGGTGGTACATCCACGACAGCAGCCCCAGCGCGAACATGTTCTTCGAGCGCTCGGCCTCCTTGCGCGACAGGCCGAACTCCTTCAGCGCCTCGACCGTCAGCGTCGTCAACGGCACCGGATGCACCCGGTAGCCCTCCAGCGACCCGTCCTCCAGGGGACTGGTGTCGTAGCCGACCTTCGCCATCGGGCGCTTGGTGAACTCGTCGGTGTTCACGATGATCTCCGCACCGCGCGGCACATCGGCGAGGTTCGCCCGCAGCGCGGCCGGGTTCATCGCGACCAGCACGTCCGGTGCGTCCCCCGGCGTGAGGATGTCGTGGTCCGCGAAATGCAGCTGGAACGACGACACCCCCGGCAGGGTCCCCGCAGGAGCCCGGATCTCGGCCGGGAAGTTCGGCAGCGTCGACAGATCGTTCCCGAACGACGCCGTCTCCGACGTGAAACGGTCCCCCGTGAGCTGCATGCCGTCCCCCGAGTCACCCGCGAAACGGATGACCACCCGATCCAGACGGCGGATCTCTTTTTCGCCTGCTTCGGCGTGACCGGGGCGGGGGGCGCGCTGTCCCCCGACGAGCGCCTCGTTGGCCTCATCGGCCTGTTCGGCTGGGCTACTGACCTGGCTGGTCACTGAACTGGACCTCCCTCGGGGCGGCGGTTCGGGACCGGCCGGCCCGCCGACGGTCCCCATGGCCCACCCTACGTCTGTAAGGGTCCCCTTCCCCGGACCGATCACATGATGGACGTGATCTCGGGACGCAAATCGATCCCTTTTTGTCGCATTTTGTACGCCCCTCGGCCGCCCGACGGAGCCTTCACGGCCTCATCCTTTGGTGCTAGGCCCCCCCTGCTCCCGCCGGGTTCGACCGGGGTTGGACCGGGGGTGGGGCGGAATGCGGGCGGGCTTCGATCCGGGCGGGCGGGTCCGAGGGGCGGCACGTTATCTGACGTACCGTCAACTATCCATGAGGGTGCGGCTGCACCACCACGCACGGCACGGGGTCCGGCCGCGGGCGGGTCAGGAGTTCAGGTACGTCAGGACGGCCAGGACGCGCCGGTGGTCCCCCTCGCTGGGGGACAGCCCCAGCTTCAGGAAGATGTTGCTGACGTGCTTCTCCACCGCGCCGTCGCTCACCACCAGCTGCTTGGCCACCGCGGAGTTCGTCCGGCCCTCCGCCATCAGCCCGAGCACCTCGCGCTCGCGCGGCGTCAGCCCGGCCAGGACGTCCTGCTTGCGGCTCCGGCCCAGCAGCTGCGCCACCACCTCCGGGTCCAGAGCCGTCCCGCCCTGCGCCACCCGGACCACCGCGTCCACGAACTCCCGGACCTCGGCGACCCGGTCCTTCAGCAGGTAGCCCACGCCCCGGCTGGAACCGGCCAGCAGCTCGGTCGCGTACTGCTCCTCCACGTACTGCGATAGGACCAGGACCCCGATCCCGGGGTGTTCCTTCCGCAGCCGCACGGCCGCCCGCACCCCTTCGTCGGTGTGGGTCGGGGGCATCCGCACGTCGGCGACCACCACATCGGGCAGGGCGTCCTGCCCCGCCAGGTCGTTCACCGTCTTGATCAGGGCCTCGGCGTCCCCGACCCCGGCGACGACCTCGTGCCCCAGATCGGTCAGCAGCCGGGTCAGCCCTTCCCTGAGCAGCACCGAATCCTCGGCAATGACCACTCGCACCCTGTCCTCCACCATGAAGCCGCGTCCCCCCACTGGTCCGTCCCAGCTGTTCGGTCCCGTTCGTACGGTCCCCAGCATCCCAGTATCGGCGGTGCGGTTTTTCCTTGTCCTGTTGCGGGGGCGCCCGCCTCCGTCCGTACAGGCCCTTCCGTCCGTACAGGCCCTTCCGTCCGTACGGGCCCCTCCGTCCTCCGGGCCCGGTTCAGCCGCGCCAGGGGAGCTCGGCGGTGATCCGGGTCGGGCCGCCCGGCGGGGAGTCCACGGCCAGTACGCCGTCCACTGCGTCCAGCCGCTCCGTCAGCCCGGCCAGCCCGCTGCCCGCCGCGGGATCGGCGCCGCCCCGGCCGTCGTCGGTGACCTGGAGCATGAGGCGGTCGCCGGTGCGCCAGACCTCGACGGAGGCGTGGGTGGCCCGGGCGTGCTTGCTCACGTTCTGGAGCAGTTCGGAGACGGTGAAGTACGCGATGCCCTCGATCGCCTGGGCCGGACGGTCGGCCAGGTCCACGGTGACGGTGACGGGGACGGTGCAGCGGGAGGCGATGGCGGAGAGGGCGGCGTCGAGGCCGCGGTCGGTGAGGACGGCGGGGTGGATGCCGCGGGCGAGGTCGCGGAGTTCCTGGAGGGCGATCTTGACTTCGCCGTGGGCCTCGTCGACCATCCGGGCGGCGGCTTCCGGGTCGGCGGTGAGCTTCTCCTTCGCCAGGCCCAGATCCATGGCGAGGGCGACGAGGCGGGCCTGGGCGCCGTCGTGGAGGTCGCGTTCGATGCGGCGCAGGTCGGCGGCGGCGGTGTCGACGACGACCCCCCGGTCCGACTCCAGCTCCGAGACCCGGGTCGCGAGCCGGGACGGGCCGAGCAGCCCGCGCACCAGGATCCGGTCCACGCCCGCCAGCGCCCGGATGACCCACGCCGTGACCAGCAGGAGCACCAGGCCGGTCGCGAAGGCCAGCGCCAGCTCGACCGGGGTGTCGACGGTCGTCGTGTGGTTGCGGTCGGAGTACAGCTGGATGCCGTCGCGGGTCAGGTGCGAGGGCAGGGTCCAGCGCCACAGCGGATACGTGAGGAGGGCCCAGCCGCAGATCCAGAGCGGCACCGCGAGGGAGAAGGCGAACAGCGTCCACGGCAGGTGCAGCAGCGTGTAGAGCAGGTGCCGCCAGGACGCCCCGCTCTTCAGGGACGCGCCCATCCACGACGTCAGGCCGCCGGTGGCCCCGCGCACCGGGGCCGGGGCCGCCACGTCCACCCCGAGCAGCGCCCGCGCCCGCGCCCGCTCCAGCGCGCCGAAGCCCCGGCACAGGGCCAGCGTGCCGGCCAGGATCGGGACCCCGAGGAAGGTGATCAGCGTCCCCACGCCCAGGGTCATGAGGGTGATCGAGAAGCTGAACAGGACCACGCCGATCGGCAGGCTCAGCACCTGGTACGTGAGCTCGCGCCAGGTCCTGGCCTCGAACGGGGCCCGCAGCGCGGCGGGCAGCAGTCTCTTCAGCGGGGAGGCTTCCCCGGGACCGGCCCCGGACCGCTGGGGGTCCCGCGTGTCCGGTCCGTATGCCGTGGCCATGGGTGTGTCCGTTTCCTCTCGGTTCCTGCTGCTGGTCGGGGTGCGGGGGCGTCGGCGGTGCGGGGTGCTGGCGGTGGTGCGGGTCCGCCGGGGGAGTTTTGTCGTGGTCCGTACGGGCGCTCAGCCGTGCCGGAGGCGCTCCGTCCCGGCCTTCTTCGGTTCTGCCCCGGCCTTCTTCGGCTTCGACGGGCCGCTGTCGCGGTCGCGCCAGGGCAGTTCGGCGGTGACCGTGGTGGGCCCGCCGACCGGCGAGTCCAGGACGAACAGCCCGTCCACGGCGCCCAGCCGTTCGGCCAGCCCCGCCATCCCCGTACCGCCGTCCATCCTGGCGCCGCCCCGGCCGTCGTCGGTGACCTGGAGCATGAGCCGGTCGTCGGTGCGCCAGACCTCGACGGTCGCCGAGCGCGCCGCGCTGTGCTTGCTCACGTTCTGGAGCAGCTCGGAGACGGTGAAGTACGCGATGCCCTCGATCGCCTCCGCAGGGCGCGCCGGGAGGTCCACGGTGACGGTGACGGGGACGGTGCAGCGGGAGGCGATGGCGGAGAGGGCGGCGTCGAGGCCGCGGTCGGTGAGGACGGCGGGGTGGATGCCGCGGGCGAGGTCGCGGAGTTCCTGGAGGGCGATCTTGACTTCGCCGTGGGCCTCGTCGACCATGCGCGCGGCTGCCTCCGGGTCGGCGGTGAGCTTCTCCTTCGCCAGGCCCAGGCCCATGGCGAGGGCGACGAGGCGGGCCTGGGCGCCGTCGTGGAGGTCGCGTTCGATGCGGCGCAGGTCGGCGGCGGCGGTGTCGACGACCACGCCCCGGTCCGCCTCCAGCTCTGCGATCCGGCGCTCCAGCTCGTCGGAGGGCGACAGCAGCCCGCGCACCATCAGCCGGTCCGCGTTGCCGAGGAACCGCGTGATGTACGGGAGCACCGGCCACAGCACGAGCAGGCTCACCAACGTCACCCCGAAGGCGACCACCCCCCAGGGCAGCCGGATGAAGCAGTAGAGCACGGCCCGCCAGCCCACCGGGTCCTTGATGCTCGACCACAGCCACGGGAAGAACCCCGTCTCCCGGCGCGACAGGACCATCGGGCTCGGCTCGTCGATCCGGACCCCGAGCAGCGCCCGCGCCCGGCCCCGCTCGGCCCGGCCGATCAGCCGCGCCCCGTGCAGCGAGACCGCGAGCATGGGCAGACCGACCACGGTGACCGAGAGCGCCACACCGACACCGATCATGCACACCGCGTAGACAAACCCGACGATGGTCAGCGGCAGGTCGGCCAGAAGATGGCCGATCTCCTTCCACGTCCACCGGTCGGGAATGATGCGGGCGGGCGGCGGCCGGTCTTCGTCCGGCACCTGGGGGCTCATGGTCATGCGCCCAGCCTGCCGGTACGGATCGGCGCACGCCATGGGGCTCATGGGTGAGGTGGGGTGGGGATAACCCCACCCCGGGGCATTCCCGGAGGGCTCTTTGCCCGATGTGGCTGCTTACCCTTCCTTTAACAGGGCCTAGACTCCCGTGCGTACGGACCACCGGACGTATTCACGGATTCCAGGGGAGCGAGGGGCGGACATGGCAGACCTGTCGAACCTGCCGGAATCGACACCGGCCGTTCTCGCGTCGGACTACTTCGACGGATATTCAGTGGTCGGACTGCTCGCCGTGATCGGCGTGCTGTTCGTCGCCGTCGCCTTCGGGGCCGGCCGACTGCTGCGCCCCGTGGTGCCGACGCCGGAGAAGCTCCTGACGTACGAATGCGGCGTGGACCCGGTGGGCGAGGGCTGGGCGCACACCCAGGTCCGTTATTACGTCTACGCCTTCCTGTACGTGATCTTCGCCGTCGACTCGATCTTCCTGTTCCCGTGGGCGACGGTATTCGCCGCGCCGGGATACGGGGCGACGACGCTGATCGAAATGTTCATCTTCCTCGGTTTCCTGGCCGTGGGACTGCTCTACGCATGGAAGAAGGGCGTCCTCGAATGGACGTGACCAGTACGCCGGCCGACGGGGGAGCCGAGCAGCAGCCCGTGCCGACCTTCCTGCCGGAGCCCAAGCGGCTCGGCGTCCTGTCGCGCCTGGCACCCGAGCCGATGAAGGTGGTCCTGAACTGGGGCCGCCGCTACAGCCTCTGGGTCTTCAACTTCGGGCTCGCCTGCTGCGCCATCGAATTCATCGCCGCCTCCATGGCCCGGCACGACTTCATCCGGCTCGGCGTGATCCCGTTCGCGCCCGGCCCCCGCCAGGCCGACCTGATGATCGTCTCCGGCACGGTGACGGACAAGATGGCCCCGGCCGTGAAGCGGCTGTACGAGCAGATGCCCGAGCCCAAGTACGTCATCTCCTTCGGCGCCTGCTCCAACTGCGGCGGCCCCTACTGGGACTCGTACTCCGTGACCAAGGGCGTCGACCAGATCATCCCGGTCGACGTCTACGTCCCCGGCTGCCCGCCCCGGCCCGAGGCGCTGCTCCAGGGCATCCTCAAGCTCCAGGAGAAGATCGCCCGCGAGTCGCTGGGGGAGCGGTACGCGACGGGCGGCGGCGGCCGTCCCTCCACCGCCGCACTGCGCAGCGGCCTGATCACCGCCCCGCAGGCTCCGCAGGTCCCGGAGACTCCGGAAGCCCCGGAGAGCCCGGAAGCCCCGCAGGCTCCTGGGACGGATGACGCGCGATCTCCGGGAGCGGACGGCGGGCGAAAGAGCCCGGGAGAGGAGCGCGCATGACCGGCAACGAAGCCGCCGAGGCCCACGACCGGCTGCCTGACGTCGCCGAGGCCCACGACCGGCTGCCGGACGCCGCCGCCGAATTCTTCGGCGAGGGCGCAACGGCCGAGCGCGCCTACGAGCTGCTGACCGTCGACGTACCCGCCGACTCCTGGATCCCCGCCCTCGAAACGGCCCGCGACCGGCTGGGCTGCACCTACTTCGACTGGCTGAGCGCGGTCGATGAACCGGGCACCGGCTTCCGGGTCTGCGCCCATGTCGTGGCCCTGACCGGCAGCGGGGTCCGGCGGCTCCTGATCCGTACGACCGTTCCGCACGAGGCCGCCGCCCTTCCCACGGCCGTCGGCGTCTACGCGGGCGCCGCCTGGCACGAGCGCGAGACCCACGAGATGTTCGGCATCGGCTTCGAGGGCCACCCGCACCTGGTGCCGCTGCTGCTGCCCGAGGGGTTCGAGGGCCACCCGTTGCGCAAGGACTTCGTGCTGGCGGCACGCGTCGCCAAGGCGTGGCCGGGTGCGAAGGAACCGGGCGAGTCGGAGCACGGCGGCCCGAAGCGGCGCACGATGCTGCCGCCCGGCGTCCCCGACCCGAACGAGTGGGGCCCCCTGAAGGGGCAGCTCCCGCCCGCCCCGTCCCGCCCGGCCCGCACCCCGCGTGCGGCGGGCGACCGCCCCGTGCGCCGCAGCCGCAGCGCGAGCGAGGGCTCGGCGGGCCAGCGCGCCGCGACGGCCACCCCGGAGACGGGCGCTTTCGGGGCCGGTGCCCCGGAGGCGGGCGCTCCGGAGGCGGGCGCCCCGGCACGGGCCCGGCGCGCGCCGCGCGGCCGCGCCGCAACCGGAGCGCCTCGCAGGGCTCGGCGAGCCAGCACCGCGAGCCGACCCCCGCCCCGGCCGAACCGTCCCCCGCCCCGGCGAAGCCGGCCACGGGCACGGACAAGCCGGGCGCGGGCACGAGCGACGCCCCCTGGCACCACGCCCGCCCGGCCTTCGACCCGGACACGCCCCCCGAGGCACCCGCGTCACCTCCGGCACCCCCGGCACCCGAGACTCCTGAGGCACCCAAAGCCCCCGAGACTCCCCGAGCCTCCGAGGCCCCGGACAGTCCCGACACCCCCGACACCCCCGACGGAGGCGATACCGCGTGAACGACGTACTCGACGTCGCCCTCCGGCTCGTCATCGTCTTCGCCGCGTTCATGGTCCTCCCGCTCGTCGTGGGGCAGACCGAGCACAAGGTGATGGCCCACATGCAGGGCCGCCTCGGCCCCATGTACGCGGGCGGCTTCCACGGCTGGGCGCAGCTCGTCGCGGACGGCGTGAAGTTCGCGCAGAAGGAGGACATCGTCCCGGAGCGGGCCGACCGCCGGGTCTTCCAGCTCGCCCCGGCCGTCGCGCTCCTGCCGTACCTCCTCGTGCTCGTCGCCATCCCGGTCGGGCCCGGCGAGGGCGCGGTCGGGCAGGTCGTCGACGCGGGCATCTTCTTCGTGCTCGCCGTGATGGGCGTCGGGGTGCTCGGCTCGCTGATGGCGGGCTGGGCATCGGCCAACAAGTTCTCCCTGCTCGGGGGCCTGCGCACCGCCGCCCAGCTGCTCGCGTACGAACTGCCGATGCTGCTCGCCGCCGCGTCCGTCGCGATGGCGGCCGGGACCGTCTCCCTCACGGGCATCCTCGACGCCTTCGAGTGGTGGTGGCTGCCCTGGCAGATCGTCGGCGCCCTGGTCTTCTTCGTGGCCGGGCTCGCTGAACTCCAGCGCCCGCCCTTCGACATGCCGGTCGCCGACTCGGAGATCATCTTCGGCGCGTACACCGAGTACACCGGGCTGCGCTTCGCGCTCTTCCTGCTCGCCGAGTACGCGGGCATCGTCGTCCTGTGCGCGCTGACCAGCGTCCTCTTCCTCGGCGGCTGGCACGGCCCGCTCGGCGCCGACGGACTCGGCTGGGTCTGGACGCTCCTCAAGACCGCGGTCCTGGCCTTCGTCGTCATCTGGCTGCGGGTGACCTACCCCCGGCTGCGCGAGGACCAGCTGCAGAAGCTCGCCTGGACCACCCTCGTCCCGCTCGCCCTCGCGCAGATCGCGCTCACCGGCATCGTGAAGGTGGCGATCAACTGATGACCGCGTCGCACCCGCCCTCCCGGCCCCGCATCCCCGGCTCCGGCCTGGCCAAGGGGCTGGCCGTCACCCTGCGGACGATGACGCGGAAGACGGTCACCGCCCAGTACCCCGACGTCCAGCCCGAGCTCCCGCCCCGCTCCCGCGGCGTCATCGCGCTGTTCGAGGAGAACTGCACGGTCTGCATGCTCTGCGCCCGCGAGTGCCCGGACTGGTGCATCTACATCGACTCCCACAAGGAGACGGTGCCCGCCGCCGCTCCCGGGGGCCGCGAACGCAGCCGCAACGTCCTGGACCGCTTCGCGATCGACTTCTCGCTCTGCATGTACTGCGGCATCTGCATCGAGGTGTGCCCCTTCGACGCGCTGTTCTGGTCACCGGAGTTCGAGTACGCGGAGACGGACATCCTCGAACTCACCCACGAGCGCGACAAACTCCGCGCCTGGATGTGGACGGTGCCCGAACCGCCCGCGCTCGACCCCGGCGCCGAGGAGCCGAAGGAGATCGCCGCCGCCCGCAAGACCGCGGAGAAACTCGAAGCCCAACGCGCCCAGGAAGCCCAGCAGAACCAGACTCGGGAAACCCGGCAGAACCAGCAGGAAGCAGAGGGGGAGGAGTGACACTCGCAGCCACCGCGGTCACCGCGGCCACAGCGGTCACCGCGACCCCCGCGACCACCACGGCTCCCTCCGGCTTCCTCTCGCCGACCGGCGTCGAGATCGCCTTCCTCCTCGTCGGCCTCGCCACCCTCGGCGCGGCCCTCGTCACCGTCACGACCAGGCAACTGGTGCACGCAGCCCTCTGGCTGGTCGTGGCGCTCGGCGGGCTCGCCGTCGAGTACCTCCTGCTCACCGCAGAGTTCATCGCCTGGGTGCAGGTACTGATCTACGTCGGTTCCGTGGTCGTCCTCCTCCTCTTCGGGCTGATGCTCACCAAGGCCCCCATCGGCCGCTCCCCGGACGCCGACTCGGGCAACCGGTGGGCGGCCCTCGGCGTGGCGGTCGCCGCCGCCGGCGCACTCGTCTGGGTCGTCGTCGACGCCTTCCGCACCACCTGGATCGACCTGGACGGACCCGCCCGGGGTTCGACCGAGGTCACCGGCTCCTCCCTCTTCCGACACTGGGTGCTGCCGTTCGAAGCGCTCTCCGTCCTGCTGCTCGCCGCCCTGGTCGGCGCGGTCGTCCTGTCCCGCAAGCGCGGTAAGGAGCAGAGCTGATGCACCTCGCCTACCCCGCGGTGCTCGCCGCCCTCCTCTTCTGCGTCGGGCTGTACGGCGTGCTCGCCCGCCGCAACGCGATCCTCGTCCTGATGTCCGTCGAGCTGATGCTCAACGCCGTCAACCTCAACCTGGTCGCCTTCGACGTCTGGCTCCGCGACACCCTGCACGCCGGCCAGGCCCTCGCCCTCTTCACCATCGCCGTCGCGGCGGCGGAGATCGGCATCGGCCTGGCGATCGTCCTCGCCGTGTACCGCAACCGCGGCACCTCGGACATCGACCGCCTCCGCGACACCGCCGAGACCGACGCCGCCGAATCCCTCCCCGACCACGGACCCGACGACGGACCCGGCACCGAACCCGACACCGGCACCGAAGACCAGGCCACTGCTGCGGCAGGGAAGGCAAAGAAGGCAGAGGCCACCGCGTGACCACCACGACCCTCGCCGTCCTCGTCCCCCTCCTTCCCTTCCTGGGCGCCGCGGCCGGTCTTCTCCTCGGCCCGCCCGCCTCCTGCCACCGCCCCGGGAAGGGGCTTCGCGCGCTCCTCTTCTCCCCCGGATACGTACGCCCCCTGGCCGTACTGCCGACCCTCGCCTCCTTCGTGCTCGCCGTGCTCGTCGCCTCCCGCCAGGGCGGCGGCCGGGCCATCGACGCGGCGACACAGCTCACGCCCACCGGCTCCGTCCCGATCGACCTCGCCCTGCACCTCGACGGCTTCGCCGTCCTCGTCGCCGTCCTGGTCGGACTCGTCGCGACCTGCGTGCAGATCTACTCGACCGCCTACCTGCGCGACGACCCCCGCTACCCCTCGTACGCCGCGCTCGTCTCCCTCTTCACCTCCGCGATGCTGCTCGTCGTCTACTCCGGCGACGTGATGGTGCTCCTGGTCGGCTGGGAGATCATGGGCATCTGCTCGTACTTCCTCGTCGGCCACTACTGGGAGACGCCCGAGGCCCGCGCCGCCTCCCTCAAGGCCTTCCTGGTCACCAAGCTCGGCGACGTCCCCTTCCTGATCGGCCTGTTCGCGCTCGCCGCCGACACCGGCACGTTCCGCATCACCGGCATCCTGGCCGCCGTCGCCAACGGCGGCCTCGACCACCCCACCCTCATCGCCCTGCTGCTCCTCGCGGGCGTCGCGGGCAAGTCGGCGCAGTTCCCCCTGCACACCTGGCTGCCCGACGCGATGGCCGGCCCCACCCCCGTCTCCGCGCTGATCCACGCCGCGACGATGGTCGCCGCCGGCATCTACTTCGTGGCCCGCCTCCTCCCCGTCTTCGCCGCGTCCGGCGCGGCCCTCGTCGTCCTCGCCGTCATGGCGGCGGTCACGATGATCGGCTCGGGCCTCGCCGCCCTCGCCCAGGACGACATCAAACGCGTCCTCGCCTACTCGACCATCGGCCAGCTCGGCTACATGTCCGGCGCCCTGGCCGTCGGCGACCGCGGGGCCGCCGTCTTCCACCTCCTCTCGCACGGCGCGTTCAAGGCCGTCCTCTTCCTCGCGGCGGGCGTCGTCATCCACGCCGCCGGGACCAACTCGCTGGCCGCCATGTCCCGGATGAGCGGCCTCACCAAGCGCGTCCCGGACGCCTACTGGACGATGACCGTCGCCCTGCTCGCCCTCGCCGCCATCCCGCCGTTCGCCGGCTTCTTCTCCAAGGAAGCCGTCCTCGTCGCCGCCGAGCACACCGCGCTCGGGGACCGGGACGTCGCCCCGGCCGCCGCCGGCTGGACCGTACTCGTCGCCGGACTGCTCGCCGCCGCCCTCACCGCCGCGTACGCCACCCGCCTCTGGCTCCTCGCCTTCCGGGGCCGCGGCGCCGAGGCCCCCGACCACGGCCGGCAGCCCACCGCGATGACCGCCACCCTGTGGGTGCTCGCCGCCCCCACCATCGCCTTCGGACTGGCCGCCGGCGCGCTCACGGAATGGTTCGACGGCAACACCCTCACCCCGTCCGTGACCACCGCCGTCCTCTCCACCGGCGTCGGCCTCGTCGGCGGCCTCGTCACCTACGCCGCCTGGCGCCACACCTCGGCGCTCGCCGCCCGCACCCCCGTCGGCACGGTCGTCGCCCACCCCGAGGCCGAACCCGCCCTCGTCGAGGCCCAGGCCCTGTCGGCGCACACCGCCGCCTACGGGACCGACGGCGAGGTCCCCGACCCGGCCGACCCCGGCCGCCTGCTGCTCGGCCCGCTCCACCGCCCGGCCGCCGCGGGCTTCCACCTCGACGCCCTGTACACGACGCTCTTCGTCCGCCCCGTCCGGGCCGCGGCGAGCCTCGTCCGCTTCCTGGACCGCGAGGTCGTCGACACCTACGTCCACGGCTCCGGAGCCGGCGCACGCCTGCTCGGCACCGCCGTCCGCCGCGCCCAGACCGGCAACGTGCAGACCTACCTCGGCGCGCTGCTCGCCGGTTCCCTGGTCCTGGCGATCGCCGCCGTCGTCCTCGCCAACCTCAACGCCGGGTCGTGAGCCGTGATCGATATCAGCGAATCCGTGATGCAGTTCCTTCTCGCGTTCATCGTCGCCGCCCCGCTCCTCGGCGCCGTGGCCGCCCTGCTGCCCGCCCCGCCCGGGCTGAAGGGCACCGGCCCCGACCAGGCCGTGCTCCGCCACGGCGTCACCGTCACCGGCGCCGTCCTGCTCGCCGCGATCCTGCTCGCCGCGGGCTTCGACCACGGCCACCCGTCGAAGATGCAGGCCACCACCGACATCAGCTGGATCCCGGCGCTCGACGTCCGCATCCACCTCGGCACCGACGGCATCTCGCTCCCCCTTCTCGTGCTGACCGCGCTGCTGACCTTCCTCTGCGCGCTCCACAGCTACTTCAAGATGCCCTCGGGCCCCTCCCCGAAGGCATTCGTCGCGCTCCTCCTCGTCCTGGAGTCCGGCACCCTCGCGACCTTCGCCGTCCTCGACCTGATGCTGTTCTTCCTGGCGTTCGAGATGGTGCTCATCCCGATGTACTTCCTCATCGCCCGCTGGGGCGGTGCGCAGAAGCAGGCCGCGGCCTGGAAGTTCATCCTCTACACACTGCTCGGCTCGGTGATCATGCTGCTGGGCCTGCTCCTCGTCGGGCTGAAGAGCGGCACCTTCGACATGGTGGCACTCGCCACTGACAACGGCCGTGGGCTCACCACGTCCGTGCAGGTCATCGCCGTTCTGGCGATCGGCATCGGGCTCGCGGTGAAGACCCCGATGTGGCCGCTGCACAGCTGGCTGCCCGACGCCCACACCGCCGCCCCGACCGTCGGCTCCGTCCTCCTCGCCGGCGTCCTGCTGAAGATGGGCACCTACGGATTCGTCCGCATCCTGCTCCCCGTCGCCCCCGAGGGCATGCGGACCTTCGCGCCCTACCTCGCCGCCTTCGCGGTCGTCGGCATCATCTACGGATCGCTCGCCTGCCTGGCCCTGGTCCGCCCCGGCTCGAAGGGCGACCTCAAGCGGCTGATCGCGTACTCCTCCGTCGGCCACATGGGCTTCGTGCTCCTCGGCATCGCGAGCATGACACCCACCGGGGTCAACGGCGCGCTCTTCGCCAACATCGCCCACGGCCTCATCACCGGCCTGCTGTTCTTCCTGGTCGGCGCGGTCAAGGACCGGTACGGCACGGCCGACCTCGACACCCTCTCCGGCGCCACCGGAGCCGCCCTCTACGGCCGGGCCCCCCGCCTCGGCGGCCTCCTCGCCTTCGCCGCCGTCGCCTCCCTGGGACTGCCGGGCCTCGCCGGGTTCTGGGGCGAGATGCTCGCCCTGTTCGGCTCCTTCGACCCCGCCGACGGGCTCAGCCGCCCGGCCTTCCTCACCTTCATGTCGATCGCCGCGTTCGGCACCCTGCTCACCGCCGCGTACATGCTCATGGTCGTGCGCCGGGTCTGCATGGGCGAGAAGCGTGAGGAGCCGCGGCTCGCCGACGTCCAGGCGTACGAGTTCGCCGCCTGGACCCCGCTCGTCGCGCTCACCGTCCTCGCCGGTCTGTGGCCCGCCGTCCTCCTCGGCCTCACCGACCCGGCCGTGCAGAAGCTCCTCGCAGGAGGCAAGTCGTGACCGCAGCCGTCCTCACACCGGACCTCGTCACCTCGGACGCCGTCACCCCGGACGTCCTCACCACCGCGGCCGGGAGCACCCCCGACCTCGTCACCACCGCGGCCGAGGGCGTGACCGGCCTCGTCCAGTCCGTCGACTGGCTCGCCATCGCGCCCCCCGTCGTCGTGGCGGCCTTCGCCCTGATCGTCCTGGTCACCGACCTGTTCCTGCCCGAGGAACGCAAGCCGCTCCTCGGCCCGCTGACCATCACCGGGCTCGTCGCCGCACTCGCCCTCCTCGTCCCGCTGCGCGCCGGCGACCGCTCCACCTTCTGCCTCACCGAGGCCGCCGCCGCGACGGGCGGCACCGCGTGCAGCTACACCGCCGACCACTTCGCCCTGGTCATCCAGGCCCTCGTGCTCGGCGGCGCCCTGCTCACCGCCCTGCTCTCGGCCGGTGACACCCGCAGGCTCCCGGCGGGCGAGTTCTGGTTCCTGCTGCTGTCCTCCGCGGCCGGCGCCGCCCTCCTGCCCGCCGCCCGCGACCTCGCCACCCTCGTCATCGCCCTCGAAGTCGCCTCGCTGCCCGCCTTCGCCCTCGTCGGCATCAAGCGCGGCGACCGGCGCTCCTCCGAGGCCGCGCTGAAGTTCTTCCTCTCCTCCGTCGTCGCGACCGCCGTCATGCTGCTCGGCGTCAGCTTCGTGTACGCGACCACCGGCACCCTGCACCTCACCGAGATCGCCGCCCGGCTCGACGACGTGCCCGGCCGGCTCACCACCCTCGCCGGGGCGGGCGTCGCCCTCACCCTGGTCGGCTTCGCGTTCAAGACGGCCGCCGCGCCCTTCCACTTCTGGGTCCCCGACACCTACGTCGGCGCCCCCCTGCCGATCGCCGCGTACCTCTCGGTCGTCGGCAAGGCGGTCGGCTTCTCCGGCCTCGTCCTCGTCACCGTGATCGCGTTCCCGGCGTACGCCGACGTCTGGGGACCGGCCCTCGCCGTCCTCGCCGCGCTCACGATGACGGTCGGCAACGTCGCCGCCCTGCGTCAGGACGCCGGCCGCGCCCGCAGCGCCGTACGGCTGCTCGCCTGGTCGTCCGTCGCCCAGGCCGGCTACCTCCTGGTGCCGATCGCCGCGGCCGGGTACTCCAGCGACGAGCACATCGGCTCCACCGTCGCGTACGCCCTCATGTACGCCGTCGTGAACCTCGGCGCCTTCGCGGTGGCCGCCCTCGTCTCCCGTACGAACCCCGGCAACCGGATCACCGACCACCGCGGCCTGTACGCCACCCGCCCGCTCGCCGCCCTGGCGATGGCCTTCTTCCTGCTCTGCCTGGCCGGCCTGCCGCCCGGCATCATCGGCCTCTTCGCCAAGGTCACGGTCTTCTCCGCGGCGGTGGACGCCGGACTCGGCTGGCTCGCCGTCGTCATGGCCGTCAACGTCGTGATCGCGCTCTACTACTACCTCCAGTGGACCGCGACGCTCTTCCGCTCCCCGGAGGGCGTCCCCGGGGAGGCCGGGGAGGAGGCCCCGGAACCCGTGACCACGACCCCGGCGACCGCCCCCGCCCCCACCTCCGCCGAGCACCGCGTCCCGGCCTCCCTCACCGCGGCGATCGCCCTCACCGCCGTGGCCGGCATCGTGCTCTCCGGCGTCCCGCAGACCGTTCTCAGGTTCGCCGCCGGCAGCCTCTTCTGACGCTCTCCCGCACGCACCCGACTCTTCCGAATTACTGAAGATCGGTTTGCCCCGAAAGGCTCATACAGGGCATGGTCTTGCCCGCACATCCCCCCACCAGAGCCATTCCAAGAGGAGCAAGAGCAGTGCTGAACGGGTTCAAGGACTTCATCCTGCGCGGAAACATCATCTCCATGGCCATCGGTCTGGCCGTCGGAGCGGCGTTCACCGCAGTGGTCACCGGGTTCAGCACGGCCTTCATCACCCCGCTGATCGGCCTCGCCACCGGGTCCGTCGGCGACTTCAGCTCGGCCCAGTTCTCGGTCGAGGGCGCCATCTTCCCTTACGGGAAGTTCCTGGCCGCCGCCATCGCGTTCCTGATCACCGCGGCGGTGCTCTACTTCGGCGTCGTCGTCCCCATGACGAAGGTCCAGAACCGCTTCACCAAGGCGGAGGAGAAGGCCGACATCAAGGCCGCCCTGCGCGACTGCCCCCGCTGCTACACCGAGATCCCGGCCATCGCCTCCCGCTGCGC
Source organism: Streptomyces sp. ML-6 (assembly GCF_030116705.1). Lineage (NCBI taxonomy): Bacteria > Bacillati > Actinomycetota > Actinomycetes > Kitasatosporales > Streptomycetaceae > Streptomyces > Streptomyces sp. ML-6. The sequence goes on from NZ_JAOTIK010000001.1 coordinate 4,680,880, forward strand.
CCACTGCACCAGCGAGGTCACGCCGGAGCCCGAGGCCCTCGCGGCCGCCGGACTCCCCGCCCAGCGCTGAGCCACCCCCTCCGGCACCGGGACACCCGGCACCGGACCACACCGCCCGGTGCCGGGTGTCCCGGTGCCGGAGGGCGTACGCGCGGTCAGCCGACCCGTACGGCCCATCGCCCTCTCCGGGCCGTGAGCGCCGCACCGGCCCCGCCCCGCGGCAGCGCGGAGCCGGGGAACCAGCTCCTCCCGCCTGGCGTTGACCTGTACGGGAGGCTCCACTGGGGGAGTGGAGACCACCGAGCAAAGGGTTCCCCTGCCGCACCACTTGGAGGGCGTACCGTGCACCGCCGGCACAACGGGCTGAGAACCGCCGTACTCCTGGGGGGCCTGTCCGCCCTCATCATCGTCATCGGGAGCTTCTTCGGACGTACGGGTCTGATCGTCGCGGTCCTCGTGGCCGTCGGCACCAACGCCTACGCGTACTGGAACAGCGACAAGCTGGCGCTCAGGGCCATGCGGGCCCGGCCCGTCAGCGAATTCGAGGCCCCACAGCTCTACCGCATGGTCCGGGAGCTGTCCACGGCCGCCCGGCAGCCCATGCCCCGGCTCTACATCTCCCCGACGCAGGCCCCCAACGCCTTCGCCACCGGCCGCAACCCGCGCAACGCGGCGGTCTGCTGCACCGAGGGCATCCTGCAGATCCTGGACGAGCGGGAGCTGCGCGGGGTGCTCGGCCACGAGCTGAGCCACGTCTACAACCGCGACATCCTGATCTCGTCCGTCGCCGGGGCGCTGGCCTCCGTCGTCATGTTCCTGGTCAACTTCGCCTGGCTGATCCCGGCGGGCCGGTCCAACGACAACGAGGGCCCCGGTTTCCTCGGCACGCTGCTGATCATGATCCTCGGCCCGGTCGCCGCCTCCGTCATCCAGCTCGCCGTCAGCCGCTCCCGGGAGTACGAGGCGGACGCCTCCGGGGCCCAGCTGACCGGCGACCCGCTCGCCCTGGCCGGTGCCCTCCGGAAGCTCGACGCGGGCACGAAGCGGCTCCCGCTGCCCCCGGAGCCGCGGATCGAGACCGCGAGCCACATGATGATCGCGAACCCGTTCCGGCCCGGACAGGGCATGTCCAAGCTGTTCTCGACCCACCCGCCGATGGCGGAGCGGATCGCCAGACTGGAACAAATGGCGGGCCACCGCCCGTGATGGTGTTCGGCCGCTGCCCCCGGGGGCAGCGGCCGAACACCATCACGGGCGGTGGCGGGAAGGTCCTTACCGGGCCCCGAAGGGCTGGTCGCTCGGGACCACCTCACGGCCCAGCGGCATGAGCGAGATGGGGATCAGCTTCAGGTTCGCCCAGCCGAAGGGGATGCCGATGATCGACACGAACAGCGGGATGCTGGTGAGCAGGTGCCCCAGCGCCAGCCACCACCCGGCGAAGACGAGCCAGATCACGTTGCCGACGCAGGAGGGCGCACCCGCGTCGGGCCGCTCCACGGTCGTCCGCCCGAACGGCCACAGCACGTAGCCCGCGAGGCGCAGGGACGCGATGCCGAACGGGATCGTCACGATCAGCACGAAGCAGATGATCGCGGCGACCAGGTACCCGAGGGCCATCCAGAATCCGCAGAACACCACCCACAGGATGTTCAGGATCAGCTGCAGGAGCTTCATGGTCACTCGCCTTCCACGGGTGTTGCCCGTCGTCGCTGTGCATCGTCAGTATCGGTCCCGGGCGCGGACGACGGGAACCGGAACAGAGCCGCGGAGCGCCCGGACGCACTGGAGGACGACCCCGGCCCCGGCCTTCCCGGCCCCCTGGCCCGCACGCCGCGACGAAACGGCGTCCGGGGCAAGACGCACTCCGGGGCCGTACGGTTGCCACGACCGTACGACCCCATGATCACCAAGCCCCGCCGCCCCGTCCGAATGATCACCAAGCCCCGCCGCCCCCGTCCGACCGGCCCCGACCGGCACGGTCCGGACAAGGGCGCCCCTGCCCGGCACGATCCGGTTCAGTCCAGGCCGGTCTCGCGCAGGGTCAGATTGAGCCGGCCGCGCCTCATCCCCGACTCGGGACCGGCCGTCCCCGGAAAGACCTTCGGCACGCCGTGGAACGCGAAGCGCGACGGCCCGCCGAAGACGAACAGGTCGCCGGAGGCCAGCTCCACGTCCCGGTAGGGGCGCCCGCGGTTCTCCGTGTTCCCGAAGCGGAAGACACAGGTGTCACCGATGCTGAGCGACACCACCGGGGCGCCCGACCGCTCGTCCTTGTCCTGGTGCATGCCCATCCGCGCCGCGCCGTCGTAGAAGTTGACGATCGCGGTGTCCGGCGCGTACGTCTCCACGGGGCTCCCGTCCCCGTCCCCGTACGCCGCCACCAGCGCCTCCCGGCCCAGCTCCGCCAGCCAGTCGGGGAACTCGGCCACCCGCGCGCCGTTCACGTCGTCGGCCGTGCGCGCATACCGGTACGGCTGCCAGTGCCGGCCCACGCAGACCGTCCGCACCGACATCACCCCGCCGCCCGGCAGCACCGGATGCCGCAGCGGCACCGGACCGCGCGCCCACTCCCGGCAGGCCGCCACCAGCTGCCGACGGCGTTCCGGCGGGAGCCACTCCGGTACGTGCACGGCCCCCGGTGCGACGACGGTCCGCGGACGCGGGAAGAGCCCGGACACCTCAGCGCACCGCCAGGGCGCCTTCCAGCCCCAGGAGCCGCTCCTTGCGTTCCACGCCCGCCGCGTAGCCCCGCAGCGCCCCGTCGGCACCGATCACCCGGTGGCAGGGCCGGACCACCAGCAGCGGATTGCGCCCGATCGCCGTCCCCACGGCCCGGACACCCGCGCCGGAAGCGCCGACCCGCTCGGCGATCTGCCCGTACGACACCGTCTCCCCGTACGGGACGGTGTCCAGCGCGGCCCACACCCGGCGCTGGAAGTCGGTGCCCGCGCCGTCCGCGTACACCATGTCGAAGCGGGTCAGCCGCCCCTCGAAGTACTCGCGCAGCTGCGCGGCGATCCCGGCGAAGGCGTCCGGCGCGTGGACCCAGCCCTCCTCGACGACCGCCGCGCCCTTCTGGCCGGGCAGCGAGAGCGAGGCGAGCGCGATCCCGCCGTCCGCGGTCTCCTCGCCGACCAGCAGCAGTTCGCCCAGCGGGCTGTCGACCGTCGCGTACATGGTCATGGCTCGTCCCTCTCCTCGCCCCTCGGGCCGGGGCCCGGCCGGGTCGCCGTTCGGCCCGGCCGCCCTCCGGCACGCCCCAGTCTGCGTCGCCCGCCGCGCCGGGACCGGCGGTATTCGGACATCGCGTCCCGGCGGGAGGGTGGAGCCGCGGACGGCCCCACCCCGGCCCCGGACGACGGCACGGACGAACCGGTGAACCGCGCGGACTAGCGGTAGTTCACGAACTGGATCGCGAAGTCGAAGTCCTTGCCCTTCAGCAGCGCCTGCACGGCCTGCAGGTCGTCCCGGCTCTTCGAGCTGACCCGCAGCTCGTCGCCCTGGACCTGCGCCTTGACGCCCTTCGGGCCCTCGTCGCGGATGGTCTTCGCGACCTTCTTGGCGTTCTCCTGGGAGATGCCCTCCTCGATCGTGGCGAAGATCTTGTACTCCTTGCCGGACAACTGCGGCTCACCGGCGTCCAGCGACTTCAGCGAGATGCCGCGCTTGATCAGCTTGGACTGGAAGATGTCGAGGATCGCCTTGACCCGCTCCTCGCCGTTCGCCTGCATCAGGATCTTCTCGCCGGACCAGGAGATCGAGGCGTCGGTGCCCTTGAAGTCGTAGCGCTGCGAGATCTCCTTGGAGGCCTGGTTGAGGGCGTTGTCGACCTCCTGCCGCTCGACCTTCGAGACGATGTCGAAACTGGAGTCGGCCATGACGTGTGGCTCCTTGTATCGGGGGTGCTGGAAACGGGGTGCACAAACAGCGGCGGCGGCGGGCCTGTCCGCCCGGCCCCGCCGCTCAAAGCCTAGCCACCCGCGCCCGATCGGACCGCTGATCAATCCGGTGGCGTAGCACCCCTGGGCATCAGGTATCGTTTACGTCGTTGCCAGGGAGCACCGCGAAAAACGGTTCTCACGGCAGCAATTCCCGGCGGTGTGCCCGAGTGGCCAAAGGGAGCAGACTGTAAATCTGCCGGCTTCGCCTTCCCAGGTTCGAATCCTGGCGCCGCCACGGAACAAGGCCCCTGTCCCAGGACAGGGGCCTTCTTCGTTTCCCCGCGAGCCCCCGCGAAGGGGCGGACCACGAAGGGCGTGGACATGGAACCCGTACTGGTCAGCGCCTGTCTGCGCGGCGTGCCCTGCCGCTACGACGGCCGGGGCAGGGCGTCCGGAGCGGTGGCCGAGGTGCTCGCCGGCCGCCGTCCCGTCGCCTTCTGTCCCGAGGTCGCCGCCGGACTGTCCACCCCGCGCCGTCCCGCGGAGATCGTCGGCGGCGACGGCCACGACGTGCTCGACGGCCGCGCCCGCGTCGTCGACGACACCGGACAGGACGTGACGGCGCAGTTCGTGGACGGTGCCGAACGCGCCCTGGAGGCCGCGCGCCGGGCCGGCTGCACGGAGGCGCTGCTGATGCCCCGCAGCCCGTCCTGCGGGTGCGGAACGCTCTACGACGGCACGTTCACGGGCACGCTCCGCGAGGGCGACGGCGTCACCGTCGCCCTGCTGGAACGCCACGGCATCACGGTCCGCCCGGCCCCGGGCGACTGAACCGGCGCGACTGAACCGGGCCGCAAAGCCCTGTACCCGGGACCGGCGGCCCAAAAGGACCGGGAAGCACAGGAACTACAGGAACCACGGGGCGCGGCCCCGGTCGGCCGTCACCGCCCGGTCCCGGCGGTCAGTTCCCCGCGATGTCCTTCACCGCGACCGACACCGGCACGTTCCCCGAGATGAGCTCCAGCGTCAGCCCCGCCGTCGCCGGGGTGTCCAGCAGCTCCAGCAGCGCCGCCGCCACGTCGTCGCGCGGCACCGGGCCGCGCCCGGTCGAGGCGGTCAGCAGGACCAGCCCCGTGCCCGCGTCGTTCGTCAGCATGCCGGGGCGCAGGATCGTCCACTCGAGCGCTTCCCGGGAGCGCACGTACGCGTCCGCCGCGCCCTTCGCCCGCAGGTACACGTCGAAGACCTCGTCGCCCGGATGATCGGGGTCGGCGCCCATCGCCGAGACCACGAGGAACCGCCGTACGCCCGCCAGCACCGCCGCGTCCGCGAACAGCACCGCCGCCCCGCGGTCCACCGTCCCCTTGCGTTCCGCGCCGCTGTTCGGGCCCGCGCCCGCCGCGAAGACCGCCGCGTCGGCACCCCGCAGCACCTGCGCGGTCTCCTCCACGGAGGCCGATTCGAGATCCAGCACGACCGGCTCGGCACCCGCCGCCCGCAGGTCCCCGACCTGCTCCGGACTGCGGATGACGCCCACGGCCTCGTCCCCGCGCGCGGCGAGCAGCCGCTCCAGCCGCAGCGCGACCTGACCATGTCCACCTGCGATGACAATGCGCATGCTCCCGACCGTACGCCGCACCGGCCGACCGTGCTCAGGGCCCGCCGCAGGGGCCGGGATCGGATCTTCCCTGGCGGGGCAGATCGAGGGCGACGACGGCCTCCGAGTCGCAGTACTCGCGCACCGCGCTCGTCCGCGCCACCACCCGGCCGCGGTGCACCACGATCCGGCTGTAGGCGAGCGAGAGCACCCCGGAGAGCTCCTCCCCGCGCACGGCGACCAGCTCGGCCGGGAAACCCGCCTCGACCCTGACCTCGGGCAGCCCCATCGCCTTCCGTGCGACCGAGGACACCGCTCCGTACGCCTCGCCGGCCCGCAGCCCGTACTGCGAGGCCAGCAGGTAGGCGGCCTCCAGCGGGTCGCCGCGCCCCACGGGGTTCGCGACGTCGCGCAGCGCCCCGCCGCCCGCCGCGACCCGCACCCCGGCCGCGCGCAGCAGCCGCACCGGCGCGGTGCCCGACCCCTCCACCCCGCAACAGCCGCCCTGGGGGAGGCAGATCACCGTCACACCGGCCGCGGCCAGCTGGTCGGCGACCCGGGCCGCGGCGTGCGCGGGAAGCCGGGAGATGCCCGCGCACGGGCCGATGGAGACGCCGGGCCGCAGCCCGCCGGCCATGGCGGCGAGCCGGCCGAGCCGGGCGGGGTCCTCGCCGTCCGTGTGCAGGTCGACGGGGCAGCCCTGCTCGGCGGCGATCCCCAGGACGGCCTCGGTGTACCCGGCGGGGTCGGGATCGAGGTCGGGGCAGCCGCCGACCGCCCCGGCCCCCATCCGCACCGCATCGTGCAGCAGGGCGAGGTTGTCGGCGCCCGCGAGGCCGGTGAGCAGCCGGGGCACGGCCACCGGGGTCAGGTCGGTGAGCCCGCGCAGCGAGCGGCGGGCCTGCAGGACGGCCTCGAAGGAGGTGAGGCCCCGGACGTCCCCGATCCGTACGTGCGAGCGCAGCGCGGTCGCGCCGTGGGCGAGCTGGAGGAGGGCGGCCTCGGTGGCGCGGCGCCGGATGTCCTCGGGGCGGTGCGACACCGGTCCGGGGCCGCCGGGGCCCGCCCCGGCGGCGGTGAGCGCGGTGTCGCTGTGGGCGTGGGGTTCGGCGGGGGCGGGGAGCAGCAGGTAGCCGCGCAGATCCAGGCATGGACCGGACACGGTCAGGCTGCCCGCGGTGCCGACGGCCTCGATGCGGCTGCCGCCGAGCCGTACGTCCACGACGCGTCCGTCGGTGAGGCGGGCCCCGCAGAGCACCAGGGTGCCGGTCCCGGCCGCGGGGTCGGTGTCGTCGGCCGCGTCGGCGGGGTGGTCGTCCGGCTGCCACGGCTGGCTGTCGGGCATCGCGCTCCTGAGAAATATGGGGACAAGATCACGCAGAGTGAGTCGAGCCTAGGGGCGTGTTCGGTCCGGTTCGAGGAGGAGCGAAATAGTCGTACCGGTGTGGCCGCAGGGGTACTTGGGGCGCCGGTGCACGGCCGGGGAGGGCGTGCGCCGCGGGGCGGCGGAGGCGCTGCTCACGGCGCTGCCGGGGCGGTACGGGGACCGGCGGCCGCGGAATCCGAGAGGGGCCGACAACGGATCGGCGGGGGATCGGCGGGACGTCGATCAAGGGCTCCGGCGGGGGCCCGGATACGGATTTGGGCGATCGGCGAAAGACCGTGTAATGTCTTCATCGCTCGCCCCAATAGCTCAGTCGGTAGAGCGTCTCCATGGTAAGGAGAAGGTCTGCGGTTCGATTCCGCATTGGGGCTCTGGTGATCGGGAATCCTCGCTTCGGCGAGGGGACCTGTTTCATCAAAGCGGTGTAGCTCAGTCGGTAGAGCAAGCGGCTCATAATCGCTGTGTCACCGGTTCAAGTCCGGTCACCGCTACTTACGGTAGCCGATTGTGGGGTCGGTCCTTCGATCGGCTACTCTTCTTTGCGTTCATCCGTCCATCCGTCCGTCCAAGGAGCACTCACGTGGCTGCCACCGACGTCCGCCCGAAGATCACGCTGGCCTGCGTGGAGTGCAAGGAGCGGAACTACATCACCAAGAAGAACCGGCGCAACAACCCGGACCGTCTTGAGATGAAGAAGCACTGCCCGCGCTGCAACTCGCACACCGCGCACCGCGAAACGCGCTGAATCAGGCTCGTACACGAGGCCGCCCCCTCAGGGGGCGGCCTCGTGTCGTTGTATGAAGGCTGTACTTCGTATGAAGGCTGTACTTCGGCCTGTTCATCTTTCACCAGGAGGTAGCGAGCCCATGGCGCTCGACCAGTCCTTCGTCGGGCGGACCTATCCGCCCACCCCGCCCTACGAGGTCGGCCGGGAGAAGATCCGCGAGTTCGCCGAGGCGGTCGGCGACACGAATCCGGTGTACGTCGACCCCGAGGCCGCCAAGGAGCTCGGCCACAGCGATGTGATCGCGCCGCCGACGTTCGTCTTCTCCATCACCTTCAAGGCCGCCGGTCAGGTGATCCACGACCCGCAGCTGGGCCTGGACTACAGCCGGGTGGTGCACGGCGACCAGAAGTTCGCCTACACGCGCCCCGTGCGGGCGGGGGACCGGCTGACGGTCACCTCGACGATCGAGGCCATCAAGTCCATGGCGGGCAACGACATCCTGGACGTCCGCGGCGAGGTCCACGACGAGTCCGGCGAGCACGTCGTGACCGCGTGGACGAAGCTGGTGGCGCGTGCCGCCGAGGAGGCGTGATGACGGCGAAGGTCGCATACGAGTCGGTCGAGGTCGGTACGGAGCTGCCGGCGCAGTCCTTCCCGGTGACCCGGGCGACGCTGGTGAAGTACGCGGGTGCCTCCGGCGACTTCAACCCGATCCACTGGAACGAGAAGTTCGCCCGTGAGGTCGGCCTGCCGGACGTCATCGCGCACGGCATGTTCACCATGGCCGAGGCGATCCGGGTGGTCACGGACTGGGCCGGCGACCCGGGCGCGGTCGTCGAGTACGGGGTGCGGTTCACCAAGCCGGTCGTCGTGCCGAACGACGACGAGGGCGCCCTGATCGAGGTCGGCGCCAAGGTCGCCGCCCTGCTGGACGACCGGCGGGTGCGGGTGGACCTGACGGTGACGAGCGAGGACAAGAAGGTGCTGGGCATGTCCCGCGCCGTGGTGCAGCTCGCCTGAGGCCGCACCGCGCGACGGAGGCGGTGGTGGCGTCGGACGCCGCCCCCGCCTCCGTCGCTCCCGCGCCGTCGCAGTGCCCCGGCACCGGGGCCCGGGGCGGCCGGGAGGCCCCTCCCGGCCGTCGCCCGAGCCGCGTTCCCCCCGGGTACGGTCCGGTGCCCCGCCCGAGCGGCGGGGCACCGGACCGTACTCTTGTCCCCGTGCAGGAACTCCATGACGCCCCCCTCGCCCCCCTGACCACCTTCCGGCTCGGCGGTCCGGCCACCCGCCTGATCACGGCGACGACCGACGCCGAGGTGATCGAAGCCGTGCGCGAGGCCGACGACGCCGGTACCCCGCTCCTGATCATCGGCGGCGGCAGCAACCTGGTCATCGGGGACAAGGGCTTCGAGGGCACCGCCCTGCGCATCGCGACCAAGGGCTTCGCCCTGGACGGCACGACCCTGGAGCTGGCCGCGGGCGAGGTCTGGAGCGACGCCGTGGCCCGCACCGTCGAGGCCGGCCTCGCGGGCATCGAGTGCCTGGCGGGCATCCCCGGCTCCGCGGGGGCGACGCCGATCCAGAACGTCGGCGCCTACGGGCAGGAGGTCTCCGCCACCATCACGGAGGTCGTCGCCCACGACCGCCGCACCGGCGAGACGGTCACCATCCCGAACGCCGACTGCGCGTTCTCCTACCGGCACAGCCGTTTCAAGGCCGATCCCGACCGCTTCGTGGTGCTGCGGGTCCGGTTCGGGCTGGAGGACGCGGGCGGGCTGTCCGCACCGCTGCGGTACGCCGAGACGGCCCGCGCCATGGGCGTCGAACAGGGTGACCGGGTGCCCGCCGCGGCCGCCCGCGAGACGGTGCTCGGACTCCGCGCCGGCAAGGGCATGGTGCTGGACCCCGAGGACCACGACACCTGGTCGGCCGGCTCCTTCTTCACCAACCCGATTCTGGAACAGGCCGAGTACGAGGCGTTCCTCGCCCGCGTCGAGGACCGGCTCGGCCCCGACGTGACGCCCCCCGCCTTCCCCGCGGACGGGGGACGCGTCAAGACCTCCGCGGCCTGGCTCATCGACCGGGCCGGTTTCACCAAGGGATACGGCACGGGCCCGGCCCGCATCTCCACCAAGCACACCCTCGCCCTCACCAACCGCGGCGAGGCGACCACCGAGGACCTCCTCGCGCTCGCCCGCGAGGTCGTCGCCGGGGTCCACGAGGCGTTCGGCGTCACGCTCGTCAACGAGCCCGTGACGGTCGGCGTGAGCCTGTGACCGGCTGAGCGCCTGCAACCGGCCCCTCGGCCCCACGGGCCGTGGCGGGCCCGCCGCCCACCGCGCAGCTCCCGGGCTTCGCGCCGTGCCGCTCCCGGGGCTTCGGGCCATCCGCCGTGCCGGCTCAGTACGCCACTCCCACGCCCTGCTTCACCGTCGCCGGGTCGTCGCTCAGCGCCAGCATCGCGTGCGCCACGTCGGCCCGGGAGAGCGTCCGGCCGCTGCGCGGGAAGCCGCCGACGACCGTGCGGTACCTCCCGGTGAGCGGCCCGTCGGTCAGCTTCGGCGGCCGCACCGACGTCCAGTCCGTCGCGCTGCGGGCCAGCGCGGCCTCCATCAGCGCCAGATCCGCGTAGACCTCCCTCAGGACCGCCCCGACCCCCTTGCGGATCAGCCGGTCCAGCAGCGGGTCGTCGGCCGGCGAGGGGCCGACCGGGGACGCGCTGACCACCAGCAGCCGCCGCGTCCCCGCCGCCTCCATCGCCGCCAGCACCGAACCGGTGAGCCGCTCGGCGACGCCGTCCGCCTTCCGGGTGCGCGACCCGAGGGCGGAGAACACCGCGTCCCGGCCCGCGACCGCCTCGCGCAGCGCCTCCGGATCGTCCAGCCGCGCCACCGCGCACACCTGGACGTCGGAGAGCGGCACGGGCAGGCCCGCCGGATCACGGACCACCGCCGTCACCTCGTGCCCCGCCGCCACTGCCTGGCGCACGATTTCCTGCCCCACACCGCCCGTCGCGCCGAACACCGTGATCCTCATTGCGCACTCTCCCAAGGTGAGTAAGTATTCACTTACCTCTAGAGTGAGTGGACACTCACCACCTCGTCAAGCCTCGGGAGCGCACATGGAGCAGAAGCCGACCCGCGCCCGGATCGTCGACGCCGCCCACCGGCTGATGCTCACCATCGGCCTGGCCCGCGCCACGACCAAGGAGATCGCCCGCGCGGCCGGCTGTTCGGAGGCCGCGCTCTACAAGCACTTCACGAGCAAGGAGGAGCTGTTCGTGACCGTGCTCAAGGAGCGGCTGCCCCGGCTCAACCCGCTGCTGAAGCAGCTCCTGGTCTCCCCGGGGGCGGGGGAGCGGAGCGTCGAGGAGAACCTCACCGAGATCGCCCGCCAGGCCGCCCTCTTCTACGAGCAGAGCTTCCCGATCGCCGCCTCGCTGTACGCCGACCCCCGGCTCAAGGAACGCCACCACGAGGCGATGCGGGAGCTCGGTACCGGCCCGCACATGCCCATCCGGGGCCTGGACGCGTATCTGCGCTCCGAACAGGCCGCCGGACGGGTGCGGGCCGATGCGGACACGTACGCGGCCGCGTCGCTGCTGATCGGGGCCTGCGCGCAGCGGGCGTTCGCCTACGACGCCCTGGCGGGCGGGGAACCCCCGCAGCCCCTCGACGAGTTCGCCGCCTCCCTGGCCCGGGTGCTGATGCGCGGCGTCGGGGCGTAGGCGGGAAGCACCGCCCCGCTCCGGCCGGGCGGCCCCTTTCCGGCCGGGCGGCCCCGGGGCCGGGACCTCAGCCCGTGGGCTTCGCCAGCCAGGCGTCGATGCCCGCCAGGAGTTCCGTCCGCACCGCGGCCGGGGCGGCGGACCCGCGCACCGACTGCCGGGCCAGCTCCGCCAGTTCCTCGTCCGTGAACGCGTGGTGGTGCCGCACGAGGTCGTACTGCGCGGCCAGCCGGGAACCGAAGAGCAGCGGGTCGTCCGCGCCCAGCGCCATCGGCACCCCGGCCTCGAACAGCGTGCGCAGGGGGACGTCGGCGGGCTTGTCGTAGACGCCGAGCGCCACGTTCGACGACGGGCAGACCTCGCAGGTCACCCCGCGCTCCGCCAGCCTGCGCAGCAGCCGCGGGTCCTCGGCGGCCCGCACCCCGTGCCCGATCCGGGCCGCGTCGAGGTCGTCCAGGCAGTCCCGCACGCTGGAGGGGCCGGACAGCTCGCCGCCGTGCGGGGCCGCCAGCAGACCGCCCTCGCGGGCGATGGCGAAGGCCCGGTCGAAGTCCCGGGCCATCCCGCGGCGCTCGTCGTTGGAGAGCCCGAACCCGACCACGCCCCGGTCGGCGTACCGCACCGCGAGCCGGGCGAGCGTCCGGGCGTCCAGCGGGTGCTTCATCCGGTTCGCCGCGATCACCACCCGGATCGGCAGCCCCGTCTCGCGCGACGCGGAGTCCACCGCGTCCAGGATGATCTCGATGGCCGGGATCAGCCCGCCCAGCAGCGGGGCGTACGAGGTGGGGTCGACCTGGATCTCCAGCCAGCCGGAGCCGTCCGCGACGTCCTCCTGGGCGGCCTCGCGCACCAGCCGCCGGATGTCGTCGGGCTCCCTCAGACAGGAGCGGGCGATGTCGTAGAGCCGCTGGAAGCGGAACCAGCCGCGTTCGTCCGTGGCCCGCAGCTTGGGCGGCTCGCCGCCGGTCAGCGCATCCGGCAGGTGCACGCCGTACTTGTCGGCGAGTTCGAGCAGGGTGGTGGGCCGCATCGACCCGGTGAAATGCAAGTGCAGGTGGGCCTTGGGCAACAGCCGTACATCACGCTCCATCCCCGGATCTTGCCGCATGCGCGGGGTGCTCCGGTAGCCGCTTCGGCAATCGGGGGTGAAGTCGGAACAAACGAGCGACCCCCGGCCGGGGCCGGGGGTCGCCCATGAGTTCCCGGGAACGCCTACGCCTTGGCCTCCGCCAGCAGCTTCTGGATCCGGGAGACGCCCTCGACGAGGTCGTCGTCGCCCAGGGCGTACGAGAGGCGCAGGTACCCCGGCGTGCCGAAGGCCTCGCCCGGCACGACCGCGACCTCGGCCTCGTCCAGGATCAGCGCGGCCAGCTCGACCGAGGTGGCCGGGCGCCTTCCGCGGATCTCCCTGCCGAGCAGCCCCTTCACCGACGGGTACGCGTAGAACGCTCCCTCGGGCTCCGGGCACAGCACGCCGTCGATCTCGTTGAGCATCCGGACGATGGTCCGCCGGCGCCGGTCGAAGGCGGTGCGCATCTCGGCGACCGCGTCCAGGTTCCCGGAGACGGCGGCCAGTGCGGCGACCTGGGCCACGTTGGAGACGTTGGACGTGGCGTGCGACTGGAGGTTGGTCGCGGCCTTGACGACGTCCTTCGGGCCGATGACCCAGCCCACCCGCCAGCCGGTCATCGCGTACGTCTTGGCGACACCGTTGACCACGATGCACTTGTCGCGCAGCTCGGGCACGATCGCGGGCAGCGAGGTGAACTTCGCGTCCCCGTAGACCAGGTGCTCGTAGATCTCGTCGGTCAGCACCCACAGGCCGTGCTCGACGGCCCAGCGGCCGATCGCCTCGGCGTCGGCCTCGCTGTACACGGCGCCGGTCGGGTTGGACGGGGAGACGAACAGGACGACCTTGGTCCGCTCCGTGCGCGCCGCCTCCAGCTGCTCCACCGAGACGCGGTAGCCGGTCGTCTCGTCAGCCACGACCTCCACCGGGACGCCGCCCGCGAGGCGGATCGACTCGGGGTAGGTGGTCCAGTACGGGGCCGGGACGATGACCTCGTCGCCCGGGTCGAGGATCGCGGCGAACGCCTCGTAGATGGCCTGCTTGCCGCCGTTGGTCACCAGGATCTGGGAGGCGTCGACCTCGTAACCGGAGTCGCGCAGCGTCTTCTCCGCGATGGCGGCCTTGAGCTCCGGGAGCCCTCCCGCCGGGGTGTAGCGGTGGTACTTCGGGTTGCGGCAGGCCTCGACGGCGGCCTCGACGATGTAGTCGGGGGTCGGGAAGTCGGGTTCGCCGGCGCCGAAGCCGATCACCGGACGACCGGCGGCCTTGAGGGCCTTGGCCTTGGCGTCGACGGCGAGGGTGGCGGATTCGGAGATCGCACCGATGCGGGCGGAGACCCGGCGCTCGGAGGGAGAAGTTGCAGCGCTCATGGCCCCATGGTCCCAGACCCCGATCCCGGGCGGCACACGGGTTTCAGGGACCGGACAGCATGCGGACGGGCCCCGCTCGTGAGCCGCCCGGAGCTATCTGTTCGACGCCGGGCCGCTGAGCACGTACACTCACCTGTCGTTGGCCTTCACCAGCCGCACCGTTCCTGCACTCGGGTCGTCCGGGGAGATGCGGTAGGTTGGTGGAAACCACAAAGGGTCGTAGCTCAATTGGTAGAGCACTGGTCTCCAAAACCAGCGGTTGGGGGTTCAAGTCCCTCCGGCCCTGCTACACACTCCTTCGCCAGGATGTGTGCGCATGTACGTACTTCAATGCACCGCCGTGCGGCTCCACCGGGCGCGGCACGGCCATGACCCGGAATCAGGTGAGAAGCGTGACGGACGCCGTGGGCTCCATCGACATGCCTGATGCCGAGGACGAAGTACCCGAGTCGAAGAAGAAGACCCGGAAGGGCGGGAAGCGCGGAAAGAAGGGCCCCCTGGGCCGCCTCGCGCTGTTCTACCGCCAAATCATCGCCGAGCTGCGCAAGGTCGTCTGGCCCACCCGGAGCCAGCTGACGACGTACACCACAGTGGTGATTATTTTCGTCGTCGTCATGATCGGTCTGGTCACCGTGGTTGACTTCGGTTTCCAGCGGGTCATGAAGTACGTCTTCGGCTGATCCCGCGGAGGGCGCCTCTCAGGGCGCCCCTTTCGCATGTTCCACCCATTTGTATCCAGGAAGAAGCAGCCACCGTGTCTGACCCGAACCTGAACGACGCCGTCGAGCCGACGGCGGGCGCCTTCGAGTCCGCCGAGGACGAGCTCGACATCGTCGAGGCGGCGGACGCCGAGGAGCCGGACCAGGCCGAGGCTGCCGACGCCGCCGCGGGCGAGCCCGCCGAGCAGGCAGCCCTGCACACCGAGGACGACGAGGCGGAGACCGAGGGCGACGAGGACGAGGCGGAGGAGGCCGAGCCGGCCGCCCCCGTCGACGCCGTCGCGGCCCTGCGCGAGGAGCTGCGCGGCCTTCCCGGCGAGTGGTACGTCATCCACACGTACGCCGGGTACGAGAAGCGCGTGAAGGCCAACCTGGAGCAGCGCGCCGTCTCGCTCAACGTCGAGGAGTTCATCTACCAGGCCGAAGTGCCCGAGGAAGAGATCGTCCAGATCAAGAACGGCGAGCGCAAGAACGTCCGCCAGAACAAGCTCCCGGGCTACGTCCTGGTGCGCATGGATCTGACGAACGAGTCCTGGGGCGTCGTCCGCAACACCCCCGGCGTCACCGGCTTCGTGGGCAACGCCTACGACCCCTACCCGCTGACCCTGGACGAGATCGTCAAGATGCTCGCCCCGGAGGCCGAGGAGAAGGCCGCCCGCGAGGCCGCCGAGGCCGAGGGCAAGCCGGCTCCGGCCCGCAAGGTCGAGGTCCAGGTGCTCGACTTCGAGGTCGGCGACTCGGTCACCGTCACCGACGGCCCGTTCGCCACGCTGCAGGCGACGATCAACGAGATCAACGCCGACTCGAAGAAGGTCAAGGGCCTCGTCGAGATCTTCGGCCGCGAGACCCCGGTGGAGCTCAGCTTCGACCAGATCCAGAAGAACTGACGCCACCGGCGGCAGTTTCTGGGCACATGCCTACCGAGCAGGTCAGACCGGCTGAGAAGCCCGTCTGACCTGCTCGGTTTTTGGACGCGCAGCCATACCCGTTATCGTTGTGCGGTATGCCTCCATCCGGATGACCGGACGGCGGCGAAACACTCTCACTAGGACCCGGAGAGAGCAATGCCTCCCAAGAAGAAGAAGGTCACGGGGCTTATCAAGCTCCAGATCAACGCCGGCGCCGCCAACCCGGCCCCGCCGGTCGGCCCCGCGCTCGGCCAGCACGGCGTCAACATCATGGAGTTCTGCAAGGCCTACAACGCCGCGACCGAGTCGCAGCGCGGCATGGTCGTGCCGGTGGAGATCACGGTCTACGAAGACCGTTCCTTCACCTTCGTCACCAAGACTCCGCCGGCCGCCAAGCTGATCCTCAAGGCCGCGGGCGTGGAGAAGGGCTCCGGCGAGCCGCACAAGACCAAGGTCGCCAAGCTGACGGCTGCCCAGGTCCGCGAGATCGCCACGACGAAGCTCCCCGACCTGAACGCCAACGACCTCGACGCCGCGTCGAAGATCATCGCTGGCACCGCCCGTTCCATGGGCATCACGGTCGAAGGCTGAATCAGCCCCGCACGTCCTCAGTGGTAGGGCCAAGCGCTGGCCCGCACCACGACTCCACACCTGAAACCACAGGAGCAGAAGTGAAGCGCAGCAAGAACCTCCGGGCTGCGGACGCCAAGGTCGACCGGGAGCGCCTCTACGCCCCGCTCGAGGCCGTCCGCCTCGCCAAGGAGACCGCGACCACGAAGTTCGACGGCACTGTCGAGGTCGCCTTCCGTCTGGGTGTCGACCCCCGCAAGGCCGACCAGATGGTCCGTGGCACCGTGAACCTCCCGCACGGCACCGGCAAGACCGCCCGGGTCCTGGTCTTCGCGACCGGTGACCGTGCTGCGGCCGCGGAAGCCGCGGGCGCCGACATCGTCGGCGCCGACGAGCTCATCGACGAGGTGGCGAAGGGCCGTCTGGACTTCGACGCCGTCGTCGCGACCCCGGACCTCATGGGCAAGGTCGGCCGCCTCGGCCGCGTGCTCGGTCCGCGTGGTCTGATGCCGAACCCGAAGACCGGCACCGTCACCCCCGACGTCGCCAAGGCCGTCACCGACATCAAGGGCGGCAAGATCGAGTTCCGCGTCGACAAGCACTCGAACCTGCACTTCATCATCGGCAAGGTCTCGTTCGACGACACCAAGCTGGTGGAGAACTACGCGGCGGCGCTGGAGGAAGTCCTCCGTCTGAAGCCGTCCGCCGCCAAGGGCCGCTACATCAAGAAGGCCGCCCTGACCACCACGATGGGCCCCGGCATCCCGCTGGACGCCAACCGCACCCGTAACCTCCTCGTCGAGGAGGACCCGGCCGCCGTCTGAGCCCTCGCGCTCGACAGCACGCCGTGTCACGTGTGACATCGACGGACCCCGCAACCTTTCGAGGTGCGGGGTCCGTCTTCGTATGCACGTACCGAAGGGCGCTGTCGGACCCGTGCGTTAGCGTGAGCCCCCGACAGAGCCGAACGAGGGGTGGAAGCTGACATGAGGACCAATACCGTACGACGCGTGTGCCTGTCGGTGGCGGTGGCGGCGGCGCTGACGTCGGTCGCGGCCTGCAGCGGGTCCGACGGCGACAAGGGCGCCAAGGGCACGGACCGCAGCAGCGGCGTGACGAAGGCCGACCCCATAGCCGCGCTGCTCGACGTCCAGAAGAAGACCCAGGGGCAGAGCTCGGCCAAGGTCGAGGGCACCACGCAGATGGGCACCACCATGTCCATGAAGCAGACCGGTTCCATCGACTGGTCCGACGGCCTCACCGGCGCCATGGAGATCACGTACACCGGCGGCACCATGGCGGACGCCATCAAGCAGTCCGGCGGCAACGGCACGATGCAGGCCCGGTACTTCAAGAACGGCTACGTCGTGAACATGGGCGACGCCTTCGCCCGGCAGAGCGGCGGCAAGCACTGGATCAACTACAGCTACGCCGACATCGCCGAGATGGCGGGCGCCTCCGGCGAGGCGATGAAGCAGCAGATGGAGAACACCACCCCCGACCAGGGCGTGAAGTCGCTGCTGGCCTCCGGTGACGTGAAGAAGGTCGGCGAGGAGGACGTGCGCGGTGTCCCCACCACGCACTACTCGGGCACGGTCGACGTCGCCGAGCTGACCGCGAAGAACTCCGAGCTCGACGCCGACCAGCTCGCCCAGCTGAAGAAGCAGCTGAGCGACGCCGGCATCACCACGGAGCAGGTCGACATCTGGGTCGACAAGAACGACCTCCTGGTCAAGAAGACCGAACGCGGCCAGATGAAGACCGGGGAGCTCAACTCCACGGTGTACTACAGCGATTACGGCGTCGACGCCTCGGTCGAGATGCCCGCGGCCTCCGACACGGTCGACTTCAAGGAGCTCCTGAAGCAGCAGCAGGGAGCCGCCGGCGGCGCCTCCTGAACCTCCCGGACCACCCGCGGAGGGACGGATTTGCTCGACGCGACCCCGGTCGCGTAACCTTCTGCAGAAGCCAAAGACCGCTGGTCGTTGCCGTGCCCTCGCAAGAGGGAGATGGCAACCGAAGGATCCGTTGAGTACGGGCGACCTGCGCAGGTGACTGTGGAAAGCTCCCGGATGACGTTCGGTCGAGCTACGCCCTGGCGCCTGCGCCGGGGCGTTTCGTCTTTCCCGGCCCCTTCTGAGCGGTCCTCATCACCCGGAAGGAGGCCGACGCTCATGGCAAGGCCCGACAAGGCTGCCGCGGTGGCCGAGCTGACGGACCAGTTCCGCAGCTCGAACGCCGCCGTGCTGACCGAGTACCGGGGTCTCACCGTGGCTCAGCTCAAGCAGCTGCGCCGTTCGCTCGGTGAGAACGCCCAGTACGCCGTGGTGAAGAACACGCTGACCAAGATTGCGGCCAACGAGGCCGGGATCGACGCGCTCGACGACCTGTTCACGGGTCCGACGGCGGTTGCCTTCGTCACCGGTGACCCGGTGGAGTCGGCGAAGGGTCTTCGTGACTTCGCCAAGGAGAACCCCAACCTCGTCATCAAGGGCGGTGTCCTTGACGGCAAGGCGCTGTCCGCCGATGAGATCAAGAAGCTCGCGGACCTCGAGTCCCGCGAGGTTCTGCTCGCCAAGCTGGCGGGCGCCATGAAGGGCAAGCAGTCCCAGGCTGCCGCGCTCTTCCAGGCGCTTCCCTCGAAGTTCGTCCGCACCGCGGAGGCGCTTCGTGCCAAGCAGGCCGAGCAGGGCGGTGCCGAGTAATTCGGCTCGCGCATTGATCGCAGCCCATCCGGGCGGCGGTCGCAGCGGGCCGAACGTACGCCCGCCTACATGTACATCCGGCACCAGCCGAATTAGTGGAAGGACGCCATCATGGCGAAGCTGTCCCAGGACGACCTGCTCGCGCAGTTCGAAGAGATGACCCTCATCGAGCTCGCCGCGTTCGTGAAGGCCTTCGAGGAGAAGTTCGAGGTCACCGCCGCTGCCCCGGTCGCCGTTGCCGCCGCCGGTGGCGCCGCTGGTGGCGAGGCCGCCGCCGTCGAGGAGAAGGACGAGTTCGACGTCATCCTCACCGGCGCCGGCGAGAAGAAGATCCAGGTCATCAAGGTCGTGCGTGAGCTGACCTCGCTGGGTCTGAAGGAGGCCAAGGACCTCGTCGACGGCACCCCGAAGCCGGTCCTCGAGAAGGTTGCCAAGGAGGCCGCCGAGAAGGCTGCCGAGTCCCTCAAGGCCGCCGGCGCTTCCGTCGAGGTCAAGTGACTCAGGGAGTCCTCTGACTCCTCCTGGCGCCCCGTGCCGCACGGCACGGACGTCATCTGACGAAGGGCGATCACCCATCGGGGTGATCGCCCTTCGGCGTACCCGAGGCGGCTGCCTTGCTCTTCCCGCGTTGACGAGTATGGTGATCATCGCCGTTGCCTCTCGGGACGGCCGGCCGGCGCCGGGAGGCGCCCGGGTGCGGACCTCGGGGCGGCCGACCCCGTTGGGGGGCCTTGACGAACCGCACGCGGCGCGCAATTCTCAGGACGCGTCGCCACATCGATCCGAATCCGAGGCATGGATCGTGGGCGGAGCGGGCAGTAAAGAAGAGCGCACCACGCGCGACAACCGAGTCATGGGTGTTGAAACAGCTGTTGAGAGCAACGTGGGTCTCTGAGAACCCCGACTGGACATCAGTGTGCCGTTTGGCTACACTGACCCTTTGCGCTGCCTGTTAGCTGCCCCCTGCCCGTCACCAGGGGCATGCCCACGCTAGAGCACCGATGACCGAACGCCCCTGACCTGGCCTTTTCCGGCCGACTCAGGAACGGACTGTCTACGTGGCCGGCTTGGGACCGGTACGCGCGTAGTGAGTCCGAGCCCTCGGAAGGACCCCCTCTTGGCCGCCTCGCGCAACGCCTCGACCGCGAATACGAACAACGGTGCCAGCACCGCCCCGCTGCGCATCTCCTTTGCAAAGATCAAGGAGCCCCTCGAGGTTCCGAACCTCCTCGCGCTGCAGACCGAGAGCTTCGACTGGCTCCTCGGCAATGCCGCCTGGAAGGCTCGCGTCGAGGCTGCTCTGGACAGTGGACAAGACGTCCCCACCAAGTCCGGCCTGGAGGAAATCTTCGAGGAGATTTCCCCGATCGAGGACTTCTCCGGGTCGATGTCGCTCACGTTCCGCGACCACCGCTTCGAGCCCCCGAAGAACTCGATCGACGAGTGCAAGGAGCGCGACTTCACGTTCGCCGCCCCGCTCTTCGTCACGGCCGAGTTCACCAACAACGAGACCGGCGAGATCAAGTCCCAGACGGTCTTCATGGGCGACTTCCCGCTCATGACCAACAAGGGCACCTTCGTCATCAACGGCACCGAGCGTGTCGTCGTGTCGCAGCTGGTCCGTTCGCCGGGTGTCTACTTCGACTCCTCCATCGACAAGACGTCCGACAAGGACATCTTCTCCGCCAAGATCATCCCGTCCCGGGGTGCCTGGCTGGAGATGGAGATCGACAAGCGCGACATGGTCGGTGTGCGCATCGACCGCAAGCGCAAGCAGTCCGTGACCGTCCTGCTCAAGGCCCTCGGTTGGACGACCGAGCAGATCCTGGAGGAGTTCGGCGAGTACGAGTCCATGCGCGCCACCCTGGAGAAGGACCACACCCAGGGCCAGGACGACGCGCTGCTCGACATCTACCGCAAGCTCCGTCCGGGCGAGCCCCCCACCCGCGAGGCCGCCCAGACGCTGCTGGAGAACCTCTACTTCAACCCGAAGCGCTACGACCTGGCGAAGGTCGGCCGCTACAAGGTGAACAAGAAGCTCGGCGCGGACGAGCCGCTGGACGCCGGGGTCCTCACCACCGACGACGTCATCGCGACCATCAAGTACCTGGTCAAGCTGCACGCCGGTGAGACCGAGACGATCGGCGAGTCGGGCCGGGAGATCGTCGTCGAGACCGACGACATCGACCACTTCGGCAACCGCCGCCTGCGCAACGTCGGCGAGCTCATCCAGAACCAGGTCCGTACGGGTCTCGCCCGCATGGAGCGCGTCGTGCGCGAGCGCATGACCACCCAGGACGTCGAGGCGATCACGCCGCAGACCCTGATCAACATCCGGCCGGTCGTCGCCTCCATCAAGGAGTTCTTCGGCACCAGCCAGCTGTCCCAGTTCATGGACCAGAACAACCCGCTGTCGGGTCTGACGCACAAGCGTCGTCTCTCGGCACTGGGCCCCGGTGGTCTGTCCCGTGAGCGGGCCGGCTTCGAGGTCCGAGACGTGCACCCGTCCCACTACGGACGCATGTGCCCGATCGAGACCCCCGAAGGCCCGAACATCGGTCTGATCGGTTCGCTCGCCTCGTACGGCCGGGTCAACGCCTTCGGCTTCATCGAGACGCCGTACCGCAAGGTCGTCGACGGCCAGGTCACCGACGAGGTCGACTACATCACGGCCGACGAGGAGGACCGCTTCGTCATCGCCCAGGCGAACGCGACCCTCTCCGAGGAGCTGCGCTTCACCGAGCCCCGCGTCCTGGTCCGCCGTCGCGGCGGCGAGGTCGACTACGTGCCGGCCGGCGAGGTCGACTACATGGACGTCTCGCCGCGCCAGATGGTGTCCGTCGCCACCGCGATGATCCCCTTCCTGGAGCACGACGACGCCAACCGTGCCCTCATGGGCGCGAACATGATGCGTCAGGCGGTGCCGCTGATTAAGTCGGAGGCCCCGCTCGTCGGCACCGGCATGGAGTACCGCTGCGCCACCGACGCCGGTGACGTGCTGAAGGCCGAGAAGGACGGTGTGGTCCAGGAGGTCTCCGCGGACTACATCACCGTCACCAACGACGACGGCACGTACACCACGTACCGCATCGCCAAGTTCTCGCGCTCCAACCAGGGCACCTCGGTCAACCAGAAGGTCGTCGTCTCCGAGGGCGACCGGGTCGTCGAGGGCCAGGTCCTCGCCGACGGTCCGGCCACCGAGAACGGCGAGATGGCGCTCGGCAAGAACCTGCTCGTGGCGTTCATGCCGTGGGAGGGCCACAACTACGAGGACGCGATCATCCTGTCGCAGCGCCTCGTGCAGGACGACGTCCTCTCCTCGATCCACATCGAGGAGCACGAGGTCGACGCCCGTGACACCAAGCTCGGCCCGGAGGAGATCACCCGGGACATCCCGAACGTCTCCGAGGAGGTCCTCGCCGACCTCGACGAGCGCGGCATCATCCGGATCGGTGCCGAGGTCGTCGCCGGCGACATCCTCGTCGGCAAGGTCACGCCCAAGGGCGAGACCGAGCTGACCCCCGAGGAGCGCCTGCTCCGCGCGATCTTCGGTGAGAAGGCGCGCGAGGTGCGCGACACCTCGCTGAAGGTGCCGCACGGCGAGATCGGCAAGGTCATCGGCGTCCGCGTCTTCGACCGCGAGGAGGGCGACGAGCTGCCGCCCGGCGTGAACCAGCTGGTCCGCGTCTACGTCGCGCAGAAGCGCAAGATCACCGACGGTGACAAGCTCGCCGGCCGCCACGGCAACAAGGGCGTCATCTCGAAGATCCTGCCGATCGAGGACATGCCGTTCCTGGAGGACGGCACCCCGGTCGACATCATCCTCAACCCGCTGGGTGTCCCGTCCCGAATGAACCCGGGACAGGTCCTGGAGATCCACCTCGGCTGGCTCGCCAGCCGCGGCTGGGACGTGTCCGGCCTCGGTGACGAGTGGGCCAAGCGCCTGCAGGCCATCGGCGCCGACCGGGTCGCCCCCGGCACCAACGTCGCCACCCCGGTCTTCGACGGCGCGCGCGAGGACGAGATCTCCGGTCTCTTCAGCGCCACGATCCCGAACCGCGACGGCGACCGCCTGGTCCAGCCCTCCGGCAAGGCCAAGCTGTTCGACGGCCGCTCCGGCGAGCCGTTCCCGGACCCGGTCTCGGTCGGGTACATGTACATCCTCAAGCTGCACCACCTGGTCGACGACAAGCTGCACGCGCGTTCGACCGGGCCGTACTCCATGATCACCCAGCAGCCGCTCGGTGGTAAGGCCCAGTTCGGTGGACAGCGCTTCGGTGAGATGGAGGTGTGGGCCCTTGAGGCTTACGGCGCCGCATACGCCCTCCAGGAGCTCCTGACGATCAAGTCCGACGACGTGACCGGCCGCGTGAAGGTCTACGAGGCCATCGTCAAGGGTGAGAACATCCCCGAGCCCGGCATCCCCGAGTCCTTCAAGGTGCTCATCAAGGAAATGCAGTCGCTCTGCCTCAACGTGGAGGTGCTGTCCTCGGACGGCATGTCCATCGAGATGCGCGACACGGACGAGGACGTCTTCCGCGCGGCGGAGGAGCTCGGTATCGACCTGTCCCGGCGCGAGCCGAGCAGCGTCGAAGAGGTCTGACGGGTTGGCCGGCCGGATCCCCGTGATCCGGCCGGCTCTCCCCGGACCCGTTCAGACCATTGCTGAAGTGCCCCATTTCTCGCTTGACGCGAGGGGGCTCGAACCCCCGAAAGAGGGATTGACGACAAGTGCTCGACGTCAACTTCTTCGACGAGCTGCGGATCGGCCTCGCCACCGCGGACGACATCCGGACCTGGTCGCACGGCGAAGTGAAGAAGCCGGAGACCATCAACTACCGCACCCTCAAGCCCGAAAAGGACGGACTCTTCTGCGAGAAGATCTTCGGTCCGACCCGGGACTGGGAGTGCTACTGCGGCAAGTACAAGCGTGTCCGCTTCAAGGGCATCATCTGTGAGCGCTGTGGCGTCGAGGTCACGCGCGCCAAGGTGCGCCGCGAGCGCATGGGCCACATCGAGCTCGCCGCTCCCGTCACCCACATCTGGTACTTCAAGGGCGTCCCGTCGCGCCTGGGCTACCTCCTCGACCTCGCGCCGAAGGACCTCGAGAAGGTCATCTACTTCGCCGCGTACATGATCACGTTCGTGGACGAGGAGCGCCGCACCCGCGACCTGCCCTCGCTGGAGGCGCACGTCTCCGTCGAGCGTCAGCAGATCGAGAACCGCCGCGACGCCGACCTCGAGGCCCGCGCCAAGAAGCTCGAGACCGACCTGGCCGAGCTGGAGGCCGAGGGCGCCAAGGCCGACGTGCGCCGCAAGGTGCGCGAGGGCGCCGAGCGCGAGATGAAGCAGCTGCGCGACCGCGCGCAGCGCGAGATCGACCGCCTCGACGAGGTGTGGAGCCGCTTCAAGAACCTCAAGGTCCAGGACCTGGAGGGCGACGAGCTGCTCTACCGCGAGCTGCGTGACCGCTTCGGCACGTACTTCGACGGCTGCATGGGCGCCGCCGCCCTGCAGAAGCGCCTGGAGTCCTTCGACCTCGACGAGGAGGCCGAGCGCCTCCGCGAGATCATCCGCACCGGCAAGGGCCAGAAGAAGACCCGTGCGCTCAAGCGCCTCAAGGTCGTCTCCGCGTTCCTGCAGACCAGCAACAAGCCCAAGGGCATGGTGCTCGACTGCGTGCCGGTCATCCCGCCGGACCTGCGTCCGATGGTGCAGCTGGACGGTGGCCGCTTCGCGACCTCCGACCTGAACGACCTGTACCGCCGCGTGATCAACCGCAACAACCGCCTGAAGCGGCTTCTCGACCTTGGCGCGCCCGAGATCATCGTGAACAACGAGAAGCGCATGCTCCAGGAGGCCGTCGACGCGCTCTTCGACAACGGCCGTCGTGGCCGCCCGGTGACGGGCCCCGGCAACCGTCCGCTGAAGTCGCTGTCCGACATGCTCAAGGGCAAGCAGGGCCGCTTCCGTCAGAACCTGCTCGGCAAGCGCGTGGACTACTCCGCGCGTTCCGTGATCGTCGTCGGTCCGCAGCTCAAGCTGCACCAGTGCGGTCTGCCGAAGGCCATGGCGCTGGAGCTCTTCAAGCCGTTCGTGATGAAGCGCCTGGTCGACCTGAACCACGCGCAGAACATCAAGTCGGCCAAGCGCATGGTCGAGCGCGGTCGCACCGTGGTGTACGACGTCCTCGAAGAGGTCATCGCCGAGCACCCGGTGCTGCTGAACCGTGCGCCCACGCTGCACCGCCTCGGCATCCAGGCCTTCGAGCCGCAGCTGGTCGAGGGCAAGGCCATCCAGATCCACCCGCTCGTCTGCACCGCGTTCAACGCGGACTTCGACGGTGACCAGATGGCCGTCCACCTGCCGCTCTCCGCGGAGGCGCAGGCCGAGGCCCGCATTCTGATGCTGTCCTCGAACAACATCCTGAAGCCGGCCGACGGCCGTCCCGTCACCATGCCGACCCAGGACATGGTGCTGGGCCTGTTCTTCCTCACCACGGACGAGGACGAGCGCGACGTCGTCGGACAGGACCGCTCCTTCGGCTCCACGGCCGAGGCGATCATGGCCTTCGACGCCCGCGAGCTGTCGCTCCAGGCGAAGGTCGACATCCGCTTCCCGGTGGGCACCATCCCGCCGCGCGGCTGGGTGCCGCCGGTCTCCGAGGAAGGGGACGACGGCGTCGGGGAGCGCGAGTTCCAGCCGGGCGACTCGTTCCGGCTGCGGACCTCCCTGGGCCGCGCGCTCTTCAACGAGCTGCTGCCCGAGGACTACCCGTTCGTCGACTACTCGGTCGGCAAGAAGCAGCTCTCCGAGATCGTCAACGACCTCGCCGAGCGCTACCCCAAGGTCATCGTGGCGGCGACGCTCGACAACCTGAAGGCGGCCGGCTTCCACTGGGCGACCCGCTCCGGCGTCACCGTGGCCATCTCCGACGTCGTGGTCCCCGAGGCCAAGAAGGAGATCGTCGCCGGTTACGAGGCGCAGGACGAGAAGGTCCAGAAGCAGTACGAGCGCGGTCTGATCACCAAGGACGAGCGCACGCAGGAACTCATCGCGATCTGGACCAAGGCGACCAACGAGGTCGCCGAGGCGATGAACGCGAACTTCCCCAAGACGAACCCCATCTTCATGATGGTTGACTCGGGTGCCCGAGGAAACATGATGCAGATGCGTCAGATCGCCGGTATGCGTGGTCTGGTGTCCAACGCCAAGAACGAGACGATCCCGCGTCCCATCAAGGCGTCCTTCCGCGAGGGCCTCACCGTTCTGGAGTACTTCATCTCCACGCACGGTGCCCGTAAGGGTCTGGCGGACACCGCCCTGCGTACCGCCGACTCGGGTTACCTGACCCGTCGTCTGGTGGACGTCTCGCAGGACGTGATCATCCGCGAGGAGGACTGCGGCACCGACCGCGGCCTGAAGCTGAAGATCGCGGAGAAGGGCCCCGACGGCGTGCTCCGCAAGACGGAGGACGTCGAGACCTCGGTCTACGCCCGCATGCTCGCCGAGGACGTCGTCGTCGACGGCAAGGTCATCGCGCCCGCCAACGTCGACCTCGGTGACGTGCTCATCGACCAGCTGGTCATGCACGGCGTCGAGGAGGTCAAGACCCGCTCGGTCCTGACCTGCGAGTCCGCGGTCGGCACCTGTGCCTTCTGCTACGGACGCTCGCTCGCCACCGGCAAGCTGGTCGACATCGGTGAGGCGGTCGGCATCATCGCCGCCCAGTCCATCGGTGAGCCCGGTACCCAGCTGACGATGCGTACCTTCCACACCGGTGGTGTGGCCGGTGACGACATCACCCAGGGTCTGCCCCGAGTCGTCGAGCTCTTCGAAGCCCGTACGCCCAAGGGTGTCGCCCCGATCTCGGAGGCGGCCGGCCGCGTCCGCATCGAGGAGACCGAGAAGACCAAGAAGATCGTCGTCACCCCGGACGACGGCAGCGACGAGACGGCGTTCCCGATCTCGAAGCGCGCCCGTCTGCTGGTGGGCGAGGGCGACCACGTCGAGGTGGGCCAGAAGCTCACCGTGGGTGCCACCAACCCGCACGACGTGCTCCGCATCCTCGGCCAGCGCGCGGTCCAGGTCCACCTGGTCGGCGAGGTCCAGAAGGTCTACAACT
This sequence comes from Streptomyces sp. ML-6, assembly GCF_030116705.1. Taxonomy (NCBI): domain Bacteria; kingdom Bacillati; phylum Actinomycetota; class Actinomycetes; order Kitasatosporales; family Streptomycetaceae; genus Streptomyces; species Streptomyces sp. ML-6. Next base: position 4,707,662 of record NZ_JAOTIK010000001.1, read on the forward strand.
CGCAGGGCGTGTCGATCCACGACAAGCACATCGAGATCATCATCCGGCAGATGCTGCGCCGCGTGACGATCATCGAGTCCGGCGACGCGGAACTGCTGCCGGGCGAGCTCGTCGAGCGCTCGAAGTTCGAGACCGAGAACCGTCGTGTGGTCACCGAGGGCGGTCACCCCGCCTCCGGCCGTCCGCAGCTGATGGGTATCACCAAGGCCTCGCTGGCGACGGAATCCTGGCTGTCGGCCGCCTCCTTCCAGGAGACGACCCGAGTCCTGACGGACGCGGCGATCAACGCCAAGTCCGACAGCCTCATCGGCCTCAAGGAGAACGTCATCATCGGTAAGCTCATCCCGGCCGGTACGGGCCTGTCCCGCTACCGCAACATCCGGGTCGAGCCGACCGAGGAGGCCAAGGCCGCGATGTACTCGGCCGTCGGCTACGACGACATGGAGTACTCGCCGTTCGGCACGGGCTCCGGCCAGGCCGTTCCGCTGGAGGACTACGACTACGGTCCGTACAACCAGTAGGCAGATGCGAGTCGCCTGAACGAACCGGAGGGCGGCCACCCCGTATCGCACGGGGTGGCCGCCCTCCGGCGTGCCCGGGACTACAGGTAGCGCCGCAGGTGGTGCAGCCGGGTCGGGACGTCGGGGTGGCTGGAGAGCAGCCGGGCGGGTACCGACTCGTGCTCCGGCGGACCGTCCGCGTGCAGCGTCTCCAGCACGTCGGCGAGTTCCGGGGCGAACCCGAGCACCGCGGCATGCCGGTCGGCACGGAGCTCGGAGCGACGCCCCACGGCCGCCGACAGGTACGGGAGCACGAGCAGCAGCGGGAGCCCGTAGAGAATCCGGGCGGCGGTGGAGTCGAGCCCGCCCAGCGCGAGGAGCAGCACGCCCCCGGTCAGGTAGGCGGCACACCGGACGGGCGTGACCAGGGACAGCGCCGTCGCGCGGAGCACCCGCCGCACCAGCCGGCCGGGCAGCCCGTACCAGTGGCAGAGCAGCAACGACCACGCGTGGCCTCCGGTGTGGTGCCCCAGCTCATGGGCGAGCACGGCGGCCAGCCGACGGCTCGACAGGTGCTCCAGCGCATACCGGGTGACCCCCACGACGTGCCCCGCGGCAGCGAGCGCGTCGATGCCGTCGCTCTCCTCGACCCAGAGCCGGTACCGGCCCCCCTCGACCCCGGCGATCGCCGTCACCTCCCGCCACACCGACTCCAGCCGGGCGGCCTCCTGGGGCATCGGACGCCGCAGCCCGAACAGGTAGCGGGCGAGCAGGTCCTCGGTGGGCCGGTGGAAGACCAGGGCGCCGGACGCCGCCCAGAGGGCGACCGGTATCCAGAACGGCACCCCGGTCCCGATCTCCAGGAGCACGCCCACGAGCAGTACCACCAGCGCGCTCGTCAGGAAGGCGGGCAGGGCCAGCGCCAGCTGTCCCAGCGCGGTGATGTCCATCCGCCGTTGGTGCGCCGTGTAGTACACACGCCGGCCGGGGCCGTGCTCGTGGACCAGGTCGTCGTGCCAGGGCGGGGCGCCGGCGGCCGGATCGGGTTCGGGCGGCGGGGACGGCGGCGGTACGGGGCCGTCGCCCGGGTCCGGGGTCCCGGAGGTCGGAGACATCGTGATCATCCTTTGGCGGTCGGGGCGTCAGCCGAGGAGCAGCGAGGCGGGGAGCAGGACGGTGCCCACGGAGTAGGCGAGCAGCCCGGCCCGTATCCACCGGTGTTTGCACAGGGCGATCCGGCTGGTCTCGGCCAGGGCCGTGACGAGCGCGGCGGTCCGGGAGTTCGCGGTGGCGTCGAGCGCTTCCGGCAGCCGGCCCCGCCGGGCGGCGTCCTGGATGTCCCCGAAGTAGGTGAGTGGCTCCCCGGGGATCCAGACGCTGCGGCGGTAGCGCGGGATCACGGCCATCAGCAGGGCGACCAGCGCGGCCGCCAGACCGCCGACGCCCGTCCACCACAGGGCCGTCCCGGGGGCGTCGAGCGAGCCCGGTCGCCAGCCCCGGCCCGCCAGCCAGCCGCTGAGCACGCCCGCCGTCATGCCGAGCGCGGCGACCAGTACGGATGCCTTGCTGTCGGCCCGCGCGATCTCGGCCCGCAGATTGAGGAGGAGCCGTTCCCCGGCCGTGGTGGGGGGCTCCGGCGTGCGGCCGGTCATGTGCCCGCTCCTTCCTCGCCCGCCTTCCGCCCACCCGTTGCCTCCGCCGCGTCCTCGTCGTCGGCCGGTGCCAGGGGGGCGCTGCCGTAGCCGGGCGGGGGCTGCCAGTCCGGGAACGTCGTGGGCGCGTCGGACCGCATGCCCGGCAGCCGCACGCCCGGTGCCGCCTCCACGGGGTCCTTCGACATCGACACGGTCAGCCGCCCCGCGGCCGTGCTGTGGGCGGTGACTCCGGGAAGGTACTGGTCCAGTACGTCGATGACGGCCTGGAACGCATGTTGCTTCGGCGCTTCCAGCTCGTGGCTCTCCGCGCTGTCGCCCTTCAGCAGTTCCTTCGCCAGCTCCAACTGGGACCTGATCACCTGGAGCTGTTCCTGGCGGAGGTTGGACGCCACGAGCTCGGTGTCGCCGGGATGGTCCACGAGGTGGAGGGCCCACGCCCGGATTCCGCCCTGTTCCAGGTACTTCTCGTAGAACGCGATCTTCTCCGCGTTCACCTGCTGGAGCTCCAGCAGGGCCCGCGCCCGGTCGACCTCCTCGGTGTGCTGCCACCGCTGCCGGCGCAGCCTCAGCCGGTGCTGCTGCTCCTCGAACTCGGCCGCGCGGCCCGACCGGAGCACGTCCTGCTCCCTGGCCCGCCGGTCGGTCGCGGCATCGATTTCCCTGCCGAGGAGTTCGGTCCGGATCTGTTCGGTGGCCCCGTGGTCGATGGAGCGCATGCGCCGGACGTGGTCGACGACCTCCTGATCGCCGCGGAGCCGAACCGTCCAGTCGGCCGTGAGCCCGACCCGGGCACCGAGCGTTCCCCGGGCGGCGACCTCCCGCAGCAGCGCCTCCTCGGCCGCCGCGCTCCGGGAGGCGGGATAGCGGCGGGTGACGGCGCGGGCCGCCTGCTCCAGTTCGCCGATCAGCAGCCGAGGCACGTCCCGGTACCGGCTCGCCACGAACAGCTCGGGACGGACGACCCGCCACGCCAGCTCGACGGCCGCCACGAACTCGAAGGCGTCGTCGTCGCTGGGCAGGGCGATCTCCTCGCGTACCGGGTGGACCCCCATGTCGACCTCGTACACCGCGGTGTAGCGTTTCGCGGCTGCCTCGGCCCTGCTGGGCCTCAGCGGGGGGAGATAGGGGTCGTACGAACCGTCCCGGGCCGAGAAGACCAGGGCATGGTCGATCCGGGTGAGCGGACGGCGGGAGAAGCCGAAGCGGGACAGCTGCCGGACGGTGACGACCGGGTCGGTCAACCGCGTCCCGCGGTCGGCCCGCTGGTCCCAGTCGGGTGCTCGGCGGAATTCGGGCATGGGAGTTCTCCTGTCGCGGAGGAAAGGGACGGGACGGGGGTCAGGAGCGCGGCAGTACGGTCAGCAGCCGGGCAGCCACGAGCGGGGGACCGGCACCGTCCTCGCCGGGCATCGTCCGCAGGAGGTGGCTGATCCGCTGGTACTCCGACGGTGTGGTGACGAGCATGGGCAGCAGGGCGGCGAGCGCCCACTCGGTGGCGGCGGCGAGGTCCGCCGCGAGCACCCAGCGGCGGAGCACGTCGAGGGCGTCCCGGGTGTGGTCCCGGCTGCCCAGGGCGGTACGCCAGAGCCCGGCGATGCCGGACGCCTCGGAGGCGTGTGCCGTCGACGCCCGCGCGTACCGGGCCAGCATGCTCGGCAGGCCATGGCGTTCGTCCTGCTCGACGCGGCGGCAGGCGCCGAGGAAGCCGCCGAGCGCGAGGTCGGTCGCGGGCCGGTCGTCGTGCACCGTCCGCACCAGCTCCGCGATCACCTCCTCGCCCGCCGGCGACAGCAGCAACAGCTCCACGGACTCCGCGAGCTGCCCCGTCAGCTCCGGATCGGGCTCCGGCCGCCCCGCCTCGTGCCGGGCCGCCGCGCGCAGCGCGGCCAGGGCCTGCACCGGGCGTTCCGGCCCGATCATCCCGTGTGCCCGGATGGCCACCCAGCGCAGCGACGGCTCCTCGCTCTCGCACCAGGCGTCGAGGATGCGCGGCACATGGGGAGTGCCCAGCACATGGGCGAGCGTGAGCGCGCCGACGGCGACGCTCCGGTGCCGGTAGAGGCGGGACGACGCCCACGGCTCGACGATCAGCGCCATCGCGGACGGCAGGTCGGTGTGGGCGAACACGGCGACGGTGGAGGCGGCCCGGGTGCGGACGAAGGGCCGCCCGTCCCCGGCCAGCTGCCGCAGCCACTGCACGAGCGCGGGCCGCGCCGAGGGGTGCCCGGTCCAGATCTCGCGCAGCAGCACGAGCGGGGCCCGCTCGTCGCGGAAGGCGGCCTTCACCTGCCGGACCGGGCCCCACTCGGTGGGTTCCTCGGCCTCGAACCGGTGCGCCCGTGCCAGCTGGAGCCGTTTGCCGATGTGCGTACCGAAGACCGGGACGGCGGGGTGCAGCCGGCTCTCGGTCCTCTCCAGGGCGGCGTAGAGCAGATCGCCCAGTTCGGCCGTCAGGGCGTACGGTCCTTCGTCGAAGGCGGCCAGCGCGACGAGGAACGCCTTCTCGCGCAGGTGCAGTACGGTCCCGTCGTCCTCGAACCACTCCTGGACCTGGCTCTCCAGCGCGAGCAGGGAGAAGCTGTCGAGACGCGCGGTGTCGGCCGTGCCGTCCGCGCATCCGGCCAGGAGCCGGGCGAACTCGGCGGCCTCGCGCGGCTGATGGTGACGTTCGAGGAAAGCGGCCGCGGCGGGCAGCGCCAGCAGCTCCGGCACGCGCTCCTCGCCGTCCAGCAGCGCCTTCAGGTGCCCGGCGAGGACGTCCCGAGGTGCGGGCGCCCGCCACTCCACCACCGGCACGTCCTCCAGCAGGGCGGCCGGTCCCGTGGTGATCACCAGGTACGCGTCCTCGCCCAGCTCCTCGCGGGCGGCCAGCAGATCGGCCTCTCGCAGCGGCCGGCCCGCCGAGGTGACCAGGTCGCACAGGACGTGCCCGGTCCGGCCGCCGTCCGGCTCACCGCCCTTGAGGCCGGCCGTGAGCTGTTCGGGGGTGGTGTCCCGGTTCATCGCCCGGACCGGAGCGGCGCCGATCCGGTGCAGCAGCATGAGCGCGGCGGTCCGACGACCCGAGTAGTACGGCCCCGAGAGGACCAGCACGTGCTCGTCGCGGAGCCGGTCGGCCAGCGCCTCGAAGTCGTCCCGCCCGGGGACGAAGCACGCGGCGAGCCCCGCCAGGGCGGACGGCGCGATCGCGCCCGGGGCACGGAGGGCGGAGGGTGCGTCGAACTGGTAGATGATCTCGGTCCGCTGCAGGACGTCCCCGTAGAACGTGCCGCCGCCGATGCCGTGGTTGGTCCCGCCGAAGATCCCTCCACCGACCTGGGAGCCGTCGCCGAACCCCATGGTCCGCGGGGTGTGGCTCGCCAGGTCCCGCCGGGCGGCCCAGGCGGGCTGCGGCTGGTCGGTCCTCTTCTCCGCGTCCGCACCCTCCTCCTCGGTCTGCGGGCCCTCCGGCCCGTCGCCCTGGTCGTCCCCGGGCGGGGACGGGGCTTCCTGCGCCGGTTCCCCGGCGCTCACCGGTGGTCCCCGCGGCCGCCGCCGAACTGGACGGTTCCGTGGAAGACGCCGCCGCCGATGCCGTGGTTGGTCCCGCCGAAGACGCCGCCGTTGACCGGGGCACCGCCCGGACCGGGCGCGGGGATCGGCGCCGCCGGGGCGGCCGGGTGTGCGTCCGCGGCCTGCGGGAGTTCCTGCGGGAGCGGGCCGTGCAGCCATGCGTCGAGCGGCCCGTTCTTGCTGTCCACCGTGACGGAGCGGAACTCCTCCGCCGGGACGCCCGTGTGACTGTGCCGTACGACCCCCTGGTACACCGGGTCGGACACGCAGAGCGCGAAGTCGTCCCTGCGGTCCCGCAGCGCTGCCCGCAGCGCGTCCGCGTCCAGCAGCCGGCACGCGTGGTTGAGGTCGCTGCCCACCCAGCCGTCGGGGTCCACCGCGACGTACCCCGAGGCCACCACTCCCCGCAGCCGCATCCGCGCGGCGGCGGAGGCACGCCGGTTCTGGCTGCGCAACCGGGCCGGCATCTCGGTCAGCAGCGCCCGCAGCAGGGCGATCACCGAGCAGTTGGCGTCGATCAGCTCCATCACGGAGTCACCGCGGTCCGCCCGCCGCCGCCGGGTCTCGTCGATCCCGGCGGCCAGCAGGGTCCGGTCGGTCAGGTCGTAGAGCATGCGGCGCAGATACGCCTGCTCCACGTCGTCCCGCTCGCTGTACTTCTCGATGTCGAGCAGCAGGATCGTGCTGTTCACCGGATCGTTCATGGGGTGCCTCTCGCTCGGGTCTCCGTGGGCCGGGACACGAGCGTGGGCCAGGGCGGGGTGCGGCGGTGAGGAACGATGACGCACTCGGTGTGTGACCGTGTGCACAGAGGGACGGCCGTCGGCCGCTCCGGCCGCCCGCGCTACGGAGCCTGCGGGGCCTCCTGGCGGACGGCCGGGAGGGCGGATTCCCCGGTCCGGGCGATCCGGCGGAGCGCGTCCGGCCGCACGATCACCAGCGCCCGCCGCCCGGTCCGTACGATTCCCCGTTCGCGCAGGTCCTTCAGCAGCCGCTGGACCATCTCCCGGGAGGCGCTGACCGCCCCGGCCAGCTCCTGCTTGCTGAGCGGTATGTCGAGCTCGATGCCTTCGTCCGTACGGGCCCCGTGGGTGCGCGCCAGGTCCAGCAGCAGGACGGCGAAGCGTTCGCGCACCGTCATCGCCGCGAACTCCAGGCTGCGCCGGTCCGCGGCCCGCGTCCGGTCGGAGGTCAGTGCCAGGAGCGAGAGCGACACCTCGGGGGAGCCGGCCACGAAGGTGCGGAACTTCTCGTGCGTCACGACCGCGGCCCGCACGGGGGAGAGCGCGGTCACCGTCGCCGAGCGCGGCCGCCCGGTCAGCGCGGCCGACTCGCCGACGATGTCGCCGGGGCCGCGCAGGGCGTGCAGCGCCTCGTAGCCGTTGGGCGCGGAGGTGGTGATCTTCGTCCAGCCGTGGAGGATCAGCAGGACGTGTGCGGACGGTTCGTCCTGCCGGAGCAGGGCGGTCCGGGAGGCGAAGCGCAGCTCGCGCCCCAGGGCGAGCAGGGCCACCCGGTCCGCACGCTCCAGACGGGCGAGGAAGGGCACCTGGTCGTCGAGTCCGTCGCCCTCGGGTACGTACGTCGCCGCCATCCCGTCCCCCCGGTCGCCCATCAGCGGTTCAATGTACTGAGAACGTCCGTGCCCGTACCGGCAAGGTCGTATTCCTGCCGCCGGGCCGCCGCCCCCTGTCTCGATTCCGCCCGCCGTGTGTCCTGGGCGTCCGGCGTGTTCCGGTGGACAGCATTTGTTTTGACCGGAGTCGGTGAGGTAGGTACGCTCAGACCTTGTGCCTGGGGTGTGCCTGGGCTCGTGTGCGTGTCCTCAACCGCATGGCGAGTCCGTCAGGGGCCACCGTGATCTGCGCTCCCTCTGCCTTGCGGCAGAAGTCTGCAGCATTCGACACACCCGACCGCGTGGGTCGGTGACGTTCCAGGTTAGTTTCACGAACGGCACACAGAAACCGGAGAAGTAGTGCCTACGATCCAGCAGCTGGTCCGCAAGGGCCGGCAGGACAAGGTCGAAAAGAACAAGACGCCCGCACTCGAGGGTTCGCCCCAGCGCCGCGGCGTCTGCACGCGTGTGTTCACGACCACCCCGAAGAAGCCGAACTCGGCACTCCGCAAGGTCGCGCGTGTGCGTCTGACCTCCGGTATCGAGGTCACGGCCTACATCCCGGGTGAGGGACACAACCTGCAGGAGCACTCCATCGTGCTCGTGCGTGGTGGCCGTGTGAAGGACCTGCCGGGTGTTCGTTACAAGATCATCCGCGGCTCGCTCGACACCCAGGGTGTCAAGAACCGCAAGCAGGCCCGCAGCCGCTACGGCGCCAAGAAGGAGAAGTAAGAATGCCTCGTAAGGGCCCCGCCCCGAAGCGCCCGGTCATCATCGACCCGGTCTACGGTTCTCCTCTTGTCACCTCGCTGATCAACAAGATCCTGCTCAACGGCAAGCGCTCCACCGCCGAGCGGATCGTGTACGGCGCCATGGAAGGCCTCCGCGAGAAGACCGGCAACGACCCGGTCATCACGCTGAAGCGCGCGCTTGAGAACGTCAAGCCCTCGCTCGAGGTCAAGTCCCGCCGTGTCGGTGGCGCCACCTACCAGGTGCCGATCGAGGTCAAGCCCGGTCGCGCCTCCACCCTCGCGCTGCGCTGGCTCGTGGGTTACTCCCGCGCCCGTCGCGAGAAGACCATGACCGAGCGCCTCATGAACGAGCTGCTCGACGCCTCCAACGGTCTTGGCGCTGCCGTCAAGAAGCGCGAGGACACCCACAAGATGGCCGAGTCCAACAAGGCCTTCGCGCACTACCGCTGGTAGTCGCTACCCACATCGAGACCGAGAGAAGACTGAGCCTTATGGCCACCACTTCGCTTGACCTGGCCAAGGTCCGCAACATCGGGATCATGGCCCACATCGACGCGGGCAAGACGACCACCACCGAGCGGATCCTGTTCTACACCGGCGTTTCGTACAAGCTCGGTGAAGTCCACGACGGCGCCGCCACGATGGACTGGATGGAGCAGGAGCAGGAGCGCGGCATCACGATCACGTCCGCCGCGACGACCTGCCACTGGCCGCTCAACGATGTTGACCACACCATCAACATCATCGACACCCCGGGTCACGTCGACTTCACCGTCGAGGTGGAGCGTTCGCTCCGCGTCCTCGACGGCGCCGTCACCGTGTTCGACGGTGTCGCGGGCGTCGAGCCGCAGTCCGAGACCGTTTGGCGTCAGGCGGACCGCTACGGCGTGCCGCGCATCTGCTTCGTCAACAAGCTCGACCGCACCGGTGCCAGTTTCTTCCGCTGCGTCGACATGATCACGGACCGCCTCGGTGCGACCCCGATCGTCATGCAGCTCCCGATCGGTGCCGAGGCCGACTTCACGGGTGTCGTCGACCTCGTGACGATGAAGGCGTTCGTCTACCCCGCGGAAGCCACCAAGGGCGAGGCGTACGACATCGTCGACATCCCCGCCGAGCTCGCGGAGCAGGCCGAGGAGTACCGCGCCAAGCTCCTCGAGGCCGCCGCGGAGAACGACGAGGCGCTCATGGAGCTCTACCTGGAGGGCGAAGAGCCTTCCGCGGAGCAGCTCTACGAGGGCATCCGTCGCATCACCATCAACTCCGGCAAGGGCGGCGAGACGACCGTCACCCCGGTGTTCTGCGGCACCGCGTTCAAGAACAAGGGCGTTCAGCCCCTGCTCGACGCCGTCGTGCGCTACCTCCCCTCGCCCCTGGACGTCGAGGCCATCGAGGGCCAGGACGTCAAGGACCCCGAGGTCGTCGTCAAGCGCAAGCCGTCCGAGGACGAGCCCCTCGCGGCGCTGGCGTTCAAGATCATGAGCGACCCGCACCTCGGCAAGCTCACCTTCGTCCGGGTCTACTCGGGCCGCCTGGAGTCCGGCACCTCGGTGCTGAACTCCGTCAAGGGCAAGAAGGAGCGCATCGGCAAGATCTACCGCATGCACGCGAACAAGCGTGAGGAGATCGACTCGGTGGGCGCCGGCGACATCATCGCCGTCATGGGCCTGAAGCAGACCACCACCGGTGAGACGCTCTGCGACGAGAAGAACCCGGTGATCCTGGAGTCCATGGACTTCCCGGCGCCGGTCATCGAGGTCGCGATCGAGCCGAAGTCCAAGGGCGACCAGGAGAAGCTGGGTGTCGCCATCCAGCGTCTCTCGGAGGAGGACCCCTCCTTCCAGGTGCACACCAACGAGGAGACCGGCCAGACCGTCATCGGCGGTATGGGCGAGCTCCACCTCGAAGTGCTCGTCGACCGCATGAAGCGCGAGTTCCGCGTCGAGGCGAACGTCGGCAAGCCGCAGGTCGCGTACCGCGAGACGATCCGCAAGGCCGTCGAGCGCGTCGACTACACCCACAAGAAGCAGACCGGTGGTACCGGTCAGTTCGCCAAGGTGCAGATCGCGATCGAGCCCATCGAGGGCGGCGAGGCCTCGTACGAGTTCGTCAACAAGGTCACCGGTGGCCGCATCCCCCGGGAGTACATCCCCTCGGTGGACGCGGGTGCCCAGGAAGCCATGCAGTTCGGCATCCTGGCCGGCTACGAGATGACGGGCGTTCGCGTCATTCTTCTCGACGGTGGCTACCACGAGGTCGACTCCTCCGAGCTGGCCTTCAAGATCGCCGGTTCGCAGGCCTTCAAGGAGGCCGCGCGGAAGGCGTCCCCGGTTCTCCTCGAGCCGATGATGGCCGTCGAGGTCACCACGCCCGAGGACTACATGGGTGACGTCATCGGCGACATCAACTCCCGCCGTGGCCAGATCCAGGCCATGGAGGAGCGCAGCGGCGCTCGCGTCGTGAAGGGCCTCGTGCCCCTCTCGGAGATGTTCGGCTACGTCGGAGACCTCCGCAGCAAGACCTCGGGTCGCGCAAGCTACTCGATGCAGTTCGACTCCTACGCCGAGGTTCCGCGGAACGTCGCCGAGGAGATCATCGCGAAGGCCAAGGGCGAGTAACTCTCCCGAGCTCACGCTTTAGGCTTGTCACCGGAGCCTGGTGGGGCATTCCTCGCAGAGCGAGAGCAATGCGTTGAATGCCCCCGGGCCCGGCATCCCAGCAAAGATCACCTGGCGCCGATGAAGCAAGGCGTACAGAACCACTCCACAGGAGGACCCAGTGGCGAAGGCGAAGTTCGAGCGGACTAAGCCGCACGTCAACATCGGCACCATCGGTCACATCGACCACGGTAAGACGACCCTCACGGCCGCCATTACCAAGGTGCTGCACGACGCGTACCCGGACCTGAACGAGGCCTCGGCCTTTGACCAGATCGACAAGGCTCCCGAGGAGCGCCAGCGCGGTATCACCATCTCGATCGCGCACGTCGAGTACCAGACGGAGTCGCGTCACTACGCGCACGTCGACTGCCCGGGTCACGCGGACTACATCAAGAACATGATCACCGGTGCCGCGCAGATGGACGGCGCCATCCTCGTGGTCGCCGCCACCGACGGCCCGATGCCGCAGACCAAGGAGCACGTGCTCCTGGCCCGCCAGGTCGGCGTTCCGTACATCGTCGTCGCCCTGAACAAGGCCGACATGGTGGACGACGAGGAGATCCTGGAGCTCGTCGAGCTCGAGGTCCGTGAGCTGCTCTCCGAGTACGAGTTCCCGGGCGACGACGTTCCGGTCGTCAAGGTCTCCGCGCTCAAGGCCCTCGAGGGCGACAAGGAGTGGGGCAACTCGGTCCTCGAGCTGATGAAGGCCGTCGACGAGGCCATCCCGCAGCCCGAGCGTGACGTCGACAAGCCGTTCCTGATGCCGATCGAGGACGTCTTCACGATCACCGGTCGTGGCACCGTCGTCACCGGTCGTATCGAGCGTGGTGTCCTCAAGGTCAACGAGACCGTCGACATCGTCGGTATCAAGAACGAGAAGACCACCACCACGGTCACCGGCATCGAGATGTTCCGCAAGCTGCTCGACGAGGGCCAGGCCGGTGAGAACGTCGGTCTGCTCCTCCGTGGCATCAAGCGCGAGGACGTCGAGCGCGGCCAGGTCATCATCAAGCCCGGTTCGGTCACGCCGCACACCGAGTTCGAGGCCCAGGCCTACATCCTGTCGAAGGACGAGGGTGGCCGTCACACCCCGTTCTTCAACAACTACCGCCCGCAGTTCTACTTCCGTACCACGGACGTGACCGGCGTCGTGACCCTCCCCGAGGGCACCGAGATGGTCATGCCGGGCGACAACACCGTCATGTCGGTCCAGCTGATCCAGCCGGTCGCCATGGAGGAGGGCCTGAAGTTCGCCATCCGTGAGGGTGGCCGGACCGTGGGCGCCGGCCAGGTCACCAAGATCGTCAAGTAATTAAGTAATTACTCGACTGTCTGACCTGGTTGCTCCGCACAGAGCACCAAGAAGGGCCCCGGCCCGCCGCGCGAGCGGTGGACCGGGGCCCTTCGGTGTGTCCGGAAGTTCTTGCGGTGGGTCCGGGGCCCGTTCGGTGCGTACGGGTACGGGGCGGAGGCCTCGGGTCAGTTCTCCAGGCGGACGGGCATCAGCAGGGAGAAGGTGTCCTCGGAGTCGGTCCGGCGGATCGCGACGGGGGCGGTCGGCGCGCCCAGCTCCAGGACCAGCCGGTCCCGGGCCCCGGCGGCGAGGGCGTGCAGCAGGAACTCCCGGTTGAGGGCGACGAGGCCGTCCCGGTGGCCGTCGGCGTCTCCGTGCACGGCCACGGTGCCGTCGTCGGCCGGCGCGAGCAGGGTGAGTGCGCCGCGCGGCCCGTCCTGTTCGTGGCCCGGGTCCGTGCGGACGGGGCCGTTCTCGACGGCCCGCCGGAAGGCCGGGACGTCGACGGTCACCCGGCGCCCGGCCGGCAGCCGGACGAGGCGGCGGTAGTCGGGGAAGCCGTGGTCGAGGCACTGGCCCGCCACCTGGCGGTCGCCCGCCTCCAGGGTTACGCGGTCGCCGTCCACGGTGAGGCGGGTGACCGCGTCGTCGGTGAGCAGCGCCCGCATGGCGTCGACGAGCGGGGACGGCACGACGACCTGCACGCCGGGGCCCTCGTGCCCGGTCGCACCGGTGTGCGCGACGGCCAGCCGGTACCGGTCGGTGGCCACGACCCGGAGACCGTCGTCCTCGAAGTCGAACAGGACGCCGTGCAGCATGGGGAGCTCGGGGTCGGTACCGGCGGCGAAGCGGACCGCGTCCAGGGCGGCGGCCAGCCCGGGGCCGGAAACGGCCGACCGGAGCGTCGTGGTGCGGAGCGAGGCCATGGGGTTCTCCCTGCGTTCGAGTACGGCTCGGATCCTGGAGAACTCGGCGCGGGCCTCGGACAGACCTGTTTCGAGCCGGTGCAGATGCGTCCGCAGCAGCGTCCGGATCAGCTCGGTGTCGGCGGCGGACCACCCGGCCAGCACCAGCCGGATGTCCGCCAGCGGCATGCCGGTCCGGCGCAGCCCGGCCAGCAGCACGGCCTCCGCGAGCTGTTCGGGCCCGTACCAGCGGTAGCCGCTGTCCGGGTCCACCCGGGCCGGGACCAGCACGCCGGCCCGGTCGTAGAACCGCAGGGCGCTCACGCCCAGTCCGCTGTCACGGGCCATCTCGCCGATGCTGCGCATGTCGTTCTCCACGTCCGGAACTCTGGGCCCTTGACCAGGTCGAGGGTCAACCCCGGCTCGGGGGCCGGAGTCGAGGGGGGCCCGGATCGGGGGCCGGGCGGCCTGTCCGGGCCGCCGGACCCGGGGCAGGGCGTCGGGGCCCAGGGCCACCACCGGCCGCCCGTCCTTCCCGACGTGGAGCGCGGGCCCGTCCGACGCACGACGGTCCCGTCGGACGTACGGAGCCGGATCAGGCCCTTCGCGGTGCGGCCGAGCAGCACCGGGCCGCGCGGCGTGCGGGCCGCGGCCACCGCACCGTACCCGTCGAGGCCCGACAGGCCGACGAGTACGGTGCGCGGGGCCGCCGGGTGCCTGCTCAGGAGCGCCACCCCGCGCAGACCGCCCGCCATCCGGCGGACTGCCGCGGGCGGCCGGGGCGTCGACCCCCGGATGCGGGGCCAGGAACGGGCGCAGGCCCCGGTACCTCGGAGCGGCGAGGTACCGGGGCCCTGCGGTTCACGGGGACGGCGGTGCGGTCGGGTGCCCGCCGTCCCGGTCGGCGGCGTGGGTCAGACGCCCGCGATCGACTGGATCCAGGACCGGTACGCGGTGACGTTCGTGTACGCGGTCGTGGTCTGCCGGTCGCTGGTGGAGGCCACGCCGACCTGGATGCCGTTCGCGGTCATCGGGCCGCCGGAGTCGCCGCCCGCGGTGATGCCGTTGCCGCGCCGGGCGCAGATCGCCGAGCCGCCGTACGCGTCACTGCAGCCGCCGGTGACCGTCACGTTGGCGACCTTCAGGTAGCGCGACTGGCAGTTGGCCTCGGAGCCGCACTGCGAGGTGGCGCCCCAGCCCCAGACCTGGACGCTCTGCCCGATGCTCACCGAGCCGGGCGAGCCGAGGCGGGAGTAGGTCGTCTGCACGGAACGGTCCAGGCGCACCAGTGCCAGGTCCGAGCCGTGCGTGTAGGTCTGGGTGCCGTTGGCGACCACACCGCCGCTGTGCTGGTCGAGGCTGCCGATGCGGAACGACAGGCCGCCGCCGGCGACACAGTGCTTGGCGGTGAGGATCCAGGTCGGCGCGATGATCGTCGCCGAACAGGTCTCCCTGCCGTTCGAGAAGAGGCGGGCGGCCCAGGGGGCGTTGGTCGCCTGACCGCCGCCGATGATCTGGGTGGTGGGCGGCGGGGAGTCCTGGAGCGGGGGCTCCGGGGCGGCCGACGCGGATGGTGCGAAGAGGGCGAGGACACAGGCCGCTGCGGCGGCGGCAGCGGGCACGAGCCTGGATATACGCATGCTTCCTCGTTTCGCGCGACACGCTGGGGTGGGCGTGTCCATGGGGGATGGTGGGCAACAGGGTGCCGGAGCGCGACGAGGCAGAGGTACTAGCGTTTGGGAATAACACGGCCTTATGGAAAGGAAGTTGGGGCGGAGTCGCCCGCCTCTACGGGCGCCACGCCCAGGGTGCGGCGTCCGCCCCGAACCCCACGACGACCGGCTGCCCGCCAGCGCCGACGTGGAGCGCGGTGCCGTCCAGGGCGACCGGCCCCCGCGACCGTACGGCGGAGCCCTCGGCGGTCCGCAGCCGGATGTGGCCCTCCGGGGTCCGGCCCAGCAGGACCAGGCCGCCCGGCGCGGCGGCGGCGGTCACCGGACCGTACCCCCCGAAGCGGGGCGCGGGACCGCCACCGGACCGTACGACGGCGAGTCCTGACTGTGCGGCAGGCCGGTAGTACAGCTCCACGGACCCGTCCGGCGCGGGGAGCGCGCCGGGGGCGTGCGCCGGTGTGGGAGCGTCCGTGAGCTGGGTACGGGCGGTGACGTCGGTGTCCGGGGTGTCCTGGGTCCAGTGGTGCACGAAGTGGTGCCCGGCCGCGTACACATGGACGCACCCCGCCGTGTCCACGACTGCGGTCAGCCCGTCCTGCACCTCGCCGCCGCCCAGATCGCGCCACTCGCTCCAGCGCCCCGACCCCGCGTCGCGCACCCGGGTGCTCAGCCCCTTTTCCGCGTTCCGTACGAAGAGGTGGACGCGGCCGTCCGGGGCCGCCACGGCGACGGGCACGCCGATCCGCCGCCCGTGGTCCGCTCCGGCGGAGGGGTTGCCGAGCCCGCGCCAGGCGCGGAAGGGGCCGCCCGGTGCGCCCTGCTCCAGCAGCACGATCTCGCGCTCGTTGTCCGAACCGCGCCCGCCGAGCGCCGCGAACCGCAGCCCGAACAGCAGGTGCCGCCCGTCCGCCGTCGCCGCCGAGCCCAGCACCGGGGCGAGCGGACCGCCGCCGAGGTCGTCCGCTGCCTCGAAGAGCCCGCTGCCGGGTGCGCTCTCGCGCCACCGGGCCGCGCGCAGCCCCAGCACCCCGTACAGGGTGAGCCGGCCGTCCGCCCCGGCGGCGACCCGTGCTCGGGGGCCCGGGTGGCGGTGGTGGGTGGACCGCACCCAGCCCTTGCGGTTGGTCAACGGCCGGTCGCCGCCCACGTTGTAGTCCCCGCAGCCCGCGGGGTTGCCGCACCGCCAGTCCACCGAGCCGCCGTAGGGCACCAGGTGCGAGGCCTTCTCGGCCAGTACCGCGGGCGGCAGGTTCTTCGGCCAGTGCCGGTTGTAGTAGGCCCGGAACGACGTGGTGGCGAAGGCCGGTATCCCGTTGCCGTCCCGGGTGGACCGCGCCACCCATCGGATCAGCGCCGCCCAGGTGAACGACGCGGCGGCGGTGTGGTCGGGGTGGTCGGAGTAGCCCGGCTGCTCGCTGTCCCGGCGGCGGACGGCCTCGCTGCTGTGCTGGATGTCCGGGTCCGGGTCCAGGGTGTGCACGACGCTGGGCCGGTACCGGCCCAGCAGCCCGACCAGGACGTCGATCAGCCCGTCGTAGGTGTACGAGCCCGCCTTCTCCAGCGGGGAGCCCTCGGCGACGACGGTGCGCAGGACGAGCCGCCGGTCCTGCCAGAGGCTGGGCAGCCCGAGACGGCCGTACGAGGTGTGCATGGCGGTGTTGAGGAAGATCAGTTCGACCCTGCGGCCGCCGGAGGAGAGGGTGTTGATCTCGGCGCGGTGACCGTCGTGCAGTTCGGCGACGGACTTGTCCCACGCGGTGAACCGGTCGAGGCCGAGCAGGGTCGCGTACGCCTGGCGGAGCCCCTGGTGGCGGGAGGAGGAGTACGCGGCCTTGTCGGGCGGGGGCAGCGGGCGGCCGGGTATTCGGTTGACGCCGTTGGCCTCGCCACCGGTCAGATAGACGCAGACGAGGGGCGTACCGGCGTCCAGGGCCTGCTGGGTGTCCGGGTTCATGAAGTACAGGTCGTCGTCCGGGTGGGCGAGGAACTGCATCATCAGGGCCGGGTGCGCGGTGCTGATCGGCAGGCCGGGCAGGGGGTTCGCGGCCGGATCGCGACGGCGGGGCGAGGAGGGCGCCGCGCAGGCGGTGAGGGCCGCGAGTCCGCTCGCGCCGACCGCCGCCGTCATCAGGGTGCGCCGCGTCGTTCCCGTGCGGGATGCGCGCGACAAGGGTCGATCCGTCACACCGTGCTCCGTCCGTTCCCCCGCAGCGGGCGGCCGGGCGGACCCTGCGCTGCGTGCCGATTCGCGTGCGGACCGCCGGAGGGGGGTGAGCGGTTGCCGCGGGGGGATAGACGGAGATCGACGGGGGAAGGTTGCCTGGTCGGCGCCACCGGAGGGGGCAGGGCGGGGGCCCGGGCTCGGGCTCGGTCAGGCCCAGGCCCAGGCACCGGATCCGGATCTGGATCCGGAACGGAGCAACGAGCAGTTGCTCGACGAGGACATCGCCGACTTCTTCGATGTGCCGGCCGAGCACGAGGAGCACAACGGCTGATGTCCAAGGAGGGCGGGCCAGGAAGAAGTTGGCGCTTCCGCCCAGCGGGGCGGTGCGAGAGAAACGGACCGGTGGCGTCCGGCCACTTCGGATGTCGGGCACGGCCACTTCTGACGCAGCGTCGCTTCGCTTGAGAGTTCCCCGCTGTGCGGAAGCGCCACCGGGAGGCGGTTACTCCTCGGCGAAGATCTCCCCGGTGGAGGTGGCGGTGACGGCTCGCATGAGCCACCGGCGCAGAACCTCGGGGTCACCGCAATCGGTGATCCGCTCGCGAACCCTGTCGGTGACGGCGATGCCGCGCTGCTCCAGTACGAGCAGGACGTCCTCGGCGCGGCCTTGTGCCCGGCCTTCGGCTCGGCCTTCGTCCCGGATTTCTTCCGACATGAAGGACTTGTAGAAAGAGAGGTCCACGGCCACCAGGTTCCTCCACTGTTGTGCGGCCGGGCGGTTGCCCAGGCCCTGTGCGGTGAGTTCGACGATGGGGTTGGCGATGGTTTCCGGTGCGTCCCGCAGTGCGGCGGACAGGGTTTTCAGTGGGTCCCTCGCGTGTCTGGAGTTGTCGCGGCGAGCATAAATTGATCAACCCACCCGAAATCCAGCTGAGTTGTCCCATGTCACCTGAGTGGGTGACAGGGTGGGGTTTGGTTGGGGAGGGTTGTTTCCCCAGGTTCTTAAATGTGTGCGGAGGTTGTCCGGGGCTTGTCCAGTGCTGTCCCGGCTGTCCGGGGTGACGTGGCGGGGACACCGGCCGTTGGGCCAGGAACGGTAGGCGCGTCGGAAGCGGGGCACGGATGAGCGTGAATGAAGTGGGTGCGGAACGCGGGGACCGCGGGGCGGACGAGCCGGGCTGGGACGTCGACCCCGATGACGAGTCGGGCGTCGCGGTGGTCGCCACCGTGGGGCGGCAGATCAAGGCGTGGCGGGAGGCCGCGGGGCTGCGGGCCGGCGAGTTCGGCGCGGCGATCGGGTACGGGGAGGACCTGGTCTACAAGGTGGAGGGCGGGCGTCGCATCCCTCGGCCGGAGTTCCTGGACATGGCGGACGAGGTACTCGGGGCGGGCGGGAAGATCGCCGCGATGAAGGAGGACGTGGCGGAGGTCCGGTACCCGAAGAAGATCCGGGACTTGGCGAAGCTGGAAGCGAAAGCCGTGGAGCTGGAGGCCTACCACAACCACAACATCAACGGCCTCCTGCAGACCGAGGAGCACATGCGGGCCCTGTTCGCATCGTGGCTTCCCGCCTACACGGTGGACGAGTTGGAGCGGGTGGTGGCCGCCCGCATGGCACGTCGTTCGATCTTCGACCGGGCTTCCCTCCCGGCGCTCAGTTTCGTACAGGAAGAGGTGACACTCCGTCGTCCGGTCGGAGGCAGAACGGTGTGGCGCCGACAGCTCGAACACCTCCTGGAGATGGGGCAGTTGCGGAATGTCGTGATCCAGGCGCTGCCGACCCTGTGCGAGGAACACCCCGGAACGGGCGGGCTGATCGAAGTGTTGAGGTTTCCCGATGGCACCGCCGTGGGTCGTTCCGAGGGAGCGTTCAGTGGCCGTCCGGTCTCCGACCCGAAGCAGGTCAGGATCCTTGAGATGCGCTATGGGATGATCCGGGCCCAGGCGCTGACGCCACGGGAATCGCTGGCCTTCATCGAAAAACTGCTGGGGGAGACATGATCCGGAAGACCTCTGTCGGGAACGGCTCCGAGCCGGCGTGGTTCAGGAGCAGCTACAGCAGCAGCGGCGACGGGAACGACTGCGTCGAGGTCGCGTCCGCGCCGGGGGCGGTGCGGGTCCGTGACTCCAAGGACTGCCGGGGGCCCCGGCTCTCCTTCACGGCGGGGGCGTGGGAAGGCTTCGTCTCGTACGTCTGCGGCAGCTGAACGGGTCGTACGTTCCCGGCGGCCGGGCGGTTCTTCGGGGCCCGGATCCGATCAGGCCGGGCGGGCCGGCGGCCTGATCATGAACACGTCGATCGGGTCCCGCCGCTCCTCGGTGAAGCCGTGGCGCTCGTAGAGCGCGCGGGCGGCGCTGCCCCGGAGCACGTCCAGGCGGACGGTCGCGCCCTCCTCGTCGGCCCGCGCGAGCAGCGGACGGAGCACGGCGGTGCCGATGCCGCGCCCCTGGAGGGCGGGGGAGAGGTAGAAGTTCTCCAGCCACAGCCCGTCCTCGACCGGGCGCAGGGTGACCGAGCCCGCGAGGGCGCCGTCCACGACCACGATCGAGGTGTGCTCCGGCGCGTAGCAGTCCCGCAACCGCTGCCGCACCCGGTGCTCGTCGTAGCGCCCGAGCCGCCCCAGGTCGGGACGCATCACGACGGCCCGCAGCTCGGCCGGCTCCTCGACGTCCCCGGGCCGCGCGGGGCGCAGGGACCAGACCGTGGCGGGCGTGGTTCCGTGGTTCACCGCAGCCCCCGCACCTCGACCCCGTCCACCCGGCGCAGTTCCGCCCCCGGAATGCCGCGCAGCAGCTCGCCGCCGATCTCCGCGAGCCGTGAGGCGTCGGGCGGGGTGCGGCCGAGGCCGATCGCGTACTGGACGTGGGAGGCGTCGGTGGCGTACGGCCGGGGCCAGGCGTGGGCGTCCGGGGAGCCCGCGTCGGCGAGGGCGGCGAGCAGGGCCAGGAGGCGGCCCCGGAAACGGCCCTCGTCCTCGCCCCGCCGTACCGGGACGACCGCCCAGGCCGCGTGCCGTTCGCGCAGGGGCGGCGGGGCGCAGAGCCGGGAACGCGGCACGGGGCCGGAGTCGGCGGCGGAGTCCAGGATCTCCCAGGCGCGGAACAGCTCCTCGGCGACGAGGTCGCGGCCCGCCGCCGAGACCTGCGTGGTGCAGGAACGCACGGGGGCGGTCGGGGTCAGCACGGTGAGGGGGAGGCCGCCGGTGTCGCCGGAAGGCGGTTCGCCGCCGACCGGGCGGGCCCAGTCCCACGCCGCCCAGGTCGCGAAGAAGTGCCGGAGCAGGGCGAGCGGCGGCAGGTCGCCCGCCTCGTGGGCGGTACGGGCCGCGAGCACCGACCAGGCGAGGCCGGGCAGCCCGCCGCACGGGGCGGAGTCCAGGCCGCGCGCCCGCGCCCACGCCTTCACGTCGCGGGCGAGCCGGACGAACGCCTCCCGGTGCGGTTCCGCCGCCGCGAGCACGGCGTCCGCGTCGCTCACCGCGCTGAGCGCGACGGCCGCCGCCGCACCCGGCCCGGCGCGGCGGGCGACCGCCTCGGCCGGGGCACGTCGCCCGTCGCGACGGTCACCAGGTCCACTCCGAGCCCGTCCACCTCGAAGCGCAGGCCGGGCACGCGGGCCCCGGTCACCTCGCGCGCCCCGACGGCCTCCGGCAGCGCGGCGGCCAGGCGCGCCCGCACCCCGGCAGGTCCCCGTCGCCCGGCAGCGCCGCGACCAGGTCCACGTCGGCGCCGGGCAGCGCGCACCCCGTCCGGCGCGAACCGACCAGGTGGACGCACCCCTCGGGCAGGGCGGCGGCCACCCGGCGCACGATCTCCGCCACGAGCACGTCCTCCGCCGCGAGCACGTCCTCCGCGGCGAGCGCGCCCTCCGCCGCGAGCGCGCCCTCCGCGGCGGCGGCAGCTTCCGACGCGGCAGCTTCCGCGGCGGCGGCTTCCGTTTCCGCCGGATCATCAGCCCCGGGCGTCCCGGCGGCACGGGCCAGCTCGACCCGGACCCCGAAGTGGTCCGAGACGTACAGCCCGTCCGGCGCCGCCGTGTCGCCCAGCAGCACCGCCGACACCGGGCGCAGCCGCTCCGAGCGGAGCAGCACCCGGTCCAGCCGGGACGCGCGCCCGGTCAGCGAGGAGACCGCGGCCAGCGGATTGACCGAGGGGTCGAAGGTCGGCGTCCGGTCGCCGGCGCCGTGCACCCGGCTCCAGGCGTCCGCCATGCCCAGCCGCTCCTGCGGGGTGTCCCCGCCGTCGTTGAAGTCGCCGAGCAGCGCCACATCGCCCTCGACCGCCGCCAACCCCGTTGCCAGATCGGTCAGTTCGGCATCGCGCCGGGCGGCGCCGTTCGACGAGTGGTCGCTGCTGAGATGGGTGACCGCGACCGTGCAGGGCCCCTCCGAGGTCTCCACGACGACGGCCGCGACCGCCTTGTGCGGGCCGAGCGCGTGCAGCCCCGCCTCCCGCACCGGAAGCCTGCTGAGCAGCAGTAGACCGCAGTCGGCCACGTCCCGGCCCGCCGGATCGGCCCAGAACGTGTAGTCCCGGCGGACCCACGGCGCCGCCAGCAGCAGGGCGAGCAGGGCGGGTTCGGCCTCCTGGAGGGCGATGACGTCGGCGTCCGCCGCACGCAGCGCGTCGAGCAGGAGCGGCCTGCGGCGGGCGGTGTCGATGCGGTCGCTGTCGTAGCGGTCCCAGAGGGTGTTCCAGGTCAGCAGGAGCGGGGGAGCGGAGGCCGGCGGGGGCGCGGGCGCGTCCTCGGGCACCGGCGTCCAGGCGGCCCGCGAGGCGGCGTACGCGTGGGGCGTGCGGGAGGTGAAGTACGGGGACGGCAGACGGCGCGGGGCGCGCACCCGCCCTGCGTCCGTCGCGTCGATCCGGTCCACCCCCGAGGCCCGGTCCCACACCACCTCGCCGTCCGCCTCGAAGAACAGCACCCGGTGCCAGGGGATCTCCCCGCCCGGCGTGAACCGGGGCAGCGGCACCCGCTTGGGCACCGTCCCGCGCTGCGCCACGCCCATCACGAAGCGCGCCGGGTCGAACCGGGCGTCCCAGCGGACCCGGTGGTAGATCTCCTCGCTGGTACGCATCTACGTGTCGCCCTTCATTACCGTGCCCTGTCCTCCGTCACGCCCTGTCCTCCACGGTTCCGCTCGCGCCGATGTACCAGGTGCGGTGCGCCTGGCCGGGGTACGGGGGGACGAACCGGTGCAGCTGGGAGGTCAGCACCTCCGGGGGCACGGGGTGGTCGCGCAGGCCGTTGCGGCGCAGCAGCTCCGCCTCGTCGACCAGGGCCACGGCGTGCGTGAGCAGCGCGTCCCGGCGCCGGGCGACCGCGTGCACCAGGGAGCGCTGGTGCGCGTTGAGCGAGGTGGCGTCCCAGACGACCGTGCCGCCCGCGGCGAGCGCGGCGTCCAGCCGATCGAGCCCCTCGCGCAGCACCTCGCCGTTGGCCTTCTGGTCGGCGCGCGAACCCCGGGCCAGCCGCAGGTCGTCCAGCGAGACGTACGCGCCGACCCCGGGCAGCCCGCGCGCGAAGGTGCTCTTGCCGCTGCCGGACGGGCCGACCATGTGGACCAGGCGCGGGAAGTCCCCCGACCGCCACCGCCAGGTCGCCGCGACCGCCTCCTCGGCGGTGCTGACCCGGCCCAGCGCGTACGCCTCGCGGGCCTGCGCCAGGCAGCGGTCGGCGGCGTCCGGCGCCAGGTCCGCGAAGGCCTCCCGCAGCCCCTCGGGCTCCCGCAGTTCCTCCGCGTGCAGCGCCGACCACTCCACCTGATCGCGGGCCCCGTCGTCCTCCGCGACCGCGGCGGCCAGCGCGTGCAGCAGGGGCAGATCGGCGGCGAACGACATCCGGACCAGGCCCGTGCGGCGCTCCTCGTCCGGGTACGGGCGGTGCAGCGAGGGGTGGAGGCCGACGAGGTCGGCGACGCGCCGGGCCAGCGGCATCCCCACCGTCCGGGCCAGCGCGGGCGCCAGCGCGGCGCGGGGCGAGCGGCGCAGCAGCGCGGCCAGCACCCCGGCGAGCCGGTCGTCGCCGGTGCGGCCCGCCGCGTCGAGGGCCGCGGCCGTCGCGCGGGCGGCGCCGGCGTCCGCGGCCCCGGGCTCCGTGCCCGTCGCGGCGGCCAGCGCCGCCGCGTCGACGGGGGCCCCGGACCGTACGGCCCACAGGGCGGCGGCCGGCCCGAGCCCGTTCTCCACCACGGCGGCGTGCATCCAGTGCGTGTCGGTCCGTACGTGGCCGGGGCGCACCCACTTCGCGACCAGGCGGCCGAAGTCCGGGGCGTCGAAGCCGTCGGCGGGGCGCACGACGTACCCCTCCTGCCGCCCGGTGTCCGGCCGCAGCGCCCGCAGGGTCTTCTCGGCACGGGCGTCGAACACCCCGCGCCACAGCACGGGCGGCACCGGTATCCCCAGGTCGCGCAGGAACGCCACGGTCCGGTCCCAGTCCAGGCACCGCTCCCCGTCCCAGACGGAGAAGCCGTAGAAGTAGCTCTCCAGACCGTCGTACGGCAGGGAGTGGCGGGCGAACACGTTCTCGCCGCAGATCCGCCGGCCGGCGGGGATGCGGGCCCCGATCCGGCCCTGGAGGGCCTTCACCCAGCCTCGCGAGGGGTGGTGGGCGGAGTCGAGGGAGCGGGCGTGGAGCCCGTCGGGGTAGAGCGTGGTGTTCTCGCCGTCCAGCTTCTCGGTGACGACGACCTCGCGGCCGGTCAGCCCGGAGAGGTCCGCGATCCGCACGTCGTCCGAGGCGGCGCCGGGGGACCAGGGCAGGTGCGCGGTGCGCGGATAGTGCGTACGCATGATGGAAGCCCCTGGTGCCGACGGTGTGCCCGACCGGTCACTGTAGGACGGGGCGGCACGGCGCTCGACCGGATTTCCGGGAGCGGCGGAGGGCGGGGCGGACGGAGGAGCGGCGGGCCGGGCGAGCGGGGGAGCGGCGGCTCATGCCACCCGGTGCGGTCGGTGGGGTGTCGGCTCGCGACACCTGGCGCGGCTGGTGGGGGAGCGGCGGCTCATGCCACCCGGTGCGGTCGGTGGGGTGTCGGCTCGCGACACTCGGCGCGGTCGGTGGGGCGGCGGCGGAAGCGGAGCCTCCGGGCCGTCGCCACGTGCCCGCGTTTGACCGGGCGACCACGCGGGGTAAGATCCTCCGCCCGATTGGCCAGGCCCACACCCCGTGTGGCACACTGACCAGGTTGCTCGGTTGAGTGTCAATGCTGCGCGCCTCCCGCCGGGAGGACTGGAAGCGAGTCCCACAGTACTCGTCGACCCCCTGCGGGTCGGACGTACGGGAATCTTCCGGGAAGCGTCAGCGGGGCATCGGCCAGGCGCCCGGTGGGTGTTTCGCCCCCGGTCCTGCGGTCCTCGGGCCCGCACCCCCTTGGTTGGGAAATCCTTCGGGAGATCTGCGTAGAGGGGATGCGACACGCCCGACCGCGTGGGTCGGAGGTGGAGTCGTAAGAACCCTCGGGTCCCAGAGCGTTAGAGAGAGACAGGACTACTAGTAGCCATGGCGGGACAGAAGATCCGCATCCGGCTCAAGGCCTACGACCACGAGGTCATCGACTCCTCGGCGAAGAAGATCGTCGAGACGGTGACCCGCACTGGTGCGTCGGTCGCGGGCCCGGTGCCGCTGCCCACTGAGAAGAACGTGTACTGCGTCATCAAGTCGCCGCACAAGTACAAGGACTCGCGCGAGCACTTCGAGATGCGCACGCACAAGCGCCTCATCGACATCCTCGACCCCACGCCGAAGACGGTTGACTCGCTGATGCGTCTCGACCTGCCGGCGGGCGTCGACATCGAGATCAAGCTCTGAGGTGACGCGCGAGATGGCTAAGAACATTAAGGGCGTCCTGGGCGAGAAGCTCGGCATGACCCAGGTCTGGGACGAGAACAACCGGGTCGTCCCGGTGACCGTCGTCAAGGCCGGGCCCTGTGTCGTCACCCAGGTCCGCACCAACGACACCGACGGCTACGAGGCAGTCCAGATCGCCTTCGGCGAGATCGACCCCCGCAAGGTGAACAAGCCCCTCAAGGGTCACTTCGCCAAGGCCGACGTGACCCCGCGCCGCCACCTGGTGGAGCTCCGCACCGCCGACGCCAGCGAGTACACGCTCGGCCAGGAAGTCACCGCCGAGGTGTTCGAGTCCGGCGTCAAGGTCGACGTCACGGGCAAGAGCAAGGGCAAGGGCTTCGCCGGTGTCATGAAGCGTCACAACTTCAAGGGCCTCGGCGCCGGTCACGGCACCCAGCGCAAGCACCGCTCTCCCGGTTCCATCGGTGGCTGCGCCACCCCGGGCCGTGTGTTCAAGGGCCTCCGCATGGCGGGCCGCATGGGCAACGAGCGGGTCACCACCCAGAACCTGACCGTTCACGCCGTTGACGCGGAGAAGGGCCTGCTCCTCATCAAGGGCGCAGTCCCCGGTCCGAACGGCGGCCTCGTCCTGGTCCGTACCGCGGCCAAGGGGGCTTGAGGAACCGATGAGCACCATTGACATCCTTTCGCCGGCAGGCGACAAGGCCGGGACCGTCGAGCTCCCCGCGGAGATCTTCGACGCCAAGACCAGCGTTCCGCTGATCCACCAGGTCGTTGTCGCGCAGCTGGCAGCTGCCCGTCAGGGCACGCACAAGACCAAGACCCGCGGCGAAGTCCGTGGTGGCGGCAAGAAGCCGTACCGCCAGAAGGGCACCGGCCGCGCCCGTCAGGGTTCGACCCGCGCTCCGCAGTTCGCCGGCGGTGGCGTCGTCCACGGCCCCGTGCCGCGTGACTACTCGCAGCGGACCCCGAAGAAGATGAAGGCCGCCGCCCTGCGCGGTGCCCTCTCGGACCGGGCCCGTCACTCCCGCATCCACGTCGTCACCGGCGTGGTCGAGGGTGCCGTCTCCACCAAGGCCGCCCGGACGCTGTTCGGCAAGATCTCGGAGCGCAAGAACCTGCTCCTGGTCGCCGACCGCTCCGACGAGGCCGCGTGGCTGTCCGCCCGCAACCTGCCCCAGGTGCACATCCTGGAGCCGGGCCAGCTGAACACGTACGACGTGATCGTCTCTGACGACGTGGTCTTCACCCAGGCCGCCTTCGAGTCCTTCGTGTCTGGCCCCCAGACCGCTGAGACCGAAGGGAGCGACGCCTGATGAGCGAGGCGACCGTTACCAGCAAGACCTTCACGGACCCGCGCGACGTTCTCGTCAAGCCGGTTGTTTCCGAGAAGAGCTACGCGCTGCTCGACGAGAACAAGTACACGTTCATCGTCGCGCCCGGCTCCAACAAGACCCAGATCAAGCAGGCCGTGGAAGCGGTCTTCTCGGTCAAGGTCACCGGGGTCAACACGATCAACCGGCAGGGCAAGCGCAAGCGCACCCGCACCGGTTTCGGCAAGCGCGCCGACACGAAGCGCGCCATCGTGACCCTCGCCGAGGGCGACCGTATCGACATCTTCGGCGGCCCGACCTCCTGACGGAGGTCGAGTCGTCCGGAATCGGACGAGGACTGAGAAATGGGTATCCGCAAGTACAAGCCGACGACCCCGGGCCGTCGTGGCTCCAGCGTCGCCGACTTTGTCGAGATCACGCGGTCCACGCCGGAGAAGTCGCTGGTCCGCCCCCTGCACAGCAAGGGCGGCCGTAACAACGCCGGTCGTGTGACCGTTCGCCACCAGGGCGGTGGCCACAAGCGCGCCTACCGAGTGATCGACTTCCGTCGTCACGACAAGGACGGCGTGCCGGCCAAGGTCGCGCACATCGAGTACGACCCCAACCGCACCGCGCGCATCGCGCTCCTGCACTACGCGGACGGCGAGAAGCGCTACATCATCGCCCCCCGTGGCCTGTCGCAGGGCGACCGTGTCGAGAACGGCCCGGCCGCCGACATCAAGCCCGGCAACAACCTGGCGCTGCGCAACATCCCGGTCGGTACGACCATCCACGCCATCGAGCTGCGGCCCGGCGGCGGCGCGAAGTTCGCCCGCTCCGCGGGTGCCTCCGTGCAGCTGCTGGCGAAGGAGGGCTCCATGGCCCACCTCCGCATGCCGTCCGGTGAGATCCGCCTGGTCGACGCCCGCTGCCGCGCCACGATCGGCGAGGTCGGCAACGCCGAGCAGTCGAACATCAACTGGGGCAAGGCCGGCCGCATGCGCTGGAAGGGCGTCCGCCCGACCGTCCGCGGTGTCGCGATGAACCCGGTTGACCACCCGCACGGTGGTGGTGAGGGCAAGACCTCCGGTGGTCGCCACCCGGTCTCGCCGTGGGGTCAGAAGGAGGGTCGTACTCGTTCGCCGAAGAAGGCATCGAACAAGTACATCGTCCGCCGCCGCAAGACGAACAAGAAGCGCTAGGAGCGGGTTTAGATGCCGCGCAGTCTCAAGAAGGGGCCCTTCGTCGACGGCCACCTCATCAAGAAGGTGGACGCACAGAACGAGGCAGGCACCAAGAACGTCATCAAGACCTGGTCCCGTCGCTCGATGATCGTCCCGGCCATGCTGGGTCACACCATCGCGGTGCACAACGGCAAGATCCACGTCCCGGTGTTCGTCACCGAGTCGATGGTCGGCCACAAGCTCGGCGAGTTCTCGCCGACTCGCACCTTCCGAGGCCACGTCAAGGACGACCGGAAGTCGAAGCGCCGCTAACCGCGGAGTGGAACGACTGATGACTTACACCGAAGGGACAACCATGGAAGCCAGGGCCCAGGCGCGGTACATCCGCGTCACGCCCATGAAGGCCCGCCGCGTGGTGGACCTCATCCGTGGCATGGATGCCACGGAGGCTCAGGCGGTCCTGCGTTTCGCCCCGCAGGCCGCGAGCGTGCCGGTTGGCAAGGTGCTGGACAGCGCCATCGCCAACGCCGCACACAACTACGACCACACCGACGCCTCCACGCTGGTCATCAGCGAGGCGTACGTGGACGAGGGCCCGACCCTGAAGCGGTTCCGTCCGCGTGCCCAGGGCCGTGCCTACCGGATCCGTAAGCGGACCAGCCACATCACCGTGGTCGTCAGCAGCAAGGAAGGAACCCGGTAATGGGCCAGAAGGTAAACCCGCACGGGTTCCGACTCGGCATTACCACGGACTTCAAGTCCCGTTGGTACGCCGACAAGCTGTACAAGGACTACGTCAAGGAAGACGTCGCCATTCGTCGCATGATGACGAAGGGCATGGAGCGGGCCGGCATCTCCAAGGTGGAGATCGAGCGCACCCGCGACCGCGTCCGCGTTGACATCCACACCGCTCGCCCGGGCATCGTCATCGGCCGCCGCGGCGCCGAGGCCGACCGCATCCGCGGCGAGCTGGAGAAGCTGACCGGCAAGCAGGTCCAGCTGAACATCCTCGAGGTCAAGAACCCCGAGGTGGACGCCCAGCTGGTGGCCCAGGCCGTCGCCGAGCAGCTCTCCTCCCGCGTCTCCTTCCGTCGGGCCATGCGCAAGAGCATGCAGAGCTCGATGAA
This sequence comes from Streptomyces sp. ML-6, assembly GCF_030116705.1. NCBI lineage: Bacteria > Bacillati > Actinomycetota > Actinomycetes > Kitasatosporales > Streptomycetaceae > Streptomyces > Streptomyces sp. ML-6. Next base: position 4,735,866 of record NZ_JAOTIK010000001.1, read on the forward strand.
GGCCGGCGCCAAGGGCATCAAGATCCAGTGCGGTGGCCGCCTCGGCGGCGCCGAGATGTCCCGCTCGGAGTTCTACCGCGAGGGCCGTGTGCCCCTGCACACCCTCCGCGCGAACGTCGACTACGGCTTCTTCGAGGCCAAGACGACCTTCGGCCGCATCGGCGTGAAGGTCTGGATCTACAAGGGCGACGTCAAGAACATCGCCGAGGTCCGCGCCGAGAACGCCGCTGCCCGCGCCGGCAACCGCCCGGCCCGTGGCGGCGCCGACCGTCCGGCCGGTCGTGGCCGCGGTGGCGAGCGTGGCGGTCGCGGCCGCAAGCCGCAGCAGCAGTCGGCTCCGGCTGCCGAGGCCACCAAGGCCGAGGCTCCCGCCGCTGCCGCTCCGGCCGCCGAGAGCACCGGAACGGAGGCCTGACCGAAATGCTGATCCCCCGTAGGGTCAAGCACCGCAAGCAGCACCACCCGAAGCGCAGCGGTATGTCCAAGGGTGGCACGCAGGTTGCGTTCGGCGAGTACGGCATCCAGGCGCTGACCCCGGCGTACGTGACGAACCGCCAGATCGAGGCAGCTCGTATCGCGATGACCCGCCACATCAAGCGTGGCGGCAAGGTCTGGATCAACATCTACCCGGACCGCCCCCTGACGAAGAAGCCCGCCGAGACCCGCATGGGTTCCGGTAAGGGTTCTCCCGAGTGGTGGATCGCGAACGTCAAGCCCGGTCGGGTGATGTTCGAGCTGTCCTACCCGAACGAGAAGATTGCTCGTGAGGCGCTCACCCGCGCTGCTCACAAGCTTCCGATGAAGTGCCGCATCGTTCGGCGCGAGGCAGGTGAGGCGTGATGTCGGCCGGAACCAAGGCGTCCGAGCTGCGCGAGCTGGGCAACGAGGAGCTGCTCAACAAGCTCCGCGAGGCCAAGGAAGAGCTGTTCAACCTCCGCTTCCAGGCGGCGACCGGGCAGCTCGAGAACCACGGTCGGCTCAAGTCCGTCCGTAAGGACATCGCCCGGATCTACACCCTGATGCGCGAGCGCGAGCTGGGCATCGAGACGGTGGAGAGCGCCTGATGAGCGAGAAGACTGTGACTGAGACGAACACCGACCGCGGTTTCCGCAAGACCCGTGAGGGTCTGGTCGTCAGCGACAAGATGGACAAGACCGTCGTCGTCGCTGTCGAGGACCGTGTCAAGCACGCGCTGTACGGCAAGGTCATCCGCCGTACGAACAAGCTCAAGGCGCACGACGAGCAGAACGCCGCCGGCGTCGGCGACCGCGTCCTCCTGATGGAGACCCGGCCGCTGTCCGCCACGAAGCGGTGGCGCGTCGTCGAGATCCTCGAGAAGGCCAAGTAATTCCTGAGGGGCATTCCCCTCAGGCAAGTTCCGCCAGGCTCGGCGGGGAGCTGCGCACATCGACTTGCGCAGCCCCCGCCGGGAACCGGCAGACGATCAGGAGATAGACGTGATCCAGCAGGAGTCGCGACTTCGCGTCGCCGACAACACGGGTGCGAAGGAAATCCTCACCATCCGTGTTCTCGGTGGTTCGGGTCGCCGCTACGCGGGCATCGGTGACGTCATCGTCGCCACCGTCAAGGACGCGATCCCCGGTGGCAACGTGAAGAAGGGTGACGTCGTCAAGGCCGTCATCGTTCGCACCGTCAAGGAGCGTCGCCGTCAGGATGGCTCGTACATCCGCTTCGACGAGAACGCCGCCGTCATTCTGAAGAACGACGGTGACCCCCGCGGCACCCGCATCTTCGGCCCCGTGGGCCGGGAACTGCGCGAGAAGAAGTTCATGAAGATCATCTCGCTCGCGCCGGAGGTGCTGTAAGCATGAAGATCAAGAAGGGCGACCTGGTCCAGGTCATCACCGGTAAGGACAAGGGCAAGCAGGGCAAGGTCATCGTGGCCTACCCGGCTCAGGACCGTGTCCTCGTCGAGGGTGTCAACCGGGTCAAGAAGCACACCAAGGCCGGTCAGACGGCTCGCGGTTCGCAGACCGGCGGCATCGTCACCACCGAGGCCCCGATTCACGTCAGCAACGTACAGCTGGTTGTGGAGAAGGACGGCAAGAAGGTCGTCACCCGCGTCGGCTACCGCTTCGACGACGAGGGCAACAAGATCCGCGTTGCCAAGCGGACCGGTGAGGACATCTGATGACTGCCACCACTGCGCCGCGTCTCAAGACGCGCTACCGCGAGGAAATCGCCGGCAAGCTGCGTGAGGAGTTCTCCTACGAGAACGTCATGCAGATCCCCGGCCTGGTCAAGATCGTGGTCAACATGGGTGTGGGCGACGCCGCCCGCGACTCCAAGCTGATCGACGGCGCCGTGCGCGACCTCACCACGATCACCGGCCAGAAGCCCGCCGTCACCAAGGCCCGCAAGTCCATCGCGCAGTTCAAGCTGCGCGAGGGCCAGCCGATCGGCTGCCACGTCACCCTCCGCGGTGACCGGATGTGGGAGTTCCTGGACCGTACGCTGTCGCTCGCGCTGCCGCGTATCCGTGACTTCCGCGGTCTGTCGCCGAAGCAGTTCGACGGCCGTGGCAACTACACCTTCGGTCTCACGGAGCAGGTCATGTTCCACGAGATCGACCAGGACAAGATCGACCGGGTCCGGGGCATGGACATCACCGTGGTCACCACGGCGACCAACGACGACGAGGGTCGTGCTCTCCTTCGTCACCTCGGCTTCCCGTTCAAGGAGAACTGACCGTGGCGAAGAAGGCTCTGATCGCTAAGGCCGCCCGTAAGCCGAAGTTCGGCGTCCGCGGGTACACCCGCTGCCAGCGCTGCGGCCGGCCCCACTCCGTCTACCGCAAGTTCGGCCTGTGCCGCGTGTGCCTCCGTGAGATGGCTCACCGTGGCGAGCTGCCGGGCGTGACCAAGAGCTCCTGGTAACTCTCCTCCGCCCCCCGGGCGTTGGAAGTACCCGGAAGCTCTCGGTAAGCATCTGGTCGGCAGGAGCCCCGCCTTTCATGCCGTAGGCTTGAAGGGTTGGGCGCCTGCCGCCCATGACCGACTTACTACGCCGTAGGTCCCCGCACCGCACCCGTCCCGCCACTGAGTGGGGAGAGGGATGGCGCATACAGGAAACCCCGGCGAGAGAGGCCGAAGGCCAATTCATGACCATGACTGATCCCATCGCAGACATGCTCACGCGTCTGCGCAACGCGAACTCGGCGTACCACGACTCCGTCGTGATGCCGCACAGCAAGATCAAGTCGCACATCGCGGAAATCCTCAAGCAGGAGGGTTTCATCACCGGCTGGAAGGTCGAGGACGCCGAGGTCGGCAAGAACCTCGTCCTCGAGCTGAAGTTCGGTCCGAACCGCGAGCGCTCGATCGCCGGCATCAAGCGCATCTCGAAGCCGGGTCTGCGTGTTTACGCAAAGTCCACCAACCTGCCGAAGGTCCTCGGCGGCCTGGGCGTGGCGATCATCTCCACGTCCCACGGTCTCCTGACCGGCCAGCAGGCTCAGAAGAAGGGCGTAGGTGGGGAAGTCCTCGCCTACGTCTGGTAGTCGGGAACGGAGGAATAGCTCATGTCGCGTATCGGCAAGCTCCCCATCCAGGTTCCCGCCGGTGTGGACGTCACCATCGATGGCCGCACGGTCGCGGTGAAGGGCCCCAAGGGCACCCTCACGCACACCGTCGCGTCGCCGATCGAGGTCACCAAGGGTGAGGACGGCGTTCTCAACGTCACCCGCCCGAACGACGAGCGTCAGAACAAGGCCCTCCACGGCCTGTCCCGCACGCTGGTGGCGAACATGATCACCGGTGTGACCCAGGGATACACCAAGGCGCTCGAGATCAGCGGTGTCGGTTACCGCGTCCAGGCGAAGGGCTCCAACCTGGAGTTCGCCCTGGGCTACAGCCACCCGATCGTCGTCGAGGCGCCGGAAGGCATCACCTTCAAGGTCGAGTCCCCGACCAAGCTGTCCGTCGAGGGCATCGACAAGCAGAAGGTCGGCGAAGTCGCGGCCAACATCCGCAAGCTGCGGAAGCCCGACCCGTACAAGGCGAAGGGCGTCAAGTACGCCGGCGAAGTCATCCGCCGCAAGGTCGGAAAGGCTGGTAAGTAGCCATGGCATACGGCGTGAAGATCGCCAAGGGCGACGCCTACAAGCGTGCCGCCCTCAAGCGTCGCCACATCCGTGTCCGCAAGCACATCTCCGGTACGCCGGAGCGTCCGCGCTTGGTCGTGACGCGGTCCAACCGCCACATGGTGGCCCAGGTCATCGACGACATCGCGGGCCACACGCTCGCGTCGGCGTCGACCCTGGACGTCTCCATCCGTGGTGGCGAGGGCGACAAGAGCACCCAGGCCAAGCAGGTCGGCGCCCTGGTCGCTGAGCGCGCCAAGGCCGCAGGCGTCGAGGCCGTCGTGTTTGACCGCGGTGGTAACCAGTACGCCGGGCGGATTGCCGCTCTGGCTGACGCCGCCCGTGAAGCCGGTCTGAAGTTCTGAGCCCGGTTCCTACGCACAGCGGACGTAACAGAGAGAGGTAAATCCAATGGCTGGACCCCAGCGCCGCGGAAGCGGTGCCGGTGGCGGCGAGCGGCGGGACCGGAAGGGCCGTGACGGCGGCGCAGCTGCCGCCGAGAAGACCGCGTACGTCGAGCGCGTCGTCGCGATCAACCGCGTCGCCAAGGTTGTGAAGGGTGGTCGTCGCTTCAGCTTCACCGCGCTGGTCGTGGTGGGCGACGGTGACGGCACCGTCGGTGTCGGCTACGGCAAGGCCAAGGAAGTTCCCGCGGCCATCGCCAAGGGCGTGGAAGAGGCCAAGAAGAACTTCTTCAAGGTCCCGCGCATCCAGGGCACCATCCCCCACCCGATCCAGGGTGAGAAGGCTGCGGGCGTCGTCCTGCTGAAGCCTGCTTCCCCCGGTACCGGTGTTATCGCCGGTGGCCCGGTGCGCGCCGTCCTGGAGTGCGCCGGCGTTCACGACATCCTGTCGAAGTCGCTCGGCTCCGACAACGCGATCAACATCGTGCACGCGACCGTGGAGGCCCTCAAGGGCCTGCAGCGTCCCGAGGAGATCGCGGCCCGCCGCGGTCTGCCGCTCGAGGACGTCGCCCCCGCGGCTCTGCTCCGTGCGCGTGCGGGAGCGGGTGCGTAATGGCTCGCCTCAAGATCACGCAGACGAAGTCGTACATCGGCAGCAAGCAGAACCACCGCGACACCCTTCGTTCGCTCGGGCTGAAGCGCCTGAACGACGTGGTCGTCAAGGAGGACCGCCCCGAGTTCCGCGGCATGGTGCACACCGTCCGCCACCTCGTGACGGTTGAGGAGGTCGACTGACATGGCGGAGAACAACCCGCTGAAGGCCCATGACCTCCGGCCCGCCCCGGGCGCCAAGACCGCCAAGACCCGTGTGGGTCGTGGTGAGGCGTCCAAGGGTAAGACCGCCGGTCGTGGCACCAAGGGCACCAAGGCCCGTTACCAGGTTCCGGAGCGCTTCGAGGGTGGGCAGATGCCCCTCCACATGCGTCTCCCGAAGCTCAAGGGCTTCAAGAACCCGTTCCGCACCGAGTACCAGGTCGTGAACCTGGACAAGCTCGCGACCCTCTACCCCGAGGGTGGCGAGGTCACCGTGGCCGACCTGGTCGCCAAGGGTGCCGTGCGCAACAACCACCTCGTCAAGGTCCTCGGACAGGGCGAGATCTCCGTGGCGCTGCAGGTTTCGGTTGACGCCGTCTCCGGCTCCGCCAAGGAGAAGATCACCGCCGCCGGCGGTACCGTCACCGAGCTCGTCTGAGACAACTCGATGGCCTGAACATCCGACCGGGGATGCCTCTCAAATGGGGCATCCCCGGTTGGTCGTTCCTAGGGGGGCATGGTCGCCGGTAAGGTGGCGTGCGTTGTTGTGTGGTACCCCCTGGGCACTGCCCGGGACCTTTGACCGTTTACGTATTCGTCGATCCTCAAGACCGTCACCTCTTCGCATTGCGCGGGGGTCGCAGGAGGCACCGTGCTCACCGCGTTCGCCCGGGCGTTCAAGACGCCCGACCTGCGCAAGAAGCTGCTCTTCACGCTCGGCATCATCGTGATCTATCGCCTCGGGGCGCATATCCCGGTACCGGGAGTGAGCTACGAGAATGTCCAGATTTGTGTCGATCAGGCCAGTAAGGGCAATAACAGCCTCTTCGGCCTGGTGAACATGTTCAGCGGTGGTGCACTGCTGCAGATCACGATCTTCGCGCTCGGCATCATGCCGTACATCACGGCCAGCATCATCCTTCAGCTGCTGACCGTCGTCATCCCCCGACTCGAGGCGCTCAAGAAGGAGGGGCAGTCCGGCCAGGCCAAGATCACGCAGTACACGCGTTATCTGACCGTCGCGCTCGCCATCCTCCAGGGCACCGGCCTGGTGGCCACCGCCACCAGCGGTGCGCTCTTCAGCGGCTGCCCGGTCGCCGACCAGATCGTCCCCGACCAGTCGATCTTCACCACCATCGTGATGGTCGTCACGATGACCGCGGGCACTGCGGCCGTCATGTGGCTCGGTGAGCTCATCACCGACCGCGGCATCGGCAACGGCATGTCGATCCTGATGTTCATCTCGATCGCCGCCAGCTTCCCCGGCGCCCTGTGGGCCATCAAGACCAGCGGCAAGCTGGCCGACGGCTGGATCGAGTTCGGCACCGTCATCCTGATCGGCTTCGTGATGGTGGGCCTCGTCGTCTTCGTCGAGCAGGCCCAGCGCCGCATCCCGGTGCAGTACGCGAAGCGCATGATCGGCCGTCGTTCCTACGGCGGTACCTCGACGTACATCCCGCTGAAGGTGAACCAGGCGGGTGTGATCCCCGTCATCTTCGCCTCTTCGCTGCTCTACATCCCCGCCCTGATCGTCCAGTTCTCCAACTCCACCGCGGGCTGGGCGACATGGATCCAGGACCACTTCGTCACGGGCACCCACCCGTACTACATCACCGCGTACTTCCTCCTGATCGTCTTCTTCGCCTTCTTCTATGTGGCGATTTCGTTCAACCCCGAGGAAGTCGCCGACAACATGAAGAAGTATGGTGGCTTCATCCCGGGTATCCGGGCTGGTCGACCTACTGCCGAGTACCTGAGCTACGTGCTCAACAGGATCACTTGGCCGGGCTCGCTGTACCTGGGTCTGATCGCTCTTGTGCCGACGATGGCGTTGGCAGGCTTCAACGGTGCCAACCAGAACTTCCCGTTCGGCGGGACGAGCATCCTGATCATCGTGGGTGTGGGGCTGGAGACCGTGAAGCAGATCGAGAGTCAGCTCCAGCAGCGCAATTACGAAGGGTTCCTCCGCTGATGCGAATCGTCCTCGTCGGGCCGCCCGGTGCCGGCAAGGGAACGCAGGCTGCGTACCTTGCCAAGAACCTGTCGATTCCGCAGATCTCCACGGGCGATCTCTTCCGCGCCAACATCAGCCAGGGCACCGACCTTGGCAAGCAGGCCCGCGCCTACATGGACGCAGGCCAGTTGGTGCCGGACGAGGTCACCATCGGGATGGCCAAGGACCGCATGTCCCAGCCGGACGCCGAGGGCGGCTTCCTGCTGGACGGCTTCCCGCGCAACGTGGGCCAGGCCGAGGCGCTCGACGCCATGCTCAAGGACGAGGGCACCAAGCTCGACGCGGTCCTGGACCTGGAGGTCCCCGAGGACGAGGTGGTCAAGCGCATCGCCGGCCGCCGGATCTGCCGGAACGACGGTTCGCACGTCTTCCACGTGACGTACAACCCGCCGGAGACCGAGGGCCTCTGCGACGTCTGCGGCGGCGAGCTGTACCAGCGGGACGACGACACCGAGGAGACGGTCCGCACCCGGCTGGAGGTCTACCACACCCAGACCGAGCCGATCATCGACTACTACCGGGCCCAGGGCCTGGTGGTCACCATCTCCGCGCTCGGCAAGGTCACCGACGTGACCGAGCGGGCGATGGAGGCACTCAAGTCCGACCGGGGCTGAGCGCCACACCCGCAGTACTCGTGCAGTCGGCCGCGGCGTCCTCGGACGCCGCGGCCGACTGTTTGCGCCGTATCGTTGTCCTGGTACGCCGCATCCCCCGACCGCCGTTCGATCCAGTCCGACGCAGAGAGGCGCCGAGCAATGGTGCAGATCAAGACCCCCGAGCAGATCGCGAAGATGCGCGAGGCGGGGCTGGTGGTCGCTGCCATTCACGCGGCCACCCGTGAGGCGGCGGTGCCCGGTGCCACCACGAGGGACCTGGACCAGGTCGCCCGCAAGGTGATCGCCGATCACGGCGCCAAGTCGAACTTCCTCGGGTACGGCGGTTTCCCCGCGACGATCTGCACCTCGGTCAACGAGGTCGTCGTCCACGGCATCCCGGACGACAAGACCGTCCTCAAGGACGGCGACATCATCTCCATCGACGCCGGGGCCATCGTCGACGGCTGGCACGGCGACGCCGCGTACACCGCCTTCGTCGGCACCGGACACGCCCCGGAACTGGTCGAGCTGTCCAGGGTCACCGAGGAATCCATGTGGGCCGGCATCGCCGCGATGAAGGTGAACAACCGGCTCGTGGACATCTCCAAGGCGATCGAGTCCTACATCCGCCGCCAGCCCCGCCCCGCCACCGGCAAGTACGGGATCATCGAGGACTACGGCGGCCACGGCATCGGCACCGAGATGCACATGGACCCGCACCTGCTGAACTACGTCTCCCGCAAGCGCGGCAAGGGCATCAAGCTGGTCCCCGGCGTCTGCCTGGCCATCGAGCCGATGGTCTCGCTGGGCACGGCGCACACCGAGGTGCTCCAGGACGACTGGACCGTCATCACGACGGACGGCACCTGGTCCTCCCACTGGGAGCACTCGATCGCCCTCACCGAACAGGGCCCCCTGGTCCTGACCGCCCCCGACTGCGGCCGGGCGAAGCTGGCGCAGTACGGCATCGAGGCGGCCCCGGACCCGCTCGGCTGAACCGGCCCGCTCGTGACCGGGCCCCGGACCCGCTAGGCCGGGCCCGGACCGGCCCGGCGCCGGCGGTGAGACCGGTGGGGAACGTGTGGGACGAGTGTTCGACGGGGCCCGTGTGGTGGATTTGACCCGCTTGCGAAGGTCTAAGGATCTCCTCGGCTGGGCAAACTTGACGGATTCGTCTTTTGGGGTTTGCTGACGTAGACTGACTCGTCGGCTCTCGTGCATCAGTGTGTCCACATTCCACATGCGATGACGGAAGTCGATCAAGGTAGCCGATTCGAAAGGCGAAGCGTGGCCAAGAAGCAAGGTGCCATCGAAATTGAGGGCACCGTGATCGAGTCCCTCCCGAACGCCATGTTCAAGGTGGAACTCCAGAACGGTCACAAGGTCCTCGCGCACATCAGCGGCAAGATGCGGATGCACTACATCCGAATCCTTCCGGATGACCGGGTCGTCGTGGAGCTCTCCCCGTACGACCTGACGCGTGGCCGGATCGTCTACCGCTACAAGTAGATCTTGCCTGCACCCCGCCTCGGCGCGGTGATGGCACTGACCCGGAGAACCTGACATCCCATGAAGGTCAAGCCGAGCGTCAAGAAGATCTGCGACAAGTGCAAGGTGATCCGCCGCCACGGCCGGGTCATGGTCATCTGCGACAACCTGCGCCACAAGCAGCGCCAGGGCTGACGCACGACCCCCTGCATCTCGCAGCACTTCGCGCGACGCACGTAACACCGTACATACGCAGAGTCCGTCCAAGCTTCGGCTGACGACACCTCCGGCGGGGGCCGGGGACCCGGACGTACCACCTCTCCCAGGAGGGGTCGGCGGTCGGGAGTGGCACTGCGGAAGACCCCCGACATGACAACTGGAGCCATTGAATGGCACGCGTTTCAGGTGTTGACATCCCGCGCGACAAGCGCGTGGAGGTCGCCCTCACCTACGTCTTCGGCATCGGGCGCACCCGGTCCAAGGAGATCCTCGCCGCCACCGACGTGAACCCGAACACCCGCGTTCGTGACCTGGCCGAAGAGGACCTGGTCAAGATCCGCGAGTACGTGGACGCCAACCTCCGCACCGAGGGTGACCTCCGCCGCGAGATCCAGGCCGACATCCGCCGCAAGGTCGAGATCGGCTGCTACCAGGGTCTGCGTCACCGCCGTGGCCTGCCGGTCCACGGCCAGCGCACCAGCACGAACGCTCGTACCCGCAAGGGCCCGCGTCGCGCGATCGCCGGTAAGAAGAAGCCGGGCAAGAAGTAGTCCTCAGCGGACGCACTGCGGACGTCCGGACCACCGGAACCCGCAGCAACCAGCGGTCTTCGCTGTAGGACCGATCACCTCCCCTCTCCATCTGGAGTCAAGACATGCCCCCCAAGGGTCGTCAGGGCGCTACCAAGAAGGTGCGTCGCAAGGAAAAGAAGAACGTCGCTCACGGCCACGCGCACATCAAGAGCACGTTCAACAACACCATCGTCTCGATCACGGACCCCTCGGGCAACGTGATCTCCTGGGCCTCCGCCGGCCACGTCGGCTTCAAGGGCTCGCGCAAGTCCACCCCCTTCGCCGCGCAGATGGCCGCCGAGTCGGCCGCCCGCCGCGCGCAGGAGCACGGCATGCGCAAGGTCGACGTCTTCGTGAAGGGTCCGGGCTCCGGCCGCGAGACCGCGATCCGTTCGCTCCAGGCCACCGGCCTGGAGGTCGGCTCGATCCAGGACGTCACCCCGACGCCGCACAACGGCTGCCGTCCGCCGAAGCGCCGTCGCGTCTGATCCGTCACGGTCGGTGACGGCCGTGCGTCAGTGACGCGGATCCGGGCGGTATGTCCCTTCCGGGGGCATGCCGCCCGTATCCTTGTTTCATCTGTCGGGCATCAAATAGTGGGTGCCCACGACTGAAGGATCCCAACATGCTTATCGCTCAGCGTCCGTCGCTGACCGAAGAGGTCGTTGACGAGTTCCGCTCCCGGTTCGTCATCGAGCCGCTGGAGCCGGGCTTCGGCTACACCCTCGGCAACTCGCTCCGCCGCACGCTCCTCTCCTCGATCCCCGGTGCCGCCGTCACCAGCATCCGGATCGACGGTGTCCTGCACGAGTTCACCACCGTGCCGGGCGTCAAGGAGGACGTCACCGACCTCATCCTCAACATCAAGCAGCTGGTCGTCTCCTCGGAGCACGACGAGCCGGTCGTGATGTACCTGCGCAAGCAGGGCCCCGGCCTGGTCACCGCTGCCGACATCGCCCCGCCGGCCGGTGTCGAGGTGCACAACCCGGACCTGGTCCTGGCCACGCTCAACGGCAAGGGCAAGCTGGAGATGGAGCTGACCGTCGAGCGCGGTCGCGGCTACGTCTCCGCCGTCCAGAACAAGCAGGTGGGCCAGGAGATCGGCCGCATCCCGGTCGACTCCATCTACTCGCCGGTGCTCAAGGTCACCTACAAGGTCGAGGCGACCCGTGTCGAGCAGCGCACCGACTTCGACAAGCTGATCGTCGACGTCGAGACCAAGCAGGCCATGCGCCCGCGCGACGCCATGGCCTCGGCCGGCAAGACCCTGGTCGAGCTGTTCGGCCTGGCGCGCGAGCTCAACATCGACGCCGAGGGCATCGACATGGGCCCGTCCCCGACGGACGCCGCGCTCGCCGCCGACCTGGCGCTGCCGATCGAGGAGCTGGAGCTCACGGTCCGCTCCTACAACTGCCTCAAGCGCGAGGGCATCCACTCCGTGGGTGAGCTCGTCGCCCGCTCCGAGGCCGACCTGCTCGACATCCGCAACTTCGGTGCGAAGTCGATCGACGAGGTCAAGGCGAAGCTGGCCGGCATGGGCCTGGCCCTCAAGGACAGCCCGCCCGGATTCGACCCGACCGCCGCCGCCGACGCCTTCGGCGCCGACGACGACGCGGACGCCGGTTTCGCCGAGACCGAGCAGTACTGATCCACCTCCCGGCGGGGGTGCCCGGAACCCTGGGCGCCCCCGTGCCGGGACCGGGGCTTGTCCTCGATCGCCGGACGGGCTCGATGTTCCGCTGATGACGGATCTCGAGTGCGCCCGGCGGACTTCTGAATCTTCCGAGTGGCGACCGCTGCCCGGGAACTGACACCGGTACCTGATACGGCCGGTGCAGCACACAAGGAGAAACACCATGCCGAAGCCCACCAAGGGTGCCCGTCTGGGCGGCAGCGCCGCGCACGAGAAGCTTCTTCTCAACAACCTCGCGAAGGCGCTGTTCGAGCACGGCCGCATCACCACGACCGAGGCCAAGGCCCGTCGCCTGCGTCCGATCGCCGAGCGTTTCATCACCAAGGCGAAGAAGGGCGACATCCACAACCGTCGCCTGGTGCTGCAGTCGATCACGGACAAGGGCGTCGTCCACACGCTCTTCACCGAGATCGCCCCGCGGTACGAGAACCGCCCCGGTGGTTACACCCGCATCACCAAGATCGGCAACCGTCGCGGCGACAACGCCCCGATGGCCGTCATCGAGCTGGTCGAGGCGCTGACCGTGGCGCAGCAGGCCACCGGTGAGGCCGAGGCCGCCACCAAGCGTGCGGTCAAGGAGGACGCCCTCAAGAAGGACGCCGCCGAGACCGAGGTCGTCGAGGACGCCAAGCCGGCCGAGGCAGAGGCCGTCGAGGACGCCAAGCCGGCCGACGCCAAGGACGCCTGAGCGTTCTGAGCGCACAGGACGGGCCCGCACCACCCTTCGGGGCGGTGCGGGCCCGTTCCGTATGCACCTGATGTACCTGCACGCACCGGTAGTAAAGGACCCTGGGGTGAGTGACGAAGTGGAGCCCGGCTCCGTACGGCTGCGGCTGGACCTGGCGTACGACGGCAAGGACTTCTCGGGCTGGGCCAAGCAGACCGGGCGGCGGACCGTCCAGGGGGAGATCGAGGACGCGCTGCGGACCGTGACCCGGTCCGGGCGGACGTACGACCTGACGGTCGCCGGCCGCACCGACGCCGGGGTGCACGCCCGGGGCCAGGTCGCCCATGTCGACCTGCCGGCCGAGGTGTGGGAGGAGCACGGGGACAAGCTGCTGCGACGGATGGCCGGGCGGATGGCGCCCGACGTGCGGATCTGGCGGATCGCACCGGCGGCCGACGGGTTCAACGCCCGCTTCTCCGCGCTGTGGCGGCGGTACGCGTACCGGGTCTGCGACCGTCCCGGCGGGGTGGACCCCCTGTTGCGGGGTCATGTGCTGTGGCACGACCGGCCGTTGGACGTCGACGCGATGAACGAGGCGGCCGCCCGGATGACGGGGGAGCACGACTTCGCCGCGTACTGCAAGAAGCGTGAGGGTGCGACGACCATCCGCACGCTGCAGAAGCTGAGTTGGGTGCGGGACGGGGCGAGCGGCATCCTGACGGCGACGGTCCAGGCCGACGCGTTCTGCCACAACATGGTCCGGGCGCTGATCGGCGCGGCGCTCTTCGTCGGTGACGGGCGCCGCCCGGCCGAGTGGCCCGCGCAGGTGCTCGCGGCCGGGGCGCGGGACCCCGGGGTGCACGTGGTGCGCCCGCACGGGCTGACGCTGGAGGAAGTCGCCTACCCCGCCGACGAGTTGCTGGCCGACCGGGCCGTGCAGGCGCGCAATGTGCGCACCCTGCCCGGGGCGGGCTGCTGCTGAGCGGGTGTCAGTTCGCCTCCGGTCCGGGTGGGTTCACCCGGGCCGGAGGTTCGTCCGGGGCGACGGCGGCCGTGCCGCGGGTCCTGCGCCACCGCAGGGCCCGCACCAGCCGGACCGCCAGGTACAGGGCCACCAGCGCGGCCGCCGTCCCGGGGACCGGGCGGACCTCCGGGGGCGACCAGCCGAGCACGGCGGCGGCGGTGAACAGCAGCAGGCCCAGGACGCGCAGCAGCCACCAGCCCGCCCCGCGCGGTTCCCGGGAGCCGGGGGGTGCCGGATGGGCGCCGTCCGGCGTGGTCAGCGTGGAGCGCACCCCGGCCAGCAGGCCGCGGTGGGCGAGGACCCGGGCGCCGGGGAGGGCGTCGAGGACCTCGGGGCGGTCGCCGAAGCCCGGGGGGAGCGGGGGCAGGGAGAGCGCGGCCAGCAGGTCCGCCTGGTGGCGGGACGGGTCACCGGTGGAGCGCAGTACGTGCGTCAGCGGGCGGGGGTCGTCGAGGGCGAAGGCGTGGGACAGGGCCTCGGCCGTGGCGGTGACCGCGGTGTGGTCGGGGGCCGGGGCGGCGGCGTCCCACTCGTGGGCGGCCAGGGGGCGGCCCTTGAGGAACAGGGTGAATCCGCAGCGTTCGGGCGTGCGGCGCAGCACCAGCGTGGGCCACTTCTCGCCGGTGGTGAAGTTGTCGGCCGCCGTGGTCAGCGGGTCCTCCGTGGACAGCAGCGAGCGCTTGGCGGGCCGGGCGTCGGCGACGGCCTCGACGTAGGTGTGCGTGTCGGTGGCCGGGGCGGTGCGCAGGGAGACGCCGCAGACCAGGGCCGCCTGGGCCACGTCCGCCGGGCGGGCCGCCGCTATCGCGACCGCGCAGGGCGCCGCCGGTGCCCACTCGGGGGCGGGGCCGGGGGCGGCGGCGGAGGGCGCGGGGCGGCCGAAGAACGGGGTCCGCGCCGCCAGGTGGACCCGGACGCCCGAGCGGGTGTCCAGGAACTCCTGGCGCGGGTCGTCGCCGAGGTACGCCCAGGGGTACCTGGTGGCGTGGGCGCCGATGGAGCGGAAGACGTCGAGCGCCTCCTCCCAGCGCTCCTCGCGCAGCAGCATCAGGACGAGGCAGTTGCGGAAGCCGGCCGCCTCCGGGCTGCCCGGCCCGTACGCGGCGGAGAGGTCCAGGGCGCGGGTGACCGCGGCGTCGAGGCGGGGCGCGTACGGGTCGGGGCCGTCGTCCGGCGGCCCGGCCGCCAGGACCGCGTACTCCAGCGCCGCGAACAGCGGCAGCGCGTGCAGTTTCGACCCGGGCGGGGCGGTGTCGGCGGCGCCCTCGGCGAAACCGAACATCTCCTCGTGCGAGCCGTGCCACTTCGCGCACAGGTACTGCAGGGCCGCTGCGTGGCAGCCGTAGTGGTGCGGGTCGCGGGCCATGACCTGGGCCCAGTAGTCGTCGAAGACCGGGCGGGGGGCCTGGCTGCCCACCGCGTGGGTCAGGGCGAGGCGCCACGGCACGGGGTCGGCGGGGTTGAGCTCCGCCGCCCGGCCGATCACCGGGGCGGCGTCCTCCAGGAGCGCGAAGAAGGCCCGGAACTGGTCGTGCGAGACCTGGTCGGCGCGGTCCGCGGTGCGGATCTCCCACGCCCGGTCGATCAGCAGGGCGGCGCCGACCAGGGCCGCGTCCGGGTCGTCGGGCAGCTCGTCCTGCCAGGCGTCCAGCCAGCCGGGGTTGTGCAGGGCGGCCGCGGCGAGGCGGCAGACGTAGCCGTCCCTCAGCTCCCACTGGGCGTGCTCGCGGGTCGCGGCGAGCAGGGCGCGGGCGGGGCCGTGGTCGCCCCGGGCGGCCGAGGTCAGGGCGGCGCGCAGCGCGGGGTCCGGGGCGTCGACGACGACCGCCTCGTCCGGCGGCAGGTCGGCGCCGATGGCGGCGCTGTGGCGCAGTACCCGGGGGAGGGTGAGGAGGAACGGGAGGCGCACGTGGGTCCCCGGCCGCGTCAGCCGGTGGCCGCGGTCGCCGCCGCCGAGGCCTGGAGCTCGCCGCGGTGGTGGATCTGACGGAACGTGAAGTTCGTCAGGTCGTTGCCGGTGGTGTAGACGTTCTTGTCGGCGGTGGTGACGCTCTTGCCGTTGGTGAACCCGCTGATGGCGAAGTAGGCGTAACGGCCGTAGGAGTTGGCGGTGCGGCGGCAGACGGAGCCGGCGGGGCAGAAGGAGGGCACTCCCGCGCCGCTCAGGGTGGCGATGCTGCCGGACGCCTGCTGGGCCGCCTTCTTGGCCCGGGCCTCCGTCTCGAAGACCGCGACGCCGATGGTGGCGGCGACGCCGTCCTTGCTGTACGTCGCCCGGATCACCTGCTGGCAGCCGTTGTTCACGAGGATCGAGCCGAGCGCGCCCTTGGTGGTGGCGGCGCAGTTCTTGGTCTGCTGGGTCGCGCCCTTGACGTAGACGCGGTCGCCCATCGTCAGTTTCTTGCCGGGGAAGAAGGCGTCGGCGGTGATCGGCGCCCGGTCCTTCTTCCCGCTGGATATGTAGTCCTTCGGGTTCGGCGGGGGCGGCGGTGCCACCGAGGAGAAGGACGGTTCGGGCTCGGCGGTCTCGTTCGGCAGCTCGGACGGCGCGGGCAGTTCGCTCGCGTGCTTGCCCGATCCGGCGGAGCGGTTGTTCTTGTCGGTGGAGATGACCGCCGTGGCCACGATCGCGCCGACCGCCGCGGTGGCGAGCACCCCCCCGCCGATCAGCAGCCACTTCTTGCGCCGGTTGCGTGCGGCGGAGGCGTCGGCCAGCGCCGCCCAGTCAGGGGTCTGTGCGTCCCCGGGCCCCCAGGAGGGCCCCCCATGCCCAAAGCTCATGCGGCGAATCCTAATGTGCCCCCCGGTCCCGGCGGCGAGCGGAACGTAAACCGGTTGGGCGGGGCTTCGCGGACCGTGACAATGCTGTGCATGGGACATCTCGAAGCGGGCCACCTTGAGTACTACCTACCGGACGGGCGGGTACTGCTCGGTGATGCCTCGTTCAGGGTGGCGGACGGGGCGGTGGCCGCCCTCGTGGGGGCCAACGGCGCCGGGAAGACGACCCTGCTGCGGCTGCTCTCCGGGGAGATCCAGCCGCACGGCGGCACCGTCTCGGTGAGCGGCGGGCTCGGGGTGATGCCGCAGTTCGTGGGCTCGGTGCGGGACGGGCGCACGGTCCGGGACCTGCTCGTCTCGGTGTCCCAGCCCCGCATCCGGGAGGCGGCCCTGGCGGTCGACCGGGCCGAGGAGCTGATCCTCACCGTCGACGACGAGGCCGCGCAGATGAAGTACGCGCAGGCCCTGAGCGACTGGGCGGAGGCCCGCGGCTACGAGGCCGAGACCGTCTGGGACATGTGCACCACGGCCGCGCTCGGCGTCCCGTACGAGAAGGCGCAGTGGCGCGAGGTGCGCACCCTGTCCGGCGGGGAGCAGAAGCGGCTGGTGCTGGAGGCGCTGCTGCGCGGGCCCGACGAGGTGCTGCTGCTCGACGAGCCGGACAACTACCTCGACGTGCCCGGCAAGCGGTGGCTGGAGGAGCGGCTGAAGGAGACCCGCAAGACGGTCCTGTTCGTCTCCCACGACCGCGAGCTGCTGGCCCGCGCCGCCGAGAAGATCATCAGTGTGGAGCCCAGCCCGGCGGGCAGCGACGTATGGGTGCACGGCGCCGGCTTCGACACGTACCACCAGGCGCGCAAGGACCGGTTCGCCCGGTTCGAGGAGCTGCTGCGGCGCTGGGAGGAGGAGCACGCCCGGCTGAAGGCGCTGGTCCTCCGGCTCCGGCAGCAGGCGGCGAACAGCCCCGACATGGCGTCCCGCTACCGGGCGATGCAGACCCGCTTCAAGAAGTTCGAGGACGCCGGTCCGCCGCCGGAGCCGCCGCGCGAGCAGGACATCAGGATGCGGCTGCGCGGCGGCCGGACCGGGGTGCGGGCGGTGACCTGCGAGAAGCTTGAGCTGACCGGGCTGATGAAGCCGTTCGACCTGGAGGTCTTCTACGGGGAACGGGTCGCCGTCCTCGGTTCGAACGGCTCCGGCAAGTCGCACTTCCTACGCCTCCTGGCGGGCGAGCAGGTGGCGCACACGGGTCAGTGGAAGCTCGGGGCGCGGGTCGTGCCCGGACACTTCGCGCAGACCCACGCCCACCCGGAGCTGCTGGGGCACACGCTCGTCGAGATCCTGTGGACCGAGCACGCCAGGGACCGCGGCGGCGCGATGTCGGTGCTGCGCCGCTACGAGCTGGAGCGCCAGGGCGACCAGCCCTTCGAGAAGCTGTCCGGCGGCCAGCAGGCCCGTTTCCAGATCCTGCTCCTGGAGCTGGCCGGCACGACCGCGCTGCTGCTCGACGAGCCCACGGACAACCTCGACCTGGAGTCGGCCGAGGCGCTTCAGGACGGGCTGGAGGCGTACGAGGGGACGGTGCTGGCGGTCACGCACGACCGCTGGTTCGCGAAGTCCTTCGACCGCTATCTGGTCTTCGGTTCCGACGGGGTGGTGCGCGAGACGCGGGAGCCGGTGTGGGACGAGCGCCGGGTGGAGCGGGCGCGGTAGGGCTCCGGGGGAGCGCTGGGGCCGGGGTGCCGGGGGTGGAGGCGGCCGGCCCCCGGTGCCGCCCCGGCCGACGCGTTTTGACCCGTCCGGGGCGGGGCGGGTAATGTCGACTGCTGTTATGCGTATGGGCTGCGTGTTCTCACGCGAAGAGCCCTTGCGCAAGTTCTCTGGAGCAGTTACCAGTGGCTCGCATACGGGCGTGTTCCCGGCATTGTGTGCCCCAGCTGCATGATCGCTTCAGAGGTGTCGTGTGTATGGACCCCATCCACTGAAGAAGCGAAGGCTACGAAGTGCGTACGTACAGCCCCAAGCCCGGCGATGTCACTCGCCAGTGGCACATCATCGACGCTCAGGACGTCGTCCTGGGTCGTCTGGCCACCACGGCTGCGAACCTTCTCCGCGGTAAGCACAAGCCGATCTACGCCCCCCACATGGACATGGGCGACTTCGTCATCATCATCAACGCCGACAAGGTTCACCTGTCCGGCAACAAGAAGACCCAGAAGATGGCGTACCGCCACTCCGGGTTCCCGGGTGGTCTGCGCTCCGTCCGTTACGACGAGCTGCTCGCCAAGAGCCCCGAGAAGGCCGTCGAGAAGGCCATCAAGGGCATGATCCCCAAGAACAGCCTGGGCCGCCAGATGCTCTCGAAGCTCAAGGTCTACGCGGGCGACCAGCACCCGCACGCTGCTCAGCAGCCGGTCCCGTTCGAGATCACCCAGGTCGCGCAGTAGTTCCGGCCTCCCCCTAAGACCAAAAGAAAGATCTGAGGAGAATCGTGGCCGAGACCACTGTTGAGAACCCCGTCGAGGGCACCGAGGGCGAAGAGGTCTTCGCCGAGGTCACCACCTTCGAGTCCGAGGTTCCCGTCGAGGGCGAGTACACCAGCGAGTCGCTGGCCTCCCGCTTCGGCGACCCGCAGCCCGCCGCCGGCCTTGGCCGTCGGAAGAACGCCATCGCCCGCGTCCGGATCGTTCCGGGCACCGGCAAGTGGAAGATCAACGGTCGCACCCTTGAGGACTACTTCCCCAACAAGGTGCACCAGCAGGAAGTCAACGAGCCCTTCAAGGTGCTCGAGCTCGACAACCGCTACGACGTCATCGCCCGCATCTCGGGTGGCGGCGTCTCGGGTCAGGCCGGTGCCCTGCGCCTCGGTGTGGCCCGTGCGCTGAACGAGGCCGACGTGGACAACAACCGTCCCACGCTGAAGAAGGCCGGCTTCCTCTCCCGCGACGACCGTGCGGTCGAGCGCAAGAAGGCCGGTCTCAAGAAGGCCCGTAAGGCCCCGCAGTACAGCAAGCGCTAAACCGCCTGCTCGTCTGCTTTACACGCCCGCCCCGGCGGCACTCCTCGTGCTGCCGGGGCGTTCGTTTATCGACACCTCCGGGCGTATAACGGCATAAGACATTCATAGTCTTGATTGCGTGACGTTGTGTTGCTCGGCGTTCGATGCGCGGTGTTGTGCGCATTGTGTCGTTGTGTTGCATTGCTTTGGTCGGTTTGGTTTGCGGTTTCGGAGCATCTTCGGAGGACACCAGTGGGACGACTCTTCGGTACGGACGGCGTGCGCGGTGTCGCCAATGCGGATCTGACGGCCGAGCTGGCGCTCGGCCTCTCGGTGGCCGCGGCGCACGTGCTCACCGAAGGGAGCACCGCCGACGGGGCCCGGCCGACGGCCGTGGTGGGCCGTGACCCACGCGCCTCCGGGGAGTTCCTGGAGGCCGCGGTCGTGGCCGGTCTCGCCAGCGCGGGCGTGGACGTCCTGCGCGTCGGCGTGCTGCCCACCCCCGCGGTGGCGTACCTCACCGGCGCGCTGGGGGCCGACCTCGGCGTGATGCTCTCGGCGAGCCACAACTCCATGCCGGACAACGGGGTCAAGTTCATCGCCCGCGGCGGTCACAAGCTCTCCGACGAGCTGGAGGACCGGATCGAGTCGCTCTACGAGCAGCACCGCACCGGTGAGCCGTGGGAGCGCCCGACCGGTGCCGGGGTGGGACGCGTCACCGAGTACACGGAGGGCTTCGACCGTTACGTGGCCCACCTCGTCGCGGTCCTGCCGAACCGGCTCGACGGGCTGAAGGTGGTGCTCGACGAGGCGCACGGGGCCGCCGCCCGCGTCTCGCCGGAGGCCTTCGCGAGGGCCGGCGCCGAGGTGATCACGATCGGTGCCGACCCGACCGGCCTGAACATCAACGACGGCTGCGGTTCCACCCATCTGGAGCCGCTGAAGGCCGCCGTCGTCGAGCACGGTGCCGACTTCGGCATCGCGCACGACGGCGACGCCGACCGCTGCCTGGCGGTGGACGCCTCCGGCGAGGAGGTCGACGGCGACCAGATCCTCTCCGTCCTGGCCCTCGCCATGCGCGAGGCCGGGCAGTTGCGCAAGGACACCGTGGTCGGCACGGTCATGTCCAACCTCGGCTTCAAGATCGCGATGGAGCGGGAGGGCATCCAGCTCGTCCAGACCGCCGTCGGCGACCGCTACGTGCTGGAGTCGATGAAGGCCGAGGGCTACGCGCTGGGCGGCGAGCAGTCCGGCCACGTCATCGTCCTGGACCACGCCACGACCGGCGACGGCACCCTGACCGGCCTGCTGCTGGCGGCCCGGGTCGCCGCCACCGGCCGTACGCTCGCCGACCTGGCCGGGGTCATGCAGCGGCTGCCGCAGCTGCTGATCAACGTCCCCGACGTGGACAAGTCCCGGGTCGGCACCTCCCCGGAGATCGCCCAGGCCGTCGCCGAGGCCGAGCGCGAGCTGGGCTCCACCGGACGCGTGCTGCTGCGCCAGTCGGGTACCGAGCCGCTGGTGCGGGTCATGGTCGAGGCGGCCGACATCGAGCAGGCGCGGGCCGTCGCCGAGCGGCTGGCCGACGTGGTGAAGTCCGCGCTCGGCTGACCGCCGCCGCACGGACCGGGCCGCCCCGTGATCCCCGGCCGCCGGGGGCCACGGGGCGGCCTTTTCCGCCCAGCAGGACCAGGTCGCAGGTGGGGGCGCGGGCGCGCTCCCGGGGCGGGCGGCGTGCGCGGGGCGGGCGGCGTGCGCGGGGCGGGCGGCGTGCGCGGGGCGGTCAGAGCTTGCGCAGGGACAGCCGCTGGACCTTGTGGTCCGCGCCCTTGCGCAGCACCAGGGTGGCGCGGCCCCGGGTGGGGGCGACGTTCTCCACCAGATTCGGCTTGTTGATGGTCCGCCACATCGTCGCCGCGTACTCCATGGCCTCCTCCTCGGAGACCTGGGTGTACTTGCGGAAGTACGAGGACGGGTCCTGGAACGCGGTGTCGCGCAGCTTGCGGAAGCGGTTGAGGTACCAGGTCTCGATGTCCTCGGTGCGCGCGTCCACGTACACGCTGAAGTCGAAGTAGTCGGCGAGGCCGACCCTGGTCCGGCCGTCCTTGCCGGGCATCGCGGGCTGGAGGACGTTGAGCCCCTCGACGATCAGGATGTCGGGGCGGCGCACGCTGAGGCGTTCGTCCGGGACGATGTCGTAGATCAGGTGCGAGTAGACGGGCGCCGTCACCTCGTCCTTGCCGGCCTTGATGTCGGCGACGAAACGGGTCAGGGCCCGCCGGTCGTACGACTCGGGGAAGCCCTTGCGGGACATCAGGCCGCGGGCCCGCAGCTCCTTCATCGGCAGCAGGAAGCCGTCGGTGGTCACCAGCTCGACGCGCGGGTGCTCGGGCCAGCGGGCCAGCAGCGCCTGGAGGATGCGCGCGGTGGTGGACTTGCCGACCGCGACGCTGCCCGCGACGCCTATGACGAACGGGGTGCCGCGCTGCTCGCCGTGGCCGTTCCCGGCGTCCCCGAGGAAGGTGTTCAGCGCGCCGCGCAGGCCCGAGGTGGCCTGGACGTAGAGGTTGAGGAGACGGGAGAGCGGCAGGTAGACGTCCCGTACCTCGTCGAGGTCGATGACGTCCCCGAGGCCGCGCAGCCGCTCGACCTCGTCGGCGCTCAGCGGCAGCGGGGTCTTGTCCCGCAGGGCGCTCCATTCGGCGCGGGACAGATCGACGTACGGCGTCGCCGCGGGCTCGGCGCGTCGGTGGGTGCTCCGTGGCGGCGAAGTGATCACGGGTTCATTGTCGCGGGAGTTCGAACGGAGCGGGGGGTGGGCTCGGTCACGTGGGGCACGGGACGGCCCGCACCGCCGGGCCGGCGGTGCGGGCCGCGGCGGAATTCCCGAATCCGTCGGTGGCCCCCACCGGTTCCCGTCGGCACCGGGCGCCGGAGCGGACGGCGCAAGAGCGAGAACTCGCCGAATGCGCGAGATGTCGTTGGGGCGGCCGAATGTCGATGGGAGGCGTGCGGCCGGCCCGTGCTCCCGGGGCGGTGCGCCCGCTGCCCGGGAGGTGGGGAAAGCTCCTGGTCCCGGGGCCCGGGCGGGCCGTTTTTCCGGTGCCCGGAGGGGCGATGCGCGGCTTCCCCCGGTTGGCCGGAAACGGGCTCCCCGCGCAATGGTGCGGCAGTGAAGGGTGTGAAGGCGGGCGCCGAACGGGCGCCCTGGTAGATCAATCATTTGTTCGCTTCGATGACCCTCTGGGGGACACATGCGCACCGAAATGATTCTCACCAACGACGCCACCGACCTGGACCTGGACCTCCGCATCGCAGAGGCCCCCGACCAGACGCAGGAGATCGGCGGCGGTACCTACACCTCTCCGAGCAGCTACGCGATCGGCACCCGCTGTCCCGTCTGCTGCGTCTGACGCGTCGGCAGGGCGTCCGGCCGGTGTGACCCGACCAGAGGTCTTCCGTCCGGGACGGGCCCGGCACGATCCGAACGAGAGGCCCTGAGCGGAACGGGCGGGGCGGGCCGAGCCCGCCCCGCCCTCCCGTACCACCGCACCCTGGGGGACGACCGACGTGCGATCAGACCTGGACCTGGACCTCTTCGAGGTCCGCGAGCCCGTGCTCGTACGGATCGCGAGCATGCCGCGCGACCGCGACGAACCCCGGGTCGACGCCGCGGACCCGGTCCCCGGACTCCGCCTGCTGGCCGCCGACCCGCTGCTCCGCCAGGCCGTCGAGGTCGCCAGCGGAAGCCTCGCGCTCGGCCTCCGGAGGCTGGACACCGACGAGGGCGCCGCCGCCCTCGGCCCGAAGCGCACCCTCAGCGCCGCCCGGACCCTCACCCGCTACGCGCGCCGGGCCGGTGGCCGCCCCACCCCCTTCGGCCTGTTCGCGGGCGTCGGCAGGGCCGTGTTCGGACCCGCCGCCGGGGCCCGGCTCACCGGCCCCGGCCAGGTGGCGGTCCGCCTCGACGGCGGCTGGCTGCACCGCCGGGTGCTCGACTGGCTCGCCGTCCCCGCGGTCCGCCGCCGGACCGACGTCGTCCTGAACGACCTGTGCGTACGGCGGGACGGACGGCTCACCCTGCACACCGGCGGACGCGAGGTCTCGGTACGGGACAACGCCCTCGTCGCCGCGGTCCGCGAGGCCGCCGGGCGGCCCGTACCGTACGCCGCCCTCCTGGACGAGCTGGACGCCCGCTTCCCCGCCGTCGCCGCGGACCGCATCGACGGCCTGCTCGCCGGCCTCGTCCAGCACGGCTTCCTGCTCACCGCGCTCACCCCGCACCGCATCGACGCCGCCCTCCTCGACCGCGTCGAGGCCGCCGTGGACGGGGCCGTGCCGGGCGCCGCCGAGGGACTGCGGGCGGTCCGCGCCGCCGCCACCGCCCACGAGGCGCACCCGCCCGGGGAGGGACGGGACTCCTGGCGCGCCCTGCTCACCGCCGTCCGGGCCATGGACGGCGACGGGGCGGCGGCCGACGACGGCGGACGGCCCCCCGTCCACGTGGACCTGCGGATGCCCGCCGACATCGTGCTGCCCGAGGCGGTCGGGGAGGAGATCCGTCGCTACGCCGCCGCGATCTGGGCGATGACCCCGCAGTGGACCACCCTCGACCACATGCGGGAGTACCGCGACCGGTTCATCGAGCGGTACGGGACCGCCTGCGCCGTCCCGCTCGCCGACCTCGTCGACCCGCACCGCGGCCTCGGCCTGCCGCCCGAGTACGGCGCCCTCGCGCCCGACCGCCCCCGCACCGGTTCCGGTTCCGGCGACGACCCCGACCGCCCCCGCCGCGCCGCGATCGCCGAACTCACCCAGCAGGCGATCCTCGACGGCGGTGACATCGAGCTCACCGACGCCGACGTGGCGCGGCTGGCCGAGGCCGCCGGGCACCTCCCGGTGAGCCGCCCGCCGCGCACCCTCGAACTCTGCTTCCAGATCCTCGCGGACAGCCGGGAGGCCCTCGACCGCGGCGACTTCCTGCTCCTGGGCAGCCCGCACATCGGCTCCTGGACCGCCGGGGCGACCGCCGGCCGCTTCGCCGCCCTCACCGGGCTCACCGACGACCTCGCCCGGCTGGTGGCGGGCCCCGCGACCGGCCCCGGCGACGAGGACGTCCTCGTCGCCCAGGTCGACGTCGCGCCGAGCGACCCGCGCTCGCTGAACATCGTGCAGGTGCCGCCGCTGCTGCCGTACCGCATCCCCATCGGCGTCGCCGACGACCGCGGCGACCCGCACTGCCTGGACTGGCGCACCCTCCTGGTCGCGGCGGGCGAGAACGGGCTGCGGCTGCTGCACGCCCCGACCGGCCGTCAGGTCGTCCCCGTCCTCCCGCACATGCTGGCCCTCGACACCCAGGCACCGCCCGTCGCCCGCTTCCTCTGCGACCTCGCGGCGGCCCGGCCCCGGGTCTGGTCCGGCTGGGACTGGGCGGGGCTCGACATCCTCCCGTACCTGCCGAGCGTCCGGTACGGACGGGTGCTGACCGCGCCGCGCCGCTGGCTCGCGGACCGCCGGCTGCGGGACGCCGCCCGGTCGCCGGACGCGGCCGTGTGGGCGGCGGGCCTGCGCGACTGGCGCCGCCGGGGCCGGGTGCCGGACCGCGTCCAGATCGCCCGCAACGACCAGATGTTCCCGGTCGACCTGCGCGACCCGTGGGACCAGGGGCTGCTGCGCGCCGAACTGACCGCGAAGGAACCCCGGTTCCAGCTGTACGAGGACCTCACCGCGGACGGCACCGGGCTCGGCTGGAACTCCGGGCACAGCACCGAGATCGTCGTCCCGCTGGTCCGCGCTCCGCACGCCCCGCCGGCCGCTTCCCCGGACGCGCCGGCGCCGCTCGCCAGGTCCGGCATCAGGCTCGCGCCCACCGCGGTCCATCTGCCCGGCGAGGACTGGCTGACCGTCAAGCTGTACGCCGAACAGGCCACCCACGACGACCTCCTCGCCGAGGACCTCCCCGCCCTGCTGGCCGAGGTCGAGGAGGACCTCGACCGCTGGTTCTTCATCCGCTACCGCGACCCCGACCCGCATCTGCGGATCCGGCTGCACGGCGACCCGGCCGTCCTGCGGGACCGGGTCCTGCCCGCCGTCGCCCGGCACGTGCGCCGGCTGACCGGGTCCGGCGCGGCGCGGACGATGACGCTGGACGTGTACCGCCCGGAGACCGACCGCTACCTCGGCCCCGCCGCGCAGGAGGCCGTCGAGGAACTCTTCCTGACCGACAGCCGGTCCGCGCTGCTCCAGCTGCGGGCCCGGCGGGCCGGGGCGGCGGCCGTGCCTCCCGAGGTGCTGGCCGCCGCCGGCCACGCGGTGCTGCTGGACTCGCTGGGCGACTGGGACTGGTGCGCCTGGGCGGACCACATGTTCACCAAGGGCCCCGACCACGAGGCCTACCAGCGCCACCGGGCCCTGGCCGACCGGCTGGTCCGCCCGGGGGACGTGCCCGGCGACACCGCCCGCACCGTCGCCGCCGGGCTCGGCGTCCCGGCGCTCGCCGAACTGTGGGCCGACGCCCCCGAGGCGCGGGCCTACGGGAAGCTGGTGCTCGCCGCCGACGAGGCCGACCGCGACGAGGCGGTGCTCTCGCTGCTGCACATGCGGCACAACCGGCTGTTCGGCATCGACGCGGCGGCGGAGGCCCGCGGCTACGCGGTGCTGCGCGGGGCCGCCCGTACCCATGTCGCCCGCCGGGACCACGAGGCCCGGTCGTCCGCCAGGAGGGCCCGATGACCGCACCGCAGCCCGGCACCGGGTCGCCCGTCGCCGCACCGCCCGCCACCGCACCGGCCACCGCACCGGCCACCGAGCCGGCCGTCACCGGCCTGCGCGAGCGCGCCGGGCAGGTCTCGGAGCTGATCCTCGACAAGCTGGCCGACCCCGCCGCCACCATGGCCGCGACCCGGATTCCGGCCGAGGCGTCCGACGACGGCGAGGGCGAGGGGATCTGGGCCGAGATGACCCTCGGCAGCGGCAGCCCCGGCCTGGCCATCGCCTTCAGCGGCGCGGCCCGCCCTGGCACCGACCGCACCGCCCGCGCGCACGCCTACCTCGCGGTCGCCACCCGGGCCGCAGGCACCGGGGACACCGCCCCGAGCGGCATCTTCAAGGGGCCCGGCGCCCTCGCCTTCGCCGTACTGCTCGCCCACCGGGCCACGGGCGGCTACGTCTCCGCGCTCCAGCGCCTGGACGGGTACCAGCGCGAACTGGTGCGCACCGCGCTGCCCGCCGTCCCGCGGAACTCCCCGCTGCCCACCATCGGCCACTACGAACTGGTGCGCGGCATGACGGGCGTGGGCCGCTACCTGCTGGCCCGCGCCGGGAGCTGCGGCGAGGAGCTGGAGACCGTACTGGCCTATCTGGTCCGCCTCGCGCAGGGCGAGGTGGAGCACCGGGGCCACAAGGTGCCGCGGTGGTGGGCCCTGGACGCGCCCCGGATCGGCGCGGAGCACCGGCTGCCCGACGGACACCTCAACCTCGGGCTGTCGCACGGCGTCGCGGGGCCGCTGGCCCTGCTGTCGGCCGCCTGGCGCCAAGGGGTCCGCGTGCCGGGCCAGCAGGAGGCCATCGAGTCGGCCGCCGGGCTGCTCACGCGGTGGGCGGTGCGCGACGAGCACGGGGTGTTCTGGCCCCCGCACCTGAGCCTGGACGAATGGCGGGCCGGGCCCGGGGCCTTCGCCGCGCCCGCCGGATGGCCCTCCTGGTGCTACGGCGCCCCCGGGGTCTCCCGCGGGCTCCAGCTGGCGGGCGTGGCGCTGGACCGCACGGACTGGACCGGTACGGCGAAGGAGTCCGTGGCCCGGCTGCTGGCCCTGCCCATGGAGCGGTGGGGCATCAACGACCACGCCCTGTGCCACGGCTGGGCGGGCGCCCTGCACCAGCTCGGCCGGCTGAACGAGCACATCGGCGACGAACGGATCGAGGAGCTGCGCGACCGGATCGCGGCCCGGCTGGTCGGGGACTTCGATCCGGAGCTGCCCTTCGGCCACCGCTTCACCATGACGAAGGTGCCGTTCGGGACGGACGTCTCCGGGTACCTCGACGGGGCGGCGGGCGTGGCCCTGGCCCTGGACTCGTACTCCGTCGGGGGCACGCCCTCGGACTGGGACATGCCGCTGCTGCTGTCCTGAGGCACCGACCCCGGACCGGCCCGCCGCACCGGACGCCCCGCCCCGACGCCCCGCCCCGACGCCCCGGCCCCCGCGCCGCCGTTCCCCCCTGCCGCCCCGTTCGCCTTCTGCGACGATGCGGAGAAGAGGGGGTTCGGCCACTGATGGGCAAGAAGGGAACGGTATGTGCGGAATCGTCGGTTACGTCGGTGGGCAGTCGGCGCAGGACGTCGTCGTGGCGGGTCTCAAGCGCCTCGAATACCGGGGCTACGACTCGGCGGGCATCGCCGTCCTCGCGGACGGCGGCCTGGCCGCGACGAAGCGGGCCGGAAAACTCGTCAATCTGGAGAAGGCGCTGGTCGAGGCGCCGCTCCCGGCCGGGAGCACGGGGATCGGGCACACCCGATGGGCCACCCACGGCGCGCCCACCGACGCCAACGCCCACCCGCACCTGGACAACGCGGGACGCGTCGCCGTCGTGCACAACGGGATCATCGAGAACTTCGCCGTCCTGCGCGCCGAACTCGCCGACCGCGGCCACGACCTGGCCTCCGAGACCGACACCGAGGTCGTCGCCCACCTGCTGGCCGAGGCGTTCTCCTCCTGCGCGGACCCGGCGGAGGCGATGCGGCAGGTCTGCCGCCGGCTGGAGGGCGCGTTCACCCTCGTGGCCGTGCACGCCGACGCGCCCGAGGTGGTCGTCGGGGCCCGGCGCAACTCGCCGCTCGTGGTGGGGGTGGGGGAGGACGAGGCGTTCCTGGCCTCCGACGTGGCCGCGTTCATCGCACACACCCGCTCCGCGATCGAACTGGGCCAGGACCAGGTGGTGGAGCTGCGCCGGGAGGGCGTCACCGTCACCGACTTCGACGGGCGCCCCGCCGAGGTCCGCAAGTACCACGTGGACTGGGACGTCTCCGCCGCCGAGAAGGGCGGCCACGACTCCTTCATGCTCAAGGAGATCGCCGAACAGCCCCGGGCCGTCGCCGACACACTGCTCGGGAGGACCGACGGCGAGGGCTCGCTCCGCCTCGACGAGGTGCGCATCCCGCCGCACGAGCTGCGGGAGGTCGACAAGGTCGTGGTCGTCGCCTGCGGCACGGCGTTCCACGCCGGGATGATCGCCAAGTACGCCATCGAGCACTGGGCCCGCGTCCCCTGCGAGACCGAGCTGGCCAGCGAGTTCCGCTACCGCGACCCGATCCTCGACCCCCGCACCCTGGTCGTCGCGATCTCCCAGTCCGGCGAGACGATGGACACCCTGATGGCCGTGCGGCACGCCCGCGAACAGGGCGCGAAGGTCCTGGCCATCTGCAACACCAACGGCTCCACGATCCCCCGCGAGTCCGACGCCGTGCTCTACACGCACGCCGGGCCCGAGGTCGCCGTCGCCTCCACCAAGGCCTTCCTCACCCAGCTGGTCGCCTGCTACCTCGTCGCCCTGTACCTCGGACAGGTCCGCGGCACGAAGTGGGGCGACGAGATCCGCACCGTCGTCCGCCAGCTCTCCGAGTTCCCCGGGGCGGTCGAACGGGTCCTGGGGACCATGGGGCCGGTGCGCGAACTCGCCCGCTCCCTCGCCACCCACGACACGGTGCTCTTCCTGGGCCGTCACGTCGGCTACCCGGTGGCCCTGGAAGGCGCGTTGAAGCTCAAGGAACTGGCGTACATGCACGCCGAGGGCTTCGCCGCGGGCGAGCTCAAGCACGGGCCGATCGCGCTCGTCGAGGCCGGGCTGCCGGTCGTCGTGGTGGTGCCCTCGCCGCGCGGCCGGTCGGTGCTGCACGACAAGATCGTGTCGAACATCCAGGAGATCCGGGCCCGCGGCGCCCGCACCGTCGTCATCGCCGAGGAGGGCGACGAGGCGGTCGTCCCGTACGCCGACCACCTGATCCGGATTCCCGTTGCGCCTACGCTGCTTCAGCCGCTGGTGTCCACCGTGCCGCTGCAGGTCTTCGCCTGCGAACTGGCCCGGGCCCGCGGCAACGACGTGGACCAGCCGCGCAATCTGGCGAAGTCCGTGACCGTGGAGTAGCGAGGGATGAGGGGACGCCCGTGATCATCGGGGTCGGGATCGACGTGGCCGAGATCGAACGGTTCGACGCGGCGCTGCGGCGCACACCGCAGATGGCCGAACGGCTCTTCGTCGAGAGCGAGTTGCTGCTGCCCAGTGGTGACCGGCGGGGCATCGCCTCGCTCGCCGCCCGGTTCGCCGCGAAGGAGGCCCTGGCGAAGGCGCTCGGCGCGCCGGGCGGGCTGCTCTGGACGGACGCCGAGGTGTACGTCGAGGACAGCGGCCGGCCCCGGCTGCGGGTGTGCGGCACGGTCGCCGCCCGCGCGGACGAGCTGGGCGTGCGGCACTGGCACGTCTCGCTCAGCCACGACGCGGGAGTGGCGTCGGCCGTGGTGATCGCGGAGGGTTGAGCACATGCGTACCGCGTACAGCGTCGAGACCGTACGGGCCGCCGAGCGGGCCCTGATGGCCCGTCTCCCCGAGGGCGCCCTGATGCAACGCGCCGCCGCCGGGCTCGCGGCGGCCTGCGCCGAGGTGCTGCGGAGGCGCGGGCGGGTGTACGGGGCCCGGATCGTCCTCCTGGTGGGCAGCGGCGACAACGGGGGCGACGCGCTGTACGCGGGCGCCCGGCTGGCCCGCCGGGGCGCGGGCGTGCGCGCCGTGCTCACCGCGCCGGGCCGCGCCCACGCGGGCGGACTCGCCGCGCTGCTCGCGGCCGGCGGCCGGGTGGTGGACGGCCCGGCGGACGGACCGGGGAACGGCCCGGCGGACGCGGCGGAAGGTACCCAGGCCGCAACGGAGGACGACGCGGTGGCGGGCGCCTGGGGCGGGCACGTCGACCTCGTCGTGGACGGCATCACCGGCATCGGCGGACGCGGCGGGCTGCGCCCGGGGGCCGCCGCGCTCGTACGGGCCTTCGCGGCGACCGGCGCGCCCCTGCTCGCCGTGGACCTGCCCAGCGGGGTCGAGGCCGACACCGGCGAGGTGCTCGGCGACGCGGTGCGCGCCGACGCCACCGTCACCTTCGGCACGTACAAGCCGGGCCTGCTCGTCGACCCCGCCGCCGGACTCGCGGGCGCGCTGCGCCTCGTGGACATCGGGCTCGGGCCGGAGCTGCCCGCGGTGCCCGACCTGGAGGCGCTCCAGTACGCGGACGTCGCCGCGCTGCTGCCGGTGCCCGGCGGCGGGAGCGACAAGTACCGGCGCGGGGTCGTCGGCGTCGTCGCCGGTTCCGCCCGCTACCCCGGGGCGGCGGTGCTGGCCGTCTCCGGGGCGCTGCGCGGCGGCGCGGGGGCCGTGCGGTACGTCGGTCCGGGCGCCGACGCGGTGATCGCGCGCCACCCGGAGACGCTGGTGCACCCGGGGCCGCCGTCGAAGGCGGGCCGGGTCCAGGCGTGGGTCGTGGGGCCCGGCCTCGGCGACGGCGCGGAGGCCGCCGGGGCGGTGGACGACGTACTGGCCACCGAGGTTCCGGTGCTCGTCGACGCGGACGGGCTGCGGCTGCTCGACGCCGCCGCCGTGCGCGCCCGCACCGCGCCGACCGTCCTCACCCCGCACGCCGGGGAGGCCGCCGCACTGCTGGGCGTGGCGCGCGAGGAGGTCGAGGCGGGGCGGCTCGCCGCGGTGCGCGAACTGGCCGCCCGCCACCGCGCCACGGTCCTGCTCAAGGGCTCCACGACGCTGGTCGCCACCGGCCCCGGGGACGCCCCGGTACGGGTCAATCCGACCGGTACCGCCTGGCTGGCCACGGCCGGCAGCGGCGACGTCCTCTCCGGCCTGATCGGCTCCCTGCTGGCCGGGGGCCTGGCCCCGCACGACGCCGCGTCGGTCGGCGCCCATCTGCACGGACTGGCCGCCCGGCTCGCCGCCGACGGCGGCCCCGTCGCCGCGCAGGACGTCGCGGAGGCGATCCCGGCGGCGTGGCGGGACGTCCGGGCCTGAGCGATCCTGGGCGCAGGCGGACACCGACCGGACCGAAGGACGCCGACAGGAGGACCGACCGTGGGCAGCAGCGACGAGGTGCGCGTACGCCGGGTGTACGAGCCGAAGGAGGACGGGGACGGCACCCGCGTCCTGGTCGACCGGCTCTGGCCGCGCGGCGAGTCCAGGGAGAAGGCGGCGATCGACAAGTGGCTCAAGGACATCACCCCGTCCGATGAGCTCCGCGACTGGTACCACGAGGACCGCACCGCCACCCGCTACGACGAGTTCGTCGACCGCTACCGCGCCGAACTGGCCGACCCCGTCCACGCGGCGGCCGTCCGGGAACTGGTCGAACTGGTCCGGGAGGGCGGCCCGGTGACCCTGGTCACAGCGGTCAAGGACGTACCGCACAGTCATGTCCCGGTCATCGTCGACCACCTGGAGCACGAACTGCGCCGCCACTGAGGCGTCCTCGCGCCCCCTGCGCCCGCGCGCGGGAGGCCCCGGCACGAGCGGGCACCCGGCCCGCCGCCCCGGTGGCCCGCCGTACGCCTCTGAGAGACTGGGCGCGATGAACGAGACAGCGTCCTTGAGAGCCCGTGCCGAGATCGACCTCGCCGCATTGCGTGCCAATGTGCGCGAACTGCGCGCACGGGCGGCGGGCGCGCAGCTCATGGCCGTCGTCAAGTCCGACGCCTACGGGCACGGGGCGGTGCCCTGCGCCCGCGCCGCGCTGGAGGCCGGGGCGACCTGGCTGGGCACCGCCACGCCGCAGGAGGCGCTCGCCCTGCGGGCCGCCGGGCTCGGCGGCCGGGTGATGTGCTGGCTGTGGACCCCGGGCGGCCCCTGGCGCGAGGCGATCGAGGCCGGCATCGACGTGTCGGTGAGCGGGATGTGGGCCCTGCGCGAGGTCGTTGCCGCGGCGACGGAGGCGGGCGCGCCGGCCCGGGTACAGCTCAAGGCCGACACCGGCCTCGGACGCAACGGCTGCCAGCCCGCCGACTGGCCGGAACTGGTCGCCGCCGCCCGCGCCGCCGAGGCCGCGGGCACCCTCCGGATCACCGGCCTGTGGTCCCACTTCGCCTGCGCCGACGAGCCCGGCCACCCCTCCATCGCCGCCCAGCTGACCGCGTTCCGGGACATGACGGCGTACGCGGAGAAGGAGGGCGTCGACCCCGAGGTGCGCCACATGGCCAACTCCCCGGCGACGCTGACGCTCCCCGAGGCGCACTTCGACCTGGTGCGGACCGGGATCGCGATGTACGGCATCTCGCCCAGCCCCGAGCTGGGCACCCCGGCCGACTTCGGGCTGCGCCCCGTCATGACGCTCGCCGCCTCGATCGCCCTGGTCAAGCGGGTGCCGGCCGGTCACGGGATCAGCTACGGCCACCACTACACCACCACCGCCGAGACCACCCTGGGCCTGGTGCCGGTCGGCTACGCGGACGGCATCCCGCGGCACGCCTCCGGCCGCGCCCCGGTCCTCGTCGGCGGCGTCACCCGGCGGATCGCGGGCCGGGTCGCCATGGACCAGTTCGTCGTCGACCTGGGCGGGGACGAAGTCGGGGTGGGCAGCGAGGCGGTGCTCTTCGGCCCCGGGGACCGGGGCGAGCCCACCGCCGAGGACTGGGCGCGGGCCGCCGACACCATCGCGTACGAGATCGTGACCCGGATCGGCACCCGCGTGCCGCGCGTGCACCTGAACGCGACCCCCGCCGAGTCCTGACCGAACGTGCACACCTGACCGGGCACGATTGACCGGGCACGATCCGTTTCACGGCCGGAACGGGCCGGTCCCGACCTGACGGACACGACCGACGAGGAGCGCGGCACGGTGAGCGAGATCGGTGCGGGGGACGCGGTGACGACGGCCGCCACGGCGGCCGGCTGGCGCCGGGCGGGCATCGCCGGAGCGGCCATAGGCGTGCTCGCGGCGGGCGCGGCGGCCGGGGTCGCGGTCGAACGGCTCACCGTCGGCCGGGGCATGCGCCGCAGGGCCAGGCTCACGCTGGACGCCACGGGCCCGTACGGCTCGCTGCGCGGGATGCCGGGCCGGGCCACGGCCGACGACGGCACCGAGCTGTACTACGAGGTCGACGAGGTCGAACCGGACGGCGGCGCGGCGGCCGCCCCGGCCGAGGACGACGCCACGGGCGCCGGAACGCGCCGCCGCAGGCTCTTCGGCCGCAAGGCCCCCGCGCCCGTCACCGTGATCTTCAGCCACGGCTACTGCCTCAGCCAGGACTCCTGGCACTTCCAGCGGGCGGCGCTGCGCGGCCTGGTCCGCACCGTCCACTGGGACCAGCGCAGCCACGGCCGCTCCGAGCGGGGCCGGTCCCAGGCGCAGGGGGAGCCGGTCGGCATCGACCGGCTCGGCCGCGATCTGATGGCCGTGATCGAGGCGGCGGCCCCGGAGGGGCGGCTGGTGCTCGTCGGGCACTCGATGGGCGGCATGACGATGATGGCGCTGGCCGAGCAGTACCCCGCACTCGTCCGGGACCGGGTCGCCGCCGTCGCGTTCGTCGGCACGTCGAGCGGGAAGCTGGGGGAGGTCAGCTTCGGGCTGCCGGTCGCGGGCGTGAACGCGGTGCGGCGGGTGCTGCCCGGGGTGCTCAGGGCGCTCGGCTCCCAGGCCGAACTGGTGGAGCGGGGCAGGCGGGCGACGGCCGACCTCTTCGCGGGGCTGATCAAGCGGTACTCGTTCGGTTCGCGGGACGTCGACCCGTCGGTCGAGCGGTTCGCCGAGCGGCTCATCGAGTCCACCCCGATCGACGTGGTCGCCGAGTTCTACCCGGCCTTCACCGAGCACGACAAGAGCGCCGCGCTGCCCGCCTTCCTGGACGTCCCGGTGCTGATCCTGGCGGGCGACAAGGACCTGGTGACGCCCTCCTCGCACAGCGAGGCCATCGCGGACCTGCTCCCGGACGCGGAGCTGGTGATCGTGCCGGACGCCGGGCACCTGGTGATGCTGGAGCACCCGGAGACGGTCACGGACCGGCTGGCGGACCTGCTGGCCCGGATCGGCGCGGTGCCGAAGGCGAAGTAACGCTGCTGGCGAAGTGACGGGGCCGGCGGGGAAGTGGTGGGGCCGAAAGTGAAGTAAACGGTGCCGGCGAAGTGACGGGCCGACGGGGAGGCGGTGGGGCCGAGGAGGCGACGGCTCCGGGAGCGCCCGTTCCGCGCACCGCGCCGCCCCCGTCAGATCCTCTAACGTTGGCGGGCATGGAAGCACCGCACAACAGCCCGGCGGCCGAGGCCGTCCGGAACGCCGCGCCGGACGGCGTCACCGTGAGCCTCCCCGTCGAGTCCCCCGAACAGATGCAGGCCCTGGGGCGCCGGATCGCCGGGCTCCTGCGCCCCGGCGACCTCGTGATGCTCACCGGCGAGCTCGGCGCCGGGAAGACGACGCTGACCCGGGGGCTCGGCGAGGGCCTCGGGGTGCGCGGCGCGGTCACCTCCCCCACCTTCGTGATCGCCCGCGTCCACCCGTCGCTGACCGGCGGCCCGGCGCTGGTCCACGTCGACGCGTACCGCCTGGGCGGCGGGCTCGACGAGATGGAGGACCTGGACCTCGACGTGTCGCTGCCGGAATCGGTGGTGGTCGTGGAGTGGGGTGAGGGCAAGGTCGAGGAGCTGTCGGACGACCGGCTCCACGTGGTGATCGACCGCGCGGTCGGCGACACGGACGACGAGCGGCGCGAGGTGACGCTGGTCGGCGTCGGCGCGCGCTGGGCGGGGCTGCGCGAGTTCTGAGCGGCGCCGCGCGGGTTCTGAGCGGCCCCGGACGCCGGGCGGCCCCGGAGGCGGGAACCCGGCCGCGGCACGTCACCCTTTCCGACAGTCTGTCGGCAAATTGTTGCGCGGGGCGGTGCGGGCGTGGTCACATGGATGACGAGAGCGGGTTAGGCCTGCCTAACCACGCCTTCCGCCGGAGCCCCAGGAGGCATCCATGACGACGTTCGCCGACCGCGAAGTGCCGCCGCCCCCGACCTCGATGAGAGACCTGCTGGCGGCCTGTGCCGCGGCCACGGCGGTCTCCACGCCGCCCACCCCGGCGGCCGCCGCCTCCGTCACTCCCGTCACCGCCGTGCCCCGCCCCGAGACCGCCCCCGAGGCCGTCCCCGAACGCCGGGCGAGCTGACCGGGCGCCCCGATCCGACGAAACGGCCCCGGGGTCTCCTCCCGGGGCCGGACCGGACCGACCGGATTCCGCAGGGCGGATCGCGGGACGGACAGCCCTCGGCGGACGACGGCCGGCGGTCGACGGCTAGCGGACGACGACCACCTTCGTGCCCACCCTCGCGAACTCCCACATGGCGTCGCCGTCGTCCCGGGACATCCGCACGCCGCCCGTCTTCAGCGTCGGGTCCGGGCTCTCCATCGAGCCGTCCACCGCCGCGCTGAACCCCACGGAGATGCCCTCCACCACCGCGAACCGCACCACGTGCTCGATCATCACGCCGTCCGAGCCCTTGGTCGGCGGCCCCGAGCGCGTGCTCACCCGGTAGGTGCCGGGCAGCGGGTTCAGCGCGCTGGGCGTGACCTCGAAAGTCCGGGTCGCCTTCCCGGACGCGTCCACGATCCACACCCGCCGGTCGGCCAGCGCGTACACGACCCGCTGCCCGGTGCCGGAGTCCGCGGGGAGCGCGGCCGGCCGCGGCTTCTTCTCCTTCGGCTCGGCGTGCTCGGAGGCGGACGCGGAAACGGACGCCTTCGGCCCGGGTGCCGCGAGGTCGTCGGGGGCGTTCGCCGAGGCCTGGTAGGCCAGGACGCCGACCGCGACGAGCGCGGCCGCGGTGAGCCCGGCCACGATTCCCGAGCTGCCTCTGGACACCGTGCGCGCCCCTTTCGCTTCCCTATGCCGTACAAACGTTTGTCGTACAAGCGTTTAGCGTTTACGTCGTACCCGCGTGTGTGCACGGTGACGGTAGCAGCCGGGGCCGGTGGGACCGGGACGCCGTACGGGGCGCCGTGCACCGGTCGGCGGAGCCGTAGGCTGTTTGCGTGCTCTTGCTCGCCGTGGATACCGCAACCCCCGCCGTCACCGTCGCCCTGCACGACGGGACCTCCGTCGTCGCCGAGTCCGGTCAGGTCGACGCCCGAAGGCACGGGGAGCTGCTGCTGCCCGCCGTCGACCGGGTCCTGGCCGAGGCCGGCCTGAAACTCGACGCGGTGACGGACGTGGTCGTGGGCGTCGGCCCCGGCCCCTACACCGGGCTGCGGGTCGGCCTGGTCACGGCCGCGACCTTCGGCTCGGCCCTCTCCGTCCCCGTGCACGGGCTGTGCACCCTGGACGGCCTCGCGTACGCCGCGGGCCGGGCCGGACTGGAGGGCCCGTTCGCCGTCGCGACGGACGCCCGCCGCAAGGAGGTCTACTGGGCGCGGTACGAGGACGCCCGCACCCGGGTCGCCGGGCCCGCCGTGGACCGGCCCGCCGACATCGCCGAGCAGCTGGCGGGGCTCCCCGTCGTCGGCGCGGGCGCGGTGCTGTACCCGGAGGCGTTCCCGGATGCCCGGGGACCGGAGCACGTCAGCGCCGGAGCGCTCGCCGCGCTCGCCGCCGAGCGCCTCGCCGAGGGCGTAGAACTGCTGCCGCCGAGCCCGCTCTACCTGCGCAGGCCCGATGCCCAGGTCCCGAAGAACTACAAGGTGGTCACCCCGCAGTGACGACCACGACCGCCGCCGTGCTGCGCGAGATGCGCTGGTGGGACATCGACCCGGTGCTGGAGCTCGAACAGGAGCTGTTCCCGGACGACGCCTGGTCGGCCGGGATGTTCTGGTCGGAGCTGGCGCACTCCCGGGGCCCGCGGGCCACCCGCCGCTACGTCGTCGCCGAGGACCGCGCCACCGGCCGGATCGTCGGGTACGCGGGACTCGCCGCGGCCGGCGACCTCGCCGACGTGCAGACGATCGGGGTCACCCGCGACCACTGGGGCGGCGGCCTCGGCGCGGAACTCCTCACCGACCTGCTGAGGCACGCCACCGCCTTCGAGTGCGCCGAGGTGCTCCTGGAGGTCCGCGTCGACAACACCCGGGCGCAGAAGCTGTACGAACGCTTCGGCTTCGAACCGATCGGCTTCCGCCGCGGCTACTACCAGCCCGGCAACGTCGACGCGCTCGTCATGCGCCACCACGTACAAGAGCACGTGCAAGAGCACGCACAGGGAACAGAGACTGACTGATGGCTGACGAACCGCTCGTACTCGGCATCGAGACCTCCTGCGACGAGACCGGCGTCGGCATCGTCCGGGGCACCACGCTGCTGGCCGACGCCGTCGCGTCCAGCGTGGACACGCACGCCCGCTTCGGCGGCGTCGTCCCGGAGATCGCCTCCCGCGCGCACCTGGAGGCGATGGTCCCGACCATCGAGCGCGCCCTGAAGGAGGCCGGGGTCGGTGCCCGTGACCTCGACGGCATCTCCGTCACCGCGGGCCCCGGACTCGCGGGCGCGCTGCTCGTCGGCGTGTCGGCGGCGAAGGCGTACGCGTACGCGCTGAACAAGCCGCTCTACGGGGTGAACCACCTCGCCTCGCACATCTGCGTGGACCAGCTGGAGCACGGCCCGCTGCCCGAACCGACGATGGCGCTGCTGGTCAGCGGCGGCCACTCCTCGCTGCTGCTCGCGCCGGACATCACCGCGGACGTGCGACCGCTCGGCGCGACCATCGACGACGCGGCGGGCGAGGCGTTCGACAAGATCGCCCGGGTGCTGGACCTGGGCTTCCCCGGCGGCCCGGTCATCGACCGGCTGGCGAAGGAGGGCGACCCGGCGGCGATCGCGTTCCCGCGCGGCCTGACCGGTTCGCGCGACCCCGCCTACGACTTCTCCTTCTCGGGCCTGAAGACCTCCGTGGCCCGCTGGATCGAGGCCAAGCGCGCGGCGGGCGAGGAGGTGCCGGTACGGGACGTGGCGGCGTCCTTCCAGGAGGCCGTGGTGGACGTCCTCACCCGCAAGGCCGTGCGCGCCTGCAAGGACGAGGGGGTCGACCACCTGATGATCGGCGGCGGCGTCGCGGCCAACTCGCGGCTGCGGGCGCTGGCCGAGGAACGGTGCGAGCGGGCCGGCATCCGGCTGCGGGTGCCGCGGCCCGGACTGTGCACGGACAACGGCGCGATGGTCGCGGCGCTGGGCGCGGAGATGGTGGCCCGGAACCGGCCGGCCTCGGACCTGGAACTGTCCGCGGACTCCTCGCTGCCGGTCACCGACGCCCACGTGCCGGGCGCCCACGCGCACACCCACGACCACGACCACGTGCACGAGATCAGCAAGGACAACCTCTACTCGTGAACCGTACGACCGTCGCCCTGATGTGGGAGGCCCGCGCCACCACCGGCCGGGGCCCCGAACTGCTGGAGTGGGCGCGGGCCCGCGCGGGCGAACTGGCCCGCGAGCCGTTGCGCCGCGAACTGCTGCGCGCCCCGCAGGACCGGGTCCTGGTCATCACCTGGTGGGCGGCCGAGTACGGCGACGAGCTGCCCGAACTCCCGGAGCCGGACGCGGAGTTGATCACCCGCCCGGTGCACCGCTGGCGGTTCGAGTCGCTGGAGTCCGCCGAGTCCGCCGACTGAGCCGCCCGGCCGGGCCCGGTCCGTGGGCCGCCGGTCCGGCGCGGTCCCGGCCGGATGGGGTGCTCCGGGCCCTCGGGGTCCTCAGGCGCACGGGGCGTCCCGGCGGCCACCGGCCCGGAAACCGCCTCCGCGATCGCCCCGATGGCCCGCCCGGAAAATTCTCGGAAGAATTTTCCGGGCGCTGTCGATCCGGCCGGTTCCCGTTCGACGCAAGGGTGAGAGGCGGGGAGAGCCCCCGTCCCCCGACCGAGGAGTCACCATGCCCCGCTTCATGACCCTGATCCGCATCGACGAGCAGAACCTGCCCGCTGAGGCCCCGGACCCCGATTTCGAGAAGCGCATGGGCGCCCTGTTCGAGGAGATCACCGGGGCCGGCGTCATGCTGGAGACGGCCGGCCTCACCCCGACCTCCGAGGGCACCCGCGTCACCTGGTCCGGCGGGAGGATCAGCTGCACCGACGGGCCCTTCACCGAGACCAAGGAGGTCGTCGGCGGCTACGCCATCCTCCAGACCAGGGACAAGGCCGAGGCCCTGGAGTGGACCGAGCGGTTCCTGCGGGTCCACCCGGAGAACTGGACCGTCACCTCCGAGGTGCGCCAGATCGACGAGGCCACCCCGCAGGTCTGAGGGCTCGTCGGACGGCGTCGGATGGTCTCCGGGTGGCCTCCGTCCGGCGCCGTCCGTCGCGGCTTGCCGCGCCCCGGCACGGCTGCTCTGATGGGTGACCGTGACGGGAACGAGCACGCGGACGGCGGTCGAGACGGTCTTCAGGATCGAGTCCGCGCGGATCATCGCGGGGGTCGCCCGCATCGTGCGGGACGTCGGCATCGCGGAGGAGCTCGCGCAGGACGCCCTGGTGGCCGCGCTGGAACAGTGGCCGGAGTCAGGTGTCCCGGACCGGCCGGGAGCCTGGCTCATGGCCACCGCGCGGCACCGTGCGATCGACCTCGTACGCCGCAAGGAGACGTACGCGCGCAAGCTCGCCGAGGTGGGGCGGGCCCTGGAGGACGTCCCGCCGCCCGAGCCCCCCGAGCCGGACGGCATCGACGACGACCTGCTCCGGCTGATCTTCACCGCCTGCCACCCGGTGCTCTCCACCGAGGGCCGGATCGCCCTCACCCTGCGGCTGCTCGGTGGCCTCACCACCGAGGAGATCGCCCGCGCCTTCCTGGTCCCCGAACCGACCGTCGCCCAGCGCATCGTCCGGGCCAAACGGACCCTGGGCCGGGCGGGCGTCCCCTTCGAGGTGCCGGAAGGACCCGAGCGGGCCGCCCGCCTCGGCTCCGTGCTGGAGGTCATCTACCTGATCTTCAACGAGGGTTACGCGGCCACCGCGGGCGACGACTGGCTGCGCCCCGGACTGTGCGAGGACGCGCTGCGGCTGACCCGGGTGCTCGCGGGCCTGATGGCGCACGAGCCCGAGGTCCACGGACTGGCCGCGCTGCTGGAGCTCCAGGCCTCGCGCACCGCGGCCAGGACCGGGCCGGACGGTTCGCCGGTGCTCCTCGCCGACCAGAACCGGGCCCGCTGGGACCGGCTGCTGATCCGTCGCGGCGTCGCGGCCCTGGAACGGGCCGTGGCGGCGACCGGGGAGGGCGCCGGCCTCGGCCCGTACACGGTGCAGGCCGCGATCGCCGCCTGCCACGCCCGCGCACCGGCGTACCGGGACACGGACTGGACCACCATCGCGGCCCTCTACGACCGCCTCGCCGCGCTCGGGCCCTCCCCGGTCGTCGAGCTGAACCGGGCCGTGGCCGTCTCGATGGCCCGGGGGCCGGCGGCCGGCCTCGCCCTGGTCGACGCCCTGGCCGACGACCCGGCGCTCAAGGACTACCACCTGCTGCCCAGCGTGCGCGGCGACCTGCTGGCCAGGACCGGGCGTACGGACGAGGCGCGGGCGGAGTTCGCGCGGGCGGCCGGACTG
Organism: Streptomyces sp. ML-6; assembly: GCF_030116705.1. Classification (NCBI taxonomy): domain Bacteria; kingdom Bacillati; phylum Actinomycetota; class Actinomycetes; order Kitasatosporales; family Streptomycetaceae; genus Streptomyces; species Streptomyces sp. ML-6. The sequence continues at coordinate 4,776,770 of NZ_JAOTIK010000001.1, forward strand.
GCCCGCAACGAACGGGAACGGGCCATGCTCCTGGAACGCGCCGAGCACCCGGCCGGCACCGACGCGGGAGCCCCGGCCGGTACGGACGGCCCGACAGGTACGGAGACGGCGCGGCCCGCTCGATAAGGTCTGGTCCCATGTCCACTCGTGCCCAGCTGCCGCCACCGCCACCGCCCGTGGAGATACGTTCCTGGCCCGACCGGGAATCCCTGCTCGCCGATCGGGCCGTGGTGCTCGGGGCACTGGTGAAGGCCCACGTATCGCCGGGGCGACTGGGGATGCTGTGGCTCTGGGGAGCGCTCTGCGCGCTCGGCTGGGCGCTGGTGGGCTCGGGGCTCATCACCTTCAAGGAGACGTACGACGTCATCAGCGCCGGGGTCGCCGTGATCCTGTTCGTCCTGGGCGTCTGCTGCGTGGTGCCCGCCGTCATCCTGGTCGTCGTCGGGCTGAGCCGGGACCGGAGGATCCGCGAACTGCTGTACGCCTGGGGCGGGTTGGACCGTGACCCGGAGCGCGACGCGGCGCTGCGGATGCCGGGCGTCGCGGTCGCCTGGCTGCTGACGTCCTTCGCGCTGTGCGCGGTGGGCCTGTACGCGTGCTTCGCCGTGCCGGCGAACACCCCGGCGGGCGAGGCGAGTTACGGCGAGGTCGTCCTGTTCATGGGGGTCGGGATGACCTGCTGGCTCGCCGGACTGATCGGTCTCGTCAAGGCGTTCGCGCACCGCAGGTGGGTGCTGCGGGTGCTGGCCGGGGCGCCCGCCCCGGAGCGGGTGCTCTCCGCCGGGGGCGGTGCCCACCGCTGACCGCGGGCCCGCCCCGACGGCCGCCGGGCCGGGCCGTCCGGGTCAGGCCGGGCCGTCCATCGGGTGGCCGATCAGCATCGTCGGCGCCCCCGCCACCCGGGTCAGGAAGACCGTCGCGGAGTTCGGGCCGTGCAGCTTCATCCTGCGGCGCAGCTCCTCCGGTTCGACCGCCGAGCCGCGCTTCTTGACGGTCAGCACGCCGACCTCCCGCTCCCGCAGCAGCGCCTTCAGCTTCTTCATGTTGAAGGGCATCCGGTCGGTGATCTCGTACCCGGAGGTGTACGGGGACGCGTACGGCTCGTCGCCCGTGACGTACGCGATGGTCTCGTCGATCAGCCGGCCGTTGCACCGCGCCACGACGTCGGCGACCAGACCGGCGCGGATGACGGCGCCGTCCGGCTCGTACAGGTAGCGGCCCACCGGACCGACCGGCGGTGCGGGCGGCGGGCCCGCCGACCACAGCGAGGCGCCGTCCGGGAGGACCGTGGCCCGGTACGAACCGGCCGCGAAGCCCTCGCCGAACCAGAGCACCGCCTCCTTCACGTCCCCGCCGTCCGAGATCCACTCGGCCTCCGCCCGCTCCGGGATCGCCTCGTGCGGGATGCCGGGGGCGATCTTCAGCGCGGCGCGGGGCGCCCCGAGCGCGGCGTCCACCGCCCAGGACAGCGGGGGCGAGTACGCCTCGGGGTCGAAGATCCGGCCCCGCCCGCCGCGCCGGGCCGGGTCCACGAACACCGCGTCGTACGGCGAGGTGTCGACATCGGTGACATCGGCGCACCGCACCTCGATCAGCCCGTCCAGCCCGAGGGCGGCGGCGTTGGCGCGGGCGACCTCCGCGGTCAGCGGATCGCGGTCCACGGCGAGCACCGAGATGCCCGCCCGCGCGAGCGCGATCGCGTCGCCGCCGATCCCGCAGCACAGGTCGGCGACGCTCCGCACCCCGCCCGCCGCCACGAACCGCTGCGCGCGCCGGGTGGCCACCGACGTACGGGTCGCCTGCTCGACGCCGTTCGGCGTGAAGAACATCCGGTACGCGTCCTCGGCGCCGAACTTCGCCACCGCCCGCTGCCGCAGCCGGGCCTGCCCCAGCGCCGCCGAGACCAGGTGGGCCGGGTGGCTGCGGCGCAGCCGGGTGGCGGTGGCGAGTTCCTGGGCGGGGTCGTACGACCGCAGCCCGGCCAGCAGCTCGGCGCCCTCGGGGGTGCGCAGGGCCAGGAAGGCGGCGAGGGGGTCGTGGGGGTCGGACGGGCCGGGGGAGCCGGGCAGGTCGGTGCCGTTCGGCCGGGCCGGGTCGTGCGGGCCGTTCGGGGCGAGAGCGTTCACCCGTCCCATTGTGAGCCAGCCGGGTAGACCGGCGGGCCCGGCGGAGGTGTCGGACCGGACGGCCGAGCACGTGCTGGCAGTATGCGGCGCCATGCGGCTTGTGCGACAAAAGGAAAAAAATTCCACAAAGCGTCATGAGTCGGCCGTGCCTGGGGCCGGACGCGGCCGGGGCCTTGGCGGGCACCGGTCCGTCCGTGGGGTCCTGGTCGCGCTCCTGGTCGCGACGGTCGGCTCCGGCTGCGCCGCGGGCGAGGGGGGACGTGCGGGCGGCGCCGGGCGCGGCGAGCGGCCCGCGGCCGGGAATCCCGGCGCCCCCGCGGCGCCCGCCCGCCCCGGCGGACCCGGGGCCGGGCCGACGCACCGGGGGTCGGCCGGGAGAACGCGAAGCTGGCCCCGGCCGTCCGGGCCGCCCTCGCCGAGAAGTGGGGTTTGGACAAGCCCCCGCTGATCGCCCCGGAACCGCCCGCGGTGAAGCCCCGCATCACCACCCGCGAGGGGTTCGAGGTGGAGGGCGGCGACGACTCGCTCCCGCCCGTCTTCACCACCGTCCCGACCGAGGAGCGGATCGTCTTCCTGACGATCGACGACGGCGCCGAGAAGGACCCCGAGCTGCTCCGGATGATGGACGAGCTGGACATCCCGTACAGCGCGTTCCTCAGCGACTACGAGGTGAGCGACAACTACGGGTACTTCGGCGAGGCGCGACGGCGGGGCGTCGCCCTCAACAACCACACGCTCAACCACCCCTACCTGCCCGGCCTCTCGTACGCCGAGCAGGAGCGCGAGATCTGCGGCCAGCAGGAGGTCATCAGGGAGCAGTACGGGAAGCAGCCCGCCCTCTTCCGCCCGCCGTACGGCAACTACAACGGGGACACCCTGCGCGTCGCGAAGTCCTGCGGCATCAAGGCCGTCCCGCTGTGGAACGCGGAGGCGTTCCCGGACCACATGGAGTGGCGCGAGGACGACCAGGACCTGCACCCCGGCGACATCATCCTCACCCACTTCCGGGGCCGGTCCGAGTGGGGCGGCAGCATGACCGACCTGGTCCGGGCGGTCATGAAGGTCGTCACGGACAAGGGGTACGCCGTGGCCCGGCTGGAGGACTACGTGTGAGAAGGGCGCACCGGCCGCCGGCCGGTGCGCTCCCGACCGCCCCCGGGTGCGCGGAACAGCACGGTCCGTCCGCGCGTTGTCCGTACCGGCGTCCGTACCGGCGTCCGTACCGGCGTCCGTACCGGCGTCCGTACCGGCGTCCGTACCGGCGTCCGTACCGGCGTCCGTACCGGCGTCCGTACCGGCGTCCGTACCGGCGTCCGTACCGGCGTCCCTGCCGGTGCCGGGGCCCTGCTCCGGTCCGGGGCGGGAGCGGCGGGGGCGCGACGCCACGACCACTTGAATTGGCACTCCGCTTGACCGAGTGCTAATCCCGGTCATAGTCTCGGTGCTGGCACTCACCACTGGAGAGTGCCAACACCACTGCGCGACTGGCAGGTCCGGCACCCGCGACGACGGATCCACCTGGTCGCCACCCCAAGACTGTTACCCCGTGAGATCTCCGAAGGGGGAGACCGGATCGTGTCGACCGCCAGCTCCAAGGTTGCGATCAAGCCGCTCGAGGACCGGATTGTGGTCCAGCCGCTCGACGCCGAGCAGACCACGGCCTCCGGCCTGGTCATTCCGGACACCGCCAAGGAGAAGCCCCAGGAGGGCGTCGTCCTGGCCGTGGGTCCGGGCCGCTTCGAGAACGGCGAGCGCCTTCCGCTCGACGTCAAGACCGGCGACGTCGTGCTGTACAGCAAGTACGGCGGCACCGAGGTGAAGTACAGCGGCGAGGAGTACCTCGTCCTCTCGGCTCGCGACGTGCTCGCGATCGTCGAGAAGTAATTCACCCACGTTTGCTTCTGTTCTGCGCCCCTGGCCCCCGCGAATAACCAGCCGGGCGGTCGGGGGCGCAGTTCGTTCGAGAGGAAAGCTCAGCTCCCATGGCGAAGATCCTGAAGTTCGACGAGGACGCCCGTCGCGCCCTTGAGCGCGGCGTCAACAAGCTTGCCGACACGGTCAAGGTGACGATCGGCCCCAAGGGCCGCAACGTCGTCATCGACAAGAAGTTCGGCGCCCCCACCATCACCAACGACGGTGTCACCATCGCGCGCGAGGTCGAGCTCGACGACCCGTACGAGAACCTCGGTGCCCAGCTGGTGAAGGAGGTCGCCACCAAGACCAACGACGTCGCGGGTGACGGCACGACCACCGCCACCGTGCTCGCCCAGGCGCTCGTCCGCGAGGGTCTGCGCAACGTCGCCGCCGGTGCCTCCCCGGCCGCCCTGAAGAAGGGCATCGACGCCGCGGTCAAGGCCGTGTCCGAGGAGCTCCTCGCGACCGCCCGCCCGATCGACGACAAGGCCGACATCGCCGCCGTGGCCGCGCTCTCCGCGCAGGACCCGCAGGTCGGCGAGCTCATCGCGGACGCGATGGACAAGGTCGGCAAGGACGGCGTCATCACCGTCGAGGAGTCCAACACCTTCGGTCTGGACCTCGACTTCACCGAGGGCATGGCCTTCGACAAGGGCTACCTGTCCCCGTACATGGTGACCGACCAGGAGCGCATGGAGGCCGTCCTCGACGACCCGTACATCCTGATCCACCAGGGCAAGATCGGTGCCATCCAGGAGCTGCTCCCGCTGCTGGAGAAGGTCATCCAGGCCGGTGGCTCCAAGCCGCTGCTGATCATCGCCGAGGACGTCGAGGGCGAGGCGCTGTCGACCCTGGTCGTCAACAAGATCCGTGGCACCTTCAACGCCGTCGCGGTGAAGGCCCCGGGCTTCGGTGACCGCCGCAAGGCCATGCTCGGCGACATCGCCACCCTCACCGGTGCGACCGTCATCGCCGAGGAGGTCGGCCTCAAGCTCGACCAGGCCGGTCTGGACGTGCTGGGCACCGCCCGCCGCGTCACCGTCTCCAAGGACGACACCACGATCGTGGACGGCGGCGGCGAGCCCGGCGACGTCAAGGGCCGGGTCAACCAGATCAAGGCCGAGATCGAGGCCACGGACTCCGACTGGGACCGCGAGAAGCTCCAGGAGCGCCTCGCGAAGCTGGCCGGCGGCGTGTGCGTGATCCGCGTCGGTGCCGCCACCGAGGTGGAGCTCAAGGAGAAGAAGCACCGTCTGGAGGACGCCATCTCCGCGACCCGCGCCGCGGTCGAGGAGGGCATCGTCTCCGGTGGTGGCTCCGCCATCGTCCACGCCGTCAAGGTGCTGGAGGACAACCTCGGCAAGACCGGCGACGAGGCCACCGGTGTCGCGGTCGTGCGCCGCGCCGCGGTCGAGCCGCTGCGCTGGATCGCCGAGAACGCCGGCCTCGAGGGCTACGTCATCACCTCGAAGGTCTCCGAGCTCGACAAGGGCCAGGGCTTCAACGCCGCCACCGGCGAGTACGGCGACCTGGTGAAGGCCGGCGTCATCGACCCGGTCAAGGTCACCCGCTCCGCCCTGGAGAACGCCGCGTCCATCGCGTCGCTGCTGCTCACGACCGAGACCCTGGTCGTCGAGAAGCCGGCCGAGGAAGAGGCCGAGGCCGCCCATGGCGGTCACGGCCACGCGCACTGACGCACGGTCGCTCCCTCCGGCTCGCACAGCCGACGGAAGGCCCCTTCCCCCACCGTTCGACGGTGGGGGAAGGGGCCTTTTCGGCGTACGACGGGATCCTGGCGCTCGACGAGTTCTTCGGCGTACGGCGGGCTCTTCGGCGTACGCCGATCAGGCGGGTGCCCTGTACCGGTCGGACGCGCCGAGCCAGCGCATCAGGCCCATGAGGTCCTCGTGCCACCAGCCCTCCTTGATCCTCCCGTTCTCGAACCTGAAGATCGTGGTGCCGGACATGACGCACTGTCTGCCCGTGGGGGCGATGCCCATGAACTCGCCCTTGTGGGTGCCGGTCCAGGTCCACAGCGTCACGACGTCGTCGCCCTCGCAGATCTGCCGGTCCAGGTCGAAGGTGAAGTCGAAGGCGGCGCGCCACCGGGCGACGTCCTCGCGCAGCCGGTCGGAACCGACCACGGACCGCGCGTCCTTCGCGATGTCGTGGTCGGTGTAGTCGGCCGCGAACACCTCGTCGATGGCGTCGAGGTGGCCCCCGACGGCGATCTCGTGGAAGAAGCGGCGGGACTGCGTCTGGTTCAGCTGCTCGTCGCGGACCACGTCGAGATCGGTGAAGGTGGGCATCCCGTCGCAGAGCGCCACCATCTCCCGGAAGATCCGCTCGGTCTCCGGCAGCCCCGAATCGGCCATCGCGGCCTCGTACGACGGGAACTCGAGGAGCTCGACGTAGTGGGACCCGTCGGAGCGGTCCTTGCCGACGAGGCTGTGGGTGGCGGTCCTGGTGCCCCTGGTCCGCTCGGCCCACTGGTCCATGAGCCGGTCCATGTCCGCGAACCGCTCCGTCTTGCAGTCGATCATCTGTACGAATCTCATGACGGCTCCCGGTCTCGCGTACGGGTGGGATGCCTCCAGTCTAGTGAGAAACGGGCATTTCGACGGCCCGGATCGAGGCGGTCAGGACCCCGGATCGAGACGGCCGGGGCCCAGGACCGAGCGGCCCTGAGGGGCGGGCCGAGCGGCCCGGGGCTCAGGCCGAGTGGCTCAGGCCGAGTGGCTCAGGCTCCCGGAGTGCACGGGGTCCGCGAAGGGCAGACCGGCCGCGAACCGCTCCAGCTCGTCCAGCGCCTGGTCGGCCATCCGGTGCAGCTCGTCGCCCAGCGAACCCGCCACGTGCGGGGTGAGCAGCACGTTCGGCAGGGTGTACAACGGTGAGTCGGCGGACGGGAGTTCGGGGTCGGTCACGTCCAGTACCGCCTGCAGCCGCCCGGCCGTCAGCTCGGCCAGCAGCGCCGCCTCGTCGACCAGCGACCCCCGCGCCGTGTTGATCAGCGTCGTCCCGGTCGCCATCGCCGACAGCTGCGCCGCGCCGATCAGATGGTGCGTCTCCGGGAGCTGGGGCGCGTGCACCGAGACGACGGAGCTGTGCGCGCACAGCTCGTCGAGCGAGGTGAGCCGTACCCCGAGCCGTTCCGCCTCGGCCTCGTCCACGTACGGGTCGTACAGCAGCACGTCCAGGTCGAAGGGGCGCAGCAGCTCGATCACCCGCCGGCCTATCCGGGAGGCGCCGACGATGCCGACGGTGCGGCGGTAGTTGCCGGCCCCGTCGAGCTCCGCGAGCCAGTCGTGGTCGGCGCGCAGCCGGCGGTAGCGCTCCGCGGCGTGCAGCACCCGCTTGCCCGCGAACAGGATCGCGGCGAGGGTGAACTCGGCGACGGGCAGGGCGTTGGCCCCGGCCGCCGAGGTGACGGTGATCCCGCGTTCCCAGCAGGCGTCGGTGATGTGGTGCTTCACGGAGCCCGCGGCGTGCACGACGGCCCGCAGCCGCGGCGCGGCCGCCAGCACCTCGGCGGTGAGCGGGGTGGCGCCCCAGCAGGTGAACAGCACCTCGGCCTCGGCGAGCGCGGCGGCCACCTCGGGCGTCGGCTCGGCCAGGTCGTGGGCGACGAGGTGCGGGTCGGTGCGGGTGAGGTCGGCCAGCCGGGCGCGGTGGCGGTCGGCGAGGAGCCGGTCGGCTATGCCGGGGCCCATCGCGAGCAGGGCCGCGGGCCGGTTGTCAGTGGTGTGGGGCATGGTGGGACTCGTACTCCTCGGGCTCGCGGTGGGGGTCACTTGACGCTGCCGGCGGTCAGTCCGGCCTTCCAGTGCCGCTGCAACGAGACGAAGGCGACGATCAGCGGGATGACGGCGAGGAGGGAACCGGTGACGACGAGCGGGTAGAAGCTCGGCTCGCCGTGGGTGTTGGTGTTCCAGGAGTACAGACCGAGGCTCAGCGGGAAGAGCTTGCGGTCCGAGAGCATCACGAGGGGGAGGAAGAAGTTGTTCCAGATCGCGGTGAACTGGAAGAGGAAGACGGTCACGAAGCCGGGCATGACCATGCGCAGCCCGATGGACCAGAAGACCCGCAGTTCGCCGGCCCCGTCGATACGGGCGGCCTCCAGCGCCTCGTTCGGGATGTAGCCGGTGCTGAACACCCGGGCGAGGTACACGCCGAACGGGTTGACCAGCACCGGTATCAGCACGGACCAGTAGGTGTTGACCAGGCCGGTCTTGGAGGCCAGCAGGTACATCGGCAGGGCCAGCGCCGTGGTGGGCACGAGCACGCCCATCAGCACGAGGCCGAACAGCTTCTCCTTGCCCCGGAACTCGTACTTGTCGAAGGCGTACCCCGCGGCGACGCAGATCAGCGAGCAGACGAGGGCGCCGACGCCCGCGTACAGCAGGCTGTTGAGGTACCAGCGGAAGTAGATGCCGTCGCCGTAGGAGGCGAGGTTCGACAGGTTCTCGCCGAGGTTGAAGCCCTCGAACGAGAAGGCGTTGCCCGCGAGCAGGTCCCCGGTGTCCTTGGTGGCGGCGGTGACCAGCCAGACGAGGGGGAAGAGCATGTAGACGACGGCGAGCAGGAGGAAACCGTTGACGGCGGTCTTCGACATCCACCGGCTGCGGGAAGCGGGGGAGTTCATGCTTTCTTGCCCTTCCGGCCGGTGAAGCGGGTGACGACGAAGGACAGCAGCGCGGCCATGAGCGCCAGCAGGATGGAGGCGGCCGCGGCGAGACCGTAGTCGTTGCGTTCGAAGGCCGCGGTGTACGCGTACATGTTCGGCGTCCAGGTGGAGGTGACGGCGGAGCCGGTCCCCTTGTTGAGGATCAGCGGCTCGGTGAACAGCTGGAGCGAGCCGATGACCGTGAACAGCGCGACCATCACGACGGAGGCGCGGATCAGCGGGACCTTGATGCTCAGCGCGGTGCGCCAGGCGCCGGCCCCGTCGACCGTGGCCGCTTCGAGCACGGAGCGGTCGATGGCCTGCAGCGCGGCGTAGAAGATCACCATGTTGTAGCCGAGCCACTCCCACAGGGCGATGTTCACGACGGAGGGGAGTGCGCCCTCGGGCGAGAAGAAGTCGAAGCCGATCCCGCCGGACTCCATGGCGCTGACCACCGGGCTGAGCTGCGGCGTGTAGAGGTACACCCAGATCAGCGCGGCGATGATGCCGGGCACGGCGTGCGGCAGGAAGAGCGCGAGCTGGAAGAACCGGCGGGCACGGGCCAGCGCGGAGTCCAGCAGCAGGGCGAGGGCGAGGGCGCCGACGAGCAGCAGCGGAATGTAGAACAGGCAGTATCCGAGGAGTACGAGGAAGCCCTCGCGGAACGCCCGGTCGCCCAGGGCCGCCGCGTAGTTGTCGAGTCCGCTGAAGACGGTCTCGGTGCCGCCGAAGCCCAGGCCGGACTGTTTCTCGGTGAACAGGCTGAGCCAGACCGCGTAACCGATCGGCAGCACCATGGCCACGGTGAACAGTACGAAGAAGGGCCCCAGCAGTACGGCGGCGGCTCTGGTTGTCCGGGCGCGCTTCATCAGCCTGCGTCCTCGACCTTCAGACCGCGCTTCTTCAGCTCGGCGACCGTGGCATCGTGCCCGGCCTTCACGGCCTCCTTGATGGTGGTGCCACCGCTGGCGACCTTGCCGAACTGGTCCTTCATGGTGGTGTTCGTCGTGCCGGTGGTCGGGCCCCAGTTCCAGTCCTGGCCGATCGACGCCGCGGCACCCTCGAAGACCTGGTAGATGTCCTGGCCGCCGTAGTAGTCGGCGTCGAAGGCGTTCTTGGCCGCCGGGCGCAGCGACGCCGCGGCCGGGAAGGCGCTCGACGTGCCGGACTCGATGCGGGCCTTGATGCCTTCCTCGGTGGTCGACATCCAGGTGGCGAACTCGACCGCGGCCTTCGCCTTCTTGCTGGTCTTGGTCACCGCGAAGGTGGAGCCGCCGAGCATGCCGCTGGCCGGCTTGCCGTCCCAGCTGGGCATCGGGGCGACGGCCCACTTGCCGCTCTGCTCGGGCAGCGTGCCCTTGAGGACGCCCGCGCCCCAGGCGGCGCCGAGGTAGCCGACGGTGCCGCCGTTCTTGAGGGAGTTGGTCCACTCGGGGCTGAACGAGGCGTTGGCGCGGATCAGGTCGTCGTCGAGCAGACCCTGCCAGTAGTCGGCGACCTTGTTGGTGGCCGCGTCGGTGGTGCTGACCTTCCAGGTGTCGCCCTCGGGCTTGTACCACTGGGCGCCGGCCTGCCAGGCCATCGCCTGGAACGTGGTCGGGTCGTCGGGGAAGAAGGTGCCGATGCGGGCCTTCTTGTCGGCCTTCTTGATCTTCTCCGCGGCCTTGCGGAACTCGTCCCAGGTCTTGGGGACCTCGACGCCGTACTTCTCGAACAGGTCCTTGCGGTAGTAGAAGGACTGCGGTGAGGCGTCGAACGGGACGGCCCAGTTCTTCCCGCCGAGGGTCGTCAACTCGACCGCCTGCGGCAGCAGCTTCTTCCTGATGTCCTCGGTGAAGTATTCGCCGATGTCCTGGAGCGCGCCCTGGCTCACGTACTCCGGGAGCTGCGGGTACTCGATGGAGACCAGGTCGGGGGCGTTGCCCGCCTTCACCGCGTTGGAGATCTTGGCGTAGCCGCCCGCGTTGCCGGACGGGATCTCCTCGTACACCACCTTGATGTTCTTGTGCGAGACGTTGAACGCGTCGACGACCTCCTTGGAGCCCTTGGCCCAGCCCCAGAAGGTGATGCTGACGGGCTTGCCGTCGCTCCCGGCGGAGGAATCGTCGCCGCTGCCGCCACAGGCCGTGAGAACGGCGAGTGCGGTGACGGCGCCGACGGCGGCGATGGACCTTCTGCTCGAACTGCGGCTCACAGCGAGACTCCTGACAGGCGACGACATTGGCGTTGGCCGTGATCCTTGGACCAGCTGTGACCGAAGTCAAGAGCGAAAGAGCGATTGATCGAAAAAAGATCAGATAAGTTACGTACGGAGGCGAGTGGGACACGCTGCGGAACGGGTGCGCCGGGCGAGGGCGGGCCCGTCGCGAAGCCTGCCCAGGCGCCCGGGCCGGTATCCGGGGCGGTGCCGGGTGTCCGGGGTCATGTCGGGTGTCCGGAGTCACGCCGGTGTCCGCCGTCGGCACCCGCCGCGCCCGGACGCCTGCCCGGGCGCGGCGGGTGCCGACGGCTACAGGGGGGCTCCGCAGGAGTCCCGGACGCGCAGCTGCGGCAGCAGGGTCAGGTGCCGTCGGGGTGCGCCCGAGCCCTGGCCCAGCCGCTCGACCAGCAGTTCCGTCGCATGGCGGCCGACCTCGCGCTTGGGCGGCGCCACCGCCGTGAGCGGGGTGTCCGCGAGCGCCGCCACCTCGTCGTCGTAGGCGATCAGCGCCAGGTGCTCCGGTACCCGCACGCCCAGCTCGGCCAGGCGCTGCACCACCTGGATCGCGTCCACGTCGTTGTGGATCAGCGCCGCCGTGGCCACGCCCGAGTGCACCGCCTCGCGCAGCGCCCGCACGGCCTCCTCGAAGGCCTCCGGGGCGAGCTCGGCCGGTACGGATTCGATCACGTCCTGCGGTGCGCGCAGCCCGAGCACGGCGAGGGCCTCCTCGTACCCGGACCGCACCGCGACGGCGGTCGGGGAGTCGGCGCGGGCCATCAGCAGCGGCGCGCCGTGCCCGAGGCCCACCAGGTGGCGCACCGCGAGCAGGACGCCGTGCGCGTGGTCCGAGCAGACCCGGTCCAGGCCGTCCAGCGGGGAGCCGGGCGCGGGGCGGCGCTCCAGCAGGACGGTCGGCACGGGCAGCGAGGCGATCCAGTCGCCGAACGCGGCGGGGTCGCCCGGATGCTGCCAGCCGGGTGCGACCAGCAGCCCCTCGGCGCCCGCCGAGAGCAGGCCCTCCGTGCGGGCGTGGTCCTCCTGCGGCCGGTAGTCGGAGATCCGCAGCACGAGCCGGGCCCCGGCCCTGGCCGCGGCCTCGTGGGCGCCGCGGATGACCTCGGCGAAGTAGTAGGTGGACGAGGGGGCGAGCATGCCGATGACCGGTCCGCCGCCGCCCGCGCCGCCCGGTCCGGCGGAGGCGGGCTCGGCGTCCCGGGGCCAGGACACCGAGCCGTGCACCCGGTCGAGCAGACCGCGACCCGCCAGTTCCTCCACGTCCCGGCGGGCGGTGACGGGCGAGACCCCCAGCTGCGAGGCCAGGTCCGAGACCCGGGCCGAACCCCGTTCCCGTACCAGCCCGAGCAGGCGGTCATGACGTTCAGCAGCACTTTCGCGCACGGCAGCAGTCCCCTCGCAGTGTGTGGCCCGGCCCCCTGGTCCGGCCGGTGCCGGGGCCGTAGTCCGACCCTAGACCAACGTGATCGAACGATGGGTGTTTCGATCATTCAAGCGCGATCCATTGACGTTCGATCAATCCGAGTTCAGGATTCCGGCGGTGCGGACTCGTCCCGTTCCGAACCCGACTGTTTGTACGGAGGAATTGTGAGACATCGCGTCACCGCAACGGCGCTCGCGGCGCTTACGGTCGCCGGCGGCCTGACCGCCGCGGGCCTGACCGCCGCGCAGGCGGCACCCACCGGCCGTACCTTCCACGTCGACTGCGCCGCCGACCCGGCGGGCGCCACCGGCAGCAAGCGGCACCCCTGGACCTCGCTCGCCGAGGCCAACGCGCAGACCTACGGGCCCGGCGACCGGCTGCTCTTCAAGCGCGGCACCACCTGCACCGGCACCCTCGCCCCCAAAGGCACCGGCTCCGCCCGTGCGCCGTTCACCATCGCCGACTACGGCGGGGGCCCGGCGCGGGCCAAGCTCGACGGCGCGGGCGCCCACGACGTCGTTCTGCTCGCAGACATGCAGTACGTGCACCTCAAGGACCTGGAGATCGTCAACGCCGCCGCCCCCGGCAGCGAGCGCAACGGCGTCCGCCTGCGCCTCACCGACTACGGTGTCGCCCGCGGCTTCGACATCTCCGGCCTCTACATCCACGACGTGCGCGGCGGCGATTACAAAACACTCTCCGGCTCCAGCGCGATCCACATCGCGGTCGAGGGCAGGACGAAGGCCAGCTGGTACGACGGCCTGAACATTGCCCACAACCGCATCGAGGACGTCGACCGCGAGGGCATCTACTTCAAGTCGACCTTCTCCAAGCGCGATCTGGTCGGCCAGCAGCAGGACCCGAACGTCTACCCGGGCGAGTGGACGCCCAGCACCCGGGTCCGCATCCACCACAACACGCTGAAGTCCCTGGCCGGCGACGGCATGAAGCTCGACACCACCCGCGGCGCCCGCGTCGACCACAACCGGGTGGACGGCTTCCAGCTCCGCTCGCCCTCCGCCAACGCGGGCATCTGGACCTTCAACACCGACGACACGACCGTCGAGTACAACGAGGTCTCGGGCGGCGGCAACACCCACGACGGGATGTCCTTCGACGCCGACGGCGCCTCGCGGAACACCGTCTTCCAGTACAACTACAGCCACGACAACAAGGGCGGCTTCCTGCTGATCTGCCCGTACAGCGGCGCCAAGACCATCGGCACGGTCGCCCGCTACAACGTCAGCCGCAACGACGGCGCCCGCCTCGTCCAGAACTGCTGGGGCCCGATCCTGGACACCGAGATCTACAACAACACCTTCCACAACAAGGAGCAGATCCCCGGCTACCTCGTCCAGGACGACGCCGGCAGCCCCGCCACCACCCAGCACGAACTGTCCATCCGCAACAACGTCTTCGTGAGCGAGGGCACCGGCGGCTACGCCTTCAAGAACCCGACCCCCGGGCTCTCCTTCGACCACAACGCCTTCTACGGCATCGACATGACCCGCCCCAACCCCGGCGGCATCACGGCCGACCCGAAGCTCCTGGACGACTTCCGGCTCGGTGCGGGCTCGCCCGCCCTCGCCGCCGGAGCCGTCATCGAGAACAACGGCGGCAAGGACTACTTCGGCAACAGGCTGAAGCCCGGCGCCCCCAACATCGGCGCCTACGCGGGCCCCGGCGTGGAGTGACGACCTGCCGGACGGCGGCCGGGTGAGCGAACGTTCACTGCGCGGACGGCCGGCGGGTGAACGTTCACTGCAAGGTCGGCCGGCGGGTGAGTGTTCACCGAGGGGCTGCCCGGTGGGTGAACACTCACTGCGAGAGGGGCCCGTGGGTGAATACTCACTGCGCGGCGCCTCGGTGGGTGAGCGTTCACTGCGCGGCGTCCCGGTGGGTGAGCGTTCACCGGGCGGCGGTCCGGTGGGTGAACACTCACGGAGCCGCCGCCCGCCCGGTAAGCGGCCGTGCGGTATCCGCCCGGCCGGTGACCGAACGCTCACTGCGGACCGTACTTGCGGCCTGTCTTGGAGGTGACGCCTCCGAGCAGGCCGCGCGGCGTCAGCTTCACGACCCCCATCAGCGCCTTGTACCGCGGGTCCGGGATCGAGAGGGACCGGCCGCGTGCCAGGTCGGCCAGGGCCGCCGCCACCAGCTTGTCCGCGTCGAGCCACATCCAGCCCGGGATGTTGCCGGTCCCCATCCCGGCCCGCTGGTGGAACTCCGTCCGCACGAATCCCGGGCACAGCGCCATCAGCCGCACACCCGAACCGGCCAGGTCCTTCGCCGCACCCTGGGTGAACTGCACGACCCACGCCTTGGACGCGCCGTACGTCCCGCGCGGCACGAAGGCCGCCACCGAGGCCACGTTGACGACCCCGCCCCGCCCGCGCTCCCGCATGGCGGTCGCCGCCGCCGAGGTCAGCCGCAGCACCGCCTCGCAGTGCACCTTCAGCATCCTCAGCTCGTCGGCCATGGGCACGTCCAGGTACTGGCCCTTGTTGCCGAACCCGGCGTTGTTGACCAGCAGGTCGACCGGGTGGCGACGGTCCGTCAACCGTTCTTCGACCGCGGCGATCCCCTCGTCCTCGGACAGATCGGCCCGCAGCACCTCGGCCTCGATGCCGTGCCGGTCGTGCAGTTCGGTCGCCTGCCGGTGCAGTCGCTCGGTGTCGCGCGCCACCAGCACCAGGTTGTGCCCGTCGGCCGCGAGCCGCCGAGCGAAGGCGGCGCCGATCCCCGCGGTCGCGCCCGTAATCAGTGCAGTCGTCATACGCGGCACGTTAGTGCCCCGCGCACGCCCGGGCCCGACCCGCCCGTCACCCCTCACCGCGGCGGGGCGCATGTCACGGAATCACGGGCGCATCCCCGGAGTCGGAAGCCATCGGAGATACGCGCCCCGACGCTCCGGCGCCCCGACGCCCGGGAGCAGGACGCTCGCCCGGGAGCCGGGCGCCCGCGCGGGATGGCGGGCTCAGCCGGCGCTCGCGGGCGCCGGGGGCCGGTCGCCGTACTTCTCCACGCGGGCCCGCGCGGCGTGCAGCGACTCGGGGTGCAGCGCGTCCCCGGCCGCGAGCAGTTCCGGCAACAGGTCCCGACGGGTCGTCATGGCCAGGAACTCCAGCTTCACGGTGACCTCGTGGGCCGGCCGGTGCACGATCTCGATGGGGTCCCCGGCCCGGATCTCGCCCGGCTCGACGACCCGCAGATAGGCGCCCGGGGCCGCCGCCGCGGTGAACCGCCTGACCCAGCGCTGCTCACCGAGGTGCCCGGCGAAGGTCCGGCAGGGAATCCGGCCCGACGTCACCTCCAGTATCAGATCGGGGCCGATCCGCCAGCGTTCGCCGATCCTGGCGCCGCTCACGTCCACGCCGCCGGTCGTCAGGTTCTCGCCGAACGCGCCGTTGGCCAGCGGGCGGCCGAGCTCCCGCTCCCACACGTCGAGCTCCTCGCGGGCGAAGGCGTACACCGCCTGGTCGGAGCCCCCGTGATGGCGCAGGTCGCACACCGCGTCCCCGGCCACGCCACTGCCACCGGCCCCCTTCGGACCGGGGTCGGTGACCCGTACGGGGCCGGCGACGGGCCGCTTGTCGATGCCGGTCGTGCCACTGGGGGCGTCGGTGTAGTCGACGGCCTTCGGCCGTCCCGCGTTCACGCTCAGCAGCGTCATCGGTTCCATGGGCGTCATACGGAGAACGCTAACCATCACACCTAAAAGGTGCACGGCAATAATTCGCCCCTGCCCCAAGATTCGCTTATCTTTCAGGGGTGATCGAAGCCCGTCACCTCCGAGTCCTGCGCGCCGTGTCCACCACCGGTTCGTTCTCCGCCGCCGCCCGCGAACTGGGCTGCACCCAGCCCGCGGTCAGCCAGCAGATGAAGGCCCTGGAGGCATCCGTGGGCACCACCCTGCTGATCCGCACGGGACGCGAGATGCGCCTCACCCAGGCCGGTGAGGCCCTGACCCGGCACGCCTCCGGCATCCTCGCCGGGCTCACCGCGGCGGAGGAGGAGGTCGCCGCCATCGCCGGGCTGCGGGCCGGCCGGGTCCGGCTCGTGTCGTTCCCCAGCGGCAGTTCCACCCTGGTCCCCGGCGCCCTGGCGGCACTGCGCGCGGCCCATCCGGGCACCCGGGTCTCCCTGGTCGAGGCCGAACCGCCGCGCTCGGTCGAGATGCTGCGCGAGGGCGACTGCGACATCGCCCTGGCGTTCCGGTACGGCACCTGCGGCGCGGAGTGGGAGGACCTGGTCGTGCGCCCGCTGCTCACCGACCGGCTGATCGGGCTGGTCCCCGAGGGGCACCGGCTGGCCGGTGCGGGCGCGGTGGGCATCGCCGAACTGGCCGACGAGTCGTGGATCGCGGGCTGTCCGCGCTGCCGTCGGCAGCTGGTCGAGGTGTGCGAGGAGTCGGGGTTCACGCCCCGGATCGACTTCGCCACCGACGACTACCCGGCGGTGGTCGGCCTGGTCGGCGCCGGGCTCGGCGTGGCCGTGCTGCCGGAGCTGGCGATCGAATCGGTGCGCCCCAAGGGGGTGCGGACCGTGACGGTGGAACCGGCCGTCGAGCGCGAGATCGTCGCGCTGACCCTGCCCGACCTCGCACAGGTCCCGGCAGTGGCGGCCACGCTGGAGCGGCTGTCCCTGGCCGCTGCTCGCTGAGCGTCCGAGGAGGACCGGGCTCACCGGAAGCCGAAGCCGACAGGTCTCCGGAGTCGACAGGTCTCCGGGGGCGACGGGCGCCCGGAGCCGCCAGGTACTTGGAGCCGCCGACCCTCCGGGGTCGACGGGTGTCCGGAGTCGACGGGTGTCCGGAGTCGACGGGCGGCCGGGGGAGTGAGGCCCCTCCAGGGGGCGGCTGCCCGGTGGCGATCGCCGTCCGGGGCGGGCGGGCGCACGGGATCGTCGGCCGTCCGGAGCGGTGGCCGGGGGCGCCGTTCGGGGCCGGCTGAGGTGCTGAAACGTTTCTCTGCTTGTCGTGCGGGTGTGGCGGGCTCTCAGTCGTGCCCCGACGAGGACGGCACGCCCGCCGTGATCAGTCGGCTGCGGGCCCGTCCCATGAGCTCCTCGCGCTCGTCCTCGGTCAGTCCGCCCCATACTCCGTAGGGTTCTCGTACGGCCAGGGCGTGCGCCGCGCACTCGGCGCGTACCGGGCAACGCATGCAGACCTCTTTCGCCGAGTTCTCGCGGGCGCTCCGGGCGGCTCCGCGCTCACCCTCCGGGTGGAAGAACAGCGAGCTGTCGACCCCGCGGCAGGCTGCCAGCAGCTGCCAGTCCCACAGATCGGCGTTGGGTCCGGGAAGGCGGGAGAAATCTGCCATTGCTTGTCCCCTCGAAACCGTGCTGAGTCGGAAACGTCGAGTCGTCTGTCGTTGACCGTGCTCACGACCGTACAACTACGGTGTAAGCAGATGTAAATATGACTGATTGCGAATCTAGTCATAGACGCCAGCAAAAGGGAAGAAAACCCGCTAAATGGGGCATACCTTCATGTGAAGTTTCGGTTGACCGTTGGATGATCCGTGCCGTTCCCCTCCGTGTGCGCCTTCTCACGTAGAGTGCCGAACCCGCTTGCCCGACCCGTAACTCTTTCGAGTGACCGTCGTTGAGAGGGCGGAGGCGGTTGGCGGAAAAAGCGATCGGGCAGGTGTCCGAGAGTGTCAACCGCGCAGGTGACGACTGGTAACAGCCTGGAGGCACAAGGTGACGCGCATCAGCTGCGGAGGACGGTCATGACATCCGTGCTCGTCTGCGACGATTCCCCGCTCGCCCGAGAAGCGCTCCGACGCGCGGTCGCGACCGTGCCCGGCGTCGAGCGGGTGACGACGGCGGCCAATGGCGAGGAAGTCCTCCGCCGCTGGGGCGCCGACCGTTCGGATCTGATTCTGATGGACGTACGCATGCCCGGCCTGGGGGGTGTGGAGACGGTCCGGCGGCTGCTCTCCGCCGATCCCGGCGCCAGGATCATCATGCTGACCGTCGCCGAGGACCTGGACGGGGTCGCGCTCGCGGTCGCCGCCGGTGCCCGCGGCTATCTGCACAAGGACGCCTCCCGCGCGGAGCTGCGGGCCACCGTCACCCAGGCGCTGGCCGACCCGACGTGGCGGCTCGCCCCGCGCCGGCTGCGGTCGGCCGAGATGGGTGCGGCGCCGACGCTCACCGCGCGGGAGATCCAGGTGCTGGAAGGGATGAGCCACGGCCGTTCGAACGCCGAGATCGGACGCGAGCTCTTCCTCTCCGAGGACACGGTGAAGACCCACGCCAGGCGTCTGTTCAAGAAGCTCGGGGCCTCGGACCGGGCGCACGCCGTGGCACTCGGCTTCCGCTGGGGGCTGGTCCGCTGAGGGGCGGCCGGGGCCGACGGCCGAGCGGTTCCCCGCCCGCACACCGGCGGGCGGGGCGGCGCGGCCGACGTGCGCCCGGCGGGCTCCGTGCCCTCCGCGGCGCCCGCCGGGCCGACGGTATGTGACGCTTCCCGGCCGATGCCGCATCCTTGAGACGTGGAGTTCCTCGGGGTGGAGTTCCTCGGGAACGATTCGGTCCAGCGGAAGGGGAGGGCGCAGGACATGACTTCCGGCGCACCCGCTCATAACGCTTCGGTGCACAACTGCGGACGCGGTGGCACGGATGGCGAGGCTCCGAGGCACCATGGTCCGATGCGCGACGACGAGACGACGGCGATCGGTGCCCTGGTGCACCGCGCCGTCGAGGGCGATGCGCAGGCCACCCATGATCTGCTGGCCCATGTCCACCCCCTCGCCCTGCGTTACTGCAGGTCCCGGCTGAACCGGCTGCCCGGTGACGCCCGCCACT
The DNA here is from genome assembly GCF_030116705.1 of Streptomyces sp. ML-6. Classification (NCBI taxonomy): domain Bacteria; kingdom Bacillati; phylum Actinomycetota; class Actinomycetes; order Kitasatosporales; family Streptomycetaceae; genus Streptomyces; species Streptomyces sp. ML-6. The sequence goes on from NZ_JAOTIK010000001.1 coordinate 4,795,927, forward strand.
TCGTGGAGGACCTGGCGCAGGAGGTCTGCGTCGCGGTGCTGATGGCGCTGCCGCGCTACAAGGACACCGGCAGGCCCTTCGAGGCGTTCGTCTTCGCCATCGCGGGACACAAGGTCGCCGATCTCCAGCGGGCCGCCATGCGGCACCCGGGATCGACCGCCGTGCCCTCGGACGAGATGCCCGAGCGGCCCGACGACTCGCTCGGCCCCGAGGAGCGGGCCCTGCTCAGCAGCGATGCCGCCTGGGCGAAGAAGCTCCTGGCCAACCTCCCGGACAACCAGCGCGAGCTGCTCGTCCTCCGGGTCGCCGTGGGGCTGACCGCGGAGGAGACCGGGCAGATGCTGGGCATGTCCCCGGGAGCGGTCCGGGTCGCCCAGCACCGGGCGCTGAGCCGGCTGAGAGCCCTCGCGGGACAATGAGGCCGGGCCCGCCCGGGGTGAGGCCGAACCCGCCCGGGCCCGGCGAAGCCCTTGCCGGAACGCACGAAGCTCCTGCCGGATCCAGCGAAGCCCCTGACAGATCCGCGAAGCTCCTGCCAGATCCGCGAAGCTCCTGACAGACCCAGCGAAGCTTCTGGCCGGCCCCGCAGATCCTTTGCCAGGCCTTGACGAGGCTTCCGTCCCGGCCCCTACGGGGCCTCCGTACCTCCGTCCCGGCCCCTACGGGGCCTTCGTTCCGGACCCCGCGCGGCCTCCGTACCCACCCCCGACGGCCCGTAGGAAGTTACAGAATCCCCAGGTGATCTTGTTCGTGGAATGAGACACCCCCGAAGGCCGTTAGCATGGACATCCGCACCGATCAAGGCCATTTGGGGAAGGTGTCATGACTGCAAACGTCGACGGAGTGCCCGAGAAATTCGCGACGCTCGGGCTGACATACGACGACGTGCTGCTGCTGCCCGGCGCGTCCGACATGGCGCCCGATCAGATCGACACCTCCTCGTACATCTCCAAGAACGTGCGGGTGAACATCCCGCTGCTCTCCGCCGCGATGGACAAGGTCACCGAGGCCCGCATGGCGATCGCCATGGCCCGGCAGGGCGGCGCCGGTGTGCTGCACCGCAACCTCTCCATCGCCGACCAGGCCAACCAGGTCGACCTGGTGAAGCGCTCCGAGTCCGGCATGGTCACCGACCCGATCACGGTGCACCCGGACGCGACGCTGCGCGAGGCCGACGAGCTGTGCGCCAAGTTCCGCATCAGCGGCGTTCCGGTCACCGACGCCGCGGGCAAGCTGCTCGGCATCGTCACCAACCGCGACATGGCCTTCGAGTCGGACCGCACGCGCCAGGTGCGCGAGGTCATGACGCCGATGCCGCTGGTCACCGGCAAGGTCGGCATCTCCGGCGTGGACGCCATGGAGCTGCTGCGCCGCCACAAGATCGAGAAGCTCCCGCTGGTCGACGAGGCCGGGGTCCTCAAGGGCCTCATCACCGTCAAGGACTTCGTCAAGGCCGAGAAGTACCCGAACGCCGCCAAGGACAAGGAAGGCCGACTGCTGGTCGGCGCCGCCGTCGGTGTCGCCGGTGACGCCTTCGAGCGGGCCCAGGCGCTCGTCGAGGCCGGTGTCGACTTCATCGTCGTGGACACCGCCCACGGCCACTCCCGGCTGGTCGGCGACATGGTCGCCAAGATCAAGTCGAACGCGTCCGGCGTCGACGTCATCGGCGGCAACATCGCCACCCGGGACGGCGCCCAGTCGCTGATCGACGCGGGCGCCGACGGCATCAAGGTCGGTGTCGGCCCCGGCTCCATCTGCACCACCCGCGTCGTCGCCGGCATCGGCGTCCCGCAGGTCACCGCGATCTACGAGGCGTCGCTCGCCGCCAAGGCGGCCGGTGTCCCGGTCATCGGTGACGGCGGCCTGCAGTACTCCGGCGACATCGCCAAGGCCCTGGTGGCCGGCGCGGACACCGTGATGCTCGGCTCGCTGCTCGCGGGCTGCGAGGAATCCCCGGGCGAGCTGATGTTCATCAACGGCAAGCAGTTCAAGTCCTACCGGGGCATGGGCTCGCTCGGCGCGATGCAGAGCCGCGGCGACCGCAAGTCCTTCTCCAAGGACCGCTACTTCCAGGAGGGCGTCGCCTCCGACGAGAAGCTGGTTCCCGAGGGCATCGAGGGCCAGGTCCCCTACCGCGGCCCGCTCTCCGCGGTCGTCCACCAGCTCACCGGCGGTCTGCGCCAGTCGATGTTCTACGTCGGCGGACGCACCGTCCCCGAGCTCCAGGAGAACGGCCGGTTCGTCCGGATCACCTCGGCGGGTCTCAAGGAGAGCCACCCGCACGACATCCAGATGACGGTCGAGGCGCCGAACTACAGCAGGAAGTGACGCGGCCACACGCCTGAGGGGCGGCCCCGGGGTTCCGGGGCCGCCCCTCAGGCGTGTGTCGGGGATACTGGACAGCGCAGACATAGAGGGAAAGGCCACACCATCGTGACTGAGATCGAGATCGGGCGCGGCAAGCGCGGCCGCCGGGCGTACGCATTCGACGACATCGCCGTCGTACCGAGCCGTCGCACCCGCGACCCGAAGGAGGTCTCGATCGCCTGGCAGATCGACGCCTACCGGTTCGAGCTGCCGTTCCTGGCCGCCCCCATGGACTCGGTGGTCTCCCCGCAGACCGCGATCCGCATCGGCGAGCTCGGTGGCCTCGGCGTCCTCAACCTGGAAGGGCTGTGGACCCGGCACGCCGACCCGCAGCCGCTGCTCGACGAGATCGCCGAGATGCCCGTCGAGTCGGCGACCCGCCGCCTCCAGGAGATCTACTCCGCCCCGATCCAGGAGGAGCTGATCGGGCAGCGCATCAAGGAGGTGCGCGACTCCGGCGTCGTCACCGCCGCCGCGCTCTCCCCGCAGCGCACCGCCCAGTTCTCCAAGGCCGTCGTCGACGCGGGCGTGGACATCTTCGTCATCCGCGGCACGACGGTCTCCGCCGAGCACGTCTCCGGCGCGGCCGAGCCGCTGAACCTCAAGCAGTTCATCTACGAGCTGGACGTCCCGGTGATCGTCGGCGGCTGCGCCACGTACACCGCCGCCCTGCACCTGATGCGCACCGGCGCGGCCGGTGTCCTCGTCGGCTTCGGCGGCGGCGCCGCGCACACCACGCGCAACGTCTTCGGCATCCAGGTCCCGATGGCGACCGCGGTCGCCGACGTGGCCGGGGCCCGCCGGGACTACATGGACGAGTCCGGCGGCCGGTACGTGCACGTGATCGCGGACGGCGGCGTCGGCTGGTCCGGCGACCTGCCGAAGGCCATCGCCTGCGGCGCGGACGCCGTGATGATGGGCTCCCCGCTGGCCCGCGCCACCGACGCGCCGGGCCGCGGCCGGCACTGGGGCATGGAGGCCGTCCACGAGGACGTGCCGCGCGGCAAGCTGGTGGACCTGGGCTCCGTCGGCACCACCGAGGAGGTCCTGACCGGCCCCTCGCACACCCCCGACGGCTCGATGAACATCTTCGGCGCGCTGCGCCGGGCGATGGCGACGACGGGGTACAGCGACCTCAAGGAGTTCCAGCGCGTCGAGGTGACGGTGGCGGACTCGCAGCACAGCCGCTGAGCACTTCCCCGTAGGGGAACGTACGGGACACGTGCAGGACGTACGGACGTACAGACGCACGGAAGAACGGGCGAGGGCCCCGTGCACCGCGATCGGCGGTGTGCGGGGCCCTCGCCCGTGCCCGGTGAACGTGCCCGATGGACGCGTCCATCGGATCCGTCCGGTGCGGCCGGATCCTTCGCGGTACCGCGGACCCTGCGGAACCGGGCCGGGGTTACGCGGCCTTCTTGGCGCCACCGAAGGCGGCGACGGCGCCGAGCAGCAGGAAGATGTAGGCCTTGAAGTCCGCCGCCTCGCCCCACGCCTCCGTCAGCACGTCGAAGTTCTCGAAGAACAGCGTGGCCGCGGACTGCTGGGCCAGGTCGGACAGGATGATCGAGACGCCGATGAGCTGGCCGAGGTAGACGGCGCCCACCGACAGGACGGCGCTGACCACGGGCAGGATCGGGTTGCGCCCGCCCACTTTGCTCGCCGCGAAGCCGATCAGGAAGCCGACACCGATGGCGATGTAGCCGATCTCACGCTCGATCGCGCCGGCGATGACGCCGTACAGGAAGGCCGCGACGAGCGCCGTGACCAGCGCCGTCAGCAGACCGAGGCCCACCTTGTCGCGCACCGGGGCCGGAGGGGCGTACGGGGCGCCGCCGAACGGCGCGCCGGGCTGGCCGGGCTGCTGGCCCCCGAACGGGTTGCCGCCGGGCTGCTGGCCCCCGTACGGGTTGCCGCCGGGCTGGGCGTTGTACGGCTGCTGCGGCTGCTGCGGCTGGTTCGGCGGCGGCACGGGCTGGCTCATGAAGGAATCCCCCTGGAACGGAAGCGCACGATTGTGCGAGAAGTGACGCCGCAGGCTAGCAGCCGCCCCTGACATCGCCCACCGGAATCTTCCGCGAAACCCTCCTCACAGCCGATGTGCGGCCCCTGCCGGGGTGGCTCCACGGGTGTCCAGGAGGAGCTGTGCCTTCACCGCGAGGCCCTGGAGGTCGTAGGTCCGGTGGTGCTGGAGCAGCACCGTGAGGTCGGCGCTCGACGCGGCCTCGTACAGCGAGTCGGCGCGCGGAACGGGCAGCTCGCGCACCCGCCAGTCCAGGACGTGCGGGTCGTGGTAGCCGATCTGTGCCCCCATGTCCATCAGCCGGCCCGCGATCTCCCGGGCGGGGGACGCCTCCTGGTCGGCCAGGTCGGGCTTGTAGGTGACGCCGAGCAGCAGCACCCGGGCGCCGCGGACGGATTTTCCGTGCTCGTTCAGCAGGGTGGCGCACCGCTGGATCACGTACTGCGGCATCCGGTCGTTGATCTCCTGGGCGAGCGAGACCATGCGCAGTGGGTGGCCGGGGGCGCGGCGGCGGTACGGGAGGCAGCCCGGGTCGACGGGGGCGCCGTGACCGCCGACACCGGGGCCGGGCCGGAACGGCTGGAAGCCGAAGGGCTTGGTCTCGGCGCACCGGATGACGTCCCAGAAGTCGACGCCGAGGTCGTGACAGAGCACCGCCATCTCATTGACCAGGGCGATGTTGACGTGCCGGAAGTTGGTCTCCAGGACCTTCGTCATCTCGGCCTCGCGCGTGCCGCGGGCCCGTACGACCTTGTCGGTGAGCCGACCGTAGAAGGCGGCGGCGGACTCGGTGCAGGCGGGGGTGAGGCCGCCGATGACCTTGGGGGTGTTGGCGTAGTTGTGGGTCCGGTTGCCGGGGTCGAGGCGGCCGGGGGAGCAGGCGAGGTGGAAGTCGCGGCCGGCGCGCAGCCCGGAGCCCGCCTCGAGCAGCGGTAGTACGTGGTTCTCGGTGGTGCCGGGCGGTACGGCCGACTCCAGGAGGACGGTGGTGTGCGGGCGCAGCCGGGCGGCGAGTGCGCGGGCCGCGTCGCCGACGGCGGTGAGGTCGGGGTGGCGGTCGGCGCCGAGCGGGGTGGGGGCGCAGATCACGGCGGTGCGGACGCGGCCCAGTTCGGCCGGGTCGGTGGTGGGGCGGAACCCGCCGGAGAGCATCCGGCGGATCTCCGAGGCGGTGAGCGATCCCTCGACGGGGGTGCGGCCCGCGGAGAGTTCCGTGCAGGCGCGGGGGTCGGTGTCGTAGCCGACGGTCTCGATGCCGGCGGACACGGCGGCTTGGGCGAGGGGCAGGCCGAGGTGGCCGAGGCCGATGACGGCGAGGTCTGCGGGCATGTGGAGGGCCGTCCTTCCCGATCGGTCCAGGACCATGGAGCCAGAAAGCGCAACTGCTGGGGACAGCGCAATGTCACACTAGGGTTAAATATGACCTATATGTCGCATTGCCGGGTTCCTGCCGTCCTGGTGTTGTCCACAGGCGGTGGCCGAAGTCGTGGACGGCGGACAGAATCGAGAGGTGGGCACGGGCCGTCCGGCTTTCGCGTCGGGTCGCGCCCCAGTGCCGGACCACCCCGATCTACCCGGGAGGCAGCGGTGAGGACAGCGACACTGGGACCTGCGGAACGCGCCGAGGCGCTGGCCGCGATGGCCGAGCGCGAACTGGACGTGCTGGTCGTGGGAGCGGGCGTGGTCGGCGCCGGTACGACGCTGGACGCGGTGACGAGAGGGCTCTCGACCGGCCTGGTCGAGGCCCGCGACTGGGCGTCGGGCACGTCGAGCAGGTCGAGCAAGCTGATCCACGGCGGTCTGCGCTATCTGGAGATGCTCGACTTCGCGCTCGTGCGGGAGGCGCTGAAGGAGCGCGGTCTGCTCCTCCAGCGGCTGGCCCCGCACCTGGTGAGGCCGGTGCCCTTCCTCTACCCCTTGCAGCACAAGGGCTGGGAGCGGTTCTACGCCGGTTCCGGGGTCGCGCTCTACGACGCGATGTCGGTGTCGTCGGGCCACGGCCGGGGGCTGCCCGTGCACCGGCACCTCTCCCGCCGCCACGCCCTGCGCGTCGCCCCGGCGCTGCGGAAGGACGCCCTGGTCGGGGCGTTGCAGTACTACGACGCGCAGATGGACGACGCCCGCTACGTGACGACACTGGTGCGCACCGCCTCCGGTTACGGCGCGCACGTGGCCAACCGGGCGCGGGTGATCGGTTTCCTGCGGGAGGGCGAGCGGGTCGTCGGCGCCCGCGTCGAGGACGTCGAGACGGGCCGGGAGTACGAGGTCAGGGCCAAACAGGTGGTCAACGCGACCGGGGTGTGGACGGACGACACCCAGGCGCTGATCGGGGAGCGCGGCCAGTTCCACGTACGGGCGTCCAAGGGCATCCACCTGGTCGTCCCCAAGGACCGCATCCACTCCACGACCGGGCTGATCCTGCGGACCGAGAAGTCCGTCCTCTTCGTCATCCCGTGGGGCCGGCACTGGATCGTCGGGACGACGGACACCGACTGGGACCTGGACAAGGCGCACCCGGCGGCCTCCAGCGCCGATATCGACTACCTGCTCGAACACGTCAACTCGGTCCTGGCCACGCCCCTGACCAGGGACGACGTCGAGGGCGTCTACGCCGGCCTGCGGCCGTTGCTGGCCGGGGAGTCCGACGCCACCAGCAAGCTCTCGCGCGAGCACACGGTGGCGCATCCGCTGCCGGGCCTCGTGGTCGTGGCGGGCGGCAAGTACACGACGTACCGGGTGATGGCGAAGGACGCGGTGGACGAGGCGGTGCACGGCCTCGACCAGCGGGTGGCGGCCTGCGTCACCGAGGACATCCCGCTGCTGGGGGCCGAGGGGTACCGGGCCCTGTGGAACGCCCGCGCGAGGATCGCGGCCAGGACCGGCCTCCACGTCGCCCGGGTGGAGCACCTGCTCAACCGCTACGGGTCCATGACCGAGGAGATCCTCGAACTCGTCGTCGGCGATCCGGCGCTGGGCGAACCGCTGCCCGCGGCCGACGACTACCTGAAGGCCGAGATCGTCTACGCGGCCTCGCACGAGGGCGCGCGTCATCTCGACGACGTACTGACCCGTCGTACCCGGATCTCCATAGAGACCTTCGACCGGGGCACGCGCAGCGCCAGGATCTGCGCGGAGCTGATGGCGCCGGTGCTGGGCTGGGACGAGGGGCAGGTCGACCGGGAGGTCGAGCACTACGAGAAGCGGGTGCAGGCGGAACGGGAGTCGCAGCGGCAGCCGGACGACCTCACGGCGGACGCGGCGCGGCTCGGGGCCCCGGACATCGTGCCGATCTAACCGATCCAGCCCATCCAGCCGGTCCAGGTGTATTGCCCCGGGGGCCGGGGACGGCGTACCCGGCTCAGGAGGAAGGGGCGGGGGTGCAGAACTCCGCGTCGAGCAGTGCCTGTTCGAGGGCCTCCCCGTCGGTCAGGGTGTCCGTGTTGGTGCGGTACGTCAGGGTGTGCCGCCCGTCGCGGGTGGCGGCGGTACGGACGTAACTGCCCGCTATGCGGCCGCTGTGGCCCCAGACGGTGGTGCCGCAGGACAGCTTTCGCGGCTGGATGCCCAGGCCGTAGGAGCCGTGCGTGGCCTCCGTGTCCAGCATGGCCGTCAGCTGGGCCGGCGGGAGGAGACGGCCGCCCAACAGGGCCGACTGGAAACGGTCGAGGTCGCCGAGGGTGGAGATCAGCTCCCCGGCCGCGCCCGCCGTGCGCGGGTCGAGGACGGTGACGTCGCGGAGCGTGCCGTCGGCCGGGTCGCGGGTGTAGCCGCGGCCGTGCGGGTCGGGCAGGCCGGTGCGGGCGCCCGGGAGGGAGGTGCCGGTGAGACGGAGGGGGTTGAGGATGCGGTCGCGGATCTCGGTGGCGTAGCCGTGGCCGGTGACCCGTTGAACGACGAGTCCGAGTACGGCGTAATTGGTGTTGGAGTAGGCGTAGCGGCCGGGGGCGCCCGTCGGGCGGTGGGCCAGGGCGACCCGGATCGCTTCGGCGGGGGAGACCGGATGGGCGGACGCGTCGGCGGTGTAGTCGTACAGGCCGCTGGTGTGGTTGAGCAGGGCGCGCAGGGTGATGCGGCGGCCGTCGTTGCCGTGCCCCCCGATCAGTCCGGGCAGCAGCCGGTCGACGGTGTCGGACAGGCGCAGCCGCCGTTCCCCGGCGAGTTGGAGCACGACCGTGGCGACGAAGGTCTTGGTGATGCTGCCGACCCGGAACCGGTCCGCCTGTCGGATACCCGGTCCCGTCGAGCGGTAGGTGTCGTACGGTGCGGGAGGGACCCGACGGGCCAGCAATGCCGCCGTGGGGGCGCCTCCCCGGGCGACGAGCCGCGGAAGGTGGGTGGCCGCGGGGGCAAGGTGTGGTTCGCTGGGCGGGGTCGCTGTTCCCAGGAGGAGCAGCACCAGCACCAACGGGGTGACGAACAGTGCCCTGGGTATCGGCATGGCGGGGAATCCCTTTCTCCGGGCACATCATGACGGGCCCGTGGACCCGGCACCACGACCGGTGTCGGGGTGAGGGACAATGAACGCTCTGCCAGGGCGGGTTGATCGCAGAGGGGACGCATGTCGGAGGCGGAGCAGGCACGGGAGCCCCAACGGGACACGGACGGACGCCTCCTCGCGGGTCGGTACCGGCTCGGGGAAGTGCTCGGCCGGGGCGGTATGGGCACGGTCTGGCGTGCCGCCGACGAAACGCTGGGCCGCACGGTCGCGGTCAAGGAACTGAGGTTCCCCTCGGCCATCGACGAGGACGAGAAGCGCCGTCTCATCACGCGCACCCTGCGCGAGGCGAAGGCGATCGCCAGGATTCGCAACAACGGCGCAGTGACGGTCTACGACGTGGTCGACGAGGACGACCGGCCGTGGATCGTGATGGAGCTCATCGAGGGCAAGTCCCTCGCCGAGGCCATCCGCGAGGACGGGGTCCTGACGCCGAAGCGGGCGGCCGAGGTCGGCCTCGCGATACTCGACGTGCTCAGATCGGCGCACCGCGAGGGCATCCTGCACCGTGACGTGAAGCCGTCCAACGTGCTGATCGCCGAGGACGGCCGGGTCGTGCTGACCGACTTCGGCATCGCCCAGGTCGAGGGCGACCCGTCGGTCACCTCGACGGGCATGCTCGTCGGCGCGCCCTCGTACATCTCCCCGGAGCGCGCCCGCGGGCACAAGCCGGGCCCGCCCGCCGACCTGTGGTCGCTCGGCGGCCTGCTGTACGCCAGCGTCGAGGGCACCCCGCCGTACGACAAGGGCTCGGCGATCGCCACCCTGACCGCGGTGATGACCGAGCCGCTCGACCCGCCGAAGAACGCCGGTCCGCTGAAGGACGTCATCTACGGCCTCCTCGCCAAGGACCCCGAGCAGCGGCTCGACGACGCGGGCGCCCGCACCCTGCTCAACGACGTGATCCACGCTCCCGAGAAGCCGGAGCCGGCGGCGGTTCCGCCCGCCGAGGCCACCCAGGTCATGGCCCTGCCCAAGACGCCGGACGCCCGCCCCGAGGCGGCGTCGAAGCCCGCGGAGCAGGGCGAGGGCGCGCGGGACCGGCTGCGGGGCGCGCTGCGTTCCGTGCGCAACGCGAAGGCGGCCCCGGTCGCCGCCGCCGGTACGGCCGCTGCCGCCACGCCGGCCACCGCCGCGCCCCCGTCCGCCGCCGCGGCGAGCGGTCCGGCATCCCTGTCGAAGCCCGGTCGGCCCGCCGCCCCGGCGACCGGCGCGGCCAGGGTGGCCTCCGCCTCCGTGCCGCCGCCCCGTCCGGCCACGTCGCCGGCCGCCCCGCCGCGCGCGTCCCTCACGGACGTGGTGCCGCGCCGCACCCTGGCGATCATCGCCGCGGTGATCGCGCTCGTCCTGATCGGCACGATCCTCGCGCTCACGCTCGACGGGGACGACAAGAACAACGCGGGCAATGGCAACGGCAAGGACGACAAGTCCACCTCGGCCGGGCCCTCGACGGCCACCGGGGGCTCCTCCACGGACACCGACAGCGGCACCGGCGGAGGCAGCGGCAAGGACCAGGGCAAGGACCAGAACGGCGCCCAGGGCCAGGACGCGGACAAGGGCAAGGACAAGGGCGACGGCGCGGCCGAGGGGGCGGACGGCTCGAAGGGCGACAAGCCCGGTGACGCCCTGCCCGCCGGGTTCCGGAAGGTCGCGAGCAAGCGCTTCCACTTCACGGTGGCCATGCCCGAGAACTTCCGGTTCGACAAGACGGCCGGCAGCAACTCCGGGGCGATCTACAACGTCGACGGCGGCTTCCCGCGCATCCAGATCGACTACACCGACTCGCCCGGCGGCGACGCCGCCGCGGCCTGGAACGCCGCGCGGGCCGCCGTCGCCGCCACCAGCAGGGGCTACAAGCACTTCGGCATCAAGAAGGTCGAGTACAACGGCTACCCGACCGTCGCCGACTGGCAGTTCGAGCGCACCCAGCAGGGCCAGCCGGTCCATGTGCTCAACCGGGGCTTCAAGGTCGACGCCGGCCACGGCTACGCGATCATGATCAGCTGCAAGGCGGACGAGTGGAACGACGCGGAGTGCCGGAAGCTGCGTCAGGTCGCGTTCGACACGTTCAAACCCGTCGACTGACCGGACCGACCGGAACCAGCGGCTCCGGTGGAACCGGACGATCCGGCTGGTCCGTCTGACTCCTCGGGGGAAAGGGGCCGGGTTGCACCGACCCCGGCGCGCGGCCGTCACGTGCCACGTATCGTGAGAGCCTGAAGGCCGTACGCAGCCGGAACGATGGGTCAGTTGCACGGTGAGCGACCGCAATTGACGGGTTGATGCGGTCCCTTGTGGCCGGGGGACAACGCGCTCTGGGGAGGCGTCGTGGACGACTACGCGGGTCGGGTGCTTGCCGACCGCTACCGCCTTCCGTTGTCCCGGTCGGACGAGTACGAACCGGTCGAGACCCGGGCGTTCGACACCTACAGCGGGCAGGAAGTCCTGGTCCGGCAGGTGCCGTTGCCCGAGGTGGTGGACGCCGAGGTGCTCGGCGCGGACGGCTCGGTGCCGACCGGTTTCCGGGGCGCCGGAGGGGCGGTGCGGCAGCCGGCGGACCCGGTGGTGCGGCGTGCCGTCGAGGCGGCGCAGGCGGCGGCCCAGGTTCCCGACCACCCCCGGCTCGGCCAGGTCTTCGACGTGTTCGCCGAGGCGGGTTCGCTCTGGATCGTGAGCGAGTTCGTCGCGGCCCGCCCGCTCGCGAGCCTGCTCGCGGAGCGCCCGCTCAACCCCTTCCGGGCCGCCGAGATCGGCTCCGACGTGCTGGCCGCGCTGCGGGCGCTGCACGCCCATGGCTGGACCCACCGGAACATCACCGCCCGCACGGTGCTGGTCTGCGACGACGGACGCGTCCTGCTGACCGGCCTGGCGGCCGGGGCGGCGGAGGAGGCGCTCTGCGGCTACGTGACGACGCCGCGGCCCGACGACGAGGACGACGACCACGAGGACGAGTACGACCACGGGGATGAGTACGACCACGGGGACGAGTACGACGAGGAGGACGGATACGACCGATCCGAGGCCGAAGCCGGAGTGTTCGCGCCGCCCCGGCCCGCAGTGCCTCCGGCGCCCGCCCCCATGGCCGAGGTCCCGGCCTCGCGCGGCCGGATGGCGATAGGGACGGGCCGGGAGGACGACGGTCCGTACGGTGACGGCGACGGTGATGACGAGGCGTACGCCGACGGTGACCCGTACACCGACGACCCGCATGCGGAGGCCGGTGCGGATGCCGACGACGACGCCCCGTACCCCGATGCTCCGCACGAGGACGGCGACCGCGCCGGGGACGGTCACTTCGGTGGCGAGCCCTTCGGCGGCGACCGCTCCGGTGACGTGCGGAGAGAGGCGGCGCCGGGTCTCCCGGGCGATCTGGAGGCCGTGCCGCGCCCGGTGAACTACGCCTTCCCGTCGTCCCCGTCCAGGGATTTCACGCAGTCGCGGAGTGGGCGGCCCGACGCGAGGAGGACCGGCGACGACACCACCGGGACGACGGCCCCCTACACCGGATCTCCCTGGTCCAAGGGCCCGTACGGCGACGACACCCCGCACGCCGAGGACCCGTACGAGGACGACGCGAGCGAGGACGACGAGGACATCCACGACGCCGAGAACGTCCACGACACCGACCCCGGCCATCACGAGGGCGAGGACGACCGCACGCCCCCGGGCCCCGCGTCTCCCCCTCGGCGGGCGTACCTCATCGGCTCGTGGAACGACGGGCCCGGAGCGGGGCGTCCCGTGCCCGCCGGAGGATCGGGGCAGGACGCGCTGCGGGCCGAGGCCCGGCGCGGCGGCGCCCCGGGCCTCCCCGCGCACCTGCCGGAGCAGCAGTCGGCGGGCCGCTGGGACGAGGGCGACGAGGACGGCCGTACGGGCTCCGGCTACCGGGGCCCCGCCACCCCCCTCGCCGCCGAGCGCGCCCGGCAGACCCGGATCGCCGTCGTGGGCGCGGTCACCGAGCGCTGGGCGCCCGAGCAGGCCGGCCCCGTCCACGAGAACTGGCGCCTGGCGCCGCCGATCGGCCCCGCCACCGACCTCTGGGCGCTGGGTGCGCTGCTCTACCGCGCCGTTCAGGGCCACGCCCCCTACCCCGAGGAGAACGCGGCCGAGCTGGTGCAGATGGTGTGCGCCGAGCCGCCCGCCTTCGCCGAGGAGTGCGGCCCGCTGCGCCCCGTCGTGGAGTCCCTGCTGCGCCAGGACCCCACCGAGCGGCCGGACTTCGAGGAGCTGAGCGGCTGGCTGCGCTCCCTGGTGCGTTCGGCGCCCGAGCCCGAGGCCGGTCTGGACGTCGTGCCCCTGCCGGCCGCCGACAGTGCCCGGCTCCCCATCGTGCGCCGCCGGGGCGAGCTGGTCCGCCGTCGCCGCGGTCGCAACGCGGCCCACGGCCGTCACCGGCACACCAAGGGCAGGCCCGGCCGGCAGGCGCAGCCGGAGCAGGACCTCGGGCTCGACCTGCTGGGCGGATTCGACCGGCGGGACCACACCGACCGGCAGGACGGGTTCGAGCGACCGGACGGGCCCAGGGCCGAACGCGCCCCCAGGCCCGCCAAGGCTCCCAGACCCGCCAAGGCTCCCAGGGCGCCGCGCGAGCCCAAGGCGCTCCGCACCCCGCCCCGGTCCGCCGAGGGCCGGGCGCCGCGCAGGCTCGGGCGGATGCTCCTGCTGCTGATCCTGCTGGTCATGGCCGCGGCCATCGCGTATGCCGTGCTGTTCCTGCCCAAGTCGGACGCCGGACCGGGCAACGGCTCCTCGGGGCCCGGGGCGTCGACGTCCGGTGCGCCGGACCCCGGCACGGGGGAGACCGGCGGCCAGGATCCGTCCGGTTCCCAACAGCCGCAGACCAGCCGCTCCGCCGTCGCGCTCGCCCCCGGCTACACCCTGCGCAAGGACGCCGAGGGCTTCGAGGTCGGCGCGCCCAAGAGCTGGCGGCGCACCCCGGCCAACGCCGACCGTCAGATCCGTTACGGCGGCGACGGTTTCAGCCTGCTGATCGTCCCGGGCCGTGACACGGTCAAGTCCAGTGGCGGCGACCCGCTGGCGTACCAGGCCGACAAGGAGCTGGAGCTGCAGCAGTTCCGCGACTCCGAGTGGTCGGGATCGAGCGGGCTGCGCCGGATCGACGTGGGCCGACAGGCCATGGCGGAGGGCCAGTTCACCTGGCAGGACGCCTCGGGGCGCGAGGTGTACGCCCGCAACCTCGTGATGATCGTCGAGGGCCGCTACCACGTCATCCAGGTCATCGGCCCGGAGGACCAGCGTGACAAGGTTTCGGACATCTACGAACAAGCCATCGCTTCCTACCGCGTGACGTCCTGACCCCGCTCCGCGCACCGGCCGGCAGGTGACGGAGCGACAAGCATCACAGTGCGGTCTCTTGGGCGGTGCGAGGTTCCGTGGCCGTGCGTCCGCTCCGTAATCTGGCATCCGAGGTACGGGGCGGGGACACGGGGCGGGGACGCGTGGAGCAATCACAGGGCACGGAAACGGGATTGTTGCTGGCCGGAAGGTACCGGTTGGGCGAAGTCCTGGGGCGCGGCGGCATGGGCAAGGTGTGGCGGGCCCACGACGAGGTGCTGCACCGCACGGTCGCGGTCAAGGAGCTGACCGCCGGGCAGTACGTCGCCGAGGCGGACCGGGCCGTCCTGCACGCCCGGACGCAGAAGGAGGCCCGGGCCGCCGCCCGGATCACGCACCCGGGCGTGGTCACCGTCCACGACGTGCTCGAGTACGACAACCGGCCCTGGATCGTCATGCAGTACGTCGACGGCCCGTCACTCGCCGACGCCGCCAAGGAGTCCGGCGAGGTGGAGCCGCGCGAGGCGGCCAGGATCGGCCTCCACGTGCTGGGCGCCCTGCGCGCCGCGCACGCGGCGGGGGTCCTGCACCGCGACGTGAAGCCCGGCAACGTCCTGCTCGCCGGGGACGGGCAGGTGCTGCTCACCGACTTCGGGATCGCCGCCATCGAGGGCGACTCGACCATCACCAGGACCGGCGAACTGGTCGGCTCCATCGACTACCTGGCGCCCGAACGGGTCCGCGGCGCCGACCCGGGGCCCGCCTCCGACCTGTGGTCGCTCGGCGCCACGCTCTACACCGCGGTCGAGGGGCGCTCGCCCTTCCGTCGCACGTCCCCGATCTCCACCATGCAGGCCGTCGTCACCGACGAGCCGCCGCCGCCCGGCCGGGCGGGCCCGCTCGCCCCCGTGATCACCGCGCTGCTCCGCAAGGAGCCGGACGAGCGTCCGACGGCGGCGGAGGCCGAGCGGATGCTGCTGGACGCCATGGAGGGCCGCGAACCCGTGGCCGCGCAGGCGTTCGTACCGACGCAGCGGGTCACCGGCGAGATGCTGAACTCCCTGGGCCAGGACGACGCCACCGGCCCGACGGCCCCCGCCCCGTCGCCCCACTCCGACGCCGGGCCGCCCGCCACGGCCCCGGTGACCCGCCGCAGCCGCGGACGCTGGCGCACCGCGATCCTGGTCGTCGCGATCGCGGCACTGGTCGGCGGCGGCGCGGGACTCGCCGCGATGAAGTACGGGGACCGCACGGAGAAGTCCATCGGGCGGACCGACCCGACCGGGGACGCCATCGACCCCGGCAAGGCCGGGACCGCCCCCGGCAAGTCCGGGACCGACCCCGGCAGACCCGGGACCGATCCCGACGCCCCGTCCTCCTCGAAGGCCACCGGTCCGGTGAAGGACGTGCCCGACGGCTGGCACCGGGTGGAGGACCCCGAGGGCTTCAGCCTGATCGTGCCCGACGGCTGGGAGCGCCGGATGGACGGCAACCAGATCGACTACACCCCGGACGGCGGTGTGCGCTACATCCGGATCAGCATCGACCCGGCGCCCGACTTCGAGAATTCGTACATGCACATGTTGAGCCTGGAGAAGCAGCTCTCCGAGCGGCTTCCCGGCTACCAGCGCCGGACCCTGCACTCCAACACCTACCGGGACCGGCCGGGATCGCTCTGGGAGTTCACCTGGACCGAGACCAAGCAGCACCCGGGGCCCCGGCACGCGATCGACCAGATGTACTTCGGGGAGACGGGCGGACCCGAGTACGCGCTGTACATGACGGGCCCGGAGGAGAACTGGGAGACGACCCGGGCGCAGTTCGACACGATGCTGCGCAGCTGGCGGGCGCCGGGCGACTCCTCCGAGTGAGCCGGCCCGGGCAACTCCTCCGAGTGAGCCGGACCGGGCGCGGGCGATCCCTCCGGCCGAATCGGCCCAGGCGACTCCTCCGACCGGGAGTGTCCGGTCCTCGGGAGATGACCTCGCGCCGGGTCACCCGGGCAGAAGGCCGCTGATCAGGGGCTTCGTTGCCAGTGACCACTGGCTTGTTTGTGAGGACTGTGAAAACCCATTACCCACGGGTATCCAAAGTGTGCGGCTGGACGTACTCTCGCCCTCATGACGGACTCGCAGGCCTCCACGTCCACCTCCGCAGCGCCGGTCGGCACCAACCCCGTGGCCGCCGCCCCCGCCGGGGCGCGCACCGCCGCCGATGTGGTGACCCCCGAAGTGATCGCCCAGCTCACCCGGGGCGTGGTCGGTTCGGGCCGCACGGCCAACCACACCCCCTTCACCGGGGAGAAGCTGGCCGACCTGCCGGAGTCCACCCCCGAGGAGGTGGCGACCGCCTTCGAGCGGGCCCGCGCCGCCCAGCCCGCCTGGGCCGCGACCCCCGTCCGCGCCCGCGCCGCCGTGCTGCTCCGCTTCCACGACCTGATGCTCGGCCGTCAGGCCGAGGTGCTCGACCTGATCCAGCTGGAGACCGGCAAGGCCCGGCTGCACGCCCACGAGGAGGTGCAGGCCGTCGCCGTCGCGGCCCGCCACTACGGGCGCAGGGCCGCCGCGTACCTGAGGCCGAAGCGGCACACCGGTGTCGTGCCGACCCTCACCAAGGTCACCGAGCTGCGCCAGCCGCGCGGCGTCGTCGGCCAGATCGCGCCGTGGAACTACCCGCTGGAACTGTCCGTCGGCGATGCGCTGCCCGCCTTCGTGTCCGGCAACGCCGTCGTGATGAAGCCCGACACGGAGACCGCGCTGACCGCGCTGTGGGCCCGTGACCTGCTGATCGAGGCCGGACTGCCCGCCGAGGTCTTCCAGGTCGTCCTCGGCGAGGGCCCCGTCGTCGGCCCCGAGGTCGTCAAGCACGCCGACTACGTCTCGTTCACCGGCTCCACCCGCACCGGCCGCGAGGTCGCGCAGGGCGCGGCGGCCCGGCTGGTCGGCGTCTCGCTGGAACTCGGCGGCAAGAACGCCATGCTGGTCCTGAAGGACGCCGACGTGGAGAAGGCCGCCGCGGGCGCCGTCCGCGCCTGCTTCTCCTCCGCCGGACAGCTCTGCATCTCCATCGAGCGGCTGTACGTCCACGAGTCGATCGCCGACGACTTCGTGGCCCGTTTCGCCGCCCGCACCAAGGCCATGCGGCTCGGCAGCTCCCTCGCCTACGGCGCCGACATGGGCTCCCTGGTCGGCGAGCGCCAGCTGGAGACCGTCAGTCGGCACGTCGCGGAGGCCGTCGAGAAGGGCGCCAGGCTCGTCGCGGGCGGGGTCGCCCGCCCCGACATCGGCCCGCTGTTCTACGAGCCGACCATCCTCGACGGCGTCGAGGCGCCGATGGCCGTGTGCACCGAGGAGACCTTCGGCCCGGTCGTCTCCGTCTACCGCTTCACCGACGAGGACGAGGTCGTCGCGCTGGCCAACGCCACCCCGTACGGCCTGAACTCCAGCGTCTGGACGAAGGACTCCCGGCGCGGCCACCAGGTCGCCGCCCGGCTGCGCACCGGCACGGTCAACATCAACGAGGGGTACGCCCCCGCCTATGGCAGCGTGCAGTCCCCGATGGGCGGCATGAAGGACTCCGGGCTCGGCCGGCGGCACGGCTCCGAGGGCATCCTCAAGTACACCGAGGCGCAGACCGTCGCCCAGCAGCGGCTGATCCCGCTCGCCCCGTCCTTCGGCATGGACGACGAGAAGTACGCCGCGTTCATGAGCGCCAGTCTCAGGGCGATGAAGGCGTTCCGTCTGCGCTGACAGCGTTCCGTCCGCACCGACGGGGTTTTGCCCGCGCCGACACCGGTGGTGCCGCAGCACCTTCCGCCCGTTTCGTACCGAGGAGAGCCATGTCCCAGGACAGCCCTGCCCAGAATCGGCCCGCCGGCCGGGAAACGGCCGACGACGCCGCATGCGACGATGCCGCGTACGACTACGACGTGCTCGTCGTCGGCTCGGGCTTCGGCGGTGCGGTCTCGGCCCTGCGGCTGACCGAGAAGGGGTACCGGGTCGGGGTGCTGGAGGCGGGCCGCCGCTTCACCCGCTCCGAACTGCCCAGGAACTCCTGGGACCTGAAGAACTTCCTGTGGGCCCCGGCGCTCGGTCTGTACGGCATCCAGCGCATCCACCTGCTGGGCAACGTCATGGTGCTGGCGGGCGCGGGCGTCGGCGGCGGTTCGCTGAACTACGCCAACACCCTGTACGAGCCGCTCGCGCCGTTCTTCGACGACCCGCAGTGGAAGGACATCACCGACTGGCGCGAGGAGCTGGCCCCGTACTACGACCAGGCCAAGCGGATGCTGGGGGTCCGGCTCAACCCGACCATGACCCCGTCGGACGTCCACCTGAAGGCGACCGCGCAGGCCATGGGCATCGGCGACACGTTCCACATGGCCCCGGTGGGCGTCTTCTTCGGGGACGGCAAGGACGGCGACGGCACGGCGCGGGCGAAGCCCGGCAGTGAGGTCCCCGACCCGTTCTTCGGGGGCGCCGGCCCCTCCCGCAGGGCCTGCACCGAGTGCGGCGAGTGCATGACCGGCTGCCGGCACGGCGCGAAGAACACCCTCAACGAGAACTACCTCCACCTCGCCCAGCGGGCGGGCGCGGTCGTCCACCCGATGACCTCGGTCGTCGCGGTCGTCGAGGACTCCCGGGGCGGCCACGCGGTCAAGACCCTCCCCACCGACAACCGGAAGAAGGGCAAGGGACGTACGTTCACCGCCCGCCGGGTCGTCGTCGCCGCGGGCACGTACGGCACCCAGACGCTGCTGCACCGGATGAAGGACACCGGCCTGCTGCCCCGGATCTCGTCCCGGCTCGGCGAGCTGACCCGTACCAACTCCGAGGGCCTGGTCGGCTCGCAGACCACCGACCGCCGCTACCGCAAGAAGCACGGGGCCGCGCGGGTCGACTTCACCCGCGGCGTCGCCATCACCTCCTCGATCCACCCGGACGAGAACACCCACATCGAGCCGGTCCGGTACGGCAAGGGCTCCAACTCGATGGGCGCGCTGACCGTCCTCCAGGTGCCGTACGGCGCGCACCGGGTGCGCAGGTGGCTGCTCGAACTGGCCAAGCACCCGGCGCTCGCCCTGCGGTCGCTCTCCAACCGCCGCTGGTCGGAGCGGACCATCATCGGGCTCGTCATGCAGTCGCTCGACAACTCCCTGACGACGTACCGCAAGCCCGGCGGCATCGGAAAGGGCCTGCTCACCGCCCGGCAGGGACACGGCGCGCCCAACCCGACCCAGATCGAGGCGGCGACCCGCGGCGCCTCGCTCCTCGCCCGGGAGATCAACGGTTTCGCGGGGTCGAACGTGGGCGAACTGATGGGCACCCCGCTCACCGCGCACTTCCTCGGCGGCTGTGCCATCGGCGCCACCGCCGAGGACGGGGTGATCGACCCGTACCACCGGCTCCATGGGCACCCCGGCATCTCGGTGGTCGACGGCTCGGCGGTCTCCGCGAACCTCGGCGTCAACCCGTCGCTCACCATCACCGCCCAGGCCGAGCGCGCGATGTCCTTCTGGCCCAACAAGGGCGAGCCGGACCCGCGCCCGGCGCAGGGCGAGGCGTACGAGCGGCTGGCCGCGGTCGAGCCGTGCGCGCCGGCCGTGCCGAAGGAGGCGTTCGGCGCGCTGCGACTGCCGTTCCTCGGCATGCCGGCCGTCCCGCCGAAGAAGCAGCAGCCGTAACGGCCGGAGGGGCTGCACTCCCGCCGGGCGCAGCCCCTCCGTACTCACCGACGCTCCGGAACTCACGGCGCTCCGGAACTCACGGTGATTCGGACGCGTCAGGCGTCGGCGTCACCGTTCCTGCGGCGCCGCACGACGAACATCGCGCCCGCGCCGAGCACCACGGCCACCCCGCCCGCGGTGGCGAACACCGGCAGGGCGGAGGACGAACCGGTCTCCGCGAGGCTGCTGGTCACCCGGCCCGTCCGGTTGTCCGCCGGCTTCGTGGACGGGACCGGGGCACGGCCGCCGGTCTGCGGCGTGGAACCGCTTCCGCCCGCCTCCACGATCTTGAACTTGTACGCCACGTCGGTGACGCCCTGGCAGTCCTTGTCGCCCACGTACAGACCGGCGCCGAGGGTGAAGCCGGAGCCCACCGGAGCGCTCGACCGCACGTTGATGCGCAGCGGGATGTCCACCTCGTAACCCGCGGGGATCTCGTCGGACTGGCCGACGTAGCCGACCGCGCGGCCGTCCTCGCTGAGCTCCTCCCACGTGCCGGTCTCCGGGTCGAGGGCCTGGAGCCGGACCTGCTTCGAGCGGAAGAGGTCGTCGCCCGCCTCGTCGGAGGAGGCGCCCGCGAAGTAGTCGACGTTCTTCACGGTGGACTTCGAGGAGTTGTAGACGTTCATCTTGAACTTGTGCCAGCCGCTGCCCCGGGCGATCTTCCCGGGCAGGCCGTCGATGGAGGTGTCGAGGTGGGACGTGGCGCACTCCGTCGGCTCCGTCGGGTCCTCGGAGCCCGAGGGGGACGGGGAGGCGGAGGCCGAGGCGCTCGCCGAGCCGCTCGGGGTCGCGCCGGGCTTGTCGCCCGGGACCGGGTCGGTGCCCTCGCCCTCTTCCTCGCCGGACTCGCCGCCCTCACCGGCCGGCCCGCCGGGCTTCTCTCCGGACTCTCCGGTCTCTTCGCCGGTCTCCCCGGTGGGTGCGGAGCTCGACGTCCCGGGCCCGGGGGTCGGCTGCACCTCGGTCTCCGTGGAGTCGGAGCCGCTCGGCGAGGGCGAGGCGGTGGTCTCGGCGGTGGTGGTCCCGTCCGTCGTCACGGCGAGCGCGACCGGGGCGGCCAGGACCGCGGCGGGGGCGATGACTGCCGTGGCGGCGGCGAACGCCATGGCGCGGCGAAGCTTCATGGTGACCTCGGAGATGGGGCGTACCGCCGTGAGCGGTACGGGTTCGGGCGGGCCCGCCGTGCCGGGGCACGGGGCGGGCCCGGGGTTTCGCATGGTTGACCTGCGATCCGCCGCAATGGTTGTCCGGGCACTCACAGAACCCTTATGTGAGACCAATCACGCTCAAGTGCCCTCAATTGCACCGATGGCCCGCCCGGCGCCACAAACCGGAGGTGGTACGGGACGGGGGTGGGGGCGGGTCGTACGCAGGGGCGGGGCCGCGGTCGGGGCGGGTGGTACGCAGGGGCGGGGCCGCACGAGCGAGGGCCGTGAGAACCCGAGGCCGGGAATCGGTCCGTGGGGCCCTCGTGCGTCGGTGCCGGTACGTGGTCCCGGTGCCGGAACGGACGGACCGGGCTCCGCGCGGGGCCCGGCCTCGTCCCGGTCCGTTCGGATCACGGACCTCGTGATGGAAGCGGTCGGCTCCGGGCGTCCCCGGGGCCGACCGCTCCTGGAGTGACCGGACTGCTGTCCCCTGCCGACCGGTCACGCACGCTGGTGCGCGGTCCCACGGCGTACCAGCGGCACGCCACACGCTCCAGCGGAGCCACGCGTGGTTTCTTTTCTTCCGGAGCCGCCCCTGGCTGGCACGGACACCGGGACCAACGAAGCCGCCGCGAACCCGGTCACGCGCCGTACGGGTGAGAGTCGGCCCGAACTGGGATACGCCGGAGTACCCCCGGCCCGCAGGCTGCCGCGACGGGCCCGCAGGGGCCGCAGGGCCCGACAGGAGCGCCGGACGGGCGGGTGTCCCGGGCGGCGAGGGCCGGACGTCAGGGGGTCGGACGCCAGGGGGGCGGACGCCAGGGGGGCGGGCGTCAGGGGGCGGGCGTCAGGCTCGGCCGCGGCACAGCTCCAACAGGGTCATGGCGAGGGAGGTGCCGGGCTTGCCGAGGGCGTCCCGGTACTGGCCGAGGATCTCCATCTCGCGGGAGAGGTTGATGCGCCGGCCCCCGGAGGTGATCCGGGCCTCCTGGATGACCGCCGAGACGGCCATCCGCTCCTGGACGAGCCCGATGATCCGGTCGTCGAGGGAGTCGATGCGGGCGCGCGCGTCGGCGATCAGTGCGGCGGCCTCGTCGGTGTGCGCGCCCGTCCGCTCGGCGGCCGATGACCCGGCCCCGTCCGCGGTCCGGGCGGGAACGGTGCTGGCAGGAGCGGTGCTGGTGGGAGCGGTGCTGGTCATGGTGGTGACTCCTCGTGGATGTGGTCCCCGAGCCGACCGGTCCGTGAACGCCGAGGCGCCCCGGGCCTTTCGGCCCGGGGCGCCTGGAACGTTGCTCGTCAGTGGATCAAGCAGCACGACCATGGCAGCCGGCGGGCCGGATGCCATAGGTAAAGACGAAGGTCGTGTGCTGACGCATGGCTTCAGTATGGCCCCGCCCGCGCGGGCGGACCAACACGGGGCCCGGATGCTGAGACGCCCCGCCACCCGCCAGGCTTCGCCACCCCCGGGGCTCCGCCGCCTCCCCACCGGCGTCCGGAACGCCCCGCCGGCCCCCGGGCATGACCTGAGCATGACGCCGGATGGCTCGGCAACCCCGGTAGAATCGACAGAACCGACCCCTTTTTCCACCGCCGGAAGGCCGCCCCGTGCCAGCAGCACCCCCCGCCGCCGCCGACAGCACCACCGACGTGGTCCTGGTCGTCGACTTCGGCGCGCAGTACGCCCAGCTCATCGCCCGACGCGTCCGTGAGGCCCGGGTTTACAGCGAGATCGTCCCGTCCACCATGCCGGTGGCCGAGATGCTGGCCAAGAACCCCAGGGCGATCATCCTGTCCGGCGGCCCCTCCTCGGTGTACGCGGAGGGCGCGCCCTCCCTCGACCGCGCGCTGTTCGAGGCCGGGGTGCCGGTCTTCGGCATGTGCTACGGCTTCCAGCTGATGGCCACCACGCTCGGCGGCACGGTCGACGACAACGGGGCCCGCGAGTACGGCCGCACGCCGCTCACGGTCACCAAGGCCGGCTCCACGCTCTTCGAGGGCACCCCCGCCGAGCAGTCGGTCTGGATGTCCCACGGCGACGCCTGCTCCGCCGCCCCCGAGGGCTTCACCGTCACCGCGTCCACCGACGTCGTACCGGTCGCCGCCTTCGAGAACGACGAGAAGAAGCTCTACGGCGTCCAGTACCACCCCGAGGTCCTGCACTCCACGCACGGCCAGCAGGTCCTGGAGCACTTCCTCTACCGCGGCGCCGGCATCGAGCCGAACTGGACCACGGGCAACGTGATCGAGGAGCAGGTCGAGGCGATCCGCGCCCAGGTCGGCGACAAGCGCGCGATCTGCGGCCTGTCCGGCGGCGTCGACTCCGCCGTGGCCGCCGCCCTGGTCCAGAAGGCCATCGGCTCCCAGCTGACCTGCGTCTACGTCGACCACGGCCTGATGCGCAAGGGCGAGACCGAGCAGGTCGAGAAGGACTTCGTGGCCGCCACCGGCGCCAACCTGAAGGTCGTCGACGCCAGCGAGCGCTTCCTGAAGGCCCTCGCCGGGGTCTCCGACCCGGAGACCAAGCGCAAGATCATCGGCCGCGAGTTCATCCGCGTCTTCGAGCAGGCCCAGCTGGAGATCCTCCAGGAGGACGGCCCCGAGGTCGCGTTCCTCGTCCAGGGCACGCTCTACCCGGACATCGTCGAGTCCGGCGGCGGCACCGGCACCGCCAACATCAAGTCGCACCACAACGTCGGCGGCCTCCCCGACGACATCGAGTTCCAGCTCGTCGAGCCGCTGCGCCAGCTGTTCAAGGACGAGGTCCGGATGGTCGGCCAGGAGCTCGGTCTGCCCGAGGAGATCGTCCAGCGCCAGCCGTTCCCCGGCCCCGGCCTGGGCATCCGCATCGTCGGCGAGGTCACCGAGGAGCGGCTCGACCTGCTCCGCGAGGCCGACGCCATCGCCCGCGAGGAACTGACCGCGGCCGGCCTGGACCGCGACATCTGGCAGTGCCCGGTGGTCCTGCTCGCCGACGTCCGCTCGGTCGGCGTCCAGGGCGACGGCCGCACCTACGGCCACCCGATCGTCCTGCGCCCGGTCTCCTCCGAGGACGCCATGACGGCCGACTGGTCGCGCCTGCCCTACGAGACGCTCGCCAAGATCTCGACCCGCATCACCAACGAGGTCGCCGACGTCAACCGCGTCGTGCTCGACGTGACGAGCAAGCCGCCGGGCACCATCGAGTGGGAGTAACCCCTCCCCGCAGGTCAACGCCGATGCCGTCGCTCATTCGTTTGGGCGGCGGCATCGGCGTACGTGCTGGGTACGCTGGCTGAGGAGACGAGACTCTGCCCCATGGGAGCAATCATGAGTGCCGCACCCGAATACGAGCTGGACGAGAAGTACAACTACCCCGTTCCTCCGCCCGAGGGCTGGACCGCGGATGATCTCGACCGGCTTCCGAATCTGCCGCGGCGCACTGAGCTGATCGATGGGAGTCTCGTCTTCATGAGTCCGCAGACCAGGTTTCACATGCGGACCATGCGTCTGCTGGAGAATTCTCTCCTTGAACAGGCGCCGGACGATCTCGATGTCTTTCGTGAATTCAGCGTCAGGCTGGACAGTCGGAACCGGCCGGAGCCGGACGTACTCGTGGTTCCACTGGGGGCGGACACCGGTCCCAAACAGACGTCGCTCCGGCCGGAGGACGTCATTTTGGTGGTGGAGGTCGTCTCTGAGGAATCAGCGGACAGGGATCGGGAGGTCAAGCCCCGGAAGTACGCGGCTGCCGGAGTCGTGCACTTCTGGAGGGTGGAGGCGGGCGCGGACGGTCTGCCCATCGTGTACGTGTACGAGCTCGACCCGGCACTGAAGGCGTACACGCCGACCGGCATTCACCACAACAAGCTGAAGTTGGACGTCCCCTTCCCTCTGGAAATCGACCTCACCGCGATCGATCGGCGGCGGTGATGGACGGCGCCAGGGGTGCAGCCCCCACCCCCACACCCCTGGCCACTTGCGGCAACCGGCGGTAACTTCCGATCCCGTATGTCCTGGGAGTCCCGAGGAGCCGCCATGTCCGAACCCGCCCCCGCGTCCGCCTCCGCCCCCGCGTCCACACCCGCGTCCGTCCCCGCCCCCGCGCCCATACCCGTGGACCGGCTCCACTTCGCGATGCCGCCCGTCCACACGTCCGCGGCCGACGAGCGCGCGCACCGCAAGGAACGGCTGGCCGGGGCGTTGCGGCTGTTCGGGGAGTACGGGTACGAGGACGGCGTGTCCGGCCACATCACCGCGCGGGACCCGGAGTTCACCGACTGCTTCTGGGTCAACCCCTTCGGGATGCCCTTCGAGGGGCTCGGGCCGGACGAGCTGATCATGGTCAACGGCGAGGGGCAGGTCGTCGAGGGCCGCCACCACGTCAACCAGGCCGCGTTCGCCGTGCACGCCCAGGTGCACCGGGCCCGTCCGGACGTCGTCGCCGTCGCCCACACCCACTCCGTGCACGGGCGGGCCCTGGCCGCGCTCGGCGAACTCGTCGAACCGATCACCCAGGAGTCCTGCGCCTTCTACGAGGACCACGTCCTGTACGACGCCTACACCGGCGTCGTCGTCGACGAGGACGAGGGACGCCGGATCGCCGCCGCGCTCGGCGGGCACAAGGCGATCGTGCTGCGCAACCACGGGCTGCTGACCGTGGGCGACTCGGTGGACGCGGCCGCGTGGTGGTTCATCGCGCTGGACCGCTCGTGCCAGGTGCAACTCGCCGCACGGGCGGCCGGGAAGCCGGTGGTGATCGGGCACCGGGACGCCGTCGCCACCCGGGAACAGCTGGGCAGCGACCTGGTGGCGTGGATCAACTACCAGCCCCTGTGGCGCCGGATCAGTCGCACATTCTGACGATACGCGCCGTCGGCCCGCCCCGATGCGGCCCGAAGCCTTTCCGTGCGGCACAATTCGCAGCAATAACAGTCGAGTTGGTTCGACCGGAGTTGGGAAAGGGCGGCGTTCTCCGTGGCGTTGGACGAGGCGAGTGCGGGCAGCACGCACACGGGCGGCTGCACGTGCGGTGGCTGCCCGCACGGGGCGCGCGAGGGACATCGGCGTGCGGTGGCCGCCTTCCTGGCCAAACGGGACGAGTTCGCCGCGGGCCAGGGGCTGCCGTCCGGGGTGGCCCACTCCGCGTCCGCGACCCGCCAGTGGGTCTCCGACGAACTGACCCAGTCCGCCAGGACCGTCGCCGAACGGGGCCGGGAGGCGGGCGAGGCCTGGTTGTACCGGGTGTGGCGGCGCACCCTGATCGCGGTGTGGGGCGGCGTCGTCCTGCTGGTCCTCGGCGAGACCGTCACCGCCCTCGGCGGGGGCTGGACCAACGCCCGTACCGCGGGGCTGATCGCCGGACTCGTCACCGCCGGGCTGCTCACCGGCGCCGCCCACGTCCACCGCGCCCGCGGCGGCCTCCTCGCCCCCGTGATCGGCGAGGACAACCGGCTCTCCACCTCCCGCGCGGTCGCCGCCTCCTGGGTGCTGCTCGCGGTCTTCTCCGTGCTCGTGCTGGCGCTCCAGCTGGCGGGCGCCTCCGACCCCGCCGAGCGGGACGAACTGATCGAGGGACTCGACCTGGCGAGGGGCGCCGGGGTGGTGACGGTGCTGGCGCTGGTGTGCGCCGTCGCCGTGGTGGTGCGCCGGGTGGTGACCGTACGGACCCTGGCCGGCCGGCTCCAGAAGCTGCGGGCCGTCCGGCCGCGCGCCGCCGACCTGCTCACCGACGACTCCGGCCGGGGCAGCTTCACGGACGTGCAGTACGTGCTGGTCAGCACCGTCGCCGTGCTGTTCGCCGCGGTCCGGCTGGCCCGCAGGCCCGAGCAACTGCCCGACCTGCCCTGGGGGCTGGCGCTGCTGGTCACCGTCTCGGCGCTCGCGTACTTCGCCGGGAAGTACACGGAGGGCGGCCGTCCGGTGATCCTCTCGGTGGTGCGGGCCCGCGAGGCCGGGGACCTGGACGCGTCGGTGCGCACCGGCGACGACATCGAGATCCGCGGCGCGGGTTTCGTGCCGCCCGGGGCCGGGACGCCGGACCGGCTGGCCCGGCTGGTCGTCCGGATAGGGCGGGTCCACGTGCACGTACCGCTGATCCCGGTCACCGGCGGCTTCGCCAACCCGACGGACGGCGTCCTCACCGTGCCGGTGCCCGTCGAGGTCGAACCGGGGGTGGTGGAGGTGCAGGTCGTGACCGCCGCCGGGGTGGAGACGAACCGGGTCGAGATCGACGTGACGGACTGACCGCCGCCCCTCACCCCCGGCCCCGCTCCTCACCCCCGGCCCTGCTCCTCGCCACCCCACCGGGTGATCGCCGCGCGCGTCGCGTACGTATCGTCTGGTGACGGGGACGACGAGAGGTGAGGTGACCACATGCGGGATCACGGCTTGTACGTACGCGGTACGGGCGGCCCGAACGGATGGAACGGGCTGAACGGAGCGGGCAGGGCGAACGGGATCGGGGAACTGGCGCGGCGGCACGCCCTGCTGCCGTTGCGGATCTTCCTCGGCGTCACCTTCGTCTACGCCGGGCTCGACAAGCTGACGGACAGTTCGTTCTTCCACGCGAGCGGGCCGGGCTCCCTCGGCGAGACCCTGCACGCGGTGCGCGACTCGTCCGCGATCCCGGCCCTGGTCGACCTCGCGCTGAAGAGCCCCGGCGGCTTCGGGTACGCCATCGCCGTCGGGGAACTCCTCGTCGGCCTCGGCACCCTCCTCGGGCTGTGGGCCCGGATCGCCGCGCTCGGCGGGGCGCTGATCTCGCTGAGCCTGTGGCTGACCGTCAGCTGGCAGGCCGATCCGTACTACCTGGGCAACGACCTGGCCTATCTCGCGGCCTGGCTGCCGCTGCTCCTGGCCGGGGCACCCACGTTCTCGGCGGACGCCCTCCTCGCGTCGCGGCGACGGCGGATCATGTAGTTCACCCAGGTCACGGTGGCGGCCAGCCAGAGGCCGCCGAAGAACAGCGGGAAGAAGAAGGTCCAGGAGGCGTTCCAGGAGCCCGCGGCGTCCGCCGCGTACCCCGCGGCCAGGGCGAGCACGACCACGCCCGTCACCGCACGTCCCGGACGGAACTCATGACGCAGCACGGGTGACCTCCACCTGTCCGATGCCGACTTCGAGAGTGAGCTCGACCGTGCCGGCCGGCTTGCTGCCCGGGGCCGGGGGCAGCGTCCGGTGCTCGTTCTGCGACGGCCTGATGTTCACGTCGATCTGCTGTTCGGCCGGGGCGTCGGCGGGGCGGCTGTCCGGCAGCGAGATGTCCCCGAGGTTCGCCCGCGCGGCCACCTCCACCGTCACCTCCTCCGGTACGACGACGACCACGCGGCCGGCCCCGACGTCCACCTTCGTCGTGACGGTGTCGCCCCGGGGGACCGTGACCCCGGTGAGGTCCAGCCGGGCCACCCCGGTGCCCAGGTGGTAGTCGGGCCGGACGGCGGACGCCGAGGTCGGGCGCCAGCTCTCGCGCATCCACTGCGTGGAGATCTCCTTGGGCAGCGCGGAGGCGCCCGCCAGCAGAACGGCCGTGATCATCGCCAGCATGACCGTGCCGAACCCGGTCCGGCCGAGGAACGAGCTGACCAGGATGCCCAGCCCGAACACCGCGAGCGCGGCGGCCAGACCGAACTGCAGGCTCGTGCCGAGCGGGTGCGAGTCCCAGCTCAGCCCCGTGCCCAGACCGCCCGCGATCAGCGCGAACAGGAACACGAGACCGCCGATCGGGACCGGCCCCCGGGTGCCGGGCTCCCGCCGGGGCACCCGGAACGGATTGTCCGGGCTCCCCCACGCGGGCTGGGGCGACCGGTACGGCCTGCCCGGTCCGCCCGGCGCCTCCGGTCCACCGGGTCCGCCCGGCCCGTCCGGGGGCAGCGCGTCGGCCGGGCCCCACAGATAGCCGAGGCTCACCGGCCCCGTCGTGCCGTCCTTGACGATCGGGTCGCGCCACCACGACGGGCTGCCCGGCGACGGCGGCGCCTTCACCTCGGGGGGCGCGTCGGCCACCGCCTGCGCGGCCGTCGGGTGCAGCGGGTCCGCGGGCGCCACCGTCCTGCGCTGCTGCGTCCACACGGCGAAGCCCACGACCGCGAGCGACAGCATCGCGGAGAACGCCAGCGTCCCGCCGTTGTTCAGCATGGAGAGGAACAGCCCGCAGCCGATCAGCGCGAGGAGCACCGCGATCAGCGACGCGCCCTCCACCCGGCCGGACAGCAGCCGGCGCGCCTCGTTCTCCTCCTCGCCGTCCGCGGGGATCAGCAGCCAGGCGAAGCCGTAGAAGATCAGCCCGATGCCGCCGGTCACCGACAGCACGCCGAGCACGATCCGGAAGATGACCGGATCGACGTCGCAGTAGCGGCCGAGTCCGCCGCACACCCCGGCCACGACCTTGTGCCGAGGGCTGCGCCGCAGCTGCGGAGCCGGTTCGGGGGGCTGGGCGACACCGGGGGCGGCGTCCTGGGGAACGGTCATGGCTCCATGGTGACGGGCCGGACGCCGGTCCGGGACCCGCCCCGACCCTGGCCGATCCCTGATATTGGCCCCGAGGCACTCGGGGCCCGGGATCTTCGAGGACCCGGCGCCCGGCCCCGGCAACCCGGCGCCCCGGACCCGCCCGGAACCGGAACCGGAGCCCACGGATTCCTGCCGCTGCCCGCTGCTTCCCGCCGCTCCCCGTCGTGCCCGGTGCGGGGCTCTCAGGGTCGAGTGGGGGACCGACCCTGATGCCACCACCCGCGCGGGCATGTGACGATCGATGCATGCCAGCCGCCACGACCCGAGCCCCGGGCTCCCGCACCGCCGACCCGGACGAGCCGCCGCAGCGGCGGCTGTACCGCAGCGCGGACGGACGGATGCTCGGCGGTGTCGCGCGCGGCCTCGCCGGGCACATAGGGCTGCCGGTCGCCTGGGTGCGGTTCGTCTTCCTCGGCCTGTTCTTCGCGGACGGCCTCGGCGCCCTGCTCTACGCCGTGTTCTGGATCGTCGTCCCGCTCGGCGTCGGCGGCGTCGAACCGCCGCGCCCGCTCTTCGAGACCGCCCCGGACGGCACCCGCCGGCTCCGCAAACCCGACAAGGGCCAGGTCTTCGCCCTGATCGCGCTGCTCATCGGCGCCATGATCTTCGTCGGCAACGTCGACATGGGCAGCAAGGCCAACCGCTACATCTGGCCGACGCTGCTGATCGGCGCCGGTTCCGTACTGGTGTGGCGGCAGGCCGACAACGCCCGGCGCGCCCGCTGGATGGAGGTCGGCAGCCGCCGCCGGGTGCTGCACCTGGCCCGAGGTTTCGCCGGGGTCGCCCTGGTCGGCCTCGGACTGGCCGTCTTCATGGTGGTGCGCGGCTCCGCGGCCCAGCTCGGCAACGTCCTGACGGCGGCGATAGCCGTGCTCACCGGCATCGCGCTGCTGGCCGGCCCCTACCTCGTGCGCATGACCCAGGACCTGTCCGAGGAGCGCACCATGCGCATCAGGGCCCAGGAACGCGCCGAGGTGGCCGCCCACGTGCACGACTCGGTGCTGCACACCCTCACCCTGATCCAGCGCAACGCGGAGGACGCCGGAGAGGTCCGCAGGCTGGCCCGCGCCCAGGAACGCGAACTGCGCAACTGGCTGTACAACCCCGAGGGCACCGGCAAGGACGAGGACGACGAACCCGAGACCCTCGCCGAGGCCGTCAAGCGCGCCGCCGCCGAGGTCGAGGACAAGCACGGCGTCCCGCTGGAGGTGGTCGTCGTCGGCGACTGCCCGCTGGACGAGAAGCTGGTCGCACAGATGCAGGCCGCGCGCGAGGCGATGGTCAACGCCGCCAAGTACGGTGGCGAGGGCGGCGCCGTGCAGGTGTACGCGGAGGTCGAGGGCCGTACGGTCTTCGTGTCGGTGCGCGACCGGGGCCCGGGGTTCGACCTGGACTCCGTACCGGGGGACAGAATGGGCGTACGAGAATCGATCATCGGCCGGATGCAGCGCAACGGCGGCACGGCACGGCTGCGTTCGGTGCCCGACGGGGGCACGGAGGTCGAGCTGGAGATGGAGAGGGCGAGCGATGACCAGGACCACTGAACCGGGCGGGGGCCCGGAGCGCCGGGTACGGGTCGTGCTCGTCGACGACCACCGGATGTTCCGCACCGGAGTCCAGGCCGAGATCGGCCGCACCGAGGAGACCGGCGTCGAGGTCGTCGGCGAGGCCGCGGACGTCGACCAGGCGGTCACCGTCATCACGGCGACGCGCCCCGAGGTCGTCCTCCTCGACGTGCACCTGCCCGGGGGCGGCGGCGTCGAGGTGCTGCGCCGCTGCGCCCCGTTGATGGGCGCGGCGGAGAACCCGGTGCGGTTCCTGGCGCTGTCCGTCTCGGACGCCGCCGAGGACGTCATCGGCGTCATCCGGGGCGGCGCCCGCGGCTATGTCACCAAGACCATCACCGGCACCGACCTGATCGACTCGGTCTTCCGGGTCCAGGAGGGCGACGCGGTGTTCTCGCCCCGGCTGGCCGGCTTCGTCCTCGACGCCTTCGCCTCCACGGACGCGCCGCCGGTCGACGAGGACCTGGACCGGCTGACCCAGCGCGAGCGCGAGGTGCTGCGGCTGATCGCCCGCGGCTACGCGTACAAGGAGATCGCCAAGCAGCTGTTCATCTCGGTGAAGACGGTCGAGTCGCACGTCTCGGCGGTGCTGCGCAAGCTCCAGCTGTCGAACCGGCACGAGCTGACCCGGTGGGCCACGGCCCGACGGCTGGTCTGAGCCCCCGGACCGCAGACCCCACCGGACCGCAGACCCCACCGGACCGCAGACCCCACCGGACCGCCGGATCGCGGAACCTGCCGGGCGGCCGTCCGGGGCACCGGCCGTGGGTGGCCGTCGGGTGGCCGCCGGGCGGTCGTCGGTCAGGCTGCCGGGTCGAGCGAGATGTTCAGCTTCTCGCCGATCCGGCGGTAGCCGATGCCCGCGTAGATCCGCTCGACGTCGGCGTCGCCCGGCTCCAGCCAGACCACCCGGCAGCCGCGCTCGAAGGCGGTCGCGGTGAGGTGGGCGGAGAGCGCGGCGCCGATGCCCCGGCGCCGGAACGCGTCGGCGACGGCGAGTCCGGCCAGTTCGGTGAGGCCGTCGACGGGGACCGAGCAGCCGCCCGCGCCCGCCGGTGTGCCGTCGACGGTGGCGAGGGCCGCGACCCCGCCGTCCTCGACCGCCGTGCGCAGCCACCGTTCCGTGCCGTCCTCGGGCTCGCCCGTCCCGCCGTACCCGTGGTGCTGGACGAGCGCGGCGGCGGCGAGCTCCGCGTCGGTGGCCGGTTCGGTGATCGTGAGGGCCTCCACCGGCTTCGGGGCACGCAGGTCGCCGGGGGCGCAGGCCAGGACCGGAGCCCGGTTCTCGACGGTGAACCCGGCGGCGAGCAGCGCGGGTTCGACCGCGGGCGCCCAGCCGGTCAGGAACTCCAGCCGCGGCAGCCGGTCGTGCGCGCGGAACGCCGCGACCAGGGCGTCGAGTTCCCCGGGCGTCGGTTCGGCGTCCTGGTCGGGTATGGCGTAATTGGCGTACTTGATGGACCAGTCGGGGTTGTACCGCACGGTGAACGGCCCGACCCGGAGATGGTCGGGGGAGCGCAGGGCGAGGGTACGGGCATGGGTCTGGACATCGACGTCCATGGGCATGTGTGGGTGTCCTCGGGCCGGTTGGTCGGTGGCGGGTCGCTCCCGACGGGGCCGACCCGGTGGCGGTCCGACCCGGGCACGGTCGCCCGGCGGCGGCCCCCGCTCCGGATCGGAATCGGGAGCCTATGCCACGCGTGTCGCCCCGGCGAAGGGCATCTGGTCGATCGGC
The DNA here is from genome assembly GCF_030116705.1 of Streptomyces sp. ML-6. Taxonomy (NCBI): domain Bacteria; kingdom Bacillati; phylum Actinomycetota; class Actinomycetes; order Kitasatosporales; family Streptomycetaceae; genus Streptomyces; species Streptomyces sp. ML-6. Next base: position 4,828,773 of record NZ_JAOTIK010000001.1, read on the forward strand.
GCGATCCGGACCGTCGAGCCCGTGCGCGGCGCGTGGATCATCTGCCCGTTGCCGATGTACAGCCCGACGTGGCTGATCCCGGAGTAGAAGAACACCAGGTCGCCCGGGGCGAGTTGGGAGCGCGGGATGCGTTGTCCGGCGTTGATCTGGGTGTACGTGGTCCGGGGGAGGGAGACTCCGGCGGAGCGCCAGGCGGCCTGGGTGAGCCCGGAGCAGTCGAACGAGGAGGGGCCGGTCGAGCCCCAGACGTACGGCTTGCCGATCGCCCCGTAGGCGAACGCGACGGCCGCGGCGGCGCGGGCGTTCGGGGCCCGGACGGGGCCGCGCGCGGCGGCGCGGCCGGCCCGGGCCGCGGCGTCCGTACCGCCGGACCCGCCGTGGCCGGACTCCTCGTACGCGGCGCGTTCGGGCGGGCTCAGCCGGGCGAGGAGCCGCTGCGCGTCGGCCAGCTTGGCCCTGATCGTGGCCCTCTGCTTCTTCAGCTCGGCCTGGCGGGCGGCCAGCACGGTCAGCTTCTCGTCGGCCCGCGAGCGCACCTCGGCGATCCGGGCAACCTGCTTGCGGACCCGGTCGAGCGCGGCGGCCCGGCGGTCGCCGACCCGGTCCACGAACGCCGCGCGTTCCAGGTACTGGTCGGGGTCGGAGGAGAGCGCCAGCTGCACGGACGGGCTGATGCCGCCGGCCCGGTACTGCGCGGCGGCGTACGAGCCCAGCTCGTCGCGCGCGGTGTTGAGGCGCTCGGTCCGGCGGGCGGCCTCGTCGCGCAGGGCGTTCAGCTCCTCGGTCGCGGCGGTCGCCTTCTCCTTCGCGCCGTTGTACTTCTCGGTGGCGACCTCCGCGTCGTGGTACAGCCGGTCCACCTCGGCCTTGACCTGGGCGGGGGTGAGGCCGGGGTCGGCGTGGGCCGATCCCGGCAGCACGACGGCGGTGGCGGCCCCGGTGAGGGCGAGACCGGCCGCGGTGCGGGCAGCAGAGCCGGAGAACGGGCGCTGCTTGGGTTTTCGATGCGCTGCCACGAGGGCGTGCGTCCTTCCTGGTGACTGCCCGGCGGGGACTACCGACGGGCCCACCGACGGACCGGCGACGGGGCGCCACGGGGGAGCGGCCCGCCGCCGGACCGCCCGGCGGGGCGACCGGTGCGCCGTCCGGGGACGGAGCGGCGAGGGAGCCGGCCACCTGGTCAGGGACGCTAGACCCGGGGCACGGGCAGGAGTCGTAATGACGCTTATTGCCTGAATTTGGCGCGGCGCTGTCGTCGAATGATCGAGGAAATTGCACCAAAGTGAGGCATTGGGTGCAGACACGAGTGAAGTGGCCGGGAAGTCGCACCTGCCTGCGGGGCGGTGATATGGGCGGGGCTAGGCTGCGGCCTCATGGACGTACTCATTCATGTCTTCGTCGCCCTGCACATCATCGGCATCGCCTCGCTGCTGGGTGGTTTCCTGACCCAGATGAAGGCGATGGGCGCGGGCACGGCCCGGTTCGTACCGGCGATGCTGCACGGTGCGCTGACCATGCTGGTCACCGGTGTCGCGCTGGTCGGGCTGAACGAGGCCGACGGCGGCCACGTGAACAACATCAAGATCGGGGTCAAGACGCTGATCCTGGTCGTCATCCTCGCGCTCGTCTACGTCAAGCGGGACGAGGAGACGGTCGACAAGGGCGCCTTCGCGGCGGTCGGCGGCCTGACGCTCGCCAACATCTTCATCGCCACGCTCTGGACCTGAGCCCGCCCGGCCCTGCCCGGGCCGGCGCCGGCCCACCGGTGGGCCGCCGGGAAGGCCGGTGACGTGCGAGGGGCCCGCTGCCTTTCGTGCCCCGGGGGCGGGGGCGGCCGAGGGACCGGAACCCCTCACGGGGTGTGCGCGTCCGCTCCCCGCAGGTGTTCGGCGCGGGGGAGCCGGGGGCGGTTCGGCAAGGGCGGGCCGGGTGTCCGCGCGGCGGCTTAGACTCGACAAGCGATGAGCAGCCTCTTTGACGACAGTTTCCTGGCCGGCCTCCAGCACTCGGAGGAAGAGCCCCCGCCGCCCCCCGAGGACGCCGCACCCGAAGAGGTGCCGGAGGGGCTCTTCGGGGACGTGTTCGACGGGCCGCCGCCGCCCAGGGACGCGTACTACCGCGACGGCGCCCCCCGCCCCGTCATCGACCCCGCGGCGCTCCTCGACGGGCTGAACACCGAGCAGCGCGCCGCCGTCGTGCACGCGGGATCCCCGCTGCTCATCGTCGCCGGGGCCGGGTCCGGGAAGACCCGGGTGCTGACCCACCGGATCGCCCACCTCCTGGCCGAGCGCGGGGTGCACCCCGGTCAGATCCTGGCGATCACCTTCACCAACAAGGCCGCCGGCGAGATGAAGGAGCGCGTCGAGCAGCTCGTCGGACCGCGCGCCCACGCCATGTGGGTCATGACCTTCCACAGCGCCTGCGTGCGCATCCTGCGCCGCGAGTCGAAGAAGCTCGGCTTCACCTCGTCGTTCTCGATCTACGACGCGGCCGACTCCAAGCGGCTGATGGCCCTGGTCTGCCGCGACCTCGACCTGGACCCGAAGCGCTTCCCGCCGAAGTCGTTCACGGCCAAGGTCTCCAACCTGAAGAACGAGCTGATCGACGAGGAGACCTTCGCCGGCCAGGCCGCCGACGGCTTCGAGAAGACGCTCGCCCAGGCGTACACGATGTACCAGTCCCGGCTGCGCGAGGCCAACGCGCTGGACTTCGACGACATCATCATGACGACGGTCCACCTGCTCCAGGCGTTCCCGGACGTCGCCGAGCACTACCGCCGCCGCTTCCGGCACGTCCTGGTCGACGAGTACCAGGACACCAACCACGCCCAGTACACCCTCGTGCGGGAGCTGGTCGGACCGGCGGGCGAGGGCGACGCCCCGGCCGAGCTGTGCGTCGTGGGTGACGCGGACCAGTCGATCTACGCCTTCCGCGGCGCGACCATCCGCAACATCCTCCAGTTCGAGGAGGACTACCCGGACGCGACCACGATCCTCCTGGAGCAGAACTACCGTTCCACGCAGACGATCCTGTCCGCCGCCAACGCGGTCATCGAACGCAACGAGAGCCGCCGCCCCAAGAACCTGTGGACGAACGCCGGCACGGGCGCCCGGATCACCGGCTACGTCGCCGACACCGAGCACGACGAGGCGCAGTTCGTCGCGGACGAGATCGACCGGCTCACCGACGCGGGCGACGCCAGGGCCGGTGACGTCGCGATCTTCTACCGAACGAACGCCCAGTCCCGCGTCTTCGAGGAGATCTTCATCCGGGTCGGCCTGCCCTACAAGGTCGTCGGCGGCGTGCGCTTCTACGAGCGCAAGGAGGTCCGGGACATCCTGGCCTACCTGCGTGTCCTCGCCAATCCGGAGGACACCGTCCCGCTGCGCCGCATCCTCAACGTGCCCAAGCGCGGCATCGGCGAACGCGCCGAGGCAATGATCGACGCCCTGTCCCTGCGGGAGCGGATCACCTTCCCGCAGGCGCTGCGCCGGGTCGACGAGGCGTACGGCATGGCGGCCCGGTCGGTCAACGCGGTCAAGCGGTTCAACACGCTGATGGAGGAACTGCGCACGATCGTGGAGTCCGGCGCGGGCCCCGCGGTGGTCCTGGAGGCCGTCCTGGAACGCACGGGCTATCTGGCCGAGCTCCAGGCGTCCACCGACCCGCAGGATGAGACCCGGATCGAGAACCTCCAGGAACTCGCCTCGGTGGCCCTCGAATTCGAGCAGGAGCGCGCGGCGGCGGCCGGGGAGGGCGCGGCGCCCGCGGCGGAGGGCACGCCCGCGGCCACCACCGGGACGGGCACGCTCGCCGAGTTCCTGGAGAAGGTGGCCCTCGTCGCCGACTCCGACCAGATCCCCGACGAGGACGAGGACGGCTCCGGCGTCATCACGCTCATGACGCTGCACACCGCGAAGGGCCTCGAATTCCCGGTGGTCTTCCTGACCGGCCTGGAGGACGGCGTGTTCCCGCACATGCGGGCGCTGGGCCAGACGAAGGAGCTGGAGGAGGAGCGGCGGCTCGCCTACGTCGGCATCACCCGGGCCCGCGAGCGGCTCTACCTGACCCGGGCGGCGATGCGCAGTGCGTGGGGGCAGCCCTCGTACAACCCGCCGTCGCGGTTCCTGGAGGAGATCCCGGACCAGCACCTGGAGTGGAAGCGGACCGGATCGATGGCGGCTCCGGCCGGGCCGACGACGGGGATCGCCTCCTCGCTGTCCGCCTCCCGCGCGCGCTCCGGCCCCTCGGGCTTCGCCACGCGGCGGGCCTCGGACAGCAAACCGACGGTCACGCTGGCCGTCGGGGACCGGGTCACGCACGACCAGTTCGGCCTCGGCACGGTGACGGCGGTCGAGGGCTTCGGCGACCAGGCGAAGGCCACGGTCGACTTCGGGGACGACCGCCCGAAGAAGCTGCTGCTGCGGTACGCGCCGGTCGAGAAGCTGTAGCCCCGGCCCCGCCCGCATGGTTCTGCCCGCCACACCGACGGTGTGGCGGGCAGAACCATGCGGGTCCGTGCTGTTTCGGGGCGGGGGCTCGGAGCCGTGGGCTCAGGTCGGGTCGACGCCGTGGCTGCGGAGCCAGGGCAGTGGGTCGATCGCCGCGCCACCGCCGGGACGCACCTCGAAGTGCAGGTGCGGGCCGGTCGAGTTGCCGGAGTCGCCGGAGTACGCGATGACGTCGCCGGCCTTGACCGGGCCCGAGCGGATCTTGGTGCTGCTGAGGTGGCAGTACCAGGTCTCGGTGCCGTCGGCCGCGGTGACGATGGCCATGTTCCCGTAGGCGCTGTTCAGCTGGGTGCGCACGGTGCCGTCCGTCGCGGCCATCACCGGCGTGCCCTGAAGGACGGGGAAGTCGATGCCGGTGTGCCGGGACATCCAGTTGACGCCCGACTGGCCGAAGTACGCGCTGAGGGTGTGCTGGGCGACCGGCATGACGAACTTGGGCCGCAGCGCCTCCTTGCGGGCGGCCTCCTCCTCGCGCTTCTTCTTCTCGGCGGCCTGTCGTTCCCGCAGGTCGATGCGTTCCTGGGTGCGGCTGGCGCGGTCGGCGAAGTTCTCGGCGTCGGCGCTGAGGTTGGCGAGCTGGGTGTCCAACGCGTTGTTGGCCACGCCCGGTTTGACGGTTCCGGCGTCGGGAGCCGCCATCGTGGTCTTGCCGTCGTCCTTCTTGTCCTCGCCGCCCAGTCCGCCGACGGAGGCGGCCGCGATACCGGCCACGCTCATCACGCAGGCGGAGGGAATGGCGACGGTGAGGAGCGCGGAACGCTTCGCGGGGGAGCGCCGCCTGCGGCTGTTGCCGCCGTTGCCACGGGCGGAGGTGCGGCCGAGCGGGCGGTGCGGGTCGTTCGCCTGGGCGGGCAGGTCCACGTCGAGGACCGGGAAGTCGCGGGTCAGGGCGTCGTGGATCGAGGGGCCCCGGTCGGCGTCGACGTCGGCGCCGTGGTCCGTACCGGCTGTGTGCTCGGCGTCGTGCCCGTCGGTGCGGTAGGGCTCGTACGGGTCGTAGGAACCCTCACCGGTGTAGAGCTCGTACGACTCGTGCGTCGCGTGGGCCTCCTGGACCCCGTACGCGTCGTGTGCCGTCGGCGCCTCGTGCACCACCTGTTCGTTCTGCCCGGTCCGCGCCGTCCGCTGTTCGTGCTCGGGCGTGGCGCCGGTGTTCCAGGCCGTGGCGTCGTACGCGCCGGAGTCGTACGCGGCCGTGCCGGTCGCCGTCCACTGGTTGCCCGGCTGCCAGCCGCCGGTGTCCCACTGGCCCGTGGCGTCCGGGGAGTCGGCCTGGGCCGGGATGCCCATGAAGCCGGAGGTGTCGGTGAGCACCGTCGCGGTCGTGCCGTAGTCGGCGACGGGCGTCCAGGTGGCCGTGGTCGAGTACGTCGGCGCCGGCTCGTACTGCTGCGGGGACTGTGCCGCGTACGCGTCGTACCCCTCGTACGAGGCGGTCGGGTGCGCGCCCGTGTCCCACTGCGTGGAGTCGTACTGGCCGCTGTGCCCCATCTGTCCGGCGCCGTAACCGTTGCCGTAGGCGCCGTCGTGGCCGCCGGGGAGCGAACCGAAGAGGGGGTCGCTGTGGAAGCTGCCGGTGGCATCGCTGTCGTACCCGGCGTACCCGGCGTGGGGGTGCTGGTCGTTCACCAACTTCTCTCTCGCCTCGGCAGCAGGACCTGTGGGCCCGGGTTCCGGTGGGGGGATCCCAGGGGAGCAGTGGCCGCGACTGTACCCGGCGGTATGCGACGCCGACAATCTTCGGCGGGCCCGGACGGCTCAGGAAACGGGCAATCGGCCGCCTTTCGACGGTCTGAGCACACAGCCTTGGCTCTATGTTCGAAGTTTGTTCTATTTGCAGGGTGCTCGGGGTGCTCGGGGTGCTCGGGGGCCTCGGGGTGCTGGGGTCCTCGGGGTGCTCGGGTCAGGCCGCCGAGACGGTTCCGCCGGTCCCACCGGCCTCCTCGGGTCCGTCCGAGCCGTCCGAGCCGTCGGATTCTTCGGATTCTTCGGGCCTTTCTGTTCCGGTCGTCGGCCCACCGGATTCCAGCGCCTGCCGAACCGCGGCGACGACCGAGGGGTGCACCGGCAGTGCGAGATGACCGATTCCGGTGACCCGTACGTTCAAGGCATCGAGGTCCGGATGGTCGATGCGGCCCGCCTCGGCCGGGACGACCACCCGGTCCAGCTCGCTCCAGAAGCTCACGAACCGGGTGCGGCAGCCGGGCGCGGGCCTGCGCAGCTCCTTGATCGGGGCGGAGCCCGTCCGCATCTGCCGCACGATGGGGTGAGCGCTCGCCAACGGGGCGACGGCGGTGCCCTGGTGCGGGGTGCCGAGGGTGACCAGGGTGCGGACCCGCTGGTCACCGCCCAGTCGCTGCACGTAGTAGCGGGCGATCAGGCCGCCGAGGCTGTGCCCGACGATGTCGACCTCGTGGTGCCCGGTGCGGGCGCAGATCTCCTCGACGTGCCGCCCGAGCAGCTCGGCCGCCGTGCGGATGTCGCAGGTCAGCGGCGAGTAGTTGAGCGACTCCAGATGATGCCAGCCGTGCCGGGCGAGGGAGCGGCGCAGCAGGACGAAGACCGAGCGGTTGTCGACGAAACCGTGCAGGAGAACCACGGGCGGCCGTTCGTCGCCCTCGGCGGGGAGGGCGGAGGTCCCGGCCGGAGCGCTGGGCTCGACGTGAACGGCGGGCGGGGGCGCGGCGGGGGCGGCCGAGCCGGGGACGGCGCACGACCCGGCGGAGCCCTTCCGGCCCGCGGAGCCCGTCCGGCCTGAGCGGTCCGTGGGGCCGGGGCGGTCTGCGGGGTCCGGGTGGTTCGGGTGGTCTGTGGGGCTCGGGGGGCCCAGGGGGTCTGTGGGGTCTGAGTGGTCCGGGGGGTCCGGGGGGTCCGGGGGGTCCGGCGCGGGGTGGCGCTCTCCGGTGATGCCGGTGGGGTAGAGCAGTACGTGTCCGGCGAGGACCATCAGTTCCAGCGCTTCGGCCTTCAGCAGGGCGGGCGACGGCCGGGTGCCGATCGGGTACGGCCGGAACAGCAGCGCGGGAAGGAAAGGCGGGACCTTCATGGCCGACCTCCTTGCTCCGGCATCCGGGGAGGGCGTCGTGACCCGGATGCCCCCGTGGGGTGTCCGGCGAGGCCGCGGACGGCCGGTCCGGCCGCCCGGGGACCGGCCCCGGCGCGCGCACCCCTGCTCACCGGCGGTGACCGAGGAACGGCCGACGGGCCGGACGGGCGGGGCCGACGGCCGTCCCACCGTGCCGCGCGGCTGGTGGCGCGGTGGGACGGCGACCTCGTAGCGGCTCCCCCGGCGGCCGGTCCCGCACGACAGACCTGCCGTGCCCCGAGGGATCGCCGCCCGGTGAACATGTCCCAGGTGTGATTTCCCCCTCCCCGTCCACCGCGAAACGACGGCTTGCGGGATGCTGTAGATAACGTTCGTTCACATCCCCGGCCCTTCAGGCACGGGAGACGCATGTGGAGGCAGTGATGGGTGTGACCGGTCCGATCCGTGTGGTGGTGGCGAAGCCGGGCCTGGACGGCCATGATCGCGGCGCCAAGGTGATCGCGCGGGCCCTGCGCGACGCAGGGATGGAGGTCATCTACACCGGGCTCCACCAGACGCCCGAGCAGATCGTGGACACCGCGATCCAGGAGGACGCCGACGCGATCGGCCTCTCGATCCTCTCGGGTGCGCACAACACGCTCTTCGCCAAGGTGATCGAGCTGCTGAAGGAGCGCGAGGCGGAGGACATCAAGGTCTTCGGCGGCGGCATCATCCCGGAGGCGGACATCGCCCCGCTGAAGGAGCAGGGCGTCGCGGAGATCTTCACCCCGGGCGCCACGACGGTCTCGATCGTCGAATGGGTCCACGCGAACGTGCGCCACCCCGCCGAAGCCTGACCGCCCCCGCCCTTCCTCGCCCTCCCGGGCCCTTCCGGCGCCTTCGGGCATCCACGGGCGCCCACGTGGCGGCGGGCCGCTCCCCGGCCCGCCCGCCCGGCCCCGCCCCCAGGGCTCCCCGCGTCGCTTCCCGGCCCCGTCAGTCCGGTGTCGATGCCGGTGCCGGTGCTGACGCCGGTATCAGTTCCCGTTCCATCGCCGCGCGCAGCCGGAGCGTGGAGACCAGCCGCTGGAACGCTTCCGACCAGTAGCCGTTCGCGCCCGGCGAGGCGTCCTCCGGTTCGTCCGGGGTGGTGGTGAGGACCTCCAGGCGGTCGGCCTCGGCCGGGTTCAGGCAGCGTTCGGCGAGGCCCATCACACCGCTGAAGCTCCAGGGGTAACTGCCCGCGTCCCGGGCGATGTCCAGGGCGTCCACGACCGCGCGGCCGAGGGGTTCGGCCCAGGGGGTCGGGCAGACGCCCAGCAGCTGGAACGCCTCGGACAGGCCGTGCGCGGCGATGAAGTCGGCCACCCACACGGCCCGTTCGGGGGCGGGGAGCACCGAGAGGAGCTTCGAACGCTCGGCGAGCGAGGCCGTGCCGGGGCCGTTCGACGGCGGGACGGAAGGGGCACCGAGCAGCGCGCGGGCCCACTCCGGGTCCCGCTGCCGCACCGCCGCCCGGCACCACGCCGCGTGCAGTTCCTCGCCCCAGCCGTCGGACACCGGAAGGCCGACGATCTCCCGCGCGTCGCGGCCGCCGAACCGCGCCGCCCAGGTCGCGAGCGGGGTCGCCTCCACCAACTGGCCGAGCCACCAGGACCGTTCGCCCCGGCCGGACGGCGGCACCGCCACCACGCCGTCGCGCTCCATCGAGGCGTCGCACTCGTGCGGTGCCTCCACGGCGACCGAGGCGTCGTCCCCGGTGAGGTCCGGGCCCACGCACGACAGCGCGCGGGCCGCCATCCGTCCGGCGAGCGCCGACTCCGGCAGCGCGGAGAGGAGTTCGGCGGCCGTGGAGCGGACGTTGCGGCTGCGGTCGGAGAGGGCCTGCTCCAGGAAGGGCTCGTCGGCGACGGAGAGTCCGGAGCGCAGCGAGTCGAGGAACATCAGCCGGTCCTCGGCGCGCTCGGTGGACCACGTGGACGCGAGCAGCGCGAGCGCCTCGGCGGGGTCGTGCTCCCGGACGGCCCCGAGCAGGGCGACCCGTTCCGCGAACAGCCCCTCCTCCCACAGCTGCGTGACCGCCTCCGGGTCCGTCACGTCGGGCAGCGACGAACTGCCCGACGAGCCGCGCAGGGCGAACTTCCACTCGGGGTTCAGCCCGGCCAGCCACAGCCCGCGCGGCCCGGCGAAGGCCAGGGCCTGCGGGCGCAGGTCGGTGCGGGCCCTGGCCGCGTCCAGCAGGGGCGGGAGCAGCGGGGCCGGGGCCCGGTAGCCGTAGCGGTTGGCGACGGCCAGCCACTGCGGGATCAGCTCGGTGAGGTCGGGGGCCGTGCCGCGCCGGCCGCCGGAGCCGCCCGACGCCGACCGGTCCGCGAGCAGCTGGGCGAGTCTGCGCCGCGCGACCGGCGGCAGCGGCGGCCGGGGTCGGAGGGCGCCGGGGCGGGCCGGGCCGCCGGGGCAGCGGGCAGCAGTCCCGCTCGGCGGCGCACGGTGTGCAGCGCCGCCGTGTCCAGCAGGCCGGTCGGTCCGTCGGCCCCCGCCGGGCGTCGGTCGGTGCCCAGGAGCGCCGTGGTGACGAGCTCTTCCCAGGCCGCGGGTGTGGTCGTGCGAGGCATTGCTCCCCCTTCGAACTTCGAATCCGACGTCAGATGAGCGGTACGGTCCCGGACGTCGCGTCGGCGGGACCGGCCACGAGGCCCTCGGCGCCGTCCGCCCAGGCCGTGCCCGGACCCGTATCCGTACCGGTACCGGTCCCCGCCCCGTTCCCCGTCTCCGCTCCTGTCCCCGTGCCCGTTCCTGCCCCTGTGCCCGTCCCGGGTTCGGCTCCGGGTCCGGCTTCGGCTTCGGTGGACCAGGCCGCGAGCGGGTCGAAGCCGCGGTGGCCGCATTCGCCGAAGACGGTGACCGGGGCGCCACCGGAGAGCGCGACGAGCTTCCACAGGCCGGGCCGGGACAGCGCGGCCGGGGCGACGGGCAGGGCCGCCCCGCCCGCCGCGTCCACCAACTGCCAGCCGTCCCCGGACGGCACGGGTATGACCTCGTCCAGCGTCACCGGCCAGGAGTCCAGCCAGGGGTCGTCCCGCAGGGCCCGCCCGTACGCCCCGATCGCGTCGGCCGCGGTGCCGCCGGGCGGCGGGGTGCCGAGCGGTGACGGCGTCCCGAACAGCTCTCCCAGCTCCGCCCGCAGCTGACCGGCGCCCGGATGGGGCGTGATCTCGGCGTCGATCGTGACGCCCACCGGCAGCGCCAGGGCGGGGGAGCGCCCGGCCGCCCCGAAGGACAGCAGCAGCGCCGTGCGGCCCGTCCTCCTGCCGTGCAGCCAGATGCGGCGGGCGACGATCCGGCCGTCCGGGATGTCGTACTGGGCGAGGACCAGCCAGTGGTCGCGGACCGGCGGGCCCTCGGCGTGGGACGTCAGCCCCACCCGGGTGCGGACCGTGGCCGCCAGCGGCTCCGGCAGCCGGTCGATGCCCAGCCAGGCGCTGTTCAGCAGATGGAGCAGCGCGCACTCCTCCAGCAGCCGCACCGGCCACCCCTGCCCGGACCCCGGGACGGACCCCAACTCCCGCACCCTGGACGCCAGTCCGGGCGCCTGAGCATCGACCATGCGGGCCGCCGTCTCCTCCCAGAGCCCGTACCCCGCCTGACCGGCCGCCGCGAGCCCCCCGCGCAGCAGGTCCGCGAGCCGCTCCTCCAGCTCCTGCGCACCGCCGGTGATCCGCTCGGCCCGGCGCTCCGCCCGCCGCCGGGCGGCCTCCGGATCGGCCGGACCGGACGCCGCCCCACCCGCCGGTGCGTCACGCTCCGCGCTCCCCGCCTTCCCGGCCGCCCGCGCGCGCCGGCCCGCCAGCCACTCCCCGGCCCAGTCCGGCGTCTCGCCGCCCGGCAGCGCCGACTCGTCCGACGCCCAGACCAGCAACAGCCCCAGGGCGTGCTTGCACGGGAACTTCCGGCTCGGACAACTGCACTTGTACGCGGGGCCCGTGATGTCCACGACCGTGCTGTACGGCTTGCTCCCGCTGCCCTTGCACAGCCCCCACACCGCACCCGAGCCGTCGCACCCGCCGTCCGACCACGGACCCGCCGAACCGAGCTTGCTCCCCGCCTTGCGCGACGCGTCGTCAGGAGCGAGGGCCAGCACCTGCTCCACCGTCCAGCGCGCCACCGGAACGGCGGTGCGCGAAGGTTCTCCCCCGTGAGATAGCAGCATGGGAACGACGGTAAAGCGCACCACTGACAATCGCCCTGACCTGCTGTTTCAGCGGTTGCCGCACCTCTTGGCCCCGCTCGCCCCGGGCGATTCTGCCGCGAGCGGCGGGCCCATGGATCCGGGGATCAACCGATGAGCGGCCACGCCGTTCGCACCGTCCGCTCCGCGACGGGTGGATCGGCCCCCGGTTCGCGGCCGGGGCCGATTGTCAGTGCCGTGGTGCACGGTGGAACCACATCAGGTCGACCGATCTGGAGGGGGATCCATGACCGTGCCCGAAACCACCGCCGCCACCGGCGTGCAGGCACTGCGCCCGCACGCCGAGGACGCCTTCGCCCACGAGCTGAAGGCCCTCGCCGCGGCCGACGACCGCCCGCGGCCCGCCCGTTGGCAGCTCTCGCCCTGGGCCGTCGCCACCTACCTGCTCGGCGGCACCCTGCCCGACGGCACGGTGATCACACCCAAGTACGTGGGCCCGCGCCGCCTCGTCGAGGTCGCGGTGACCACGCTCGCCACCGACCGGGCCCTCCTGCTCCTCGGGGTTCCCGGCACCGCCAAGACCTGGGTCTCGGAGCACCTCGCGGCCGCCGTCAGCGGCGATTCGACCCTGCTCGTCCAGGGCACGGCGGGCACCCCCGAGGAAGCCGTCCGCTACGGCTGGAACTACGCGCAGCTGCTCGCGCACGGCCCCAGCCGCGACGCCCTGGTGCCCAGCCCGCTCATGCGCGCCATGTCCGGCGGCATGACCGCCCGCATCGAGGAACTGACCCGGATTCCCGCCGACGTCCAGGACTCGCTCATCACGATCCTGTCGGAGAAGACGCTCCCCGTCCCCGAGCTGGGCCAGGAGGTCCAGGCGGTCCGCGGGTTCAACGTCATCGCCACCGCCAACGACCGCGACCGCGGGGTCAACGAACTGTCCAGCGCGCTGCGCCGCCGGTTCAACACCGTCGTGCTCCCGCTGCCGGCCACCCCCGAGGCCGAGGTGGACATCGTGTCCCGGCGCGTCGACCAGATAGGGCGTTCCCTCGACCTCCCGGCCGCTCCCGACGGAATGGCCGAGATCCGACGCGTCGTCACGGTCTTCCGCGAGCTGCGCGACGGCGTCACCACCGACGGCCGCACCAAGCTCAAGTCCCCCTCGGGCACGCTGTCGACGGCCGAGGCGATCTCCGTCGTCACCAACGGCCTGGCCCTGGCCGCGCACTTCGGCGACGGAGTGCTGCGCCCCGGCGACGTGGCGGCCGGCATCCTCGGCGCGGTCGTCCGCGACCCCGCGGCCGACCGGGTGGTCTGGCAGGAGTACCTGGAGACGGTGGTCCGGGAGCGGGACGGGTGGAAGGACTTCTACCGCGCCTGCCGCGAGGTGTCCGCATGACCTCGGCCGAGCGCCCCGCGGGGCCGCTGCTGCTGGGGGTGCGGCACCACGGCCCCGGCTCGGCCCGCGCCGTCCGCGCCGCTCTGGACGCCGCAAGTCCGGGGGCCGTGCTCGTCGAGGGGCCGCCGGAGGGCGACGCGCTGCTGCCCCTGGCCGCCGACGAGGGGATGCGGCCACCGGTCGCGCTCCTCGCGCACGCCGTGGACGACCCGGGGCAGGCGGCGTTCTGGCCGCTGGCCGCGTTCTCGCCCGAATGGGTCGCGATCCGCTGGGCCCTCGCACACGACGTCCCGGTCCGCTTCATCGACCTGCCCGCGGCGCACTCCCTGGCCATGACCCGCGCCGAGGAACAAGCGGAACAAGCGGCGGGTGGGGACGGTGACGGCGGCGGCAGGGCGGGGCACGGGACCGCGGCGGCCGACTGCGCGGGCGGGCCGTCCGGTGCGGCCGACCCGTCCGCCGATCCGTCCACCGACCCGACGTCCGACCCGGCCGCGCAGGCGCCGGTCGATCCCGTCGCCGTGCTCGCCGGGGCGGCGGGCTACGACGACCCGGAGCGCTGGTGGGAGGACGTCGTCGAACACCGCGCCCAGGACGGCGGACCCGCCGACCCGCTGGCCCCCTTCGCCGCGCTCGCCGAGGCGATGACCGCCCTGCGCGAGGTGTACGGGGACGGCGGCCACCCGCGCGACGCCGTCCGCGAGGCGTACATGCGCATCCAACTGCGCAAGGCGGTCAAGGAGTTCAGCGACGGCGTCGCGGTCGTCTGCGGCGCCTGGCACGTCCCCGCCCTCGGCGCGAGGACCACGCTCACCGCCGACCGCGCCCTGCTCAAGGGGCTGCCCAAGGTCAGGACCGGGATGACCTGGGTGCCCTGGTCGCACCGCAGGCTCGCCCGGCACAGCGGATACGGGGCGGGCATCGACTCGCCCGGCTGGTACGGGCACCTCTTCGAGGCCGCCGACCGCCCGGTCGAGCGGTGGATGACCAAGGTCGCCGGACTGCTGCGCGACGAGGACCGGTTCGTGTCGTCCGCCCACGTCATCGAGGCCGTCCGGCTCGCCGGGAGCCTCGCCGCCCTGCGCGGCCGTCCGCTCGCCGGCCTGAGCGAGACGACCGACGCGATCAGGGCCGTGATGTGCGAGGGCTCCGACGTGCCGCTGGCCCTCGTCCGGGACCGGCTCGTCGTCGGCGAGACCCTCGGCGAGGTCCCGGACACCGCCCCCGCCGTCCCCCTGCAGCGTGACCTCGCCCGCCAACAGCGCACGCTCCGGCTCAAACCGGAGGCGCAGGAGCGGGAACTGGAGCTCGACCTGCGCAAGGACAACGACGCGGCCCGCAGCCGGCTGCTCCACCGGCTGCGCCTCCTCGCCGTCGGCTGGGGCGAGCCCGTGGCCGGCCGGGCGAGCACCGGCACCTTCCGGGAGAGCTGGCTGTTGCGCTGGGAACCCGAGCTGTACGTACAGGTCGCCGAGGCCGGGACCTGGGGCACCACCGTGCTCTCCGCCGCGACGGCCAGGGCCGGGGCGCTGGCCGAGGCCGCCACCACGCTTGCCGAGGTCACCACGCTCGCCGAGCAGTGCCTCCTCGCGGAGCTGCCCGAGGCCCTGCCCGTCGTGATGCGGGCCCTCGCCGACCGGGCCGCGCTCGACTCCGACGTCGGCCACCTCGCCGACGCCCTGCCCGCCCTGGCCCGCACCCTGCGCTACGGCGACGTGCGGTCCACGGACACGACGGCGCTCGGCGAGGTCGCGGCCGGGCTCGCCGAACGGATCCGGGTGGGGTTGCCGCCCGCCTGCACCGGGCTCGACGCCGACGGTGCCGAGGAGATGCGCCGCCGGGTGGACGGCGTGCACACCGCGATCGGGCTGCTCTCCGGGACCGCGCGGGCGGAGGCGGACACGGACGGGCTGCGCGAGCGATGGGCGGCCGTGCTGCACGGACTCGCCGCCCGGGACACGGTCGCGGGGGTCATCCGGGGCCGCGCCGCCCGGCTGCTGCTCGACGAGGGGCGGCTCGGGGAGGACGAGGCGGCCCGGCTGATGGGCCTGGCCCTCTCGCCCGGCACGCCCCCGCCCGACGCCGCCGCGTGGATCGAGGGGTTCGTCGGGGGAGCCGCCGGGGGAGGGATGCTGCTCGTCCACGACGAGCGGCTGCTGGGCCTGGTCGACGCATGGCTCACCGGAGTCCCCGCCGACACCTTCGTCGACGTGCTGCCCCTGCTGCGCCGGACGTTCTCGGCGTACGAGGCGGGCGTACGGCGCACGCTGGGCGAGCTGGTGCGGCGCGGCCCGGCCGTGGGCGGCCCGGCGGCCGTCTCCGGGGCCGGTGCGACGGCACCCGGTTTCGGCCCCGCGCTGGACGGGGCCAGGGCCGACGCGGTGGAGCCGGTGCTGCGCCTCCTGCTCGACCTGCCCACCGCCCCGGCTGCCGGGGGCGCCGCCCCGCCCGGGAGCACGGGGGACGCAAGAACGGCGGAGAACACCGAAAGCACCGAAAACGCCGAGGAACCGCTGGGGGCAACGGGATGACCACGCACACGGCCCGCACCACGGGCACGGTGGCCGGGGCGGCAGGCACGGCCGGGCCGGTGGACGGGGAACGGCTGCGGCGGTGGCGGCTGGTGCTGGGCGGGGACGGCGCCGAGAGCACCGGCCACGCCCTCACCGGGCGCGACGCCGCGATGGACGGCGCGCTGACCGCGCTGTACGGCGGGGGCAGGTCCGGCGACCGGGGCAGGAGCGGCCGCTCGGCCGGGCTCGGGGCCTCCGCGCCCTCCGTGGCCCGCTGGCTCGGCGACATCCGCACGTACTTCCCCAGCTCCGTCGTCCAGGTCATGCAGCGCGACGCGATCGACCGGCTCGGCCTCTCCGCGCTGCTCCTCGAACCGGAGATGCTGGAGGCCGTCGAGGCGGACGTCCACCTCGTCGGGACGCTCCTCTCGCTCAACAAGGCCATGCCCGAGACGACGAAGGAGACCGCGAGAGCGGTCGTGCGCAAGGTCGTCGAGGACCTGGAGAAGCGGCTCGCCACCCGCACCCGGGCGACCCTCACCGGCGCGCTGGACCGTTCGGCGCGGATCAGCCGGCCCCGTCACCACGACATCGACTGGGACCGCACCATCCGGGCCAACCTCAAGAACTACCTCCCCGAGTACGGCACCGTCGTCCCCGAACGGCTCATCGGTTACGGACGGGCCGACCGGTCCGTGAAGAAGGACGTGATCCTCTGCATCGACCAGTCGGGGTCGATGGCCGCCTCCGTGGTCTATGCCTCCGTCTTCGGTGCGGTGCTCGCCTCCATGCGAACCCTGCGGACCAGGCTCGTCGTCTTCGACACGGCGGTGGTCGACCTCACCGACCAGCTCGACGACCCCGTCGACGTCCTCTTCGGCACCCAGCTCGGCGGCGGCACCGACATCAACCGGGCGCTCGCGTACTGCCAGTCGCAGATCACCCGTCCGGCGGACACCGTCGTCGTTCTCATCAGCGACCTCTACGAGGGCGGCATACGCGACGAGATGCTGAAACGGGTCGCCGCGATGAAGGCGTCCGGTGTGCAGTTCGTGACCCTGCTCGCGCTGTCCGACGAGGGTGCGCCCGCCTACGACCGCGAGCACGCGGCGGCACTCGGTGCCCTGGGCGCACCGGCCTTCGCGTGCACCCCGGACCTGTTCCCCGAAGTGATGGCGGCGGCCATCGGGAAGCAGCCGCTCCCCGTGCCGGACAGGGAGCCGGACCGGTAGCCGAACCGGTGGCGGGGCAGCGGCGGGGCGGTGACGGGGCGGACAGCGGCGGACGGGAGGCGGACCGGGGACGGATGGGAGACCGGCGCGGGAGACGGGCCGGGGACAGGCGGGAGACCGGCGGGAGGCCGGCAGCAGGGGTGGCGGCCCAGGGGTCTGCACCTGCTGGTCCGCGAAGTCGGGTAAGTGAGCGTAACCATGTGTGAGTGAGTGTCGTTGTCGGGGTGTGAATCTGACGGAATGGGCGAAGACGCAGGGTGTGCATCCGCAGACCGCGTATCGCTGGTTCCGTGAGGGGGTGTTGCCGGTACCGGCTCAGCGGGTCGGACCGCGCACGATCCTGGTGAACATCGACGCGAACACTACGCCTGAGGCCATCGGTGGTCTGGGCCTGTATGCCCGTGTGTCCTCGCACGATCAGAAGACCGATCTGGAACGCCAGGTCGCGCGGCTGTCGGCGTGGGCGGTGAACGCCGGTCACCGGGTCGTTCGTGTCGAGGCGGAGATCGCTTCGGGGATGAACGGCTGCCGTTCGAAGGCCCGGCGTCTGCTGGCCGACCCGAACGTGACCACCGTGGTGGTGGAGCATAAGGACCGGCTCGGCCGGATGAACGTCGAGCTTGTCGAGGCCGCCTTGTCGGCGACGGGCCGTCGCCTGCTGGTGGTGGACGACGGCGAGGTCGCAGACGACCTGGTGCGGGACATGGTGGAGGTACTGACGTCGTTCTGCGCCCGTCTGTACGGGCGCAGGTCGGCGAGGAACCGTGCCCGCAAGGCACTGGAAGCGGCCGAACATGGCTGACCTCCGCCCGATCGCCGCGCCGTTCGTCGCTCTCGGCCCGTCCGGTGTGGCGGTGCGTACCCGGCTGGGGGACCTCACGCCCGCGGATGAGAAGGTTCTGCGCCTGGTGGGGGCGCACCTGGGCTCGCTCGCCTCGAAGGACCTCAAAGCGCGTTGCACCGACGGCTTGGAGCACTCCGCCGAGTCATGGGCGGTCCGTAAGCGGGACCTGACGGCCCAGTCGTCGTCCAGGTGGGCCGGGGCGATCACGAAGGCCACGCATGACCAGTGGGCGCTCGCCCGGCGCGGCCAGGCCGCGCACGTGCAGGGCCTCGAAGCCGGTATCGCGACGATCCGGCACCGGCTGTCGCTGCCGGTCGGCCGGAAGGGCACCAAGCAGACTCCGGGCGGCTACCGCTCCACGCACGAGTGGTTTAACAAAGCGCGCCGCCTGCACGTGCTGGAGGACCGGCTCGAGAAGGTTCGGGCCGACCGGGAAGCGGGTCGGGTGCACGTCGTGCGTGGCGGTAACCGTCTGCTGGGCACCCGTCACAACCTCGACAGGGCGCAGCTCACCGCGTCCCAGTGGCGTGAGCGGTGGGAAGCGGGGCGCTGGTTCCTCAAGGCGGACGGCGAGTCGGGGAAAAGGTTCGGCAACGAGACGATCCGCATCACGCCCGAGGGCGAAGTGTCGATCAAGCTCCCGGCCCCGCTCGCCGACCTGGCGAACGCCCGGCACGGCCGGTACGTACTCGCTGCCAAGCTGCGGTTCCCTTACCGGGAGCAGGAGTGGGCCGACCGCGTGGAGGCCAACCGGGCCGTGGCCTACCGCATCCACTACGACACCGGGCGCGGCCGCTGGTACGTGGACGCCTCCTGGCAGATCCCACCCACCGCGACCATCCCACTCCAAGCCGCCCTCGCGGGCGGCGTGATCGGCGTGGACACCAACGCCGACCACCTCGCCGCATGGCGCCTGGACACCCACGGCAACCCGATCGGCCGGCCGCGCCGGTTCTTCTACGACCTGTCTCAAGGCGCCCAGCACCGCGACGCCCAGGTACGGCACGCCCTCACACGGCTGCTGAACTGGGCCAAAGCCTGCGGCGTCAAGGCCATCGCGGTCGAAGACCTCGACTTCCAGACCGGGAAGACCAGAGAGAAGCACGGGCGCAAGCGCCGATTCCGGCAACTCATCTCCGGCATGCCGACGGGCAAGCTCCGCGCCCGGCTGACCTCCATGGCCGACGCCACAGGCATCGCGATCATCGCCGTGGACCCGGCCTACACCAGCAAGTGGGGCGCCCAGCACTGGCAAAAGCCGATGGCCGGCCCCACCCGTAAGACCACCCGGCACGATGCAGCGAGCATCGCGATCGGACGACGCGCCCAGGGACACCCGATCCGGCGACGGACGACACCGCCCCGTGCACACCAGAGCGATGTGCACGGGCATCGGACCATCCAGGCCGACCGGTGTGCCCCTGGGCGTGAGGGACCCCGCCCCCGCATCCCCGGACCACGGACACGATCCGTGCCGCCGGACGCGGCGAGTACGCGGGCAACCAGGACATCCAAAACCGTTCGGGGTGTCCGCAGTGACCAGGTATGGGTCCAAGACTCACTCCTGCTCACTGATTAGGAACGGTTCGGAGCGTGCCTTGTTCCGTGTTCCGTCCACCGCGACCCGGCCACCGGCGTGATCTGTGACCGTAATCACCGCTCCGTCGGTATCTGTGATTTAGGGTCCTGCGGGACGCGGGGATAACCTGCGAGATGGACATGCCGCGTACCGGGGTCACCGTGTGCGCCCTCCTGGTGACACAGCAGTCACGTTGCCCCTCGCGGCACGCCCACGCAGAAAACGAACCGCGAGACCATTGATTAAGGGACGGACGCGCGTGGACCTGTTCGAGTACCAGGCGAGGGACCTCTTCGCCAAGCACGGTGTACCGGTGCTGGCCGGTGAAGTCATCGACACGCCTGAGGCGGCCCGCGAGGCGACCGAGCGGCTGGGCGGCAAGTCGGTCGTCAAGGCGCAGGTGAAGGTCGGCGGTCGCGGCAAGGCCGGCGGCGTCAAGCTGGCCGCCACCCCCGACGAGGCGGTCGCCCGCGCGACCGACATCCTCGGCATGGACATCAAGGGCCACACGGTCCACAAGGTGATGATCGCCGAGACCGCGCCGGAGATCGTCGAGGAGTACTACGTCTCGTACCTCCTCGACCGCACCAACCGCACCTTCCTGGCCATGGCCTCGGTGCAGGGCGGCATGGACATCGAGGAGGTCGCGGAGAAGACCCCCGAGGCCCTTGCGAAGGTCCCGGTCGACTCCAACACCGGCGTCACGATCGAGAAGGCCCGCGAGATCGTCGCCCAGGCGAAGTTCCCGGCCGAGGTCGCCGAGAAGGTCGCCGAGGTCCTGGTGACGCTGTGGGACACCTTCGTCGCCGAGGACGCGCTCCTCGTCGAGGTCAACCCGCTCGCGAAGGTCGCCTCCGGCGACATCCTCGCGCTGGACGGCAAGGTCTCCCTCGACGAGAACGCCGACTTCCGTCAGCCCGAGCACGAGGCGCTGGAGGACAAGGCCGCGGCCAACCCGCTGGAGGCCGCCGCCAAGGCCAAGAACCTCAACTACGTCAAGCTCGACGGCCAGGTCGGCATCATCGGCAACGGCGCCGGTCTGGTCATGTCGACGCTGGACGTCGTCGCGTACGCCGGTGAGAACCACGGCAACGTGAAGCCCGCCAACTTCCTCGACATCGGTGGCGGCGCGTCCGCCGAGGTCATGGCGAACGGCCTGGAGATCATCCTCGGCGACCCGGACGTCAAGTCCGTCTTCGTCAACGTCTTCGGCGGCATCACCGCGTGCGACGAGGTCGCCAACGGCATCGTCCAGGCCCTCGAGCTGCTCAAGTCCAAGGGCGAGGACGTCACCAAGCCGCTGGTCGTGCGCCTCGACGGCAACAACGCGGAGCTGGGTCGCAAGATCCTCTCCGACGCGAACCACCCGCTCGTTCAGCGCGTGGACACCATGGACGGCGCGGCCGACAAGGCCGCCGAGCTCGCCGCGGCTGCGAAGTAAGGGACGAGGGACTCCAACACCATGGCTATCTTCCTCACCAAGGACAGCAAGGTCATCGTCCAGGGGATGACCGGCGCCACCGGCATGAAGCACACCAAGCTCATGCTCGGTGACGGCACCAACATCGTCGGCGGCGTGAACCCGCGCAAGGCCGGTACGTCCGTCGACTTCGACGGCACCGAGGTACCCGTCTTCGGCTCGGTCGCGGAGGCGATGGAGAAGACCGGCGCGAACGTGTCCGTCCTCTTCGTGCCGCCGGCCTTCGCCAAGGCCGCCGTCGTCGAGGCGATCGACGCCGAGATCCCGCTCGCCGTCGTGATCACCGAGGGCATCGCCGTCCACGACTCGGCCGCCTTCTGGGCGTACGCGACGTCGAAGGGCAACAAGACCCGGATCATCGGCCCGAACTGCCCCGGTCTGATCACCCCCGGCCAGTCCAACGCCGGCATCATCCCGGGCGACATCACCAAGCCCGGCCGCATCGGTCTCGTGTCCAAGTCCGGCACGCTGACCTACCAGATGATGTACGAGCTGCGCGACATCGGCTTCTCCTCCGCCGTCGGCATCGGTGGCGACCCGGTCATCGGCACGACGCACATCGACGCCCTCGCGGCGTTCGAGGCCGACCCGGAGACCGACCTGATCGTGATGATCGGTGAGATCGGCGGCGACGCCGAGGAGCGTGCGGCCGACTTCATCAAGGCCAACGTCACCAAGCCGGTCGTCGGTTACGTCGCGGGCTTCACCGCCCCCGAGGGCAAGACCATGGGCCACGCGGGCGCCATCGTCTCCGGCTCCTCCGGCACCGCCCAGGCGAAGAAGGAGGCCCTCGAGGCCGCCGGCGTCAAGGTCGGCAAGACGCCGACCGAGACGGCCAAGCTGGCGCGCGAGATCCTCGGCGCCTGATCGCCCGATCGCATCGCGGCACCGCACGGACGGCGCGGGCCCGTACCCCGGTCAAGGGGTACGGGCCCGCGCCGTCCGTGTCGGTCCGCCGTCCGTCTCGGTCCGTCGTTCCTGTCGGTTCTCTCCTGTCCTGTCGGCCCTCCTGTCCTTGTCCGGGCCGGTGGTTCAGCCGGCGCCGGGGACCAGCCGGGCCGGGCCCCGCACGAGTTCGCCGTGCAGCTTCTTCCGCAGCTTCAGGTCCTGCGGCGTCAGCTTCTCCGGACCGCTGCGCGGCGGCACTCCGTCGACCTGCCGGGCGGGTGACGCCGGGGCCTCGTACCGTGCCGTGGCCGTCGCCAGGGTGAACAGCGTCAGGCCGATGATCAGCACCGTGAAGGAGACGGCCGCCCTGGTCCACAGCTGGGCCTTGCGCTCGCTGCCCTCGCGGACCACGGCGGGCGGAAGGAGCGAGCCGCAGGGCTGGGCCAGGGCGAGCGCGCCGAGCTGTTCGTGCAGGAGCGCCGGCCGGTCGGCGAACGCCTCGGCCCCGAACTGCCCGGAACCGGCGTCGGACGCGGCATCGGTGGTGGGGTCCTCCGTCGGCGCGGAGAGCCGCTCGGCGATCGCGGCACGGGCGTTCATCAGCCGGCTCGCCGCCGCCGGGGTGCTCGCCTCCGTCTCCGCCGCCGTGTCCGGCAGGTCCAGGCCGACACCGTCATGGAGCAGCAGGGTGCGCCGGTACGAGGGCGGCAGCGCGAGCAGCGCGTCGAGCAGGGCCCGCGCACCGGGCTCGGCCTGCGGCGGGTCGGGGCGGCGGTGGGCGCGGCGCAGCCGGTGCCACGGCGACACGGCGTACTCGTACGTCGCGGCCCGTACCCAGCCCACCGGGTCCCGGTCCACCGCGACCTCGGGCCAGCGGTCCCAGGCCAGGGCGAAGGCCTGCGCCACGGACTCCCGGGCGAGGGCCCGGCGCCCGGTCAGCAGGAAGGCCTGCCGGAAGAGGGCCTCGGCGCAGTGCCGGTACAGGGCGTCGAACGCCTCGGTGGGGGAGAGCCCGTCGGGCCGGTCCCCGTCGGTTCGGTGTCCGACGGTCCCGTCCCTGTCGGTCCCGTCCTCCGGGGCCGCTGCGGGCGCGGGGGACGCGACGGGCATCACGGGTGCCGAGGGGGGCGCCGCGGGTGTCCTGGGCGCCGCAGGTGGTGCTGCGGACGCGCCTTTGGTGCCTGACGCGCGCTTGGTGAGTGACGCGCGCCCGGTGGTGGACGTGCGTTTGGTGACCGACACGCGTTTGATCGCCGGTGCGCGGCGGGTGGTGGGCGTGCCGGGCAGATCCGGGGTGGTGCCGGGTTCGGTCGGGGCCATGGCGGTGCTCCCGGTGGCTTCGACGGGGTTCGGCGGACCGGACGACGGCTGCGCGGACGGTCCCGGTTTCGTGGACACCACCGGTTTGGGCAGCCGCCCGACCGTCGTCGGCGACGTCGGTCGGGCGGCCCGCTTGGCGGCGGCCTTCGGCCGGGTTTTCGCGGGGGCCGTCTTGGTCCGTGTGTTCGGAGGCGGGGCCTGCGGGCCCGTCCTGCCTCCGCCGATCAGCCTGGCGTATGCCTCGCGCTTCCGCCCCCGGGGAGAACTGCGTCCCGTCTCCCAGGCCCGGACCGTGGCCCGGGTGACGCCCACGGCCGTCGCCACCTGCTCCTCACTCAGTGACTTCGCCTCGCGCAGTCTGCGGCGCTCCTTGGGGGAGGGGAGTGGGTGGACAGCGGCCGGATCGGCCGGACTCCGCGTCATGTAGAACCCCCGTTGGAGCGGCACCGGGTGAAAAAGAACATAAACGTATATTGAGCGACACAACGGCTGTTCGCCTGTTACGCGGAATAAGCGCGTGTCGTTGGGAACATTGCGGTGTGACCCGAATGACCGAACGCAGTCCGTCGCCGCCGGCGGAGTCCCACCGGTCCACCGCGCCGCTCTTCGCCCTCCTGCGCGGGGCGGTCGCGGCCGGGCTGGGGCTGGGCTCGTTGACCGTGCTCGTCCTGGTGCTGTGGATCTGCTCCCCGGACCCGGAGAGCAGCTCCGGCGGCGCCCTCCACACGGCGGCCGGACTCTGGCTGCTCGCCCACGGCGCCGAGCTGATCAGGACCGACACGCTCAGCGGGGTTCCCGCTCCGATCGGCCTCGTTCCGCTGCTGCTCACCGTGGTGCCGGTGCGGCTCGTGCACCGGGCGGTCCGGGACGCGCTGGCCGACGAGGAGCGCCCGGCGTCCTCGACGAGGGTCACCTTCCTCATGACCGTCGGCGGGTACCTGCTGGTGGGGGCGGCCGTCGCGGTCTACGCGCGGGGCGGCGGCGAGCTGTCCGTGCGCCCGATGTCACTGCTCCTCCCGTCGGCCGTCGTAGTGATGGGCGCCGCGGCGGCGGGGGTCCGGACGGTGGCCGGACGCCCGGCCGGACCGCTGCCGTCCTGGGTGCCCGTGCGGCTGCACGAGGCGCTGGCGCCCGGCCGGTTCGGGGAACGGGCGAGGACGGCGTGCCGCTCGGCCGCGGCCGGGGCGGCGGTGCTGCTCGGCGGCGGGGCGCTGCTCGTCGCGGTGGCGCTGGTCCGGCACGCGGAGTCCGTGCAGCAGTCGTTCGGCCGGCTCGCGGGCGACGGGGCGGGGCAGGTCTCGGTCCTGCTGCTCGCGCTGGTGCTGGTGCCGAACGCGGCGGTCTGGGCCGCGGCGTACGGGCTCGGGCCGGGCTTCGCGCTCGGTACGGCGTCCACGGTCACCCCGATCGCCTTCTCGGGGAGCCCGGCGCTGCCCGCCTTCCCGTTGCTCGCCGCGGTACCGGCCGAGGGCCCCGGCACGGCCCCGAACTGGGCGGCCGGGGTGGTGCCGGTCGCGGCGGGGGCGACGATCGCCTGGTTCACGGTGCACCGGGCCGCGCCCGCGCACGCGGCACGGGAGGAGGCGTGGAGCCTGCGGGAGACCGCGCTGACGGCCGCCCTGGGCGCGGTGGGGTGCGGGATCGGCATGGCGGTGCTGGCGGCGGTGTCGGGAGGGCCGCTCGGGACCCGGGCCCTGGCGGAGTTCGGGCCGGTGTGGTGGCTGACGGGGGCGGCGGCCCTGGGGTGGACGATGCTCATCGGCGTTCCGGGAGCGCTCCTGCTGAGGACCTGGCGGCTGCGGGAGTACGACGAGAACGAAGGCGAGGACGGGGCCGGAACCGGCGCCGGGGGCGGGGAACGGCCGGGCCGGAAGCAGGGGGAGCGGCAGGACCGGCAGGAAGGGGACGGCGAGGGGCAGCGGCGGTGGTGGTCGTGGCGCGGCCGTCGGGGTGATGTCGGGGCGGCCGGGGCCGAACCGCCCGTACCGGATGCCGTGTCCGTGGCCGCCCCGGCCCCCGCCCCGAAACCGAAGACGAAGCCCAAGCCGAAACCGAAGGCCGATGTCGGTGTCAGTGGTGCCAGCGGTACTGGTGGGGCGGCGGTGGCCGTGCCCGCACCCACCACCGTGCCCGCCCCCTCCGTCCGGGTGCCGGGCCCGGCCGGCACGCCCTGCCCGGCCGTCGCGCCCCGCCCTGACGAGGGCGAGGGCGAAGACGGGGACGACGGCCTCGAACCGTATGACTTCCTGCCGACCGACCCCTGGCACGGGCGGACGGCCCGGCCAGGAGAGGCCGGACCGTCCGGGGACCGGTGAGCGGGCGGGGCCCCGCCTCGCAGGGGCCCGGTCGCTTACTAGTTCTTCACGCCGAAGAACGGCTCCAGCGGCTCCGGCAGGTGGTCGTTGCAGGCCAGCTGGCCGGACTTGGTCAGGGCGTCGTTCACGCAGGTGTAGTAGTCGCGGTAGACCAGCTGCACCGTGAACGTCGTCGCGACGATCGAGAGCGCGATCAGCGCCGTCACCAGACCGCTGATCGCGGCCGTGGTCTGCTGCCTGCCGCCGCCCTGGACCGCCGGGGCGCCGGGCGCCGGGAGGCGTCCGGAGCCGGAGCCCTGGAGCGGTCCGCCGGCCGGGGCACCCGGAGCCGGGGCGGAACCGGCCCGGCCGGTGGCCTCCCCCGGCTTCGCCCGGAGCGAGCTGATCGACCAGTACACGGCGAGCGAGCCGAGCAGCAGGGCGATCTCCGGGAAGTCGAAGATCGCGAAGAAGAAGGCCCACATGCCGCAGAGCAGCGCGTAGCGCGCCCGGCGCTGGGCGGGGTCGGTCGGGTCCCAGCGCAGGCCGCCGGGGTTGCCCTCGGACCCGCCCTGGCCGTTCGGCCCGCCCTGGCCCCCCGGGCGTCCGCCGAAGCCGCCGTTCTGGCGGCCCGGCTGCCGGCTGCTCCACCGGCTGCCCCGGCCCGGCCGGTCGCCGGAGGAGCCGCCCTCGGACGACCCCTCGCCATTCCCGCCGTTGCCGGTGTCCGAGGGGAGGCGGCGGGGCTGCCAGGGCTGGTCGGGCCGGTTCTCGGGCGGTGCGGCGAACGGGTTGTCGTCCGCGGGGCCGGGCGCCCCGGCGGGCCCCGGGGCGCCGGAGGAAGAGGAGGAAGAGTCCGTGGAGGACTGGCGCTCCCGCATCAGCAGTGAGGTCCGCTCGGGCAGCGGGCGGCGGAAGGCGGTGCTGCGGCGTGGGTCCGGCATGTGGTGAACGTCTTCCCCATCTCGTCATTTCCGCCCTGTGGACGGTTCGCTGTCCCCTGACGCTACCTCCCGGCCAGGAGCCGTTGAAAGCGGGGAGCGGAGCACGGATGGCCGATACCCCTCACCCGGACGCGCACCGCGGGGCCGGGGGCCCGCGACCCCCGTCCCGTGGGGGTTCCCCGCGGTGCCGGTATCGTTGCTGGCGGTCGACTTGTTCGTAGAGTTCCCCGTATCGAGGGGCTCGGTTCTTTCGTACGACCATACAAATCAGCACCGCTCTGCTTCATCACGCGAGAAAGGGCCCAGCCGTGGCCTCCCCGCCCCCCTCCGCCGCCCCGGCCCGTCTGGTCGTACTGGTCTCCGGTTCGGGCACGAATCTCCAGGCGCTGCTCGACGCCATCGGTGACGACCCCGAGGGCTTCGGCGCACAGGTCGTCGCGGTCGGCGCCGACCGCTCCGGCATCGCCGGCCTCGAACGGGCGGAGCGCGCCGGACTGCCGACCTTCGTGTGCCGGGTCAAGGACCACGCCACCCGCGAGGAGTGGGACGCGGCGCTCGCGGCCGCGACGGCCGAACACCGCCCGGACCTCGTGGTGTCCGCGGGGTTCATGAAGATCGTGGGCAAGGAGTTCCTCGCCCGGTTCGGCGGCCGGTTCGTCAACACCCACCCCGCCCTGCTCCCCAGCTTTCCCGGTGCCCACGGGGTGCGTGACGCCCTCGCGTACGGCGTGAAGGTCACCGGGTGCACCGTCCACTTCGTCGACGACGGCGTCGACACCGGCCCGATCATCGCGCAGGGCGTGGTCGAGGTGACCGAAGAGGACACGGCGGAGGGCGAAGAGGCCCTCCACGAACGCATCAAACAAGTCGAGCGCAAGCTGCTCGTCGAGGCCGTCGGCCGGCTCGCCCGCGACGGCTATCGCATTGAGGGACGAAAGGTTCATCTCGGTCATGTCGGTGAATAAGCCCATCCGCCGCGCCCTGGTCAGTGTCTACGACAAGACGGGGCTCGAAGACCTCGCCCGCGGTCTGCACGAGGCGGGTGTCGAGCTGGTCTCCACCGGCTCCACCGCCGGAAGGATCGCCGCCGCCGGAGTCCCGGTCACCAAGGTCGAGGAGCTCACCGGCTTCCCCGAGTGCCTCGACGGCCGCGTCAAGACGCTGCACCCGCGCGTCCACGCCGGCATCCTCGCCGACCTGCGCCTGGACGCCCACCGCGAGCAGCTCGCCGAGCTGGGCGTGGAGCCGTTCGACCTGGTGGTCGTCAACCTCTACCCGTTCTCCGCGACCGTCGAGTCCGGCGCCTCCGACGACGAGTGCGTCGAGCAGATCGACATCGGCGGCCCGTCGATGGTCCGCGCCGCCGCCAAGAACCACCCGTCCGTGGCGGTCGTGACCAGCCCCGAGCGCTACGCCGACGTCCTCGCGGCCGTCAAGGCGGGCGGCTTCGACCTGACCGCCCGCAAGCGCCTGGCCGCCGAGGCGTTCCAGCACACCGCCGCGTACGACGTCGCCGTGGCGTCCTGGTTCGCGGACGAGTACGCGGCCGACGGCGACTCGGGCTTCCCCGAGTTCTTCGGCGAGACCTTCGCGCGCAAGAACGTCCTGCGGTACGGCGAGAACCCGCACCAGCCCGCCGCGCTCTACGCCGCCGCCACCGGCACCGGCGGCCTGGCCGGGGCCGAGCAGCTGCACGGCAAGGAGATGTCGTACAACAACTACACGGACACCGACGCCGCGCGCCGGGCCGCGTACGACCACGCCGAGCCGTGCGTCGCGATCATCAAGCACGCCAACCCGTGCGGCATCGCGGTCGCCGACGACGTCGCCGAGGCGCACCGCAAGGCCCACGCCTGCGACCCGCTCTCCGCCTTCGGCGGCGTCATCGCCGTCAACCGCCCGGTGACCGTCGCGATGGCCGAGCAGGTCGCGGAGATCTTCACCGAGGTCATCGTCGCCCCGGCGTACGAGGACGGTGCCGTCGAGGTGCTGGCCCGCAAGAAGAACATCCGCGTGCTGCGCTGCCCCGACGCCCCGGCCGCCGCGGTCGAGGTCAAGCCGATCGACGGCGGTGCGCTGCTCCAGGTCGCCGACCGCCTCCAGGCCGACGGCGACGACCCGGCCAACTGGACCCTCGCCACCGGTGAGGCGCTGACCGCCGACGAGCTGAAGGAGCTCGCCTTCGCGTGGAAGGCGTGCCGCGCGGTCAAGTCCAACGCGATCCTGCTCGCCAAGGACGGCGCCTCGGTCGGCGTCGGCATGGGCCAGGTCAACCGCGTCGACTCCGCGAAGCTGGCCGTCGAGCGGGCCGGCGAGGAGCGCGCCCGCGGTTCGTACGCCGCCTCCGACGCGTTCTTCCCGTTCCCCGACGGGCTGGAGATCCTGACCGCGGCCGGGGTGAAGGCCGTGGCCCAGCCGGGCGGTTCGGTCCGTGACGAACTGGTCGTCGAGGCCGCGAAGAAGGCCGGCGTGACGATGTACTTCACGGGCACGCGCCACTTCTTCCACTGATTTCGTCGACGGTTCACCACACCGTTCCGCACCCTCGGTGCACAACATTGCCGCAGGACACTGCCGCACAACACGAAGGGCCGGAACTCCGGGAGGAGTTCCGGCCCTTCGTGTTGTGGAACGGAAAAGGTGTCGCGTTACTTCTTGACGACGATGGTTCCGGCGGCACGGTCGTGCCAGCCCTGAAGCTTGCCGGAGTTGTCGAAGAACGGCGACAGGTAGACCAGGACGGCGCCGATGTAGCAGAGGAACGCGCCGACGATCGGGATGATCCAGCGGATGAAGCCGCCGCCGAGGCCCGGGTTCTGGCCGGTGTTCTCCTTGACGACCTTCAGGCCGAGGGCCATCTTGCCGAGGGTCGCGCCGACCAGCGCGATCATCAGCCACTCGTAGAGCAGCGTGATCAGGCCGAAGAGGGCCAGCATGCCGAGCATGGTGACGAAGAAGCTGCCGCCCACGTCATTGATGCAGGACTGGTAACCCGGGTCCAGGGAGGAACCACAGTCCTCGGCGCTCTCGGCGAGCCCCAGGGCGCCGGCCACGCCGACCGCGGTGAGGATGCCGTAGAGGACACCGATGATCAGGCCGTCGAGGAGGCGCGCGCCGAGACGGCGGCCCATCGAGGCGACCTGGACCGTGCCGAGGACCGGGACGTTGATGTAGCCGTTGTTGGCCTGGAGCGTGCCCGGGGCCTGGGGCGGGTATCCGTAGCCCGGCTGACCCTGCGGGGGCTGCTGCGGGTATCCGTAGCCCGGCTGGCCCTGCGGCGGCTGCTGCGGGTATCCGTAGCCGGGCTGGCCCTGCGGGGGCTGCTGGCCGTACGGATTGTTCGGGTCCGGGTTCGGGGCGCCGAAACTCATGTGGGCGTTCCTCCAACGTGCATGCGGGGACGATGCGGCCGCACGGAGGAAAGAAGATTTCAGTGGTCCGCCCCCCGGGTACTACTGCGGCACTGCGGTGTTAATCGTTATAAACGAAAAGTAAGTTTGTCCAGTCGCGGCCGGTGGATGTTGCTCAAGCGCAACATCGTGGCCGCTCACAGCACCTGGAATTGGTATGCGGGCGGGGTCATCCGCGAGTATGGGGACATGACTGCCCAGATTCTCGATGGCAAGGCCACCGCAGCCGCGATCAAGTCCGATCTCACCGTCCGCGTGGCGGCCCTCAAGGAGCGGGGCATCACCCCCGGCCTGGGAACCCTGCTGGTCGGGGACGACCCGGGCAGCCGTTGGTACGTGAACGGCAAGCACCGCGACTGCGCGCAGGTCGGCATCGGCTCCATCCAGCGCGAACTCCCCGACACCGCCACCCAGGAGGAGATCGAGGCGGTCGTACGGGAGCTCAACGAGAACCCCGACTGCACGGGTTACATCGTGCAGCTTCCCCTGCCCAAGGGGATCGACACCAACCGCGTCCTGGAGCTGATGGACCCGGCCAAGGACGCCGACGGCCTGCACCCGATGAACCTCGGCCGCCTGGTGCTCAACGAGACCGGCCCGCTGCCCTGCACCCCGCAGGGCGTCGTCCAGCTGCTCCGCCACCACGGCGTGGAGATCAACGGGGCGAACGTCGTGGTCGTGGGCCGGGGGGTCACGATCGGCCGCCCGATGCCGCTGCTGCTGACCCGCAGGTCCGAGAACGCCACCGTCACCCAGTGCCACACCGGTACGCGTGACCTCTCCGCCCACCTCAAGCAGGCCGACATCATCGTCGCCGCCGCCGGGGTGCCGCACATCATCAAGCCCGAGGACGTGAAGCCGGGCGCCGCCGTGCTCGACGTCGGCGTCAGCCGGGACGAGCAGGGCAAGATCGTCGGGGACGTCCACCCGGGCGTGGCCGAGGTCGCCGCCTGGATCTCCCCGAACCCGGGCGGTGTCGGCCCGATGACCCGCGCGCAGCTGCTCGTCAACGTGGTCGAGGCGGCCGAGCGCAACGCGGCCGCCGCCGTCTGAGCCGGCCGACCCGAATCCGGAAGGAACCCCATGGGTGCTGGTACGAGTCCGGCCGACCCGACCGCCGAGGACACGCGTACGGACGAGGCCCCGGCGACGGGCGCGGGGACCGGGGCGGAGACCGGATCCGGCCCGGGGAAGGAGAAGCCCGGCCCGGAGTCCGGGAAGGCCGCGGCGGCCGGTGCCGAAACCGATGCCGACGGTGGTGACGGCGGTGGTGACGGCGCCGACGCCGGGGGCGAGGCGCGGCCGGACGCCGACACCGACGCCGACGCGGGCACGGACGTGCCCGCCGCCTCCGGCAGCACCCGGGCCGGGGGCCCCGGCGCCGCTCCGCGGACGTCCCGGCGGTTCCCCCTGTTCACCAAGGACACCGCGCGTCCCGAGGGCGGCGGCCGGGCCGCGCCCGGGGACGCGCCCGCCCCGGCCCGGCAGTGGCCGCTGCTCGCCGTGCTCTGCACGGCGGGGATCGGCCTGCTGATCGTGGCCGTCGACCCCTTCGCCGAGGCGTTCCGGGTCGGCACGATGCTGATCGGCGCGGCCCTCATCGGCGGCGCGGTGCTGCGGATGACGGTCCGGTCGGTCGGCATGCTGGCGGTCCGTTCCCGCTTCACCGACATGGTGACCTACGGAGTGCTCGGCTTCCTCATCGTGATGCTGGCGCTGGTGGCCCAGCCCAAGCCGTGGCTGAACGTCCCGTTCCTCGAACAGGCCGTCCACTTCACGATCCGCTGATTCACCGATTCGCTGCCATGAGGCACGAAGCGCAACTCACGAGCTACGACCGGCCGGTTCATGAACCGGCCGGTCGTGGTCTATCGGGCCGCAGGGCCGCCGGGTCCTCGGACCCGGCCGGTACGGGCCGGGCGCGCGATTGCAGGACGGCGCCCGTCCCCTCCCCCGAGAAGGGACGGACACCCGGGGCGAGACCCGGTCCGGAACGTTCCCGTCCCGGACCGCGGCGACTTGATCGGCCTTGCCCCTGTCCTGCGTTCAGCCTGGTCGACGGGCCGATGGGGTTCAAGAGACGGCTGGGGCCTGTGGCACGGAAGTGACCATTCCGCCAAGGTGTGATCGTCCGGCAACGGAGTGACGAACAAGGGCGCACGGCGGGCGTGCACCTGGTTCCGAACACTCCCGTGCGCCCCGCCCCGCGCCCCCTCCTCCCCCGACCTCCTCCGAGTGACCGGATTCGTCCGGGTGAGCGCTGTGTGACGGGTTG
This sequence comes from Streptomyces sp. ML-6, assembly GCF_030116705.1. NCBI lineage: Bacteria > Bacillati > Actinomycetota > Actinomycetes > Kitasatosporales > Streptomycetaceae > Streptomyces > Streptomyces sp. ML-6. Next base: position 4,860,676 of record NZ_JAOTIK010000001.1, read on the forward strand.
TGTGCGGTGCCACAGGGGGCCGGGCCGCCGGAAGGTTCCGGGTCGGATAGCCTGGCCGCCGGATATCTCTTCACGTCAAGATTCAGACCGGGGATGTCCAGCACCAGGGGCAGGGACCCCCACCGCCAGCTGTCTAACGGAGATCGCCATGACCCGCACTCCCGTGAATGTCACCGTGACCGGCGCAGCCGGCCAGATCGGCTACGCGCTGCTCTTCCGCATCGCCTCCGGCCACCTGCTCGGCCCGGACGTGCCGGTCAACCTGCGTCTCCTGGAAATCCCGCAGGGCCTGAAGGCCGCCGAGGGCACCGCGATGGAGCTCGACGACTGCGCCTTCCCGCTGCTGCGCGGCATCGAGATCACCGACGACGCCAACAAGGCGTTCGACGGCGCCAACGTCGCCCTGCTGGTCGGCGCCCGCCCGCGCACCAAGGGCATGGAGCGCGGTGACCTGCTCTCCGCCAACGGCGGCATCTTCAAGCCGCAGGGCAAGGCCATCAACGACCACGCCGCGGACGACATCAAGGTCCTCGTCGTCGGCAACCCGGCCAACACCAACGCCCTGATCGCCCAGGCCGCCGCCCCGGACGTACCGGCCGAGCGCTTCACCGCGATGACCCGCCTCGACCACAACCGCGCGATCTCGCAGCTGGCCGCCAAGACCGGTGCCGCCGTCTCCGACATCAAGAAGCTGACGATCTGGGGCAACCACTCGGCGACCCAGTACCCGGACATCTTCCACGCCGAGATCGCCGGCAAGAACGCCGCCGAGGCCGTCAACGACGAGGCGTGGCTGGCCGACACCTTCATCCCGACCGTCGCCAAGCGCGGCGCCGCGATCATCGAGGCCCGGGGCGCGTCCTCCGCCGCCTCCGCCGCCAACGCCGCCATCGACCACGTGCACACCTGGGTCAACGGCACCGCCGAGGGCGACTGGACCTCCATGGGCATCCCGTCGGACGGCTCCTACGGCGTCCCCGAGGGCCTCATCTCGTCCTTCCCGGTCACCACGAAGAACGGCACGTACGAGATCGTCCAGGGCCTGGAGATCAACGAGTTCTCCCGCAAGCGCATCGACGCCTCGGTGAAGGAGCTCACCGAGGAGCGCGACGCCGTTCGCGAGCTCGGCCTGATCTGATCCGTACGTCCTTTCCGTACGCCCCTTCGCGTACCCCGTCGCCCCCGGCAGCACCCGCCGCCGGGGGCGACGTGCGTCGGCGGACGTGCCGGACGGGTCGCGTCCCCCCGGCCGGGAACTGATCGTGCGGCTTCCCGAGTCTGGGCTTTCATGCGCGTGACGATGATCCTCCCGGCACTGACCGAGGCGACCAGCCCGCTGTTCCGGCCCATCAAGTACTCGCTCTTCCCGCCGCTGGGCCTGGCCACCCTCGCCGGGTACCTCGACCCGGACGACGAGGTGACGCTCCTCGACGAGCACGTCGAACGGGTCGACATCGAGACGCTGGAAAGCCCCGACCTCCTGGTCGTCCAGCCGTACATCACCTCCGCGCGGCGCGGCTACGAGATCGCCGACCACTTCCGTGCCCGGGGCGTCCACGTCGCCATGGGCGGTCTGCACGTGACCTCGCTGCCGGACGAGGCCGCCGCGCACGCCGACACGATCTTCACCGGGCCGGGCGAGGACACCTGGCCGCTGTTCCTCAAGGAGTTCCGGGACGGGGTGCCGGGCCGCCGGTACGACTCGAAGCTGCGCACCCTGGCCGGGCTCCCGCCCGTGCGCCGGGACCTGATCAAACGGCACCTGTACCTGGTGCCGAACTCGATCGTCGTCTCGCGGGGCTGCCCGCACCACTGCGACTTCTGTTACAAGGACGCCTTCTTCGAGGGCGGGAAGTCCTTCTACACCCAGGCCGTGGACGACGCGCTCGCCGAGATCGAGCGGCTGCCCGGCAGGCACCTGTACTTCCTCGACGACCACCTGTTCGGCAACCGCCGCTTCGCCGAGGCGCTGTTCGACGGGATGGCCGGCATGGGGCGGCTCTGGCAGGCGGCCGGCACCGTGAAGTCCGTGCTCCAGCCGGACCTGCTGGAACGCGCCGTGGACGCGGGGCTGCGCAGCCTGTTCGTCGGCTTCGAGACGGTGAACAGCGCGAACCTCGCCGAACGGCGCAAGGACCAGAACATCGGCAAGGACTACACCGCCGCCGTGCGCCGGCTCCACGACGCCGGGGTCATGGTCAACGCCAGCTTCGTCTTCGGGCTCGACCACGACGGCCCGGACGTCTTCGACCGCACGGTGGAGTGGGCGGTCGAACAGGGCATCGAGACGGCCACCTTCCACATCATGACGCCGTACCCGTCCACCGGGCTGTGGAAGCAGCTGGAGGCGGAGGACCGGATCGTCCACCGGGACTGGGACCTCTACGACACCCGCCACGTCGTGTACCGGCCCAAGGGCATGACGCCGCGCCAGTTGGAGGACGGCTACTGGCGCGCGTACCGCGACTTCTACCGGTGGTCCAACATATGGCGCGGCGCCGCGGCCCAGCCGGGTACGCACGAACGGCTCAGGCACCTGGCGTACGCGGGCGGCTGGAAGAAGTTCGAGCCCGCCTGGGACGCCCTGATCCGCTCCCGCAACGTGGTGCGGGCCATGCCGATGCTGGAACGGACCCTGGCGGCCTTCGGCGGCAGACGGGCATGAGACGGCCCTGGCGGCCTTGGGCGGCGGCCGGGCACGAGACCGGGCCCGGCCCGGTCCGAACGGGAGGCCCTACGCCTTCCGCAGCTCGTCCGCGATCTCCCGCACGGCCGCCAGGGCGCGCCGCTGCAGCCCCGGGCCGAAGGTGATCCGGGTCGCGCCCAGCTCGCCGAGCCGGCGCGGGGCCGGACCGTCCGGCAGGGCGAGGGCGTTGAGCGGGCCGGGGACGGCGGCGGCCAGCCGGGGCAGCGCCTCGGGCGGGGCCAGGATCGGGTAGACGCAGTCCGCGCCCGCCGCCACGTACAGCAGGGCCCGGCGGACCGTCTCCGCCTCCGGGTCCGCAGTGCCGGGGGAGCCGTGGACGTAGGTGTCGACGCGGGCGTTGACGAAGAGGAGGTCGCCCGCGGCCTCCCGGACCGCGGCGATCCGGTCCGCCTGCCGCTCGGCTTCGACGAGCGTGCCGTCGACCGAGTCCTCCAGGTTGCAGCCGACGGCCCCGCTCTCCAGGAGCCGCTCCACGAGCTCCTTCGGGGCCAGCCCGTAACCCGCCTCGACGTCCGCCGAGACGGGCACGGAGGCCGGGACGGCCCGCACGATCCTGGCCACGGCCGCGAACATCTCGGCGGCGGGCGTCGCCCCGTCCTCGTAACCGAGCGAGGCCGCGATCCCGGCGCTGGGCGTCGCGAGCGCCGGGAAGCCCGCCTCGGCGAAGGCGCGGGCGCTCGCCGCGTCCCACGGGCCGGGGAGGACGAGCGGGTCGCCCGGGGCGCGGTCGTGGTGCAGGGAGCGGAGGACGGACGCGGTCATGCGTGACTCCTGTGGGTGCGGGCCGGAAGACGGACGAGGGGCGGGAACGGGGACGGGGACGGGAACGGGGACGCGCCGGGTGGCACCCGGCACGTGACCAGGGATCCCGTGACCCGGGGTCCTGGATCCCGGCTCCCGTGACCCGGGCGCCCGTGACCCGGCGCGCAGTCGGGTCACCCGGTCGCACCGGGGCCGACCGTGCCGGGTCAGTGCTTGATGTCGCCCGGCTTGTAGTGGCCGGGAACCATGCGGGTGGTCACCGCGAAGCGGTTCCACGCGTTGATCGTGACGATCGCGGCGACCAGGTGGGAGAGCTCGGTCTCGTCGAAGTGCTCGGAAGCCTTCTCCCACACCTCGTCCGGCACGAAACCGTCGGTCAGCACGGTGACCGCCTCGGTCAGCTCGATGGCCGCGATCTCCTTGGGCGTGTAGAAGTGCCGCGACTCCTCCCACGCGCCGAGCTGGATGATCCGCTCGACCGACTCGCCCGCCGCGAGCGCGTCCTTGGTGTGCATGTCGAGGCAGAAGGCGCAGTGGTTCAGCTGCGAGGCCCGGATCTTCACCAGCTCGGCCAGGACCGGATCGAGACCCTTCCGGGACGCCCTGTCCAGCTGGACCATCGCCCGGTAGGCGTCGGGGGCCAGCTCGGCCCAGGACTGCTTCAGGCGGGGGGTGTGCTCGGGGTTGAGGCCGGAGGCCGGTGCGCTGTTCTCGTTCGTCGTCATGCGTACGACACTACGAGCCGGGTGGCACACATGTATGGTCCATTTCCATGACGGATTCATGGGCCACTTTCGGTGCCGACCTGCATCTCGACACCACCGGATCGACCGGGCTGCGGGCCGGGCTCATGGACGCCCTGCGGGAGGCCGTGCGGACGGGCAGGCTGGCCCCCGGCACCCGGCTGCCGTCGTCCCGCGGGCTCGCCGCCGACCTCGGCATCGCCCGGAACACCGTCGCCGACGCCTACGCGGAACTGGTCGCCGAGGGCTGGCTCACCGCCCGGCAGGGCTCGGGCACCCGGGTGGCCCGGCGGGCCGAGCCGCGCCCCTCGGCCGTCCGGGTCACCCGGACCCGGACGCGGGGCTCCCGGGCCGCGCACAACCTGCTGGGCGGGTCGCCCGACCTCTCGACGTTCCCGCGCGCCGAATGGCTCAAGGCGGCCCGCCGCGCCCTGACGGCCGCGCCCCACGACGCCTTCGGGTACGGCGACCCGCGGGGGCGCGTCGAACTGCGCACCGTGCTCGCCGGCTACCTGGCCCGCGCCCGGGGCGTCCACGCCGACCCGGAACGCATCATGATCTGCGCCGGGTTCGTGCACGCGCTGAAACTGATGGGGCCGGTGCTGCGCAAGCGACGGGTGCGGGAGGTGGCCGTCGAGTCGTACGGGCTGGACTTCCACTACGACCTGCTCCGGGACGCCGGGCTGCGGCTGCCCTGCCTGCCGGTCGACGGCTTCGGGGCGCGCACCGACGAACTGGCCGGACTGCGGGGCGTGGGCGCGGTCCTGATGACGCCCGCGCACCAGTTCCCCACCGGGGTGCCGCTGCACCCCGACCGCCGGGCCGCGGCGGTGGACTGGGCACGGGCCACGGGCGGGCTGATCCTGGAGGACGACTACGACGGCGAGTTCCGCTACGACCGCCAGCCGGTCGGCGCGCTCCAGGGCCTCGACCCCGACCGCGTGGTGCACCTGGGGACGACGAGCAAGTCGCTGGCCCCCGGCCTGCGGCTGGGATGGATGGTGCTGCCGGAGGACCTGGTGGGGGAGGTGTCCGAGGCCAAGGGGGTGAGCGACTGGTCGTCGAGCGCGCTGGACCAGCTGACGCTCGCGGAGTTCATCGCGTCGGGCGCGTACGACCGCCATGTGCGCTCGATGCGGCTGCGCTACCGGCGCCGCCGCGACCAGCTCGTCGAGGCACTGGCCCAACGGGCCCCGGAGGTCCGGATCAGCGGCATCGCCGCAGGACTGCACGCCGTGCTCGAACTCCCCGAGGGCAGCGAGCCGTCCGTGCTGCGGGCGGCCGCGTGGCAGGGGCTGGCGCTGGAGGGGATATCGCGCTTCCGCCACCCCGACGCGGCACCGGGGCGGGACGCGCTGGTCATCGGCTACGGAACCCCCACCGACAGCGCCTGGCCCGGCGCCCTGGAGGCCCTCTGCCGGGTCCTGCCCACCCGGTGACCGTGCCCCTCCCGACCCGTGCCCCTCCCGACCCGTGCCCCCCGGGCCCGGGACCTGTGCTGCCGGGGCCCGAACCCCCCGCGCTAGTCTGATGAACGGTCGCGTTCGATGGTCGCACTGGCTTGATCTTTACCATGGGGGAGACGGGGACATGGCTGTACGAAGGCTGCGGTCGAGCACGGTGGTGCTCGGCGGCATGGGGGTGCTCGCCGCGATGATCACCTCCTGCGGTTCGGAACCGGACAAGCGGTGCGTCGACCCGGTCAGCCGGGACAAGCTGCCGAGCTACGAGTGCAAGGGCGGCGGCAAGGGCTCGTACTACTACGGCGGCAGCAGCAGGAACGGCAAGGCCGAGGGCGGCAGCTTCGACAAGTCGGCGGTCGACCGGGGCGGTTTCGGCTGCTCGGGCACCGGCGGCGGCTGAGCCGGCATGGAGCGCCGCACCACACAGCCGCGTCCCGACTGGCAGGGGACCGTGGAGGAGCAGGGGATCGTCTTCCCGCTCACCCGCTACCCGGACGGGTCGCTGCGCCCGTACTGGGACGAGAGCGCCTACTACGTCTTCTCCCTGCCCGAGGTCGAGGCCCTGGAGGACGTGGTCGAGGAGCTGCACGCGATGTGCCTGGCCGCGGCCGCGCACATCGTGGCGAAGGACCGGTTCGCCGAACTCGGCATCACCGACCGCAGGCTGGCCGGCCTGATCGCCCAGTCCTGGCACCGCAGGGCCGAACTCCCGTCCCTGTACGGCAGGTTCGACCTGCGCTACGACGGGACCGGCCCGGCGAAGATGCTGGAGTACAACGCGGACACCCCCACCTCCCTGGTGGAGGCCGCGAGCGCCCAGTGGTTCTGGATGGAGGACCGCTTCCCGGGCGCCGACCAGTGGAACTCGCTGCACGAACGGCTCGTCGAGGCGTGGCGGCGGCAGGCAGCCCTGCTGCCGCCGGGGCCACTGCACTTCGCGCACTCCGACGGGGACGAACTGGGCGAGGACCTGATGACGGTCGCCTATCTGCGGGAGACCGCGGAGCAGGCCGGCATCGAGACCGAGGCCCTCTCCGTCGAACGGATCGGCTGGGACCGGCTGAGCGGGCGGTTCGTCGACGAACGGCTCCGGTTCATCCGCAGCTGCTTCAAGCTGTACCCGTGGGAGTGGCTGGCCACCGACCGGTTCGGCCCGCACGTGCTGGACACCCTCGACAACGGCGGCGGCACCGGCACCACCTGCTGGATCGAGCCCGCCTGGAAGATGCTGCTGTCCAACAAGGCGCTGCTGGCGATCCTCTGGGAGCTCTACCCGGGCCACCCGAACCTGCTCGCGTCCTACCTCGACGGCCCCCGCGAACTGGCGACGGGCCCGGTCGGCGGGCCCGGCCCCGGCTATGTCGCCAAGCCGCTGCTCGGCCGCGAGGGGGCCGGGGTCACGGTCCACGGACCGGGCAGCCCCGCGGTGTTGCGCGACGAACCGTGCTGCTACCAGGAGCTCGCGCTGCTGCCGGACTTCGACGGCAACCGCGTGGTGCTGGGGGCCTGGGTCGTCGAGGACGAGGCGGCCGGCCTGGGCATCCGGGAGTCCGCCGGACCGGTCACCGACGAGTACGCCCGCTTCCTGCCGCACGTCATCCTCTGAGGGCCGGGCGAGCCGGTCCGGGCCGATCCGGCTCGGCCCGGCGGGGCGGAGCGGCGGGAACCCGTCGCCCCGTCAGGCCCCGGCCGCGCGCAGCCAGCCGATCAGGTCGTCCGTCACGGCTTCGCCCGCCGCCGCGACGTCCGCGCAGACCGCGCCCAGGCCGAGCCGGTGGACGGAGACGCGGTCGCGGCCGTGGCGGCGCATGAAGAACCCGTCGCCCCCGCTGTCGTCCCCGACCAGCACCCAGTGGGGCGCGTACCGGGCCACTTCGAAGGTCTCGTTGCGTTCCGCGAGGGTGTGCGGGCCGTAGACGTGGATCCCGTTGTCGAGCAGCACGCCCGGGGTCGAGCGCCACAGCCGGGCGATCGTGGGGTTGGGGCCGTCCCGCAGCCCGCGCAGCCGTGCGGCCCGGACGGCCAGGAACCCGGCGAAGGACTCCGCCACCGGGTACTCCTCGCCGTCGACGCCGTCCCGGCACACCACCGGGTGCTCCCCCTCCCCGGCCTCCCCGCTCCGGTCGAGGGCGAAGGAGTAGCCGTCCCCGCAGTCGGGCTCGACGGCGAAGCACAGCCGGGCGCCGTTCAGCCGCCACGCGGCGGTGATGGCCTCGTACATGTCGCCGTACATGTCGTCGTCGGCCGCCCCGGCGGGCCCGGCCGTCGCGATCTGCGCGCCGCCGGCCTGCCCGTGGCCGAACTCGGCCAGCCACCACCGGTACGAGGGCGGCAGCGGGCCGACGCGCGTCTCGGCGTCCCGGATCGCCTCCTCCGGCACGGCGGCGGCCGGCCCGCCGACGCCGAACCCCGGCGACTCCTCGACGAGATCCCGCAGTTGCGTCAGGTCAGGTCTCACGGCGCAGAGTCTGCCAGGCCCCGCCACCGGGACGGGCCGGCTCCCGGGGCCAGTGGCGCGACGGCCCCCCGGTCAGTGGCGCAGGACGCCGCGGAGCTGCTCCAGCCCCCAGTCCAGGTCCTCCTTGCTGATCACCAGCGGCGGCGCGATCCGGATCGTCGAGCCGTGGGTGTCCTTGACCAGCACCCCGCGCTCCATCAGCTTCTTGGAGATCTCCCGGCCCGTGCCGAGGGCCGGGGCGATGTCCACGCCCGCCCACAGCCCGCGGCCCCGCACCTCCTCCACCGCGCCGCCACCCACCAGCAGCCCCAGCTCCTGGTGCAGGTGCTCGCCCAGCTCGGCCGCCCGCTGCTGGAACTCGCCGGTGCGGAGCATCGCGACGACCTCCAGCGCGACGGCGCAGGCGAGCGGGTTGCCGCCGAACGTCGAACCGTGCTCGCCGGGCCGGAACACCCCGAGCACCTCCCGCGAGGAGACCACCGCCGACACCGGCACCACACCGCCGCCCAGCGCCTTGCCGAGCAGGTACATGTCCGGCACGACGCCCTCGTGCTCGCACGCGAAGGTCTTCCCGGTCCGGCCGAGCCCCGACTGGATCTCGTCCGCGATGAACAGCACGTCGCGCTCGCGCGTGAGCTCGCGCACCCCCGGGAGGTAGCCCGGCGGCGGCACCAGCACCCCGGCCTCGCCCTGGATCGGCTCCATGAGCACCGCGACGGTGTTCTCCGTCATCGCCTCCCGGAGCGCGGTGAGGTCCCCGTACGGCACGATCTCGAACCCCGGCGTGTACGGGCCGAAGTCCTCCCGCGCCTCCGGGTCCGTGGAGAAGCTGACGATCGTCGTCGTCCGGCCGTGGAAGTTGTTCGCGGCGACGATGATCTTCGCCATGCCGTCCGGGACGCCCTTCACCCGGTAGCCCCACTTGCGGGCCGTCTTCACCGCGGTCTCCACGGCCTCCGCCCCGGTGTTCATCGGGAGCACCGACTCCATGCCGCACAACTCGGCGAGCCGCGTACAGAAGTCGGCGAACCGGTCGTGGTGGAAGGCGCGCGAGGTGAGCGTCACCCGGTCCAGCTGCGCCCTGGCCGCGTCGAGCAGGCGCCGGTTGCCGTGGCCGAAATTGAGCGCCGAGTAACCGGCGAGCATGTCGAGGTAGCGCCGGCCCTCGACATCGGTCATCCAGGCCCCCTCCGCCGTGGCGATCACGACGGGGAGCGGATGGTAATTGTGCGCGCTGTGCGCCTCGGCGGAGGCGATGGCGTTTTCCGTGATCGACACGGGATCTCCGTTCGTCGTGGGCGGGGCGTGGGCGGGGTGGCGCCCACTCTGTATCGTCGGTCGGATCCGGTCCGAGGAAACCTCCGATTCCCGGTGTGCCCGAGCGGCCGGGCAGCGGCGCCCGCGGCCGTCCCCGAGGGCCCCGTCGTGATCCTCGTCTCATTCATGACGGTACGCGCACCCGGGCCCGGCACCTTCCGTACCGGCTGCCGGAGATCGCCTCCACACCTGAGACAATGAGTCCCATGGCCTCTGAACGTCCCCGCGTGCTCTCCGGAATCCAGCCCACCGCAGGCTCGTTCCACCTCGGCAACTATCTCGGTGCGGTCCGCCAGTGGGTGGCGCTGCAGGAATCCCACGACGCCTTCTACATGGTCGTCGACCTGCACGCGATCACCGTTCCGCAGGACCCGGCGGAGCTGCGCGCGAACACCCGGCTCGCCGTCGCCCAGCTCCTCGCCGCCGGTCTCGACCCCGAGCGGTGCACGCTCTTCGTCCAGAGCCACGTCCCCGAGCACGCCCAGCTCGGCTGGATCATGAACTGCCTCACCGGCTTCGGCGAGGCCTCGCGCATGACGCAGTTCAAGGACAAGTCGGCCAAGCAGGGCGCCGACCGCACCACCGTCGGTCTCTTCACGTACCCGATGCTGATGGTCGCCGACATCCTGCTGTACCAGGCCGACCAGGTCCCGGTCGGCGAGGACCAGCGCCAGCACCTGGAGCTGACCCGCAACCTCGCCGAGCGGTTCAACGGCACCTACGGCGACACCTTCACCGTGCCGGACCCGTACATCCTCAAGGAGACGGCGAAGATCTACGACCTCCAGGACCCGTCGTCCAAGATGAGCAAGTCGGCGGCCACCCCGAAGGGTCTGATCAACCTCCTCGACGAGCCGAAGGCCACCGCCAAGAAGGTGAAGAGCGCGGTCACCGACACCGACACGGTCATCCGCTTCGACCGCGTGGAGAAGCCCGGCGTCAGCAACCTGCTGAGCATCTACTCGACACTCACGGGCACCGGTGTCGCGGATCTGGAGCAGAAGTACGAGGGCAAGGGCTACGGTGCGCTCAAGACCGACCTCGCCGAGGTCATGGTCGAGTTCGTCACACCGTTCCGGACCCGCACCCAGGAATACCTGGACGACCCGGAGACACTGGACTCGATCCTGGCCAAGGGCGCGGAGAAGGCCCGTTCCGTGGCCGCCGAGACCCTGGCCCGCACGTACGACCGAATGGGCTTCCTGCCTGCGAAGCACTGAGTCCAAGGGCCCTGGCGGTTTCGGTGCCGCAGGCGGCACACTGGCGACGGAAGCCGACCAGGTGGGTGGCCGAAAACAGGTCATCGACCATCGAGGATTGAGGAGAACGACGTGGGGACCGTAACGCTCGGCGTTTCGATCGCGGTCCCGGAGCCCTACGGCAGCCTGCTCCAGGAGCGGCGCGCGAGCTTCGGGGATCCTGCCGCGTACGGCATTCCCACCCACGTCACCCTGCTTCCGCCGACCGAGGCCGACGCGGCCGCCCTGCCCGCGATCGAGGCGCACCTCGCCCAGATCGCGACGGGCGGCCGTCCCTTCCCGATGCGGCTGTCCGGCACGGGGACCTTCCGGCCGCTCTCGCCGGTGGTCTTCGTGCAGGTCGTCGAGGGCGGCTCGGCCTGCTCCTGGCTCCAGAAGCGGGTCCGGGACGGTTCGGGGCCGCTGGTCCGCGAGCTCCAGTTCCCGTACCACCCGCACGTGACCGTGGCGCACGACATCCCCGAGGCGGCGATGGACCGGGCGTACGAGGAGCTCTCCGACTACGAGGCGTCCTGGACCTGCGGTTCCTTCGCGCTGTACGAGCAGGGCGCGGACAGCGTCTGGCGCAAGATCAACGAGTTCCCGTTCGGGGCCGGGGACGGCATGCCGGCCGTGCCCGCGCAGAGCGGCTCGTCCGTGGACGAGCCCTCTCTGCAGCCCTGATCACCACCCTCCGCACGCCCTCTTCGCCCCCCGGCGTGCCCCGGGTGACCCCTTCACCTCCTCCGGTTCAGAGCGGCAGGCGCCGGAACAGCGGGCGCGGCACGTGCCGCAGTGCCGACATCACCGCGCGGAGCGACCCGGGCACCCAGACCGTCTCCGAGCGCCGTCGCAGCCCCGCCACGATGGCCTCCGCGATCGCGTCCGGGGTCGTGGTGAGGGACGGCGCCTCCAGGGGAGCCGAGGCGAACCGGGCGGCGGCCAGCCGGGCCGCCTCGACCCGGGGCGCCCCGATCCACGGCGTACCGGCCGCCTCCCCGGCCCCGGCCGTCTCCGTCGCGTCGTCGGGGGCCGCCCCCGGCCGCACGACACCGGGGCGCACGACCATCACATGCACCCCGGTGTCGTGCAGCGCGTCGCCCAGCCCCTGCGCGAACGTGTCCAGGCCCGCCTTGCTGGACCCGTAGATGAAGTCGGCGCGGCGCACGCGCTCGCCCGCCACCGAGGACAGCACCACCAGCGAACCGTGCCCCTGCGCCTGGAGCGCGCCGGCGCACACCAGCCCGGCGGAGACGGCCCCCGTGTAGTTGGTCCGGACGACCCGGACCGCGGACAGCGGCTCCTCCTCGTCGCGTTCCTGGTCGCCCGCGATCCCGAAGGCGAGCAGCACCATGTCGATGTCGCCCTCGGCGAAGACCTCGCCGAGCACGGCCTCGTGGGACTCGGAGTCGAGGGCGTCGAAGTCGACCGTGCGGACGTCGGCGCCGCGTGCGCGCAGTTCGGCGGCGGCCGCGTCGAGGGCGGGGGAGGGGCGCCCGGCCAGCCGGACCGTGCGGGTCCGCAGCGCGATCAGCCGCCGCGCGGTGGCCAGGGCGATCTCCGAGGTGCCGCCGAGTACGAGCAGGGACTGCGGGGCTCCGAAGGCGTCCTTCACGAAAACGCTCCTTGCAGACAGGTGTGATGACCAGGGGTGGGGGTGGTGACGGAGGGCATGGTGACGGAGGGCGCGGAACGCGGCGCCGGTCAGAGCGACAGACGGCGCGACAGGTCCGAGCGGAACGCCCCGTACGGGTCCAACTCGGCGCGCAGCGAACGGAATTCGTCCAGTTTCGGATACATGGCGGCCAGCAGTTCGGGCCGCAGCCGGGAGTCCTTCGCCAGGCAGACCCGGCCGCCGGCCGCCGCCACCTCCTCGTCCAGCGAGTCCAGGAACCGGGCCAGGCCGGGCAGGGCGGCGGGCAGGTCGAGGGCGAGCGTCCAGCCGGGCACGGGGAACGACAGCCAGCCCGGGTCGCTCGCGCCGAACCGCTTCAGCACCGCGTACGACGACGGGCAGCGCCGCAGGGAGATCCGGCGCACGATCCGCCGCAGCGCCTCCTCCTGTCCGAAGCCGACGGCGAACTGGTACCGCACCGACCCGCCGCGCCCCCGGGGCCGGTCCCGGGCCGGCCCGTCCAGGAAGCGGAAGAACGCGGCGGGCCGCTGGAGTTCGCCGGGCCGGTACCCGGGCGCGCCGCGGTACCGGAGCTCGCCCAGGAGGGCGGCGCAGACCCCGCCGGGCAGCGAGTGGGGCACGAGGGCGGAGAGGGAGGGCAGCCGGCCCGGACGGAACGCGAACGGGGTGCGCCGGGCGGGCGCCGGGCGCGCGTACCGGGGCGCCCGGCCGTCCCGGGGCACGGGCTCGGCCCGGGTGAGCACGCCGCGCCCCGTCGCCCGGCCGCGGGCGAGGAGGTCGATCCGGGCGGCCGAGTAGCGGTAGCGATGGTCCCCGGCGGAGAGCCGGTCCATCAGGTCGTCCAGGTCGACGGCGCGTTCGGTGTCGACCGACAGCCACGATCCGGTGACGCGGTGGCAGCGCAGCGTCGCCGAGAGGATCACGCCCGTCAGGCCCAGACCGCCCGCGGTCGCGTGGAAGAGCACGGTGCCGGGGCGGACCGTGTGGATCTCGCCGTCGGCGGTCAGCAGCTCCAACTCCTGGACGTGGCGCGAGAAGGAGCCGGAGTGGTGCTGGTCGTGGCCGTGCGCGTCGACGCCGATCGCGCCGCCCACGGTGACGTACCGGTTCGGGGACGGGGTGGGCACGGACCAGCCGAGCGGCCGCAGGACCTCCGCCAGCCGGTGCAGGCCGACCCCGGCGTCGCAGACCACCAGCCCGGCGGTGGCGTCGACGGTGCGGATCCGGTCGAGCGCGGTCATGTCGAGGACGGAGCCGCCCGCGTTCTGCGCCGCGTCGCCGTGGGATCCGCCCAGCCCCCGGGCGATGGAGCCGCGGGGCCCGCAGCCGCGTACCGTCGCCGCCGCCTCCTCGTACGTGCGCGGGCGGAACCGCAGAGCGGTCGTCGGGGCGGTACGGCCCCAGCCGGTCAGGGACACCGTGTCGACAGACATGACGGTGACCGTAGCGCCAGGGAAAACCCTTTTGGGGGATTTGTTACGGTGCTCACCGTTATGGGTGATTGAGGGGGTGCCGGGTCGCACACCGGCGGGGCCGGGCACGGTTCCCGGCGCCCGGACGGGTAAGCCGTACGTCATGGACTGGCTGAAAAAACTCCCCGTCATCGGGCCGATCGTCTCCCGGCTGATGGCGACGCACGCGTGGCGTTCCTACGAGACGCTGGAACGGGTCCACTGGACCAGGCTCGCCGCCGCGATCACCTTCACCAGTTTCCTGGCGCTCTTCCCGCTGATCGCGGTCGGTGCGGCGATCGGTGCCGCGCTGCTCTCCGACGAGCAGCTGCGCAAGATCGAGGACAAGCTCGCCGAGCAGGTGCCGGGCATCTCCGACCAGCTCGGCATCGAGGGCCTGGTGGCCCACGCGGGCACGGTCGGGGCGGTGGCCGGTGCGCTGCTGCTCCTCACCGGGATCGGCTGGCTCGGCTCGATGCGCGACTGCCTGCGCGCCGTCTGGGGCCGGGACGACGTGGACACCGGCAACCCGGTCGTCCGCAAGCTCAAGGACGCGGGGCTGCTGCTCGGGCTCGGCGGCGCGGCGCTCGCGACCCTCGCGATCTCCTCGGTGGGCACCGTCGCGGTCGGCCGGACCGCCGGTCTGCTGAACATCCCGGACCGGGGCGCGGGCGGTGTGGTGCTCCAGGTGGCCGCCATGGCCGTGGGGGCGCTCTGCGGCTTCCTGCTGCTGCTCTACCTGCTGACCCTGCTGCCCGGGGTGGAGCCGCCGCGGCGCAGGCTGCTGGTCGCGGGCGCGATCGGCGCGATCGGCTTCGAACTGCTCAAGCTGCTGCTCGGCAGCTACATGAAGGACGTGGCGTCCAAGAGCATGTACGGCGCCTTCGGGGTGCCCGTGGCCCTGCTGCTCTGGCTCAACTTCACGGCGAAACTGCTGCTGTTCTGCGCCGCCTGGACGGCGACGCAGAACAGCGGGGGCGCCGAGGACGCCGAAGGGGCCGGGAAGGGGGCCGTCAGCGGCGGGGGAGGCGACGCACCAGGTCCGGCAGCGGCCAGCGCCGGTTGACCAGGAACACCCCGCCGGCCAGCAGCACCAGGACGCCGCCGACGATGCCCAGCGCGACCCCGACACCACTGCTGCCGCCCTCGTCGTCGGCGGCCGTCTTCCCGGCGCTCTCGGGGCCGTGCCCGCCCCTGTCCTCGCCCTGCGCGGCCGGGGCGCCCTTGCCCGATCCGGTGTCGGCGGACTTCGGGGGCACCAGCTCACCGACCGGGGTGACCTTGCCGCTCGCCTGGAAGCCCCAGTCCAGCAGGCTCGCGGCCTCCTTGTAGACGGCGTGGGTCTCCTCGGATGACGGGTTCATGACGGTGACGAGCAGCACCTTGCCGTCGCGTTCGGCGACACCGGTGAAGGTGTTCCCGGCGTGCGAGGTGTAGCCGTTCTTGACGCCCGCGATCCCCTTGTACGGCTCGACGCCGTCCGCGCCGGTCAGCAGCCGGTTGGTGTTCTGGATCGCGAAGCTCTCCCGCTTCCCGCCCTTCTTCTTCGCGCCGGGGAACTGCGCCTCGACCGTCGAGGCGTACTCCCGGAAGTCCGCCTTCTGCAGCCCGCTGCGGGCGAACAGCGTCAGGTCGTACGCGCTGGAGACCTGCCGGGGCGCGTCGTACCCGTCGGGCGAGACCACCGTGGTGTCGAGCGCCTGCAACTCCTCGGCGTGCGTCTGCATGGCCTCGACGGCCTTGGGCACGCCGCCGTACATCGCGGACAGCACGTGCACCGCGTCGTTGCCCGAGCGCAGGAACACCCCGAGCCACAGGTCGTGGACCGTGTAGGAGAGGTCCTCCTTGATGCCGACCAGGCTGCTGCCCTCGCCGAGATCGGCCAGGTCCTCGTCCCGGACGGTGTACTCACGGGTCTTCGGCTGGAGCGCGGGCATCAGGGTGTCCGCGAAGAGCATCTTCAGGGTGGAGGCGGGCGGCAGCCGCCAGTGCGCGTTGTGCGAGGCGAGGACCTCGCCGTTCTCCGCGTCCGCGACGATCCAGGACCGGCCCGTGAGGTCCTTCGGCAGCACCGGGGCGCCCGGCTTCAGCCGGACCTGCGTACCGCTCCTCCCCAGCAGTTCGCCACCGACCCGGGACATGCCTGCGGGCGGCTTCGGCGCGTCGTCGGAGGTGTCCTTGCCGACCGCCGATGCCGGCGCGATGGCAAAACTGGACAACAAGGCGGCTGAGATGACCGTCAGGGCGGTCTTTTTGAGAGCAGGCACGGTCGGAAACGTACAGGCAGATGATATGGGAAGGAGGGCGGATGGCTTGACCCGCCGCATGTACCGCCGGGACGGCCCACCCCGGGCGGCTTTGCCGGAGCGCGGCGGAGATACTGGGTCCATGAAGCTCAGCCGCCCCGTTTCCTGGTTCCTGCTCGCTTTCGGGGTGTGGAGCTGGTTCATCTGGATCACTTTCGTCAAAAACCTATGGAAGGACGGCAGCGGACTCGCCTTCGACGACGCGGGTGACCCGACTGCGTACTTCTGGGTGCATCTGCTGCTCGCGATCACGTCCTTTCTCCTGGGGACGGTCATCGGCGTGATCGGGTTCCGTGGTGTCAGGGCGCTGCGTCGCGACCGTACGTGACGAGCAGTAGGCCGGGTGGGGAGCAAGCTGGTGGCAGTGGCGGGTTTCGTGGTGATGGTGGTCGTGGTGCTCGCGCTGTTCGGCGGCGTGCACCGCTACCTGTGGTGCCGACTGGTCCGTGACACGACGGCCGGGGGCGGCGCCCTGCGCAGGGCCGGCACCGCGGCCGCGTTCGTCCTGCCGCTGCTGAGCCTCGGCGCCCTGGTCTCCGGCCGTGTGGGGGCGCCCTTCCCGCTCCAGCAGGCGCTGGCCTGGCCCGGCTACCTCTGGCTGGCCGCGGTGCTGTACCTGACCCTGGCCCTGCTGGTGGGGGAGGCGGTACGGCCGGTCCTGCGCCGGGTGCTCGCGAGGCGGGCGGACCGGGCGGGAAGCGGTGGGGGCGGGGCACGGGAGCCCGGTACGGATGACGGGAGCCACCCGGACCGCTCCCCGGCCGCGGAGCCGACCGGGCCGACCGAGTTGGCCGAGCCGGCCGAGGTGGCCGCGTCGACCGGGCCGGTCACCGGATCCCGGCAGGCCGCGACGGAGGGAGCCGACGGGACGGCCGGTGCGGCCGGCGCACCCGGCTCCCTGGCGGTCGCCACCGCCGCCGGCGACGCGCCGGCCCCCGACGCCCCGAGCACTGTCGACGCCTCCGCCCCGCGCCGCCCCCTCGGCCCCTCGCGCCGGTTGTTCGTCTCCCGGATCGTCGGCGGTGCCGCCGCCGTCGCGGGGCTCGGGACGGTCGGCCTGGGCGCCCACGGGGTGCTGCGCGGGCCGAGGGTCGAGCGGGTCACCGTCCCGCTCGCCAAACTGCCCCGCTCCGCGCACGGCTTCCGGATCGCCGTCGTCAGCGACATCCACCTCGGCCCGATCCTCGGCAGCGCCCACACCCGGCGGATCGTCGACACGATCAACCGGACCGGGCCGGACCTGATCGCCGTCGTCGGCGACCTCGTCGACGGAACCGTCGCCGACCTCGGCCCGGCGGCGGAGCCGCTCGCCGGACTGCGCGCCCGGCACGGCAGTTTCTTCGTCACCGGAAACCACGAGTACTACTCCGGTGCGGCCCAATGGATCGACCAGGTACGCGAGTTGGGCCTCCACCCGCTGGAGAACGCCCGGGTGGAGATCGACGGGTTCGACCTCGCGGGCGTCAACGACGTCGCCGGGGAGAGCGAGGGGCAGGGCCCCGACTTCGCCCGCGCGCTCGGCGACCGGGACCGGGCCCGCGCCGCCGTCCTCCTCGCCCACCAGCCCGTCGTCATCCACGACGCCGTCGCCCATGGCGTGGACCTCCAGCTCTCCGGCCACACCCACGGCGGTCAGCTCTGGCCGGGCAACCTCATCGCCGGCCTGGCCAACCCCACCGTCGCCGGCCTCGACCGGTACGGCGACACCCAGCTCTACGTCTCGCGCGGCGCGGGCGCCTGGGGGCCGCCCGTGCGGGTCGGCGCCCCCTCCGACATCACCGTCGTGGAACTCGCCTCGCTTCGGGCCTGACCTCGTGGTTCGTGGGTCCGGGCCGCGGGGAACGGCAGGTTCCGGCCTTTTGGGTGCACCCGAGGTTTCAAGTGTCCAACGAAAGGCTATGAATGCCAGTTTCACTCTTCCAGATGTGAATATCGTGTGATTGGGTGAGCGGGAGCGTGCGGTGATGTGCGTATCTGAAGCACAACACCGAGGTGGGGCTGGTAAGGGAGAGCACGACAATGCAGTCGATCCGGCTACGGATTCTTGCGATCATCGGGGTTCTGCTTGTCGTGGGCGTCGGGGTCTGGCAGCTGCTCCCCTCGAGCGATGTGGACGAGACCCCGATCGCGGTCGGTACCACGGACGTGGTCACCTCGCTGGACCCGGCCGGTGCGTACGACGCGGGTTCCTGGGCGATCTACAGCAACCTCTACCAGTCCCTCCTGACCTTCAAGCCCGGGGCGACCGTCCCCGAGCCCGACGCCGCCGAGAGCTGCGGATTCGTCGGCCAGAAGCTTCAGACGTACCAGTGCAAGCTCCGTGACGACCTGACCTTCTCCAACGGCCGGCCGATCACCGCGGCCGATGTCAAGTACTCCATCGACCGCATGCTCAAGATCAAGACGGAAGCCGGCCCGTGGGTGCTGTTCCCGAGCCTGAAGAACGTCGTGACCGAGGGCCGCACCATCACGTTCAACCTCTCCTCGCGCGACGCGACCTTCCCGCAGAAGCTCGCCACGGGAGCCGGTTCGATCGTCGACCGCGCGTCGTACCCGGCGGACAAGCTCAGGAGCGGCAACACGGTCGACGGCTCGGGGCCCTTCACTTTGAAGTCGTACCGGTCGGGCGTCATCGCCGAGCTGGTCCCCAACCCCCGGTACAAGGGCGCGCTGAAGGAGACCGGCGTCCCGGTCACCGTGCGCTACTACGAGAACTCGGACAAGCTCCTGGCCGCATGGGAGGGCAAGCGGATCGACATCACGCACCGCGAGCTGCCGCCGGCCACGATCGCCGAGCTGAACCCCGGTGACCCCGACCTGCGCGTCACCGAGGCGGACAGCGCCGAGATCCGCAACCTCGTCTTCAACGTCCGCCCCGGTTCCCCGATGGCCGACAAGAAGGTCCGGCAGGCGGTCGCCTCGATCGTCGACCGCGGGCCCCTGGTGAGCAACGTCTACAAGAGCACCGTCGAGCCGCTCTACTCGCTGATACCGCAGGGGTACATCGGGCACAGCACGCCGTTCTTCGACGCCTACCCGACGCCCGACCCCGAGCGCGCCAGGAAGCTGCTGGACGAAGCCGGCGTGCAGACGCCGGTGCGCATCAAATTCGGCTACGGCGGTGGCGACGAGATCCAGGCGAAGGAGACCGAGGAGCTCCGCCGCCAGCTGGAGGAGGACGGGCTGTTCAAGCTGGAGGTCCACGCCGTCGAGTGGACGAAGTTCCAGAAGGAGTACGCGGCCGGCAAGTACGACGCGTACACGGTCGGCTGGTTCCCCGACTACCCGGACCCCGACACCTTCAGCCAGCCGCTGGTCGGCCGGGGCAACGCCCTCCACAACGGCTACTCCAGCAAGAAGGTGGACAGCCTGATCGGCTCCACGCTGCAGTACAGCGACCGGGGCCGCACCACGGACGACTTCAAGTCCCTCCAGGCGCAGGTCGGCGAGGACGTGCCGCTGATCCCGTTGTGGCAGAAGAAGGAGTACTCCGTCAGCACGACGAGCGTGGCCGGCTCGCAGTACCTCTCGGACGGTACCGGCATCTGGCGACTCTGGGAGCTGCGCCGGATCTGACGGCCCCGCAGGGCGGGCCGAGGACCGGGCCCCCGCAGAGCGGGCCCCGCAGGACGAGCGAGGGGCGGTGCGCCCCCGGCAGAACGCCGGGGAGCGCACCGCCCCTCGGTCCGTTCGCCCCCGGCTCTCAGGGCTTCTTCGGCTCCGGTCCGCCGGACGGCCCGTCCTTGGCCCTCGCCGCGCCGGGCAGGAACTCCTCCAGCACGTCGTGCATCTGCCGCACCACCGGACGCAGCATCCGGAACCGGGAGAGCGCGATGACGCGGGCGCCGATCGGGGTGCAGCGCTCGACCAGCCGGCGGCTGCGTTCGGCGTGCTCGGTCCGGTCGTACACCCAGTACAGCACCAGGCCCATCTGGACCAGCCACATCAACTGCGGCAGGTAATCGTCCAGTTCGGGGTCGGTGCGGGTGTCGGAGCCGTCCAGGCACCGCCGGTGGATGGCGATCGCCGCCTCGCGCGCCGCGACGGACTGGGCCGAGAACGGGCTGAGCGGACTCTCCGGGTCGGCGGCGTTCTTGAAGAACTGGGCGGCGAAGCGGTGGTACGGCTCCGCCACGTCCAGCCAGGTGAGCAGGACCCCCCGCATGCGCGCCGCGAGGTCCTTCTCCTCGTCCAGGACCTTCTGCACGGCCGCCGCGTGCTCGGCGGCGAGCCGGTCGTAGAAGCCCTGGACGAGATGTTCCTTGCTCGTGAAGTAGTAGTAGGCGTTCCCGACGGAGACGCCCGCCTCCTGGGCGATGGCCCGCATCGTCGTCCTGTCGTAGCCGCGTTCCTGGAAGAGCCGGAGCGCGGTTTCGAGGATGAGGGCGCGGGTCTGCTCGCTCTTGGGAGCCTTGACTGCCTTTACGTCCTTCACTTCCTTCACCACGGTCCTGAGGGTATCGGCCCGGGGCCGCACGACCCCGGGCCGGTGGTGACGGACCACGGCCGCGGACCGCAGAAACAGAACGCGGGAGGTGGTGCGGGGTGCCCGAAAGGTCCGGCGTAACCTCAGACGCTCATGGCGCGGGCCGTGTTGAGCTGGGCCATCACCATGGGGAAGGTGTCCGGGGAGACCGCCGGGATCATCGTCGAGTGGTGCCGGCCGCCGCTGGTCACCGTGACCTGGATGAAGCCGGTCGTCCGCTTCTCCTTCATCAGGAGGAACAGCAGACCGATCAGGCAGAGCAGCGCGAAGACGATCGCGAGCACGATCGCCACCGTCGGGATCTTCTCCTCGGTGCGCGACAGGTCCGTGGCCGTCCACACCGCGCCCTTGAGGGGCATCGGCCCGGCCGGCGTCACGATCTGGTCGTTCATGACGGCGATGTCGCCGAACGTCAGCACCGGCATGCCGGCTCCGGGCGGCATCCCCGGCTGCGGGAAACCGGCGCCGGGCATGGTCGGCTGGGCGGCGGCCCCCTGCGGATAGCCGTGGGCGGGGCCGGGCTGGGCGGCGGACTCGGGCAGCGGCTGCGGATAGCCGTACGCCGGGGCGCCGCCCCCCTGGCCGTCCGCGGCGGTGGGCGGATTGTTCTGCTGCCGGGGGTCAGGACCCCACTTGTACGATTCGTCCGCGTACGGATTCGGATCGCTCAACGTTCCCCGCTCTCGGTCGGTCCTGCGCGCCCCGGGGCCCTGCCGCACCGGGGCGGTGAACCGGTGACCGGTTCCGCACGACCGTACCGTCAAGTGCCGGGCGGCGCAGCAAGGCGGCCCCGTCTCCCGCGCGAACACTGCGGGGGACGGGGCCGCCGATGCGGTCGGTGACCGAGGGGGCTCAGAAGCGGCGCGTGATCAGCGCCCGCTTGACCTCCTGGATCGCCTTGGTGACCTCGATGCCACGCGGGCAGGCGTCCGTGCAGTTGAACGTGGTGCGGCAACGCCACACGCCGTCACGGTCGTTGAGGATCTCCAGGCGCTGCTCGCCGCCCTCGTCGCGCGAGTCGAAGATGAAGCGGTGCGCGTTGACGATCGCCGCCGGGCCGAAGTACTGGCCGTCGTTCCAGAACACCGGGCACGAGGACGTGCACGCGGCGCACAGGATGCACTTGGTGGTGTCGTCGAAGCGCTCGCGGTCCTCGGCGGACTGCAGGCGCTCGCGGGTCGGCTCGTTCCCCTTGGTGATGAGGAAGGGCATGACGTCGCGGTACGCCTGGAAGAACGGCTCCATGTCGACCACGAGGTCCTTGAGGACCGTGAGGCCCTTTATGGCCTCGATCGTGATCGGCTTGTCCGGGTTGATGTCCTTGATCAGGGTCTTGCAGGCGAGCCGGTTCTTGCCGTTGATCCGCATCGCGTCGGAGCCGCAGATGCCGTGCGCGCAGGAGCGGCGGAACGTCAGGGTCCCGTCCATGTCCCACTTGATCTTGTGAAGGGCGTCGAGCACACGCTCCTTCGGGTCGATCGTGACCTGGAAGTCCTGCCACTGGGCCTCGTCGGAGACCTCGGGGTTGAAGCGGCGGATCCGGAAGGTCGCCGTGATGTACGGCGAGGCGGCGGACTGCGTCTCGACCTTGTCCAGAGTCGGGGTTGCCATCAGTACTTACGCTCCATCGGCTGGTAGCGGGTCTGGACGACCGGCTTGTAGTCGAGCCGGATCGACTCGGTGCCGTCGGCCGCGACCTCGCGGTACGCCATGGTGTGGCGCATGAAGTTGACGTCGTCGCGGTTCGGGTAGTCCTCGCGGTAGTGACCGCCGCGGGACTCCTTGCGGGCCAGCGCGGAGGTCGCCATGACCTCGGCCAGGTCGAGCAGGTTGCCCAGCTCGATGGCTTCCAGGAGGTCCGTGTTGAACCGCTTGCCCTTGTCCTGGATGGACACGTCGAGGTAGCGCCTGCGCAGCTCGGCGATCTTGTCGACGGCCGTCTTGATGGTCTGCTCGGTGCGGAACACCATCACGTTGGCGTCCATGCACTCCTGCAGCTCCTGGCGGAGCGCCGCGACGCGCTCGGTGCCCGTCGAGTTGCGCAGGCGCTCGACCTGCTCCTCGACCAGCTGCGCCGGGTTCTCGGGAAGCTCGACGAAGTCGTGCTTCGCGGAGTACTCGGCGGCGGCGATGCCCGCGCGACGCCCGAAGACGTTGATGTCGAGCAGCGAGTTGGTGCCCAGGCGGTTGGCGCCGTGCACGGACACGCACGCGACCTCGCCGGCGGCGTACAGGCCCGGGACGACGGTGGTGTTGTCGGCCAGCACCTCGCCCTCGACGTTGGTCGGGATGCCGCCCATGGCGTAGTGCGCGGTCGGCTGGATCGGGATCGGGTCCGTGTAGGGCTCGATGCCGAGGTACGTGCGCGCGAACTCGGTGATGTCCGGGAGCTTGGCGTCCAGCTGCTCCGGCGGCAGGTGCGTGAGGTCGAGGTAGACGTGGTCGCCCTCGGGACCGCAGCCGCGGCCCTCGCGGATCTCCGTGTAGATGGAGCGGGACACGACGTCACGGGACGCGAGGTCCTTCATGACCGGCGCGTACTTCTCCATGAAGCGCTCGCCGTCCTTGTTGCGGAGGATGCCGCCCTCACCGCGGGCGCCCTCCGTCAGCAGGATGCCCATGCGCCAGATGCCCGTCGGGTGGAACTGGAAGAACTCCATGTCCTCCAGCGGCAGCCCGCGGCGCCAGGCGGCGGCCTGGCCGTCACCGGTCAGGGTGTGCGCGTTCGACGTCACCTTGAAGAACTTGCCGGTGCCGCCGGAGGCGAAGATGATCGACTTCGCCTGGAAGACGTGGATCTCGCCGGTCGCCAGCTCGTACGCGACGACGCCCGCGGACTTCTTGACCCCGTCGACCTCCTGGAGCAGCAGGTCGAGGACGTAGAACTCGTTGAAGAACTCCACGCCCTCCTTGACGCAGTTCTGGTACAGCGTCTGGAGGATCATGTGGCCGGTGCGGTCCGAGGCGTAGCAGGACCGGCGGACGGGGGCCTCGCCGTGGTTGCGGCTGTGCCCGCCGAAGCGGCGCTGGTCGATGCGGCCCTCGGGCGTGCGGTTGAACGGCAGGCCCATCTTCTCCAGGTCGAGGACGGAGTCGATGGCCTCCTTCGCCAGGATCTCGGCGGCGTCCTGGTCGACCAGGTAGTCACCGCCCTTGATCGTGTCGAAGGTGTGCCACTCCCAGTTGTCCTCCTCCACGTTGGCCAGCGCGG
The DNA here is from genome assembly GCF_030116705.1 of Streptomyces sp. ML-6. Lineage (NCBI taxonomy): Bacteria > Bacillati > Actinomycetota > Actinomycetes > Kitasatosporales > Streptomycetaceae > Streptomyces > Streptomyces sp. ML-6. Next base: position 4,884,454 of record NZ_JAOTIK010000001.1, read on the forward strand.
CGGCCATGCCGCCCTGCGCGGCGCCCGTGTGGGAGCGGGTGGGGTAGAGCTTGGTGAGCACGGCGGTGCGGCTGCGCTTCGTGGACTCGATGGCCGCGCGCATACCGGCGCCGCCGGCGCCGACGATGACGGTGTCGTACTTGTGGATCTGCATGATTTCCTCTGGTCCCTCTGGCCCGGCGCCTAGCGGATGTTCGGGTCGAAGGTGAAGATCACCAGCGTGCCCAGCAGGACGGTGAACACCGTGGCGGTGTACAGGAGCATCTTCAGCCAGAAGCGGGTGTTCTCACGCTCGGCGTAGTCGTTGATGACCGTACGGAGGCCGTTGGCGCCGTGGAGCATGGCCAGCCACAGCATCGTCAGGTCCCAGACCTGCCAGAACGGCGAGGCCCAGCGGCCCGCGACGAAGGCGAAGCCGATCTTGGAGACGCCGCCGTCCAGCACCAGCTGGATCAGCAGGTGGCCCAGGACCAGGACGACCAGGACGATGCCCGACAGGCGCATGAAGAGCCAGGCGTACATCTCGAAGTTGGTGCGCGAACCCTTGGGGGTCTTGCCGGTGCGCTTGCGCGGCGGCTCGATGACCGGGGCCGGGTTGTCGACGTCGTACAGGCTCACGGCCTCGACGGAGCCGATCGCGGCGGAGGACTCGGTGGACATTGGCCTCAGCTCCCGAAGACTTCGCGTACGGCGTGGCCGAGGACGGGGTACAGCGCCCCGACCATCAGCACGACCCAGATGCCCACGACGGACCAGAGCATCTGCTTCTGGTACCGCGGACCCTTGGCCCAGAAGTCCACGGCGATGATGCGCAGACCGTTCAGCGCGTGGAAGAGAATGGCGGCCACCAGGCCGTATTCGAGGAGCGCGACGATCGGCGTCTTGTACGTGGCCACGACGTCGTCGTACGCCTCGGGGGAGACACGGACGAGAGCGGTGTCCAGGACGTGTACGAACAGGAAGAAGAAAATGAGGACACCGGTGACTCGATGAGCCACCCAGGACCACATGCCTTCCCGGCCGCGGTACAGCGTTCCAGCCGGCACGGAAGAACCCTCCGGGAGCGGGGATTGGGGTCGGCCGGCTTGACTGTCGGTCTGACCCGGCCGGGTACGGTCCACCGGCCCCGGCCATCGTAGCGACGGATTGTCGGTTCGTTCGCGCGGGGGCCCACGGTGTGATCAAAGTGGCAATCAAACGGGCACGGACGGCCTAGAACGCCCTGTCGACCTCCCCGATCGAGCCCGTTCCGTTATCAAGCCGATACCAGGTCGATGATGCGGCCCCGGGCGAGCCGCCGCATCTCGTCGGCCGTGACCACCCGCTCGTGGTCGGGTTCGTGGCCCAGCCTGGTCCGGATCGCGGCGAGCACCTGGTCGGGCTGCTCGGCCGGCTCCATGCCGTCCAGGCAGATCACGAAGACATGGCCGAAGCGGCTCTCGTACGCGGCGTGCGCGGCCCGCAGCGCGAGATGGGCGGAGGGCGGGGCGGCGTGGTGCAGACCGGGGGAGACCTCGGCGGTGAGCGCCTCGGAGAGGTCGGCGGGCGCCAGGTCGTACCCCGCCTCGTCGGCCGCGGCCAGCAGGGCGTCGAGGTCGGGGTAGGGGCGGTGGAGCGTCAGCCGGTGCGCCCAGCGACGGCTGCCGCAGCACGCCAGCAGGGCCGCCTCGGCCTCGGCGGCCGGCACGGCGTTGAACCGGTCGAGAGCCGGGTGACGGGCCGGACCCCGGGCGGGCGCGGGCCCCTGGACGGGCAGGGCCGTCCGGGTGACCGGTTGCCGCAACCGCTCCGGGAGGCCGGCGTGGGACTCGCTGGACCTGGACAGCGTGGGCTCCTCGGATCAACGGCATCTGTGACCCTGAGTGGGAAGGGACGGAAGAGACCGGACAGATGCAGGGTGAAGGGAGAGACGAATGTGCCTCAAAGCTACCGAGACGGGGCAACAGACGTCCGACGGATGCGCGAATTTCACCCGGACGAGAGGGTTTCGGAACGGCTGAGGGTCCGCGATCCGGTCTGATGGGCGGTGCCCCCGAGGAGAACGTCCGGCATGGGCCTCCTCGTTCCCGACCGTTGCCGACTGTTTCCAGCTTCTTCCGACTGTTTCCGGCTGTTCCCGACCGCTCTCGGCTGCCCCGGCAGTTGTCCGACCGGCTTCCTTTTTCTCCCTGTCCCGTTTCCTGCTCCCCGCTTCCCGCGAACAATGGAGGTTCCTGACCATGTCGCCCTCACGCGGCGCCCTCGCGGCCGGCGCGGTCCTCACCGCGGCGGCCGCCGCGACGATCGCCGTCGTCGTCTGGCCGGAGGGCTCCGACAGCGGGCTCGCGGGGCAGACCTCGGCCTCCCGCGCCTCCGCGCCCTCCTCCGCCGCCCCCTCGCCGACCCGGAGCTACCCGCTCTCCACGGCCCCCCGCACCATCCCCGCCGTGCGGGAACACCGGGCGGCCCGCGGCCCCGGCTGGCGCCCCGGCCCGGACGGCGGGGTCGTCGTCGCCGATGGCAGCGGGGCGCTCGCGGACGAGGGGCGGCTGCTGGCCCAGGAGCTGAAGATCCGTTACCGGGGCGACGTCCCCGCCCGCGCGGGCGACGTGGAACTGGCGATCGTCCCGGGCGGCGGCACCCCCGAGTCGTACACCCTCGTCGTCCGCGACGGACGGGTGCGGATCAGCGGGCCCGACCAGGCGGGCGTCTTCTACGGGACCCGCACGCTGAAGCAGTCGGTGCGGGCCGACGGGGTGATGCCGGAGGGCGAGGTGCGCGACCGCCCCGACCGGCCGCAGCGCGGCCTCAACCTCGACATCGCGCGCAAGCACTACACCGCCGCCTGGATCGAGGACCGGCTGCGCGAGATGGCCGACCTCAAGCTCAACCAGCTGGGCCTGCACTTCTCCGACGACCAGGCCTTCCGCATCGAGTCCGACACCCACCCCGAGGTGGTGTCGCCGCAGCACCTCACCAAGGCGGAGGTGCGCCGGATCCTCGGGCTCGCGGGCCGGCTGCACATCGAGGTCGTCCCCGAGATCGACTCCCCGGGCCACCTCGGCGCGGTGCTGCGGGCCCACCCCGGCCTCCAGCTGCGCAGCGCCTCGGGCCGGCTCTCGCCCGGCTCGCTGGACATCTCCGACCCGGGGGCGGCGAAGCTCGTCGACGAACTCCTCGGCGAGTACACCGAGCTGTTCGACGGCGCGTACTGGCACCTCGGCGCCGACGAGTACCTGGCGCTGATGGCCCGCGACCCGGCCGCCTCGTACCCGCAGCTCCAGCGCGCCGCCCAGCGGAAGTACGGGGCGGGGGCCGGGATCAAGGACCTCGCCACCGGCTGGCTCAACGACCGCGCGGCCGTGGTGCGCCCGCACGGCAAGCAGCCCAAGGCGTGGAACGACGGCTTCTTCCGCGGCGGGACCGTCACCGCCGACAAGAACATCGAGGTCGAGTACTGGACGGGCAAGGAGTACGGCGCCCGCGAGCCGGAGGAGTACCTGCGCGAGGGGCGGCGGGTGGTGAACCTCAACGACGAGTTCCTCTACTACGTGCTCGGCCAGCCCAACAACTTCGTCTACCCGACGGGCGAGCGGATCTACGAGCAGTGGACCCCGCTCGTCCTGCGCGGCACCAAGCCGGTCCCGGCGCGCTGGTCGGGCCGGATCCTCGGCGGCCGGTTCGCCGTCTGGGGCGACCTCCCGCAGGCGCAGACCCCGGACCAGGTGGCGCGCGGCATCCGGATGCCGCTGCGGGCGACCGCCCAGAAGCTGTGGGTGCCGGGCAAGCCCGCGCTGAGCTGGGACGAGTTCCGGGCCCTGGCCGCCCGGATCGACGGGACGGGCTGAACCGGACGGGGCGCGGGACCGGCGGACGGGGCGCGGTGCTGCGGGGCCGGGGAGGCGGATCGGGCGAGCCTGCCGGGCCGGGCCGGGACGCGTCGTGAAGGGGGACGAGGACGACCGGGGCCGCCTCTGCGTGCTCCCTGCCAAGGCCCCTTCAGCTGCTTCGGGGAGGTGTGAGCTTGTCCAGGTCGAGACTGATCTCGAAGGGCACCGGGCGCCGGAGGGAGCCCCGGAAGATACCGGCGGGCGCGTAGGCGCCCGTTGGCCGGTCGAGCTCGTAGACGTGGACGACAGGTGTGCCGTCCTCGTCCTCGATGCACCAGTAGTGCGGGATGCCGGCCTCCGCGTATTTGTGGAGCTTGACCGTACGGTCGCGGTGGGCGGACTCGGGGGAGACGACCTCGACGACGAGCTTCACGTGCTCCGGGGCGTACCAGGTACGGTCCGGTTCGTACGGCAGGTCAGTCAGGAGGAGGTCGGGCTCGGGGCGGTTCCGGGCGTCGAGGCGAATCGTCATTTCTCGCTCGACCTCTACGCCGGCCGGTGCCTGCGCCATCAGCGTGGTGGTCAGAGCGGTGATCAGGCGGCCGTGCCAGGACCGCTGGGGCGACATCATGAATACGAGGGCTCCGTCAATCAGCTCGGTATGGCGCGGGGCCTCGGGAAGGTGATCCAGGTCCTCCGCGAACCAGCCTTCCGCGCGGGGCGGGCGCATCCAGTCGGGCAGTGCGGTCATGCCCTTACGGTAACGGCTGCGGTTGCGGCGCGCCGGGAGCTTCCCGGAGCCTCGGATCAAGGCTTCGCACGGCCACCGGCGATCGTTACGGCACGGGGACGACGCCTTCGTCCAGAGCGTCGTGACGGATGCGTCGCATCAGAGCGATCTGGTCCTGCACCAGGCGCTCGTAGCGGATCAGGCCTCCTGAGAGGCCTGGGGGCATCAGGCTCCCGCGCTTTGGATCATGCCTGATCAGAGGCGCAGAGGCGCAGAGAAAAAGCTCGGAGAAAAAGAGGACGACCGGGGCCGCCACCCCCCACAGGAGAGGCCCCGGTCGTCTTCCGACAGGGCCGTAGGACGACCCCGTACTCCTCTCAGCGCCATCGCTGCGTTTTCTGTCACACCGCCTCACGGCCGAGGAATGTTGCGGGTTGTACAAGTCATGGACGCGGGCCCCGCGAAGGACGTAGCGTGCTGTGTCGCGCAGGGTGGCGCGAGCAGTGATGACCAGCTGCGATTCGCGACGGCAGGGCAGGTTGAGGGAGTGCTGGGGGACGACGCGGAGTTGACTGCCGCGGTGGTCGCGGCACAGGACGGGGACGAGGACGCCTTCCGTACTGTGTACCGCGCCGTACAGCCGCGGCTGCTGGGCTACATACGGACACTGGTGGGAGAGCCGGACGCCGAGGACGTGGCCTCCGAGTCCTGGTTGCAGATAGCCCGCGACCTCGGCCGGTTCAGCGGCGACGCCGACCGCTTCCGGGGCTGGGCGGCGCGCATAGCCCGCAACCGCGCGCTGGACCATCTGCGGATGCGCGGCAGACGCCCGGCCGTCGGCGGCGACGAGTCGGAACTGTCCGAGCGGCCTGCCGAGTCCGACACCGCCGACGAGGCGATCGAGGCACTGGCCACCGGCCGTACGATGTCGCTCATCGCCCAGCTGCCGCAGGACCAGGCCGAGGCGGTGGTGCTGCGGGTGGTCGTGGGCCTGGACGCGAAGAGCGCCGCGCAGACGTTGGGCAAGCGCCCGGGAGCGGTCCGCACGGCGGCGCACCGGGGGCTGAAGCGGTTGGCCGAACTGCTGCGCACGGACGGTGCCGGCGGCTCCGGCACCGGCTCCCGCGCGGCGGACGGCGGGGACGACGACACCGCCGCGGACCGCGCCGCCGGGGAGGACCCGGCCGACCCGACCGCCCTCCGCCGGAGCGTGGCGGGCCCCGCGGCGGAACTCGATGCCGTACCCCCCCAACGCCCCGTCCGCAACGGTCTGGCGGCGCCGGCGGGTGTGACGCATTCGCGTCCCTGGACGCAGAAGGACATGTGATGGCCGACGAGCAGTACGAATGGCTTGACAAGGAAGTCGCGGAGAGACTGCTCCGCGGCGAACCGGTCGATCCCGTCGGTGGTCACGCGTGTACGGAGGCGGAGAGCCTGGTGGCCGCGCTGGACGCCGCCGCCCGGGCCGCCCGCCCGGCCACCGGTGAACTGCCCGGCGAGGCCGCGGCGCTGGCCGCCTTCCGCACCGCCAGGCGCTCCGCACGCGATTCCGCGCGCGCCCGGAAGACGGCGGGCGCGCAGGCGGGCGGCGCGGAGAACGCCACCCGGCAGACCGGGACCGAGGTCCTGCCGACGGTGCGCATCAGGGCCGCGTCCGGCGGTTCCGGCCCGCGCACGTCCGCCGCGTCGGTGGGCGCGGGCCGGAACCGTCTCTCGCGGTGGAGCCGTCCCGTCCGCTTCGGCCTGGTGGCCTCCTTCGCGGGCTGCGCGCTCGGCGGGGTGGCCGTGGCGGCGGGTACGGGAATGCTTCCCGGGCCGTTCGGCGGCCGTGCCCCGGTGCCCGCGACCTCGGTCTCGGCCGCGGCGACCCCCGAGGAACTGGGCTCGCGGCCCGCCGGGGCCGAGACCCCGCGGGCCCCGTCGTCCGCTCCGGAACGGGGCGTGACCGAGCCGACGCCGGACCGTTCCGCCTCCTCGTCCGGCCGGTCGGCCGACGCCGGATCGAACCGCACCGAGAAACGCGGTGCGCGCGAGCCCGGCGGCTCCGCGAGCGGCCCGACGAAGACCCCCGGCAGGGGCGGGCTGCCCGATCGCTCCGGCGGCGGCTCGTCCGGCGAGTGGTACGCCAAGGCGCTCAAGGCCTGCCGCGACTACCGCAACGGCCACCTGGACGACGACCGCAGGCGGAAGCTGGAGATCCTGGCCAAGGGGGCCCGCAACCTGGACCGGTTCTGCGACCGGGTGATCGAGGGGTCGGACAAGGGGGGGAACGGCGCCCCGGGCAGCGACGGCGGCGGCAGCGGTGGCAATGGCGGCCACGGCGGCAACGGCGGCAACGGCGGCAAGGGTGACGGGGGCCAGGGCGGCGACGACGGCCGGGGCGACGGCGACAGTGACGGAGACGGGGAGGGAGAGGGGGACGGGGACGGGGACGGGGACGGGGACGGGTCGAACGGCGAGAACGGTTCGGCCGGTGGCGGTTCCGGCGGTGGCTCCGATGGCGGTTCCGGTGGCGGTTCCGACGGGTCCCCCACGCCCCCGCCCTCGCCCTCCATGGCCCTGTTCAGCAGCCGCGCGTAGGCCTTCTCGTAAACCGAGCCGCAGACCGGGGTGCCGGCCGTGCGCCTGACCGGACCGCGCGGGGCGGCCGAATCCCACTGGCCGAATCAGGTCGGCCGAATCGGGCGGACCGCTTCCCCGGCCGCGCCGTGCCGATCCGGGGAGACCCGCGCCGACCGTGCCGCGAACCGGTCGAACCGCAGGCCGGACCGGGTCGGACGCCCCGAACACGACAGGTTTCTCCGGCCCCGCAGCACCGGGTGTGACACTTTTCGAGGCTGTGACGCAGTACAGATTGAGCCGACTGGTCATCGGCAGCGCACAGAGCCGGGGTTCCCCCCGTACCTACGGCTCAGCGCACATGGCGCGGGCGGGACACGTTCCCCCGGTCCCGTCCGCGCCCCTTCTCCTCCGGGCCGCAGGGCCCTTCCCGTGGGGCCCGTCAGGGCCGACCGCAGCCCATCCTCCGCGGCCTGTCAGTAGACGATGACCTTGTCGCCCGTCTTCACCTGGTCGAAGAGCGAGGCGATCTTCCCCCTGTCCCGGACGTTGACGCAGCCGTGCGAGGCGCCGTTGTAGCCGCGGGCCGCGAAGTCCGCCGAGTAGTGCACCGCCTGGCCGCCGCTGAAGAACATCGCGTACGGCATGGGCGTGTCGTAGATCGTCGACACGTGGTCCCGCGATTTCCACTGGACCGAGAAGGTGCCCTCGCGGGTGGGCGTGTACTGGGAGCCGAAGCGGACGTCCATCGACGAGAGCACCCGGCCGTCGATCATCCACGACAGCGTCCGGCTGTTCTTGCTGATGCACAGGACCCGGCCGGTCAGGCAGCGCTTGTCCGGCTTGGCGACCGGCCTGGTGGTCGGCGGGTTCAGCTCGGTGGCCGTCGGACGGCGCGTCATGCCGAGCAGCTTCTGCCAGGTGAGGGTGTCCGTCCTGCCGGTGCGGGAGAGACCGCGCTTGCCCTGGAACGACTGGACGGCGGCGACCGTGACGGTGCCGTAGTAGCCGGTCGGGCTGCGGTCGAAGTGGCCGATCTGCCGCAGCCGCGCCTGGAGTTCCCGGACCTGTTCGCCCTGGGAACCGTTCGACATCAGCGTCCTGCCCTGCGGGTCCGGCTTCGGCGTGGGCGACGTCGTGGCCGTCGGCGACGGTGACGAGGACGGCGAGGACGACGGTGACGGCGACGGCGGGGCCGGGGTGGTGGGCGAGGGCGGCGGACTGGACCTGCCGTCGTCGCTCGCGGTGGCCCGGGGCGATGACGGCCGGGCCGCCGACGCGCTGCCGGTGGCCTCCGCCCGGCAGCCCGCCGCCGTGGTCACGGCGAGCACGGCGAGTGCCGCGGTCGCCCCCGCCCGGCCCCGCGGCCCGAACCGCAGTGCCCTGTTCCGTGCCCGTATACCTGCCCGTGTCGTGCTTCCGCTGGTGCTGTGTCTCATCTCGGCCCCCTGGACGTCCGGTAACTCATGAGACGGATTCCCGCTCTGCCCGGTTGCCAAAGCCCGCGCATGATGGGGGAACGGTGCCGGAACCGTGGTCACCGGGCAAGCGGCTGCGGCGAGCAGCTCCAACGGGAGGCACAGCGGATGACGCGCAAGTCGGAGTCGGGACTGCCCATCGAGCCGGTGTACGGGCCGGAGGCGTTGGAGGGGTGGGACGCCGGTGAGCGGTTGGGGGTGCCGGGGGGTTATCCGTTCACGCGCGGGGTGTACGGGTCGATGTACACGGGGCGGCCGTGGACGATGCGGCAGTACGCGGGGTTCGGGACGGCGGTGGAGTCCAACGCCCGCTACCGGCAGCTGATCGCGAACGGGACGACGGGGCTGTCGGTGGCGTTCGACCTGCCCACGCAGATGGGGTACGACTCCGACGCCCCGGTCGCGGCGGGGGAGGTGGGCAGGGTGGGGGTGGCGGTCGACTCCCTCGACGACATGCGGGTCCTGTTCGACTCCATCGCGCTGGACCGGGTGTCCACGTCGATGACGATCAACGCCCCGGCCGCGGTGCTGTTGCTGCTGTACCAGCTGGTGGGCGAGGAACAGGGGGTGGCGGGGCGGGAGCTGACGGGGACGGTGCAGAACGACGTGCTCAAGGAGTACGTCGCGCGCGGTACGTACATCTTCCCGCCGGGGCCCTCGCTGCGGCTGACGGCGGACGTCTTCGGGTACTGCCGGGACGAGCTGCCGCGGTGGAACACGATCTCGGTCTCCGGTTACCACATGGCCGAGGCCGGGGCCACGCCGGTGCAGGAGGTGGCCTTCACCCTGGCCGACGGCATCGCGTACGTGCGCACGGCCCTGGCGGCGGGCATGGACGTGGACGACTTCGCGCCCCGGCTGTCGTTCTTCTTCGTCGCCCGCACCACGCTCCTGGAGGAGGTCGCGAAGTTCCGGGCGGCCCGCCGGATCTGGGCGCGGGTGATGCGGGAGGAGTTCGGGGCGGAGAACCCCAAGTCGCTGATGCTGCGCTTCCACACGCAGACCGCCGGGGTCCAGCTCACCGCGCAGCAGCCCGAGGTCAACCTGGCCCGGGTCACCGTCCAGGCCCTGGCCGCGGTCCTGGGCGGCACCCAGTCCCTGCACACCAACTCCTACGACGAGGCCATCGCCCTGCCCACCGACAAGTCCGCCCGCCTGGCCCTGCGCACCCAGCAGGTCCTGGCCCACGAGACGGACGTGACCGCGACCGTCGACCCGTTCGCCGGGTCGTACGCCGTGGAGCGGATGACCGACGACATCGAGACGGCCGTGCGGGAACTGATGGGGCGGGTGGAGGCGATGGGCGGGGCGGTGCGCGCGATCGAGCACGGCTTCCAGAAGAGCGAGATCGAGCGCTCCGCCTACCGCGTCGCGCTGGAGACCGAGGAGGCCCGCCGGGTCGTGGTCGGCGTCAACCGCTTCCGCCTCGACGAGGAGGAACCCTACGAACCCCTGCGCGTCGACCCCGCCATCGAGGCCGAACAGGCCGCCCGCCTGGCGAAACTGCGCGCCGGGCGCGACGGGGACGCCGTGGCGGCCGCACTGGACCGGCTGCGCGGGGCCGCCGGGGGAACGGACAACGTCCTGCACCCGATGAAGGACGCGCTCAGGGCCCGGGCCACGGTGGGCGAGGTCTGCGACGCCCTGCGCGAGGTGTGGGGGAGGTACGAGCCGTCGGACGCGTTCTGAGCGGGTGGTGTACCCGCGCGGGTGATCCCTCGCCGAATGCCTGCGGCCGTGGATAAGCTCGTGAACAGTGGTCCCGAAAGGAGGATGCCGTGGCCGTAATACAGCACGAGGAGCAGGTGCACGTGCAGGAACAGCCGGAGCTGACGCTCGGCGAGGCAGCCGACCAGCTCGCTCGCTCGCTGCCTGGGCATCGCGTGGAGATTCTCCAGGGGAGGCTCACTGTGACACCACCGGCGGACGTAGCGCACGCTCTGGCTCTGTCCTGGCTCGGCGAGGAGTTCGGAGCGCGGGCGCGCACCGTGGGGCTCAGACTCGTCCAGGGGGTCGGGCTGTGGTTGCCTTCCGGGCCGGAGGACTACGCGATTCCCGACCTGTCGGTCGTCGAGGCCGACATCAAGGACGCCCATGTCATGAAGAACTGCTACGCCGCCCACGTCTTCCGCATGGTCGTGGAGGTGACCTCGACCAACTGGGCGGACGACCTCGGTCCCAAGGTCGAGGACTACGCCCAGGCGGGCATCCCGGTCTACGTGGTGGCCGACCGCAAGCACGACCGGGTGCTGCTCTGCACCGACCCCCGGGGCGGCGAGTACAAGAACAAGGCGCACCACAAGCGCGGCACCTCGTTCACCGTGCCGGAAGTGGTCGGGGTCGAGATGAAGCTCTCCGTGGACCGGCTTCTGGACGGTGACGAGGACTGACTCCGGGCCGCTTCCGTCCGGGGCTTCCCGAATTCTGGAACCCCCTGGACAGAGGGTCGTACTCGCGTGCGACACTCCGGTCCATGCTGGGTGTCACCGATCTTCCCACCTATCTCGCCGGCCTGCTGCTGATCGTCCTGCTGCCGGGGCCGAACTCGCTGTACGTGCTGTCCGTCGCCGCCCGGCGCGGGGTGCGGACCGGGTACGTGGCGGCGGCCGGGGTGTGGACCGGGGACACCGTGCTGATGACGCTGTCCGCGCTCGGCGTCTCCTCGCTGCTGCGGACGAACCCGGTGCTGTTCGCCGTCGTCAAGTTCGCCGGTGCGGGCTATCTGGCCTGGCTGGCCGTCGGCATGCTGCGGGCCGCGGTCACGATGTGGCGCGAGCGGCACCGGAAGGCGGCCGAGCCGGCCGGGGAGGGCGACGGCGCCGGGTCCGGTGTCGGGGCCCCGGCGCCGATGGAGCGGCCGTACCGGCGGGCGCTGGTGGTCAGCCTCCTCAACCCGAAGGCGATCCTGTTCCTGATTTCGTTCTTCGTGCAGTTCGTCGACCCCGACTATGCCTATCCGGCGCTGTCCTTCCTGGTGCTGGGCACCCTGCTGCAGATCGCCAGCGCGCTCTACCTGTCGATGCTGATCTTCGGCGGCACCCGGCTGGCCGCCGCGTTCCGCCGCCGCAAGCGGCTGTCGGCGGGGGCCACGTCGGCGGCCGGGCTGCTGTTCCTCGGGTTCGCCACGAAGCTCTCGCTCAGCAGCGTGTGATGCTCAGCGGCGTGTGACGTTCAGCAGTGTGTGATGTTCCGGTTCAGGGTTCAGGAGGCCGTGACCGGGGCGAGTCCGAACCGGGCCAGGTACCGCACCAGTTCCGCGGGGTCCTCGCCCGCCCAGCCGATGTAGCCGTCGGGGCGGACCAGGAACAGGCCCTTCCCGTATGCCTCGTACGCCTCGTGGGCGTCGGTGCGGTGGGTACGGAGCAGGGCGCCGTCGGGCAGGGGGAGCACGGGCGGTGCGGTGTCCGGGCCGACCGCCAGCAGGGTGAAGTGCGGGCCGCGGAAGACGTCGAAGAGGCGCCGGCCCCCGCCCGCCGGGCCGTCCGGGGCGCGGTCGCCGGAGTGCAGGGCGCCGGCCCGGCCCACCGACAGCGGGCCGGTGCGGTAGCCGAGGCCGAGCTGCTGGACCGCCGCGCCGCGCTTCTGCTCGCCCCGGTGGATGCGGGTGGACAGGCCGAGCATGTCGGCGGCGACCGGGCGGCGCTCCTGCTCGTAACTGTCCAGCAGGGCGTCCGGCGCCCCGTGCCGCAGGACCTGGCCGAGCTTCCAGCCCAGGTTGTACGCGTCCTGCACGCTGGTGTTCAGCCCCTGGCCGCCCGCGGGGGAGTGCACGTGCGCGGCGTCGCCCGCGAGGAAGACCCGGCCCGCGCGGAACCGGTCGGCCAGCGCGGCGCGCGGCCGGAAGTCGGAGGCCCAGCGGACCTCGGTGACGTCCCGCGCCGTCAGATGGGTACGGGCGGCGACCAGGGCGCGCACCCCCTCCGGTGACGTGTCGGGCTCGCCCTCCTCGAACCGGGCGACCAGCTGGAAGTCCGCCGTGCCGGGCAGCGGGCAGAGCGCGAGGAAGCCCTGCCCGCCGGTCATCACATGCCAGTTGAGCCGGTCCAGCACGTCCTCGGCCACCCGTACGTCGGCCACCAGCATCGGCGCCGGGTCCACGTCCTCGCCGGTCATCGCGATGCCCAGGGCGCGCCGCACCGTACTGCGCCCGCCGTCCGCCGCGACCAGGAAGGCGGCCCGGACCGGGCCCGTGGTCAGGTGGGCGGTGACGCCGTCCGCGTCCTGGTCGAGGCCGGTCAGCCCGGTGGAGAAGGCCACGTCGCCGCCCAGTTCGCGCAGCCGGGCCAGCAGGATCTCCTGGGTGCGCCACTGCGGCATCAGCCACGGCTCCCCGTACGGCTCGGTCCCGGTCGGGGCCGCGCGGCGGAACATCTCGTGCTCCCCCTGCCGTTCCCCGTCCTTCCAGGCCATCCCCACCGGGGCCGGTCCGCCGTGCTCGCGGACCGCGTCGCCGACGCCGAGGTCGTCCAGGACCTCCCGGGTGCGCGGCTGGATGCCCTTGCCGCGCGAGCCGGGGAAGAGGCCCGGGGCCTGCTCGGCGACCAGGACGCGCACCCCGCGCCGGACCAGGTCGCAGGCGAGGGCCAGCCCGCAGGGGCCGGCGCCGACGACCACGACCTCGGGTCCGGTCCTCGCCCCTGCGGGAGTTGCCTCACCGACCGTTTCCTTAACGCTGTTAAGTTCCATGGTCGGGAGTGTGGGCTTAACGCTGTTAAATTGTCAAGGTGGGTATGACGAAGATCGACCGGGCCCGGGTGGCCGACACCGGGCTGCGGCTGTTGAACGAGGTGGGCCTCGACGGCCTCACCCTGCGCGCCATCGCCAGGGAGCTGGACGTCAAGGCGCCCGCCCTCTACTGGCACTTCAAGGACAAACAGGCGCTGCTCGACGAGATGGCCACCGTGATGTACCGCCGGATGCTCGCCGAGGGACTGCCGGGCCCGGCCCCGGCGCGCTGGCAGGACCAGCTCGTCGCGTACAACAGCGCGTTGCGCGCCGCCCTGCTGCGCTACCGCGACGGGGCCAAGGTCTACAGCGGTGCCAAATTCACCGGCACCGACCACGCCGAGGGCCTGGAGACCCATCTGCGGACCATGGTCGACGCCGGGTTCGAGCTGTGGCAGGCCGTGCGGGCGGGCACCACGGCCTACTCGTACACGATGGGCTTCGTCACCGAGGAGCAGGGCGTCCTGCCGATGCCGGACGAACGGCGGGACGGCTTCGACATCGACGAACGGGCCGACCGCATGGCCGCGTACCCGCTCGCCGCGGCGGCCGGTGCCGAGATCTTCGCGAACTACGACGAACGCTTCGAGGACGGTCTGCGGCTGATCGTCGCGGGCATCGAGGCGCGGTACGGGGTGCGCTGAGTCGCCCCTGGGCGCGTCGCGCCCCGCGTGTCGCCCCCGCGTGTCGTCCCGCGTGTCGCGCCCCCCGGGTCATGCGCGCCGCGTCACGCGAGCGTCGTCCAGAGTTCACCGCCCGTCGCCCCGTCCGCCACCCTCCCCTCGGCGCGCCTCATTACGTTGGGCGGCCACAAGACCGAAGGCGAGGGCCGGCGTGCCGAAACTGTCCGTTGTCGTACCGCTCCACAATGTCGCCCCGTATGCCGACACCACGCTGGGCAGCCTGGCCCGCAACGCGGCCGGGGACGTGGAGTTCCTGCTGGTGGACGACTGCTCCACGGACGAGACACCGGCCGTCATCGACCGCTGGGCCGAGCGGCTCCCGCAGGCCCGGGTCATCCGCCACGAGGTGAACGTCGGCATCGCCACCGCCCGCAACAGCGGCATCGAGGCGGCGGACGGGGAGTACCTCACCTTCCTCGACGGCGACGACTGGTACGCCCCCGGCCACCTGGACCGACTGCTGCGCGCCACCGAGGAGTTGGGCGTCGACTTCGTCCGCCACGACCACGTGCAGGCGACGGGCACCGGCCGGGTGGTCCGCCGCGCCCCGGCCCGGATCCGGGACCGGGCGACCGACCCCCGGGAGGGCATCGCGTACCCGGGGATGGAGACGATGGTCGACTACCCCTTCGTCTGGGCCGGCCTCTACCACCGGCGGCTCTTCGAGGACGGGGCCATGCGCTTCGACCCGGCACTGCGCACCGCCGAGGACCGGCTGTGGACCTGGCGGCTGCACCTGCGGGCCCGCTCCTGCGCGGTCCTGGGGCTCCACGGGATCTTCTACCGGCGCGGGGTCACCACCTCGCTGACCCAGATCAAGGACTCCCGCCAGCTGGACTTCTTCCCCGCCTACGACACCCTGCTGGCGGAGCTGGCACAGGACCGGGACGCGGAACTCCTCCTGCCCAAGGCGGTCCGCACCTACTGCGCGCTGATCGCCTTCCACACCGAGAAGGCGGGGGAGTACGAAGCCGCCACCGCCCGCCGGCTGCGGCAGGAGTCGGCCGCCGCGCTGCACCGCATGCCCCCGCACGTGCTGGACCACATCCTGACGACGATGGACACGAAGCGCAGCACCTTGCTCCGACGCCTGCGTGACAAGCAGAAGGCGGCCTGACCCATGCCCACCCGCACCCAGATCTTCCAGGTCTCGACCCTGTACGGGGCCGCCACGCTCGCCGCCGCCCTCGACGCCGGCCAGTTCGGACCGCCGGCGGACAGCCGCCGCATCCTGCTGGTGTGCAACAACGCCCCGGTGCCGGAGACCGCCGCCGGCCCGGACGCGCTGCTCGGCTACGACCGCATCGCCGCCCGTTTCGACTCCGTCATCAGCTGGAACGAGACGATCCGCCCCTATCACCCCGGCGCCTGGGGGCCGCGCGCCGACGACGTCGTGCTGTGGCAGCGCGCGCTGCGGCTCGCCTGGGGGCTGGGCGAGGAACCCGTCGAACTGGTCCTGGAGTCCATCCAGGTCGACCCCGCCCGCGCACTCGCGGCGATCTTCTCCGAGAGCGCCCTGCACGTCTACGCGGACGGCCTCATGAGCTACGGCCCGACCCGCACCCGGCTGCCCCAGTCGATCGGCTGCCGGGTCCGTCGGGTGCTCCACCTCGACCTGGTGCCCGGCCTGAAGCCCCTGCTGCTGTCCGAGTTCGACGTGGCGACCGAACTCGTGCCGGAGGACGCCTTCCGCAAGGTCCTGGGCGAGATCGCCGCGTCGGCGGACGGCGACCGGCAGCTCGCCGAGGCCGTCGCGCAGGCTCCCACCGCCGTGCTCCTGGGCCAGTACCTGGCCGCCCTCGACATCCTGACCGTCGAGGAGGAGGAGGCCCTGCACATCCGCATGCTGCACGGGGCCGCCCGGGCCGGGCATACTTCCGTCCTCTTCAAGCCCCACCCCACCGCCCCCGTCCGCTACTCCGACGCCCTGGAGCGGGCCGCGGCCGAGGCCGGGGTCCGGCTCGTCACGACGGATACGCCCCTGCTGGCGGAGACCCTCTTCGAGAGGTGCGCGCCCACGCTCGTCGTCGGCTGCTTCTCGACCGCCATGCTCACCGCCGCCGTGTACTACGGCATCCCGGTCGCCCGGGTCGGCACCGGCCTGGTCCTGGACCGCATCGCCCCGTACGAGAACAGCAACCGCGTCCCGCTGACGATCGTCGACCACTACGTGCCCGACCTGGAACGGCACGGCGGCGGGGAGGTGCCCGCCCTGCCCGCCACCGCGCCCGCGACCCTGGGACCGCTGGTCCGCACGGTCGGCTACTGCATGCAGTCCGAACTCCACCCGGAGCTGCGCGACGAGGCGGAGAGCTGGCTGCGGGAGCGGCTGGACGACAGCACCCGGCGCTACTTCAAGCGCCGCCGGCTCGGCAAGCTCTCCCTGCCCGGCGGCAGCACCCCGGGCGCCGCGGCCCGGCTGCGCAGCACGGTACGGCGCACCCGCAGCACCCTGCGGGTGTGACGGCCTCCCCGCCGGTCCCGCCGGCCTCCTCGCCCGTACCGCCGGTCCCGCCGGCCTCCTCGTCCGTACCGCCCGTACCGGTGGCGGCGGACCCGCGGGGCGGGCGCCCGCCCCGCGAGCACCGTTACGACATCGACCTGATCAGGCTGCTCTGCTCGGTCGGCGTGATCCTCTGCCACACGGGCTCCGCGTTCGTGAACGCCGTCGGCCGCGAGCCCTCGGGCGGCGCGGGCACCTACTGGGCGGGGCTGGTGGCGGACTCGGCCGGCCGGTTCGCCGTGCCGCTGTTCTTCGCCATCGCCGGGTGGGTCGTCCTGGTCGGCGCCCCGCCGAAGGACGGCGTGCAACTGCGGCGGCGCATCGTGCGCATCGTGCTGCCGCTCGCCGTGTGGACCGCCCTTTACCTGGCATGGGGGCGACTGCGCGGCACCAACGACGACCCGGTCGGCGACCTGGCGCTCGACTCGCTCCTCGCCTCGGTGCGCCCCGCCTACCACCTCTGGTACCTGTACGCCTACATCCCCGTGGTCATGCTCCTGGCCTTCGTGGTGCTGGTGCGGTCGGGCAGGCGGCCGTGGGGGCTGGGCGCGGCGCTCCTGGTCCTGGCGGCGGCCCCGTCCCTCTTCGGCGACCTCTCCCGGGTCACGGGGGCGGAACTGCCGCGCTTCGGCTGGGGCTTCGGCCCGTACCAGCTGATTTACGCGGTGCTGGGCGCGTTCCTGCTCGCGCTGCCCGCCGGGATCGCCGGGATCGCCGGGATCGCCGGGCGCAAGCGCCTGCTGTGGACCCTGCCGGCGCTGGTGGCGCTGACCGCGGTGATCGGCTACCAGCACCGGGTCCACTACGCGATCCCGTACGCCAGCGTGCTGGTGGCGCTGTTCAGCGCGGGGGTGCTGCTCTCCCTGCACCGGCTGCGGATTCCCGAGCGGCTGCGCCCCCGTCTGACCCGGCTGGCCGACGCGTCGTTCGGCGCCTACCTGGTCCACGTCCTGGTCCTCGGCGTGCTCACGGACCTGTTCGTCTCCGCCGACCTGGCACTGCTGCCGGCCGCCGCGCTGATGGTCGCGGTGACGGCGGCGACCACGCTGCTGTCGTTCGGCGCGGCGCTGCTGTGGGGGCGGCTGGGAATGAGCAGGGTGCTCGGCTGAAACCGGGCGACCCCCGGAACGCCGAACGGACGGGACCACAGGTGGTCCCGCCCGTTCGACATTCCCGGCTCAGCGCAGCACGGCCCGCCCCAGCCGACGCGCCTTCCGGGCCGCCCGCCGCACCGCCGGATTGCGGGAGAGGGCGGCGAGCCGGCCGGGCAGACCGCCGGGGAGCCCGAGCGCCGTGAGCCTGCGCCGGGGGAACAGCCGCTGCTCGTCCGGAGTGACACCGTCCGTGAGGTACGCGGTGGCGGCCGGCCGCAGCCCCGGATGGATCCGCGGCTGCATCGTGAATCCGATCGCGGTCACCAGCCGGCCCGTGTCGCCCGGCGTCCGGGTGCGCCCCGTCTCCAGCTCGGGCAGCAGGGTGTGGGCGAGGACCGCCGGTACCCGGTTGCTGTTCTGATACGGCGTCAGCCGCGCCAGCAGCATCCCCGTACCGGTGCGGGCGGTGTCCAGACCGTACAACTGCCGTGCCGTGAACAGCGCGGTGGAGAAACAGCCCACGACGAGCACCGGCCGCAACCGTTCGTACAGCGTCTCCGCGAGCACCGGCGCGTCGAGCACGGTGAACTCCACGCACAGCCGGGCGGCCTCGGCCTCCAGCAGCCGGGACCAGCGGGCGGGCGCCGTCGGATGGGGCTTGAAGACGATCTGCCGGTGCCCGCGCGCGGCGGTCCCGCGCAGCATGCGCAGATGCAGCTCCTCTTCCTCCTCGACGGTGAGGATGTCCAGCGCCGAGAGGTACTGGCCGAGCAGGAGCGCCGGACTGTCGTACGGGACCTCCGGGGCGGGCGTGCGCGCCCCGATCTGTTCGAGTACCGCGCGGAAGGCGTCGTCGGGGATCGTCTCCGCCCCGACGCCGAACTCCGTGAGCAGCAGGGGGGCCAGGCCCGGCACCAGATCGAGGTGGAGGACCCGGCGCACCCGCGTACCGAGCAGCGGGTCGAGCTTGATCCGGGTGGGCCCGTAACTCATCAGCCCGTCCGCGTACACGTCCACGGCCGCGCCCGTGAAGATCCCGGTGACCGCGAGGGCCGGGTTGACCTGGATGGACTCGACGGCGAACTCGACGTCGTCGTCGCCCAGTTCCCACAGCCTGCGCAGATGGCGCTCCCACAGCGGGACGTCCTCGGCCCGCGGCGACCAGCCCGACGGGTGGAACGGCTCGATCGCCGCGTTCCAGGAGAGCACCTCGTCGAACCGGTCCCGGATCGCCTCGAAGCCCGGCATCGCGTCGAGCGGCGGCGCGACCTCGGGGACGGCGGCGTTGTTGCTGATCAGCAGGACGCGCCGGTCCGCGGGCCGGATGAGGCCCGTGTCGACGGCCGCGGCCAGGGTGGCCGCCCCGTAGAGGGTGGACGCGCAGAGGATCTGAGTGGTCATGCGGCGGCCCTCGCAGCGGCGAAGGGGCGACGGCGCAGTCGTCGCAACCGGGCGGACCTGTCGGCGTCCATGGCGTCGATCGTCTCTTTCAGAATGTCCTGCGGCATGCGGTGCAGCGCTGCCGCGCCCCTGTCGAGAAGACCGCGGGCCACGGCCGGCTCGAATTTCGAAATGGTCGCCACGTGGTGGGAGATCAGCGCGCAATAGGTGCGCACCGCTTTCGGCAGCAGCGCGTCGGCCTCCGGATCCCGCGCGGTCTCCTCCAGGACCTGGTCGAACGCGCGAATGAAATCGAGCTGCCGGATGTCACCGATCTGGGTCAATGACGAGGAGACCCCGCGCCGGTAGAAAACTCCGAGCAGACCGACCGCGGCGAACGATTCCGCCTCCCGGTGCAGCCGCCAGATCCACGGCCGGTCCTCGGCGGTGCGCAGCCCGTCCGTGAAGTGGATCAGCCCGCGCTCGACCAGACGGCGGTGGTAGACGCCGGCCCAGGCGTACGGGTAGTCGACGGACGTGGTGCGCCCGACCGGGAGGATCGCGTCGCGCGGGTTCATCGGCACGGCGCGCAGGCCGTGCGGCACCCGGGCCACGGTGCGCGACCTGGCGTGGCACTGCACGTGGTCGGTCCGCAGGAAGTCGCACCCCAACCGGTCCATGGCGGCGACGAGTTCGGCGCAGTAGCCGGGTGCCAGCCAGTCGTCCCCGTCGAGGAACGTGACGTACTGGCCGCCCGCCGCGTCGAGACCGGTGTTGCGGGCGGTCGCCAGCCCCTGGTTCTGTTCGTGCCGCCGCAGCACCACCCCGGGGATCTCGTCCCGCGCCCGGAGCAGGACGTCCGAGGTCCCGTCGGTCGAGGCGTCGTCGACGAGGACGAACTCGAAGTCCTCGCGCGCGTTGGCGCGCAGACTTCGAAGGGTGTCGGGGGCATATGTCCGCACGTTGTAGAACGGCACGATGACGGAGAGCTTAACCACTCGGTCACGCTAAGGGCGGTTTCGGCATTTGCCCTGTCCCGGAGAAGTACGGCGGATGAACGGCACATGCGGAAATGATGAACCGGCGTGAATGCGCGGGTTCTCCGGCGTGTGAAACGGGCCGATTAGCCAATCGTCGGCGGGCTGTTAACCAGCTGTTGCCATCGCGTTGGGCCGCGAATCGAAATGCCTTCCTAAGTTCTGGGACGTGCCCCCACGTACCGAAAAGACGACCGCCCTCCGGGTAGCCGTGCTCGCCGACTCCGACACCCGGTGGAAATGGGGCGCGCTCACCGCGCGCCGCCTCACCGCCGGTGCGTCCGGGGCGCCGGCGCAGCGCGTCGAGATCAGCGGACTGCTGCTGCGCGGCCGGGCCACCCCGACCCCGCGCCAGCTCGCCGAGGTCGGCGACGTCGGCATCGGACCCGACCGGGTGCGCGAGGTGACGGCCGTCGAGTTCCTGCACACCGTGCGCGACGAGGGGTACGACGTGGTCGTCCTCGCCCTCGTCGGCGGTGGCGTCCAGGCCATGCTGCACGGCCTCGCCGCGCTGCGGCTGCCGACCCGGCCCGTCGTCGTCACCGGCTACGTCGGCGTCGTCTACGAGAAGCTCGCCGACGGACTGCTGCTGCGGCACGGCGCGGACATCGTCCTCGCCAACTCCCGCCACGACGCCGAGCGTTTCCGCGCGGTGTACGAGGGAGTGGGCGCCGACGCCTCGGCCGTCACGGAGGCCGCCCTGCCGTTCCTCGGCGGTGAACCGCACCGCCCGCAGGAGGGCCGCGACACCGTCGTCTTCGCCGCCCAGCCGTCCGTACCGGCCTCCCGCGCCGACCGCACGTACCTGCTGCGCAGGCTCGTCGAGCACGCCCGGCTGCACCCCGGCCGCGAGGTGGTGCTGAAACTGCGCTCCAAGCCCGGCGAGCACACCACGCACATCGAGGAGCTCCCCTACCAGCGGCTCGCCGAGAAGCTGCCCGGCGGAACACCGCCCAACTTCCGCCTGGCGTACGGAAACATGGGCGAGGTCCTGGACCGCACCGACCTGCTGGTCACGGTCTCCTCGACCGCCGCGCTGGAGTCCCTGCACCGGCGCATCCCGACCGCGGTCCTCACCGACCTCGGCGTCCGCGAGGCCCTCGGCAACCACCACTTCGTGGGCTCCGGCCTGCTCACTTCCTGGGACCACCTCGACGGCGGCTTCCGTCCCGAGCCCGACCCGGAGTGGCTGGCCGGCCAGGGCGTCGCCGCCGACGGCACGTACGCCACCGCCTACGACCGCGCCCGCGCCCGTGTCGACGCGCTGCTTGCCGCCCCCCGGCTGCCCGACCTCGCCCCCTACTACACCCCGGCCACCGCGCCCGGCTACCTCCCCGGCATCCTCGCCCGCCACCACCTCGCCCCCGACGGCCACCCGCTGCCGGGCGCCGAACGGCCGCGCGAGACGGGCGGGGTGCGCGGCGCGGTCCGGGAGGCGGTCCGGGAGGCGGCGCGCGGGGCGTACCGGCAGGGCGTCCAGCGGGTCGCCCCGGTCATCCGGCGGATGGGCGAACTGTGACCCCGCAGCCCACCACTTCGCCAACTCCGTCCCCGAACCCGCTGCCGGCCCCGAACCGGCCTCCGGCCCCGACTCCCGACCCGACTCCGACTCCCGACCCGACCTCGACTCCAGGAGCAGCGATGACGCCGCCCACCGTGCTCGCCGTGATCCCCGCCCGCGGCGGATCCAAGGGCGTACCGGCCAAGAACCTCGCCCAGGTCGGCGGCGTACCGCTGGTCGCCCGCGCCGTACGCGCCTGCCTGGCCTCCCACGAGGTCACGGACGTCGTCGTGACGACCGACGACGCGGCCATCGCCGACGCGGCCCGCGCGGCGGGCGACACCACGGCCACCCCCGAGCGGCTGCACATCGTCCAGCGCCCCGCAGCCATCGCCGGGGACAGGTCCAGCAGCGAGGACGCGGTGCTGCACGCCCTGGACGCGTACGAGGCGATGCGCGACCGGAAGGCCGACGTGGTGCTGCTCGTCCAGTGCACCAGCCCCTTCGTCGTACGGGAGGACATCGACGGCGTCGCCGTCGCGGTCGCCCGCGACGGCGCCGACACGGCGGTCACGGTCGCCCCCTTCCACGGCTTCCTCTGGCGCGACGGCAGCGCGGTCGAGGAGGGCAACTACGGCGTCAACCACGACAAGTCCATACGCCAGATGCGTCAGGACCGCCCCGAGGACCTCCTCGAGACCGGCACCGCGTACGCCATGGACGTCGAGGGCTTCCGCACCCACCGCCACCGCTTCTTCGGCCACACCGCACTGGTGCGCACCGACGCCGCCCGGGTCCTGGAGGTCGACGACCCGCACGACCTGGCCCGCGCCCGCGCCCTCGCCCCGCTGCTCGACCCGTCGCCGCTGCCCACCCTCGACGACATCGACGCCGTCGTGCTGGACTTCGACGGCACCCAGACCGACGACCGGGTCCTCATCGACGCCGACGGACGCGAGACCGTCGCCGTCCACCGCGGCGACGGCCTCGGCATCGCCGCACTGCGCAGGGCCGGGCTGCCGCTGCTGATCCTGTCCACCGAGCAGAACCCGGTCGTCGCGGCCCGCGCCCACAAGCTCCGCATCCCGGTCCTGCACGGCATCGACCGCAAGGACCTCGCGCTCAAGCAGTGGTGCGACGAACAGTCCATCGCCCCCGAACGCGTCCTCTACGTCGGCAACGACGTCAACGACCTGCCCTGCTTCGCGCTCGCCGGCTGGCCCGTCGCCGTCGCGAGCGCCCACGACTCGGTACGGGCGGCCGCACGCGCCGTCACGACCGTCCCCGGCGGCTTCGGCGCCATCCGCGAGATCGCGGCCTGGCTGCTCGGCCCCACCCTCACGGCCACCGTCAAGTCCCCCAAGTGACCCCGGGCCCCCAAGCCCACCACGTCACCCGAGCTCACCAAGTCCCCCAATTCCCCCAAGCCATCCGGGCCAACCGAGCTCACCCGAGCTCATCCGCGCCCACCAGGGCCCCCAAGGCCACCAGGGCCCCAAGCCCCCAACTCACCCGAGCTAAGGAAACACACCTCATGAGCACCTCCCGCCTGCGCACCCTCGGCACCCGCACCGCCGGCCCCGGCCGCCCCGTCTACATCACCGGCGAGATCGGCATCAACCACAACGGCGACCTCGACAACGCCCTCGCCCTGATCGACGTCGCCGCCGAGGCGGGCTGCGACGCGGTCAAGTTCCAGAAGCGCACCCCGGAGATCTGCACCCCGCGCGACCAGTGGGACATCGAGCGCGACACCCCCTGGGGCCGGATGACGTACATCGACTACCGCCACCGCGTCGAGTTCGGCGAGGACGAGTACCGGGCCATCTCCGAGCACTGCGCCCGGCGCGGCATCGACTGGTTCGCCTCCCCGTGGGACACCGAGGCCGTCGCCTTCCTGGAGAAGTTCGACGTCCCCGCCCACAAGGTCGCCTCGGCCTCGCTCACCGACGACGAGCTGCTGCGCGCGCTGCGCGCCACCGGCCGCACGGTCATCCTCTCCACCGGCATGTCCACCCCGAAGCAGATCCGCCACGCGGTGGAGGTCCTCGGTTCGGACAACATCCTGCTCTGCCACGCCACTTCGACGTACCCGGCCAAGGCCGAGGAGCTGAACCTGCGGGTCATCAACACCCTCCAGCAGGAGTACCCCAACGTCCCGATCGGCTACAGCGGCCACGAGACCGGCCTCCAGACCACCCTGGCCGCCGTCGCCCTCGGCGCCACGTTCGTCGAGCGCCACATCACCCTGGACCGTGCCATGTGGGGCTCCGACCAGGCCGCCTCCGTCGAGCCGCAGGGCCTCAGCCGCCTGGTCCGCGACATCCGCACCATCGAGGCCTCGCTCGGCGACGGCGTCAAGAAGGTGTACGAGTCCGAGCTCGGCCCGATGAAGAAGCTTCGCCGGGTCACGGGCGTCGTCGCCGAGAGCGAGGCGGCCCCGGCCGCCGAGCCGGTCGCGGTCTGACGGGCCGACCGGTGAACCTCGCCTTCGTCGAGAGCCCGGTCCAGCTCCTGAACGTCCTGGAGTGGGCCTACGCAGAGGGAGGCGACGACCGGGTCCTGACGGACATCACGGTCGTCGTCCTCCCCCCGGTCGACCC
The DNA here is from genome assembly GCF_030116705.1 of Streptomyces sp. ML-6. Classification (NCBI taxonomy): domain Bacteria; kingdom Bacillati; phylum Actinomycetota; class Actinomycetes; order Kitasatosporales; family Streptomycetaceae; genus Streptomyces; species Streptomyces sp. ML-6. The sequence goes on from NZ_JAOTIK010000001.1 coordinate 4,908,556, forward strand.
GATGTCGCGCGGCCAGCTGCGCCGGATGGCGGAGCTGGCCCGCGACGAGGGCATCCACGTCCGCTGGCAGGAGGCGCGCGGCGGTGCGAGCGCTCCCCTGAAGAGCCTCCGCGACCTGGCCGGTCTCGTCCGCAGGGCCCGCCACGTCGTCATCGGCGACCCGTTCTCCCGGTATGTCCAGCTCCTGCTCACCATGGTCCGGGCCCGCCGCCTCACGGTGGTCGACGACGGCACCGCCACCATGGAGTTCGTCGCCCAACTGGAGCGCGGCGAACGCCTGGTGCGCTGGCACCGCAAGGGCGGCTCGGGCCCGCGCGAACTGGTCCTGGCCCCGGTCACGGCCCGCGCCCGCAGCCGCTTCGTCCCGTCCGGCACCCGCACGGTCGAGGTCTTCACGGCGATGCCGGTCGAGGCTCCGCCCGGCGTCACCCTCACCCCCAACACCTTCGCCTGGACCCGCGCCCGCTTCGGCCCGCCGAACCTCACCAGGGGCGCGGACCTGGTCGGCACCTCCCTCGTCGAGACGGGCGTGGTCGACCGGGACCAGTACCTGGAGGCCGTAGCCGCCCTGTCCCGCACCCACGGGGCCACCCGCTACTTCGCCCACCGCCGCGAGTCCACCGACAAGCTCCACGCCCTGGAGGCCCTCACCGGCCTGGAGATCGTCCGCCCCGACCTTCCCCTGGAACTCATTGCCCGCCGCGGCCCCATCGGCCGTACGGTCCTCAGCTTCCCCTCCACCGTCGTCCACACCCTGCCCCTCGCCCTGGCCGGCACCGAGGCGAAGGTCGCGGTCTGCGACATCGCCCCGGAATGGCTCCGCGACACGGCCTCCCCCCGCGCCCAGGGCTTCCTGAGCGGCGTCACGGCGACCGCCCGCGACGTACAGCGCCTGGCCCCGTGGCGGGCCACGGCGGTGACGGAGGCGTAGGAACCATTCCCGCTGCCGCTGTCCGAGAGGAGTACCCGGCAGCCACCGGATCGTCCGGACAACTGGACGGCCTCTGCGTAGAGTTCTGGAGATTCCCTCTCCCGGGAATCTTCTTCTTCGTGGAACTGGGGTGGGGATCATGCGAGGACGCTTGTGCCGTCGAAGAGGGCTCGGAGTGGTGGCCGTCGCCGCGCTGAGCCTCGTCGCGGGAGGGGCGCTGGCACCACAGGCGACGGCGGCGGACCCGGCGGCGGTGCGGGCCGGCAGTGAAGCCGGGGCGAACGGGGAGGCCGGCGTCCGGTGGAGTCCGGCGGGGATCTCGCCGAAACCCTCCGGCCCGGGCCGCACGACCGGTCTGCCGCAGCAGTTCGGACAGGGGCAGGCAGTCAAGGGGCGTTGGCAGTTCGAGGAGATGACCACCGGTGCGCCTGCGAGCACCCCGGACTCCGCGGCACAGTCCGGCCCGATGAACCTGCACGGGGGCGTGCAGCTCGGACCGGGGTGGATCGACGCCAGTGGTCTTCGGCTGAACGGCGTCGATTCCTACGCCGAGCTTCCGGCCGTGTCGGTCGACACGAGTTCGAGTTTCACGGTGACCGCATGGGTTCAGGCGTCCGAGCTGTCGGACCAGCCCATGACCGTGATCAACGCTGCGGGAAACAAGCGCAGCGCCTTCGCCCTGCGCTTCCTGTCGACTCCCGATGATTCCGAAGGCTTCGGACACTGGGAACTGACGCTGGCCCACGCGGACCGCCCAGGGGCTGCGACCAGGCAGGCCGGCAGCAGTGAGTTCTACGACGTCCGTGAGTGGAACCACCTGACGGTCGTCTACGACAGCATCGCCGAGCAGGCCCGGCTCTACGTCAACGGCCTGCTCCAGGAATTCAGGTGCCCCGACGACGACGGAGACGGCGAGCCGGACGACAGCACCTGCCAGGACGAGGTGGCCTGGGCGGACGACGTGCGGATGTTCAGGGCCGACGGGCCCCTGCAGGTGGGGCGTGCGATGTCGGACACGGCGGGTGAGTACTTCGCCGGAACGATCGACGACGTCTGGGTCTTCCAGGGCGCGCTGAACGAAAGCCAGGTCAGGTGGCTCTCCTCTCACTACTTCGACCTTCCGACCGAGGTTCCGGCCGGCAGCTGAGGCCACCGCCCTGCCGACCCGAAGGCCCTCTCCGCGCCCCTGTCGCGGTGAGGGCCTTCGGCGCGTCCTGATCGTCCGCCGTGGGCCGGAGGCGTCGGGTCAGACGCAGTTGACCCACAGCTATTCCGCGGCAGGCTCGCCGCCCGGAGGCGGGTCCGGCTACGCCTACGACGATGAGACGCTCCGGCTGATCTCGGTCTCCGGCGAGGGGATGCCGTCGAGCGTCTCCTACAGCCTGACGGGCAAGCCCTTGGAGTATGCAATGGGCTTGCCCGGCAGCACCAAGAAGACCCGGGTGACCAACGCGTACGAGTGGGGCACCCAGCGGCTGGCGACCTCACGTGTCGACCGCCAGGACCAGCTGGGCGTCGATCGCAGCGTCACTTACCGGTACGACGAGGTCGGCAACGTGCTGTCGATGGCGGACGTCTCCCGCAGCGGCACCGACAACCAGTGTTTCGTCTACGACTGCCTCGGTCGGGTCACGGAGGCATGGGCCCAGCCCGTCACCATCTGCGCGGGCGCAGGCCGGCGGGCAGCGGGGTACCGCTGACGTTCGAGGTCATCGCCGAGACCCTGCGCGAGCGCATCCGCTCCGGCGGGCTGCGGCCGGGTGACGCGCTGCCGACGCAGGCCGTGTTGATGCGGGAGTTCGGGGCGTCGAGCCTGACCGTGCAGAAGGCCATGGTCCTGCTGAAGCAGGAGGGGTGGGCGGTTTCCCGGCCCGGCAAGGGTGCCTTTGTCGCCCACCGCGACCACGCCGCAGGCGACGCTGATGACCTCGACGGTCCCGAGGCGACCGCGCCCGCCACCGGGACGGCGGCCCGCGTCGAGGCGCTGGAACGTGCGCTGGCCGAGGCTGTTCAGCAGATTGCCGACCTCCGTGGCCGTGTCGAGGCCCTGGAGTCAGGCGGCGGCGAGCGGGGCCGCTGACCCGCCGTACCGCGTGGCCCAGGACCGGACAAGCGTCGCCCGGGGGCGTGCGTTCAGATTTTCTCTACGAGGTTCAAGGCGGGCACCGCCCGCCTGAGCGGGCCGCCGTCGCCGACAAGGCCCACCGTCTACTCCCGTGATCAGGCGCTACTGGAGGCACCGAGCCGACGCGGCAGCCGGGCTGCGGGAGCGGCAGCCAACCAGATCACCGGGATGACCGGAGCCGGACTCCTGGCGGAGCAAGCTATCGCCTGCGACCGTCCTACGGCTGGATCGCAGGCAAGGGCCGACCAGGGGGCCGACCCTCAATATCCCTCGCCGGGCTTACCGAGGGCGGCGGCCGGCGTCGCCTCCGGCGGGGAGCGAGCTCCCGACCGCCCGTGACAGACCGAACCCTCCCGCCCCGGTCCCCGCGCCGCCAGACCGGGCGACGCATCAGCCCGGCCGTACGCTGCCTCTCCCGCTCGGGCCCGATCCCGCCGGAAGAAGCCGACCCTGCGCCGCCCCGGCCGGTTGCCGCTGGTTTGCGACACCGCCGCCGCATCAGGATGAGGGGGGACCATTGGGGCGTGCGACGCCGGAGTGGCTGCGATCGCGGCAACGGCACACGACCTGAACTACGAAGCCGCGCTCTTGCCCCCCGCGCCATATAGCATCGGTGCTATGGACGGCGGGCGCTACTCGATCGAGATCGAGCCGTAGGCAAGGCTGTGGCTGGAGAACATTCCCGCCCATCACTACAAACAGGCCGAACGCGTCGCCGACCTGCTCGCCGAACAGCCCACCACACTCGACGAACCGCACTCCCGCCATCTGGGCGGCAAGGTCCGCGAGCTGCGCTTCCGTCTCGGCGATGCCCATCAGCGGATCATCTACTGGCTGGTGCCCGGCCGACGTGTCGTGCTGCTCACCGTGTTCCACAAAACCAAGATGCGCGAGCAGGCCGAAGTGGACCGCGCCCACGCCGCACAGCGATTGTGCGAGGCAGAGCATGAAGCCGCCGCCGAGCACGACCTCTACAGTCGCAACCTCAAGGAGAACCGATGAACCACAGCGAATGGAGGACCCGTCGCCACCGCCAGCTGCTGGGCGAACACCTGGACGCCGACCCCGAGTACGACCGGGTCTACGAAGAGGCCGGCCTCGCCATGACACTGGGCAAGGCCGTCTACAACCGGCGTAAGCAGCTGGGCCTGAGCGAGGCCGACCTCGCCGAGCGCATGCACGTCGACGTCGATGACATCGAAGGCATCGAGACGGCCACCGAGCTGCCGCCCATCGCGGTCATCATGCGCCTGGCCCGCGCCCTGGACCTCACGGTCGACGTGCACCTCGCCGGCGGAGACGAGCCCACCGTCACCATCGTCGCCCCAGCGGCCTGAAGCGGGGAGGAACCATGCAGGACCCGCCTTCCGCGCTCGCCCGTGAGCTCGGGCAACTCGTCCACGACCGGCGCATCGAGCTCGGGCTGTCCCAGGCCGAGCTGGCCGAGCGGTGCGGGATGAAACAGCCGCAGATCTCCCGCTTCGAAGGCGGCGGGACCGTGCCCACACTTCCCCTCCTGCGCCGCCTGGCTCAGGCTCTCGGCGCCGACCTGACCATCAGCCTCACCCTGCACGGCAAAGCCGCTTGACACGTATTCGGAATTCCTGGAACTCCCCAGGCGGGGTAGACCGCCGATCGGACGGCGAGACGCCCAGCGCACGAGCACAGACGGCAACAAGAGCCGGGGAGGCAGGCTTCTGCCCGCACTCCACCTTCGACAACAACGACTTGGACACATGGGCGCGCATCGCCAGCCCCTGCTGCGTCAGACCGCGCTGCTTCCGGATGCGGGCGATCCGGGCGCCGGTGTACTCCTCGGGGCTCTGCGACACGGCGAACTCCGTTCTGAGACAACACCCAGACGGTACCCCCGCCACGCCGCCCCGGATCAGCCGAACAACGATCGACCGGGGTGGTCAGGGGGCCCGGCCTGCCGACCCGAAGGCCCCCTCCGCGAGCCTGTCGCGGAGGGGGCCCGATGCCCTGACGGCGGATGCATCGGATCAGACGCAGTTGACCCACTTGTTGGACTTGATGAAGTGGGTGGTGGACCCGGTCAGCTTGGAGCCCCGCTTGATGATGCCGCTGCTGCCCGTGTAGTTCGTCCCCGAGTACCACTTGAAGTCGCAGTTCCTGCCGTGCTGGTAGCGGGACTTGAAGCCCTGGAAGACCACGAACCGGGTCAGGTCCGCGTTGTTCCCCTCGACCTTCTGCATCCTGCCGGTGTAGTTCTCCCCGGACCAGACGCAGTACCAGCCCGACGGGCAGTCCGACGCCGCGCTCGGCGTGACCTCCCTCGCGCCGACGGTTCCCGCGCTGGTGACCAGCAGGCCCCCGGTCAGTGCGATGCCATTGGTGACGGCGGCGAACTTCCTGGTCATGTGCATGCGTTACCCCCTTCGTCCGGACCGCTTCCCCCCGCCCCGGCATTCCCTCCGGGCGGACGGCCCGTTGTCGTGGGACCACGATGACGCGGACGGGCGCGCCCCCGACAGGACATTCGACGCCGCTCCAAAGACGCAGCCCGGAGGCGGTCCGGGTGACTCGTGGCGGGGGGCGGGCCAGTGCGGGTCCGGGCTCAGCGGGGTGTCCGCAGCAGTGCCGCACCGATCGGGGTCACCGTGTGCAGGACCGTGTTCGCGTACCGGTGGCTGCTGATCAGCCCCGCCTCGCGCAGTACGGAGGTGTGGTGGGTGGCGGTGGCCGGGGAGACGCCCAGCGCGCGGGCCGGCTCCGAGGTGGTGGCGCCCAGACGGGCGGTGCGCAGGGCGGCGGCGCGGGTCCGGCCGAGCAGCGCGCCGAGCGAGGCGGCGCCGGGAGGTTCGGGCTCGGGGGCCCTGTCGCGGTGCAGCGGGTACAGCAGGGTCGGTTCGAGCGCCGGGTCGGCGAAGGCGACCGCCCGGTGCCAGCAGAAGTACGAGGGGACCAGGCGCAGCCCGCGGCCGTCCAGGTGCATGTCGCGGTCCTCCGCGTAGTCGACCTCCAGCACCGGGGGCCGCCAGTGCATGCCCGGCTTCAGCCCGGCCAGCAGCCCGTCCAGGCCCTCGTCGAGGACGGAGCGGCCGAGCAGCGCCCGTTCGCCGTCGATCCTTGCCAGGATGCGGTCGTGGTGCGGGGCGATCACGGCGGAGTGGTACGCGCGCAGGGTGCTCACCAGCTCCTCCCGCGCCCGCCGCTCCGCCAGCCGGGCCGCCCAGGCGGGAGCCCCGACGACCTTGTCGAGGGTCTCCAGCTCCCGCCGGACCCGGTCCGGCGGGGTGTCGAGGATCGCCGTGCAGCCGGCGTCCAGTCCTTCTTCGGCCTCGGGCGGGGTGAGGAAGTCCGGGAAGTAGCGGGCCCTGGGCACCACCTGGAACAGGATCTTGCGGACGGCGATGCCGAGCGGCGTACCGATCAGTTTCAGCCGGGCGGTGCGGTGCCACTCGGCGAAGGCCCAGCGGCCCGGGGTGCTCTGGAGCCGGTGGAGGCTGAAGGCGGTCTCCCACAGCGGGTCGGGCGTTCTCGCGATCCGGATACGGGTCAGGTCTTCGGAGGTGAAGTGAATACGCAGCATGCGGCGTCCCCCGAGATGCGGGCCGTACCCTCTCCCCCCTGGCGAGGCGGCCGTACGGAAAAGATCCCACCGCCCGTCGCCGAGCCAAAGGGGGCAAGGACGGCGGGCGCCGACCGGGCCGGGGGAGTGGCGGATTCCTGACCGTTCCGACGTCCTCCGACGGTTCCGGGGGCCACGGCTTCGCGCCAGGTGGGGCGCCGCCCCGTTCCGGTGGTCACCAAACGCTGTGAGCGGGAAGCGGTGGTTTTCGGTCGATCCTGGCGGGGGCGTCCCGGTCGGTGTGTCGCCCGGGTGTTCGGTCGGTGCCGGGCTCCCGGTGGGGGCCGCGACCCCGGCGGACGTGCCGGAACGCCCTGCTCCCGTGAGCCGTATCCTCGAAATGGCGGGGCAGCTTACCCGTCCGTCGGCCACATCACTCGCCGTCACACCATCTTTTGTTCGTCTATGTGGCTGAACTTTTCTTGTTTCATGGTCAGTTGAAGGGGGAAGGGCCGTACCCTTCGCCAGGTGAACCAGTTGATGTCCCGCGATTCCGACGCCGAGCCGACGCCTCACGACGAACGGCTTCCCGGCACCCTGCCCGAGGACCTGCGTGCCGAACTGATCGCCTTCCGGCGCGATCTGCACATGCACCCCGAGCTCGGCAACCAGGAGTTCCGCACCACCGCGGCCATCAAGGCCCGGCTGGAGAAGGCCGGTCTGCGGCCCCGGGTGCTCTCCACCGGAACCGGACTCATCTGTGACGTGGGTACGCGGGACGAGTCCACCCCGCCCGTCCTCGCCCTGCGCGCCGACATCGACGCCCTGCCCATTCCGGACACCAAGAGCGGCGTCCCGTACCGTTCCACCGTCCCCGACCGGGCCCACGCCTGCGGGCACGACGTCCACACCACCGCGGTCCTCGGTGCCGGCCTCGTGCTCGCCGACCTCGACCGGCGGGGGCTGCTCCCGAACCCGGTGCGGCTGATCTTCCAGCCGGCCGAGGAGGTGCTGCCCGGCGGGGCGCCCGAGACGATCCTGTCCGGGGCGCTGGAGGGTGTCGGGCGGATCATCGGGGTGCACTGCGACCCGAAGGTGGACGTGGGCCGGATCGGCCTGCGGGTCGGGGCGATCACCTCGGCCTGCGACCGCCTGGAGGTCTCCCTCGACGGGCCGGGCGGCCACACCGCCCGCCCGCACCTGACCACCGACCTGGTCACCGCCGCCGCCAAGGTGGCCACCGAGGTGCCCGCGCTGCTGGCCCGCCGGGTCGACGCCCGCTCGGGTCTCGCCGTCACCTGGGGGCGGCTGGAGACCGGCCACGCCTGCAACGTGATCCCGCAGCACGCCGAGCTGTCGGGCACCGTCCGCTGCCTGGACCTGGCGGCCTGGCGGGAGGCGCCGGACCTGGTGCACGCCGCGATCGACGAGGTGGCCGGGCTGCACGGCGCCAAGACGGTGATCAACTACATCCGGGGCGTCCCGCCCGTCGTGAACGACGCCGCCATGATCGACCTGCTCGCCGGGGCGATGACCGCCCGCCGCGGACCGCAGTCGATCGAGAGCACCGAGCAGAGCCTCGGCGGCGAGGACTTCTCCTGGTACCTGGAGCACGTCCCCGGCGCCATGGCCCGCCTCGGCGTCCGCACCCCCGGCGACACCGCCCGCCTCGACCTGCACCGCGGCGACTTCGACGCGGACGAGGAGGCGATCACGGTGGCCGTCGAACTCTTCACCGCCTCGGCACTCCTGGACGGCCGCGGCGACTGACCGGGAACGGCGACCGGAACGGCAGCGGCGACCGGACGGAAACGGCGACCGGGGGAGAGTGGTAACCGGACGGGAACGGCGACCGGACGGCAGCGGCGGGAACGGCGACCGATCAGGAACGGTGGTAACGGCGGGAACGGTGGAAACGGTCGGGAAACGGGGCGGAATCACTGCGGCCCCCGCCCCGTTTCCCGACCGCCCGAACAGGCCCTGCCGCGCGGCGGGTACCGTGTCCCCGGGCCGTTCGCTGTCTCCGTGTCGACCGATGGCAACCACCCGTAACCGGGTCGGTCACCTCCCGTTCGCGACGATCCGATAACGGCTTCCGTACGGGGCTTTATCTGACATCTACGCGCGTTACGATCGCCGCGAAACCAGCGCCGGAAGAGGCGCTTCGGTCAGGTTTGAAGGAGCCTTCCCTTGCGCCGGATCACCCGGATTGCCACCGTGGGCCTCGCGTCCGCGGCGCTCGCACTCAGCGCCACGGCCTGTGGCAGTAAGACGTCGTCGGATGCTGGTTCCGACTCCAAGGAAGCCAAGGCGGCCATCGCGTACGACGTCGGCGGTCGCGGCGACCAGTCGTTCAACGACGCCGCCTACGCCGGTCTGTCCAAGGCCGAGAAGGAACTCGGCTTCAAGGGCACCGAGGCCGAGCCGTCGGACGGCGAGGCGGACGCCGACAAGGTGCAGCGCCTCACCACGCTGGCCCGCGCCGGCAACAACCCGGTGATCGGCGTCGGCTTCGCGTACGCGCCCGCCATCAAGAAGGTCGCGGAGAAGTTCCCGAAGACCACCTTCGGCATCATCGACGACGCCTCGGTGACCGGCAAGAACATCGCCAACATGGTCTTCAACGAGGAGCAGGGCTCCTACCTCGCCGGTGTCGCGGCGGCCAAGGTGACCAAGTCCAAGACGGTCGGCTTCATCGGCGGTGTGGAGACCCCGCTGATCAAGAAGTTCCAGGCCGGCTTCGAGCAGGGCGTCAAGGACACCGACTCGTCGGTGAAGGTCCTGTCGCAGTACCTGACCCAGCCGCCGAACTTCGACGGCTTCTCCAAGCCCGACCTCGGCAAGGCCGCCGCTCAGGGGCAGCTCGACAAGAAGGCCGACGTCGTCTACGCGGCGGCCGGTCTGGCCGGCTCCGGCTCCATCGAGGCCACCGCCAAGGCGGGCAAGTGGGCCATCGGCGTCGACTCCGACCAGTACAACCAGAAGGGCCTGGCCGCCTACAAGGACCAGATCCTCACCTCGGTCACCAAGGACGTCGCGGACTCCGTCTACAACCTGATCAAGTCGGTCAAGGACGGCAAGCCGCAGTCCGGCGAGGTCCGCTACGGCCTGGACAAGGACGGCGTCGGCCTGGCCGACTCCAACCCGGCCTTCACCAAGATGACCGACGTCATCGCCGCCGTGGACAAGGCGAAGAAGGACATCATCGACGGCAAGGTCACCGTCAAGACCACCCCGTAACGGCACCTGCCGTAACGGCTGCTTCCCCGGGCCCGGAGCGCGCACACCGCCGCTCCGGGCTCAGGGGGTGTTTCGAAGAAGTCCTGAGCAGCCCTGAGCAGTCCTGAGAAATCCTGAGCAGCCCCGAAGAAGTCCTGTGGGAAGTCCTGCGAGAAGCCATGCAGGAAGTCCCGCGGGAAGTTCCGAAGAAGTTCCGCCCGTCACGGCGTCTTCCCAGCACAGAGGCATGACCCCGGTCTTTCGCCGTGTTGAGCACAGGCGTCTTACGATTCGGCAGCGCTACGCGTGTAGACAGCCCTCCGGCGCGATAACTTCACCCCGCCCCTGCCCCTCCGCCCCGCTCCTGTCCGGCCAAGGAGAGTGCGTCATCAACGCGTCCAGCCCCCCTGCCGTAGAACTGCACGGCATCACCAAACGCTTCCCCGGCGTCGTCGCCAACCGGGACATCGACATCACCATCCGCAAGGGCACGGTCCACGCCCTCGTCGGTGAGAACGGTGCCGGCAAGTCCACCCTGATGAAGATCCTCTACGGCATGCAGAAGCCGGACGAGGGCACCATCACGGTCGACGGGACCGAGGTGACGTTCGGCAGTCCGGCCGATGCCATCGGCTGCGGCATCGGCATGGTGCACCAGCACTTCATGCTCGCCGACAACTTCACCGTCCTGGAGAACGTGGTCCTCGGCGGTGAGAAGCTGCACGGCATCGGCTCCGCAGCCCGCAAGAAGATCCTGGAGATCTCGGACGCGTACGGTCTGGGGGTCCGGCCCGACGCCCTCGTCGAGGACCTCGGGGTCGCCGACCGCCAGCGGGTGGAGATCCTCAAGGTCCTCTACCGCGGCGCGCGCATCCTGATCCTGGACGAGCCGACCGCCGTGCTCGTGCCCCAGGAGGTCGACGCGCTCTTCGACAACCTGCGCGAGCTCAAGGCCGAGGGCCTGACCGTCATCTTCATCTCGCACAAGCTGGGCGAGGTCCTGTCGGTCGCCGACGACATCACGGTGATCCGCCGCGGCACGACGGTCGGCACCGCCGACCCGGCCACCACCACCACCAAGCAGCTCGCCGAGCTGATGGTCGGCAGCGAACTGCCCTCCCCCGAGACCCGTGAGTCCACGGTGACGGACGTTCCGATGCTGCGCGTCGAGGACCTCGCGCTCACCGTGACCGACCCGGACGGCGCGGTGCGCGACGTGCTGGCCGGCATCGACCTCACCATCCACAAGGGCGAGGTCCTGGGCATCGCCGGGGTGGAGGGCAACGGCCAGACCGAGCTGATCGAGGCCCTGATCGGCATGCGGAACCCCGACGGCGGGGTGATCACCCTCGACGGCGAGGACATCTCCCACATCCCCACCCGCAAGCGGCGCGAGAGCGGCATCGGCTACATCCCCGAGGACCGCCACCGGCACGGCATGCTGCTGGAGGCGCCCCTCTGGGAGAACCGTATCCTCGGCCACGTCACGGAACGGCCCAACAGCCGGCACGGAATGCTGGACATCAAGGCGGCCCGCGCCGACACCGAGCGGATCGTGCGCGAGTACGACGTCCGCACCCCCGGCATCGAGGTCACCGCGGCCTCCCTCTCCGGCGGCAACCAGCAGAAGCTGATCGTCGGCCGGGAGATGAGCCACGACCCGAAGCTCCTGATCGCCGCCCACCCCACCCGCGGCGTGGACGTCGGCGCGCAGGCGCAGATCTGGGACCAGATCCGGGAGGCGCGCCGGGAGGGCCTCGCCGTCCTGCTCATCTCGGCGGACCTGGACGAGCTGATCGGGCTCTCCGACACCCTGCGCGTCATGTACCGCGGTCGGCTGGTCGCCGACGCCGACCCCGGCACCATCACCCCGGAGGAACTGGGCTCGGCCATGACCGGCGCCGCCACCGGTCATCTCGAGGCAGCACCGGAGGACGAGGACCGATGAAGAAATTCGACAAGGACCGGCTGATCCTGGGCTTCGCCGGCCCCGTTCTCGCCCTGGTCGTCGCCTTCGTGCTCACCACCGTGGTGCTGCTCGCCTCGGGCAAGAACCCGTTCGAGCCGTACCAGCTGATGCTCGACTCGGCGGCGTACGTCGACGTGCAGGTGCTGATCATCAACCAGGCCGGTACGTACTACCTCGCCGCCCTCGCGGTCGCCATCGGCTTCCGGATGAACCTCTTCAACATCGGTGTCGACGGCCAGTACCGGCTCGCCGCGATGATGGCCGCGCTGGTCGGCGCGAGCGTCGACCTGCCCGGACCGCTGCAGATCGCGCTGATCGTGATCGTCGCGATGCTGGTCGGCGCCTTCTGGGCGGGCATCGCCGGCTTCCTCAAGACCACCCGGGGAGTGAGCGAGGTCGTCTCGACGATCATGCTCAACTCCATCGCGACCGCGCTGATCGCCTGGCTGATCCTGCCGAAGAACTTCGGTGTGCAGCCGGCCGGCTCCAACAACCTGACCACCGGTGACCTCCCGGAGTCCGCCTGGTTCCCCGGCCTGTCCATGGGCGCGGAGGCGGGGGAGATCTACGGATTCACCTTCGTCGCGGCCGCCTGCGGCGTCATCTACTGGTTCGTCCTGAACCGCACCCGCTTCGGCTTCGACCTGCGGGCCACGGGCGAGAGCGAGAGCGCCGCCCAGGCCTCCGGCGTGGACGCCAAGAAGATGATCCTCACCTCGATGCTGATCTCCGGCGCCGTCGCCGGTCTCGCGGGCATGCCGACGCTCCTGGGCGACGCGCACACCTACAGCCTCGACTTCCCGACCGGGATCGGCTTCACCGGCATCACCATCGCCCTGCTCGGCCGGAACAACCCGGTCGGCATCGCCTTCAGCGCCCTGCTGATCGCCTTCCTGGACAAGGCGTCCGCCTCGCTCGACCAGTTCGGGTACGAGAAGGAGATCGCCACGATCATGCAGGGGCTGATCGTGATCTCGGTCGTCGTCAGCTACGAACTCGTGCGCCGTTACGGAACCCGCCGCCAGCAGCAGAAGGTCGGCGAGGAACTCGCCGCCGGCCATGCCCTCAAGACCGAGAAGGAGGCCGCACTGTGAGCGCAACCCAGGTTTCCGCCGCGAGCGTCGCCCCCAAGAAGGGCGGCGGCCGCCGCAAGCTCACCCTGCCCGTCGTCCTGCTGATCATCGCGGGCGGTCTCGCACTGGTCTCGCTCGTCCGCCTGATCAGCGGCGCCAACGACGTGACGTCCGTCGGACAGGTCGCGGGCGCACTCGAACTGGCGGTCCCGATCGGCCTCGCCGGACTCGGCGGCCTGTGGGCCGAGCGCGCGGGCGTCGTCAACATCGGTCTCGAAGGCATGATGATCCTGGGCACCTGGTTCGGTGCCTGGGCCGGGTTCCAGTGGGGCCCGTGGGTGGGCGTCCTGTTCGGCATCATCGGCGGCGCCCTCGGCGGCCTGCTGCACGCGATCATCACCGTCACCTTCGGGGTGAACCACATCGTCTCCGGTGTGGCCATCAACATCCTCGCGGTCGGCGCCACCCGCTACCTCTCCAACTACGCCTTCGACGGCGTCGAGGGCGGCTCCTCCAAGCAGTCCCCGCGGATCGACGCGATCGACCGCATCACCATCCCCGGACTGTCGGACTGGCTCCTGGACATCCAGCAGAAGCACTGGTTCCTCGTCTCCGACATCGCCGGGGTCCTCGGTGGCCTGGTCACCAACCTCTCCTGGCTGACCGTCGTCGCGCTGCTGCTGATCCCCGGCACCTGGTGGGTGCTGTGGCGCACGTCGTTCGGGCTGCGGCTGCGTTCCTGCGGCGAGAGCCCGGTCGCCGCCGAGTCGCTCGGCGTCAACGTCTACAAGTACAAGTACATCGCCGTCGTCGTCTCCGGCGGTCTCGCCGGACTCGGCGGAGCCTTCCTGGCGATCGTCTCCACCGGCATCTACCAGGAGAGCCAGACCGGCGGACGCGGCTACATCGGTCTCGCCGCGATGATCTTCGGCAACTGGATGCCGGGCGGAATGGCGCTCGGCGCGGGCCTGTTCGGCTTCACCGACAGCCTCAAGCTGCGCGGCGGTGCCGAGAACGTGCACGCGATGCTCCTGCTGCTCGCGATCCTGCTGGTGGCCGTGCTGATCTGGCAGCTGTACCGGAAGAAGTACGTGGCGGCGGTGGTCTCGGCAGCGGTCTCCGGGCTGCTCTTCACCTGGTACGCGCTGACCGACCAGGTACCGAGCCAGTTCGTCGACGCCGCCCCCTACGTCACCACGCTGCTCGTCCTCTCACTCTCCGCGCAACGGCTGCGCATGCCCAAGGCGGACGGTCTCGTCTACCGGAAGGGCCAGGGCAAGTGACGGCCGCCGCGGAGGTCGACTGGACGGTGCTGCGCGGTGCCGCACGGGCCGCCATGACGCGTGCGTACGTGCCGTACTCGCACTACCCCGTCGGCGCCGCGGCCCGGGTCGACGACGGCCGCACCGTCTCCGGCTGCAACGTCGAGAACGCCTCGTACGGGCTCGGGCTGTGCGCCGAGTGCGGCCTGGTCTCCGAACTGCACGCCACCGGCGGCGGCCGGCTGACCCACTTCACCTGCGTGGACGGGGCCGGCGAGATCCTGGTGCCGTGCGGCAGGTGCCGGCAGCTGCTGTACGAGTTCGGCGGGCCGGAACTGGTCCTGGAGACGCCGGACGGGCTGCGCACGCTCGACGAGATGCTGCCGCAGGCGTTCGGCCCGGGGCACCTGAAGTAACCGGGACACCCGGGGCGGCGGCGGACATCCGCACCGCGCCCACCGCGCCCACCGCGCCCCGGGCCATCACGGCCCCGAGGTCACCGCGACCACCGTGGCCCTCCCGCCCGTCGGGAGGGCCACTCCCCTCCCCACCCTCTATGCGCGTAGAGTCATCCGGGACTCTCGCGTACCGTACGCACGCACACGCACACGCACGTACCGGCCGGAAGGACTCCCAGGACATGGACGCCATCTCCGTCATCCGCACCAAGCGGGACCGAGGCGAGCTGACCCCCGAACAGATCGACTGGGTCATCGACGCGTACACCCGCGGTGAGGTCGCCGACGAGCAGATGTCCGCGCTGGCCATGGCGATCCTGCTGAACGGAATGAACCGCACCGAGATCGCCCGCTGGACCGCCGCGATGATCGCCTCCGGCGAGCGGATGGACTTCGCCTCGCTCTCCCGGCCCACCACCGACAAGCACTCCACCGGCGGCGTCGGCGACAAGATCACCCTGCCGCTCGCCCCGCTGGTCGCCGCCTGCGGCGCCGCTGTGCCGCAGCTCAGCGGCCGGGGCCTCGGCCACACCGGCGGCACGCTGGACAAGCTGGAGTCCATCCCCGGCTGGCGCGCGCACCTGTCCAACGAGGAGATGCTGAACGTCCTGGACACCACCGGCGCGGTCATCTGCGCCGCCGGTGACGGCCTGGCCCCCGCCGACAAGAAGCTGTACGCGCTCCGCGACGTCACCGGCACCGTCGAGGCCATCCCGCTGATCGCCAGCTCCATCATGTCCAAGAAGATCGCCGAGGGCACCGGCGCGCTCGTCCTGGACGTCAAGGTCGGCTCCGGCGCCTTCATGAAGACCATCGAGGACGCCCGCGAACTGGCCTCCACCATGGTCGCGCTGGGCACCGACAGCGGTGTGCGCACGGTCGCCCTGCTCACCGACATGGCCACCCCGCTCGGCCTGACCGCGGGCAACGCCCTGGAGGTGCGCGAGTCCGTCGAGGTGCTGGCCGGCGGCGGTCCGAAGGACGTCGTCGACCTCACTCTCGCCCTGGCCCGCGAGATGCTGGACGCGGCCGGCCTCAAGGACGCCGACCCGGAGAAGGCCCTCGCCGACGGCTCCGCGATGGACGTCTGGCGCCGCATGATCTCCGCCCAGGGCGGCGACCCGGACGCGCCGCTCCCGGTCGCCCGCGAGCAGCACGTGGTCACGGCTCCGTCCACCGGCGTGCTGACCCGCCTGGACGCCTACGACATCGGCGTCGCCGCCTGGCGCCTGGGCGCGGGCCGGGCCCGCAAGGAGGACCCGGTGCAGGCGGGCGCGGGCGTCGAACTGCACGCCAAGCCGGGCGACACGGTCACGGCCGGCCGGCCGCTGCTGACGCTGCACACCGACACCCCGGAGAAGTTCGACTACGCGCTGAAGGCCCTGCCCGACGCGTACGACATCGCCCCGGCGGGCACGGCCTTCACCGCCACCCCCGTGGTGCGGGAACGCATCGCCTGACCTGCGGTTTTCCCGTACGGGTGAACGGGACCGGTGGACCACCGCCGGTCCCGTTCGGCATGCTGGACTCGGTGACGCACCGATAAGAGGAGACCGCCATGAGCGCACTCACCGTCGATCCCGCTCCGGGCCACGGCCGGGAATGGGACGACCTCGTCCGGATCTGGGAGGAGACGGACGCACCCGAGGGCTGCAAGGTGGAGATCATCGAGGGGATCGTCACCGTGTCGCCACCGCCGTCCAAGGACCACAATCTCACCGCGGCGCGCCTCCAGCGCAGGCTGTACCGCGTCATTCCGGAGGACTGGGAAATCTTCCAGACCCTCGGTCTCTCGGTACCGGGCCGGGCCGGGCTCTACATCCCGGACTTGGTCGTCGTGCCGGACACCGTGGTGATCGGACCGGGCAACCGCCTCCCCGCCGAAGAAGCCCGCCTCGTCGTCGAGATCACCTCGAAGACCAACGCCAACCAAGACCGCATCGGCAAGGTGCGCGGCTACGCGAAGGCAGGGGTGGAGCTGTTCCTGCTGCTCGACCCGTGGCACTCGGGCCGCCCCACCGCCACGCTGTACGGGGAGCCGGAAGGCGGCACCTACCGGGTGCTGGACACGGTCGAGTACGGGGAGAAGCTGACGCTGCCCGAGCCGTTCGGGCTCGTCCTGGACACCGGGGTGTTCCCGGTGAGCTGACAAGTGCTGCCGGGAAGGCGAACGGCCCGCCGGGGCGGAGGAATCCGTCCCGGCGGGCCGCTGTCATGCGTGGTCATGCGCTGTTATGCGCGGTCGGGCGGGGTCGTGCGCGGGCGGGGGCCTGTCGGCTCACCGCCCGGGGCCGGTCACTTGCCGAAGTAGGCGTGGTAGATCGACACCGACGACTTGTTGCCCTTCTTGTCCGTGACATCGGCCCGGTAGGAGATGGACTTCCCCTTCGCCGGGTTCTTCACGGAGAGCTTGCCCTTCTTCACGGCGGACTTCTTCCACGTCTTGCCGCCGTCGTAACTGACGTACACCGTCAGCGACTTGAGGTTCTTGCCGGCGGCGGCGCCCTGCACCGTCACGGGCACGGAAGCGGTCCGGCCGGCCGTGACCCGGCTGTCCGCGGTGACGTTGGGCGTGAACCGCACCGTGGAGACCGGCAGCATGGTCGGACCCGAGGTCCGCTTGGAGCGGAAGGTCCAGCTCGCGTCGATCCGGGTGGAGACCGGGGAGAGCGCCGCGCTGCGCCGCATCGAGGTCGTCAGCCGGTAGTCGGCGGCGCCGGACGGCACGGCGAAGGGGGTGCCACCCGTCAGCGGGTCCTCGTTCCGGGCGAACTTCTTGCCGTTGCGGTACAGGACCGTCTTGGCCGAACTGTAGGCGGAACCACCGAGGT
This sequence comes from Streptomyces sp. ML-6, assembly GCF_030116705.1. NCBI lineage: Bacteria > Bacillati > Actinomycetota > Actinomycetes > Kitasatosporales > Streptomycetaceae > Streptomyces > Streptomyces sp. ML-6. The sequence goes on from NZ_JAOTIK010000001.1 coordinate 4,925,956, forward strand.
TGCCCTGTCCGTCGGTCACCAGCGGCAGCATGCCGACGAGGTCGTTGCCGTCGCGGATGATGCCGTACTCGGAGGTGACCGCGGGGCCGAACACCGCGGTGTTGACCTTCTTCGTGTAGGACTTGCCCGCCTTGAGGGGCTGCGGGGCGCCGAGGGAGTACTGCGCCTCGACCACCGGGTAGCCGTCCTCGTCGAGTTCGCCGTTCTGGCCGAAGTCGAAGCCCCACTTCACCTTGTCGGCGGTGGAGACGTAGGCGGTGACGTTGCCGGGGATCTTGTGGAGGGTCCAGTTCGTCCAGCCGCCGCTCGAGCCGGGCAGCGTGGCCCACGCGGCGACCTCACCGGTCTTGCCCTTGGCGGGCGAGCCGAGGGTGAGGCCGACCTTGGCCAGCTGGCCGGTGGTGTACTTCCGCTCGAAACCGGTGGCCGCCTGCGTCACCGGGCCGCCGGCCATGATGTCGTACCGGGTGGAGGCACCCTTGGACCAGCTGCCGAGCCACTGCTGGGAGAGCGAGCCGTCGGTCACCTTCGGGCCGAAGTGCGCGGTGCGGAAGTTCTTGTACGTGTCGAGGAGCCAGCCGTAGGAGTAGCTGGTGTCCTTGGTCGTGAACTGGAGGTCGGGCGCGGCCAGCAGGGACTTCGCCCCGGCGGCGGGCACGGTGATGTTCACCGGCTTGGCCTTGCGCGCGTCGAGCGTCACGGTGAGGTTCTTGGTGACGTCCAGCTTCGGATGGGCCAGCCAGTCGGCGCCCTTGGAGTAGTCCTCGGGGTCGACGGTGACGGTCTCGTTCAGCGCGTAACGGCCCTTGGGGACCCGGATCTTTGCCGTACCGTCGGTGCTCGTCGGGGAGAACCACTGGTCGAGCGCCGTGCCCGAGAGGCCGAAGAGGTCGGTCTCGGCGAACTCGGCCGGCTTGCCGTCGCGCCCGATGCTCTTGACGGTGACGTCGTACGACTCGACCTCGCGCTCGACTGCGGCCGCCGTGCGGATGCTCTGGCCGCCGCCGGTCCCGACGACGTACGCGGAGTAGACGCCGTCGGCGGTGCCGCCGAGCTTGGTGTTCACGGTCAGCGGCACGTCGGCGGTGCCGCCCGCGGGGACGGTGACCTTGTCGGCGCCGAGGGTGAAGAAGCCGGCCGGGGCGGGCTTGCCCTTCGGGCCGGTCGCGGTGACCGCGAGGTCGAGGGTGACGTCACTGGTGCCGAGGTTGCGGTACGTCACCTGCTTGGTGACCGGGGTGTCGTCGGTGTGCGGCCACTGCTGGAGGCCGAAGCTCAGCGAGGCCGGCTCGGCGACGACGGTCTGGGCGATCGCCCGGTCGACGGAGATCCGGCCCGTGCCCTGCTCGAACGGGGTGTACGCGCCCGGCTTTGTCGAGGCGGTGAGCGCGCCCTTGAGCTCGGCGTACTTCCACTCCGGATGCTGCTGCTTGAGGAGCGCGGCGGCGCCCGCGACGTGCGGGGTCGCCATCGACGTGCCGGAGATCGTCAGGTAGCCCGGCGGGTTCTGCCCGACCTCCTGGTCGATGGCGGAACCGGGGGCGGCGGCGGCCGTGATGTCCACGCCGGGGGCGGTGACGTCGGGCTTGATCGCGCTGTCGCCCAGGCGCGGGCCGCGGCTGGAGAACTCCGCCAGGGCGTCCTTGTCGTCGACGGCGCCGACGGTCAGCGCGGCGTCCGCACTGCCGGGGGAACCGACGGTGCCGGCGTCGGGGCCCTCGTTGCCCGCCGCGATGGCGAACAGGACGCCCTTGTCGGCCGACAGCTTGTTGACCGCCGCCTCCAGCGGGTCGATCTCGGGGGTGTCGCTGCCGCCGAGGCTCAGGTTGACGATGTCGGCGCCCTGCGCGACCGCCCACTCGATCCCGGCCAGGATGCCGGAGTCGTCGCCGAAGCCGTCGTCGTCGAGGACCTTGCCCTCCAGGAGCTTGGCGTCCGGGGCCACGCCCTTGAACTTGCCGCCCGACTTGGCGCCCGTACCGGCCGCGATCGACGAGACGTGGGTGCCGTGGCCGACCCGGTCCTTGGCGTCGGGGGAGGAGGTGAAGTTCTTCGTGGCGAGGATCTGGCCCTTGAGGTCGGGGTGGGTGGCGTCCACTCCGGTGTCCAGGACGGCGATCTTGACGCCCTTCCCGGTGTAACCGGCCTTCCACGCGGCCGGGGTGCCGATCTGCGGGACGCTCTTGTCGAGGCTCGCCCTGCGCACGCCGTCCAGCCAGACCCGGTCGATCCCGGCGGCGGTGGTGAGCCGGCCGCCGCGGGAGGTCTTGCTGGTCAGCGCCTGCCAGATGTCCCCGGCGTCGCGCTGCGGGGTGACCACCGACTCGGCGTTCAGCGTCTTCAGGGTCCGGGCGACCCGGGTGGAACCGGCGTCGTGGACCTCGGCCTTCGCGGTGGCGGCCTTCGCGCCCCGGTAGGAGACGATCAGCTTCAGGCCCGACTTCTGGGCCCGGCGGTTCTCCGCCCGGCTCAGCTCGGTGATGTCGAACAGCCGGCGGTCCAGCTTCCCGGAGCTGATCAGCCGGTGTGCGTCGGCCGGGACGAGCAGGGTGTGCCCGTCGTGCACCCGGCGCTGCACGGGTATGTGCTCGCGTCCCTTCGCGGCGCGGAAGCCGATGACCCGGCCCTTGGCGTCCACCGTGACGAGGTCACCGGTGATCAGCGTCAGCCGGTGCTGGGCCGGGGACTTGGTGCCGGTGGGCCGGGTGGTGTCGGACTGGGCGACGGCCGGGCTGGTCATCCCGGCCGCGAGCGCCACGGCGGCTGCCATGGCGACGGTCGAAACACACGCGTTTTTCACGTGTCTGCGCAACTCTCCCCCTGGAGAATCAGGCGGCCCCGAGGGCCACTGGTCAGTCGGCACGACGGCGACGCCGGTGCCGGCCGGTTCACGTACCTAGAGGGGGAATGGGGCAGACGGGTTCACAGAAGGCGCACAGGCCAACGGAGTTGACCGAAGATCACCGGTCCGGAGCCACGCGGAACGGCCTGGGACGGTCAGGGGGCGACGCGGAATGGCCCGGGACGGTCAGGGGGCGACGCGGAATGGCCCGGGCCGGCCGCAGACGGCCGAGGAGAAGTACCGGACCGGGCAACGATGAGTTTCGGCCGCCGCGTCGGTCTCCCCTGATGTGGAAGCCATGACCCCGATCGTTTTCGTCGTCACCGGCCGCGTCACCAGGGACGCGGTGCCGGGACTCTGTGCCGAGCTGGAGGCGCTGCTGCACGGCCCCGACGGCGCCGCCCGCGACCCGGACGCCGGGGTGGACTGCGACGTGGGCGGGGTCGTACGGGCGGACCTGGCCCTGGTCGAGGCGGTGGCGCGACTGGTGCTCGTCGCACGCCGGACGGGCGGCCGAAGGCTACGGCTGCGCAACGCGTCCCCGGAACTGCGGAACCTGCTGGACCTGGTGGGACTGGCCGAGGTGATGGACGTGACGAGCGATGCGGGCGCAACTGACGCAAGGGGCGCGCGGGACGCGAACCGCGGGACGGGCGCGGCGGAGACCGCGGGCTGACGACCCCGCGCCCGGTCCCACCCGCCGAATCCCCCTTTGCCACCTTGCCAAATCCCGGTTCGCCACCCCTTCCCTGCCCACCCCGCCCCTGCTCGACTGGCCCCTGATCGCCAGGCTTCGTACCCGTCCCGTTCAGTCCCCCTCGCCGCCGGACGGCACGGACCGGGCCGAGTCGCAGACCCTCACACCGACGGAGGCCTTCCCGTCGGCCGCGACCTTCGTCAGTGCGGCGGACGAGTTCGGGGAGGCGCTGGGGCCCGGCGGCGCCGCCACGAAGTCCCCGCAGGCGGACTCGGGCTGCGGCCCCGGCTCCGCCCCGGAGGACGGCGGCGTCACCGGGGCCGGGCCGCCGGTGGCGGAGGGCTCGCCCATCCACCGGCTCACCCCCCAGCCACCGGCCGCCAGCACCACCCAGCCGGCCACCAGCCCGTTCCGTATTCCGCGTCTCACCGGCCCGGCCTCACACCGCCGCGTCGCCGTCGAGGTGGTCCGGCAGCCCGAAGAGCGGGAACCAGCGCGGCGTGTCCAGGAAGCAGTGCATCCCGGTGATGGAGCCCTCCGAGATGTCGATGACCTGCACCGCCCACGGCACGAACCCGGGGCCTTCCGGATTCGGCTTGTAGTGGGCGAACGCCGGGGTGCCGTTGGCGGACGTCGGCACCAGGCGGGAGCCCGCGCAGCCCGCGCCGATGGAGAGCATGAAGCCGGTGATGTCGTCGTGCCCCTGGAGCCAGAGGTCGAACGGCGGCATGGTCATCACCGCGTCCTCGTGGAGCAGCGCGGTCAGCGCCGCCATGTCGTAGCCCTCGAAGGCCGCCACGTACCGCTCCAGGAGCTTGCGCTGCTCCTCGTCGAGCGGATTCGCGGTGTCCGCGGTCTTCCCCTCCTGCTCCGTGAGGGTGGCCCGGGCCCGCTGGAGGGCGCTGTTGACGGAGGCCACCGAGGTGTCCAGCAGCTCGGCGACCTCGCTCGCCTTCCAGGCCAGCACCTCGCGCAGGATCAGCACGGCCCGCTGCTTGGGCGGCAGGTGCTGGAGCGCGGCGACGAACGCCAGCCGCACCGACTCCCGCGCCACGGCGGCCTCCGCCGGGTCGGCCACCGTCGGCAGGATGCGGCCGTCCGGCATCGGCTCCAGCCAGGTGTTCTCCGGCAGCGGGTTGAGCGCTGCCCGGGCGAGCGGCGTCGGCCCCGTCAGGTCGACGGGACGGGCCCGCTTGCTGCCCGCTTTCAGCATGTCCAGACAGACGTTGGTGGCGATGCGGTACAGCCAGGACCGCAGCGAGGAACGCCCCTCGAACTTCTCGAAGTTCCGCCAGGCACGCACCAGCGTGTCCTGCACGGCGTCCTCCGCCTCGAAGGCCGAGCCGAGCATCCGGTAGCAGTAGCCGGTCAGCTCGACCCGGTGCCCCTCCAGACGGCTGTCGATGTCCGTCGTCGCCGTCAGATCACTCATCGCTCCACCCCTGTTGCGCTGTGACACCGCCCACTTCGGCACTCCGGAAGCTACAGCAGGCCACTGACAACAGGGGCGGAAAGTACCGAAGCCGCCCTTGCCGCAGCCGTGTTCCAGTCGCGTTCGGGGACGAGTTCCGGCCGACTTCCGACCGGACTCCGAGCGGGCCCCGGCCGGGCTCGGTCCGGGCCTGAGGAAGGGCCCGGGGAAGGGCCCGGGGCCGAGGTCCGGTCGGCGGGGCGGGCCGGATCAGGTGCCGGGCTTGCGCCCGTACACGTGGACGTCGTCGCCGTTCCGCAGCAACTTCCAGTACGACTTCGCGTCGGCGGGCCGCATGTTGACGCAGCCGTGCGACCCCGGCGGGTTCCACATCTTCACGCCCACCGAGTGGAACGCCTGCCCGCCGTCGAAGAACTGCGCGTACGGCATGGCCACGTGGTAGATCGACGAGACGTGGTCGATGTTCCGCCAGTAGATCTTCTTGGACCCGGTGCGGGTCTCGTACCCGTTGCGCCCGGTCCGCACCGGCACGGGGCCGAACTTCAGCTTGCTGCCGTCCTGGATCCAGCTCAGCTGCCGGGTCAGGTCGACGCAGGCGATGCGCCCCTTGTTGGTGGGGCACTTCTTGTCCTTGTTCGGGTTCTTTCCGGCCGCCTTCTGGGCGGTGAGCGTCTTCATCGTGCGCCAGGTGACCGGCCCCGCGTACCCGATGGTGGGGGTGACGCCGTACGTGCTCTGGAACGACCGGATCGCCTTGCAGTCGGCGGACGACTGCTTGCCGTCGACCGGCCGGTGGAGGTACTTCTCGACCTGCTTCTGGTACGGCCCGGTGGACTTCGTGCAGGACGCCGCCTGCGCCGACCCGCCGGTACCGATGACCAGGGCGGGCACCGAGGCCAGCCCCGCGACCGTCAGCGCGATGCCGCGCCGCAGCCGTACTCCCCGTATGTTCCCCGTGACTCCCATTACGCCGACTCCCCTTCGCGCGCCGTGAGGTGCTTCCACCTGTTGGACGCGCGCCGGGGAGCCGATGGTTGTGCGCCGTATGTCTCAGTTCCGTACGGGTACCGGATCCGGTACCCGGGCGAGTGCGGGAGGGCGGGAGGGCGGGAGTGCAGGAGGGTGGGCCGGGGATTCAGGCCCGTACGGCTGTCACCGGCGAGGTCCGGAGCCGTTCGGCGCGGGCGGCCCGCGAGCCGTACAGCGTGATCGACACGACGCCGAGCACCGCGAACAGCCCCAGCGCCACGGTCCCGGCCCAGCCGCCCGCGTGGAAGGCGACCGCGCCGAGCGTGCCGCCCGCGCTGGAGCCCAGGTAGTACGCGGACTGGTAGAGCGCCGACGCCTGGGCGCGGCCCTTGGTCGCCGTACGGCTCACGGACGAGGAGGCGACCGCGTGCCCGGCGAAGAAGCCCGCCGTGATCAGGACCAGGCCGAGGAGCACGGCGGCCAGCCGGTCGGCGAGGGAGAGGAGCAGCCCGGCGGCGGTGGTGGAGACGGCCAGGTACAGCGCCCCCCGGCGGCCGAGCCGGGCGACCAGCTTGCCGGCCGCGGCGGAGGAGACCGTACCGACGAGGTAGACCAGGAAGATCGAGCCGACGACACCCTGCGGGAGGTTGAACGGCGCCTCCACCAGGCGGTAGCCGATCACCGTGTAGACCGCGCCGAACACCGTCATGAACAGTGCGCCGATCGCGTACAGTCGGCGCAGCAGCGGGTCGGCGAGGTGGCCGCCCACGGTCCTGGCGAGGGCCTTCGGGTTCAGCGTCCCGGGGGTGAAGTGCCGGGCCCGGGGGATCATGAAGTGGAAGATCACCGCGCAGGCCAGGGCCATCAGCCCGACCGCGCCGAGCGCCGCCCGCCAGCCCCACAGCTGGGCGATCCAGCCGGTGACGATGCGGCCGCTCATGCCGCCGATGCTGTTGCCGGCCACGAACAGTCCGATCGCGGCGACCAGCGCCTTCGGCCGTACCTCCTCCGCCAGGTACGCCATCGCGGAGGCGGGCAGTCCGGCCAGTGCCGCGCCCTGGACGGCGCGCAGCGCGATCAGCCAGCCCAGCGAGGGGGCGAAGGGCACGAGCAGCCCGACCAGTACGGCGACCGTCAGCGACGCGGTCATCATCTGCCGCCGCCCGAACCGCTCGGAGAGCGCGCTCAGTGGCAGTACGCACAGGGCCAGCGCACCCGTCGCGGCGGAGACCGTCCAGCTGGCCTGGCCGGCCGTGGCGCCGAAGGAGGCGGAGACGGCGGGCAGCAGGGCCTGGGTGGAGTAGAGGAGCGCGAAGGTCGCGACGCCTGCGGCGAAGAGCGCGAAGCTCATCCGGCGGTAGCCGGGGCGGCCGGGTTCGAGACGATCCGTCGCGGCGGGCGCGGCGGGCGCGGCGGTGGCGGCGGCGGGGGACGGCTGGGACGAGGCGGCCACGACGAGCGTGGACGCCCCGGTACTGGCAGGAGGCATGTTTCGAAAGTAGACCTCTCCATTTCATGCGTCCAATGCACAAAACGGCGATAATCAATCCCATGGTGCATGAACACAGCTCACGGCCTCGGCTGTCACCGGGTAGTTACGAAGAAGACATCCGCGCCGTGCTCGCACCGCGCCTGGCCCACTTCGCGGCGGTGGCCCGCCACGAACACGTCACGCGCGCCGCGCAGGAACTCGGCGTCCCGCAGTCGACGCTGTCGCGGGCGATGGTCAGGCTCGAACAGGACCTGGGCGTCGCCCTGTTCGCCCGCAAGGGCCGCACGGTCTCGCTCACCCCGGCGGGCCGCACCTTCCTCGGCTCCGCCGAGCGGGCCCTGGCCGAGGTGGAGAAGGCCGCCGACTCGGTCCGGGCCGACGCCGACCCGGCCACCGGCAAGGTCGCCTTCGGTTTCCTGCACACCATGGGCTCGGAGACCGTCCCCGCCCTCATCCGCGCCTTCCGCGCCGACCACCCCCGGGTCCGCTTCCAGCTCGTGCAGAACTACGGCGAGGCAATGCTCGAACGCCTCCGGGCCGGCGGCCTCGACCTCTGCCTCACCTCACCGGTCCCGGACGCCCCCGACCTGGTCGCCCGCCGCCTGGACGAACAGCGCCTGCGCCTCGTCGTCCCCGACGACCACCGCCTCGCCGGCCGCCGCCGGATCCGCCTCGCGGAGGCCGCCGACGAAAAGTTCGTCACCCTGGAACCGGGCTACGGCCTGCGCCGGATCACCGACGACCTGTGCGCCGAGGCGGGCTTCACCCCCCGGGTGGCCTTCGAGGGCGAGGAGGCGGAAACCCTCCGCGGCCTGGTGGCCGCCGGCCTGGGCGTGGCCCTTCTCCCCCCTCCGGCGGTGGCCCGCCCCGGAGTCGTCGAACTGACGGTCACGGCCCCGAGAGCCGCCCGCGAAATCGGCGTCGCCTGGCTCGACGGCCACCCCGACACCCCACCGGTGGCCGCCTTCAAACGCTTCCTCCTGTCCCGCCGGGGACACCTGCTGCCGGACTGAACGAGGCCGCCGCAGCGACGGCCGGGGGCACCTTGCCGTTACGGACTCGCGCGCGGGGGCCACGCCACGGCGGCGGTGACGGCCGAGGGGATGTCGGGACCACCCCCGCACGCGCGGGGACCATTCCGGAAGGGAAGTCCCGGTGCGGGAACGGGGACCACCCCCGCACGCGCGGGGACCATAGTCCATGACCTGCGACGTTACCGCGCCCGAGTGCCGATTTTGCCCACTTTCGCAGATTCCGGCATAACGGCGATAAGGGTGGTCCCGCTCGAGTGGTCGGGCGGCCTCCGCGCGGTGCGGTCATCCTGAATCATTTGCTCAGCTCCTCAACTCCCCAAATCCCTCAGTCAGTTTCGCAAGGACTTCCCGAACCCCGCCGCCAACGGCATCCGCAGCCCCAGTGGCGGTGGGGCCGCCAAAGCGTCGGCGACCGGGCGGGCGTAGGGGTGGCCGAAGAGGGAGCCGCGGATGAAGTCGGTTGCCAGGGCCGAGACTTCGGAGCGGTGCTGGCGGAGGGAGTGGCCGTCCGAGTGGACCTCGAAGCGGCAGGTGTCGCGGTTGGTCTTCTTGGCGCGTTCGGCCAGGCGGAAGGAGAGTTCGGGGTCCGTGCGGGCGTCGTTGGTGCCGTGGACGAGGAGGACCTGGCGGCCGAGCAGGTGCTTCACCGGTTCGGGGTGGTCGGTTTCGTCCTCCGGCAGCCAGGGGGCCATCGCGAGGACGGAGTTGACCGCCGGGTGGCCGCCCGCCCGGAGGGCCGCTCGGCCGCCCATGCCGTGGCCGGCCAGGCAGACGGGGACGTCGCCGTACCGTCGTACGACCTCGTCCGCCGCCCACTCGGCGTCCGCCGCGAGGTGGGCGGCCGTCGCGTTCCAGCCGTGGCAGCGGTAACGCACCACGTGCGTGACGAGGCCGTCCTCGCGGCCCGCGCGGGCCAGGGATCGGGCCAGGGGGAGTTGGAGTGCGTAGGAGACGGGGGAGGGCCGGCGGTACGAGTCGGCCTCGCCGTCCGGGAGCAGCAGAACCACGCCGCTGACCGCTGTTGGTGCTCCGGCCGTCCTGACGGCCCGTCCCAGCCTCGCAGCAGGCAGGGGGAGTGCGCGCTGTGCCATGGCAGAACAGTGTCAGAAGGGCGGGTGTACTCCACCCGTATTCGCGGTCACTGTTACGTATCGACAAGCGACATCTACGCGCGTAGGGGCTAGAGTGCGCAGATGATGAGCCCGACCCTTCACACGCCCGGCCAGGATCAGATCCGGCGTGCCCCCAAGGTCCTTCTCCACGACCATCTCGACGGTGGTCTGCGCCCGGGAACGATCGTCGACCTCGCCCGCGCGAGCGGCTACGACGGACTTCCCGAGACCGAGCCCGACAAGCTCGGCATCTGGTTCCGCGAGGCGGCCGACTCCGGGTCGCTGGAGCGCTACCTGGAGACGTTCGCCCACACCTGCGCCGTCATGCAGACCCGTGAGGCGCTGTTCCGGGTGGCCGCCGAGTGCGCCGAGGACCTCGCCGCGGACGGGGTCGTCTACGCCGAGGTGCGGTACGCCCCCGAGCAGCACCTGGAGGCCGGGCTGAGCCTCGAAGAGGTCGTCGAGGCGGTCAACGAGGGCTTCCGCGAGGGGGAGCGCAGGGCCCGCGAGGACGGCAACCGCATCCGGATGGGCGCGCTCCTGACCGCGATGCGGCACGCCGCCCGCTCCCTGGAGATCGCCGAGCTCGCCAACGGCTACCGCGACCAGGGCGTCGTCGGCTTCGACATCGCGGGCGCGGAGGCGGGCTTCCCGCCCACCCGCCACCTCGACGCCTTCGAGTACCTCAAGCGCGAGAACAACCACTTCACCATCCACGCCGGCGAGGCGTTCGGCCTGCCGTCGATCTGGCAGGCCCTCCAGTGGTGCGGCGCGGACCGGCTCGGTCACGGTGTCCGCATCATCGACGACATCGAGGTCACCGACGACGGCGTGAAGCTCGGCCGGCTCGCCTCCTACGTGCGGGACAAGCGCATCCCGCTGGAGCTGTGCCCGACCTCCAACCTGCAGACCGGTGCCGCCGCCTCGTACGCCGAGCACCCCATCGGGCTGCTGCGGAAGCTGCATTTCCGGGCCACCGTCAACACGGACAACCGGTTGATGAGCGGTACGAGCATGAGCAAGGAATTCGAGAAGCTGACCGAAACCTTCGGATACACACTCGACGACATGCAGTGGTTCACCGTCAATGCGATGAAGTCGGCATTCATTCCTTTCGATGAACGTCTGGCGATGATCAACGAGGTGATCAAGCCCGGATACGCCGAGCTGAAGTCCGAGTGGCTCTTCGAGCAGACCGCTGCGACCAGCGTTTCTTCCGCTTCCACTGCCTGATCACTGCCTTCGCGACCGGCGGCCGGGACGAGTTTTTCCCGGCCGCCGGTCGTCTTTTTCTGCTTTTTCCGCGTGTCGCCATGTTTGCGGGAAGGTGGTGGGATGACTAATTTTCAGAGCCCACGTCCCTTTCCCCCAAGGATGAATTTCACATGAAGCAGTCTGCTGCCAGGACTCTCGGCGTCGCCGCCCTCGGCGCCGCTTTCGCCGCTGCCGCCGCGGGTACCGCCTCCGCCGCCGTGCTGCCGGGCGGCGCCGCCGCCACCACCGTCCTGCCGGCCGCCGGCGCGGCAGTGGACACCACGACCCGGACCCTGCCGGTCGAGGGCGCCGCCACCACGCTCCTCGGCAAGGGTCAGCAGAAGCTCGTCGGCAAGGCCACCGCCCCGGCCAAGGGCCTGCTCGGCGGCCTGCCCGCGGGCGGCGGCCTGAACGCCAACGGTCTGACGGCCAACGGCCTGTCGACCAGTAACCTCCCGCTCGGCGGCTGACCTCGCAGCACCTGCCGCATGCGCCTGTGGGCGGACACCCGGTCCGGGTGTCCGCCCACAGGCGCATGCGTACGTACGAAGGTCACCAGGCGGAGGCCGACGACGTCTTCTCGGACGGGAGGAACAGCCACAGCGCCAGGTAGAGCAGGCACTGCGGCCCCGGCAGCAGGCAGGAGGCCAGGAAGACGATCCGCATGGTCCCCGCGGAGGTGCCGAAGCGCCGTGCCAGCGCTGCGCACACTCCGCCGATCATGCGTCCGTCCGTGGGGCGGGCAAGTGCGGCCATGGTGGGCTCCTTCGCGAACCGTTGCGGGGAGCAGCTCCGTCGTGCTCCCGATGCATCCATGGTGGCCCGGCGAACAGGGGCAAAGCGTCGCTCTACGGGGCGACCCCGACCCTGGGAATCGTCGGGGTCGCCCCCTGAGCCGCCTCGTCCCCGGGGCGGGGCAGCACCCCGACCCGCTCCTGCTTCCGGCGCAGCCGCGCCCGGCACATGGGGACCACCAGCAGATGGGCGAACGCCACGCCGATGGTGTTCAGGAGCAGCGAGTCGACGTCGACGACCTGGCCGGGCACGCCGGTCTGCGCCAGCTCGATGCCCAGCGAGATCAGCGCGCCCGCGGCGACGGTGCGGGCCAGCGAGGCCCACGGGGAGACGAACAGCCGGCCCCCGGCCATCGGCAGCAGTACGCCGAGCGGGGCGAGCAGCAGCAGTCCCTCGCCGATCCGGCGGGTGGCCTCGACGGGGCCGAGGGACAGGTCCGCTCTGATCCCGGCGAGGGGTTGCAGATTCGAGGCAGTCATCCAGGGCACGTCGAGCGGCCGCAGGGTCAGCCACCCGACGAACAGCAGATGCGCGAGGAGGAGAGACACCCCGGCCCCGCGGAAACGGATAACGGTTTGGCCGTCCAAACCTTCCAGACCTTGACGCACGTCCCCCAAGACGCGTCGTACGGCAGGATCGGTTCCGCATAGCCGGAATCCGGCCTGGAGGCGGCCCAGGGCCGGTCCGGGGGCGGCCTGGGGCGATCCGGGGCCCGTTCGGACAGGCCCCCGCATCCGCCCTCAGGCCCCCGCGCCCGCGCCCGCGCCCACGCCCAGGTCCGGTACCGCCTGGGGGCGGGCCTTCATCTCCGAGGTGCACAGGTATCCGCGCGGCTCGTACTTCCCCGGGCCACCCAGCATCACCGTGCCGTCCGGGGCGAGCGACTCGCTCTCCGCGTACGTGCACACGATCTGGGCCAGTGCCTCGGACTGCAGGTCCTCCGGCTGCTTGGTCAGCCGCAGCGTGCCCGTCCGGTCGCCGGTGCGGGCCGGGCCGACCCGGAGGGTCTCCGGGACGGTGGTGGAGTACCCGGCCTTCCGCTCGGCGGCGGGCGGCTTCTGCCGCAGCTCGTCGAGGAGTTCCTGCGCGAGGCGGATCCGGTCCACCCCGGAACCGTCGGTCGTCCGCACCGTACGGTCCACCGTGACCAGCTGCGAGGAGCAGATCAGATAGACCTGTACGGGGACGCCCCGCAGGTCCTGCGTCGCCACGTTCTTCGCGGACGTCGTGCAGGGCACCTGGGACGGCGCGGCCCCGGCGTCCACCGGTACCGACGTGGACCTGATCCCGCAGGCCGAGAGCAGCACCGCCCCGGCCACCGCACCGGTCAGTGCCGCGGCCCGGCGGAGCGTCCGGCGGTTCTCGCTGTTCCTCATGCCTCGTCGCCCTCCTCGTCCCGGATGCCGGCACCGTCTCCCCCGGCGGGACGGGTGAGACGTTCGGCGTCCCGCGGCAGCCGCAGCACGAACACCGCGCCGTCGCCGTCCGGCGAGTTCGAGGCAGTGATGTCGCCGCCGTGGATGTGCGCGTTCTCCATGGCGATCGACAGGCCGAGACCGCTGCCGTCGGAGCGCGGGCGCGAGGCGCTGGCCTTGTAGAACCGGTCGAAGACGTGCGGCAGCACGTCCTCGGGGATGCCGGGGCCGTGGTCGCGGACCTCGATGACGAGTTCGTCGTCCTCGGTCCGCACCGCGACCCGTACCGGCGAACCGCCGTGCTTGAGCGCGTTGCCGATCAGGTTCGCCAGGATCACGTCGAGGCGGCGCGGGTCGAGGCGGACCATCATGCCGCGCTCGGCGTCCAGGTCCACCGCGTCCAGCCAGGCACGGGCGTCGATGCAGGCGGTGACCTGGTCGGCGACGTCGACGGTGTCGAGGACCAGCCGGGCCGTGCCCGCGTCGAAACGGGTCACCTCCATCAGGTTCTCCACCAGGTCGTTGAGGCGCCGGGTCTCGCTCACCACCAGGTGCACCGCGGGCGCGATCATCGGGTCGAGCCCGTCCGCCTCGTCCTCCAGCACCTCGGTGACGGCGGTCAGCGCGGTGAGCGGGGTGCGCAGCTCGTGCGACATGTCGGCGACGAACCGCCGGCTCGCCTCCTCCCGGGCGCTCATGTCCGCGACCCGCTTCTCCAGCGAACTCGCGGTCCTGTTGAACGTACGGGAGAGATCGGCCAGTTCGTCCGTGCCGGACACCACGAGCCGGGTGTCGAGCTTGCCCTCGCCGAGCTTGCGGGCGGCGTCGCCGAGCCGTTGCACGGGGCGCAGCACGGTCGTCGCCGCGGCCTGCGCGAGCAGCGCCGAACCCACCAGCGCGAGCCCGGTGGCGATCCCCAGCGACCAGGCCAGGGAGTTGAGGTCCTGCCGCTCCTGGTCGAGGGACTTCAGCATGTAACCGGTCGGGCCGCCACCGATGATCTTCGTGCCGCCCACCAGGTACGGGGTGCCCCGGATGCTGGTCCGCTGCCAGAACAGGTGGTACTCGTACTTGTTGCCGGACTTCAGCGACTGCTTCTTGTTCACCGCCTTCTGCAACGGCAGCGGCACGTTGTCGAGCGTGAAGGTGTCCAGGTCGGAGTTGCCGGCGATCGGCTTGCCGGCGTCGCGCTCGTCGACCAGCAGCACGCTGTAGCCGGGCGAGCTGTTCGCCATCTGCGTGGCCGCGTTCTGCAGGTCGTCCTTGGTGGGGTGCAACGGCAGCGCGGCCGCCCGGTTCTGCATCTCCTGACGGAAGTCCCCGAGCGCGGCGTCCTGGGTACGGGTCAGCACGGCCTCGCGGTTCAGCCAGTACGCGATCCCCGAGGCGGAGACCGCGGCGGTCAGCGCGACCAGCCCGAACACGACGACGAGGCGCAGGCGCAGACTGGTCCAGCGGAGCCCGGTCAGCAGGCGCCGCGCGGTGGCATCGCTCACTGAGGCGAGTCCAGCCGGTAGCCCACACCGCGGACGGTACGGATCAGGGTCGGCGAGGACGGCACGTCCTCCACCTTGGCGCGCAGCCGCTGCACACAGGCGTCCACCAGCCGGGAGTCACCGAGGTAGTCGTGCTCCCAGACCAGCCGCAGCAACTGCTGCCGCGACAGGGCCTGTCCCGGCCGGCGGCTCAGCTCCAGCAGGAGCCGCAGCTCGGTCGGCGTGAGCTGGAGGTCCTCCCCGTTCTTGGTCACGGTCATCGCGGACCGGTCGATCACCACGTTCCCGAAGGACGCGGAGTCGGTGGACTCGCGTTCGCCGCGGCGCAGCACCGCGCGGATACGGGCGTCGAGCACCCGGCCCTGCACGGGTTTCACCACGTAGTCGTCCGCCCCGGACTCCAGCCCGACCACGACGTCGATGTCGTCGCTGCGCGCGGTCAGCAGGATGATCGGCAGCTGGTCGGTGCGCCGGATGCGCCGGCACACCTCGAAACCGTCGATGCCGGGCAGCATCACGTCCAGCACGATCAGATCCGGCCGCTGCTCGCGCAGCAGTTTCAGGCCGTCCTCTCCCGTCGCCGCAGTGGCCACACGGTGGCCCTGGCGTGACAGCGAGAGTTCGAGGGCCGTGCGGATGGCGTCGTCGTCCTCGATCAGCAACAGGAAAGGCACGCTGGTCATTCTGACCCATGGTGGAGCCCCAGTTCGACCGTTGCGGTCCACTCGTGCCTCCGGCGCACCTCCGACGCACCTCCCGCGTACCCACGGTGCGGCTCCGGCGCGCGGGCGAAGTCCCCTGTGACAGGCCTGTGACAGTCGGCGGACAGGGTCATGAAACTGCCCCGGCAAGCTCTTCGGCACAAGGAACGGACGGACTCCACCGATGGGGGGCGCGAGATGAAGGCAGCTCACAGCATCACCGCAAGCGCAGTTGTCACGCGTCTGCACGACGTCGGTCGGAGCATCGAGAAGTCCGGCACTTCGAACGGGCGGGGGTGCGTTCGTGGTGCCGGGCGTCAGCACACGTCGTACATGACGGTGGTTGACGCACCTGTGGGGGGCAACGGGGGGAACAACGGGGGCAACGCGTACGGGGAGGGCACGGGGGAGCGGAAGGTCCCGGCGCAGGCCGAGAACGCCGAAGCGGCGTTCACCGCCTACGTCCGGGAGCGCCGCGCCTCCCTGTACGCGACCGCCTACCACCTGACCGGTGACCGGTTCGAGGCCGAGGACCTGCTGCAGAGCGCCCTCTTCTCGACGTACCGGGCGTGGGACCGGATCAGCGACAAGGCGGCGGTCGGCGGCTACCTGCGCCGCACCATGACGAACCTGCACATCAGCGCCTGGCGCAGGCGCAAGCTCAACGAGTACCCGACCGAGGAGCTGCCGGAGACGGTGGGCGACACGGACGCGATGCGCGGCACGGAACTGCGCGCCGTGCTCTGGCAGGCGCTGGCGCGGCTGCCCGAACTCCAGCGCACGATGCTGGTCCTGCGTTACTACGAGGGCCGCACCGACCCGGAGATCGCGTCCATCCTCGACATCAGTGTCGGCACGGTGAAGTCCAGCATCTGGCGGTCGCTCCGCCGGCTGCGCGAGGACGAGGTCCTCAGCTTCGGCCGTGACCAGGAGGAGTCCTTCGGCGAGCTGGTGGCCTGAGGCGAGGGGGAAAAACGGGGGGACCCGAGGGGGAAACCACGGGGGACAACGGGGAATCACGGGGGCGCCGCTTCGGGGGAGGCGGCGCAGCACGGGGAAAAGTCGCGGGGTCGGACGGGCCGGGGGGTCCTGTCCGGCCCCGTCGGCATGAACAGGGGCTTTGCGGGACCGGTTTCCGCACGGTACGGGTCCGTGGCCCCGGATTCCGTGCGGTACGGGCCTGCGACCCGGTTTCCGCACCGTACGGGCCCGTGGGCCCGGGTTCCGCACGGACCGGGCGCCCCGCGAGGGGCCGAGGGCGCCCGGGGTGCCGGGCCCCCGGCCCGGGTGTCAGGCCGTTTCGCGCGAGACGGGCGCGCGGCGGCACCGTCCCGCCGCCGCGGCGGCCAGGCGGCCCAGCGCCTCCTCCTTGCCGCACGGGTACGCGCCCAGGGCCGTCTGCCGGGCCACGATCCGGCGTTCCGCCCGCATCAGGCGCCAGCCGCGGCGCAGCAGGAACGGCACCGACTTGCGGCCCTCGCGCAGGTCCCGCAGCAGCCGGCGGCGGAACGTCGTCGTCGGGCGGCCGCGCAGGCACAGCGCGTCGGCGAGCACGCCCAGTTCCTGGCAGCGCGCGACTATGTCGGCGGCGAAGATCCCCTCGGCCACGAACAGCGGTGTGCGCTCGATGTGGAGGGTCTCCCGGTCGATCCGCGAACTCGTGGCGATGTCGTAGACCGGGACGTCCGTGCGTCCCGTGCGGCACAGTTCGACGATCGCGGCCACCGCGCCGTCCGCGTCCCAGGACTGTGCGGAGTCCCAGTCGATGTCCGTGCTGCCCGGAACGAGCGGCAGCGTGGGGTCGTCGCCCTCCTTGTAGAAGTCGTCCAGGCGCAGCACCGGCAGATCGGTGCGGGCGGCGAGGGAGGACTTGCCGGAGCCGGAAGGGCCCGCGAGGAGCACCACGCGGGTCGGGATCGGTTGGGAATTCACAGGACACGAGTGTGAGGCATCCACCCGCGCAGGGGATCCCCCGGTACCCGTGTTGGTATCCAGCATCACATCTCAACTACTCTGCGCACTCAGGTGGTTACTCGATCGTCTCGATCAGGTGGGAAACACATGGCACGTCATGCACTTTCCAAGTCCCCGCGCCGCGCCCTGCTGAGGGCAGGCCTGACCGTCACCGCGGTGGGTGCCGCGCTCGGCGCGGGAGGCGCGGCGGCCCAGGCGGCACCGGCCCCGGCGCCCGCACCGGCCGCCGGTGCGCAGGACACCGGCCTCGGCACGGACGTGGACGCGGCGACGGGCGCGGTGACCGGCGCGGTGACCGGGTCGCTCGGGCCGCCCCTGAAGCACGGCATCGCCCCCGTCACGCATCTGCAGCTCGACCCGCTGGCCAGGACGGGCACGGACCCGCTGAACAACGGGGTGGAGACCCAGGTCGCCGACTTCCAGCCGCTCTCCACGACCGTTCTGACCGACCCGCTGACCAGTGGCGGCGCGCTGAAGGACCTGCCGGTGGTGGGGCAGGCGGCCCAGGTGCTGCACGGCGGCTGAGACGACGGAGGCCCGCCCCGCCGGGATTCCCGGAGGGGCGGGCCTCCGCCCGGCCGCACGGGCCGGCCCGTGGCGAGGGGGAGCGCACGGGCCGGCCGGCGGCACGGCGAGGGGCGGTCGGCGACCCGGAGGCCACCCGACAGCCCCTCAGTACGAGGAGCCGGACATGTCCTCAGTGGTTGCGAGGAGTCCGACCCGTCCTCAGTACGAGGAGCCCGACACGCCCAGTGCGCCCGTCGGGTGCCAGACCGTCTTCGTCTCCAGGAAGGCCGTCAGGCGGTGGATGCCGGGGTCGGCCGTCCAGTCCGCGGTGCCGTCGCCGTCCGTGTCCTGCGGGCGCAGGACGCGCTTCAGGTTGTCCGCCGCCGCGATCTCCAGCTCCTTCGCGAGGTCGGCGTCCGCTCCCGTGAGGTCGATGGCGTTGACGTCCTGGTGGGACGCGAGCGGGGTCGCGATCTCCGCCGTCCGGCCGGACAGGACGTTCACCACGCCGCCCGGCAGGTCGGAGGTGGCGAGCACCTCGCCCAGGGAGAGCGCGGGCAGCGGGCGGTCCGCCGAGGCGACGACGACCGCGGTGTTGCCGGTCGCGATCACCGGGGCGATCACCGAGACCAGGCCCAGGAACGACGACTCCTGGGGGGCCAGGACCGCGACCACCCCGGTCGGTTCGGGCGTGGACAGGTTGAAGAACGGGCCCGCGACCGGGTTCGCCCCGCCCACGACCTGGCCGATCTTGTCGGTCCAGCCGGCGTACCAGACCCAGCGGTCGATCGCCGCGTCCACGACGGCCGCCGACTTGGACTTCGACAGGCCCTCGGCCTCCGCGACCTCCCGCACGAACTGGTCCCTGCGGCCCTCCAGCATCTCCGCGATGCGGTGGAGGACCTGGCCCCGGTTGTACGCCGTGGCGCCCGACCAGCCGCCGAACGCCTTGCGGGCGGCCACGACCGCGTCGCGCGCGTCCTTGCGGGAGGACTGCGGGGCGTTCGCCAGCCACCTGCCCTTGGAGTCGGTCACCTCGTACACCCGGCCGCTCTCGGAACGGGGGAACTTGCCCCCGACGTACAGCTTGTAGGTCTTGAAGACGCTCAGACGGTTATCGGACATCGAGGTACGCCTCCAGGCCGTGACGACCGCCCTCGCGGCCGAAGCCCGACTCCTTGTAGCCGCCGAAGGGCGAGGTCGGGTCGAACTTGTTGAACGTGTTGGCCCAGACGACGCCGGCCCGGAGCTTGTTCGCCACCGCGAGGATGCGGGAGCCCTTCTCCGTCCAGATGCCGGCCGAGAGGCCGTACTGGCTGTTGTTGGCCTTGGCGACCGCCTCGTCGGGGGTGCGGAAGGACAGCACCGACAGCACCGGGCCGAAGATCTCGTCGCGTGCGATGGTGTGCGCCTGGGTGACGTTGGTGAACAGCGTCGGGGCGAACCAGTAGCCCGTGGAGGGCAGTTCGCAGGGTGCGGACCAGCGTTCGGCGCCCTCCGCCTCGCCCGTCTCGGCGAGCGCGGTGATCCGGGCCAGCTGCTCCGCGGAGTTGATCGCGCCGATGTCGGTGTTCTTGTCCAGCGGGTCGCCGAGCCGGAGCGTGGACAGCCGGCGCTTCAGGGAGTCCAGCAGCTCGTCCTGGATCGACTCCTGCACGAGCAGGCGCGAACCGGCGCAGCAGACCTGGCCCTGGTTGAAGAAGATGCCGGTGACGATGCCCTCGACGGCCTGGTCGATCGGGGCGTCGTCGAAGACGATGTTGGCGCCCTTGCCGCCCAGTTCGAGGGTGACCCGCTTGTCCGTGCCGGCGACCTGGCGGGCGATGGCCTTGCCGACCGCGGTCGAACCGGTGAACGCGACCTTGTTCACGTCCTCGTGCGCGACCAGGGCGGCGCCCGCGTCCCCGTAGCCGGGAAGGATGTTCACGACGCCCTTGGGCAGGCCCGCCTGACGGCAGACGTCCGCGAAGAACAGCGCGGACAGCGGGGTCGTCTCGGCGGGCTTGAGGACCACCGTGTTGCCGGTGGCGAGCGCCGGGGCGATCTTCCAGGCCAGCATCAGCAGCGGGAAGTTCCACGGGATGACCTGGCCCGCGACGCCGAGCGGGCGCGGGTTCGCGCCGAACCCGGCGTGGTCCAGCTTGTCGGCCCAGCCCGCGTAGTAGAAGAAGTGCGCCGCGACCAGGGGGAGGTCCGCATCGCGGGTCTCCCTGATCGGCTTGCCGTTGTCGAGGGTCTCCAGGACGGCCAGCTCGCGGCTGCGCTCCTGGATGATCCGGGCGATCCGGAAGAGGTACTTGGCGCGCTCGGAGCCGGGCAGCGCCGACCACTTCTCGAACGCCTTGCGGGCCGCCTTCACCGCCCGGTCCACGTCGGCCGCCCCGGCCCGTGCGACCTCGGAGAGCACTTCCTCGCTGCTCGGCGAGACGGTCTTGAAGACCTTGCCGTCGGCCGCGTCGGTGAACTCGCCGTCGATGAACAGGCCGTACGAGGGCGCGATGTCGACGACCGAGCGCGACTCGGGCGCGGGGGCGTATTCGAATGCAGATGCCATGGGGATCAGTCCACCGTCACGTAATCGGGGCCGGAGTAACGGCCGGTGCTGAGCTTCTGACGCTGCATCAGCAGGTCGTTCAGCAGGCTGGAGGCGCCGAACCGGAACCAGTGGTTGTCCAGCCAGTCCTCGCCCGCGGTCTCGTTCACCAGCACCAGGAACTTGATCGCGTCCTTGGAGGTGCGGATGCCGCCGGCCGGCTTCACGCCGATCTGCACGCCGGTCTGCGCCCGGAAGTCGCGCACCGCCTCCAGCATCAGCAGGGTGTTCGCGGGCGTGGCGTTGGTGGAGACCTTGCCGGTCGACGTCTTGATGAAGTCGGCGCCGCCCAGCATGCCGAGCCAGGAGGCGCGGCGGATGTTGTCGTACGTGGACAGCTCGCCCGTCTCGAAGATCACCTTCAGGCGGGCGTCGGGGCCGTCGGGCCGCGCGCACTCGGCCTTCACGGCGAGGATCTCCTCGTAGACCTTCAGGTAGCGGCCGGAGAGGAAGGCGCCCCGGTCGATCACCATGTCGATCTCGTCGGCCCCGGCGGCCACGGCGTCGCGGACATCCGCGAGCTTCACGTCGAGCGCGGCGCGTCCGGCGGGGAAGGCCGTCGCCACGGAGGCCACCTTCACGTCGGAGCCGGCCAGCGCGGCGACGGCGGTGGGCACCATGTCGGGGTAGACGCAGACCGCCGCGGTCCGCGGGGTGGTGCGGTCGGTCGGGTCGGGGTTGAGGGCCTTGGCGGCGAGGGCCCGGACCTTGCCCGGGGTGTCCGCGCCTTCCAGGGTCGTCAGGTCGATCATCGAGATGGCCAGGTCGATGGCGTACGCCTTGGCCGTGGTCTTGATCGAACGGGTTCCGAGGGACGCGGCACGCGCTTCGAGGCCGACGGCGTCGACGCCGGGCAGCCCGTGCAGGAAGCGGCGCAGCGCACTGTCGGACGCGGTTGCGTCGGCGAATGCTGGAGCTGTGGTGGGCATGGTCACCAGGGGAGCATATCTACGCGCGTAGCGACCTGTACAGGGGCCCGGCCCCCCGAGAGGTGCGCGGTGGGTGGTGCGGCGCGCGCGGCGGCGGGTGCGCGGTACGGGGCGGCCGCCCCGGCGCCGTTCGGGACCGTCAGGCAGAATCGGGCCCATGACGAGCCCCACACCGCCCGCCGAGCCGGTCTACGCCGACCGGACCTTCCGCTCGCCCGCCGGGATGGTCGGAGGCGTTCTGCTGCTCCTGCTCATCTGCTGGATCGGCGGGGACGCCCTGTTCCGGGGAAGCGGCCGGGTGCCGTGGCTGGCGCTGGCGGGGGCGCTGACGGCGGTGCCGCTGATCGTCGCGTTCACGCTGCGGCCCGTGGTGTCCGCCAACGAGCAGCGCATCCGCATCCGCAACCCGTTCCGGACGATCACCATGCCGTGGACCGAGGTCGCGGACCTGCGGGCCGGGTATTCGAGCGAGCTGTTCACCGAGGGCGGCGCCAAGTACCAGCTGTGGGCGGTGCCGGTCTCGCTGCGGCAGCGGAAGAAGGCGGCCCGGCAGCAGTCCCGGCGTTCGCTGGACGACCCGTACGACCGGACGTCCGCGACCGCCGACGTCCGTGACACCAAGGCCCGGATGGCGACGGCCGACCAGACCATGGCGGACCTGCGGGAACTGGCGGAGCGCGCGAAGGCGGGCGCGAAGTCCTCCTCGGCCGCTTCCTCCTCGGCGGAGGGCGCGGAGTCGGCCGTGTCGGTGCGCTGGGCGTACGAGGTGATCGCGCCGGCGGTAGTGGGTGCCGTGCTGCTGGCGATCCTTCTCGCGACCGGCTGAGGCGGGCTGCTGAGGCGGGACCCCGGAACCCCGGGACCCCAACAGACCTGAACAGACCCGAGCCGGCGGGAGGGCCTGAAGGCCATCCAGGGCGGCCGTCCCGTCGGACAGGGGTGAGGCCCCGAACCTGCGCGGTTCGGGGCCTCACACGTGTACATGGGGGCCGGTGTCCACACAGACGGCGCCCTGGCCGATCGGCTCCGGCCGGTTGCCGGGGCCCGTTCCCCGGTCCGTCGCGGGGACGCCGGATTTCCCGATGTCCCCGCGCGGGCCGTCCGGCCTCAGCGGCCTCCGCCCCCACCCGGTCGGACCGGGCCGCAGAACAGGGTCGTCGCGCTCTGGACGCCTGTCGCGAAACCGTTCAGGAAGTCCTGATCGGCGGGGGCGATCCCCTGCCGCTGCCGGGCCTGGCGTCCTGTCTGACAGGCCTCCTTGCCCTCCTGGAAGCCGGAATCGAACCCGGTCTGGAAGGGAGTCTTGCCCGTGGACGCCGGCTCCGTGTCCGTCTTCGGCGGGGTGGTGGAGATCGGGTTGTTGCAGACGGCGCTCCTCCCCGAGGCCACATCCTGCGCGAGGTAGGACGGTGCCGTGAATGTGCCCGAGAGCGAGAAGCCGCCGCCCGCACTGGCGCTCGTGTCCGCGAAGCCCCGCCCGCCTTCGACGATGTGAACGGGCCCGAAACTGGAGAACCCCGAACCCGTGAGCCGGTTGTTGGGGAACCCGGCGGTCACCTGGCAGAACTGGCTGGGCACGAGCGAGGGCGAGGTGTCCGCAGCCTGCGCGGAGCCGCTCGGAAGCAGCGCGAACGAGGCACCGAGCGGCACCGTGAGCAGGGCGAAGAGTCGCTTGTGACGCATGATCTCCTCCTTTGGCCTGGGCAGATCGGACCCAGCATCGCCGTCCCCCCGTGACAGGAGCGTGACCGCATCGCGACGGCAGCCCGGCCCTCCGAGGAGACGGCAGCCCGGAATCCTCCGGGGACCAGCCCGGCCGGGCGCGGGCAGGTGCTCGTCCACGACCAGGGCCGCGAACACGGCGGCCACGGCCGCCGGCGCGATCACGCGCCGGCGGCCGTGGCAGCGTTCCCGGCGGGGTACTGGCGGCACTCCCCGGTGAAGACGGTGGCCAGTTCGGCGGCGATCAGCGACGCGCACAGCTCGGCCGCGGGCACCCCGTTCACCCCGGCGGGATCGCGGTAGACCTGCAGGGCCAGCCCCTCCGTCACGGCGGTGAGACGGACGGCCGCGGGCCACGGGTCCAGTTCCTCCTCGACCTCGCCGCACTCCTTGCCGTTGTGCACGGCCCGCGCGATGTCCTCGCGCAGCCGCCGGGCGGTCTCCACGTCGACCGCGGCGAGGGCGGGGTTGTCCAGCGCGCGACCGGCGAACGCCCGGGTGACCCGGAACTCGGTGCGGCGCGTCTCGTCCAGCGGGACGAACTCGGTCATCGCCTCGGCCAGCACCTGTGAGATGGGCCGGTGGTGCTCGATCCCGGCCCGGATGCGCTCGTCGGCCCGCCGCCGGATGGCCGCGCTCACCTCGCCGAACGCGTGGAGCAGCATCTCGTCCTTGGTGCGGAAGTAGTGCTGCACCAGCCCGACCGACATCCCGGCCCCGGCGGCGGTACGGGCGACGGTGACGGCGTCCAGCCCGCGGTCCGCGATCAGCGCGCAGACGGCGACGGCGATCTGACGGCGGCGTTCCTCGTGGTCGGAAGTTCTCGGCACTTGATAACCGTATCACCGTACGGTAAAAACCATATCGCCATACGGTTATCCAGCCCGCCGCCCGGCGGGACGACGGGGGACCCCCATGCGTTTTTCCTCACGGCGGGCCGCCGCGTCCACGGCCGCCTCGCTGTTCTGCCTGCTCCTCCTGCTCCTGTGCGTACCGGCCGCCCCGGCCGGTGCCGCGCCCGCGGGCCCCGCTGCACCGGCCGGGGCCGAGCGTTTCGCCGCGATCGACTCCTACGTCCGGGACCGGATGAGGGCCACCGGGGCGCCCGGGGTCGCCTACGCGGTGGTCGGTCCCGACGGGCCGGTCCACCGGCGGTCCTGGGGGAGCGACGGCCGGGGCGATCCGGTCACGGCCGACACCCCGTTCCTGTGGGGTTCGGTCGCCAAGCCGGTGGCCGCGACCGCCGTGCTGACGCTCGTGCAGGACGGCCGGCTCCGCCTCGACGACCGGGTCGTCGACCATCTGCCGGACTTCCGGTTCGGCGGCCCCGGGCACGCCTCCCGGGTCACGGTCCGCCACCTGCTCGCCCAGACCACGGGCCTGCCCGGGTCGGCCACCTTCGCGGTCGCCGACTGCTTCGACGCCGACTGCCCGGGCCCGACGGAGCGCGTCGGCGCGCTGGACGACGTACGACCGCTCGGCCCGCCCGGCACCCGGTACGCCTACACCAGCGCCAACTACCTGGTGCTCGCCGCCGTGGTCGAGTCCGTCACCGGCCGCCCCTTCGCCGAACACCTCCGGCGCTCCGTGCTCGGCCCGGCGGGCATGGACGGGGCCATCGCCGACCGGGCCTCGGCGCGGAGGCGGAACCTGGCGCCGGGGCACCAGTACCTGTGGGGCGGGCCGGCCGCGATCGCCGACGGCGTGGACGACGGCGGCGCCGCCTACGGCTACCTGGGCGGCGACCTGAACGACCTCGCCGCCTTCGCCTCGCTCCAGCTCCGGCAGGGCAGGACCGCCGACGGCCGCACCGTGCTCACTCCCGGGTCCGTACGGCTGATGCGCGAGGAGGGCAGGACCGCCGACGGCGTGGGCACGGGGTACGGGCTCGGCTGGCGGGTCGGCGGGCTCGACGGCCCGCTCGACGACGCCCTCTGGCACACGGGCGGGACCCCCGGCTACTCGGCGATGCTGTTCCTGCTGCCGGAACGGAACCTCGCCCTCGTCCTCGAACAGAACCTGTACGGACTCCTCCAGGACGAGGCCGTCATGGAGGTCGGCTTCGGCGCCGCCCGCATCCTCGCCGACGGCCGGACCCCCGGGAGCGGCGCTTCCTCGTCCCTCTACCACTGGGCGGTGTGGGGGACCACCGTGCCGGCCGCGGCCCTGGTCCTCGCGGCCGGACGCTCGGCCCTGCTCCTCCGCCGCCCGGCCCCCGCGTCGCGCCGCATCGTTTCGACCGTGCTCTGGTGCCTCGCGGGCGGGGCGCCCCTGATCGCCCTGGCCCTGGTCGCGGACCGGCTGGGCCCGGGGCAGCTCGCGAACTGGGTGCCCGACGTCGCCGTCTCCCTCTGGACCGCGGTGGCCGCCGGAGCCGTGACCGCGCTCCTCAGGATCGCCCTCGCGGTGCGCGGCGCCCGCGGCCGGGGGACGGTACCGAGGCCGGGGCCGGGGCCGGCTCCGGCGGGAGCGGGCCGGCCCGCCGCCCCGCACGCGGACGGCGCAGGGGGCGGGAAGGGGTGGTCAGGACGCCGAGGCAGGCGATGACGAGCACGATCCCGGCCCAGCCGAGCGCGGGCAGGTGCTCGCCCACGACCAGGACCGCGAGCACGGCGGCCACGGCCGGCTCCAGCAGGGACAGGGTCGTCGCGGTGCTGACCGGGATGCGGGCCAGGCCGAAGCCGAACAGGACGTACCCGGTGAACATCGGCACCAGCGCCATGTAGAGGCCGACACCCGCGTTCGTCCAGGAGGCGAGCAGCGGCGCGCCGGTGACCAGCAGGACCGGTACGAGCATCAGCCCGCCCAGCCCGAACACCGCGCCCATGGCCGCGCGGGAGGCGATGCCGCGTGCGATGAGGTGGTGCGCCGCCCACGCGTACACGGCGTACGTCGCGCCCGCGACCAGCCCGAGCGCCACGCCGACGACGGTCCGCCCGGCGGAGCCCGTACCGCTTCCCACACCGGCCCCCGCGGCCTCGGCCGCACACAGCAGCACGGTGCCGGTCAGGCCCAGCGCGGCACCGGCCGTCCAGCGCCGGGACAGGCTCCGCCGGTCGGCGACCCGTTCCAGCAGGGCGGACGCCAGTGGGGCCGAGCCGATGGAGACGACCGTCCCCACCGCGACCCCGGCCAGCCGCATCGAGGTGTAGAACGCCAGCGGGTACAGGGCCACGCCCGCCCCTCCGAGGAGCACCGTCCGCCACCGCGCCGCCAGTGCCGCGCGGTCCCGCACGATGCGGCGCCCGGCCAGCAGGGCCTGGAGCAGTCCGCCCGCGCCCATCGCCGCCGCGCCGATCGCCAGCGGCCCCACCTGCGGTGCCAGGGTCGCGGCGGTGCCCGTGGTGCCCCAGAGCACCGAGGCGAGCAGCACGGCGAGCACGCCCGCGCCCGCCCCGGCGGCGGTGTGCCCGTCGGCCGGCCGGGTCACAGCCCGTCCACCAGGGACTCCGCCAGGGCGCGGGCGCGCCGCATACGGGTGCCGTCGCCCTCCAGGCCCGCCCGCACGATGGCCCCTTCGAGCAGGAACGCCAGGTGTTCGGCGACATCCCGGACCTTCTCGTCGAGCGCTTCCCCGTCCGGGGCCCTCTCGTCGCGATCGGACGGCTCCCGGTCGGACAGCAGCTCCCGGAGGTGGGTGACGAGCAGGCCCTCGACCTCCTCCTTGTGCCGGCGCACCACGGCCCGGCCCTCGTGCCCGGTGGGCAGTTCGGCGGCGGCGTTGAGCAGGCCGCAGCCGCGGAAGCCGTGCTCGTAGGCGAGGCCCGCGTGGTCGGCGTAGGCGTCGAAGACGGCCAGTACGGCGTCCCGGGGGGTCCGGGCGTCGGCCAGCCGCCGCCGGTAGAGGCCGAGCCACTCGTCGTGCCGGGCGCCGAGGTAGGCGGTCACGAGGTCGGCCTTGGAGGCGAAGTTGTTGTAGAGGCTCATCTTCGCCACACCGGCCTCGGCGGTGATGGTGTCGATCCCCGTGGCCGCGACGCCGTCGGCGTAGAACCGGCGCGCGGCGGCTTCGAGGATGCGTCCCCGCGCGGGCCCCCCACGTCGCTTCACCGGCGGCTTTCCGGCGGACCCGGCCTCGGTCATGGCTGCCCCTCTCCCTAATTGGGTAGACCAGTCTACCTAATCATGTGGGCATGCGCCTTCCTGGGCGGTGGGGGGAGAGGGGGCCGTCGTTCCGGAGGGGTGGGGCCGTGCGCGGCGGATGCCGCCCGGCCGTCGCGCGGGGCGGCATCCGCCGCACCCGGTCTAGGGTTCCGGGACCAGGGACCAGAAGCGGTCGACGATGTCCTCGATGTAGCGCCGCCCGTCCTCGCCGGAGGCGCTGGCGCCGCCGGCCCGGCTGAGCGTGGCCGCCATGAGGCCCTGGTACTCCTGGTGCATGGTGCGCAGGGGGTCCTGGAGGCTGCGGCGGTCCGCGGAGACGAGACGGGCGATGGAGCGGATGTGGGCCTGCCAGCGGGTGGAGACGGCCTCGGTGAGGAGCTGGGCGAGCTCCTCCTCGCGGCCGGTGATGGCGATGAAGTCCCGCGGCGGGAGGTTGAAGAGGGCGCCCAGTTCGGCGGAGTGCCGCTTGTCGCCGGTCCAGACGCCGGTCTCCTCCATGTGGCGGTAGGCGTCCAGGGGGAGACCGGTGGCGCGGGCGACGTCCTCGGCGGCGAGCCCGCGGGCCATCCGGTGCTCGCGCAAGGTGTGGGGGGTGCCCATGAGTTCGCCGGGGGTGCACCACAAGGCGGCGGCCAGGGCGGCGACTTCACCGTCGGCCGGCAGAGCGGTGCCGCGTTCCCATGCGGTGATGTGGTCGGGGGTTATGTGGGTCATTCCGTATGAGGCGCGCATGCCGTAAGCGACGTGACCGGGTGCCATCCCGAGTTTCTCGCGCAGGATGCGGGCGGCGCGCGCGTTGAAGGGGAGTGGTGGATGCACGCGCCGAGACTAAAGAGTTACCCCTGGTCAATTCCAGAGGGTGCTTTCGCTTTCTTCCTATTTTTGTGGGACAGGTCGCCCGGCTTTTTGCAGGAACTGGTACGGGGGGTGTGGGCGAGTCAACTGGAGAAAGCTGCAAACACCTTGAGGTCGAATAGTCGCCGCGTATGATCCGCTCGCATGACGCCGCAAGTGTGTTCGCACCACCGACTGCCACGCGCTCCCGGCGTCATGACGACTTTTCCCCTTTTTCCCCCTCCCCAGCAGGTCCAGGAGACGCAGTCATGAAGACCAGCGCGACAGACCCGGTGCGCGAGCCGGCAGCCGCACCGGGCGGCCCGCTCGACCGGTTCTTCCGAATAAGTGAACGTGGTTCGACGTACGGGCGTGAAATACGTGGCGGGCTCGCCACATTCTTCACCATGGCGTACATTCTCGTGCTCAACCCGATCATTCTCGGCAGTACCGAGGACAAGTTCGGCGAACAACTGGATGCCGCCCAACTGGCCACTGCGACAACACTAGTTGCTGCGGTGATGACCGTGATCATGGGTGTGGCCGGTAACCTGCCGCTCGCCCTGGCCGCGGGTCTGGGCCTGAATGCCGTCGTCGCGTTCCAGATCGCTCCTCTGATGAGCTGGGACGACGCGATGGGCCTCATCGTGCTCGAAGGTCTGCTGATCTGCGTCCTGGTGATGACCGGTCTGCGCGAGGCCGTCATGCACGCCATCCCGCAGCCGCTCAAGCAGGCCATCAGCGTCGGCATCGGTCTGTTCATCGCCTTCATCGGCTTCGTGGACTCCGGGTTCGTCACCCGCGTCCCGGACGCCGCGAACTCCACCGTGCCCGTCCAGCTCGGCACGGGCACCCTGACCGGCTGGCCCATGCTGGTCTTCTGCCTCGGCGTGCTGGTGACGATCGTCCTCCTGGCCCGCAAGGTGAAGGGCGCCATCCTCATCAGCATCGTCCTGATGACCGTCCTCTCCGTCATCATCGACGCGGTCGCCGACGTCAAGACCTGGGGGCTGACCGAGCCCGCGCTGCCCGACAAGCCCATCGCCGCCCCCGACTTCGGGCTCCTGGGCGACTTCGACCTGTTCGGCTCGTTCGCCCACGTCAGCGTGCTGACCGTCATCCTGCTGATCTTCACCCTCATCCTGTCGGACTTCTTCGACACGATGGGCACCATCGTCGGCGTCACCGCCGAGGCGGGCCTCCTCGACGAGCGCGGCCAGGTCCCCGGCCTGGGCCGGGTCCTGCTCATCGACGGCGCGGCCGCCGTCGCGGGCGGTGCCGCCTCCGCCTCGTCCGCCACCACCTACATCGAGTCCGCGGCGGGCGTCGGCGAGGGTGCGCGCACCGGTTTCGCCAACCTCGTCACCGGCGGTCTGTTCGCCCTCGCCCTCTTCTTCACCCCGGTCCTGACGATCGTGCCCCTCCAGGCCGCGTCCCCCGCCCTCGTCGCGGTCGGGTTCCTGATGATGACCCAGGTCAAGCACATCGACTGGGACCGGTACGAGCTCGCCGTCCCCGCCTTCCTGACCATCGCCGTCATGCCGCTCACGTACTCCATCACCAACGGCATCGGCGCGGGCTTCGTCTCGTACGTGGTCATCAAGGCGTGCCTGGGCAAGGCCCGCGAGGTGCACTGGCTGCTCTGGGGCACCGCGGCGCTCTTCCTGGTCTACTTCGGCATCGACCCGCTGGAGCAGCTGCTCGGCATCAAGTAACCCCGCACGGACGCCCGTACGGGCCTCCCGCGAGGAGACCTCCTGCACGGATCTCCCGTACGGAGACCTCCCGCACGGACGGACACGCGCCACCGGGGCGGTCCCGACTCCCGTCGGGCCGCCCCGGTGGCGCGTCGCGTCGTGCTCAGATCCCGGCCGCGGCCGCCAGGTCGCGCTTGATCCCGGCGAGGAGTTCCGCGCCCTTCCTCCGGGCGGCCGGCAGCTCGTCCGCCGAACCGACCGGCACCACGACCTCCAGGTAGCACTTGAGCTTCGGCTCGGTGCCGCTCGGGCGGACGATCACCCGGGCGCCCTCCAGCCGGTAGCGCAGCCCGTCGGTGGGCGGCAGCTGCGCGCTGCCCCGCGCGAGGTCCTCGGCCGAGACGACGGGCAGCCCGGCGAGCGCGGCCGGCGGCTGCTCGCGCAGCCGGCGCATGGCGTCCGCGATGACCGACAGGTCCTCCACCCGGACCGACAGCTGGTCGGTGGCGTGCAGCCCGTGCGCGACCGCCAGGTCGTCGAGGAGGTCGAGGAGGGTGCGTCCCCGTTCCTTGAGCCCGGAGGCCAGTTCGGCGACCAGGAGCGCGGCCGTGATGCCGTCCTTGTCGCGCACGCCCTCCGGGTCGACGCAGTAGCCGAGCGCCTCCTCGTACCCGTACCGCAGACCCTCCACGCGGGCGATCCACTTGAAGCCGGTCAGCGTCTCCTCGTGGCCGAGGCCCGCCTTCGCGGCGATCCGGCCGAGCAGCGAGGACGACACGATCGACTCGGCGAACACCCCGCTCGCGCCGCGGTCCACCAGGTGCGCGGCGAGCAGCGCGCCGACCTCGTCGCCGCGCAGCATCCGCCAGCCGCCGTCGGCCGCGGGGTCCGGGACGGCGACGGCGCAGCGGTCGGCGTCCGGGTCGTTGGCGATGACGATGTCGGGGTTCTCGCGGCGGGCGGTCGCGAAGGCGAGGTCCATCGCGCCGGGCTCCTCCGGGTTGGGGAACGCGACGGTCGGGAACGCCGGATCGGGCTCGGCCTGTTCGGCGACGAGCACCGGGGCGGGGAAGCCCGCCCGCTCGAAGGCCGCCGTCAGCACGGACGTACCGACTCCGTGCATCGCCGTGTACACGACCCGGGCGGTGCGCGGCGAGCCGGCCGCGAGCACGGCGTCCGTACGGGCCAGATAGGCGTCCAGCACCTCCTCGCCGAGGATCTCCCAGCCGTCGTCGGGGCGGGCCGCACCGTCGAGCGGGCCGACCGCGGCGATCTCGGCGGCGATCTCGCCGTCCGCCGGCGGGACGATCTGCGAACCGTCGCCGAGGTAGACCTTGTAGCCGTTGTCGCGCGGCGGGTTGTGGCTGGCGGTCACCTCGACCCCGGCCACGGCGCCCAGGTGCCTTATGGCATACGCGAGCACGGGGGTGGGCAGCGGGCGGGGCAGGACCGCCGCGCGCAGGCCCGCGCCGGTCATCACGGCCGCGGTGTCCCGGGCGAAGTCGGCGGACTTGTAGCGGGCGTCGTAGCCGATGACGACGAGCCCGCCGTCCTGCCCCCGCGCCCTCAGGTACGCGGCGAGGCCGGCCGCGGCGCGGATGACGACGGCGCGGTTCATCCGCATCGGCCCGGCGCCCAGTTCGCCGCGGAGCCCGGCCGTGCCGAACTGCAGCGTGCCGGCGAACCGCGCGCCGAGCTCGTCGAGATCCCCGGATTCGAGGAGCGCGGCGAGCTCCTCACGGGTCTCGGGGTCGGGGTCCTCCGCGAGCCACGTCCTGGCCCGCTCGATGAGGTCCTGCTGCACGGCGTCCGCCTTTCTGCGGTCTGCTTCGTGGGTGGGGGCGCGGACCGGCAGCGGCCGGTCCGGAGCCCGCCGGGTGGTCCGACCGGGTGCGGCCGCCCGACAGGCGTCTCAGATGCGTTCGAGGACCCGGGCCAGCAGTGCGCCCATCCGGGTCGCGGAGTCCCGCCCCGCCTGGAGCACCTCCTCGTGGTTGAGCGGCTCGCCGCTCAGCCCCGCCGCCAGGTTCGTGACCAGCGAGATGCCCAGCACCTCGGCGCCGGCCTCGCGCGCGGCGATGGCCTCCAGCACGGTGGACATGCCGACCAGGTCGCCGCCCATGACCCGGACCATGTTGATCTCGGCGGGCGTCTCGTAGTGCGGGCCGGGGAACTGCACGTACACCCCCTCTTCGAGGGTGGCGTCGACCTCCTTGCACAGCGCACGCAGCCGCGGCGAGTACAGGTCGGTCAGGTCGACGAAGTTGGCGCCGACGATCGGGGACGCGGCGGTCAGGTTGATGTGGTCGCTGATCAGCACCGGCTGACCGGGGCGCATGCCCTCGCGCAGACCGCCGCAGCCGTTCGTCAGGACGACGGTCCGGCACCCCGCGGCGACGGCGGTGCGGACCCCGTGCGCGACGGCGGCGACGCCCCGGCCCTCGTAGAAGTGCGTGCGGCCGAGGAAGACCAGCACCCGCTTCTCACCGATCCGGTACGAGCGGATCGTGCCGCCGTGCCCCTGCACGGCGGGCGCCGGGAAACCGGGCAGCTCGGTCACCGGGAACTCGGCCTCCGGGACGCCGAGCGCGTCACCGGCGGGCGCCCAGCCGGAACCCATCACGAGCGCGACGTCGTGGGTCTCGGCGCCGGTCAGCTCGCGCAGGCGGGCGGCGGCGTCGGCAGCGGCGGCGTACGGCCCGCCCTGGATGTTGTCCGGAATAACTGATGCGTTCACGCGGATGAGGGTAACCGGTGATTCCCTACGCGCGTAGATGCCCATGCGCGGAGTCCGTGCGCGATCCTTCGTACGTTCGCACAAATGCGCTGGTCGAGGGGTCAGCAGGGGCGCTTGCGCAGTTCCATCACATAGTCGTGCGGCGCGCCCGCGGACTCCGCGGCGTCGGCGATCTCGCCGAGGTAGCGGGCGGACGGCAGCCCGCCCTCGTACCCGTTCAGCACGTACATCCAGGCCGGCTCCTCGCCGTCCAGGGTGTGCACGCGCACCCGCATCCGCCGGTAGATGTCCAGGCCGACGCCCTCCCACCGGTCCATGGAGTCCTCGTCCATCGCCGCCAGGTCGTACAGCGCCACGAAGACCTGGGAGCGGGGGGCCTCCACCACCGTGGGGAGCGCGCCCTCCCAGCCCATCTGCTCCCCGCCGAAGGTCAGCCGCCAGCCGTTGAGCCAGCCGGTACCGCGCAGCGGGGAATGCGGTGCGCGGCGCGTCATCAGCCGCGCGTCGAGGTTGCCGGCGTACGCGGCGTAGAGCGACATGGCATCGAGGGTACGGGAGGGGACGGGGGGAACGTCGGTCCCGGGCGGAAGATCCCCCGAGGGGGCCGCCCCCGCGCCCGGACCCGCCGCGCACACCGGCCGCATCCGCCCTCCCGGCCGGGTCCGCCCGCCACCGGCCCGGCCCGGCCGCGCACCCCCGGTGCCCGTATGGAGGGCCCCGGGGCGAAGCACCTTGGCGCGTGCGGGACAATGAAGTACGTACTGCATTCCCCGGGGCCACCCCCCGGACCCCCGGCCGGGGCAGCAGACGGCCGCGGGATGACACACGCGAGGCGGACTTTTCGTGACCCGGATCGTGATCATCGGCGGCGGACCCGGCGGGTACGAGGCGGCATTGGTGGGCGCCCAGCTCGGTGCGGAGGTGACCGTCGTCGACTGCGACGGCCTCGGCGGCGCGTCCGTGCTCACCGACTGCGTGCCCTCGAAGACCCTGATCGCGACGGCGGAGGTGATG
Organism: Streptomyces sp. ML-6; assembly: GCF_030116705.1. Lineage (NCBI taxonomy): Bacteria > Bacillati > Actinomycetota > Actinomycetes > Kitasatosporales > Streptomycetaceae > Streptomyces > Streptomyces sp. ML-6. The sequence continues at coordinate 4,959,306 of NZ_JAOTIK010000001.1, forward strand.
ACCACCTTCGACTCCTCGTACGAGGAACTGGGCATCATCGTCGCGGACGACACCCCGCACGTCGAGCAGGCGGCCCGCGTGGTCGGCGTCGACCTCGGCAAGGTCAACCGGCGCGTGAAGCGCCTGGCGCTCGCCCAGTCCCACGACATCACCGCCTCGGTCACCCGGGCCGGCGCCCGGGTGCTGCGCGGGCGCGGCCGGCTGGAGGGCCTCCAGGCCGCCGACGGCTCCCGCACGGTCGTCGTGACCGCCGCGGACGGCACGGAGGAGCGGCTCACCGCCGACGCCGTGCTGATCGCGACCGGCGGCCACCCCCGGGAGATCCCGGACGCCCTGCCCGACGGCGAGCGCATCCTGAACTGGACCCAGGTCTACGACCTCGACGAGCTGCCCGAGGAGCTCATCGTGGTCGGCTCCGGCGTGACGGGCGCCGAGTTCGCGGGCGCCTACCAGGCGCTCGGCTCGCGCGTCACGCTCGTCTCCTCCCGCGACCGCGTGCTGCCCGGCGAGGACCCGGACGCCGCCGCCGTGCTGGAGGACGTCTTCCGGCGCCGCGGCATGAACGTCATGGCCCGCTCCCGCGCCCAGGCCGCCAAGCGGGTGGGCGACCGGGTCGAGGTCACCCTCGCCGACGGCCGGGTCATCTCCGGCTCGCACTGCCTCATGGCGGTCGGCGCGATCCCGAACAGCGCGGGCATGGGCCTGGAGGAGGCCGGGGTCCGGCTCAAGGAGTCCGGCCACATCTGGACCGACAAGGTCTCCCGCACCAGCGCGCCCGGCGTCTACGCGGCCGGTGACGTCACCGGGATCTTCGCCCTCGCCTCGGTCGCCGCCATGCAGGGCCGGATCGCGATGTACCACTTCCTCGGCGACGCGGTGGCCCCGCTGGACCTGAAGACGGTCTCCTCGAACGTCTTCACCGACCCCGAGATCGCCACCGTCGGCTACACCCAGGCCGACGTCGACGCCGGCAAGATCGACGCCCGGGTCGTCAAGCTGCCGCTGCTGCGCAACCCGCGCGCCAAGATGCAGGGCATCCGCGACGGCTTCGTCAAGATCTTCTGCCGCCCCGGCACCGGCATCGTGGTCGGCGGCTGTGTCGTCGCCCCCCGGGCGAGCGAACTGATCCACCCCATCTCGATCGCGGTCGACAACAATTTGACGGTGGAACAGATCGCGAACGCCTTCACCGTTTATCCGTCCCTGTCGGGTTCGATCGCGGAAGTCGCCAGGCAGCTGCACACCCGCAAGCGCGCGGGCGAGGCCTGACACCCCGGCCGACGAGCGGTTCCCGCCCGGCCGCGCCCCGGCGACTCCCGGTGACCCGGGGGGCCGCCGGGGCGTTCCGTTCGATCAGTACGGGACAACAACAGGGCCGTCTATACCACTTGACGGTCACGCGTGTGCGCAACTTCCGTTAATCGGCGCAAACTGCTGAAAACGCTCGGGCGGTCACGTTACTGTCAGTTTCGTGTTCGCTGCAGAACGTCGTCAATTGATCCTCGAAATGGTGCGTGCCAACGGGGCGGTATCGCTCCGTGAGCTCGCCCGCGTCGTCCAGACCTCCGAAGTGACCGTACGGCGGGACGTGCGGGCACTGGAGGCAGAAGGACTCCTCGACCGCCGGCACGGCGGTGCGGTCCTGCCCGGGGGTTTCACGCGGGAGTCCGGCTTTCCGCAGAAATCCCATCTCGCCACCGCGGAGAAGACGGCCATCGCCGACCTGGCCGCCGGTCTCGTGGAGGAGGGCGAGGCCGTCGTCGTCGGCGCCGGTACGACCACCCAGGAGCTGGCCCGCCGGCTCGCGCGGGTCCCCGGGCTGACCGTCGTCACCAACTCGCTGCTGGTCGCCCAGGCGTTGGCCCATGCCAACCGGGTGGAGGTGGTGATGACCGGCGGCACGCTGCGCGGTTCCAACTACGCCCTGGTGGGCAGTGGCGCCGAGCAGTCCCTCCAGGGGCTGCGGGTCTCGCGCGCGTTCCTCTCCGGGAGCGGACTCACCGCGGAACGCGGCCTCTCCACGTCCAACATGCTCTCGGCGAGCGTGGACCGGGCCCTGGTGCAGGCCGCCGCCGAGGTGGTGGTCCTGGCGGACCACACGAAGCTCGGCTCCGACACCATGTTCCAGACGGTGCCGACGGACCTCATCACCCGCCTCGTGACGGACGAGCCCCCCGGCCACGACGACCGTGCCGCGACCGAACTGCAGGCACTGGCGGACCAGGGGGTGCAGATCGCCGTGGCCGGTGCCGGCAACGACCCGGCCCCGCCCGAGCCCCTCCCGCACGGCCGGCAGCCCCGCCGGGACATGCCGCTGCCCGGTCAGCGCCGTACGCACGGGGGCGGTGGCACCACCTCGGGACCGGGCCCGCAGCAACTGCGGAGCGCGGCGGCGCTGGCGGACCAGGGCCAGGGGGACCGGGCGAGGGTCGCGGACCTGCGCCGCCGATAGCCCCACCGGCCGAGGGCCGGGCCGTCGGCCGGTGGGGTGTCGTCCACGGGGCGACGGGGCGTGGCACGCGGCGCGGTGGGGGACTGGGTGCGGCGCGCGGCGCGGTGCGGGCCGGGTGCGGCGCGCGGCGCGGTGCGGGCCGGGTGCGGCCGGGGTGCCGAACGGCCAGGGTGTCGAATGGCCGGGGTGTCGAATGGCCGGGGTGTCGAATGGCCGGGCGCCGACCGGCCGGGGTCAACTCCCTTCCGCGTTCGGCCCCTTCAGCCCCTGGAGGGTCAGCATCAGCAGCCGGTCCGCCAACTCCGGGTCCTCCGGCGACTGCTCGGCGGCCAGGGCGATCGCGTTCGTCAGCTGCATCAGGTCGTCGATCGACACGTCCGGCCGAACGGCCCCGCTCGCCCGCGCCCGCGCCAGCAGGGTCGCGCCCGCCTCGCGCAGCGGTACGTTGCACTGCGAGAGCGCCGAAGTCTCGTCCCGCGACGTCGACATGAGCGCCTGGGCGACCCCCCGGTACTCACCCGCGTGAGTGATGATCGCGCGCAGCCACTCCACCAGACCCCGGCAGGGCTGTTCGGCCCCGGCGAGCTCGTGGGAACGGGCGATCAGGGAGGTCAGGGCCTCCTGGAAGACGGCGTTCATCAACGCGTGCCGGTTCGGGAAATGCCGGTACAGCGTGCCGATGCCCACGCCCGCGCGCCGGGCGATCTCCTCCAGCGGCGCGTCGGTGCCGTGCTCCGCGAAGGCGGCCCGGGCCTCGCGCAGCAGCCGCTCGTGGTTCCGGCGCGCGTCGGCGCGCATGGGCCGGACCGGCGTCCGTGCCGTACTGGTCGTCATCGCGCGGTCCTCCCGATCTCCGTCCCGGGGTCCAGGATGCCACCGCGCGCCCCGTGGCCCCGCCGGCATCCGTGAACGGACCCCTCGCCGGTCGGTGCGGCCCGGTCCCCTCGCCGGTCCGTGCGGTCCGCTCCGGTCCCGGGGAAAACGGCAGGGGCCCCGCTCGGCCGCGTACGGCTTCGCAGGGCCCCGGTGGTGCCACGGGTGTCGCGCCCGGGTGGTCAGTCCTTGATCTCGCAGATGACCGCACCGGAGGAGATCGAGCTGCCGACCTCGGCGGCCAGGCCCTTGACGGTGCCGGCGCGGTGCGCGTTGAGGGGCTGTTCCATCTTCATGGCCTCGAGGACGACGATGAGGTCGCCCTCCTGGACTTCCTGGCCCTCCTCGACGGCGATCTTGACGATGGTGCCCTGCATGGGGGAGGCGAGGGTGTCGCCGGAGACGGCGGAGCCGGACTTCCTGGCCGCGCGGCGTTTGGGCTTGGCGCCGGCGGCGAGGCCGGTGCGGGCCAGGGACATGCCCAGGGAGGAGGGCAGGGAGACCTCCAGGCGCTTGCCGCCGACCTCGACGACGACCGTCTCGCGTCCGGGTTCCTCGTCGGTGTCCGCGTCCGCGGGGGCGGTGTGGGGCTTGATCTCGTTGACGAACTCGGTCTCGATCCAGCGGGTGTGGACCTGGAAGGGGTCGGCGGTGAAGGCGGGGTCGGTGACCACGGCGCGGTGGAAGGGCAGGGCGGTGGCCATGCCCTCGACGCGGAACTCGGCCAGGGCGCGGGCGGCGCGCTGGAGGGCCTGTTCGCGGGTGGCGCCGGTGACGATGAGCTTGGCGAGCAGGGAGTCCCAGGCGGGGCCGATCACGGAGCCGGGTTCCACGCCGGTGTCCAGGCGGACGCCGGGGCCGGTGGGCGGGTCGAAGGCGGTGACGGTGCCGGGGGCGGGCAGGAAGTTGCGGCCGGGGTCCTCGCCGTTGATGCGGAACTCGAAGGAGTGCCCGCGCACGGGCGGGTCGGTGTAGCCGAGTTCCTCGCCGTCGGCGATGCGGAACATCTCGCGGACCAGGTCCAGTCCGGTGACTTCCTCGGTGACGGGGTGTTCGACCTGCAGGCGGGTGTTGACCTCCAGGAAGGAGATCGTGCCGTCCTGGCCGACCAGGAACTCCACCGTGCCGGCGCCGACGTAGCCGGCCTCCTTCAGGATGGCCTTGGAGGCCGCGTACAGCTTCTCGTTCTGCTCCTGGCTCAGGAAGGGGGCGGGGGCCTCCTCGACCAGTTTCTGGTGGCGGCGCTGCAGCGAGCAGTCGCGGGTGGAGACGACCACGACGTTGCCGTGGGTGTCGGCCAGGCACTGGGTCTCCACGTGGCGGGGCCGGTCGAGGTAGCGCTCCACGAAGCACTCCCCGCGCCCGAACGCCGCGACCGCCTCGCGCACCGCCGACTCGTACAGCTCGGGAACCTCCTCCAGCGTGCGGGCCACCTTCAGCCCCCGCCCGCCGCCCCCGAACGCCGCCTTGATCGCGATCGGCAGCCCGTGCTCCCGCGCGAACGCCACGACCTCCTCCGCGCCCGAGACCGGGTCGGGAGTGCCGGCCACCAGCGGCGCCCCGGCCCGCTGCGCGATGTGCCGGGCGGCGACCTTGTCGCCCAGGTCCCGGATCGCCTGCGGCGGCGGCCCGATCCACGTCAGCCCCGCATCCATCACCGCCTGCGCGAACTCCGCGTTCTCCGACAGGAACCCGTAACCCGGATGGATCGCATCCGCACCCGAGTCCTTCGCCGCCTGCAGCACCTTGGCCATGTCCAGATAACTGGCCGCCGGAGTCTCACCGCCCAGAGCGAATGCCTCGTCGGCCACCCGCACATGCAGAGCATCCCGGTCCGGGTCCGCGTAAACGGCCACACTCCCGATCCCGGCATCCCGGCACGCCCGAGCAACACGGACAGCAATTTCGCCACGGTTGGCGATGAGCACCTTGCGCACGATGGCTCCCTCCTTGAAACAAGCTGAGTTTAGGGACTACCGACACGGCCCTACGACCCGTCCCCAATGGTGAGCTTGCCCACACGGAGTGTGATTCGTGGCTTGCCCAAGTCGCGAAATCCCTTGTGGCACCACGGTACGCCGGGAACCATGACCGCACAGTAGCCACGAGGTGTGGTCCAGGTCTCTGTTCGTGCGAGCAGCGACTTTCCGTAATTTTTTGTCGAGTCCCCACTAATGGGCGAACGATTCTTTGCCCGGCGTGCGAGGCCGGCGGGGAGGGGGCGGAGGGGGGAAGTGCGGAGGCGCGCGTCCCGGGTGCGGGGAGCGGGCGAGGGGCGTTCAAACCCTTGTCCGAGCCGTTACCCGTTAGTAGGGTCCGCGCTATCGCACGTACTGGAGGTAACAGGGGGTGGACACCGTGGTGCGCAGACCGGTGGCGTTCGTGGCCGCGATCGTGCTGTTCGCGGAGGCCGTGGGCATCGTGTTCGTCAACGCCGTGCTGGCGACGGTCGTCGAGAACCAGGACATGTCCCTGGCCGGTCTCGAATCCTCCGCCATGTCCACCGGCACCTGGGCGATGGGCGGCGTTTCCGGCGCGTACCTGCTGCTGTGCGGGCTGATCCTCCTGCTGACCGGCATCCGTGACCGGGCCCCGGGCCGGATCGCCCGCATCGTCCTGATCGTCTGCGCCGTCGTGCACGGGGTGCTGGGCGCGCTGACGGTCGGCCTGGTCGGCTGGGCCGCGTTCGCGGTCCTGATGGTGGTGCTCGGGCTGATCGTGCTGACCCTGGTGGCGTACGGCGACGAGGCCGGCGGGGCCGACGGACCGGCCGCCGGAGCCGGGTCGGGGACCGTGGCCCCGGTCGCCTGAACGGCCCTGCCGGGCCCGCCGCCGGTGCCGGGCCGGACCCCGGTGCGGTCGCCCGGACGGGCCTGTCGAGTTCCGCCACCGCCACCGGGCCGGGTGCCGTGGCGCCGATCGCCCGAACGGCCCCGCCGACGCCCCGCGACCGCCCGCCGTCCGGGCCCGGATTGCCGCTTCCTGCAGGGCGTCGCGCACGGCGTGTCGCGGGCGTGTCGCCGGGGCGTTGGCCGGGGTTCGCGCGTGGCTCCCCAGTTCCGGTGCGTCGGCCGGGGTTCGCGCGGCTCCCCGGTCCCGGTGCTCGGGCCCTCGCGCCCGGAGCGTCCCGGTCCTCAGGCCCAGAGTTCGGTGACGGAGATTCCCAGCTCGCCCAGCAGCCGGCGCAGCAGCGGCAGCGACAGGCCGATGACGTTGCCGTGGTCGCCCTCGATGGAGTCGACGAACGGTGCCGAGCGGCCGTCCAGGGTGAAGGCCCCCGCGACGTGGAGGGGCTCGCCCGTGGCCACGTAGGCGGCGATCTCGGCGTCCGTCGGCTCGCCGAAGCGGACGGTCGTGGAGGCGGTCGCCGAGGCCGTGCGTCCGGTCGCCGTGTCGACCACGCTGTGGCCGGTCCGCAGCACCCCGGCCCGGCCGCGCATGGACTTCCAGCGGGCGACGGCCTCCTCGCCGTCGGCGGGCTTGCCGAGCGCCTCGCCGTCCAGTTCGAGCACCGAGTCGCAGCCGATGACGAGCGCGCCCGCCGCCTCCGGCCGGCCGGCCACCGCGGCGGCCTTGGCCTCGGCGAGCACCAGGGCCAGCTCGGCGGGGGTGGGGGCGCTCAGCGCGTCCTCGTCCACCCCGCTGACGACCACCTCGGGTGCGAATCCGGCCTGCCGGAGAAGGCCGAGCCGGGCGGGGGAGGCGGAGGCGAGCACGAGACGGCGCTGATCAGTCATACGCGCCATCGTAGAAGGGGCGGACCGGCCGCCGGGATCCGAGACGGCCCCGGCGCCTTCGTGAAGTCCTTCCCGAGCTCCTTCACGCGGTCTTTCACGAGGTTCTTCAGGGGTACACGCCGAGCACGAACATCGCGAGCACCATCGCGAGCGCAAGTACCACCCCCGCACGACGCATCATGTTCTGGGCGTCGCGCAGTTCCTTCGGCGGCTTGTTCTCGGGGTCGGACCACAGCATGGAAACGATCCTGCTGTCCGGGCGCGCAGCGCGCCTGAGTACGGGTACTCAACCGTCGCGGTGCGTACGGAGCAAACCGTTCCGAACGCGGCGGAGGCCCGGCCCCCGGGACTCGCCGTCGAGGGGCCGGACCTCCGGAACGCGCTTCGCCGATCGGGTGCGCGGTCAGCCGGGCCAGTACGTCCGGGCCCAGGCGCGCGGCCCCGGCAGGTGGCGCTCGCGCCGAGCGATGCGGCCCGGGTCGGACCACTGGCCGGGCGGCGTCGGTGCGGCGGACGCCGCTTCGGGCTCGGCCAGCGACGCGGCGGTGCGCGCCCGGACCACCGCCAGTGCGGCGGCCAGCTCCTCAGGGGTCGGGTTGCCCCGTACGACCTTGATCATGGCCAGGACCCTTTCTAGAGGGGGATGTTGCCGTGCTTCTTCGGGGGCAGCGACTCCCGCTTGGTGCGCAGCTGGCGCAGCCCCTTCACGATGTGGGCACGGGTGTCGGACGGCATGATCACCGCGTCGACGTAGCCGCGCTCGGCCGCCACGTACGGGTTGAGCAGCGTGTCCTCGTAGTCCGCGATCAGCGCGGCGCGGGTGGCGTCCTGATCCTCGGCGGCGGCGATGGTGCGCCGGTGCAGGATGTTCACCGCACCCTGCGCGCCCATCACGGCGATCTGCGCGGTCGGCCAGGCGAGGTTGATGTCGGCGCCCAGGTGCTTGGAGCCCATGACGTCGTACGCGCCGCCGAACGCCTTGCGGGTGATCACGGTGATCAGCGGGACGGTCGCCTCGGCGTAGGCGTAGATCAGCTTGGCGCCGCGCCGGATGATGCCGCCGTACTCCTGGTCGACGCCGGGCAGGAAGCCGGGGACGTCGACGAAGGTCAGCACGGGCACGTTGAAGGAGTCGCAGGTGCGGACGAAGCGGGCGGCCTTCTCGCTCGCGTTGATGTCCAGGCAACCCGCGAACTGCATCGGCTGGTTGGCGACGATGCCGACCGGGTAGCCCTCGACGCGTCCGAAGCCGGTGATGATGTTCGGCGCGAACAGGGCCTGGGTTTCCAGGAATTCGCCGTCGTCCAGCACGTGCTCGATGGCGGTGTGCATGTCGTACGGCTGGTTCGCCGAGTCCGGGATGAGGGTGTCGAGCTCGCGGTCCTCGTCCGTCGTGGCCAGGTCCGCCTGCTCGGGGAAGGCCGGCGCCTCGGAGAGGTTGTTCGAAGGCAGGTACGACAGCAGTGACTTGACGTAATCGATGGCGTCCTTCTCGTCGCCCGCCATGTGGTGCGCCACACCGGAGGTGGTGTTGTGGGTGCGGGCGCCGCCCAGCTCCTCGAAGCCGACGTCCTCGCCGGTGACGGTCTTGATGACGTCGGGGCCGGTGATGAACATGTGCGAGGTCTGGTCGACCATGACCGTGAAGTCGGTGATCGCGGGGGAGTACACCGCACCGCCCGCGCACGGTCCGACGATCAGCGAGATCTGCGGGACGACGCCCGAGGCGTGCACGTTGCGGCGGAAGATCTCGGCGAACAGGCCGAGCGCGGCGACGCCTTCCTGGATGCGGGCACCGCCCCCGTCGTTGATGCCGATGACCGGGCAGCCGGTCTTCAGCGCGAAGTCCATCACCTTGACGATTTTCTCACCGTAGACCTCGCCCAGCGAGCCGCCGAAGATGGTGAAGTCCTGCGAGTACACGCAGACGGGGCGGCCGTCGACCGTGCCGTATCCGGTGACGACGCCGTCCCCGTAGGGGCGGTTCTTCTCGATGCCGAAGTTGGTGGAACGGTGCCGGGCGAACTCGTCGAGCTCCACGAAGGAGCCCTGGTCGAGCAGCAGGTCCACCCGCTCGCGGGCGGTCAACTTGCCCTTCGCGTGCTGCTTCTCGACCGCGCGCGCCGAACCCGCGTGGGTCGCCTCGTCGATACGGCGCTGCAGGTCCGCGATCTTGCCCGCGGTGGTGTGGATGTCGATCTCTTCCGGCTCGGACATCGGGTGGCGGCTCCCTGCCTGGTCACGGGGACGACTGTGGTGCTGATCAGCTGCGTGAACACCTACTGATCCGTAGCGTATCGGCGTGGATACGGTTCGGCAGTGCGTCGTTTACCACACCTAGTCTGGGTTGCATGACACCTTCGGATGCGCCACACAGCCGCTGGTCGGACCTCGACCGGCCGCCCCTGAACGTTCCCGCGCTGCGCCGCGGGCTGCTGCGGCCGGGCGCGCTGTGGACCGCGCTCGACGTGGTGGAGTCCACCGGCTCCACCAACTCCGACCTGGCCCTGCGGGCGGAGGGGCTCGCCGAGGGCACGGTGCTGGTCGCCGAGGAGCAGACGCGGGGCCGGGGCCGCCTCGACCGCACCTGGACGGCCCCGGCCCGTTCGGGCCTCTTCCTCTCCGTCTACCTGACCCCGGGCGACGTCCCCGTCGAGCGGTGGGGCTGGCTGCCGCTGCTCACCGGTGTCGCCGCGGCCACCGGCCTGGCGCGGGCCGCAGGCGTCGACACGGGCCTGAAGTGGCCCAACGACCTGCTGGTCACGGTGGGGGGCGAGGAACGCAAGGCGGGCGGCATCCTGGCCGAGCGCGCCGGGGACGGCGTCGTCATCGGCATGGGCCTCAACGTCACCCTGCGCGCCGACGAGCTGCCCGCGCCCACGGCCGGGTCGCTGGCCCTGGCCGGTGCGGTCTCCACCGACCGCGAGACGCTGCTGCGGGGCGTGCTGCGTTCGCTGGAGCACTGGTACGGCCGGTGGCGCGAGGCGGACGGCGACGCGGCGGCGAGCGGCCTGCAGGAGGCGTACGCGGCGGGCTGCGCGACGCTCGGCCGGACGGTGCGGGCCCAGCTGCCCGGCGAGCGCACGCTCGTCGGCGAGGCGGTGGCGATCGACGGCGACGGCCGCCTGCTCCTGTCCACGCCCGACGGCCTCCGGGAGCCCGTGTCGGCGGGCGACATCGTCCACCTGCGGGGCGTCGGCGGCGGCCTGGTCTGACCCCCGGACGCGCCCCGGCCCGGTCTGCGCGACGCGGCCCGGCCCCGCCTCCGTGCCGCGGTCCGGTCCGGTCTCCGCGCTGCGGCACGGTTCGGCCCCGGCAAACGGCGTACGGCCCCGGAGCGGCGCAGGGCACACGTGTCCACCAGGGGTGTTCCGGAGCGCCCCGGCGGGCGGGACCGGATCTTCCGGGCGCGTTCCGGGACGCCATAAAGGCGTGAGCCACGGCACACCTGCCGTATCGTTGAGGCGATCCACCGACAGATCGGCAGGGCAGTGCGCAGGGAACGGGCAGGAGGCGGCTGGTGACCGTCGACGACACGACTTCTGGCGCGGGGACGCAGCCCCCGTCGGAATCCTCGGTCCACGCGACACCGCATCACGAAGTCGACCACACGGCGGAACCGAGCGACGACCCCCTCGCGATCCGGCTGGAACACCTGATCCTGGGTGCCGACCGCCGCTACACGCCGTTCCAGGCCGCCCGTACCGCCGGTGTCTCCATGGACCTGGCGTCCCGGTTCTGGCGGGCCATGGGCTTCGCCGACATCGGGCAGGCCAGGGCACTGACCGAGGCCGACGTGCTGGCGCTGCGCCGCCTGGCCGGTCTCGTCGAGGCGGGGCTGCTCAGCGAACCGATGGCGATCCAGGTGGCCCGGTCCACCGGCCAGACCACCGCCCGGCTGGCGGAGTGGCAGATCGACTCCTTCCTGGAGGGGCTGACCGAGCCGCCCGAGCCCGGGATGACCCGCACCGAGGTCACGTACCCGCTGGTCGAGCTGTTGCTGCCGGAGCTCCAGGAGTTCCTGGTGTACGTGTGGCGGCGCCAGCTGGCCGCCGCGACCGGGCGGGTGGTGCAGGCCGCCGACGACGAGGAGATGGTCGACCGGCGCCTCGCCGTCGGCTTCGCCGACCTCGTCGGGTTCACCCGGCTGACCAGGCGCCTGGAGGAGGAGGAGCTCGGCGAGCTGGTCGAGGCGTTCGAGACCACCGCGGCCGACCTGGTCGCGGCGCACGGCGGCCGGCTCATCAAGACCCTCGGCGACGAGGTCCTCTTCGCCGCCGACGACGCGGGCACCGCGGCCGAGATCGCGCTGCGCCTGATCGAGGCGATGACGCAGGACGAAACGATGCCCGCCCTGCGCGTCGGCATCGCCTTCGGCACGGTCACCACCCGGATGGGCGATGTCTTCGGGACGACGGTGAACCTCGCCAGCCGACTGACGTCGATAGCGCCCAAGAACGCCGTGCTCGTGGACGGGGCGTTCGCGGAGGAACTGACCCGGACCGGCGACGCCCCCGCCTCCGAGGTGCAGGCGGCGGAGGAGGCCGCGGCGGCCGAGAAGGAGCGCCGGGAGGGCGCGGAGCCTGCGGCGCTGCCCACGTACCGCTACGGGCTGCAGCCGATGTGGCAGCGCCCGGTGCGCGGGCTCGGCGTGGTGGAGCCCTGGCTGCTGGCCCGCCGCGGCACGACCTCCTGACCCTCTTCCCCCGATCCCTTCCCGCCCCGCCCCGGGGCGGTTTCCGGCCCCGCCCCCGTATCGCGTCCGTACCGGCCCGGGACCGTCGCGCCGGTGCGCCATAGGATCCCTCCGGTAACGCTCGTTAACCGGAGGGGTGCAGTCATGACCATCACGTCCGAGCAGCGGTTCGGGGACTTCGTCGGCGTACGGGTCCACGAGGGGCAGGAACACGTCGCCGAGCTGGTTCTCGACCGTCCCAGGGCGATGAACGCCGTGTCCACGGACGTGGCCCGCTCGATCGCCGCCGCCTGTGCCGCGCTCGCCGTCGACCCGGCCGTACGCGTCACCGTCCTCACCTCCAGCCACGAGCGGGCCTTCTGCGTGGGCGCGGACCTGAAGGAGCGGAACTCCTTCACCGACGCCGAGCTGCTGCGCCAGCGCCCCGTCGCCCGTGCCGCGTACACCGGTGTGCTCGAACTGCCGATGCCGACCATCGCCGCCGTGCACGGCTTCGCGCTCGGCGGCGGCTTCGAGCTGGCCCTGTCCTGCGACCTGATCGTCGCCGACCGCACGGCCGTGGTCGGACTGCCCGAGGTGTCGGTCGGTGTCATCCCGGGCGGCGGCGGCACCCAGCTGCTGCCCCGGCGCATCGGGGCGGCGCGCGCGGCCGAACTGGTCTTCTCGGCCCGGCGGGTGGAGGCGGCCGAGGCGCATGGCCTCGGCCTGGTCGACGAGCTGGTGGAGGCCGGGCAGGACCGGACGGCGGCGCTGGAGCTGGCCGGCCGGATCGCCGCCAACTCCCCGGTGGGGCTGCGGGCCGCCAAGCGGGCGCTGCGGCTGGGCCACGGCCTCGACCTGCGGGCCGGTCTCGAAGTCGAGGACGCGGCCTGGCGGTCGGTGGCCTTCTCCGGGGACCGTGCCGAGGGCGTGGCCGCGTTCAACGAGAAGCGGAAGCCGAATTGGCCCGGTGAGTGACACTCCGTGATGCCGTGGCCGGAAAGGACACGCAGCGAATGCGCATGATGCCCCAAACTGATCAAAACGGGACAAAACTGCATAAGCTGTAGCGATGGGTGATGATGCGCGGCTGCGGGCCGTGGTTTCGCTTGCGCAGACGATGGCGGCGGCACACACCCCGCGGGGCTCGTGGCGAGCGGCCGCGCTGGGGGCGTGCGAGGCGTTGGGCGGCAGCTTCGCCGCCCTCTCCGTGTGGGAGCGCGGGCGGGGGCGGTTGCGGGTGCTGGTGAACGCGGGCGAACGGGCCGACGGGGAGGAGGAGTTCCCCGAGGCGGAGACGTATCCGGTGCACCAGTTCCCGGAGATCACCGAGTTCCTGCACGAACGCTGGGCCGGCGGCGGCGAGCCCGACGCCTGGGTGGAGACCGCCGACGGCCCGGTGGACGGGGCGCCGAGCGCCGGGCGGTTGTACGGCAGCGGTTACGAGCGGGAGCGGGTGGCCGCCCTTCGCCGGCGCGGGCGCGGCTGCTGCGTGGTCGCGCCGATCGTGCTGCACGGGCGGGCCTGGGGCGAGCTGTACGTGGCCCGCCGGGTGGGCGAGCCGGTGTTCGGGCGGGAGGACGCGGACTTCGCGACCGTGCTGGCCGCCGTCGTCGCCGCCGGGATCTCCCAGAGCGAACGGCTCGAGGAGGTCCGCAAACTCGCCTTCACCGACCCGCTCACCGGGCTGGCCAACCGCCGCGCCGTCGACGTGCGGCTGGACGAGGCGGTGGAGCAGCACCGGGCGGACGGGGCGGTGGTCAGTTTGGTCGTCTGCGACCTCAATGGGCTGAAGCGCGTCAACGACACCCACGGCCACGCGGTCGGGGATCGCCTGCTGGAACGTTTCGGCTCGGTGTTGTCCCGGTGCGGCGCGATGCTGCCCGGCGCGCTCGCGGCGCGGCTGGGCGGGGACGAGTTCTGTCTGCTCGCGGTGGGTCCGGAGGTGGACGACGTGATCCGGGTGGCCACCGAACTCTGCGAACGGGCGGCCGAGTTGGAGCTCGGCGACGGGGTGGCCTGCGGGGTCGCGTCGACCGGTGACCCGGTCGGCCCGGTGATGTCGGCGCGGCGGCTGTTCCGGCTGGCGGACGCGGCCCAGTACCGGGCGAAGGCGGCCCGCTCGACGAAGCCGGTGGTGGCCGGGCGCGACGACGAGGTGATCCGGCTGGCCGACTCCCCGCCCGAGCCCGCCCGCGACCGCCGTCGCCTGCGCGGCAACCGCCCTTGAGCCGGGGGCGCGGGCGGCGCGGGGGTGCGGGGCGCGTGGCGGTGGGTCCGGGATCGTGCGGTGGCGGGCCCGGTCGGGGTGCCGGGGAGGTCGGTCCGGTCGGGGTCTCGGGGCGGTGATCGGGGTGCCGGGCGGTAAGGGGTCAATCCCTCGACCACTGGTGACATGGAGGGATTCAGTCCGTACGCTTCTGAATATGGATATGCACACAGTCGTGGTGGGGACGTCCGGTACCACCGCTGAGGACGTCATCGCCGTGGCACGCGGCAACGCCCGCGTCGAGCTCTCCGAGGCCGCCGTGGACGCGCTCGCCGCGGCCCGGGAGATCGTGGACGCGCTCGCCGCCAAGCCCGAGCCGGTCTACGGCGTCTCCACCGGATTCGGGGCCCTGGCCAGCCGGCACATCGGCCACGAGCTCCGCGCCCAGCTCCAGCGCAACATCGTCCGCTCGCACGCGGCCGGCATGGGCCCGCGCGTCGAGCGCGAGGTCGTGCGCGCGCTGATGTTCCTGCGGCTGAAGACGGTCGCCTCCGGGCACACCGGCGTACGCCCCGAGGTCGCGCAGACCATGGCCGACGTGCTCAACGCCGGCATCACACCGGTCGTCCACGAGTACGGCTCGCTCGGCTGCTCCGGCGACCTGGCCCCGCTCTCCCACTGCGCCCTGACGCTGATGGGCGAGGGCGAGGCGGAGGGCCCCGACGGCACCGTGCGCCCGGCCGGCGAGCTGCTCGCCGCCCACGGCATAACCCCGGTCGAGCTGCGCGAGAAGGAGGGCCTCGCCCTCCTCAACGGCACGGACGGCATGCTCGGCATGCTGATCATGGCCCTCGACGACCTGAAGAACCTCTACACCTCGGCCGACATCACCGCCGCCCTCTCCCTGGAGGCGCTGCTCGGCACGGACAAGGTGCTCGCCCCGGAACTGCACGCCATCCGCCCGCACCCGGGCCAGGGCGCCAGCGCCGACAACATGCTGCGGGTCCTCGCCGGATCGGGACTGACGGGCCACCACCAGGACGACGCGCCGCGGGTCCAGGACGCCTACTCCGTACGCTGCGCGCCCCAGGTCAACGGCGCGGGCCGCGACACCCTCGACCACGCCCGGACCGTCGCGGGCCGCGAGCTGGCCTCCGCCGTCGACAACCCCGTCGTTCTCCCCGATGGCCGGGTCGAGTCCAACGGGAACTTCCACGGCGCCCCCGTCGCGTACGTCCTCGACTTCCTGGCGATCGTCGCGGCCGACCTCGGCTCGATCTGCGAGCGCCGCACCGACCGGCTGCTGGACAAGAACCGTTCCCACGGGCTGCCGCCGTTCCTCGCCGAGGACGCGGGCGTGGACTCCGGCCTGATGATCGCCCAGTACACCCAGGCGGCCCTGGTCAGCGAGCTGAAGCGGCTCGCCGTCCCGGCGTCGGCCGACTCCATCCCGTCCTCCGCCATGCAGGAGGACCACGTCTCCATGGGCTGGTCGGCCGCGCGCAAGCTCCGTACCGCCGTCGACAACCTCGCCCGGATCATCGCCGTCGAGCTGTACGCGGCGACCCGCGCCATCGAGCTGCGCGCCGCGGAGGGGCTCGTCCCGGGGCCCGCCTCGCGCGCCGCCGTCGAGGCGCTGCGCGCGGCCGGTGTCCGGGGCCCGGGGCCGGACCGCTTCCTGGCGCCGGACCTGGCCGCGGCGGACGAGTTCGTACGGGCGGGGAAGCTGGTCGCGGCGGTCGAGCCTGTGACCGGTCCGCTCGCGTAGCCGGGCGTGCGGGGGCCCGGACGGTGCCCCCGCACGATCGCGTGGAGAAAGCAACGGGGCGCAGTGGGGTGCAGCGGGTCGTGGGAGGGCCGACGGCGCGAGGGCCTACGCTCCGGCGCATGAGCGCTTCTGAAACATCACGGTTCGTCCGCCTTCGGGTCGACATGGTGCTGGAGATCACGGACCTCGCCGCCCTCAGCGGTACCGCCCTGGAGGCCATCGCCGCCGAGTACGGGGAGTACGCGGAACCGGAGGGCGAGTCCGCCGAGGAACGCACGCATGCCGAGGCCGCCGTGCGGGCGGACGGCGCCGAGGCCCTCGCCTCCCTCGTCGACCCGTTCGTCCTGGTCGGAGAGGTGCCCGGGGTCCGGCTCACCAGGGCCTCCTGGAGCAGCGAGAGCATCGACCACGACCCGGACGACCCGGACCACTGGGATTTCGACGACGAGGACGAGGGGTACGAGGAGTACGGGGAGTACGAGGGATACGGGGAGCACGGGGACGGGGGCAGAGGCGGGGATCACGAGGCCGACCGGGCGGAGGAGACGGCCGGAAAGGATGGGCGGAGCGGCGGCGTCCCGCACAATGGGTGAGGACGACGCCGGACGCGACGGCGCGAGCGGCGGGCCCGGCAGGTGATGAGCACCGGCCCCGGCCCGTTCCGCACGGGCCGGGGCCGTGCTGATCACCGCTCGCCCCTACGCGATCGGCGTCGGGAACCACCGCAACGGCGGATGCGTCGATGAGTGTTGTTCCCCACATCTTTCATGGATGTGGAACGGAGGGCCCGTGCCAGGGGTTCTTTTCAGGGACATGGCGGCGCCGCCGGTCACCGGTGGATCCGCTCGGGGTTTTTTGGGGATTTCGGCAACGATGGAGAAGCGTGTGATGACGGACAGCAAGCGGCGCAGGGGTCTCATGGCCGCGTCCGCACTGCTCGGCGGCGTGCTGGTGCTCACCGCCTGCAACGACGGCACGGACAAGAGCGCCGACGGCTCGAAGAAGTCGCAGGCGGCCGAGGTCGACAAGGCAGCCGCCCAGGACGCCTCGGAAGCACAGATAACGATCTCGCCGAAGAACGGCGCGACCAACGCGAGCATCAACAACGACGCCAAGGTCACCGTCACCAAGGGCACGCTGTCCGAGGTCGTCATGACCACCTCGGCCGGGGCGGCCGTCAAGGGCACCCTCTCCGCCGACGGCAAGAGCTGGAAGCCCGACGTCCAGCTGGAGCGCTCCACCACGTACAAGATCAACGCCACGGCGAAGGACGCCAAGGGCCGCGAGGCGCACGAGAACTCCTCCTTCACCACCGTCTCGCCCGCCAACAGCTTCATCGGGAACTTCACCCCCGAGGACGGCTCCACGGTCGGCGTCGGCATGCCGGTCTCCATCAACTTCAACAAGCCGATCACGGACCGCAAGGCCGTCCAGTCCGGCATCACCGTGACGTCCAGCAGCGGCCAGCAGGTCGTCGGCCACTGGTTCAACTCGCAGCGTCTGGACCTGCGCCCCGAGAACTACTGGCAGGGCGGCTCCACCGTCACCCTGAAGCTGGAGCTCGACGGCGTCGAGGGCGCGGACGGCGTCTTCGGCGTGCAGCAGAAGACGGTCACCTTCAAGGTCGGCCGCAACCAGGTCTCGACCGTCGACGCCAAGACGAAGACGATGACCGTCACCCAGGACGGCAAGACGATCAAGACCATCCCGATCTCCGCCGGCTCCCCCGACAACCCCACGTACAACGGTCAGATGGTGATCTCCGAGAAGTTCAAGGAGACCCGGATGAACGGTGCGACGGTCGGCTTCACCGATGACGACGGCAAGGGTGAGTACGACATCAAGGACGTGCCGCACGCCATGCGGCTGTCCACCTCGGGCACCTTCATCCACGGCAACTACTGGGGCGCGCGGTCGATCTTCGGCAGCGCCAACACCAGCCACGGCTGTGTCGGCCTCGCCGACGTGAAGGGCGCGGGCGACTCGAGCCAGCCCGGCGCCTGGTTCTACAACAACTCCCTCATCGGCGACGTGGTCATCGTCAAGAACTCCCCGGACAAGACCATCACCCCCGACAACGGCCTCAACGGCTGGAACATGAGCTGGTCGCAGTGGACGGCGGGCTCCGCGGTCTGACCCGACCCCACGCGTCCGGTCCCCGGCGCACCCCGAATCCCGCAGCATGAAGGCGGCGGCACCCGGATCCACCAGGATCCCGCGGCGCCGCCGCTTTTTTTGTCCCTGCCGCTTTCCTGCGCTGCCGCTTTCCTGCGCTGCCGCTTTTTTGTCCCTGCCGCTTTCCTGTGCTGCCGTTTTCCTGCGCCCGTGGGGTGCTTGTGCCGGGGGCCGCCCGTCCTCGTACGTCCGTGGGGGCGCCCGTCCCCGTACGTCTGCGGGGCTGTCCGTGGGTACGCCTGCGGGACCGGCCGTCCGCGGCCCGGAGGCCGGGGCTCAGTGAGGGAAGGCCATGGCGTCGCGGTGGGCGGCCAGGTCGCTGCGTCGGACCTGGCGCAGGCCCGACGGATCGGTGTACGGCTCGCCGGTGCAGCCGTTCGGGAGCGTCCCGGGGTGCGGGGCGTCGGGGCCGGTACCGGCCCTGGCGAGGAACGAACACAGCCCGTACCAGGGCTGCAGCGGCAGCAGGCTCAGCCCGTACAGCCAGCGCCGCACCAGCCGCCACAGCCCCGGGCGCCCGGCGTCGGGCAGCCTGATCACCCGGATTCCCATGATCAGCTTGCCCAGGCCGGCCCCGGCGACCGCGGTGAGGACCACCTGGTTGAGGAACGAGAACGCGAGCGCCGGACCGGTCAGCAGGCCGAGGACCTCGGTGACGGTGGTGGACACGTTCACGTACGGCCGGGCCAGCAGGCCGGCGGTGATGAGGCAGAAGTAGCAGTCGAGCCCGACCGCGAGGTAACGGCGCATGTCGCCCGCGCGTGGCGGCAGCCGCGGCCCGACGGGGTGCCCCGGTGCCGGGGCCGATGCAGGTGCGGGCGAGGACGTGGGCGGGAGGGCCGTGCCGTATGTCGGCGCAGTCGGTCCGGAAGGGTTCCGGGTACGCCTCTTCCCCCATGGCGTTGTCATGACAACATCATGTCTGATGTTCCGTCATCCCGTGTCCGGAAATCGAACTCCCGACACGACGGAATCATGCGCACCACCTGTACCAGGGGCGCACTGCGCCGTACCCCACTCCGCGATTGCGCGATTGTCAGGGACGACCGGGGCGAAGGGCCCTAGTCTCGCAGCCATGACCGTCGCCATCACCGCCATGATCACCGCAGTGGTCGGGGTGCTCGGCACCCTCTTCGCCCCCGTGCTCACCCAACGGCTGACCGCGCGCCAGCGCGCCGAGGAGGCCCGGACGGCGGAGACGCAGCGGAGGTTCGAGGAGCGGCGGGCCCAGTACACGGCGATGAACCGGGCCTCCCGGCAGTTCCACACCCTCCTCAAGGACGCCCTGCACCGCATCCGCGACGGCGTCTACACGGATCAGGAACGCACCCAGCTCGAAGATGCCCGACTCGAACACCGGGACCACTACGCCGAGGCGCAGATGATCGTCCCCGAGCGGATACTGCAGGCCTCCCGCGACCTCAACCGGGTGCTCGCCGCCGGGGACGCCGCCATCAAGCGCCTGGACCGGGGCCTCGCCCGTGACGGCGAGAGCGTGGAGCAGGTCCTGGAGGACCTGAAGGCGGCCGACCCCCGTCTGGATACCATGCGGGAGCTGATGCGGCGGGACCTCGGCATCACCGACTGAGCCACCGCCATGGTGCAGCCTGCTCCACCATGACTCCGGGAGAGCGGCCCCTCGTGGCGGCCGACGCCCGCCAGCAGGATGGGGACATCGCCGGTACGAAGACGGCACCGACCACGACACCGACCCCGGCACCGACCCTCGGAGGAATTCCATGAAGCCCTTGCTCTGGCTCGTTCTCTGCATCGCCCTCGTCGCCAACCTCCTCCTCAACCTCATGGCGGACAACACCCTGCACATCGTGCTCAGCGTCGTCACCGGGTCGGTCGTGCTCGCCTCGGGCACCGGGCTGTGGCTGCGGCACCGGGCCGAGCGGGCGTAGGTCCTTGCGTCCGAATCGGGCCGAAAGACATTTGCACGGGTCCCGCGCGAGACTTTTCCGGGGCGGCTGGGACAATCGATGTGCCACAACGGTTCTGTACGTCGCTTCCGTGAGCCGCAGAGCGTGCGATGTCTGGGCGACGCCCTCAATGGGGAGGGGGGACCGCGACGTTCCCGGGACGGGACGTCTTCGCGCGCGATGCCCACCGACGGAAGGTCTTGACCTGATGCAGGCCACCCCTGATTCCGTGACCCCGCACACCACCGAGAGCCGTGTCATCGAGCCGCTGTACGCGGAGATTCTCCGGCGCAACCAGGGCGAGAAGGAGTTCCACCAAGCGGTACGAGAGGTCCTGGAGACCCTCGGCCCGGTCCTCGCGCAGCGACCGGAATTCGTGGACGCAAGAATCATCGAGCGCGTCTGCGAGCCGGAGCGCCAGCTCATCTTCCGGGTGCCGTGGTCGGACGACTCCGGCGACATCCACGTGAACCGCGGCTTCCGGGTCGAGTTCAACAGTTCGCTCGGACCGTACAAGGGTGGCCTGCGCTTCCACCCCTCGGTCAACCTCGGGATCGTGAAGTTCCTCGGCTTCGAGCAGATCTTCAAGAACGCGCTCACGGGCATGCCCATCGGCGGCGGCAAGGGCGGCGCGGACTTCGACCCCAAGGGCCGCTCGGACGCCGAGATCATGCGGTTCTGCCAGTCGTTCATGACCGAACTCCACCGCCACCTGGGCGAGTACACCGACGTCCCGGCCGGTGACATCGGCGTCGGCGGCCGGGAGATCGGCTATCTCTTCGGCCAGTACAAGCGGATCACCAACCGCTACGAGTCCGGCGTCCTCACCGGCAAGGGCCTCGGCTGGGGCGGCGCCCAGGCGCGCACGGAGGCGACCGGCTACGGCTGCGTCATGTTCACCGACGAGATGCTCCGCAGCCGCGGCGAGTCCCTCGACGGCCAGCGCATCGTCGTCTCGGGCTCGGGCAACGTCGCGATCTACGCGATCGAGAAGGCCCAGCAGCTCGGCGCGACCGTGGTGACCTGCTCGGACTCCACCGGCTACGTGGTGGACGAGAAGGGCATTGACCTGGCCCTGCTCAAGGAGATCAAGGAGACCGGCCGCGGCCGGATCTCCGAGTACGCGCAGCGGCGCGGCGAGCACGTCAAGTACGTCGACGGCGCCGGGGTCTGGAACGTCCCCTGCGACGTGGCCCTGCCCTGCGCCACCCAGAACGAGCTCCACGAGGCCGACGCCCTGGTCCTGGTGCGCAACGGTGTGAAGGCGGTCGCCGAGGGCGCCAACATGCCCACCACCCCGGAGGCCGTGCGCGTGTTCCAGGAGGCGGGCGTCGCCTTCGCCCCCGGCAAGGCGGCCAACGCGGGCGGCGTGGCCACCAGCGCCCTGGAGATGCAGCAGAACGCCTCGCGCGACTCCTGGACCTTCGCCCACACCGAGGAGCGCCTCGCGGAGATCATGCGGCACATCCACGACTCCTGCTACACCACGGCGGAGCGCTACGGCAACCCCGGCAACTACGTGGTCGGCGCCAACATCGCCGGCTTCGAGCTGGTCGCGGACGCGATGCTGGCCCAGGGACTCATCTGATCCCCCGACTCCCTGATCCTCCGGCCCTCTGATCACCTGATCCCCGGCCCGAACACGTCCGGCCCGGCCGCTCCCCGCGACCGGGCCGGACGCGCCGGACGGGGTGATCGGGCGGGACATCCGGGCCGGTGGGGCCGGACGGGGTGAGTGCGCCGGGTCGGTGCGGGCGGGTCAGCCGGTTCCGTCGCAGGTTCCGTAGTGGTAGCCCTCGTGGCCGCGGGCCACGAGGTCCAGGTCCCGTCGGACCACGCCGATCCGGTCGCCCCAGCCCTCGCACGCCCGCGCCATGCCCTGCCCGGTGTACTCGATCACGAGCACGTGGTCACCGAAGGCGGCCGTGTAGTCCCCGCATTCGTCGTACTGGCCGCACTCCTCCACCACGGCGAAGTCGGCACCGACCTCCTTGCGGAAGGGGGCCAGCTCCGCGGTGTTCTTCTGGCCGATGGCCAGGCCCTTCGCGTGGGCGTGGGCGGCGAGCAGGGCGAGGAACGCCTTCGCGTCGTCCGCGGTGAGCAGGCCGCGGGGCGCGCGCGTGTAACTGTCGTAGTTGTCCGGGTCGACGGCCCGGTAGCCCTTGGCCGCGCACGCGTCGATCCAGGCGTTCACCTTCCGCGCGATCCGCTCGCGCTTGGCGGCGGTACGGACGTCCAGCATCGCCTCCCCCCACTCCTCGTCCATGACGAGCTCGCCCGCCCCGTCGCGGAGCAGCAGATCGGCGTCCCACTCCTTCTCCGCGCCCGGCTGGGCCTGGAAGGCGTTGACGTAACAGATGTTGTAGATCCCGGGCGCGGGCCGCTGCGTGTGGTCCCGGACGACGACGGACACCCCGGCCGGCGGGGGGTAGGGCGCGCCGAGCTGGTAGTCGAAGCCCGCGTGCGTCGGGGGGAGCTCGATCCCCGCCGAGGGAGGCGTCCCGGTGCCGGCGCCGTCGCCCGAACAGGCCGTGGCGAGGAGGCACAGGGCGACCGACACGGCGAGCGCCGCGGAGGACCGACGGAGAAAACCCCTGGTACGCATTGCTGGCAGGCTCCGGAGGGAAGAGGGCCGAGGAGGCCGGAGTCACCGGGGGAGACGGGCTCCGCGGACGGCGCCGTGTGGTCGGCCCCTCGAAGTGCCGGATCGTCCGCCGGCCGATTTTAGCCCGTACGTCCCGGAAGCCGGCCGGCCGGCCCGCACCGCGCTCGTCCGCAGCGGTGGATCGACTTCAAGTCCCTTTGTCTGAACGGTAGTTCATGCCCATTGACGCCGGATGGCCGGCACTGCTGTAGTCCTCTCGCTCACGCGGAACGCAACGCAGGACACGACGGAGAGCACGGCGGAGAACGCAACACGGAACGCAACACAGAACGCAACGGGAACACGACGGGGGAACACACTCGATGCGACGCCGGACGAGAGGCAGGGCCCATCAGATGAAGCCGGGCAGGGTTGCGGCGACCACGGCGATCGCGATCGCGCTGACCGTCGGAAGCGCGGGATCCCCCGCGATGGCCGCGGACTGGACACGGACGGGGGACTACTACCGGTGGACCGGGTTCAACGCGCTGGAGCGCGGGCAGGGCGTCGCGACGGACGGGACGTACTTCTACTACGCCGGACCGGGCGGAATGGTGAAGGCCACCGCGGCGAACGACTCGGAGGTCGCCTCGTCGCTGTTCCCGATCCCGCCGCTGCTGAGCGGCACGTACGGCGGTGACCACATCGGGGACCTGGAGTACCACGACGGCTATGTGATCGCGCCGATCGAGGACGGCCGGGGCGGCTACCGGCATCCGCTGCTGGCGCTGTACGACGCGGACGACCTGAGTTACACGGGCCGTTACGTGCAGCTGCCCCTCGACCGGATGCCGGGCGGCGTGCCGTGGGTCGCGGTGGACGCCGCCGCCGGACTGGTCTACACGGCGCCCTGGACCCAGGACGCCGCCCAGGGGACGAACAAGCTGGTCGCCTACAGCCTGAACGACCTGCTGACCCTCCCGGCGGGCGCCACGCTCCCGGTGGTGCGGACGGTGCCCCTGTCCCAGCCGCTGAGCAGGATCCAGGGGGCAGCGATGTGGCGGGGCACGCTCTACGCGTCGGTGGACGATTCGGCGAAGTCGGTGTACACCGTCGACCCGGTCTCGGGCCAGGTCTCCCACGCCTTCCGGCAGGACGTCGAGCCGGGGGACGAGGTCCAGGGGATCGCCGCCTGGGACTACGGCCCCTCGGGGGGCCAACTGCACATCGTGAACGTGGGGTCCGGCTGGAAGTCGATCTTCCTCTACCTCCAGCACTACGCACCGGCCGGCTGATTCACCGCCCGCCCGGCCGATCGTCCCGTTGACGGTCGGGCCGACCGGACCACCAACCGGGCCGACGCCCGGTCAGTCGCGGTCCGGTCGGCCGCGGTCGGGCTCCCGGTCCGGCCCGTGCCCCGGCCCGCGTCCCGGCCCGTGGTCGGGCATCCGGTGCCGGAGGGTCTCCGCCGCGGCCGTGTTCGCGACCACCACGATCCCGAAGAGCACCGCGGCCTTCGAATGCCCCATCGCGTGGACCGCGTACACGCCCCCGCCGAGCACCACCGCCTTCACCAGCAGCACCCCCGCGAGGGGCAGCTGGAAACGGGCGCGGGGGGCGGCGAACAGCCCCCAGACCGCGGCGGCCACCGCCGGGGCCCCGAGCCCCAGCAGCAGATGGACGGTCGTGCCGTCCCCGGCGGTGAAACCCCACCAGGACAGCAGGACCAGCGCGGCCAGCTCGATGAGGAAGGCGAGGAGTTCGTTGGCCATGAACCACGGCGGCGAGGCAGGGGCAGCGGGGGAGCCGTGACCTTCGCTCGTCATCGGTGGACAACTCCTCTTCGTCCGGCGTCCGGCGCTCGTCACCGGGGCCCGGCGACACGAGGATCGCCGCTTCCGGTGTGTACCGCCCGTGGAGAGCGGGGAGATCATGTGAACAGCAAGTGGTCAGCATATGCCGGTGACGGCCCGCGCGGGTGTCCTCGGCCGGACCGGGAAGCGAGCGGACCCCGGCCGGACCGGAGAGCGCACGGACCCCCGGCCGGACCGGGAAGCGAACGGGCCCCCGGCCCGGTCGGGTCGGAGGGCCCGCGAGTGCAGTGGGTGCGGCTCAGCCCGCCTGGTCTCCGGTGTAGCGGTAGATGTTTCCGGCGGAGTTGACGCCCCAGACGGTGCCGTCGGGGGCTGCGCCGATGTCGGTGAGGGCGCCGGGAATCTGGATCCAGGGGTTGGCGTCCTCGCCGGTGTAGCGGTAGATGTTTCCGCCGGAGTTGACGCCCCAGACGTTGGTCCTGGATCCGGCGGAGATGCGGGTGAGGCCGCCGGGGATCTGCTTCCAGTGGTTGGGTTCGCCCTGGTCTCCGGTGTAGCGGTAGATGTTTCCGGCGGAGTTGACGCCCCAGACGGTGCCGTCGGGGGCTGCGCCGATGTCGGTGAGGGCGCCGGGGATCCGGTGCCAGGGGTTGGCGTCGTCGCCGGTGTAGCGGTAGATGTTTCCGCCGGAGTTGACGCCCCAGACGTTGGTCCTGGATCCGGCGGAGATGCGGGTGAGGCCGCCGGGGATCTGCTTCCAGTGGTTGGGTTCGCCCTGGTCTCCGGTGTAGCGGTAGATGTTTCCGGCGGAGTTGACGCCCCAGACGGTGCCGTCGGCGGCTGCGCCGATGTCGGTGAGGGCGCCGGGGATCCGGTGCCAGGGGTTGGCGTCGTCGCCGGTGTAGCGGTAGATGTTTCCGCCGGAGTTGACGCCCCAGACGTTGGTCCTGGACCCGGCCGAGATCGCCGAGAGCCCTCCGGGGATCTTCTGCCAATGAGCCATGTCGTCCCGTTCCCTTCGTTCCTGCCCACGCGGATGTGCATCTGATGGGTCGGCGAAAACGAGGGCGGAGAAACGAGCAGATATCCTGACTGGCCCATAAAAAGGTCTTAAAACTGACGTTTTACTTTTTGGTGCTCCGCAGCCCTCCCGGAGTGGGACCGCGCGAGGGGACCGCGCATGGCCCGAAGGGCAGTCACACCTACGGGGAATTGCGGATGAGACCCGCTTGACCCGGAGCCGCGCGGGGCCGTCGGTCAGGTGCCTGGCCGGACGACGGCCCGCTGGAGGCGGAGCTGGCCGATCTCTGCGACGTTCTTCATCAGTTCGGCGTTGACCCAGGCGATCATGTGGGTGACGGTGTACTCGGGATCGTCCTGCTGCGGGAACGGGGCGGTGGCCTCCAGATCGGCGCCGGTGAGTTGGTCCAGCGCCTCCAGCCAGTCCTCGCGCAGACCGCGCAGCCACTCGACCGTCGGCTTCCCCGGGCCGGGCCAGGCGACGTCCTCCCGCCCCCGGGGCGCCCGCCCCCGGGTGTGATCCGCGGCCACGCCCCACCACCAGCCGATGTGCCAGCTCAGCCAGCCGATGGTCGGCACGGGAACGGGATCGGGCTCGGTCTCCGCCCAGTCCACCGTCCACGTTCCGTCGCCGGCCCGGTGCAGCGTCCAGCACTCCGCGGCCGGTTCCCACAGGAAGTCATCGGCTTCGAGCCGCTCCAGGTGGTACTCGAAGAGCGACCACGTCAGATCGAACTGCCAACGCAGCAAGTCGAGTTGGTGGGAGGGGTCCTGAGGGGAGGCAGTCACCGCAGAACCCTCGCACGTGGCGGCTCCGGTGGGAAACGAATATCCGACGGGGCCGCGCACGGGCACCCGGGCAGTCGGGCACCCGGACGACGCCGCACACGACCGGGGCACGGGGGACGCCCGTCCGACTGCGTCCACGGAAACCGGCGACGTATGGTCGGGGGCGAAAAATTGCCACGGTGACAATTTCGGGGGACGAGGATGAGCGCCGGACCAGGCCCGTGGGGCCCGTACGGCGGTGGCCCACAGCCGGCCGGAGGACCGCCCGGGTGGCCACCGCAACCCCAGGGGCCGGGAGTGCCGCCGCAGGGATGGCCGCCCGGCGGCGGTCCTCGGCGGCCCGCTGTCGGTCACGGCGGTGAGCCTCTGGGAACTGCGACGCCTCAGGAGCCGCCACGGCCTCACCCTGCGCACCGCCCTCGGCCGCTGACCCGGCCCGGCCCGCGCCCCAGCACCCCGGCCCGGAACCTCACCGGCCGGGGTCGGGCCAGGCCGCCACAACGGCCTCCGGATCCGGAAAGGCCGCCCCGGAGACCATCTGGACCAACTCCCGGCTCGCCGCACCGTTGGCCCAGCACACCTCCCCGGGCCCGCCGTCCCCGGTGTCGAACAGGCAACACACCCCGCCCGCGGCGGCGGTGAGGCCGGTGAACACCTCCCTGACACGGGCCGACCGTGCGAACACGCGGCTCATCGCCGAGGTCGCCGCCCAGAACTCCATTGCCGCGTAACGGGGATGCGGCAAGGACGCGAACCGGACCGTCAGATAGACGTACCCGATCCCGACCCGCCCGTCCTCCTCGGCTTCGAGCCCGCGCTCCTCCGCGTACGCGCGCACCACGTCGTCGGCGCCGAACAACAGGGACGTGTCGAGATCGAGCGTGCCGCCCGCGGAACGGTCGACCGGCTCGCTCCCGAAGTTCGACGTGAACGGGAGGACGACCCGCTCACCCCCGGGCAGCGTGACATCGAGCGGCGGCACGTCCCGGCCCGGCGGCGCCAGCGCGGCCAACTCGTTCAGCGCCCCGGCGATGTTCCGGGGCGGCAGATAGATGTCGTAGCCGTAGCTCAGCCCCATGCCGTCCTCCCCTCCGCCGGGCCGAACCGCACCTTCTCATGCCCCGCCCCGGGAAGCCTGCGGGTTTTACGGAGGGGCGTGCCCCGAACCCCCCGCCGCTACCGCGGCAAAGTCGCCGGGCTGCCGCCGTTCGCCTCGTAGCCGGCCACCGCCAGGGCGCGGCAGACGGTGTACTCGGCGGCCGGGTCGGGGCCCTGGGTCCAGGGCAGGGCGCCCACGTGGCCGTCGATGTGGACGAGCTGGTGCATCGCCTCCGACCAGCGCTCCATCTGGACCAGGAACAGCACCAGCAGATGGCGCACGTGCGCGAGCACCGGGTCGTCGGGGCGGGCCGCGTGCACCGCGAACAGGGCGCCCTCGACCGCCTTGGTCACCGTCACACCCCGGTAGAAGCCCTGCACCAGATTGACCTCGGGCAGGTGCTCGTACAAGGCGAAGAGCGGCAGCGCGGCCAGCAGGGAGCCCTGCGGGGCGCGGGCGGCGGCCGTCGTGGCGAAACGCTCCGCCTCCTCGCGCGAGCCGTGCCACTTCTCGCACCAGTAGTGCAGCGCCGCGATGTGCGCGCCCATGTGGGCCGGGGCCCGGTCGATCACCTTCGCCCAGAGCCGGTCGAACTCCTCGTGGGAGTAGCCCAGTCCGCGCGCCACGGCCAGTTCGACGATGTACGGAACCGGGTCGCCCGGTGCCAGCAGCGCCGCCTCGCCGCAGACCGTACGGGCCTCCTCCAGGATGATCCGGAAGTCGTCCGTCCCCGCGGTCGACGAACGCCACGCCTGCTGCACCAGGAACTCCGCGTGCACCGCCGCGCCGCCCGCGTCCTTCGGCGCCTCGGCCCGCCACGCGCGCAGCCACGCACCCCCGACACCCGGCTGCTGCGCCAGCTCCAGCGAGGCCGCGCCGGCGAACGCCTGCACCCGCTGCCACCGCGCCTCGTCCTCCTTCGGCGTACCGGCCAGCAGCTGCGAGGCCGCCCGCCAGTCCTGGGAACGCTGCACGGCCTCGATCACGTCCAGCAGATCCTGGTCCGGACCCGGCAGCCGGATGTCCAGGTCCTCCTGCCGCACGAAGCCGTACGCGTCCGGGTCGGCGGCGTCCGGGGAACCGGGCGCGACCTGCCGGATGCCGCCGCGGCGGCGCAGCACGAAGGGGCCGAAGACCGCCGCGAGCATGCACAGTGCGATCAGGAACCAGAGAATCTCCATGCCCCCATTGTCACCGGACGGCCGAGTACTCCGGCCAGGGCCCTCGCGACGAACTACGCTCGGGCCCCATGAGCGACCAGCACAGCTTCGAAACCCTCGCGATCCACGCGGGAAACACCGCCGATCCCCTCACCGGCGCCGTCGTCCCGCCCATTTACCAGGTCTCCACGTACAAACAGGACGGAGTGGGCGGGCTGCGCGGCGGCTACGAGTACAGCCGCAGCGCCAACCCGACCCGTACCGCCCTGGAGGAAAACCTCGCGGCCCTGGAGGGCGGCCGCCGCGGACTCGCCTTCGCCTCCGGCCTCGCCGCCGAGGACTGCCTGCTCCGCACCCTGCTGACCCCCGGTGACCACGTGGTCATCCCCAACGACGCCTACGGCGGCACCTTCCGGCTGTTCGCGAAGGTCGTCTCGCGGTGGGGCGTGGACTTCTCGGTCGCCGACACCTCGGACGTGACGGCGGTACGGGAGGCGATCACCCCGCGCACCAAGGCGATCTGGGTGGAGACCCCGTCCAACCCGCTGCTCGGCATCACCGACATCGCCGCGGTCGCCGGGGTGGCCCGGGCGGCGGGCGTGCGCCTGGTCGTCGACAACACCTTCGCCAGCCCGTACCTCCAGCAGCCGCTGGCCCTGGGCGCCGACGTCGTGGTGCACTCCATGACGAAGTACATGGGCGGCCACTCCGACGTCGTCGGCGGTGCGCTGGTCGTCGACGACCCGGAACTGGCCGAGCAGTTGGCGTACCACCAGAACGCCATGGGCGCGGTCGCCGGACCGTTCGACGCCTGGCTGGTGCTGCGCGGCATCAAGACCCTCGCGGTCCGCATGGACCGGCACAGCGAGAACGCCGCCAAGGTCGTCGACCTGCTGACCCGGCACCCCAAGGTGTCCCAGGTCCTCTACCCGGGGCTGCCCGAGCACCCGGGCCACGAGATCGCCGCCAAGCAGATGAAGGCGTTCGGCGGCATGGTGTCCTTCCGGGTCGAGGGCGGCGAGGAGGCGGCGGTCCAGGTCTGCAACCGGACCCGGCTGTTCACCCTCGGTGAGTCCCTCGGCGGCGTCGAGTCGCTGGTGGAGCACCCCGGCCGGATGACGCACGCCTCCGCCGCCGGCTCCCCGCTGGAGGTGCCGGCCGACCTCGTCCGGATCTCCGTCGGCATCGAGAACGCCGACGACCTGCTGGCCGACCTGACGCAGGCGCTCGGCTAGTCGTCGGAGACGGCAACGGCAACGGCAACGGCAACGGCAACGGCAACGGGAGCGGGTGCGGCCGGTCGTCCGGGCGCGCCCGCTCTCCCGCAGCGCCCGCCGGCGCGTGCCGACACGCGCCGGTCAGGCGTTGGCCTTCTCGTCCTCCAGCGACGCCCGGATCTGCTCGCGCAGCTCGGGACCGTCGGTGTGCTCGTGGACGGAGACCGCGTGTTCCGCCGCGGCCCGTACGACTTCCTCTTCCTCACCCGCGATGGTGAGCGAGCAGTGCGACACGCTCGGGTGCTTTCGGCAGTCAGCGACTTTCCTGGTCATGGCAGAGCCTCCTCGGCCGATCCCGCCGGTTTCGCGTACCGCGCCGCGAATTCCAGGGTAGTCCGCCCCGTCCGGCACCCCCCGGCCCGTACTCCGGGGCCCATCGGCGCCCCGTATCCCCGTATCCGGCACCCCTCGGTCCGCGTTCCGCGCTCACCAGCCCCCGTTCGGTGTGGTCTCCGCCGGGGGCACCTCCCACGGATGCACGACGGACGCCCAGACCGCGAAGGCCGCCACCGCGGCACACGCCACCAGGAACAGCGCCCGGCGGGCGAACAACTGCCTGCGCAGCAGCCTGCCGCCCCGCTCCGCCGCCCGCTGCGCCAGATCGGCCGGCACCTGCGGATGCGGGCCGTCCAGCATCCGCCGGACCTCGTCCTCGCGGTCGCCGCTGCGGCTCATGGCGCCACCCCCAGCGGACCGGGCGGCAGCCCCCACCGCTCCGTGGGCCTGCGGGTGCCGCGCATCGTGGCCACCGCACGGTTGCAGATCGCCCGTACCCGTTCCACCGGCAGGCCGAGCAGCGCCGCGGCCTGCTCCTCCGCGACCCCCTCGTACAACCGCAGCACGAGGACGAGGCGTTCCTGCGGGGTCAGAGGGTCCAAGGGTCCGCCGCGCGACCGGTGGTGCCGCCAGACCTCGTGGGCGAACCGGACGACCAGTTCGCGCCGGGCACGGTCGTACGGGTCCTCGCCGCGCAGCCGGTCCCACTGGGCGTAGGTGCGCGCCAGCGCGGCCGTGAGCATCCGCCGGGCGCGGGGATTGGCGCCGGGCGGTCGCAGGGGCTCGGTGGTGAGCAGCGTGGCCGTGTGCAGCAGACGGCCGGCCGCGCCCGCCACGAAGGCCTCGAATTCCTGGGCTCGGCGCCGCTCCCGGCCCGTCTGGCGCTCTCGCACAATCCACCATACGAGCCGCTGCGGGGGCCCGGGTCAAGAGGCGTGCACGGGTCGGTCGTGCCGGTTCCGGCGGCCCCGGGGCGGACGCGGCGCTTCCGCCCCGGAACCGCCGGAAACCGGCTGCCACGGGACAGCGGAACCGGGCCGGCGACGGCCGGCCGGGGTGATCGGCCGGGCGGGGTGCGGCCGGCCGGGGTGATCGGCGGGGCGCGGTCAGCCGGCCGGGGGCGCCTGGTGCGCGGCCTGGCGGGCGGCCAGCGAGGCGTTGAACCGGGTGAGCAGCGTGCAGAACGTCTCGCGCTCCTCGGCCGTCCAGCCGTCCGTCACCTGCGTCATGAGCTCGCGCCGGGAGCTGCGGACCTCGTCGAGCCGGGCCTGGCCGCGCGGCGACAGCTGGAGCACCACGGCCCGGCCGTCCTCGGGGTGCGAGGTGCGCTTGACCAGGCCGGTGTCGACGAGCGGCGCGACCTGCCGGGTGACCGTCGAGGAGTCGATGCCCATGCCCGCGGCGAGTGCCTTGACGCCCATCGGACCTTCCTGGTCCAGCCGGTTGAGCAGCAGATAGGCGGCCCGGTCCATGGAATTGCGCACCTGGCCGACACCGCCGAGGCGGGTCTGCTCGGCACGGCGGGCGAATACCGCCACTTGGTGCTGCAGCGCATCGAGGACGTGGTCGGAACCCGTGGATTCGGGGGCGGCGCCCCCGGAAGGAGACGCAGCTGTCGTCATGTCCTGAGGGGGCATGGCCGGGGGCTCTCTTCGTGCGGTGTCGGATGGGTGGGGGACAGAGTACGCGGCCCCGGGGCACCGCGTACCGGCCCTGCGCAAACCCGTGGACCGCGCACCAGCGGCACGCGAACCCGGGGACAACGGCCCGGAAGGAGCCGGGACATCACGGGCGCAGCCGTGGCGAGCTGCCAGACTTGCGGTATGAACTTCCGCGTCACCGGCCACTTCCCTCCCCTGATCCTCGACGACGTCCGGGGGGCGCAGAAGATGCTCTCCGGCGTGGCCAGGAAGACCCCCATGGAGGGCAGCCGCCATCTGACCGGGCTCGTGGGCGCGCCGGTCCACCTCAAGTGCGAGAACCTCCAGCGGACCGGCTCGTTCAAACTGCGGGGCGCGTACGTACGGATCGCGGGCCTGTCCCCGGTGGAGCGGGCGTCCGGGGTCGTCGCCGCGAGCGCCGGGAACCATGCGCAGGGTGTCGCACTCGCGTCTTCGTTGCTCGGCGTACGGTCGACGGTCTTCATGCCGGTCGGGGCACCGCTGCCGAAGGTGGCCGCCACCCGCCAGTACGGGGCCGAGGTCCGGCTGCACGGCCACGTCGTCGACGAGACGCTCGCGGCGGCCCAGGAGTACGCGCGGGAGAGCGGCGCGGTCTTCATCCACCCCTTCGACCACCCCGACATCATCGCCGGGCAGGGCACGGTGGGCCTGGAGATCCTCGAACAGTGCCCCGAGGTGCGCACCATCGTCGTGGGCGTCGGCGGCGGCGGTCTCGCGGCGGGCATCGCGGTGGCGGTCAAGGCGGTCCGGCCCGACGTGCGGATCGTCGGGGTGCAGGCGGCGGGCGCGGCCTGCTACCCGCCGTCACTGGCCGTAGGCCACCCGGTGGCGATCGACTCGCCGGCCACGATGGCGGACGGCATCAAGGTGGGGCGCCCCGGCGACGTGCCGTTCGAGCTGGTCAGGGAGCTGGTCGACGAGGTGCGTACGGTCTCCGAGGACGAGCTGTCCAGTGCGCTGCTGCTCTGCCTGGAGCGGGCGAAGCTGGTGGTGGAACCGGCCGGGGCGAGCCCGGTCGCGGCCCTGCTGAGCGACCCGAAGTCGTTCCACGGGCCGGTGGTCGCGCTGCTCTCCGGCGGCAACGTGGACCCGCTGCTGATGCAGCGCGTCCTGACCCACGGCATGGTGGCGGCCGGCCGCTACCTGAGCCTGCGGCTGCGGCTGGCCGACCGGCCCGGCGCCCTGGCCGCCCTGCTGGCCGCGCTCACCGAGGTCGACGCCAACGTGCTCGACATCGGCCACGTACGGACCGACCCCCGGCTCGGACTCACCGAGGTCGAGGTGGAGCTCCACCTGGAGACGAAGGGGCCGGAGCACTGCGCCGAGGTCTCGACGAGGCTGCGCGACGCGGGATACCTGGTGATGGGCTGACCCCGGCGCGCCCCGCCCCACGGGCCGGCACCGCGCGTGCGCCCCGGCGCCGCCCGTACGTGTGGGGAGCCCCCGGCTGTCGGGCCGGGGGCTCCCCACACGTTCGACGGACGAGGAATCAGCCGGTGTACGGCTTCGCCGCGAGGATCTTCACCATGGCCATCTTGCCGTTCGGCAGCTCGTACTCGGCGTCGTCGCCCATCCGCTTGCCGTTCACGCCGGTGCCGAGCGGCGACTGCGGGGAGTACGTCTCGATGTCCGAGCTCGCGTACTCGCGCGAGGCGAGCAGGAAGGTCAAGGTGTCGTCCGGGTCGCCGTCGAAGGCGATCGTGACCACCATGCCGGGCTCGACCACGCCGTCGTCGGCGGGCGCCTCGCCGACCTTCGCGTGCTCCAGGAGCTGGGTGAGCTGGCGCACCCGCAACTCCATCTTGCCCTGCTCCTCCTTGGCCGCGTGGTACCCGCCGTTCTCGCGCAGGTCGCCCTCCTCACGGGCCGCCGCGATCTTTACGGCGATCTCCGTGCGCGCGGGACCAGACAGGTACTCCAGCTCGGCCTTGAGCTGGTTGTACGCCTCCTGCGTGAGCCAGGTGACGTTTTCGCTGGTCTGGGTCACAGGGTGCTCCTCGTCGGTACTGGGAATACAAAGCATCGCCCTACCCGTAAGCATGTGCCCCTACGGGTGGGCGAAACCACGAGCCTAACAATTCACCGGGGAAAGGGGGAGAAGGTAAAACCTCGGGACCACATATGCGCAGGTCAGAGCAGTCAGAGGCGATTCGGCGCCGGTGCGCGGCGGTCAATGTGCCGCCGCCGGAGGTCAACGCGACGCCACCCCGCGGGACGGACCGCGGTCCCGGGCCGGGTCAGCGTGGCGCACCGCCGTCGGTGGTGCATCCGAGGAGTTCGACACTGGTCGCCCTGGC
This sequence comes from Streptomyces sp. ML-6, assembly GCF_030116705.1. NCBI lineage: Bacteria > Bacillati > Actinomycetota > Actinomycetes > Kitasatosporales > Streptomycetaceae > Streptomyces > Streptomyces sp. ML-6. The sequence continues at coordinate 4,993,118 of NZ_JAOTIK010000001.1, forward strand.
GGTCGTGCGCAGGGACACGACGCGGTCGATGCGTTCCGTGCTCTCGTCGAACCGGAAGTCCTTGCGGGCCACGTCGCTGCCGTCCTCGTGCTGGGCGCGCAGGGTGCAGTAGCCCTTGGCGTCCTTGTCCTTGCGGATCTCGAGGTGGACGTCGATCTGCTGGTCCGAGACGACCTGGCGCTTGATCATCTCGGCGCTGATGCCCTGGCCGGTGACGTAGTCGTAGCCGATCCAGCCGACCACACCGAGCAGGACGACGCCCAGCACCGAACCGATGATCTTGAGCTTGCGGTCCGCCCGCTGGTCCGCGGAGCGGCCGTAGCGGTTCTCCGGAAGCGACTCGCGCACCGCAGCCATGATCGTTCCTCCCGTGCCGGGGATCGAGGAATTTTCCACCCCCCGGTTCGGTCACTATAGAAGCCTGCCCATGTGCCGAATCACTGAGGATCGAGTCTTGACCGAGCAGCTGCGACTGATGGCAGTCCACGCCCACCCCGACGACGAGTCGAGCAAGGGCGCGGCCACCATGGCGAAGTATGTGTCCGAGGGGGTGGACGTGCTGGTCGTGACCTGCACGGGGGGCGAGCGCGGCTCCATCCTCAACCCGAAGCTCCAGGGCGACGCGTACATCGAGGAGAACATCCACGAGGTGCGCAGGAAGGAGATGGACGAGGCCCGGGAGATCCTGGGCGTCGAGCAGGAGTGGCTCGGCTTCGTCGACTCGGGGCTGCCCGAGGGCGACCCGCTGCCGCCGCTCCCCGAGGGCTGTTTCGCCCTGGAGGACGAGGTGAAGGCGGCGGGCCGGCTGGTCCGCAGCATCCGTGCGTTCCGCCCCCAGGTCATCACCACGTATGACGAGAACGGCGGCTACCCGCACCCCGACCACATCATGACCCACAAGATCACGATGATCGCCTTCGACGGTGCGACGGACACCGAGAAGTTCCCCGAGTCGGAGTTCGGCCCGGCCTGGCAGCCGCAGAAGCTCTACTACAACCAGGGCTTCAACCGGCCCCGCACGGTGGCCCTGCACGAGGCGCTGCTGGCCCGCGGGCTGGAGTCCCCCTACGGCGAGTGGCTGGAGCGCTGGAAGGAGTTCGAGCGCGTCGAGCGCACGCTGACCACGCACATCCCGTGCGCCGATTTCTTCGAGATCCGCGACAAGGCGCTGATCGCGCACGCGACGCAGATCGACCCGGACGGCGGCTGGTTCCGCGTGCCGATGGACATCCAGAAGGAGGTCTGGCCGACCGAGGAGTACGAGCTGGCGAAGTCCCTCGTCGATACCTCCCTCCCCGAGAGCGACCTCTTCGCGGGCATCCGCGACAATGCCTGATATGTACGCGACCCAGGCACTGACCGACCTCGTTCCGCTCGCCGCCGAGCTCGACAAGAACAAGGTGACCCCCGGCGTTCTCGGCTTCCTCGTCTTCGCGGCGATCGCCGTGGGCGTGTGGTTGCTCATGAAGTCCATGAACCGGCACATGGGCCGGGTCGACTTCGAGGAGGCCCCGGACCCGGATGCGGTGGCGGCCGACGCCGCCGTCGGGGCGGGGGCCGCGAAGCAGAAGTAGCCCGGGGCGGCACCGGCACGGCCGCGTCCACCCCGTCGCACCGCGCGGCACCCGCCCGCCCCCGGGCCGGCCGGTGTCGCGCACGGTCGTGCCCGGCGGCGAGCACGGGGCCGGGAGGAGCGCCCCCGCCCGTGTGCCGTCCGTGTGCCGCCCCGTGGCGCATGGGCGGGGCGGAGGCGGGTGCGCGAGGATTGGACTCATGGCCAACCGGCTTGCGCAGTCCACGTCCCCGTATCTGCTTCAGCACGCGGACAATCCGGTCGACTGGTGGGAGTGGTCCCCCGAGGCCTTCGAGGAGGCGCGGCGGCGCGACGTGCCGGTCTTCCTGAGGGTGGGATACAGCTCGTGCCACTGGTGCCAGTGAACTCACAAACCCAGTAGTCGGCGGTGCTTACACGTCTCTGATGATCACGCGCTTCCCACAGAGCTTCGACCAGTCGTCCCGGTCGGAGGTCAGGACGATCACGGGGGCCGGGACGCGTAGCGCGAGCGCGGCGACGAGGGCGTCGATCGCGTACTTGTGCCCGTGCAGCCCGCCTGCGTCCTGAAGCAGCCCCACTGCGGTCAGGGAGTCCTCCTGGCTGACCGGTTCCACCCGCAGCCGGGAGAGCACCCACTTCAAGCGCGCCAGATCGGTCTTCCCGTGTACGGCTTCAACAATGGTCAGCGCGGACACGAGGACGGGAACCCCAGCCTGCCGGGATGCCTCGATGCGAGCCGCCATTCCGCGGTCGTTGCGCAGGAGTAGAGAGAGCGCCTCGGAGTCGAGCACCAGCGAGCGGGCCGGCTGCTCCTTCACGCGGCGCCCCGCTCGACATCCTCGGCGTTCACGTATCCGAACAGCTCGCGACGAGCGGCTTCGATCTCCTGCTCCGTGAGCGCGCCGTGCTCCTCCTCGTGGGACGCCACAATCTCGGCGAGTCCATCCATGGCGAGCTGGTGCCTGACGGCTTCGGCGACGTAGTTGGACAGCCCGCGGCGGCCGGTTCGGGAGCGGAGCTCGCTGACCAGCTCGGCGGGCATGGACACGGAGATGTTCTCAGTGGTCCCGGCTCGAGTCTGCTTCATACCCGAAGTGTAAGACGACATCTATTACAACGAGAAGCCTTGAGGTATCGACACTGACGAGGGGGTGAGGGCGGAGGCGCGCGGCGGACCGAGGGCGGCCGCGCGCCTCGCCTCAGGTTCCGTATCGGCGCAGCAGCTCGATCATGTTGCGGAGCTTCGGTATCGCGTCATCGCCGACCTTGTCCTTGTCGTTGAAGTGCATCAACTCGTTACGGACCTCGCGCAGCTCGTCGAGGCGGGCCACGAAGGACTTGCGGTCCAGCGGCCACCCCAACTTGTCCCATTGCTGCTGATTGCTGAGGATCTGCTGATAGTCCCCATACGACATCTGACCGAAGGCAGTGATGTTGCGGAGCTTGTCCGGATCGCAGAGCGTGATCACCTCCTGAAGGTCGAGGCCTTCCGAGATGACCCGGCGCAGCTGCCGGTCGAGGTCGCCAATGAGGAGGAACGGTCGCGCCGTGGCGCCGTACTCGGCGGCCACGTCCGCGATGGTGATGATCCCGGCGATCTGCTTCGTCTGGTCCCTCACCAAGAGGAAGCCGTACTGCTCCAGGTAGGGCAGGACGTCGATCAGATGATCGGCATAGCTGACATCGTGAGCTTTGACGATGGCCTGGGAAAAGGGAGCCTGGCTGTCCTTGTAACGAGCCTGGGCAATGGATTCCCAGGTGACGGCCCCCTGGAGGTTCCGAGTTCCGTTAAGCACCGGCAGCTGCGAGTACCCGTTGAGCTGCATCTTGGTGAATGCTTCCTCGAAACTCGCCGAGGAGGTCACCGATACCACTCCTCTGAGTGCCGAGGGCAGGTTGCCGACCGTCTGTCCCTGGATCGGCTCGCCCTTGTCCTCCGCGCTGCCGGAGGTGGTGGCGGTCGCCGGTGTGCCGGTCGTCCTCAGCTCCGCCTGCTCTGTTGCCGCCTCCGGTTCGGCCGTTTCCTCGTCCCTGTTCTCGGTATCCAATGACGGCCCGGTCAAGGTGACCCGGTCGTCGATGCCTACGGCTGCGAAGTCCGGAACGGTGTACAGGCCGTGGTTGGTCAGCTCACTGGCTATCTGCTCGCTGATCAGGTAGCCGCGTCGGGAAGCCCCCCACCAGCCCAGCAGATCCCGGACGGTGAGGGTGATCGGAGTATCTGCATCCGCTTGCTTCCGGGCGTCTTTCAACCGGGCGTGCCGCGCGGCGGAGACGTCTGCTGCCGAGCCGCCGGACGCGGGCTGCTCCGCCACCGTGTCCAGGAGGCTCTGTCTCAGAACGTCCAGCAGGGTGCCGTCGTCAAGTGCCCAGGCGGTCCATCCGTCGTAGGGGCCCCGACCCGTGGCCGCAGCGGCTGCCGCGGAGGGGGACTTGAACCGCTGGCCGTCGCTCAGCTCGATCCTGCCGTCCCCGGTCACCTTAGCGAGGTGTGCCTCTCCGGACTGCTTACGCCGGAAGGTGAGCTGCGTTCCGGCGGTCAGCAGTCCGGCGTCTACCAGATCGGAGACCAACACCCGCCGTCCCTCGATCAGATAGGAGGCTCGTCCCAGGGGCTCCTCCGCGCCGTCGCCCAGCTTGGAATCGGTCATAGGTGTCTTCCTCCGGCTCGATCCCGCCTCGCAACGGTCTGATCATCGCAGAGGCGCACCCCGCGCTGCTGTGGATTCCGTCCTTCCCCAAGAATGGGGCCAGACACTTCACAGTGGGCGTGACCCGGGGCCGCCAGTGTGTCTACGTGATTGCCGCCTGGGAGGCCCTCGCCAGAACGGCAACACCCCGATGCCCTCGACGCCATTGCCTGGGCCTGCCACAGCATTTGGCTCAGTGCTCTCGCTCCCTACGGCGCAGGAACTGCCAGCCCAGTACAGCCAAGGCGAGTGTCTGCCCAAGAGAAGCGAGTAAGAGCAGGGGCTGAACGACGGGAGAGCACCAGAACGCGGTCGTGCAGACCATGGGCAGGACCAGGTACGTGAACAGGTCCACCGCGGTCTGAAGCCGCTTGCGCACGGTGCGGCCCGCAACGCTGCGGTGGTAGATCTCCCAGCCGAACACTGCGCCGTGGGTGGAGGTGAGTTCCTCCAGGCGCGGGCCCAGCCGGTCGCGGACGTAGTAGCCGATTGCCGAGATCTTCTCGTCGTTGACCAGGTAGGTCCAGCCCAGGATCAGACAGATCGCGGGGACGGAGAGCAGTAGCCGGGACTGTCCGCTCTGCGCGGTGATCGCCACGACTGCAGTGGCTGCCGCGAGGGTGAAGTACAGCAGGTTGTCGCGAAACCCTATGCGGGTCTTCTGTTCCTCCTTGAGGCACCCGTACTCGGCCAGCAGGATCTTGCTCTCGGTGACGTCATCCGTGGAGGTCACAGGCACCCCTATGCTCGAGTTCAGGATCAGCCGGCGATCTGGAAGGGAGCCAGGCTGTCGGGGCCGTGCCGTTCGATCCAGCTCTTCCCGTCCGCCGCTATCCCCTCCAGAAGGCGGAAAGTGTGGGTGGAGCCGGCCGCGCTGAGGTTGATCTCGGAGATTTCCTGGGAATTCTCGGTCGGCGCCAGTTGATGGGCGTCGGCGTCCTTGACGCGGATCTTCCTGGCCGGTCCGTTGGCGAGGAAGAGCTCCAGGTCGTAGCCAATGTCGGCGTTCTCCGTCACCTGTACGGAGGTTAGCGCGTCGAACCGGTAGTTGCTCCGCTGCTCGTTCTTGCGCGTTCCGTCGAAGAAGTCGAACTCGGAGCTGATCTCGCGGATACCGTCCTGGGTGAACAGGAACAGGCGGAACACGTAGCGCGAGTACCGCCATGGGCCGCCTCGGACCCGGCCACGCTTGCAGGATGGACCCGGGGCCATGAGGATGGTGTGGGCGATCAGGTCACGCCAGGTGAGCCGGTGGTGCCGGAGTGCCTCATCGACGAACGAGGTCTTGTCGCAGGTGAGCCAGGTCTCCATCTCCAGTTCGCTGGGGCGCGTAGCGTCCAGGAACGACTTCCAGCGATGGTAGGCAATCTGCCGTTCGGCCAAATGCTCGCTGTATTCCTGGGTCTCCCGGTTCAGCCGGTGCTCTTCACGCCGGACCTCCAGCCATCGGGAAGCGCTCGCGTGCCCGGACCAAGCCGCACCGAGCATGGCCAGGAACGCCCACAGAGGCCGCGGTTGGGCGGCACCGATGGCCGCTGTGCCGAACCCGGCCAGAGCCGCGACACCGAGAACGGCGAGGGCCGCCACGGTCAAGGCCTTCGTCCTGCCCGACGTCCGGTCCTGACGGTACCGATCGGACAGGGTGCCGTTGTTGTAGCGATCTCGGGCGTCCTCGGCGAGGTACCGGATCAGCCAGTCGACTCGCTCCACACCGATTCGGCTCTCCCGGTAGAGGTCCGCGATCTCGGCGGCGAGGCTGCTGCGGATTTGAACCGTGTGACCGAGCCAGGCATCCGCGGTGAAGCCGTGGGGCCTTCGAATGCTGAAGTAGTGATCGAACGAATGGCGGACGCGCTTGGTGAACCGGTCCTCGGCGATCGGGGGATCGCGCGGATCCGGGGCGTGAACCTCGGCCCCGAAGCCAGGCCTGGGCTCCTGGCCCCACCACCGAACGCCGAAGCGCGCCGCGGTCAGGCCCGCGCCGAGTGCCACCGCTAACTCGACGATCGCCTGGGCCGGATTCGCGATCAGAGCCAGGGCCCCGAGGAGAGCACTGCTGATGGCGAACAGGACGGCCCGGACAGGGAGGGCCGCCTTGGCGGCGGCAGCGGTGCTCGGGCGGGGCTGAACGGCCCGCGCCCCGATGGGGTCGGGTGCGAAGTAGGCCCAGACCCGCTGGGCCCGGCCGTTGCCGAAGCGTTCCGCCCTGGCCCGCCCGAGGGTCTCCGCCCACAGGTCGTCCTTCAGCCCTCCGGTGAGTATCACGTTGAGGTGGCGGAGGATCGCGTCGTGCTGGCGGAGCGGCAGGTCCTGCAGTTGCTTCAGCACGGGGCCGGTCTCGCTGCCGGCGGTGCTGAGTACCGCCAACAGGTCGAAAGTGACGCGCAGGGCTTCCTTCCACTTGTCCTCGGCGAAGTCCCGCACGAGCCCGTAGGCGTAACGCAGCTGCCCGACCTCTTCGGCGGTCAGGTCGTGGTGGGTGCGTGCGCTGAGCATGGCGAGCACCCAGTGGAAACGCACCTCCGTGCCGTCGTACCCGTGGGCGATCGCATCGGTGATCATTTCGCGGGCCCGGCTGGGAACGCCGTCTTCCAGGAGCTGTACGCCGACCCGGTACTTCTCCTGCGGCGAGGCGTCGGGGTGGACGAAGTAGACGTTGGAGTTGTGTACGGTCTCGGCCTGGATCCCGATGGTCGAGCCGTATGCCGCCGAGCTGTACGGGGCACTGTCGTCGTGGTTCATGCCAGGTCACCGGCCGCGGCCACCAACGGAGTCAACGTGGCCACCAGCGCGGGGCACTCCGCGACCAGTCCGCGCAGCCTCTTGAGTGTCATGACCGCCCGCTTCGACGATTCAGGGGTGCGCTCCCCGGCCGACCGGAGGGCGGAGTCCAGATCGGTCAGGGCTTCCCGGTAGCTGTCCTCGTCGAGGACGCCCTCGGTACGGTGCCACCCAAGCTGATCGCGGAAACCGTTCAGTTCCGTGATCAGGTCCGTCGGGCCGGGTGCCTTCGAGGCCGTGTTCATGTGGACACTGCTGCCCGTGACGGAGCCGGCCACGATGCCGACAGTACTGTTGTGGACGGTGTTGCTGACGCGCCGGTCGAACCAGTCGGTCGAACGGGCCCCGTCGTCCTGGGGCATTGTGGCCTCCTCCTGCTCCAGTTCCACTGCCAACCGGATGGCGAACGCCGCCGCGTTCGCCGCGGCCCGCGGCTGCCAGTTGCGGTCCTCCGAACTGTTCTTCGTGCCGTCCGCCCGGTCGCTGATCCCCCGGACGATGGCCACCGGCGCTCCGCTGAGATGGCCGGCCTGGGCCACACCGGCTGCCTCCATCTCGATGGCGAGCGCGTCGTTGTAGTGCTGTCGGATCCACTTCGCCTCGGCCGAGATCCTCGAGTTCTGGACGATCTCGCCGGCGGCGATCGCCCCGAAACGCACCTGAGGCCCGTCCTCGTGACCGGGCGTGGGGTCCGCCCAGTCGTTCAAACGGGCCAGGTGCGAGGCGAGCTGGCTGATGCCGTGCGGCGCTTCCCACACCCGGGGACGGGCCTTGAGCCCGTCGTCCTCACTGGTCCCGCCGTGATAGGCGTACACATGTGACGCCATCACCACGTCACCCAGCCTGGTGGCGTCCCACAGGGCGCCGGCGACCCCGACGAACAGCACGGCCACCGGTGAGAACTCCTGGATCGCGCGTTCGGCGATCACCGCGGCGGAATGGTTCCCCTTGTTCGTCAGGCCGAGCGCGACGCGGCACGATGTGCCCCGTGCGGTTCCCACCTCGAACCGGGTACCGCGCTCATGGCGATGCACCTGAGGATTCGCCAGCCTCTGGCGCACGGACTGATATTCAAGATTGAGGGCGGTGAGAATCACCACCGGGCCCTTTGGCATCTACTCCTCTTCCCCTCTCGTGTTCTCTTCCGTCGCGGGTGGCGCGGGTCGGATCAGCGGTGGGAACAGCACGGTGTTCGGACCGGCCCGGTACAACCGTGCGGGCCGTCCTCCCGTGGCCCTGCGGTCCGTGCCGACGGGGACGATGAATCCCTTCGAAGCTTGGACCTTCCGGTAGAAATTGCGGGTGTCGAGTGTGGTGCCCCAGACGGCCTCGTACACCTGCTGCAGCTCCGCGATGGTGAAGCTCTCCCCACAGAACGCGGTGGCCAGTGCCGAGAATTCGATCTTGGTGCGTGCGCGTTCTATCCCGTCCGCGGCGATTCGATGGTGGTCGAAGGCGAGGGGCGCCTCGCCGGACAGTACGGCTTCTGCGGGTATCCACGCGGCATCGGTGGCATCCGTCCCCGCGACAGGGTCGGGCAGTCCCGGTGCGATCGCCAGGTGCGCGACGGAGACGACTCGGCCCCGCGGGTCGCGGCCCGATCTTCCGTACACGGCCAGCTGTTCAAGGTGTACCCAGCCGGAGGTCAGGGCTGTTTCCTCACTCAGTTCGCGGTGAGCGGCGTCCAGGATCTCCTCGCCGTCATGGCTCAGGAATCCTCCGGGCAGTGCGAGCATGCCCCGGAAGGGGTCTTCGCCCCGCTCCACCAGGAGGACGTGCAGACGACTGTCGCGCAGCGTCAGGATCACGAGATCGACCGTCAATAGGACAGAGGGTGGTGACCATGCGTCATCTTGCATGTCCTGCAAGGTACTTCAGTTACTGTCACTTGCACAAGAAGTAGAGTGTTGGGATCGCTATACCGCTCGACCTCATGGCCGTGGCGCGCATGGATGGTCAGCTGGTAATCGAACATGTCAGCTCGTGCCTGCCTGCAGTGCCGCGGTTCTTCGGCCTGCGACTGGCGCGCTCGTGGCGTCGAGGGCACAGGGGGGCAGTCGTGGCCCGTGCACGTCGATGAACCACAACCGGATGCCGGGCCCTGTGTCAGTCTCGTAGGCGGCTGCCCCGGTGGTGCGATCTCCCGTCAACGTGACCTTGATCAGTTCCTGACCAGGCACGGCTAAACGATCGCCCATGAGCCGGCATGGCATCCGGAGGTGGTGCATCCGGCTCGGAGGTGGGGAATGTTCCGATCGGTCTGCGAACAATGACCATCCGGGCGCTACCGGTCAGCTGTCGAAAGCGGGGAGACCCTCCGTCCTTACATGACCCCAAGATCGACCGTGAGGGAGAAAGGCGCGGTGGCCCTCACCGTGCCGGTGAACATCTCGCCGTCCCTGTAAGCCTTGGTGGCGGGATCGAGAACGTAGGTGTAGATGATCGGGACCCCGGTGGCTGCCTGTTCGACGCGCCAGTAGAAGGGGATGCCGGCCTTGGCGTACTGGTCCACCTTCACGACCCGGTCCGTGGTCTCCGAACCGGGTGATACGACCTCGACGACCAGGAGCACGTGCTCGGGGCGGGTGGGTGTGAGGTCGATGGTTTCCGACCGGTGGACAGTGACGTCCGGGCGGCGGTTGGTGAGGGGGACGTCCTGCAGGCGGACGTCGAAGTCGGCATCGGCGTTCCACTCCGGGCCCGCGGCGGCGTCCAGGGCATTGGCCAGGAGCCGGGCCAGGCGGTTGTGCCGCTTGGAGCCGCTCGGGCTCACGACGACCATCCCGTCCACGATCTCGATGCCGGCGCACTGTTCCTCGGACCAGGAGTCGTACTGCTCCGCGCTGATCTGGGTGTGCATCCACGCGGGCGCCACCATCTCGGCGGTCATGGTGTACCTCCTTCGTGGTGCCTCAACAGTCCGGGCGCTGCTGGGCTCAGCCCACTGCCCGGTGTGGTGCCCCACCCGCCCTTCACCGCTCTGCCCCGTGGCGCGCGTGTGTCGTGGGAGTGGGTGCGCGAGGATTGGACTCATGGCCAACCGACTTGCGCAGTCCACGTCCCCGTATCTGCTTCAGCACGCGGACAATCCGGTCGACTGGTGGGAGTGGTCCCCCGAGGCCTTCGAGGAGGCGCGGCGGCGCAATGTGCCGGTGTTCCTGAGCGTGGGATACAGCGCTTGCCACTGGTGCCACGTCCTCGCGCACGAGTCCTTCGAGGACGAGGCCACCGCCGCGTACATGAACGAGCACTTCGTCAACGTCAAGGTGGACCGCGAGGAGCGCCCCGACGTGGACGCGGTCTACATGGAGGCCGTGCAGGCGGCGACCGGGCAGGGCGGCTGGCCGATGTCCGTCTTCCTGACCGCCGACGCCGAACCCTTCTACTTCGGCACGTACTTCCCGCCCGAGCCGCGCCACGGCATGCCGTCCTTCCGGCAGGTGCTCGAAGGGGTCGCGGCGGCCTGGACGAGCCGGCGGGACGAGGTGGGCGAGGTCGCCGGGCGCATCGTCCAGGACCTCTCCCGGCGCTCCCTGGTGCACGCCGGCCAGGGGCTGCCGGGCGAGCCGGAGCTGGCGCAGGCGCTGCTCGGGCTCACCCGCGAGTACGACGGCAAGCACGGCGGGTTCGGCGGGGCGCCCAAGTTCCCGCCGTCCATGATCATCGAGTTCCTGCTGCGCCACCACGCCCGCACCGGGGCGGAGGGTGCCCTCCAGATGGCCGTCGACACCTGCGAGGCGATGGCCCGGGGCGGGATGTACGACCAGCTCGGCGGCGGGTTCGCCCGCTACTCGGTGGACCGGGAGTGGGTGGTGCCCCACTTCGAGAAGATGCTCTATGACAATGCGCTGCTCTGCCGGGTGTACGCGCATCTGTGGCGGGTCACGGGCTCGGAGTCGGCCCGGCGGACCGCGTTGGAGACCGCCGACTTCATGGTGCGCGAACTGCGCACCGCCGAAGGGGGGTTCGCCTCCGCGCTCGACGCCGACAGCGAGGACGGGGCCGGGCGGCACGTCGAGGGCGCGTACTACGTGTGGACGCCCGGGCAGCTGCGGGAGGTGCTCGGCGAGCAGGACGCGGCCTTCGCCGCCGAGTACTTCGGCGTGACCGAGGAGGGCACGTTCGAGGAGGGGGCCTCCGTCCTGCGGCTGCCGGGGACGGGCGTGGCGGACGCGGACCGGGTCGCCGACGTGCGGGCCCGGCTGCTGGCCGCCCGCGAGCTGCGCCCCAGGCCCGGCCGGGACGACAAGGTGGTCGCCGCCTGGAACGGTCTGGCGATCGCCGCGCTCGCCGAGACCGGGGCGTACTTCGGCCGGCCCGACCTGATCGAGCGCGCCACCGAGGCGGCCGACCTGCTGGTCCGGGTCCACATGGGGGACGTCGCCCGGCTGGCCCGTACCTCGAAGGACGGCCGGGCCGGTGCCAACGCCGGGGTGCTGGAGGACTACGGCGACGTCGCCGAGGGCTTCCTCGCCCTGGCCTCGGTCACCGGCGAGGGCGTCTGGCTGGAGTTCGCGGGTTTCCTCCTCGACATCGTGCTCCAGCACTTCACCGGCGAGGGCGGTCAGCTGTACGACACGGCGGACGACGCCGAGCAGCTCATCCGCCGCCCGCAGGACCCCACCGACAACGCGACCCCGGCGGGCTGGACGGCGGCGGCCGGGGCACTGCTCTCGTACGCCGCGCACACCGGTTCCGAGGCCCACCGCACCGCCGGGGAGGGGGCGCTGGGCGTGGTGAAGGCGCTCGGTCCGCGGGCTCCCCGGTTCACCGGCTGGGGGCTCGCGGTCGCGGAGGCGCTGCTCGACGGGCCGCGCGAGGTCGCGGTCGCCGGGCCGGTCGGCGGCGAGCTGCACCGCACGGCGCTGCTGGGCACGGCCCCGGGCGCGGTGGTGGCCGCGGGGGAGACGGGCGGGAGCGAGTTCCCGCTGCTGGCGGACCGGCCGATGACGGGCGGGGCGCCGACGGCCTACGTGTGCCGGAACTTCGTGTGCGACGTCCCGACGACGGACGCGCAGGAGCTGGCGCGGCGGCTGGGCGGGGGCTCGGGGCGCGGGGTGCGGTGAGCAGTCAGTAGGGCGGGAGGAGGGGCGGCGGGGCGTCCGTCGGTCGTGCGTCAGTCATGTTCCGGGCGTCCGGCGGGGCCGGCACGGTGTCACAGCGACAGGCCGTTCTCCAGGCTGTCCAGCGCCCGGCCGATCATCGCGACGAGGTCGCCCTCCCGGTCGTGCTCGCACCAGTACAGCGTCACCTCGCGCAGCGCGCCCAGGACCGCCGCGACCGACACCCGGACCGCCAGGTCGTCGGGGGCGCGGCCGGCGCGGGTGGCGAGGGCGGCGGCCAGGGTGCCGGCCGTGTCCGACATGCTCTCCGTCATCCGGGCCCGGACCGCGGGGACCTCCACGATCAGCCGGGCGCGCTGGCGGATCTCGTCCTCCTCGGCCGCCAGGATCGCCGCGAACGTCTCGGTCAGGACGTGCCGGAGCGACTCCAGCAGCGGTTCACCGGCCGGGCGGCGGAGCAGGGCGGCCTCCAGGACCGGGCCGTACTCGTCGGCGAGGACGATGTCCTCCTTGGCCGGGAAGTACCGGAAGACGGTGCTGGGCGACACCTCGGCCGCCTCCGCGATCTGCTCGACCGTCGTCGCCTCGTAGCCCTGCGCGGCGATCAGCCGGCAGGCGGCGTGCCGGATCGCGATCCGGGTCCGGAGCTTCTTCCGCTCGCGCAGTCCCAGCTGCGGCGGCGTTTCCGGGGCGGAAACGGAAGGGGTACGGGAGGTGGCGGCCATGGTCGCCATTGTCGGGCATCGGCGGGCCGTCGGCACCGGCCGGGACGCTGCTCAGCCGTGGTTGTAGGCCACCAGGGAGATGCCGACGTAGTGCACCACGAAGGCGGCCAGGGTCAGCGAGTGGAAGACCTCGTGGAAGCCGAACCAGCGCGGGGAGGGGTTGGGCCGCTTGATGCCGTAGATGACCCCGCCCGCGCTGTAGAGCAGGCCGCCGACGACGACCAGCACCAGTACGGCGATCCCGCCGGTCCGCAGGAAGTCCGGCAGGAAGAAGACCGCGGCCCAGCCCATGGCGAGGTAGCAGGGCGTGTAGAGCCAGCGCGGGGCGCCGACCCAGAACACCCGGAAGGCGATGCCGGCCGCCGCGGCCGCCCAGACCGCCCACAGCAGCGGGGTGCCGGTGGACTCGGGCAGCAGGAGCAGGGTCAGCGGGGTGTAGGTGCCCGCGATGATCAGGAAGATGTTGGCGTGGTCGAGCCGGCGGAGCACCGCCTCGCCGCGCGGCCCCCAGGTGCCCCGGTGGTAGAGCGCGCTGACCCCGAACAGCAGGCACGCGGTCAGCGTGTAGATCCCGCAGGCGATCCGGCCGAGGGCGCTGTCCGTGAACGCGATCAGGGCGACCCCCGCGACGATCACGGCGGGGAACATCCCGGCGTGCAGCCAGCCGCGCATCCGCGGTTTCGCAGGAAGGGGATTCGCCGGAAGAGGAGGTGCCGGGAGGGGATTCGCCGGGAGGAGATGGGAATCGGCTGGTTCCAGCCCGGGGGACTCGGGCGCGGCGGCGGCAGTCATTCCCGCATCGTACCTACGCAACCGTAAGTAACGGATGCGAGTGGCAATGCTCACGTGTGAGGTCCCCTGGACATATGGGCGAAACGGTCGGATGATCAAATGAGTGCGGTCGGCACCGGATGAGCGCCAACGGGATTTGAAGGGGTCGAAGCATCCGGGTCGCAGCCCCCACGGGGCAACTACCAAACAGACACCCTCAACAAGGAGCGATCGTGGCGCGCGACATCGCGGCTCCCCCCACTGCCCCCACCCAGCACCAGGAGCTCATCTCCTGGGTGAACGAGATCGCGGCGATCACCGAGCCGGACCGGGTGGTCTGGTGCGACGGTTCCGAGGCCGAGTACGAGCGCCTGTGCGGGGAGCTCGTGGCCAAGGGCACCTTCACGAAGCTGGACGAGACCAAGCGCCCGAACTCCTACTACGCCGCGTCCGACCCGAGCGACGTCGCCCGCGTCGAGGACCGTACGTTCATCTGCTCCGAGAAGGAGGAGGACGCCGGTCCGACGAACCACTGGAAGGCCCCCGCCGAGATGCGGGAGATCTTCACCGGTGAGAACGGCGTCTTCCGCGGGGCCATGCGCGGTCGCACCATGTACGTCGTGCCCTTCTGCATGGGCCCCGTCGGCTCCCCGCTCTCCGCGATCGGCGTCGAGATCACCGACTCCGCGTACGTCGCCGTCTCCATGCGCACCATGACCCGCATGGGGCAGGCGGTGCTGGACGAGCTCGGTTCCGACGGCTTCTTCGTCAAGGCCGTCCACACCCTGGGCGCCCCGCTGGAGGAGGGCCAGGAGGACGTTCCGTGGCCGTGCAACTCCATCAAGTACATCTCGCACTTCCCCGAGGCCCGCGAGATCTGGTCCTACGGCTCCGGCTACGGCGGCAACGCCCTGCTCGGCAAGAAGTGCTACGCGCTGCGCATCGCCTCCGTCATGGCGCGTGACGAGGGCTGGCTCGCCGAGCACATGCTGATCCTCAAGCTCACCCCGCCGCAGGGCGAGGCCGAGGCCCCCAAGTACATCGCCGCGGCCTTCCCGAGCGCCTGCGGCAAGACCAACCTCGCCATGCTGGAGCCGACGATCCCCGGCTGGACCGTGGAGACCATCGGCGACGACATCGCCTGGATGCGGTTCGGCGAGGACGGCCGTCTCTACGCGATCAACCCCGAGGCCGGCTTCTTCGGCGTCGCGCCCGGCACCGGCGAGCACACCAACGCCAACGCCATGAAGACCATGTGGGGCAACTCCGTCTTCACCAACGTGGCGCTCACCGACGACGGCGACGTCTGGTGGGAGGGCATGACGGAGACCGCTCCGGCCCACCTCACCGACTGGAAGGGCAACGACTGGACGCCCGCCTCCGACACCCCGGCCGCCCACCCCAACGCCCGCTTCACCGTCCCGGCCGGGCAGTGCCCGATCATCGCGCCCGAGTGGGAGGACCCGAAGGGCGTGCCGATCTCGGCGATCCTCTTCGGCGGCCGTCGCGCCTCCGCAGTGCCGCTGGTCACCGAGTCCTTCACCTGGCAGCACGGCGTCTTCCTCGGGGCCAACGTCGCCTCCGAGAAGACCGCCGCCGCCGAGGGCAAGGTCGGCGAGCTGCGCCGCGACCCGTTCGCCATGCTGCCGTTCTGCGGCTACAACATGGGCGACTACATGAACCACTGGATCAAGGTCGGTGCCGACAAGGACCAGGCCAAGCTCCCGAAGATCTACTACGTGAACTGGTTCCGCAAGAACGACGCGGGCAAGTTCGTGTGGCCCGGCTTCGGCGAGAACAGCCGCGTCCTGAAGTGGATCGTCGAGCGCCTGGACGGCAAGGCCGAGGGCGTCGAGACGCCGATCGGCATCCTGCCGGCCAAGGGCGCGCTGGACACCGACGGCCTGGACCTCTCCGACGCCGACCTGGACTTCCTGCTCGACGTCGACAAGGAGATCTGGCGCGAGGAGGCGTCGCTGGTGCCCGAGCACCTCAACACCTTCGGCGACCACACGCCGAAGGAGCTGTGGGACGAGTACCGCGCGCTGGTCCAGCGCCTGGGCTGATCCCGCCGGGCTCCGGGCGCACCCCGCGCGGGTGCGCCCCGCATGCCCCGCGACCGGGCCCTGGACATCCGCCCTGACCTGTGGGTCTCACCAGCCCGGCCGCGGTACGACCCCCGGAACTCCCTCACGGTTCCGGGGGTCGCTCCCTTTCCGGCGTTTCATGGCGAACGTCCCAAGATCGCCCGAGACTTGCGCACACAACCTCCACAACGATTCGATGTTCCTTCACATCGCCTCCGGCTCGGTCGGCCGGAGGCCAACAGATCTTGTGGGGGACTCAGTTGAGCAAGAACCGGCACCATGTACGCATCGCGGCGACGCTGGCCGCGCTGACCCTCGGCACCGCGGGCCTCACCGCGGTCGCACCCCCGGCCGCCCGCGCGGCCGACGGCACCGTGCCCGGCGACACCGTGGCAAAGCTGCCGATCTCCTCGTACGCGGCGATGGTCGTCGACTCCGTGCACGAGCGGGTCTACGTGACGGATGGTCAGGACCGCAGCACGAACAACCAGGTCCACATCTACAACTTCCAGGGCCAGAGGACCGGATCGCTCGCCGTCGGCACCGTCCCGTCAGGGATGGCCCTGAGCACGGACGGCGGGACGCTCTACGTCTCGCAGTCCTCGGCCGTCCTGGCCTTCGACACCGTGACCTGGGAGCGCACCGGCGCCGTCTCCACCGCGACCGCGCCGACCTGCCCGCGCGACGTGGCCTTCGCCGGCGGCAAGGAGTGGCACGCCGAGACGCCGTACAACGGAACCGACTGCGCCGCCTTCCGGAGCACGCTCTACGGTGCGGCGGGCAGCGCGTCGGTCAGCACCGGGTGGAACGCGGCGAGCCGGCTGCGGCTGGAGAGCGACCCCGAGGTCCCGGACCGTCTGGTGATGGCGCAGACCCGCACCGCCACCGAGACCAACCCCTTCGTCACCACGTTCGACGCGAGCGGCGACACCCTGGTGCGCGGTCCCGAACGACGCTTCGCCGACGCCCAGGGGCAGGGCGGCCTCGACATGAAGGACGTGGCGCAGTCCCCCGACGGGCGGCGGATCGCGGTCGCCGACGCCGCGTACGGCACCCGGCTCCTGGAGGCCGCCGACCTGTCCGACGCGCCCGTCCCGTACCAGCCGCTGCCCGAGGGGGCCAAGGCGTCGGCCGTCGCGTTCAGCGGCGACGGCACGTACATCGCCCGGGGCGCCGCCGCCACCGGGGGCACGGCCGACCTGCTGGTGCAGCCCGCCGACCCGGCGTCCGGCCGGGCCCCGCTGGAGTTCGCCTTCGAGGGAGTGCTCGACGGGGACCGGGTCGCGCCGCGCGGCCTCGGCTGGTCGAAGGACGGCTCGCGGTTGTTCGCCGTCACCACCAACACCTCCGGCACCGAGTACTGGCTGCACGTCATCCAGCCCCCGGCCGCCCAGTACGACTCCCGCTTCACCGGCGGCCTCTCCACCACCCCGGGCCGGCCCGTCGTCGGCGAACCGGTCGGGATCAGGGGCCGGCTGGAGCTGGACGGCCCCGCCCCCGCCGAACCGGTCCGGGTGACGGCGGTGCGGCACGACGCGAACGGCGACCGCAGGCTCGCCGCCGCCGAGGTCGAGGCCGACGGCTCGTTCACCGTCCTCGACGTCCCGTCCCTGGTCGGCGACGCCACCTACACCGTCTCCTTCACCGGCGACGTCACCCACCGCCCGGCCGAGGACGTCACGCTCGCCGTCACCGTCGACAAGGCCCCGACCGCCATCGCGCTCCGGGCGCCGACGGAGGCGACCAAGAGCGCGGGCCTGACGATCACCGGCACCCTGACCGGGCAGGGCAGGGCGCTGCCCGCCGGGATCACGCTGTCCGTGGTGCGCACCGACCGGAAGGGCACCGGCACGCTGACCTCGGCCGCCGTCGCCGCCGACGGCACCTTCACCGTCAACGACCTGCCCCGGGCCATCGGAGAGGTGACGTACGAGATCGGCTACGCGGGCGACGACCTGCACAGCGGATCGACGGCGTCGGCGACGGTACGGGTCCGTCGCTGACCACGGCCGCGCCGCACCGGGACGGGTGGTTCCGGTGCGGCGCGGGGGCCCGCGGAGGGCAGGCGGTTCCGGTGCGGTGGAGTGCGGCCCGGGGCGGGCGGTTCCGTTCCGGGCGGTTCTGTTCCGGGTGCGGGGCGAAGGGTGCCCGGCGCGGGGCTGAGGGTGCCTGGCGCGGGGGCGAAGGGTGCCCGGAGCAGGGGTGAGTGGCGCCCGGTGCGGGGGTGAGGGGCGCCCGGTCCACGCGCCTCGGCGGCGTGCGGACCGGGGCCGTCAGTGGGCGCCGACCAGCCGCGCGGGCGCGGCGGGCGCGGCGACGGCCGCCGCGTGGGCGTCCATGCGCCCGGCCGCGAGGATCGCCGCGGCGGTGTCGGCGCGGGACGCGGCCACCACCAGCGCACGGCCCGCCAGGGCGTGGGCGCGGCGGTGCAGCGCGGCTGCGGATGCTTCGGTCCGGCCGGCGTGCCGGGCGGGCGCCGCGCCGCGCAGCCTGGCGACCTGTTCGGCGATGCGGTCGCCCGCCTCGCCGAGGCCCAGCTCGTCGGTGACCGCGAGAAGCGCGGCCAGGTGCCCGGCGAGCTGGATGTCCAGCTCCTCCTCGCGGGAACGATGCGGGAAGTCGTCGGCGTGGTCGGCCGGTGTGTGGACCGATTTGGTGCGGATCGGTTCGTACATGGATGGCCTCCTGGTGGTGCTGTGGAACCATCCTACATTGGATTGAGTCTAAAGTTGACTGCGATCGATCCGGGGATCGCCCCCGAGCCCGCCGCCGGTCGTCAGGGCTGGCCGTACCCGTCCAGGAAGTGGGCGATCCGGTTGACCGCGTCCGTCAGGTCCTCGGTCGAGGGCAGCGTCACGACCCGGAAGTGGTCGGGCTCCGGCCAGTTGAACCCGGTGCCGTGCACCACCATGATCTTCTCGGCCCGCAGCAGGTCGAGGACCATCTGCCGGTCGTCCTTGATCTTGTAGACCTTGGGGTCGAGGCGCGGGAAGAGGTACAGCGCCCCCTTCGGCTTCACGCAGGTCACGCCCGGGATCCGGGTCAGCAGCTCGTACGCGGTGTCGCGCTGCTCCAGCATCCGCCCGCCCGGCAGCACCAGGTCGTCGATCGACTGCCGCCCGCCGAGCGCGGTGGCCACGGCGTGCTGCGAGGGCATGTTGGCGCAGAGCCGCATGTTGGCGAGGATCGTCAGCCCCTCGATGTACGAGGAGGCGTGCGCCTTCGGGCCGCAGACGGCCAGCCAGCCCGACCGGTAGCCGGCCACCCGGTAGTTCTTGGAGAGCCCGTTGAAGGTGAGCACCATCAGGTCGGGCGCGATGGTCGCGGTCGGGACGTGGACCGCGCCGTCGTACAGGATCCGGTCGTAGATCTCGTCGGAGCAGACGACCAGGTTGTGGCGCCGGGCGATCTCGGTCAGCCCGCGCAGCATCTCCTCGTCGTACACCGCACCCGTCGGGTTGTTCGGGTTGATGATCACCAGCGCCTTGGTGCGGTCGGTGATCTTCCGCTCGATGTCGGCGAGGTCCGGCATCCAGTCGGACTGCTCGTCGCACCGGTAGTGCACGGCCGTGCCGCCGGCCAGCGAGACCGAGGCGGTCCACAGCGGGTAGTCCGGGGCGGGTACGAGCACCTCGTCGCCGTCGTCGAGCAGCGCCTGCATCGACATCTGGATCAGCTCGGACACGCCGTTGCCCAGGTAGACGTCCTCGACGTCGAGCTCGATGCCCTTGGTCTGGTAATGCTGCACCACCGCCCGCCGCGCGGACAGCAGGCCCTTCGCGTCGCCGTAGCCGTGCGCCCCGGCGAGATTGCGCAGGATGTCCTCGAGGATCTCGGGCGGGCACTCGAAACCGAACGCGGCGGGGTTGCCGGTGTTCAGCTTGAGGATGCGGTGACCGGCTGCCTCCAGCCGCATCGCTTCCTCCAGCACGGGGCCCCGGATTTCGTAACAGACGTTGGCGAGCTTCGTGGACTGGATGACCTGCATGTCCGGGAGCTTACGACCGCGCCCCGCGTGCCGCCGGGGCTTTCCCGCCGGGGTGGGCCCACCCGGGTGGTCCGGTGCGCCGGACGTGTCTTCCATAGCCATGCATCCCCCGTCCCGGACCGTGGGAACGCCGGGCGGGGACGGGGGCCGGGCTTCGAATGGGGTGGATCGGGGGCGTGACGAACACGGACGGGTGAGATGGGCCACGTGGCGGGACCGGGGCGGGCGGGACCGGGGCGGCGGCCCCGGTCCTCACTCCGGCAGTCGGGTGCCCGGGGGCAGATGGATGTCGAACCCGGTGGCCAGCACCCGCAGCACCTCGTCGCCGTCCGCCAGCTCGCGCTCCTCGCGGCCGCCGTCGTCGGTCGTGGTCACGAACGTGCGGCCGGTCAGCGACAGGTGCGCGCCCGGGACGGTCCGCTGCGCGTACACGCCGGACGAGAAGGGGGAGCGCGGGTTGGTCGCGATGTGCCAGTTGATGACCTCGTAGTCCGGCGCCTCGAAGGGCTCCAGGGTGAAGGCGTACTGCGGCTCCCAGCTCCCGTCGGCGGCGAGCGTCCGCAGCTCCCACAGCTCCAGCGGCCCGTCGTGCGGGACGGTCACGAGCCGGTGGCGGCGCGGTGCGTCGTGCACCTCGGCGCCCGCGACCAGCGGGATCGGCTCCAGCAGTGAACCGGGGGAGCCGAAGCCGACATCGGCCAGGTACGGGGTGGACCCGCCCGGTATCCGTACCGCCATCAGCATGTGGGTGCGCGGCCGGACGTCCCCGGGCCGGGCCCCCACCACGACCCGCGCGCACAGCCGGGTGACCTGGAACCCGAGCGCGGTCAGCGCGGCGGCGAACAGGGTGTTGTGCTCGTAGCAGTACCCGCCGCGCCGGCCGCGCACGAGCTTCGCCTCCAGGTCGGCGATCGCGAGCGAGGGCGCGCTGCCGAGGACCGGGTCCAGGTTCTCGAAGGGGATGCCCAGGGCGTGGGCGCGGTGCACGGAGCGCAGCACCTCCGCGGTCGGCTCGCGCGTCCCGCTCCAGCCGATGCGATCGAGGTAGGCGTCGAGGTCGGGCAGGTGCTCGCGGTCGGAAGTCATGTTCCCGACAGTACGCAGCGCGGGCGGCCGGCCGCCTCCGTCCCGGGGCGGAGGGGCCCTGGTCCCCGAGTCGCGGTCCGCCGGTCGCGGTCGCCGGTCCGCCGGAACCGGAGGCCCGCCCCGGCGCACCCCCGCACCCCGCACCCCACCTGACTGCGCCTCACCCGACCGCACCGGGCACAGGATGTCGGGTCGGGGCGGGTGCGCCGTTCCTAACGTGGTGACCCGCAAGGGAAGGAGTCCGGGGTGCTGGACAAGCTGAACCAGGCCATGGAGCACATCGAGGGCCGTCTCGACCGGCGGATCGAGGTGACCGAGCTGGCACGGATCGCCATGACGTCGGAGTACCACTTCCGGCGGATGTTCTCCGCGCTGGCCGGGATGCCGCTGTCGGAGTACGTCCGGCGCAGGCGGCTGACGCTCGCGGGGGCCGAGGTGCTCGCGGGGGAGCGGACGCTGCTGGAGATCGCCGTCCGGTACGGCTACTCCTCGGGGGAGGCGTTCGCGCGGGCGTTCCGGGCCATGCACGGCGTCGGTCCGGGCGAGGCCCGGCGGGTCGGTGCGGCACTGCGCTCGCAGCCCCGGATGTCCTTCCGCCTCGTGGTCGAAGGGAGCAGCAGCATGGAATACCGGATCGTGACGAAGGGCGAGTTCCGGGTGGTCGGCAGGAAGGCGCGGGTCCCCCTGGTGCACGAGGGCGTCAACTGGGCCATCGCCGAGTTCGTCCGGGGCATCGGCAAGGAGGCCGTGGCGCGCATCGCGGCACTGTCCGACCAGCAGCCGGAGGGCATCGTCCAGGTCAGCGACAATCTCGCGGAGGGCCGCGCGGAGGGGACCGAATTCGACTATTACCACGCCGTGGTGACCGGTGCGAACGCGCCGGACGACCTGGACGTGCTGGTGGTCGCGGCGGGCACCTGGGCCGTCTTCGAGAACTCCGGGCCCTTCCCGGAGGCGCTCCAGTACCTGTGGCGGGACGTGTTCACCCAGTGGTTCCCGTCCAATCCGTACCGGAGCCGGCCCGGTCCCGAGATCCTGCGCACCAGGCCCTCGCCCGACGGTGCGCGGGCCGAGGCGGAGCTGTGGATCCCGGTGGAGCCGACCGCCTCCTGAGGCCCGGCTCGAAGGCCGCCGTCGGGCCCGGCGGTTCGAGGACGGCTTGAAACCGCCCCTTGTGGGGGCCCCTCCAGTACGCCAACATGCGCATGTCAAAACCGAAGGAACTTCGGTGGCAGGGGCCATTCGGACCCTGCACATACGCCTGGAGGGGACCCCCACATGAAAAAGCCTCTCGTCGGTGCGCTGTTCGCCGTTCTGCTCCTCGGAGCGGGTGTCGCTCCGGCGACCGCGGCCACCGCCCAAGAAACGACGTCGCCCAGCGCGGTCAAGGAGAAGGCCAGGCCCGCTGCGGTCAAGGAGAAGGCCAGGCCCAAGGCGGTCAACTTCGCCGGAACCGTGGCGCTGAGCAACTGTTCCGGCTCCGTCGTCCGCACCCCCGACTCCCAGCCCGACGATCCCGCGCTCGTGCTCTCCAACGGGCACTGCATGGAGACGGGATTCCCCGGGCCGGGCGAGGTCGTGGTCGACCAGCCGTCCAGCCGGAGCTTCACCCTGCTGAACGCCTCGGGCAGCGGCGTCGGCACCCTGCGCGCGAGCAAGATCTCGTACGGGACGATGACCGACACCGACATATCGGTGTACCAACTCACCCGCACCTACGCCCAGATCGAGAGCACCTACGGCATCAAGGCGCTGGAGCTCAACGCCGCGCACCCGGTCGAGGGCACCGCGATCACGGTCGTGTCCGGCTACTGGAAGCGCACGTACTCCTGCAACATCGACGGCTTCGTCTACCGCCTCAAGGAGGGGGCGTGGACCTGGAAGGACTCGGTCCGCTACACCTCCGCCTGCCGGACCATCGGCGGTACGTCCGGCTCCCCGGTGGTCGACAACGCGACCGGCAAGGTCGTCGCCGTCAACAACACCGGCAACGAGAACGGCCTGGAGTGCGCGGACAACAACCCGTGCGAGGTCGACGAGAACGGCGACGTGACTGTGCGCGAGGGCATCAACTACGCCCAGCAGACCTACGGTCTCGTGCCGTGCATCGGCGCCGGCAACGAGTTCGACCTCGACCGGCCGGGATGCGAACTGCCCAAGCCGTGAACGGGTGAACGACCGCTCGTAAACGACCGCTCGTGAACGTATGCGTGTCGTGAACGTATGCGTGTCGTGAACGTACGTGTGTGACCGCCGCGATGCCCGACGGGGTGTCGCGGCGGTCGTGTTGTGCGTAGGGGGTGCGTACTCGTACGGCCTGGGCCCGCCCCGCTGTGATCCGCCCCGCCCCGCTCAGGGTGTCCCGGCGCGGCGGACCGCCGCCTCGATCCCGTCCAGCAGGACGTCGAGCCCCGCCTCGAACGTCCTCCGCGCCTCGCGCTCCAGGTGCGGCATGCCGTCCGTCGACGACGGGTCCGGGGGCGGCGGGGCGGACGCGCGTTCCATCGCGCTCAGGCTCGGGTAGCGCTCCGCGAAATCGGGCGCCACCTCGCCCAGCAGCGCCGAGCGGGCGAACCACCACTCCTCGTCCGGCTCGCCCGTCGCCGCCGCGGCCTGCCGCGCCTCGGCGACCGTCCCGGCGCAGCCCCGGACGAAGTGGGACAGCGTCCCGGCCAGCCGCCGCACCACGGCCGCGTCGAGCCCGGTCCCGCTCAGCAGGCGCACCAGGGTGTCCAGTGCCGCGTACTCGTGCGGGCCGAGGACCGGGCGGGCCTGGGAGACCCGGAGCACCCAGGGGTGATGCAGCTGGAACGCGAGGGTGTCCCGCGCCCAGTCGGTGAGCGCCGCGCGCCAGTCGCCGGTGTCCGGGTAGTGGGTGGGCAGTTCGGCGTGGACGGCGTCGTACATCAGGTCCAGCAGTTCGTCCTTGCCGGGGACGTAGGTGTAGAGCGCCATCGCCGTACGCCCCAGCCGCTCGCCCACCGCGCGCATCGAGAGCGCGGCCATCCCCTTCTCGTCCGCGACGGCGACGGCGGCGGCCACGATCGCGTCCACGCTCAGCGCGGGCCGGGGGCCGGGGCGCCGGTCCTGCTCCTCCGGCCGGCCGGCGCGCCACAGCAGGGACATCGACCGGCGGGCGTCGCCCTGCCCGGCAAAGACCACCACTTGCAACTCCTTACGCCGTAAAGTAACTTCCCCGGGGTAATTCCTTACGTCGTAAAGTATCAGTCGGAGAGGGTGGGATCCGCGATGGGGCAGGCGTTGGCGGTGTCGTACGTACGGGTCGTGGGCGTGGAGCGGATCACCCCGCGCACGGCGCGCGTCGGCTTCGCCGGGGACGCGCTGGCCGGGCTCATGGAGGACCGGCCGGACCAGCAGATGAAGCTCTGCTTCCCGCGGGAGGGGCAGGACGTCCCCCGGCTGCCGGAGCCGGACGCCGACGACGCGTACGGGATGCGCTGGTACGAGGCGTACCTGGCGATCCCGGAGCCCGAGCGCCCGCTGATGCGGAGCTTCACCGTCCGCGGGTACGACCCCGGCTCCGGCCTGATGACGGTCGATTTCGTGCTCCACGGCGAGGAGGGGCCGGCCGCCCGCTGGGGCCGGCGGGCCCGTCCCGGCGACGTGCTCGGCATGGTCGGCCCGTCGTCCGCGTACGCCCGTCCGCTGCCCGCCGCCGACTGGCTGCTGCTGGCCGGGGACGAGACGGCGCTGCCCGCGATCGGGACGATCCTGGAGGCCCTGCCGGCGGGGGCGCGGGCGCTGGTCCGGGTCGAGGTGGCCGACGAGGCGGAGGAACTGCCGCTCGACTCGCCCGGTGACGTGAGCGTCCGGTGGGTGCACCGGGACCGGGGCGGGTCGTTGCCGCACGCGGTGCGGGACACCCCGCTGCCCGCCGGGTCCGGGGCCGCGTGGCTGGCCGGCGAGGCGTCGACGGTCCGGGCCCTGCGCCGCCACCTGGTCGAGGAGCGCGGCATGGGCCGCGGGGCCGTGGAGTTCAGCGGCTACTGGCGCCGCAGCCTCACCCAGGACGACGTCCCGACCGAGGAGGACCTGGCCTGGGCGAGGGAGCGGACGGCGGAGTAGGCGGCGGAGCAGGCGGGGGCCTCACGGGGTGTTCCGGGTGCGCCCCGCTCCCCGTACGGCCCGGCCCGCGAGGACCTGGGTGCGGTGGCCGTCCTCGATGACGAACCGGCCGTCGATCAGCACGTGCGGGATGCCGACCGGCAGGGTGCGCGGCTCCTCGAAGGTCGAGCCCGCCGCCACCGTCGCCGGGTCGAAGAGCACCAGGTCGGCCCGGTAGCCCTCGCGGACGTACCCGCGGTCGGTCAGCCGCAGCCGCTTCGCCGGGCGCGAGGTGAGGTGGGCGACGCACTCCTCCAGGGTGAGGATGCCCAACTCCCTGACGTACCGGCCGAGATACTGCGGGAACGTGCCGTAGGCGCGCGGGTGCGGCTTGTCGCCCTGGAGGATGCCGTCGCTGCCGCCGGTGTGCACCCGGTGGCGCATGATCTGCCGCACGTTCTCCTCGTGGCCCACGTGCTGGAGGATCGTCGAGCCGAGCCGGTCCTCGACGAGCAGCCGGCGGGCGGTCGTCCAGGGCGCCTCGCCGCGCAGCCGGGCGGACTCGGCGACCGTGCGTCCGACGTGGTCGGCGAGGGCGGGCGCGCCGACGCCCGAGATCTCGATGGTGTCCCACTCGATCGGCACCCCGTGGCAGCCGTCCGAGCCCACCACCTCCAGGTGGTGCCGGACGCGTTCGGCCGTCGCGTCGTCCGCGAGGCGGGCGAGCACCGCGTCCGGCCCGCCCTCGCCCGCCCAGCTCGGCAGCATCGCGACGAGGGTCGTGCAGCCGGGGGTGTACGGGTAGGTGTCGAGGGAGATGTCCGCGCCCCCGTCGAGCGCGTCGTCGAGCAGGGCGAGCAGTTCGGGCGCCCGGCCCTCGTTCACCCCGAAGTTCATGGTGGCGTGGGCGAGATGGAGGGCGCAGCCCGCGTTCCGGGTGAGTCGCACCATCTCCTCGTACGCCTCGAGCGCGCTCGCCCCGTACGAGCGGTGGTGCGGGCAGTAGTAGCCGTCGTACTCGGCCACCACCCGGCACAGTTCGGTGAGTTCGGCGTCGTTCGCGTACATGCCGGGGGTGTACGTGAGCCCGGAGGACATGCCGACCGCGCCCTCCGCCATGCCCCGGGCGACGAGTTCCTTCATCCGGGCCAGTTCGGCGCCGGTGGCGGGGCGGTCCTCCCAGCCCATCGCGTACATCCGGACGGTGCCCTGCGGGATCAGGTAGGCGGCGTTGACCGCGATGCCCCGGCCGTCGGGGCCGCGGTCCAGCCGGTCGAGGTACTCGCCGACCGTGCGCCAGTCGAAGTCGATGTCGTCGCCGTTGCCGTTCCAGCCGGCGATGGAGCGCCGGACCTCGGCGAGCGTCCGGTCGTCGACCGGCGCGTACGACAGCCCGTCCTGGCCGAGGACTTCGAGGGTGACGCCCTGCGCGGCCTTCGCACTGTGGTCCGGGTCGCGGAGCAGGGCGAGGTCGCTGTGCGCGTGCATGTCGACGAAGCCGGGGGAGAGCGCGAGCCCGTCGGCGTCGAGGACGCGGCGGGCGATGGGGCGCGGGCCGGGGGCGCCCTCGGGGTGGATCTCGGCGATCCGGCCCTCGGTGATGGCCACGTCGGCCCGGCGGCCGGGGCTGCCGGTGCCGTCGACGACGTGGGCGTTGCGGATGACGAGGTCCATGGAGGCTCCCGGGTCGGGCCACCCCGGTGACGGGGGAGCGGGGGCGAGTTCCTGCGCGGTCGAGGAGGAGGGGCCGGGGCGAAGTCCGGTCGCGGGGCGGGCCCCGGTCGCGGGGCGGGGGAGGGGGAGGGGAGCCGTCCCGCGGGGCGGCTCCCCCGCGCGTCAGAAGAACGTGCGGACGAAGTCGACGACCGTCCCGTCCTCGGCGACCAGCGGAATCAGCTGCCACTTGTCGAAGCTCGTGCACGGGTGGGACAACCCCATCCCCACCCAGTCGCCGACCTCCAGCTCCGCCTCCGGCCCGGTGCGCACCCAGGTGTGCTGGTCCGACAGTCCGCTGACCGTGACGCCGGTCGCGGGCCGGACCGTGCCGTCGCGGCCGGAGCGCACGACCTGTGCCTCGGGGAGGTCGAGGTCGTACGCCGCGTCCCGCTTGCCCGCGTTCAGGAACGCCTGCTCGGGGGAGGGGCGGGAGACCACCTGCGCCCACAGCCGGAAGGCGGGACGCAGGGCCCCCTCCTCGGGGACGCGGTTGAACGGGGTGAGGTGGCGGTAGTGGCCGTCGTCGTGCGAGACGTACGCACCCGAGCGCAGCAGCTTCAGCACCGGCGCGGAGAGCTCCGGGACCTGCGCGAACACGTCCGCCACCGCGTCGAACCACGCACTGCCGCCCGCGCTGATCACGATCTCCCCGCCGGCCTCCGTCGCGGCCGCGAACCGGCCCGCCCGGTCGAATTCGACGGTCAGCGCGACGAGCCGGTGCAGCCACTGGCGCACCCGCTCGCCGGACGCGTCCGGCACCTCGCCCTCGTAACCGGCCACGCCCACCAGCCGCAGCGTCCCGGTCGCGGCCACCGCGTCGGCGACCGCCGCGCACTCGGCCTCGGTACGGGCGCCGGTGCGCGCCCCCTCGCCCGCGCCCAGCTCCACGACGACGTCGACGGGACGGGTGGCGCCCGCGGCCCGCAGCGCCTCGTCCATCAGCTCGACGCCGCGCACCGAGTCCACGTAGCAGACGAAGCGGAACTCCGGATCGGCGTCCAGTTCGCCGGCCAGCCAGCGCAGGGCGGCCGCGTCGACCAGTTCGTTGGCGAGGAAGATCCGCCGGATCCCGTACGCCCGGTAGACCCGCGCCTGGTGCGGCACCGCCGCGGTGATGCCCCAGGCGCCGCGCTCCAGCTGGCGGGCGAAGAGCTGCGGGGACATGGAGGTCTTGCCGTGCGGGGCGAAGGCGAGCCCGTGGCGTTCCGCGTACGTCTCCAGGAGGTCGAGGTTGTGCTCGACGGACTCGGCGGACAGGGCGAGCACCGGGGTGGTGAAGCCCCCCGTGAAGAGGTCGCGCCGCTCGGCGGCGAGGGCGCCCACGGTCAGGCCCTCCGCGTCGGGCGGAAGCGCCTTGAAGCGGTGGTCGACCGGCTCGTCGGAGAGTCCGGCCACGGAACGGTCGGCGGCCAAGGGGGCCTCCTCGATCGAAGTAGTCGTTGCATCATGTGCAACACCCATTGCGTATATCGCTTAACGCTGTCTAACATCCGAGCCGACGCCGGGTCAATGGCGGGTACCACCGCCGCGCCCCGGGCCACCACCCACCGCGCCCCGAACCGCATCACCGGGCCGTACCACCGAACCCGCGTCACCGAGCCGTACCCCCGAACCCGCGAGGAGCCCCCGAGTGTCCGGAACCCCGGCCAGGACCACCGACGCCGCCACGGCCACCGAAGTCGTGTGCCTCGGCGAGTCCATGGTGACGTTCCTGCCGTCGCAGCCCGGACGCCTCGCCGACGTGCCCTCCTTCGGCCGCGGCATCGGGGGCGCCGAGTCCAACGTCGCCTGCGCGCTGGCCGCCGCCGGGCACCGGGCGGCCTGGGTGAGCCGGGTCGGCGCGGACGGCTTCGGGGACCACCTCGTCGAGGCGATCACCGGATACGGGGTGGACACCTCCGCCGTGCGGCGCGACCCGGCGCGGCCCACCGGGATCTACTTCCGCACGGCCACGGACCGGGCCGCCGACGTGCACGAGGTCGCCTACTACCGGGCCGGGTCCGCCGCCTCCGCGATGTCCCCGGACAACGTCCCGTACGAGGCGCTGCTCGCCGGCCGGGTCCTGCACCTGTCCGGCATCACGGCCGCGCTCTCCGCCGACTGCTTGGCCCTGCTGCGCGACCTGACCGCCCCCCGGCCCGGCCGCCCGCTCGTCTCCTTCGACGTCAACCACCGGCCGGGCCTGTGGCGGGACGGGGCGGAGCCGTCCGTCCTGCTCGACCTGGCGCGCGGCGCGGACCTCGTCTTCGTCGGCGAGGACGAGGCGGAGGAGGCGTGGGACGTGCGGGGCGCCGAGGCGATCCGCGCGGCCCTGCCGGAGCCGGAGGTGCTGGTCGTGAAGCGGGGGTCGGAGGGCGCCACGGTCTTCTCGCGCGCGGCCTTCTCGCATGCTGCGGGGGCCGATTCCGGTACCGGAGCCGACTCCCGTACCGAAGCCGATTCCCGTACCGAATCCGGCGCCGGCACCGACTCCCGGGCCGATGCCGTCACCGTCGTCCCCGCGCTCCGGGTCGACGTCGTCGCCCCCGTCGGCGCCGGTGACGCCTTCGCCGCCGGGTTCCTCTCCGCCACCCTCCGCGGCCTGCCGGTGCGCGACCGGGCCCGGCACGGCCACCTCATGGCCGCCGCCGTCCTCACCGTCCCCGGCGACCTCACCGATCCGCCCGCCCGTGCGCACGCCGACGCCCTTGCCGCCCTGGACGACGGGGCCTGGGGGAGACTTCGTCTCGGCCCCGGCTGGACGGGGGAGGACCAGGAGGTACGTACGACATGAGTCAGACCGTCGACCGGGCGCTGAGCATCCTGCCGCTGCTCGCCCAGGGACCCGCCGACCTCGGACAGGTCGCCGAGCGGCTCGACGTCCACAAGTCCACGGCGCTGCGCCTGCTCCGCACGCTCCACGAGCACGGACTCGTCTACCGCCAGCAGGACCAGCGCTACCGCCTCGGCGCCCGGCTCTTCGCCCTGGCGCAGGAGGCCGTCGAGAACCTCGACGTACGGGAGATCGCCCACCCCCACCTCGTCGAACTCAACGAGAACTGCGGGCACACCGTCCACCTCGCGGTGTACGAGGAGCAGGAGGTCCTCTACATCGACAAGGTCGAGAGCCGCTACCCGGTCCGGATGTACTCGCGGATCGGCAAGCCCGTCG
Source organism: Streptomyces sp. ML-6 (assembly GCF_030116705.1). NCBI lineage: Bacteria > Bacillati > Actinomycetota > Actinomycetes > Kitasatosporales > Streptomycetaceae > Streptomyces > Streptomyces sp. ML-6. Next base: position 5,022,796 of record NZ_JAOTIK010000001.1, read on the forward strand.
CGATCACCGTCGCCGCCGTGGCGAAACTGCTGCTCGCCGACCTCCCCGAGCCCGAGCGGCGCGCCGTCGCCGAGAAGCTCGACTACCCCATGTACACGTCCCGTTCGACCCCGAACGCCGGTGCCTTCCTCAAGGAGCTCGCCGTCGTCCGCGAACAGGGCTGGGCCACCGACCTCGGCGGCCACGAGGAGTCCATCAACTGCATCGGCGCCCCCATCCGGGGAGCGGACGGGCGGGTCGTCGCAGCGATGTCGGTCTCCGCGCCCAATGTCGTCGTCACGGCCGAGGAACTCCTCACCCTGCTCCCCCTGGTGCGGCGCACCGCCGAAACCATCAGCCGGGAGTACTCCGGTACCGACAACCGACCCAAGAAAGCCTGAACAGCCATGACCGAGAAGATCGCCCTCACCCCGAGCACCCACACCACGCCCCCCGCGAAGTTCTCGCACGGGGTGAAGAAGGGGAACATCCTCCAGGTCGCCGGCCAGGTCGGCTTCCTGCCCGCCGTCGAGGGCCAGGCCCCGACCCCCGCCGGCCCGACCCTGCGCGAGCAGACCCTCCAGACCTTCGCCAACGTCAAGGCGATCCTGGAGGAGGGCGGCGCGAGCTGGGACGACGTGATGATGATGCGCGTCTACCTCACGGACGTGGACCACTTCGCCGAGATGAACGAGATCTACAACGCCTACTTCGCCGAGCAGAACCTGACGCAGCCCCCGGCCGCCCGCACGACGGTCTACGTCGGCCTCCCCAAGGGCCTGCTCATCGAGATCGACGCCCTCGCGGTCCTCGGCTGACCTTCGCGGTTCTCGGCCGGTCCTCGCGTTCTCGGCCGGTCCTCGCGGTCCTCAGCCGACCTGACCGATCCGGCCGACCCGACCGATCCCTTTGTCACACCCGCTCCGCCACCCCCTCCACCCCCTCGCGCACGGCACGGCGCTTCATCCCATGAAAGCGCCGTGCCGCGCTCCACCGCACCCAAAAGCCGTCTCCGAACACGGAGTTGCCCATGTCGCTCGCCGCTTCCCCGCAATCGGCCGAGGCGCCACCCCACACCGGTGGTCTCCTCCTGCTCGTCGACGGCACCGCCGGTCTGCTGACCGTCGCCGCCCTCGGCATCGCGCTCCTCCTCTTCCTGATCATCAAGGTCAGGCTGCAGCCGTTCGTCGCGCTGCTCGCCGTCTCCATAGCCGTCGGCCTCGGCGCCGGTCTCTCCGTCACGGAACTCTTCGGCACGGTCCAGAAGTCCGCCGCCGTCTCCGTCATCGAATCCGGCATGGGCGGCATCCTCGGCCACGTCGCCATCATCATCGGCCTCGGCACGATGCTCGGCGCGATCCTGGAGGTCTCCGGCGGGGCCGAGGTGCTGAGCGCCCGCCTGCTGAACCTCTTCGGCGAGAAGCGGGCCCCGCTCGCCATGGGTCTGACCGGCCTCATCTTCGGCATCCCGGTCTTCTTCGACGTCGGCATCTTCGTCCTCGCGCCGATCGTGTACGCCGCCGCGAAGCGCTCCGGAAAGTCGATCCTGCTCTACGCGATGCCGCTGCTGGCGGGCCTCTCCATGACCCACGCCTTCCTGCCGCCGCACCCCGGCCCGGTCGCCGCCGCCGGACTCTTCGAGGTCTCCCTCGGCTGGGTCATCCTGATGGGCGCCGTCGTCGGCATCCCGTCCGTCCTCGCCGCCTGGGGCTACGCCGCCTGGATCGGGAAGCGGATCTTCGTCGCGGTCCCGCAGGACATGGTCGAGGCCGCCGAGGAGGCGAAGGCCGCGGTCGCCGCCGAACAGCGGGAGGCCGGGGTCACCCCGCGCGAGGAACCGGTCGCGCTCGCCACCGTGCTCACGATCATCGGCACCCCGCTGGTGCTGATCCTCGCCGCGACGTTCTCCTCCATCGCGCTGGACCCCTCCACCCCGCGCTCGGTCATCGAGTTCTTCGGCAACCCCTTCGTCGCCCTGACGATCGCGCTGCTGCTCGCCTACTACCTGCTCGGCATCCGGCGCGGCTGGTCCCGCAAGTCCCTGGAGACGGTGTCCACCTCCTCCCTCAAGCCGGTCGGCAACATCCTGCTGGTCGTCGGCGCGGGCGGGGTCTTCGGCGCCGTCCTCAAGGGCAGCGGCATCGCGAACGCGCTCGCGGACACCTTCAACGACGTCGGTCTGCCCGTCATCCTGCTCGCCTGGCTGATCTCCGTGGTGCTGCGCGTCGCCCAGGGCTCGGCGACGGTCGCCATCGTCACCACCGCCGGCATCGTCGTCCCCCTGGTCGAGGGACAGGACCTGTCGCAGGCCCACCTGGCGCTGATCATCATGGCGATCTCGGCCGGCTCGATCTTCGCCTCGCACGTCAACGACGGCGGCTTCTGGATGGTGTCGAAGTACTTCGGCATCTCCGAACGCGACACCCTGAAGTCCTGGACGGTCCTGGAGACGGTCCTGTCGGTCGCGGGCTTCGTGGTGGCGGCGCTGCTGAGCCTGGTGATCTAGCCGGCGGTTCCCCGTCCGGCCTCAGGCCGGGCTGACGCAGACGATGTTCTTGCCGCCGTCCACCTTCCAGTACCAATAGCGCTGCCCGCCGTTCGCCGGGCAGATCTGACCGCGGTACGACTTGGGCGCCCGGTAGTAACCGGTGATCTGTGCGATCGACTGGCCCGCGACGGGCACCTTGTCCGAGTTGCAGCTCCAGACCACCAGCAGATCGGCGTTGCCGTTGCCGTCGAGGTCGGCGGGGAAGCACTGGCCCTTGCGGAACTGACGGCTCAGGCACAGCGTTGTGTTCATGTCGTCGTTCGCGGCGTGGTACCACCTGCCGCGACCGTTCCCCGACGGGCAGGGGTCGGAGGTGCCGCCGGTCGAGGAGGCGCGGGTGACGTGGACGTACGCGTTGGCGGAGTCGCAGTCGACCGGGACGGGCACGGTGGAGTTCCAGTTCCCGTGCCCGTCGGCGTAGGCGTTGAGGCACTGACCGCTGCGTACGGACCGGAACGCCCGGTCCGTGGCGTCGGCGGTCGGGGTGGGCGTCGGCGTCGGCGTCCAACTCCGGCTCGCCGAGGAACCGTAGGAACTGCCGGTGGTCGAGGTGCTGGTGGTGTCCGTTTCCCAGGGCCGCCAGAAGAAGAGGACGAGAATGGCGAGCGGGATGAGTATCCAGGCGTCGTTGGAGGACTTCTTCGCCGCCGGCGTGGGTGTCGGTGCGGGTTCGGGCTTGGGCTCGGAGCGGGTCGAGGACGACGACGGGGTCGAGCCCGAGGCGGACGACGTGGCGCGGGCGCGCCGTGCGTTCCGCGTCTTCTCAGCCCGCGCCTTTTCGGCCCGCGCCTTCTCGGCCCGCGCCTTTTCGGCCTTCTCCTTCTCCGCGCGTTCTCTCTCCGCCCGTTCCTTCCGCGCGCGTTCGCGCTGCGCATGCTTCTCGGCGCGCTCGCGTTCGGCGCGTTCGTGCTCCTTAGCGGCGCGCTCCCGTTCGCGTTCCGCCGTGTACATCCGGGTGGGGTTCGGCGGTGGTATCACGCTCGTGCGCTGGTCCACGGTCAGGGCGTCCGGGTCGATCCGGTTCGCGCGGGTCAACTCCCGGCCCTGGGCCGCGTACTCCCCGATCAGTGCCGTCCAGCGCGGCGGCAGCCAGCGGTTCCCGCCGCGCGTGGTGGGCATCCCGGCCTGGTCCTTGCGGAACCGGGCAAGCAGTTCGGCGGGTGCGGGGCGTTCGGCGGGGTCGGTGGCCAGGCAGGGGCGGATCGTCGGTACGAGTTCCTTGGGCAGTCCGCCGAGGTCGAGTTCGCCGCGCTGGACGCGGGCGAGCAGGCGCAGGGTGTCGCCGTCCGCGGTGTAGGGCGGGCGTCCGGTGGCGAGCAGGAACAGCGTGGCGCCCAGCGAGTACACGTCGGAGGCCGCCGTCGACGCCTCGCCGCGGGCCTGTTCGGGCGAGGTGAAGGCGATCGTGCCCAGAGTCAGGCTGGTACGGGTGAGGTCGTCGGCGTGCGAGATGCCGAAGTCGATGACCCGGGGGCCGTCGAGCGGGAGCAGTACGTTCTGCGGTTTCACGTCGCGGTGGACGATGCCCTCGCGGTGGAGGGTGACCAGCGCCTCGGCCGTTCCGGCGGCGATCCATCGCACCGCCGATGCGGGCAACACCCCGCAGGTGCGGGTGAGTTCGGCGAGCGAGGGGGCGGCGATGTAGTCGATGGCCATCCAGGGCCGTTCGGCGTCCGGGTCGGAGTCCCGTACGCGCGCCGTGTACGCGCTGTCGATGCGCTGGGCGAGTTTCACCTCGCGGGCGAAGCGCCGCCGGTCGATGTCACTGACGTGCCCCTCGGCCAGCAGTGTTTTCACCGCGACGAGACCCCGGCCGCCGCGCTGGTCGTCGCGGGCCAGATAGATCCGTCCCATGCCGCCGGACGCCAGCCGTCCGATCAGCCGGTACGGCCCGAGAGCCGTCGGATCGTCCGTGTCCAGTGCTCGCACCCGTGCCGCGGCCATGTCATTCCCCCCGTCGCACCGCCATCGCGCCCCACAACGGTGCCACGAGTGTGCCCGAACGGCCATGGAACGCGGGAAGTCCCGGGCACTCTGTTGCCGGTCCGCGACATGCCCGGCCACCGAACCCAGCCACCGGCCCGGCCCGGACCGCGCCCCGCGACATGCAGACGTACAGACATGCAGCAGCGCCGCCGGGGGAGCGGCGGCGCTGCTGGTCATGGATGTGCCGGGCCAGTGGCTACGGCAGGCCGTGCACGTGCGGGCCCACCGCGTTCGACCAGGCGTTGCCCGACTTGGCGTCCCAGGCGGTCGACCAGGTCATCGCACCGCGGATGTCCGGGTACGTCTTCGAGGGCTTGAAGGAACCGCAGTTGGTGCCGGAGGCCAGGCAGTCCAGGGCCGCGTTCACCACCGACGGGGAGACGTAGCCGCCGCCCGCGGCGCTCGGCGAGGCGGGGACACCGAGACCGACCTGCGACGGGGCGAGGCCGCCCTCCAGCTGGATGCAGGCGAGCGCGGTGAGGAAGTCCACCGAGCCCTGCGAGTAGACCTTGCCGTCACAGCCGAGCATCGCACCGCTGTTGTAGTACTGCATGTTGACGACGGTCAGGATGTCCTTGATGTTGAGCGCCGTCTTGAAGTACTCGCCCGCGGTCGACTGCATGTCGATGGTCTGCGGGGCCATGGTGATGACGAGGCCGGGGCCCACCTTCTGCGACAGGGAGCGCAGCGCCTTCGTCATGTACGTGGAGTTGAGGCCGTTCTCCAGGTCGATGTCGACGCCGTTGAAGCCGTACTCCTGGATCAGCGCGTGGAGCGAGTTGGCGAAGTTGGTCGCCGAGGCGTCGCTGTTGACGGAGACGGTGCCCTTCTCGCCGCCGACCGAGATGATGACGTTCTTCCCGGCCGCCTGCTTCGCCTTGATGTCGGCCCTGAACTGGTCGTCGGTGTAGCCGTTCAGCCCGGCGGTGTCCAGGTTGAAGGTGACGGCGCCCGGGGTGTTCGTGGCGTCGGCGAAGGAGACCGCGATGATGTCGTAGTTCGCGGGCACGTCGCTGAGCTTCTGCACGGTCGCGCCGTTGTTGAAGTTCTGCCAGTAACCGGTCACCGCGTGCTTGGGCACCGCGGGGCCGGGGCCGGGCTCGCCGCCGCCCTCCTTGGCGGTGCGGGCGCTGACCGTGGCGGACTTGCCGGACTCGCCGGCCGCGTTGGTGGCGCTCACCGAGAACTGGTACTCGGTGTCGGCGGCCAGTCCCGTGACCGTCGCCGAGGTCCCGGTGGTCGTGGTCGCCTTCGTGCCGTTGCGGTAGACGGTGTAGCCGGTCGCGCCGGGCACCGCGTTCCAGGACAGGGCGATGGAGGAGGCCGTGGTCGTGCCGACGCCGAGACCGGCGGGCGGTGCGGGAACCTCGGGTTCGGGGTCGGGGCCGCTGCCGCCGTCGGGGCCGTTGACGGACACGTCGTCCACCAGATAGGCGGCCTGGCCGTACCAGCCGTGCGTGTAGACGTCGACCGACGTGGTGTTCGGGCCGGTCTTGAAACTGGTGGTGATCTGGGTCCAGCTGCCGGAGCCGGGGGACCAGGTGGACACGTCGGTGGTTCCGGTGCCGCTCGCTCCGAGGTACGCGTAACCGCCCTGCACCCAGGAGCTGAGCGTGTACGTCGAGTCGGGCTTCACGGACACGGTCTGGGTGCACCGGGCGGTGCCCTGGCCGGTCGGGGTGGCCTGGAGCGCGGAGGTGCCGCCGTGCACCGGGGAGGAGACGGTGGTGGCGGTGCCGCCGGTACAGGACCAGTTGGCGAGCCCGGACTCGAAGCCCGCGTTCTTGGCGACGTTGACGTCGGCGGCCTGGGCGCTGCCGGTCATGCCCGTGGCGGTCAGCGCACCGGCCGCGAGGACGGCCGTCGCGATGCCGGCGAACGGGCGGTTGTAACGCCTGCGGATTCTGCGTCCGTTGACGGGGGAAGGTTCCACTTGCTGCCTCCGTGGGGAGTCGGGGGATGCCTGCCGGGGTACCTGGGGATGAGCCGGCGGGGTGGACCGGCGGCACTTCGGAACGGCCGGGAGGTGACGGGCAGATGAAGAGGAGACGGAGTAGGTGAACGGTGGCCACCGCTGGCCGACAAAACTGGTCCAGACCAATCAAGTTGTCAAGACCTCTGGCGGCGGAGGCTGCGACGGGCGGGTCTGTTCGGCCCTTCGGAACAGGTCCGCCGGGAGTCCGCGAACGGCCTCGGCGGAACCCCGTGAATACCCCCGGAGGGGTAGCGGAACGGCCCCTTCCAACCTGTGGATTGACGTTTTGTTGCAGCCTCGCAACCTCATGCGGGTGAAGTGCCGGGGGTGTCCGGACAGTGACGAACCACCCCTCATCGGAGGGAGGGGTGAATCCCCCTTCACCGCCCTGACGTGCGGCGATGAATTTCTTGACCAGGTAACCGGAAGGTGTATCGGTAACCCTCCGCAGTTGTACAGAAGTTGACGATTTTCGATTTGATCCGATTTAGCACCGCGACGTTGCGCGGGCGCCTCGCACACGTTGTCGGACTGGCCTCTGAAAAGTGTTCTCTGCCAGGTAAGACGTGGATAAAGTGCTGAGGCAGAACCGCGGAGCAGGAGCGATTGCGACCGACGTCATGACCGGCGTCGGTCGGAGCCGAAACGGGGAACAGCGTGCCGACCGCAATAGCAGTGACCAGTGCTGACCTGGTACTACCTCCGACCGATCAGCAGACGCCGACAGCCGCCCTGCTGCAGGCTCCGGACGCCCAGGCCCTGGAGATGGCCATCGGCGACATGCACGTGCTGCTCGAACAGCACGGCTATGTCGTCGCCGTCTATCCGACCGGCATCTCCTCCGCCCACGAGCGTCGGCTCTACTCCGTCCGCGCCGTCCTGGAGAGCGATCGCATCGCCCTGGTGAAGGTGGACCTGCCGCCGCTGGGCGTGGCCGTGCTCGTACGGCAGTTGCGCCAGCTGTCCATCTGCGACTTCAGCCCGGGAGTGGTCGCCTCCGCCGCCCGGCTGCTGACGCACTACATCCACGCGGGTGCCCTGCTGCACTCGGTCGCCAAGTTCGACCGGGTCCCGGTCGACCTCAGGACGCACGCCCAGTCCTGGGTGCCCGGCTCCCAGTTCGCCGTGGTCGCGGCCCCCGAACCGCAGCTCGTCAAGGTCGGTCCGAAGGCGGAACCCCCGACCGGCCCCGAGTTCGCCACTCATCTGATGACCGCCAAGGGGCAGTCGCAGTCCGAGTGGGTGAAGGAGACCCTCGCGCCCGCGTGGAAGGTCCAGTCCGTCCACGAGGCCGCGCTCCCCTCCGCCTCCCCCGCCTGGTGGGGAACCGGAAAACTGGTGGAATTCGCCGCCTACCTGCCAGACCTCTCCGTCCTGTACCAGCTGGTCTCCTCCGTACGCCGGGAGAACTGTCACTGGTGCGGGATGGAACTCATCGGTGACCGCTGCGGGTTCTGCTCCTCCCCGCTTCCCGCGGCCGAGAACCGAACGCACCAAGCCGGTGTCCTCAGCCATGGAGCGCTCGCACCACCGCAGTCCTAGCGCTTCCGCTTTCCTCCGTAGACGCCCTTCCGTCCGCTGCCCCACGCATCCGAATCGAACGAGGTTGTCCGGCCCATGAACTCCCGTCAGCGCCGCGGCGTGATACTCCTGCTCTTGTCGGTTCTGTGCGCCTTCGGCGCCTTCGCCGGCGTGCTCTCGGTCATCAGCGATGTCAACTCCAAGGTCGGGCCGGAGGTCTCGGCCTACCAGCTGAAGTCCGACGTGGCCCCCTACACCGCCCTGTCCGCCGGACAGTTCGAGAAGATCTCGATGCCCAAGCGCTGGCTGTCCACCAACGCGGTGACGGACCTCTCCGAGGTCAACGGCAAGATCGCCGTCACCCAGCTGCGCAAGGGCTCGCTGCTCCAGTCCGACATGATGCAGCGGCGCCCCGAACTGCAACCCGGGGAGCAGGAGATCGCCATCATGATCGACGCCGCGACCGGGGTCGCGGGCAAGATCACCCCCGGCGCCACCGTCAACATCTACGCCACCTTCGCCGGTGAGCGCGACGGCGACCCCTCCCAGTCGAAGGTCATCGTCTCCAACGCCAAGGTGCTGGACGTCGGCAAGCTGACCGCCCTGGAGCCCCGCACCGATGGCACCAAGTCCAACATGGGCACCGAGGCCGTTCCGATCACCTTCGCGCTCAACACGCTCGACACCCAGCGCATCGCCTACGCCGAGTCCTTCGCGGAGCACGTACGCCTCGCGCTCCTGGCCTCCGGCAGCGACAGCACCATCCGCCCCGGCGACCGCACCTACACGCTCAACAAGGACAAGTGAGGATCGAATGACCACGAGGATCCTCCCGGCCGTCGGTGACGTCGACGCGGCCAGATCCGTCAGCACCCTGCTCAGCCAGCTCCCCGAGGCGGAGCCGGCCGCACCGGTCAGTGATTCGACGCAGCTCATCGACACCCTCGCCCGGCTCGCCGGCGAATCGCTCGACGACCTGCCCGAGGTCGTCCTGGTCCACGAGCGGATCGGGCCGGTGCCGGCCCTGGAACTGATCCGGGAGGTCTCCCTCCGCTTCCCCGCCATCGGGGTCGTGCTGATCACCGCCGATGTCACCCCCGGTCTGTTCTCGTCCGCGATGGAGTCGGGCGCGCGAGGCGTCGTCACCCTCCCCCTCAGTTACGAAGAACTGGCCAACAGGGTTCAATCCGCGGCCCAATGGTCCGTCGGGGTGCGCCGTCACCTGTCCACCGGCAACGACGTCTTCACCGGACCCGGCGGTACGGTCATCACCGTCAGCGGCGCCAAGGGCGGCGTGGGCGCCACCATCACCGCCGTGCAACTGGCCCTGGCGGCCCAGGCGTCCGGGCGCACCGTCGCCCTGGTCGACATGGACCTCCAGGCCGGTGACATCGGCTCGTACCTCGACGTGCAGTTCCGGCGTTCCATCGTCGACCTGTCGACGATCACCGACATCTCGCCGCGCGTCCTGGCCGACGCCGTGTTCAGCCACGACACCGGCCTGTCGCTGCTGCTCGCCCCCAACGAGGGGGAGAGCGCCGAGGAGGTCACCGACCGCTCGGCCCGGCAGATCGTCAGCGCCCTGCGCTCGCGCAACGAGGTCGTGGTGATCGACTGCGGGAGCCAGCTGAACGGCGCCAACGCGGCGGCCATCGAGATGGCGGACACCTCGCTGCTGGTCACCACCCCCGACGTGATCGCGGTGCGCGGCGCCAAGCGGGCCGTACGGATGTGGGACCGGCTCCAGATCCGCAAGGCGGAGGAGACGGTCACCCTCGTCAACCGCTTCATCCGCAACACCGAGATCCAGCCGCAGCTGATCGAGAAGATCACCGGCACCAGGACGGCCGACACGGCCATCCCCGCGAACTTCAAGGAACTACAGAGCGTGGTCGACGCGGGTCGACTCCACGAACTCGATTCCAAGAGCACGGTCAAACAGGCCCTCTGGGCCCTTGCGGGAGAGCTGGGCATCGTCAAGGTTCCTGAGAAGGCGGAAAAGAACGGCGCGAAGAGCAACGCGAAGTTCAAGAACGACCGGGGCTCGATCGGGCGCCGGCGCGGCAGCGACTCCCGGAACCGGGCGACGACCTAGGGGGCAAGTTGACCAATGGCAATCACCGAGACGAGAGACACGGAGATACGGGGAAGGCAGCACGGTGACCCTTCCCCGGCACGGGGACCGGAACGAGATACCGCACGGGGCCGGATGCGCGGCCGGCTGTCCGGACGGGCCCACGGCCGTCCGCCCGCCCGGGCCCACGGCCGGCTGTCCGGCCGCGGGCGCGACCGGGGACAGACCGCGATCGAGTTCCTGGGCGTCACACCGCTGATCATCCTGCTGATGATCGCGCTCTGGCAGTGCGCGCTGATCGGCTACACGTTCTCCCTGGCGGGGAACTCCGCGGACAAGGCGGCGCACGCGGGAGCCATCGCGCAGAGCATGCGCGGTCAGGCGTGCCGGCACGCGGCCAAGGAGAACCTGCCGGACGCCTGGGAGGACGAGATGAAGAACCCCAGGTGCCGCACCTCCGGCGGCATGTACAAGGCCGAGGTCAAGCTCCAGGTGCCGATCCTGGTGCCCGGCGTACTCAACTGGCCGTTCGAGGTCAAGGGCAACGGCGCATTCCCGGTGGAGGCGGACCGACTGTGAACGAGCACATTCCCGACTCCCACACCACGGCCACCCGTCGCGACCGCGGCCAGGTCGCCATCGAGTACCTGGGCTTCATCCCCCTGATGCTCCTGTGCGGCCTCCTCGCGATCCAGGCGGGCCTCGCCGCGTACGCCGCCAACCAGGCGGGCACGGGGGCCCGCGCGGCAGCGCGTTCGGCCAGCATGTCGCTCGGAGGCGGCTGCGACGTCGAGGCGGGCAAGGACGCGATGAGCGGCTGGACCGCCAAGCGGGCCCGCATCCGCACCAGTGGTTCCGGCCAAGAGGTCACCTGCACGACCCGCGTCAAGGTGCCCGACATCCTTCCGGGCGTCAACATCTGGGGCACCGCCGAGCGCAGCTCCACCATGCCCCGCACCTGACGCCCGCGGCACGCCGCTCCACGATCTCTCCAGCGGCTCAACAAGCAAGTCGGAACGAGGAGTTACGCAATGAGCCTGCGGGCACGCATGAGCGCCCCCGAGAAGAACGGCGGGGCGCGGGAGGACAGCCACATGGTGGCCGCCTACCGCGCCAAGCTGCTCGAAGAGATCGACCTGGCGGAGATGTCCTCGCTCGCCGCCGCAGACCGGCGGGCCCGGCTGGAGCGCGTGCTCAGCCACATCATCAGCCGCGAGGGGCCGGTTCTCTCGACGGTCGAGCGCACCCAGCTGATCCGCCGGGTCGTGGACGAGGCCCTCGGCCTCGGCATCCTGGAACCGCTCCTCGAGGACGCGTCCATCACCGAGATCATGGTGAACGGGCCGGACCAGATCTTCGTGGAGCGCAGCGGCAGGGTCGAGAAACTGCCCATGCGTTTCAGCTCGCACGAACAGCTCATGCAGACCATCGAACGCATCGTGTCGACGGTCAACCGTCGCGTGGACGAGCAGAACCCCATGGTCGACGCGCGTCTACCCAGTGGTGAGCGTGTCAACGTGATCATCCCGCCGCTGTCGCTGACCGGGGCGACGCTCACCATCCGACGGTTCCCCCGGGCCTTCACGCTCCAGGAAATGATCAACGTCGGCTCGCTCGACGACCAGATGCTGATCCTGCTGGCCGGGTTCGTCCAGGCGAAGCTGAACGTCATCGTGTCCGGGGCCACGGGTACCGGCAAGACGACGCTCCTCAACGCGCTCTCCGGGCTCATCCCCAACAGCGAGCGCATCGTCACCATCGAGGACTCCGCCGAGCTCCAGCTCCAGCAGAGCCACGTCATCCGGCTGGAGTCCCGGCCGGCGAACGTCGAGGGCAAGGGCCAGATCACCATCCGTGACCTGGTCCGCAACTCCCTGCGTATGCGTCCCGACCGCATCGTCGTCGGTGAGGTCCGTGGCGGCGAGTCGCTCGACATGCTCCAGGCGATGTCGACCGGTCACGACGGCTCGCTCGCCACGGTCCACGCCAACAACGCCGAGGACGCGCTCATGCGTCTGCAGACCCTCGCCTCGATGTCCGAGATCAAGATCCCGTTCGAGGCGCTGCACGACCAGATCAACAGCGCCGTCGACGTGATCGTCCAGCTCACCCGGCACGCCGACGGTTCCCGAAAGATCACCGAGATCGCCGTCCTCGACTCCCACGGACGCGACCCCTACCGCATCGTGACCGTCGCCAAGTTCGACGCCCAGCCGATGGACGCCGAGGGACGGATCAACGGCGAGTTCAACTACCTCCCCATCCCGCGCAGGATCGCCGAACGCCTCTACATGGCCAGCCAGCCCATCCCGCAGGCCTTCGGAGTCGCCGAATCCGCCGATCAGCTCGCCACTCGAGAGGCCAACTAGGTAACGCGCCATGACGAATCTTCCTCTTCTCACCATCGGTGTGACGCTGCTGGCCGGCGTCACGGGCGTGGTGGGCCTGCATGCCTACAGCGGCGGCAAGGCCGACCGGGACGCCCTGGTGGACCGGCTCTCGCACACGGGACACATCCCGGAGACCGGGCGGCACCGCCGCTTCCGGGGCTTCGACGCCAAGCTGCGCAGGACGGGTCTGGGCCGGAAGCTCGAACTCAAGCTGGCCGCCACCGGCCTGGAGCTCACCCCGGGCGAGTTCTTCGTCTACGCGGTCGCCGCCCTGGCCGGGCTCTGGATGATCGCCTCGTCGCTCCTCGCCAGCTTCTTCGGCCCGGTCGCCGCCCTCATCGGCCTCTGGGGCACCAACGCCTTCCTGAACTGGCAGCGGACCAAGCGCACCGAGCGCTTCATCAACCAGCTCCCCGAACTCGCCCGCATCCTCGCCAACGCCACCCAGGCCGGCCTGGCACTGCGCACGTCGATCGGCATGGCGGCGGACGAGATGGAGGACCCGGCCGGTGAGGAACTGTCCCGGGTCTCCCGGCGCCTCGCCGTCGGAGAGTCCCTCGACGACGCGCTGAGCGAGCTGACCGACCGGCTGCCCTCCCGCGAACTCGTCGTCCTCGTCACCACCCTCGTCCTGTCCAACCGGGCCGGTGGTACGGTCGTCAGCTCGCTGCGCAACCTCACCGAGACGCTGGAGGAGCGCAAGGAGACCCGCCGAGAGGTCAAGACCCAGCTCTCCCAGGTCACCGTCACCGCCTACGCCGTACCGATGTTCGGCCTGGGCACCATGCTCCTGATGGACGCGGTCATGCCCGGCGCGCTCGACCGGATGACCGGCGCCTTCATCGGCCAGGCAGCGGTGGTCATCTCCATCACCCTGTACGCGATCGGATTCATCGTGATCCGCCGCATGTCGAAGATCGACGTCTGATGGGCGGGGCGAACATGGACCTGGTCCTCGCAGGCATCATGGGGCTCGCGGTGTACGGCGCCATCGCCGGCATCCGCATGTACCGCCGCGACGCGAAGCTTCCCGGCGACCTCGCGATCGCGCTGGAGGTCGGCTCCACCCGCACCAGCGCGGTGGGTTCCGGCATCGACCGACTCGGCATGCGCTGGGCCCCCGCGGTCCTGCGGATGATGGGCCCCAAGGCCGTCAACAAGAAGCGCCGCCAGATCGACATGGCGGGCAACCCGGGCGGTCTGACCATCGACCGCTACGCGGCACGCCGCGCCGTCTACGGCGGCCTCGGCGCGCTCGGCGCCTTCAGCATGCTCATGCGCGGCCAGATCTTCCTGGCCCTGCTGCTGGTCGCCTTCGGTATCTTCTGGGTCGAGGTCGGCCTCTGGTCCGCGGTCCGCATCCGCCGTGACCACATCGACCGGACCCTTCCCGACTTCCTCGACGTCCTCGCCGTCGTCGTGTCGGCCGGTCTCGGCTTCCGGCAGGCCCTGGCCCGGGTCGCCGACAAGTACGAGGGCCCCTGGGCCGACGAACTGCGCATCACCCTGCGCCAGATGGACATGGGCGTCAGCCGCCGCGAGGCGTTCGAGCAGCTGCGCAGGCGCAACGACTCGGAACAGGTCGCGATGTTCGTGACCACGCTCCAGCAGGGCGAGGAGCTCGGTGCGCCGATTGTCGAGACGCTGATCCAGATCGCCAACGACATGCGGCGCACGGACGCCCAGAACGCCCGCCGGAAGGCGGCCAGGGCCGTCCCCAAGGCCACCTTCGCCGTCACCACGTTCCTGCTGCCCGGAACGCTGGTCCTGCTGACGGTCGGCTTCGTCTACGGCGCCAACATCGACTTCGGGTTCCTCACGGGCGGATGACGTGGACGACGCGGACGGTGGGCAGAACGGTCGGAAGGAGGTGGCAGGCTCATGTCGTTCCCGCTCGGCAACGCCCAGAACGAACTGAACGCCGAGGTGCGTCAGGCGATCGCCGATCCCGGCTCACGACCGGCGTTCGCGATCCAGCTGAACGCGCTCCAGGCGATGTGTCGCCAGGTCTTCGGCTTCCGGCTCGCCATGATCGCCATAGCCACCCCGTTCGCGATCAACCACACCGCCGCGGGCCTGGCCTCCTGGCTGATCGGCTCGGCCATCCTCGTCACGTTCATGGGGTCGTACGTCCTGTTCCGTGACTGGGAGCGCTTCGGCCCGGTCCTGCTGCGCTACCCCTGGCTGCTGGGCATCGACGCCTTCTTCGGCGCCCTGCTGCTGATCACGGCCAGCCCCGAGTCCACCCTCGCGTACGTCACCGTCTGCACCCCGCTGCTGGCCGGGCTCGTCTACGGCTGGCGCGGCGCGGCGGTCTTCGCCGCGCTCCAGGTGATCATCGTCCTCGGCGTGTACAACACCAACCCGAAGCTCCAGCCCGCCGACGCCACGGCGATCCTCCTGCCCGGCTTCTGCTGCATCGCCGGAGCCGTCGGCGTCACCCTGCGCAACCTGCTCCTGCGCTTCGGGACGGCGAGCCAGGCCCTCACCGAGACCAGGGCCCGCCTCGCCGTCAACGAGGCCGTGGAGGGCGAGCGCACCCGCCTCGCCCGGGAGATGCACGACTCGGTGGCCAAGACCCTGCACGGCCTGGCGCTGGCGGCCGACGGCCTGGCGGCCTCCTCCGACCGGATGGACCCGCTCACCGTCAGGCACCAGGCCGAACTGGTCGCCCGCTCCGCCCGCCGGGCCGCCGCCGAGTCCCGGGAACTGCTCTCCGACCTGCGCCGCGAGTCCGGCCTCGACGGGGGAGTGGACGTCGTACGCGAGCTGAGGGCCCGTGCCGAGGACTTCACCCGGCGGCACGGGCTCACCGCCACCTTCCGGCTCCTCGACGACGCACCGATACCGCACGTCCCCCAGGCCGTCGCCCGCCAGCTGCTCACCATCGCCTCCGAGGCGATGGAGAACGCCCACCGCCACGCACAACCCACCTACCTCGTCGTGCTCGCAGGCGTGAAGGGCGACGTCCTGCGTGTCAGCGTGTACGACGACGGGCGCGGCCTGCCCCCGGGCACGACGCTCGACGACCTCCGGCACGCCGGACACTTCGGCCTGGTCGGCATGGTCGAACGCGCCGCGTCCATCGGCGCCCGCATCCGGATCGGGAAGGGACAGGCGGCCAAGGGCACCGAGGTGCGCCTGGAACTCCCGATCGCCGCTCTGACCGCCGCCCCCGGCGCGGAGCACCCCGCATGAACCGTATGAACCGCATGAACCGTCCGTACTCCACCCTCACCCCCCATAGACCCTTGAGAGGAGGTCGCAGATGCCGGACGACATCTCCCGCGCGTCGGGCCAGCACCGGGCCGCGCAGAACCACGCGTCCCAGCACACGTCCTCGCACGTCACCCCGCTCGACCCGGAACCCGGTTCCCACGCCTTCCCCGTTCCCCAGCAGTCCGCGGCATCCGAGCCCCTGTCCCCCTTCCCGGCGGCCCTGAACCGACCGGTGCCCGGCGTCCTGCGGGTCGTCGTCGCCGACGACAACCCCGTGGTCCGGGCCGGCCTCGGCGTCCTGCTCTCCGGCCGCGAGGACATCGAAGTCGTCGCGGAGGCCACGGACGGCCGCCAGGCCTACGACATGGCCGTCCTGCACCGCCCGGACGTCGTCCTGCTCGACGTCCGGATGCCCGGCGTCGACGGCATCTCCGCCCTGCCCCACCTCGTACAGGTCGCACCCGTGATGATGCTGACCTACAGCCGCGAGAACGAGATCGTCCACGAGGCGCTGCGCCTGGGCGCCGGCGGCTACCTGGTCCACGGCGAATTCACGGCCGACCAGCTGGTGCAGGCCGTGCGCGACACGAAGGAAGGCCGCGCCCACTTCACCGCCACTGCGGCCAACGCCCTCCTCGCCCACATGCGCCAGGGCCCGGGACCGCAGCAGCGACCGCTTCCCGAGGGGCTCGGAACGGCGCTGACCACCGGCGTTCCCTATCAGGGGTCCGGCTACGACGGCCATGGCCCGAGTTCCGTCCAGCAACACGGTGCGCCTGCACACGCACCCACGCCCGAACCGGCTCCACCTGCGCCGCGACCTGTTCGAGCACCGCAAGGTCTTTCGCATCTGCAACCAGTTGTGGCACAGTCTTCCATGACCGGGGAACCGGGTGCAGCGCTCAACAGGCAGCAGTACGGGCTGAGTTCACGGGAGGTGGAGGTCATGGAGCTGATCGCGTCCGGCATGAGCAATCAGCAGATCGCCGCCACCTGCTTCATCAGCGAGAAGACCGTCAAGAACCACATCAACCGCATCTTCACCAAGTTGCACAGCACGAGCCGCAGCGAGGCCATCGCCCGCTGGCTCGGCACGGCCCCCTCTGCGGGACGGGGAGCGCGCGAGGCCGGTGGTCACCGTGGCTGAGCGCGGGAATGCGAACGGGAGTACGACGGGACGTGGGCCCCGGCGCGGTGCGCCGATCCCACAGACCCAACTGACGCTTTGGGCCCGGGAATGGGCCCTGGGACCCTCCGGCGAGCGGGGCGCGCCGCCGTATGTTTCTCATGTCGCCAGCGGCACCGGCCAGGAGGAAGCCGGTACCGCGGGCGACACCCAGGAAACTTGCGAGTCGGCCGGCTACCGGTCGGCCGAACCCGGAGGGGAACACCATGTCGAACATCACCCTGAAGACCGCCGTCCGCGTCAACGGCTGGGCCAACACCGCCGTCAGCGCCATCCAGAAGCGCTACGAGGCCAAGGACCGCGGCCAGACGGCGTTCGAGTACCTGGGCATCATCCTGGTGGTCGTGGCGATCATCGGTGCGATCATGGCCACGGGCATCGGTGGCGCGATCTCGAGCCGCATCCAGGGCCTGGTGTCCTCGATCACCTCGGGCTGATGACCGGCACTAATCGCCGAGACGCAGGGCAGGCCTTCCCCATCTATGTAGTGATGGTGGCGGGCCTGCTCTTCCTCGTGTTCGCATTCTTTGCCGTCGGCAAGGCAGCTGCCTTGCGCAACAGCGCCCAGGGGGCGGCGGACGCGGCAGCTCTGGCTGCGGCGCGTCAGGCCCGTGAGGAGTTCCAGGGCGGATTCCTCGCCTCGCTCCCCGAGGACTTGCTCGACGCCTACCTTCGTGCCCACCCGGTGGGCGGCTGCTCCGCAGCATCGGGGCTCGCTTCGGCGAATCAGACGGAGCTTGTGAGCTGCACACCGATGCCTGGTGGCTACGAAGACCGGATCAAGGTGAAGGTTCGGGGACTCAAGCCGGTGGACTCACCGGTGCTTCCCGACTCGAAGGAGACGAAGGCGGAGGCAGAGGCCACCGCTGTCATCAAGTTCCGTTGCAGCTGGACATCGGTCGACTACAACGACGACAGCATCCGGGACATGTTCTTCTTCACGTGCGGCAAGGACTTCCTCCAGATCGCTCCGGCCAGTCCTCCGCCCTGGTCCACGGTGAGCAGGATCCTCTACGACGTGCACCTGGTCGACAATTGATGGCGAACGACGAGTAAAGGAATCAGAACCCATGAGCATTCGGCGCTCCACCAGGTCCCGAAGGGCTGTGGCAGCCGTCTCGCTGGCGGCGGCAATGGCCTTGGCCGTCACCGGTTGCGGCACCGACGACGGTGGCGACAAGTCCAATGACGCCGGCTCGTCGCCCTCCTCCGTTCCTTCCAAGTCCTCGGACGGGGACAAGGAGGACGAGAAGCCGGAGGACACGGCTGCCGGGGAGAACGTGGACCCGAATGTGAAGCTCGCCGAGATCAGGGGGCAGCGAGGGATCACCCTGGTCATCAACCAGGTGAAGCGTGATTCCGGTGGCTTCGTCACGGTTCAGGGCGAGGTCAAGAACGGGAGCGACATGAACCAGCCCACCAGCGGTTGGTCCGGTTCCGAGGAACTGCTCGTCGAAAAGAACCCCAACTCGGTCGCAGGTGCCGCGCTGATCGACAAAGCGGGGAAGAAGCGTTACTACGTTCTGAGGGACACGGACGGTCGTTGCCTCTGCACCACGGGCATCCTGCCGCTCCAGCCCAACGGCTCGACCCCCGTGTTCATGCAGTTCCCGGCGCCGCCCAGCACCACGACCGAGGTCGACTTCATGCTGCCGACCTTCGCCACCACATCGCTCAAGATCTCCGGGTGAGGCGGACGTGAACCACAACCGTACTCGTCGTAGGCCGCCGTACCTGGCGAGCCATGTCGTCGCGACCGCGTTGTTGGTGGCGAGTGTCGGCGTCCTCGGTGCAACCAACGCCGTTGCCGACGACGGCCCCTCCGTTCCTCCCGGCACGGAGGCGACATCGGTGCCGCCGGTGAAGGTCGACCCCAACGACACCGACCTGAAGATGCCCGAGGGCGGCACGCTCGCCCCCGCCAAGGTCCTCGACATCGTCCAGGTGATCGAGGACGAAGGCGGCGAGGAGCGTCGTGAGGACACCAACGCGAACGTCAAGTTCGCGCTCCAGGCCGAGGTCCTCTTCGGCAAGGACAGCGCCAAGCTGAGTTCTGCCGCCAACTCCCGCATCGCGGCCATCGCCGCCGAGATCAAGAAGCAGAACGCCACCAAGGTGCGCGTCTTCGGCTTCACCGACAACCTCGGCTCGGCGGCCCACGGCGACGTGCTGTCCAAGCAGCGCGCCAACGCCGTGCACGGCGTGCTGGCCAAGGAACTGGGGTCGGGCATCAGTTTCGAGATCCGTGGTTACGGCGAGCAGTACCCGATCGCCAACAACGGCACGGAAGAGGGCCGGAAGAAGAACCGGCGCGTGGAGGTCTCCTTCCCGCGCAGCACGACTTCCTGAGGAACCGCGCCACCAGCAGGGGCCCGGCACCGCGAGCGCATCGCGGTACCGGGCCCCTGCCGTGTTCGGTCTACAGCAGGTGGTCGGCCTTGCCGGCCTTGATGTCGAGGATCAGCTGCTGGAGTGCTTCGCGGCTGTCGGTGAGGAAGCGATCCTCCGAGCCGTTGACGGCGATGTAGCTGTTGCCCCGGTCGTCGGTGCCTATCCGGTAGCAGCTGGCGCCCTCGCCGCAGAATGGTTCTTCCCACGTGACGTTCTGCATGGTGACTCCCCTCAGAGGTGACGTGCGATGCCGTGGATGAAGTCTCGCGACTCATTGGGCGGCAGTGCGATGCCCTCCATCCAGTCGAGGTGTGAACGGTATTTCGCCAGCTGGTCTTCCTCGTAAAGGAATTCAGGTCCATGAGTGCTGTCCACCTGGACTGTGTCCAGCTGCGGCACAGGTCCCTCCGCGTAATTGACCGTCTGTCCCGCGCCCGGAAATGCTCCGGCTTTGAAGGGGATGACCCGAAGTGTGATGTGAGGGTTCTCGGATACGGAGAGCAGGTGGTCGAGCTGGGCACGGGCCACCGAGCGACCGCCGAACTGCATGCGCAGAGCGGCTTCGTGCACGATTCCTACGTACTCAGGGGGACCTGCTCCTTCCAGGACTTGTTGTCTCTCCACTCGATGCGCGAGCCGCAGGGCGACTTCGTGCTCCGGGAGTGCGGGTACGACCACTCGGAAGACGGCCAGGGCGTGGTCGCTGGTCTGGAGAATTCCCGGGATGTGCACAGAGTGGGCGGTTCGCATGCGAAGGGCATGGGCCTCCAACTCGGCAATGTCCAGGAGCCCTTCGGGAAGCAAGCCACGGTAACGCTCCCACCAACCGCGCTTTGCGGATCCCGCCATGGCAGCGAGCGCCTCGACATATGCCTGGTCCGGACAGTCACACGCCTGGGCGAGCGTGCGCAGCCGACTCTCATTGATCGCCCGACTGCCCTGCTCGATGTTGGAGAGTCTGGACCGGTCGACTCCGAGTAAGCCCGCAGCAGCCTCGGCGGTGATATCGGCGGCCAGCCGCATCTTCCGGACCTCGTACCCCAGGCGTTTCTGTCGTTCGGTCGGGGACGTTCGCGATGCCATGTCAGTCCTTCCGTGACCTTGTCCGTGAAGTCTGCCGCGTGGAGGGCGCTCCGAGCCACGCAAGGGTCAACTTTTCAGAGTTGGGTGGCCAATATGACCCTTGGTGTCCTACGTTGAGTTACGCACCGCTCACTCAGTGACGACGAGCCGGAAGTGCATCGCGTGGTCCTGCCCGCAACCTCCTGCCCTGGGAGGGGTGGTTCCGCGTCGGGGAGACAGGCCACTGCTCGTCCGCAGCACAACGACGTGAGCCACTCGTGCGCGCCCACGCGAAAAGAGACAACGTCAACTCACCACCCGTGTAAGGGGAGTCAGTCATGCGCTCGGTTTCGATCACTTCGCTCTGTCCGGCCGTCACCGAGGTGGGTACGCCGGTTCCGTATCCGCAGTTTGTTCCACAGCCGCACCTCCGTTCTCGCCCGCGTCCGGACGGGGCTTCCTGGCGCGGGTTCGGGATGAGTTTCACGCTGCCGGGTGATGCCCGCAGTCCGTTCATCGGGCGTACGGCGGTTGCCACTGCGCTGGAGGCGCACGGGCTTGCGCGGTACGTCTGGCCCGCGACGCACGTCGTGGACGAGTTGGTTGCCGTCAGCGTCCGGAACAGCCCGGGGAAGGAGCTGTACGTGTCCCTGCGTCATCGGGACGACGCGGTCCGGATGCTGGTCTGGGACCAGCATCCGCGGCACGACCGGGCCGATGTCGCCGCGCTCTGCGAGACGCGGCGGCGCCGGGCGCTCTGGTTGCTGGCGGCCGTCGTGGACGACTGGGGCGGGGAGTGGGGCACCGGAGAGGCGAAGCCGCCGTGGGGTGGCACCAAGTCCTGGGTTCAGCTGCCTCGTTGAGAGGTTCGACGGCCTGGCCGGGGGCATCGCCGTCACCGCGTCGTTCCACAACTCCTTCCCCGAGGACGTGCGCCGACGGGTCACCGAGAAGTGGGACGGCGACGGCCTCGCACGGTCACCGACCTTGACGCGGCCGTTCGGCTCAGTCGGCGCCCGTGCCGTACCGCGCGGCGATGTCCTGGGAACTCGGCCACCGGCTGTAGGCGGGGGACTGCGGCCACCCCTCGGGCGAGTCCTGCCATTCCTCCTGTCGCCCGTACGGCAGGAGGTCGATGAGGGCGAAGGTGTGCGTGAGCTGCTCGATGCCCCGGCCGCTGGTATGCCAGGTGCGGTAGACGGTGTCCCCGTCGCGCAGGAACACGTTCACCGCGAACTCTCCCCCGGGCGGCGCGCCGACATCGGCTCCGAAGGAGCTGTCGGCGGTCGAGTACCAGGTCATCCGGTTGCCGACCCGCCGCTTGTACGCGAGCGCCTCGTCGATCGGTCCCTGGGTGACAATGACGAAACGTGCGTCGTAGTCGTTCAGGAACTCCAGGCGGGTGAACTGCGCGGTGAAGCCCGTGCATCCCGGGCACTGCCACTCCTCGCCGGGAAACCACATGTGGTTGTAGACGATCAGCTGCCGCTTGCCGTCGAAGACGTCCACCAGCCGGACCGGCCCGTCCTCGCCTACGAGGGTGTAGTCGGGCATCTCCACCATCGGCAGGCGACGGCGCTCGGCGGCGATGGCGTCCAGCTCCCGCGTCGCGGCTTTCTCCCTGGCGCGCAGCGTCCGGAGCCGGCGCTCCCAGGTGGCGGCGTCGACGACGGGCGGCAGCGGGTGGGTGGTCATGGTCCCTCACAGAGTTCGGGTGCGGTTGTCACTGACACATGGGTAGACCGGGTCGGGTCCCCGGACTCATCGCTCACCCATCCGGGCCAGTCACGCCGAGGCGATGGCCGACTCCGCCGACTGAGCGGTGCCGGAGGTGGTCCTGGGCAGCGCGAGGGCGTGGCCGAAGATCGTCGCCGGGGTGCCGGTGGAGGTGAGGGCGTTGGCTCGGTGGGCCGCCTCGGGGTGGCTGTCGGTGCAACGGAGAGGGGGTTGCGCTCCGTTCTGTCGTCTTTCAAACTTCAACTACTGGTTCCGGGATTCTGAGGAGACATCATGCGGATGAGTGCTTTACGTACCGCCATCGGCGTGGCCGCGGCCGCGGCCGTGCTCATCACGGCGAATCCGGCCGCAGCGGCATCCGAACCGGAGGAGACGGGCCTGACCTTCTACGCCGTCGACGCCGACCAGCTCACACCGGTTGCGAACTTCCCCGACCCCGACGGCGAGTGCACCGCGTTCCCCTCGACCGCGACCCTCCTCGTCGGGTGGAGCGATGTCACCCAGGTCATCGCGTACAAAAGCGCGGACTGTACTGGAGGGGCGTGGGGCCTGGGCACGTTGCGGGGCTTCGAGGCGGGTGAATACCTGAGTTTCGTGGCCTACTGAGTGCGCCGGCCGCCCCGGACCGGCTGTCCGGGGCGGCCGTGCGGCAGGCCCCACCTCGTTCCGTCCGGCCGCGGCCGAGGTGGGTGTGCCGGTGAAACGAATTCGTCGCGGCCGGGTGCCAAGTCCCGGGTGCGGTTGCTCCGTTGGCCGTGGCGTCAGCGGACGACGTCGAAGATGTTCTTCTGCAGGCCGTTGGAGTACGCCTCGTGCTCGACGAGCTTCAGCTTCTGGGTGTCCTTGTCCGTGCCGCTGAACAGGCGCTTGCCCGCGCCGAGCAGCAGGGGGAAGACGAGCAGGTGGTAGCGGTCGATCAGGCCGGCGTCCGACAGGTTCTGATTGAGGGTGGCGCTGCCGTGGACGATGATCGGGCCGCCCTCGGTCTCCTTCAGGGTGGCGATCTCGTCGAGCGAGCGCAGGATCGTGGTCTCGCCCCAGCCGGGGACCAGGTCGGCCTCGGTGAGGGTGGTGGAGACGACGTACTTCGGCATCGGCCGGTAGCCGGCGAATTCCACCATGTCCGGCCAGACCGGGCTGAACGCCTGGTAGCTGACCCGGCCCAGCAGCAGCGCGGTGGCTTCCTGCTGCTCCTGGCCCTTGATCTCGAATGCCTCCGGGACGAACTCCATGTCCTTGAAGGTCCACCCCGAGTTCCGGTATCCGGGCTCCCCGCCAGGGGCCTCCACGACGCCGTCGAGCGAGACGAAGGCGGTGCTGATCAGGGTGCGCATCTGAAGGTCTCCCAAAGTCATGTGGCGTGCCCGCAGCAGGTTCGGCCGGTGTCCGCTCGGCCCGCTTCGCGGCTGCGGTGCACCAACCATCATCCATATGACTGCGGATCGCCGGGAAACTCATCGGACTTCGTACACCTGTGGCAGAAGGGGGTGGTCAGTTCGCCCGTGCGGGGGGCATCCGAGCGATCCGGTGGGGCCGCCCATCTCGGTCCGGCCCTTGTGACCGGTGAGTTGGGCCCGGTCGGCCTCCCCGCAGCAGCGCTCCGTGGCGCGCGTGCCCGGACTCACGTGATGGGCGTGAATTCGGGCAGGGTGAGGGCCGAATGGGCCGGTCGCCCCTCCGCGAAGGGCGTGGCGCCGAGATTGCGCAGCATGTCGTTGCGCTGCTCCAAGGCCCGAGCGGTGGTCGGGAAGAGCATGGCATCGCCCTCGCCGACCTGATCCTGGTTCAGGGTCACGAACTCGCGGGTGCTGTGTTCGTAGGCGGCGAAGCCCGCGGCGTGGTCCCGGCCGGCCAGGGAACCGGCGAGCATGTACGCGCCGACGAGCGCGAGGCTGGAGCCCTGCCCGGTGAGGAACGAGGGCGCGTACGCGGCGTCGCCGACCAGCGCGACCCTGCCGCTGGACCAGCGGGGCATGCGGATCTGACCGACCCCGTCGAAGAACAGGTCGTCCGCGTCGCGCATGGCGGCGAGCATGCCCGGGACCTCCCATCCCGCGTCGGCGAAGACCGCGGCGACCAGGTCCCGTTGGGCCTCCGGGTTCCGGAACGCGTCGAACGGCGGTTTCGGCCGGGCGAAGTTCAGGAAGGCGTGGACCTCGTCGCTGTCGTCCCCCACGGCGTAGAGCGTCGCGGCCCTGCCCGGGGCGTTCCACATCACGGTCTCGCGGAGGAGCCCGAAGGTGTTGCGCATGGTGAACCCGGCGAAGCAGTAGCCGAGGTACCGGTGGAACTGCTCCTCGGGGCCGAACACGGACTCGCGGGTGCGCGAGTGCAGGCCGTCCGCACCGAACACCATGTCGAACGTACGCCTGCCGCCCCCGCGGAAGGCGACGTCGACCCCGTGGCCGGACCGGTCGAGGGTTTCGATGGAGTCGTCGAACAAGAACTCCACGTCGTCACGGACCGCCGCGTGGAGAGCGCCGGCCAGATCCCCGCGCCGTACCTCCAGGTCCCGTCCCGCGACACCGCCGGTGACGGCGTGCGGGTCGACCGAGGCCACCTCGCCGCCGTCGCCGTCGAGGAAGGTCAGCCGGCGCAGATCGATGTGCGCGTCCCGCAGCCGCGGCAGGATTCCCATCCTCCGGACGACCTCGAGTGCGGTGCCGCGCACGTCGACGGGATAACCACCGCCACGAAGCGTGCCCGCCCTCTCGACCACCGTGACCGCGAATCCGTGGCGGTTCAGCCAGAACGCGAGGGCGGGCCCCGCGATGCCGGCCCCGGATACCAGGGCCGTGCGCCTCGGCGTGGTACGGGCATCCCTCAACAGACCGGTGCGGCTCATTCCTCGACTCCTTTGCTCGTGGTGCGGGCGACGAACAGGGACAGCGCCGTGACGGCGCCGGCCATGACGAAGCCGGTGACGAAGGCCGATTCGGCCGGGACATCCGACCCGGAAGGGGTTTCGGCGGTGAGGATCGCGCCACTGATCTGCGCCCCCACGGCATAGCCGAGCACGCGCGTCACCAGGACCAGGCCGGTGGCGATGCCGGTGTCGCCCTGGGCGACGGATGTGGCGGTGCCGGCCACCATCGCCGTGACGCACAGGCCGTTGGCGAGCGCGATCAGCGCCTTGCCGACGACGAGGTGCCAGACCTCGGTGTGCACGGCTGCCAGGGCGATCAGGGCGGCGACCATGATGACGGCCCCGGTGGTGACCACGGCACGCGAGCCGAAACGCCGCGCCCCGATCCCGCCGATCGGCCCGGCCAGCGACGCGGCCACGGCGCCGGGCAGCAGGAAGAAGCCGATCTCGGTGGCGCCGGCCCCGAAGCCGTACTTGTCGGCGGGCACCGCGAACAGTTGCGGGACGAGATAGACCGCCACCGAGGTGCCGACGCAGATCACGAACGTCAGCACACACGACTTCCACACCGCGGGCCGTGCCAGCATGCGCAGATCGACCATCGGCGAGGCCGCACGACGCTCGACGGCTGTCCATCCGGTCACGAAGGCGGCCAAGGCCACGACGAGGGCGCCGAGCACGAATGGCCGCGAGCCGATGTCGGGCGCCAGCGCGAGCACGAGCATGAGCGTGACCAGCGTCCCGCTCAGGAGAACCAGGCCGGGCCAGTCGACCCCGGTGCCGTCCGACCGGGCCGGCGGATCGTGCGGCATCAGCCTGTTCACCAGCACGGTGGCCCCGATGACCGCGATCGTCGGCAGCGCGAACATCCAGTGCCGGGACAGCCCTTCCGCCACGGGCCCGGCCGACAGCGTTCCCGCCATCCCGCCCCCCACGAACAACCCGCTGACCACCCCGATGGCCACCTTCGACTCTCCCGCGGGGAGGTGTTCGCGCACGAGGATGAACGACAGGGGCAGCGCGCCCACCATCGCTCCCTGCAGTACCTGACCGAGCAGCAGCACCGGCAGGTTCGGCGCCAGGGCGGACACCAGACCACCGGCACAGACCACCGTCATCAGCCGGATCAGGACCCGTTTTCCGCCGTAGCGGTCGCCGAACCTGCCTGCGACCGGTGTGACGAGCGCGCCGGTGATGAGGAGCACGACGCTGAGTAACGCGCCTTCGGCGGGGCTCATGTCCAGCTCGCGCTGCAGGAGCGGGAGCGTCGGCGTCACCACCGATTCCAGGGCGCCGGTGGCGACCGCCAGCATGCCGAGGGCCCCGACAGCGGCCTTTCCGATCCCGATGCGGGCCGGGGGAGCCGAAGTTGTGGTCATGGACGTCCTGCCTTTCAAGGGTGGTCCTTTCCGTCATTGCCGGGCGAGGAAGGAACCGGCCGTACGCGGGGTGCTGCCGCCCTGCCGGGCCCGGCGCGGACACGGCGGCCATTCGCTCGGGCGCGGTGTGCAGGGTGCTCTGTGGACAGGTCCGAGGTCGTCCGGCGGGGTGAACCCGGGGAAAGCGGTACCCGAGGCGGCTCATGTGTGGCTCCGCCGGACGGAGCGGGTGTAGGGGTGCAGTCCCCGCCGAGCCAGTATTGCACTACACCGTGCAGTGTAGGAAGGTTAGGATGTGCCCATGCCGACCATGAAGACGCCGACCACGAAGACACTGCGCGAGGGGTCCGCGCGGAAGCGGGCCGCCATCCTCCTGGCGGCCCGGGAGCTGTTCCTCGCCGACGGTTTCGACCGCTCCAGCGTCGACGCGGTCGCCGCCCGGGCCGAGGTGTCCAAGCGAACGGTCTACGACTACTTCGGCGACAAGCGGACGCTGCTGCGAGCAGTCGTCGATGACATCGGCCGGTCACTGGTCACCACGATCCGGCGCACCCTCGACGAGACCCTCACCGGCCCCACCGAGGCCGCCGGCCTGGAGGACGCCCTGGTCACGTTCTCGATGCGCATCGCGACCGACATGCTCGACTCGGCGGAGTACGCAACGCTGCGACGACTGGTCCGGGCGGAATCCGGCCACCTGCCGCACCCGGGCTACAACTCCATGGCCGACACTCCCGACGAGGCGCTTGCCGGGCGGTTCGCCGCCTTCGCCGCGGCCGGGCTGCTCGACGTCCCCGACCCCCGGCTCGCGGCCGACCAGTTCCTCGCGCTGACCTTCGGCGTCGCGCTGGACAGGCTCGGTTCCGCGAACGCCGCGGAGGACACCCGCGTCCGACCGCTCGTCGTCGAGGGAGTGCGGACCTTTCTCCGGGCATATCGGAGCGCGTAGGTCCGCGACAACGACGGCAGGGCCCGGCACCGCGACGTGCTCGCGGTGCCGGGCCCCTGCCGTCGAGGTCCGGGTGTCCGGGTCCGGGTGCCCCGAACCGATCGGTTATCCGAACTGGCCCACCTGGTAGTCGCCGGCGGGCTGCTGGTTGATGACGTTCAGCCGGTTGAAGGCGTTGATGAGGGCGATGAGCGACAGCAGGGCGGCGAGCTGGTCCTCGTCGTAGTGCTTGGCCGCGTTCGCCCAGGCCTCGTCCGTGACGCCACCGGCGGTGTCGGCGATGCGGGTGCCCTGCTCCGCCACCTCCAGGGCGGCGCGCTCGGCGTCGGTGAAGACCGTGGCCTCGCGCCAGGTGGCAACCAGGTTGAGGCGGGTCGGGGTCTCCCCGATGTGGGCGGCTTCCTTGGTGTGCATGTCGGTGCAGAAGGCGCAGCCGTTGATCTGGCTGGCGCGGATCTCGACCAGGTGCTGTGTCGTGGCCGGCAGCGTCGAGTCCGCAATCACCTTGCCCGCCGAGACGATGTGCCTCAGGAACTTGGTCGCGATCGGGTTTTCGAAGAGGTTCAGACGGGCGTCCATGGTGAACTCCTTGCCGTTTCGATGACTACACCTCCTTGACGGAACAGCTCGGCAAGATGTGACAGGGGGCGATGTGGCGTACGTCTCTTCGGGGGACGGTGCGGCGCGGGGCGCGGGGCGCGGGGGTGCGGACGAACGTGACGCTCCAGGGGCAGGCGTCACGTCGCGGACGGGTACCCGGTAGCCAACGGATCGAATTCCGATGCGCGGGGGAGCCTGCCCTGGTGCGCCTGGCCGCGCGCGAGTGAGTTGCCGTCCGTGGCAAGGGCGTTGACGTTGGGAGTCGCACATGGGACGGTAGGTAAAACAAGAATATTTTTCTAGAAAGTTTTAATGCTGGGCATCGTTGGCGTGCTCGCGGCCAGTGCTCGGTGATCGACGGCCGGTGGGGACGGGGAGGGACCCGCTCCGGCGGCGATGGCGAAACGCAGGGTGTCCGGAAGCTCGTCCTTGAGTGCGGAAGGCCGGTGAGCTGGCGGTATGGCGATGTCGGACGAACAGGGTGAGATCGTCGGCAAAGTCTTCAGGGGAGATCACACGGCACGTGACGTGGAGCGGCTGACCTCGAATTTCCGGCATTGGCTCGACGAGGAGTGGGCCGGGAACGAAGCCCGTTCCGTGGCGTCCTGCCTGCACGCCCTGGCGGAGGGGTGCGGGGACGAATGGGAGGCCATGACGCAGCGCGACTGGAGCGCCCACATCTGGTTCTTCTCGCTGCACTGCCCTCGTCCGGTCACCTATTCGTCCCTCGTGAGTGACGCCTACGAGTACCGCGACGCGATCCTCTCCTGCCCGGGAGGGTTTTCCGCGTTCGCGGTCATGATCAGGAAGCTTCGGGGGGAACCGGAGTAGCGCCACGCCCCCGGCCCCGCGCGGGGCCGGGAGCATCCAGGGCCCGCACGGGACCGGGTGCGGCTCGACGGATGGCCGACCGCCGCGAGTCGTTCCGGAGCCCGGTTCCGTTCCTCCGCCGTCCCCGGCCCACCGGCCCCGGCCCCCGGACTCGGCTCGACGTCCCCGGCCCCCGGGCTCAGTCCGCCGGGCGCAGCGGGGTGCTCGCCACGCCCGTCGCGCGGCCACTGAGCTCGACGTCCAGGGTCTCCTGGGCCGTGCGCATCGACTCGACGTACTTCGGCTCCGACATCCGCTCCCAGGCCTCGTCCGGCGCGACCTGCTCGACCCGGCCGACCACCCACCAGATGTTGCCGAACGGGTCCCGCACCCGGCCGCCGCGATCCCCCCACGCGCTGTCGGCGGCCTCGGTGACCACCCGCGCCCCGTGGGCGACGGCGGTGGCCATGGCGGCATCCGCGTCGGGGACGTACACCCGCAGCAGCGAGGGCATCACCGGCCAGTCGGGCCGGCGGTCGAAGGCCAGCACGACCGTGTCACCGATCCGGATCTCGCCGTGGCCGATGCTGCCGTCCTCGACCGGTACCCGGACGAGCTCCTCGGCGCCGAACGACGCGGTGAGGAAGTCGAACAGGGCGCCGGTGTCGTCGGTCACCACCCAGGGGGCGACGGAGGTGTGGCCTTCGGGGGCGATGGGGTTCATCGGTCACGTCCTTCCTCGGGGTCTTTCCGGACGTGACGATCGTAGGAACCCAATAGGTCGGGTCCGGTCCTGTATCGACGAAGGGGTACGGGATGTGACGGGCACTCGGCCCTTCGGCCGGGTGACAGCGGATGCGGTTGCCGAAGGGCCCCTGCGGTGCGGGGGCCGGATCAGACGCCGGTGGTGCCGTCGACGATCTCGCGGATGATGTCGAGGTGGCCGTTGTGCCGGGCGGTCTCCTCGATCAGGTGCAGGACGATCCAGCGCAGATCGGGGGACCTGCCGTCCCGGCGCGGACGCTCCGCCGGGGTGTCCAGGTCGTGGGAGGCGACCAACTCGCGGTAACGGGCGTTCCGTTCGGCGTACAGGGCGAGGACGTCGGCGAGCGGCATGTCCACCGCGACGCGCATCTCGCGGTCGGGGTCCTCGTCCGTCCAGGGGCCCTCGTCCTCCCCGCCGAGGAAGACCACCTCGAACCAGTAGTACTCGACCCAGCTGAGGTGGTTGATCAGCCCGGCGATCGTCATCAGGGGCGAGCCCGGCAACGGGGCCCGGCGGGCGTCGTCGGGGGAGACGCCCTCGCACTTCGCGCGTGCGGTGTCGCGGACGTAGTCGAGGAAGGTGGTCAGCTGGGTGCGCTCGTCCCATGCGGGAGGCGAATCGGTGCGTGTCATCGACGTACACCATGGGCGACGGGCCGGGGCCTGTCCAACGTATAAACCGGCGCCCGCGCGGTCCCGGCACCGGCGGCGAGGCACCGGTGGCCGCACCGGCGACGGAATCGGCCACGGGGTCGGCCAAGGGGCGGGGCCGGGGCCCGGGCACCGGGTCGGCGCGGGCGCCGGGAGGCCGGTACCGGACCATTGGGGTCCGCCCTGGGTCCGTGGGCCCACGCCCGCACGGATGGATCTCATTACGCTCATGCGTGACCAATCGTGAGCACACCCGACCCGGCGCCCGTCACGGGCGTCCGTCCGGCGCGCCCGCACGCACGTTGATCTGCACGCTCCACCTGTATCCGTTCATGGGGTGATGTGTCGATGAGTGACGGTTTCTTCTACTCGTACCACCTCGGCTGGAGCCGACCGGACGCCGAGTCCCTCTTCAACGACCTCGACGCGGCGGGGCTGCGGCTGGCCCACCCCGTCACCAGGCGGGTCACCCTCCTCGGTCCGGGGCCCGGCTCCCGGGCCGCCCCGTCCTGGGTGACCCGGGAACAGCTCGTGCTGCTGGCCGGGCTGCAACGGCTCGACACGGTCGACTTCCTGCTGTGGACGAGCGGCGGCACCGAGGTCCCCGCCCGCATCTACCGGATGCGGGACGGGGTCGTCGCGCTGGAATTCGGGCTCGGCCGGCTGACCCGGGACGAGCAGGAGGCGGCCGCGCGGGCGATCCGGGAGGCGATAGGGCGGGCCTCCGTGCTCTGCATCGGGTTCGTCGTCGACCGCGAGGGCGCCTCCGCGGCGACGGACTGGAGCGGTGTCGTCGTCAACGGGACGACGTGCTTCGACAGCTGGCCCGACACGCTCGCCGTGCGGCACGAGATCGCCGCGGTGCAGCCGCAGCTGTCCGGGGTGGCCTCCTACGACCAGTCGCCCTGGATGCTGTTCGGCAGCGAGGTCCCCGTGCGGTAGTGGGGCCCGTGCGGCGATGGCGAGGCCCCGCGCGGCGGTGACGGAGTCCCCGTTCGGTGGTGGCGGCAGGTGCCCTATTTGTTCCGTTGATCCGCAACTCCCGTGGGAATCGGCGACTTTGAGCGTTGCATTGGGCCCTGGGGCCCATGCCCCGAAGGGTGCCGGTGTGGTCGGATGCGTGGAGTGGCTGAACTGTGGCCGCACACCGGCAAGCTGGGGGACTCGTCGTGTCTGGCACAGGTGGATTCGCGATCGCGGGCGGCGCCGACGGTGGTGGCGCCGTCATGACCCGGCAGGGCAGACAGCCCCTGCCGCGACCGTTGCAGGCGGTACTGATCCTCGTCCGGCTGCTCTTCGCGGCCGCGGTGCTGGGCGGTGCCGGTGTCCTGACGGTGGCGTCGGCGGTCAACGAGGTCGACGGCCGGCTCTTCGGGCTGCTGCTGTACGCGGCGCTGCCGAGCGTGATCGGCCTGGTGCTGTCGCTCTACGTGCGCACGGGCGGCGTCTGGATCTGGCGCGGCCTCCTCGCCGTACACGTCTGGTTCATCGCCGGGGCGCTGTCGACCCTCGGCGGGGACGGGAGCGGGCGGGGCATCACGCAGTTGGTGATCCCCGTGGTCGTCGTCGTCCTGCTGTTCCGGGTGAGCTCCCGCGAGTGGTTCGCCCTGAGCCCCGAACAGCGCGCCCCGCACCGGCGGTTCAGCATCGCGCGCATGATCAGGTGGCGCCGCGACGACGCCGGCCAGACCGCGATGGAATACCTGGGCATGGTCCTGGTGGTCGTGGCCCTCATCGCCGGGCTCGTCGTCACGGGCATCGGCGCCCAGATCACCGGCGGCATGCAGGACGCGATCTGCCGGCTGACCGGCAGCGCCTGCCCCGCGCCCGGCGGCAGCGAGGTGGAGGCGGGGCACGGGACCTCGTCCGGCGGCACGGACTCCGGCGGTACGGACTCGGGCGGCTCGGTCGCCACCGGTGGTACGGACTCCGGCGGCACGGACTCCGGCGGCACGGACTCCGGTGGTACGGACTCGGGTTCCGGCGGCGCCGATGCGACGGGCGGCTCGGATGCGTCCGGCGGCTCGGACGCGACGGGCGGCTCCGGCGCATCGGGCGGCTCGGGCGGTGCGGACGCATCCGGCGGCTCCGGTGACTCCAGCAGTTCCGGCAGCTCCGGTTCCACCGGCGGCGACACCATCCAGGTCGACGACGGCGGCGACGACGTGGACACCTCGGGAGAGGTGGACGGGGGCGACATCCCGGACGGCGACGGCGACGGCGGTGACAACGGCGACGGGGGCGACGACGAGAGCTGCACCTCGGGCATCGGCGCGTTCTTCTCCTGCGCCGTGGACCAGACCGGCGGCTTCTTCGAGGGCCTGATCGGCGACGGCCTGTGGGGTGACATCACCGGCACGATCGACACGATCTTCCACCCGGTCGACGCGTGGAACGGCCTGATGGACTACGGCAAGAGCCTCGGCGACAAGTGGAGCCAGGACTCCAAGGACGCCGGGAAGAAGTGGGCCGACGGCGACTACCTCGGCGCGATCTGGGACTGGACCAAGGCGTCCGGCGGCACCGGCATCAAGGTCCTCGACGACATGTTCATCGGCGACGAGGTCCGGGACATGTGGAAGGAGGGCAACGAGGGCCAGGCGATCGGCACCGGTCTCTGGAACATCGGCTCCCTCCTCATCCCGGGATACGGCGAGGCCAAGCTCGTCGGCAAGTTCGGGAAGCTGGGCAAGCTCGGGAAACTCGGCAAGCTGGGCGAGGTCGCCGAGAAGGCGTCGGAGGCCGCGTCCAAGGCGAAGAAGGCCGCCAAGGCGGGCGACGTCGACGCCGCGGAGAAGGCCGCGAAGGAAGCGCAGCAGCACGCCGACGACGCCGCCGAGGAGGCCGGTCTCAAGGGCTGCACCGTCGGCCTGGGCGGTCGCCTGCGGGTCCCGTACGGCGGCGGCACCGCGCCGGGGCTGCCCGGCACCGGCACCGGGGTCCTGGCCGGCCCGCGCACGGCCGTGCCCGTCGGGTTCTTCGCGCAGGACTGCGGCGAGGTCGATCCGGACAAGAAGGCCGCCGCCGAAGAGGCCCAGCGACTGGCCGACGAGGCCGCCGCGGCCGCGAAGGCGGCCAAGCGGAAGAAGGACCTGGAGCGTGCCCAGAACCAGCCGAAGCCGGAGTGGTACAAGGACTTGAAGGACCCGACGACCGGTTCCAAGGACGGCGGCGAGGGCAACTGGCAGGAGATCAAGCCGGGCGTCTGGAGCTACCCGACCGAGATGGGCGCCCGCTACCAGGAGCAGATCTCCAAGGTGGGCCGCGGCAAGGAGTACCGGGTGCCGCTGGACAAACTCACGGGCAAGCCGGTCGACTTCGACGGCTGGGACGCCTCGCGGGGCACCTACCTGGAGGCGAAGTACGGGTACCGGGGCAAGGACTTCTACGACGCCGACACCGGGGCGCTCACCCCGAAGGTCGCCGACCGGTGGGCGGACCAGGCCAGCCGGCAGGTCGACGCGGCCCGCGGCAAGCCGGTCGAGTGGCACATGTCCGACCCGGACGTCGCCGAGGCGGCGCGGGAGATGTTCGAGGACCGGGGCATCCCGGTTAAGGTGATCCACACCCCCGGGGACGTGGTCGGCGACTGAGCGTCGGAAGAACGACGGACCGTGAGCCGAGAACCGAGGATCGAGGACCGGGGCCCGGGCCCCAGGGAGAACGTGTCGTGCTGAACGTCGTGGTGAACGGCCTCTGGGGCCTTCGAGGGGAGTCCGTTGCGGCCGTCGCCGAGCGCTGGGCCGTGACGCTCGCCGCCCTGGGGGAGATCGACGGTCCGACCTTCGGCACCTGGCACGAGGCCGGGGACGGCCGGCCGTCCGACCCGGTGCTGGAACCCTCGGCCGCCGCGCTGGCGGAGTACATCGAGCGGGGGAACACGGGCCCCGACCTCGACGTGATCGGCTACACCGCCTCGCTGTGGGCGAGCAACCCCGGTTCGCCGCACGTGTCCCTGGCGGTCCACGCGGGCAGCACCTCGCAGTACGCGGGGAACTCCGTCGCGCTCTCCTTCCGTTCGCGCGAGGTGGACGAGACCGCGGAGGTGATCCGCCGCGCCCCGGAGATCCTGCGGCTCCTCGCGGAGCACTGGGAGTTCGACGCGGGCCAGGTGTACGACCGGCCCCAGTACCGGGCGGTGGCCGAGCGATTCGACCTGAAGAACAGCGACCCCCGCTGCGGCCGGGCGGTCTTCCTCTCCGCCGGCCGGGCCGCCCGCGCCCCCGAGGACCTGCCCGGGACGTACGTCCGCACCGCGAACGACGGCCTGGTCGTCGACCTCACGTGCGGCGGTACGAAGCTCCCGGACCTCGACACGGTCATCGGGGCGAACGAACGGCTGCGGGAGGCCGGGGCGCTGGAGGCGCTTCCGAAGCCGTTCGACCGCGCCACGTTCTGACGGCCACGGGGCCGCGCACACCCGGGGTCACGCCCACTGGCACGCCCCGGCCCGAGCCGTACCGCGCCTCAGATCCAGCCCCGTATCATCGCGAAACCGGCCAGCAGCATCCCCGCGAACGCCCCGAGCATGGGCGTGTACACCGCCGGCATCACCACCGGCCCCCACGCCCCCGGCCCGGCGAGCGCGGCCCTGTGCTCCGGGTCGGCCGGGTCGTAACTGACCTGGACCGGCGCCCCGACCTCGAAGCCGAACGGGCCCGGGGCGTGGGCGGTGAACTCG
The DNA here is from genome assembly GCF_030116705.1 of Streptomyces sp. ML-6. NCBI lineage: Bacteria > Bacillati > Actinomycetota > Actinomycetes > Kitasatosporales > Streptomycetaceae > Streptomyces > Streptomyces sp. ML-6. The sequence goes on from NZ_JAOTIK010000001.1 coordinate 5,057,565, forward strand.
ACGTCGCGGCCGTCGCGGGTGCGGAACGCGAAGACGTACTCGGTGGTGTAGCCGCGCTCCGAGCCGGGGCCCCGGTCCACCGTCAGGCGGTCCGTGCACCGGCCCTCGACGCGCTCACCGTGCTGCAGCAGCCGCAGCACCCGGTACAGGCGCAGCGCCGAACGGACCGCGAACGCGCCGAGGAACAGACCGAACAGCAGCAGGAACGTGGCTGTGCCACCGGGCAGGATCTGCATGAACGGGTGCTCCCGATCCGTTGCTCGACCTACTTGACCGAATCAACCTACGCGGCCTGCTCAACCTGCGCGGCCCACTCGGCCCGCGCGGCCTACTTGACCGTGATGGAGCCGACGAAGGCGTCGAGGTCCTGCTTGCTCAGCGCGCCCTTCACGGCGTTGATCCGGACGGCGAACGGCACGCCCTTGGAGTCGACACCGGCCACCACGACGCCCGTCATCCGGGTGCCGGGCGCCGGGGTTTCGTCCTTGCCGCTCGACAGGAACTCGTAGTCGATCCGGCGGGCGTCCCGGGCGTCCTCCGCGCCTGCGAGCCGCACATCCTCGGTGTTCTTGCGGGTCGCCCCGAGACCGATCCCGGCGCCCGCCGCCGCCGCTGCCTCGGCGGCGTCGTCCACACCCGTGGCGAAGTCGAGCTGCACGGAGACCATGCCGGCCCGCACCCCGCCCTCCTTCTTGAGCGCGACGGCGGCGTTGGACTCGGCACGGTCGGCCTCCGCCTGCTCCTTGTAGCCCTTGTTCTCCGGGTAACCGACGGAGAGGCTCTTGGTGTCGAGTGTGCCCCAGCCCTCCGGGACGGCGGCGGGGTCGCCGCCGCAGCCGGCGAGCAGGGCGAGGCCGATGGCGGCGGCAGCAGCTGCGCCGATCGCCCGGGACATCTTCATCGTCGTCGTCATCGCCTATCGCCTTGTCGTCGTGCGTGGTGGCCGCGGTCACCGGGCACCGTAGCCGGACCCGGTACCGCCCGTCGTACCGCCGTCGCTACTTCGCGCAGTAGCTGTACGGCAGGTACGAACGCTTGTCGCCCTGCGGGGCCCCGAGGAACTCCGCGTCCGTCAGCGTCTCCTTCTTGTGCTCGTCGGAGAAGGAGAACCCGAGGCTCATGCCGAGCGACACCTCGAAGCCGAACTCCTGGGCGTCCGTCAGGCCGGTGTACTTCATGGAACTCGACAGGCCGTCCTCGAACATCAGCTGCTCGAAGGCGTCGCCGTTGGTGGGCCGGTCCTGCAGGGAGTGGTCGCCGAACATGTACTCGAACGGGGCGGTGTTGTTGCCGGAGCCGTCGAGCCACTGCTCGGCGATGGCCCGCTTGTCCTCGGTGGCCTTGTCCGTGTCCTTGCCGAAGACGATCGAGTTGGTCCGCACCTGGACGCCGGTCTCGCCGGAGGAGTCGGAGCCGCTGACCTTGCCGCCCCGCTTGTCCTTGCCCTTCTCGCCGTTGTCGCCCTTGATGTCGCCCTTGCTGGAGGTCGAGCCGCCTTCGAGGGTCTGGGTCATGTCGATGCGGACGATCTTGCCGGTCTTCTGGTCGCGGGTGACGGTGATCGCCCCGGTCCGGTTGTCCTTCGCGCCGGCCGTGCCGCCCAGCGGGCCGGCCGAACCGCTGACCTTGCCCTCCAGTTCGAGCTTGGCGGTGTACGTGTACGACTCGTTGCCGTTGACGTCGTCCTTGGTGATGGTCACCTCGGGGGAGAACTTCGCCTTGCCGCCGAGCTTCGCGCCCAGCTCGGACTCGTCGCCCGCGCTGATGGAGAGGCCGCCGTCCGCGTACCCGTTGAGGCCGATGGTCGAGTAGGAGATCTTCTTGTCGCCGATCTGGTCCTCGACCTGCTTCTTCTTGTCGGCCCACTTCATCCCGGAGTACCAGCCGCCGCCGTAGCCGCCGCTGTACTTCGTGGAGGTCTCCCACATCTTCATTTCTTCGATGTCGTCGCGCATCTTCTGGGCCTCCTCCTCGCTCTTGAAGACCCAGGTGTCACCGTTGGTGATCTTGATGCCGCCGCCGACGTCCACATCGGCCTTGCCCAGCTTGCCGAGCTTGGCGCCGGGGGTGCTGCCGGTGGCGCCGGCCGAGATGGCGTCCGTGAACGTCATGTAGACCAGCTTGTCGTTCTCGTCGACCTTGCCGTCCTCGTTCACGTCCGTGTTGGCCTGGCTGACCTTCTGCTGGAAGCCGTACTCGTTGCCCCACTCGAACCAGCCGATCTTCACCTTGCCGCCGACGGTGTCGGAGATGCTGGAGACCTGGCACATCTTGGGTTCGTAGTCGGCGTCCGTCTTCGGTTTGGCGGTGTTCTCCCCGTTGCCGCCGCCCGTGGAACAGCCGCCCCCGCCGCCGCCCAGCGAGCTGATCGCGCAACGGATGCGCTCGCCGATCTGGCCACCGACGCCCGCCATGGACATCGCGCCGATCAGCGTGACGACGAGGACGACCACCCCCAGGTACTCCATGGCGGTGGCACCGCCGTCCCGCCAGGAGTACGGGTGGTACGGGGCCGGCGCCGGGTCGTCCGCGCGGTCGTCCAGGAGCCGGTCGACGGCCAGCCCGGCCGCCGCGCCGGTCGCCAGCGAGACGATGGGCATCAGCGTGCCCTCGATGTTCATGACGTGCCAGGACACGGCGAGGCCGTAGCCGAGCGCGACCACCGGCACCCCGAGGGCGGCCAGGAGGGACACGAGGCGGGACTCGCGGTGCTCGTCGGGCAGGACACGGGCGGCGGCCAGCACGGTGAGGACGGTCGTGATGACGTTCGGGATGTGCAGCACTCCCAGCCGCCAGCCGAAACTGGCCAGCCGCTCCTCGGTGGCCAGCATCTCGACGAGCCCGCGCGACACGAGGTACCCGGCGGCGATGTACACCAGCGCGCCGGCGGCCCAGCTGCGGGTCAGTGCGAAGAACACGCCGCCGCCGCCCTGGTGGGAGCCGGCACCCCCGTTCCCCGGCGGTATGTGGCCCGCGCTTCCGCTTCCCCAGCCCCCGCCACCAGTCACGGTTCTTCCTCTCCGACGTCCACTTGCCCTGCCCGAGCCCGCAGTTCAGCATTTCGGGTTCAGCGTGAGCGTACGGACGTACGAGCCCCGTGACCTGGGCCCTTGGCCCCAAAGTCGGGCCCAACAGGCAGGAGAGGGGCGGTTGTCGCCCCCTCAGTTGCCGTCGACCACGTCCTGGACGATCTCCACCCGCGCCCCCGGCCGCAGCCCCCACTGCTCCATCGCGCCGGCCTCCGCCTCGATCACGTGCCGGGCCCGCAGCCGGGGCAGCCCCAGCCGTCCGGGCTTCATCGTGCGCACCGCCAGAACCCTGAACTTCCGGTCCAGGTACGCCACGTCGATGGTGAACCGCATCCCGAAGCAGTGCACGCTCCCGCACGGGGTGATCATGAGGGCACCGTCGATCCCGTCCTGCCCGAGCAGCCCCCGGCTGCGGGCCCGGTACGAGGCCGCGATCCGCAACGGAATGCGCCGCCCCTGACCTCCCCCGGTGCCGGTGACCGTCAACGTACCGCTGCCATTGCGCCATTGAGCCATGGCCATGAAGGTAGCGCCCGGTGACGGTTGCTGGGTCCGGAACGGTGTGCAGTGGGCCCCAGGACCCATGACCGGTGCCCGGCACCCGCCTAGGGTCGGCTCCGTGGAAGCCATGCTGACAGTGCTCGCCGCACTCTGGGGCGCAGCGGCCGGACTGCTGGTCCCGCGCGCCGCCCACCGGTTCTCCGTCGAGCCGGACGAGCCATGGCGCGACACCTGCCCCTCCGGACACCCCCTGACCGGGATCGCCCGCGGCTGGCTCGGCTCCACCCGCTGCCCGGTGTGCGCCGCAACGCCCGTGCCCGTCGCCGCGGGTACGGGACCGGGCACCCCCGCCGACGAAGCGGACGACTCCACACCCCCCGAGTCCCCCCATCCCGGCTCCACACCCCCCGAGTCCCCCCATCCCGGCTCCACACCCCCCGAATCCGCGCCCCCGGAATCCACACCCTCGGAATCCGCATTCCCCGCCCCCGCGCCCCCCGCCCCCACGCACCCGGCGCGCTACGCCCCCGGCACCCTCGTCCCCGTCGTCACCGCGCTCGCCTGCGCCGTGCTCGCCGCCGCCACCGGAACCCGTCCCGAACTCGCCGTCTGGCTGCTGCTGGCCCCCGTCGGCGTGCTCCTCGCGACCATCGACCGCCGCGTCCACCGGCTGCCCGACCTGCTGACCCTGCCCGCGGCCGGCGCCGTCACCGTGCTCCTGGGCGTCGCGGCGCTCCTTCCCGAGCACGGCGGATCGTGGCTGTCCGGGCTGCTCGGCGGGGCCGCGCTCGGCGGCTTCTACCTCCTGCTCTTCCTCATCAACCCGAACGGCATGGGCTTCGGCGACGTCAAGCTCGCCCTCTCGCTGGGCGTGGCCCTCGGCTGGTACGGCTGGGCCGTGCTGTTCGCCGGCGGTTTCGCCGGGTTCCTGCTCGGCGCGGTGTACGGGTTCGGGCTGATGGTCCTGCGCCGGGCCGGGCGCAAGACCGGCATCCCGTTCGGCCCGTTCATGATCACGGGTGCGCTGCTGGGCATCCTGCTCGGCGCCCTGGCCGCCTGAGAACCGGCGGGCGGTTCCCGGCCCCGCCACGATCCGCGGTGGCCCCGGGGTATTGAGGTCGCGTGGGCCGACACCCGGCTGACACGATCTCCGTATGACCGGTACACCCGAAGAAGAGACAGCGGGCGCGGCGGCGGAGGCCGAACGCGCACGGTTCGACGCCCTCGTCGCCGAGGCCGCCGCCGCACCGGTCGCCGGCTGGGACTTCTCCTGGCTCGACGGCCGGGCCACGGAGCAGCGCCCCTCCTGGGGGTACGCCCGCGCCATGGCGGACCGGATGGGGCGGGCCCGGGCCGCGCTCGACATCCAGACCGGCGGCGGCGAGGTCCTCGCGTCCGTGCCGAAGCTGCCGCCGCTCGTGGTCGCCACCGAGTCCTGGCCGCCGAACGTCGCCCGCGCCACGGCCCTGCTGCACCCGCGCGGTGTGGCCGTGGTCGTCGATCCGGACGAGCCGCCGCTGCCGTTCGGCGACGACGCCTTCGACCTGGTGGTCAGCCGGCACCCGGTGACCACCTGGTGGGAGGAGATCGCGCGGGTGCTCGCCCCCGGCGGCACGTACTTCTCGCAGCAGGTCGGCCCGGCCAGCGTCTTCGAGCTCGTCGAGTACTTCCTCGGCCCGCAGCCGCCGCGGGTGCGCGGCGCCCGGGACCCCGAGCGGGCCCGGGCCGCGGCCGAGGCGGCCGGGCTGGAGGTCGTCGACCTGCGGGCGGAGCGGCTGCGCACCGAGTTCTTCGACATCGGCGCCGTCGTCTACTTCCTGCGGAAGGTGATCTGGATGGTGCCGGGCTTCACCGTCGAGGAGTACCGCTCGCGGCTGGCCGAACTGCACCACCGGATCGAGACCGGGGGCCCGTTCGTGGCCCACACCACCCGCTTCCTGATCGAGGCCCGCAAACCGCGGTAGCCGCCGGGGCCGGAACCGGTCGCGACCGGTCGCCACCCGGACGATCACCGCCCCGTACTTCGCGAAGGGTGCGACCCTGGACGGTGAACGCCGGGGAAGGGGATCGTCATGAGGACGGGGAACACGGGCCACGAGAACGGAACACCGCGCGTCCCGCGGCAGGGGAGGGCCGACTGGCTCAGGGGCGCCCGGATCGTCGGGGTGCTCGGTGTCTTCTACCGGCCGGAGGGGCGGGTGGGGGAGCCGGAGGCCGTCGAGTTCCTGCTGGCCGACGGCCAGTCGGTGCTCCTGACCTGTGCGTCGGAGGGGGCCCTGCGGGTCGGCCCGGGTGCCTGGCCCCGACTGCCCGACTGGTGCGTGCCCTCGGGCCAGTGGGAGTTCGCCCCCGTGACGAACCTGCCGCCGCCGCCCGACGGCGGCTGGACCGTCACCCGCACCGAGGAGCACGGCGACGAACGGGGCCAGGTGCGCGAGGCCGCCATCCGCTGCGAGGGCGGCAGCTTCGTGGTCCTCGGCGGCGACAGCATGACGATCCGCTTCACCCGCGGCCACCGCGGCGCCCCGGCCACCGCCTGAACCCGGGCAACCGCCCACCCGCGCCCCGCCGCCCCCGGAGCCGACACCGACCCCGGCCCCGGAGCCGGCCCGGCCTCAAATCCGCGCCCCCGCCCGGCAGATGACCGCGATCCGGGACGATGCCGGACGATTCGGGGAGGGCGGCCCCGGGGCCGGGCCCTGTCCCATACTCGGCGCATGACCTCTGTGAGACGCGCGGCCCGAGCCGCCGCCACCGCGACGGCACTCGTTCTCGTACCCGTCCTCGCCCTCGTCCTCGTCGGCTGCGGCACGGAGCGGGCCGGAGCCGGGGCCGGGGCCGACGGGTCCGGTACGAGCAGCGCCCCCTTCGCCGGGAACACCCGCTCCGACGGACCCGTCGACGGCAGCGACGCCTCGAAGTACCGGGAGAACCACGCCTTCCAGTCCACCGCCGAACTCTCCCCGGCCGAGCGGGAGCGGGGCGACGCCGAGGTGAAGAAGGTCGTGGCGGGCCTGTCCGGGCTCGCGGAGGGCCGCAGGAGCACCGAACCCCGGGTCCGTACCGCGCTCACCGGCCTGGGCTACCCGCCCGAGTCCGTATCCACCGGCACCTTCGGCCCCCACCGCACCACCTTCATCCTCGACCTCGGCAGGCTCTGCGTGGTGGGGTCGCTGGACGGCGAGGTCGGCGGGCTCGTCAAGGCCGAGGCGCACGGCAAGTACCTGGAGGGCACCGGCTGTGTGAAGCCGGTCGGGGGCCACTGAGAGCCCGCCGGGCGGGCCCGCGGGCCGTCAACCCGGTGATGCGCGCGCAACGGAGTTCAGTGAACCCGGAGAGTAATTGTGGAGTGGCGTGGCGCGCAGCATCACTTACGAAGGGTTATGGTGGAAACCCCCCTCGGGCCGGTCCGTATCCCCCCCCCACGGACCGGCCCGTTTTCTTTTGGGCCGCGGGGCCGGTCAGGGGCCGGTCCCGCGGAGCCCGGTTCCCGTCAGCTTCGGATCCGGGATCCCGTCGGCCCGGAGCTCGGATCCCGTCAACTTCGGAGCCCGTCAGCTCCGCCCGGCCCAGATGTTGGCGCCCGCGGTGTCCACGGCGAAGGTGTCGATTTCGGCCAGTTCCTCGGCGGACAGCGGTGAGCCGGTGAGCGCCGCGACGTTCTCCTCCAGCTGCGCCACGCTGGAGGCGCCGATCAGGGCGGAGGTCATCCGGCTGTCGCGCAGCACCCAGCCGAGCGCCAGCTGGGCGAGCGACTGGCCGCGCCGCCGGGCGATGTCGTTCAGGCCGTTCAGCCGGCGGAGCACCTCGTCCGACAGCAGGCCGGGGTCCAGGGACTTGCCCTGGGTGGCGCGCGAACCGTCGGGGATGCCCGTCAGGTACTTGCCGGTGAGCAGGCCCTGGGCGAGCGGCACGAAGGAGATGCAGCCCATGCCGGCCTCCTCCAGGGTGTCGAGCAGGCCGTCGTCCTCGATCCAGCGGTTGATCATCGAGTAGGAAGGCTGGTGGATCAGGGCCGGGACGCCCATCCCCCTGAGCAGCCGGGCCGCCTCGGCGGTCTGCTCCGCGTTGTACGAGGACACCCCCACGTACAACGCCTTGCCCTGCTGGACGGCGGAGGCCAGGGCCCCCATCGTCTCCTCCAGCGGGGTCTCCGGGTCGAAGCGGTGGGAGTAGAAGATGTCCACGTACTCCAGGCCCATCCGCTTCAGCGAGGCGTCGAGCGAGGACAGCAGGTACTTGCGGGAGCCCCATTCGCCGTACGGGCCCGGGTGCATCTCGTAACCGGCCTTGGTGGAGACGATCAGCTCGTCCCGGTACGGGGCGAAGTCCTGGTGGAAGATCTTCCCGAAATTGAGCTCGGCGGAGCCGGGCGGCGGCCCGTAGTTGTTGGCCAGATCGAAGTGGGTCACGCCCAGGTCGAAGGCGCGACGCAGGATGGCCCGCTGGGAGCCCAGCGTGCGGTCGTCGCCGAAGTTGTGCCAGAGACCGAGCGAGACGGCGGGCAGCTTGAGACCGCTGCGGCCGGTGCGGCGGTACTCCATGGAGTCGTAGCGCGAACCGGCGGCCAGGTAATGGAGAGGGGAATCAGTCACGTTTCTCTCCTTATCACGGACTTGTGACAGACCGGGTTGGGTCGGTACGCCCCCTGCGCAGTAATGTGGCGGCTTCGGGGGGCCGTCATGACATGCCATGGCGGGGCGACGGACTCTGTGTACCGGCGCGGTGACCCGGGGGGGACGACCCCGGGCACAGGGGCGGGCGGGCCCGCACGGAACCGAGAGGTGAACTCAGTGAACTTGCGCGACCTGGTGTACGGGCTCTACGCGCGCCGGGTGGAGGCCCGCCTAGACCACACCCAGGTGCCCAAGCACATCGGCGTCATCCTCGACGGCAACCGGCGCTGGGCGAAGGCGTCCGGCGGCACGGCCGCGCAGGGCCACCAGGCCGGTGCGGACAAGATCAAGGACCTCCTCGGCTGGTGCAGCGAGACGGACGTGGAAGTCGTCACGCTCTGGCTGCTGTCCACGGACAACTTCGACCGGCCCGAGTCCGAACTGACCCCGCTCCTCAAGATCATCGAGAACACGGTGCGCGACCTCGCGGCGGACGGCCGCTGGCGGGTCCACCACGTCGGCACGCTCGACCTGCTGCCCTCCCACACCCAGACGGTGCTCAAGGAGGCCGAGCAGGCCACGCTCGGGATCGACGGAATACTGGTCAACGTCGCGGTCGGCTACGGCGGGCGGCAGGAGATCGCGGACGCGGTCCGCTCGCTGCTGCTGGAGCACTCCGCCAAGGGGACGTCCTTCGAGGACCTCGCGGAGATCGTCTCCACCGACCTGATCTCCGAACACCTCTACACCCGGGGCCAGCCCGACCCGGACCTGGTCATCCGCACCAGCGGCGAGCAGCGGCTGTCCGGCTTCATGCTCTGGCAGAGCGCGCACTCCGAGTACTACTTCTGCGAGGTCTTCTGGCCGGCCTTCCGCCGGGTCGACTTCCTGCGCGCCCTGCGCGACTACGCGGCCCGCCACCGCCGCTACGGCGGCTGACGCCATCGCCCGCCCGCCCCCGGTCCGTCCGGGGGCGCGGGACGCAACGATACGGACGGCCATCCCGGACCGGGCCCCGGATCGCACCCCGGCTCACGCCCGGGATCCCACCCCGGCCCACCTCCCGGGCCGGGCCCCGGACCAGACCCCGGATCACATGCGGCCGGGGCACAACTCCCAGCTCACCCGCCCCGGGCGGCATGGCTCCGCGTGTTCGAGGGAATACCCCTGACAGGTCGACATCCGGTCAGGAACCAGGCGGATGTCGTGTCCAGATGAGCGGCATGGAGTCCGCTCGCCCGGGAGGCCCTTTGCACACGAAGGACCGTACACACCGTGCGGCCGACGCGGAGGGCCGGTGCTCGGCCCGCGCAACGGGGCCAGAGCCCGGTCCGTTCTCTCCCATTGGGATGCTCCGCGACGCCGTCGCACCCCAACCTCGTCCGAGGGGGTACGTCCTTCCGTGGTGACCAGCACAAAGCGCCGCATTCCCGACAGGCGCACCTATGTTCTCGACACCAGCGTGCTGCTGGCCGATCCGAACGCCATGGCCCGGTTCGACGAGCACGAAGTCGTGCTCCCGATCGTCGTGGTCACGGAACTGGAGGCCAAACGGCACCACCCGGAGCTCGGTTACTTCGCCCGGCAGGCCCTGCGCCTGCTGGACGACCTCCGGGTCAGGTACGGCCGGCTGGACGCCCCGATCCCGCTCGGGGATCTGGGCGGGACACTGCGCGTCGAACTCAACCACTCCGATCCCGGCGTGCTGCCCGCCGGCTACCGGTTGGGGGACAACGACTCACGGATCCTCGCGGTCGCGCGCAACCTCCAGGCCGAGGGGTACGACGTCACGGTCGTCTCCAAGGACCTGCCGCTGCGCATCAAGGCGTCCTCGGTCGGCCTCCTCGCCGAGGAGTACCGCGCCGAACTCGCCATCACCGACTCCGGCTGGACGGGCATGTCGGAGCTCCCGCTCGGCGCCGACCAGGTGGACCTCCTCTACGGGGAGGAGACGCTGTACGTGCCGGAGGCCGCGGAACTGCCCGTGCACACCGGGCTGGTCCTGCGGTCCGAGCGCGGCAAGGCGCTCGGCCGGGTCACCGCCGAGGGCAATGTGCGGCTGGTGCGCGGAGACCGGGAGGTCTTCGGCATCCACGGCCGCAGCGCCGAGCAGCGCATCGCGCTCGACCTGCTCCTCGACCAGGACGTCGGCATCGTGTCCCTGGGCGGCCGGGCCGGCACCGGCAAGTCGGCGCTGGCGCTCTGCGCCGGTCTCGAAGCCGTCCTGGAGCGCAGGCAGCACCGGAAGGTGATGGTCTTCCGTCCGCTGTACGCGGTCGGCGGGCAGGAGCTGGGCTACCTCCCCGGCACCGAGGCCGAGAAGATGAGCCCCTGGGCGCAGGCGGTCTTCGACACGCTCTCGGCGGTCGCCGGGCGCGAGGTGATCGAGGAGGTGCTGGGGCGAGGGATGCTGGAGGTCCTGCCGCTCACCCACATCCGGGGCCGGTCGCTGCACGACGCCTTCGTGATCGTCGACGAGGCGCAGTCGCTCGAACGGAACGTCCTGCTGACCGTGCTGTCCAGGATCGGGTCGAATTCCCGGGTCGTCCTCACGCATGACGTGGCCCAGCGGGACAACCTCAGGGTCGGCCGGTACGACGGGGTCGTCGCCGTGGTCGAGAAGCTGAAGGGGCATCCGCTCTTCGCGCACGTCACGCTCACCCGCTCCGAGCGTTCGCACATCGCCGCACTGGTGACCGAAATGCTGGAGGAAGGCCAGATCTGATACGGGATACGACCGTTGGTGCCGCCCGGCGAGCGCAGTAGCTTAGCCGGGCGGCACCGCGCTGCGGCGACATTTTCGTAAATCACTTGCTCCGAACGGGGTGTGAGCTTTCACACGCGACGGGGAATTGCTTCCCGGTGGCCCGTTCCGGCAAAGTCTTGCTTCCGTCAGGCCCCGCATACGGCACACGAGCACCTCCAGAGGTGCCACGCACCACACAACTCAACACACGCCGTCCGTATGCCGCCCGCGAGTACCACGCGGCACTCCTTCGCGGAGTCGCCCACCGGGCCCGTGCCTCCCGTGACCCAAGCAGTGGGGAGGCCAGCGCCAGGGGCACGATTGCGTCCGCGAGGTCACCTAAGCGGGCGATGCTGGAAGGACACCGTGTGAGCCGGATCTCGGTCCGGGGATTCGCCGTGGCATCTGCCACTGCGGTCACCACCGTCGGCGCCGTCGTGGGCGTTGCGTCGGGCAGCAGCCCCGCTGTCGACGACAACAACTTCGAGGCGGCCGCAGCCGACACGACGCTTCTCGCCGACATCCCTGCGGGTGAGCAGGCCCAGGTGCAGACGGCCTCGCTGACCCAGCAGGCCGACGCGCAGGCCTCCGCGGCCGACGCCGCGGCGAAGAAGTCCGCGGAGGAATCGGCCCGCATCCAGGCCGCCAAGGACGCCAAGGCGAAGAAGCAGGCGGCCGAGGCGAAGCTGGAGAAGGAGCGCAAGGCCAAGGAGGAGAAGGAGCGCGCCAGCCGCTCCGAGGTCCGCAGCACCGCCTCGTTCGCCCAGCAGGGTTCGTACACCGTCGCCGAGCTCAAGGCGATCGCGCGGCAGATCGTGCCCGCCGACCAGTTCCAGTGCTTCAGCAACATCGTGAACGTCGAGTCGAGCTGGAACTACCGCGCGAGCAACCCGTCCTCCGGCGCCTACGGCCTCGTGCAGGCACTGCCCGGCTCGAAGATGGCGAGCGCCGGCGCGGACTGGCAGACCAACCCGGCCACCCAGATCAAGTGGGGCCTCAGCTACATGAACGGCGCCAAGTACGGCAGCCCCTGTGGTGCCTGGGCCTTCTGGCAGGCCAACCACTGGTACTAGACCTGCCGGAGCCCTCACAGGTTCGCGGTTCGAACGTGCAGAGCCCCCCGCCCTCCTACGGCGGGGGGCTTCGCGCGTGTACGGTCGGGTCCGGACCGCCCGGCGGGGAGCGGCGGGGGAGAAGACGGGGGAAGAGGGACGAACATGTCGAAGATTCCGGGGTGGCTCGGCCGGCTCGGGGCCGAACTGACCGAACTGGGTGAGCGGTTGGAGCGGCGCAGGGCCGACGCCGAGGAGGACGTGACCGCAGGGTCCGGCCCCGGACCGGCCGAGGCCGCCACCGCATCCGCCGGGGCCGCCGAGCCCTCCGCCGTGCCCGCCGCGACCGTCACCGACCATGTGCCGCCGCCCCCCTCGTACGCGCCCTCCGTGGCCGCCCGGCCCGATCCGGTCGCGGCGATCCCCTGGGGCATGCGGGTCGCGGCCGAGGCGGGCTGGCGGCTGCTCGTCCTCGCGGGCACGGTCTGGGTGCTGACGCAGATCATCAGCGCCGTGGAACTGGTGGTCCTGGCCTTCGTCGCCGCGCTGCTCGTCACCGCGATGCTCCAGCCGACGGTCGCCCGGCTGCGACGGCACGGGCTGCCGCGCGGCCTGGCCACCGCGGTCACCGCGGTCCTGGGCTTCGTCATCATCGGGCTGGTCGGCTGGTTCGTGGTCTGGCAGGTCATGGACAACCTCGACACCCTGTCCGACCGGGTGCGGGACGGCATCGACGAGTTGAAGCGCTGGCTGCTCGACAGCCCCTTCCACGTCACCGAGCAGCAGATCAACGACATCGCGAAGAACCTCAGCGACACCATCGGCACCAACACCGAACAGATCACCTCCGCCGGGCTGGAGGGCGTCACGGTGATGGTGGAGGTCCTCACCGGGATGCTGCTGGCGATGTTCTCGACGCTCTTCCTGCTGTACGACGGGAAGCGCATCTGGGAATGGGTGCTGAAGCTGGTGCCCGCCCAGGCCCGGCCGGGCGTCGCGGGCGCCGGGCCGCGCGCCTGGCGGACGCTGACCGCCTACGTGCGGGGCACCGTCATAGTGGCGTTGATCGACGCGATCTTCATCGGGCTCGGGATCTTCTTCCTCGACGTGCCGATGGCGGTGCCGCTGGCCGTCTTCATCTTCCTCTTCGCCTTCATCCCGCTGGTCGGCGCCGTGATCTCCGGGGCGCTGGCGGTGGTCGTCGCGCTGGTGACCCAGGGCGTGTTCACCGCGCTGATGGTGCTGGCCGTGGTGCTCGCCGTGCAGCAGATCGAGGGCCACGTGCTCCAGCCGTTCATCCTGGGCCGGGCGGTGCGGGTGCATCCGCTGGCCGTCGTGCTCTCCGTCGCCGCCGGCGGTCTCATCGCCGGTATCGGGGGAGCCGTGGTCGCGGTGCCGCTGGTCGCGGTCACCAACACGGTGGTCGGCTATCTGCGGACGTTCGGGCGGGAGGAGGCCCTGCGGCACGCGCCCCAGCCGCGCGGGGCGAGCGCCGTCGACGTCGCCCCGACGCCCGCGCCGGGATCGCCCGCCGGGAAGTCCGGCCGCGAGGAGGACGAGAACGGCGCGTAGGCCGGTCCGCAGGGCGCCGAACGGGTCGCCGGGCGCCGGGCGGGGAGCGGCGGACGCGAGAAGGGCCCCGGGGACGGTCGGTCGTCCACGGGGCCCCGCTCGTGCAACAGGGTACTGCCGGCCTACTCGGCGAGCACGGCCTCGGCGTCGAGGGTCACGCCGACCGCCTGGATCACCGAGGCGATCTTGACGGCTTCCTGGATGGTCTCGCGGTCCACGCCGGCCTTGCGCAGGACCTGCTCGTGCGAGTCCAGGCACTGGCCGCAGCCGTTGATCGCGGAGACGGCGAGCGACCACAGTTCGAAGTCGATCTTCTCCACGCCGGGCTTGCCGATGACGTTCATCCGCAGGCCCGCCCGGAGCGTCCCGTACTCGGGGTCCGACAGCAGGTGCCGGGTCCGGTAGAACACGTTGTTCATCGCCATGATGGCGGCGGCCGACTTCGCGGCGGAGTACGCCTCCGCGGAGAGGTTGGCCTTCGCCTCCGGCTCCAGCTCGCGCAGCACCTTCGGCGAGCGCGAGGCGATCGCGCAGGCGAGGACGGTGCCCCACAGCTGCTGCTGCGGGAGCTCGCTGTTGCCGATGACCGAGCCGAGGTTCAGCTTCAGGTCCTTGGCGAAGTCCGGGACGGCGGCCTTCAGTTCGTCGAGTGCCATGTCGCTGTCAGCTCACTCGCCCGCGAGGAGCGCGACCGGGTCGAGGGTGTTCTCGCCCTTGGTCCAGTTGCAGGGGCACAGCTCGTCGGTCTGCAGGGCGTCGAGGACCCGCAGGACCTCCTTGGGGTTACGGCCCACGGAACCGGCGGTCACCATCGTGAACTGGATCTCGTTGTTCTGGTCGACGATGAAGACGGCGCGCTGGGCGAAGCCGTCCTCGCCCTCGATGCCGAGGTCACGCATGAGCTCGTGCTTCGAGTCGGCCATCATCGGGAAGGGCAGGTCGGTCAGGTCCGGGTGGTCCTTGCGCCAGGCGTGGTGCACGAACTCGGAGTCGCCGGAGAAGCCGAGGATCTGCGCGTCACGGTCGGCGAACTCGTCGTTCAGCTTGCCGAAGGCGGCGATCTCGGTGGGGCACACGAAGGTGAAGTCCTTCGGCCACGCGAAGACGATCTTCCACTTGCCCTCGTAGGTCTTGTGGTTGATCTGCTCGAACTCCTTGCCGCTCTCCAGCGAGACGCAAGCGGTCAGGTCGAACTCGGGGAACTTGTCACCGACAGTGAGCACGCGCTCTCCTTGCAGCGTTGGAATCCCCTTTTGGGGGAGTTCCTGAGGGTTGGACGGGATCCACCTTGGCACAGGGTGCATTGATCACGGAAATAGCTACACTTTGCTGTGATGATCGGAGGTGCCTATCAGTGGTGCAGGGGATTCAGGGCAATCGACCCAAACAGCCCAGCCTCTCGCAGCTGCGCGCCTTCGCGGCCGTCGCCGAACATCTGCACTTCAGGGATGCGGCGGCAGCGATCGGGATGAGCCAGCCCGCATTGTCCGGGGCCGTTTCCGCGCTGGAGGAGGCACTGGGGGTCCAGCTCATCGAGCGTACGACGCGCAAGGTGCTGCTCTCGCCGGCCGGTGAGCGGCTGGCGGTGCGGGCGCGGGCGGTGCTGGAGGCCGTCGGCGAGCTGATGGAGGAGGCCGAGGCGGTCCGGGCGCCGTTCACCGGGGTGCTCAGGCTCGGTGTCATCCCGACCGTCGCCCCGTACCTGCTGCCGACCGTGCTGCGGCTGGTCCACGAGCGCTACCCGGAGCTGGTCCTCCAGGTGCACGAGGAGCAGACCTCCTCGCTGCTGGAGGGGCTGGCGGCAGGAAGGCTGGACCTGCTGCTGCTCGCGGTGCCGCTCGGGGTGCCGGGGGTCGCCGAACTCCCGTTGTTCGACGAGGACTTCGTGCTGGTGATGGAGCGGGACCACTGGCTGGGCGGGCGGGTCGACATCCCGCGCGAGGCGCTGCGCGAACTGCCGCTGCTGCTGCTCGACGAGGGGCACTGCCTGCGCGACCAGGCCCTCGACATATGCCGGGAGGCGGGGCGCACGGAGGGGACGCCGGTGACCACGACCGCGGCCGGGCTCTCCACGCTGGTGCAGCTGGTGGCCGGCGGGCTCGGTGTGACGCTGCTGCCGCGCACCGCCGTACCGGTCGAGACCGGTCGCAACGACGCGCTGGCCACCGGATACTTCGCGGAGCCCGCGCCGTCGCGGCGGGTGGCCCTGGCGATGCGGACGGGGGCGGCGCGGCACGAGGAGTTCGAGGAGTTCGCGGCGGCGCTGCGGGAGGCGATGGAGGCGCTGCCGGTACGGGTGACGGCGGGCGGCGGATGAAGGCCGCCGCGAGGGCCGGTACGGGAAGGGCGTGACGGCCCCGCGCGGTTCCCGGCGGACGCCGTGACCCCGTGGCGCCGTGGCGCCGTTACCCCGTGACCCCGGGACGGCGGGCGGCCCCGGCCCCCCGGATGTCCGGGAGTCCGGGGCCGCACCCCCTCACGCACCTCCGTGCCGTCACTCCGTGCGCAGGCCCTCCGGCCGCATCATGCGCCACAGCGGTGGCAGCGAGATCAGTGTGACCAGCAGGATCAGCGCGCCGCCCGCGCCGGCCATCGGCAGGAACAGCCACCAGTCGGTGACCTCCTTGTCGAGCATGGAGATCAGGGTCGCGCCCAGGCCGATTCCGCCCGCGACCGCCACCGCCAGTCCGACGACCACGGGCACCGCCGTCTGCCAGAGCACCGACCAGCCCAGTGTGGAGCGCCGGGTGCCGAAGGCGACCAGGACCGACAGCAGGCGCTTGCGCTCGCGCAGCTGCTCCAGCTGCGAGACCATCATCGAGGCCGCGATCAGCAGCAGCGTCGCCGTGCCGCCGACCTGGAGGCCGCGCTGCACGCTGGCGTACTTCTTGTCACGGGCCACCGATGTGAGGGACGACACCCGCGCCGCGCGGTCGACCTCGGCCACCGCGTTCCGTACGTACTCCGCGACGTCCTCCACGCTCTCGTCGACCCGGACGTGCGTCTCGGTCGTCGCGTCCGGCAGGGTGCTCGGGTCCACCGCGCCGAGGGTGGCCAGGATGCCGCTGGTCTCGTCGCCCAGCGGGGTGTTCCGGGCGGTGACCGTCCGGGCGTCGGCGGGCAGCCTCCACCGCACCGACTTCTTGAGATCCCCCGAAGTGGCCACGACGTCCTCGCCCTTGCGGGCCGTCTTGTCGACCCAGAGGGACAGCTCCTTGTTCTTCGCGGGGTGCGAGACGAAGGTGTCGCCGTCCTTGCAGGAGCCGATCCGGGCCATCTCGCGCAGGCTCGCGCAGTCGGCGACGGTCAGGCTGGTGGTCCGCTGGACCTCTCCTTCGCCCCCCGCGGCGCCCTTCGCGTCGCCGGGATGGGTGACGTACACGTTGATCTTGCCGATGGCCCACGTCACGCCCTTGGCGGCCCGGAGCGCCTCGACGGTCCTGGTGGCGCCGTCCCGGGTGACCTTCTCGGAGTACGAGGAGAACTGGGCCCGCGTGCTGTCCTGCTCGGTCACCTTGATGAACTCGTCGGCGACCGCGGCGGTCAGCATCTGCAGCGCCACCGCGCCCGCGACCGCGACCGTGATCCCGCTGACCGCCCGGGAGGCCGACCCGCTGCTCAGCTGGAGCCTGCGGATGGCGAGCTGCCAGGCCACCGGGCCGCCGTGCAGCCGGTTCACCAGCGCCTCGACCAGCCAGGGCAGCAGCAGCGCGAGCCCGACCAGGACCAGCACCGCCCCGCCCGCGATCGGATACGGGTCGACCGTGCCGTACGTGTCGACCTTGCCGGTCAGGCCGAGCACCGCCAGGCCGGCGAACGGCAGCGGCAGCCGCCACCAGAGCCGGCGCCCGCGGCTGCGGCCGTTGCGGATGACCCCGAGCGGCTCGACGACCACCGCGCGCATCGCGCCCAGCGTCACCACCACCGCCGTCAGCGGCACCGCGACGACCACCAGGGCCGTCAGCCGGAGGTCGGGCACCAAATCGGCCGGGAAGACACTGACGTTCCACATCTCGATGCGGCCGACGAACTGCCGGCCCACGAGGAAGAACGCCACACCCGTCACCACCCCGAGGAGCGCCCCGAACAGGGCCTCGCCCGCCGCGATCCGCCGGGTCATCCGGATGTCCGTGCCGACCAGGCGCAGCGCGGCGAGCCGGCGGTCGCGGCGGTCGCCGCCGAACCGCACCGCCGTCACGATGAAGATCGCGACCGGCATCAGCAGCACCACGCAGATCATGATGATCAGCACGATCAGGATGGGCGGCATCTCCTCGGCCAGGTTCCGGTCGCCGTACCCGGCGATCCGGTGGGTGCCGGGTCCGGTGGCCAGGGTGTCGTCGCCCGCGTAGTAGACCAGGTCGTTCGGCGAGACCAGGCCCGGGGTGCCGATGGTCCCGACGGTCCGGTACGGCAGCCGTTCCCTGAGGAGGGCGCCGTCCGAGGAGCCCAGCAGCTCCTTCAGCGCGGGGGAGACCACCATCTCGCCGGGGGCGGGGAAGCGGTCGACGCCCGGCGGGCGCACCGGGTGCGCGCCGTCCGCCCGCATCAGCCAGCCCTCGACGACGTGCCCGCGGAACTCCGTCTCGATGTCGGCCAGCAGCACCGAGGCGCCGGACTTCGAGGCGGGCCCGCCCGACGAGGGGTCGAGGGGGTTCGCGGCGCGGGCCGCGCTGCGGTCGGAGCGCTGCTGGAGCATGTGCGGCACGGAGGCCGCGGTCAGCAGCAGGGCCACGCCGAGTCCGACGCCGACGGCGGTCAGCGCGGTGCGGATCCAGCCCTCGCGGCCGCCCCCGGCACCGAAGCGCATGCCGAGGCCGAGGTCGCGGATCCAGGCCGCGAGACCGGTGGGGGCGGTGGGGCGCGGGGCGGCCGGCGGGGCCGCCGCGCTCTTCTCGTCGAGCAGGGTCATCCGATGGGCTCCAGATCGCGGGTCCGCCCGTCGCGCACGGTCACGTCACGGTCGGAGTACGCGGCCACCCGCGCTTCGTGGGTCACCAGGACCACGGCGACGTTGGTGGACCGGGCGGCCTCGGTGAGCAGCTGCATCACGCGCTCGCCGTTCAGCGAGTCCAGCGCGCCGGTCGGCTCGTCCGCGAAGATCACCTTCGGGGAGGCGGCCAGCGCGCGGGCCACGGCGACGCGCTGCCCCTGACCGCCGGAGACCTCGCCGGGCCGCTGGGCGGCGACGGTGTCGACCTCCAGCCGCTCCAGCCAGTGCAGGGCGGTGCGCTCGGCGTCCTTGCGCTTGGCACCGGCCAGCCGGAGCGGCAGGGCGACGTTCTCCACGCAGGTCAGCTCCGGGACGAGCTGGCCGAACTGGAAGACGAAGCCGAACTCGGTACGGCGCAGCGCGCTGCGCTCGGCGTCCGACATGGCGGACAGCTCGCGGCCCGCGTACATGATCGTGCCTTGGTCCGGGGTGACGATGCCCGCGAGGCAGTGCAACAGGGTCGACTTGCCCGAGCCGGAGGGGCCCAGCACGGCGACGACCTCGCCGGGGTGGATGGAGAAGGACGCGCCGTCGAGGGCGGGCGTCCGGCCGTACGTCTTGTGCAGACCGTCGGCGCTGAGCAGGGAACCGGCGGGGATCACGCGCCCACCTCCATGGCGAGCCGGTCGAGCCGGGCGGCGGTCAGTTCCAGCCAGCGCAGATCGGCCTCGAGGTGGAAGAGCGCGTGGTCGCAGATCAGCTGGTCGGCCAGATCGCCCCCGCGCTTGCGGTCGGTCAGGATGCGCATCAGGCGCAGGTGCTCGGCGCGCTGCGTGTCCAGCAGGGACTCCGCGCTGCGCCCGGTGAGCAGGGCCAGGACGACCTTGGTGTAGAGCGTCGACTGGAGGTACGGCTCGGGCTTCTCCGGCTGCGCCAGCCAGGCGCCGACATCGGTGATGCCGGCCTCGGTGATGGCGTACCGCTTGCGTTCGGGGCCGCCGCCGCTCTCTATCCCGTCGACCTCGACGAGCCCGTTCTTGAGCAGCCGCGACATGGTCGAGTAGACCTGCCCGTAGTGCAGGGGGCGGTCGTGGCCGAACTTCTCGTCGAACGCGCGCTTGAGGTCGTAGCCGTGGCGTGGGCCGGACTCCAGGAGCCCGAGCAGGGTGTGGCCGATAGACATGTGGAGCACTGTACATGGTGTGTATACCTCGGGTGTATACCCGGGGTGGGGGTACGGGAACGGGCGCGGGGAGGTGTCCTCCCCGCGCCCGTGTCTTCCCGGAATGGTTCGTTCCGCCCGGGGCCCGTTCTCCTGCGCCGTAGCGGTGCCCGTTCTCCCGCGCCCGTAGTGGTCCCCGCCCTCAGGCGCCGTCCGGTGCCCGGCCCTCGTCCGGCTCCGGCCGGTTCTTCGGCGGGCGTCCGCGGCGCGGGATCGGCCGGGCCGTCCCCGGCAGCCGGCCCGCCTCCGCCAGCGCGCGGCGCAGTAGGAACTCGATCTGGGCGTTCGCGCTGCGCAGTTCGTCGGAGGCCCAGCGGGCCAGGGCGTCGTGCACCGCGGGGTCCAGCCGCAGCAGCATCTGCTTGCGCTGCGGCTGTTTCCTGCGCTCCGGGGGCTGCTCGGTCACTGGTAGAGGGTGCCCGTATTGAGGACCGGCTGCGCCGCGCGGTCACCGCACAGCACCACCATCAGATTGCTGACCATGGCGGCCTTCCGCTCCGAGTCGAGCTCGACGATGTCCTGCTCGGCGATCCGGGTCAGCGCCATCTCGACCATGCCGACCGCGCCCTCGACGATCTGCTGCCGGGCCGCGACCACCGCTCCGGCCTGCTGGCGCTGGAGCATCGCGGAGGCGATCTCGGGGGCGTACGCGAGGTGGCTGAAGCGCGACTCGATGATCCGGACGCCGGCCGCCTGCACCCGGGCGGTCAGCTCCACGGCCAGCTTCTCGGTGATCTCCTCGGCGTTGCCGCGCAGCGAGAGGCCGTCCTCGTCGTGGGCGTCGTAGGGGTACTCGATCGCGATGTGCCGGACGGCCGCCTCGGTCTGGGTGGCGACGAACTCCAGGAAGTCGTCGACCTCGAAGAGGGCCTGCGCGGTGTCCTCGACCTTCCAGACGACGATCGCGGCCAGCTCGATCGGGTTGCCGTAGGCGTCGTTGACCTTCAGGACCGCGGTCTCGTGGTTGCGGACCCGGGTGGAGATCTTCTGGCTGCTGGTGAGCGGGTTGATCCAGCGCAGCCCGTCCGTGCGGATCGTGCCGACGTACCGGCCGAAGAGCTGGATCACCCGGGCCTCGCCCGGTGCGACCATCTTCACACCCGTCATGCAGAAGAACGAGGCGATGACCAGCAGGACCCCGAAGATGCACACCGGGACGCCCACGCCGTTGTTCCCGTTCGAGCCGACGACACCGCCGACGATGGCCAGGCCGATGCCGGCGATCACCCCGAGCACGGTCAGCAGCAGGCCGAGGCCGCCGGGAATGCTGTGTGCCGTCACCTCTCTCACCTGCGGCTCGGGCATCTGCGGGGCATCGGGCGCGAGTTCGGCGGGCAGGGTGGCCACATCGCGCGGATTGCTGTGGTCGGTCATGGAATCCCCCGTTTCGTACGGCTGGCTCGTGCTAGCAATGTGATTACACATTAACGGTTTTCGCAACCCTGGGCACCCCTCGTGAGTCGGTTCCCTAGAGAACGGGTGCTGATTGTCACGTCCGAGAAAGACCGCATCGCTTGCTTTTTGTCCTCGCCGACGGTGTTAGCTGGCTGGGCCGAGTGATCCGGTCCAGCAGAGAAACAGGAGCAACACAGCGATGGGTCGAGCTGATGCGCGACGAGCCCAGCGGCGCGGAGCGCGGCGGGCCCCCAATGGCGGCGGCATACGCAGACTCTTCACCTGGAAGAAGATGCTGGGCACCTTCTTCGGGCTCTGCCTGCTGGTCATGGGCGCCTTCGTGGCGCTCTACCTGTACGTGGACATCCCGAAGGCCAACGCCATGGCCGAGCGGCAGAGCAACGTCTACCAGTACAGCGACGGCTCCCTGCTGACCCGGGTCGGCAACGGCGTCAACCGCCAGATCGTGGACCTCGGGGAGGTCCCCGAGGACGTGCAGCACACCTTCGTCGCCGCCGAGAACAAGACGTTCTACGACGATGAGGGCATCGACCTGAAGGGCACCGCCCGCGGCATCCTCAACACGCTCAGCGGCAAGGGCAAGCAGGGTGGCTCGACCATCACCCAGCAGTACGTGAAGAACTACTACCTGACGCAGGACCCGACGATCAGCCGGAAGCTCAAGGAGCTGGTGATCTCCCTCAAGGTCGACAGCAAGAAGAGCAAGAACTACATCCTCGCCGGGTACATCAACACCGCGTACTACGGCCGCGGCGCGAGCGGCATCCAGGCCGCGGCGCAGGCCTACTACGGGGTCGACGCCAAGGACCTCGACGTCTCCCAGGGCGCCTACCTGGCCTCCGTGCTCCAGGCCCCCAGCCAGTACGACTGGCAGACCGCGAGCGAGACCGGCAAGAAGCTGGTCAAGGACCGCTGGGCCTACACGCTCGACAACATGGTCGAGATGAAGTGGCTCGACAAGGCCGAGCGCGACAAGCTGGAGTTCCCGGTCCCGCAGAAGGCCAAGCCCGCCAAGGGCATGGAGGGCCAGACCGGGTACCTCGTCGAGGCGGCCAACAAGGAGCTGGACGAGCAGGGCGTCACCGCGGAGATGCGGCAGGCCGGCGGCTGGACCTTCACGCTCAACATCGACAAGAAGCGGCAGAAGCAGCTGGAGGCCTCGGTCGACCGCCAGCTGGAGTCCAAGCTGGACCGCGAGGGCAACAAGGTCGACGCGACCGTCCAGGCCGGCGCCACCTCCGTGAACCCGAAGACCGGCGCCGTCGTCGCGATGTACGGCGGCGTGGACTACACCAAGCACTACATCTCCAACGCCACGCGCCAGGACTACCAGCCCGCCTCCACCTTCAAGCCGCTGGTGTTCGCCTCCGCGCTGGAGAACGGGTCCAAGACCCAGAACGGCGATCTGATCGGCGTCAACACCCGCTACGACGGCACCAGCAAGCGGCCCGTCGTGGGCAGCACCACCCCGTTCGCCCCGCAGAACGAGGACGACCGCAGCTACGGCGACGTCACCGTGCAGACCGCCATGAACAAGTCGATCAACTCGGCCTTCGCACAGATGGTCGTCGACGTCGGCCCGGCCGAGGTGAAGAAGACCGCGCTCGCCCTCGGCGTCCCCGACAAGAACTTCCCCGAGCGCCCCGCCATCACGCTGGGCACGATGAACGCTTCGACCTGGGACATGGCGGGCGCGTACGCCACGCTCGACAACCACGGCAAGAAGGTCACGCCGTTCATCGTGAAGTCCGCCAAGCACCGCGAGCGGACGGTCGAACCGGTCGAGGGCATCGGCAGCCAGGTCATCAGCCGCAAGTCCGCCGACACCGTCACCTCCGTCCTCCAGGGCGTCGTGAAGAACGGCTCCGGCAGCAGGGCGGCCAGCATGTCCTACGAGGCGGCGGGCAAGACGGGTACGTCGGAGAACAACAAGTCGGCCTGGTTCGCCGCCTATACCCCGGACCTGACCACGGTCGTCGCGCTCTTCGGCGAGTCGCCCAAGGAGGGCGGCGGCCAGGTCACCCTGACCGGCACCGCCAACTCCGGCCGGGCCAACGGTGGTGGCTTCCCGGCGGAGATCTGGGGGGACTACACGCTCGGCGCGCTGAACGGCACCCACGCCACGTTCGACCTGGAGGACGTCGAGCAGGGCGAGGTCAGCCTGCCGCCGCCCTCGCAGAGCCCCTCGCAGTCGCCGAGCACCGAGCCGCCGGCCTCGCAGTCGCCCGAGGTCCCGGAACAGAGTCCGAGCGACACGGTCAGCCAGTCGCCGAGCCAGTCGCCCGAGGTGCCGCCGAGCCAGTCGCCCGAGGTGCCGCCGAGCCAGTCCCCGGAGCCGCCGACCGGCGGAGTCCCCGGCAAACCGGGCGACGGCGACGAGAACGGCCTCACCGAGAACGCGCCCCCGCGGTAAGCGGCTGAAGCGCAGAGGCCGGGGGGCGGGGCCGAAGCGCAGGGGGCGGGGGCAGTGCCGGCAAGCACCGCCCCCGCCCCGTTCCGCTTACGACGGCCTCAGCCGCTGTTGACCTTCTTGGCGATCCGGTCGCCGAGGTCCTTGTCCACGTTGCGCCAGTACTCCAGCGCCCGCTCCAGGACCGGGGGGCTCACCCCGTCCAGCAGATGGCCGGAAATATTGCCCACCATCCGCTCCCGGGCGGCGTCGTCCAGCACCTTGCGCACCAGCGTGCCCGCCTGGCCCCAGTCGTCGTCCTCGCTGTGCAGCTTGTACGCCTCGTGGACCATCTCGCCCGCCGTCGCCCAGCCCGCCGGGTCGCCGAAGCGCGCGGTGTCCGCGGCCGGACCGCCGTAGGAGTTCGGCGCGTAGACCGCTCCCGTACGGCTCGGCTCGTACCGCATCGGGCCGTCCTTCGCGTACGAGTTCCGGCCGAAGCGCGGGCGGTTCGGGGGCAGCTGCGCGTAGTTCGGGCCGATCCGGTACCGGTGCGTGTCCGGGTACGAGAACAGCCGGCCGAGCAGCATCTTGTCGGGCGAGGGCCCGATGCCGGGCACCAGGTTCGACGGCTCGAAGGACGCCTGCTCGATGTGGACGAAGAAGTCCTCCGGATTCTCGTCGAGCGTCATCCGGCCGACCTCGATCTCCGGGTAGTCGGCGTGCGGCCACACCTTCGTCAGGTCGAACGGGTTGAACCGGTAGTTCGGCGCGTCCTCGAACGGCATGACCTGGACGTACAGCGTCCAGCTCGGGTGGTCGCCGCGCCTGATCGCCTCGAACAGGTCCCGGCGGTGGACGTCGCCGTCCACACCGGCCATCCGGTCGGCCTCCTCCTGGGTGTAGAAGTCGATGCCCTGGTCGGTCTTGAAGCGGTACTTCACCCAGAACCGCTCGCCGCCCGCGTTGACCCACATGTAGGTGTGCGAGCTGTAGCCGTTCATGTGCCGGTACGTCTTCGGGATGCCCCGGTCGCCCATCAGCCACGTCACCATGTGCGCGGACTCGGGGGACAGGGTCCAGAAGTCCCACTGCATGTCGTGGTCGCGCACCGCGCTGTCCGGGCGCCGCTTCTGCGAACGGATGAAGTCCTGGAACTTCATCGGGTCGCGGACGAAGAAGATCGGCGTGTTGTTGCCGACCATGTCGTAGTTGCCCTGCTCGGTGTAGAACTTCAGGGCGAATCCGCGGGGGTCGCGCCAGGTGTCGGGGGAGCCCTGTTCGCCGGCGACCGTGGAGAAGCGGGCGAGCATCGCGGTCTCCTTGCCCGGCTGGAAGAGGTCGGCCTTGGTGAACTGACTGACGTTGTTGGTCACCCTGAAGGTGCCGTAGGCCCCCGACCCCTTCGCGTGGACCACTCGCTCCGGCACCCGTTCACGGTTGAACTGGGCCATCTTCTCGATGAGGTAGTGGTCCTGGAGCAGGATCGGCCCGTCGGCCCCGACGGTGAGCGAGTGTTCGTCGCTCTCCACCGGGATTCCGGCGTTGTTCGTGGTGTAGGGGGTGTTCCGGGTCTTGGATTCCTCGGACACGAGCGTCCTCCCGTCGGTGGGGTTTCGGTCAGGTCGTCTCGTTCACGACTGAAGTCAAACCCGCCGACAGGAGGTCGGCAACATTTCGTCACTGTCCGTACGAGCCCTTCCCCGGGCCCGTACCGCACCGCGCCTACTGGCCCCGGGTCGGCATCTCGAACCAGACCACCTTGCCGGTCGAGAGCCGGGTCGCCCCCCACCGCCTGGCCAGCCGGTTCACCAGGAACAGACCGCGACCGCCCTCGTCCATGTCCCGCGCCCGGCGCTGCCGGGGCAGCTGCGGGGCGTCGTCGCCGACCTCGCAGCGCAGGATGTCGGTGCGCAGCAACCGCAGCGAAACCGGTCGCTCCGCGTAGCGGACGGCATTGGTGACCACCTCGCTGACCAGGAGCTCCACCGAGTCGGAGAGGTCGTCCAGACCCCACCGCCCGAGCGCGCGCCGGGCCAGCCTGCGGGCCCGGCCCGGGGCGGTCTCCTCCGGCTCCAGGTGCCAGTAGGCGACGTCGCTCGGCGCGATCCCGTCGAACCGGGCGGCGAGCAGCGCGATGTCGTCGTCCCGGTCACCGGGGCCGAGCATGTCCAGGACGTCGTCGCACAGCGCCTCCAGCGGCGGCGAGTGGTCCGGACCGGTCAGCCGGGCGGTGGCGGCGAGCCGTTCGCGCAGCATCTCGATGCCGGTCCACACGTCCCGCAGCCGGGACTCCACCAGCCCGTCGGTGTACAGCAGCAGCGTGGCCCCGGCGGGCGCGTCCAGCTCGACCGCCTCGAAGTCCACCCCGCCGACCCCGATCGGCGCGCCCGGCGGCACCCGCAGCACCTCCGCACGGCCGCCCAGGTGGAGCAGGACGGGCGGCGGATGCCCGGCGTTGGCGACGGTGATCCGGTGTGCGACCGGGTCGTACACCGCGTACATGCAGGTCGCCATGCGGTCGCTGCCCAGCCGCTGGGCCTGCTCGTCGAGGTGGTGCAGCACCTCCTGCGGCGGCAGGTCGAGCCCGGCCAGGGTCTGCGCGGTGGTGCGCAGCTGGCCCATGATCGCCGCGGACGTCATGGAGTGGCCCATGACGTCGCCGACGACCAGGGCGACCCTGCTGCCGGGCAGCGGGATCGCGTCGTACCAGTCGCCGCCGACCCGGGCCGTCTCGGCGGCCGGGAGGTAGCGGGAGGCGAGCCGGACACCGGTCGGCTGCGGCAGCGAGTCGGGCAGCATGGTGCGCTGGAGCTCGTCGGCGATGTACGCCTCGCGCCCGTACAGCACCGCCTTGTCGATGCCGAGCGCGGTGTGCGTCGCCAGCTGGGCCGCGACCAGCAGGTCGTTGGCCTCGAAGGGCGGCCGCTCGGTGCCGCGGAGGAAGACGGCGGCGCCGATCACCCGCCGCCGTCCGCGCAGCGGGGCGAGGATCGCGCGGTGCCCGGTGGGCACGGTGCGGTCGGCGCCGAGCAGCTCGGGCAGCGCGGCGCGGGCCGCCGCGGAGTCCCCGAAGACCGGGCGCACCCCGCGCAGCACCTCGGCCAGCGCGCCGCCGGAGCTGACCTCGCACAGCTCGGCCGCGGGCGTCAGGTCGCTGTGCGGGTCGATGACGGGCAGCCGCAGCCGCTCGATCTCCGAGGCGCTGTCCGTGCCCTCCTCGTTCAGCCGCAGCCGGTCGGACCGGCGCAGCCGCAGCACGAAGGGGGAGACCGGCCGCTCGTCGCCGACCGGGAGCGGGTCGCGGAGGTAGACCAGTATGGCGTCGGAGAACGTCGGCACACTGGCCCGGCACAGGCCCAGCACGATCTCGTCCAGGTCTATGCCCCGGGCGATCCGCCGGGTGGCGGCGCCGACGAACCGCAGCCGGTCGCCCTCGCGACGGGCCGCGGCCTGGGGGTCGGGTCCGGCGGGGCCAGTGCCCGCCGCGGGGCCGGGCGACGAGGCCGGCCCGGGGATCGCGGCGGCGGCAGGGGAAGCGGCCGGCGCGGCGTCCTGCTGCCGCGGCCGGGTGCGTTCCTGCGACCGGGCGGCGAGAGGCTGCCGGCCTTCGTGGGAGGTGGGATGCTCCGTCACGCGTGGGATTCCGTCCGTCCGGGCCGGTTGTATGAGGCAATCGCCTTGTGAGGCGTTACTGTGCCCCGGCAAGAGCGGCGATAACAACGGCTGTCATCGGATGCCCCGGGACGCGGGGCTGAAACCGGATGCCTGCGGGATGGGTCGACGACACCGTTTCCGGCGACGGGGCGGGCAACGGCGAGCACGTCTCCACCCCCTCGTAGTGGCTCATACGATTCATACGACTGATGCGGCTCATACAGCTCATGCAGTGCGCGGTGATCGTGCGGTGACTTGTGGTCAGGTGCTGCGCCGCGCCTCCCGGTTGGAGTGGAGCGGCCCTCCGGAGGACGATCCTACGTTTGCCCCCCTGGGATGCATCAAGGGTCTCACGACGGCATACGCGTGGGGGTACGGTCCCAGTCATCCGGAAGCACCGGAACCCGCCACCGCGGATCGGGCCGCCAGTCCTCCCAGCCGTCCCGGAACGGAGCGCCCCACTCCCGGATCACCTCGACGGCCGCGAGACCCGCGGTCCGCACGTCGCGGGCGGCCCGGGGAGTCATCAGACCGACCCGCCGGGCCATCTCGAACTCGTCCTCGTCGCGCCACACCCAGCTGCGGTCCGGGTACACGGAGATGTCGAGAAAGTGATCCTCGGAATCGACGCCGCCCTCCCACCGGGTGTGCGGTTCCTCCAGGTTCACGTACCAGCTGCGGAACCGCCAGGCCGGTTCCCAGAACAGCCAGACCGACCACGGCTCGCCCGGCCGGGCGAGCTTCAGCACGCCGTTGCCGGCCCAGCTGGTGCGGGCGGTGGTGCGCGGGGCGGTGTAACGGGTGGCGAGCGGCTCGGCGTGCACGTCGGTGCCGTTCGCCAGCACCGGCTTCACGCACTCGGTGCCCGGCGCCACCCACACGGCGAGCAACTCGTCGGTGTCCTGCACGACGGTGACCGGGCGGCAGATGTGGAACGGGGCGGATTCGCCCTCCCGCCCCGACGGGGCCGGGCCGCCGGTCCGCCCCGGCGCGGGCGGGCGGCCGTTGCGACGGTAGCGCCAGAGGATGTGGTCCCCCGGTGCCCAGTGCTCGATCTGTCCGCTGTCCGTACCTGCCATGGACGGATCTTAGGGGGTGTTCCGGGAGCGGCGTCGTCCGCCCGACGGACGGAACTTTCGGAACACGCCCCCCGGCGGCCCGGTGCCCGTCGGCCGCGGGGCGGGTCAGGGACGGGTCATGCGCAGCACGTCCAGGGCCTCGTCGAGCTGTTCCACGGTGAGGTCGCCGCGTTCGACGTAGCCCGAGTCCAGCACCACCTCGCGGATCGTGCGGCGCTCGGCGAGGGACCGCTTGGCGACCTTCGCCGCCTCCTCGTAACCGATGTACTTGTTCAGCGGGGTGACGACGGACGGGGAGGACTCGGCGTACTCCCTGGCCCGCTCCACGTGCGCGGTGATCCCGTCGACCGTGCGGTCCGCGAGCAGCCGCGAGACGTTGGCCAGCAGCCGCACCGACTCCAGCAGGTTCTTCGCGATGACCGGGAGCATCACGTTCAGCTCGAAGTTGCCCGCGGCGCCCGCCACGGCGACCGTCGTGTCGTTCCCGGTGACCTGGGCCGCGACCATCAGCACGGCCTCGGGGACGACCGGGTTCACCTTCCCCGGCATGATCGACGAGCCCGGCTGGAGGTCGGGGAGGCTGATCTCGGCCAGGCCGGTGCGCGGCCCCGACGCCATCCAGCGCAGGTCGTTGGAGATCTTGGTGAGCGAGACGGCGATGGTACGGAGCTGGCCCGAGGTCTCGACGAGGCCGTCCCGCGCGCCCTGCGCCTCGAAGTGGTCGCGGGCCTCGGTCAGCGGCAGTCCGGTGGCGCGGGCGACCTCGGCGATGACGGCGGCGGAGAAGCCGGGCGGCGTGTTGATGCCGGTGCCCACGGCCGTGCCGCCCAGCGGCAGCTCGGCGAGGCGGGGGAGGGAAGCGCGCAGCCGTTCGACGCCGTACCGGATCTGCGCCGCGTAGCCGCCGAACTCCTGGCCGAGGGTGACGGGCGTGGCGTCCATCAGATGGGTGCGCCCCGACTTCACCACCGTCGCGAACTCGTCGGATTTGCGTTCGAGGGAGGACGCCAGGTGATCCAGTGCCGGGATCAGGTCGCCGGTGACGGCCGCGGTCGCGGCGATGTGGATGGACGAGGGGAAGACGTCGTTGGACGACTGCGAGGCGTTGACGTGGTCGTTGGGGTGGACCTCGCGGCCCAGCCGCTCGGTGGCGAGGGTGGCCACGACCTCGTTGGTGTTCATGTTGGACGAGGTGCCCGAGCCGGTCTGGAAGACGTCGACCGGGAAGTGGTCGTCCCACCGCCCCTCGGCGACCTCCCCGGCGGCCTCCCGGATCGCCACGGCGATGTCCGCGTCGAGCACCCCCAGTTCGGCGTTCACCTTCGCGGCGGCGGCCTTGATCCTGGCCAGGGCCTCGATGTGGGCCCGCTCCAGCCGCTGTCCGGAGACCGGGAAATTCTCCACGGCGCGCTGCGTCTGGGCCCGCCACCTGGCGTTCGCCGGGACCCTCACCTCGCCCATCGAGTCGTGCTCGACGCGGAATTCCGTGCCGTCCGCGGGGGCCGGGGCGCTGCCCTGTGCGCCGCCCTGTGCATCGTCCATGGGGTTCAACCTCCTGAAAAAGTTGAGCACTTGTCCTGTTGTTTCTATTCCCAAGATGGCTACCGACCAGTAAATACCGGGGGTAACCACAACTCGGGAGGCGCAATGAGGCGCACGAGGCACAGGCTTCGTCGTACGGTCGCGGCCGCCGCGGCCATGGCGGCGGCGCTCGGCGGCGCGGTCGCCGCCGCAGGACCGTCAGGCGCGGCGGAACGGCCCACCACCACCCCTATCGCATCCACCCCCCTGTCGCCCGAACTGGAGGCCATCCGCGCCGCGGAGGCCACCCGGCTGTACGGCGACCCGGCCGAACGCCCGCTCGCCGAGCGCAAGACGGGCCTGATCTCGCTCGGCGACAGCGAGATATCCGGCGAGGGCGTCGGCACGTACGAGTCCGGCACCAACGGCCCCGACAACTGGTGCCACCGCTCGCCCGACTCCGCGATCCACCGCACCGGCATCCCGGCGGACGTCACGTACAACGTCTCCTGCTCCGGCGCGTACACCGGCAACATCGTGATCGGCGGCTCGAAGCAGTACGCCGACGAGCTGGTGCAGAGCGACAACCTCGCCATCAAGGCGCGCAACACCCGCATCAAGATGATCGTGCTGGTGGCGGGTGCCAACGACGACCTCCAGTTCGGTCCGGTCATGACGGACTGCGTCACGCGCTGGGTGTTCTCCCAGGGCACCTGCCAGCCCAAGTACGAGGGCGGCTGGCAGGCGCGCGTCGACGGACTCGTCCCCAAGGTCGAGAGGACGGTGCGCGACCTGCGGACCGTCATGTCGGGGGCCGGCTACGCCGACGGCGACTACAAGCTCGTCGTCATGGGCTACCCGAGCCCCATCGGCCCGGACTTCTACGACAACCCGGACTTCCCCGGAAAGCTTCCCGGTGGCTGCGCCGGCTACGACTCCGACGCCGCCTGGGGCCGCAACGTCGCCGTGCCCGCCTTCGAGCGCGGCATGCGCAAGGTCGCCGCGGACACCGGAGCCGTCTACCTCGACAACTCCCGGCTCTTCCACGGCCACGAGGTCTGCAGCGAGTCCACCTGGGCCCGCGGCCTCTACATCGACCTCGGGCACTTCCCGCCGGACTCCAACTCGCTGCGGCAGTCCTTCCACCCCAACGCGGCCGGCCACGGCGCCTTCGCGTCCTGCCTGACCCAGCTCTACCAGTCGAACCTGCGCGAGGCGAGCTGCGCCGACCCGGCGAGCACCGGAAAGCCGGTCCTGCGGGCCGGGGCGTGGGACGACCTCTTCGAGCCCCTGAGGAACGAGGCCACGGGCACCTGCGTGGACGCCCCCGGCTCGGTGACCCGCAACGCCACGAAGATCGGCGGCTGGGACTGCCACGGCGGCCGCAACCAGGACTGGTGGTACGACTCCGGCACCAAGACCCTCCGCACGGCACTGAGCCACGACCGCTGCCTCGACGTGCCGGGCGCCGACTACGAGGCGGGCGTCACGGCCATCCTGTACAACTGCTCGGGCGCGGCCAACCAGCAGTTCGTGCGGCAGTCGGGCACCCTGCGCCCGGCGGCCTCGACCGGGCTGTGCCTGACGCTGGCGGGGGCGAAGGAACCGCTGAAGCTGCAGAACTGCGACGGCAGCGCGCAGCAGCGGTTCGCGTGACCGGCGACCGGTCCGGCCGATGAACGACCCGGGGGGCGGAACGGCGACCGGTCCGGCCGATGAACGCGCCGGGGGCGGAACGGCAGCAGCCGTCCCGCCCCCGGCGGTGTCCGGGGCGCCCCTACGGTCCCCGGGGCGCCCCGACGGGCTCTCAGCCGGACATCATGAACGCGCCCAGCGCGGCGCCCAGATGACCGGGGTCGGCCGCCCCGCACAGCTCGCGCGCCGAGTGCATGGACAGCCCCGGCACCCCCACGTCGACCGTCGCCACGCCCAGCCGGGCCGCGGTGAGCGGACCGATCGACGTGCCGCACGGCATCGCGTTGTTGGAGACGAACGGCTGCCACGGCACGCCCGCCCGCTCGCACGCCGACGCGAACACCGCGACACCGGTGCTGTCGGTGGCGTACCGCTGGTTGACGTTGACCTTGACGGCGGGGCCGCCGTTCGGCAGCGGACGGTGGTCCGGGTCGTGCCGCTCCGCGTAGTTGGGGTGCACCGCGTGGGCCATGTCGGCGGAGACGCAGAAGGCCCCGGACAGGGCGCGCGACCAGTCCTCCGCACCGCCGCCGCGCGCCAGGACCGAGCGGTTGAGCACCCGCTCCAGCAGCGGGCTCTGCGCACCGGTCTCCGACCCGCTGCCGACCTCCTCGTGGTCGAAGGCGGCCAGGACGGGCACGTACGCGGGTTCCTCGGCCGCGGTCGAGGCGGCCACCAGGGCGGTGGCGCCCGCGTGCACGGACACCAGGTTGTCCAGCCGCGACGACACCACGAACTCCCGGTCCGCGCCCAGGTATCCGGGCGGCTGGACGTCGTGGAGCATCAGGTCCCAGCCGATCACCCGCTCCGGCTCGACCTCGGCCGCCGCCGCGACCCGGCGCAGCAGGGCGCCCTCCGCGCGCTCCCCGAGCGCCCACACCGGGGCCAGGTGGCGCTGCCGGTCGAGCGCGAGCCCCTCGTTGACCGTGCGGTCCAGGTGGATCGCCAGCTGGGGCACCCGCAGCAGCGGTTCGTCGATCTGCACCAGCCGGGAATCGGCCGTGCCGGCGGGGCCGCGCAGCGCGAGCCGCCCGGAGATGCCCAGGTCGCGGTCCAGCCAGGTGTTCAGCGGAACGCCGCCGTAGATCTCCACGCCGATCTGCCGCCATCCGGCGGTGGAGGTGTCGGGGGAGGGCTTGACCCGCAGGTTCGGGGAGTCGGTGTGGGTGCCGACGATCCGGAAGGGGGTGTGGGCCGGGGCGCCCTCGGGGACGTACCAGGCGATCAGCGCACCGCCGAGGGCGACGAAACTGCCGCCCGTCGTTCCCGTCCAGTCGTCCGTGCCGCGCAACTCGCGGAAACCGGCCTTCTCCAGGCGCTGGGCGACACTCGCCACCACGTGGTACGGGGAAGGACTGGCGCTGATGAAGGACAGCAGGTCATCGGCGTGGCTGAGGTGGGGAAGCGGCGTCATTCGGCGTCCGCCTTTCCGGTGATTCGACGGTGAGGGTGGAGGGACCCGCAGCGGGCGGCCCGGCCCGTTGCGGTGCATGCGGTGCGGTGCGGTGTCCGGCCGGGTCGGCGGAGTACTGCAGGAACGTTTGACAACTCACCGCAGCGGCCGGGGGAGACGCAAGTCCGGTCCGCCGCCCGCTGCGTGAAAGCGGCGGTGCCGGACCGCGGACCGGGCACGACCGCACCCGGCCCGGACCCGGGGCGACGAGGGCCGGGGCGACGGGCACCGTGCGGGCGCGTCCTGTGCGGAAGGGCCCGTGCGGAAGGACCCGTGCGGAAGGGGTCCGGAGCCGTGCGGGCGGGCTCCGGGGGCGGTCGGGCGGGCCCCGGAGCCGGGGAGCTCAAGATTGGCTTGATTTCGTCGGGTACGACGGTTCACCGGCCCTGTCCGTCACGCTCGGCGACGGACCGCTCCGACGCGTCCGGTGCATGACGAACACGGCGGGGCGCGCGGCGTCGAGCGCGGCCGAGTCGATCGCCTGTCGGCCCGGCATGAGCCGCCGCGGCGTCGCCGAGCACGTGCGGAAGGTCTCCGAGCGACTGGACAGCAGCAGCCGGGCCCAACTCGGCTACCTGGTCGCGACGTCGGGCCTGCTGGAGGAGTGAGCCCCGGGGAGGGGAAACGAGGGCGGCGGGGAACGGCGCGCGGGGGCGTACCGGGCGGTCGTGCCGCCGGTACGCCCCCGCGGGCGTGTCGTGCCGGTGCCTCAGGCGAGGCCGGGGCCCCGCACCGGAATGCTGGTGAACGTCGGCGCCGGGGCGGGCTCGGTGAAGAAGTCGTTGCCCTTGTCGTCGACGACGATGAACGCGGGGAAGTCCTCCACCTCGATCCGCCAGACCGCCTCCATGCCGAGCTCCTCGTACTCGACGACCTCGACCTTCTTGATGCAGTCCTGCGCCAGGCGCGCGGCCGGGCCGCCGATCGAGCCGAGGTAGAAGCCGCCGTGCGCGTCGCAGGCGTCGGTGACCTGCTTGGAGCGGTTGCCCTTGGCGAGCATCACCTTGGAGCCGCCCGCCGCCTGGAACTGCTCGACGTAGCTGTCCATGCGGCCGGCCGTCGTCGGGCCGAAGGAGCCGGAGGCGTACCCCTCGGGCGTCTTCGCCGGGCCCGCGTAGTAGACCGGGTGGTCCTTCAGGTACTGCGGCATCTCCTCGCCCGCGTCCAGCCGCTCCTTGATCTTGGCGTGCGCGATGTCGCGCGCCACGACCAGCGGGCCGGTCAGCGAGAGCCGGGTCTTGACCGGGTACTTGGTCAGCTCGGCCAGCACCTCGTCCATCGGCCGGTTGAGGTCGATCTTCACGACGTCGCCCGACTCGTCGAGGTGCTCGTCGGTGGTGTCCGGCAGGAAGCGGGCCGGGTCCTTCTCCAGCTGCTCCAGGAAGACGCCCTCGGCGGTGATCTTCGCGACGGCCTGGCGGTCCGCCGAGCAGGACACGGCGATCGCGACGGGCAGCGAGGCGCCGTGCCGGGGGAGGCGGACGACCCGCACGTCGTGGCAGAAGTACTTGCCGCCGAACTGGGCGCCGATGCCGATCTTCTGCGTCAGCTCGAAGACCTTCTCCTCCAGCTCCTTGTCCCGGAAGCCGTGACCGGTGGGGGAGCCCTCGGCGGGCAGCTCGTCCAGGTAGTGCGCGGAGGCGTACTTGGCGGTCTTGAGCGCGAACTCGGCCGACGTGCCGCCGACGACGATCGCCAGGTGGTACGGCGGGCAGGCGGCCGTGCCCAGCGAACGGATCTTCTCCTCCAGGAACTTCATCATGGAGGCCTCGTTCAGCACGGCCTTCGTCTCCTGGAAGAGGAACGACTTGTTGGCCGAGCCGCCGCCCTTCGCCATGAAGAGGAACTTGTACGCGCCGCCGTCGGTGGCGTACAGCTCGATCTGCGCGGGCAGGTTCGAGCCGGTGTTCTTCTCCTCCCACATGGTGAGCGGAGCCATCTGCGAGTAGCGGAGGTTGAGCTTGGTGTAGGCGTCGAAGATGCCGCGCGACAGGGCCTCCTCGTCACCGCCCTCGGTGAGCACGTTCTGCCCGCGCTTGCCCATGACGATCGCGGTGCCGGTGTCCTGGCACATCGGCAGGACGCCCGCCGCGGCGATGTTCGCGTTCTTCAGCAGGTCGAGCGCGACGAACTTGTCGTTGGACGACGCCTCGGGGTCGTCCACGATCCGCCGCAGCTGCGCCAGGTGGGCGGGGCGCAGGTAGTGCGAGATGTCGTGCATGGCCTCGGCGGCCAGGGCGCGCAGGGCCTCCGGGGCGACCTTGAGGAACGTACGACCGTCGGCCTCGAAGGTGGAGACACCCTCGGAGGTCACCAGGCGGTACGGCGTGGTGTCCTCGCCCAGGGGGAGCAGATCGGAGTACGCAAACTCTGGCATTACGGCCATTCCTCACTCGGCAGACGGCGGCTGACCTCCCTCGGGCAGCGCATCCACCAGGGTAGAACGCCGCACGGGCGCCGAAGCTGTGAGGTAAGGCTCAGTTCCGCCCTTCCGGGGCGGGGCCGTGGTAAGGCGGGGCGGTGCGGCTGGGTGGCGGGCGAGAGGTGGCCGGGGTGGCGGGCGAGGGGCGCCGGATGCGGCGGGAGTGTGTGAGGGGAGGCGGGCCGGGGTGCGGCGGGTGTGCTCGGGGCGACACGACAGGGTCCGCGGGGGTAGTCGCGATCTATCGCGTTTCGGTACCCTGGGCCGGTGGACCTCGAAAAGCAGCCTCAGCAGCCCGTAGCCCCCGCGGAGCCGGCCGGTATCCGCGCCTCCGACGCGGACCGGGACCGGATCGCGGACATCCTGCGGGAAGCCATGGCCGAGGGCCGGCTCACCGCCGAGGAACACGCCGAGCGGGTCGACGCGGTCTACCGCGCCAAGACCGTCGGTGAGCTCGAACCGCTGGTACGGGATCTGCCCGCCGCCTCGACCGCCGCCCGCCCGGCGGCCGCCGGCGCCCCCGTCCACGACGGCCCCGCGGGCCCGGCCGAGAACATGGTGGCGATCTTCAGCGGGTCCACCCGCAAGGGCCGTTGGCGGGTCGGCAGCCGTACGAACGCCTTTGCGCTCTTCGGCAGTGTGGAGATCGATCTGACCGAGGCTCTTTTCGGCCAGAGACTCACGGTCATCAACGCCACTTCCATCTTCGGGAGTGTCGATATCAGGGTTCCCGAGAACATCTCGCTGCGCGGCAGCGGCACGGGTGTCTTCGGTAATTTCGAAGTCACCACGCTGGAATCCGCGGATCCGGAAGCGCCGGTGGTCGTCGTCAACGGCTATTCGGTGTTCGGCAGTGTCGAGGCGAGGCCCAGGCGCGGAAAGTTCATCGCGGACCTTCACGACCGGCTGCGCAAGCATTTCGGCTGACGGGGCGTCCCACCAGCCAGTACGTCTCCAGGGGCGGCGGGGTTCGCCGTACCCGGATTCCGGCCGACCCGCCCGTGCCGAACCTTTCGGCCCTTGTCGCACTTCTCCCGGGTGATCCGAAGTCATCCGAAGCCGTCCGGACTGTTCCGGACTTCTCCGAAACACTCCCGGCGCTTCCGGTTCGCTCCCCGTTCCCCCGGTTTTCCGGAACGCAATCGAACTGCTTCGAACTCCTTCGAGAACAAGCCAAAATGTCGCCCGGACGTGATTTGGTGCACCCGGAGGAAGAGCCACTCAGTGCATAGGCGCGCGCACAGCGGGTAGGGGAAGCTGCATCGTCTCCCGCTCGCGAAGTCGTCAGGAGTAGACCGTGCTGCAACTGCCGCATCAGCCCCTGCAGGTCGCCGCCGTCCCTCCCCAGCGCACCCCCGCGCGGGAGGACCAGGCCGGCCCCTGGCATTCGGAGGCGGTGTGCCGCCGGGACGAGGCCGGGCTGTTCTTCGCCCCGTCGAAGGAGCCGACTGCTGCCAGACTCGCGCGCGAGGAGTCGGCGAAGCGGCTCTGTGCGCGCTGCCCCGTGATGATCGAGTGCCAGGAGCACGCGCTCATACAGCCGGAGCCGTACGGGGTGTGGGGCGGGCTCACCGCCGCCGAGCGCCGGGTGGTGCTCGCCCGCCGCAGACGGCGTGAGATGGAGCTCAAGGCCTCGTCCGCGTCCTCCGCCGCGGCGGACCGCATCGCCGCGGCGGGCTGACCGGACCGAGCGGATCGGGCCGGACCGCGCGTACCGGCCGGATCGGGCCGGATGACGAGGGCTGACGGACCGGGCCGGACCACGCGGGCCGGATGACGCGAAGAGGCGCCCCCACCGCACAGGGGGGCGCCTCTTCGCGTTTCTTCCGCCGTGGCCCGTGGGGCTCCCGTGACCCCTGAGGGGCCCGGGCCTCGCGGTCCCGCGGCTCCGGGGCCCTGGGGCTCCATGACCCCGTGGCTTCGGAGTCGGCCTCGGCCTCGGCGTGGTGGTGGCTACTTCGCGCGGTCGAAGTCGATCGCGCTGTAGGCGCGCAGCTTCGACAGCCGGTGCGTGGAGTCGATCTTCCGGATGGTGCCGGACTTGGACCGCATGACGATCGACTCGGTGGTCGCCGTCTCCGCGCGGTACCGCACGCCGCGCATCAGCTCGCCGTCCGTGATGCCGGTCGCGACGAAGAACACGTTGTCGCCGCTGACCAGGTCGTCGGTGGACAGCACCCGGTCCAGGTCGTGCCCGGCGTCCAGGGCGCGCTGCCGCTCGGCCTCGTCCTTGGGCCAGAGCTTGCCCTGGATGACGCCGCCGAGGCACTTTATGGCGCAGGCCGAGATGATGCCCTCGGGGGTGCCGCCGACGCCCATCAGCAGGTCGACGCCGGTTCCCTCGCGGGCGGCCATGATGGAACCCGCGACATCGCCGTCGGAGATGAACTTGATCCGGGCGCCGGTCTCCCGGATCTCCTTGACGATGCCCTCGTGGCGGGGGCGGTCGAGCACGACGACGGTGACGTCCTCGGGCGTGGAGTTCTTCGCCTTCGCGACACGGCGGATGTTCACCGATACGGGTGCGTTGATGTCGACGAAGTCGGCGGCCTCGGGGCCGGTGACCAACTTGTCCATGTAGAAGACGGCGGACGGGTCGAACATGGCGCCGCGGTCGGCGGCGGCCAGTACGGCGATGGCGTTCGGCATGCCCTTGGCGTTCAGGGTGGTGCCGTCGATCGGGTCCACGGCGATGTCGACCTCGGGGCCGGTGCCGTCGCCGACGCGCTCGCCGTTGAACAGCATGGGCGCCTCGTCCTTCTCGCCCTCCCCGATGACGACGACGCCGTTCATCGAGACGGTGGAGACGAGGGTCCGCATGGCCTTCACTGCGGCGCCGTCGGCGCCGATCTTGTCGCCGCGGCCCACCCAGCGCCCGGCTGCCATGGCGGCGGCCTCGGTGACCCGGACCAGCTCCAGGGCGAGGTTGCGGTCGGGGGCCTCCGGGGAGACCTCCAGCTGGGACGGCAGATGATGCTCGGACATCGGAGCGCACCTTTCTGTACGACGACGACCGGAAGAGGGTGCTGTGACTCTATCGTCAGGTCGACAAAATGAGCAGACCGGGTCACTTATGAGCGGGCTGCCCCCGGGCTCGGGCCCGCCGGGCCTGATGCGACGATGGACCCGTGGCTAGCAAGCGAGGCAAGCAGACGGTGCGGGACATGTTCCTGTCGATGGCGGTCATCTCCGCCGTCGCGGGGAGTGCTTACATCTTCATTCCGCACGACGAGAACGCCAACCCGGTCAAGGCGATCGACTACCGGGTGGAGCTTCTGACGGCGCGCCGCGCCGCGCCGTACCCCGTGGTGGCCCCGGACGGACTGGCCGGGGACTGGAAGCCCACCTCGGTGAGCTACAGCCGCGAGGAGGGCGACAGCTGGCACCTGGGCTTCCTCGACCCGGACGGCAAGTACGTCGCGGTGGAGCAGTCCACCTCCCCGGCGAAGAAGTACGTCACCGAGGTCAGCCAGGACGCCCGGGACACCGGCCGTACGCGACAGGTCGCGGGCGAGGACTGGCAGCACTGGAAGGGCGACAAGTACGACGCCCTCGTGCGCCTCGACAAGGGCTCGACCACGGTCGTCACGGGCTCCGCCTCGACGGAGCGGCTGGCGGAGATGGCCGCGGCGCTCAAGGAGTCCTGACCCGGGCGGGTGCGCGGGGTGTCCCGCGTACGGACGCGCGCAGAGGTGTGACGTGCGCGCGCAGACGTGTGACGTGTACGGGGAAGGCCCCGGAATCCATGGAGGGGGCTCCTGGATTCCGGGGCCTTCCCCGTGTGCGCGGCGACGGTCAGACGGTCGTGACGACCTCGTCGTAGGAGAGGCGCGGCAGGCGCGGGAACCAGGCGTCCTCGCCGGGCTTGCCGATGTTGACGACCATCAGCACGTTGTGGTCGTCGTCCAGGAACTCCTTCTGGATGCCCGCGGCGTCGAGGCCGGTCATCGGGCCCGCGGCCAGGCCGGCGGCGCGGATGCCGATGATGAAGTACGCGGCCTGGAGCGCGGCGTTCAGCGTGGCGGCCGACTCGCGGACCGGGCGCTCGGAGAAGAACGCGTCCTTGGCCTGCGGGAAGTGCGGCAGCAGCGCCGGGAGCTCCTCGTGGAACTCGTTGTCGGCGGCGAGGATCGCGACCAGCGGGGCGGTCGAGGTCTTGGCCTGGTTGCCCTCGGCCATGTGCTTCACCAGGCGGGCGCGGGCCTCGTCGGAGCGGACCAGGACGACGCGCAGCGGCGACTGGTTGAAGGCGGTGGGGCCGTACTTGACCAGGTCGTAGATCGCCTGAATCTGCTCTTCGCCGACGGGCTCGTCGGTGAAGGTGTTGGCGGTGCGGGCCTCGCGGAAGAGGAGATCCTGGGCGGCGGGGTCAAGGGTGAGGGACATCGTGCGTATTACCTTCCGGGCGTACACGGGATCGAGCAACGAGGAACACCGTACGGGAGAAGTAGGTTAACTTTCAACTAAAGCGGTGGGGGAGTGACCCGTTGCACAGAGTGCGCCTCGGTCCGCCCGTCCCGCCCGTCCGCCCTTCTTGCTCCTGGCCCGCCCACGTCCGGTCCGGCCTGCCCTCCTCGTTTCCGCCCGCCTCGTTCCTTCCGACCCTGTTTACGTCCGCCCTGTGTCCGCCCGGTTCAGCCGGCGTCGGCCCTCGCGTCGGCGTCCTCGGGGGCGGCCGGTCCCGCCAGGGCCTCGTCCAGCCGGGCGCGCGCGCCCTCCAGCCAGTGCCGGCACACCTTCGCCAGCTCCTCGCCCCGCTCCCACAGCGCGAGGGACTCCTCGAGCGTCGTGCCGCCCGCCTCCAGGCGGCGCACCACCTCGATCAGCTCGTCGCGGGCCTGCTCGTAGCCGAGCGTGTCCGCGGCATCGGCCGTTGCGGTCGTTTCGTCCGTCATGTGTTCCACCCTGTTCTCCGGCCCGTCAGGGGCCTGGTTCTCCGGCCCGTCAGGGGCCTGTGGCCTCGTCCGTCCCTGCCTTCGGGCGCGCGCGTGGGCGCGGCCCCGAACCCGTGCGCACCGGCGCCGGGCCCGCTCACTCGTCCACCCGGACGGCGAACTCGCCCCCCGACACCCGGGCCCGCAGCACCTCGCCCGGCTTCCCCGCGTCCTCGGGGGAGCGCACGACCTGGCCGTCGGCCCGTTGCAGCACCGCGTATCCGCGCTCCAGTGTCGCCGCCGGTGACAGCGCGACGACCCGCGCCCGGGTGTGCGCGAGCTCCGAATCCGCCCGGTCCAGCAGATGCCCCAGCACCCGTCTGCTCCGGCCGGTCAGCGCGTCGATCTCCGCGGCGCGCTCGTCCACCATCCGGTGGGGGCGCTCCATCGAGGGCCGGGCCAGGGCGTGCGCGAGACCGCGCTCCTCCCGGTCCAGCAGCCCCCGTACCATCCGCAGCGCGCGGTCGCGCAGCTGCCGCACCCGCTCCAGCTCCTCGCCCACGTCGGGCACGATCTTCTTGGCCGCGTCCGTCGGGGTGGAGGCGCGCAGGTCCGCGACCAGGTCGAGCAGCGGGGAGTCGGGTTCGTGGCCGATCGCCGACACCACCGGCGTACGGCACGCGGCCACCGTCCGGATCAGCTGCTCGTCCGAGAACGGCAGCAGGTCCTCCACGCTGCCGCCGCCCCGCGCCACGACGATCACATCGACGGCCGGGAGGTCGTCCAGCTCCTTCACCGCCTGGACCACCTGGTTCACCGCGTGGACGCCCTGCACCGCCGTGTTGCGCACCTCGAAGCGGACCGCGGGCCACCGCCGCCGGGCGTTCTCCAGGACAT
The DNA here is from genome assembly GCF_030116705.1 of Streptomyces sp. ML-6. NCBI lineage: Bacteria > Bacillati > Actinomycetota > Actinomycetes > Kitasatosporales > Streptomycetaceae > Streptomyces > Streptomyces sp. ML-6. The sequence continues at coordinate 5,098,639 of NZ_JAOTIK010000001.1, forward strand.
CGCGCTCGGCGGCCGACGCCCGCCCACAGACCAGGCCGATCAGCTGCGGCAGGAACGGCAACGGCTTCTTCCGGCCCGCCGCGAAGAGCCCCTCCGAGGCCAGCGACTTCTTCAGCTGTTCGAGCCGGACCAGCAGCTCGCCGATGCCGACCGGCCGGATCTCCGTGGCCCGCAAGGACAGCTGGCCGCGCGGCGCGTACCACTCGGGCTTGGCGAGGACGACGACCCGCGCGCCCTCCGTCACCACGTCGGCGATCCGGTCGAAGACCTGGCGGAAGCACGTCACCCCCACCGAGATGTCCTGCGACGGGTCACGCAGCGTCAGGAACACCACCCCGGCGCCCGGCCGGCGCGACAGCTGGGTGATCTGCCCCTCCACCCAGACCGCTCCGAGCCGGTCGATCCAGCCGCCGATGAGCCGCGACACTTCACCGACGGGCAGCGGAGCTTCCGCGGACGTTTGGAGAGCCATGCGGCGAGCGTATCCGCCCCCACCGACAATCGGGCGGCTACGACGACGGCCGCCACGGCCCCGCTTCCGGCAACCCTGTTCCCGGACCGGCCGGGTGCCCTTCGGCCGCCCCGCCGCCGCGCGAAGAGTCAGTCCCGCAGGGCCGCGCGAAGGACCCCTCGGGCCGCGCGAAGAGTCCCGCAGGGCCGCGCGGAGGACCCCTCAGGTCGCGCGAAGGACTCCTCAGGCCGCGCGGCGTCCCCACTGCACCGCCAGTACCACCAGCCCCACCCCGAACCAGCACACCCCCACCACCTGCGCGCTCGCCGTCGCCTCCACGATGACCGCGATCAGCACCCCCGCGCCCACCACCGGCACCAGCACGTGCCGCCACCAGCTCGGCGGCCCCTCCATCCGGCGCACGGCGAACCAGCCGACCACCGACGCGTGCAGCAGCACGAACGCCGTCAGGGCGCCGATGTCGACGACCGACACCAGATGATCGAGACCGTCGTCCCGCCGGGCCGCCCACACCGCGGCGACCAGCGTCACCGTCGCGGCCAGCAGGATCGCGAACCGCGGCACCCCCGACGCCGGATCGACCCCGGCGAGCACCCGGGGCAGCCGCCGTTCCCTGGCCATCGCGAAGAGCAGCCGCCCCGCGGCGGCCTGCCCGGCCAGCGCCGCGAAGGCCGCGCCGATCGCCTTGCTGAGCGCCACCAGATCGTGCAGCCAGCTCCCGACCGCCGCGTCCACCGTGTCGTAGAACGCCGACCCCTGCGCGGCCGGATCGGCGGCCAGCTCCGCCGACGTCATCGGCTCCAGCAGCGCCGCCAGATACGCCTGCGCCACGAACAGCGTGCCCGCGAGCACCAGGCAGAAGAGCACCGCCCGCGCCACCTTCTGCGAACCCCCCGTCACCTCCTCCGCGAACGAGGCGATCGCGTCGAAGCCGAGATAGGACAGCACGGCCACCGAGACCGCCCCCACCACCGCCGCCGCGGAGAAGGCGGAATCCCCGGTGAGCGGGGTCAGCCAGCCGCGCTGCGCCCCGTCCCGCACGAGGACCACCACCGCCGACACCAGGAACACCAGCAGCACCACGATCTCCATCGCCAGCACCGCGAAGCCGACCCGGGCGGCGGCCCGTACGCCCCAGAGGTTGAGCAGCGTGGTGACGACGACCGCGAGCGCCGTCCACACCCACCGCGAGACCGACGGGACGAGCGAGTTCAGCGCGATCCCGGAGAAGAGGTAGGCGACCGCCGGGATCAGCAGGTAGTCGAGCATCGCCATCCACCCGGCGATGAACCCCGGCCCCTCCCCGAGCGCCTTGCGCGCGTAGGCGAAGACCGAGCCCGCCAGCGGCGCGACCCGCACCATCTGGGCGTAGCTGAATGCCGTGAACGCCATCACCACGGTCGCCGCGACGTAGACCAGCGCGACCGCGCCGCCCGACTTCGCGTCGAGCGTGCCGAACACCCCGACGGGTGCCATCGGCGCGATGAAGAGGAGCCCGTAGACCACCAGGTCCCGGAAGCCGAGCGTCCGCCGCAGCCTGCCGCTCTCCTGATGCGCTCCCGCAGGGCCCCGAGCCTCCGTGCCCCCGCCGACGCCGTCGCCCCTGCCAGTACCCACGCCGTTGCCGTCGCCCCCGCCGGTACCCACGCCGTCCCTGCCACTGCTGCCACCGTTGCTGCCACTGCTGTCGCTGCTGCCGGTCTGCGACATGAGCCCTCCGTTGTCCGCGTACGCATCAGTTTTGCGACAGTGCCGATCTTTTGCGCGTCCTGCTCGGCCTTACGATGGGACGCATGACTGCTACGACACCTCGCCGCGTCCTGCTCGCCGCTCCCCGTGGCTACTGCGCGGGCGTGGACCGTGCCGTGATCGCCGTGGAGAAAGCCCTGGAGCAGTACGGCTCCCCGGTCTACGTGCGCCACGAGATCGTCCACAACAAGTACGTCGTGCAGACCCTGGAGAAGAAGGGCGCGATCTTCGTCGAGGAGACGGCGGAGGTCCCCGAGGGCTCGATCGTGATGTTCTCCGCGCACGGCGTCGCGCCGACCGTGCACCAGGAGGCGGCCGAGCGGAAGCTCGCCACGATCGACGCGACCTGCCCCCTGGTCACCAAGGTCCACAAGGAAGCGGTCCGCTTCGCGCAGGAGGACTTCGACATCCTCCTCATCGGCCACGAGGGCCACGAGGAGGTCATCGGCACCTCCGGCGAGGCCCCCGACCACATCACCCTGGTCGACGGCCCCGAGGACGTCGCCGGTGTCGAGGTCCGCGACCCGTCGAAGGTCGTCTGGCTCTCCCAGACGACGCTCTCCGTCGACGAGACGATGGAGACGGTCGGCGCGCTCAAGGAGAAGTTCCCGCTCCTGATCTCGCCGCCCAGCGACGACATCTGCTACGCCACGCAGAACCGCCAGACCGCCGTGAAGCAGATGGGTGCGGACGCCGACCTCGTGATCGTCGTCGGCTCCAAGAACTCCTCCAACTCGGTCCGCCTGGTCGAGGTCGCCCTCGGCGCCGGGGCGAACGACGCCCACCTGGTCGACTTCGCCGACGAGATCGACGAGGCGTGGCTCGACGGCGTCTCCACGGTCGGCGTCACCTCCGGCGCGTCCGTGCCCGAGGTGCTGGTCGACGGGGTCCTGGAGTGGCTGTCCGCGCGCGGCTTCGAGGACGTGGAGATCGTGAAGGCGGCCGAGGAGTCGATCACGTTCTCGCTGCCCAAGGAGCTCCGCCGCGACCTGCGCGCCGAGGCCGCCGCACTCTCCGGGAAGCCCGCCCCCGCCGGGAAGTGAGGAACTGCTCCGGCGCACCCCTCCTCCAGCGGACGAGTCCTCGCGTTCCGGGGAGTGCGCCGGGTCGGCTGCCCGTACCGTGGACCGCATGCAGATCTTCGGCGTGGACATCGGCGGATCCGGGATCAAGGGTGCTCCCGTGGACCTGGACCGCGGGGAGCTGGCGCAGGAGCGCCACAAAGTACTGACGCCCCACCCGGCGACGCCCGAGGACGTGGCCGGGTGCGTGGCCGAGGTGGTCGGCCACTTCGACTGGTCGGGACCGGTCGGCATCACCTTCCCGGGCGTGGTCACCGGGGGCCGTACCCGTACCGCGGCCAATGTCGACAAGGGCTGGATCGACTTGGACGCCCGTGAACTGCTCGGCGACCGGCTGGGACAGCCCGTCACGATCCTGAACGACGCCGACGCGGCGGGCATCGCCGAGATGACGTTCGGCGCGGGCCGCGCCCGCAAGGGGACGGTGATCGTGCTGACGCTCGGTACGGGAATCGGCAGCGCCCTGTTCATCGACGGCCGGCTCGTGCCCAACACCGAGCTGGGCCACCTGGAGCTGAACGGCCACGACGCGGAGAAGCGCGCCTCCACCAAGGCACGCGAGGACGAGGACCTGAGCTGGCACCGCTGGGCGCGCAGGCTGCAGAAGTACCTGGCCCATGTGGAGATGCTGTTCTCGCCCGAGCTCTTCATCATCGGCGGCGGGGTCAGCCGCAAGGCCGACAAGTTCCTGCCGCTGATCGAGAACGTACGGGCCGAGATGGTGCCGGCGCAGTTGCAGAACAACGCGGGCATCGTGGGCGCGGCGATGGCGGCCGCCGGCCACTGACGGCGCGACGACCCCTCTTCCCGGGGGCCGCCGCTCCCGTCGTGGCGCCGCCGTACGGCCTCGGCGAGGGACCGCCGACGTCACCCCGTCGTGCGACTGGCCCCGGCCCTTCCGAAGGGCCGGGGCCAGTCACACGACGAGCGGGTGCGGGGCCGGTCACCGCTGGGGACGACGGGGCGTCTGCGCGGGCCGGGAGGCCGAGGGCCGGGCCGGGGCCTGCGGGGACCGCGCCGCCGCCTGGCCGGGCCGCGCGGTCTGGGCGGCGAGCAGCAGACGGCGCTGCCGCTGCCGCATCAGCCGTACCTTCCGCACGGTCGCGATGACACCGGCGACGAGGGTTCCGCCGTACAGCCACCCGGCCTGCACGGCGAGCGCCGTGACGACCGCCATGGTCCGCCCGCCGAAACCGCCCGTGCCACCGGCGATCGGGATGACGCCGACGGTGAACGCGATCGGCACGATGATCGGCGCGGTCACCAGGTCCGCGGGCCGCACCCACAGCGCCGTCAGCGCGCTGACCGGCAGGAACAGCGCCCCGAACACGGCTGCCGAACCGTCGAGGAGCAGCAGGTCGAGACAGCCCAGCCCGAGCATGGAGACGGCGGCGAAGAGTCCCGCGCCGATACCCGTCAGCCGCGGGTTGGGCAGCCTGCGCAACGCGAGCACGACGGGCGGCACCGGCCGGGACCGCCCCTCGGGCGCCCTGATCACCCGGTAGACGGTCGCGGTTTCCTCGATGGTGCCCTGCGGGGCCTGCTGGGCCTGCCTGCGCTGCGGGGGACGTGTCCTGTGCTGCTCCACCGGGACAACGTAGGTCGCCGGGCGGGAGGAAGCGGGTGCGGGACACGCGCTTTGGGCGACCTAGGCGATGAGTTCGATGCCACACGGCCGAACGGGAACCGCCCGCCCGCTCATCCGTACCGCCCCGGGACTCCCCCTGCCTCCCTTTACCTCCCTCTTGCTTCCCTCCTCGCTTCCCCCTGCTTCTCGCCCGGGCCGGACCCGTGGTTGCCCGCTCGCCCTCGCCCGTAAACTGAAGAATCGGCCCACCGGGTCCGCAACCGCTCCACCCACCACCTCCTCACTCCTCACTCCTCAGGAAGTCGCCAACGTGTCGCTCACGATCGGAATCGTCGGTCTGCCGAATGTCGGCAAGTCGACCCTGTTCAATGCCCTGACCAAGAACGACGTGCTGGCGGCCAACTACCCGTTCGCCACGATCGAGCCGAACGTAGGCGTCGTGGGCGTCCCGGACCCCCGCCTGAACAAGCTGGCGGAGATCTTCGGCTCCCAGCGGCTGCTCCCGGCCACGGTGGACTTCGTCGACATCGCGGGCATCGTCCGCGGCGCCTCGGAGGGTGAGGGCCTGGGCAACAAGTTCCTGGCGAACATCCGCGAGTCCGACGCGATCTGCCAGGTCATCCGCGCCTTCAAGGACGAGAACGTCGTCCACGTCGACGGCAAGGTCTCGCCCAAGGACGACATCGAGACGATCAACACCGAGCTGATCCTCGCCGATCTCCAGTCGGTCGAGAAGGCCGTCCCGCGCCTCACCAAGGAGTCCCGCCTCCAGAAGGACAAGGTCGCGGTCCTCGCCGCCGTCGAGGAGGCCCAGAAGATCCTGGAGTCCGGCCAGACCCTCTTCGCTGCGGGCATCACCGCGGGCACCGAGAAGGGCAAGCTCCTCCACGAGCTGCACCTCCTGACCACCAAGCCCTTCCTCTACGTCTTCAACGTCGACGAGGACGAGCTGGTCGACGAGGACTTCAAGGACGAGCAGCGCGCCCTGGTCGCCCCCGCCGAGGCGATCTTCCTGAACGCCAAGATCGAGTCCGAGCTGATCGAGCTCGACGACGAGGAGGCCCTCGAACTCCTCCAGTCCATGGGCCAGGAAGAGCCCGGCCTGGCCACCCTCGGCCGCGTCGGCTTCGACACCCTGGGCCTGCAGACCTACCTCACGGCGGGCCCGAAGGAAGCCAGGGCCTGGACGATCAAGAAGGGTGCCACCGCCCCCGAGGCGGCCGGTGTGATCCACACCGACTTCCAGAAGGGCTTCATCAAGGCGGAGATCATCTCCTTCGAGGACCTGGTCGAGACCGGCTCGGTCGCCGAGGCCCGCGCCAAGGGCAAGGCCCGCATGGAGGGCAAGGACTACGTCATGCAGGACGGCGACGTGGTGGAGTTCCGCTTCAATGTGTAGTCATGCGCATACTCCACGCTAGGAGTTGAGTCGAACGTGCACGTCAGAAGGGGTCGGGCTCTGTCGAGTCCGACCCCTTCGGCGTCGCCGTGCTAGATGGGCGCTGGATGCTCTGACGCACGGTCGGCAATTAATCAGGTGTCGTAAACGATGGACCGGTGTCCCAGGTGAACGATCCAGACCCCCAGTTGCTCAGGAGGCGGTCGTGGCGAGGGCCGCCGTGGAGGCGATCTGTTGGGCGAAGGTCGCCACCGCTGTCCTGTCCAGGTAGGGGAGGACCTTGACGAGGTGCTCCTCCCACTCCGGGCGGAAGTGGTACACGAGCAGGTATCGCCCGCGGGGAGTGGTCGGACGGAAAACGAACAGGGAGTCCACATCGGGTGCGGGGAAGACCACGGGGGCCAGGAATGCCTCCCGCTCGTCGGCGCCCGCAGGGAACTGACCCTGGGCGAGCAGCAGAGCCGGGTCTACCAGGCGTCCGGCCTCCTCGCACCAGAGGGTGATGTGGCCGCGGATCTCGCCGGTGGGCGTGATCGTCGGTTCGGCTGCCTGATCCGGGAGGTCGAGGGGCACGCCGTCGATGGTCACCCGGAGCGAGGTGGGGATCATGCGGCATGTCAGACCCAGGGTGCGCGCCGCGGCGGTGACCGCCAGGGCGACGAAGGCGGGTGAGGGTGCCGTTCGCTCACCGAGATGGTAAGCGGTGGCTCCGAGCAGGGCGTATAGCGAACGCGCGTCCGCCGGTACCTTGCGGACCCAGGACAGGACGTTCTCCCAGGGAAGTGCGGAGAGCAGGTGCGTCTCTTTGCCCCCTGGCAGCCCAGGGGCGGAGCGAGGAGGCGCGTTCGTGACCGGCTGTTCCACGGGGTCGTCGTCCTCCTGCCCATCCATCGCCAGGAACTCGCGTGCGGTGACCGCGAGCGGCACATGGCCCTGCCCGGTCGCCTCGAACATGTCCAGGCTTTCGCGCATGAGGGCGCGCGATTGTTCCGGGTCGCTGCCGGGGTGCCCGAGTGTGTGCCGGGTCCAGGCCAATACCGCGAATCGTTGCCGAACGTGGGCCAGTACGCCCGGTCCTGCTTCGGTGTGTGCTTTGAGCAGGGCCTCGGCCCGTTCGAGCAGAGACTGGGCGGCGTTCAAAATCCAGACGTCGGTGAGCACCCCCTCATCGTCCCGCCCGAGGCTGCCGACGATTACGGCGTGAGCCATGTCCACCATCTGGTCCGCGTGATGACGCATGATCGTCACAGCTGTGCGTTCCGTGGGCTCTGGGATACCCGCGGCGATGGCCAGGGCCTCCTCCAAGCGTCCCGTGGACGCCTTCACTATGGCGTCCAGGAACAGCAGCTCCGCGTTCGGCTCGTCATCGCGGCCGATGAGCCCCCGGGCCACGTCGATCGTCATCGCCGCGGCGTCCCAGTTCTTGATCCACACAAGTGCCTGAGCCTGTTCCAGCCGGACCTTTAACTCGACCGGTGCGGCCACGTCCTCGCGCCTCAGTGCCGTTTCCAGCCTGAGGGCGGCGCGGGCCACATCGGCCAAACGGTCCGTCGCCACGGCCGCGCGCATGTCGGTGGAGTGGGCCAGAAGCAGGTGCACCACCCCGTCGGGGCTGAGCGTGTCCATGCCTTCCAGTAGGGTCCAGGCGGTCTGTGCCGCCTCTGAAGCCTCGTCGAACCTCTGCTGATTCTGCAGGCACTGGGCCAGTGTGGTGGTCGTCGCCGCTCTCCGGTATACGGCGTCGTCCATCGCGGCATCGTCGAATTCGTCCACGACGGCCAAAGCCTCGCGCAGCAGGCCCTCACTGCGTGCCAGGTCACCGTGCACATTGGAGATGGCCCCCGCGACGTTGGCCAGCAATGCGACGGTACTGCCGTCCACACGGCCGCCCTCGCGCACACGGTGTGCCACATGCACCGCGTGCTCGATGAGCGTCGCGGCTTCGGACCACTGGTTCTGCTTCTGGCAGGCGACCAGCCGTGTCACCAGCTCGTACTGGAAACGTCCGTACATCGACTGGACGGCCTCGCCGTCCATCAGCGCCCGGACGACCGCCTGGACGATCCGGTGAATTGCCAGCATGCCGTCCTGGGGGGATACCAGGGAGAACCTGCGCAGTTCCGCCACGGCGCCGTACACGGCGGAACCGGTCGGCATGTCGAGTGCAGCTAGGTGCAGGGGGATGAAGTCCGGGGCGAGGAGGGCGCAGCGGGCGAGCAGTTCGGCGGCGAGCTGTTGTTCGGACCCTGCGGGTGAGCGCAGTGCGTGGGACAGTACCCGTCCCACGCTGAGGGTCACCGCTGCCGTCAGAGTCACTCCCGCGAGGTAGTCGAAGGGAACGAAACCGGGGTTGTCGAGCAGGCGGGCCCGGCATTCCGAGAGCTCCGCCAGATAGACGTCCACCGGGCATTCGGTCGCGGCGATGTAACCGGTGGCCTGGGCGATCCCGAGCGGGATGCGTTCCACCGCGTCGACCAGCGCGGACACTTCGGGCTCGGACACTCGGGGCAGCCGTTCCGCTGCCCAGCGGGTGGCCTCCTCCGTGGCCATCCGGCCCACGACCAGTCCGCCTTCCGCCGTAGCCCAGGCCGAGTCACGGGTGGTGACCAGCACGTGGGCGCCCTCGACGGGTAGGAGTCCCTGGAGCTGCTCCCGGTTCGCGACGTTGTCGTAGACCAACAGGAGCCTGGTGCCCAGGTGCCCGAGACGGCGGCCGACACGCTCGATGATCTCCGCCTCAGTGGCGGGCTCGGCCTCCTGCTGCTCCTCGGCCACCAACTGCCGGTACGAGGCAATCACGTCCTCCCGGGTATCGGACGGGATCCACCAGGCGAATTCGTACGCCTCCCGGTTCCGGTGGGCGTACAGGCGGGCGACGCTCGACTTGCCGATGCCGCCGAGCCCGGACACCACGACCCGTGTCGTCCCGGTGCCGGGCTCCTGGTCGAACAGCTTTTTCAGCGCGTCCAGTTCCTCGGTCCGCCCGCGCAGACCGGTGGCTGAGGGGACGCCCCGGAACAGGGTGCGGCGGGGACCCTGAGAAGCGTCCGTCCTGTGCCCGGGCGTGGTACGGCGCCCGCGCAGGAGCCCCGGGAGCTCGTCCAGCCGGACCGTGCGCCGGTCGATCCGCCGTTCCCCGGACCACTGGAACATCTTTACGAACAACGCGTCGACGGTGGCGTCGATCTCGGTCGACGCCACGGCGGTGGGGGAGAGCCGCAGCAGTTCGACTCTGACTTCATCGAGGATCTGATCCCACGGGCCGATACGGGTGTTGATCTCCAGCCGGCGCATCAGCGCGTGGTCCTCGGCAGTGAGCGCGATCGAGGTTCCCAGGCCTTCGCACTCAGCCAGCCACTGCTCAGGATCGGGAAGGGCGCGGGCGCGATCCGCCGCGTCCCGGACGGCCTGCCCCGACGCCTGCACCGGTCCGTCGGAGAGGAACCGCAGCACGGCTGTACCGTCGGGGTCGGCCTCGCCCCAGCGGCGGGCGAGCCGCACCAGTTCCGGTCCCGACCAGGTGCGTGGCTCCACCCGGGTCTTCGCCTGGGCGAGCAGCAGCGGTCGTCCCCGCGCGTCCCTCACCTCGAAGTCGATGGCCTCGTCGGCGCCCTCCACCCGGAAGGTCTCCGCCTCCGGATACTGGTCCGGGGTGCGGATCAGCTGGAGAATTGCGCACGCCGTCTGGAACCCCATGCCCCGTGCTGTGTCGACTCCACCCATGTGGTGCATCCCCCCTTGGCCTCGGCTCGCCCTCTAGCATGCAGGGCGCCACTGACAGTCCCCTGTTGCGAGCCATCAAATGCGTGCTATAGGTGATGACTTGCTGTACGCGACTTTAGGGTCACAACAGCACCAGGAGTCACGAGATCGTCCCGCGTCTTCCAGGGGGAATGGGTGGACCCGCAGATCGTCGCAGTAGCTGGTGCGGCTGGCACCGCCATCGTTTCGGCAATGGCTGCGGATGGCTGGCAACGCGCGAGGGACGGCGTCGTAGCACTCTGGCAACGGTTTCGACCCGAGTCCGCCGAGGCGGTCCATGCGGATTTCGAAGGGAACCGGAGGGTCCTCGTCGATTCTCTCCAAGCGGGTGACGAACGCACACGCGCCGCACTGATCGCTGCATGGAACGGGTACTTTCTCGGGTTACTCGTCGCACAGCCGAACGCTCTTGACGCCCTCAGGCACCTCAATACGGTCCTCACACAAGAGAGCGCCAGCGGTCCCCCTCCCTCCCTGAAGATGACAGCCCATGCGAGCGGCAAAGCACAGGTGTTCCAGGCCGGGCGTGACCAGAAGATCACCCAGTCGTGACTCCGCCCCGGCGTGACGATGAGATGAACGAGCTCTGGTCGATGCGGGCCGATGCCTCCGATGCCGCTCAGGTGCATCAGGCGGGTAGAGATCAGCACTTCGTTCAGAACCATTACCACTTTGACCCCGCGGCACCTCGCCACCGCGAGACGGTTCAGGACGATGACGACGACGATGGCGAGTACGTCTTCTATATGGGGCCGTGGCATATCCCCATCACGGTTCTGCTCTATCTGCTTGCCCCGGTGCCCTTACTCGTGGCTGGCACCAGTCTGCAGCTTGTCTTCGAGGCTGTGCCTGGACCTTCAATCTGGTGGGGCATGGTCTACACGGCATGCGCAGTGATCGTCAGTGTGACCCTTGAGGTCATCACGCTGAACAAGGCACTTCTCCGCAGCCCGTGGAGCTTCGAAACTGACAGGTACGTCAGGTTTCTCCATGGATCGGTTGCCGCAGGGCTCTTCATCTATTCCTTGATCCGATCCCCGGATGAAGCCGGAAGCATCGGACGTCTCGCCCTTAATTGCGCCGAGGCTCTGGGGCCGTTGTAGCACCAGCTGCCCTCGCGAACGCTGCGTACCGGGTTGTGCACTCTCGCATGAACGCTGACAGCGCGCGTCAAGGTCCCGCAGAACTCGAGGTGCGGCATCGGTCACCTTCCAGGGCGCAGGTCGGTGCGGTCGATCCAGGTGGGGCGACGAAGATGTTGTCGCCGGTGGGGGCTTCTGAGGCTTCCAGCAGGGACCAGGTGCGGGACTCTTCGACCAGGTGCTGCCAGCGCGGCCCAGTCGAGTTCCCAGCCGAGGCCGGTGTCGGAGACGCCGTACGTGCGGCCGGCGTCCACCCGCCAGAACTGGGAGTAGAGGATCACCTGGGCGTGGTCGGCCAGGTCGTTGATGATCTCGGTGAAGTGGGTTGAGGGCCAGCCAGGGGCGTCGTCCGCAGTGGAGGCTCGTAGGCTCGTAGGCGCGTGGTGAGCGGTGGGACGACAGGGATGCGGGCGCCGAGTTCGGTCAGGGCCCAGCGGATGCCTTCCGGCTCGCTCCAGTCCGGTGGCGTCGCCCGTTCCAGGCAGGCGCGATAGGCGTGGCGCACGGGCTCGACCGCGCCGTCGATCTCCAGGCTCGCCAGGGCTATCGCCGCCCATTCGCGGACGGTCGGATTGTCGCTGTCCAGCAGGCCGATGAGAGCGGGGCCGCAACGGGGATCGCCCACCTCCTCGAAGACCTTGATGGCGGTCAGCTGACCGAAGCCGCCGAGGGAAGGCAGGCCGTCGATGACGGCGGGTATGGTGTCGGCGCCGATCCAGATCAGCTCCGCGCGGGCGTCGTAGGACTCGCCGGCTTCTCCGTCGAGCTGCTGGACGAGTCTCTTGATGTGGGAGGTCATGACACCGGCTGGTCGCGGCGCCAGAAGGTGGGCAGCCACCAGCAGAGCACCGAGGAGTCCGCCGGCCATGGGGCCCAGTCCTCCGCTCCCCAGACCTCGAAGGAGTCTCGCGTGACGTCGATCGGGCGCCAGGCCGGGTCGAGCGGTTCGTCCGCTGCCGGGGGCCGAACGAACCGTCGGCCGTGCTGGTCGCAGCCGCCGAAGTCCTGGTAATTGCGCTGGGCCTCAATCAGGGAGACCTTGTTCGCCCCGCCATCCATGGTCGGCCACCGGAACTGGATGGCGTCGTCCTCCCAGAAGCAGACGGGGCAGATGGCATACGAGCCGGGCATCTCGTCCAGGACGAGATGCCCGCAGCAAGGGCAGGGGTAGCGACGGCTCACCCGCGCAGTCTCATTGACCTGCTGTCGCCGGCGCCATGTATTTCCAGGCCAGTGGCGACTCGCCAGTCCGCAGCCAGTCCGCAGGACACCCGTAAACAGCTGTCGGGAGCCAACACATGCCAACGAGGAAAACCCAGGTCAGAGCCTTGCGCGGGGCTCCGTCGCAGGTCAGGATCAGGCCGCAGATGTTCCGCTTCAACGTGTAGCGGCTGACGTATCACCACGTCGCCGATCTGGCAAACATGCAGGTCAGAGAGGGTCCGACTCTTCGGGGTCGGGCCCTTAGCTTTTTCCCGTGCTGGGATGGTGCTGGGATAGCTGGCCCCTCGTCACCTGTTGTCATCCCTGGCCATCCGTACCGTGCTGGGATCGTGCTGGGGTGGGATGAGAACGCCCGTGCTGGGTTTCGGGCAGTGATCCGCCGCAACGCACTCAGAGCGTCCAGGTGCCATTCTCCGCGGCCGTCGTCACATATTCCTCGAACGTGCGCGGCGCACGGCCCAGGACGCGCTCGACGCCGTCGCTGACGTAGTCGTCCGCGCCCTGGCCCACCTGGCCGAGGAAGCCTGCGACGGATTCGGCGTCGTCCTGCGTGAGCCCGGCCGTGACCAGGTCGGCGGCGTATTCCGCCTCGGTCTGATGGCGGTGCGCGATGCTGCGTCCCGTTGCCTTGCTGATCAGCTCGACGGCCTCGGTGATGGACAGTGCCCGCGGACCCGACAGGTCGTAGGTCTGCCCGTGGTGGCTGTCGCCGGTGAGGACCGCGAGGGCGACCTCAGCGATGTCCTCGGCGTCAATGAACGGCTCGCGCCCGTCCCCGGCCGGGGTCCGTACCTCACCTTCGAGGACACCGGGAAGGAAGAAGTCCGCCGCGGCGAAGTCCTGAGCGAACCAGGACGGCCGCAGGACCGTCCACTCCAGGCCCGAGCCCCGCACGGCAGCCTCGGTGGGGTGCGTGCCGTCTTCGTCGATGCCGCGCACCGACAGCTGGACCAGGCGCCGGACCCCGGCCGCCTTCGCGCGGGCCACGAATTCTACGCGCTCGTCCAGGCCCAGGGTCTCGGTCGGAACGAGGTACACGGCCTGGACGCCGCTGAGTGCGGGGTCCCAGGTGGAACGGTCGGACCAGTCGAAACGGGTCTCGCTCGAGCGGGAGGCGGCGCGGACGGTGTGCCCAAGAGCACGGAGGCGGGGAACGAGGGGAGCGCCGGTCTTGCCGGTGGCTCCGATAACGAGGATCTCTGTCATGACGACCAGTGAACCCGCAAGCGGTGGCACGAACCATGGCCGAAACGACCTGAAGCATGTGTGATCGTGTCAGTATGGACGTTCTTGATGACTACCTCGCCGGCGTACGGGCCCACGGAGCCGTCTTTTGCCGCACGGTCAGCACACCCCCGTGGGGCCTGCGCTTCATCGAGCCCGCGCCTCTGGCGCTGGCTGTCATGCTGCACGGGGACGGCTGGGTCGTTCCGGCTGAAGGAGACCCGGCCGCACTGCGGCAGGGGGAGATCGTCCTGATCCGCAGTACGCAGCCGTACACCGTCGCAGACCGCCCCGCCAGCAGCCCGCAGATCCTCGTGGACGGCGACGACCACTGCACCACCGCCAGTGACCCCGCGTCCCCGCGCCGTAACTGGCGGATCGCCGGCCGCACCTCCAGCCCGGAAGACGATCGGCCGGGCGACGACCCCGACCTGCTGGTCACTGCCGGCTACCGCATCGGCGGCGACCTTTCCCTGCCCCTTCTCGACACCCTGCCGCAGGTGGCTGTCGTACCCAGCGACCCCAGCCTCGCCCCACTCCTCGACCTCATCGCCGACGAGACCACCGACGACAAGCCCGGACAACAGGTCGTCCTGGACCGACTGCTCGACCTGCTCCTGGTCCGCTCCCTGCGCGCCTGGTTCGACCAAGCCGGCTCCGTCCCGCCCCCGGGATATCGGGCACTGTCCGACCCGCTGCTGGGACACGTGCTGCGCAGGCTGCACGAGGAGCCGTCTCACCCCTGGACCGTCGCGTCACTCGCCGCCGAAGCGGGACTGTCACGCACCACATTCGCTCGCCGCTTCACGTCCATGGTCGGCCGCCCGCCACTGGCCTACCTCACCCACTGGCGGATGACTTTGGCCGCAGACCGTCTGCGTCAGTCCGGTGCGACGATTGCGGCGGTGGCCAAGGAAGTCGGCTATCACGACGCGTTCACCTTCAGCTCGGCCTTCAAACGGACCCGAGGCATCAGTCCCTCCGCCCACCGCGCCGCCACCCCGTGACCGGTGAGCCGGGCATGGCGGAGACCGAACGGGAGAGCCCACCCCTGCGCGGCTATGCCAGGAAGCGCCGGATCAGCTCGCCAGTCTCTTCGGGGCGCTCGAGATACAGCATGTGGCCCGCATCCACCTCTGACACCGTGAGGTGCTCGCCCATCGCCGCCCGGCACGCCCGGACGTACTCCGCAGACACGAAGCCTGATCGCCGGGCGATGACCAGGAGTGTGGGCACGGTGGCAGGCGGAGTGATGGGCGGTCCCGCCATCTCGGAGCACGCCGTCACGACGGCTGCGGGCTCGATGCGCCACTGCCACCGCCCGTCGCTGCGTGGTGCGAGATGCTCGGCGACCTCTTGTTCCACGGCTGCGGCGGAGGCGGCCGGCCAGGCCGATCTCCGCTCCGCGCGCGCTTGTTCGGGGTCCGTGAAGGAGGGGGAGTTCAGGGTCCGGCGGGCCTGGTCGTGCATATCCCCTGCCGGCAGGCCGACCGAGGGGTCGAGCAGGACGATGCGGCCGACGCGTTCGGGGGCCGCGTGTGCCAGACGCAGCGCGATCAGGCCGCCGTACGAGTGCCCGAGCAGATCCACACGGTGCATGCGACGGGCGTCCAGCAGAGCGAGCATGTCCGCCACATGTGCCTCGGTGTTCCACGGCGGGGCGTGGTCGGAGCGCCCATGCCCACGCAGGTCCGGCGCGATGACCGAGAAGTCGTACAAGGACGTCTCGGCGATGTGCCGCCAGCGAGCGCCGTGCCCCTTGATGCCGTGCAGCGCAAGCAGTGCAGGCCCTTCGGCCGCACCGTAGTGGTGGGCGTACGGCGCCGTCACCGGTGCACGCCTCCTTCGGCGCCGGGCGCTGCGGCGATCTGCTCGCGCCGTGTCGCGGAGCGGTAGGAATGGCCGAGTTCGGGGCCGAGGCCGAAGTGGTGCCGGAAGTCGTGGATGAGCGGACTCCACGCGGCCGGGTCGATGTGATCGGTACCGGCGGTGACTGTGCGGGGGTCGGCGTGCACCTTGAGTGCGTGGGCCTCGACGATGCGGAACTCACTGCAGGCGTCCGGCCGGACGTGCTCGGCACGTGCCTCCAGGTGGAGAGGCTCTGTGGAGCCACAGGGGTCGGCGCCGGAGCGGGGCCGGACGAGGGGCTCAACGATCTTCATGATCGAAGCGTAGGGGCGGATCACTTCGGCACGCGACGAGCCATTCCCGTCCCAGGGGCCCGGAGCATAGTTAAGGAACGGTCGTTCTTGACTGGTCGTTCCTTAACTATGTACGGTCAATCCATGGGACGACCGAGAGGATTCGATGAGGCTGAGGTAGTCCGGTCGGCGGCGAAGCTCTTCGCCATCCGGACCTATGACGGCACATCCGTGGACGACCTGGTGTCACACCTCGGTGTGCACCGAAACAGCCTGTACAAGACGTTCGGGAGCAAACGCGGGCTCTACCTGGCCGCGCTGAAGTGGTCCCTGGACCACGAGGTCAGCGGGCTGGCCGAGCGCGTCGCCGAAGCGGGCGGCCATGCGGAAGGGGCCTACGAGGTCCTCGCCGACGCGGTCACCGGAACAGAAGTCGACCTGGTCCTGCTGGCCGCGGTCGAGCGGGCACCGGTGGACGCCGAGGTGGCACGACTGGTCGGCGAGGCTTTCACCGCGCTGGACAGGGCAGTAGGCGACGCGAGCCGCGCGGCCGAGAACGGTGACGCCCGCGCCGCTCCCGCAGCGGCCACCGCACTGCTCATCGGGCTGCGCACACGGGCCAGGTCCGGAACGACCGACGAGGGCACCATCCGAGCCGGCGTCGGCCTGGCACAGCGCCTCGGCCGACCCTGACAATCTCACAGCAAAGGAAGCACATGGCACACATCAGCATCGACAACGGCAACCTGATCGTGGAGATCGAGGGGCTGGACAAACTCTGGACGCTCAAGAGCCGTCTGACCATTCCACTGGCGCACGTGCGCGGCGCCACAGTCGACCCCGGGATCGTCAAGGAGCCCAAGGGGCTTCGGGCTCCGGGCACCCATTTCCCGGGCCTCATCACCGCGGGCACCTTCCACGTCGATGGTGAGCGCGTCTTCTGGGACGTCCGCGATCCTGCGAAGGCGGTGGTCGTCCAACTCGCCGACGAGCGCTACGCCCGCCTCGTGGTCCAGGTTTCCGATCCCCACGCGAGTGTGGCACTCGTGGAGAACGCCCTGTCCAACTGACCCCGCATGACCGAGATGCGTCTTCAGGGGCGGCGTGTGAACGTGCGGTGGGCCCGTGGCTTCAGCGCACACAGCCGGTGAGCACTCAAGCCCTGGAACTCGTCCGTCACTGGCAGCTGATGCGCTTCATCCTGCGGGAGCACGCCGTTCCTGAGGCCGAGGACACCACCGAGCGATATGAGGTGCTGCATCTGTCCGCGGGCGCAGGCTATGCGGCAGGTCCCTCGTCGACGCGGGGTGTCTGGGTGCGGTAGGAGTGGCCGAGTTCCGGGCCGAGTCCGAAGTAGTGGCGGAAGTTGTAGATGAGGGGGCTCCAGGCGGCGGGGTCGATGTGGTCGGTGCCCGGAACGACGATGCGGGAGTCGGCGTGCACCTTGCGCACGACGGCCTCGACGATGACGAAGTCCCCGGAGGTGTCCGGCTGCACCCGCTCGGCACGGGCCTCCAACTGGATCGGGCATTCGGCGACGCGAGGCGGTCGGACCAGATGGGAGGGCTCGCTGGTCAGGCCGGCGGCGGCGAACTTGTCCGGCTCGAAGCGGCAGCCCTCGGGTTTGCCGGCGGGTACTGGATCGCGGCCGGTCAGTGGCGCCAGCCGCTCTACGGCCGGCCACTGGGCGGGGGCCGGCAGGTTGATGACCAGGTCGGGTCGGCTGCCGAGGTTGTGCGCTGTCTGCCCCTCACGGCCCAGTCCGATCACAACCGTCTGCCCGAGGGCCCAGGCGGAGGATATCGGGGCGAGGTTGAACGAGCCGTCCTGGTTTTCTGTCGACAGGAGCACCACCGGCGTCCCGAAGTACAGGATGCTCGGCTCGATCTCCAGGTGTGTGGTGACCGTCCGTGTGGTGTCCGTCCGTGCGGGCAGGGTGCTGAGAGGTGCCGTGTTCATGGTGAGCAGGCTAGGGTCCGGACACTTCGGCTGCGGCCGAAGTGACACGGGTGAGAATGGACCGCATGGACATGCAGCGCGCACATGCGGCCGGCCCCGACCTGGCTACCGTGGCGAAGCTTCTGGCCGATGGCACGCGGGCGGGTTTCTGTCTGGCCCTGCTCGACGGCCGGGCGTGGACGGCGACGGAACTGGCACGCCATGCGGGGGTGGCGCCCTCGACCGCGACTGAGCACTTGCACGCACTCGTCCGCGGAAACCTGCTCGCCGAGGAACGGCAGGGCCGCCACCGGTACGTGCGTCTGGCCGGTCCGCACGTCGCCGAGCTGATCGAGAGCCTCGCTGCGATGGCACCCCAGCGCACCCCGGCACCCCGTTCCCTGTCGGCGGCCGGCCGTCGACAGGCCCTCGCCCACGCCCGTACCTGCTACGACCACCTCGCGGGGACCGTCGGGGTCGCCATCACCGATGCCATGCTCGGGCGAAAGCTGCTGGACCTGGAGCATGGACTCGGGCTCACTGGTGCCGGCGCGACCTGGCTCGAAGAGCTCGGCATCACTGTCCCGACCGGCACGCGCCGACCGTCGGTGCGGTCATGCCTGGACTGGACCGAACGCCGCCCCCACCTGGCCGGCGCCGTCGGTGCCGCCCTGTGCCGTCACGCGTTCGAAACCGGCTGGATCACCCCCGTCGGCACCACGCGCGCCGTCGCAGTCACACCCCTCGGCCGACAGGCACTCCGTTGTCACCTCGGCCTGTCCGATGAACTTCTTTCGCAGAAATGAGGAGCCGCGAGAGGCTGCGGACACTCACTGACACCCGACCACCGGCACCAAACCGGCACATCGCTCGCGGGATCCGTTGTGCACGTAGCAGTCAGACCCAGGGGGCCGCTCGAACGAGATCCGGTTTGCCGCAACGCACTGAGGCCCGCTGAGGTGGAGGCCCGCGAGGTAGCTCTCAGAGTCCTGTCATAGCGGGTGGCGATGCCGCGCCTTCAGTCAGGTGCTCTATCCCTTGTTCGTGTCCGTAGCCTCGCGGCCAACCTCAGCTCCGGCTGGCACGGCTCGGGCCGGCGGTCCCATGTGCTGGAGACCAGGTGTGAGGGTGAGGGTGACCACAGCAGAAGCGGCGGCCATCACGGTCATGGCAGTGGCGGGTGAGGTGAGTTGCGCGATGCCGCCTGCGACGGCCGCGGCGATGCCCTGCATGGTGAACATCCCTGAGGAGTGCAATCCGAAGGCGTGCCCCTTCAGCTCGCTCGGGACCATGGACATAAGGCGTTCCTGGAGCAGCAGGTTGGCGGAGAAGCCGATCGACCCCAGGGTTACGGCGGCGAGTGCGACGGGCAGTGCCGGGTGCAGGAAGAAGATCAGGTACGGGGCGGCGAGCAGCAGGAGTAGTGGCGGGGCGCCGAATCTGTCGCGCCAGCGGGTGGGCAGGAAGCGTCCGGTCAGGGTGTCTCCGGCCAGCATGCCCACAGCGGTGGCGGCGAACAGGAGGCCCGCGTGGCGTGGTGAGTAGGACACGAAGAGGGACTCGCAGCCGACAACGAGTCCGTTGGGTACCCACAGGGCGAGGTAGACGCGGCGCCGCGTCTTCGGCGCCCACAGGCGGGCGTTGGTCCGCCAGGTCTCGCTTGCGGACGGACGGCCTTGTGCGCGCGGCGGCCGTCTTGCGAGCCCGATGCGGGCGACGGCTGCGGCGACGACGAAGAGGGTGGCGCCGGTGAGCAGGGCACCGCGGGGCGTCAGGATGTTGACGAGCAGGGCGCCGGCGGCGTATCCGAAGATTTGCAGGCTTCCCGCGCACATGTTGAGTACCGAGCGGCCGAGCAGGTAGCCCTCTGTGGGGAGGATCTCGGTGAGCAGTCCGTAGCGCACTCCGCCGCCGACCGAGCCGAGCATGCCCTGTACGGACAGGATCGCGAAGATTGCCCCCATGGGCAGGCCGGGCAGCGCCAGCGTGGTGGTGGCTGCGGCGAAGAAGAGTGCCAGGCCGATGGTCGCGACGCGTGGCGGCAGGCGGTCGGTCGCCGACAGTAGGACACTTGCGCCGATCATCTGCGCCAGCAACGGGCCGAACATGCTGAGGGCTGTCAGGAGCGGTGAGCCGGTCGCGTCGTAGACGAGAGTGCCCAGTGCCATTCTGCTCACTGTCTGGGCTGCCACGTGTGCGGCGGTGGCCGCGAGCAGAGGTTTGAACTCCGGGGTGCTGAAAAGCTCCTGGTAGGTGCGCATGGCCGCAGTGTCGGCAGGTGTCCGGGCGTGAATGTAATGTTTCGCGGGGAGGTGAAACTATTGGGCTGGTGGGAAGTCAACGCGGATACGCTCGCGAGCAGCCGGTTCGTCGTGTCGCCTCTTTGCGAGACAACCGCGAGCCTGATGGTCCTGGCGAAGGGCTCACCCGCGCATCCCGCCGAGCGCCGCTGGCTGGACAGCCACGGGCCCGCCTACCGGGAGCGGCTGGCCGCCGATCCTGTTACAGCCCTGCTGGTGCGCGTCGCTCTGGGCAGACACCGGTGGATCGCCGACTTCCTGACACCGGTGCCCTCCCACGAGGGCGAGGCACAGGGCGGTGCGGAGTTCCACGACGAGCTCGCAAGGATCCGCGAGACGCCGGCCGAGACTGCCCGCTCCGACCTCGAGATCGCTCACCGCGGACCACTGCCCGACCCGTTGCTGCGCACAGATCTGCCGGAGCGCATCGCCGACCTGCTGGAATGGGTGTGGCGGGAGATTGTCGCGCCCGACTGGCCGCGGCGGCGACGCGTCATCGAGGCCGACGTCGTCGCGCGTACGGGCCAGCTGAGCCGGGCTGGCTGGGCAGCCGCACTGGACGACATGCATCCGGAGATGCAGTGGCTCGGCGGCAACCGGCTGCAGATCAACACCCGCGACTTCCCACCCCGGCAACTGACAGGAGCACAGCTGCTGCTCGCGCCGGTCACACCGCGCAGGGGATGGATCTCCATGGACCGGCCGGATTCCCACGGAACAGTGCACCGCAACGCTGTGGTGTACCCGTGCTCGGGCACACTCGCGGAGCCGGAGCGCGCAGCCACCCCGGAGGCGCTGGCAAGAATGCTCGGGACCGGGCGGGCGAGCGTGCTGGCGCTCCTGGACAGCCCCATGAGCACGACACACCTGGTGGCGATGACAGGCCAGGGTCTCGGGTCGGTGGGCCGCCACCTCAAGGTGCTTCTGGACGCCCGGCTGGTAGGCCGCCGCCGTACGGGGCGGTCCGTGCTCTACTACCGCACGGCTGTCGGCGACGCGCTGGTGCGAGCGCAGGACTCCTAGTGAGTGCGTTGTGGCAAACCGGATCTCGTTCGAGCGGCAGCGGGTGATCATCCGGACGGAGGTTCGGGTGCGGTCGCGGGCATGAGAGAACGGGCCCCTTGGTAGTGACGCGGTTACGACACAGCACGACCAAGGAAGCCCGTTGCCTGATCAGTTGAGCAGCATCTCTGCGCCTGCGTCCACCGCGGTCACCCCTGGGTGTGACTGCTACGTGCACCGGTTCGGTTCGCTCGCTCCTGGACGGTGGGCAGGCTGCTATCCGAGTGACATGACGGATGCGGAGTGGGCCGAGGTCCGCGCCGTGATGCCGGTGCCGGCCTGGCTCCTGAAGCGCGGCGGGCGTGCGGAGGCGTATTGCCACCGGACGATGCTCGACGCGGTGCGCTACCTGGTCGACAACGGCGTGAAGTGGCAAGTTATTGAGAATCGGGGCAGGAGCGTTACCTTTCGGTGAGTTGGGTGAGAGGGATGAAGCTCTTGGTGGTGCCGAGCTCTCTCGGGGTGGGTCCAGCTGGGGTTGGGGTATCGCTGAGCCGTTCTGCGAGGGCGGCGACCGCCTCGCGGTCGCCTTCGAGGGCTTCTCGCTCGTCGTCGGTGAGGTTGAGCTGTTCGAGCATTCCGTCGATGCCGTCCTTGACGGCCAGGAGTTGGCCGCGGCTTGAGGTCTTGGGGACGTAGAACGGGCAACGTGCGCAGGCGAGCCGGTGGGGGCACTTGGCGAAGAAGTCGTAGGAGCAGTAGCCCTCGCCCAGGTCGTAGTACTTCCAGGGCTGCTCGCCGCCGGCGGCGGCGCCCGTGAGAATGGATTCCCGGTCGATGAGGACCTGGATGGTGCGTACGTTCCTGGCGAAGTAGTCGGCGCGCTTGTAGGCCGCGGATAGCGTCCGCTGAAGGATCTTGGCGTAGTGACGGGTGCTGGATGGGTCCCTGTGTCCTAGCCATTGCTGCAGGTCAGCCAAGGATAATGGGTCCTTGGCGTTGAGTAGCTGGGTGGCGATCGTGGCGCGAGCCCGGTGGCGAGCTGCGTAGGTGTGGCCGCACCACAGGTGCGCCAACACGAGCAGGGCCTGCCGGTCCGGTGTCAGGCGCCTCCATCGTGTCCCGTAGACAAGCACGTGAAGCTCCGGGCAGGCAGGTTGATCTTGGTCGACAACCCATCTACCAGGAACTTCGCTCCTTCCGGAGTCCAGGTCCCGCTCCAAATGGGACACCGGATCCCGCGGATGGCCTCCCGCACTCGGAGGGCGGCCACGAACCGTCAGTTGAGGGTCTCGGTGACCACGGCACCGGCCTCGGGGCCGGCCTGGGCTACCAGTGTGCCGTCGGGCGCCCACACCCCGGAGCCGCCGGAGGTCTCCCGGAACTCGCCGCTCGATCCCGCCGCGGTCGACAACACAACCCATACGCCGTGCGCTGCTGCCCGCTCCTGCATGTGCCCGTCCCGGCGAGCCGACTGCTCTGGGCCCGCACCGTAGAGCGTGCTGGCCACATATGCGTCGATGCCCAGTGCCGCTGTTTCCGCCGCGTGCTGCGGCACCGCCGCATCGCGGCACACGGCGAGCCCCAACCGCCACCCGTCGATCTCCAGCACTGCTGGTTTCTCGCCTGGGGTGAAGCGGATCCTTTCGTCTCCGTGCAGGAACATCTTCGCGTACGTTGCCGCCGCCCCCTGGCCCGTGACGGCCAGCGTCGCGATGTACTCGCGCCCGTCCTCGCCCTGCAGTGGAGCGCCGACCAGCGCCATCGCTCCCGTGCGGCGGCACGCATCGACGAGTGGGGCAAGCCGGGGGTCGTCCGCGGCCACCGCCGAGGCGGCGAGGTCGTAGCCCGTGAGCGAGAGCTCCGGGAAGACGACCAGGCGGGCCTGTGCGCTCAGCACGGCCTCGGCGTGCAGAGCGGCGTTGGCGGCGACGTCCAGGTCGGCACAGCGGGGCTGGCAGACTGCGACGGTCAGCGGTCCAGGCATCCAGCACTCCAGGTCAGGCGGGCGAGGCGAAACGCAGATCAGTTTATGCAGGTCATGAACTTGCTGGGCGGGAGCACTGCGGGAACGGGTGCGACCACCGTTGATCACCGTGAGGCATGTGGACTGGTTGAGACGGGTGGCAGCAGGTCGCGGGAACTGCCGGACACCAGGTCCGCAGGCCGGCCCGACTACGCGGAAAGTGACCATGTCTGAGGTTGGAAAACCTCATTGTTTCCCGTCATCGGAATCACCGCGGAGCAGATCATGCCGCAGTCGCAAGCGCCTTGCTCACGGCTTGACCCGTGACGGGGTGAACGGCGCTCATGACCGGACCAGCGGGGTCGGCCCGCGCCTGTTGCGGTGCTCGGGCGGGAGAGCCGGGTGCCGCCGCCGAGCTGCTCACTGGCCTCGGCGGGGCTTCACGGTTTCAAGCCGGAGCGTGAGTCGGGGAGTCGAGTCTGCCCCGCAGGAGGTCACCGCTACACGCGAAGCCCTCAGACGTCCTTGATCTGTACGCGGTCGCCGCACAGTTTCGACCAGTCGTCGCGGTCCGAGGTCAGCACGAGGACGGGTGCCGGGGAGCGGAGCGCCATCGCGGCGACGAGGGCGTCGATGGCGTACTTGTGGCCGTGCAGGCCACCGGCGTCGCTCAGGAGCTGCACCGCAGTGAGGCTGTCCGCCTGGGTGACGTCTTGGACCCGAAGCCGGGAAAGCAGCCAGCGCAGCCGGGCAGTGTCCGTTTTCCCGTAGACGGCCTCCACTACCGTCAGCGCCGACACAAGTACGGGCACGCCCACGCGCCGAGCGGCCTCGATTCGGGTGATCATCTGGCGGTCGTTGCGCAGCAGCAACGACAGCGCCTGGGAGTCGAGTACCAGAGACCTGGCGGCGGGCTCCTTCATGCGGCGCTGTCGTTCGACGCGTACGGCGCCGGTGCGTCGCCGAACAGTTCGCGCTGCGCGGCCTGGACTTCGGCCTCGCTCAGCGGCTCATGCTCGGCTTCGTAGGCGGCCACGATCTCGGCGAGGCCGTCCATCGCCAGCTGGTGCCGGACCGCCGCGGTCACGTAGGCGGACACGCCGCGCTTGCCGGTGCGCGTGCGCAGAGCACCGAGGAGTTCCGAGGGCATCGAGACGGAGATGTTCTCCGTGCCGCCGGGGCGGGGTGACTTCATGGCCGCAAGTCTAGTACAGAAACTATTACAGGGTCTGGAGTGCTGCGCGGCCTGTGTACGGGGCGGCGTTGATGCGTAGTCTTGGCGCTTCTGGATCTTCTTGTACTTTGCGGTGAATCCCGTGCTGGGATGGTGCTGGGATGCGCCCACATAACCGCAGGTCAGACAGGTTGTGGTGGAGTTCCGCTTCAACGTGTAGCGGGTGACGCACCGCCCCGCGGCTGATCTGGCAAACATACAGGTCAGAAGGGGTTTGGCTCTTGTGAGTCGGGCCTCTTGGTTTTCCCGTGCAGGGGTGGCGCTGGGACGACGTGAAGCGCCCGTGCCGGGTCGTCGACCGTGTGAGGTGCTGGGCGAGAGTCGTGGGCACGGTGTCAGCGGATCTCGGCGTCATGGTGACCGCCGGTGATGACCCTTCCGGTCTTCACGCCCCGTACCTCCACGATGAGATGGGCGACACGGGCGGTGATTTGAGCCCGGTGGGAACGGGACCAGCGTGGGCAGGTGGGCGGGCGGCACGCGCGTGCAGTCCGCCTACGACAAGGGGCTCTCCGGGGCTCCCGCCATCAACTACGGCGGGACCAAAATTTTCTGTCTCGCGCGAGGACAGCGGGGCAACCTGGCCGGAGCCGGAACCCCTCTCAGGTCGTACACCCGTCCTGCTGTCGCGCTTCCCGGGTCACCGCCAAGCCGTCGCCTCGGTTGCATGGATGCAGTAGCGCTCGTAGGTGCTCTCACCACCGGCCTTGGGTACCGCACAGGCGGTGACCTGGAACTCGCCGTCACCCACGCTCACCATGCCGGTGAACTTGTCGTCTCCGTACTCGATCTGGGCAGTGCGTTTGGTTCCCCCTGTGACTTCTGCCGTGACCAGATCCCCTGGGCTCCCGCGTTCGACGCGGGCCCATACCGCCTGGCAGTCCTCGCTGTAGCGGAGCTGGAGAAGGGCGGGGTTGCCGACGGCGGGCTTATAGGTGCGCGCATCTTCGCCGCATCCCTGGTTCTGAGGGTTCTTCCCCTCGCAGGCTTCACCCGGACAGGTCGGTTCCTCGAGGAAGCCCTTCATCAGGTGATCGCCGAGAGGGGTCACAAAGGCAGCCGCCACGGCGCCGACGATCGCCACGGCATAGGCCAGCTTTGTCGCACCGCTGAGCCTGTTGCGCCTGTTCTGTCCACCGCGTGTGGACGGTTGCGACTCGGGCTCGGGGGGCGTTGCGGAGTTGTCGCTGTTGCTGCTTGTCGTCACAGGAACCCACCTTGGTAGGCCGACTGGGAGAGATAGATTCCACCCCTGTTGCCGCAGAGGAAAGGCTCATGTCCGAGGCACAGGAGGCGTAGGAGGAGCGCAGCCGCCTTCTCATGCGCCCCTCGTCCGGACAACGACAGCACCGCAGGTCGAGTAACGGGCGCCCGGTCGGAGGCCCGGCCGCCTGACCCCGCAATGGGGTGTCCGCACCCGGCGCCGGCGCCGGGTGCCGTCCACGGCTCACTCCTCCTGGCCGTCGTCGTCATCGTCGAGGTCGACGGCATCCGGGTCACGCAGCGGACGCAGCCCGTGGCCCCGGGCCCTGACAGTGATCGTGGATCTTCCGTCGAAGATCCACCCCGGGCCGGTCGTGTGTGCTGGGCGACCAAGGTCGAGTGCTTGGCGCCAACGGCCGTATCGATGGTCTCCAAGGCCGCTGACCTGCGGTGGAGTGGGCGGAGGGCTTGGTGAACATGCAGTTCGGGTGGGGCGGCTCCTCCGGGAGCTGCCACGGCCGGTGGCTCTTGGTCAGCAGCACAGCTCCTTGATCAGATACTGAAGCTGGGAGCTGTCGAGAGGGGCACGGTGGGCGAGGCGGTTGCGGGCCTCGCGCAGGATACGCAGGCGGCGGCGTTCGGTGGGGGTGAGCCTGATGACGTCATCGCAGTGGGCGCTCCACATTGCGCCGAGCTCCATCATGTCGATGGCGGAGCCGGCGGGTTCGGGGGGCGCGCCGGGTTCGCGTCGCGGGCCGTAGGTCTGTGCGAGCCGGGTCAGTGGGACGCGTGCACGGCGACGGACGGTGGCGGTGAACCGGTCCCGGGCATCGTCCAGTAGCGGCAACAACACATGATTCTGCGCCAGCCACACCCGGGTGGCCACGGTCTGTTCGTGCGTGAGGTCTTTACCGGGGCGGCCCCGGAGACGACCGTCCCAACTGTCGACAGTGCCTGCGTTCCAGGCCACGAGCAGTGTTTCGTCGGGGCGGCTGCCGGGGCGCCGGGCACCCTCGATGCTCTGGGACGGGACCACCGCCGGGCCAGGAAGATCTGCGAGTACGTCGTGGAGCGCCGGCAACAGCGTCTCCGGACGGCCGTCCTCCCAGCGGCCGGCCAGGGCGTCGGCGATATCGAGAAAGGGCCCGCACACTTCGGTGATCGTGGCCTGGGCCACCGCTTCGTGCAGATGCCGACGCTCCGTGGCAGAAGGCAGGAGGGGGCGTGCCAGTGCGACGACCGTGGCGGTGTCCAGTCGGCCCGTGGTTCCCCACCACCAGTGCACCGCGATGTCCTCCCGGGCCAGCTGGTCGGGCAGTCCCGCGGGCAAGGTCCCGGTGGAGGCCATGACGAGGACTCTGGGGCGGCGGTTCGGGGGGAGACCCGACTCCTTGGCCGTGGCCACCAGCCGTCGCAGCAGGTGAGTGGCGGCGGACGGCACCGGTTCACGCCAGGCCCGGACGACCACCGGGCGGGTCTCGACGATGCCGGTGCCGCCACCGGTGAGCCGGGCCAGGACGTCGTCGGTGGGGTTCGGGCCGACCCCGTCCCGGCCGGCGGTGAAGCCCAATTCCTTGGCGAGCCGCTCCAGCAGGCCGGACAGTGCTTCTGCCGGGGTGGGCAGGGGCGGCGGCTCCCGCTCGACGGGCACGGGAATCCTGGCTGTGGGCAGATCTGGCAAGCCGTCGTCGAAGTCGGGCACGGGGGCGAGGCCGGACCATTGGCCGACGGCCCGGGGCCGGCCGGCCGTCGTGGAGCGGGCGGAGGCCGGGGCGAGGGTTTCGGCAGAGGGCAGCAGTACGAAATCGGCGAGTTCGTGCAGCACGTGGTCGAGCAGCCGGTCGGCTTGGTGACCGGTGTCGTCCAACACCTTCTGGGGCAGGAGCCACAGACAGCTGCGGCCCCGGCCCAGGTCGGCCAACAGGCGGCCGAGCCACACCCTGATTCCCGGCAGGGAGAACCCATCGGCCGCAGCCATGCCGGTCACGATTCCTTCCCCACCGTGGTGAGCGCGCGGAAGGTGACGAGGTCCAGCGCGTATCCGTCCTCGCCGTCGTCGAGCACACCGTGGTCGGCGAGGCGGTCGGTGAACGCGCGGGTCTCCGCCAGGTCGAGGCCGATCACGGCGGCGATGTCGCCATGGTTGCACCCCTCACCGGGCTCGACGTACTGCACCCATTCGGACAGCAGGTTCCGCATGTCCGGGGTGAGTTCGACCCGGTCGAGATGAGTGCGGGCGACCCCTTCCTGGGCGTACTGGCCCTGGATCGCCTCCAGGGCCCCCTCCAGGGTGAACCCGCCCCGGGTGGCGTAGTCGACGGTGCGTTCCACAAGGCTGGGCCAGCCACCGGTGGCCTCCATCAGCCGGCGCCGCTTGTCCGGGGTGTCGAAGGGGCACTCGGGCCAGGCACGCAGACTGTCGGCGTTCCACCGCTCGGACCGCAGTACCTGGGTGACCCGCTCGTCCTTGAGCACGTCCTGCGCCCGCGGGTCGACCAGAATGATCCCCGTGCGTGACGGCTCCGCCTTGCCGCGCACCGTGTGCTGGTGCAGACGGTCCAGAGTCTGATCGAGCGTTTCCAGGCCGCAGTAGCGAAGGTCGGCGAAGACGACGCTGGGGTCCTTGCCGCGCGTGTCCTGCGTGAGGGTGTCCACCAGAGTGTCCGGAGTGGTGGTGTGCACGTCCAGCCCCCGCGCGCCGGCGTAGGAGCGGATCGCCGACTCCATCAGCTCCGGCCCGTGGGCCTTCGTCAGACAGACCAGACTCAGGCCGGGACTTGTCGCCTCGTACAACTGCTGTTCGGTGAGCGGGCTGTACCGATGCGCACCGGACTGTTGGCTCGACCCCAGCAGCCGCCGGGAGAACCGCGGGTTGTAGTCGTAGGGCAGGCTGAACTCCGTCTGGCGCAGCTCCAGTTCGAGATCCTCGCGGGTGCCGAGCATGTGCACCACATTGGGGCTGCGCACCGCGTAGTGCCGACGATCGGCCTGCTGGATCAGCAGGCCGAGCCCGACCATCTCCTCCAGGTAGATCTTCACGTCGCTGGCGGTCAGCCGGCTGAAGCCCTCCGGCCAGTTCTGCTTGGCCTCGTTGAGCAGTTCGTCGGCGTCGTAGCCACGCTGGAAACCGTCGGCCTGGCTGCGCAGAGCGATGACCAGGGCGAGTACCCGGTACCGGTCCTCGAGGTTGATGGTCAGCCGCAACCGTTCGGCGATGTTTCTGTGCACCTCCGGCGAGCCCGTTACCGCCCGCACGTCGTCCTCGGTGACCGTGACCGGCCACTGTGCCGAGCCGAGCGGTTTCTCCCGCAACGTGGTGACGAGGCGTTCGCAGAAGATCTGTACCAGGCATGCCTGGTAGTTGGTCGCGGCCAGGACGCGCCAAACCAGCTCCGGGCGTTCGAAGCGGTAACCGAAAGCTGCCATCGGCTCGACCACCAGGCGCTGCGCCTCGGCCGGCTTGAGCGGGCCTATCAGCTCCTCGCCGCCGTGGGCCAGGGGCACGTTGGACAGCCGGCTGAACCGCTGCACTTGATGCAGACCGGCGAAGACCACCTTGAAGCGTCGGTCGGTGCTGTCCATCAGCCCCTTGAGCCGGGCCACATTGGCGAAAGTGCCCTCGCCGCCGCTGCCACGCACGGACTTGGAGTCCGCGGTCAGGAAGGCGTCCGCTTCGTCGGCGAGGACCAGGACCCGCCGCTCACGGTTGTCCTCCAGCCAACGGCGCACCTGCTCCAGCAGTACATC
The DNA here is from genome assembly GCF_030116705.1 of Streptomyces sp. ML-6. Lineage (NCBI taxonomy): Bacteria > Bacillati > Actinomycetota > Actinomycetes > Kitasatosporales > Streptomycetaceae > Streptomyces > Streptomyces sp. ML-6. The sequence continues at coordinate 5,127,812 of NZ_JAOTIK010000001.1, forward strand.
GGGGGAGACGGCCGTGGACACTTTCGGCCCCAGCACCCCGACGCGCTTGAGCTCCGTGGCCAGCACCGGCCAGATCCGGTCCGCAGGTTCCGCCTCGCCCACCCCGCGCGCCTTCAGATCCAGATAGATGGCCTTGTGGTCGGGGGTCGAGGAGAAGTCGGCCTCCACCTTCCGCAGCAGCGCCGACTTGCCCAACTGGCGCCCTCCGTAAAGGAAGAGGGCGCCCAACGGTTCCTTGACCGCGGCGATCTCCCGGGTCCGTCCGTAGAACACCTCCGGCGGCACGAGCCCGGCCACGAACGGCGTGTACGGATTGAAACCGGTCCAGGGAAGTGTCACGCGCTGCAGGGCCCGGAACGACCGGGGCGAGCGTGCCGTGACCCAGCCGAAGACGGCCGGGTCCACCACCAGAGCCTGCTGGGCCGAGGTACGTGTCCGCAGTGCCATCGCCCGGCGACCGGTCAGGCCCAGCGGGTACAAGTAGAGGATGATGCAGGCGCCCGAGTCACTGTGGTCGAGCAACTCCAGGGGACTGCGTCCACGCTGTTCGTCCGATACCAACAGGATCGTGTAGGTGGTGGCCGCGGAACCGAGTTCGGCGACGTATCCCGGCGCGCTTCCGCTCGCCCGGAGTTTCGCGGTCAACCGGAGGGTACCGCGGAGCTGACGATTGTCGTCGCGGGCCGGGGGCCTGCCTTCGAGGCCGAGCAGACGCAGGACGGTGGGCACGTGCTTCTGCCACTCACTGCCGCGGGTGGAGGGTTTGCTGAGCGCGTTCCAGGACTCGAGGCCGGCCAGTGCGGCCTCGGTCAACGGCTGGTCGTCGGCGTAGTACTCGGCCCACGGCATCGCCGAGAAGCCCTGCTGGCCCGCCTTGACCGGGGTGACGGACTCCAGCCCTGCCACGAACTGCTTCAGGTCCTCACTGCGGTCCGTTCCGCTCCACTGGGGCAGGGAGTCGCCCTTGCGCAGCAGCGCCAGGCACTCCTCCGCCGTGATCGTGTCGCCCGCCTCCAACAGTGCGGAGATCCGCCCGCGGTCCGTCTCGGTGAGCGTCAGCTCCTCCAACTGCTCGCTCAGCTGCCTCACGTACGTGTGGATCTGGTCCCGTACCTCCTCCTCCAGCCGCCGGATGGCTTCCACCGTGTACCGGTACGCGCCGTCCGGCGACGGGCGCTCCAACTGTTCCAGCCGTCCGACCAGTTCCCGTTCGGTCACGAGGTTGAGGCTCTGGGCGCGCAGTTCCGCGAGCAGCCCGGTGGCGACCCGGTGGGCTTCGGCCCGTATGTTCGCCCAGCGGGCCCATTGCGCGTCCCGGCGGACCCGCCAGTCGGACGGCAGGGCCTCGGGACCGGCATCCGCCGCAGGCACCAGTCCCTGTTCCAGCGCCTCCACCAAGGAGTCCGCCAGGTGGAGGTCCCCCCGCTCGGCGTAGGTGACCGCCAAGGCGGCCACGTCCACCGGCTTCAGCAGCGACAACACCGCCCGGGCGAAGCCCGGAGCCTGGGGATCGGGTGCGTCCTCGGCCGTACGGGGCAGGTCCGCAGCGGCCAGCAGAGCCTCTGCGGCGGGCACGAAACCGGCGTCCGGGGCCGACCGTGTCCTGTCGTGAGCGACGTCGGGCACTCGCCGGGACACCGGTGAGCGGCCACCCCCGGTCAGCCAACGCCGTAGGCACAACAGTGCCGCGCCCTCGAGTCCCGGCAGCGGCGGCAGGTCTTGCACCTTCGTGAGCGCATGGCGCAGAGCGGTGACGGTGCCGTTGCGCTCCTCGATGTCGGGTGCGGCGAGTGCGCGGGCTTGGGAAAGGAGGGTGACGACCTGCTCGATCCGGCTGAGCAGAGAGCGCTTGGCCTTGGCTTCGATGGGCTCCTTGGCCTGTTTGGGCGTGCGGATTGCCGCGTCGGCCTCCTCGATGATGCGTTCGGAGGAGTCCCGCTTGCGAAAGGTCTCCCACGCATCATCCAGTACGGAGGCGTCGGCCTTGCCGGAAGCCCACTCCCGGACCGCTTCCAACGCGTGTCCCAACGGCTGCTCCGCACGCATCAGCAGGTTTTGCACCTGGGTCGCGCGCGCATAGCCGATCTTGAGCTTCGGCAGGTCGACTTGGAGCCGCTCGGCCTCCTTGGCCAGCCCGGAACGTGTCAGGGTCGGGCTCGTCTCCATGCCCGGCTGCAGTGTGGCGGGGTCCACCCGCTGGTAGCGCCGCAAAATGTCAATGGCAGATTGCAGCAGTCCGCCCCAGGCGCCGGAAAGGGAGGCGCAGGGGTCCGTCTGCAACAGCAGGTCGTTGGGCCATCCCACGATGAACCCCGCGCGGACAGAGGCGACGGCTGCCATGACCAGCGCCGGCCGGTCACCTTGCACGCTCTCCAGGTGCGGGACGAACCGTGTCATCACCGGGGTCGCGTCCTCGGGCGTGTCGCAGGAGAAGGCGGCGTCCGCGAACGCCAGACACTCCGCACGGTGACCGGGCTCGGCAGACGCGACGGTCAGCCAGTAGGCCTCCTGGAAACGGCCGGCGCTCACCAACTGCTCGACGGGGGAGGCAGCGGTGTCGGTGCTGCTTTCGGCCTCGGTGAGGGGGGCGTGCCAGGGCAGCACGGGCTCCTCGGGCCGGGTGGGTTCGGCGGCCTCCGCCATGGGCGACGGGACAGGCTCGACGCCGGGGGCTTCAGGTTCTGCAGTGACTGGCCGGCCCGGGGCGGGCTCGTGTTCCGCGGGCTTTTCCTTCTCCGCGGGCTCCCCGGCCTGCGGGGGGTTCGCAGGCTCAATGGCACAGGCCGCCTCGGTGGACTCCTTCGTCTCCGCGGAACGGTGAGTTTCCACGTTCTGCGCGGAACGGTGAGTTTCCACGTTCTGCGCGGTGTCGGTGGAGTGCGCCGGTTCCCCGGTGTCCGCAGCCTCCGGCCTCACTCCGGTCTCGGCCGCAGCGGGCTCGTCGGTCGTCGTATCCGGGCGCCCACTGCCGCCCGGGGTCAGTTCGGCTATCTCCGCTTCGAGGGTCTGCAGCGTCTCACGCAGGGAGTCCAAGTAGGCGCCACCGCTGCTCTGCTCGGCCAGGTCCAGGACCGGCAGCAGGGTCTGCCGTTGCTGGACCAGCACGGCAAGCCTTTCGTTGCGGGCGGCTTCCCGTTCCTGTTCTTCCCGAAGGCTGTCCACGAGGGTCTGGAGTTCGTCGAAACCATCCTCGGTGGCCCAGTCGCGCCCCGTGCTACGGAAGAAGTCGGCCACGGCCTCACGCTCCCGCGTCCAGGCAACGGCTTCTTCCTTCAACGTGGGGGGCAGGGTAAAACCACCGGCCACTCGTTCCGCAGCCAGCCGCAGCGCCTCGCTGAATTCCGTGGCCCGGACCCGCAATGCGTTCACGGACGCGGCGGCATCGGCCACGTCTCCGATCACGTTCACTACCGTGTCGGGCGACGCACGCACCGCGGTCTCCGTGTCCTGAGTCTCCTCGTCCTTCACCGTGCCTCCTGCACCGTCGGCCCGCTGCTGCGACACGGTGTCCGGCTCACCGTTTTGCTCCGCAACGTCCGAGTCGGAGATCTGGTCGTGGTCCTCGGATTCCACCTCTGCGCCGGTGACCGGCCGGTCCGCCGCGTCGAGCAGTCGGTCCCGGTGCAACTCGACCAGTTCCCGCCGTGGGGTGCCGTCTTCCAACAACATGGAGTGCAGGGTCAGCCGGGCCAGTACCGGGGGCAGGGTCTCGACCATCGCTTCCAGGGCGTCGAGGTCCGTCTCGGCGGACTCGACGGAATGTCCCTCTGCGTGATGGGACCACAGAGTGCGGGCCAAGTCGGCTGCCGCATCGGCGATTTGCTTCAAGTCGCGGGCATGAGCCCTGTTCAGACATGCCCGGCCCGAAAGCAGTTCGCGACGGCCGATACGCGGTTGCGGGCCACGAAGTGGGATCTTCGCCCAGAAGGGCAACGGTCCTGGTAACAGGATCAATTCACGAAGCTGTACGTCGTCGAGCCCGATCAGCCAGGCCCTCAGGTCCCCACCCGCTCTTGCCATGACGAGATCCTGTCAGACTGGACTTGGAGGGCCAAGTCCCATGACGGTCACTGGTGTCGGGGCATGCTCCGTTCGGCAGAAGCGGGGTGAGGGGTAAGGCGATTGTGGGGCGTTGCGGGTGACGGCCCCGGGCGGAGATCAAGGGCGGGGCGGGCGGGGAAACGTCCGGCCCGCCCCGCCCCCCGTGCTCCTCCGGATGGTCAGCCCTTCGGGTCGGTGAGGTAGGTGTCGATCACCCGCATCGCCTGCTCCGTACCGCCCCTGCGGTACATCCAGTGGCCCACGACATCCATGGTGAACAGGGTCGCCCTCGGGAAGGAGTGCGCCATGCGGCGGGCGCCGGGCAGCGGGGTCGCCAGGTCGTGGGTGGCGTTCACCACGAGGACGGGCGGCAGGGGGCCCTTCGCCCGGGCGGGGCGGGACTTGGGCGGCATGGTCCAGCCCTGGCAGCCGAGGACGGTGTCCAGGGCCTGGGAGTTGTAGCGGACGTGCGGGGCGGCCTCGGCGACCCGCTTGAGGATGGCCCGGTACTGGGCGTGGTCGCGGATCCGGAAGTCGTAGTCCCGGCACAGCACGAGCCGCGCGGAGATGTCGGTGCCGGGGGGTATCCAGTGGACCTCGCCCCTGCCGGTGTACAGGGCGGCCAGTTGCTTCGCCGCCTCCTCCTGGCTGCCCTTGCCGAGGGCGAAGGTCAGGAAGTCGGACAGCTGGTCGGCGTCGACCTCGGTGCTCGTCGGGCCGTCCGGACCCGGCTCGCGGAGCGTGCCGGCGTCGGCGCGGGCGAACAGTTCGTCGGTGACGGCGACCAGGTCCTTGCCCTTGAGCGCGCAGGCCGTGTCCTTCTCGCACCAGGCCGCGAGCCGCTTCAGGGTGTTGTCGGTGGTGACGCTGCCGTCGATGAGGTAGCGCTCGGCGTCCGGCCGGGCCGGGTCCATCGCGCTGTCCAGGGCCAACGCGCGGAGCCTGCCGGGGAACAGGCGTGCGTAACGCTCACCGAGGAAGGTGCCGTAGGAGTGGCCGATGAAGCTGATCCGGCTCTCGCCGAGGGCGGCGCGGATCGCGTCCATGTCCCGGGCCACGCTCTCGCCGTCCATGTGGGCGGCGAGCGGCCCCGTACGCTCCAGGCAGCTGTCGGCCAGTCGGCCGTTCAGGGTGCGCAGCCGCTCGAACTCGGCCGCGTCGCGCGGGCGGGCCGGGATCGACTCGATGATCGTCTCGTCGCACTCGGCGCTCCGGCTGCGGCCGATGCCGCGCGGGTCGAAGCCGATCATGTCGAAGCGCCGGAGCATGTCCGGGGTGTAGCCGCTGACGGGATCGTCCGCGTACAGCGCGTCGTCGGCCCCGGGCGCCCCGGGGCCGCCCGGGTTCGACATCAGGACGCCGATCCGCCGTGCGGGGTCGGTGGCCCGGTGGCGGGCGACGAAGAGGCCGATCTTCGGGCCCTTCGGCTTCGACCAGTCCAGCGGCACCCGTACCGTCGCGCACTGCGCCCGCGGGCTGGGGTCGGGGTAGGGCGGCTCGGAGGCGGGGCAGGCGCCCCAACTGATCGGCGCCACGCGGAAGGCGGCGTCGGACGACTCCCGGGCGACCGCCTCGCCGGGGGCGGTCAGGGCGGTCGCGGCGAGGGAGGAGGCGGCCAGGGCCAGGAGGAGCAGTGCGGAGAGGGGCCGCCGCCTCGGGGATGAGGGGGACGGGGACCGGGGTGGGGAGAGTGGGGTGTGCGGACTCGTGGTCATGCGGGTGACTGTTCCGGTCCCGTATGACGGGGCCTGCATGAGCACATGGTGGGAACGTAACAAGGGTTCCGATCACCCGGATGGCGTCGGCTCCGTGCCCCGGCACCGCCTCCGTGTCCCGGCACCGCCTCCGTGTCCCGGCGTCGGCTGCGTGCCTCGGCGTCGGCTGCGTGCCTCGGCCCCGGCTGCGTGTCCCTGCTCCTGCCCCTGCCCCTGCCCCTGCCCCTGCCCCGGCATGTTCGGCCGGCAGGATCCGGCCATGGACGAGAAGGCCGTCGAGACCCTGCTGAGGGAGTCCGACGCCCAGGAAGGCAGCTTCCTTCTCCGGGCCGGTCGGCCTCCCGGGCCGGGCGGGGCTTCCTCCGGACTGGTCGGCCCCCGAGCCGGGCGGGCTCCCGGGCCGGGTGTGGGGCCTTCGGGGCATGCCCTCGCCCGCCTGCACTAACCCGGCGCGCGCGGCGACCCCCGCGCCGCGAGGCTGTGGGCGTAAGCGCCTGTCGGTGGCCCTTGCCCGAGGACCGCCCGGCAGGCCCTCGGTGCTCCCGCCGCCCTCCCGGCGAAGACGAAGAAGGTTCCCCTGTGCGTTTGCATCGAATAGCTCTGTGGGTCACGGGCCCCATGGCCATTCCCCTCATAGCGGCGCCGACCGGAGTGACGGCGTCGGGTGCCATCGGTGAGACGGCCCCGGGGGCGGCCCGTCCGGTGCGGGCGGTCGTCGCCACCGAACCGGCCGTCGGCTTCTCGCCCACGTTCCCGGCCCTCGGGGCGGCGTCGGTGTCCCTCGCCCACGGCGCGCCCCGCCCCGCGATCGTCTCGCGCGGCCGGTGGCGGGCCGACGAGACCAGGCGCGACCCCCACGCCCGTTACGCGGGAGGGGTCACGGCGGTCTTCGTCCACCACACCGACACCCCCAACGGCTACGACTGCGCGGACGTCCCCCGCACCCTGCGCAATCTGTACACGGGCCAGACCAGGGACCGCAGTTGGGGGGACCTCGGCTACAACTTCCTCGTCGACCGGTGCGGAACCGTCTACGAGGGCCGGGCGGGCGGTGCCGGGCGGGCCGTCGTCGGCTCCCACACCGTCGGGTTCAACCAGGGCACCACCGGCATCGCGGCGATCGGCACCTTCGGGGCGGGAACGCCGGTGCCGGCGGCCATGGAACGGGCGCTCGCGGCCCTCGCCGCCTGGAAGCTCGGCCTCGGCGGCATCGACCCGGCGGGCAAGGTGCGGCTCACCTCGACGAACGACAAGAGCCGCTACTCCAAGGGGACTTCGGTGGTCTTCGACGCCATTTCCGGCCACCGGGACGGCTTCGCCACCGACTGCCCGGGAGAGGCGCTGTTCGCACGGCTCCCCGCGATCCGCAAGGCCGCCGCCGAACTCCAGGGCCGGTCCCGGCGCACCACGGCCGGGGCGCACCTCCCGGTGAGCCTGGGAAGCCTGTATCGCACCGCGAATTGACGGCGCGTCGAGCGATTTGACTTGGGCCTTTCCGGTGACCTGCTCGCCGCCGACGCCCGGTACGTCCTCGAGGTCATGGTTGTCCGACCGTCAACTCGCTCACCCCCGGCGGTTTTTGGGCGTCGTCGGAGGTGACCGTCAGCCGCACCAGCCGGGCCACCGGATCGGCTCCCGAGCGGTACGGCCGCCAGCGGGCGCCGTCCCTCGAGACCTCCAGGCGGTACGAGGAGGGGGGCACGTCCGCCCACCGCGGCGCGATCGAGGTCACCGGGGCCGCCCGCCCCAGGTCCACCGTCAGGGCGCCCGTCGCGCCGTCCGGGGACCAGGGCGTGGCCGGGCTGCCGTCCACCGCGGCCACCGCGTACAGACCCGGTGTCTCCGACGTGGCCGTCGCCGGGCGGCAGCGGGCCGCGTCGGAGGTCCGGGCGAGGTCGGGGCGGCGGGTGGGGAGGGCGAGCGTGCGCTCTAGGGTGCGCGGGCCCGCGGGGGTGTGGACGGTGAAGGGGGCGCCGGAGGTCAGCCGCACCGTCGTCGTCCGGGGCCCGATCACGATGTCGTACGTACTGCCCCGGTGACGCAGGCCCCTCAGGGTGACGCCCCGGTCCAGCTGCGGCGGCAGCATCGGATCGAGACGCACCCCGTCCTCCCGCAGCCGCAGCCCCGTCAGGCCGTGCGTGAAGACCTGGAGGAAGCCGCCCTTCCCGGTCAGGAAGTCGTCGGCGGGAAAGCCCGCCAGCGGGTCCTGGGCCCCCGCCTTCGCCCCCCGGGCCTCGCTGAACAGGGCGTACGGGCCGCGGGTGAACGGGCGGACGGCCCGCTGGAGATAGGTGTACGTCGCGCAGCCCGGCTCCCCGATCGCGGCCGCGTCGATCGCGTGCACCGAGTCGGTCATCGCCGGGCCGTCCGGGTCGGTGAGCGCCGCGTAGTGGTCGAGCGTGGCCGCGGCGGCGCCCGGCTCCATCGGCCACTCCAGCGGATAGACCAGCAGTACGGTGTCCGCCTGCTTGATCGTCGAGTCGTTGTAGCCGACGTACTGGAGGAAGATCTTCCGCTCGGGGTCGTACGGGATGCGCAGCCCGTCCGCGACCTGCCGCCACTCGGCCGGCGCGGGGTGTCCGAGCACCTGCGCCGCCCGGGTGGCGTGGCGCAGGGCGGTGGCCGCGACGGCGTTGGTGAAGACGCCGTCGGTGACGCCGTTGCTGTACTCGTCGGGGCCCGCGACGTTCCTCACCGAGTAGCTGCCGTCGCCGTTCGCGGTGGCCCGGGAGGCCCAGAAGTCGGCGATCCCGCTGAGCAGCGGCCAGCCGCGCCCGGCCAGCCAGGCCCGGTCCCCGGTCGCCAGGTAGTACTGCCAGACGGCGAGCGAGACGTCGCCCTGGAGGTGGTTCTGGGTGAGGCAGTGCGGCGGGTCCCAGCTCTGGCACTCGGAGTGCAGATCGCCCCGGCTCGCGCTCGTCCACGGGTAGAACAGCCCCTCGAAGCCCAGCTCCCGGGCGTTGGCGCGGGCCGCCCCGCGGGTGCGGTAGCGGTACTCGACGACCGTGCGGGCCAGTTCGGGGCGGGTGACGAGCAGCCCCGGGTACATCCAGGTCTCGGCGTCCCAGAACACCATGCCCGCGTAGTTGTCGCTGGTGTGGCCGGCCGGTGCGATGCTGTCGCGGGCACCGGCACGGGTGGCGGCGGCCAGCCCGTACTGCGCGGACCGCAGCCACTTCTGCAGTTCGGGCCTGCCCGGCACCAGGACGTCGGCCGCCCAGACGCGCCGCCAGGCGGCGGCGTTCGCGGCGAGGACCCCGGACCAGCCGCGCCGGGCCGCGCGCCGGGACGCGTCGCGGGCGGTGGTGCGCGGGGCGGACGAGGTGAGGGCGGTGTCGACCCCGACGTACTTCTCGAAGGTGTACGTGTGCCCCGCGCACATCCGGTGCGTGCTGCGCGCCGCGACCGGGGTGCGGGCGCCGGGGGCGCCGGTGCGCAGGGTCTGGACGATCGCGCCCGCCGTCCCGGTGCCCAGGGTGCGGAACGTGCCGTCGTCGGCCAGGGCGATCCGGCGGGCGCCCCGCGGGTCGAGGCGGCCGGTGACGGTCGCGGTGCCGTTCCAGTGCGGTGTCATGCGCAGCCGTACCGCGCCCGTGTGCGGGTCGGAGCGGTCGGCGAGCACCTCGTACACCAGGTCCGTCGCGCGGCCGTCGGCCGTGGTCCAGCGCAGCGACGTGCGCACCAGGCCGCAGCGCAGGAAGAGGGTCTGGCGGTAGTGCGAGATCCGGCCGGGGGGAGTGCCGGTGCCGTAGGTTTCGTCGCCGACGCGCACGTCGAGGGTCGTCCAGCTCGGCAGCGCGGCGATCACCTCGCGACCCCCGGCCAGGTCCGCCTCGCGTCCGAACAGGCCGGAGACGAAGGCGCCGTCGTAGCGCGGGGTGAACAGCGGCCAGCCGGTCCGCTCGCCGGAGGAGGCGTAGCCGGCGCCCGTGGCGGGGACCCGGTGGCCCAGGTAGCCGTTGCCGACGTAGGGGTCGTAACCGGCCGCCTCCCCGAACCGGGTGGAGGCCGGCGCCCAGGCGGGGTCGGTGTCCCGCCCGCAGGCCGGGGCGGCGGGGGGCGTGGCGGCGGCCGGACGTGGCGAGGTGTGCGCCGCGGGGGCCGACGGCGCGGCCAGGGCCCCGGTGACCAGGGCGCACGCGGCCAGGGCGGAGAAGGACGTGAGGAGACGGATGCGCGAAGGGCTCACCGTACGACGGTAGGAAACGGGCCCCGCGCGGTGGTGCGCGGCGCGCGGGGCGCGCGGGGCGAACGACGGACGGGCCGGGGCGGGACGGTGCGGAGAGGGGCGTGCGGCGGGGGCCGTGATGCCCCGGAGCACACCCCGCCCCGCCTGGTCCGGTCCGTCCCGCACGCCCTGCCCCGCCTGGTCCGCCCCGCCCGGTCCGTCCCGCACACCTGCCCGGTCCGTCCCGGAACGCCGGGGTGGTTCACCGGGTCAGTTCGCGAGGCCCGTCTTGAGGCCCGCGCCGCACAGCGGCACGACGACGCTCCGGTCCGTCCAGCCGCCGACCGCGGCCCAGCAGGCGACGCCCGTCGTCTCCACGTAGAAGCCGCGCGCGGCCAGGTCCAGCTGCGCCGCGCGGATCTGCTCCTCGGTCACCGTGAGGAAGGTGCCGCCCGATTCGCGCACCGCGGCCAGGATGGCGCGGGCGCGCGGCGGCCGGGGGATGGCGATGCCCTCCGCGAGGGTGGGGGAGAGGGGGCCGGCCGGCTCGTCGAGCAGCTCCGCCGCGTCCGCGCGGAACGCGGCGGCCAGCGGCGACACGGCCTCGGCCTGCACGGCGATCAGCGCCGGGCGCTCCTCGATCAGCCCCAAGGCGTGGAGTTCGGCGGTGGCCAGGGCCGCGCCGAGGAGAAGGGTGCCGTTGCCGACCGGTACGGCGAGGGCGTCCGGCAGCCGGCCGCCGAGGTCCTCCCACAGCTCGTACACGTAGGTCTTCGTGCCGTGCAGGAAGTACGGGTTGAAGACGTGCGAGGCGTAGAAGGTGCCGGGGGCGTCGGCGGCGGCCCGGGCCGCCAGGGCGGTGGCCTCGCGGTCGCCGGGGACGATTTCCAGCCGGGCGCCGTGGGCCCGGATCTGCTCGGTCTTCTTCGGGGACGTGCCCTCGGGGACGTACACCGTGCAGGGGAGCGAGGCGCGGGCGCAGTACGCGGCGACGGAGGTGCCCGCGTTGCCGCTGCTGTCCGCGACCACGCGCTCGGGCGAGAGGCGGCGGGCCAGTTCGGCGAGCATCACCGCGCCGCGGTCCTTGAAGGACAGCGTCGGCATCAGGAAGTCGAGCTTGGCCGAGACGGTACCGGTGAGCGGGACGAGCGGGGTGCGGCCCTCGCCGAGCGTGGTCACGGGCGAGTCGAGCGGCAGCACCTCCTCGTAACGCCACAGTGAATTGACGCGTTTCCTCAGGGAGTTGGGCGAGAGAGCGGCGGAAGGTCCGAAGTCGAGGTCCCAGGGGCCGCGGCAGACGGGACAACACCAGGTGAGAGCGGTGGTGTCGGCCCGGGTGCCGTCCTGCGGGCAGAAGTAGGTGGGCATGCCCGACAGCATGTCAGGCGTGTGGCGACGGCATGACGAAGGCGTGGCGCACCTGTTGGACCCTTGTGCGATTCCCAAGAATCGGTCAATCTTTCGCTGTCGGTCAGGACCGTGGGCAAGCACGGAACTTTCAACAGCTGATTGTCATGCCCATGTTTAACGGTGCCTGTTCCGTTCTGAGTAGCACGTGCAACCCCCCACCCATGCATCGTGATCGAGGAGGATCCCCCCACATGTCAGTGATGCGTCACACCCCCCACGCACGTCGAAGACTGGCCGCGGCGAGTGTCATAGCCGGTGCGGCCCTCGCGCTCTCCAGCGCCGCGGTGTTCCCCGCCTCCGCCTCGGATCAGCCGGCGGAGGGGCTGATTCAGAACGCGGGCGCCCCGGGCACCATCAGCGGCAGCTACATCGTCACGCTCGACGAGTCGGCCCCCGACGCGGGCTCCTCGGCGGGCCGCGCGGTGGCCAAGGAGTACGGCGCCAAGATCAAGCGGACCTACCGTTCGGCCGTCAACGGCTACTCGGTGGAGCTCTCGGAGAAGCAGGCGAAGCGGCTCGCCGCCGACCCGGCGGTCAAGACCGTGGTGCAGAACCGGGTCTTCAAGGTGACCGGCACCCAGCCCTCGCCGCCCTCCTGGGGCCTGGACCGGATCGACCAGAAGTCCCTTCCGCTGAACCAGAGCTACACCTACCCCGACAAGGCGGGCGAGGGTGTCACCGCGTACATCATCGACACCGGTGTGCGTATCTCCCACAGCGACTTCGGCGGCCGGGCCTCGAACGGCTACGACGCCATTGACAACGACAACACCGCGCAGGACGGCCACGGCCACGGCACCCACGTGGCGGGCACCGTCGCCGGCAACTCGTACGGTGTCGCCAAGAAGGCGAAGATCGTCGCCGTCCGGGTCCTCGACGACAGCGGCTCCGGCACGACCGAGCAGGTCGTCGCGGGCATCGACTGGGTGACGGCGAACGCCGTCAAGCCGGCCGTGGCCAACATGAGCCTGGGCGGCGGTGCGGACTCCGTGCTCGACGAGGCCGTCCGCAAGTCCATCGCGTCCGGCGTGACCTACGCGGTGGCCGCGGGCAACGAGTCGACCGACGCCTCCACGAAGTCCCCGGCGCGGGTCGCCGAGGCCATCACGGTCGGCTCCACCACCAACTCCGACGCCCGTTCCAGCTTCTCCAACTACGGAAGCACGCTGGACATCTTCGCGCCGGGTTCCTCGATCACCTCGGCCTGGAACACCAGCGACAGCGCCACCAACACCATCTCCGGCACCTCGATGGCGAGCCCGCACGTCGCCGGTGCCGCGGCCCTCTACCTGGCGGACCACCCGAGCGAGAGCCCCGCGCAGGTCTCCGCCGGACTGGTCGCCGCGGCCAGCAGCGGTGTGGTGACCAACCCGGGATCGGGTTCGCCGAACCGTCTGCTGAACGTCGGCGGCGACTCGACCACCCCGCCGGGTGGCGACAAGTTCGAGAACACCACGAGCTACACCATCAGCGACAACTCCACCGCCACCTCGCCGATCACCGTCTCCGGTGTCACCGGCAAGGCGCCCGCCTCGCTGAGCGTGGCCGTCGACATCTCGCACACCTACATCGGCGACCTGACGATCGACCTGGTCGCGCCCGACGGTTCGGTCTACAACCTGAAGGCCGGCGGTGAGGGCGGCAGCGCCGACGACGTGAAGAAGACGTACACGGTGGACGCCTCGTCCGAGACGGCCAACGGCACCTGGAAGCTGAGCGTCCGGGACAGCTGGTACGGCGACACCGGGAAGATCAACGCCTGGTCGCTGCAGTTCTGATGACTTTCCGTCGGTGATCCACCGACCGTGCGGGGCGGCTGCTCGGGCAGCCGCCCCGCCGCGTTTCCCGCTCCGGGGCTCCGGCGGTGGCCGCCCGCCAGGGATGCCGGAGTCGTGCGGTGAACCGTGCGCTGCGAACTGCGGGCTGCGAACCGTGTGAGGGGAACTGCGTGCCGCGCACCAGGGGCCGCGAATTGTGTGCTGCGAACCGTGTGCCGCGAATCGCGTGCCGGGGAGAGGCAGTTATTGGTCTGGACCAAAAGGGGCTCGGAGGGGGCGGGGATTGCGGTAAAGGGGGAGAGGGAAGGAAGGGGCGGGAGGATCGGGAAGGGCTGAGATCCTTCTGGCGGTCGACGGCCGGATATGCATGGATGGGCTGCGAATCATCACATCAGGTGAATCTTTGGCCTGCACTTGCGGTCCACAACCGACGGTTGTCAGGCTGTCGCAGACTGTCAACCTGTTGGGAGTGGCCTGTGACTTTCGGTGAGCAGCCCGCGTATCTGCGCGTTGCAAGCGATCTGAGGGAGAAGATCGTCAACGGTTTGCTGCCGCCGCATACGCGCCTGCCTTCGCAGGCCCGTATCCGCGAGGAGTATGGAGTCTCGGACACCGTCGCGCTGGAGGCGCGCAAGGTGCTGATGGCCGAGGGGTTGGTGGAGGGGCGCTCGGGCTCCGGCACGTATGTGCGCGAGCGCCCCGTGCCGCGGCGGATCGCCCGCTCCGGCTACCGGTCGGCCACCGGCGCCAGTCCGTTCCGTCAGGAGCAGACGGCGGAAGGGGTGCGCGGGACGTGGGAGTCCCGCAGCGAGCAGGAGGAGGCGAGTGCGGAGGTCGCCGAACGGCTCGGCATCGAGCCGGGAGACCGGGTGATGCGGACGAGGTACACCTTCCGGGAGGCGGGGGAGCCGATGATGCTCTCGACCTCCTGGGAGCCGCTCGCCGTGACGGGGCGCACGCCGGTGATGCTGCCGGAGGAGGGGCCCCTGGGCGGCTGCGGGGTGGTCGAGCGGATGGCCGCGATCGACGTCGTCGTGGACAACGTGGCCGAGCAGGTCGGCGCGCGCCCGGGGCTGGCGGAGGAGCTCCTGGCGCTCGGCGGTGTACCGGGGCACGTGGTGATGGTGATCGAGCGGACGTACTACGCGTCGGGCCAGCCGGTCGAGACGGCGGACGTGGTGGTGCCCGCCGACCGCTTCCGGATCGCCTACCACCTCCCGGTCAGGTGACCGTGCGCGGCGCGGGCGGTGCGGCGCGGGTGGTTCCGGTGAGGGGGCGGTCGGTGCCAGTGGCGGCGCGGACCGTTCCGGTGGGGGTGGTGCCCTCGCCCTTCGCTCCGGCTTGTCATGTCCAGCTCTTCCCCTCGAGAGGGGCGGGGCGGGTGGGGTAGGGAGGGGCGTTTCGACCCCCCAAGGGGCGCATCCGGTCGGGTGCGCCCCTTCTTGCTGGCCGATTCGGTACCTCTTTGTGTAATTACGTATCCGTTGCGTGAAGGTCAGGCGTAGGGTCAGGCATATGCGTACTGCGGATTCCTGGGGATCTTTGGAGACGTGCATGCCGTTCGAGGAAGGGGCGCAATGCTCGGGAGGGGAGCGATGAGCGACAGCGGTGCCGTGCTCCCATGGCTGGTGATACGGCAGGACGACAACGGCAATCGCTATCGCGTCGGCAGATATGCCACACGGGGCGAAGCCCAGAAGATGGCCGACAAGCTCGATGAACACGGACACAAACAGCTCTACTGGGTGGAACGCGTCGGGCAGGGCAGCCGGCCGTAACCCCGGCACGGGGAGCGGGGCGGGGGTGGCGCGCTCCGGCGCGCGGTGGAGCGCGTGACGGCGGGGGCCGTTCGCGTACCGGGCCGCCCGTCGGCCGCATCCCGCCGTGCTCCCGCCCGTACCGCGCCGCCGCCGGCTTCCCATGCCCGCCCGCGCACCGCGCCCCGATCCGTGTGCCGCCGCGACCCCGCTCGCGCACTGTGGTCCGGCCGACTGCCCGTGCCGTCCGCGCACTGCCCCCGGTACCCCACCTCGTCCGCGCACTGCGGCCCCGTTCGTGCGGTGGGTTCCCGTCCCGTTAGGGTCCTGTCCGGCCGGGTGGCGCACGAACGGAGGCGGAGTGATGTCGGGCCTGATCGACACGGTGGCATGGGTGCGGGTGGAGAACGGCAGGATCCTCTGCGCGCGTTCGCGGGGGAAGGACGTCTTCTACATCCCGGGCGGGAAGCGGGAGGGGCAGGAGACCGATCTGGAGACCCTGCTCCGTGAGGTCGAGGAGGAACTGGCCGTGGCCATCCTCCCCGCCACGGTGTCGCACATGGGGACGTACGAGGCGCAGGCGCACGGCCACCCGGACGGGGTGGTGGTGCGGATGAGCTGTTACGCCGGGGACTACCGCGGGACGCTGACCGTCAGCAACGAGATCGAGGAGATGGCCTGGTTCTCCTATGCCGACCGGCCGCTCGTCCCGCCGGTCGACCAGCTGCTCTTCGACGACCTCAAGGCGTCCGGCACCCTGGTCTGAGGGGCTCGCGGAACTGCGGGAGCGCGGAACCGTGGGAGCGCGGAACTGCGGGAGCGCGGGGCGCCCCGGCCGTCCGGGGCTCCCGCCCTCGTCACCGGCCGCGGACCGGACCCGGTCCGCGGCCGCTCCGCATCCGGCCCCGAGGAGACCTCGACACGGTCCGTGACCGGTCTCGCGGCGACCCCGGTCCGTGACCGGTCATGCCCTGGCCCCGGTCCGGGTCCGCGGCCAGTCCGTTTTCGGCCCCGATCCGGCCCGACTCGCGGCCGGTCCCCAGCCGGAACGCGTCCTTCATGCCGGTTCGCGCCTGCCGATCCGCGTCGTCCGGTGGCCGGACGGAGAATTAATTGCGTAACCCGTATCGATCTTCAATTCCCCACGGAAAAAAGGTCGGTTGAATTGATTGTGCGCCGGTCCATTGTCTCTCGGGCAAGGAACGGAGAAGTTCCGCATCAATCCTTCCCGTGAATGATGACTGTGGTCGTCGGCGGGATGATTTTCTGTCGTACGTCCGAGGAACGCGACATTACGGAACCCGGTATGCGGGTCGCGCGCCGCATGCCGGGCCATGTTGTTGGTCGGGACCGGGGAGCGCCCGGCTCTGTTTCATTGGTCGGAAATCGAAGAAATTGAAATCGGAACCGCCGGTGGCCGATGGAGTCTCACGGTCACAGGGACGTGCGAGGGCAGCGCCGCGGTTGCAACCCACTTCCCGGGCGTGTCGAGGTCGGTCACGGTCCAGCTCCCGGGGGTGCCGGGGACGCCCGCCGTCACCGTCGCGGAGTCGGGGGAGCCGGGGTGGGTCTCGATGGCGGACAGGTCCCCCGCGATGCCGGTGCCGACGGCCTTCAGCACCGCCTCCTTCCGGGTCCAGCAGCGCAGGAAGGCCCGGTGGCGCGCCGGTCCGGGCGGCAGGGCGCGAATGTGACGCCGTTCGGCCGGGGTGAGGGCGACATGTCCCAGTTCTTCGGTGTCCATCTCCCGTACGCCCTCCACGTCGACCCCGACCGGGAACCGGGCGACCGCGAGCAGGCAGCAGCCCCCGGAGTGCGAAAGGCTGATCCGGAAGGGGGTCGCGGGGTGCGCGATGATCGGCGGACCGTGGTGCGAACTGCCGCATTCCGGGCAGGAGTCACGTCCAAACCTGATTTCGCGGGGACTGACCTGAAGTAGTCGGGCCAGTACGTGCCGGGCCCCCGCGCGGCTGCCGGCGAACTGGGTCGCCTGGCCGGGATGGCTGATGCGGTCCAGGCGCTCGCGCTCGCCGGCGTCGAGCAGTTCGAGAGCGGCTGGATCGGGTCGACCGCTCGGGATGTGCCACCAGTGGACGAGTGCTTCGGACGCGGTGGGGGCGAGGGGCTCGGTCACGGGGCGAGCCTAGGTCGCGCCCCCATTCCAGGTGGAACGGTGACCGCTATGGGACAGCGGCGACTGCGCTCCGGAGTTGAACGATTTCATACCGCAGCGTAAGTGGAGCGTTGGCCGTGCGATTTCGGGCCCGGGGTGCAGCTTGCTGACATTTTCCCGAGGAGGGGCCCTCGGCAGGGTGGAGAAGAGGGATGGTGCGGACCCTTCCGGTCCGCTTGGACTGGACCGCCGTTGACTGGTTCACACCTGGCGATCTAATGTCGAGTCAAGTTGATCGTGGCGTATATGTGTTGCTCGGGTTTGTGTTAATTGGCTTCCGATTCAACCTTATCCGGGTTGAGGGTCTTCCATGAGGCGGATGAAATCTGACGAGGTCAACTGGCATCCCGGGACAGCGCAGTAGGGGACGGGTGGCCGAAAATGAGTATGGTGGCGGATGCTCCGGAAGACCTGGAACACACGGATTACGTGGAGCGGGCGCTCCTGCAGGCCCGTGCCCTGATCGAATCCTCGGTGTCCTTGCACCGGCAGAGACCCGGGGGTGCCTCGCTGGTGGTACGGGCCGACGACCGGTCGATCGGCGAGGCGATCAGGCAGCTGATGGCGGGCGCGCGCTACTCGGCCCACGTCGCGGTGACGGGGGACCGGGCGCACTCGGCCGCGGTCTGCTCCGCCCTCGCGGCGTCCGTCGCGGACATGCCGCCGGCCCCGGCGGACCGCGGCGACCGGGGGCGGCTCGCCGTGCGGCTGCTGGCCGCCGGCGGCGCACTCCACCTGCCGTCGAACTTCGGGGACTCGTTCGGCGCGGCGAACCTGGAGATCCGCATCACGAAGGGCGAGTTGCGCGAGGCGCTGATCGTCGACGGCCGGACCGCCCTCGTGCAGTCGGGCGCCGAGACGGGCGCCAGGCATGCCGCGATCATCACCGATCCGGCCGCCGTCGGCGCGCTCGACCTGCTCTTCGCCGGGACGTGGACGAGTGCCCGCCCCCTCGCCGACGAACTCCGCCTGGACCGCAGCCTGCGCACCGCTCTCGCGCGCCGGATCCTGGAGAAGCTGCGGGAGGGGCACACCGACGATGTCGCCGCCCGCGAGATAGATGTGTCCCTGCGTACGTACCGACGGCACGTCGCGGAGATCATGCGTGAACTCGGGGCGAACTCCCGCTTCCAGGCGGGTGTGCGCGCTGTGGAACTGGGGTTGCTGGAACGGTGCTGAACAACCGCATGACGCAGTAACTCCGAAGTGTGGAAAAACATCGGGGGCAACGGGGATGAGCAGGACATCAGAGACGTGGTCGATACCGGCCGGGGACGGAACGAAGGAGTGGGACCGGGAACACGCCGGGGCGACAGGAGAGCCGTCCGTGCCGGGGCCGAGGACCCCTGGGGCGCGACCGGGCAGGATCCCGGGGAGCGAGCCGCACGCCGACGCCATAGAGCGGGCCCTGCTGGAGGTCCGGGCGATGATCGAGATGACGGTGGAGCAGCACCGGGACCGTGTCTCGTGGGATCAGCTGATCACCGCCGTGGACGACAGCAAGGAAACGATCGTCGCCGAGGCGCGCAAACTGGTGCGCCAGGCGCGGACGAACATCGACGTCGTGCTGGCCGCGGGGCCGAGCTGCGGCGCCGAGTCCAAACGCGCGCTGCACGAACTGCTCCGCGCGGTGCCGGACACGATCCACATCCGGCTGCTGTGCACGCCGGTCATGATCGACGAGGATTTCGTCCGGGCCCAACGCGCCCGGGAGCAGCCGGCCGAGGTCCGGGTGGCGCGGGTACCACCCCTCCAGGGGCTCATCGTCGACGGCACGGTCGGGCTGGTCTCGGCCGAGTCGCCCACCGGCCGCAGGGCCTCGCTCATCCGTGTCCCCGATGTCATCCGTACGCTCAACACCCTCTATGAGGGGGTCTGGCGCAACGCCGTTCCCGCCGACGGGCACATAGCCTTCGGGGACCACTCGCGCGCCGAGCTCGCGCGGCAGATCCTGGGGGCGCTGCGGGCCGGTGTGACCGACGAGGTGGCCGCACGCGAACTCACGGTCTCCGTGCGCACCTACCGCAGGTACGTCGCCGAGATCATGACGCTGCTCGGTGCCACCTCCCGTTTCCAGGCCGGGGTACGGGCGGCGGAACTGGGGTTACTCGGATCCATCGACACACCGGGAGCCTGAGGGACGGCATCCCGCCGCCTTCCCGCGGGCGCGCGCCGACGTGGCGCGGCCGCCCCTTCGCGGACACCGTCCGGCGCCGTGCACACGTGCCGCCGGACGGCGTCCGTGCGTCCGGTGCTGGCAGCTTCCTGTAGTTCCGGTTGTCGGGTGCGGAACCCGGGTATTAGAACAGGTTTGTTGACTCGGATCCGTCCCGAGGGCCGTCCCGTGCGCCCACTGGGGACCACGGGACGGCCATCGGGCCGCGGACCGTTTGATGTACCGCCGACGCGAGGTGCGAAGTAGGGATGAAGTCCGGCATCGACAGCGGATGGTTCCGCAGATACGAAGCGGTGGCCCCGCGCGGGCGGGTGCTGATCCTGCCGCACGCGGGCGGTTCCGCCGCGTACTTCCACCGCTGGGGAAGGGCGTTCGGCGAGGACACCGAGGTGCTGGTGGCCCGCTACCCCGGACGCCACGTCCGGATCGACGAACCCTTCGTGCTCCGGATGGACGAGCTGGCGGACGCGGTCACCGGGGCCCTGCTGCCGTTCCTGGACCTGCCGCTGTCGCTCTTCGGCCACAGCATGGGCGCCTCGCTGGCCTACGAGGTGGCGCTCCGGCTGGAGGCGCGGCACTCGGTGCGCCCCGCCGGGCTCCACGTGTCGAGCCGGAAGGCACCGCACCGCCTCACCCCCACCTCGCTGTACCGGGAGGACGACGACGCGCTGGTCGCCGAGGTCCACCGGCTCGGCGGCACGGAGGGGGTCCCGCTGGACGATCCCGCGCTGCGCGCCATGGTGCTGCCCGCGATCCGCGCCGACTTCACGATCGTGGGCACCTACGGGCCGCGCCCCGCCGTCCCGGTGGGCTGCCCGGTGCACGGCTACGTCGGCGACAAGGACCCCTCGATCACCGAGACCGAGATGACGGCCTGGGCCGACGTCGCACCCCACGGATACACCCAGCAGGTCTTCCCCGGCGGGCACTTCTACCTCGCGGACCGGCGCGACGCGCTGATCGGGGCCATCGGCGGATCCCTGGCCGGTGCCCGATGACCATGTCGCTCTCCCCGTCCTCCCCGTCCCCCGCCCCGTCGCCGGTCCTCGACCACGACAGCGGGGTCGCCGTACTGGACAAGGCGTCGTTGCTGCTGAGCGTGCTGGAGGACGGCCCGGCCTCGGTGTCGCGGATCGTGCGCGTCACGGGGCTGACCCGTCCCACCGCGCACCGGCTGGCCCTGGCGCTGCAACGGCTGCGGCTGGTCACCCGCGACGCGCGGGGCCGTTTCCTGCTGGGGCCCAGGCTGAGCGAGATGGCGGTCGTCGAGCACGGCGACCGCATGCTCGCCCTGGCCGGCCCCGTGCTGACGGGGCTGCGCGACCGGACCGGGGCCAGCGCCCGGCTCTACCGCCGGTGCGACGACCGGGTGCTGTGCGTGGCCGCCGCGGAGACCTCGTCGGACATCGCCGCCACGGTGCCGGTGGGCACGGCCTTCCCGATGCGCTCCGGTTCGGTCGCCCAGGTGCTGCTGGCCTGGGAGGACCCGGACGTGCTGTACCGGGGACTGGTGGGCGCCCGCTTCACCGCCACCGTGCTCGCCGGGGTGCGCCGCCGGGGCTGGGCGCAGAGCTTCGGGGAACGGGGCCGGGGCTCCGCCGAACTGACCGCCCCGGTGCGCGGACCGGGCGGCCGGGTCGTCGCCGCGCTCTGCCTGTCCGGCCCGGTCGGGCTGATCACCGACGAGCCGGCCCGGGAGTACGGCAGCGCGGTCATCGACGCGGCGCTGCGCCTCGGGGAGGCGTCGGACACGTGACCCCTGCCTCCTGCGGGCGGGTGGTCTGCTGAATGACACTCGGACAAGGCACCGGATCCGAGCTGGAGTTCAGGATTCTCGGGCCCACCGAGATGTGGGCGTCCGGGGTGCGCATCCCGCTGACCGCCGCCAAACAACGCACGGTCCTCGCGGCCCTCCTCATCTCTCCCGGCCGGTTCGTCTCCGACCTGTGGCTCAGCGAACTGCTGTGGGACGCCGCACCCCCCGCCACCCGGTCGGCCCAGCTCTACACGTACATCTCGCGGCTGCGCCGGATCTGCGGGCCCGACCTGCGGCTGGCGCGCAAGCACCGGGGCTACCACCTGGCGCTGGGCGACGCCTGGTTCGACTGGGACGTGTTCCGGCAACTCGCCGAGCAGGGCCGCGACGACCTGCTGAACAGCCGTTACGCGGAGGCGTCCGCCTGCCTGGGCACGGCACTGGAGCTGTGGAGCGGGCCCGCCCTGTCGGACGTGACCGAGTTCCTGGCCCGCGCCGAGCTCCCCGCCCTGGAGGAGTCCCGGCTGACCGTGGTCGAGAACCGCATGGAGGCCGAGCTCGAACTGGGGCGGCACAGCCGGGCCCTGCCCGAACTGACCCGGCTGGTCGCGGAGCACCCCACCCGGGAGTCGCTGCGCGGCCACCTGATGACCGCCCTGTACCGCTGCGGCCGGCAGATGGACGCGCTGCGGGTGTACGAGCAGGGCCGCCAGGTCCTCCAGCAGGAACTGGGGGTGGACCCGGGGCCCGTGCTGCGCGAACTGCACCGGTCGGTGCTGCTGGAGGAGCTGGCCGCGCCCGCCGCCGCCGAGGCGCTCACGGTCGCCAGCAACGGGGCGCCGAGCCCCTGGACCGGACTGGTGCCGGCCATGCTGCCGATGGACACCACCGACTTCGTCGGGCACGGCGCCGAACTGGCCGAGGTGCTGGAGGGGTTGCGCGGCTCCGGCGGCTCCCACCGCGGTGTCGTGCTGGTCGGCGCGGCCGGGGCCGGGAAGTCCGTCCTGGCCGTGCGCGCCGGGCACGTCTGCCGGGACGACTTCCGCCAGGGGCAGCTCTACATCGACCTGCGCCGGGAGGACGGCAGCCCCAAGAACCCGCTGGACGTGCTTGGTTCGTTCCTGCGGGCGCTGATCCCGGTACGGGGCGACCTGCCCGAGACCCTGGACGAGCGGGCCCAGCTGTACCGCAGCGTGCTGGCGCGGCGCCGGGTCCTGGTCGTGCTCGACAACGCGGTGGACGACCGTCAGGTGCGCCCGCTGCTGGCCAGCGGCGAGAGCTGCCGGATGCTGATCACCAGCCGCAGCGCGATGGCCTCGCTGGAGGGGGTGCGGGCGGTGCCGGTCGGCCGGCTCGACGACGCGGCGGCCCGGCAGCTGATCGAGTCGGTCCTCGGCGCGGCCCGGCTCGACGCCGAACCCGTGGCGGCCGGACGCCTGGTGGAGCTGTGCGACGGGCTGCCCCTGGCCCTGCGGATCTGCGCGGCCCGGCTCGCGGCCCGGCCCCAGTGGCCCGTGGCCCGGCTGGTGGACCGGCTGGACCCGGGGGAGGGGCAGGCGCGCCACGAGGAGTGGTCCGAGGGCAGTCTCGACCTGCGTGCCGCGCTGCGCACGAGCGTCCTCCAGCTCGAACCGGGCCTGCGCCCGGTGCTGCGGGTGCTGGCCCGCGCGGACCCCGGTCCCTTCACCGCGGCGGAGGCGGCAAAACACCTGGGGTGGTCCGAGGAGCGGACCCAGACGGCGCTGGACGCACTGGCGGAGGTGTGGCTGCTGGAGGTCGACGCCGGGTACGGCCCGGACGCGGGGCCCTGCACGTACCGGTGCTCCCCCCTGGTCAGACTGCTCGCCCGCTGAGGGCCTGCCGGGCGGACCCCGCCGGGGCGCGGCCGGCGGGTCGGGGGCAGCCCGGCGGGATCCGGGCGGCCCCGGGCCCGTCCGGTGCGCGGTGTCCACCGGGCGGGCGCCGGGTCCGTGGTCGTCGTTGTGTCCATGAGTGCCGGACGACCCGGCCCCCGGGCTCTCCGGCACTCATGGACACAGCGCTGATCAGTTCTCGCGTTCGGGCGGCAGCGAGGTGCTGTTCATGCCGTCGATGAAGGCCGCCAGCAGACTGGCCCACCGCATGCCCTGGTCGTCGGCGACGGAGAGGTCGCCCAGGCTGGTGGCGCGTTCCGCGAGCCACGGTTCCAGACAGGACGTGTTCACCGCCCGCGCGTACATCTGCGCGTCCGTCCAGTCCGGTTCCTCCCGCCGCGGCCGGGTCTGGAACTCCCCCTCCGACACCATCGCCAGATCGGGCGCAGTGTCATGACTCATGGTCTCCTCCTTTTCGAGCCGGTTCCCCCGCGGGTCGTAGCACACAGGATTGGAGAGATATCTATCCCTCCTCTATATTCCTGGCCCGGGAAGCACAGCGAGTGATCATTTGCCGGTCGTCTGGCAGCTTCCTGTAGGAGCCATTGCCGTGTGCTGTCCCGGGGGATTGCATGGTCGCCAGGTGCAGTGCTTTCCCTCTCGAAGCGAAGCCTCACTGACCGGCGGCCACCCCCCCCCGAATGCCGCCGGGGCACGAGGGTCCGGAGCCCTTTCGGCGGCCCCGGACCCTCCGGTCGAACTCTTCCTTCCGACGAGCTCTTCCGAAGAGCTCCTCCATGCCCGGAGAAAGGGGTTTCGGGAATGACCGCCTCAGCTCCCGAACGGACGCGACTGGTGAGCGGCGTCGGGGTCCTGGACAAGGCTTCCCTGTTGCTGGAGGTGATGGAGGTGGGGCCCGCCTCCCTCACGGAGCTGGTGGAGCGCACGGGACTGAAGCGCCCCACGGTGCACCGCCTGGCGACCGCCCTGGAGCGGCTGCGGCTGGTCACCCGGGACCGGCGCGGCAGGTTCGTGCTGGGGCCGCGGCTCGGCGACATGGCGGAGGAGGCCGGCCGGGACCGGCTCGTCGCCTCGGCCGGACCCGTACTGACCTCGCTGCGCGACCGGACCGGGGCCAGCGCCCGGCTCTACCGCCGCCACGGTGACCTGCGGGTCTGTGTGGCCGCCGTGGAGGGGAGCGGCCCGCCCGAGGACGTGCCGCTCGGGGCCGCCCTGCCGATGAAGTCCGGGGCCGCCGCCCAGGTGCTGGTGGCCTGGGAGACCCCGGAGAACCTCTACCTGAGCCTGCGCGGGGCGCGCTTCACGGCGGCCACCCTCACCTGTGTGCGCCGGCAGGGCTGGGCGCAGACCGTCGGCACGCGCGACTGGGAGACCGCCTCGGTGGCCGTTCCCGTGCGGGGCCCCGGCGGCCGGGTGGTGGCCGCGGTGTGCGTCTCGGGCCCCGTGGCCCGGCTCGGCAGGACCCCCGGACGGCGGCATGGTGCTGCCGTCGTCGACGCGGCGGTGCAGCTAGGTGCGGGACTCGTGCGTTGAAACCTCCTCCCGTGGCAGCTTCCTGTAGCCGCCATTGCCTCTCCCGGCCCGCACCGGATAGACATGGGGCATGAATTCGCACCGGCAGGCCATTGTCGGCGAATAACGTTGCGACCCACCCACTGCGGAACGATCCGGAAATGGGTGAGGTCCCGTCTCCCGCATTCTCGGGCCACTCGGGGATGCGGCGTGTCTCGAATCAGCGATTACGTGTTCTCCATTCGCTGACGAGGTCCTGTGCAGGGCGTGTTCGTGCACCTTCGGGGAGGCTCCATTCATGTACGGCTACGCGCCTTTGCAGTTTGATGATTTTTCACGGGGGCAGGCAGGAATGGAACGAGAGCGGGCCATAGGACTTGACCGGCAGACCGAGTTCGTCTACCGAATGCTGCTGCGCCGCCGCCGGTGGCGCATGTCGGAACTGTGCGGTGTCCTCGACGTGAGCGAGGAGTCGCTGGGCCGCATCATCGAGGGACTGCGCGAGGAAGGGCTCGTGGCGGCCTCGGCCGACGACGACCAGGCCATCCGGGCCGTCGAACCGTCCCTCGCCCTGCCGGCGCTCGCCACCCGCAGGTTCCAGGACGCCCAGGGCAGCGGGCTGCCCGGAGCGGTCGCGGTGGAGCGGCTGATCGCCCTGCACGAACGGGCCGCGGACCGGATCGCCGAACCGGTCGAGACCGGCAGTGTGGACGAGGCCTCGGCCCTCGTGGAGCGGCTGGCCACCACGGTGCGCCACGAGGTGGTCATGCTGGTGCCCGAACACTGCCCGGGCTCCTTCGAGTTCTCCCGGCACGTGGCCGACGCGGTACTGCGCCGCGACGCCGCGCTCCGCCAGGTGTGGGGCGCCTCCTTCCTCCACCTGCCCGCCGTCGTCGAGCACGCACGGTGGCTCGGCGGCCAGGGAGCGGCCCCCTGCACCCTCCCGCACGTCCCCACCCGCGCGGTCGTCATCGACGGCGCGGTGGGCGTCCTGTTCGACGAGAGCGGCGGCGCCCGGGTGCTGCGCGGCGGCACCGCGCTCGACTCCCTGAAGAAGCTCGCCCGCCGGCTGTGGGACAGCAGCATGGAGGTCCGCCAGGCGCTGTCCTCCGTCCCCGCCCAGCCGACCCGGCCGCGCCGCGAACAGATCCTGCGGCTGCTCGCCGACGGCCTCACCGACGACGCGATCGCCCGCCGCATCGGGGTCAGCGTGCGCACCGTGCGCAACGACGTCGCCTCCACCATGCTCGGACTCGACGCGCGCAGCCGCTTCCAGGCCGGCGTCCGCGCCGCCCAGATGGGACTGCTCTGAACGCCTGCCGGACCCTCCGGCCGAAGGCCCCCGACGGGCCCTGAGCGCAGGCCACCGGCCGCGCGCCCCCGTTCCCTCCCGACCCCCTTTCGAATCTTGCCAGTTGCTGCAACGCGAGCCCCACGGCGCCCACCGCTTGTCAGGCTGATGACGGCGCCGGACGGCTCGCCGGCAGCGCGGCCCCATTTCCCGAGCCACCTCCCGGAGACGAGGAGTTTCATGTCTGTCGACGTCGGAAACGTGCTGGACCGCAAGACCGGCATCGTGCTCACAGAGGAAGAGAAGACCGAGCTGGAGATAGTCGCCTCCCACGTCAGCGGAATCCAGCCGCGCGCGGTGGACGACCGGTTCTGGATCGATTCGGCCAGGGACCTCTCGGCACTCCTCCCGGTCAGGCTGCGGCAGACGCTGCGCCGGTTCGTGCGCGACCCCGGAGCCGACGCGATGCTGCTCCTGCGCAACCTCCCGGTGGCCCCCGAGTCCCTCCCGGACACGCCCGGCAAGGCCGGCTCCGTGCAGCGCACGAGCACCCTGCCCGCCTCCGTGCTCGCCCTCATCTCCCTCCAGCTCGGCGAGCTGATGGCCTTCCGGGAGGAGAAGGGCGGCGCCCTGGTGCAGGACGTGGTGCCGGTCCCGGGCATGGAGGACTTCCAGGGCAACGCGGGCGCGACCCAGCTGACCATGCACGTGGAGAACGCCTTCCACCCCCTGCGCCCCGACCTCGTCGGCCTGATGTGCCTGCGCAACGACCACGACAACGTCGCCGGCCTGCGGATCGCCTCCATCCGCAACGCCCTGCCGCTGCTCTCCGAGGAGACCCGCCGGGTGCTCCACGAGCCGCGCTTCGTCACCGCGCCCCCCGCCTCGTTCGGCGGCCTCCAGTCGCTGCCCGAGCCGCACGGAATCCTCAGCGGCGACCCGGAGGACCCCGACGTGAAGGTCGACTTCACCAGCACCGAGGCGCTGGACCCGGAGGCGGAGCGGGCGATGGCGGAGCTCGGCGAGGTGTTCGTCGAGGTGCGCAAGACCCTCATCCTGGAGCCCGGGGACCTCGCCTACGTCGACAACCGGCTGGCCCTGCACGGCCGTACCGCGTTCCGCCCCCGCTACGACGGCCGCGACCGCTGGCTCCAGCGCGCCTTCGTCCAGCTCGACCTGCGCCGCTCCCGGCCGCGCCGGGCGGGCGACGGGCACGTGCAGTCCAGCGCCGCCTGAGAGCCCCCGAAACGGCCGCCGGGAGCCCGCCGGGCCGCCCCGACCGGTTGCCCGGCAGGCTCCGGCCCCCGCCGGGCGGTCTCCGGCCCCCCGGCCTGCCGGGAGGTGCCGGTTTTCCAGGGCATTGCAACAAGGTGCACCGGATCTGCCCAAGTGCCATGGGATGCGCCAGTGTTGGCGCCGCCGGAGTTTTGGCAAGACATCACATCCGAACGAGGAGAACCAAGTGAGCACTGTCGTCGCCGAGCGCCAGGAAAAGATCAAGGACATCGTCTGCGACATCCTGGAGATCGAGCCCGAGGACGTCACGGAGACCAGCCTCTTCAAGGAGGACCACGACGCCGACTCGCTGCGCGCCATCGAGATCCTCGCGTCGCTGGAGAAGGAGTTCCACATCGAGATCGACCAGGC
This sequence comes from Streptomyces sp. ML-6, assembly GCF_030116705.1. Lineage (NCBI taxonomy): Bacteria > Bacillati > Actinomycetota > Actinomycetes > Kitasatosporales > Streptomycetaceae > Streptomyces > Streptomyces sp. ML-6. The sequence continues at coordinate 5,155,110 of NZ_JAOTIK010000001.1, forward strand.
CGAGCTGGGCCGGATGGTCAACCTCAAGAGCGTCTACCAGGTCGTCTCCGACATAGCCGGCTGGTAATCCGAACCACCACACGACGGACCATCGAGACGGGTTGGGGAGATTTCATGACGTCGTTCTCCACGGACGAGCCGGACAGTGCGCAGAGAGTGGTCCTGAGCGGGTTCGGGGTGTTCTCCAGCATCGGTATCGGCGCGGACGCATTCGCCGAGGGGCTGCGGGCCGGGCGCAGTGGCGCCAAGCCCATCACCAGCTTCGACACCACCGGCTTCGCCTACGCCAACGGCTGCGAGGTCAGCGACTTCGACCCCGGCCGGTGGATCCGTAACCAGGAGCTCGAGCAGCTGGGCCGTGCCGCCCGGTTCTCGGTGGCCGCCGCCAGGATGGCCACCGAGGACGCCGGCCTGGCACCCGAGGAACTGCGCACCAGGCGCGGACTCATCTCGATCGGCACCACCGACGGGGAGTCCCGCGACCTCGACGGCCTGGTGGAGACCGAGATCCGCACCGGACCCCAGGACATGGACCCCACGGTCGCCCGGCGGGTCAGGGCCGGCCGGCTCTCCACGGCCATCGCCCACGAACTCGGCCTGACCGACGTGGAGGCCGTCACCATCCCCACCGCCTGCGCGGCGGGCAACTACGCCATCGGCTACGGCTACGACGCGGTGCGCGCCGGCGAGGTGGACTTCGCCCTGTGCGGCGGCGCCGACGCCCTGTGCCGCAAGACGTTCGCCGGCTTCTACCGGCTGGGCACCATCGCCCCCGAGCGCTGCCAGCCCTTCGACGCCGACCGCAAGGGCATCCTCACCGGTGAGGGCGCGGGCGTCCTGGTGCTGGAGAGCCTGGCCTCCGCACGGGCCCGCGGCGCCCGCATCTACGCCGAGGTCCTCGGCTACGGACTCAACTGCGACGCCCACCACCAGGTGGCGCCCAACGGGGCGAGCGTCGGCCGGGCCATGCGGCTCGCCCTCGACAACGCCGGCGTCAAGCCGGAGGAGGTCGACCTCATCTCGGCGCACGGCACCGGGACGAAGGCCAACGACGTCACCGAGGCCCAGGCCATCCGCGAGGTGTTCGGCGAGGCGCCCCGCACCGTCTCGATCAAGTCGATGATCGGGCACACCATGGGCGCCGCCAGCGCCCTGTCCGCGATCGCCTGCTCCCTGGCGATCGTCCACGGTTTCATTCCCCCGACCATCAACCACGTGCGCACCGACCCCGAGTGCGACGTGGACTGCGTACCCAACGAGGCGGTCGAGGCCGACCTCCGTGTCGTGCTCAACAACGGCTTGGCGTTCGGCGGGAACAACGCCGTCGTCGCCCTCGGGAAATACGAGGAGCAGGTGCGATGAGCTGGCTGGTCGGTGGAGTGGGCGCGGTCGCCGGAGTCGGCCGCGACCCCCGGGAACTCTTCGACGGTCTCTGCGCGGGCCGCAGCGCCCACGCCGAGCTGCGCGGCTTCGACCGTTCGCGGTACGCCGCCCGGTACGCGTACGAGATCGACGACCGGCCGGTGCCGGGCGCCGACGTGCCCGGCCGGGCCACCAAGTGGCTGCTGGAGGCGGTCGGGCAGGCCGCCCGGGACGCGGGCCTGGGCGAGGACCTCTCGGACGTGCCCGTCCTGATCGGCACGGGGCTGCGCGAGCTGCGTTCCGTGGAGCTGTGGTGGCGCGACGGCACCCCCATGGAGGCGGACCGGCTGCACTTCGACCGCGCCCTGCGGGAACGGTTCGACACGACGGCGACGTACACCTTCGCCAACGCCTGCTCGGCCTCCCTGTACGCGCTCGCGATGGGCACCGACCTGCTCGAACTCGGCGAGGCCGACACGGTGATCGCCGCCGGGGTGGACGTGCTCACCGAGAGCATGTACGGCCTGGTGGAACGGGTCCACCCGGTGCCGCCGGACCGGGTCAGGCCCTTCGACCGCGACCGCACGGGCGCGGTCATGGGGGACGGTGCCGCGGCCGTCGTGCTGCGGCGCGACGACGGGAACCGGCGCGGCAGGGCGCACGGACGGCTGCGCGCGGTCGGCCTGAACTGCGACGCGCACCACGCCACCGCGCCCGACGACGCCGGCATCGCCTCGGCGATCAGGCAGGCACACGACCTGGCCGGCATGAAGCCCAAGGACATCGACCTGGTGATGCTGCACGGCACCGGGACGCTCCTCAACGACGAGGCCGAGGCCACCGCCGTCGCCGAGGTCTTCGGACCGCACGTCGGCAGGCCGCTGATGACCGCGATCAAGTCGATGACCGGCCACACCTCGGGCGCGTCCGGACTGATCGGCATGATCACGGCGATGCGGGCGCTGGAGGAGGGGCGGGTACCGCCCACCCTCGGGCTCTCCCACCCGGTCGAGGAGGCCGCGGGATTCCGGTTCGTCACCGGTGAGGAAGCCGTCGGCGAGATGTCGGTGGCCCAGATCAATGCGTTCGGCTTCGGCGGCATCAACGCCGTCGCGGTCGTGGAGGCGGTCCGTTGAGCACGCTGGTTACCGGGATCGGCATCGCAGTCGCAGGTGTCGAGACCCCCGACGATCTGCTGCGGCCGAAGCCGGAGGGGAGCACCCCCGTCGAGCCGAGGGAACGGCTCGGCCGCAAGGGACTGCGCTACAAGGACCGGGCCACCCAGCTCGGTTACTGCGCGGCCCGCGACGCACTGCGCGAGGCCCGGCTCCTGGACGACGAGGACCGCGCCCCGCGGGGCGACCGGATCGCCGTCGTGGCCAGCTCCAACTACGGGAACCTGGACACGATCTGCCGGACCGTGGAGACCATCGCGGCCGACACCGCGTCCGCCGCGAGCCCGATGGACCTGCCCAACGCCTCCAGCAACGTGCTGGCCTCCTCGGTGGCGATCCGCTTCGGCCTGACCGGGCCCAACCTGATGCTGTGCAACGGGGAGACCTCGGGCACCGACGCGGTGCGCTGGGCGCTCGCCCTGCTCGGCTCGGGCCGCGCGGACCAGGTGCTCGTCCTGGGGGCCGAACCGGACACCGAACCGGCCCGCAGGCTGTCCGGGCTGGACACCGCCTTCGACGGCGCGGCGGCGCTGGTCCTGGAGACGCAGCGCACCGCGGCGTCCCGCGGGGCCCGGGCGCGGGCCGGCATCGACGGGCACGCCCGGGGCACGGACCTGTCGTCCTGCCTGGCCGCGCTCGGCGGTGAGGACGCCCGCGTCCCGGCGGCCTGGCAGGCACCGGACACCGCGCCCGCCGGCGCGGCCGGCCTCCTCGAAGGCGTACGGGACCTGGGACTGGCACAGCAGTGGCGCGGGGCGTCGGGCGCGCTGGGCGTGCTCCAGTGCGCGGCGTCGGCCGGCTGGTTCGCCGCGGGCGGCGCCGGTCCGGTGTACGCCGTGACCGGGGGCGGCGACACGGGCCCCGCCGCGGGCCTGGTCCTGGTGAGCCCCGGAGAGACGGGGTGAGCGGCGGCGAGGCCACGGCCACGCTGCCCGCCCACACCCCCGGCGCCCCGGCGCCCGCCCGGCCCGCCCCGGCCGGCGGCGCCGGGCGGCCGGTGATCCTGCACCGCCACCCGGCCCGGGGCCCCGTGCGCGGCCGGATGCTGCTCCTGCACGGCCTCGGCAACAGCGCGACCGTGTGGGACGGCTTCCTGGCCCACCGCCCGCAGGGCTACGAGGTGTGGTCGGCCGACCTGCCGTGGCGCGGTGCGGGGGTGGACGGCTGGCACCACGTGCCGGACGCCTCCCCGTGGCTGGCCGAAGCGCTGGCCGGGGTGGTGGGCGGCGCGGACGTGGTCGTCGCCCACTCCTTCTCCGCGATGCAGCTGATGTCCCTGATCGACCGCGAACTCGACGCGGGCGGCGACCCGTTCGCCCGCTACGGCATCCGCGGCATGGCGCTCGTCGCCCCGTTCTACCGGCGCAGCCCCGAGGACTTCACCTGGGAGGCCATGACGCGTTACCTGGACGACTTCGAGCGGATCATGGAAGAGGGCATCCGGGTCCACTCCGGTGGAAGGCTGGACCCGGACATCCAGCTGTCGATGGCCCGCCGCGTGTGCGACCGGGTCGGCCCGTACGGCTGGATGCGGTTCGTGGACAGCTATCTGCGCACCCCCTGGCTGCGGGCCGAACGGATCGACGTACCCGTCGTGGTCATCGGCGGTGAACACGATTTCGCGGTGGAGCCGGCCGAGGGACTGAACCTGGCGGCCGAACTCCCCGACGCACAGACCCACATCCTCGCCGACTGCGGGCACTTCCTCATGGCCGAGAGGCCCGAGGAGTTCTCCGCGGTGGTCGGCGACTTCGTCAGCACACTGTCCGCCAGGGCCGGCCGGTGCCGGCCCGGCGACCGAGCCTTTGGAGAGCCGGGCCGATGAGCGACGTGACCGAGACCCAGGTCAAGACCCTTCTGCAGACCCCGACCCGGGTGCAGCTGCGCCCGAGGTTCGAGGGTTCCAACATCTGCACCTGGATCGGCTTCAAGCACGACAACTACCTGGTCGAGGAAGCGATCCTGGAGCACTTCAGGTCCGCGGGCCTGTCCACGCGCAAGCTGTACGAGGAACTCGGCCTCGGGCTGGACTTCGTGGAGATGGACGTCCGCATCCTGAGCTCGCTGCACCTGGACGACCTGGTCACCGCCGACGTGGTGCCGGTCTTCAAGGAGGGCACGGACGGGCTGGCCTTCCGGGTCACGCTGAGCGTCGACCGCGACGGCGCGTCGGTGAAGGCGGTGACCGGCAAGGCGAAGGTGGCGCTGCGGATCGACACCACGTTCCCGCCCGAGCCGGTGCCGGCCCCGCTGGCCCCGCTCGCGGTCGAGCGCCTGGGCACCTCCGAGCCCGGCGCCGCGGCGGCCGTCGCCACGACCACGGACCTCTCCGAGGGCCACGGCACCAACGGGCCCGACCCGGTGCTGGAGCAGCTGACCGCGGGCAGGAACGCGTTCGGCTGGAAGTGGCGGATCCCGTACCCGTACTGCCACTTCACCGAGCGGCTCCAGATGTCCGGCTACCTGCGGCAGATGGAGGAGGTCGTGGACCTCTTCCTGGCCGACCGCGGGCTGTCGATCAAGACGCTCCTCGACGACCGCAAGTGGATCCCGGCCTGCTCGCACTCCCACATCAGGATCCTCGACGAGGCCCTCATGGAGGAGGACCTGTACGTGATCTACACGGTCGAGGAGGTCTTCAAGGACTTCCTCTACCGGTCCCGGTTCGACACGTACGTGGTGCGCGACGGCCACCTGGTGCAGACCGCCACGGGGCACGTCACGCACGGCTACGCCGTCATCGACAGCCGCACCGACTGGCACCTGGTGAACTTCGACGAGCCCGTGCTGCGGGCCCTGCGCGGCGAGTCGGCACCGGACGCATGAACCAGCACCTCCTCATCGAGACGCAGGGGCCCTGGGCCGGCCGGGAGTGCGCGTCCTTCGTGCGCGACGCCACGACCCTGGCCGGCGGCGGCCACCGCACCCGGCTCCTCCTCCTCCAGGAGGGGGTCCTGGGCGCGGTCCCCGGGGAGCTGCCGGAGCTGGAGGGCTACCTGGCGGCGGACGGGGAGCTGCTGGTCGACAGGTACTCGGTCGTACAACGCGGCCTGAAGAAGGAGCAGTTGGTGCCCGAGGCCCGGCTGGTGGACATGGACGAGATCGCCGGGAGCGTACTCGACCCGGTGGTGAAGGTGGTGTGGCACTGACATGGCCAGGGGCAGGAGGGGCATCCCGCACACCGACGTACTGGTCACCCTGATGGGTTCGCCGCACGGTTCCGACATGGTCACCAGCGTGCTGCGGCTCGTGGAGGAGATGCTGCGGCAGGACGCCGCCGTACAGGTCTGGGCGTGCGGTTACGCGACGATGCTCACCCAGGAGGGCCTGGGCGAGTCCAAGCCGCGCAACCTCGCGAACTGGTCCGGCGACTACCCGTCGACCCTCACCGTGATCCGCGGAATGCTCGCGGCGCACCCGGGCCGGCTGCACTGGTACGGCTGCCGGTTCTGCAGCGACGAGCGCGGCGCCGTGGCCCACATCCCCGAAGTCAGGCTGCGGGCGCCCTCCGCCTTCGCGGAGAACGTCGCAGCGGCGGACAAGACCCTGTTCGTGGGGGTGCTCTGACCATGACGACAACCCACACCACCGGCCCCGCGGCCGGTGCCACCGACAACGGCCGGGTCCTCGGCATCGTCGAACGCGCCCACCGCGGCGCGGTGGAGAAGCAGTTCTTCGACGTGCTGTACATGGCGGTCGAGCTCCACCGGCAGCTGGGCGGCATGGACATCCTGCTGCGCGGACCGGCCGTGACCTGCGCGGTGGGGGCGGCCGAGACCGGCCCCCTGCGGTTCGGCGACCGGGTGCTGGACACCCTGACCGACCCGCGCCACGACCTGCGGGTGCTGCTGGACGCCGGGGTGCGGATCTTCGTGCAGGAGGAGGACCTGACGGCCCTCGGATTCACCCCCGGCGACCTGTTCGACGAAGCCGTCCGCCCGGTGCCCGCCGCGGAGATGGCCGGGCGGTGGCCGGAGTACCGGATGGTGAGCTACCTGTGACCGCAGGGCACGCCCGGCCGTTCCCCGGCCGCCCCGTCCCCGGACCTCCCGCCGCCCAGGGCCCCCGCCCAGCCCCCGTAGTCGCCAGTCGCTCCAGCCAAGGAATGGACCTCTCATGACCAAGACTGTGATCTCCGCGTGGTCGGCCGTCTCGCCGTTCGGCATGGGCCGGGACGCCTTCGTGGGCGGATTCCACGACGGCCGGTCCACGGTCGCCCCGGTCGACCGCGAGCAGTGGCAGACGCCCGACGACGAGGTCTGCCTCGTCCCCGGCTTCAGCCCGGCCGCCGCCCTGGGCAAGAAGGGCACGCGCGCCATGGACCGGGCCACCGGCCTCGCGGTCTCGGCGGTGGGCCGGCTGATCGAGGAGTCGCCCTCCGACCCCGCCACCGTCACCGGTGAGGAGGTCGCGCTGGTCCTGGGCACCACCTCGGGCAGCGTGCAGAGCATGATGGACTTCACCCGCGGCGGCCTCGTCTCGGAGAAGCCCTACTTCGTCGACCCGGCGCGCTTCCCCAACGCGGTGATGAACTGCGCCGCCGGACAGTGCGCCATCTGGCACCAGCTCAAGGGCCCCAACACCACCATCGCCGGGGGCCGGGTCTCCGGGCTGCACGCCCTGAAGTACGCCCAGCGGCTGCTGAACGCGGACCGTGCCCGCACCGTGCTGTGCGGCGCCGTCGAGGAGTACGCCGACGCCCGTGCCTGGCTGGACCGGCACGCGCGCGGCGAGGACGAGCACGGCACCATCCACGGCGAGGGCTGCGTGATGCTCCAGATCGAGTCCGAGGGCTCGGCGCAGGGCACCCCGCTGGCGACCGTCCAGGCCGTCGAGGTGGGGGTCTTCGCGGGCGGCGGCGAGAACGCCGCCCCCGTGCTCGACACCTGCGTGCGCCGGGCGCTGGAGCGGTCCGGCACCGACCCGGCCGACGTGTGGATGGTCGCCCCGAGCGGCGCGCGCGGAGCCCTCGGCGACGCCGAACAGTCCGTCCTGGAGTCCCGGTTCGCCCCCACGGCGGTGAACCGCGTGTCGCAGCTGATCGGCGACACCGCCGGGGCGGCGGCCATGTTCCAGATGGCCGCGGTGCTGGCCGTCGCCGAGCGGGCCGAGGCCGCGGGCCGGACCGCGGTCGTCACCGCGGTGGACCGGGACGGCGAGGCGGGCTGCGCGGTGCTGCGACTGGGCTGACCGGTCTTGCGTACCGGTCTTCCGCACCGACAAGAACGTACGGCCAGAACAGCAACGAGAGAGGACACTCCCATGACATCCGCAGTGCAGGCACTGGACCTCGAGCAGCTCCGCGCGCTCATCGCCGAGGTGCTCGACGTCGAGGTCTCGGACATCGCCGACGACACGAACTTCGCCGACGACCTGGAGATCGACTCCCTGATGGCCCTGGAGGTCGTCGTGGTGCTGGAGAAGCGCTACCAGGTCAAGCTCCGCGAGGAGGAGCTCAAGCAGGTCACCTGCCTGAAGGCGGCTTACGACCTGCTGGAGCAGAAGCTGCGGACCTCGCAGTGACCGTCGCCGGACCCGTCGCCGGGTCCGTGACCGGGGTCTCCCCGGTCACGGCCGGCATCCGCGTCGTGCGCCCGGCGACGGCGGAGGAAGGGGGACGCCTGACGGCGGCCACCGTCTGCCGCGTCGACCCCGCCGAACAGATCTTCGCGGGCCACTACCCCGGCTTCCCCATCTTCCCCGGGGTCTGCGTCATCGAATGCGTACGCCGCAGCGCCCTGGCCACCGCGCCCGGCCCGGTCACGCTGGCCGCGGTGGAGTCCGCGCGCTTCCGCGGACCGGTGCTGCCCGGCGACGAACTGTCCATGGAACTCGTCTGGAAGCCCGACGGCCCCGAAGGACGGGACTGGCGGGTCACGGCGACCGCCCGCACCGACCGGGGCGACGCCGCGTCGATCCGGCTGGGCTTCAGAACGGGAGGCCGGCCGTGATCGGTACCGTCGAACTGCGCCGGCTGCTGCCGCACCGCTTCCCGATGCTGCTGGTGGACCGGGTCGACGAACTGGTGCCCGGCGAGCGACTGGTCGCCCGCAAGGCCGTCACCTGCAACGAACCCTGGTACGCCGCGCTCCCGCAGGACGCCGGGCCGCAGGACCACCACTACCCCGAGGTGCTGCTCGTGGAGTCGTGGTGCCAGGCGGCGGGCGTCCTGGCCACCTGGGACGACCCCAACCCGGACGTGCTGAACGGGCAGGTGATGCTGTTCGGCGGCGTCAGCGACGCCCGGTTCGAACGGCCCGTGTTCCCCGGTGACGTGGTGGAGCACCGGGTCCGGGTCTACCGGGTGCTGAGCGACACGATGATCTTCGAGGGCGAGTCGCTCGTGGACGGCGAAACGGTCATGACCGTCGCGAGGGCCACGATGGCGTTCCGCCCGGCGGAGCAGCTCCGCGCGGCCACCGGGACCTAGGGTCCTTCGTCCGCCGGTCACGACACCAGCGCCGGTCACGGTTATTCACAGAAGGAGAAACGGGTGGGAGACAAGCCGTCCCGCGTCGCGCTCGTCAGCGGCGGATCACGGGGCATCGGAAGAGCAGCGGTGCTGCGCCTGGCCCAGGACGGCCACGACGTGGCCTTCTGCTACCGGTCCGACGCCGAGGCCGCGCAGGCGCTGGAGAAGGAGGTGTCCGAACTGGGCGTGCGGGCCCTCGCGGTCCGTACCGACGTCACCGACGCCCAGGCGGTGCGCGACCTGACCGAGCGCACCGAGGACGAACTCGGACCGATCGACGTCCTCGTCACCTCGGCCGGCATCACCAGCGACAACCCGCTGCTGCTGATGACCGACGAGCAGTGGCACAACGTGCTGGACACCAACCTGGACGGCGTCTACCACGTCTGCCGGGCCGCCATCTTCGCGATGATGAAGCGGAAGTCCGGCTGCGTCGTCAACGTCTCGTCGGTCGCCGGGGTCTACGGCAACGCACGGCAGACCAACTACTCGGCGTCCAAGGCCGGCATCATCGGCTTCACCAAGGCCCTCGCCAAGGAGACCGGGCCGTACGGCATCCGCGCCAACGTCGTGGCGCCCGGCTTCATCGACACGGACATGACCTCCGCGCTCCAGGGCGGGGTCAAGGACCGGGCGCTGAAGTCGATCCCGCTGGGCCGGATGGGCCGGGCCGAGGAAGTCGCCGACCTCATCGCCTACCTGGCCTCCGACCGCGCCGCGTACATCACCGGTTCCGTCTTCCAGATCGACGGCGGAATCACCATCTAGTGCCATGACCGGCAACGCCCGCCCCAGGGGCCGGGCCTGCCGGGAGGGGTACCCAGCCACCGGAAGGACGGCCATGGCCAAGCGCGGCCCACGCTGGTACTTCAATTTCCGCAGCCCGTACTCCTGGCTGGCCCACCGGGACCTGGTGGACCGGCACGGCGACGTCGCCGACGCCGTCGAGTGGATCCCGTACTGGGACCCGGACCCGCGCAGCGAGAAGGCGCTGGCCGGGGCGGGCGGCTCGTTCCTCTACACCCCGATGTCGCGGGAGAAGCACTTCTACGTGCTGACCGACGTGCGCAGGCTCGCGGCCGACCGGGGCCTGACCGTGTCCTGGCCCGTCGACCGCGAACCCGTGTGGGAGGTCTCGCACCTCGCGTACTACCTGGCTGCGGACCGGGGCCTCGGGCCCCGGTACGTCGACCTCGTCTACCGCGCGCGCTTCCAGGACGGCAGGAACATCTCGGACCCCGAGGTGATCGCCGACGTGGCCGGGCGGATCGGCCTCGACCCGGCAGCGGCGGCTGCCGCGGCCGAGGACCCGGAGCTGCGGTCCCGGTCCACCGAGGCGCTCATGTCGGCCTACAAGGACGGGGTGTTCGGCCCGCCCTTCCTCATCGCGGGGCGCGAGAAGTTCTGGGGCCTGGACCGGCTCGACCGGTTCGCCGACGCCGTACGCGCCACCGCGCCGGCCCGGCCCGGAACGGTCGCGCCGGTGCCCGAAGAAGCCCTGTCGACCACCGCCTCGGGAGACCTGGGGCACGCCGGAGGCTGCGGCTGACGGTCCGCCGTCGAGCCGCGTACGAAACCACGAAGCACACGATCCGAGGAGAACACACGATGTCGACCAACCCGTTCGAGGACAAGGACGCCACCTACCTGGTGCTCGTCAACGACGAGGGCCAGCACTCGCTGTGGCCGGTCTTCGCCGAGGTGCCGGCCGGATGGACCGTCGCCCTCAAGGAGTCCAGCCACGACGACGCGCTCGCGTACATCGAGGAGAACTGGACCGACATGCGGCCCAAGAGCCTCGTCGCGGCGATGGAGAGCCCCGCCGCGTGACGGACCGTCCGCGCGGCGCCGTACCGGTGTGACGGAACCACGGCCGTCACACCGGCACGGCGCACGAGGACAGGGGAACGGCCCCGGAACCCAGCAGGGTTCCGGGGCCGCCGTCGTCGCGGAGGGTCCGCGCAGCGCGTGCCGGCCGCGCTCAGTGCATGCAGGCCGCGCTCAGTGCGTGCCGACCGCCGTCAGGGACAGCCGCTCGTCGACCCGGCGTCCGAACTCCTCGGTGTCGGCCGTCAGATAGAAGTGGTCGCCGGAGAAGACCCGGAGGTTGAAGGAGCCCGACGTGGTGTCGGACCACGCCCGGGTCTCCTCGACCGTGACGTCGCAGTCCGCGTCGCCGACCCAGGCCTCCACCGGGGCGGTGATCCGCAGGGAGGGGTCGGGCCGGTAGCTCCCCATGAGGGCGAAGTCGCCCCGGATCGCGGGCATCAGCAGCTCCCGCATCTCGGGGCTGTCCAGGAACTTCGTGCCGTCGCCGCCCAGCCGCTCCACCTCCGCCAGGAGTCCCGCGTCCCCGCCCAGGTGCGCCCGGTTGCTGCGGTAACGGGCCGGCGGCTGCTGGCCCGAGACGAACACCACGGCCGGCACGACACCGTGCCGGTGCTCCAGCCGGTGCGCCACCTCGAACGCCACCGACGCCCCCATGCTGTGCCCGAACAGCGCCAGCGGCTGCTCCGTCACCGGCAGCAGCGCCTCGGTGAGCGCGTCGGCGAGCTCGCCCATCCGCGTCACGCACGGATCGCCCAGCCGGTCCTGCCGCCCGGGGTAGCAGGCGCCCAGCAGCTCCACGTCGTCCGGCAGCCACTGCGGCCAGTTGCGGAACATGCTGGCGGCCCCGCCCGCGTGCGGCAGGCCCACCAGCCGCAGCCGCGGCCGCGGCACCCGCTTGAAGCGGCGGAACCACACATCGGTCTGCTCGGACATCCCTCTACCTCCGTCGTACGTCATCACTGGCTCGACAACTCTCCCAGTGCACCCGGCACGGCGTGGCTCTTCGTCCGGTCTGCAACAACGTGCACTCCTGCGAGAGTTGTCCGTTGCGCGAGTCAGGATGAGTACTCGCGCGCCTCCCGCGCGCTTCGCCGTGACGACCGACGGCGGCAGGGCCCCGCCCCGCCGCCGCATGCCGGTGTCCCAGAACACGACCGAGGGTGGTTCCCGTTGTCCGACGTCCAGGACCTTCTTCTGCCTCTGACCGCTGCCCAGTCCGGCATCTGGTTCGCGCAGGAGCTCGACCCTGCCAACGTCATCTACAACGCGGGTGAGTACCTGGAGATCCACGGCCAGGTCGACGTCCCGCTGTTCGAGACGGCGCTGCGGCAGGTGCTGGCCGAGGCGGAGTGCCTCCGGGTGCGTTTCGTGGACACGCCCGACGGGCCCCGCCAGCGGATCGAGCCGACCCTCGACTGGTCGCTGCCCGTCACCGACGTGTCCGCCGCACCGGACCCGCGCGCGGCGGCCGAACTGCGGATGCGGGACCTGCTCGCCACCCCCAAGGACATCAGGCACGACCACCTCTTCGACTTCGAACTGTTCCGGATCGCCGACGACCGCTACCTGTGGCTGCACGCCTACCACCACAGCGCCGTCGACGGCTTCACCGTGGCGCTCGTGGCCCAGCGCGTCGCCGAGGTCTACACCGCGCTGGCCGAGGGCATCGAGGCGGGCGCCTGCCCCTTCGCCCCGCTGAGCGACCTCGTCGAGGCCGACCTGGCCTATCGCGCCTCCGAGCGGTTCGCCAAGGACCGCGCCTACTGGACGGACCGGCTCGCCAGCGCACCCGGCCCGGTCGGCCCGTCCGGAGGCCGGCCCGGCACGGCCCGGCGCCTGGTGCGCCGCACCGCCCACCTCGACCGGACCACGGCCGGGGCGCTGCGGGAACTCGCGCGGGCGGCCGAGGTGTCCTGGCCGCCGGTGCTGGCCGCCGCCTTCGCCGCCTACCTCCAGCGCTGCACCGGCACCGACGAGGTGATGCTCGGGCTCCCCGTCACCACCCGGCTCGGCCGCGCGGCCCGCTCCGTGCCCGGCATGGTCTCCAACGTCCTGCCGCTGCGCCTGGCCCCGGCCCGCGACATGACCGTCGGCGAACTGCTGCGCCACACCTCCGCCGCGATGCGGGCCGACCTCCGCCACCAGCGCTACCGCTACGAGGACCTGCGCCGCGACCTGAACCTGCTCGCCGACGACCAGAAGCTGGTCGGACCGCAGGTCAACATCATGATGTTCGACTACGACCTGCGGTTCGCCGGGCACCGGGCCGTCGTCCACAACCTCTCCGTCGGGCCCGCCGACGACATGGCCGTCGTCGTCTACGACCGCGGGGACGGCAAGGGGCTGCAGATCGACCTCGACGCCAACCCGGAGCTGTACACCCCCGACGAGATCGACGCCCACCTGAACCGCTTCCTGCGGTTCCTGGCGGAGCTCGCGGACGGCGGACCGGACCGGGCCGTCGGGGAGATCGACCTGCTGGACGACGCGGAGCGCCACCAGGTGCTGGAGGCGTGGAACGACACCGCCCACCCGGTGCCGTCGACCACCCTGACCGCGCTGCTGGACGCCCAGGCCCTGCGCACCCCGGACGCCACCGCCCTGGTCTTCGAGGGCACCGGTCTGTCCTACGCGGAGCTGGACGAGCGGGCCGGTCGGCTGGCCCGGCTGCTCGTGGCCCAGGGCGTCGGCCCCGAGCGCTTCGTCGCCGTCGCCGTACCGCGCTCGGCCGACCTGCTCGTCGCCGTCCTCGCGGTGCTCAAGTCGGGGGCCGCGTACCTGCCGGTGGACCCGGGTTATCCGGCGGAGCGGATCGAGTTCCTGCTCCGGGACGCCGCCCCGGTGCTGGTCCTGACCACTGCCGAGGTGGCCGAGGGGCTGCCCGGCACCGAGACGCCGCAGCTGCTCCTGGACACGCCCGGCACGGCGGAACTGCTGGCCGGCCACGGACCGGACAGCGGCATCGCCCTGCCCGTCGCCGCCCCCGCCAACCCGGCGTACGTCATCTACACCTCGGGCTCCACCGGCCGCCCCAAGGGCGCGATCGTCCCCCACGCGGGCATCGTCAACCGGCTGCTGTGGATGCAGGACCACTACCGGCTCACCGCCGACGACCGCGTCCTGCAGAAGACCCCCTCCGGCTTCGACGTCTCCGTGTGGGAGTTCTTCTGGCCGCTCATCACCGGCGCGACCCTGGTCGTCGCCCGCCCCGAGGGCCACAAGGACCCCGTCTACCTGGCCGGGCTCATCCGTGAACAGGCCGTCACCACCACGCACTTCGTACCCTCCATGCTCCAGGCGTTCCTGGCCGAGCCCGCCGCGGCCGAGTGCACCGGACTGCGCCGGGTGATCTGCAGCGGCGAGGCGCTGCCCGCCACCCTGCGCGACCGTTTCCACGCCGTCTTCGCCGGACCGTCGGAGATCGGACTGCACAACCTGTACGGGCCGACCGAGGCCTCCGTCGACGTCACCTGGTGGGCGTGCGGCCCGGAGGACAAGAGCCCGTCGGTGCCGATCGGCCGGCCCGTGTGGAACACCCGGGTGTACGTCCTGGACGCCGGGCTGCGGCCGGTCCCCACGGGTGCGCCGGGAGAGCTCTATCTCGCGGGCGTCCAGCTCGCCCGGGGTTATCTGGGGCGTGCGGGGTTGTCGGCGGGTCGGTTCGTGGCGGATCCGTTCGGTGTCGCGGGTGGGCGGATGTACCGGACGGGTGATGTGGTGCGTTGGTCGGCGGGGGGTGAGCTGGAGTATCTGGGGCGTGCGGATGACCAGGTGAAGGTGCGTGGTTTCCGTATCGAGCTGGGTGAGATCGAGTCGGTGGTGGGGGCGTGTCCGGGTGTGGGCCGGGTGGCCGTGGTGGTGCGTGAGGATCAGCCGGGGTCGCGGCAGATCGTTGCGTATGTGGTGCCGGTGGACGGGGTGCCGGTGGATGGTGGGGTGTTGCGTGGTTTCGTGGCGGAGCGGTTGCCGGAGTACATGGTTCCGGTGGCGTTCGTGTCGTTGGATTCCCTGCCCCTGAACCCGAACGGGAAGCTGGACCGGCGGGCGTTGCCGGCGCCCGATTTCGGTGGTGTGGTGCGGGGGAGGGCTCCGCGCACGGAGCGCGAGGCGGTGCTGTGCGGGCTGTTCGCCGAGGTGCTGGGTCTGGAGGAGGTCGGCGCGGACGACAGCTTCTTCGACCTGGGCGGCGACAGCATCATGTCGATTCAGCTGGTCAGCCGCGCCCGCACCGCCGGTCTCGTCCTGACCACGCGCGACGTCTTCCGGCTGAAGACCGTCGAGGCACTGGCCGAGGCCGCCGAGGAGGACAGCCGGGACCGGACCGTCTGGGGCGCCGAACCCGGTGGTGGTGTGGGTGGTGTGGTGTCGGTTCCGATCGTGCATTGGTTGCGTGAGTTGGGGTCGGGTGTGGGTGGTTTTCATCAGTCGGTGCTGGTGTCGGTGCCGGCGGGTGTGGGTGTGGGTGCGTTGGTGGGTGCGGTGCAGGCGGTGGTGGATCGTCATGATGCGTTGCGGATGAGGCTTGAGGTTGCGGGTGATGGTGGCTGGGGTCTTGTGGTGGGGGAGGTGGGGTGTGTTTCTGCTGGTGGGTGTGTGCGTCGGGTGGATGTGTCGGGTGGTGATGGTGGTGTGTTGTCGGAGTTGGTGCGGGTGGAGGCGGATGCGGCTCGGGAGCGGTTGGATCCTGAGGGTGGGGTGATGGTGCAGGTGGTGTGGTTCGACGCGGGGGCTGGGCGTTCGGGCCGGTTGTTGGTGGTGGTGCATCACTTGGTGGTGGACGGGGTTTCGTGGCGGGTGATTCTGCCGGATCTCGAGGTTGCGTGGCGTGCGGTGGTGGCGGGTGAGGTGCCGGTGCTGGAGCCGGTGGGGACGTCGTATCGGGCGTGGGCGGGTCTTCTGCCGGGGTTGGCGGAGGGTCGTGTGGGTGAGTTGGGGTTGTGGGAGGGGGTGTTGTCGGGTGGTGATGTGTTGTTGTCGTCGCGTGCGCTGGATCCGGTGGTGGATGTGGCGGGTTCGTCGTGTTCGGTGTCGGTGGAGGTGCCGGCGGGTGTGACGTCGGCGTTGTTGACGTGGGTTCCGGGTGTGTTCCGGGCGGGTGTGGAGGAGGTGTTGCTGGCGGCGTTGGGTGTGGCGGTGTCGCGGTGGCGTGCGGGGCGTGGTGCGGGTGGTGGGGGTCTGTTGGTGGATCTGGAGGGGCATGGGCGTGAGCAGGTGGTGGAGGGGCTGGATCTGTCGCGGACGGTGGGGTGGTTCACGAGCCGGTATCCGGTGCGGCTGGATGTGGACGGGGTGGGTGTGGTGGGTGCGGTGAAGCGGGTGAAGGAGGTGCTGCGGGGGTTGCCGGACCGGGGTATGGGGTTTGGTTTGCTGCGGTATCTGCATCCGGTGGCGGGTGGGGTTCTGGCGTCGTTGCCGGAGCCGCAGGTGGGGTTCAACTATCTGGGTCGTTTTGCTGCTCAGGGTGGTGACTGGTCGCCGGTGGGTGAGGCCGGTGGTGTGGGTGGGGGTGTGGATCCGTCGATGCGGATGCCGCATGCGCTGGAGGTGAATGCGCTGACGCTGGACGGTGCGGAGGGTTCGGTGCTGTCGGCGGTGTGGGCGTGGCCGGGCGGGTTGTTCGGTGAGGGTGAGGTGGAGGGGCTTGCCCGTGCGTGGGTGGAGGTCCTGGAGTCGTTGGTGGTGGCGGCGGGTGAGCCGGGTGCGGGTGGTCTGACGCCGTCGGACGTTCCGTTGGTGGAGGTGACGCAGGACGAGATCGAGACGCTGGAGACCGCGTATCCGGGCCTGGTCGACGTCCTCCCGCTCTCCCCCCTCCAGGAAGGACTCCACTTCCACGCCCTCGACGAGGACGCGAGCTCGGACGCGTACACCGTCCAGATCGTCCTCGACCTCGAGGGCGACTTCGACGCCACGGCCATGCGCCGGGCCGCCGGGACGCTGCTGGGCCGGCACGCCGGGCTGCGCGCGGGCTTCGTCCACGAAGGACTCGACGCACCGGTCCAGGTGATCACCGCAGCGGTTCCGCTGCCCTGGTCCGAGCAGGACCTCGCGGACCTGGCCCCCGGCGCGCGCGACGCCGCCGTCGCCCGGATCCTCGACGAGGACCGGGCCCGCCGCTTCGACCCGGCCGCCCCGCCGCTCCTGCGCTTCACCGCCATCCGGCTCGACGACCGCCGCCACCGGCTCGTCCTCACCTACGACCACCTGCTGCTCGACGGCTGGTCGACGGCCGTCCTGGTCCGCGAGCTCTTCGCGCTGTACGCCTCCGGCTCCGACACCGCGGCCCTGCCGCGCGTCACCCCCTTCCGCGACCACCTGGAATGGCTCTCCCGCCAGGACCGCGCCGCGGCCGGCACGGCATGGCGCGAGGCCCTGGCCGGACTCGACGAACCCACCCTGCTCGCCTCCTCCCACGACACCGCCGACGCCGCCGCGCCCGAGCAGATCCGGACCGAACTCACGGCGGAGCTGACCGAGGCCGTGAGCGCGCGGGCCCGCGCCCTGGGCATCACGCTCAACACCGTGGTGCAGGGCTGCTGGGGCCTGGTCCTCGCCCGGCTCACCGGCCGCGACGACGTCGTCTTCGGCGCCACCGTCTCCGGCCGCCCCGCCGACCTGCCCGGCATCGAGGACATGGTGGGGCTGTTCATCAACACCCTGCCCGTCCGGGTGCGGGTGCGCCCCGGCGACAGCCTGTCCGGCCTCTTCGGGGCCGTGCAGGACGAGCAGGCCCGGCTCATGCCGCACCAGCACGTCCGCCTCGCCGATGTGCAGCGGCTGACCGGACACGGCGAACTCTTCGACTCCATCGCGGTGTTCGAGAACTACCCGATCGACGCGCTCGACCTCGGCAGCGCGGACGGCCGGCTGCGGGTCACCGGCGTCGACGGCGGCGACACCACCCACTACCCGCTCACCCTGATCGCCGTCCCCGGCGACCGGCTGCAACTGCGCCTCGGGTACCGCCCCGGCGTCGTCGACCGGGACCGCGCCGAGCGGATCCTGGCCGCCCTCCTCTCCGTGCTCGACACCGTCGTCGCCGACCCGGACCGGCCGGTCGGCCGCATCGACCTGCTGCCGGCGGCGGAGCTGGACCGCGTCCTCGTCGACTGGAACGACACCGCCGCCCCGGTGCCCGCGGGCACCCTGGCCGACGCGTTCCGGCAGCAGGCCGCCCGCACCCCCGACTCCGTCGCGGTCACGTTCCGGGGGACCGGTCTGTCCTACGCCGAGCTGGACGAGCGCTCCAACCGACTGGCCCGGCTGCTCATCGGCCGCGGCGCCGCCCCCGAGCAGTTCGTCGCCGTCGCCCTGCCGCGCTCGGCCGACCTGCTCGTCGCCGTCCTCGCGGTGCTCAAGTCGGGGGCCGCGTACCTGCCGGTGGACCCGGGTTATCCGGCGGAGCGGATCGAGTTCCTGCTCCGGGACGCCGCCCCGGTGCTGGTCCTGACCACCGCCGAGGTGGCCGGGGGCCTGCCCGGCACCGGCACGCCGCGCCTCCTCCTGGACGGCGAGGACATCACCGCCGAACTGGACTCCCTGCCCGCGCACGCCCCGACGGACGCCGACCGGGTCGCACCGCTGCGGCCCGCCAACCCGGCGTACGTCATCTACACCTCGGGCTCCACCGGCCGCCCCAAGGGCGTCGTCGTCAGCCACGAGAGCGTGGTCGCCCTCGCCGCCTGGGCGGCGACCGAGATCGGCCCCGAGCGGCTGTCCCGGGTCCTGTTCGCGACCTCGCTCAACTTCGACGTGTCGGTCTTCGAGGTCTTCGGCCCCCTCCTGTCGGGCGGCTCCGTCGAGGTCGTGCGCGATGTGCTCGCGCTCACCGAGGCGCCGTACGACACCTGGTCCGGCACGCTCATCAGCGCCGTGCCGTCCGCCCTCGACCAGCTCCTGGCCCACGGCGGCCTCGGCGTGCGCGCGGACCTGGTCGTCCTGGCCGGCGAGGCCCTGCCCGCCCGGCTGATGGACGACATCCGGCGGACCATGCCGGGCACCCGGGTCGCCAACATCTACGGGCCGACCGAGGCCACGGTCTACTCGACCGCCTGGTTCTCCGGCGACGGCTCCGCGGACGGCATCCCGCCGATCGGCCGGCCGATCACCAACCGCCGGGTCTACGTCCTGGACGCCGGCCTGCGCCCCGTGCCCCCCGGGGTCACGGGAGAGCTCTACATCGCCGGGCCCGGACTGGCCCGGGGTTATCTGGGGCGTGCGGGGTTGTCGGCGGGTCGGTTCGTGGCGGATCCGTTCGGTGTCGCGGGTGGGCGGATGTACCGGACGGGTGATGTGGTGCGTTGGTCGGCGGGGGGTGAGCTGGAGTATCTGGGGCGTGCGGATGACCAGGTGAAGGTGCGTGGTTTCCGTATCGAGCTGGGTGAGATCGAGTCGGTGGTGGGGGCGTGTCCGGGTGTGGGCCGGGTGGCCGTGGTGGTGCGTGAGGATCAGCCGGGGTCGCGGCAGATCGTTGCGTATGTGGTGCCGGTGGACGGGGTGCCGGTGGATGGTGGGGTGTTGCGTGGTTTCGTGGCGGAGCGGTTGCCGGAGTACATGGTTCCGGTGGCGTTCGTGTCGTTGGATTCCCTGCCCCTGAACCCGAACGGGAAGCTGGACCGGCGGGCGTTGCCGGCGCCCGATTTCGGTGGTGTGGTGCGGGGGAGGGCTCCGCGCACGGAGCGCGAGGCGGTGCTGTGCGGGCTGTTCGCCGAGGTGCTGGGTCTGGAGGAGGTCGGCGCGGACGACAGCTTCTTCGACCTGGGCGGCGACAGCATCATGTCCATCCAGGTGGCCGGCCGGGCCCGGCGGGCCGGACTGTCGGTGCGTCCCCGCGACGTCTTCCGGCTCAGGACCGTGGAGGCCATCGCCGCCGCCCTCGACGAGCAGGGCGACACCCCGGCCGCCGCGGTGATCGAGCCCCCCGGTGGTGGTGTGGGTGGTGTGGTGTCGGCTCCGATCGTGCATTGGTTGCGTGAGTTGGGGTCGGGTGTGGGTGGTTTTCATCAGTCGGTGCTGGTGTCGGTGCCGGCGGGTGTGGGTGTGGGTGCGTTGGTGGGTGCGGTGCAGGCGGTGGTGGATCGTCATGATGCGTTGCGGATGAGGCTTGAGGTTGCGGGTGATGGTGGCTGGGGTCTTGTGGTGGGGGAGGTGGGGTCTGTTTCTGCTGGTGGGTGTGTGCGTCGGGTGGATGTGTCGGGTGGTGATGGTGGTGTGTTGTCGGAGTTGGTGCGGGTGGAGGCGGATGCGGCTCGGGAGCGGTTGGATCCTGAGGGTGGGGTGATGGTGCAGGTGGTGTGGTTCGACGCGGGGGCTGGGCGTTCGGGCCGGTTGTTGGTGGTGGTGCATCACTTGGTGGTGGACGGGGTTTCGTGGCGGGTGATTCTGCCGGATCTCGAGGTTGCGTGGCGTGCGGTGGTGGCGGGTGAGGTGCCGGTGCTGGAGCCGGTGGGGACGTCGTATCGGGCGTGGGCGGGTCTTCTGCCGGGGTTGGCGGAGGGTCGTGTGGGTGAGTTGGGGTTGTGGGAGGGGGTGTTGTCGGGTGGTGATGTGTTGTTGTCGTCGCGTGCGCTGGATCCGGTGGTGGATGTGGCGGGTTCGTCGTGTTCGGTGTCGGTGGAGGTGCCGGCGGGTGTGACGTCGGCGTTGTTGACGTGGGTTCCGGGTGTGTTCCGGGCGGGTGTGGAGGAGGTGTTGCTGGCGGCGTTGGGTGTGGCGGTGTCGCGGTGGCGTGCGGGGCGTGGTGCGGGTGGTGGGGGTCTGTTGGTGGATCTGGAGGGGCATGGGCGTGAGCAGGTGGTGGAGGGGCTGGATCTGTCGCGGACGGTGGGGTGGTTCACGAGCCGGTATCCGGTGCGGCTGGATGTGGACGGGGTGGGTGTGGTGGGTGCGGTGAAGCGGGTGAAGGAGGTGCTGCGGGGTTGCCGGACCGGGGTATGGGGTTTGGTTTGCTGCGGTATCTGCATCCGGTGGCGGGTGGGGTTCTGGCGTCGTTGCCGGAGCCGCAGGTGGGGTTCAACTATCTGGGTCGTTTTGCTGCTCAGGGTGGTGACTGGTCGCCGGTGGGTGAGGCCGGTGGTGTGGGTGGGGGTGTGGATCCGTCGATGCGGATGCCGCATGCGCTGGAGGTGAATGCGCTGACGCTGGACGGTGCGGAGGGTTCGGTGCTGTCGGCGGTGTGGGCGTGGCCGGGCGGGTTGTTCGGTGAGGGTGAGGTGGAGGGGCTTGCCCGTGCGTGGGTGGAGGTCCTGGAGTCGTTGGTGGTGGCGGCGGGTGAGCCGGGTGCGGGTGGTCTGACGCCGTCGGACGTTCCGTTGGTGGAGGTGACGCAGGACGAGATCGAGACGCTGGAGACCGCGTATCCGGGCCTGGTCGACGTCCTCCCGCTCTCCCCCCTCCAGGAAGGACTCCACTTCCACACCGTCTACGGCGGTGAGTCCGACGCCCCCGACCTCTACGCCATCCAGCTCGTCTTCGACCTCGAGGGCGACTTCGACGCCACGGCCATGCGCGCCGCGGCCCGGACCCTGCTGGAGCGCCGGCCCAACCTGCGGGCGGCCTTCGTCCACCAGGAGTCCGGCCGCCCGGTCCAGGTGATCCCCGCCTCCGCCGAGGTGCCGTGGCAGGACGTCGACCTGACCGGGTTCGACGAGGCCGACCGCGAGACGGAGGCCGCCCGGGTCCTCGACGAGGACCGGGCCCGCCGCTTCGACCCGGCCGCCCCGCCGCTCCTGCGCTTCACCGCCATCCGGCTCGGCGACCACCGCCACCGGCTCGTGCTGACCAACCACCACCTCCTGTGGGACGGCTGGTCGGTGCCCATCGCCGTACGCGAACTGTTCGAGCTGTACGCGCAAGGGGGCGACGGCTTCGCACTGCCCGAGCCCCCGCAGTTCCGCGACCACCTGGAATGGCTCTCCCGCCAGGACCGCGCCGCGGCCGGCACGGCATGGCGCGAGGCCCTGGCCGGACTCGACGAGCCCACCCTGCTCGCGCCCGCCGGGTCCGGGGACCTGCCGACGACACCGGAGCGGCACTCCGTCCGGCTGTCCGAGGACCTCACCGCGACCCTGCACGCCTGGGCGAGGTCGCACGGCCTCACCGTGAACACGCTCCTCCAGGGGGCGTGGGCCCTGCTGCTGGCCCGGCTCACCGGCCGCGACGACGTCGTCTTCGGCGCCACCGTCTCCGGCCGCCCCGCCGACCTGCCGGGGGCCGAGGGCATGGTGGGCCTGTTCAGCAACACCCTGCCCGTACGCCTCGTCCTGGACCCGGCCGAGCCGCTGGCGGACCTGCTCGCCCGGCTGCAGGACGAACAGGCCGGCCTCATGGAGCACCAGCACGTCGGCCTCTCCGAGGTCACCGCGTCGACCGGACTCGGCGAACTCTTCGACACCCTGCTGGTCTTCGAGAACTACCCGCTGGACCCGGGCGTCCTGGACCTGCCCGGCACCGGTCTGCGCGCCGTCGACGCCCGGGTCAGGGACGCGGCGCACTATCCGCTCTCGCTGGCCGTCGTCCCCGGCACCCGCCTGGAGCTGCGCTTCGACCACCGGCCGGACGCGTTCACCGCTGCCGGGGCCGAGCTGCTCGGGGACCGGCTGCGCGGACTGCTCGAACTGATCGTGACGGAGCCCGGGCGGCCGGTCGGCCGGGTCGGCGTCATCACCGCCGAGGAGACGGACCGGCTGCGGACCGAGTGGGACAGCACCACCCGTGACGTGCGGTTCGACGTCTTCCCCGAGCTGTTCCAGGCCCAGGCGGCCCGTACGCCGGACGCCACGGCCGTGGTGTACGACGAGCCGGAGGGGCCCTCGACCGAGCTCACCTACGCCGAGCTGGACGAGCGGGCCAACCACCTCGCCCACCTGCTCATCGCGCGGAACATCGGCCCCGAGTCCGTCGTGGGCCTGCTGCTGCCCCGCTCCGTCGACCAGGTGGTGGCCGTCCTCGCCGTGACGAAGGCGGGCGGCGCCTTCCTGCCCATCGACCCGGAGTACCCGGCCGAGCGGATCGCGTACGTGATCGGCGACGCCCGGCCCGCGCTGCTGCTGGTCGACCGGGACACCGCCCACCGGCTGCCGGAGATCGGCACCGGCACGGCCGCCCTGGTCCTCGGCGGTGACATCGCCCCCGAGCGCCCCGGACACAGCCCCACGGACGCGGACCGGCACGCCCCGCTGATGCTGGACAGCCCGGCGTACGTCATCTACACCTCGGGCTCCACCGGCAACCCCAAGGGCGTGCTGGTGACCCACCGGGGGGTGGCCAACCTCGCGGGCAGCCAGATCGAGCGGTTCGCCGTGCACGAGGGGAGCCGGGTGCTCCAGTTCGCCTCGCCGAGCTTCGACGCGGCCTTCTCCGAGCTGTGCCTGGCCCTGCTGTCCGGCTCGACGCTCGTCCTGGCGCCGGCCGACCGGCTGCTGCCGGGCCGGTCCCTCACCGAGCTGACCCACCGTCAGCGGGTCACCCACGCGACCATCCCGCCCGCCGCCCTCGCCGCGCTGGACGAGGACGGCCTGCCGCCGGGCATGGTGCTGACCGTGGCCGGCGAGGCGTGCTCCCCGGCGCTCGTCGAGCGGTGGTCGCGGGACCGCCGGATGATCAACGCCTACGGCCCGACGGAGACCACCGTCTGCGCCACCATGAGCGACCCGCTCTCCGCCGACGGCTCCCCGTCCGTCCCGCCGATCGGTCGTGCGGTGTGGAACACGCGGGTGTATGTGCTGGATGGGTCGTTGGGGTTGGTGGCTCCGGGTGTTGCGGGTGAGTTGTATGTGTCGGGTGTGGGGTTGGCGCGTGGGTATGTGGGGCGTGCGGGTCTGACGGGTTCGCGGTTTGTGGCGGATCCGTATGGTCCGGCTGGTTCGCGGATGTATCGCACGGGTGATGTGGTGCGGTTGTTGGCGGATGGTCAGGTGGAGTTTGTGGGTCGTGCTGATGATCAGGTGAAGATTCGGGGTTTCCGGGTCGAGCCGGGTGAGGTGTCGGCTGTGGTGGCTGGTTGTGCGGGGGTTGCGCAGGCGGCTGTGGTGGTGCGTGAGGACGGGGTGCGGGGTGCGCGGTTGGTGGCGTATGTGGTGCCCGAGTCCGGTGGTGGGGGTGTGGATGTGGGTGTGCTTCGTGGGGTGGTTGCGGGGCGGGTGCCGGATTACATGGTGCCGTCGGCGTTCGTGGTGATGGATGCGTTGCCGTTGACGGTGCACGGGAAGCTGGACCGGCGGGCGTTGCCGGAGCCGGAGTTGGTGGTGGGGGGTCGTGGGCCGAGGAGTGCGCGGGAGGAGATTCTGTGCGGTCTGTTCGGTGAGGTGCTGGGGTTGTCGGGGGTGGGGGTCGAGGACGGGTTCTTCGATCTGGGTGGTCATTCGTTGCTGGCGACGCGTCTGGTGAGCCGGGTGCGGTCGGTGCTGGGTGTGGAGTTGCCGATCCGGGCGCTCTTCGAGAACCCGACGGTGGCCGCGCTGGACCGGGTCCTGGACGAGGCCGCCCGCGCCCGCACCGCCCTGGCCCCCGTGCCCCGGCCCGAGACCGTTCCGCTCTCCTTCGGCCAGCGCCGGCTCTGGTTCCTGGAGCGCTTCGAGGGCGCCGGGGGCAGTGTCTCCCTGGCGGTCCGGCTCTCCGGCGAACTCGACGTGCAGGCGCTGCGGCTGGCCCTCGGCGACGTCGTGGCCCGGCACGAGGCGCTGCGCACCGTCTTCCCCGACGACGACGGCATCCCGCACCAGCGGGTGCTCGACTTCTGGGTGCCCGGCCTCGGCATCGTCGACGTGACCGAGTCCGAGCTCGACTCCGCCGTGCAGGACTTCGGCTCGCTGCCCGTCGACCTCGCGGTCGACCCGCCGCTGCGCGCCCGGGTCCTGAGGCTGGGCGAGCGGGACCACGTCCTGCTGGTCGTGCTGCACCACATCGCGGCCGACGGCTGGTCGCTGGCCCCGCTGGCCCGGGACCTGTCGGCCGCGTACACCGCCCGTGCGGCGGGCGGCGTCCCCGCGTGGGAGCCGCTGCCGGTCCAGTTCGCGGACTACACGCTGTGGCAGCGCGAGGTGCTCGGCGACGAGACCGAGCCCGAGAGCCCGATCGCCCGCCAGCTGAGCTACTGGTACGAGGCGCTGGCCGAGCTGCCCGACGAGATCGAGCTGCCCGCCGACCGGCCCCGCCCGCAACTGCCCGGCTACCGCGGCGGATCGGTGGAGTTCGGCTTCGACGCGGCGCTGCACGGCGAACTCACCGCGCTGGCCAAGGAGGCGAACGTCAGCCTCTTCATGGTGCTCCAGGCGGGGCTCGCCGCCCTGCTGACCCGGCTCGGCGCGGGCACCGACATCCCGCTCGGCACCCCGGTGGCGGGCCGGACCGACGAGGCGCTCGACGACCTCATCGGCTTCTTCGTGAACACCCTGGTGCTGCGCACCGACACCTCCGGCGACCCGACCTTCCGGGAGCTGCTGGACCGGGTCCGGGACACGGACCTGGCGGCCTACGCCCACCAGGACGTGCCGTTCGAGCGACTGGTGGAGGTCCTCAACCCGCCCCGTTCGCTGGCCCGGCACCCGCTGTTCCAGGTGATGCTGGCCCTGCAGAACACGCCGGACGGCACGCTGCGGCTGCCCGGCCTGGACGTCACCCCGCTGCCGCCCGCCCCCGCCGACGCCAAGTTCGACCTCGGCATCGAGCTGGTCGAGCGCCAGGACGAGGCCGGCGGCCCCGGCGGGATCCAGGGGCTGGCGCACTACAGCGCCGACCGGTTCGACCACGGCACCGTGCAGGGGCTGATGGACCGGTTCGCCCGCTGGCTGGCCTCCGCGGTGGCGGCACCGGACACCCGCATCGGCGCGTTCGACGTGCTGTCCACGGACGAGCGCGAGACCGTGCTGCACCGCTGGAACGACACCGACCACGCGCTGCCCGAGGGCACGCTGCCGGACCTCTTCGAGGCCCGGGCGGCCCGTACCCCCGGTGCCACGGCGGTCGTCGCCGCCACCGGACAGGAGCTCGACTACGCGGAGCTGAACCGTCGGGCGAACCGCCTGGCGCGGCTGCTGATCGAGTACGGGGCGCGCCCCGAGACCCTGGTCGCGGTCGCCGTGCCGCGCTCGGTGGAATGGCTCGTCGCCCTCCTCGCCGTCTCCAAGGCGGGGGCCGGTTACCTGCCGGTCGACCCCGGCCAGCCCGCG
The DNA here is from genome assembly GCF_030116705.1 of Streptomyces sp. ML-6. Lineage (NCBI taxonomy): Bacteria > Bacillati > Actinomycetota > Actinomycetes > Kitasatosporales > Streptomycetaceae > Streptomyces > Streptomyces sp. ML-6. Next base: position 5,181,116 of record NZ_JAOTIK010000001.1, read on the forward strand.
CAGCGCATCGCCCACGTCCTCGGTGACGCGGGGCCCGTCCTGGTCCTCACCGCCGGCGACGACGCCCGCGTGCCGGCCGGCGAGGCGTACCGCACGCTGCCGATCGCCGAGGGCGAGCGGCTCTGCGCCGGGTACGACGCCACCGATCCGACCGACGCGGAGCGCGGCGCCGTCCTCAGGCCGGAGCACCCGGCGTACGTCATCTACACCTCCGGCTCCACCGGGCTGCCCAAGGGCGTGCTGATCACGCACGCCAGCATCGGGAACCTCGCGGCGGTGCACATCGACCGGCTCGGCATCGACGCGGACAGCCGCGTCCTGCAGGCGGTGTCCACCACGTTCGACCCGTCCGTCGCCGACACCGTGATGGCGCTGCTGGCCGGTGCCACGCTGGTGCTCGCCGACCCGGAGCGGCACGTGGTGGGCGACCAGCTGGCCGAGGCCATCTCCACCCACGGCGTGACCCACCTCCAGCTGGCCGCCCCCGTGCTGGCCACGATCCCGGAGGCCGGTCTGGACACGCTGCGCTGCGTCGTCACGGGCGGCGAGGCGTGCTCGGCCGAACTGGTGGCGCGCTGGGCCGGGGGCGGACGCAAGGTCGTCAATGCCTACGGGCCCACCGAGATGACCGTCGCGACGACCATGACCGAGCCGCTGACCGGCGACACCACTCCGCCGATCGGTCGTGCGGTGTGGAACACGCGGGTGTATGTGCTGGATGGGTCGTTGGGTTTGGTGGCTCCGGGTGTTGCGGGTGAGTTGTATGTGTCGGGTGTGGGGTTGGCGCGTGGGTATGTGGGGCGTGCGGGTCTGACGGGTTCGCGGTTTGTGGCGGATCCGTATGGTCCGGCTGGTTCGCGGATGTATCGCACGGGTGATGTGGTGCGGTTGTTGGCGGATGGTCAGGTGGAGTTTGTGGGTCGTGCTGATGATCAGGTGAAGATTCGGGGTTTCCGGGTCGAGCCGGGTGAGGTGTCGGCTGTGGTGGCTGGTTGTGCGGGGGTTGCGCAGGCGGCTGTGGTGGTGCGTGAGGACGGGGTGCGGGGTGCGCGGTTGGTGGCGTATGTGGTGCCCGAGTCCGGTGGTGGGGGTGTGGATGTGGGTGTGCTTCGTGGGGTGGTTGCGGGGCGGGTGCCGGATTACATGGTGCCGTCGGCGTTCGTGGTGATGGATGCGTTGCCGTTGACGGTGCACGGGAAGCTGGACCGGCGGGCGTTGCCGGAGCCGGAGTTGGTGGTGGGGGGTCGTGGGCCGAGGAGTGCGCGGGAGGAGATTCTGTGCGGTCTGTTCGGTGAGGTGCTGGGGTTGTCGGGGGTGGGGGTCGAGGACGGGTTCTTCGATCTGGGTGGTCATTCGTTGCTGGCGACGCGTCTGGTGAGCCGGGTGCGGTCGGTGCTGGGTGTGGAGTTGCCGATCCGGGCGCTCTTCGAGAACCCGACGGTGGCCGCGCTGGACCGGGTCCTGGACGAGGCCGCCCGCGCCCGCACCGCCCTGGCCCCCGTGCCCCGGCCCGAGACCGTTCCGCTCTCCTCCGCCCAGCGCCGGCTCTGGTTCCTCAACCGGTTCGAGGAGAACTCGGCCGCGTACAACGTGCCGATGGCGGTCCGGCTCTCCGGCGACTTCGACGTGCAGGCGCTGCGGCTGGCCCTCGGCGACGTCGTGGCCCGGCACGAGGCGCTGCGCACCCTCTTCCCCGACGAGCAGGGCCAGCCGCGGCAGCAGATCCTGCCGCCGCTGGTGCCGGAGCTGCCCGTCCGGACCATCGAGGAGCAGGAGCTGTCCGGCGAACTGGCCTCGGCCGCCAACGCCGGCTTCGACCTGGGCCGCGAACTTCCCCTGCGCGCACAGGTGTTCCGGCTGGGCGAGCGGGACCACGTCCTGCTGGTCGTGCTGCACCACATCGCGGCCGACGGCTGGTCGCTGGCCCCGCTGGCCCGGGACCTGTCGGCCGCCTACACCGCCCGTGCGGCGGGCGACGCCCCCGCGTGGGAGCCGCTGCCGGTCCAGTACGCGGACTACACGCTGTGGCAGCGCGAGGTGCTCGGCGACGAGACCGAGCCCGACAGCTCGCTGGCCCGCCAGCTGGGCTACTGGCACGAGGCGCTGGCCGAACTGCCCGACGAGATCACGCTGCCCGTCGACCGGCCGCGCCCGCAGCTGCCGAGCCGTCGCGGCGAGAGTGCCGCCGTGCACATCCCCGCCGCGCTCCACCGGGACCTGGCCGCACTGGCCAAGGAGGCGAACGTCAGCCTCTTCATGGTCATGCAGGCCGGTGTCGCCGCCCTGCTGACCCGGCTCGGGGCGGGCACCGACATCCCGGTCGGCTCGCTGATCGCGGGCCGCACCGACGAGGCGCTCGACGAACTGGTCGGCTTCTTCGTGAACACCCTGGTGCTGCGCACGGACACCTCCGGCGACCCGGCCTTCACCGAACTCCTGGACCGGGTCCGGGAGACCGACCTCGCCGCGTACGCCCACCAGGACGTGCCGTTCGAGCGACTGGTGGAGGTCCTCAACCCGACGCGTTCGCTGGCCCGGCACCCGCTGTTCCAGGTGATGCTGTCGTTCCAGAACGCCGAGTCGACCGAACTGACGCTGCCGGGCCTGGACGTCACCACGCTCCGGATCGGTCTGGACGCCGCCAAGTTCGACCTGTCGTTCAACCTGGAGGAGCGGCAGACCGCCGACGGGGAACCGGACGGCATCACCGGCATGATCGAGTACGCCGTCGACCTGTTCGACCCGGCGACGGCCGAGATGATCGCGGACCGCCTGGCCCGGCTGCTGGACGCCGCCGTGGCCGGCCCCGACCGGCCCATCGGCGACCTCGCCATCGCCGTGCCCGGCGAACTCGAACGGGTGCTGGACGACTGGGGCCGGGGACGCGGCGGACCCGCCGGGGCCCCGACCCCCGCGGAGCTGTTCGCGGAACAGGCCGCCCGGACCCCCGGCGCCACGGCCGTCGTCGCGGCGGACGACACCCTCACCTTCGCCGAGCTCGACGCCCGCGCCAACCGGCTGGCCCAGGTGCTGACCGCGCGCGGAATCGGCGCCGAGTCCCTGGTGGGGCTGGCCATGCCCCGGTCCGCGGCGCTGGTGACGGCCCTCCTCGCGGTGCTCAAGACGGGCGGCGGCTACGTGCCGCTCGACCCGTCGTACCCGGCCGGCCGGCTGACGTACATGCTCGGCCGCACCCGCCCGGCCCTGGTGCTCACCGGCGCCGACGGCCTGCCCGGCGTGGACACGGCCGGCAGCGAGGTCCTCGGACCGGACGAGCTGGCCGCGGCCGCGGCCACCGCCCCCGACCACGCGCCACGGACGGCGCAGGTCCCGGGCGCGCCCGCCTACGTGATCCACACCTCCGGCTCCACCGGCCGCCCCAAGGGCGTCCTGGTGAGCCACGGCTCCATGGCCGGACTGTTCCGCGCCATGCGCGAGCGGGTGTACGCACCGGCGGCGGACGGGGACCGGCTGCGCGCCGCGCACTTCGCCTCGTTCTCCTTCGACGCCTCCGTCGACCAGCTGCTGTGGCTGTTCGACGGGCACGAGCTGCACGTCCTGGACGACGAGACCCGGACCGACCCGGACGCGCTGCTGCGCTACCTCGCCGAACGGCGCGTGGACGCCCTGAGCACCACGCCGTCGTACGCGGCGCAGCTCGTGGCCCGCGGCCTGCTGGACGGCCCGCACCGGCTGCGGGCGCTCGCCCTGGGCGCCGAGGCGGTGCCGGAACCGCTGTGGCGGCAGCTCGCCGAGACCCCCGGCCTGGCCGCGTTCAACCTGTACGGCCCCACCGAGTGCACGGTCGACTCCGTCGTCGTACGGATCGGTCCGGGCCGCCCGGTCATCGGCCGCCCGGTGCCCGGCACCACCGCCCGGGTGCTCGACGAGCGGCTGCGGCCGGTCCTGCCCGGCGTGCCCGGCGAACTCCACCTGTCCGGGCCCGCGCTGGCCCGCGGCTACGTGGCCGACTCCGCGCTGACGGCCGGCCGGTTCGTGGCGGACCCCTACGGCCCGCCCGGCACCCGGATGTACCGCACCGGGGACCTGGTGCGCTGGCGCGACGGCGTGCTGGAGTACCTCGGCCGGACCGACGACCAGGTGAAGATCCGCGGCTTCCGCATCGAACTCGGCGAGATCGAGTCGGCGCTGTCCGGACAGCCGGGCGTCGCCCAGGCGGCCGTCGTCGTGCGCGAGGACCGGCCCGGGGTGCGCCAGCTGGTCGCCTACACCGTGCCCGCGCCCGGCGGCCACCCCGACGCCGGCGAGCTGCGGGACCGGCTCGCGGCCGACCTGCCCGACTACATGGTGCCGGTCGCCGTGGTGGTGCTGGACGCCTTCCCGCTCACCCCGAGCGGAAAGGTGGACCGGCGCGCCCTGCCGGCCCCGGACCTCTCCGGCGGCGCCGCCGGACGGACCCCGCAGACCCGGCGCGAGGAACTGCTGACCGAACTCTTCGCCGAGGTGCTCGGACTGGACGAGGTCGGCGTGGACAGCAGCTTCTTCGACCTGGGCGGCGACAGCATCGTCTCCATCGAACTGGTCAGCCGGGCCCGCGCCCGCGGCCTGGTCTTCAGCCCCCGGGACGTGTTCCGGCACAAGACCGTCGCGGCCCTCGCCGCGGCGGCCGAGGAACGCGGCGGCGAAGGGGCGAAGGACCCGCAGGACGTGGCCGTCGGCGAGGTGGTGACCCTGCCGATCGTCGAGGAACTGCGCGAACGCGGCGGCCCGAGCGACGGCGTCAACCAGGCGACGCTGCTCACCGTCCCGGCGGACCTCGGCGAGCAGCGGCTCGTCACCGCCCTGCAGACCCTGTTCGACCACCACGGCGCGCTGCGCCTGCGGCTCGAACGGGGCGGGAGCTGGCGGCTGGAGGTGGCCGCCCCCGGCACGGTCGACGCCGCGCGAGCGGTGCGCCGCGTCGACGCGGCCGGGGCGGGCGGCGACCGGCTGGCCGCACTGATCCGCACGGAGGGCGAGGCGGCCCGCGACCGGCTCGACCCCGAGGCGGGCGTCATGGCGCAGGCGGTCTGGTTCGACGCCGGCCCGCAGGAGTCCGGCAGGCTGCTGCTCGTCCTGCACCACCTCGCGGTGGACGGCGTGTCCTGGCGCATCCTGGTCCCCGACCTGGTCGAGGCGTGGCGGGCCGCGGGGGCGGGCGAACCGGCCGCCCTGGCCCCGGAGGGCACCTCCTTCCGGCGCTGGACGCAGCACCTGGCCCGGCTCGCCCACGAGCCGCTGCGCCGGGCCGAACTCCCCTTCTGGCAGCAGATGCTGACCGGCCCCGACCCGGAGCTGGGCAGCCGCCCGATGGACCCGGAGCGGGACACCGTGGGCGCGCTGCGCTCGGTGACGGTCGAACTGCCCGCCGGGCGGGCCGAGGCCCTGCTGACGACGGTCCCCGCGGCCTTCCACGCCGGGGTGAACGACGTCCTGCTCACCGGGCTGGCCCTGGCCCTGGCCGACTGGCGCCGCCGCACCGGCCGCGGCCGGGACACCGGTGTGCTGCTGGACCTGGAGAGCCACGGCCGGGAGGACATCGTCGAGGGCGTGGACCTGTCCCGCACCGTCGGCTGGTTCACCAGCAGCCACCCCGTGCGGCTGGACCCGGGCCCGGTGGACGTGGCCGAGGCGCTGGCCGCCGGCCAGGCCGCCGGACGCGCGCTCAAGCGGATCAAGGAACAACTGCGGGCCGTGCCCGACCACGGCATCGGCTACGGGCTGCTGCGCCACCTCAACGCGGAGACGGCCGCCGAGCTGAGCGGCCGGCCGGCCCCACAGATCGGATTCAACTACCTGGGCAGGTTCGGGGCGTCGGCCCCGGCCGGCCAGTGGGCGGCGGCACCGGAGACCGGTGCGCTGCCCGGACACGCCGAACCGGGCGCGCGGCTCCCGCACGCCCTGGAGATCAACGCCGCTGCCCACGAGAGCGATGCGGGAACCCTGCTCTCGGCGACCCTGGCCTGGCCGGACGGACTGCTGTCCGAGGCCGAGGTCCAGGATCTCGCCGAGACCTGGCTCCGGGCCCTGGAGGCCATCGCCACGCACGCGGAGAACCCCGACGCCGGCGGGTGGACCCCGTCGGACGTCGCACTGACATCACTGACGCAGAGTCAGATCGATCAAGTCCTCGCCGCGGACGACGAGGACGACGAAGAGGATGAAGAGGACGACATGGACTCATTCTGGGGGGACGCACGGTGAACGCTCGGATCGAGGACATCCTGCCGCTCTCACCCCTCCAGGAGGGGCTGCTCTTCCACGCTCTCTACGACCACCAGGCTCCTGACGTCTACACCGTCCAGATCGTCCTCGACATCGAGGGCGAGGTCGACGCGGCGGCCCTGCGCGCCGCCGCCGAGACGCTCCTGCGCCGCCACGCCAACCTGCGTGCCGCGTTCCGCTACGAGGGCCTCGACCGGCCGGTGCAGGTCATCCGGCGCAAGATCAGGCTGCCCTGGTACGAGTTCGACCTGCGCGAGCGCACGGACGAGGACCGGGAGGGCGAACTCGCCCGCATCCTGGAGCTCGACCGGTCCCGGAAGTTCGACCTCGGCAAGGCCCCGCTGATCCGCTTCCTGCTGATCAGGCTCGGCGACGACCGCTACCGGTTCGTGGTGAGCAACCACCACATCCTGCTCGACGGCTGGTCCACCCCGCTGCTGTTCTCGGAGCTGTTCGCGCTCTACCTGAGCCGCGGCGACGACAGCGCCCTGCCGCGCGTCACCCCGTACCGCGACTACCTCGGCTGGCTCGCGGGCCAGGACCGCGGCGCCGCCGAGGAGGCCTGGCGCCACGCGCTGGCCGGGGTCGACGAACCGACCCTGGTCGCGCCCGTGGACGCGACGGCCGCCGCGGTCCGCCCCGACCGCTTCCTCTTCGAGCTGGACGAGGAACTGACCGCCCGGCTCAACGCCGCCGCCCGCCGGCACGACGTCACCCTGAACACCGTCGTGCAGACCGTGTGGGGGCTGCTGCTCTCCACGATCACCGGCCGCGACGACGTCATCACCGGCACCACCGTCTCGGTGCGCCCGCCGGACCTCGACGGCGTCCGCAGCATGGTCGGCCTGCTCCTCAACACGCTGCCCCTGCGGCTGCGCATCGACCCGGCCGAGCCGCTGTCCGCACTGCTCCGCCGGGTGCAGGACGAACAGGTCTCGCTCATGCCCCACCAGCACCTGGGACTGGCCGAGATCCAGGCGCTGACCGGCGCCGGAACGCTCTTCGACACCTCCGTCGTCTTCGAGAACTACCCGGTCGACCCGGACGCGGTGGACGCGCCCATCGGCGGGCTGCGCATCCGCGACGTCGAGGGCCGGGACGCCAACCACTACCCGCTCGGCCTGACCGTGGCCCCCGGCGCCCGCATCCTGCTCAAGCTCGACTACCGGCCCGACGTCTTCGACGCGGAGCTCGTGGAGCGCCTGGGAGCCCGGATGCGGCAGCTCTTCGAGCAGGCCGCGGACGACGCCGGCCGGCCGGTCGGACAGCTGGCCCTGCTGACCGACGACGAGCACCGGGCCGCGCTGGCCCGCAGCACGGGCCCGCGCCGCGACGTGCCGGCCGCGACGCTGCCCGACCTCTTCGAGGCCCAGGTCGCGCGCACGCCCGACGCGCCCGCCGTGGCGTTCGAGGACACCGAGCTGACCTTCGCCGAACTCGACGACCGGGTGAACCGCCTGGCCCGGCTGCTGATCGAACGCGGCGCCGGCCCCGAGCAGCTGGTCGCCGTGGCCGTGGAACGCTCGGTGGACCTGGTCGCCGCCGTCCTCGCCGTCGTCAAGACCGGCGCCGCCTACCTCCCGATCGACGTCGAACAGCCCGCGGAACGACTGGAGTTCGTGCTCGGCGACGCCGCGCCGACGCTGCTGCTCGCCACCGCCGCGACCGCCGGCCGGCTGCCCGCCGGGGACCTGCCCGTGCTGGTCCTCGACGACCCGGCGACCGTGGCCGCCCGCGACGCCGCCGGGGCCGGCGCGCCCACCGACGCCGACCGCCTCTCCCCGCTGCGCACCGACCACGCGGTGTACGTCATCTACACCTCCGGCTCCACCGGCCGCCCCAAGGGCGTCGTCGTCGACCACGCCTCCCTCAGCGCCTACCTGGCCTGGGCGCGGGAACACTACGACGCGGGCGACGGCCGCTGGCTGGTCCACTCGCCGATCTCCTTCGACCTGACGGTGACCGGCCTCTTCGTCCCCCTGACCACGGGTGGCTGCGCCCACCTGGTCGAGCTGCGCGAAGGCGCCCCCGACGGGCCGCCCACCCGGCGCCCGGCCCTGGTCAAGGGCACGCCCAGCCACATCCCGATCCTCACCGAACTGCCCGAGGAGTTCTCGCCGACCGGGCAGCTCGTCGTCGGCGGCGAGCTGCTGACCGCGGACGCCGTACGGCTGTGGCGCGCGGCCCGGCCCGGCATCACGATCGTCAACGAGTACGGCCCGACCGAGACGACCGTCGGCTGCACCGAGTTCCGGGTCGGCCCCGACGACGACCTCCCGGAGGCCGCCGTCCCCATCGGCCGCCCCTCGTGGAACACCGGCATCCTCGTCCTGGACAGCGCCCTGCGCCCGGTGGGCCCGGACGTCCCCGGCGAGGTGTACATCAGCGGCACCCATGTGACCCGGGGCTACCTGAACCGGCCCGGACTCACCGCGAGCCGCTTCGTGGCCGACCCGTTCGCCGCCGACGGCTCCCGCATGTACCGCACCGGCGACCTGGCCCGCTGGGGCACCGACGGCGAACTGCGCTTCGTCGCCCGCGTCGACGACCAGGTCAAGGTGCGCGGCTACCGCATCGAGCTGGGCGAGATCGAGACCGTCCTCACCGCCCACCCCGACGTGGCCCGCACCCTGGCCGTGGTGCGCGAGGACCGGCCCGGGGACCGGCGGATCGTCGCCTACCCGGTGCCCGCCGAGGGGCGCCCCGCCCCCCGCGCCGAGGACCTGCGCGCCCACGCCGCCCGGGCGCTGCCCGACTACATGGTGCCCGCGGCCTTCGTCGTCGTGGACGACTTCCCGCGCACCCCCAACGGCAAGCTGGACCGGGCCGCGCTGCCCGCCCCCGAACTCGGCGCCGGCACCGGCGGCCGGGCCCCGCGCGGGCCCCGCGAGGAGCTGATGTGCGGGCTGTTCGCCGAGGTGCTCGGCGTCCCGCAGGTCGGCATCGACGAGAGCTTCTTCGACCTCGGCGGCCACTCGCTGCTGGTCACCCGGCTGGTCGGCCGGATCCGCTCGGTCATGGGCGCCGAACTGCCCATGCGCGCCCTGTTCGAGACCCCGACCGTGGCGGGACTCGCCGCCCGGCTGGACGGCGCCGAGACCGCCCGCCCGCCGCTCGTCCCGCAGCCCCGCCCCGACCGGATACCCCTGTCCCTGGCCCAGCGGCGGCTCTGGTTCATCAACGAGGTCGACGGACCGGGCGGCGCGTACACCGTGCCGCTCGCCGTACGGCTCACCGGCGACCTGGACACCGAGGCCCTGCACGCCGCGCTCGGTGACGTCGTCGAACGCCACGAGACGCTGCGCACCCTCTTCCCGGCCGAGGACGGCACCCCGTACCAGCGGGTCCTCGACGCGGACGGGGCCCGGCCCGCCCTGCCGGTCGTGGACATCACCGAGGACGGGCTCACGGCCGCGATGACCGCCGAGGCGGCCCGCGGCTTCGACCTGGCGTCCGCGGCCCCGCTGCGCGCCACCCTGTTCCGCACCGGCCCCGACGCGCACGTCCTGCTGCTGCTGTTCCACCACATCGCCACCGACGGCTGGTCGCTCGCCCCGCTGGGCCGGGACCTGTCGGCCGCGTACCGGGCCCGGCTGGACGGCGCCGCCCCGCAGTGGCAGCCGCTGCCGGTGCAGTACGCCGACTACACCCTGTGGCAGCAGGAACTCCTGGGCGACGAGGACGACCCGGAGAGCCTGATCTCCGGTCAGCTGGAGTTCTGGCGCACCACCCTGGCCGGTCTCCCGGACCAGCTGGACCTGCCCACCGACCGGCCGCGGCCCGCCGTGGCCGGGCTCGGCGGGGACACCCTGTCCTTCCGGCTCGGCCCGGAGCTGCACCAGCGGCTCACCGAGCTGGCCCGGGAGGCCAACGTCAGCCTGTTCATGGTGCTCCAGTCCGCCGTCGCGGCCCTGCTGACCCGGCTCGGCGCGGGCACCGACATCCCGCTGGGCAGCCCTGTCGTCGGCCGGTCCGACGACGCCACGGCGGACCTGGTCGGCTTCTTCGTCAACACCCTGGTGCTGCGCACCGACACCTCCGGCGACCCCACCTTCCGCAAGCTCCTGGAGCAGGTCCGGGAGACCGACCTCGCCGCGTACGCCCACCAGGACGTGCCGTTCGAGCGGCTGGTCGAGGTCCTCAACCCGGCCCGCTCGCTCTCCCGTCACCCGCTGTTCCAGGTGATGGTCACCCTCCAGAACAACGAGACGGCCGAACTCCGGCTGCCCGCCCTCACCGCACGCCCGGTGGAGGTCGGCACCGGCGTCGCCAAGTTCGACCTGTTCTTCGCGTTCGCGGAGGAGCGGGCGGCGGACGGCCGGGCGGCCGGCCTGGAGGGCACCGTCGAGTTCAGCACGGACCTGTACGACCGGTCGACGGTCGACACCCTGCTGGCCAGGCTGATCCGCCTGCTGGAAGGGGCGGCCGGCGACCCGGACCGGTCCATCGGCAGGATCGAGATCCTCACCCCCGAGGAGCGCCACCAGGTGCTGGAGGGGTGGAACGACACCGCCCGCCCGCTCGCACCGGTCACCCTGCCCGCGCTCTTCGAGGCACAGGCGGCCCGCACCCCGGACGCCACCGCGGTGCTCGCCGAGGACGGCGCGCTGGACTACCGCGAGCTCAACGCCCGCGCCAACCGGCTGGCCCGGCTGCTGGCCGGGCGGAGGGCCGGACCGGAGAGCCTGGTCGCCCTCGCCGTACCGCGCTCGACGGACCAGATCGTCGCGCTCCTCGCGGTGCTCAAGGCCGGTGCCGCCTACCTGCCGCTCGACCCGGACTACCCCGCCGAACGGCTGGCCCACATGGTCACCGACGCGGCGCCCGCACTGCTGCTGACCACGTCCGCGACGGCCGGCCGGCTGCCGGACGCGTGCACATCGGCCACCACCCCGGTGCTGCTCGACGAGCTGTACGGGCTCGACGCGTACGACGGGAGCGACCTGACCGACGACGAGCGGACCCGCCCGCTGCGGCCGGAGCACCCCGCGTACGTCATCTACACCTCCGGCTCCACCGGCCGCCCCAAGGGCGTCGTCATGCCCGGCTCGGCCATGGTCAACCTGATGGCCTGGCACACCGGGGCGGTGCCGGGCGGCGAGGGCACCAGGACGGCGCAGTTCACCGCGCTCAGCTTCGACGTGTCGGCGCAGGAGATCCTCTCCACGCTGCTGCACGGCAAGTGCCTGGTCGTCCCCGACGAGGCGGTGCGCCGCGACCCGGCCGGTTTCGCCGACTGGCTCGGCCGGCACCGGGTGCAGGAGCTGTACGCGCCCAACCTGGTCATCGACGCGCTCTTCGACGCCCTCGGACCGGACGGCGAACTGCCCGCGCTCACCCATGTGTCGCAGGCCGGCGAGGCCCTGGTGCTCGGCGACCGGCTCCGGGCCGCGCACCGGCGCGGCGGCTGGCGGCTGCACAACCACTACGGGCCCACCGAGACCCACGTGGTGACCGGCTGCACCCTGCCCGCCGACACCGACGAGTGGCCCGCCACCGCGCCCATCGGCCGGCCGGTCCACAACACGCGTGCGTATGTGCTGGATGCGCGGCTGCGGCCGGTGGCCCCGGGTGTGGCGGGAGAGCTCTATCTCGCGGGTGCGGGTGTGGCGCGGGGTTATCTGAACCGTCCGGGTCTGTCGGCGGAGCGGTTCGTGGCCGATCCGTTCGGGGCGGCCGGTGCGCGGATGTACCGCACGGGCGACCTGGCCCGCTGGGCGGGCGACGGGAACCTGGAGTACCTGGGCCGTACGGACCACCAGGTGAAGATCCGCGGTTTCCGCATCGAGCTGGGGGAGATCGAGGCCGTGCTGGCCGCGCACCCCGACGTCTCCCGCGCCGTCGTCCTGGCCCGCCAGGACGGCCCCGGCCGCACCCGGCTGGTGGCCTACACGGTCCCCGCCGACGGCGCCGGGACGGACCCCGCCGCCCTGCGCCGGGCCGCGGCCGACGCGCTGCCCGACCACATGGTCCCGGCCGCCTTCGTGACCCTGGACGAACTGCCGCTGACCCCCAACGGCAAGCTCGACCGGCGTGCGCTGCCCGACCCCGAGGTGGGCGGCGGCCGGGCCCCGGCCACCCCCGAGGAGGAGCGGCTGTGCGCCCTGTACGCCGAGATCCTGGGCGTGGACACGGTGGGTGCCGAGGACAGCTTCTTCGAGCTGGGCGGCCACTCGCTGCTGGCGACCAAACTCGTCAGCCGCATCCGCACCGAGTTCCGCGTCGAACTCCCGGTGCGCGCCCTGTTCGAGGCCCCCGTCGTGGAGCAACTGGCCGCCCGGCTCGGCGGGGCGGACACCGCCCGCCGGGCCCTGCGGCCCATGGAGCGGCCCGCGCTGCTCCCGCTCTCCCCGGCCCAGCGCCGGCTCTGGTTCATCAACCGGATGGACCCGCAGGACGCCCGGTACAACCTCGCGCTGGCCGTGCGGCTGACCGGAACCCTGGACACCACCGCCCTGCGGGCGGCGCTCGCCGACGTCGTGGCACGCCACGAGAGCCTGCGGACCGTCTTCCCCGAGATCGACGGCGAACCCCGCCAGCAGGTGCTGGAACAGTGGCGCCCGGAGCTCGACACCGTGCGCCCCGACGCCGCCGGCCTGCCCGCCGCCCTGGCCGCCGAGGCCGGACGCGGCTTCGACCTCGCGTCCGAACCGCCGCTGCGCGCCACCCTGTTCGAGCTCGGTGAGGACACCCGCGTCCTGCTGCTCGGACTGCACCACATCGCCGGTGACGGCTGGTCGCTCGCCCCGCTGGGCCGGGACCTGTCACAGGCGTACGAGGCCCGTCTGGGCGGCGACGCCCCCGCGTGGGAGCCGCTGCCGGTCCAGTACGCCGACTACACCCTGTGGCAGCGCGAGGTGCTCGGCGACGAGGACCACGCGGACAGCGAGATGGCCCGCCAGCTCGCCCACTGGAAGACCGAACTGGCCGGACTCCCCGACCAGTTGGAACTGCCGACCGACCGTCGCCGGCCCGCCGTCGCGACCTTCCGGGGCGGGCGCGCCCCGCTGCGGATCGACGCGGAACTGCACCGGCGCCTGGTCCGGCTGGCCCAGCAGCGCTCCACCAGCCTGTTCATGGTGGTGCAGGCGGGCCTCGCGGCCCTGCTGACCCGGCTCGGCGCGGGCACCGACATCCCGGTCGGCACCGCCGTCGCGGGCCGCACCGACGAGGCCCTCGACGACCTGGTCGGCTGCTTCATCAACACCCTGGTGCTGCGCACCGACACCTCCGGCAACCCGGCCTTCGGCGAACTCCTGGACCGGGTCCGGGAGACCGACCTCGCCGCGTACGCCCACCAGGACGTGCCGTTCGAGCGGCTGGTCGAGGTCCTCAACCCGGCCCGCTCGCTCTCCCGTCACCCGCTGTTCCAGGTGATGATCACCCTCCAGAACAACGAGACCGCCCGCCTCGGCCTGCCCGGACTCGACGTCCGGCCCGAGGACATCGGCGGCGGCGCGGTCCGCTTCGACCTGCTGCTGGACCTCTCCGAGCGGTTCACCGCCGACGGGGAACCGGACGGGCTGACCGGCGCGCTCGACTACAGCGCCGACCTGTTCGACCAGGCCACGGCGGAACGCGTCGTCGAGCAGTTCGTCCGCGTCCTGGAGGCCGGCGCGGCCGACCCCGCGGCACGCATCGGCGACATCGACGTGCTCGGCGCGCGCGAACGCCACCGCGTGCTGGAGGAGTGGAACGACACCGCGGCCGAACTGTCCGGGGCGACCCTGCCCGAGCTCTTCGAGGCCCAGGCGGCCCGCACCCCGGACGCCGTCGCCCTGCTCACCGAGGACGGGCCGGACGCCTGCGCGGAGCTGACCTACGCACAGCTCAACGCCCGCGCCAACCGGCTGGCGCACCGGCTGCTCGCGGCCGGGGCCGGACCGGAGCGGTTCGTCGCCCTGGCCCTGCCGCGCTCGCGGCAGCTGATCGTCGCGATGCTGGCCGTGCTCAAGACCGGCGCCGGCTACCTGCCGGTGGACCCGGACTACCCGGCCGACCGGATCGCGCACATGCTCGACGACGCCCGCCCGGTGCTCGTCGTCACCGACACCGGGGAGACCGCCACCGGCGGTGTGCCGCGCCTGGTCCTCGACCCGGCCGACGACTCGTACGGCGCCGGGGAGACGCTGCCCGACACCGACCCGACGGACCGGGACCGCCCGGTGCCGCTGACCCCCGCCCACCCGGCGTACGTCATCTACACCTCGGGCTCCACCGGCCGCCCCAAGGGCGTCGTGATCCCGCACTCCGCCCTGGTCAACTTCCTCACCGCGATGACGGACCGCTTCCCGGTCGGGCCGGCGGACCGGCTCCTCGCCGTGACCACGGTCGCCTTCGACATCCACACCCTGGAGATCCACGCCCCGCTGCTCGGCGGCGCGGGCGTGGTCCTGGCGGACCGCGGGACGGTGCGCGACCCGGACGCCCTGTCCGCGCTCGCCGTCCGCACCGGGGCCACCCTGATGCAGGCCACCCCCTCGCTGTGGCAGGAGCTGGTCACCGCCCACCCCGGGCGGATCCGCGGACTGCGCATGCTCGTCGGCGGCGAGGCGCTGCCGCCCGGCCTCGCGGCCGGGATGCGGGAACTCGCCGAAGAGGTGACCAACCTCTACGGGCCCACCGAGACCACCGTGTGGTCCACCGCCCTCGCGCTCACCGACCGGCCCGGCGCCCCCGCCATCGGCACCCCCGTGCGCAACACGCGTGCGTATGTGCTGGACGCCCGGTTGCGGCCGGTGGCCCCGGGTGTGGCGGGAGAGCTCTATCTCGCGGGTGCGGGTGTGGCGCGGGGTTATCTGAACCGTCCGGGTCTGTCGGCGGAGCGGTTCGTGGCCGATCCGTTCGGGGCGGCCGGTGCGCGGATGTACCGCACGGGCGACCTGGCCCGCTGGGCGGGCGACGGGAACCTGGAGTACCTGGGCCGTACGGACCACCAGGTGAAGATCCGCGGTTTCCGCATCGAGCTGGGGGAGATCGAGGCCGTGCTGGCCGCGCACCCCGACGTCTCCCGCGCCGTCGTCACCGTCCACGCCCAGGGCTCCTCGGGCGCCCGCCTCGTGGCGTACCTGGTGCCCGCGGGCGACCGGACGCCCCAGCCGGCCGCCGTCCGCGAGCACGCGGGCGAGGCGCTGCCCGACCACATGGTCCCGGCCGCCCTCATGGTCCTGGACGAACTGCCGCTGACCCCCAACGGGAAGGTGGACCGGGCCGCCCTGCCGGACCCGGAGTTCCAGGCCGCCGAGGCGGGGCGCGCACCGCGCACGCCCGCCGAGGAGATCCTGTGCGGACTGTTCGCCGAGATCCTCGGGGCACCCCGGGTGGGCATCGACGACAGCTTCTTCGACCTGGGCGGACACTCGCTCCTCGCCACCCGGCTGGTCAGCCGCATCCGGTCGGCCTTCGGCGTCGAACTGCCCGTCCGGGCCCTGTTCGAGGCGCCCACGGTGGCCGGACTGACCGTCCACCTGGACGAGGCCGCCGCCGCCCGCCGCGCCCCGGCCGTCGTGCCCGACCGGCCCGAGCGCATCCCGCTCTCCTTCGCCCAGCGGCGGCTCTGGTTCATCAACCGCTTCGACGAGCAGAGCAGCACGTACAACATGCCCTTCGCGGTGCGGCTGCGCGGCGCCCTCGACGCGTCCGCGCTCCGCCTGGCCCTGGCCGACGTGGTCGAACGGCACCAGAGCCTGCGCACCACCTTCCCCGAGGTGGACGGGGTGCCCTGCCAGCACGTCCTGCCCGTCGGCGAGGCCGCGCCGGCCATGCCCGTCGTCGTGACCACCGAGGAGAGCCTGCCCCAGGAGCTGGCCGCCGCGGCGGCCGAGGGCTTCGACCTGGCGGCCGAACCGCCGCTGCGCGCAACCCTGTTCGCGCTCGCGCCCGAGGAGCACGTGGTGCTGCTGCTGGTGCACCACATCGCCGGTGACCGCTGGTCGCTGGCCCCGCTCGCCGGCGACCTGGCCGCGGCGTACGCGGCCCGGAGCGCGGGCGAGGCCCCCGGCTGGGCGGACCTGCCGCTGCAGTACGTGGACTACACGCTGTGGCAGCACCGGGTGCTCGGCTCCGACGAGGACCCGGACAGCGTGATCTCCCGTCAGCTGGACTTCTGGACCCGGGCGGTGGAAGGACTGCCCGAGGAGCTGGACCTGCCCACGGACCGGCCCCGCCCGGCCCGTACCGAGTTCCGCGGCGACGAGATCACCTTCGAGCTGGGCCCCGAGCTGCACACCCGGCTCGCGGAACTGGCCCGCACCCACCGGGCCAGCCTCTACATGGTGCTCCAGGCCGGTCTCGCCGCCCTGCTCACCCGGCTCGGCGCCGGCACCGACCTGCCGATCGGCTGCGCGGTCGCCGGACGCGACGACGAGGCCCTCGACGACCTGGTCGGCTTCTTCGTCAACACCCTGGTGCTGCGCACCGACACCTCGGGCGACCCCGGGTTCGCGGAGCTGATCGACCGGGTCCGGCGCACCGACCTGGCCGCCTTCGCCCACCAGGACCTGCCCTTCGAGCTGCTCGTCGAGAAGCTCAACCCGGAGCGGGTGGCGGGACGTCACCCGCTGTTCCAGATCGCGCTCGGGCTGCAGAACGCCACGCCCGAACCGCGCGACCTGACCGGCCTGGACACCCGGGCCGAACCGCTGGGCGTCAAGGTCTCCCGGTTCGACCTGCTGTTCAACCTGGTCGAGAAGCACGACGCCGAGGGCCGGGCGGCCGGCCTGTTCGGGGTCGCCGAGTACAGCACCGACCTGTTCGACGCCGGCACCGTGCGCGGCCTGGCCGACCGGCTGGAGCGGCTGCTGACGGCGGCCGTCGCCGACCCGGAACTGCCGATCGGCGCCCTCGACCTGCTGGCCCCCGAGGAGCGGCACCGGGTTCTGGTCGAGTGGAACGACACCGGCCGCGAGGTGCCCGCGCTGCCGGTGCCCGCCCTCTTCGAGGCCCAGGTGTCCCGCGCCCCCGGCCGCACCGCACTGGTGCACGAGGGCCGCACCCTGACGTACGCCGAACTCAACGCGCGGGCCAACCGGTTGGCCCGGGTCCTGGTGGACCGGGGCGTCGGGCCGGAGCGGATCGTGGCGCTGGCACTGCCCCGGGGCATCGACCAGGTGGTCGCCGTCCTCGCCGTGCTGAAGGCGGGCGGCGCCTACCTGCCGGTCGACCCGGACTACCCGGCCGACCGGATCGCGTACATGCTGGCCGACTCCCGGCCCACGCTGCTGATCGGCCACGCGGCGACCGCCGCCGCGCTGCCCGGCCACGACACGCCCGTGCTGCTGCTCGACGCGCCGGGGACCGGCGAGGAGACGGCCGCGCGCGCCGACGGCGACCTCACCGACGCCGAGCGCCTCGGAAGGCTGCTGCGCGGCCACCCGGCGTACGTGATCTACACCTCCGGCTCCACCGGCCGCCCCAAGGGCGTCGTGGTCTCCCACGAGGGCCCGGCCAGCCTGGCCTTCGGGCAGATCGACCGGTTCGCGGTCGGCGAGGACGCCCGGGTGCTGCAGTTCGCCTCGCCCAGCTTCGACGCCGCGTTCTCCGAACTGTGCATGGCCCTGCTGTCGGGCGCCGCGCTGGTGCTCGCGGAGCGCGACCGGATGCTGCCGGGCGCCCCGCTGGCCGAACTGATGGACACGGAACGGATCACGCACGTGACCCTGCCGCCCGTCGCGCTGACGGTGCTGCCGCCCGAGTCCATGACCACGGTCACCACCCTGGTCGTCGCGGGCGACGCGGTCTCCCGCGAATCGGTCGCCCGGTGGGCCCCCGACCGCAGGATGATCAACGCCTACGGGCCCACCGAGACGACGGTGTGCGCCACCATGAGCCGGCCGCTCGCGGCCGGGGACGGCGCACCGCCCATCGGCCGCCCCATCGACAACGCCAGGGTGTACGTCCTGGACGGGCGGCTCGCCCCGGTGGCCCCCGGCGCGGTCGGGGAGCTCTACGTCGCGGGCGCGGGCCTGGCCCGCGGCTACCTGGGACGCCCCGCGCTGACCGGCGGCCGCTTCGTCGCCGACCCGTTCTCCGGCTCCGGCGGCCGGATGTACCGCACCGGTGACCTGGTGCGCTGGGGCGACGACGGCGAACTGCGGTTCGTCGGCCGCGCCGACCACCAGGTCAAGGTCCGCGGCTTCCGCATCGAGCCGGGCGAGGTCGAGTCCCTGCTGGTCGGCCACCCGGACGTGGCCCAGGCCGCGGTGATCGTCCGCGAGGACCGGCCCGGCGACCGCCAGCTCGTCGGCTACGTCGTCCCCGCCGACCGCTCCGAGGCCGCCGGCGGCGCACGCGACGCGGCCGACGCCGTGGAACAGGTCGACGAGTGGCGCGAGGTCTACGACACGCACTACCGCCAGGAGGCCGAGGTCGGGGAGTTCGGCGAGAACTTCTCCGGCTGGTTCAGCAGCTACGACGGCGCGCCCATCGAGCTGGAGCAGATGTGGCAGTGGCGGGCCGCCACCGTCGAGCGGATCCTCGCGCTGAAGCCGTCCCGGGTGCTCGAACTCGGCGTCGGCAACGGCCTGATCCTGTCCAAGGTCGCCCCGCACGTCGAGACGTACTGGGGCACCGACTTCTCCTCGCAGGCCATCGAGGCGCTGCGCGCCCAGGTGGACCGGGAGGAGGCCCTCGCCGGACGGGTCGAGCTGAGCACCGGAGCCGCCCACGAGACGGACGGGCTGCCCCGGGACTTCTTCGACCTGGTGGTCGTCAACTCGGTCGCCCAGTACTTCCCCAACGCCGACTACCTCGAGGACGTCGTCCGCAAGGCCGTCGCCCTGGTGGCGCCGGGCGGCAGCGTCTTCGTCGGCGACGTGCGCAACCTGCGCACCCTGCGCGGCTTCGCGACCGGGGTGATGCTGAACCGCTGGTCGCCCGAGGAGGGACTGGCCGCGCTGCGCCGGGGCGTCGAGCAGAGCGTCGTGATGGAGAAGGAGCTGCTGGTCGACCCGGCCTTCTTCAGCGCCCTGGCCGATACCGTCCCCGGCCTGTCCGTCGACATCGCGGTCAAGCGCTCCACCTGGAGCAACGAGCTGACCCGGCACCGCTACGACGCGGTCCTGCGCACCGGCGGACGGTCCGCCGAGGACCCCGCCGCCCCCGAACCCCGGGAAGCGGCGTGGGACACCCTCACCGGCGGTCTCGACGACCTGGCCGCCCTGCTGGAGTCCCCGGAGGCGCTGCGGGTGACCGGGGTGCCCAACGCCCGGCTCGCCGGCGAGTTCGGTGCGCTGCGGGCCATGGAGGCCGAGGCGGAACCGGCCGCCGTGATCGAGGCGTGGACCCGGCCGGAACAGGCCGGCGTGGAGCCCGAGGAACTGTGGCTGCTGGCCGGCCGGCTGGCCAGGCCGGTGGCCGTGACCTGGTCGGACAACGCCGCCGAGGGCGCCGTCGACGTGGTCTTCGGGGCCCCGGGCGACGCGACGCCCACGGTGCGCCCGAAGGTCCGCCCCGGCGCTTCGATCGGCTCGTACACCAACGACCCGGTGGGCAACCGCGAGGTCGGCAGCCTGGTCGCCGCGCTGCGCACGCACCTCGCCGGGCGGCTGCCCGACTACATGGTCCCCGCGGCGATCGTGCCGCTGGATGCCCTGCCGGTCACGCCCAACGGAAAGCTGGACCGCAAGGCACTGCCCGCCCCGGACTTCGACGCCGCCTCCGGCGGACGCGCGCCGCGGACCGAGCGCGAGGAGCGGCTGTGCGCCCTGTTCGCCGAGGTCCTCGGACTGTCCTCGGTGGGCGCCGAGAGCAGCTTCTTCGAGCTGGGCGGCGACTCCATCCTCTCCATCCAGCTGGTCAGCCGGGCCCGCCGGGCGGGCCTGGTCATCACGCCGAGGGAGGTCTTCGAGCACAAGACCGTCGAGGCGCTGGCCCTGGTGGCGGGGGACGTGGACACCGCACGGCAGGCGGAGCCCGACGTCCCGGTGGGCGAGCTCCCGTTCACCCCGATCATGCACTGGCTGGCCGGACTGGGCGGCCGGAGCGACGCGTTCAGCCAGTCCATGCTGGCGCCCGTGCCCGCGGGCAGCGACCCCGCCGCGGTGGGCGCGGCCCTGGACGCGCTGCTGGACCACCACGACGTGCTGCGGGCCGTACTGGCCCCGGCCCCGGCCCGGTCGATGGAGATCCGCCCGGCCGGGGCGGTCACCTCCGCCGACGTGCTGCGCCGGGTGGACGTCGCGGGCCTGGACGACGCCGCGGTGCGCGCCGCCGTCGACGAGCACGCGGCGCGCGCCGTGCGGCTGCTCGACCCCGAGGGCGGCGTCATGCTCCGGGCGACCTGGTTCGACGCGGGCGCCGGCGCCCCCGGCTGCCTGCTGTTCACCGCGCACCACCTGGTCGTCGACGGGGTCTCCTGGCGCATCCTGCTGCCCGACCTGGACCAGGCGCTCGCGGCCGCGGGCGCCGGGCGCGAGATCGTCCTGCAACCGGTGGGCACCTCCCTGCGGTCCTGGTCGAAGTGGCTCGCCGAGGAGGCCGTGCGCCCGTCCCGTACCGCCGAACTGGACCACTGGCGGCAGACGCTGACCGGACCGGACGGCCCGGACCCGCTGTTCGGCTCCCGCCCGCTGGACCCGCGCCGCGACGTGGCGGACACCCTGCGCCGCTTCACGCTGCGGCTGCCCGCCACCGGCCTGCTGGACGCCGTCCCGACGGCCTTCCACGCCGGGGTGTCCGACGTGCTGCTGACCGGCCTGGCACTGGCGGCGACCCGCCGCCGCGAGGCGGACGGCCACCGCGGCACGGTGCTGGTGGACGTCGAGGGGCACGGCCGGTACGAGCCGGAGGGCATCGACCTGTCCCGTACCGTCGGCTGGTTCACCACCCTGTACCCGGCCCGGCTCGACCCGGGCACGCCCGACTGGGACGAGGTGCGAAGCGGCGGACCGGCCGTCGGCCGGGCGCTCAAGCAGGTCAAGGAGCAGCTGCGCGCGGTGCCCGGCGACGGGCTCGGCCACGGGCTGCTGCGCCACCTCAACCCGGAGACCGCCGAGGAACTGGCCCGGTTCGACGCCCCGCAACTGGCGTTCAACTACCTGGGACGCGTGCCCGGTCAGGGTTCCGCCGACGCGGCGGACGAGGGCGTGGTCACCACCGGCAGCGGCGGCTTCGACCCCCGTATGCCGCTGGGGCACGCGCTGGAGGTCAACTGCCTGGTCGAGGACGGACCGGACGGGCCGTGGCTGTCGGCCACCTGGTCCTGGCCCGGTGAGCTGATGACCGACCGGGAGGTGCGGGCGCTGGCCGACGACTGGTTCACCGCCCTGGAGGGCCTGGTGACCCACGCCGGACAGCCGGGCGCGGGCGGACGCACCCCCTCCGACCTGCCGCTGGTCCCGATGGCCCAGGACGAGATCGAACGGCTGGAGCGCGCCTGGCCGCTGCTGGACGAGGTGCTGCCCCTGGCACCGCTCCAGGAGGGTCTGCTCTTCCACGCGCTCTACGAGACGGACGCGGACAGCTACACCGTGCAGCTCTCCCTGGACATGACCGGGGAACTGGACGGCGACGCGCTGGCCGCCGCCGCCGGACAGGTGCTGCGGCGCCACGGCAACCTGCGGGCCGGGTTCTGGCACGAGAACGGCGGGAAGCCGGTGCAGTTCATCCCCGCCGAGGTCGAACTGCCCTGGTTCTCGTACGACCTGACCGGGCACGCCGAGGAGCTGCGCGGGGCCGAACTGGAGAAGATCCTGGCCGCGGAACTGGCGGCGGGCTTCGACCCGGCGCGTCCGCCGCTGATCCGCTTCGCCCTGGTCCGGCTCGCCGCCGACCGCTACCGCTTCGTCGTGACGAACCACCACATCCTGCTGGACGGCTGGTCGATGCCGGTGGTGCTGGCGGAACTGGCCGCCTGCTACTCGGGCGCGGGCTCCGCCCTGCCCCGTGTCACCCCCTACCGGGACTACCTCGGCTGGCTGGCCGCGCAGGACCGCTCGGCGGCCGAACTGGCCTGGAGCCGGGCGCTTGAGGGCCTGGAGGAGCCGACGCTGCTGGCACCGGCCGGCGGCGAGCCGGCCGTCGCCGAACGCATCGAGCTGGACCTGCCCGCGGACTTCACCGCGGAGCTGACCGCCGCGGGACGGCGGCTCGGGGTCACCCTCAACACCCTGGTGCAGACGGCCTGGGGCGTGCTCCTGGGCCGGATGACCGGCCGTGACGACGTGACCTTCGGCGCCACCGTGTCGGGCCGGCCCCCGGAGATCGCCGGGATCGAGACCATGGTCGGGCTCTTCATCAACACCCTGCCGGTGCGGATCCGGCTCCGGCCCGAGGAGACGCTCGCCGAACTCCTCGACCGGGTCCAGTCCGAGCAGCTCGCGCTGCTGCCGCACCAGTACCTCGGCCTCGCGGACATCCAGCGGATCGCCGGGGTCGGCGAACTCTTCGACACCGCGACCGTCTTCGAGAACTACCCCACCGCGCCGGGCGGCCTGTCGGCCCCCGACGGTTCGGCACCCGCCGTACGGGTCTCGGCGACCGATCTGCGCGACGCCACGCACTACCCGCTGAGCCTGGCGGCGGCCCTCGTGGGGGACCACCTCCACGTGCGGCTCGACCACCGGCCCGACGTGCTCGGCCGGGAGGAGGCCGGGCAGCTCGTCGACCGGCTGCGCCAGGTGCTGCGGACCATGGCCGAACACCCCGGCACCCGGGTCGGCCGGCTGGACCCGCTGTCCGCGGGCGAGCGGCAGCGGCTGCTCGCGGCGGGCGACGACCGCGGCCTGGCCGCCGCCGTCGCCACCCTGCCGGAACTGTTCGAGGCCCAGGTCGCGCGCACCCCGGACGCCCTCGCGGTGGTCGCGGGCGGCACCCGGCTCGACTACGCGGAGCTGAACGCCCGCGCCAACCGGGTGGCCCGGCTGCTGGTCTCCCGGGGCGCCGGTCCCGACCGCCTCGTGGCGGTCACCGGCCCCGCCTCGGTGGACTGGCTGGTCGCCATGCTCGGGGTGGCCAAGGCGGGCGCGGGATACGTACCGCTCGACCCCGCCCTGCCGGCCGACCGGATCGCCTTCCTGCTGGAGGACGCCCGGCCGATGCTGGTGCTGGACACCGGGTCGGGGGCCGTGCTGCCGGGACCGGTGGTCGGACGCGGTGAACTCGCGGCGGTCGGCGCCCGGTTCGCGGACGGGAACCTCTCCCAGGACGAGCGCACCGCGCCGCTGTACCCGGGCCACCCGGCGTACGCCGTCTACACCTCCGGTTCCACCGGGCAGCCCAAGGGCGTCGTGGTCACCCACGAGAGCCTGGCCAACCTGGCCGCCGACCACATCGGACGGTTCGGGATCTCGGCGGGCAGCCGGGTCCTCCAGGCCGTGTCGACCAGCTTCGACCCGTCGCTCGCCGACGTGACGATGGCCCTGCTCTCCGGCGCCGCCCTGGTGCTGCCGCCGGCCCCCGGGCTGAACGGCGAGCAACTGGCCGACGTGCTGGAGCGGGAGGCCGTCACGCACGTGATGCTGGCCGCCCCCGTCGCCGCGACCCTGCCGGACCGGCCGCTGCCCGCGCTGCGGGCCCTGGTGCTGGGCGGCGAGTCCCTGAGCCGGGCACTGGTGGCCCGGTTCGCCGCCGGACGCCAGGTGTTCAACGCCTACGGGCCCACCGAGACGACCGTGGCCGCGACCGTCAGCACCCCGCTCGCACCGGTGGGCGGCGTGCCGCCGATCGGCCGCCAGGTCAGGGGAGCGGCGGCGTACGTCCTGGACGGGGCGCTGCGACCGGTGCCGGAGGGCACCGTCGGCGAGCTGTACGTGGCGGGCACGGGCGTCGCCCGCGGCTACCTGGACCGGCCCGGACTCACCGGACAGCGGTTCGTCGCCGACCCGTTCGCGGGCGACGGCACGCGGATGTACCGCACCGGCGACCTGGTGCGCCGCCACACCGGCGGCGACCTGGAGTTCGTCGGCCGCGCCGACCAGCAGATCAAGCTGCGCGGCTTCCGCATCGAGCTGGGCGAGATCGAGTCCGTGCTCGCCGGCTGCCCCGGGGTGGACCGGGCGGCCGTGGTGCTCAGGGAGGACCGGCCGGGCGTCCGCCGCCTGGTGGCCTACCTGGTGCCGGCGGAGGGCGACGGGCTCGCCGACCCGCGCGCCCACGCCGCCGCCGCGCTGCCGCAGTACATGGTGCCGTCCGTGTTCGTGACGCTGGAGCGGCTGCCGCTCACGGCGAACGGCAAGGTGGACCGGGCGGCACTGCCCGAGCCCCGCACGGAGTCGGCGGCGGGCCGCGGCCCGCGCTCCCCGCGCGAGGAGGAGATGTGCCGGCTGTTCGCCGAAGTGCTCGGCGTCGACCGGGTCTTCGTGGACGACGACTTCTTCGAGCTCGGCGGCGACTCCCTCGCCGCGACCCGGCTCACCGGCCGGGTGCGGGCGGTCCTCGGCGTCCGGACGAGCATCAGCACCCTGTTCCGGTCACCGACCGTCGCCGAATTCACCGAACGGATCGGCACGGAGAACGAACAGGACCCGTTCGACGTCCTGTTGCCGCTGCGTACCGGCCAGGACGGCCCCGCACTGTTCTGCGTGCACCCCGCGGCCGGAATCAGCTGGACCTATTCCGGATTGCTCCGTCATATCGACCCGCAGTATTCCGTCTATGGAATTCAGGCGCGCGGCCTTTCCGGTCCCGCGGAACTCCCGGAAACCATTTCGGAAATGGCGGCCGACTATCTGGAGCAGATTCGCACGGTGCAGCCGAGCGGCCCGTACCGACTGCTCGGCTGGTCGATCGGCGGGGTCATCGCGCACGAGATGGCCGTCCAGCTCGAGGAGGCCGGCGAGCAGGTCGAACTGCTGGCCGCGCTGGACTCCTACCCCGAGGCCGTCACCGACGACCGGACGGCCGCCGAGGAGGCGGACGTGCTGGCGGCACTGCTCCAGTTCACCGGGATCGACCCGGCGTCGGTCCCGCAGGAGCTCACCGCGGGACTGGTCGCCGGCCTCGTGGCCGGGACCGGGAGCGCCCTGTCCGGCCTGGACGAGGAGCGCATCGCCGCCCTGGTGGCCGCATGCAGGAACATGCAGCGGGCCACCCATCGGCCTCGTCTTTTCCGTGGCGACCTCCTAATGTTCGTCGCAACGCGAAACAAGAATTCCGGGTCGCCGAATCCGCAGGCATGGTCGCCCTATACGGGCGGTCGCATCCACACCGTGAACATCGACTGTGAGCACGACGACATGACGAATCCCGAACCGATCGCACACATCGGCCGGGTGCTCGCCGAGAAACTTGGTGCCATGAAGGTCACGGGCCCCGCGTCCTGAATTCAGAAGACCAGATCCTGACATCCCTGATTTGAGGAGGCACCCGAGCCATGTCCGAAACTCCCCCGTTCGAAGGCCGGCCTGCGGCCCCGGCGGCTCCCGGACAGCCCATCAACGGCACCGGTCCGGGCGTGTGGGACCCGGAGTTCTTCCAGAACCCGTACCCCACCTACGCCTGGCTCCGTGAGAACGACCCGGTCCGCGGCATCACCTGGCCCGGCCCGCCCGGCCACGCCTGGCTCGTCACCCGCTACGAGGACGTCCACGCGGGGCAGGCCGACTCCCGGCTGCGCCACGACCTGACCGCCTTCATGGCCGAGCTCGGCATCCCCGAGCCGCCCGCCATCGGCGGCGACGTGGCGCGGCTGCTCGGCCGCAACCTGACGCTGCTGGACGCGCCGGACCACCCGCGACTGCGGGCGGTGCTCTCGCGGTTCTTCACCAAGCGGCGCATCGAGGGCATGCGGCCCCGCATCGAGGTCCTCGCCGACGGGCTGCTGGACGACCTCGCCGAGCGGGCCGGCGACGGCCCCGTCGACCTGATCCAGGACTTCGCCTGGAAGCTCCCGCTCACGGTCGTGTGCGAACTGCTGGGCGTCCCGGCCGAGGACCACGAACTGTTCGGCTACGGCACCGACGCCTCCCGCGACCGGGGCGCCACCGGCGAGTACGCGGCCGGGGCCGTCGTGGCCGTCGAGCGGCTGCGCGCCCTCATCGGCGAGAAGCGGGCCAACCCCGCCGACGACGCGTTCACCTCGTTCGTCCGGGCCCTGGACGCGGGGGAGTTCCTCGACGAGGACGAGGTGATCGCCCAGGCCATGCTGTTCGTGGTCGCCGGTCACGAGACCACCGTCGACCTGCTCGGCAACGGCATCCACGCCCTGCTGAGCAACCCCGACCAGCTCAAGCAGCTCACCGCCGACCCGTCGCTGGTGACGAACACGGTCGAGGAGGTGCTGCGCTACTACCCGCCGACCGACATCGTCACGCCGCAGTACACCGCGGAGCCCATCGCCTTCGGAGACGTCGAGGTGGACCGCCACCAGATCGTCATCCTGTCCCGGGCCTCCGCCAACCGCGACCCGAAGCGCTACCCCGACCCGGAGCGCTTCGACATCACCCGCAACACCGCCGGCCACCTGGGCTTCGGGCACGGTCCGCACTACTGCGTCGGCGGCATGACCGCCCGCATCGAGGGCCAGACGGTCTTCAACCGGATCTTCGACCGCTTCCCCGACCTGCGGCACGCCGGGGACCCCGAGCAGGTCCGCTGGAAGTCCAACCCGGTCGCCCGCGGCCTGGTCTCGCTCCCCGTGGAACTGGGCACGCCCCGACGGCCGGGGAAGACCGCATGACCGGGCCCGCCGCCGGACCGGGGGACCTCACCCCCGACGAACTCCACCGGCTGCTCGTCGAATGGAACGACACCGACCACAAGGTGGTCGAGGCCACGCTCACCGAGCTCTTCGAGGCGCAGGCCGTCCGGACCCCGGACGCGCCCGCGGTCGCGCACGGCTCCACCGAGCTCCGTTACGCGGAGCTCGGTGAGCGGGCCAACCGGCTGGCCCGGCTGCTCGTCGGGCGCGGGGCGGGGCCCGAGCGGTTCGTCGCCGTCGCCCTGCCGAAGTCCGTCGACCTCGTCGTCGCCCTGCTGGCCGTGGTCAAGGCCGGTGCCGCCTACCTGCCGCTGGACCCGGGCCACCCCGCCGAGCGGATCGCCGGCATGCTCGCCGACGTGGCCCCCGTGGCGCTCCTCACCGACGCCGCGACCCTCGGCGCGCTGCCGGAGACCACCGCCGCGCGCGTCGTCCTGGACGACCCCGCGACCGTGACGGAGCTGGCCGGGCACGCGACGGGAGACCTCACCGACGCCGAGCGGACCGCGCCGCTGCGCCCCGCCAACCCGGTCTTCGTCATCCACACCTCCGGATCGACCGGCCGTCCCAAGGGCGTCGTCGTCGAGCACCGCTCCCTCAACGTCTACCTGGCCTGGGCCAGGCAGGCGTACGGCGCGGTCACCGGCCGGGCCCTGGTGCACTCGCCCGTCGCCTTCGACCTGACGGCCACCGGGCTGTACGCGCCGCTCACCGCGGGCGGCTGCGCGCACCTGGTCGAACTGCACGAGGGCACGGCACCGGACGCCGCGGAGCTGCCCGAGGCCACCTTCGTCAAGGCCACCCCGACCCACCTCGCCCTGCTCGCGGCCCTGCCCGACGCCTACTCGCCCACCGGGCAGCTGGTGCTGGGCGGCGAGGCCCTGCTCGGCGAGGCGCTGGACGAGTGGCGCGCCCGCCGGCCCGACGCCACGGTCGTCAACGAGTACGGGCCGACCGAGACCACCATCGGCTGCATGGAGTACCGCATCGAGCCGGGCGACGCCGTCCCGGCCGGCATGGTCACCATCGGCCGCCCCATCTGGAACACCCGGCTCTACGTGCTCGACGAGCGGCTCGCCCCCGTGCCCCCCGGCACGGTGGGGGAGCTCTACATCGGCGGCGAGCTGCTGGCCCGCGGCTACCACGCCCGCCCCGCCCTCACCGCGGGACGGTTCGTGGCGAGCCCGTTCGCCCCCGGCGCGCGCATGTACCGCACCGGGGACCTGGTTCGGCGCCGGGACGACGGACAGCTGGACTTCATCGCGCGGACCGACGACCAGGTCAAGGTCCGCGGCTTCCGGATCGAGCTCGGCGAGGTCGAGGCCGCGCTCACCGGCCTGCCCGCCATCGCCGCGGCCGCGGTCTCCGTGCACGAGGAACGGCCGGGCACCAAGCGGCTGGTGGCCCATGTGGTGCCCGCCGAGGGCGCGCCGGTGGACGCCGAGGCGCTGCGCACGGCCCTGGCCGCCCGGCTGCCCGAGTACATGGTGCCCACCGCCTTCGTCGCGCTGGAGGCCCTGCCGCTCACCCCGAACGGCAAGCTCGACCGCAAGGCACTGCCCGCACCCGGCACCGCCGCCCCGGTGGGCGGCCGGGCCGCGCGCGGGGAGCACGAGCGGCGGCTGTGCGAACTGTTCGCCGAGGTGCTCGGCGAGCCGGACATCGGCGCCGACACCAGCTTCTTCGCCGCGGGCGGGGACAGCGTCGGGGCGTTCACCCTGGTCAAGAAGGCCCGCCTGGCCGGGATCGGGTTCGGCACCAAGGACGTCTTCACCTCGCCCACCCCCGCCGCCCTGGCCGCGCTCGCCGTACCGGTGCCCACCGGGGACGCGGAGGACCGGACGCCGTCCGCCACCGGCGGCGCCGACCTCGCCGGGCTCGCCGACGGGCTGCCGGACGGGACCGAGGTCCTGGCCGTCTCGCCGTTGCAGGACGCCATGATCCGCCGGGCCGCGGCGGGCACGGGCCCCGGCCCGTACACCGACCAGTTCAGCTTCCCGCTCTCCGGGGCTTTCGACCCCGAGGTGATGCGCCGGACGCTGGCCGTCCTGCTGCGCCGCCACCCCGCGCTGCGCGCCGTCTTCCGCACCGGTCCGGACGGCAACCCCGTCCAGCTCGTCGTCGGCGAGGCCGGGCCGGTCCTCCACGAGGTCGACCTCTCCGCCCTGGCGGGGGAGGAGCAGCGGCGGGAGCTGGAGCGGCTGCTGCGACAGGACCAGGACACGCCCTTCGACCTG
This sequence comes from Streptomyces sp. ML-6, assembly GCF_030116705.1. Taxonomy (NCBI): domain Bacteria; kingdom Bacillati; phylum Actinomycetota; class Actinomycetes; order Kitasatosporales; family Streptomycetaceae; genus Streptomyces; species Streptomyces sp. ML-6. The sequence goes on from NZ_JAOTIK010000001.1 coordinate 5,210,213, forward strand.
GCCGAGCCGCCGCTGGTGCGGTGCACCGCGGTCAAACTGGCCCCGGACAGCTGGCGGTTCGTGCTGAGCCTGGCCCCGCTGCTGCTGGACGGCTGGTCGCTGCCCCTGGTCCTGGGCGAGCTGTGGATGACCTACATGACGGGCGGCGACGGGGCGATGCTGCCGCCCGCGCCGCAGGACCCGCCGCAGCGCGAGTACGCGGCCTGGCTGGCCGGCCGGGACACCGCCGCGACGGAGGACGCCTGGCGCGTCGTCCTGGAGGGGCTGCCCGCCCCGGCACCGCTGGTGCCCGCCGCACCGGACACGGGCCGGGTCACCGTCGTGGAGACCACGTCCCTGCTGCCCGAGGACGTCACCGCCGCGCTGGTCGCCCGGGCCCGCGCCCACGACCTGACCCTCAACACCCTCGTGACGGGCGCCTGGGCGCTGCTCCTGGGCCGGCTCACCGGCCGCGAGGAGCAGGTCTTCGGCGTGACCGTGGCGGGCCGCCCCGCCGAACTGCCGGGCATCGACCAGGCGGCCGGGATGTTCATGAACAACCTGCCGGTACGGCTCGGCTGGCACGGCGGCGAGCAGGTCCTCGACGTGCTCACCCGGCTCCAGCGCGGCCAGGCCGGCCTGATGGCGCACCAGCACATCAGCCTCGCCAGGCTCATGGACATCGCGGGGACGGACGCGCTGTTCGACACCCTCGTGGTGTTCGAGAGCCAGCCGACCACCACGACCCCGCCGCCCCCGCCGATGCCCGCCGGCGCACCGATGCCCGGTGGCCCCGGTGGCCCCGGCGCTCCGGAGGGTATGCCGCCGATGCCCGAGGGCGCGCCCGGTGCGCCCGGTCCGGGTATGCCCGCCGGTCCGCCGATGCCCATGGGCCCCGGTGCTCCCGGCGCTCCCGAGGGGATGCCGCCGATGCCCGGTGGTCCGGCCGGGCCCGGCATGCCGCCGATGCCCGAGGGCGCGCCCGGTGCGCCCGGCGCGGACATGCCCGCCGGTCCGCCGATGCCCATGGGGCCGCCGATGCCCGGCGCGCCCGGCATGCCGCCGCACCTGGTGCAGATCCTCGGCATGGAGGCGCACGACGCCGCCCGGGTCCCGCTCCGCTTCGCGGTGGCGCCCGGACCGGAGCTGGGCATCCTCGCCCAGTACTGGAGCGAGGCGTTCGAGCCGGGCCGGATGGACCGCGTCCAGGCCCAGTTCCTGGAGGTGCTCACCGCCTTCTCCCAGGGTCTCGAGCGGTCCGTCGACGACACGATGACCACAGTGACCGGAGGCACCGGATGATGATGATTCCTCCCCTGTGCGTACCCGAACTGTTCCAGCTGCGGGTGGCGGCCGATCCCGAGGCCGCCGCCGTGGTGGGGGAGGACGGCGTCCTCTCGTACGCGGAGCTGAACACCCGCGCCAACCGGCTGGCCCGGCTGCTGATCTCCCGCGGCGCCGGACCGGAGAGCTTCGTCGCCGTCGCCGTGCCGCGCGGCACCGAGCTGATCGTCGCGCTGCTCGCCGTGGTCAAGGCGGGCGCCGCCTATCTGCCGGTGGACCCGAACTACCCCGCCGACCGGATCGCGTACATGCTCGACGACGCGCGGCCCGCCCTGGTCGTCACCTCGGCGGCCGTCGCCGGACGGCTGCCGGTCCGGGACCCGCTGGTGCTGGACGACCCGGGGACCGCGGCGGCCCTCGCCGGGCAGAGCGCCGACGATCCGACGAACGAGGACCGGCTCGGGCCGCTCCACCTGCCCTGCCCGGCCTACCTCATCTACACCTCGGGCTCCACCGGCCGCCCCAAGGGCGTCGTCGTCACCCACATGGGAGTGGCGAGCCTGCTGACCGCCCAGATCGACGCGTTCGACCTCGGGCCGGGCAGCCGGGTGCTGCAGTTCGCCTCGCCCAGCTTCGACGCGGCCTTCTGGGAGCTGTGCATGGCGCTGCTGTCCGGCGCCGCGCTCGTGGTGGCCCCGGAGGAGCGCCTCGCCCCCGGCGAACCGCTCGCCGAGCTGCTCACCGAACGGCGGGTCACCCACGCGACCCTGCCGCCCGCGGTGCTCGCCGCGACCTCGCCCGACACCCGGGCCCTGGCGGGCGGCTGCCTGATCACGGCGGGCGAGGCGTGCTCCGGCTCGCTGGTGGCCCGCTGGGCGCCGGGCCGGCGGATGTTCAACGCCTACGGCCCCACCGAGTCCACGGTGTGCGCCACGATGACCCGGCCGTACTACCGCACCGACCTCGGCAACCCGCCGCTGGGCTCCGCGATCGTCAACACCGAACTGCTCGTGCTGGACGCGGAGTTGCAGCCCGTCCCGGCGGGCGGCACCGGTGAGCTGCACCTCGCGGGCCCCTCGCTGGCCCGCGGCTACCTGGGCCGCCCCGGCCTCACCGCCGAACGCTTCGTCGCCCACCCGTCCGGACGCCCCGGCGAACGGATGTACCGCACCGGGGACCTGGTGCGGCGCAGGGAGGACGGACAGCTGGAGTTCCTCGGCCGCGCCGACCACCAGGTCAAGGTCCGCGGCTTCCGGATCGAGCTCGGCGAGATCGAGGCGGTGCTCACGGCCCACCCGTCCGTCGCCCACGGCGTGGTCGCGGCGCGCGAGGACCGGCCCGGGGTACGGCGGCTGGTCGGCTACGTGGTGCCCGCCCAGGGCAGCACGGACTCCGCGGAGCTGCGCAGGCACCTGTCGGCCGAACTGCCCGCCCACATGGTGCCGGCCGTCTTCGTCGAGCTCGACTCCGTACCGCTGACGCCCAACGGCAAGGTGGACCGGGCGGCACTGCCCGCCCCGGACCTCGCCGCCGCGGCCGCGGAGGGGATCCTGCCCCGCACCCCCGCCGAGGAGCAGCTGTGCGGCCTCTTCGCGGAGGTGCTCGCCCTGCCGGAGGTCCGCGCCGACAGCAACTTCTTCGCGCTGGGCGGGGACAGCATCTCCGCCTTCACCCTGGTCCAGCAGGCCCGCACCGCGGGAGTGGCGCTGACCGTCCAGGACGTGTTCCGGTACGGCAGCCCCGAACAGCTCGCCGCCCGCGCCGAGTCGGCCGACCGCACCGCCCGCGAGGAGTTCGCGCCGCCCGCCGCCGACCTGGCGAAGGTCGCCGAGGGATGGCCCGGACACACCGCCGTCCTGCCGGTCACCCCCATGCAGCACTCGCTGCTGGCGGCCGCCCGCCGCGAGACCGGCACCGGCCGCGTCCTCCAGGACTGCTGGTACTTCTGGCTGGAGTTCGCGGGGGAGCTCGACGCGGACACCATGCGGCTGGCTGCCGAGGCCCTGCTGCGCCGCTACCCGGAGACGACCGCCGCGTTCGCCCACGAAGGGCTGAGCCGCCCGCTCCAGGTGGTGCCCGGCGAGGTCGAACTCCCCTGGTCCGAGCACGACCTGGGCGACCTGCCCGAGGACCAGCAGGACGAGGCGTTCGAGAAGCTGGCGGCGGCGGAACAGGACCGCCCGTTCGACGTGGCCCGGTCCCCGCTGGTGCGCTTCGGCCTCGTCCGGTTCGGGGAGCAGCGCCACCGGCTGCTCATCGGCTTCAGCCAGCTCCAGATGGACGGCTGGTCCTTCCCGGTCTTCCTGGACGACCTGTGGGTGCTCTACCAGCACCGGGGCGACGACTCCGCGATGCCCCCGGCGAGGACCGGGGGTCCGTACACCGACTGGCTGACCGGGCGGGACCGCGCGGCGGCCGAGGACGCCTGGCGCACCGCGCTGGAGGGCCTGTCGGGCCCCACCCTCGTACGGGAGAGCGACCCCGGCCACCACGAGGGCGCGCCGCACGTCCAGGACCTGGTCCTGCTGCCCGCCGACGTGACCCGGGCCCTGGGCGAACGCGCCCGGGAGCACGGCCTGACCCTCAACACCCTGGTCCTGGGTGCCTGGGGCATCGTGCTGGGCGGACTGACCGGCCGGCAGGACACCGTCTTCGGCTACACCGTCTCGGGGCGCGCCCCCGAGGTGCCCGGCATCGAGCACGCGATCGGCAGCTACGCCAACCTGCTGCCGGTCCGGGTCCGCTGGAGCCCCGGGGCGCCGCTCACCGAGGTGCTCACCCGGCTCCAGGCCGAACAGGGCGCGCTCATCGCGCACCAGCACCTCAGCCTCACCGACATCGAACGGACGGTGGGCCTGCCGGAGCTGTTCGACGCCACCGTCGCCGCGCAGAACTACCCGGTCAACCGCCCGGCGTCCGAGGCGCTGGGGGCGGCCGCGCTGCCGCCGGAGGGCGCGGCCCGGATCGTCGGCGTGCACACCCACGAAGTCACCCCGCACACCCTGCGGTTGTCCTTCCGCGCCGACGAACAGCTCTTCCTCGCCCTGGAGTACCGGGGCGGCCGGGACGTCCTGGCCCGGATAGCCGGACAGGTGCGGGATCTGCTCACGGCAGCCGCGGCGGACCCCGGCAGGAGCGTGGAGGAACTGCTCGCGAGCGGCACCTCCGAAGGACGGAACCCATGAGCCAATCGCGTACCGAAAGGTCGATCCGATGAGTAGTGCTGACATGCTGATGGACACCCGGCTGCTGGTCGGCCGGCAGATGCGGCACCTCAAGCGCGGTCCGGAGCGGGTCGTCCCCGTCATCATCACCCCGCTGATCCTGGTCCTGCTCAACGGACTGCTGATCGGCAGCGCGATCGTGGTGCCCGGGGACGGCAGCTACAAGGACTTCATGATGGCCGGGGTCTTCGCCCAGGTCGCCATGCTGGGCATGTCCAACGCCCAGAACGGCCTCAAGGAGGACCTGCGCAACGGTCTGGTCGACCGCTTCCAGTCGCTGCCGATCGCCCGGTCCGCCGCCGTCGTCGCCCGGTCCGTGGCCGAACTGCTGATGATGTTCGTCGGCTGGCTGGTGATCGCCGGGGTCGGTCTGCTGATCGGCTGGCGGATGCACGAGGGCTTCCTGCGGGGCATGGCCGGCATCGGCCTGATGCTGCTGTTCGGCTACCTGTTCATCTGGCTCGGCATCCTGGGCACCGTCTCCGGCCGCAACCCGCAGTCCTCCGGCATCGGTTCGATGATCGTCATGCCGATGCTGTTCCTGTCGCCGGCCTTCTTCCCGATCGACAACCTGCCCGGCTGGCTGCAGACGGTCTGCGAGTGGAACCCGTTCAGCTCGGTGGTCGTGGCCTGCCGTGAGCTGTGGGGCAACCCGAACCCGGTCGTGACCGGCGCCTTCCCGGTCGAGCACCCGGTCCTCGTGGCGACGCTCCTGCCGATCGTGCTGCTGATCCCGGTCATCCCGCTGGCCGTCCGCCGCTACCACTCCGTGGTCGGGCGGTGAACCTGACATGAGGGTGTCCTCCCCGGTCGGCCGCTGGTCGGCGGCCACGCTGGCCTCCCTGCTGGGCGCGCAGATCTTCCACGTCGTGCTGGCCTGGTCCGTGCTGCGGGTGTCCGGCCCGATGTCCGCGGCGGTGGTACTGGCCCTGGGAACGCTGCCGCGCATCGCGATGATGACCGGCCTGACCGCCGGACTGGCGGCCCGGTTCGCCCCGCTGCGGCTGGCCCCGGGCGGCGAACTCGTCCGGGCCGTGCTGGCCCTGGGCGCCGCCGCGGTGCTGGCCGCCGGCACCCTGGACTTCACGGTGCTGCTGGTGGCGAGCGTGGCCTTCGGCCTCGTCGAGGCCGTCACCGAACCGGGGACCGGCGGCCTGCCCGCCCTCGTGGCGGGCCCCGCCGACCAGCAGCGGATGCAGACGCTGCGGACCACGCTGTTCCGCGTGACCGTCGTCCTCGGCGGGCCCCTCGCCGGCCTGAGCGCGCTCCTCGGACTGTCCACCGCGCTGATCGTCAACGCCGTGGTGTTCGTGGTCTCCGCGCTCGTGTTCACCCTGCTGCGACCGCTGCCCGCCGACGCCTCCGCACCGGCCGGCGCCATGCCGGGCATGCCGGGCCCCGGCGGCATGCCCGGCATGGCCGGCCCGCCCGGACCGGACTCCCCGAAGCTCGGCGAGGCCCTCGCCCTGCCCGGCGTGCGGGCGGCGCTGATCTGCACCATCCTCATCGAGCTGGGCTGCCCCGGCGCCTTCAACGTCGGCACCCTGCTGCTGGCCGACCACCGCGACTGGGGAGTGACCGGGTTCGGCGTCCTCGCCGGGGCCGTCGGCCTCGGCACGGTGGCTGCCGCGCTCGCCCCGTCGTTCGCCCGGCGGCTGCGGGGCAGCGGCATGGGCCTGATCCTGGCCTGCGTGCTCACCGCCGCGGCCATGGCCGGTGTCGCCCACGCCCCGAACCTGCCGGTCGCGGCCGGGCTCACCGTCGTGATGGCGCTGACCGCGGCGGCCGCGTCGGCGGCCACCCTGGGCGTGCTGTTCAGCGGCCCCCGCCCGGAGGCCATGGGCATGGTGATGGGCACCGTGATGGCGGCCGGCGCGCTCGCCGCACCGCTGTCCTACCTGGCCGTCGGCGCCGTCGCCCGCGGCTGGGGCCCGGCCCCGGCCCTCCTCGGCTGCGCCGGCGCGCTGGCGGCCGCCGCACTGGTCGGCCTGGCCGACCGCTCCCTGCGCACCGCCACCGCGCCGGAGACGCCCGCCGGCCCCCGATGGGACCGCCGCCGGCCGGCCCGGAGAACCCGGCCGCCCCGGCCGCCCCGGAGGACCCGGCCGCGGCGCCCCACCCGGCCCCCGCCACCGGGGCCGCCCCGACGGACCCGGCCCCCGCGGCCGACCCGTCCCTTCCCGACGACACGGGCCACCTGTCCGCGAAAGGAGCGTGACCCCGACGTGTCCGACACCAACTCCGCGACGCACCCCGGCCCGGCCCCCGAGCCGCCCGTCGCCGGCCGGCGCGCACCGCACCCCGACATGCCCACCGACATGCCCGACGAGCAGTCCCTCGTCTACGGGGAGGCCATGCTGGCCGACCCGCACGCGGTCTTCGCCCGGATGCGGGAGGAGAGCCCGCTGCACCAGGACGTGATCCAGGGCGGCGGCAAGGTGTACGTCCCCACCCGCTACGAGGACGTGCGGGCGCTGCTCGCCGAACCCCGGCTGCTGCGCAGCTTCGCCGTCGAGGACCCCGACGCGTTCCAGGGACACATCGGCAACAGCGACCCGCCCCGGCACACCCGGCTGCGCAAGCTCACCGGCAAGGCCCTCACCCCCAAGCGGGTCGAGCGGCTGCGCCCCGCCGTGGAACGGCTGGCCGACGAACTGCTCGACGGCCTGGCGGGCCGCGAACAGGTCGACATCGTGCAGGAGTTCACCCACCCGCTCGCCGAGCTGGCCGGCGCCGAACTCCTGGGCATCGACGCCGAGGACGCCGAGGAGTTCCGCACCTACTGGGACGACATGGCGGCCTTCCCCGACAGCACCGGTTTCCCCGAGTTCCAGGCGGCGACCGAGAACCTCGGCAAGCTGTTCGCACGGATCGTCGAGGCGCGCCGCGCCACCCCGACGGACGACCTCGTCTCGGCCCTGGTGCACGCCCGCGTCGGCGAGGACCGGCTCAGCGACGCCGAACTCGTGCAGACCGGCATCTTCCTGGTGATCGCGTCCAACAAGACCGTCTCCGCCATGCTGGGCAACGCGGTGCTCGCCCTGCTGGACCACCCCGCCCAGCTGGAACTCCTGCGCTCCCGGCCCGACCTGTTGCGCGGCGCCATCGAGGAGTGCCTGCGCTACGAGGCCCCGGTGTCCCTCACCAACCCGCTGCGCGCGGGCGAGGCGGTGTGCACCCGGGGACTGGACCTGGCCCCCGGCGACCTGGTGCAGCCCGCGCTCACCGCGGCCAACCGCGACCCGCGCCGCTTCCCCGACCCCGAGCGCCTCGACATCACGCGCCCGGTCGGCGGCCACGTCTCCTTCGGGCACGGCATCCACATGTGCCTGGGGGCCCAACTCTCCCGGATGACCGGCGAAGTGGCCCTCGGGCGCCTCGTGCGGCGCTTCCCGGAACTCCGGCTCGCCCACGGCGACCACGACCGGGACGTCCGCTGGTCCCGGGAACACATCATGCGGCGGCTCACCTCGCTGCACGTCGGCCTGGGCGCGCCCGCGCCGGCCGGTGGCACCACTCCAACCGAGACATCCGACGGGAGCTGAAGCGACGTGAACGCCGCCATCGAGGCGCACGGACTGCGCAAGCGTTACAAGGGCCACCAGGCCCTGGACGGTGTGGACCTGACGGTCGAGTCCGGCACCGTCTTCGGGCTGCTCGGCCCCAACGGCGCCGGCAAGACCACCACGGTGCGCATCCTCACCACCCTGCTGCGCGCCGACGAGGGCCGGGCGAGCGTCGCCGGGTACGACGTGGTGCGCCAGGCCAACGACGTACGCGCGCGGATCGGCCTGACCGGCCAGTACGCCGCGGTCGACGAGCGGCTCACCGCCCGCGAGAACCTCATCCTCGTCGGCCGGCTCTACCGGCTCGGCAAGCGCGTGACGGCCGAGCGGACGGAGGCCCTGCTGGAGCGGTTCGAACTCACCGAGGCCGCCAACCGGCCGCTGCGCACCTACTCCGGCGGCATGCGGCGCCGCCTCGACCTCGCCGCGAGCCTGATCGGCCGGCCGCCGCTGCTCTTCCTCGACGAGCCGACCACCGGTCTCGACCCCAGCAGCCGGCTGGCCCTGTGGGACATGATCCGCGAACAGGTCGCCGCCGGGGTGACGATCCTGCTCACCACCCAGTACCTCGACGAGGCCGACCAGCTCGCCGGCCGCATCGCGGTCCTCGACGAGGGCAAGGTCATCGCCGACGGCACCCCCGACCAGCTCAAGCGCAAGGTCGGCGGCGAGTGGCTGGAGGTGACCGTGAACACCCCCGCCGAGGCCCAGGACGCGGTGCGCGCGCTCTCCTCGGCCATCGCCGGGGAACCGACCGTCAGCGAGGACGGCCTGAAGGTCTCCGCGCCGGTCGCCGACGGCATGAGCTCCATCGCCGCCATCGCGGAACGGCTGGACTCCGCAGGCGTCGAGGTCGTCGACTTCGCGCTGCGCCGCCCGTCCCTCGACGACGTGTTCCTCACCCTGATCGGCAAGACGGCTGCGGTGCGCGAACCGCAGCCCGCGTGAGCGGGAGAACGACATGGCACTGGACATCGAGAAGCAGAAGAAGGACGAGAGCGGGGCACGCTCGGCGGAGAGCCTGATCGACCAGGACTTCGTGCGGAACCCGCACGCCACCTACGCGTGGATGCGCGAGGAGGGCCCGGTCAAGCTCCGGCAGCAGAGCGGCTCGGTACTGTGGATGATCACCCGGTACGAGGACGCCCGCGCCGCGCTCGCCGACCCGAAGCTGCACAAGGACCCGCGCAGCTTCCCCAACCCCGCGGGCGGTACCGGGATGGGGCCCGAGGAGCCCGGCATGGAGCTCCTGTCCCGGCACATGCTCAACAGCGACCCGCCGGACCACACCCGGCTGCGGAAGCTGACCACCAAGGCGTTCACCGCCCGCCCGACGGAGATGTTCCGCCCCCGGATCGAACAGCTCGCCGCGAACCTGCTGGACGGCTTCGCGCCGGGCCAGAAGATCGACGTCGTGGACGACTACGCGATGCCGCTGTCCACCCGGGTGATCTGCGAACTCATCGGCATCCCGGCCGCGGACGGCGAGATCTTCCGCGACTGGTACACCACGATGACCGGGGTGCACGCCCCCGAGCAGGTCACCGAGGCCCGGCAGTCGCTGATCAGCTACCTGAGCGCGCTGATCGCCGACAAGCGGTCCCACCCCGCCGACGACCTCATCAGCAACCTGCTCCAGGCCCGCGACGCCGACGACCTGCTGACCGAGACAGAGGTCATGTCGATGGTGTTCCTGCTGCTGGGGGCGGGCCACGAGACCGCGATCAGCTTCATGGGCACCGCGATGCTCTCCCTGCTGTCCGAACCGGACCAGCTGGCGGCGCTGCAGAACGACCTGTCGCTGCTGCCCGGCGCCGTCGAGGAACTGCTGCGCTTCGAGAGCCCGATCAACATCGCGACGTTCCGCTACGCGGCCGAGCCCGTGGAGATCGGCGGGGTGACCATCCCGGCGGGCGACTCGGTCTTCGTCTCGATCGGCGCGCTCAACCGCGACCCCTCCCGGTTCGAGGAGCCCGACCGGCTGGAGATCACCCGCCCGGCCACCGGCCACCTGGCCTTCGGCCACGGCCTGCACCACTGCCTGGGCGCACCGCTCGCCCGGGTCGAGGGCGCGGTCGCCATCGGCCAGCTGATCACCAGGTTCCCGAAGCTGTCGCTCGCCGTCGACCGCGACGAGCTCCAGTGGCGGTTCAGCCTGATGCTGCGGTGCCTGGAATCCCTTCCGGTGGTGCTGTGACCGGACGGTTCGGGGCGTCCGTCTCGCGGCGGCCGGCAACGACGCCGGCCGCCGACGACACGACGTACCACCGGCTGATGTCGATGCTCGCACGGTCCTCGGCCACCTACCGGATCATCGACCACGCACCCGAGGGCCGTACCGACCTGGCCAGTGAACTACGCGGTCACCGGCTGGAGATGGCCGCCAAGTGCATGGTGGTCAACGTGCGCAGAAAGCAGGACGGGGACCACCATGTCCTCGCCGTGGTCCCCGGCCACCGCCGGGTCGACCTGCGCAGCGTCAGGAAGCTGTTCGGTGGCAACGACGCCACCCTGGGCGACCGGGACGAGGCCGAACGCCTCACCGGCTGCCGCACCGGCTCCATCATCCCGTTCTCCTTCGACGAGGCACTGCCGCTGGTGGTCGACGCCGGCCTCCTCGTCCACGACGAGATCTTCTTCAACGCCGCCCGGCTCGACCGGTCGATCGCGCTGCGGACCGCGGACTACGTCTCGCTGGCCGACCCGCGCGTGGCCGACGTCGCCAAGTAGCCGCGTCGCCAAGCAGCCGACGTCACCAAGGGGCGGACGGCCCGCTGCCCCGGCCCTCACCGGCCGGGGCGCACCAGCCGGTGCTCGTAGGCGAAGATCACCAACTGCACCCGGTCGCGCATGCCGAGCTTCGACAGCAGCCGGCCGACATGCGTCTTCACCGTGCCCTCGGAGAGGAACAACTCCTTGGCGACGGCCGCGTTGGAGGCGCCGCGGGCGATCAGCAGCAGCACCTCGCGCTCGCGCTCGGTGAGCGCGTCCAGCGGATCGGGGCCGGACGCCGGCGTCGGCAGGTCCGGCGCCACCTCGGCCAGCAGCCGCCGGGTGGTGGTCGGGGAGATCACCGCGTCGCCCCGGTGCACGGTGCGGATCGCGGACAGCAGGTCCTCGGCGGGCGCGTCCTTGACCAGGAAGCCGCTGGCCCCGGCCTGCAGGGCGGCGAAGGCGTGCTCGTCGACGTCGAACGTGGTCAGCACGATCACCTTCGGCGGGTCGGGCCTGCGCAGCAGCCGCCGGGTCGCCTCGACCCCGTCCATCCGGGGCATCCGCACGTCCATCAGCACGACGTCGGCGGCGGTCGCCTCCAGCAGCTCCAGGGCCTGCGCGCCGTCCCCCGCCTCGCCGACGACCGTCATGTCGTCCTGCGCCTCGACGACCATGACGAACCCGGCCCGCACCATCGCCTGGTCGTCGACGAAGAAGACCCGGATCGTCATGCCGTCTCCCGCCGCTCCCCGGCGAGCGGGGTCCGCAACGGCAGCCGGGCACTCACCAGGAAACCTCCTCCCGGCGCCGCACCCGTGGTGACGGAACCACCGGCGACGGCCATCCGCTCCCGCATCCCGACCAGCCCGTGACCCGCCCCGTCGCCGGGGCCGGGACCGTTCCCGTTGTCGCGCACCTCGATCTCCACCCTGTCGTCCGACCACTGGAACCGTATCCCGCAACGGGCACCGGCACCCGCGTGTTTCAGGGTGTTGGTCAGGGCCTCCTGCACCAGCCGGTACGCGGCCAGTTCGGCGGCCGGGGTGAGCGGACCGGGCGTGCCGGTCTCGGCGAAGTCGACGGACAGCCCCGACTCCCGTACCCGGTCCAGCAGTTCGGGCAGCCGGGAGAGGTCGGGCTGCGGGCCGAAACCGTCGCTGCCGTCGCCGCTGCGCAGCACGCCCAGCAACCCGCGCATGTCCGTGAGCGCCTGACGCCCCGCCTCCTCGACGGTGCGCAGCACCTCCGCGGCGCGTTCCGGCCGGGCCCGCGCCGCGTACCGGCCGCCCTGCGCCTGGCTGACGATGACGGAGAGGGAGTGCGCGACGAGGTCGTGCATCTCCCGGGCGATCCGGGCGCGTTCGTCCAGCGCGGCCCGGTGGGCCCGCTCCTCGCGCTCGGCCTCCGCGCGGGCCGTGCGGTGCTCCAGCTCGCCGACGTACGCCAGCTGGATGCGGCGGAACAGGCCGAGGCTGAAGGCCACCAGCACGATCGCCAGCAGGAAACCGGCCAGGAACATCGGCGGCAGCTGCGTCTGCGAGGACAGGGCGGTCCGCAGCGCGACCGCGCCCGCCCCCACCACACCCACCACCAGCGCCGCCTGCGGGGCCCGCCGGCCGCCGTGCGCGCAGTACGCGAACAGCGCCAGGGGGAAGGCGAGCAGCGAGGGCAGCAGCGGGAAACCGCCGGGCAGCACGGCGGCCTGCACCGCGCAGGCCACGCCCGTCACCACGAAGGACAGGGTGGGCGCGGAACGCCGCCACGCCCCCGCGGCGTGGCCGACGACCACCGCGGGGGCGAGCAGCGGAGCCCACACCCCCGGCAGCGCCAGCCACAGCAGCAGCAGCGTCCAGCCGCCGACCGGAACGGCGACGGCCAGGGTGAGCAGTACGTCCGGACGGGCCGGACGGGCCGGGGGCGTCATTCGCCGCACAGCCGGCACACGGCCCGGGTGCGGCGCTGGTACGTGCGGGTGGCGCCGAGCAGCGCGAGCCCGAACAGGGCCCAGCCGCCGTACACCGCCAGGATCACCCAGGAGTTCGCGCTGCCGGAGTCGAAGGGCAGCTCCGGGCCGCCGAGCAGGTGGTTGACCGAGGCGAACACCGGGATCAGGCCCTGGAGCAGCAGGGCCGCCGACAGGCCCCAGCCGCAGGAGACCAGCAGCATGCGGGGCACCCTGCGACGGGCCAGGAACGGCACCCAGAACGGGTAGACGCGCCCCCACGAACTCACCAGCGCCAGGGACAGCACGCCGCCCCCGACCAGCAACATGGTCTCCATGACCGGGAATCCCTCGGGGTATTGCTCGGGACGGCCGATGCCGCCCCCCGCCCACCAGTAATACTTCACGCCGGGGTAGATGAAGGCCAGTCCGAACGCCGTGTACCCGAGCCAGTCCGCCGGCCGGTCCCGCTCGCCGGGGCGCAGCCCGCACAGGTCGCAGCCCTCCCCGGTGCGGCGCTGGAAGGCGAGGGTGGAGCGGGCCAGCAGCAGCGTCGCGGCGAAGGCCACGGCACGGGTGAGGAAGCCCGGCCAGTCCACGGTCGCGAAGTCACCGGCGGGAATCCCGGTGACCCAGAAGAACGAGCGGAACGCGTCGAAGATGATGCCGACGGCCGACCACAGCAGCAGGACGCAGGAGGTCCAGCCGACGAACAGCAGCACCGGACGGGCGCCCTTGCCGGGCCGCTCCGACGAGGCGGCGAGCGCCGCGACGATACCGGCCGCCGCACCCGCCCAGGCGGCCCACGACGGCACGATGCCCAGCGAGCTGATGTAGTCCGCCGCGCCCGGCAGATGGGGCTCCAGGGCCTTCGTCGCGAGCACCCCCGCGGCCGCCGCCAGCACCGGCCACAGCCGGGTGCGCCGGGGGGCGGCGGTGGGGGGAGCCGTCCTCTCGGTCAGTGGAATGACGCCCTCGGGCATCTCGGACTCCTCTCCCAGCGGTGCTGCGGCCTGACTCTGCGGCGCATGCGGTCATGGACCACCCTGGCAGCCACGACCCGGCCGCCGCGTCTGCCTCAGGTCTTGCGCGGATGTGACCTGCGGATGATTACCCGCCCCCCGGGGGTGCCCCGTACGGTCGTTGCCGGTACCGGCAATCCCTCCGGTCACCGGCTTTCCCCTGGCTAGCGTGCGGATGCCAACCGCACGCGGCCCACGGCGTCCCCGGAGAGCCCCTCGGAGCCGGAAGCGGCCATCGTCCATCAGCGTCAAGGAGCCGATGCATGTCCCGATCGACCGACCCGGCAGACCAGGCCCCCGATGCCAACGGCGCCTACGCCGCGCCGTCGCACGACCCCGTCGCCGAGCGCTTCATGGCGATGACCGACGTGATCACCCCGAACGCCGTCCGGGTCGCCGCGACCCTGGGCCTGGCCGACCTGGTGCGCCAGGGGGTGAACCGGCTGGACGACCTGGCCGCCCGCACGTCCACCGACCGCGACGCGCTCGGCGAGATGATGCGCCACCTGGCCGTCCAGGGCCTGTTCGAGCAGCCCGAGCCGGGCGTCTACGCGCCGACGGAGCTCTCCCGCTGGATCGAGAGCGACCACCCCGTCGGGATGCGCGAGTTCCTCGATCTGGACAGCCCGATGGGCCGTCCGCAGCGCGCCTTCGCCAGCCTGCTGCACAGCATCCGCACCGGCGGTCCCGCCTACGCCGAGGTGTACGGCAGGACCTACTGGGAGGACCTGGACGCCCACCCCGAGCTGAGCCGGGCGTTCAACGCGAAGATGGCCAAGCAGGTCTCCGAGATCGCCGCGGACGTCGCCAAGACCTACGAGTGGGACCGGGTCGGGCACGTGATCGACGTCGGCGGCGGCACCGGCACCCTGCTGTCCGAGGTGCTCGCCGCGCACCCCGCGCTGCGCTCGACCCTCGTCGACCTGCCCGCCGCGTCCGGCGGCGCCGGACAGCTGCTGGCCGCCGCGGGCGTCGCCGACCGGTGCGAGATCGTGCCCGGCAGCTTCTTCGAGCCGCTGCCCGCGGGCGCGGACGTGTACGTGCTGTCGACGATCCTGCACGACTGGAGCGACGACGCCTCCCGCCAGATCCTGCGCCGCTGCGCCGACGCCGCCGGCGAGCACGGCAAGGTCCTCGTCGTGGAGCACCTGATCCAGCCCGAGATCCGGCAGGGCATCTCCACCCTGAACCTGATCCTGCTGGCCACGCTCGGCGGCAAGGAACGCTCCCTCGACGAGTACGGGGAGCTGGCCGCCACAGCGGGGCTGGAGGTCCTGCGGACCATCGAGCTGCCCTCCGGACGCTCGCTGCTGGAGCTCGGCCGCCGCGCATGAACGATCTGGTGTTCGCGCTGGCCGGGACCGTCGGGGTGGTGACGCTGGCCATAGGCATGGCCGTCGGCGCACGCCGGCTGCTCGGCCTGCGCGTCGGCACCCTGCGCATGGTCCTGGCCGCGCTGGTCGGTTTCACCACCGCCGTGTTCTTCGGGAACATGGTCCAGCCGCCGATGGAGCGGGGCGTGCTCGCCACCGTCATGGTGGGCATCTCCGTCTTCGTCACGATGGCCTTCCTCGTCCTGGCCGAGGTCGTCATGCCGGACCGTTCGCGGCCCGTGGCCTGGACCAGGCGACTGCGCAGACGCATCATGCGCACCCACCGCTACGCGCAGATCGGGGTGATCCTGGCCCGCCACGGCCTGGCCCCCTTCCTGCGGCGCAAGGACCGCAGCCGCTCGGGCCGGCTCGCCTCCCACCGGCTCGCCCGTTCCCTGCGCCTGGCCATCGAGGAGGGCGGGGTCACCTTCGTCAAGCTCGGGCAGCTCATGTCGACCCGGCCGGACGCGATCCCGCGGGAGTTCACCGAGGAACTCAGCAAGCTCCAGTGCCAGGTGCCGCCGTCGCCCTGGGCGGACGTCCACCAGGTGCTGGTCGACGAACTGGGCGGCCTGGTGGACTCGGAGTTCGCCGAGTTCGACCCCGAGCCGATGGCCGCCGGCTCGATCGCCCAGGTGCACGAGGCCCGGCTGCGCTCCGGCGCCAAGGTCGTGATCAAGATCCAGCGGCCCGGCATCCACCAGGTCGTGGAGCGCGACCTGGACATCATGAACCGGATCGCGGCCAAGCTGGAGGACCGGGCCGACTGGGCGCGGGCCATCGGGACGGTCACCCTGGCCGCCGGGTTCGCCACGGCCCTGCGCGAGGAGCTCGACTTCCAGGTCGAGTCCCGCAACATGACGGCCATCAAGGCCGCCGCGGCCGAGGCCGGCACCGAGGTGTGCGTGCCCGGCCTGCACGAGAAGCTCTGCACGAAGCGGGTCCTCGTCATGGAGTGGCTGGACGGGGTGCCCCTGGGCGAGGCCGGTCCCGCCATCGAGAAGCAGGGGGTGGACCGGGAGAAGCTCGCGGGCGTCCTGCTCGACTGCATGATGCGCCAGACCATGATGCACGGCGTCTTCCACTGCGACCCGCACCCCGGCAACGTCCTGCTGCTCGACGACGGGCGGCTCGCCCTCCTGGACTTCGGCGTGGTGGGCCGGCTCGACGCCAAGGCCCGCGGCGCGCTGCGCGATCTGATGCTGGCGGTCAAGCGGGAGGACCGGGAGGCGCTGTGCGACGCGCTGCTCGACCTCGTCGTGCGCCACGACGACCTGGACGAGCAGGAGCTGGAGCGCGAACTCGGCGATTTCGTCGCCCTGTTCCTCACCGCGGGCTCCGCCCCCGACCTGGAGATGTTCGCGGGCCTGTTCCGGCTGATCGCCTCGCACGGGCTGTCGGTGCCGCCCCAGATCGCCGGGGTGTTCCGGATGCTCACCACCCTGCACGGCACCCTGATGCAACTGGCGCCCGGCTTCGACGTCATCGCCGAGTCCCGGGAACTGGTCGCCGGGTACTACACCGAGCGGCTGCAACCCTCCTCGCTGCGCGCCTCCGCGGGCGAGAACCTGCTCAGCATGATCTCGATGCTGGGCAAGGTGCCCAGACGCCTCGACCGGATCACCGGGGCCCTGGAGCAGGGCCGACTGGGCGTCACCGTCCGGCTGGGCGCCCGGGAACGGGACCGCAGGCTCGTCACCGGGCTGGTGCACCTGACGCTGCTCACGGTGCTCGCCGCGGCCTTCGGGATCATGGCGGTCATCCTGCTCAACACCAGCAACGGCCCGCTCATCACGCCCACCCTGAGCCTGCTGCACGTCTTCGGCTACAACCTGCTGGTCGTCAGCTCCGTGCTGGGCCTGCGCGTCCTCGTGCGGGTGTTCCGGGGCGAGTCCTGACACCCGTACCGCCGTCCGTCCCCGGATGAACCGAACCGAATCCGGGCGAACCACCGAAGCGAACCTCTGACTGGAGGAGTCCCGATGAAGTCGACCGACCGCAAGCGCTGGGGAGTTCCCGGCGGTCCCGATCTCCTGGACCTGGTACCGGACCTGCTGGACCAGTTCGCGGACGGGCTGTACCGGCCCCACGGCCAGGGGCTGCGCGGGACGGTGCTGCTGCTGCTCGCCGACGGTCCGCGCACCGGGGCCGCCCTGATCGAGGAGGCGGCGCGCCGTCCGGGCGTGCGGCCCACCGCCGACGAGGTGTACCCGCTGCTCCAGCAGCTCGCCGACGAGGGCCTGGTGACGTCCGAGGGGCAGGACGGGCCGCGCACGTACACGCTCACCGAGAAGGGCCGGGCGGCCGTGCCGGACGGGAAGTCCGACGCCACCGCAGGCCGGCCCGGCCCCGGTGGCCGGACCATGGAGGCGCACCGGCTGATGGGCGATGTGGTCATGGCCGCGGGGCGGCTCGCGTGGTCGGGCGACGAACGGAAGACGGAGCGGGCGTCCGAGGTGCTGGCCGAGGCGCGCCGCAAGCTGTACGCGCTGCTGGCCGAGGACTGACGACCACCGGGCCCAGGAGTACCCGGGTACCCGGGTAGGCGGGTACCCGGAAACACCGGAGCGGCCGGAACGCGGGTGAACTCCCCGCGCTCCGGCCGCTTTCCGCTGCCCGGAGGGGTCCGGAAGGAGCCCGGAGGCTTCCCGGGAAGCCTCCGAGGAGCTGCCGGGGAGCCCGGGGGAGTTCCGGGGAGCCCCGGGGGAGCCGGGCGCACTCCGGCGCACGAGGGGGCGCACGGCGGCCGTACGGGGACGGCGGGCCCTTCCCCGGTACCGCGCCCGGGGAACGGCCACCGCCGCCCTGCGCGTACGCCGAAGAGGGCCGCTCCCGGCCCGTGTGGCCCCGCTCCCGGCCTCGTTCCTGCGGGCCCCTGAGGTCCCCGCTTCCAGCCTTGCTCCCGGCCCGTGCGCGCCTTGCGTACGCCCTGGGCGCGCCCCGCGCACGGCAAGGGCCGCCGTGCGGCGCCCGGGAGGGGGTGCGCCGCGCGGCGGCCCTTGGGTGACGGCCGGTCCTGGCCGTCACGGTCGCTCGGCCACGGTGGTCAGCCGGAGGTGCCGACGGTCTCCTTCGCGCGAGGCGTCTCGTCCGGGGCGGCCGGCTGCCCGTGGTCCCGGCCGCCGGGCCACCAGGCCCTGCGTCCCAGCAGGGCGGTGACCGCGGGCACCAGGAGCATCGCCATGACGAACGCGGTGAGCAGGATGCCGAAGGCCACTGCGAAGCCCATCTGCTGGAGCATGGTGTTCTCGGCCAGCAGCAGCACACCGAACGTGCCCGCCAGGATGACGGCGGCGGCACCGATCGTCGACGCGGAGCTGACGATCGCGTGGCGGGTGGCCTCGGCCACGCCGATGCCCCGTCCGACCTCCTCGCGCAGTCGGGCGATCATGAGGATGTTGTAGTCCGTCCCGATCGCCACGACGAACAGGTAGAGGATCACCGGCAGGGTGAACAGCAGCCCGCTCTCGCCCTTGAGGTCCTGGAAGAGCCACACGGTGGATCCCAGGGTCGCGGCGAAGCCCAGGCCGACGGCGAGCATCAGGTACCAGGGGGCCACGACACTGCGGAGCAGCAGGCCGAGGATGATCATGATGGCCAGTCCGGCGGCCGGGAAGACCAGCGAGTAGTCGTGGTTGACGGCGTCCTGGACGTCGGCCATCACCCCGCTGGTGCCGCCGACCAGTGCCTCCGTGCCCTCGGGCGCCGAGGCGTGCGCGGCGTCGCGCAGCGGACCCGAGACCAGCTCGATGGCCTGGTCACCGGTCGGCCGGTAGTCGATCATCACGGCGATCTGGGCGACGTCGCCCTTCGGGCTCGTCACCGGCGGGGCGACCGTGCCGACGCCGTCGACCGCGGCCAGCTCCTTCGCGTACGCACCGAGCCCGGCCTGGTCCAGCTTGCTGCCGTCGTCCGTGTGGACCAGCACCCAGACCGGGTCGGTCTGGCCGGCCGCGAAGCCGCGCTGGAGGTCCTCCATCGCCCGGACGGACTCCAGCTCCTTCGGCAGCGAACTGCCGCTGTCGAAGATCGGGTTGAAGCTGAGGGAACCCACCGCGAGAACGGCGAGCAGCCCGGCCGAACCCGCGGCGACCACACCGGGACGGCGTCCGATGAGAGTGCCGACGCGCTGCGAGAGCCGGTGCTCGGGCTGCTTGCGCCAGGCCTTGGAGGGCCAGAAGACCTTGGTGCCCAGGAGCGAGAAGACCGCGGGCACGAGGGTGAGCGCCGCCACGAGGGTCACGCCGACGGAGATGGCCAGGGCGGGGCCCATGGCGCGGAACATGCCCAGGCTGGAGAGCAGCAGGGCGAGGAACGCGACGATGACCGCGCCGGCGGCGGAGGCGATGGTCTCGCCGACCTTGCCGACCGCGTCCGCCATGGCCTGCTTCGGCTCCTGGCCGGTCCGCAGGTGTTCCCGGTAGCGGAAGAGCAGGAACAGGAGGTAGTCGGTTCCGACCCCGAACAGCACGACGATCAGGATCGACGAGATCGACGCGTCGGTCTTCAGACCGCCGAGCTCGGACACGGTCGCGATCAGCCCGTTGGCGACCATGAAGACGACCGAGATCACGATCAGCGGCAGGAACGCGATCAGCGGGCTGCGGAAGATGGCGAGCAGCAGCACCACGATGAGCGCCATCGTCGCCATCATGATCATCGCGTCGGTGTTGCCGGAGGACTGCATGGTGTCCACCGCGGTGGCCGTCTGGCCCGTGATGCCCATGCTCAACGAGGTCGGTTCGAGAAGCGGCTTGACCTTCTTGCGCAGCTCCTCGACCGACTTCATCAGGTCCGCGTCGTAGGGGTCCTTCGAGGTGGCCAGGATGCTGGCCAGGGCGATCTTCCCGTTGGCGGAGACCGACTGCGGATTGGTCTCGATCCGCTTGATCTTCTTCAGGCCGGCCTTGTCCAGAGCGGCCACGACCTCGACCACGTCGGCCTTGTCGGCAGCCGTCAGAGGAGCCTTGTCCTTGCGCTGGAAGACCGCGATGGAGGCGGGCTGCTCCTGCTGCGGGAAGGCGCGTTCCTGCACCTTTCCGACCTGGACCGACTCGTAGTGCGACGGCAGGAAGTCGGCCTGGTCGTTGGTCGGCTTCAGCTGGGGAGCGAGGGATATCAGGGCGGCGGCCGCAATCACCCAGGCGAGAATGGTCAGCCATGGATGCTTGACGGCGGACTGCCCGATCCTTCCGAACATGAGACTCCTTCGGTGCGTCTTTCCAGGGGGCCCCTGATTCTCGGTGTGCGACGTTCCCCGCCTCCTGCCGCCCGGATACATGTGGCAGCAACCTGCCGCATGAATCCGGCACCTGCGGGAGGAGCATCCCTGCGCACACCGGCGGAAGCGGTGTGGCAGGAAGATGACAGGGTGTGCAT
The DNA here is from genome assembly GCF_030116705.1 of Streptomyces sp. ML-6. Taxonomy (NCBI): domain Bacteria; kingdom Bacillati; phylum Actinomycetota; class Actinomycetes; order Kitasatosporales; family Streptomycetaceae; genus Streptomyces; species Streptomyces sp. ML-6. Next base: position 5,230,697 of record NZ_JAOTIK010000001.1, read on the forward strand.
CAAGCGGCCAGCGGTGTTGCCGGGGCCGGAGCGGGAATCGGATGCTCGTGCGATGAACCCGCACTCCTGCTCGTACCGGTCCGTGGTCGTCCGTCCGACGGGCGCGGTGAGGGCATGACCGTCACGGTGCCGGCGGGATCCGAAATGCTCGCCCACCTCGCCCTCGGCGAGCCGGAGTTCGAGAACAGGATCACCGAGTCGCTGGCCGCCGCCGAGAAGCGGCTGCTGGACTGCGTGTCGAGCGCTCCCGACCCGAGGGTCGCCGCGCTCACGAGCCATCTCGCCGCCGCGGGCGGCAAGCGGCTGAGGCCGTTGCTGGTGCTGCTCGGCGCCGAGTTCGGCGAACCGTTCCGCGACGGGGTCACCGAGGCCGCCGTCATAGCCGAACTCGTCCACATCTCCTCGCTCTACCACGACGACGTGATGGACGGGGCGACGATGCGGCACGGCGTGGACAGCGTCAACGCGCGCTGGGGCGAACGGCTCGCGGTGGCCGGCGGGAACTGGCTGCTCGCCCGCGCGGCCCGGCTCGCCTCCGAACTGGGGCCGGAGGCCGTGCGCTTCAACGCCGAGGTCGCGAGCCGGCTGGTCGCGGGACAGCTGGGGGAGTTGACCGGGCCCGCCCCGGACGAGGACCCGGTCGAGCACTTCTTCGAGGTGACCGAGGGCAAGACCGCCGCACTGTTCTCCATGGCGACGGCGATCGGCGGGCTCCAGGCCGGGGCCCCGGACGGGTTCGTGCGCGCCCTCGCGGAGTACGGCAACCAGCTCGGCGTCGCGTTCCAGATATCCGACGACCTGCTCGATCTGGCCGCCCCCGCCGCCCTCACCGGCAAGGAACAGGGCAAGGACCTCGTGGCGGGCGTGCCCAGCCTGCCGGTGCTCCTGGCCCTGGCGGACGCCAGCCCGGACGGCGCCGAGCTGCGGGCGCTGCTGGCGGACGGCCCGGTCGAGGAGGACGGGGCCAGACGGCGCGCCCTGGAGCTCTTCGGGTCCTCCTCCGCGCCCGCCCGGGCGCGCGACCTCCTGCACCGGCGACTGGATCTGGCCAGGGCGGCGCTGGAGTCGCTGCCGCAGTGCCCGTCCCGCCGGGCGCTCGACGCGCTGTGCGGTTACGTGGCCCTGCGCACCGGCTGAACAGGGCAGAGACGACAAAGGAGTTGGTCATGCCGCAGGACACCGCTGCCCCTTTCGACCGCGTCGGCGAACTCGCCGCCATCCGCGAAGAGGTGCTCCGCGGCCCCGACCGGGCGACCGAGGCGCAGCATGCGAAGGGGAAGCTGACGGCGCGTGAGCGGATCGGTCTGCTGCTGGATGCGGGTTCGTTCCGTGAGGTCGAGCAGTTGCGTCGGCACCGGGCGTCGGGGTTCGGTCTGGAGGAGAAGAAGCCGTACACCGACGGGGTGGTCACCGGGTGGGGGACGGTGGAGGGGCGTACGGTCTTCGTGTACGCGCATGATTTCCGGATCTTCGGGGGTGCGCTGGGGGAGGCGCACGCGACGAAGATCCATAAGGTCATGGACATGGCGATCGCGGCGGGTGCGCCGCTGGTGTCGCTGAACGACGGGGCCGGGGCCCGTATCCAGGAGGGTGTCTCGGCGCTGGCCGGCTACGGCGGGATCTTCCAGCGCAACACGAGGGCCTCGGGCGTGATCCCGCAGATCAGCGTGATGCTCGGCCCGTGCGCCGGCGGCGCCGCCTACAGCCCCGCGCTGACGGATTTCGTGTTCATGGTCCGCGACACCTCGCAGATGTTCATCACCGGCCCGGACGTCGTCAAGGCCGTCACCGGCGAGGAGATCACCCAGAACGGCCTGGGCGGCGCCGACGTCCACGCCGAGACGTCGGGGGTGGCGCACTTCGCCTACGACGACGAGGAGACCTGCATCGCCGAGGTCCGCTACCTCCTGGGCCTGCTCCCCTCCAACAACCGCGAGAACCCGCCCGCCGTCCCCGGCACCGACCCGGCCGGCCGGCGCAACGAGAAGCTTCTGGAGCTGGTCCCGGCCGACGGCAACCGCCCCTACGACATGCGGGCCGTGATCGAGGAGATCGTCGACGACGGCGAGCACATGGAGGTCCACGAACGCTGGGCGACCAGTGTCGTGTGCACCCTGGCCCGGCTGGACGGGAAGGCCGTCGGGATCGTGGCCAGCCAGCCGCAGTCCCTGGCCGGTGTCCTGGACATCCACTCCTCGGAGAAGGCCGCCCGCTTCGTCCAGTTCTGCGACGCGTTCAACGTCCCCCTGGTCACCCTCGTCGACGTCCCCGGCTTCCTGCCGGGCGTGGACCAGGAGCACGGCGGCATCATCCGGCACGGCGCGAAACTGCTGTACGCGTACTGCAACGCCACCGTCCCGCGGGTCCAGGTCATCCTGCGCAAGGCGTACGGCGGCGCCTACATCGTGATGGACTCCCGCTCCATCGGGGCCGACCTGTCCTTCGCCTGGCCTTCGAACGAGATCGCGGTGATGGGCGCGGAGGGCGCGGCCAACGTGGTCTTCCGCCGGCAGATCGCGGCGTCCGACGACCCGGAGACCACCCGCGGCCTGCTGGTCAAGGAGTACAGGGCCGAGCTGATGCACCCCTACTACGCGGCCGAACGCGGCCTGGTCGACGACGTCATCGACCCCGCCGAGACCCGCGAGGTCCTGATCGCCTCGCTCGCCATGCTCCGCAACAAGCACGCCGAACTGCCCTCCCGCAAACACGGCAACCCGCCGGCCTGAGGGCCCGTCGGGTGACCGCCCGGCGGCCCCGCGTTGGCCGGGCACCACGAGACAGCGAGTGGAGGAAGCATGACGAACGCTCCGCAGGCCCCGCGGGGGTCCGCACCGGTGAAGGTCGTCAGCGGTACGCCCACGCCCGAGGAACTCGCCGCCGTCACGGTGGTCCTCACCGCCCTCCAGGGTGGCGAGGGCGGGGCCCCGGCACCGGGGCCGACCGCCGCGACCTGGAGACATGCCGGGAGCCGGGGCCTCCCGCTGGCCTCCTGGATGACCCCGAAGTAGCCGGGCCCCAAGGGTCCGGCGATGGCGGGAACGTGGCGGTGGAACCCGCGTGCGCCGGAGTGCGACGGTGCGCCCGGGGTGCTCGGGGTTGGGCGCGAGAACAGGGCGTACGGGGGCGCCGAGCAGGTGGTTGACCGAGGCAAGCGCCCTCCCGGCGGCGCGCGCCGGACGCTCGTGCGCCCCCATCACGGTGTCCACCCGTTCGTGCGCGCGGTCATACACCCGTACGCCCCACGTGTCGATGCGGACGATAGTTCACCCCGATTATCGGGTATGTGCTGATTAGTCCTCGCAGGCGAGGCCTTCTCCTCTGCTGGTCTTGGGAAGTGATCGGCGTGATCGACACCGCAGGCGACAGCGCCGAGTGGACCTTCCCGGCTGTGCCGGGCGCCGTTCGGTCCGCACGCCACGCGGTTCACGAGGCACTGCGCGCCTGGGGGCTCGACGCCGGGCTCACCGATGTGACGGTTCTGCTGGTCAGCGAGTTGGTGACCAACTCCATGCGGTATACATCGGGTCCCATCGGCGTACGGTTGCTGAGGCCCGACCCCGACGGCGGCGGACCCGCCGCCCGGCCCGGACTGCTGGTGGAGGTATCCGATCCGCTTCCGGATCCGCCCACCGCGCGCGCGGCCGGACCCGACGACGAGGGCGGCAGAGGACTGCAGCTCGTGGCCCGCACGGCACGGAGCTGGGGGACCAGACCGGGAAAGACCGGCAAGACGGTGTGGTTCGAGCTGGCCCTGCCTGGTTAGGAGTGGGGTGGGACGCACAGCGATCACGGAGGTCCGAAGGAACCTGGACGAAAGGGACTGAGACCGTGCTGTGATCGTGAACGCCGTGTCGGAAGAGGCCGTAGTGCTGAATACTGCGGGCAGGACCGGTCCGGTGTGTGAGCTGGAGGGGACGGTCGCGTGAGCGAAATACCTGAGACGGCGGGCGATGTCATGTGGCAGACAAGCCCGCCCGGCTCGATCTACGACTACATCAGGGTCGCCTCCTTCTCGATCGGCCCCGACGGCCTGATCGAGCAGTGGAGCCGCCGGGCCGCCGGCCTCTTCGGCATCGGCGCGGACAAGGCCGTGGGCATGGACCCGGTCGAGGCGTTCCTGCCCGACGGGCTGCGCGCCGACGGCCGGCGCCGGATCGACGAGATTCTCGACGGCCGGGAGTGGACGGGCCTCGTCCCCTTCCGGATGCCGGACGAGGACACCGTGCACGGCCTCGCCGAGATCTATGTGATGCCGAGCGAGACGGAACACGGGGACCGGGCCGCGATCTGCATCGTCGTGGACGTCCGGGCCCTGCGCCGCATCGAGACGGACCTCGCCGCCTCACAGGCCATATTCGGCCAGTCCCCCTTCGGTTTCGTGCTGTTCGGCACCGACCTCACGGTGATCCGGGCCAACCAGCGCTTCGCCACCGTCTTCGGCGGCCGGGCCGACGACCACCGCGGCCGCACCGTCGAGGACTACCTCCCCCGCCCCGAGGCCGACCGGCTCACCGCCAGCCTCGAACGCGTCCTGGCGACCGGCACGTCCGTCACCGACCTCCAGCTCGTCGGCACCGCCCCCGGCGAACCCGGCAGCCGGTACTGGTCCGTGAACCTCTACCGGGTGCACAGCGGATCCGGCCGCCCCGTCGGCATCGCCGGACTGGCAACCGACGTCACCCGCAGGCACATCGCCGCCCGCGAGGCCGCCCGCGCCCGCCGCAACCTCGCCCTGCTCAACGAGGCCAGCGCCCGCATCGGCAACTCCCTCGACCTGGAGACCACCGCCCGCGAACTCCTCGACGTCGCCGTGCCCGGCTTCTGCGACCTCGCCTCCGTCGACCTGTACCAGGGGCTGCTCACCGGCGACGACGCCCCGCCCGGCAGCTGGGACTCGCTCCGTCAGGAATCCGTCGGCGGCTCCGCGGAGCTGCGCCGGGTCGCCCTGGCCAGCGCCGTGTCGGACGCCCTGCCGGAGGCCGACGCCGCCGACGGGCCCGCGCTCGGCGCCGTGCACCGCTTCTCGTTCAACTCGCCCTGCGCCATCGCCCTGCGCACCGGCCGCGTCGAGGACGTCCCCGGCGACGACCGGGGCTTCGTGCAGTCCACGCTCGCCGTGCCGATGGTCGCCCACGACACGGTGGTCGGCCTGGTGCGGTTCTCCCGCACCAAGGGCAGCGAGCCCTTCGGCGAACGGGACCGCGCGCTGGCCACCGAACTCGCCGCCCGCGCCGCGGTCTGCATCGACAACGCCCGCCTCTACCGGCGCGAGCACGAACGGGCGCTGATCCTCCAGCGCAGCCTGCTGCCCCCCGGCGACCCGGTGGCCGCCGGACTCGACATCGCCTGCCGCTACCTCCCCGGGAACACGGCCACCGAGGTGGGCGGCGACTGGTTCGACGTCATCGAACTCCCCGGCCACCGCACCGCCCTCGTCGTCGGCGACGTCATGGGCCGCGGACTGCGGGCCGCCGTGGCGATGGGCGAACTGCGCACCGCCGTAAGGACCCTGGCCCTGCTGGACCTGGAACCCGCCGAGGTGCTCTCCGCCCTCGACGAGGTCGCCCGCGGACTGGGCACCTCCGGCGGCTCCGGCCCCTCCCGCGGCGGTTCCCAGTGGCCCTCCCGGGCCGCCCACAAGTCCCGCGAGGCGGACCTCTCCGAGGTCTACCTGGCGACCTGTGTGTACGCGGTCTACGACCCGGTCACCCGGCAGTGCACCTTCGCCAACGCCGGTCATCTCCCGCCCGCCGTGGCCGAACCCGGCGAACCCGCCATGCTGCTCGACGTACCCCCCGGGATGCCGCTCGGCGTCGGCGGCGAACCCTTCGAGGAGGTCGAGGTCGAGCTGAAGGAGGGCTCCCTGCTCGCCCTCTACACCGACGGCCTCGTGGAATCCCGCCACCACCCGCTCGACGAAGGGCTGGACGCACTGCGCGGAGCGCTCGTGGAACCCGAGCGGCCCGTCGAGGACGTCTGCGACCGGGTGCTGTCCACCCTCGACACCCGGCACGGCGAGGACGACATCGCCCTGCTGGTGGCCCGGGTCCAGGGGCTGCCGGACGACGCGGTCGGCGACTGGGTGCTGCCCCGCGAACCCCGTTCCGTCGGCCGCGCCCGCGAACTGGCCCGGGGCCGGCTCCTCGCCTGGGACCTGGACGAACTGGTCGACACCACCGAACTGCTGGTCAGCGAGCTGGTCACCAACGCCCTGCGGTACGGCGAGGGCGAGATCAGGCTCCGGCTGCTGCGCGACCGCACCCTGGTGTGCGAGGTGTGGGACGCGGGCCTGGTCCAGCCGCGCCGCCGACGGGCCCGCGACACGGACGAGGGCGGTCGCGGCCTCCAGCTGGTGGGGCTGATGAGCGTGGCCTGGGGCTCGCGGCGGACCCCGCGCGGCAAGACCGTCTGGTTCGAACTGGCCCTGCCCGACGGGGAACCGCCCGCCGAACTCTCGGTGGAGCAGCTGCTGAGCATGTACTGAGACGGCCGCGCCGGGCCCGTCGGGCCGGCCGGTTGGCGGGCGGTTGCTTCCGCCCCGGCCCCGGCCGCCCTCGGCTCGTCGCCCCGCTCCCGGGCCGCGGCCACGTCCTCCCGGTGGCCCTGCTCCATCAGCCGCAGAGCGCCGAGGGACGTGGCGCCTCTCCTCGGTACGGGCACGGGCAACGGGTAGGTGTACGTGTACGTGTCGCGGGTGCGCGGACCCCGGGCGGGACCGTCCGGCCCGGCAGATCAGAAGCGGCCCCCGCCGCGCCGCTCCCGCGTGCCCCCGCCGCCGAAGCTGCCGGGCACGCCGCCCTGGTGCCTGCCGCCCTCGTGTCCGTCGCCCTCGTCCCCGTCGCCCTCGTGCCGGTCGCCCCCGGGGCCGCCGAGGATGATCCCGCCGAGCACCGCGCCGCCGAGCCCGTCATCCGTCCCCCGCGCACCGCCCGCCGCGCCGCCACCGCCGTACGACCGCACGTCCTGCTCCGCCAGGCTCGACGCCTCCACGGCCAGCGCGTCCGCCTGCCGGACCTGGGCCAGCGCCCCCTGCGGATCGCCCGCCCCGGCCAGTTCGAGGGACCGGTCGAGCCGGCGCTGCGCCTCCGCCAGCCGGGTCCTGGCCGGGCTGCCCACCGCACCGCGGTTCGTGGCGACGAGGTCGTCGGCGGCGGCGATCGCCGAACGCGCGGTGAGCGTCGTGCGGTCGAGCAGGGAACGGGCCCGCTCCCCGTCCCTCGCCGACACCTCGTCGAGCGCCGCGTCCGCCTCCTCCACCCTGCGCAACGCGTCGAGCGGGTCGTACGGCCCGGCCCGCAGCTCCTCCCGCACCCCGTCGAGCACCGAACGGGCGCGGGCGATCCGGTTCCGCAGGTCCCCGCTCGGCCCGCCCGCCCCGGTGTCCTCCAGCAGCCCGCCCGCGTCGGCCGGATCGCTCTCCGCCCCGGCGAGCGCCCCGGCCAGCCGCTCGTCCGCCTCCGCGAGCTCCCGGCCCCGCCGGTCCACCGCGTCGACGAGGGTGGCCGCCTGGTCCACGGCGCCCTCGGCGGCCCGGATGTACCCGGCCGCCGCGGAACCGTCCCCCTCGTCCACCGCCTGCCGGGCCCGGTTGAGCCCGGCCGTGGCGAACAGCAGCCGCTCCTTGGCCTGCTCGACGGCGCCGGCGACCGCCGCGGACGCCGAGGGCGCGTACCGTCCGCGCATCGCGGCCAGGGCCGCCCCGGCCGCGGGGACCCGTCCGGCGAGCGCGCGGAACGCCTCCTCGACCGGGGCCAGGGCCCCCGACGCGTCGCGCTCCAGGGCCCGCAGCCGGTCGAAGTCACCGGACACGGCGTCGAGCCGGGCGTCCGCGTCCGCGCAGCGGCGGACGATCTCGTCCAGCATCCGGCGCCGGGCCGCGTCGTCCTCGGGAACGCCGTCGTCCCACTGCTGCCGCAACCGGAACGCGGTCCTCAGCTCGCCCTTCGCCCCCTCGAGCGCCGCCGCGAAGGGTGCGGTGGCCTCCTCGCCGAACCGGGCGGTGGCGAAGCCCAGTTCCTCCTCGCTGGTGCGCACCGCGTCGTCGGTCCCCACCAGCGCCTCCTTCGCCCGCGCGTCGAGCCGCTCCAGCGGGACGGGCGGCGGCTGCGGCGGGCCGCTCCGGCCCCAGCCCCGCGCGGCGGGCGTGGTGCGGGTCGTGGCGCGCCGGCTGCGGCGGACGTACGCGTAACCGGCGACCGCCGCCGCCCCGCCGAGGACGACCACCGGCAGGATCAGGTCCTTGGCGTCCGTCCCGTCGCCACCGGGGCCGGGGTCGCCGGGGGTGGGGGCCGGGGCGGGCACGGGCCTGCCCGTCGGCACCGCCTCCGCCTGCTCCCCGTGGTCGCCCGGTGCCCCAGCCCGGTCGGTGATCCGCCCGTCCCGGGACAGCATGACGGGATCGTCGGCGTGCGCGGCCGGCAGCACGGGGAGGGCCAGCCAGCACACCGCCGACAGCACGGCGAGAAGGGCCCGGCCCGGCGGGGAGAACCGGGGGCGGCCCACGAGCGGCATCACCTTTGCGAGGCTATGTCCGTCCCGTGCCCCCCGCGACCCGGCCGGTGCGGCTGAGGGGGCCCCGAGCCCACCGAGGGGTGCCGGGCGCCGCCCGTGAACGGGGCTGGACACGGGCGGCGCCACGGGCGGGCGCGGGGCCCGTCCGGCGCGGGGGCGGTGCGGACGGGCCCCGGCGGTACGGGAACCGGCGATCCGTCAGGTGTCGCCGGCCCCGTACGGGCGGGAGCCGTCAGGTGGCTCCCGGTCGGGGTGGGCCGGGAGGGCCCGGCCCGTGGAGCCGGAGCGGCTCCGGGGGCCGGCGTCAGCCGGCGGTGCGCGGCAGCGCGCGGGTGCGGCCCATCCCGCCCAGCCAGGAGGCGGACGGCTTGGGCAGCCGCTCGAAGGTCTCCGGGTTCCAGCCGATCAGGCCGAAGGTGGGCTTGTAGGAGCCCCACTCGTAGTTGTCGAGGGCGCTCCAGGCCAGGTAGCCCCGGACGTTCAGACCGTCCTCGATGGCGTGGGCGACCTCGTTCAGCGCGCCGGTGTAGTAGTCGATCCGGCGCTGGTCGTCGTCGGTCGCGATGCCGTTCTCGGTCACGATCAGCGGGATGCCGTTGCCGGCCACCTCGGCGGTGTGGCGCAGCGCGTGGCCGACGGCGGAGGGGTAGTACTCCCACTGCGTGAGGGTGCGCTCGGCGTCCTCGGGCGTCGGTATCGGACCCTCGGGGCCGATCCTGGTCCGGGTGTAGGACTGCACGCCGATCCAGTCGTCGCCGCGGGCGGCCTCGATGAAGACGTCCTCGCGGGGGTGCCGGTAGGCCGCGGTGACCTCCTCGGCGCCGGGCAGGGCCTGGTAGACCTGGTTGGCGATGGTCCAGCCGACCTTGATGTCCGGGTTGATCGCCCGGACCGCCTCGACGGCCGCGTGGTGCGCGGCGATGACGGCCCCGGTGGTCTCGTCGTCGGGGGTCGGCAGGCCGGCGGGCGGGAAGCTGTTGTCGCCCCGCTTGGCCTGGCCGGCCATCACGGCGATCATGTTCGGCTCGTTGATGGTGCAGACGTACTCGACGCCCTCGGAGATCACCGGCGCGCAGGCCGCGACGTAACGGGCGAACAGCTCGGTGGCGCCCTCGGCGGTCCAGCCGCCGCGCGCCTCGAACCACTGCGGCACGGTGAAGTGGTGCAGGGTGATCATGGGGCGCAGGCCGCGCTCGATCGCGCCCTCGACCATGCGGCGGTAGTGGGCCAGCTCGGCCCGGGAGAAGGTGCCCTCGACGGGCTCGATGCGGGCCCACTCGATGGAGAACCGGTAGTCCGTGAAGCCCAGCCGGGCCAGCACGTCCATGTCCTCGCGCCAGCGGTGGTAGCTGTCGCAGGCGTCCAGGCTGGGCTCCTGGATGTGGGTGCCCGGGGTGTGCTCCTTGACCCACCAGTCGCAGTTGGTGTTGTTGCCCTCGATCTGGTGCGCGGCGGTGGAGGCGCCCCACAGGAAGCCTTCGGGGAACGGGACCTGGGTGTGAGTCATCGCGAAATGTCTTTCTGGTGCGTGAAGGGGTGTGACCGGGCGGATGGGGGCGCGCGGCCTCGTACGTTTCGGGGGGCGGCCGGGGAAGGGCCCGGCCGCCCGGGGCGGGGGCTACTTCATGCCCGCCGTGGCGATGCCCTGGGTGAAGTGGCGCTGGAGCGCGATGAAGACGACCAGGACCGGCAGCACGATCAGGAAGGCCCCGGCCATCAGCATGCCGTTGGACCCGCCCGCCTTGTTGGGGTCGGTGGCGAAGGTGGCCAGTGCGACCGGAAGGGTGTACTTGTCGGGGTCGTTGGTCGCGATGAGCGGCCAGACGAAGTTGTTCCAGGAGCCCAGGAAGGTGAAGATCGAGAGCGTCGCCAGTGCGGGCTTCACCAGCGGCATCACGATGCGCCAGAAGATGTACCACTCGCCGGCGCCGTCCATCCGGGCCGCCTCCAGCAGCTCGTCCGGGATCGACTGCATGAACTGCCGCATCAGGAAGACCCCGAAGGCGCCGGCCGCGAACGGCAGCACCAGACCGGCGTACGAGTCGATCAGCTGCAACTTGCTCATCAGCACGAACAGCGGCAGCAGCATCAGGTTGCCGGGCACCATCAGCGCGCCCAGGACCAGCCCGAAGATCTTGTTGCGGCCGGCGAAGTTCAGCTTGGCCAGGGCGTAGCCGAGCATCGAGCAGAACACCAGGTTCGAGACGGTCACCAGCACCGCCACGATCACCGAGTTCATGAAGTACAGCGGCAGGTCGAGCTTGTCGAGCAGGTTCCGGAAGTTCTCCAGGGTCCACTCGGTCGGGAGCCACACGGGCGGGCTGGCCGACAGGTCCGTCTGCGTCTTGAAGGCGGAGACCGCCATCCACAGGAACGGCGCCGACATGACCAGCAGGCCGAGCGAGAGCAGGACGTAGACCAGGACGCGCTTGGCTCCGCCGCCGGACCGCGGGGACTTCTTCACGGGCGCCGTCGGGACGGCGCCGGGTGCACGGGTGGCGCTCATTTCGTGTTGTCCTTCAGCAGTCGGAGCTGCAGCACCGTGATGCCCATGATCACTACGAAGAGGACATACGCCATGGCGCTCGCATAGCCCATGTGGAAGAAGTTGAAGCCCTCGCGGTACATGTTCAGCGAGACGGTGAGCGTGGAGTCCGAGGGGCCGCCCTGGGTCATCACGAACGGTTCCTCGAAGACGTTGAGGTAGCCGATGGTCGTGATCACCGTGGCGTAGAGCAGTGTGGGCCGCAGCAGCGGCACCGTGATGCCCTTGAACTCCTGCCAGGCGCCGGCCCCGTCCAGCCGGGCGGCCTCCCGCACCTCGGTGGGGATGGCCTGGAGGCCGGCGATGAAGAGCACCATGACCGTGCCGAGGTTGCGCCAGACCGCCATCGCGATCATCGAGGGCATGGCGAGCGTCTCGGACCCCAGGAAGTCGGGCGCGGTGAGGCCCACTTCGGAGAAGAGCCCCGCGATCAGCCCGTCGCTCGGGTCGAGCACGAACCGCCAGACGACGGCGACCGCGACGATGGTCGTGACCACCGGGGCGTAGAAGCCGACGCGGAAGAAGGTCCGTGCCCGGTCGATGCCGTTGTTCAGCAGCACGGCGACGACCAGGCCGAGACCGATCGTCAGCGGGACGCCGACCACCACGAAGTACGCCGTGTTGAACAGCGACTTGAGGAACTTCTCGTCGCCGAAGAGCTTGACGTAGTTGTCGAAGCCGATGAACTCCGCGTCCAGCGGGTGCGTGACGTTGCGCAGCCCGAAGTCGGTGAAGCTCATCACCAGCGTCGCGATGATCGGGAACGCCATGAAGACGAGGAAGAGCACGAGGAACGGGGTGGAGAACAGCCAGCCGGCCAGGTTCTGCACGCCCATCGAGCGCTTCCGGCCGCCTCCCCGGCCGGCGGGCCCGCCGGCCGGGGACGTGGAGGCCCCCGGTCCGGCCTGCGCCTTGGCCGACTCCGCGGCCCTTGAGGTCATGGTGCGCATGACTCCTACTTCACGAGGCCTTCGATTTCGGACTGCGCGGTCTTGAGCGCGTCCTCGGCGGACGCCTTGCCCTGGGTCACCTTCGCGATGGCCTGGTCGACCTTGTCCGTGATCTCCGTCCAGTTGGACAGCGACGGCGAGGACTTGGCGGTGTCCATCTGCTTCTTGAAGACCTGGAGGTTGGTGTCGTCGGCGAGGTCGCCGGAGGCCCAGGCGGCGGTGTTGGCCGGCAGGTCCTTGGTGCGCTCGTACCAGTCGGCCTGGCCCTTGGTGTCGGTCAGGTACTTGATGAACTCCTTGGCGGCGGCCTTGTGCTCGCTGTCCTTGGAGATCACCAGGGAGGAGCCGCCGGCCATGGAGACCGAGGACTTGTCGGCGGGCACGTTGGCCACCGCCCACTTGCCCTTGATCTGCGGCTGACCCTCGTTCAGCAGGGTGACGTGCCAGGGGCCGCCGAAGAACATCGGGACGCGGCCGTTGCCGAAGTCCTTCACCACGTCGTAGCCGGGCTGCACCGACTTGTTGGACAGGCCCTTGTCGAAGTACGAGCCGTACTCCTCGAGCGCCTTGACGGCCTCGGGGCTGTCGATGACGGCCTCGCCCTTGTCGTTGACGATCTCGCCGCCGGCCGAGTAGAGGAAGGAGTAGAAGTTCTGCACCGTGTCCAGGCCGCTGGGCTGGATGGACAGGCCCCACTTGGTCCCGGCCTTCTTCTGGTAGGCCGTGGCGAGGTCCTGCATCTCCTTCCAGTTGCTCGGAGCCTCGGTGACGCCGGCCTTCTCGGCCAGGTCGGTGCGGTAGTAGAGGACGCGGGTGTCGACGTACCACGGCACGCCGTACGCCTGGCCGTCCACCTCGCCCTGGCTCCAGCCGGCGGGGAAGTAGTCCTTCTTGTCGAAGGTCTTGGTGTCGACCGGCTCCAGCACCCCCAGCTCGGCGAACTCGCCCATGTAGCTGCCGCCCATCTGCGCCACGTCCGGCAGGGTGCCGGCGGCGGCCGCGGAGACCAGCTTCTGGTGGGCGACGTCCCAGCCGACCGGGGTCACCTTGACGGTGATGTTCGGGTTGGCCTTCGTGTACTCCTCGGCCACATCCGTGAGCTTCTCGCCCTCGGCCCCCATGGCCCAGACGGTGATCGTCTGCTTCTCGTCCGCGGCGACGTCGTCGCCACCGGAGCTGCCGCACGCGGTGATACCGAAGGTGAGCGCGACTGCGGTGGCGATGCCGACCGTGGCGTTTCTGGCGGTGCGGGACATGGAGGGCTCCTCCTTGAGCAATCCTGATGTATGCGCTGCCTGTAAGCGCATACATCACTCTGCGACAGGAATCCGGGAATCCGCAAGAGGGTGCTGGGTCACACTCGTGCAACGTGCTGGACACCTGAATGTTCAACTTGGCACGGTAAGTGTGCCATTTGCGAAATAGTGGCTGTTGTGACCGATTCCGCAGGATCGTGCGACGGTGCCCCGAGGCCCGCGGGGGCGGGGCGCTACTGTCGCGACCATGGCTTCGTTCGAACATGACTTCCCCTTCGACCCGACCCACGGGCACACCCTCGACGACCTGCTGCGGATATCCGCGCCCGACGCCGCCCCGGCCGACTTCGCCGACTTCTGGCGGGGCCGGTACGAGGAGGCGCGCAAGGTCGACACCGAGCCGGAACTCGGCCCGCCGGAGGACGAGCGCGACGGCGTGCGGATCCACGGCGTGACCTTCACCTCGGTGGGCGGGGTGCGGCTCGGCGGCTGGGTGGCGCTGCCCGACACGGGGACGGCGGAGCACGGCTTCGTCATCGGGCACGGCTACGGCGGCCGGGAGGCGGCGGGCCCCGACGTACCGCTGCCGCTGCCCCGGTCCGCGGCGATCCTGCCGTGCGTGCGGGGCATGGTCTCGCGCGGCCTGCTGCCGGGCGTGCCGACCGTTTCCAGCGCGCACGTGCTGCACGGCATCGAGTCGCGCGACACCTATGTCATCGGCGACTGCGTGGCGGACCTGTGGTGCGCGGCCTCGGCCCTGCACGAGCTGGTGCCGGAGCTGGCGCCCGGCACGGGTGCCCCGCTGCTCGGATACCTGGGGGAGAGCTTCGGCGGCGGGCTCGGCGCGCTGGCGGTGCCCTGGGACGACCGGTTCGGGGCGGCGCAGCTGACCGTGCCGACCTTCGGGAACCACCCGCTCCGGCTCACCCTGCAGTGCACCGGCAGCGGCGAGGCGGTGCGCGGGTACCACCGGGACCGCCCCGAGGCCACCGAGGTCCTGCGGTACTTCGACGCCGCCACGGCCGCGACGTGGCTGAAGCAGCCCACGCTGGTGGCCGCGGCGCTCTTCGACCCGTCGGTGCCGCCGCCGGGGCAGTTCGCCGTGCACAACGCGCTGGCCGGCGAGAGCGAGCTCCAGGTGCTGAGCGCGGGCCACTTCGAGCACGAGGGTCTGGCGGCGGAGACGGCGGAGCTCAGGGCGGCCCGCAAGTGGTTCTTCGGGGAGCGGCTGGGACGCTGACCCGGGCGGTGCGAGTGGTGTGAGCGGTACGGGGCGGGTGGTGCGAGTGGTACGGGCGTGCCGGCCGCATCGCCGGCCGGTCGGCCGGGTCGTCGTCCCGCCCCGCCGTCGCGGGGCGGCGGCCGCGGTCCGGCGTCCCCGGAGGTGTCAGCCGCAGCCGCAGCTGGCGCGGCGCACCGGGGTGACCGGGAGCATCAGCGACACCGGCTCCTTGCTGCTGTCGCCCAGCCGCTGCACCAGCAACTCGACGGCCTGCTCGCCGAGTTGACGGATCGGCTGGCGCACGGTCGTCAGCGGGGGCCGGACGATCCGGCTCAGCGGAATCCCGTCGAAGCCGGTCACCGCGATGTCCTCGGGCACCCGCACCCCGCGCCGCTCCAGGGCGCGCAGCGCGCCCACCGCCATCTGGTCGTTGGCGAAGAGCACCCCCTGCGGCCGTTCGCCGGGCCGGTCCAGCAGCGCCTCCGCGGCCCGGGCGCCCTCCGCCTGCGTCATCATCGCGGCCCGCAGGTCGGGGGCGTCCGGCACCGGGAGCCCGGCCTCGCCGCACGCCTGCCGGAAGCCGAGGAACCGGGCCTCGGCGTCCGGCGAATCGACCTCGCCGCCGACGAAGGCCAGTCTGCGCAGCCCGTGGTCCTCGATCAGGTGGCGGGTCAGCTCGCGCTCGCCGTCGGCGTTGGCGACGACGATGTGGTCGAGGTGGTCGATCTCGCGGGGTCCGGCGAGCATCACCACCGGGAGCCGGCGCGAGATGACCTCCAGGTCCTCGGTCGGCACGGTCTGCGCCAGCACGGCGAAGCCGTCGACCCGGCCCGCGACCTTCGCGACCAGGCTCTCCGGCCCGCCCTCCAGGGAGGCGGCGATCAGCAGCGCGTAGCCGTGCCGGCGGGCGGCCCGCTCCATGCCCCGGATGATCTGGTCCGAGTAGAGCATCACCGCGTCGTCGGCGTCGCTGTCCGCCTCGGCGTCGGCCTCCGCGTCGGGGTCCGCGTAGTCGGGGAAGCAGAGGCCGAGCACGCCGGTGGTCCGGCTGGCCAGCCCCCGGGCGTTTCCGCTGGGCACGTAACCGAGCTGGCGGGCGGCCTCGAGGACCCGCTCACGGGTCTGGGCGCGCACCGAGTCGGGGGTGCGGTAGACCCGCGAGACCGTGGCAATGGAGACGCCGGACCGCTCGGCGACGTCGTACACCGTGGGGGCGCTCACTCGACCGACCGTCCGCTTCTTGTTCCGTGCCGAAGCACCTGATGCTGCATGTCCCGACCCTTTTCTGAAAGCGCATTCACCCTAGATTGCGGGCCGCGCGGCGGGCAAGGCGGTCGTGACCGAGTGCCTTGGTCGGCGGGTTTCGCCGACTGAGGCGCTCGGCGTGCCGGGTCTCCCCGGCCGGGGGAGCGGACGGGAAGCCATGGTGCGACGGCGTCCCGGCCCCTGGCGGTCAGCCGCGCCATGAGATCGTCCGTGGGTGATTGATGCTATTGATGGGGCAATGTCCTCGAGGCGGCCGGACGACCGCGCTGCGTCCGCCCTGCGCTTCACGACGGAACTCGTCGCGTGGGTGGCCACCCCCTGGGCCCTGGCCGGCCACTCATGGCTGCTTGCCGCCCTGTCCGTACTGATCCTGATCGGCCTTCCGACGTTGTTCTCCACTCCGGGGGACAAGGCCCACGTGATCATCGCGGTGCCGGGCCGGGTCACGATCCTGCTGGTGCTGCTCCAACTCGCTGCGGCCGTGGTCTTCTCGTGGCTGGCCTGGCCCTCCTGGGCGGCGGTCCCCGTGACCCTGCTGGCTGCCGCCACCCTTGTCACGGAGCGTCGACGCCGGCGGTGGCTGGTCTCCGCGAACCGACGCGCCGACTGAAGGCTCACTCGCCACCTGGAGCGCTCAGCGACAGCGGTCCGGGAGCGGGTGGGCGGGGCCGCCTGCGGCCGAGGGGGCACCCGGCCCCGATCCGTGAGCGGCCCCGCCCGATCCGTGGGCGGCCCCGCTCCTCCGCACGGGTGAGGTTGCGGGCTGCGGCGCCGTGTCTGCGCGGCCTCGCGCGCGGGGGCGCCTTCAGTGGAGGGGCGGAATCAGTGTGATCAGCTGCCTATGCAGCCAAACAATCACAATTCGGCCCACTCGGGTGCGGGTGAGCCGGGCCTGCCCCGGAGGTATCAGCCATGTCCCACGTCGGCGTCCCGCGCGGGACGGCCCGCAAGTGCCGCTCGCTCGCGCTCCTCACGACGGGGGTGCTGACGCTCCCCGTGCTGGCGGGCTGCACCTCCGACGACGGCGGCGCGGCCCTCGCCGCCGCCCAGGACGTCGCGGTCGCGGGCCGGAACACGGTTGCCGAGGGGGGCACCGTCCACTGGGCGATCGACGCCGTGCCCACCACGCTCAACGCCTTCCAGGCCGACGCCGACGCCGCCACCGCCCGGATCACCGAAGCCCTGCTGCCGCACCTCTTCCCGCTGGACGCCAGGGGCAGGCCGCAGCTCGACCCGGACTACCTGGAGTCCGCGAAGGTGATCGAGAACGAACCCCGGCAGGTGGTGCTCTACCGGCTCAACCAGCAGGCGGTGTGGAGCAACGGCCGGGAGATCGGGGCGCCCGACTTCGTCGCCCAGTGGCGGGCGCTGAGCGGCAAGGACTCGGTGTTCTGGACCGCCCGCAACGCGGGCTACGAGCGGATCGAGAAGATCGAGCGCGGCGCCGACGACCTGGAGGTGCGGGTCACCTTCGCCAAGCCGTACGCGGACTGGCGCTCGCTGTTCTCCCCGCTCTACCCCAAGGAGGTCACCGGTTCCCCGGACACCTTCAACGACGGGGCCCGCACCACGCTCGAGGCCACCTCGGGACCGTTCCGGCTGCGCGGCGTGGACAAGGCGAAGGGCGAGGTCACCCTGGTCCGCGACCCGCGCTGGTGGGGCGACCGGGCCAAGCTGGACGCGCTGGTCTTCAGGGCCGTGAAACCGCAGGACCGCACAAAGGCCCTGATCGAGGGGAAGGTGGACGTCGCCGACATCGACGCGGCGACGGCGGACCGGATCACCCGGGCCGCCGTCGACCGGGGCGCGGCCGGCCCGCTCGCCCACGGCCCCGGCGCCCCGGCGGGCCCGGCCGCGGCGCTGCGCTCCTGGGCCGTGGCGCACGGCTCCGACCAGAAGGCGGCGGCCGCCGCGCGGGCGGCCCGGGAGAAGGCCCGGGCCGCCGCCGAGACGTATGCCGTCGAGCAGCACGGGCTGGGCGCCTACGTGGTCCGCAAGTCGCTGGAGCCCGCCTACACCCAGCTCGCGCTGAACGGCGAGTCCGGGCCGCTCGCCGACGCCCGGGTGCGCCGCGCGGTCGCCCGCGCCCTGAACCGTCAGGAGATCGCCGAGGCCGTGCTCGCACCGCTCGGCCTGCCCGCCGAGCCGCTCGGCAGCCACCTCGCCCTGGCCGGACAGCCGGGGTACGAGGACGGCAGCGGCGCGCTCGGCGGCCATGACACCGAGGAGGCGCAGGCGCTGCTGGCCGACGCGGGCTGGACGCGGGAGGGCGCGCTCGACACCTCCGCCGGGACCAGGGCGGGCAGCGAGGCCGACAAGAAGCAGAAGGAGAAAGAGAAGGAGAAGCCTGCCGACGAGAAGCAGAAGCAGGCCCCGGGGAAGCCCGAGGAGCAGACGGAGAAGGCGGGGCCCGCCGAGGGGAAGAACGCCGCCGGGCGCGAGCCCGCCGCGGACGACGGCCTGTACATCGTCGGCGACGACGACAAGTCCGGTGACGACGGCAAGTCCGGCGACGGCCACAAATCCGGCGACGACGGCAAGTCCGGTGACGGCGACCCGGCGGGTGGCGACACCCACATCCTGGCCCCCGCCCCCGTGGGCGCGTTCCACAGCTCGACCCTGCTGCGGCAGGCCGGGTACCTGGCCCGGACCGGGACCTCCGAGGACCCTCCCGCCGAGGCCGCCGTCCGGGACCGGCGGCCGGGCGGTGCCACCGGTGCGTACGCCCCCGCGGGCACCGCGGCCCCCGCCCGAGCGTCCGGCGCGCACGGCGGCCCGCTCGGCAAGGACGGGGAGCCACTGACGCTGCGCTTCGTCCTGCCGTCAGGGCCGGGGGCGGAGCCGTTGCGCGGCGTCGGGGACAGGATCGCGGCGATGCTCGACGCGATCGGCGTCCGTACGGAGATCACCAAGGTCTCCGACGACAGCTACTTCCGGGACCACATCGCGTCCGGCGACTACGACCTGGCACTGTACTCCTGGCCCGCCACCGCCTACCCGGCCACCGACGACCGGCCGATCTACGCCAAGCCGGTGCCCGCCACCGACGGCTCGCTGCTGGTCGAGCAGAACTACACCCGCGTCGGCACGGACCACATCGACCAGCTCTTCGACCGGGCGGTCTCGGAACTGGACGAGGAGGCCGCCCGGGACCTGATGAAGCAGGCCGACGCCCGGATCTGGGCCGCCGCCGGGTCGATTCCGCTCTACCAGCGCCCGCAGCTCGTGGCGACCGATCGCGACCTGCTGAACGTGGGCGCCTTCGGCTTCGCCCCACCCCACTACCAGGACATCGGTTTCAAGAAACCGTAAGCCGCCAGGACTCCGGCCGGGAAGAAGAAGTAGCAGGTCAGGGCGGTTCCCAAAAGCTCAGAAATGGCTCAAATTCCTTGCCCGCCGGACTGCCCGGCGGGCAAGGTCGTATCCACCCGCCGACCCGGGTGGCCGCTCGCTCCCCCCACTTCTGAGGCCCCCCACCCCGGAGCCCATGAACTCCGGAGCCTCAGAATCTCCGTCCCGGAGCCCCACCTCCGAGACGTGCCGACCCCCGCCCGCTTCCGCCGCCGGGCGACCGTGGCCCGACCGGTCGATGACGATCGCCGGAACAGCCGGTCACGGAGGCGGAAACGCGAAGCGGGCCCGGATCGGCGCCGGACGGACCGGGGGGAGCGGGCGCATGACGTCCCTCGCTCACGCCCGCCGCCGCGGACGGTTCCGCGGTCCGCCACCGCAGGGGATTCCGCAGGCGATTCCGCAGGCCACCCGCCGCCCGCGGGCCCGCCGGGGAAGGGGGCCGGCGCCGTGTGCCCACCGGCCCGTACGGCCGTGCCCGGGCGTCCCGTCCGCGGGGCCGCGCCGCCCGCCCGGAGGCCGGGCGGTACTCGCCCGGGAAGCCGCGGCGGCGTCAGCCCCGTACCATGGACAAGCCGTGGCGCGTCCGCCCGGCGGGCGTACGAGGAACCCGAGACCGACTGAGACGCCTGATCCCACGATCCGAGAGAAGCGCAAGCCACCCATGCCCACGCGCCACGACATCCGTAACGTAGCCATCGTCGCCCACGTCGACCACGGCAAGACGACCATCGTCGATGCCATGCTCAAGCAGGCCGGGGCGTTCGCCGCCCACCAGCTGGAGTCCGTCGACGACCGCGTCATGGACTCGAACGACCTGGAGCGTGAGAAGGGCATCACGATCCTCGCCAAGAACACGGCGGTGAAGTACCACCCCAAGGACGGCGGGGCGCCCATCACGATCAACATCATCGACACCCCCGGCCACGCCGACTTCGGCGGTGAGGTCGAGCGCGGCCTGTCGATGGTCGACGCGGTCGTGCTGCTGGTCGACGCCTCCGAGGGCCCGCTGCCGCAGACCCGCTTCGTGCTCCGCAAGGCCCTCCAGGCCCGGATGCCGGTGATCCTGTGCATCAACAAGACGGACCGCCCGGACTCCCGCATCGACGAGGTCGTCAACGAGACGTACGACCTCTTCCTCGACCTGGACGCCGACGAGGACCAGATCGAGTTCCCGATCGTCTACGCCTGCGGCCGTGACGGCATCGCGTCCCTCACCAAGCCCGAGGACGGCACCGTCCCGGCCGACTCCACCAGCCTGGAGCCGTTCTTCTCCACCATCCTGGAGCACGTCCCGGCCCCGACGTACGAGGAGGACGCGCCGCTCCAGGCCCACGTCACCAACCTCGACGCCGACAACTTCCTCGGCCGCATCGCGCTGCTCCGCGTCGAGCAGGGCGAGCTGCGCAAGGGCCAGACGGTCGCCTGGATCAAGCGTGACGGCACGGTCTCCAACGTCCGCATCTCCGAGCTGATGATGACCGAGGCGCTCACCCGCAAGCCGGCCGAGATGGCGGGCCCCGGTGACATCTGCGCCGTGGCCGGCATCCCGGACATCATGATCGGCGAGACGCTGGCCGACCCGGAGAACCCGGTCGCGCTCCCGCTGATCACGGTCGACGAGCCCGCGATCTCCATGACCATCGGTACGAACACCTCGCCGCTGGTCGGCCGCGGTGCCACCGGCAAGGGCGCGGACGCCAAGGCCGTGGTCAAGGACCGCAAGGTCACCGCCCGCCAGGTCAAGGACCGCCTGGACCGCGAGCTCATCGGCAACGTCTCGCTCCGCGTCCTGGACACCGAGCGCCCCGACGCCTGGGAGGTGCAGGGCCGCGGCGAGCTGGCGCTGGCCATCCTGGTCGAGCAGATGCGCCGCGAGGGCTTCGAGCTGACCATCGGCAAGCCCCAGGTGGTCACCAAGCAGGTCGAGGGCAAGACGTACGAGCCGGTCGAGCGCATGACCGTCGACGTGCCTGAGGAGCACATGGGCGCCGTCACGCAGCTCATGGGCGTCCGCAAGGGCCGCATGGACAACATGTCGAACCACGGCTCCGGCTGGGTCCGCATGGAGTTCGTCGTGCCCTCCCGCGGTCTCATCGGCTTCCGCACGGAGTTCCTGACGCAGACCCGCGGCACGGGCATCGCCCACTCCATCCACGAGGGCCACGAGCCGTGGTTCGGCACCCTGACGACCCGTAACAACGGCTCGCTGGTCGCCGACCGCTCGGGCGCGGTCACCGCCTTCGCGATGACCAACCTCCAGGAGCGCGGCGTGCTCTTCACCGACCCGGGCACCGAGGTCTACGAGGGCATGATCGTCGGTGAGAACTCGCGCGCCGACGACATGGACGTGAACATCACCAAGGAGAAGAAGCTCACCAACATGCGCTCCTCCTCCGCCGACTCCTTCGAGGCGATCGTGCCGCCGCGCAAGCTCTCCCTGGAGCAGTCCCTGGAGTTCTGCCGCGACGACGAGTGCGTCGAGGTGACCCCGGAGGCCGTGCGCATCCGCAAGGTCGTCCTGGACCAGAAGGAGCGCGGTCGCACCGCGTCGCGCGCCAAGCGCTGAGGTGACCCCGCGCCCGTCCGGCGCCGGACGGGCGCGGCGCGCCGGTCCCGGGCCGCACACCGGACACGTGCCGCACACCGATCCCGGACTGCACACCGGTCCCGTGCCGCACACCGGCCCCGGGCCGCGCGCCGGGCGCTGACGCGGCGTCGGGTGCGGGGAACGTCCCGCACGCCGGTGCGCGTCCCGGTGCACCACGAGGGCCCGGTCCTACGTCAACTGACGGGAGGCCGGGCCCTCGTGCGGTGTTCCGGGGATCCGCCGGACGCCCTCCGAGGGGGGTGTCCGTGCGGTCGCGACGGTTGTGCGGGATCATTCATGGGCATGGTGCGAGGGCGCCGGCACGCGTCGCCGGGGTGCGGTCGTGTGCATCCGCGACCGGGAGGGGCGGACGCATGATCGTCCGGTAGCCCGATCATGCCCTTGTCCAGTGGTTTTCTCCGGCAATCCGTCCGGATATCGATCGTCGCTCTCCGAAAGCTGCGCTAACGGTCCGTTTCGAGGGTGTCTGTCTGAGATCACTTTGTCCGGATTTCGGGCAATGGGGGTTCCTCGATGTTGTCAAAACGAGACCCCTTAAGTGTGGTTTACAGCCCGGTCGTACTTAATAGTTGGCTCCATTGAGCTCGGGTCAATGGGTCACGCACTGTGGGGAGTGCCGACTCACGAGCACACTAGGGGCACTGAAACGATCACCGTCAGGGGTGTCGGTGTATCACTCCAGTGCCCTTCTTGTAGTCAAAAGTGGACTCATGAGGAGGAAACCCATGCGTGGTGCCAAGAGCGCCAAGTGGGTCGCAGGTGCGGCCATCATCGCCCTGGCCGCGACCGCCTGTGGTGGTGGCGACAAGGACGGCGACAGTGGCATGAACTCCGGCAAGGCGGACCCGAACGGGATCCTGACCGCCCAGCTCGGGGAGCCGCAGAACCCGCTGCAGCCGGCGAACGCCAAGGAGAGCCAGGGCAGCCGTGTCCTGCGCACCATCTTCTCCGGCCTGGTCGACTACGAGCCCGGCACCGGCAAGCTCACGTACGTCAACGCCGAGTCCGTGACGCCCAACGAGGACTCCTCGGTGTGGACCGTCAAGCTCAAGCCGGGCTGGAAGTTCCACGACGGCACCCCGGTCACCGCCAAGTCCTACGTGGACTCCTGGAACTGGTCGGCCAACGTCAAGAACAACCAGACCAACTCCAGCTGGTTCCAGGACATCAAGGGCTACGAGGACGTCCACCCGGAGAAGGGTGACCCGAAGTCCGACAAGATGTCCGGTCTGAAGATCGTTGACGAGAACAGCTTCACCATCACCCTGACCGGCCCGGTCTCGTACTTCGCGTACAAGCTCGGCTACGACGTCTGGGCGCCGCTGCCCGAGGTCTTCTTCAAGGACCCGGCCGCCGCCGGCCAGAAGCCGATCGGCAACGGCCCCTACAAGTTCGTCTCGTGGGACCACAAGAAGCTGATCAAGGTCCGGAAGTTCGACGACTACCAGGGCCCGAACAAGGCCAAGAACGGTGGCATCGACTTCAAGAACTACACCACCGCCGAGGCCGCCTACTCGGACCTGCGCTCGAACAACCTCGACTGGATCGAGCAGGTCCCGACGACCTCGCTGACCAGCTACAAGCAGGACCTCGGCGACCGTGCCATCGACGCCGAGTACTCCGCGGTGCAGTCGATCGTCCCGGCGTTCTACACCAAGCAGTTCAAGGACATCGATCCCAAGGTCATCCAGGGTCTGTCGATGGCCATCGACCGTGACACGATCACCAAGACCGTGCTGCACGGCACCCGTACCCCGGCCGACTCGTACGTCGCCCGCGGTGTGCTCGGCTACAAGCCCGGCGCCCTCGGTGACATCACGAAGTTCGACCCGGCCAAGGCCAAGAAGCTGATCGAAGAGGGCGGCGGCGTCCCCGGCAACAAGATCTCGATCCAGTTCAACGCCGACCAGTCCCACAAGCCGTGGGTCGACGCGGTCTGCAACAGCATCCGCAAGGCCACCGGTGTCGAGTGCACCGGCGACTCCAAGCCGGACTTCCAGGCGGACCTGAACGCCCGCGACAACAAGCAGGTCAAGTCCATGTACCGCGGTGGCTGGGTGCTCGACTACCCGGTCAACTCGAACTTCATGCGCGACCTGTACGGCACCACCGCCGCCGGTAACACCTCGGGTTACTCCAACAAGGAGTTCGACGAGCTCGCCGCGAAGGCCGACAAGGCCAAGACGCTCGACGAGACCGTCAAGATGTACCAGGAGGCCGAGCAGCTCCTGAAGAACGACATGCCGGCCATCCCGCTGTGGTTCTACAAGAACAACTCGGGTCAGTCCGAGAACGTCTTCGGCAAGATCGTTTACGGCCAGGACGGCGACCCCATCTTCACCGACGTCCAGGTGAAGGCCAAGAAGTAACCATCGGGATCCGAAGGCCGGTTCCGCCGTCCCTCTCCAGGGACGGCGGAACCGGCCCACGGGCGTAGGCCCCGGGGCTCTCCCCCACACCCCCGCGGCGGAGACACCTCTGAGAAGGCCATCGCCGACCCCTCACGGCATGGAGGCATGATGGGGCGTTACGTCGCAAGGCGACTGCTCCAGATGATCCCGGTATTCATCGGGACCACTCTGATTATTTTCCTCATGGTCCACATCCTTCCCGGCGATCCGATCCGGGCGATGTGGGGCGACAAGGCGGCCGACCCCGCACAGGTCGCGTCGCTGCGCCATGAGTTCGGGCTCGACCAGCCCCTGTGGAAGCAATACGTCGATTACATGGCGAATCTCTTCCAGGGCGACTTCGGCAAGACCTTCGGTGGTCGCCAGGTCATCGACGAGATGTCCGAGTCCTTCCCGGTGACCCTGCGTCTGACCGCAGTGGCCATGCTCATCGAGATCATCGTCGGCATCGGCCTCGGCGCCTGGGCGGGCCTGCGGGCCGGCAAGGCCGCCGACACCGGCGTACTGATCTTCACCCTGATCGTCATCTCGATCCCGGTGTTCGTGCTCGGCTTCCTCGCCCGCTTCGTCCTCGCGGACACACTGGGCTGGGTGGCACCGAACGTCCAGGACTCCACGGACTACGCGCAGTTGTTCCTGCCGGGCTTCGTGCTCGCCATGCTCTCCATGGCGTACGTGGCACGACTGACCCGCACGACCTTCGCGGAGAACCTGCGCGCCGACTACATGCGCACCGCCATGGCCAAGGGCCTGCCGCGGCGCCGCATCGTCGGTGTCCACCTGCTGCGCAACTCGCTGATCCCGGTCGTCACCTTCCTGGGCACCGACGTCGGCGGCTTCATCGGCGGCGCGGTCGTCACCGAGGGCATCTTCAACGTCCAGGGTGTCGGAAACCTTCTCTTCAAGGCGCTGCAGCAGCGCGAGGGCTCGACGATCGTCGGCGTCGTCACGGTCTTCGTCCTCGTCATCCTTGTGATCAACCTGATCGTCGACCTGCTGTACGCGGTCCTGGACCCGAGGATCCGGTATGCCTGACGTGACCAAGACCAAGACCGAAGCAGCGGTGGACGCCACCGCCGCACCCGCGGTCGCCGAGGGCGCCACCAAGGAGCAGGGCAAGCCGCGCAGCCTCTGGGGCGACGCGTGGTTCGACCTGCGCCACCGCCCGATGTTCTGGATCTCCTCGATCCTGCTGCTGCTCCTGCTGGTGGTCGCCGCCTTCCCGGGGCTGTTCACCAGCGCCGACCCGCGCGACGGCGACCTGACCAACCACTTCCTGACCAAGCCGGAGCTGGGGCACTTCTTCCAGCCCGACTGGTTCGGTTACGACGGCCAGGGCCGCTCGATCTACGCGCGTGTCGTCTACGGCACCCGCGCCTCGATCCTGGTCGGCGTCGGCGTCACCGCCACGGTCACCCTGGTCGGCGGCCTGATGGGCATGCTCGCCGGTTACTTCGGCGGCTGGCTCGACTCGATCATCTCCCGGATCACCGACATCTTCTTCGGCATCCCCTTCCTGCTCGGTGCGATGGTCGTCCTGAACGCCTTCACCGACCGCAAGGTGTACGTGGTGATCCTGGCCCTCGCCTTCCTGGGCTGGACCTCGATCTGCCGTGTGATGCGGTCCTCCGTGATCACCGCCAAGCAGGCGGACTACGTGACGGCGGCCCGCGCCCTCGGCGCCGGCACCTCGCGCATCCTCTTCCGGCACGTACTGCCCAACGCGCTCGCCCCGACCATCGTCGTGGCCACCATCGCGCTCGGCGGATACATCTCGGCCGAGGCGACGCTCTCGTTCCTCGGGCTCGGACTGGCGGACCCGACGATCTCGTGGGGCATCGACATCGCCGAGGGCAGCCAGGCCATCCGCGACAACCCGCATGCGCTGCTGTTCCCGGCAGGAATGCTCAGCCTCACGGTCTTCGCGTTCATCATGCTCGGCGACGCGGTCCGCGACGCCCTCGACCCGAAGCTGCGCTGAGGAGGGCGTACGACGTGACCATCAACAAGACATCAGGCGTTCCGGCGCCCCGCGTCGAGCAGGGCGACACCCCGCTTCTCGAGGTGCGCGACCTGCACGTGGAGTTCCACACCCGGGACGGGGTCGCCAAGGCCGTCAACGGTGTGAACTACAGCGTGGACGCGGGCGAGACCCTGGCCGTGCTCGGTGAGTCCGGCTCCGGCAAGTCCGTGACCGCCCAGGCGATCATGGGCATCCTCGACATGCCGCCCGGCAAGATCCCGCAGGGCCAGATCCTGTACCGCGGCCAGGACATGCTCACCATGAGCTACGAGGAGCGGCGGAAGATCCGCGGCCAGAAGATCGCGATGATCTTCCAGGACGCGCTCTCCTCCCTCAACCCCGTGCTCTCGGTCGGCTACCAGCTCGGCGAGATGTTCCGGGTCCACCAGGGACTCTCCAAGAAGCAGGCGAAGCTCAAGGCCATCGAGCTGATGGACCGGGTCAAGATCCCTGCCGCCAAGCAGCGGGTCAGCGACTACCCGCACCAGTTCTCCGGCGGCATGCGCCAGCGCATCATGATCGCCATGGCGCTGGCCCTGGAGCCGGACCTGATCATCGCGGACGAGCCGACCACCGCGCTCGACGTGACGGTCCAGGCCCAGGTCATGGACCTGCTCAGCGAGCTGCAGACCGAGTTCAACATGGGCCTGATCCTGATCACCCACGACCTCGGCGTCGTCGCCGACGTCGCGGACAAGATCGCGGTCATGTACGCGGGACGGATCGTCGAGACGGCGCCGGTGCACGAGCTGTACAAGCGGCCCGCGCACCCGTACACCCGCGGTCTGCTCGACTCGATCCCGCGGCTCGACCAGAAGGGCCAGGAGCTCTACGCGATCAAGGGCCTGCCGCCCAACCTGCTCAAGATCCCGTCCGGCTGCGCCTTCAACCCGCGCTGCCCCAAGGCGGAGGACATCTGCCGCACGGAGATCCCGGCCCTGGTGCCGGTCTCCGAGCAGGACGGCACCGAACTGCCCGGTCGCGGCAGCGCCTGCCACTTCTGGAAGGAGACGATCCATGGCTGAGCTCGACAAGACCGACGGTTCCATGGACGCCACCCCGAACGTCACCGAGGTCGTGACGGTCGACGCCGCCGACGAGACGGCCGCGGTCGCCGCGATCGAAGCCCCGGTGGAGCGCGGCGAGCCGATCCTCCAGGTGCGCAACCTGGTCAAGCACTTCCCGCTGAGCCAGGGCATCCTGTTCAAGCGCCAGGTCGGTGCGGTCAAGGCCGTGGACGGGGTCTCCTTCGACCTCTACCAGGGCGAGACGCTCGGCATCGTCGGTGAGTCCGGCTGTGGCAAGTCCACGGTCGCGCGCCTGCTGATGGCGCTGGAGACGGCCACGTCCGGCGAGGTCTTCTACAAGGGCCAGGACATCACCCGGCTGTCCGGGCGGGCGCTGAAGGCGGTCCGCCGGAACATCCAGATGGTGTTCCAGGACCCGTACACCTCGCTGAACCCGCGCATGACGGTCGGCGACATCATCGGCGAGCCCTTCGACATCCACCCCGAGGTGGCCCCGAAGGGCGACCGGCGGGCCAAGGTCCAGGAGCTGCTGGACGTCGTCGGCCTCAACCCGGAGTACATCAACCGGTACCCGCACCAGTTCTCCGGCGGTCAGCGCCAGCGCATCGGCATCGCCCGCGGCCTCGCGCTCAACCCGGAGATCATCATCTGCGACGAGCCGGTCTCCGCGCTCGACGTGTCGGTGCAGGCGCAGGTCATCAACCTGATGGAGAAGCTCCAGGACGAGTTCAACCTGTCCTACGTCTTCATCGCGCACGACCTGTCGATCGTCCGGCACATCTCCGACCGGGTCGGCGTCATGTACCTCGGCAAGATGGCCGAGATCGGCACCGACGCCGAGATCTACGACCACCCGACGCACCCCTACACCCAGGCGCTGCTGTCGGCGGTCCCGGTCCCGGACCCGGACGCCCGTGAGGGCCGCGAGCGGATCATCCTCACCGGTGACGTCCCGTCGCCGGCGAACCCGCCGTCCGGCTGCCGCTTCCGCACCCGCTGCTGGAAGGTCCAGGAGAAGTGCGCCACGGAGATGCCGCTCCTGGCGATCCCCGAGCGCTTCAAGGGCACGGACAGCCCTGCGGCGCACGAGTCGGCCTGCCACTTCGCCGAGGAGAAGGACGTCGTCGGCGCGGCCTCGTAGTTCCCTGGCCCCGTAGCACGACCCGCAGGACACGCAGGACATAAGAAGCGCCCGGAACCGATCGGTTCCGGGCGCTTCTCCTTTTCAGGGACCGGGCGCGCAGGTGGCTCGGGTCAATGGGCTCACGTGCCCGGTCCCGCGGGGCCGGGGAGCCCCGCGGGAGGAGACCGGTCGGGTCCGTGTCCGCGAGGCCCACCGGGGCCGGGCCAGAGGGGTCAGGCCCCGGCCTCGGAGTCTTCGGCGGCCTTGCTCCCGGCCTTGCCGGCCTTCGGGCCGGTCTTCTTGTCGAGCTTCGGTCCGGCCTTGTCGGGCTTGGGCCCGGAAGCGGCCTCACGGGCCTTCGGGACGGCCGCGACGGACCGGGCGTCCTCGGGGTAGTGGCAGGCCGTCAGATGGCCTTCCCGGCTGCCCTCCACCCGCACCAGCGGCGGCGCCTCGCTCGCGCACTTGTCCGTCGCCTTCCAGCAGCGGGTGCGGAAGCGGCAGCCCGAGGGCGGGTTGACCGGGGACGGGACGTCACCGGTCAGGCGGATGCGCTCACGGCCC
This sequence comes from Streptomyces sp. ML-6, assembly GCF_030116705.1. Classification (NCBI taxonomy): domain Bacteria; kingdom Bacillati; phylum Actinomycetota; class Actinomycetes; order Kitasatosporales; family Streptomycetaceae; genus Streptomyces; species Streptomyces sp. ML-6. The sequence continues at coordinate 5,259,561 of NZ_JAOTIK010000001.1, forward strand.
GGGACGTCCTCGATGCTCACCTCGGGCACGGCGGAGAGCAGCGCCCTGGTGTAGGGGTGGCGCGGATTGCCGTACAGGTCCTCGCGGTCGGCGATCTCCACGATCCGGCCGAGGTACATGACCGCGACGCGCTGCGAGAAGTGCCGCACGACGGCCAGGTCGTGGGCGATGAACAGGAACGCGATGCCGAGTTCCTGCTGCAGCTTCTGCAGCAGGTTCACCACCTGGGCCTGGATCGACACGTCCAGCGCCGAGACCGGCTCGTCGGCCACGATCAGCTTCGGCTCCAGGGCGAGCGCGCGGGCCACCCCGATGCGCTGGCGCTGACCGCCGGAGAACTCGTGCGGGAAGCGGTTGTAGTGCTCCGGGTTGAGCCCGACGGTCTCCAGCAGCTCCCGCACGCGCGCCTCGCGCCCGCCCGCGGGGTTGATGTCGTTGATCTCCATCGGCGCCGTGATGATCTTGCCGACGGTCTGCCGCGGGTTCAGCGAGGCGTACGGGTCCTGGAAGATCATCTGGATCTCGGAGCGGACCGGGGCCAGCTCCTTGCGTGAGGCGTGGGTGATGTCCTGCCCGCGGTAGGAGATCCGGCCGGCCGTCGGCTCCAGCAGCCGGGTGATCAGCCGGCCCGTCGTCGACTTGCCGCAGCCGGACTCGCCGACCAGGCCGAGGCTCTCGCCCTCGGAGACGGTGAAGTCCAGCCCGTCGACGGCCTGGACCGCGCCGACCGTCCGCCGGATCGGGAAGCCGCCCTTGATCGGGAAGTGCTTGGTGAGTCCGGAGACGTCCAGGAGGGGATCTTTGCTGCTCATGGTGGGGAAGTCCCGTCTCTTGTACGTCAGTTGGGCCGGTTGCCGGCGAAGTCCGTGAAGAGCTCGGCGCGCTGCCCGGCGGTGAGGTGGCAGGCGGCACCGCGTCCGGCGGTGAGCTCCAGCGGCGGCTGCTCGCTCGCGCAGCGCCCGCCGCCGACCTGCTCGGTGAACGAGCAGCGCGGGTGGAAGCGGCAGCCGCTCGGCGGGTTGAGGAGGCTCGGCGGGGAGCCGGGGATCGGCGACAGCGGCACGTCGACCGGGCCGTCCAGGCTCGGCATGGAGCCCAGCAGACCCCAGGTGTACGGGTGCCGGGGCGCCCGCAGCACCTCCTTCTTCGTGCCCCGCTCGACGCAGCGCCCGCCGTACATCACCAGCACGTCGTCCGCGATGTCGGCGATGACGCCGAGGTCGTGGGTGATGAAGATGATCGAGGTGCCGGTCTCCTGCTGGAGGTCCTTGAGCAGGTCCATGATCTGGGCCTGCACGGTGACGTCCAGCGCGGTCGTGGGCTCGTCCGCGATCAGCAGTTCCGGGTCGCAGACCAGTGACATGGCGATCATGGCGCGCTGGCGCATGCCGCCGGAGAACTGGTGCGGGTAGTCGTCCACCCGCAGGTCGGGCTGGGGGATGCCCACCCTGGTGAGCATCTCGACGGCCCGCGCCCGGGCCTCCTTCTTGGAGGCGCCGGTGTGCTTGCGGTACGTCTCGCCGATCTGCCTGCCGATGGTGTGGTACGGCGACAGCGAGGCCAGCGAGTCCTGGAAGATCATCGCCATCTTGTTGCCGCGCAGCCGCTCCAGCTCCCGCTCCGACGCGGACAGCAGGTCCTGGCCGTCGAGCAGGATCTCGCCCTCGATCTCGGTGTGATCGGGGTGGTGCAGACCCAGGATCGTCAGGTTGGTGACGGACTTCCCGGAGCCGGACTCGCCCACGATGCCGAGGGTCTTGCCCTTCTCGACGTCGAAGGACAGCCCGTCGACGGCCTTGACCATGCCGTCTTCGGTGGAGAAGTGCACGCGCAGATCGCGTACGGAGAGGAAGGGGGTGCTCACGGGGTCTCTCCCTAGGCGAGGCGGACGCGCGGGTCGATGAGGGCGTACACGGCGTCGATGACGATGTTGAAGACGACGATCGCCGCTGCCGCGACCAGGACCACGCCGAGGATCAGCGGAAGGTCGTTGTCGTTGACGGCCTTGATGGAGAGCGCGCCGATGCCGTGCAGGCCGAAGGTCTTCTCGGTGATGATCGCGCCGCCGAGCAGGACGCCGATGTCGAGGCCGAAGATGGTGACGATCGGGCCCATGGCCCCGCGCCAGGCGAATCTGAAGAACACCGTCCGCCGGGACAGCCCCTTGGCGCGTGCGGTGCGCACGTAGTCCTCGTTCAGCGTCTCGACGAGCTGGGAGCGCGCCATGCGGGTGTAGTTGGCGGTGAAGATCAGCGCCAGCACCAGCCAGGGCAGCAGCAGCCCGGAGAACCAGCCGGCCGGGTCCTCGGTGAAGGGGACCTCCTTGGGGCGGCTGAGGATGTGCCACTGGTCCGCGAGGTAGTACATGGCGACCACGCCGACGATGTAGATCTGCATCGAGGAGCCGATCAGCGACGCCGAGGAGGCGATCTTGTCCAGCGCCTTGCCCTGCTTGACCGCGGCGAGCATGCCGGTGCCCACACCGAAGATGACGAAGACGACGGCGCTGCCGACGGAGAGGGAGAGCGTCGTCGGGAAGCGGTCGATGATCGTGCCGAGGACCGGCTCGCGGTTGTGGAACGAGTAACCGAGGCAGGGCGCCGGGCAGTTGCCGAAGGACTGGTACTCCCGGCCCACGAACACACCCTGCAGCCAGTGCCAGAACTGCACCGGCAGCGAGTCGTCGATGCCCAGGTTGCGCTTGACCAGCGCCAGCGTCTCGGGCGTGCACACCTTGCCGCAGGCGGCGCGGGCGGGGTCGCGGGGCGCTATGTAGAAGAGGACGAAGGTGATGACACTGATGATCAGCAGGATGACCAGTGCGCCGATTGCCCGGCGGATGAGGAAGCGGAACATGGCGATGGGTTTCCCTGGCAGACGCCGACGAGGGGGAGTGGAACGGGCGGGGCGCCGCACGGGCGCCCCGCCCCGGGAGTGTCGGCGTCAGGCCTTCACGAACAGCTTGTAGAAGACGGCCGAGGAGAACAGCGGGTGGAACATCGCCCCGCCGACCTTCTCGCCGCGGAGGTAGAAGCGGCGCTGGAACGTCTCGGGGATGATCGGCGCCTCCTCCGTCATGATCCGCTTGTCCAGCGCGGCCCAGGCCTTGCCGGCCTCCGTCGGGTCGGCGATGAGGTTGTTCTTCTTGATGGCCTCGTTGACCCAGTCGACGTTCAGCTGCGAGATGTTGTTCGCGCCGTTGGCGATCGTGCTGCCGTCGAAGAGCGGCTGCATCAGGGTGTAGCCGGTCGGCCAGTCCGGGGACCAGCCGAACCACATCACATCGAACTTGTTGTCGATCTGCTGGATCTGGTCGTAGTAGCTGGTGGAGTCCAGCGGCTTCATGACCGGGTCGAAGCCGGCCGCCTTGAGGGCGTTCTCGATGACGACCTTGGTCTTGTCGTAGGTGTTGCTCTGCGGGAAGGCGTAGACGACCTTCTGGCCCTCCTTGCCGGCCTCCTTCAGCAGCTTCTTCGCCGCCTCCGGGTCGCCCATCGGCTTCTTCAGCTTGCCGTAGACGTCGTCCTTGGCGTAGCCGAGGATGTCGGGGCTGAGGATGGAGGTCGCGTAGTCACCGGCCGAGGGACCACCGTAGATCTTGCGGATCTGCTCCAGCGGCCAGGCGTGGATGAGGGCCTGACGCACCTTCACGTCGGTGATCCGCTTGGTGTTGATCGCGTAGTAGTAGATGCCGGTCAGCAGGCCGTTGAAGCTCCGCTGCTTCAGCTCGGGGTCGGTGAGGACCTTCTGGATGCGCTCGGCCGGGACACCGCTGTACGCCATGACCGCGTACTGGTCGTCGCCGTCGTTGGCGATCATGCGGTCGGTGGCCTGGAGGGACTCGGGGCCGAACTCGTAGACGAAGCTGTCCGGGTACGCGTTGCGGATCGCGTCCGTCTTGGGGTCCCAGTGGGGGTTGCGCACCAGCGTCATCGACTTGTCGATGGAACGCGACTTGATGCGGTACGGACCACAGCTCATCGGGTCCTTGTCGTACTTCTCCTTGGTGTCGCCCTTGACCGGGACGGCCGCGTAGGAGTTCATCGCCAGGGTGAAGTTGAGGTCCAGGCGGGGCTCGGCCAGCTTGAAGGTGATCGTCTTGGCCTTGGCGTCGATGACGACCGAGTCGAGGTGCTTGCCGCCGTACGGGCCCTTGTACTTCGCGCGGTAGTCGCCCGGGCCGACCAGTGCGTTCTGGACGTAGCCGGCGCCCTCGGTGGTGAAGCTGGCGAAGCCGCGCTCGATGCCGTGGCGCACGTCCTCGACGGTGAGCTCGCTGCCGTCCTCCCACTTCAGACCGTCCTTCAGGGTGAAGGTCCAGGTCTTGCCGCCGTCGGACATGGTGCCCGCGTCGGTGGCGAGGTCGCCGACCAGCTTCATCGAGCCGTCCTCGGCGATCTTGTAGCCGGTCAGGCCGCGGATGAAGAGGTCACCGACCGCGGAGTTCCAGGAGAAGTAGATGCGCTGCGGGTCCAGGTGCGAGAAGTCGTCCGGGGCGAGGCCGCGGATCGTGCCGCCCTTCTTCGCGCCCGGGACCTCGGGGGCCGGACCGGTGGAGTCGGCCTTCGTGCCGACGACGACCGAGCCGGTGTACTTGTCGGCACCCCCGTGCCCGGCGTTGTTGCCGCCCTTCTTGGCCGTGCTGCCGCTGCTGCACGCGGAGAGGACCATCGAACCGCCGGCCGCGACCGACGTGGCGATGACGAAGTTTCTGCGGGAAAGGGACATGGTTTCCTGCTCTGGTCGATGGAGAGAAACGTTCGATCCGGTGGGCCCCGTCGCCCGGCCGGAGGAGGAAGTGCGGTTCAGCGCTTGGTCTTCGGGTCCAGTGCGTCACGCACCGAGTCGCCCAGCAGGTTGAAGGCGATGACGAAGATCACCATCGCGGCGCCGGGGAAGAGCATGAAGGTGATGTCGCTCTGGTAGACCTCGGAGCCGCGCTGGATCATCACGCCCCAGTCGGGTGTCGGGGAGGTCAGCCCGACACCGAGGAAGGCGAGGCCCGCCTCCGCGGTGACGTACAGGGGCAGCGCGAGCGTGGCCTGAATGAGGATCGGCGTCCAGAGGTTGGGCAGCAGTTCCTTGAAGATGATGCGTGCCGGAGACGCCCCCGTGACCTTGGCGGCCTCGACGAACTCCCGCTCGCGCAGGGCGAGTACCTCGCCGCGCAGCAGTCGGGCGATGGAGGCCCAGCCGAACGCGGTCATGACCGTGATGAGGCTGACGACGGTCAGCCAGACCGGGGTGTTCTCCTCCGGGGGGACCAGGATCGAGATCATCACCGGCCAGAAGGCGATGAAGAAGAGCGTGGAGGGGAAGGCCAGCAGGATGTCGATGACCCGGCCCACGAAGTAGTCGGTCTTCCCGCCCAGGTAGCCCGCGGTGATGCCGATGGCGATGCCGATCACCGTCACCAGCAGGGTGGTCGCGGCGGCGATGAGCAGGGAGTTGCGGATCCCGTAGAGCAGGAAGGTGAAGACGTCCCGGCCGAGGCTGGGCTCGATGCCGAACCAGAAGTCGCTGCTGATACCGCCGTTGGGCAGCATCGGGGAGCCGAAGTCGTCCAGCAGGCCGGGTTCGTTCTGCCCGTACGTGGTGTACGGGTCCTTGCCGTACAGCTTCGCGATCAGCGGTGCGCAGATGCCGATCACGAAGAAGAAAATGACCACATAGGCCGAAATCACGCCGGTGCGGTCGCGCTTGAAGCGCCGCCAGGCCATCTTGCCCGGGGAGCGTCCGTCGCCGCCCTTCGAGGCGGACGTGTCGGATATCGCCTGCTTCGCGTCCTCCGCCTCAACGGGGGCGGATGCGTGCGGGGTTGGAATCGTCATGGTGCTCCTGGCCCGGAGGGTCGAAGGACTCCGCAGGGCAGCACCTACGGGCTACCGGGACTTTTTCAACGCAATTCATGCAGGGTCAATGAATGTCCGACGCCCTTGGGATTCTCTTTGGAAACTTGACCGAGTCATTACCTCTTCAGGGGCGTGGCTTTGCTTCCGTTTGGCTTTTTCGAAGACATGTTCGTGACTTAACGGTTGAAGTCCGGCAATGAGTCCGATATGCGGGCGCTGTTGTCTCGGAATGCGTACATCCGGCCGGGCGGGTTCGCGGACGATGCGCATTCGATGCCCAGCCGTTATCTCCCCGTCGCGCGACAGGTGCCCGGACCTCCTCTTTTCCCGGTCCGGACCTCCTCTCCCCTCGGCCCTCGCAAGATCGCGGCGGGGTGAATCGCAGAGGGGTGCGCGGTGCCACTCGGGTGGGGCCCCGACGCGCCCGAGTGGGTGGATTAAATGTGCATTGTGTCCCTTGTGCGGTGATATTTGACCCCAAGTGAGACGGAGCACCAAGAGGAGGCACTCCATGCGCGGAGCCACACAGGCCAGGTGGGCCGCATGTGCGGTGGTCGTCGCCCTGGCGGCGACGGCATGCGGCGGAGGGGGCGGCAGCAGTGGCGGCGGTGGGGCCGAAGGAATCGTGAGCTCCTCCTGGGGCGACCCGCAGAACCCGCTCGAACCGGCGAACACCAACGAGGTCCAGGGCGGCAAGGTCCTCGACATGATCTTCCGGGGACTCAAGAGGTACGACCCGAAGACCGGTGCGGCCGACAACATGCTCGCCGAGAAGATCGAGACCGAGGACAACCAGAACTTCACGATCACCGTGAAGGACGGATGGACCTTCAGCAACGGCGAGAAGATCACCGCGAAGTCGTTCGTGGACGCCTGGAACTACGGCGCCCTGCTGAAGAACAATCAGAAGAACGCCTACTTCTTCGGCTACATCGACGGATACGACAAGGTCCACCCCGACTCCGGCGCCGCCACCGCGGCCACCCTCTCCGGCCTGAAGACCGTCAACGACCGGACCTTCACGGTCAAGCTGTCGCAGAAGTTCTCCCTCTGGCCCGACACCCTCGGCTACCCGGCCTTCGCCCCGCTGCCCAGGGCCTTCTTCACCGACCACGCGGCCTGGATGTCCAAACCCATCGGCAACGGCCCCTACAAAATCGACAAGTACACCAAGGGCTCGGCGATGAGCCTGCGCAAGTGGGACGGGTACCCCGGCGACGACAAGGCACAGAACGGCGGCATCGACCTCAAGGTCTACACCGACAACAACACCGCCTACACGGACCTGACGGCCGGCAACCTCGACCTCGTCGACGACATCCCCGCCTCCCAGCTGAAGAACGTGGAGGCGGACCTGGGCGACCGCTACATCAACACCCCCGCCGGCATCATCCAGACCCTCGCCTTCCCCTTCTACGACAAGAAGTGGGACACCCCCGGCGGCGTCAAGGTCCGCCAGGGCCTGTCGATGGCGATCAACCGGCAGCAGATCACCGACCAGATCTTCCGGAAGACCCGCACCCCCGCGTCCGACTGGACCTCCCCGGTCCTCGGCGCGGACGGCGGCTTCAAGGAGGGGCTGTGCGGCGCGCCCTGCGAGTACGACGCGGCGAAGGCCAAGAAGCTGATCGAGGAGGGCGGCGGCATCCCCGGCGGCCGGCTCAAGATCTCGTACAACGCCGACACCGGCTCCCACAAGGAGTGGGTCGACGCCATCTGCAACAGCATCAACAAGGTGATGGGCGACAACAAGGCGTGCGTCGGCGGCCCCGTGGGCACCTTCGCCGACTTCCGCAGCCAGGTCACCCAGCAGAAGCTGACCGGCGCCTGGCGGGCCGGCTGGCAGATGGACTACCCGCTCATCCAGAACTTCCTCCAGCCGCTCTACTACACCAACGCCTCGTCCAACGACGGCAAGTGGAGCAACAAGGAGTTCGACGGCCTGGTCGACCGGGCCAACGCCGAGGCGGACAAGGCCAAGGCCGTCTCGACCTTCCAGGACGCCGAGAGGGTCCTGGCCGACCAGATGCCCGTCATCCCGCTCTGGTACCAGAACGGCAGCGCCGGCTACTCGGACCGGATCTCCGACGTGTCGCTTAACCAGTTCAGCGTCCCGGTGTACGAGCAGATCAAGGTCAAGTGACCTGTCGGGGCCGGGTGTTCCGGTGTGCGCGACGCACCGGACACCCGGCCCCACCGTCCCCCGACGCGTCACTCCCCAGCCCCGAGTCCCCGACCCCCCGCGACCCCCGGAGCCCTTCATGGGACGTTATGTGATCCGGCGGCTGCTGCAGATGATCCCGGTCTTCTTCGGCACCACGCTGTTGATCTTCCTCATGGTGAACGTGATGGGCGACCCCGTCGCGGGCCTCTGCGGCGACCGCCAGTGCGACCCGGCGACCGCAGCCCAGCTCCGTGCGGAATTCGGCCTCGACAAGCCCGTGTGGCAGCAATACCTCACCTACATGGGCAATGTCTTCACCGGAGACTTCGGCACCGCGTTCAACGGGCAGAAGGTCACCGAGCTGATGGCCACCGCCTTCCCCATCACCATCCGGCTCACCATCGTGGCGATCGTCTTCGAGATCGTCATCGGCATCACCCTCGGTGTCGTCACCGGACTGCGCCGCGGCCGCCCCGTCGACACCACCGTGCTCATCCTGACCCTGGTCGTCATCTCCGTACCGACCTTCGTCACCGGCCTGCTGCTGCAACTCCTGCTGGGCGTCCAGTGGGGTGTCATCAAACCCTCCGTCTCGCCGGAGGCCCCCTTCAACGAACTGCTGGTCCCCGGGCTCGTCCTCGCCTCGGTCTCCCTGGCCTACGTCACCCGGCTCACCCGCACCTCGATCGCCGAGAACGCCCGCGCGGACTACGTCCGCACCGCCGTCGCCAAGGGCCTGCCCCGGCGCCGCGTCGTCGTCCGGCACCTGCTGCGCAACTCGCTGATCCCGGTCGTCACCTTCATCGGCACCGACGTGGGCGCCCTGATGGGCGGGGCGATCGTCACGGAGCGGATCTTCAACATCCACGGCGTCGGCTACCAGCTCTACCAGGGCATCCTGCGCCAGAACTCCCAGACCGTCGTCGGCTTCGTCACGATCCTGGTCCTCGTCTTCCTTGCGGCGAACCTGATCGTCGACCTCCTGTACGCCGTACTCGACCCCAGGATCCGTTATGCCTGAGCAGACACCCGGCGAGGCGATCTCGTCGGCCGGAGCGGGAGGTGTGATGGACCTCGCCCTGGAGGAGGGCACGACCCTCGAGAAGACCCCGGGCGGCCCCGAGGGCACCGGCCCCGCCGGGAAACCGCGCAGCCTGTGGTCCGACGCCTGGCGGGACCTGCGCCGCAACCCGGTCTTCATCATTTCCGCCCTGGTCATCCTCTTCCTGGTGATCATCTCGATCTGGCCCTCGCTGATCGCCGACCAGGACCCCCTCGACTGCGACCTGGGCAAGGCCCAGGAGGGCTCCCAGCCCGGCCACCCCTTCGGCTTCGACGGACAGGGCTGCGACGTCTACACCCGCACCGTCTACGGCGCCCGGAACTCGGTCACCGTGGGCGTCTGCGCCACCCTCGGCGTCACCCTGCTCGGCGGGCTGCTCGGCGGTCTGGCCGGCTTCTTCGGCGGCTGGTGGGACTCGGTCCTCTCCCGCATCACCGACGTCTTCTTCGGCATCCCCGTGGTCCTCGGCGGCCTGGTCTTCCTCTCCGTGGTCACCAGCTCCACCGTCTGGCCGGTGATCGGCTTCATCGTGCTGCTGGGCTGGCCGCAGATCGCCCGCATCGGCCGCGGCTCCGTGATCACCGCCAAACAGAACGACTACGTGCAGGCGGCCCGGGCGCTCGGCGCCTCCAACACCCGGATGATGCTGCGCCACATCGCCCCCAACGCCATCGCGCCGGTGATCGTCGTCGCGACCATCGCACTCGGTACGTACATCTCGCTGGAGGCGACCCTGTCGTTCCTCGGCGTCGGCCTGAAACCGCCGGCCGTCTCCTGGGGCATCGACATCTCCGCCGCGTCCCAGTACATCCGCAACGCCCCGCACATGCTGCTCTGGCCCGCCGGAGCCCTGGCGGTCACCGTGCTCGCCTTCATCATGCTCGGCGACGCGGTGCGCGACGCCCTCGACCCCAAGCTGCGCTGAGGAGCCCGCTGCCATGTTGCTCGAAGTGCGCGATCTGCACGTGGAGTTCCACACCCGCGACGGCGTGGTCAAGGCCGTCAACGGGGTCGACTACTCGGTGGCCGAGGGCGAGACGCTGGCCGTCCTCGGCGAGTCCGGCTCCGGCAAGTCCGTCACCGCGCAGGCCGTCATGGGCATCCTCGACATGCCCCCGGGGAGGATCAGCGGCGGCGAGATCCGCTTCAAGGACCGCGACCTGCTGACGATGAAGAAGGACGAGCGCCGGAGGATCCGCGGCCAGGAGATGGCCATGATCTTCCAGGACGCGCTCTCCTCCCTCAACCCCGTGCTCAGCGTGGGCCGGCAGCTCGGCGAGATGTTCGAGGTGCACCGGGGGATGTCCCGCAAGGACTCCCGGGCGAAGGCCGTCGAGCTGATGGACCGGGTCCGCATCCCGGCCGCGAAGGAACGCGTCGGGAACTACCCGCACCAGTTCTCCGGCGGCATGCGCCAGCGCATCATGATCGCGATGGCGCTGGCCCTGGAACCCTCGCTGATCATCGCGGACGAACCCACCACCGCCCTCGACGTGACCGTCCAGGCCCAGGTGATGGACCTGCTCGCCGAGCTCCAGCGCGAGCTGAACATGGGTCTGATCCTGATCACCCACGACCTGGGCGTGGTCGCGGACGTCGCCGACAAGATCGCCGTGATGTACGCGGGCCGGATCGTCGAGTCCGCCCCCGTCCACGAGATCTACCGGGCACCCGCCCACCCGTACACCAGGGGCCTGCTCCGGTCGATCCCGCGCCTGGACCAGAAGGGCCGGGAGCTGTACGCGATCAAGGGCCTGCCGCCCAACCTGATGCACATCCCGCCCGGCTGCGCCTTCCACCCGCGCTGCCCGATGGCCCAGGACATCTGCCGGGGCGAGGTGCCGCCGCTGTTCGAGGTGGCCGAGCACCGCGAGAGCGCCTGCTACTTCTGGAAGGAGACGCTCGATGCGCGCTGACGACTCGGCGACCGGCACGGTGCGCGAGGCGGCCGCGAGGACCGGCGAGCCGATCCTGGAGGTCCGCGACCTGGTCAAGCACTACCCGCTGACCCGGGGCATCCTGTTCAAGAAGCAGATCGGCGCGGTCAGGGCGGTCGACGGGGTCTCCTTCGACCTGGCCGCGGGCGAGACGCTCGGCATCGTGGGGGAGTCCGGCTGCGGCAAGTCGACCGTGGCCAAGATGCTGGTGCACCTGGAACGGCCGACGGCCGGCGCGATCAGGTACAAGGGCGAGGACGTCACCAAGCTGTCGGGGCGCGCCCTGAAGGCGGTGCGCCGCAACATCCAGATGGTGTTCCAGGACCCGTACACCTCCCTCAACCCGCGCATGACCGTCGGCGACATCATCGGGGAGCCGTACGAGATCCACCCCGAGGTGGCCCCGAAGGGCGACCGCCGCAGGAAGGTCCAGGACCTGCTGGACGTCGTCGGCCTCAACCCGGAGTACATCAACCGCTATCCGCACCAGTTCTCCGGGGGCCAGCGCCAGCGCATCGGCATCGCCCGCGGCCTGGCCCTGAACCCCGAGATCATCGTCGCCGACGAACCCGTCTCCGCCCTCGACGTCTCCGTCCAGGCCCAGGTCGTCAACCTGCTGGACCGGCTCCAGGCGGAGTTCGGCCTGAGTTACGTCTTCATCGCGCACGACCTGTCGATCGTCCGGCACATCTCCGACCGGGTCGGGGTGATGTACCTGGGCCGGATCGTGGAGATCGGCTCCGACGAGCAGATCTACGAGCACCCCACGCACCCGTACACCCAGGCGCTGCTGTCCGCCGTCCCGGTGCCGGACCCGACGGCCCGCGAGCACCGGGAGCGGATCATCCTGCACGGCGACGTCCCCTCGCCGGCCAATCCGCCCTCCGGCTGCCGCTTCCGCACCCGCTGCTGGAAGGCGCAGGAGCGGTGCGAACTGGAGGTGCCGCTGCTGGCGGTCCCGGCCGTCTTCCGGCTGACGGGGACCATGGCCGAGCACGATTCCGCCTGCCACTTCGCGGAGGAGAAGCAGGTGGTGCCGCCGGAGGGACCGCAGGAGACCTCGGACGGCACCACGGACGAGGCGGACGGGGAAGGGGGCGGGGGCGAGGAGCCGGGCGAGGGCGGGGGCGTGGCGAAGGGCGGGGGCGAGGACCCGGGCCAGGGCGGGGGCGAGGACCCGGACGAGGGCGGGGGCGAGGAGCCGGGCGAGGGCGGGGGCGTGGCGAAGGGCGGGGGCGAGGACCCGGGCGAGGGCGGGGACGGCGGGGCCCCGCCTGCCGGGAGCAGCCGGGCGCGCTGAACCCCGGGCCCGTGGACGGCGGGGCGATCCGGCCGTCCCCGTCCGGTGCACGGACCCGCCGGCAGGACCGGGGCGCGGCCGTGCGGGTGCCGTGGACCGGCCGGGAGCCCTCACGACTCCCGGCCGGTTGCCCCTTCGCGCACCACGCGGGCGAACCCCTTGTCCGACCGAGCCGCGACGGTGGAGGATCGCTCGCGTGATACTCACTCGGGGGGCAAGGGTCACCGGCGCCGTTCTCTGTGCGGTGCTCGCGGTGATCGTGGCGGGCTGGATCGTACGGGACGTCGGAGCGGTCGATGGTCCGGCACGACTGTGGCGCCATTGGGCCGGCTACCACGACGCGCGGCTCGAGGCGCCGCCCGCCACCTCGGCCTACGACATGGTGCTGTTCCTGGTGTACCTCGCCGCAGCCGTCGCCGCCCTGCGCTCGTCGGTGGCCGCCACCGCGCTGGTCGCGGCCGGGGCGGTCACGATCGCCGTGCGGCTGCCCGGGCTCTGGACCATCGGCGGGAACGGGACGACCGTCCGGTTCACCGACGACCTGCGCACCCGCGCCCTGCTCAGCGCCTTCGTGGCGCTCGCGGCGGGCATCGCGCTGATCATCACCGCCGGGGCCGGCCGCAGGGCGCCGTACGACCCCTCCGAACGCCTCCCGGCCCGGCCCGGCCAGGGCGCGGGCGTGATCGCCTTCCTGGCCCTCGGCGCGGCGGGGGCGGTCGTGGTCGCCTGGGAGATCCGCCAGGCGGTGCGGTTCGCCGACGCCCGCTTCGACGTCTACCCCGACTGGTACGTCGGCGGGGACCGGGTCCTGCACGGGCTGATCGACCCGCCGCCCGGCTGGTTCACGGCGGTCCTGGCGCTGTTCTGCCTGTTCGCGGCGGTGAGCGCACTGGCCCGGGCCGCGCACGCGCGGCCGTTCGGCCTGATCGCCGCCGCGCTGCTGCTGTTCGCCGGAGTGATGGGCGTGGCCCGTTCCGTGCACCACGAGCTGCTGGAGCGCTTCGGCGGCCTGCCGGTGGAGGAGCAACTCATCGTGCTGACCTCGTTCTTCGAGGTGGCGGTCGGCGCCGTGGCGCTGCTGGCGATGTCCCTGCCGGGCCCCGTCGGCGTCCCCGCCCCGCCCCACCCGGGCTACGCGCCGGGGTACGGCCCTCCGGGGCCCGACGTCTTCGGACCGCCGCCGCCGTCCCGGCCGCCGCCCGGCTGGTGACGGGCCCGCCGTTCCCGACGCCGCCCGGCTGGTGACGGAACCGCTGCCCGGACGTGCTGCCCGGACGTGCCCCTTCTGCTTCCGCCCGGCCTCACCGGCCGGGCGGAAGCGGAAGGGTATCGATGGCCCGTCGGCCTATCCGGCCAGGCCCAACGACCGCTTCAGGAAGTCGACCTGGAGCAGCAACAGGTTCTCCGCCACCTGCTCCTGCGGCGTCATGTGCGTCACCCCGCTGAGCGGCAGCACCTCGTGCGGGCGCCCGGCCGAGAGCAGCGCCGACGAGAGCCTGAGCGAGTGCGCGACCACCACGTTGTCGTCCGCCAGACCGTGCACGATCATCATCGGCCGCACCTGGTCGGCGGCCTCCGAGAGCCCCTCGTCCGTGATCACCGAGTTGCGCGCGTACACCTCGGGCTGCTCCGCCGGGTCGCCGAGGTAGCGCTCGGTGTAGTGGGTGTCGTACAGCCGTTGGTCGGTCACCGGCGCGCCCACCACCGCCGCGTGGAACACGTCGGGCCGGCGCAGCACGGCCAGGGCCGCCAGGTAGCCGCCGAACGACCAGCCGCGGATCGCCACCTTGCCGAGGTCCAGCGGGAACCGTTCGGCCAGCGCGTGCAGCGCCTCGATCTGGTCGTTCACCACCACGTGGGCCATGTCGTCCTTGATGGCCTTCTCCCAGCCCGGCGAACGCCCCGGCGTGCCCCGGCCGTCCGCGACCACCACCGCGAAGCCCTGGTCGGCGAACCACTGCGAGGTCAGATGCGGATTGTGGGCGGCGAGCACCCGGCGGCCGTGCGGGCCGCCGTACGGGTCCATCAGGACCGGAAGCGGGCCGTCCGACTCGTCGTACCCCTCGGGGAGCAGCACGGCGCACGGAATCCGGCGTGCGCCCCCCTCGGTGAGGCGGGGCCGCGCGGAGATGACCGGCCGTTCGGAACGGTCCGCCACCGTGGCGACCGACTTGCCGTCCCGGAACACCTCGGCGCGGGCGCCCGGCCGGCCGGGCACGTGGGAGACCATGACCGTCACCCCGCCCGCGCGCACCGCCGAATGCACCCCGGCCCCTTCGGAGACCCGCTCCACACCCAGTTCGTTGACCCGGTAGACATGGGTCTCGCCGATCTCCGGCGCCGCGGCCTCCTCACCGGCCGACGCCGACACCAGGACGTCGGACTCCCCGATGTCCAGGACCGCCCGGAGCTGCAACTGCGCCCCGGTCAGCGGCCGGTCGCCCACCGCGAGCACCCGCGCCCCGCCCTCGTCCGCGATCCGCACGAGCCGCCCGTCCGGGGCCCAGGCCGGCACCCCGGGGAAGATTTCCAGCCATACGGGATCCTCGTCGACGTGCACCGTCCGCGTCGCGCCGGTCTCCGTGTCCACCGCCAGGAAGAGCTGGCTGCGCTGGTCACGGGCCTGGACGAGCAGCAGCGGCGCCCCGTTCGACGACCAGTGCACCTGTGCCAGGTAGGGGTGGCGGGCCCGGTCCCAGACCACCTCGGTACGGGTGCCGTCCAGGCCCATCACGAAGAGCCGCACCTCGGCGTTGGGCGTCCCGGCCGCCGGGTAGGCGACCTCGGCGGGCCTGCGGTCGGGGTGCGCGGGGTCGGAGATCCACCACCGCCGCACGGGGCTGTCGTCGACCCGGGCGACCAGCAGCCGGTCCGACTGCGGCGACCACCAGAAGCCCCGGGACCGCTGCATTTCCTCGGCCGCGACGAACTCCGCGAGGCCGTACGTGACGTTCGCCCCGTCCGGCTCGGCGAGCGCCCGGTCCCCGTCGCCCTCCGCCCCCACGACGCGCAGCTCACCCTTGGACACGTATGCGACGTGTCGTCCGTCCGGGGACGGTCGCGGGTCGATCACCGGGCCCGGAACCGGCAGCGCACGGGCCGTTCCCGCCCGCAGTTCGGCGACGTACACCTTCCCGGAGAGGGCGAAGGCGGCCAACTCGGCGGCTGCGTCGACCGCGTAGCCGACGATCCCCGACGACCCCTCGCGGCTGCGCTCGCGCCGGGCCCGTTCCTGCGCCGACAGCCGCTCCTGCGAACCGCCCAGCAGGGCAACGGGATCGGCGACCACGCGTTCCCCCGGCGCCCCGTCCTTCGGCAGGTCCAGGACCCACAGCCGGCCCGTCCGGTCCGTACCCGACTCCGAGCGGATGAAGATCACCCGCTCCCCGTCGGGGGAGACGGTGAAGGCGCGGGGCGCTCCGAGGCTGAAACGCATCGTTCGGGCGTGTTGGCGGGGGAACGAGATCTTCTGCGAAGTCATGGGTCGAACTTAGTCTTTGACCACCCGGTCGTGCGCCCCTCGTGCTGCCGTGCTCCGAACAATGCGTTGGGACGGATAGTTATGATCCGTAGCGCTCGGTGGGTATGAACCTGCTGGCTCCGTGTGTGCTGCCCGTCCCGACCCCTTTGATGGAACTGATGGAGGTGAACCGCCGTGGCACTCTCGATTTCGGCGGTGGTGCTGCTGGCGATCGTCGTCTTCCTGCTGATCCGGAAAGCCGGACTGAAGGGCGGACATGCGGTGGTCTGCGCGCTGCTCGGTTTCTATCTCGCCAGCTCGTCGATCGCGCCCACCATTTCGGAGCTGACCACGAACGTGGCGGGCATGATCGGTGGCATCAAGTTCTGACCTCCGTTCTCTGACCTCCGAGCCCCGTCCCGTCGACCGGGGCACGGATCACGGGCCGGGGGTCACGGGTCGCGGGGCACGTATCACAGGCCGCGGGTCACAGCCCAGGGATCGCGGGTGACCGACCGGTGTTCCGTCGGTGCGGGTCCGGTGTGCGGCGGGTGCGCGGTGGGTGCGTGTACGGTGCGCGGGCGGTGATCGGTCCGCCCGGCTCGTAGGCTGTTCCCCATGACGGACCATCCCGCCCGGCGTCTGCTCCTGGTGCACGCGCACCCCGACGACGAGTCGATCAACAATGGCGCCACCATGGCCAAGTACGCGGCCGAAGGCGCCCGGGT
Organism: Streptomyces sp. ML-6; assembly: GCF_030116705.1. Classification (NCBI taxonomy): domain Bacteria; kingdom Bacillati; phylum Actinomycetota; class Actinomycetes; order Kitasatosporales; family Streptomycetaceae; genus Streptomyces; species Streptomyces sp. ML-6. The sequence continues at coordinate 5,276,065 of NZ_JAOTIK010000001.1, forward strand.
CACCCTGGTGACCTGCACACTCGGCGAGGAGGGCGAGGTCATTCCGCCCGCCCTCGCCCATCTCGCCTCCGACCGGGACGACGCCCTCGGCCCGTACCGGCAGGGCGAACTCGCCGCGGCGATGAAGGAGCTGGGGGTCACCGACCACCGGATCCTCGGCGGCCCCGGCCGCTTCCGCGACTCCGGAATGATGGGCGCCGAGCAGAACCACCGCCCCGGCGCCTTCTGGACGGCCGACGTGGACGACGCAGCCGGACACCTGGTGGAGATCATCCGCGAGGTGCGTCCGCAGGTCCTCGTCATCTACGACTCCGACGGCGGTTACGGGCACCCCGACCACATCCAGGCGCACCGGGTCGCGATGCGCGCCGCGGACCTGGCCGCCGATCCCGCGTACCGTGCCGGGCCCGACGCCCCGCACACCATCGCCAAGATCTACTGGAACCGGGTGCCGCGCACCGTCGCGCAGGACGGTCTCGCCCGCCTCCGGGAGATGGCGCCGGACGTCTTCCCCTTCCCCGGCGTCGCCGCCCTCGGCGATCTGCCCGGCGTGGCCGACGACTGCCGGATCGCCGCAGAGATCGACGGCTCGGCCCACGCCGCCGCGAAGGCCGCCGCGATGCGCGCCCACGCCACCCAGATCACCGTCGACGGCTCCCTCTTCGCCCTCTCCAACGGCCTCGGACAGCCGCTCCTCACCACCGAGTACTACGAGTTGGTGCGCGGCCCGTACGGGGCGCCCCGGGGCACCCGGGAGGACGACCTGTTCGCGGGCCTGCCGGAGGCGGAGCGATGAGCGGCGGGGAGCGGGGCGGGGCGCGCCCCCGGACGCCCGCCGGGAACGTCGCGGCCACCGGCCTGGCCGCCCCCGTCAACCCCGGCCGGATCGCCGCCTACGTGGGTCTCGCCCTGCTCGGTGCGCTCGTGGGGATCGCCGGATCGCTCGTCCAGGCCGCCTGGTTCCCCGCCGGACTGCTGCTCGCGCTGCTGGCCGCCGGTGGTCTCTTCTACGGCGGTCGCCGGGTCTTCGACACCCAGCTCGGCGCCCTGGCACCCGCCGCGGGCTGGCTGATTTCGATCGTTGTTCTGCTCGGTGGGCGGCCGGAGGGCGACTATGTCTTCGGCGGCGAACTGGGCCTGATCCTCTTCATGCTCGGCGGGATGGTCGTCGCTGTGATCTGTGCCACCATGTCGCGGTCGCTTCTGCGGGGTGCCGACAGCGACCGGCCTGGCAAGTAATGTGCCGTCTCCGATCCCGTGATGTCCCCTGTCCTTCCGGCGGCCACCCGGCCGTTTCCCCCGGTCGCGGGGTGTCTGCCGGTGGCGGCCAGTATGGTGGTTCGCGCGCCGAGCCGTCCCCAGGCCTGCGGCATGGGGGAAGTACGGGCGGCGGAGCCAATCGGGAGAACCTGCTTTGAGTCGTGAAACTGACAGTTCGTCCTCCGGGCCCCAGGGGCGCGGAGGAGCCGCGTACCCTTCGGGGACGCCGCCGTACGGATCCCGCCAGTATCCGTCGCTGCACCCTTCGCAGGAAGCCCCGGAGGGGGCCCCGGAACCTGCGGATCCTCCTCGGTCCGACGAGCCGAAGACCGAGACGACGCTGACGACGCGGATCCGGATCAACATTCCCGGGTCGCGCCCCATCCCGCCCGTCGTCATGCGTACGCCCGTGGGCGACGCCGACACCGAGGGCGCCGAGCGCACGGGCAGCATCCCGCGCCCCGCCCGGCCCGTGTCGGACAGCACCCCGGACACGTCCGACGCCGCTCCGGCAGCCGAGACGCGGACGGGTTCCGCGACGGCCGGACCGGCCGCCGAGAAGCCGGCCAAGGAGACGAGCGGCAGCGACTGGTTCGCCCCGCGCAAGCCCCTCACGAACGGCTCGAAGCCCGCGCCCTCCGGCGGCGGCACGCCGGGCGGCAGCGCGGCCCTCGGCGAGGGCCCGGCCGGTGGCGGCGGCACCCTCGGGGGCAACGCGCCGCTCGGGGCCCCTCCGGCGGCGCCCCGGCCAACGGCGCGGAACGCCCCGGGGCCCCGCGCCCACCCCGCCCCGCCCCGACCTGCCGTACTTCTCGGACGGTCCGCAGCCCACGGGCGGCCGGGGCGTACCCGGTCCCGGCGGCGACGACGCCTCCGCGGGCGGCCCGCGTCCCACGCCGAGCCTCGGCGTGCGCACCCAGCCGCCCGGCGGTCCCACCACGGGTCCGGTCACCGGCACGTCGTCCCTCACCCCGAACCTCGACGGCCCGGGGGGCCCCGGCTCCGGCCCGGCCGGCCCCGGCGGCGCGGGCGGTGTGCCGCCGCGGATGTCGGACGACACGGCGGTGCTGACGCCGCAGTTCGCGGCCCCGGCCCCCGCCGGGCCCGACGGCAACGTCTCCGGTGACACGCTCACCAGCGGCATCCCCGTCGTCCCGCCGGAGCACCGGACCGCCTCCCCGTTCCCGTCCCCGCCCGGCCTCGGCGAGCGCGCCGGCGCGGTGTCCGGCGGCCCGAGCGACCCGATGGGCACCGGCCCGGCCGGCCCCGGCGGCCCCGCCGCGCCCGCCCGGACCGAACCGGCTTCCTCGTCGTCCTCGTCCGCGCCCGCGAAGAAGGGCCGCTCCAAGCTGGTCCTCCTCGGCGTGGGCGTCGTCGGCCTGGTCGGTGTCGCCTACGGCGCCGGGCTGCTGATGAACCACTCCGAGGTCCCCAAGGGCACCACCGTCCTCGGCGTCGACATCGGCGGCGGCACGAAGGACGACGGCGTCGCGAAGCTGGAAGCGGCCCTCGGCAAGCGCGCCCAGGCCCCGCTCCAGCTGTCCGTGGCCGGCAAGAAGACCGAACTCGTGCCGGACAAGGCGGGGCTCTCCCTGGACAGCCAGGCGACCGTGCGCGCCGCGGCCGGCAGCGACTACAACCCGGTCTCCGTCATCGGCTCCCTGTTCGGCAACAAGCGCAAGGTCGACCCGGTGATCCCGGTCGACGAGGAGAAGCTCGGCGTCGCGCTGACGGACCTGGCGGGCGTCTCCGGCTCGGCCAGCGACGGCACGATCAAGTTCGAGCCGGGCAAGGTCACCGCCGTACCCGGCAAGCCGGGCAAGTCGCTGGACGTCGACCAGTCGATGATCTCGGTCCGCGACGCGTACCGCACCCAGGTGCAGACCGGCCGGTCGAACGTCGTCGAGCTGCCCGTCACCACGCGCGAGCCCACCATCAGCCAGGCCGAACTGGACCGGGCGATGAAGGAGTTCGCGAAGCCCGCGATGTCCGACGTGGTCACGATCAAGGCGGGGCCGGGGGAGATCCAGTTCGGTCCCCTCAAGTCGCTGCCGCAGATCCTCTCGATGGTGCCGGTGGACGGGAAGCTGGTCCCGCACTACAACAAGAAGGCCATCGACGAACTGTCCGGGAGCGTCTTCGACGGCGTCATGATCACCAAGGGCGACGGCAAGAAGCACCAGCTGAACGCCGACGACGTGGCGGCGGCCATGCAGGGCGTGCTGCTCGGCAAGACGACCGCCGAGCGGACCGCCGTCATCGACCTCGACGGCAACGGCTGACCCCCCGACGCACCGAACCGCACCACCCGCCCGCCCTCGTCCGGACCCACCGGCCGGGGGCGGCGCCGTTACGGGGACCGGTGACAGGACCGGTAATGCCGCCGCCCCACCAGAACCGTTACCGTTACCGGGACCGGGACCGGCGATGCCGCCGCCCCACCAAACCCGGTACCGGTACCAGTACCAGTAACGGCGCCGCCCCCACACCGCCCCGCGCGGTCACACACCTGGCATGACATCTGTCATCCCGTTTCCACGACCGGCGACCCTGCCGCACCCGCCCCGCCCTCCGCCACGCTGGACGCATGACGACGAAAGCCGCCGAGGCCCCCGGGGCGAGGCCCCCCGCGGTCCGCTTCGACCAGGTCAGCAAGGCGTACGGAGAGGTACGCGCCGTCGACGGGCTCACCCTCGAACTGCACCCCGGGGAGACCGTCGCGCTCCTCGGCCCCAACGGTGCCGGGAAGTCCTCCACCCTGGACCTGCTGCTCGGCCTGCGCACCGCGGACTCCGGCACGGTCCGGGTCTTCGGCACCACCCCGCAGGCCGCCGTCGCCGAGGGCCGGGTCGGCGCGATGCTCCAGACCGGCGGGCTGATGGAGGACGTCACCGTCGAGGAACTGGTCCGTCTCGGCTGCTCCCTGCATCCCAGGCCCCACTCGGTGGGCGAGGTGATGTCCCGCGCCGGCATCGCGCAGATCGCCGACCGGATGGTCAACAAGCTCTCCGGCGGCCAGGAACAGCGCGTCCGTTTCGCGCTCGCCACCGCGGGCGCCAACGACCTGATCGTCCTCGACGAGCCGACCACCGGCATGGACGTCACCGCCCGCCAGGCGTTCTGGGCCACCATGCGCGAGCAGGCCGAGCAGGGCCGCACCGTCCTGTTCGCCACCCACTACCTGGAGGAGGCCGACGCGATCGCCGACCGCGTGCTCGTCCTCCACAAGGGCCGGCTGCTCGCCGACGGCACCGCCGCCGAGATCAAGGCGAAGGCCGGGGCCCGCCGGATCTCCTTCGAGCTGGCGGACCCGGTCGACGAAGCGGCCCTGCGCGGCCTGCCGTTCCTCGCCGCACTCGACATCACCGGCAACCGGGTCCGCATCCAGTCGCACGACACCGACGCGACCGTCCACGCCATCTACGGGCTCGGTCTCCGCCCGCGCGAACTCGAAGTCGCGGGACTCGGCCTGGAACAGGCCTTCGTCGCCATCACCGAGGCCGAGGAGGCCAGGACCGCATGAACACGCTGATCAGGCTCGAAGTCACCCGCACCCTGCGGAACAAGAAGTTCATGTTCTTCTCGGTCATCTACCCCTCGGTGATCTATCTCCTCATCTCCGGCACCCGGAACACCACCGACCGGATCCCGCACACCGACCTCACCTTCCAGGCCTTCTTCATGGTCTCGATGGCCTCCTTCGGCGCGCTGACCGCCGTCCTCATGGGCAACAGCGAACGCATCGCCAAGGAACGCGAGAAGGGCTGGGTCCGCCAGCTCCGGCTCACCGCACTGCCCAGCCGCGGCTACGTCCTGGCGAAGATCGCCAGTGCCGCGGTGGTCACCCTGCCCTGCATCGTGGTGGTCTTCCTGGTCGGTGCCGCCGTCAAGAACGTACGGCTGGAGACCTGGCAGTGGTTCGCGCTGACCGGGGTCATCTGGGCCGGTTCGCTGGTCTTCGCCGCGCTCGGGGTCGCCATCGGCTACCTCGCGAGCGGGGACGCGGTCCGCCCGCTCACCATGATCATCTACTTCGGGCTCTCCATCCTCGGCGGCCTGTGGATGCCCAGCGCGGTCTTCCCGCAGTGGCTCCGGAACATCTCCGAGTGGCTGCCCACGCACGCGTACGCTTCTCTCGGTCAGGCGATCGAAATGGGTGGTGCGCCGCACGGCAAGGACGTCGCCGTCCTCTGCGCCTACTTCCTCCTCTTCACGGGCGGCGCGGCCCTGCTCTACCGGAAGGACACCCTGAAGGCGTGAACGACGACGAGACGCCGGGGGGGGGGCACCGGACGCCCTCCCACGAACCGCAAGCAGTTCTGGATCAAGCTGCTCTGGATCGGCATCTGGCTCGCGTTCATGAACGCCCCGGTCAAGGACCTGGCGGGCGGCCACCACACCCCGTGGGGGACGGCACTGGGCTGGCTCGGCCTGCTCACCTTCGTGGGGGCCTACCTGCTCCTGGTCTTCCGCCACACGAGCCGGCCCCTGGACCGACGCGTCGTCCACACCTCGATCGCCTTCCTCGGGCTCCTCTCCACCGTCCTCATCCTGACGCTCGGCACCTCGTGGCTGGTGCTCTTCGTGTACGTGTCGGTCTCCGTCGGCGCCACCCTGCCACTGCGCACGGCCCGTTGGCTGGTCCCCGCCGTCGTGCCGGTCATGGTGGTCATCGGGCTGACGGACGACCACCCCCGCGAGATCATCACGGCCCTGATCTTCCCCGCGCTGCTCGGCGGGTTCTCGATGACGGGGGTGCGCCAGCTGATCCGTACGACGATCGAGCTGCGCGAGGCCCGCGCCACCGTCGCCCAGCTCGCCGCCAACGAGGAGCGGCTCAGGCTGGCCCGTGACCTGCACGACCTGCTCGGCCACTCGCTCTCCCTGATCACGCTCAAGAGCGAGCTGGCCGGCCGGATGCTCCCGGACCATCCGGAGCGGGCCGCCGCCCAGGTCGCGGACATCGAGCAGGTCAGCCGCCAGGCCCTGCTCGACGTGCGCAGCGCGGTCACCGGCTACCGCCGCCCCACGCTCCCCGGCGAACTCGCGGGCGCCCGTACGGCACTGGCCGCCGCGGGCATCGCGGCCGACGTCCCGGCCGAGGTCCCCGACGACCTCCCCGAGAAGCCGGAGGAGGTGCTCGCCTGGGCGCTGCGGGAGGCCGTCACGAACGTCGTACGGCACAGCGGGGCCCGCCACTGCACGGTCACCCTCACCCGGCGCCAGACCCTGGACGGCAAGGTCCTCGAACTCGCCGTCTCGGACGACGGCGTCGGCGCCTCGGGCACCACACCGGGCAACGGGCTCACCGGCATCGGCGAACGCCTCGCCACGGTCGACGGCACGCTGACCACCCGGTCGGGCAGATCCGGCCCCGGTCCGGGCACATCCGGCCCCGGCTCGGGCAGAACCAACTCCGGTTCCGGCAGAACCAACTCCGGTTCGGGCAAAGGCTTCACGCTGACCCTGACCGTTCCGCTCGGCTCCGGCCTAGGATCCGACGAATGAGCATGATCAGACTCCTTCTGGCCGAGGACCAGTCCATGGTGCGCGAGGCCCTGGCGGCGCTTCTCGGCCTGGAACCCGACATCGAGGTGGTGGCCCAGGTCGCCCGTGGGGACGAGGTGGTGGCCGCCGCCCACGCGCACGACATCGATGTGGCACTCCTGGACATCGAGATGCCGGGCATGACCGGAATCGAGGCGACGGCCGCCCTGCGGCGCGAGTTCCCGGCCGTGAAGGTCGTCGTCGTCACCACCTTCGGCCGCCCCGGCTACCTGCGCCGGGCCATGGAGTCGGGTGCCGACGCCTTCCTGGTGAAGGACGCCCCGGCCGCCGAACTGGCCGCCGCGGTACGGAAGGTGCTCGCCGGGGAACGCGTCATCGACCCGACGCTCGCGGCGGCGGCCCTCGCCGACGGGGCGAGCCCGCTCACCGACCGCGAACGCGACGTGCTGCGGGCGGCGGCGGACGGCTCCACCAACACGGAGATCGCCGCCGCCCTCCACCTGTCCCAGGGGACGGTGCGCAACTATCTCTCCATGGCCATCCAGAAACTGGCGGCCCGCAACCGCGCGGAGGCGGTCCGCATCGCCCGCGAGAAGGGCTGGCTGTAGAACCGGGCCGGGTCCGGAGCCGACGGACAATTTGCGTGCGCGGACCGGCCACGTGGGGAAACACTGTGCGAATGACATCCCCATCTTCCCCGCCCTTCTCATCCTCCCCGTCCTTCCCGTCCTCCCGGACGTCGCAGGAACTGGCCCTCGCTCATGTCGCGGAACTGGCCTCGGGCCCTCCGATGGATCCGGCGCTCCGGGTGACCCTCAACTTCCATCCGGACCGCCTGATACACGGCACGTCGATACTGGACGCGATGGCCGAGGACGGCGTCTACTGCTCGCAGTTCGTCACGGGAACCAGCAACGGCGGGCTGACCGCGCACCCCGGAGGCGACCGGTGGCGCTGGGAGAGCCGGATCTTCAACGGGGCGTACGACAAGGCAGCCGCCCATGAGCGCCCCGTCTACGGGGCGTTGAACTTCCGCCGGAAGCCGGTCGGCGGGGCCCCGCGATTCGGCTCCGCTCATTTCCGGCTGGCGGCCGGGACACTGGAGCGGACCACGTTCTGTTACCCGGACAGTTTCCTGGAGCCCTCGGATTTCGGCGTCGCACACCGCATGGGACTCATCGGCCTCGCTCTCGCCGATCAGCAGGACGACCTCGACGACTACATCGAGGCCCAGGTGCACGGCCCGGTCCGCCTGACCCGCCCGGACCGCCATGTGGAGGCCCTGGTCCTGGACCCCTCCTACCGGAACACGACCGTCGAGGCCGCGGCCCTGCGCCTCGGCTGCCCGGTGGAGTGGCACCCCGGCTTCCGCCTCACGGTCGAGGAACTCCACCGCCACCCCGACTACCGGGGCCAGGAGTACGTCGACCTGGGCACGAAGATCGCCGTCGACGGCGTACTCGACCCCCGCATCCTCGGAGAAGCCACCCACGACGACCGCTTCGACCCCCAGGCGGTCAAGAGGGTGTGGCACTACCTGGCACGGTTCGGCCAGCAGGGTCCGGCCGCCACCTCCGGCGACGACGACCCGGCGGGGACCTGAGCTGAGCCGGAGACCGCGATCCCGCTGCCTCGTCCCGCCTGCTGCGGCATAACCGGGGACTCACGTGGGGAATTCGCCGAGCCAACTGTGCTGGAGGAGGTGTTGGGGGAGGTAATCGGATTCGACACCGATGGGGAATTTGCTGTCGTGTGCGAGGCAGGCGATGGCGAGGGGGGGCGAGTGCGATGCTGCCGTCGATGTCGGTGGTGCGTTCTTCGGTGAGGGTCCAGTAGGCCTGGTGGAGTTTCAGGGTTTCGATCAGGGCGGGGGTGAAGCCTTCGGTGTCCCTGGTGACGAAGTGGTGGAAGAGGTTGATGGGCGGATAGAGCTGTCCCTGCAGCAGGTCGAGGGGGGCGATCCGGGCGATGGCGGGGTCCGTCATCTCGATCGTGGTGGTGAGTTTCTCCGCCAGGCCGGGGCGGCGGAGCCAGTAGGTCTGCAGGGTGTCGACCCAGTGGTAGATGTACTCGTCGTACGCCCCCTCCGGGGCCCGCAGCCGTTCCAGCGGGATCTCGCACAACTGCGTCATCCGCTGCTGCTCACGGCAGATGACGGCGAGCCAGAACGCGGACAGCCAGTTGCCGGCAGAGGCGGACGACCTCGGCCCCCTGGCTGCCGGGAGAGTCCGCACTCCAGGGGCGCTTCCCTGCCCGGCCCCCCTGCCACCGGGGCGTTCGGTACATCCCTGAGCTCGATCAGTGCGGCCGTGGGACTGAGTCCGCGCCCATAAGGGCCTGCCGGGAAATAACTTGCGTGTTCTGGCTCTTGGCATCCCGGCGCAGTCAGGATGTTCGACAACAAGTCATTTCCCGGCAGGCCCTAAGCGCTGCTTGATGCTCTCACCGCTTGAATCCGTCGGCTAACCGGGCGGCAGTGGCTGCTCCGGTGCGTCATTGAACAAATAATCATACATGCCGCGAAGATAGGCTTGCAGGGTTTCTCTGTCGGGAAATTCAATATCAGTCAGTCGTTCATATTCGGCTGGCCCGAAGGAGTCATCCGAAATGATCTCCTCGAATCCTGTACGAATCAAATCAACGTAGGAGTCGCTGAAGCTCAACAAAGTGGGTCTCAGGTCACCATTCGTCTCATATCCTCGCTCAAGATCCAGGTTCACTCTGATGAAATTCTTGAAACGTGCTTCCATCAAAAATCTTTCTCTATGGATGCCGACCGGGGGCCGGGTTGGCGAACATGGTGTGCAGGCGGTATTGCCCGTCGGGGAGCAGTCGGTATACGGGCACGATGGTTCCACCCTCGAAGTTCACCGGCTTGAACTCGTTCAGGTTGGCGGGGTCGCGATAGTAGCCCGTGAATCGTTTCTCGGCACCAGGCCCGAGCACATCACTGATCGATGTCTCCATCGGCTCACTTCCGGTGCGCGCCATCTCTTCACGGAAGTAGGCATCGGCGCGCACCATGTCTTCCGCGTTGTCAAAACGTGTCGCGAACGCGCCGACTCGGTGTATGCCGCCGGTCACACCGTCCACCGTAGTGCCGGTCAATGGGTCAACGTTGTTTTCGGACTTTACCAGCCCCGGATAGTTCGAGTTCGGCCCGTAGAGTTTTGGCGCCCCGTTACTGTCTCGGAGAACTGTGCCGAGCCGGTCCGTCAGGACTTGGTCGTTCGGGTAGAGGTGTCGGCCTGGCGCATGGCCCTGCCCTCCCTGCCGGTCGTCCAACTCCTTAATGCGTTCATCGACCGCCTTGGGGTCCGTCGGCTGCGCCGCATCATCCGCGCCGTGTGCTGCGTCGTCCAGGCCGCCTGTGCCCGGGCTTTCCGGGAGACGGGTTTCGCCGCCCGTGGACGGGGGCTCGTGGTGGCCGCCGCCGGGGGCGTCCGTGTGACTGCTGGTGCCGGGAGGGCCGTCGCCGTGTTCGGCGCCCGAGGGGCCGTCGTTGTGGCCGCCTCGGGGGGTGGTGTCCAGGTTGTTCGTGGGCATGTGGGCGGGCGCGTGGCCGCCGGGGGTGTGGTCCGGGTGGGGGGCCGGGGTGGGGTCGCTCGTGTGGAGGGGGTCGGAGGTGTCGCTGCCCAGGCGGGTTGTGTCGTCGGGGTTGCGGCTGCCGACGCTCACCAGTTCGCGTTCGGGGATCTCGGCCGGGGCCGGGGTGGCCGGGTTGCCTGTCGGGGCGTCCTTGGCGTGTTGGATGAGGTCGCCCGCGGCGTTGTAGAGGCTGCCGTCGGGGGTCAGGAACTGTGACGGGCCGTCCCCGGTGAGTTTGACGGTGCCCGGGGGGAAGGTGGTGGTGCCCTCGGGGAGGCGGAGGGTGCCGTCGGGGAGTTTGGTTGCCCCGTCCGGGACCGCCGCGCCCGGGGGGAGGTGGATCGTTCCGTCGGGGAGGTGGGCGGCGCCTTCGGGCAGGGCGAGGGCGCCGTCCACGGCGATGGCCGGGACCTCGAACCCGCTCAGGCCCTTCAGGCCGGCCAGGGCGTCGCCGATGCGGGTCAGGCCGGCGCCCGCGCCCTTGAAGAGGTAGGTCATGGGGTCGACCGCGCGGGCGGTCCTGCTGGTGAGAGAGAGGGCCTTGGCGGCCAGGCCGGCCTTGCCGGCGCCCGAGGCCGCGCCGCCGGTGCCGCCGGTGAAGACGGTGGTCAGGACGTTGAAGGTGACCGCTCCGGCCGCGCGGGAGGGGTTGGAGCCCCACTGGTCCCAGGCGATCAAAGCCTTGCCGGTCTCCTTCACCGCGGTGCCGGAGTCGCGCAGCCACGCGGAGTGGTCGCCGGGCAGGGCGCGCAGGGCGAGCTGGGCGGCGGGGGAGAGGCCGGTGGCGAGTTTCGCCAGCCCGGTCCAGGCCTCCTTCGCCGCGTCCCCGCCGTCAAAGCCGGCCAGGGTGCCCAGGCCCTTGAGGGTGCCCCAGACCCCGTCGACGAGGAAGCCCTTGCCGAAGTCGTAGGCGTGCTCCCACACCTGCCACCACGGCGTGGACTCCTCGACCGCCTCCCCCCATGGCAGGGACTTGGCCTGCTTCAGCACCTCGGCGTCGTACCCGTAGGTGCCCGGCCTGCCCGACCCGTCCCCCGTCTTCAGGGGAGTCCCGCCGACCAGGGCGACGATCTTGGCGTGGCAGGCCCGTTCCACCTCCTGGAACGCGGTCCACACCTCCGCGATCTCGCCCCGGCGCCGCCTGTTCTCCTCGACCAGGTCCCCGTCCTCATGCCACTCGTCGTCGCCGTCCACCTTCACCCGGAAGGCCACCGCGTCCCGCTTCAGCTCCTTCAGCCGCTCCACCAACGGAAACGCATCGTCCGAGTACGTGCTCAGCGCCCCGGCGATCACGCCCAGGTCCTCACTGAGCGACCGGCCCTTCGCCGCGACCGGGCCGGTCGTCGCGAACAGCCGCTCCGCCTCCGGCGCCTTGTAGAAGGCGCTCAGCCCGCCGAAGCTGCGGTGCACGTCCCCGGCCGCCTCCGCGATCCTCTCCCCATGACCCGACAAGGCCGTCACCTGGGTGTCCAGCAGCGCCAGGTCACCGGTGAAGACGGGTATGCCGACCGGGTCGACCGGTCCCGGCCCGCTCACCGCCCCTCCCCGCCGCGCCTGAGCAGGTCCAGCCGCACCGCCCGTGCCGCGTTCTGCGCGTGCTCGGCCGCCTCCAGGTCACCCCGGCAGTACGCGCCCGTCGCCTCCGCCGCCCCCAGCACCGACGCCTCCGTGCGCTCGGCCATCGACCGGAAGTCCCGGTCACGCCCTTGCAGGAACTCGCCCAGCGCCGCGGCCACCGGACCCATCGCCGCACGCGACAACGGCGCACTCCCCGGGACGACCGGACCCTGCACAGGAGTGGACGCCTGCGGCCCCGGCACCGCCGTCCCCGCCGCCCGCGCCGCCTCCGACACCGTCTCCAGCATCGCCGTCAGGGCCTTCTGCAGATCACCGGCATGCCCGCCGACCACCTTCAACTGGCCCTGAACCCCCTGCGGCCTGATGTCCCACCCCACCACGGCAAGCCCCCTGCCTCTCGTCCCCGCGACCCCGGCCCCACGCACGGCGAACAACCGTTCGCATGGTCATCTCTATCAACCCGGGCGTCGCTGGTGCAATCAGCAAACCGTCAATTGGCCAACCTTGGCTCGCTTGTGACGTGGTGAAACATGATCTGAGCGGTTCCGGGCGACGTGGGGGGCTTGTTTGCAGTTCGCGGCCGGAGGGGGTGCCTTCCTGGCAAGTGGTCAATTTTTGGCGACAGGTCCAAAAGGTACATAAAGCACAAAAGGTGAATTGATGGTTATTCTGCGGGAATGATGCAGTACGTCGCGCCGCTCGCCGCATCCGGCCTGAAGATCGACTGGACTCGGATGCCGACCTACAACACGATCATGTCCGTGGCCGCCGGTGCCGGACTTCTGCTCCTGGTGGTGCTGGGGCGTCAGTTCCTCACCTCACGGAGCGCCATCGCCCCCGAGGGATGGGCGCTGGCCTTCGGCGCCCTCGGCTTCACCCTCGTCACCACCGGTCTCCACATGACCCTGACCTGGCCGCTCGCCGGGCAGGGTTTTCCGTTCGACAACGTCATCTTCGGTGAGCCGGCCCTGGCCTTCGGCGTATTTCTGCTCGCCGCCGCCTTCTACCTCTGGAAGCGGGGCGCCGAACTCCTCGGCGACGACCGCGTCACCCGTACGGCCCAGATCGCCGCGCCCATTTCCGTGTTCGTCTTCGGCATGGGGCTCGCCTGCTTCGGCATCGCCGCCGCAGGCTGGAAGTACACCCTCTTCGCCGCCCCGCCGGAAGAACCCATCTCCGGTGAGTTCGCGGAGTGGCCGCTTCTGGAGGCGAGCTTCATGTCCGGGCTGTACGTCCTGGTCGGTATCGGCGCGGTCCTCTTCCCGTTCGCGCTGCGGCGGCCCAGGACATGGATGAGCACGGTCATCGGAGTCGCCTGGGGGCTGGCCGGCCTCGCCTTCCTGTTCTTCGGCGCACTGAACTACTTCACCCACATCGGGCTCATCGTCAACACCATGTGACCAGAGGTCAGAGGATCGGCGGGCGGCCCAAGCGGGTCATGCGCCACACCGTGCGCCACTTCATCGCCTTGCGCGGGCCGCACGACGTCCGCACGCCCTCGGCGAAGCCGCCCCACCACGCCTTCGCGCCGCTCAAGGAGCGCATGCGGATCATGGTGATCAGGGTCCACACGCCGAGGTAGACCGGGATCAGCGGCACCGGGAGGCGGCGGCGTGCCAGCCATACGCGGTTGCGCGCCGTGAACCGGTAGTAGACCGCGTGCCGTGCCGGGGAGGTCTTCGGGTGCTGGAGGACGAGATCGGGCTCGTACAGGATCTTCCAGCCCTCGTCGAGCGCACGCCATGCCAGGTCGGACTCCTCGTGCCCGAAGAAGAACTCCCCGGCCCACAGCCCGGTCTGCCTGAGCATCGGTACGGAGAAGGCGTGCCCGCCGCCGAGGAACGCCGTCACCAGGCCCCGACGCACCGGGTCGTCGGCGCGCAGCCGGGGAATCCAGCGCCGTTCGGTGTGCCCGTGCTCGTCGGCGACCCGGAAGCCGACGATCCCGAGCCGCGGGTCGGACGCGAACAGTTCCTGGACCTTCCGGAACACGCCCGTGTCGATGAGCAGGCCGTCGTCGTCCAGCTCGACGACGACATCGACGTCGCCGGAGTCGCGCAGCAGCTCCAGACCGACGTTGCGGCCCCCCGGGCAGCCCAGGTTCTCGTCGAGAGGAACCTTGGTCACGTTCTCCGCCACGTCCACATCGATGAGGGGCGTCGCGTTGCCGATCAGTACCACGCGGGCCGCCGGTACGTCCTGCTTCTCCACCGAGGTGAGAAGAGCATCCAGTTCCCGTGGGCGGGTGCCCATGGTCACGATGACGACCCCGATACGCGGCAACGACATAGCGGCAAACTCCAGTGGTTGGCAGAGTGCCGATGCTAGCGCCGCGCGACATGGTCGCCGCGCCGCCCCTCCCGCCGTTGCGGCGAAGCCGGCTCGGAACGCAGCCGCCCGGACCGAAGCCGACTCGGAACGCAGCCGCCCGGACCGCGGACACCCGGAACCCCGGACGGTCCTGAGCGGCAGTGCGTCTGCTGTGGCGTGAACTGATCACCGGACAAGGTGAGTTGAGGAACGCTTCTCCGTGCCTCCGCAGGCTGGGCGCCATGGTGGCGGACGGCGCATACAGCGCGAACGGTGCGGAGGACACGGTGCGGCGGATCGTCGACCGCAACCCGCGGGAGCCGGTGCGGTCGGGTCAGTGACGGGCGGCGGTCCGCCGCCCGGCCAGCCCGGCCCGTACGGCGGCTGCGCCGCGTGCCGTGGCCGCCACCGCTGCCGACTCCTGGAGGGGCGACGCGTCCCGGCACACGGCGCACAGCTCCTCGTCCCCTTCCGGGGTGAACAGCATCGGCTGCATGTGACGGGGCCCGGCGCACTCGCGCATCGCGGGCAGGCGGGGCGGCGGCGGTGCGGGGGTTGCCGAAGGCGCAGTCGGTGGCGTCACGGGCCCCGGTTCGCTGAGCAGGTACCGCAGGAGGCCGCCGGGACGGTGGATGGCCCGTTCGCGCCCCGGCAGCCCGCGCCGGACCTGGCCGCGTACGTCGTCGGCGGTGTGCCCGAGGCTCAGCCACTCGGAGGCGAGCGCCACCAGCTGCGGGACCATGCCGCGCGGCACGGTCAGCCGGGGGTCCAGGGCCGTGATGCTGTCGACCAACTCCCGCGCCTCGCGGTCACGTTCGGGTTCGCATTCGGATTCGGATCCGGGCTCGGATCCGGAATCCGCAGGCGGAGGCGGGGGCGGGGGAGGGGTGGAGGTGTTTCCCACCGTGGTCTTTTCGGGATGACGACCGGCGCCCCGACCCTTCGGCTCACCGGCGGCCGGACAGGCGGCCGTCGGATGCTCGGTGCGCTCGGCGGCCGTCGGGCGCCCGTTGCGTACGGCGAGGGCTTCCTCGGCGGTCAGCGGCACGGAGGAGACCAGCTGCACGGTGGACCAGAGGCCGCGCAGCCCCTGCTGTCGCCACTCGTGCACGAATCCCTCCCCCTTGAGCTGGGCCTTGGCCCGGTTGAAGGCGCCCTTCCCGATACCGGCACGGGTGGCGGTGCGGGAAAGGGACTCCGCGGCGCCCGGCGGGAGGGAAAGTTGCCAGGTGAGGATGCGGACGGCGTCGGACGACAGCCGGGGATGCCGCAGGATCTCGTTGGAGATCTGAGAGAAGTGGCGCAAGGGCGCGATAACATGCCGAAGCATCGTTCGTGTTCCTGTCGTGTCGGGAACTGGCGGTGAAGGCCCTTGTCGCTGGTTGCACCCGGCGATGGGGGCCGCTTCATTGGTCACCGTACATGAACATTCGCGCACGCAGGGTCACTTCAGCGGATCACCACTCTCCCCCGTAGCGCTCCTGCTTCCGCTTGATCCACGCCTGGATCACGTGCGTCTCCTCGGGTGACGCCGCGCGCAGATCGCCCGCGTTGATGGTCGCCACGAAATGTACGAACCGGACCCGCCGGAGGGCCCCGTCCACCCCGATGACCTTGCCGGGGCCGTAGACGTCGGTACCGGTGTGGGCGACGTAGGCGTTCTGTCCGAAGGGTGTTGTCATGGCGCTTCCTCTTGGTTCGCTTCACTCTGTGTGGGTGATTCATGTCACAGGGTGAGCTACTTGCGGCTACGCTCGCCAGAGGGTTCAGCGTGACGATGCGCTTCGCACATGGGGGAGTTGCCGGTGGCCAGCGAGGAGATTCCAGAAGCCCGGGTCCTGTACGGCAAGGAATTGCGCAGTCGCCGGGAAGTGGCGGGGCTGACGCAGGAGCAGTTGAGCCAACGTGCGTTCCTGTCCCGCACACACCTTGCCCACATGGAGGCGGGGCGGCGGCTGCCCTCACCGGAGGACGCCGAACGGCTGGACCAGGTGTTGGAGGTGGGTGGGTTCTTCGTGAGGTTCCTGCCCGTGCTGGAGGAGACACCGGGTGTTGCCGAACACTTCGAGGCCGCTGCGGAGTTCGAGAAGCAGGCGACAGTGCTCCGGCTGTACGAACCCAAGCTGATTCCTGGCCTGCTCCAAACGGAGGCGTACGCCCGCGAGGTGCTGAGCTCCGGCTTCCCGCCCAAGAGCGACGAGGAACGTGACAGGCTGCTCGTCACACGTCTGAAGCGCGCCCGCATCCTCGACAACTTCCAGTCGCCCGTGGTGTGGGTGCTGATCGACGAGGCGGTGCTGCGCCGCCCCATTGGTGGTCCGGCCCTGATGGCCGAACAGCTGCGACATGTCGTGGAGTTCGGAGAGCGTCGACGTGTACGGGTGCACGTCCTGCCGTTCTCGGCGGGCTACCACGCGCTGTTGGAGGGGCTGGTCTCCCTGATGTGGTTCGAGGATCTGCCGCCCGTTGCCTACACCGAAGGGCTCAAGTCGGGGCGGGTCTGGGAGAATCCGTCAGCAGTGCGTGATTGTCAGGTGGCCTACGATCACGCACTGGGGGATGCGCTCTCACACCGGGAGTCCCTGGCCCTCATCCGTTCGGTTGCGGAGGAATACGAGCATGAAGCGCAGTGAGTCCATCGTTCCGGACGCCTCGGTCCTGCCCGCCTGGCGCAAGTCCTCGTACAGCGGCGGCACCAGCGGCGACTGCCTGGAGATCAGCGAGGCGTACGCGTCCTGGCGCAAGTCCTCGTACAGCGGCGACAACGGCGGCGACTGCCTCGAAGTGAACGACGCCTGCACCGCCTGCGTCCCCGTACGTGACAGCAAGAACCCGCACGGTCCGGCCGTCGTCTTCGCGGCCTCGGCCTGGACGCCGTTCGTGACGGCGGTCAAGGGTGACCGTCTGGTGTGACGGTGCTGGTGTGACGGTGTGGTGTGCGGGGGCCGAACAGCCCCCGCACGCTTTATGTGTCAGTCCGTCAGCGTCTCGCTGAAGCGGGACGAGTTGGTCGGGGCGCCGAGCGTGGCCGCGCCGAACGAGACGGAGCCCTTGGCGACGATCCCGGTGGGGTCCGTGCCGAAGATCCACAGGGCGCCCTTGCTGTTGTTCTCCGAGGGGGCGCCGACCACCATCTCCGTACGGCCGTTGCGGTCGTAGTCGCCCAGCGCGACGGCCTCGCCGAACTGGTCGCCCGCCTCGGCGACACCCGGAACCCCGGCCGTGTACTGGCCGAACTCCTTGGAACCCGCGCCGCTCACGCCCTTCGGGCCGCCCTTGAACACCAGGACCCGGCCGGCGTCGGAGATGCCGTTGATCCGTTCGCCGGGCAGGCCCACGGCGATGTCGGGGTAGGTGTCGCCGTCCGTGTCGCCCAGCGCCAGGCTGTACCCCATCCGGTCGTGGGCCTCGGCCGTGCCCGAGACGCCCTCGGTGTCCTGGTTGATCCAGACGGGCTTCCGGGTGGTGCTCTGCCCCTTCGGGCCGCCGTACGAGACGAAGAGCGCGCCGCCCTTCTTCACCGGGGTGTCGGCGTGCGACCACTCGTCGCCGCGCCCGATGACGACGTCCCCGTGGCCGTCCTTGTCCAGGTCGGCGATGCCCACACTGACACCCCCGACCCCGGCGCCGTCCGCGTCCTTGATCTCGACCGGTGCGGCGAAACCGGTGGTGCGGCTGCCCTTCAGCAGGTACGTGTGCTGTGCCCACGGGCCGTCCTCGGCGAAGCCGAGGATCACCAGGTCGCCCACGCCGTCGCCGGTCACGTCGCCGACGGCGATCTCCGAGGTGTCGAGCACGGCCGTGCCGTCGACCGAGAACGAGCTGATCCGGCTCGGCTTGCCCGTACGGCTGACCGGGCCGTGCAGGACGTGGCCGCCGCGCCGTACGTCGCCCACCGCGATGTCGGCGTGGCCGTCGCCGTCCACATCGCCCACGTCCAGGTCGCCGGTGGCGTCGGTCTGCTCGCCGGGGACGGGGGCGAGGACCGTGGCGTTCTTCGAAAGGCCGGACGCGCTGCCCCAGTTGACGGACAGGACCGTGCCCTGGTCGCCGGGGATGTTCGCCCAGAGGCGGCTGACGAGGTCCGCGTAGCCGTCGGCGTTCAGGTCGGCGCTGCGCAGCCCCGTACCGTAACGGGCGTCGCTGCCTCCCTCGATGCCGGAGCGGTCCGGCCAGGTCAGCACCTGCTTTCGGGCGGAGGACAGGCCGCCGGGGCCGCCGAACAGGACGCTCACGGCGCCCGCGCCCTCTTCCGAGCCGACGACGGTGGTGGCCATGGGGGCGCCGACGGCGACGTCCGGGTAGCCGTCGCCGTTGAAGTCGTCGCGCAGCCGCTCGGGGCTCGGCGTGCTCGCGGCGGCGAGGGACGGCTGTGCGGTGGACGCGGACGACCGCGCGGTGGGGGCGGAGGACTGCGCGGCGGCGTGCCCCACGGGCGCGGCGAGGGCTCCTGCGACCAGGGCGACACCGGTCGCGATCGCCAGCCGACGGTGGGGGGAAAGAACAGGCACGTGGATCAACTCCGGTGCTCGGTACGTCGGTCGGGGCAGTACGGAAAAGGTTCCGCACTGCCCCGTACGACGTCGTGATCCGGCGGATGGTTGTGCCGGGAGTGCCGACGACCATGGACGGACGTCGTCGGCTCAGCCTTCCTTGAAGGTGTCGAGGTGGGCGAAGGCCACCACGTTGTCCTTGTAGTCCTTGGCGGTCTTGTCGTACGCGCCGCCGCAGGTGATCAGGCGCAACTGGGCGGAGTTGGTGTCGGCGTAGACCCGGTCGTCGGGGAAGTTCGCCTTGCTGAACTGCTCGACGGAGTCGACCTTGAACGTGGCGACGGAGCCGTCCGCGCGGGTGACGTCCACCTTGGCGCCGGGCTTGAGGTGCTGGAGCTGGAGGAACACGGCCGGGCCGGTCATCGTGTCCACGTGACCCGCCACGATCGAGGCGCCGCGCTCGCCGGGGGTGGCGCCGTCCTTGTACCAGCCGACCAGGTTGCTGTCGTCGGGGGGCGGCGCGTCCAGCTGGCCGTTGGGGCCGAGGGACAGGTCGGTGAACGGGGCGTTGACGCCGATGGCCGGGATGCTCAGCCGCTTGGGGACGGAACGCGGCATGGTCGGGCCGACGGTGGTCGGCGACGGGGGGAGCGGGGCGGGGGCGGCGTGGGAGCCGAGGATCTCGGGCGTGGGGGAGGCGACGGCCGAGGGCGAGGCGGACGCGACGGCTGCGGGCGGGGCGGGTGGTTTGTCGTCGGCCGCGGTGCCGAAGGAGTTGTAGATGAGGAGGACGCCGACACCGGCTGTCACGGCGGGCCACATCAGGGCGCGGCCCAGTGTGGTTCGGGAGGCAGTCCGGATGGAGGTGGAGCCGGTCGACTGCGGGGCGGCCATGGGAACGTGCCTTTCGGTTCAGTCGTGCGGTGCTGAGGGCGCGGGTGCGTACGTGAGGGGGAGGGGGGAGGGGGCCGGGTCGCGCGGGCCCGGGACCCCTCGGGGATTTGTTCGGGGAAACGCAGCCGCCGCGACCGCCGCCCCGAGGGGGCGACGGCCGCGACAACGTGCCGTTCGGACGGTGAGCGGGCCCGGTCAGGCCATCGCGCCACCCGTCGACCGGCGGCGCAGCTTGTACGCGCCGACGCCGACACCACCGAGGAGCAGCGCCGAGCCGGCGGCCAGACCGCCACCGGTCATCGCCATGCCGCCGCCACCGGCGTGGACACCGCCGCGGGGCTTGTCGCCGTGGCCGCCGTAGCCGCCCTTGTCGTGGTCGCCGTAACCGCCACGGTCACCGCCGCGGTCGCCGTAGCCGCCCTCGTCGTCCTTGCCACCCTTGTCGTAGTCGTCCTTGCCGCCCTTGTCGTGGTCGCCGTAGCCGCCGCGACCGCCCTCCTCGTCGCCGGTGATCACCGAGGCCATGAAGCCGCCACCGGCGTGGACACCGCCGCGGGGCTTGTCGCCGTGGCCGCCCTTGCCACCCTTGTCGTAGTCGTCCTTGCCGCCCTTGTCGTGGTCGCCGTAACCGCCACGGTCACCGCCGCGGTCGCCGTAGCCGCCCTCGTCGTCCTTGCCGCCCTTGTCGTAGTCGCCGTAGCCACCCTCGTCGTCCTTGCCACCCTTGTCGTGGTCGCCGTAGCCACCGCGGCCACCCTCGTCGTCACCCGTGGGAACGGAGGCCATGAAGCCGCCGCCGGTGTGGACGCCGCCCCAGGGCTTGCCGTGGCCGCCCTTGCCGCCCTTGTCGTAGTCGTCCTTGCCACCCTTGTCGTGGCCGCCGTAGCCGCCGCGGTCACCGCCGCGGTCGTAGTCGGACTTCCCGTAGTCGTCCCCGTGCGAGGACGAGTAACCGCTGTCGTGGCCGGAGTCGTCGGATGCCGCCATGGCGTAGGCGGCCGGGCCGGTGATGGCGAGGACCGCTGTGACAGCGGCCGAAGCGAACAGTGTGCGGGCAGAGCGCATCTGAACACATTCCTTCCGCCGCAACTGCGAAGAGTGACGGGCTGTCGACTCAAGGTGGCGCAGTGGCGACGTGATCCACCGTCAGCCGGAATGCCGATCCGCGCCATCGGGGAGAGGCGCATTGGAGCTACGCCCTGCTCTCTTCGGGTGGCGCCTGGCCGATAATCACCCGTTGGACTGCACGCAGCGCCGCGTGAGGTTTGGGCGGCGGCGGACCACCCGTTTGCCGGTGTGTCAGTTCGTCGGCACGCTCGGCGGCCGGTCCGCCCGGATTCCTTGTTTTCCGTCAACAGGGCTTTGGCTGAGGGAAGTTGATGTCAGGTCGTGTGTGGTGGGTCGAGGGTTCGCCGGGTGGGGAGGTTCTGGCGGCCCGTCGGATTCTTCGTGCGGACGGTTCCCGATCCCGGTCCGTGACGTGCGGTGGCGGATGACTCGCCACCGCTGAGCTGCTTGCTTTCGGGTGGCCGGAAGTGGTCGGGACCGGGGGCGGAGACGGGGGCCGGGGCCGGGGCCCCTCGGAGGGCGGATCGCCCCGGGGCGCGGACAGGCCGGCCTAGTTCAGCAAGGACCGCGCGGCCCGCGCCCGGCGCCGTACCTCTTCCGCCGTCGCGGGCTCGACCGCGGCGACCACGTCCGCGTACTCCTCCATCTCCACCGCCCCGCGCAGGAACTGCCCGCTCTGCACGAGCAGCTGGGCGCGCTCGTAGCGCAGTCTGGCGGGGTGCGAGGGCAGCAGCAGCGAGAGGTCCACGGCCCACAGCGCCACGTCCGTGCGCTCCGGCCGGTTCGCGGCCCAGGCCCTGATGTTGTTCAGGATGCGCAGCACGATGTCCAGGGTCTGCGCGGGCACCAGCATCGACTCGTCGAGCGGCCGTCCGGTCGCCCCCGCCGCCAGCAGCTCCGCGTCCTGACCGGACAGCGGCCGGCCGCCGTCGAACGGATCGGCCAGCACCCGCTCGTCCGGGTCGCCGAAACCGACGATGAAATGGCCGGGCAGCGCCACCCCGTACACCGGGGCCCCGGCCCGCCGCGCCACCTCGATCCACACCACGGACAGCAGGATCGGCAGCCCCCGGCGCCGCCGCAGCACCTCGTGCAGCAGTGACGACTCCAGCCGTTGGTAGTCCGCCGACGAGCCCGCGAAGCCGCACTGCTCACCGAGCAGCTCGGCGAGGGCCGAGGCCCAGGCCCGGCCGCCCCGCACCCCGTAGGGAAGCCGGCCCGCCAGCTCGTCCAGCTCGATCTGCGCCGCGTCGATCCCGTGCTCGCCCAGCGAGGGATCGGCCACCGCGCCCAGCAGCAGGCAGAGCAGCGCGAGATCGGGCCGCTCCTCGCGCGCCTCCTCGGCGAACCGCCTGCGCAACTCGTCGGGGCCGGGGCGGTCCGACGGTTCGTGGTGGTGAGGGTTCATCGGGATCGTCCGCCTCGGTGAGGGTTCATCGGGATCGTCCGCCTCCGTCACGCCGACGGGAAGTGCCGGAAGTGGTGGTACAGGTGGTGGACCGCGAACCCCATGTCCTCGTACATCGCCCGGGCGCCCTCGTTGTCCGACTCCACCTGGAGCCACGCCGCCGACGCGCCCTCGTCCAGGGCCCGGCGGGCGAGCGCGGTCATCACGGCGGTGGCCAGCCCCCGGCGCCGGTGTGCCGGATCGACCTCGACGGCCATGAAGCCCGCCCACCGGCCGTCCACCGCGCACCGGCCGATCGCGGCGGGCGGGACGCTCCCCCCGGCTGTGGTGTGGGCTTCGGTCCGGGTTTCGGCTGTGGTTTCGGCTTCGGTTTCGGCTTCGGTTCGGGCTTCGGCGTCGTCGGCCGGTACCGAGGCGAACCACACCGACGGGCCGCCGCGCAGCACCTGGAGGACGTGCGGGCCCGGCGTCTCGAAGCGCTGGTAGCGGGAGAGCCACGCCTCGTCGAGGTCCCGGCCCACCCGTACCCGCGACACGTCCGCCGCCAGGTCGCCGATCGGCGCCAGCGCGGCGGTCCGCACCTCCGTCGTCACCTCGCGCCGCCAGCCGCGCTCCTCCAGCTCCGCGCAGAGCAGCTCCTGGGTGCCCTCGGCGCCGGTCGCGGCCTGGACGTACGCGGGCAGGCCCCGCTCCCCGTACCACTGCTCGACGCGCCGGAGCGCCTCGTCGAGCGGCATGCCCGGATCACCGAGCGGCAGCACGGAGTTGGCGCGCCGGGTGAACCCCCGCGCGGCGCGCAGCCGCCAGTCGCCCAGCGGTTCGCTCTCCACCGGCGGCCAGGCACGGGCACAGACGGCGGACAGTTCCTCGAAGGAGGCGGCGGGACCGCGGCGGCGGGCCGGAGCCGCCGGCACGACCTTGCCCGCGACCAACGCGGACTCGTCGATCCGGACGGATTCACCGTTCTTCCGTGTGATCGAGAGCACACCGTTGTCCCATGATGTGAGAACCCCGACGGTGTCCGTGAACTTCACGCCTTGAGGGCCGGTCTCGCACACACGCCGGACTGATACACGTTTGCCCACGTCAGCCGGTGTGATGCGGACCTCGAGCTGTCCGCCGATGGTGAATTCCACAGCTCTGTGTGCCCCTCCTGTTCGGTTCGTGCCCCGGAACGGAGATACTAGAGGTGGGCATCGACGACGCCGCGCTCCCGCGCGAGAGCCAACGCCCTACCGAGGAGGAACGACAGCGTGACCTACGTCATCGCGCAGCCTTGTGTCGACGTGAAGGACAAGGCCTGCATCGAAGAGTGCCCCGTCGACTGCATCTACGAGGGCCAGCGGTCCTTGTACATCCACCCGGACGAGTGTGTCGACTGTGGAGCCTGTGAGCCGGTGTGCCCGGTCGAGGCGATCTTCTACGAGGACGACACTCCGGACGAGTGGAAGGACTACTACAAGGCGAACGTCGAGTTCTTCGACGACCTCGGGTCGCCGGGTGGTGCCTCCAAGCTGGGCCTGATCGAGCGCGACCACGCGTTCATCGCCGCGCTCCCGCCGCAGAACCAGTAGTCGGCGGACGCCACGCGCACCGCCCCGGTCCCGTACGGCTCGTCACCGTGCGGGGCCGAGGCGTTTTCGCACCCGGGTGACGGGTGCCCGGCGCCCCGGCGGCCCGTACGAGAAAGTCCCCGTACGAGAAAGCCCCCGTACGAGAAAGCAGAGAGATTCCGTGTCCGCAGTCTCCTCCCGAGTCTCCTCCCGTCTCCCGGTCTTCCCGTGGGACAAGCTCGCCCCCTACAAGTCGACGGCCGCGGGGCACCCCGACGGCATCGTGGACCTGTCCGTCGGCACGCCCGTCGACCCGGTGCCCGCGCTGGTCCAGCAGGCGCTCGTCGCCGCCGCCGACAGCCCCGGCTATCCGACGGTGTGGGGGACCGCCGAGCTGCGCGACGCGATCACCGGCTGGCTGGAGCGGCGGCTCGGCGCGGTCGGAGTGGCGCACGAGAACGTCCTGCCGGTCGTCGGCTCCAAGGAGCTGGTGGCCTGGCTGCCGACCCAGCTCGGCCTCGGCGCGGGCGACCGGGTGGCGTACCCGCGGCTCGCCTACCCCACGTACGAGGTGGGTGCCCGGCTCTGCGGCGCCGAGCCCGTCGTCTACGACGACCCGACCGAGCTGGACCCGGCCGGGCTGAAGCTGCTCTGGCTGAACTCGCCGTCCAACCCGACCGGCCGCGTCCTGGCCAAGGACGAACTGACCCGGATCGTCGCCTGGGCCCGCGAGCACGAGGTGCTGGTCCTCAGCGACGAGTGCTACCTGGAACTGGGCTGGGAGGCCGAGCCGGTCTCCGTGCTGCACCCGGACGTCTGCGGCGGCACGTACGACGGCGTGATCGCCGTCCACTCGCTCTCCAAGCGCTCCAACCTGGCCGGGTACCGGGCCGCCTTCATCGCGGGCGACCCGGCCGTGCTGGGCGAGCTGCTGCTGATCCGCAAGCACGGCGGAATGATGACGCCCGCCCCGGTCCAGGCGGCGACGGTCGCGGCGCTCGGCGACGACGCGCACGTCGCCGAACAGCGCGAGCGGTACGCGGAACGGCGCACGGCCCTGCGCGCGGCCCTGGAGGCGCACGGCTTCCGGATCGAGCACAGCGAGGCCAGCCTCTACCTGTGGGCCACCCGCGACGAACCGTGCTGGGAGACCGTGGCGTACCTGGCGGAGCTCGGCATCCTGGTGGCGCCGGGCGACTTCTACGGCCCGGCCGGCGACCGCTTCGTGCGCGTGGCGTTCACGGCGACGGACGAGCGGGTCGCGGCGGCGGTCAAGCGCCTGGCGCCGTAGGCGAGCGATCCGGACCGGCCGGGCGTGTGGTCGGCCCAGCTTGTGGTGGGACCCGCTTGTGGTCGGATCGGACGGGCTCATGGCCGGTCCGGATCAGCCCCTGGCCGGTCCTGAACGGTTCGCGGTCGGTCCGCCGTACGCGCGTGAGGGGCCTCGGGAACGCAGCGCGTCCCGAGGCCCCTCACGCGTGGTGCGCCGGCCGGTGGCCGGGGCGGGTCAGGCGGGTCAGCCGAGCGGCAGGCCGCCCTCGGCCGCGCCGCCGAGGGTCTCGCCCGCGTTGCCCGCGAGGCCGCCCGCGGCCTTCTGCACGGTGGGGGCCGCCTGGGTGCCGGCCTCGCCGACGGTCCTGCTCGCGACCGGCAGGGCCGTGCCGACGAGCTTGCCGCCGGTCTCGTTCGCCGTTTCGGCACCCTGCCGGGACGCGCCGTCGACCGCCTTGCCGAGACCGGCGCCGTCCGTCACCTCGCCGAGGCCGGCTCCGTCGACGGTGGTCAGACCGCCGAGGTCCGGGGCCTGCGGAAGCGTCGCGGCACCCGCGGTTCCGGCCGCGCCGACCACGGGGGCGGCGCCTGCGGCGATCAGCAGCGCGGCACGGGCGATCCGGCGGGTCAGGGGGAGGGACATGATGCTCCTTCGACGGGGTGAGGAATCTGTCTGTCCGTTGATCGGACGCAATGACAACCGTCGTGAGGGCGGGAGAGGTTGCGGTGGGCCGAGGTAAAGAGTCGGTAACGCACCGCACGGTGCGCGGCGGCGGAATCCGGTCGGTCCACGATTTTCCGACTGGGTGGATGAGCCGTCACTCCCCTTGTACCGCAAGGAAATTGACGTTCTCTCAGGAAGTGACGGGGGAGGCCGTGGCGGTCCGTGCGGAGGAACGGCCGGGACGCCCCGGATGACCGTTGCGGGCGATCGGGCGAACTACTGCGCGAGCCCGATCCGGACCTTGGTGGTGCCCGATTCCTTGCGTTCCGTCCGCCAGCCCGCCCCGGCCTCCCACACCCGGTCCGCGTAGGACACCTCGTCGATCCGGAGCGCCTCGGAGCGCGCGACCGCCCAGTGCGCGAGCTCCCAGCCGCGCCGGTCCGCTTCCTTCCCGCCGCCCCCGGACGCCCGGGTCGCGCGCACCGGCACCGAGATCGTGCCCGCCGCCGGCGCCCCGGCCGCGGACTTCCCGTCCGCCGAAGTGACCCCCTGCGCGGGCAGCACGTCCTTGCCGAAGGCGCGCACCAGCTCCGAGCGCACCTTCGCCGGGTCCGCCTTCGCGCCCGCCGCCCGCGGCGGCACGCAGTTCAGCGAGGCGGGCGCCCGGCCGGTCAGCGCCGCCGCCAGCAGCGCCGCGTCCGGCTCGTGCTTCGCGTACGCCTGCGGGAAACCGCTGCGCTGGACCCGCTGCGCGGCGACGGTCAGCGGCAGCCGCGAGTAGCCGGGGACCTTCGCCAAGTGCCGGTAGAACTCACCGGCGGAGTAGACCGGGTCCAGGATCTGCTCCTCCGTGCCCCAGCCCTGCGAGGGACGCTGCTGGAACAGGCCCAGCGAGTCCCGGTCGCCGTACTCGATGTTGCGCAGCCCGGACTCCTGGAGCGCGGTGGCCAGCGCGATCGTCACGGCGCGCTCCGGCATCCCGCGCGAGGCGCCGACCGCCGAGATCGTCGCGGCGTTGGACGCCTGCTCGGGGCTCATCCGGTACGTACGGGCCCCGCCGTCCGAACCGTCGGCGGACTCCACCATGCAGCCCTCGACGAGCTTGCTGCCGGTGATGTACTGAACGGCCAGATAGCCGCCGAGCGCGGCGAGCACGAGAAGAGCCGCCGTGATGCGGAAGAGGCGGCTGCGGCCGGTGGGGCGGCTGGTGGAAGAGACGGTCCGGGACACGGGGCCACCGTACTGGAGTGTCCGACCGGGGCCGAGGGTCCAGGGGCCCAGGTTCGGATCATGACGCGCCCGAGGGGTCCGATCCGCCCCGGAGCGGACGAAAAGCCCTGGTCCCGCACGGTCCAGCCCGGTCCGCATGGTCCTGCCCGGTCCCGCCCAGGATTGGCAATCGGCAGTGGGACGGCCCTGCCGGCCGCGGGCGGGGTCGTTAGGGTCGGTGCCATGCCCGAAACCACACTTGACCTCACCCTGGACGGCCCGGCACTCACCGCCGCGCTCGTCGACTTCCCCTCGGTCAGCGGTCAGGAGAAGGACCTCGCCGACGCGATCGAGTCGGCGCTGCGCACGCTCCCGCACCTGACCGTCGACCGGCACGGCAACAACATCGTGGCCAGGACGCACCTGGGCCGCGCCGAGCGGGTCGTGCTCGCCGGGCACATCGACACCGTGCCGATCGCGGACAACGTGCCGTCCCGGCTCGACGCCGACGGCCTGCTGTGGGGCTGCGGCACCTCCGACATGAAGTCGGGCGTCGCCGTCCAGCTGAGGATCGCCGCGACCGTGCCCGCACCCAACCGCGACCTGACCTTCGTCTTCTACGACAACGAGGAGGTCGCCGCGCACCTCAACGGGCTCGGCCACATCGCCGACGCCCACCCGGACTGGCTCGCGGGCGACTTCGCGGTCCTGCTGGAGGGCTCCGACGGCGAGGTCGAGGGCGGCTGCCAGGGCACCCTGCGGGTCTTCCTGCGCACCGAGGGCGAGCGGTCCCACTCCGCACGCGGCTGGATGGGCTCCAACGCCATCCACGCCGCCGCCCCGATCCTGGCCCGCCTCGCCGCGTACGAGCCGCGCCGCCCGGTCATCGACGGCCTCGAATACCGCGAGGGCCTGAACGCGGTACGGATCGAGGGCGGCGTCGCCAACAACGTCATCCCCGACGCCTGCACCGTCGTCGTGAACTACCGGTACGCCCCCGACCGCACCGCCGAGGAGGCCCTGGCCCACGTCCACGAGGTCTTCGCGGACTGCGGCGTCGCCGAATTCGTCGTCGACGACCACTCGGGCGCGGCCATGCCCGGCCTCTCCCACCCGGCGGCCCAGGCGTTCATGGCGGCGGTCGGCGGCACCGCCCGGCCCAAGTTCGGCTGGACGGACGTCGCCCGCTTCGGCTCCCTCGGCATCCCCGCCGTGAACTACGGACCCGGCGACCCGCTCCTGGCGCACAAGCGCGACGAGCACGTGAAGGTCGAGCGGATCACCCACTGCGAGGAGCGCCTCCGCTCCTGGCTGACCGGCTGACCGACGGTATTCCCCTGGTCGTAACCTCCGGCGATCTACCCTGAGCTGACAACGGACGGCCGCCGTCGGACGGCCGTCGATCGTCGGAGGGAGCAGGTCATGGGCAACCCCGAGGGAGCGCGCGTCCCCGAGGAGCAGCGGCTCGGACCGGTACTGCGCCGCAGGGAACAGATTCAGCCCGGCACCACCGACCAGCGGCTGCTGGACACCGAGGGCGACTCCGAGTGGGTGCACACCGACCCATGGCGGGTGATGCGCATCCAGTCGGAGTTCGTCGAGGGCTTCGGCACGCTGGCCGAACTGCCGAGCGCCATCAGCGTCTTCGGCTCCGCCCGCACCCCGGCCGACGGACCCGACTACGAGGCGGGCGTACGGATCGGCAAGGCCCTGGTGGAGGCGGGCTTCGCGGTGATCACCGGGGGCGGGCCCGGCGCGATGGAGGCGGCGAACAAGGGGGCGCGGGAGGCGAAGGGCATCTCGGTCGGCCTCGGCATCGAGCTGCCCTTCGAGTCGGGCCTCAACCCGCACGTCGACATCGGGGTGAACTTCCGCTACTTCTTCGTCCGCAAGACGATGTTCGTGAAGTACGCGCAGGGCTTCGTCGTGCTGCCCGGCGGCCTCGGCACCCTGGACGAACTCTTCGAGGCCCTCACCCTCGTCCAGACGGGCAAGGTGACCCGCTTCCCGATCGTGCTGTTCGGCACCAAGTACTGGAGCGGCCTCGTGGACTGGCTGCGGGACACGGTGGTGGCCCAGGGCAAGGCGTCCGAGCACGACCTGCTGCTGTTCCACGTCACGGACGACGTGGACGAGGCGGTCGACCTCGTGACGAAGGAGGTCGGCCGCTAGACCGGGCCCGGGCTGGATCCGGGGCGGGCCGGGCCGTGCCCGGTACCGGGGCAGGCGTCCGTCCCGGCCCCGGCCCCACGTCCGGCCGGCCGCTCCCGTCCCGCCCTGGCCCCCGCGGTCCTCAGGCCAGGCCGCGGCGGGCCACCGCGGGCTCCCGGTGACCGGCGATCGACGCCACCATGTCCAGGACCTGCCGGGTCTCCGCCACCTCGTGCACCCGGTAGACCTGCGCGCCCAGCCACGCCGACACGGCCGTCGTCGCCAGCGTCCCGAGCACCCGCTCCTTCACCGGCCGGTCGAGCGTCTCGCCGACGAAGTCCTTGTTGGACAGCGACACCAGGACCGGCCAGCCGGTCTCCGTCATCTCGCCGAGCCGCCGGGTCGCCTCCAGGGAGTGCCGGGTGTTCTTCCCGAAGTCGTGACCGGGGTCGATCATGATCCCGTCGGGCCGCACCCCGAGCGCGACCGCCCGCTCGGCCAGCCCCACCGTCACCCGCAGGATGTCCGCCATCACGTCCTCGTACCCGACCCGGTGCGGCCGGGTCCGGGGCTCGGCGCCGCCCGCGTGCGTGCACACCAGCCCGGCGCCGTACCGCGCGGCGACCTCCGCGAGCTTCGGGTCGAAGCCGCCCCACGCGTCGTTCAGCACGTCCGCGCCGGCCTCGCAGACCGCCGCGCCCACGTCGTGCCGCCAGGTGTCGACGCTGATCACCACGTCCGGGTGGCGGCGGCGCACCTCCGCGACGAACCCCACCGTGCGGCGGGCCTCCTCCTCGGCGGTCACCTCCTCACCGGGGCCCGCCTTCACGCCCCCGATGTCGACGATCGCCGCACCGTCCGCGATCGCCTGCTCGACCCGGGCGAGCGCCGGTTCGTCCCGGAAGGTCGCGCCCTGGTCGTAGAAGGAATCCGGGGTGCGGTTCACGATCGCCATGATCACCGGCTCGTGCGCACCGAATTCGCGCCGTCCCAGTCTCAGCGCACCGCTTCGCATCCCGTGTCTCTCCTCCGGTAGATCGCCCCGCGGGTCGCCTGCGCCCTGGGCCGTGCCCGCCAAGTTATCGCCTGGTCCCGGCCGCCGGTCCCACGGTCCCGGCCGGACGGACCCCGGCCCTCGGCCTTGCGGTCCGGGTCGGGCGGACTTCGGTTGTCGGGCCGCGGTCCGGGGCGGACGGGCCCCGGTTGTCGGTGCCGCATGGCACGATCGGACCCGGACAGGTTTCCGCCCATGGGGAGATGCGCGTGTTCTGGTTCTTGCTGCTGACGATGGTGGTCGTCGTGGCCGCGGTCACCCTCGCGGTGGTCGGCGGGGGGAAGAGCGCGGTCCTGCAGGACGTGGCGCCCGAGCAGCTGACCGACCCGCTGCCGGAGACACGCCCGGTGGGCCGCGCGGACATCGAGGCGCTGCGGCTCCCGGTGGCCGCGCGCGGCTACCGGATGACGGAGGTGGACGAGGTGCTCGACCGCCTCGCTGCCGAACTCGCCGAGCGGGACGCGCGGATCGCGGAGCTGGAGTCGGCGCTGGCCGGTGCCCAGGCCACCGCGGTCGGCGGCCCCGGCCTGTTCGGGAAGCCGGCCGTGGAACCGTCCGAGGAACGCCACAGAGCGCCGTGGGAGGCGCCCGAGCAGGAGCCCGGCGGGAGCGGACACGACCATCCCGAGTACCCCGGAGAGGAGCCCCGGCGATGAGCGGCGGAGCCGAGGCCGCCCCGGACGGGGGACTGCGCTGCCCCTGGGGGCTCGCCACCGAGGACTACCTCGCGTACCACGACACCGAATGGGGCCGCCCCGTCCACGGCGACGACGCCCTCTTCGAACGGCTCTGCCTGGAGGCGTTCCAGTCGGGCCTGTCCTGGCTGACGATCCTGCGCCGCCGCGAGGGCTTCCGGTCCGCCTTCGCCGGGTTCAAGATCGCCGCGGTGGCGGAGTTCACCGGCGCCGACGAGGAACGCCTCCTCGCCGACGCGGGCATCATCCGCAACCGGGCGAAGATCGAGGCCACCCTCGCCAACGCCAAGGTGCTGGCCGGCTGGCGCGCCGGCGAGCTGGACGAGCTGATCTGGTCCCACGCCCCCGACCCGGTGGGCCGCCCCGCCCCGCGCGCCCTCGGCGACGTCCCCGCCGTCACACCGGAGTCGACGGCGCTGGCCAAGGACCTCAAGAAGCACGGCCTGCGCTTCGTCGGGCCCACCACCGCCTACGCCCTGATGCAGGCGTGCGGCCTGGTCAATGACCACCTGGCCGACTGCGTGGCACGCGGCGGCGGCGCGTAACCCGCCCGCCGGGACCCGGCCCGGCACCTTCGGGGCCCTCGGGTTCTCGTCGCTGCCGGTTCTCGGCCCTACCGGCCGAGGTACTTCGGCTTCTCCTTGTTCAGGAAGGCCTGCACCGCGATCGTGTGGTCCTCGGACGCGCCCGCCCGGGTCTGGAGCTCGTCCTCCTTCTCCAGCGCCTCGTCGAGCGTGTGCCCGGCGCCGTGGGCCAGGGACTCCTTGAGCGCGGCGTACGCCACCGTGGGGCCTGACGCCAGGGCACGGGCCACGGCGGCGGCCTCGGCGGCCAGGTCCGCCGCGGGCACCAGCTTGTTCACGATGCCCAGCTCGTACGCGTCCTGCGCGGAGATCGAGCGCGGGAAGAACAGCAGATCGGCGGCGCGGCTCTGCCCGATCAGCCGGGGCAGCGTCCAGGAGACGCCCGAGTCGGCGGTGAGCGCCACCCCGGCGAACGAGGTGTTGAACGAGGCGGTGTCGGCCACCACCCGGTAGTCGCAGGCGAGCGCGAAGCCGAAACCGGCGCCCGCGGCGACGCCGTTCACCCCGGCGACGACCGGCTTGGGCATCCCGGTGAGGGCCCGGACGATCGGGTTGTAGTGCTCCCGCACGGTGCTCAGCGCGTTGCCGCCGTCCGACTCGCGGGCCTCGGCGAGCTTGGCCACGTGCTCCTTCAGGTCCTGCCCCACGCAGAAGGCGCGCCCGGTCGCGGTGAGCAGAACGGCCCGTACGGCGGTGTCGGCGGCAGCGGCCTCCAGCGCGTCCCGGAGCGCCACCTTGGCAGCCGTGTCCATGGCATTCATCGCGTCGGGGCGGTTGAGGGTGATCGTCGCGAGTCCGTCGCTCACCTCGTAGAGCACGCTGTCCGCCATGTGATCGGCCATTTCGTTGTCCCCTCCGGGCCTCGGTCGGTGCCTGTCCAGGCAAGCATGGCCGACGCGACGGGAAGCCGACATGTGACCTGCGTCTAACAATTGCACCCCGGCAGAGGGGCGAGGGCGACGGAGTATCGCAGGTCGATCGCCGAAATGGGTGGTTTTGCGAGAGCGCGTTGCACAAGCGATGCCGACCGAGGTTGGTCATCGGGGTCTGTGATGCGGGATAATGACCTGGAAGCAATGTGTTCGATGCCGGTGACACAGCGCCTGTCAGTGGGGCCGCCGGTTGCGATGAGCTGGTTTCAGGAAGGGGAACGAGCATGGCGGCCATGAAGCCGCGGACGGGCGACGGCCCGCTCGAGGTGACAAAGGAGGGGCGGGGCATCGTCATGCGCGTTCCGCTCGAAGGCGGCGGTCGGCTTGTCGTGGAGCTGACGCCGGACGAGGCCGATGCACTCGGCGACGCCCTCAAGAAGGTCGTCGGCTGAACAGCGGCGTTCACTCTTCATCACTGCCCCGGCACGGAGCCCGTGCCGGGGCAGTGATGCGTTCACGACGATCCGGGACCGCCCGGAACGGAGTCCGGGAAGCCTGACGAACGGGAGCGCGCGGGAGCGCACGGGAGGGCCGGAAGCCTCGGGAACCCTGTGGGCCTGTCGCCTGCGGTCTGCCGCCCGCCGGCTCCCGGTCCCGGTCCGGTCGCCCGGCCCCGTCGCTCAGCCCCGGCGCACCGCGCACAGCAGCCCGTCGCCCACCGGCAGCAGCGTCGCCATCAGCTCCTGGCTCTCCCGCACCGTGCGCAGCAGCTCCCGCACCCGCAGCACCTCCGCGGGCTGGGCCGAGGAGTCGACCGTACGGCCGTCGGCGAAGACGCCCTCGAAGCAGACGAGGCCCCCGGGCCGCAGCAGACGCAACGCTTCGGCGAGACAGTCCAGGCTCTCCAGCCGGTCGCCGTCGCAGAACACGAGGTCGTACCCGCCGTCCGCGAGCCGCGGCAGCACGTCCAGGGCGCGGCCGGGGATGAAGCGGGAGCGGTTGGCGGCGAAGCCCGCGGCCCGGAACGCCTCGCGGGCGAACTGCTGGCGCTCGGGCTCCGGGTCGACCGTGGTCAGCACCCCGTCGGGCCGCATGCCGTGCAGCAGATAGAGTCCGGACACGCCGGTGCCGGTGCCGATTTCGGCCACCGCTTTGGCGTCCGTCGTGGCAGCGAGCAGGCGCAGCGCTGCGCCGGTGCCTGGCGACACCGGGCGGAGCCCTGCGTCCCGGGCCCGGTCCCTGGCCCAGCGCACTGCTTCGTCCTCGGCGACAAAGGCGTCGGCGAACGCCCAGCTCGTCTGCCGGTTGGCGGTAATGACCCTCTCCTGTCCCCGTAGTTGGCGCAACGGTGACTGTATCCGCTGAACCCGGGAACCCGCAGATGGGACCGGGCGTTATGAGGAGGCGGGGGAGAGCCCGTGGGACCGGCCCCGCAGATCGGGTCCGGGCAGCCACGGGCCGACGCTTTCCCGGGGCCCGTCCCCGCCCCCAGCAGGAAAAAGGCTTATCCGGAGCTAACGGGCGAGGTGGCTATGGTAGGGACTCCACTGGACACCACCAGAGCCGACAGGGGAGGTGCGGCTGCGCCTGTGGATCGGGGAGGAGTGCTGCGGCGCTTTCTCAGGTCGGCGGGTGAGCCGAAATCCGTGACCTACATCGCTGACCGTTCTTCCAACGACTCCGCACCGACCGCGACCTTCGCCTCCGATGCGGACTCCCAGGCGTGGACACCGCCCTCATGGGAAGAGATCGTCAGCACGCACAGCGGCCGGGTCTACCGCCTCGCCTACCGACTGACGGGCAACCAGCACGACGCCGAGGACCTCACCCAGGAAGTCTTCGTCCGCGTGTTCCGGTCGCTGTCGACCTACACGCCCGGCACCTTCGAGGGCTGGCTGCACCGCATCACGACCAACCTGTTCCTGGACATGGTCCGTCGCAAGCAGCGCATCCGCTTCGACTCCCTCGGGGACGACGCCGCCGAGCGGCTGCCGAGCCGTGAGCCGTCCCCGCAGCAGGTCTTCAACGACAGCCACTTCGACGCGGACGTGCAGCAGGCGCTGGACACCCTCGCGCCCGAGTTCCGTGCCGCCGTCGTGCTCTGCGACATCGAGGGCCTCTCGTACGAGGAGATCGCCGCGACGCTGGGCGTGAAGCTCGGCACCGTGCGCAGCCGTATCCACCGGGGCCGCTCGCACCTGCGCAAGGCGCTGCAGCACCGTTCGCCCGCGGCCCGTGCCGAGCAGCGCTCGCTGGCGGGCGCGGTACTTGCGGGGGAGGGCGGAACGGCGTGAGTGGCACAGGTCCGACCCCCGCGGAACAACACCTGGGGGATCGCCTCGCCGCGCTGGTCGACGGCGAACTCGAACACGACGCCCGGGACCGGGTGCTCGCCCACCTCGCGACCTGCGCCAAGTGCAAGGCCGAGGCCGCAGACCAGCGGCGCCTGAAGAGCGTCTTCGCGCAGTCCGCCCCGCCCTCGCCGTCCGAGGGGTTCCTCGCCCGGTTGCAGGGCCTTCCCGGCGGGCCGGGAGGTGACGGCGACGACGAGGGAAGACCGTTCGGCGGCACCGGACGCTTCGCCGACGGGCTCTTCCCCGTGGTCCGGCCGTCCGGCAGCCGTACGGATCCGTCGGGGGGCTCCCCGCTCGGCGGCTTCGGCTTCCTGCCGGCCCCGCACGGCTCGACCGCCGTGCTGCCGGGCAGATCCTCCCGTTCCGGTTTCCGGATCCATGAGGTGGGGCGGGAGGCCGACCGCTCGCCCTGGCGGGGCCGGAGATTCGCCTTCGCGGCGGCGAGCGCCGTCTCGCTGGCGGCCATCGCCCTCGGCGGCGCCCTGCCCACGAGCTCCGGGAGCGGTGCCGCGGCCCGCGCCTCGGGCTCCGGGAACGCCGTGACCCCCTTCGACACCACTTCGCGCGGCGATGGCGGCAGCCCGGCCGCCCGTCGCAACAACAGTGGTGGTCACGGCAGGCTCACGGCGGCGAAGGAGGGCGAACGCACGGCCGTGGCGGCCCCGTCGACCGCTCCGGGCACGATGGCCGCACCCCCTGCGGCCACCCCCGCCACCCTCTCCACGTCCGCGGTGATGTCCACCGGGAGCCTCATGGGCGGTCCCTTCACCACCCAGGTCCTGACGAACATGTCCGCGCCCTCCCTGATACGTCCGACCGACCCCACCCCCCTCTTCGCCAAGGTGCTCGGACGCCTCACCCCGCCGTCCCCGACGCCCTACGCACCCCCACCGCCCCCGCCACCGTCGTCATGGGCGCAACCGTCGGCCTCGGCTCTTCCCACCCCCGTCGAGCGCGGCCTGCCGCTTTCCGTCCGGCGTTGACCGGGGTCTGCGCAAGCATTCGCAAACCTGGTTGAATTCCTGGAGCAGTTCCGGGAGGGACGCCCCTGCCGGGGCGTGCACGGGCCAGTTGAGGCAGTTGCGGGGAGAGCATGGAAGACGGGAAGTCCACCGGGCCGAAGGCGAAGTGGTGGAGCCGTCCCACACCGGGACGCGCCACCCGCACGACGCCGGACGAGTCCTCGTCCCCCGTCGAGGACGCGCCGCCCGCGGCCGACTCCGCGGGCGCGCCGACGACCGGGCTCCCGACGGCGGACGCCGCGCAGGCGCCCGCGGGCCCGGAGCCGTCCGCGCCGGACGACTCCCGCACCACCGTGGCACCCCCGGCCGCCGGGCCCCACGCCCCGGCGGCCGACGCCCCGGGCCGGTACCGGCGGTCCCGGGCCAGGACCGGACCCCCGCTTCCGGGACACCGCTCCCCGAGGCCCCGGCCGTCGGGCCCATGGCGTCCGGGCAGCCGATGAAGCCGCTGCACGAGCCCGACGAGTACAGCACCCCGCCCTACGGCGGCCCCGGCCCCTGGGCGCCCGCACCCCCCGTGCAGCGCCCGGTCCCGACCCCCGCGCACGGCACCTCCGTACCCCCGCAGTACACCGGGACGAACGGGGCGGGCACCCCCGCCCCACTCGCCGCGGCCCCGGCAGCACCGGCCGCCCCCGCCCCCGGCTTCACGCCCCCGCCCCACACGTCCCAGCAGCCACACCCTCAGCAGCCCCAGCACTCCCAAGCGGCACCCGCCGCGCACCCGTCGCAGCCGGCCCAGCCGGCGCAGTGGCTCCAGTACGACCCCTGGGGCGCGCCCCGGCAGCCGCTCACCACCAACCCGGGCCCGCCGCTCGGGGCCGACACCGGCCGCAGGAAGCAGCGGCGCGGCTCGCTCCTCATCGGCGCGGTGCTGCTCGCCCTGGTGGCGGGCGGCATCGGCGGCGGCATCGGGGCCTACATCGAGCGCAACGGCGGCCTCACCCGGATCGAACTGCCGCAGGCCGGCCGCGACAGCGGCGGCCGGGCCCCCGACAGCGTCGCCGGGATCGCCGCCAGCGCCCTGCCGAGCGTGGTCACCCTGCACGTCAGCGGCACCGGCGAGTCCGGCACCGGCACCGGCTTCGTCCTCGACAAGTCCGGCCACATCCTCACCAACAACCACGTCGTCGCCCCGGCCGGTTCGTCCGGCGACATCACCGTGACGTTCAGCGGCGGCGAGACGGCGCGCGGCGAGATCGTCGGCAAGGACAGCGGCTACGACCTGGCCGTGGTCAAGGTCTCCGGCGTCTCCGGCCTCAAGCCGCTGCCGCTGGGCAACTCCGACAACGTGCAGGTCGGTGACCCGGTGGTGGCCATCGGCGCCCCCTTCGACCTGTCCAACACGGTGACCTCCGGCATCATCAGCGCCAAGGACCGGCCGATCACCGCGGGCGGCGAGAAGGGCGACGGCAGCGACATCAGCTACGTCGACGCGCTGCAGACCGACGCCCCGATCAACCCGGGCAACTCCGGCGGCCCGCTCGTCGACGGCAAGGCCCAGGTCATAGGCATCAACAGCGCCATCCGCGCCGCCGACAGCGGTTCGGCGGGCGAGGGCGGCCAGGCCGGCTCCATCGGCCTCGGCTTCGCCATCCCGATCAACCAGGGCAAGCGGGTCGCCGAGGAACTGATCGCGACCGGCCGGGCCACCCACCCGGTGATCGGCGTCACGCTCGACATGAAGTACACCGGGGACGGCGCCCGGGTCGGCACCAAGGGCGCGGACGGCAACCCCGCGGTGACGCCCGGCGGACCCGGCGCCAAGGCCGGCATCAGGCCCGGGGACGTCATCACGGAGGTCGACGGCCGCCGGGTGCACAGCGGCGAGGAACTGATCGTGAAGATCCGCGCCCACCGGCCCGGCGACCGTCTGGACCTCGGTCTGACACGCGGTGGTAAAGACCTGTCCATCTCTGTGACTCTCGGGTCGGCAACCGGCACGTGACAGCCCCCGTGCGCTACCGCGACGGCAGTTTCGGCGGGTACCGTGGGCCGGGTCCGGACCTCGACCGACACGGCCCCGGAGAACACGAGGAGCAACAGGGTGTTCAATGACATAGGCGTACTCGAGCTGGTGACGCTCGGGATCCTGGGCGTGCTGATCTTCGGCCCGGACAAGCTGCCCAAGGTCATCCAGGACGCCTCGCGCTTCATCCGCAAGGTCCGTGACTTCTCGGAGAGCGCCAAGGAGGACATCCGCACGGAACTCGGCCCGGAGTTCAAGGACTTCGAGTTCGAGGACCTCAACCCCAAGACGTTCGTCCGCAAGCAGCTCATGGACGGCAACGACGACCTGGGGCTGAAGGAGATCCGCGAGACCTTCGACCTGCGCAAGGACCTCAACGAGATCACCGACGCGGTGAACGGCCGGGAGAGCGTGGACGCGGAGTCCGCCGACTCGCGCAGCGGCGTGTCGAGCAGCCCGGCGATCGCCGCCGCCAACGGCTCCCCGGGCGCTCCCGACCTGCTCAAGAAGCGTGATCAGCCGGCCGGGGACAAGCACTCGCCCTTCGACGCCGACGCCACCTGACCCCCCGCCAACCGGGCTCGTCCGGACGGTATGGCTATTCTCCATCTGTCCGGAAGTGAGGACGCCCGTCGGGGGGCGGGCCGCTCCGGGCCCAACGGATCGAGGAGGCGGCCGGACAGATGGGGACGACGAGTCGGGTGGGCGCGGAGGACGCGCCGAGCACGGTCACCGCAGAGGGGAGTCCGGTGGCCCGGCGCATCGTCGACGGCTACTTGGCGGCCGGATTTCCCTGGTACGGGCTGGACGAGGCCTTCACCGGGCCGCGCCGGCTGATGCAGGTGGGCATCGCCGCCGACGGCGCGGTGCAGCACGGTTCCGTCGGCCACGGCGACGAACCGTCGGTACGGGCGGACGCGGGCGCGGAGAAGCAGCGGTTCGCCGTCGTCGTCTCGCTGGGCAACAGCCCGGTGCGGCACAGCGGCGACGGCACGGGGGTGCTGGACGCCACCACGGTCTCCTCCGCCGCCTGGCTGGCCGGCTCCGGCCTGCTCGCCTGCACCTGGCCGCCGCAACTGGACCACGCCCTGCGCGACGACTGGCTGAACCAGCAGACGGAGACGGCGTTCGACCTCGCCGACGACCTGGAGGGCCCCGCCTGGTCGATGCTGTCCCTGCCGGTGGACGGCGTCCCGGTGCCGTTCCACTACCGCGAGTCCGAGTTCGGCTGGGTGCTGGCGGGTTCGGCGCCCGGCGGGGTGCACATCGGCGCGTACGGGCGGGGCATGAGCGCCTACGGCCTGGGCTTCTCGGTGATCGACGACATCACGTCGTACGCGTCGTAGGCCACGGCCCGGGAGGGACGAGCGGTACGGGGCGGTGGCCCGGCGGAAGGCCGGTCACCGCCCCGCGGCTCAGAACTTGTTGCGCGGGGTGATGCCCAGCGACATGCCCGACAGACCGCGCTTGCGGCCGCCCAGCTTGTCCGCGATGGTGCGCAGCGCCTTGCCGGCCGGGGAGTCGGGGTCGGACAGGACGACCGGCTTGCCCTCGTCGCCGCCCTCGCGCAGCCGCACGTCGATCGGGATGGAGCCGAGCACCGGCACCTCCGCGCCGACCGTCCTCGTCAGGCCCTCGGCGACCTTCGCGCCGCCGCCGGTGCCGAACACGTCGACCATCTCGTCGCAGTGCGGACACGGCATGCCCGACATGTTCTCGACGACGCCGACGATCTTCTGATGGGTCTGCACGGCGATCGAACCGGCCCGCTCGGCCACCTCGGCCGCCGCCTGCTGCGGGGTCGTGACGACCAGGATCTCGGCGTTCGGCACCAGCTGGGCCACCGAGATCGCGATGTCACCGGTGCCCGGCGGCAGGTCGAGCAGCAGGACGTCCAGGTCGCCCCAGTACACGTCGGCGAGGAATTGTTGGAGCGCGCGGTGGAGCATCGGGCCGCGCCACACCACCGGGGCGTTGCCCGGGGTGAACATGCCGATGGAGATGACCTTCACGCCGTGCGAGGACGGCGGCATGATCATGTTCTCGACCTGGGTCGGCTTCCCGTCCGCGCCGAGCATCCGCGGCACGCTGTGCCCGTAGATGTCCGCGTCCACGACCCCGACCTTGAGGCCCTCGGCCGCCATCGCCGCGGCGAGGTTCACCGTCACGGACGACTTGCCGACGCCGCCCTTGCCGGACGCGACCGCGTAGACCCGGGTCAGCGAGCCGGGCTTGGCGAACGGCACCTCGCGCTCCGCCGTGCCGCCGCGCAGCGAGGCCGCGAGCTCCTTGCGCTGCTCGTCGCTCATCACGTCCAGCGTGACGTCGACCCGGGAGACGCCCTCGACACGGGAGACCGCGTCCGTCACGTTCTTGGTGATCGTCTCGCGCATCGGACAGCCCGAGACCGTGAGATAGACCGTGACAGCGACCGCACCGTCGGCGCCGATCTCGACGGATTTCACCATGCCCAGCTCGGTGATCGGACGGTGGATCTCCGGGTCGTTCACTGTCGCCAGTGCCTCAAGCACCGCGTCTTCCGTAGCCATACCTCGATAGTACGGGTGCGCGCGACGCTCCTTGAGGGTGGTGGTGGGCGACGGGAGGGCGGTACGGCGCCCATTGCTACGGGTGAGTAGCACCGGTCAGTGGTCTTCGTCACTCTCGGCCGTGAGCAGGGCCTCCCGGTCGTCCAGGTCCTTCACGAGGTCCTCCAGCTCGGAGCGGATCCAGTCGCGGGTGGCGACCTCGCCGAGCCCCATCCGCAGCGACGCGATCTCCCGGGTGAGGTACTCGGTGTCCGCGATGGAGCGCTCGTTCTGCTTGCGGTCCTGCTCGTGGGTGACCCGGTCGCGGTCGTCCTGCCGGTTCTGCGCGAGCAGGATCAGCGGGGCCGCGTAGGAGGCCTGGAGCGACAGCATCAGCGTCAGGAAGATGAACGGGTACTGGTCGAACCGCCACGGCAGGGGCGCGAAGACGTTCCACAGCACCCAGACGATGATGACCAGCGTCATCCAGACGATGAACCGCCCGGTGCCCAGGAAGCGGGCGATCCGTTCGGAGAACCGGCCGAACGCCTCCGGGTCGTAGTCGGGCAGCACCTTGCGGCGCGGGTCCTTCGGCTGGTCCAGCCGGTGGCGCGGCGGGCGCACGATGCCCGAGGCGCCCGCCGGCCCCGTCTTCGTGCGTTCCTCAGCCGTCACGGGCCACCCCCTCCTCGCTGTGGAAGTCGGTCTCCCGCCAGTCCTCGGGCAGCAGGTGGTCGAGGACGTCGTCCACCGTCACCGCGCCGAGCAGCGACCCGCTCTCGTCCACCACGGGGGCCGAGACCAGGTTGTACGCGGCCAGATAGCTCGTCACGGCCGGCAGCGGGGTGTCCGGGCCGAGAGGGACGAGATCGCTGTCCACGACCGAGCTGACCAGGGTGTACGGCGGATCGCGCAGCAGCCGCTGGAAGTGCACGGTGCCCAGGTACTTGCCAGTCGGCGTCTCGTCGGGGGAGCGGCACACGTACACCTGGGCGGCGAGCGCCGGGGACAGGTCGGCCTGCCGGACCCGGGCGAGGGCGTCGGCGATCGTCGCGTCCGGCCGCAGGATGATCGGCTCGGTGGTCATCAGCCCGCCCGCGGTCCGCTCCTCGTACGACATCAGGCGCCGCACGTCGGCCGCGTCGCCCGGCCGCATCAGCGTCAGCAGCCGCTCCTTGTCCTCCTCCGGCAGCTCGGACAGCAGGTCGGCCGCGTCGTCCGGGTCCATCGCCTCCAGGACGTCGGCGGCGCGTTCCTCCTGGAGCTTGCCGATGATCTCCACCTGGTCGTCCTCGGGCAGCTCCTCCAGGACGTCGGCGAGCCGGTCGTCGTCGAGCGCGGCGGCCACCTCGGCCCGCCGCTTCGGCGACAGGTGGTGCAGCGCGTTGGCCACGTCCGTCGGGCGCAGCCGCTCGAAGGTGGCGACCAGCGTCTCGGCGCCCTGCCCCACCTCCTCCAGCGAGAACCCGCTGACGGCCGACCAGTCGACCGTCAGGGTCTCGCCCTTGCGGCGCAGCGCCCCGGCCTTGCCCTTGCGCACGAAGTACTTGTCGATCTCCCAGTCGCGGCGGGCCGGGAGCTGCTGGATGGCGACGTCGAGGACGGTGACCTCCTCGCCGGTCTCCACCAGGCGGACCCGCCGGTCGAGGAACTCGCCGAGCACCAGCCGTTCGGTGGGCCGCTGCTCGAAGCGCCGCATGTTGACCACGCCGGTGGTGATGACCTGACCGGACTCGACGCCCGTCACCCGGGTCATCGGGAGGAAGATCCGGCGACGGCTGAGCACCTCGACGACCAGGCCGAGCAGCCGGGGCGGCCGGCCGCCGACCCGCAGCATCGCGACCAGATCGCGGACCCGGCCCACCTGGTCGCCGTTGGGGTCGAAGACCGGGACGCCGGAGAGGTGCGAGACGAAGACCCGGGGGGCGCCTGCCGCCATGCTGCGCCTCCTTCTTCCGTGTACGACTTCCGGGTACGACGTCCGAGCCCGGCCCGGTTGGCGGTCAATCGGCCGTTATGTCGTGATCAGGCTAGCCCGTACCGCTCGGGGCCTGCGCGGTGGATCCGTCCGTACGGCTCCCTGACGGAGCGTTCGTACGGCACCGGTACGCTGCGGTCTGTCACCCCCGCCACGCAGATGAGAGGCAGTGCGCCCGTGACCCCTCCCGCCCCGCCCGTCCGGGCCCGACGCCGGACCGCCCTCGCCGTGATGCTCTGTGCCGGGCTGACCGCCGCGCTCACGGCCTGCGGCGGCGAGGACCCGGACGAGGGGACCAACGGCGTCGGCAGACTGACCGCCGCGCAGATCGAGAAGAAGACGCAGAAGGCGGCGGACTCCGCCGCTGCGGTGCGCCTCGCCGGATCGCTGGTCGGCAAGGGCGGCACGTACAAGCTCGACATGCAGCTCAAGGCGGACGGCGGCACGGGCTCGGTCGTCTCGAAGAACAGCACCTTCGAACTGCTGCGCATCGGGGACGAGCTCTACCTGAAGGCGGACGCCGGGTTCTGGAGCCACGAGGAGGAGTCCGGCGCCGACAGCGAGGCGGGCGGGGCCGCCGCCGACAAGCTCCGGGACAAGTACGTGAAGGTGCCCCAGGACGACCCGGCGTACAAGCAGCTGCGCGGCTTCACGGAGAAGAAGACGCTGCTGGACGGCCTGCTCACGCTGCACGGCGCCCTCGCCAAGGGGGACCGGAAGAAGATCGGCGCGACCCGGACCATCCAGATCACGGGCGACGAGGGCGCGGGCGGCACGCTCGACGTCTCGCTGAAGGGCACCGCGTACCCGCTGCGCTTCGCGCGCGGCGGCGGCGGGGGGACCGTGCTGCTGTCGGACTGGGGCAAGGACTTCACCCTGGAGGCGCCGGAGAAGGAGGACACGGTCGACTACGGGAAGCAGCTGCCCAGGACGACCTCCTGACGGTGTCCGGGCGGCGGGGCGACGCCCCGGCCGGGTGGGACGGGCGCGCCGGGTGAGCCGGTGGGGCGGGCGTGCCGGGTGAGCTGGATGCGCCGGGGGAACGTCCCGGCCGGGTGAGACGGGCGCGCCAGATGCGCCGGGTGAGACGGGGGCGTTCTACGGGGCGCGCCAGATGCGCCGGGTGCACCCTACGGGGTGCGCCGGCCCTTGCGGCCGCGCTTGAGGAGCAGGCGCGGCAGTCCGGCGGGCACCGGGCGGCGCGTCGTCGCGGG
The DNA here is from genome assembly GCF_030116705.1 of Streptomyces sp. ML-6. Lineage (NCBI taxonomy): Bacteria > Bacillati > Actinomycetota > Actinomycetes > Kitasatosporales > Streptomycetaceae > Streptomyces > Streptomyces sp. ML-6. The sequence continues at coordinate 5,319,291 of NZ_JAOTIK010000001.1, forward strand.
CGTCGGCAGGGGCGCCGCGGCCAGGGAGCCGTCCGGCAGTTCGGTACGGAAGTCGCCGGGCGTCAGCCGCAGCACCCGGCACTCCCGGGCCCACCGCTCCGTCATCCGTTCGGCGTCCGGCGCGTTCAGCCGCTTGCCCTTCAGCTCGGCGACGGCGGCCTCCCACTCCGGCGAGTGCGGCGCGAGCTCCGTCACCGCGGCCGTCCAGGCGATCAGCCGGCCGCCCTTGTCCTTGCTGCGCACGGTCACCTCGGCGGCGGCCCCGTCGCCGAGCCCGGCCGGGAACGGCTGTTCGCCGGGGCCGTCCCCGACCAGGTGCGCCGCGCCCTCGTGCCACACGTGCCACAACGCCCGTGCGGGGCCGGTGCCCCGTACCCAGATCAGGCCGGACTTCTTGGTGGCCTCCTCGACGAGGGCCCGGCCCAGTGGCAGATCGGCGGCGGCAGCAGTCATGCCCGCACTCTATGGGATCGGCCGCGGGCCGGGACCGGGGCGGCGGGCGGACCGGTGGTCAGAGCCAGCCGTTGCGCTTGAGCGTGCGGTGGATGGAGAAGCAGACCACGCCGATGACGCCCAGCACCATCGGGTAGCCGTACCGCCAGCCCAGCTCGGGCATGTGCTTGAAGTTCATGCCGTAGACGCCGCAGATCATCGTCGGCACGGCGACGATGGCCGCCCAGGACGTGATCTTGCGCATGTCCTCGTTCTGCGCGACGGTCGCCTGCGCCAGGTTGGCCTGGAGGATGGAGTTCAGCAGCTCGTCGAAGCCGATGACCTCCTCGTGCACCCGCGCCAGGTGGTCGGCGACGTCACGGAAGTACTTCTGGATGTCGGGGTCGATCAGCCGCATCGGCCGCTCGCTCAGCAGCTGCATCGGCCGCAGCAACGGCGACACCGCCCGCTTGAACTCCAGTACCTCGCGCTTCAGTTGGTAGATCCGGCCCGCTTCCGAGCCGCGCGGGCTGCCCTTCGCCGGGGCGGAGAAGACCTCGATCTCCACCTCGTCGATGTCGTCCTGGACGGCCCCGGCCACCGCGATGTAGCCGTCGACGACGTGGTCGGCGATGGAGTGCAGCACCGCGGAGGGGCCCTTGGCGAGCAGCTCGGGGTCGTCCTGGAGCCGGTGGCGCAGCGCGCGCAGCGAGCCGTGCCCGCCGTGCCGCACGGTGATGACGAAGTCCCGGCCGGTGAAGCACATCACCTCGCCGGTCTCCACCACCTCGCTGCTGGCGGTGAGTTCGGCGTGCTCGACGTAGTGGATGGTCTTGAAGACGGTGAAGAGCGTGTCGTCGTACCGCTCCAGCTTCGGCCGCTGGTGGGCGTGGACGGCGTCCTCGACGGCGAGCGGGTGCAGTCCGAACTCCCGGGCGATGCCCGCGAATTCCTCCTCGGTGGGCTCGTGCAGACCGATCCAGGCGAAGCCGCCCTCGGCCCGCACCTCGAGCATCGCCTCGTGCGGGGTGCGGCAGGTGCCGTGCTCCAGGCGCCGGCCGTCGCGGTAGACCGCGCAGTCGACGACCGCGCTGGAGGCGGACGGGTCGCGGGTGGTGTCGTAGGCGTTGTGCAGGGCGTTGCTCTTGCGCAGGGACGGGCGCACGGCGGCGCGCAGGTCGCGGATCATCGACATGGCTGGCTCCTCTTCACGGAGGGCCGTCGTCGGGCACGCGGAACAACCCGGAATGGGGACGTGCGCTCACGTCCGCAAAGCGGGCGGCACCGCAGCGGCGCGATGACGGCGTTCGCTACAGACAGGCAAGAAAGGAGTGCTCTTCCGTCGTGCGCAATGCCATGGGCCTTGACCGAGAAGGCTTCAGATCACCGGGGGAAGGTGAGATGCGGAAGAGCGGTTGGTACTGCACGGTCGACTTCGATCCATGGCAGCCCCACCTCCTCCAGCCGGTCCCCCTTGGGGGATGACGTGTCGTCGGGGCTGAGAGCGACGCTTCTGCGTGCTGCCCCGACCAGCGGCCAAGACTATCAGCCGCCCGGCGGTCAATCCCTTACTTTGCCCGTTCCATACGCGTTCTATGCTCGCGGGATGGGAGAAATTCTTGCTCTGGTCGAGGCCCGGTTGCTGACGGCCCTCGGGGAACCGGACGCGCGCGCCGCAGTGACGTTTCTCGGCACGGACCGGATCGAGGTGCTCCGCTTCGTCGACGGCGATGTGGTGCGTTACGCCACACTCGGCATGTCCGCCCAGCCGATGGCCGACCCGACCGCGGTCCTCGCCGACCCGGTGAAGGGGCCGCGCGCCGAGCTGGTCCTCTCCGTGCGCGCCGGGCTCGCCGACACCGACAAGGCGCTGCGCCCGCTCGCCGTGCTGGCGGCCTCCCCGCAGGTCGAGGGGGTGGTGGTGGCGCCGGGCGCCTCGCTGGACGTCGGCGAACCGTTGTGGCCGGGGGCGCCCTTCAGCTCCGTACTGGTCGCGGAGCCGGGCGGCCTGGTCGAGGACCTGGAGCTGGATGCGCCGATGGACCCGGTCATGTTCCTGCCGCTGCTGCCGATGACGCCCAACGAGGCCGCGTGGAAGCGGGTCCGGGGCGCGCAGGAACTCCAGGAGCGGTGGCTCTCGCACGGCACGGACCTGCGCGACCCGCTGCGCGGCTCGGTACCGCTGGACTGATCCCGGCCCCGGCGTCCCGGTCCCGGCGTCCCGGTCCCGGCGTCCCGGCCCTGGTCCCGATGTCCCGGCCCCGGACGTCCGGCGCGCGGGCGGGGCGGTACGGGACGGGCGGCGGCCCCGTGGCAGGACCGCGAAAAGGACAACGGGACGGGTGGCGGCTCAGTCGGCGAAGGCCGCGCCCCCGTCCTCGGCGGCGTGCTTCGGCCCCAGCGCCTCCGCCTCGTGGGTCAGCGCCGAGCGCCGGGCCCACACGACGAGCGCGCCGGCCACGGCCGCGACCGCCGCGACCACGAACGGGACGTGGATGTCGCTCCACTCCTCGATCTTCGGGGCGAGGTACGGGGCGGCGGCAGCGGCGAACCAGCGGACGAAGTTGTACCCCGCGCTCGCCACCGGCCGCGGCGCGTCCGAGACGCCGAGCGCCAGCTCCGTGTAGACGGTGTTGTTCATGCCGATGAAGGCGCCGGAGACGATCGTGCAGACGATGGCGGCGGTGTGGTCGCCGTACCCCAGGACCAGCAGGTCCACGGCGAGCAGCAGCAGCGAGGCGCCGAGCACCTTCAGCGAGCCGAAGCGTTCCTGGAGCCGCGGGGCGACGAGCACCGAGAAGACCGCGAGCAGCAGGCCCCAGGCGAAGAACACCGCGCCGGCCCGGTAGGGCGTCATGTCCAGCACGAACGGGGTGAACGCCAGGATCGTGAAGAACGCGTAGTTGTAGAAGAACGCCGAGGCCGCGACCGAGGCCAGACCACCGTGGCCGAGGGCCCTGATCGGGTCCAGCAGCGAGGTCTTCCGGGCGGGCCGGGGCTGCTCCTTCAGGAACGCGGTGATGCAGAGGAAGCCGATCGCCATCAGCGCGGCCGTGCCGAAGAACGGGTAGCGCCAGCTGGCGTCGCCGAGCAGCGCGCCGAGCAGCGGTCCGCACGCCATGCCGAGGCCGAGCGCCGACTCGTAGAGCAGGATCGCCGCCGCGCTGCCGCCGGCCGCCGCGCCGACGATCACGGCGAGTGAGGTCGACACGAAGAGGGCGTTGCCCAGTCCCCAGCCGGCCCGGAAGCCGACGAGTTCGCCGACGGACGTGGAGGTGCCGGAGAGCGCTGCGAAGACGACCACGAGCGCCAGCCCGGCCAGCAGCGTCCTGCGGCCGCCCAGGCGACTGGACACGAAGCCGGTGACGAGCATCGCCACGGCGGTGATCAGGAAGTACGAGGTGAAGAGGAGGGACACCTGGCTGGGCGTCGCCTCCAGCCCCTTGGCGATGGACGGGAGAATCGGGTCCACCAGGCCGATTCCCATGAACGCGACGACAGAGGCGCCCGCCGTGGCCCAGACGGCCTTCGGCTGGCGCAGGATGCTGCCCGCGCCCTGATCGAACGGATCCTCTCCCTGCATGGGTCTCCTCGCTCTCCACCAGGTCGGTGCAATGTGCACAGAATAAGTTAGATAGACTAATGAGTGCAAGTTACATCTAAATTTGCCGGTGAAGGGCGCACTACGGACGGGTGATCTTGCTTGACGCGGCGACGGTCCTGGAGGACCGTTGGTCGCTATGAGGGGCGAACCCAGTTGCCCGAAGTGCGGAGGCCGGGTCAGGGCGCCCGGTCTCTTCGCCGACACCTGGCAGTGCACCCTGCACGGCAGCGTGCAGCCACTGCAGCCGGTCGTTCCGCCCAGCGTGGAAGCGCTGGGCGCGGTGGTGCGCCGTGCTCAGGTGCCGGTGTGGATGCCCTGGCCGCTGCCGGTGGGCTGGCTGTTCACCGGGGTGGCGAGCGCGGGCGACGACCGCAGCGGCGGGCGCGCCACCGTCGTCGCCTGCTCCGGCCCCGGCCCCGTCGGCGGCATCGGCGAGCTGCTGCTGGTCACCGAGGAGCTCGGGCTCGGCCTCGGCGCGCGGTACGCCGGGATCGACGGCCCCGACCCCGCCCCGTACCTGGAGGTCGACGGCCCGCCCGACGTCAAGATGCTCGCGGCCGGCCGCCCCACCCCGCTCTGGCACGTCAGGGGTGCCCCCGAGGACCGCGCGGTCTTCGCGGGCGAGGCGCGCGGGCTCTGGCTCTGGGCGATCGTCTGGCCCGAGCAGTCGGGACTCCTGATGTACGACGAGCTGGTGCTCGCCGATCTGCGCGAGGCCGGGGGAGAGATGGACCTCGTGCCGTGCGGGGCGCTCACGCCGCGCCTGCTCGACACGCCCTGACGGCGGGCTGCCGCCGGAGTGCGCGCCGGGGCCCTCCCGGGTCCGGCCGGAGGGTGCCGGAGGGTGTTCGAACGCCGGTTATCCTTGAACGTCCCTCTTGTCCGGCCCCGAGCACTGGAGTACGCGTCGTGCGCATCGACCTGCACACCCACTCCACCGCTTCGGACGGCACGGACACCCCCGCCGAGCTGGTGCTGGGCGCCGCCGCCGCGGGGCTGGACGTCGTCGCGCTCACCGACCACGACACCGTGCGCGGCCACGCCGAGGCGGTCGCCGCCCTTCCCGAAGGGCTCACGCTCGTCACCGGCGCCGAGCTCTCCTGCCGGCTGGACGGGGTCGGCCTGCACCTGCTGGCGTACCTCTTCGACCCCGACGAGCCCGAGCTGGCCCGCGAACGCGAACTGGTCAGGGACGACCGGGTGCCGCGCGCCCGCACCATGGTGGGCAAGCTCCAGGAGCTGGGCGTACCGGTCGAGTGGGAGCGGGTCGCGAGCATCGCCGGGGACGGCTCGGTCGGCAGGCCGCACATCGCCACCGCGCTCGTCGAGCTGGGCGTCGTCGAGACCGTCTCCGACGCCTTCACGCCGCAGTGGCTCGCCGACGGCGGACGCGCCTACGCCGAGAAGCACGAACTCGACCCCTTCGACGCGATCCGGCTGGTCAAGGCCGCCGGGGGCGTCACCGTCTTCGCCCACCCGGCCGCCGTCAAGCGCGGCCGGGTGCTGCCCGAGTCGTCGATCGCCCGGCTCGCCGCCGCCGGCCTCGACGGCATCGAGGTCGACCACATGGACCACGACGGGCCGACCCGGGCCCGGCTGCGCGACCTCGCCCGTGAGCTGGGGCTGCTGACGACCGGGTCCAGCGACTACCACGGCAGCCGCAAGTCCGTCGGGCTCGGCGAGTACACCACCGACCCCGAGATCTACGGCGAGATCACCCGGCGCGCCACGGGAGCCTTCCCGGTGCCGGGCGCCGGCGGACTCCGCACCGCGTAACGGCGCACGCCCGGGGGCACGGCTCCGCCCGCCCCCGCACACCGTCGCCCGGTCCGCTTACACGTTTCATCCGCGCGCCCCCGGCTGCCCCCGCGGCCTCGCCGGTGCGCCCCTCCACCTCGTTTCTCTCCTCCCGCAAGGCTCACTGTGTTCGACGTCGCTGTCTTTGGATCCCTTTTTCTCACGCTTTTTGTGATTATGGATCCCCCGGGCATCACCCCGATCTTCCTCGCCCTCACCGCGGGCCGCCCCGCCAGGATGCAGCGCCGGATGGCGTTCCAGGCGGTCGCCGTCGCCTTCGGCGTGATCGCGGTCTTCGGTGTGCTCGGCCAGCAGATCCTCGACTACCTGCACGTCTCCGTACCCGCCCTGATGATCGCGGGCGGACTCCTCCTGCTGCTGATCGCGCTCGACCTGCTGACCGGCAAGACCGACGAGCCGACGCAGACCAAGGACGTCAACGTGGCGCTCGTACCGCTGGGCATGCCGCTGCTCGCCGGCCCCGGCGCGATCGTCTCGGTGATCCTGGCCGTGCAGCACGCCGACAGCGTGGGCGACCAGATCTCGGTCTGGTCGGCGATCGTCGCGATGCACGTCGTGCTCTGGCTGGCCATGCGCTACTCGCTGCTGATCATCCGGGTCATCAAGGACGGCGGGGTCGTGCTGGTGACCCGGCTCGCCGGGATGATGCTGTCCGCCATCGCCGTGCAGCAGATCATCAACGGCGTCACCCAGGTCATCCAGAACTCCTGACCGCCCGCCGGAACCACGGCGCCCCCGTACGGATCCTCCGTACGGGGGCGCTTCGTCTTTGTGCGGCGTGGAGCGTTACGAATGTGTGCGGCGTGGAGCGTTACGAAGCCGAGGTTTCGGCCGGGCGGATGTAGATGCGCTGGCCCACGGCTGCGGCCTGCTGCACGATCCGGTTGACGGAGGCGGCGTCCACGACGGTGCTGTCCACGGCGGTACCGTCGACATCGTCGAGTCGCATGATCTCGAAGCGCATATGGCTTCCCTTCGTCCGATCCTCCTGCTGGAGAACTACTGGGAGGACGGGTGACCCGTCCGCAAGGATGTGAGCGCTCGGCATCGTCGGCCCGCGCTCACGTGGGTACAACGGCTTGCCCCCTGCAAACATTCCCTACGCTAAGGAAATTTTTTGGATGTCTAAGCATCAGCAGGTCATCGCACAGGAACCGGCGACGAGGTCCATGACGAGGCCCGAATGAACGAGGCAGAGATCGGCGAGCGCCTGGACCGCACCAACGCGCTGCTCCAGCGGGTGCTCGCCGAGGTGTCGAAGACCCCCTCGACCCACGCCATCTTCGTGGACGCGGGCTATGTGTACGCCGCGGCCGGACTGCTCGTCACCGGCACCGAGGACCGCCGCTCCTTCGACCTCGACGCGGAAGGGCTGATCGAGGCCTTCATCGACAAGGCCCGGACGATCTTCGCGGACAGCAGACTGCTGCGCGTGTACTGGTACGACGGGGCCCGCCGGCGCATCCACACCGCCGAGCAGCAGTCCATCGCCGAACTCCCCGACGTCAAGGTCAGACTCGGCAACCTCAACGCCAACAACCAGCAGAAGGGCGTGGACTCGCTCATCCGCACCGACCTCGAATCGCTCGCCCGGCACCGGGCCATCAGCGACGCGGCCCTGGTCGGCGGCGACGAGGACCTGGTGTCGGCGGTGGAGGCCGCGCAGGGCTACGGGGCCCGGGTCCACCTGTGGGGCATCGAGGCGGGGGAGGGGCGCAACCAGGCCGAACCGCTGCTCTGGGAGGTCGACAGCCAGCGCACCTTCGACCTGGACTTCTGCCGCCCGTACGTCACCAGGCGCCCCGTCACCACCTACGAGGACGACGCCCCCGTGCCCTCGCGCGAGGACGTCCGCTTCGTCGGTGCGCAGATCGCCGCGGCCTGGCTGGTCGCCCGGGGCCGCGAATCGCTCGCCGACCTGCTGCCGGGCCACCCGTACCTGCCGGGCTCCGTCGACCAGGACCTGCTGGTCGAGGCCGAACGGCTGCTCCAGCGGTCGCTGCGCGGCCACGCCCAGCTGCGGCGGGCGCTGCGGGACGGCTTCTGGCAGCACCTGCAGGCGCAGTACTGAGACCGCGGGCCGGTGCGTGGTGCGGGGCCGGGCCGGTGAGCGGGCCCGCTCACCGGCCCGGCCCGGGCCGCCGGAGGTCCGTCGCGGGGCCTCCGGCGGCGCACGCCTCGCCCGCGGGCCCTTACAGACCGTCCCAGAACGCGACGAGCGCGGCGGCCGTCTCCTGCGGGCGGTCCGTGTTGGGCGAGTGCTCGGCGCCCGCGATCCGGGTGCGCCGGGCGTCCAGCCGGGCGGCCATCTCGTCGAGCAGCGGCACCGGCCAGACGTCGTCGCGCTCGCCGGAGAGCACGTGCAGCGGCAGCCCCGCGGCGGCCAGTTCGGCCACCCGGTCCGGCTCGGTGGCCAGCTGGCGGCCGGTGGCGATCAGCTGGGCGGGCCGGTGGCGCAACCAGCGCCGACGCAGGTCCTCGCCGTCCGTCGCCGCGTCCTCGGGCGGGTCGAAGGCGCGCATCGCGTCCCACACCTGGGCCATGGTCAGCGTCGCGAGCGCGTCGCTGAGCATCTTCACCTTGAGCTGCTGGGCCTCGACGACCGCGGCGGGCCCCGACGACATGAGGGTCAGCGACCGGAACGGCGAGGCGTCGAGCAGCACGGCGGCGCGGGCGATCTGCCCGCCGAGGGAGTGCCCCAGCAGGTGCACCCCGCCCTCACCGGCTTCGAGAGCGGCGGCCTGTGCGAGTACGTCGCGGGCCAACTCGCCCTGTTCGTACGTCTCCTGACGGTCCGTCCCCTCGCTCTCGTACTGGCCCCGGCCGTCCACGGCGACGGTGCGGTACCCGGCGGCCGAGAGCGGTTCGAGAAGCGCGACGAAGTCCTCCTTGCTGCCCGTGTAGCCGGGCAGCAGGAGCGCGGTGCCCCGTACGGCACCGGACGGCGGGGCGTCCAGCACGGCGAAGTCGCCGCGCGCGGTACGCAACCGGTGGGCGTGGGCGCAGGGGGGCGGGGTGAAGGTGTGCGGCCGGCTCATGGGACGAGGTTAGAGGGTGCGGTGCCAGGCGGTGCGGCCGGAAGGCCGGAAGAGCCCGTCCCGCACCCCGGGATCTTTCCGATGCCCCCGAGGAGCCCGAGGGCCCGGATCTTCTCGACGCCTTGAGGAGGGCCGCGCCCCGGATTCTCCCGGCATCCCGAGGAGCACCGCCGCGTCCGGACCCTCTCGACGCCCTTGAGGAGCGCCGCCGTGCCCCGGCCCGTTCCGACACCCCGAGGAGCGCCGGGGTCCCGGAACGCCGGACGGGCCCGAGGGAATCCCTCGGGCCCGTCCGGCGACCTCACGCCCCTGCGTCAGGGGCGGGGCTCAGCCCTCGGCCTTCGTGGCGGCCGCGCGCGGCGCCCGCCGCCTGCGCGGCTTCACCTCGGCCCCGGCCTCGGCGGCCGGGGCCTCCTGGGCCACCGTCTCCGCGGCCGGCTTGGCGGCCGCACGGGTGCGGCGGCGCGGCTTGGTCTCCGAGCGGGGCTCGGAGATCGGCGCGATCTGGAAGTCGACCTCGTCCTCGACCGGCTTCACGACCCGGGCGCGGCGGCGCGGCCGGGTGACCGTCTTCGCCTCGGCCACCGGCTCGGAGACCGGCGCGATCTGGAAGTCCACCTCGTCCGCGACCGGCTTGACGACCCGGGTGCGGCGACGGCGCGGCTTGGTCTCGGCCGCGACCTCGGCGGCCTTCGGCGCAACCTCGGCCACCGCCTCGGCGGGAGCCTGCACCGTGTTCAGCGCGGCCTCGGCCGCGACCTCCGCGGCACCGGCACGGGTACGGCGGCGGCGGCGCGGCGTACGCGGCTCCGCCGGTGCGTCGGCGACCTCGGGGGCCGGGGCTGGCACGGCGGCGGCGGACGCCTCGGTGGAGACGGCGGCACCGCCCCGGGTGCGACGGCGCTGGCGCGGCGTGCGCGGCGCACGCTCCTCGCGCGTGGCGGCGGGTGCGGCGGCGGACTTGCGGCCGCGGCCGCCCGTCTCGCCGAGGTCCTCGATCTCCTCGGCCCGCAGCCCCGCACGGGTCCGCTCGGAACGAGGCAGGACACCCTTGGTGCCGGCCGGGATGTCGAGCTCCTCGAAGAGGTGCGGCGAGGTGGAGTACGTCTCGACCGGGTCGTTGAACTTCAGGTCGAGCGCCTTGTTGATCAGCTGCCAGCGCGGGATGTCGTCCCAGTCGACCAGCGTGATCGCGATGCCCTTGGCGCCGGCCCGGCCGGTTCGGCCGATGCGGTGGAGGTACGTCTTCTCGTCCTCCGGCGACTGGTAGTTGATGACGTGGGTCACGCCCTCGACATCGATGCCGCGCGCCGCGACGTCGGTGCAGACGAGCACGTCCACCTTGCCGTTGCGGAACGCGCGCAGCGCCTGCTCGCGGGCGCCCTGGCCGAGGTCGCCGTGGACCGCGCCGGAGGCGAAGCCGCGCCGGTCCAGCTGCTCGGCGATGTCGGCCGCCGTGCGCTTCGTGCGGCAGAAGATCATCGCGAGTCCGCGGCCGTTGGCCTGCAGGATCCGGGAGACCATCTCCGGCTTGTCCATCGAGTGCGCCCGGTAGACGTGCTGCGAGATGTTCGCGACGGTCGCGCCCTCGTCGTCGGGCGAGGTGGCGCGGATGTGCGTCGGCTGCGACATGTAGCGGCGCGCGAGGCCGATGACGGCGCCCGGCATGGTCGCCGAGAACAGCATCGTCTGGCGCTTCTGCGGAAGCATGGTGATGATCTTCTCGACGTCGGGCAGGAAGCCCAGGTCGAGCATCTCGTCGGCCTCGTCGAGCACGAGCGCCCGGACGTGCGAGAGGTCGAGCTTGCGCTGCCCGGCCAGGTCGAGCAGCCGGCCCGGGGTGCCGACGATCACGTCGACGCCCTTCTTCAGGGCCTCCACCTGCGGCTCGTAGGCACGGCCGCCGTAGATCGCCAGCACGCGGACGTTGCGCACCTTGCCGGCGGTCAGCAGGTCGTTGGTCACCTGCTGGCAGAGCTCACGGGTGGGGACGACGACCAGGGCCTGCGGGGCGTCGGTCAGCTCCTCGGGCGCGGCCCGGCCGGCCTCGACGTCCGCGGGGACGGTGACGCGCTCCAGCAGCGGCAGCCCGAAACCGAGCGTCTTGCCGGTGCCGGTCTTGGCCTGGCCGATGACGTCGGAGCCGGAGAGCGCGACGGGGAGCGTCATCTCCTGGATGGGGAAGGGGGACACGATGCCGACGGACTCAAGGGCCTCGGCGGTCTCGGAAAGAATCCCGAGTTCTCGGAACGTAGTCAGGGTGCTGCCTCTTCTGTGAGACGCGGTCCGAGGCGAACGCTGGGGGTCGTACCGTGCCGGGGTTGGTCATCCGGCCGTGGATGGGCCGGGTGGCGCGGGACCACTGCCGTCGCTCGAGCGCTCGTGCCGCTGAGGGGGCCCCTCATCTGCGGTCGTACGGTGTCGCACGACCCGCGCGGAGGGCTGTCGGGTCGGAGCCGATCGGGCCACCGACCGGGCATCCTCATTCTTTTTCACCATTTTTCGCGCCGTAAGCACATCCAAAATACTCAGTAGGCGCAATACCACTGTACCCCGGAATCGCGCATGTGTGTTGGGCGAATTCATCGGAACGGTGTGATGTCGCGTACCGGTCGGGCCCTTACGCACCTCTGCGGGCGGGCTATTCTGCGGTCCATGGAGACGCCTGACAACGCCACTGAAACCCCCGAACCCACTGGGATCGCAGCCCAGGACTGGGCCACCGCGTCCGCGGAACCGCAGTACCGTGCCGCGGTCGTGGACCTGCTGGGAGCACTCGCGTACGGGGAGCTGGCGGCCTTCGAGCGGCTCGCCGAGGACGCCAAACTCGCGCCGACCCTGGCCGACAAGGCGGAGCTGGCGAAGATGGCCTCCGCCGAATTCCACCACTTCGAGCGGCTGACGGAGCGGCTGACCGCGATCGAGGTGGAGCCGACCGGCGCGATGGAGCCGTTCGCCAAGGCGCTCGACGACTTCCACCGCCAGACCGCGCCCTCGGACTGGCTGGAGGGGCTGGTCAAGGCGTACGTGGGCGACTCCATCGCCAGCGACTTCTACCGCGAGGTCGCCGTCCGGCTCGACTCGGACACCCGCTCCCTGGTCCTCGCCGTGCTCGACGACACCGGACACGGCAACTTCGCCGTCGAGAAGGTGCGCGCCGCGATCGAGGCCGACCCGCGCGTCGGGGGCCGGCTCGCGCTGTGGGCGCGCCGGCTGATGGGCGAGGCGCTCTCCCAGGCCCAGCGGGTGGTGGCCGACCGCGACGCGCTGTCGACGATGCTCGTCGGCGGTGTGGCGGACGGCTTCGACCTGGCGGAGGTGGGCCGGATGTTCTCCCGGATCACCGAGGCGCACACCAAGCGGATGGCCGCGCTGGGGCTCGCCGCGTAGCCACGGGACAGGGCGGTCACCGGGGCCGCGCCCGCGGCCCCGGTCCCGCTTCCCCGCCGGCCCCGGAACGCCCGGGCTCCCGCCCCGGGGCGGGAGCCCGGGCGCGGGACGGCACCGCTCAGGCCGCCGCCGACCGGCTCAGACCGTGATTGCGGGGACGGACCAGCAGCGAGAGCGTCACCGCGCCGATCAGCACCGCGCCGATCAGCGTGGCCACACCGTGACCCGGGCCCAGCGCCGAATGCGTGAGGAACATGCCGAACAGGGCTCCCAGGGCGCCGGTGGTGAACACGGCGCGACGGGACGGGAGCCGGTGGGGCAGGCAACGGAGCGCCACCCAGGCGAGGGTGAGTCCGAGTACGACGGCACCGAGCGGTTCCAGGATCACAGATGATCACCTCGCGAATGGCGGGGCGGGTAAAACGGTCGTTAGCGGTCCTACCCGAAGGGCGCGAAATGCAACCCTCCCCGAGCCGGTTTCGCACAGGAATCCCCTGCTGGACGCATGTGCGGACGGATCAGGCCGACTGCGCGACCCGGCCCGGCCGCGAGGACGTGCAGTGGGATCCGGTCCGGCCGTGACGAGGCACGCGGGATCCGGCCGCGACGACGCGCCACGGGACTCGGCCCGGCCGCGACGACGAGCCACGGGACTCGGCCGGGACACGCGCAGCGGCCCGGCGGGAATCCCGCCGGGCCGCTGCCTCGGTCACCGCTTCGACGTGCCTACAGCGCGCCGAACCCCACCCGGCGCGTGGTGGGCGCGCCGATCTCCACGTAAGCGACCCGGTCGGCCGGCACCAGGACCTTGCGGCCCTTGTCGTCCGTGAGGCTGAGCAGCTGCGTCTTCCCGGCGAGAGCCTCGGCGACCGTGCTCTCGACCTCTTCGGCGGTGAGCCCGCTCTCCAGAACGATCTCCCGGGGAGTGTGCTGCACCCCGATCTTGACCTCCACGGCTATGTCCCTCCGACGGTCAGTCCCTGCGCGGTGCACCGCGCCGTACGCAGCACACATTAGCCCGCTGCGGGGAGCCCCCAGTGGTCGGCGGGCAACGCCCGCAGCGAACACGGGCGGCGGCCACCGCCCGGGTCCGGACCCGGGCCCGCCGGGCGGCGGGCCCTCAGTGCTGGTCGATGCCGTGCAGCGGGAAGCCCGCGATGCCCCGCCAGGCCAGCGAGGTGAGCAGCTGGACCGCGGTGTCGCGCGGGATGGCGGACTGGCTGGAGAGCCAGTAGCGGGCGACCACCTGGGACACCCCGCCCAGGCCGACCGCGAGGAGCATGGACTCGTCCTTGGACAGCCCCGTGTCACCGGCGATGACGTCGGAGATCGCCTCCGCGCACTGCAGCGACACCCGGTCCACGCGCTCGCGCACCGCGGGCTCGTTGGTCAGGTCGGACTCGAAGACCAGCCGGAACGCGCCGCCCTCGTCCTCGACGTAGGCGAAGTACGCGTCCATCGTCGCGGCGACGCGCAACTTGTTGTCGGTCGTCGACGCCAGTGCCGTACGGACCGCCTGGAGGAGCGCCTCGCAGTGCTGGTCGAGCAGGGCCAGATAGAGCTCCAGCTTGCCCGGGAAGTGCTGGTAGAGCACCGGCTTGCTGACTCCGGCCCGCTCGGCGATGTCGTCCATCGCGGCGGAGTGGTAGCCCTGGGCCACGAAAACTTCCTGCGCGGCGCCCAGCAGCTGGTTGCGTCGGGCGCGGCGGGGCAGGCGAGTACCCCTCGGGCGCGCCGCCTCGGTCTGCTCGATGGCTGTCACGCCGCCTCCCAAAATCGTGATCGAACACAGCCTTTCCGTGCCCGCTGCGCCGTACCGCCATCGTACTTTTGGGTAACCCGGGTGTGCGCGGCGCGGACGCAGAATTTCACGGACCGGACGGCTGCGGTAGCCGCAGATTCGACGATCCATGGGGCAAAGCCGGTCGTATCAGCGGTAATCGTCCTCATCCTGTGTGACCACGCGGGCCTGTTCCGCGGCATCGGCCTCGTCGGCGCTGGTCGGGTCGATGTCCGTGAGCGGTTCGTCGCGTTGCGGCTGGAGATCGGTGCGCTGCTCGGCGGCGTCCGCCCGGGGCGTCTCCTCGTCCGGTTCGTCCGGCTGGATGTCCTCGAAGGTCTCCGGGTCGCTGGGATCGACCGTCATGGGGACTCCCTTCCTCGCTTCGAGCGTAGAAGCTGGGCCCCCGGGCCGCTACGCGGTCTGTGACGGCGAACACATGAACCGGGGTGTGATCGTCTCGTAACATTGCCGCATGTCTTCGACCGAGCTGCCGGGAGTCCGTGCCGTCGCCGCCGCGGTGCCGCCCGTGGTGAGCGCCGTGAAGGTCGCGGAGGGGGAGGAACTGCGCTCCGTCGCGCTGCCGGGGCTGACGCTGACCGTGCGCTCCCGGCCGCCGGAGCGCGCCGGTCTGCCGCCCGCGCTCTTCGTGCACGGGCTCGGCGGCTCCTCGCAGAACTGGTCGGCCCTGATGCCGCTGCTCCAGGACGTGGTCGACGGGGAGTCCGTCGACCTGCCCGGCTTCGGCTGCTCGCCGCCCCCGGACGACGGGAACTACTCGGTCACCGGGCACGCCCGCGCCGTGATCCGCTTCCTCGACGCCGGGGAGCGGGGGCCGGTGCACCTGTTCGGCAATTCGCTCGGCGGCGCCGTGGCCACCCGGGTCGCCGCGGTCCGGCCCGACCTGGTGCGCACCCTCACCCTCGTCTCGCCCGCGCTGCCCGAGATCCGGGTGCAGCGGTCCGCCGTGCCGACGGGCCTGCTCGCGCTGCCGGGCGTGGCCGCCCTGTTCGCCCGGATGACCAGGGAGTGGACCGCGGAGGAGCGCACCCGCGGCGTCATGGCGCTCTGCTACGGCGACCCGACGCGGGTCTCCGAGGAGGGCTTCCGCGAGGCGGTGGCCGAAATGGAGCGCCGGATGGAGCTGCCCTACTTCTGGGACGCGATGGCGCGCTCGGCGCGTGGCATTGTCGATGCGTACACGCTCGGCGGCCAGCAGGGGCTGTGGCGCCAGGCGGAGCGGGTGCTCGCACCGACCCAGCTCGTCTACGGCGGACGGGACCAGCTCGTCTCCCACCGGATGGCGCGCAGGGCGGCCGCGGCCTTCCGCGACGCCCGGCTGCTGACCCTGCCCGACGCGGGGCACGTGGCGATGATGGAGTACCCGGAGGCGGTCGCCCAGGCCTTCCGGGAATTGCTCGACGAATGCGGCGGGAGCTGATCCGGGGCGTGGGACGACACAGTCGAAAGGGCCCCAAACCCCCGGGGTCCGGCACCGGGGCCGCCGCCGCGAACCCGGGCGGCGAACGCGAGGGCGTCAGGCCCGGTCCCGGTACCGGGCGGCGCCGGAGGGTGGCGGACGCCCCCGCCGGTGCAAACGGGCACGCCCCGTTCCAGCAGCCCGGCCACGTCCGCGGCGGCCACCCCGAACAGCGGGAACCCGGTGGCGGCTGGGGGGCCGGGCCGCAGCCGCGGCACCGCGAGCCGGGCCGCTATCCCGCCCCGCCGCCTCGGACGGCGCCCCCGCAGCAGCCCCCGGCCGGTGCCCGGCCGCTGATACCGGGCCCGCGGCGCGAGTTCGTCGAAGCCTTCGATGCGCCGCCCGCCCCGCCCGCGTCGCGCGGACCGGTCGTTCCGCCGGCCCGCCCGGCCGATCCGTACGCCCCGGTCGGCGCGTGGGACGAACGGCCGCCCGGTGACGGCGCCGACGCCAACGCCAATGCCGACACCAATGCCGACGCCGATGCCCCGGAGGCCGCCCGGGACGACAAGGGCATCAGGGGCCGTACCTTCACCGGCATCGCGGCCGCCGCGGTGACCACGGTGCTGGCCGTGGTCGTGGCCGGCCAGGTCGCCCAGGACCATGACGGCGGGAACGCGGTCGCGCAGGCCCCCGGCGTCGAACGGGACGGCACCGGCGACGCCTCCCGCTCGGACGACCGGCCCACACCGACGCCGGCGCAGGCCAAGCCGCTCTCGTACGAGCAGAAGATGGCCCGCGCCTATCCGCTCGACCCCAAACTTGAGGCGTCCGGAAAGTTCGAGACGGTGCCGGGCACGGCCAGGGCGCCGGGGCGCGGCCACAAGTACCGCTACCGGATCGACGTCGAGAAGGGCCTCGGCCTGGACGCCGGGCTCTTCGCCAGGGCCGTGCAGGAGACCCTCAACGACGACCGCAGCTGGGCGCACGACGGGGCGATGACCTTCGAGCGGGTCTCCTCCGGGAAGGCCGATTTCGTGCTCACCCTGGCCAGCCCCGGCACCACCGCCGTCTGGTGCGACAAGTCCGACCTGGACATCACGCAGGAAAACGTCTCGTGCGACTCCGCCGCGACCGAGCGCGTCATGATCAACGCCTACCGCTGGGCCCAGGGCTCGTCGACCTTCGGTCCGGACAAACTCTTCGCCTACCGCCAGATGCTGATCAACCATGAGGTCGGCCACCGACTGGGTCACAACCATGTGAGTTGCCGCACGCCCGGAGCCCTCGCCCCGGTGATGCAGCAGCAGACCAAGACCCTGGACCTCGACGGGATCAAGTGCCGTCCCAACGCCTGGGTCCATCCGGACAGTTGACCCGGAAAGGGGCGGGTCCGCGGACACGGCGGGCCGTCCCCGGCGCGTGGGCGGGCCCCGGCACGGTTCGCGCGGACGGCGCGTCCACGCCCCCGGGCTGTCCGCATGCTGGTATGGGCGTCTCGAATTGCGTTGACATCGGTTCGAGCGGTGATCCATATTTCTCGGCATGTCACACCGCCCCGTCACCCCCGGCAGCCCGGCCATAGAGCTGGCGCTCATCGGCGTGACCGGGCACAGTGTCGCCGACATCCACTGTTGCTGACGCCTGCCCGAGCGCGCGTCCGCCCGCCGTCCGAGCCCCGAACGGGCCGACACGGCCACGCACGACCGCCGCGCCGGGCGCACCTTGCCCGCAGGCGCGGCAGTTCCCGGTTCCCCCGGTCGACCCCCTCGCACGAGTGACGACCATGCCCGGCCGTTCTCGTCCCTGCCTGCGGAATTCTTTAGTCCGTTTCTTCCGCCCGTTTCTTCAGGCAGTCATCCGAGAGGTCACCTTCCGATGCGTCAACCGTCCGTCATATCGCGCCGCGTGGCAGCGGCCACCGCAGTCATCGTCGTGGCAGCGGGTGCCGCGGCCTGCGGGCCCGAGGACAGCAAAGGCGGCGACGGGAACTCCGGCGCGGCGGGCAAGCCCCGGAAGGGCGGCACCCTCACCGTCCTGAACAGCAACCCGCAGAGCGACTTCGACCCCGCCCGGCTCTACACCTCCGGCGGCGGCAACATCCCCTCCCTCGTCTTCCGCACGCTCACCACCCGCAACCGCGAGGACGGGGCCGCCGGCGCGAAGGTCGTCCCCGACCTCGCGACCGACCTGGGCACCCCCAGCAAGAACGCCACCGTGTGGACGTACACCCTCAAGGACGGCCTGAAGTACGAGGACGGCACCGCGATCACCAGTGCCGACATCAAGTACGGCATCGAGCGCTCCTTCGCCGCCGAACTCTCCGGCGGCGCGCCCTACCTGCGCGACTGGCTGATCGGCGGCGCCGACTACCAGGGCCCGTACAAGGACAAGAAGGGCCTCGACTCGATCGAGACGCCCGACGCGAAGACCATCGTCTTCCACCTCAACAAGCCGGAGGGCGAATTCCCCTTCCTGGCCACGCAGACCCAGACGACCCCGGTGCCCAGGGCCAAGGACAAGGGCACCAAGTACGAGGAGCACCCGATCTCCTCGGGCCCGTACAAGGTCGTGAAGAACGAGGGCGACGGCGAGCGCCTGACCCTGGAGCGCAACCCGCACTGGTCGGAGGCGACCGACGAGGAGCGCAAGGCGTACCCCGACCGGATCGAGGTGCGCTCCGGCCTCGACTCCGCCGTCATCAACCAGCGTCTGTCCGCGTCCCAGGGCGCCGACGCCGCCGCCGTCACCACCGACACCAACCTGGGCCCGGCCGAACTCGCCAAGGTCACCGGCGACAAGAAGCTCGCCGCCCGGGTCGGCACCGGCCACTTCGGCTACACCAACTACATCGCCTTCAACCCGAAGGTGAAGCCGTTCGACGACCCGAAGGTGCGCCAGGCGATCTCGTACGCCATCGACCGCTCCTCCGTGGTCAACGCGGCCGGCGGCTCCTCGCTCGCCGAGCCCGCCACCACCTTCCTGCCGAACCAGGCGGCCTTCGGCCACACGCCGTACGACCACTTCCCGGCGGGCAGGTCGGGGAACCCGGCCAAGGCCAAGGAGCTGTTGAAGGAGGCCGGCCACCCCGACGGACTGACCGTCACCCTCACGCACTCCAACGACAAGGACTTCGCGACGAGCCCGGAGATCGCCACCGCGATCCAGGAGGCGCTGAAGAAGGCCGGCATCACCGTCGAGCTCCAGGGCCTGGAGAGCAACGACTACTCCGACACCGTCCACAACGTGAAGAGCGAGCCCGGCTTCTTCCTCGGCGGCTGGGGCGCCGACTGGCCGTCCGGCGGCCCGTTCTTCGCGCCGATCTTCGACGGGCGCCAGATCGTCAAGTCCGGCTACAACTTCAACTCCGGCCAGCTGAACGACCCCTCGGTCAACAAGGAGATCGACGAG
The DNA here is from genome assembly GCF_030116705.1 of Streptomyces sp. ML-6. Taxonomy (NCBI): domain Bacteria; kingdom Bacillati; phylum Actinomycetota; class Actinomycetes; order Kitasatosporales; family Streptomycetaceae; genus Streptomyces; species Streptomyces sp. ML-6. The sequence continues at coordinate 5,338,184 of NZ_JAOTIK010000001.1, forward strand.
ATCAACAAGCTGACCGACCTGGACGCCGCCGCGAAGCGCTGGGGCGCGCTCGACAAGAAGGTCGGCGAGCAGGCCCTGACCGTGCCGCTGTTCCACCCGGTCTACAAGCGGCTGTACGGCGAGGCCGTCAAGAACGTCGTGATCAGCGACTGGACCGGTGTGCTCGACGTCTCGCAGGTCGCGGTCAAGTAACCATGGCCGACGCACTTCCGGCCGGGGAGGCGGGGCCGTCGCGGCCCCCGCCTCCGGGGCCCATCCGTTCTGGCGGCGGCTGCGCGCCCGGCGCTCGGCCCTGGTGGCCGCCGTGGTCGTCGCCCTGCTGGTCCTGGCCGCGCTCGCCGCCCCGCTCCTCACGGGCATCGAGGGCCAGGACCCCACCACGTACCACCCCGACCTCGTCGACTCCGCCACCGGCGGGGTGCCGATCGGCTCCTTCGGCGGCATGAGCGCCGAGCACTGGCTCGGCGTCGAACCGCTCACCGGACGCGACCTGTTCGCCCGCGTCGTGTACGGCGCCCGGGTCTCGCTCGGCGTCGCACTGGCCGCCACCCTGCTCCAGGTGCTCATCGGGGTCGCCGTCGGTCTCGCGGCCGGACTCGGCAACCGCTTCGTCGACCAGGCGCTGAGCAGGGTCACCGATGTCGTGGTCGCGCTGCCCGTCATGGTGATCGCGCTCGGCGCGCTGGCCGTCGTACCGGCGAGCTTCCCGCGCCCGGTCCTGATCGCCGTCGTCATCGGCATGGTCGGCTGGTCCGGCATCTCCAAGATCGTGCGCGCCCAGACGCTCGCGCTGAAATCGCTCGACCACGTGGCCGCCGCCCGGCTCAGCGGCTGGGGCTCCTGGCAGATCGCCCGGCGCGAACTGCTGCCCGCCCTGGCCGCCCCCGTCATCACGTACGCCGTGCTGCTCTTCCCGGGCAACATCGTCGTCGAGGCGGCCCTGTCCTTCCTCGGCGTCGGCATCAAACCGCCCACCCCGTCCTGGGGACAGATGCTCAGCGACGCCGACACCTGGTACCAGGCGGCCCCCACCTATCTGCTGATCCCCGCCCTGCTGCTCTTCGTCACCGTGCTGGCGCTGACCGTCCTCGGCGAGGGCGTGCGCACCGCGCTCGACCCGCGCGCCGAGTCCCGGCTGCGGATCGGCACGGGCCGGAAGCGGACCCGTACGGGCACCGGCCCCGGCACAGGCATCGGCACCGGGACCGGCGCCGGACGCGAGAAGGAGGCCGTGGCATGAAGTGGTTCCTGCTCAGACGCCTGGGCGGCGCGCTCTTCGTGCTGCTCGCCCTCAGCGTCGTCGTCTACGCGGCCTTCTACGTCGCGCCCGGCGACGTCGCGCAGATCGCCTGCGGCCCGCGCTGCTCGCCCGCGCAGGTGGCGCAGGTCAGCGAACAACTGCACCTGGACGACCCGCTGTACGTGCAGTACGCGCACTTCCTCCAGGGGCTCTTCACCGGCCGCGACTACTCGACCGGGACCGGCGTGCTGCACTGCCAGGCCCCCTGCCTCGGGCTTTCGTACCAGAGCGACCAGCAGGTCACCGAGCTGATCCTGGCCAAGCTCCCGGCCACCGTCTCGCTCGCCGTCGGCGCCTTCGTGCTGTGGATGCTGCTCGGCGTCGGGACCGGACTGCTCTCGGTGTGGCGGCGCGGCCGTCCGACCGAGCGCATCCTCACCTGGATCACCCTGGCCGGCATGGCCACCCCGGTCTTCGTCATCGGGCTGCTGCTGATCATCATCACGGTCACGGCGCTCCAGATCCTGCCGTTCCCCGACTACGTGCCGTTCACCGAGGACCCGGAGCAGTGGGCCTGGAACCTGCTGCTGCCCTGGATCTCGCTGGCCCTGGTGTCCGCCGCCCCGTACGCCCGGATGACCCGGGCCTCGATGCTGGAGACCCTGGCCGAGGACCACGTGCGCACCTTCCGGGCGTACGGGGTCGGCGAGCGGGCGATCGTCGGACGGCACGCCCTGCGCGGCGCGCTGGCGCCGGTGATCGCGCTCGGCGCGCTGGACATCGGCTCGATGTTCGGCGGGGCCGTCCTCACCGAGTCGCTCTTCGGGATTCCGGGCGTCGGCCGGGAACTCGTCGACGCCGTGAAGCACGTGGACCTTCCGGTGGTCGTCGGCCTGGTGCTCGTCACCGGGTTCTTCGTGGTCCTCGCCAATACCGTCGCCGACATCCTGCAGGCGATGGCCGACCGACGGGTGGTGCTGGCATGAGCCTGGTCGAAGTATCCGGTCTCTCGATCTCGTTCGGCGACGTGCGCGCGGTGGAGGACCTGTCGTTCTCGCTGGAGGCCGGCGGCGCGCTCGGCGTCGTCGGCGAGTCCGGCTCCGGCAAGAGCGCCTCGGCGTACGCCCTGCTCGGCCTGCACCGGGGGACCGGTGCCGAGGTCGGCGGCTCGGTCCGGGTCGCGGGCGTGGACGTGAACACGGCGGACGACCCGGAACTGCGGGCGCTGCGGGGCGCGAAGGCCGCGATGGTCTTCCAGGACCCGCTGTCCTCGCTCGACCCGTACTACGCGGTGGGCGACCAGATCGCCGAGGTGTACCGGGTGCACAACCGGGTCTCCCGCCGGGCGGCGCGGGCGCGGGCCGTGGAGGTGCTGGACCGGGTCGGGATTCCCGACGCGGCGCGGCGCTCCCGGTCGAGGCCGCACGAGTTCTCCGGCGGGATGCGGCAGCGGGCGCTGATCGCGATGGCCCTGGCCTGCGAGCCCCAGCTGCTGATCGCCGACGAGCCGACGACCGCCCTGGACGTCACCGTCCAGGCCCAGATCCTGGACCTGCTGCACGGGCTGCGGCGGGAGACGGGCATGGGGCTGCTGCTGGTCACGCACGACGTGGGCGTGGCGGCGGAGTCGGTCGACGAGGTGCTGGTGATGCAGTCGGGGCGGGAGGTGGAACGGGGGCCGGTGGGCGAGGTGCTCGTGGCGCCGCGCGAGCCGTACACGCGGGCGCTGCTGGCGGCGGTGCCCCGGGTGACGGAGCCGCGAGTGACGGAGCCTCGGGTGACGGGGGCGCGGGCGCGGGTCGCCCCGGGGGCCGAGGGGGTTTCCGAGGCCGGGGTGGCTTCGGGTGCCGCCGGGGTTCCGGGCGGCTCGGGGGAGGCGGCCGGAGCGGCCGACGTGCTCGTCGAAGCCGTCGACGTACGCCAGGTGTTCGGCAGGGGGAAGTCCGCCTTCGCGGCCGTGGACGGCGTCTCCCTCACCGTCCGCCGCGGCGAGACCCTCGGCGTCGTCGGCGAGAGCGGCAGCGGCAAGACCACCCTCGGGCGGATGCTCGTCGGGCTGCGGGAGCCCACCTCGGGCCGGCTCACCCGCCGGGCCCGGGTGCAGATGGTCTTCCAGGACCCCGTCTCCTCCCTCAACCCGCGCCGTTCGATCGGCGAGTCGGTCGCCGACCCGCTGCGGGCCGCCGGGGTACGCGACGAGTCCGTGATCGGGGCCCGGGTGCGGGACCTGCTGACCAGGGTCGGCCTCGACCCGGAGAGCTATCACCGCTACCCGCACGAGTTCAGCGGCGGGCAGCGCCAACGCGTCGGCATCGCACGGGCGCTGGCCGCCGAGCCGGAGCTGATCGTCTGCGACGAGGCGGTCTCCGCACTCGACGTGACGACCCAGGCCCAGGTGACCGCCCTGCTGGCGCGGCTGCAACGGGAGCTGGGGCTCGCCCTGGTCTTCATCGCCCATGACCTGGCCGTCGTGCGGCAGGTCAGCGACCGGGTCGCGGTCATGCGGCGGGGCCGGATCGTCGAGGAGGGCGAGGTCGACGAGGTGTACGGGAACCCCCGGGACCCGTACACCAAGCAGCTCCTGGCGGCCGTCCCCGCGCTCGACCCGGCGCTCGCGGCGGTGCGCCGCGCGGCCCGCAAGGAGCTGGCCGCCGCCTGACCCCGGGGGACGAACCGCTCTCCCGGCGCAACGAAACGCCGTCGGAGCGGGAAAGTTACGCCGGTTCACCCCTTCCGGTGGCGCGACGGACAACCGTCCGTCGCGCCACCGGCGTATCCGCTTACGGTCTTCCCGCTATGAGTCGCCGTGTCAACGGTGGCCGTCCCAGGGGAGATCGGAGGTGTGCCCGTGCGGATCGGACTCCTCACCGAAGGTGGTTACCCGTACCCGAACGGTGAGTCCGGGCTCTGGTGCGACCGTCTGGTGCGCGGAATCGCGCAGCACGAGTTCGATCTCTTCGCGCTCAGCCGTTCCGCCGAGCAGGGGGAGCAGGGCTGGGGCCCGCTCCCGATGCAGGTCGGCCGGGTGCGGACGGCGCCGATGTGGACCGCCGACGAGGGCGCTCCGGGCACCCGCGGGCTGCGGGGACCGCGCGGCCGGATGCGGTCGGGCGGGGGCGCGCGCCCGTACGGACGGCGCGAACGGCAGCGCTTCACGGCGCATCTGACGGCTCTCGCGTCCGCGGTCTGCGCGGCCGACGGGGCACGGGCCGAGGGCGGGCCCCTCGGCGGCGCGGGCGACGTGAGGAGCGGTGGGGCGGGCGGTTCCGGTGGGGTGGGCGGTTCCAGCGGGGCGGGTGCGGGGCACACGGCCGGCGGCGCCGTGGGCGAGCGGTTCGCGCAGGGCCTCTACGGGCTCGCCGAACTGGCCCGCGAACACGGCGGACCGGCTCCGGCACTCCGCTCCGAGACCGCCGTGCGCGCCCTGGAAGCGGCCTGCCACGCCCCCGGGGCCGGCCGCACCGTCCAGGCCGCCACCGTCCCCGATCTGCTCGTCTTCGCCCGGGAGCTCGACCGGGCGCTGCACCCGCTCTCGCTCGGCTGGTACGACGAGGAGGGCCTCGGCGCGGTCGACCTCTGCCACGCGACGTCCGGCGGCGTCACGGCCCTGCCGGGACTGCTGGGCAAACGCTTCTTCGGGGTGCCCCTGCTGGTCACCGAGTACGGCGCGCGGCTGCGGCCGCACCACCTCGCCGCGACCGGCTCCGGATCGAGTGCGCCGGTGCGCGCCCTGCGGGCCGGCTTCCACCGGCTGCTCGCCGCCGAGGTGTACCGGCAGGCCGCGATCGTCACCTCCGGCGATGCCCACGCCCGCCGCTGGCAGGAGCGGTGCGGGGCCGGGCGCGAGAAGCTGCGCACCGTCCACCCCGGCATGGAGTCCGACCGCTTCACGGAGCTGGGCGAGAGCGGCGACGGCGGCCCGGACGACACCCTGGTCTGGGTCGGCCGGATCGAGCCGGGCAAGGACCTGGTCACGCTGCTGCGCGCCTTCGCGGAGGTCCGGGGATCCGCACCGGCCGCCCGGCTGCGGATCATCGGCACCCCGGCGGGGAGCCCGGAGGGTGCCGCCTACCTCGCCCACTGCCGGGCGCTCGCCGACCGGCTGTTCCCCGCCAGGCAGCTCCCTGCCGGACAGTTCCCCGCCCGGCAGCTCCGTGCCGGGGCGGCGGGCGCGGACACCGCCGACGGCGGCCCGGTCTCCTTCGAGGACCCCGGCGCGACCGGGGCGGCCGACCCGGCGAAGACGTACGGGGCGGCCGGGGTCGTCGTCCTCTCCAGCGTGGCCGAGGGCTTCCCCACCGGCCTCGTCGAGGCGATGCTCTGCGGCCGGGCCACGGTCTCCACGGACGTCGGCGCGGTCGTCGAAGCCATCGGCGGCACCGGACTCGTGGTGCCCCCGGGCAACCCCGGGGCGCTGGCCGACGCCTGTCTCGCGCTGCTGCGGGACCCCGAGCGGCGCGCACGGCTCGGAGCGGCGGCGCGCGCCCGCGCCCTCGAACTCTTCACCGTCGAACAGAACCTCGCGGCATTTCGCGGCATCTACCTGGAACTGATGGCGCACGCCCCGGTGCGGCGGAGGGCCGGGGCCGGGGTGGCGGAGCCCGACGGCGGACCGCGCCCGTTCGCCGTCCCGCCCGAGGCGCACGTCATGGGCCCGTGGACGGACCCGTACACCGCTCGGGCCGACCGCACGCCGAGCTGGGCCGCCGGGCCCCGGACCGTCTGCGCCGGAGCGCGGGGAGCGGGGGGCACGGATGCGTGAGCAGGAGCGGGGGCAGGGGCAGGAGGCGGCCGGGCCGGTTCGCGGCGCGCAGGGCCGCGGCGCGCCGGGACGGTCCGGCACGGTCGGCGACGATCACGAAGGAGTCACCATGGGCCGCCCGGCCGAGGTGCCCGACGCACCCGTCACACCGGCCACCGGGAGCGGCGGGGACGCCCTGCCCCCGACCGCCGAAACCCTCGTCACGGGAGCGGGAGCGGGAGCGGGAGCAGGAGGAGGTGCCGGGGCCGGGGCCGGGGCCGGTACCTCCGTCACCGGCGCCGGGGCCCGTCGTGCTCCCGAGATCGCCGGGGCCGTCGCGGCGCGACGGCCCGGTACCGCGCGGTGCGGCACCGCCGACCCCGTGAAGTCGCTGATGCACCGGCACCGGCAGCTGTGCGAACGGGCCGTCGACCCGCTGGAGATCGCCGCCGGCCTGGAGGCCCACGGCGTCACCGACCGGGTGGCCGCCCGCTACCGGCACCGTGACGTCTTCTCGCTCGCCGAGGAACTGTTCGCCCGGATGCCCAAAACGGCCACGGAGCCCGCGACCTGCCCCGGCGCGCCGGAGCGCGACGTCCGGACGCGCGCCGCCTGGTCGCTCCGCGCCCTGCTGCCGGGCGCCGTCTGCGTCGCGACCGTCGGCGTGCTCGACCTCACCGAGGGGGTGCTCGGGGGAGGGGCCCGGCTCGCGGTCGCCCTCACCGGCGCGCTCCTCGCGCTCGCCGGACTCGCCCTCGCCCTGCGCGACGGCCCCCTGCGCGCCGGGGGCCGCTCCCCGGTCACCGCCCGGCTGTACGGCTGCTGGCTCCTCGGTTACGTCCTGTACGGCGAGCCCCTGCTCGACCAGGTGCTCAGCGGCGGACCCGAGGGCCCCTGGGAGATCACCCCCGCCCCCCTGCTGGGGCTGGCCCTCTCGCTCGCCCCGGCAGCCTGGTGCGCCCACCTCTTCTCCCTGCACGCGCGCCGAAAACTCCACGGCAGCCGCGCACTGGAGGAATTCGCCGCCGGTGTGCGCCCCCTGCTGATCGGCGCCGTCGCGCTCCACCTGTGCGTCCTCATCGGTCTGCTGCACCTCGCCCGCCTCGGGTACGGGAGCGGCGGGGCGTTCGCCGGGGCGGCCGCGCTCGGCGTGCTGTTCCTGTCGGCCCGGCTGCTGACCGGACACGGATACCCCGGGCCGGCCACCGCCGCGCTCGCCACCGCCTGCGCCGTCGAGGCCCTGGCACCCGCCCTGATCCTGGCCGGGCGACTGCCCGGTCTGCACTTCCTGGCCCGCCCCGTCGACCTCCTCGTCGTGGCAGGCGGCACCGGAGCGGTACCCGCCGTCGCCTGCGGCGCCTCCGCCCTCGGGCTGCTCATCACCGCCACCGTCGTCCTCTCCCGGGCGTCCGCCCACGCCACAGCCCGAGCCGATGAAAGCGGCACCACCGGGTGACCACCGTCGTACCGCCCACCACTCACCACCCCGCGCCCGACCGCCCCGTCCCGGGCCGGGCGGCGCGCGCGAACACCCCCGCACCACCCCGAAGCCGCACCACCGTTCCACCACCCCCCATGAACCATGCGCACGCCCCGCGGAGCCGACGTCGCGGGTCGCTGCCGCTCCACCCATCCCATTTCAACGAGGAGACAACGGACATGACCCCCCAATCCCCTTCCCCGGCAGGTCGCCGTCGGCGCCGAGGGGGCGCGCGATGAGGGTGCTGCTGCTCGGAGCCAACGGCTTCCTCGGCCGGTTCGTGGCCGACCGCCTGCTTGCCGACCCCGCCGTGCACCTCACGGCGCTCGGCCGCGGCGACGACGCCGACGTACGGTTCGACCTGGCCAGCGGAAGCCCCGGCGCGCTGACCCGCTTCCTGGACGCCGTCCACCCCGGCGTCGTCGTCAACTGCGCGGGCGCCACCCGCGGCGGGGCGCGCGAGCTGACCCGCCACAACACCGTCTCCGTCGCCACCGTCTGCGAGGCCATGCGGCGCAGCGGCTGCACGGCCCGCCTCGTCCAGGTCGGCTGCTCATCGGAGTACGGGCCCTCGCAGCCCGGCTCGTCCACCGCGGAGGACGCGCTGCCGCGCCCCGGCGGCCCGTACGGCGTCAGCAAGCTCGCCGCCACCGAACTCGTCCTCGGCTCCGGCCTCGATGCGGTCGTGCTGCGGGTCTTCTCCCCGGTCGGACCGGGCACCCCGGCCGGTTCCCCGCTCGGCAGGCTCGCCGAGGCGATGCGCCGGGCCATGCAGTCCGGGGACGGCGAGCTGAAGCTCAGCGGCCTCGGGGTGCAGCGCGACTTCGTCGACGTGCGCGACGTCGCGCGCGCCGTGCACGCCGCCTCGCTCTCCGCCGCCCAGGGCGTCGTCAACATCGGTACCGGACGCGCCGTGCGCCTGCGGGACGCGGCCGCCGTCCTCGCCCGGGTCGCCGGATACGCGGGCGCGCTCCACGAGTTGGACGGGCCCCCGCCCCGGCTGCCCATCGGCGCCCCGCGCACCTCCAACGAGTCGGTCATCGAGCACCTCTCGGCAACCCCGTCCCCCTACCCCGACGGCTGCGGCGCCTGGCAGCAGGCCGACGTCCGCACCGCCAGGGACCGGCTCGGCTGGCGCCCCCGGATCAATCTGGAGGAATCCCTCGCCGACATCTGGATGGAGGCGGCATGCCGTATCTGACCATCACCGGCACGGTCCCGAGGACCAGTGGCGCCGAACGGTTCGGCTTCGGCGTCCCCGGCTGCGCGCACCCGCTGCTCGCCCCCGCCGAATGGGCCGAACTGGCCCGCCCCGGCACCCCGCTGCACTGGGCCGTCCTCAACATCGACAACGGCCCCGGCAGCAGACCGGACCCGCACTGCCTGGAGGCCGCGGGCCGACTGCGCAACGCGCGGGAGCGGGCCGTGCACGACGAGGACCCGCGCGAGGCGGTCCGGGCGGCGGGCGGCAGGCTGCTCGGCCACCTCGACCTGGCCCACGGCGACCGCCCCTTCGCGGAGCTGATCGCCGACGCGCGGTCCTTCCTCGACTGGTACCGCGTCGACGGCTTCTACCTCGACCGCTGCCCGGCCGAACGGGCCGGCCTCCCGGCGGTGCGCCGTCTCACCGGCACGCTCGCCGCGCTCCTCGACGACGGGGAGCGGCCGGCCGGTCCGGGGCGCGGGCCGCTGGTGCTCGCGCCCGGCACCCACCCGTACCCCGGCTACGCGGAGGCCGCCGACCAGTTGGTGACCTTCCGCGGCCCGTGGACCGACTACCGCTGGTCGCAGGTGGCGGAGTGGACCGCGGCCTATCCGCCGGAGAAGTTCGTGCACTTCGTCCACGGCGTCCCGCGCACCCACCTCGAAGAGGCCATGCGCATCGCCCGCTGGCAGGGGGCGGGCACGATCTTCTTCACGGATCGAGACGGCCAACAAGGAAAAATCGACCCATTCGCGACGCTGCCCAGGTACTGGGACGAAATCGTCTCGCGGATCGGACCGAGTATCTCGGAATGAGAAGGGGCGTGGCAGTGTTACCGGAAGAACAACCGTACGCAGTTGAAGTACGTAGAAACCGACCACCTGCATTGTTGAGGTTCCTGTGTCGCTGCCACCCCTGGTCGAGCCAGCTGCTGAGCTCACCGTCGACGAGGTCCGCAGGTACTCCCGCCACCTGATCATCCCGGATGTCGGGATGGACGGACAGAAGCGGCTGAAGAACGCGAAGGTGCTCTGTGTCGGCGCCGGCGGTCTGGGGTCGCCGGCCCTGATGTACATGGCCGCGGCCGGTGTGGGCACGCTCGGCATCGTGGAGTTCGACGAGGTCGACGAGTCGAACCTGCAGCGCCAGATCATCCACAGCCAGTCCGACATCGGCCGCTCCAAGGCCGAGTCCGCCAAGGACTCGGTGCTCGGCATCAACCCGTACGTGAACGTGGTCCTTCACGAGGAGCGGCTCGAAGCCGACAACGTGATGGACATCTTCGCCCAGTACGACCTGATCGTGGACGGCACGGACAACTTCGCCACTCGCTACCTGGTCAACGACGCGGCCGTGCTGCTGAACAAGCCGTACATCTGGGGCTCGATCTACCGGTTCGACGGCCAGGCGTCCGTCTTCTGGTCCGAGCACGGCCCCTGCTACCGCTGCCTCTACCCGGAGCCGCCCCCGCCGGGCATGGTCCCCTCCTGCGCCGAGGGCGGCGTGCTCGGGGTGCTCTGCGCCTCCATCGGTTCCATCCAGGTCAACGAGGCCATCAAGCTGCTCGCCGGCATCGGCGACCCGCTGGTCGGCCGACTGATGATCTACGACGCCCTGGAGATGCAGTACCGCCAGGTCAAGGTCCGCAAGGACCCCGACTGCGCGGTCTGCGGCGAGAACCCCACCGTCACCGAGCTCATCGACTACGAGGCCTTCTGCGGCGTCGTGTCCGAGGAGGCCCAGGAGGCGGCGGCCGGCTCCACGATCACTCCCAAGCAGCTCAAGGAGTGGATCGACGCGGACGAGAAGATCGAGATCATCGACGTCCGTGAGCCGAACGAGTACGAGATCGTCTCGATCCCCGGCGCCAGGCTGATCCCGAAGAACGAGTTCCTGATGGGCAACGCCCTCCAGGACCTCCCGCAGGACAAGCGCATCGTCCTGCACTGCAAGACCGGCGTCCGCAGCGCCGAGGTCCTCGCGGTCCTCAAGTCGGCGGGCTTCGCCGACGCGGTGCACGTGGGCGGCGGCGTGATCGGCTGGGTCAACCAGATCGAGCCCGAGAAGCCGGTGTACTGAGCCCGACGCACCGGGGCACCGAACACGGCGAGGGGGCCGGGTCCGCACGGACCGGCCCCCTCGCCGCGTCTCCGGAGCAGCCCTACGAGCAGGTCTTCCCGTCCTCCGGGACCTTCCCGTCGAGGAAGTACGTGTTCACGGCCGACGTCACACAGGCGTTCACGCCGTACGCGCCGTGCCCCTCGCCCTTGTTGGTGAGCAGGACCCCGACGCCCTCGCCCAGCTCGTCCGCCATCTTCCGGGCACCCTCGTACGGCGTCGCCGGGTCACCGGTCGTACCGACGACCAGGATCGGACCGGCGCCCGGAGCACTCGTCTCCGGGTTGTCGTGCTCGCCCTCCACCGGCCACTGCGAGCACCAGCCCGCCGTGTCCCACGCCAGGAACGGACCGAACACCGGGGACAGTTTCCGGAACTCCGGCAGGAGCGCCCGGGCCTCGTCCGCCGTCGGCCGGAGCTTGCTGTCCGCGCAGGAGATGGCGCGCTGCGAGTGGTTCTGGGTGTCGTAGCGGCCCTTCTCGTCACGGCCGTTGTACGAGTCTGCGAGTTCGAGCAGCTTGGTGCCGGTGCCGTTCTTCTCCGCCTCGTCCAGCGCCTGCGTCAGGTAGGGCCAGCTGCTCTTGGAGTAGAGCGGCATGACGATGCCGGTGACGGCCAGCGAGTCGTTCAGCTTGCGGCCCGAGGCGGTCGGCAGCGGCTTCTTGTCGATGCGCTCCAGCAGCCGCGCGATGCGCTGCGTGCCCGCCTTCGGGTCCTGGCCCCGGTCCTTGAGGTAGTTCTCCAGGGCCCGCTGGAAGCCGGTCGCCTGGTTGCGGGCGTGCCCGATGGCGTCCGCGGTCGGGTCGACGACGGCGTCCAGGACGGTGCGTCCGACGTTCTTCGGGAAGAGGTGGGCGTAGGTGCCGCCGAGCTCGGTGCCGTACGACATGCCGAAGTAGGTGAGCTTCCGGTCGCCGAGCACCTGACGGATCAGGTCCATGTCGCGGGCGGCGTTCACCGTGCCGACGTGCGGCAGGATCCTGCCGGAGCGGCGCTCGCACCCGGCGCCGAAGTCCGCGCCGTCCTTCAGGAACGCCGCCTCCTCCGCCGGCGTGTCCGGGGTCACGTCGATCTTCCGGAAGGAGTCCTCCTGCTCCTTGTCGGTGCGGCAGTTCACCCCCTCGCTGCCCGCGACCCCGCGCGGGTCGAAGCCCACCAGGTCGTACCGGGAGTTGAGCTCCCCGTACGCGCGGGCGGCGCGCGGCAGTATCGCGACCCCCGAACCGCCGGGACCGCCGAAGTTGAACAGCATCGAACCGAGGCGCCGGCCGGAGTTCGCGGCCTTCTTGCGGATCAGCGCGATCCCGACCGTCCCGGCCTCCGGCTTCGCGTAGTCCAGCGGCACCCGGATCGTCGAGCACCGCCACTGGGACCCGGGCGCGCTGCCGCCCTCCGGGGCCTCGCAGCGCTTCCAGTCCGGCCGCTGGGAGGTGAGGGAGGCGGGCAGCGGGGGCAGGCCCTCCGGCCCGTCCGGCGTGGCCGACGGCTTGCCGGCCGGGGATGCCGCGCCGCGGTCCGTGCGGTCGGCCGGTTTCTCGTCCGTTCCCCCGCCGCAGCCCGCGAGCAGGCCCGTCAGCAGAAGTGCGGTGCCGGCCAGAGCTCCGGCGCGTGCGTGTGCGGCCACGTCGTACGTCCTCCCCGTTGTCGCCCGCACGCCACGCGGCGCACAGGGGGCGCCGGTCGTCGTGGCGTACGGAGGTGCCTGCATCCGAGGCGTGCAGAAGTCCGCTCATGCTAAGGGCTGTCCGGCGATCTTCGGCGGGCGCCGCCGGGGAACGACGACGGGGCCCGTCCGGTTCCGCTCGCCGGACGGGCCCCGGACCCCCGCAGGGGGAGCGTCGTCACTGGCAGACGGTCCCGGCCGCCGGAACCTTGCCGTCCAGCAGATAACCGCCCACGGCCTTCTGCACACAGGCGTTGCCGCTGTTGTACGCGCCGTGCCCCTGACCCTTGTACGTCATCTGCACGCCGACGCCCTCGCCCAGCGCCTTCGTCATCGCCTCGGCGCCCTCGTACGGCGTCGCCGGGTCGCCGGTGTTGCCGATGACGAGGATGGGGGCCGCGCCCGGGGCGCTGACGTCCGGGGTCTCCCAGGCGCCCGCGACCGGCCAGTCGGTGCAGGCCATCAGGCCCCAGCCGAGGTAGTCCCCGAAGATCTTCGAGGCGGACCGGAACTCCGGGAGCCTGTCCTCGGTCTGGTCCACGGTGAACCGCTGCTTGGAGTCGGCGCAGTTGATGGCGGTGTTGGCGGTCATCGAGTTGTCGTAGCGGCCGTCCTCGGAACGGCCGTTCAACGAGTCGGCCAGGGCGAGGAGGAGCGCGCCGCTGCCGCCCTCGGCCTCGTCCACGCCCTGCTCCAGCAGCGGCCAGGTCGCCCTGGAGTAGAGCGCGGTCGCGATGCCGGTGGTGGCCAGGGTCTGGGTCAGCCGACGCGGTCCGATGCCCTCGATCGGCTTTTTCTCCAGCGAGTCGAGCAGATTGGAGATGCCCTGCTGGACCTCCTCGGGGGTGGCACCGGCGAGCCTGCAGTTGTCGCCGCGGTCCACGCAGTCCTGGGCGAAGTTGTCCAGCGCGAGCTGGAATCCCTTGGCCTGGCCGAGCGAGGCCTGCTCGGAGGTCTGGGTCGGGTTCACCACCGCGTCCAGCACCGCCCTGCCCACGTTCTTCGGGAACAAGTGGGCGTACACGCCGCCCAGTTCGGTGCCGTACGAGATGCCGAAGTAGTACAGCTTCTTGTCGCCGAGCACCTGGCGCATCAGATCCATGTCACGGGCGGCCTCGGTGGTGCCGACATGGGGGAGCTGGGTGCCGGAGTTCCGTTCGCAGGCATCCGCGAACGTCCTGGTGCTCTCGACGAAGGTCTTCACCTCGGCGGGGGTGTCCGGGGTGCCGTCGAGTTCGTAGCGGGCGTCGAGCTGCTTGTCGCTCTCGCACCGCACCCCCGCGCTGCGGCCCACGCCGCGCGGGTCGAAACTGACCAGGTCGTAGCGGGCGCGGAGCTTGTCGTAGTCCTTGCCGAAGGCGGGCAGGGTGGCGACGCCGGAGGCGCCGGGACCGCCGAAGTTGAAGACGAGGGAGCCGATCCGCTTGTCCTGGTTCTCGGCCCTGGCCCGGATGAGCGCCAGCTGGATCGTCTTGCCGTCGGGGTTCGCGTAGTCGAGCGGGGCCCGCATGAACGAGCACTCCCAGGGGGTGCCGCCGGGCAGCGGGGTCGGCGCCTTCCCGCCGCCCTGCGCCGGGACCGGGGCGGGGCAGGGCTTCCACGTCAGCTGCTGGGAGACGAGGTCGTCGGAGTCGGTCGCCGCGGCGTTCGCCGCGAGCGGCGAGCTGCGCGGCCCGGCGCCTTCCTCGGTGCCGCCGCTCGAACAGGCGGTGATGGGCAGGAGCACGGTGACGGCGGCCAGGGCGGCGGCACGCAGGGCGGGGGAGGTCCTCATGGGGCCCATCGTGCGGGGCGGACCGGAGGGGTGCACGGGACACCGGTCCAAGCGGGTGGCCGGCGCACGGACCGTCGCCCGACTGGCCGCGCGGATTGCCCCGTTCGGGGCTGAGGAACCGTCAGGGATCGGCCGGCGGATCGGACGGAAAGGGGGCGTCGGGGGCCGGACCCGGGCCCCTTTCCGGACCTGGACCCTGACACGGCCCAGGGCCTTGCCCCGGCCCCCGGTCACGCGAACCGGGGGCCGGTACCCGGGAGCCGCAGGGCCGCGGGCCCGGGAGCCGTCAGAGTTCGCCCTTGCGGGTCAGGTGGTTGAAGCAGAGCCAGCCGGGAAGCACCGGCAGCCACAGCGTCAGCAGCCGGTACAGCAGCACGGCCGGGGCCGCGACCTCCTTCGGCAGGCCGACCGCGATCAGACCCAGCGTCAGCGCGGGCTCGACCGCGCCCATACCGCCCGGCGTGGGCGCCGCCGACCCCAGCGCGTTGCCGGCCAGGAAGACCACCGCGATGCTCGCGTAGCTGAGCGTCGGCACGTCCGGACCGCTGAACGCCCGGATCGACGCGTCCAGGCACATCACGAACGTCCCGCTCAGCAGCAGCATCCCGCCGATGCCCGTCAGCAGCTTCTGCGGCCGCTGCACCACGTCGAGCATGCGCGGCACGACCCCGGCGAACAGCGACCGCACCCGCGTCACCACGAACTTCCGCAGGAACGGAACCGCCGTCACCACCAGCACCAGCACGGCGACCGTCAGCAGCCCGGCGATCACGGTCCTGGACGGGGTGAGCGAGGACGGGGTCCGCTCGGTGCCGGTCAGATAGCCGAACGCACCCAGCAGCAGGATGTGGCAGCCCAGGCCGAACAGCTGCGAGGCGCCGACACTCGCCACCGCGAGCCCCGGCCGCACCCCGGCCCGTTGCAGGAAGCGGGTGTTCAGCGCCACGCCGCCGACCGCGGCCGGGGCGACGAGCTTCACGAAGGACCCGGCGACCTGCGCCAGCACGGTCCTCCCGAACGACACCCGCTCCGGTACGAAGCCCAGCAGGCTCATCGCGGCCGCGACGTAGCTCAGCGCCGAGAAGCCGACGGCGGTCGCCACCCAGCCCCACTCCGCCTGCTCGACGACCGCGCCGAAGTCGGCCTGGGTCACCTGCGAGATGAGGAGGTAGGCGGCGATCGCACCGGCGATGCAGCTGACCAGGGTCCGCGGCTTGATGCGCTCCAGGCGGACCGGCTCGACCGGCGCCTGCGGCCGGATCCGCAGCACCTGCTGCCGCATCTGGGAGAGCAGGTCCTCCTCGCGAGCCCCTTCCAGCGCGTCGTCCAGGGCCCGCTTCTCGGCCTGCTTCTGGTTGCGGAGCGCCTTGCGGCCCGGCTTGCGGCCGGTACGGTCGTCGGCCCCGGGCCCGGCCGCCCCCTCCGGTGCGCCGTGCTCCTGCGCCCTGGCCCGCCTGGCCGCGTCCGACGCCTCCAGCACCGCCTCCCGCTCCCGCTGCGCACGCTCCCGGGCCAGCCGGCGCAGCGTCGCCCGGGTCGAACGGCTCAGCGCGATCGGCTGGAGCAGCGGCAGGCAGTCGGCGACGACATCGGGGCCGAGGACCTTCAGGGCCCCGGCCACGGCCCGCTCGGCCCCCACCCGCAGAGCGGTGGTGGTCAGCAGCTGGGCGACGTCCATCCGCAGCATCAGGTCGCCGGCCGCGATCTCGCCGCCGCGCAGATCGGTGACGAACACCTTGCCGGAACGATCCACCAGGATGGCGTCACCCGTGAGCCTGCGGTGCGCGATCCGTCGCGACTGGAGCGCCTTCAGCTGGCGCCAGGCGCCGCGCAGCACCTCGTCGGTGATCTCCGAGTCCTCCAGCGCGTCCAGGGAACGGCCGCCGATGTGCTCGTACACCAGCATCACGGCGTCGGGGCCGAGCTCGGACGTGGCGATCAGCTTGGGGGCGTTGGCCCCGGCGGCGATCGCCGCGTACGCGAGCAGCGCCTCCTGCTCCAGGGCCTGGCGCAGCGACTGGATGGAACGGCGCTGGGTGATGCCGCGCAGGGTGAGCCTGCGCCACGCCCGGTAGAAGAAGCCCTGGGCCTGCTGCTCGCGGTCGACGACCGTCACGTCGAGCGGCGGCCCGTCCTCCAGGGACACCAGGTAGCGGCGCCCCCGGTCGCTCTGGTCGCCCGCGTCGGGGGAGTCCTCGGCGCGCATCGCGGTGACGGGACGGAAGCCGACGTGCCGCAGCCCGGCCATCAGGTGCTGACCGGTCGGCCGGACGTTGGGCGAGCCGACCGTGTACAGCGTGCCGTACGCGACGCTCCAGCCGATCAGCACGGTCAGGACGATCGAGAACGGGGTCGTGTAGCCGCTGACCAGCATGGCGAACGCGTCGAGCAGCAGCACCACCCACAGCACCACCCGCCAGCGCGGCCGTCTCGCCATCCCGACCGCCGTCATGTACGCGATCACGGGGGCGAGGTAGCCGTGCACGGGGTCGGTGAGCGCCCCGGCCTGCGGCTGGGTCAGGGCGTCCTTGATGGTGCCGGGCGCGTACCGGGACACCCAGAGGTCGGTGGCGAGGGTGACGCCGTGCGCCAGCACGGCGGCGAGCACCCCGTCGGCGATCCGCAGTCCGTCGCGCTTGATCAGCCGCTCGATCGCGAACGCGACCGGGACGAGCAGCACGGCGATGCTGGAGACCAGACCGGCGATCTTGATCAGGACGTCGGGCGCCTGGTCGGTGCCCTTGTTGATGTCCTCCTCGAGACCGGCCGTGGTGCCGTGGGCGAACGCGGCGATCGCGAACAGGACGGCGATCGCCAGGACGCCGATGAGGAGCCGCATGAGGTCGGAGGGGCGGTGCACCCGGGCGGGGAGCAGCGGTTCGTCCCCCGAGACGCGTTCGGCCTGCTCCTGCGCGACGGTCGAGAGCGTCGACCCGGCCGGGTGGCCGGGGGCGGCCGTCCCCCGCTCCGGGCCGGACTCCCCGGCCGGCACGCGGGGCGTGTCCGGGCCCTTTCCGGCGGATGCGCGGGACTCGTCCGGGTGGGGCTCCGCATCAGAGGCGTCCGCCGCCTTCGGTGGCTGCACGCCCTGCTCCTTCGTCGCCTCTGAATGGTCTTCGTGGTCTCGTATCACCGGTCACCGCCCGCACGATGGTGGCACGGCCCGGCGACGGAGGGAGGCGTCAGGGTGCACTGCACGAACACGCGAAGCGCAAGATACGCCCCTTTGCCCCCGCACGCACGCCCTGGGGACGGGGGTACCCGGACCGGGCCGGACTGTCGGTGGCGTACGGCAGGATGGGGCGGATGAGCCAATACCGGAGGAGCGGCGGCCGGACGAACGGCGGCGGGACAACCAGCGGCCGGACCGGCGTCGACCGGGCGGAGAGCGCCGGGCCGACGGTCCACGAGCTGCCGGAGTACGCGGAACGGGTGCTCGACGTCGCCGAGCTGATCCCGCCCGGCCGTGTCATGACGTACGGAGACGTCGCCGAGTGGCTGGGCGACGGCGGCCCGCGCCAGGTCGGCCGGGTCATGGCGCTGTACGGGTCCGCGGTGCCGTGGTGGCGCGTGGTGCGGTCCGACGGGGTGCTGCTGCCCGGCCACGAGCTGCGGGCCCTGGACCACTACCGCGAGGAGGGCACCCCGCTGCGCGGGGCGTCGCGGGGCGCGGAGGGGCATCTGCCGCGCCTCGACATGAAGCGGGCGCGGTGGGACGGCGTCACCGCGGAGGGGGGCGGAGGCGCGGACCGGGACAGGGGCGGAGGTGCTCACATCTGACAGCTTCGGCCATTCGGCGGCGCGGCGGGCGGCGCCGGGCCCGTACGACACCCCCGGCACCCCGGTGGCGACGCCGGGCAGGACCCGCGCCGCGAGTCGGCCCCAGGGCCGGAACGGGGGCGGGAACGGGGGCCGGGACGGGGTCCGCACGGCCGGACGCACCGGCTTCCGCGGGGCCGGACGCACAGGTTCCTGCCGAGCGGTACGGGGCGTGCGAGCAGGTTCTTGCCAAGCGGTACGGGGCGTGCGAGCAGCACGGACAGCGCGAATCGCACGGGGCGTACGGGCCGGAGTGCGCGGGCCGTGCGACGCGCATGGCGTGTGCGATGCGCATGGCGTGTGGGACGCACCACATGACGCACACGACGGGCACGGCGTGCGTGATGCACGCGAGGTGCGCGACACATGTGACGTACGCGATGCGCGCGGCGTACGTGATGTCCGACACGGTCGGGCGTACGGTGCGGCCTCCGACCACGCCCGCGCCCCGGAAAGCGACGGGCCCCGCAGCCCGCACGTCCCGCACCGCGCCGCCGCTGGCGTAGCGTCGTCAGCCCGCGCACCGCACCGCACCCTCACCACCAGCACACCCACCAGGACCGGCGATCCACGTGAGTTCCTCCTCCTCCACCCGGCACAGTCCGTACCGTCAGGCCCGACGGCGGACCGCGGGCGCGTACCGACTGGTGCGTACTCCGCCGGGCTCCGTGGAACCCCCTCTTCTGGACGCGGCACAACGCGCGGTGGTTGACCACCCCGGCGGCCCGCTCCTGGTGCTCGCCGGGCCCGGCACCGGCAAGACGACCACGCTCGTCGAGGCGGTCGCAGCCCGGGTCGCACGGGGCGCCGACCCCGCCCGCCTCCTGGTGCTCACCTTCAGCCGCAAGGCGGCCGTGGAGCTGCGCGACCGGATGGCCGCCCGGCTCGGTGCCGCCCGCGGCCCGCAGGCCACCACGTTCCACTCCTTCTGTTACGCACTGGTCCGCGCCCACCAGGGCGCCGACCTCTTCGCCGAACCGCTGCGGCTGCTCTCCGGGCCGGAGCAGGACGTCACCGTCCGCGAACTGCTCGCCGGCCAGCTCGAACTGGAACGGGAGGGCTTCCCCCACATCCGCTGGCCCGACGAGCTGCGGGCCTGCCTGACCACGCGCGGCTTCGCCGACGAGGTGCGCGCCGTGCTGGCCCGCAGCCGGGAGCTGGGCCTGGGACCGGATGCGCTGGCCGACTTCGCCCGCCGCACCGGCCGGCCCGACTGGGGCGCCGCCGCCGAGTTCCTCGCCGAGTACCTGGACGTGCTGGACGCGCAGGGGGTGCTGGACTACGCGGAGCTGGTGCACCGCGCCGTGCTGCTCGCGGAGCGCCCCGAGGTGGCGGCGCTGCTCGCGGGGCAGTACGACGCCGTGTTCGTCGACGAGTACCAGGACACGGACCCGGCCCAGGTGCGGCTGCTGCACGCGCTGGCCGGCAACCGGGGGAGCGCCCGGGGCGCCGGGGGCGGCCGGGACCTGATCGCCTTCGGCGACCCGGACCAGTCGATCTACGCGTTCCGGGGCGCCGACGTGAACGGCATCCTCGACTTCCCGGAGACGTTCCGGCGGGCGGACGGCGCCCCGGCCCCGGTCGGCGTGCTCACCACGTCGCGCCGGTCCGGGGAGCGGCTGCTGGCCGCCACCCGGCTGCTGACCCGCCGGATGCCGCTGACCCGGCTCCCCGCGGAGAAGGTCCGCGCCCACCGGGAGCTGGCCGCGGTCCACGAGGGCGGGAGGGTGGAGGCGTACACCTACCCGACCGCCTCCACGGAGCTGGAGAACATCGCGGACCTGCTGCGCCGGGCCCATCTGGAGGACGGCGTCCCGTGGAACGAGATGGCGGTGCTCGTACGGGCCGGGGGGCGCACGATCCCCTCCCTGCGCCGGGCCCTGACCTCGGCCGGCGTTCCCCTGGAGGTCGACGGCGACGACCTTCCCCTGCGTCACGAACCGGCGGTGGCCCCGCTCCTGACCGCCCTGCGCGCGGTCGCCACGGCGGCCCTGCACCGGGGCGCGCCGGACGAGGAGGGGACAGCGGCACCGGAGGAGAAGACGGCAGAGGAGAACGCCTCGGCGGACGAGACACCGGAGGAGAAGGCACCGGAGGAGAAGACCTCGGCGGACGAGGTTCCGGAAGAGGGGAGCGGCCGGGCAGCCGACGACGGGGCCGGCTGGCTGGACACCGAGACCGCCCTGACCCTCCTCGCCTCCCCCCTCGGTTCCATGGACGCGGCCGACCTGCGCCGCCTCGGCCGGGCCCTGCGCGACGAGGAGCGGGCCGCCGGGAACCGGGTGCCGGCGCCCTCCGGCGACCTGCTGGCCCGTGCGCTGGCCGAACCCGAACGGCTCGTCACGCACGATCCGGCGTACGCCC
Organism: Streptomyces sp. ML-6; assembly: GCF_030116705.1. Lineage (NCBI taxonomy): Bacteria > Bacillati > Actinomycetota > Actinomycetes > Kitasatosporales > Streptomycetaceae > Streptomyces > Streptomyces sp. ML-6. The sequence goes on from NZ_JAOTIK010000001.1 coordinate 5,358,587, forward strand.
GCGGGGCCCAGCGACTCGGCGCGCTCCTGCGCAAGGCGCGCGAGCTGCTCGAAGGGGGCGGCACCGCGGAGGAGGCGCTGTGGGCGCTGTGGTCCGGCACCCCGTGGCCGTCGCGGCTGGAGCGCGCCGCACTGCGCGGCGGTGCGGCCGGACGCAACGCCGACCGCGACCTCGACGCGGTCTGCGCCCTCTTCGACACCGCGGCCCGCGCCGAGGAACGCACCGGCGGGCGCGGCGCGCTCAACTTCCTGGAGGAGGTCGACGCCCAGGACATCGCCGCCGACACCCTCTCCCGGCGCGTGGTGCGCCCCGACGCCGTACGGCTGATGACCGCGCACCGCTCCAAGGGGCTGGAGTGGCGCCTCGTCGTCGTCGCGGGGGTGCAGGAGGGGCTCTGGCCGGACCTGCGCCGCCGGGGTTCGCTGCTGGAGGCGGACCGGATCGGCCGCGACGGCCTGGCCGAGCCGCTCACCCCCGGCGCCCTCCTCGCCGAGGAGCGCCGGCTCTTCTACGTCGCGGCGACCCGCGCCCGGGAACGCCTCGTCGTCACCGCGGTGAAGGCCCCCGCGGACGACGGCGACCAGCCGTCCCGCTTCCTCGCCGAACTCGGCGTCGAACCGCGCGACGTCACCGGCCGCCCGCGCCGCCCCCTCGCCGTCGCCGCGCTCGTCGCCGAACTGCGCGCCACCACCGTCGATCCCGAGGCGTCCGACGTCCTGCGGGAGGAGGCCGCCCGCCGGCTCGCCCGCCTCGCCGCGCTCACCGACGAGGAGGGCGCACCGCTCGTACCGGCGGCGCACCCCCACCGCTGGTGGGGCCTGTACGAGCCGACCCGTTCCGCCGTGCCGCTCCGCGACCGGGACCGGCCCGTGGCGCTGTCCGGCAGTGCGCTCGACCAGCTCGCCAACACGTGTGCGCTCCAGTGGTTCCTCGGCCGCGAGGTGAAGGCGGACGCCCCGGCGACGGCCGCCCAGGGCTTCGGCAACGTCGTCCACGTACTCGCCGACGAGGTGGCCTCCGGGCGCACCCCCGCCGATCTGGACGTCCTGATGGAACGGCTGGACTCGGTCTGGGACGGCCTGGTCTTCGACGCCCCCTGGAAGTCCCGGCAGGAGAAGGAACAGGCGCGGATCGCCCTCGAACGCTTCCTGCGCTGGCACGTCATGGACCGCACCGGCCGCACCTCCGCCGCGAGCGAGCACGACTTCGACGTGACGCTGGAGGCGGGGGAGTACGAGGTGCGCATCCGGGGCTCCATGGACCGCGTCGAACAGGACGCCGAGGGCCGGGCCTACGTCGTCGACTTCAAGACCGGCAAACAGGCCCCGACCAAGGACGAGGTCGCCCGTCACCCCCAGCTCGCGGTGTACCAGCTGGCCGTCCGGGAAGGGGCGGTCGACGAGGTCTTCGACGGCCGACGCCCCGAGCCGGGCGGCGCCGAACTGGTGCAGCTGCGCCAGGCCGCCGCCAAGAAGGAGGGCGGCGACGCCCTTCCCAAGGTGCAGGCGCAGGGACCGCTGGACGGCGGGGTCGGTGGGGGCGAATGGATCTCCGACCTGCTGGCCACGGCCGCCGGCCGGGTCCTGGACGAACGTTTCACGCCCTCGACCGGCCAGCACTGCGGGCACTGCGCCTTCCGGGCCTCGTGCAGCGCGCAGCCGGAGGGCCGCCACATCCTGGAATGAGTCCTTTCGTGGACTGTTCGAGGAGCGGAGGCCCTTCCGCGGACTTCCGCGGAGCCGCGGAGCCGCGGAGCAGAACGGACCGGTCGTCCCCGGGCGTGCACACGGGCCGGTGAACGGGGTGCGCACACGAGCCGGTGAACGGGCTGGTGAACGGGCGGGGCCCCTCGGTGTCGGTGCCTGCGGCTAACCTCCTGGGGTGTCCTCACGCATCACCGATCCCGAGCAGCTCAAGGAGCTCCTCGGGATTCCGTTCACCCCCGAGCAGATGGCCTGCATCACCGCACCGCCCGCGCCGCAGGTGATCGTGGCCGGGGCCGGGTCCGGGAAGACCACGGTGATGGCGGCCCGGGTGGTGTGGCTGGTGGGGACCGGCCAGGTGGCACCCGAGCAGGTCCTCGGGCTCACCTTCACCAACAAGGCGGCCGGCGAGCTCGCCGAGCGCGTCCGCAAGGCCCTGATCGCGGCCGGGGTCACCGATCCGGACGCGATCGATCCGGACGACCCCCCGGGCGAGCCCAGCATCTCCACGTACCACGCCTTCGCCGGCCGGCTCCTCACCGAGCACGGGCTGCGCATCGGGCTCGAACCCACCACCCGCCTCCTCGCCGACGCCACCCGCTACCAGCTCGCCGCCCGTGTGCTGCGCGAGGCCCCCGGCCCCTACCCGGCCCTGACCAGGTCGTTCCCCACCCTGGTCAGTGATCTGCTGGCCCTGGACGCCGAGCTCGCCGAGCACCTCGTACGGCCCGAACAGCTCGCGGAACACGACACCGACCTCCTGCACACGCTCGAATCGGCCCGGCTCACCAACGCCGAACTGCGCAAGGTCCCCGAGACCACCGAGGCCCGTCGCGAACTGCTCCAGCTGACCCGCCGCTACCGCGAGGCCAAGCGGAACCGCGACCTCCTCGACTTCGGCGACCAGATCGCGCTCTCCGCCGAACTGGCGCTCACCCGGCCCGAGGTCGGCGCGATCCTGCGCGACGAGTTCCGGGTCGTCCTGCTCGACGAGTACCAGGACACCTCCGTCGCCCAGCGGCTGCTGCTCTCCGCCCTCTTCGGCCGCGGCCCCGGGAACGGCACCGATGCGCCGGACGGGACGGTCGCGACCGGCCATGCGGTCACCGCCGTCGGCGACCCCTGCCAGGCGATCTACGGCTGGCGCGGCGCCTCCGTCGCCAACCTCGACGACTTCCCGCTCCACTTCCCGCACGCCGACGGCACCCCCGCCACCCGCTACTCCCTCAGCGAGAACCGCCGCAGCGGCGGTCGCCTCCTCCATCTCGCCAACGGCCTCGCCGCCCCGCTGCGCGCCATGCACGAGGGGGTCGAGGCGCTGCGCCCCGCCCCGGGCGCCGAACGCGACGGCATCGTCCGCTGCGCCCTGCTCCGTACCCACGCCGAGGAGATCGACTGGCTCGCCGAATCGATCGCCCATTTGGTGAGGACCGGCAAGGAGCCCGGCGAGATCGCCGTCCTGTGCCGGACGGCGGGCGACTTCCCGGAGATCCAGGCCGCGCTCGTGGCCCGCGAGGTCCCGGTCGAGGTCGTCGGCCTGTCCGGGCTGCTGCACCTTCCCGAGGTCGCCGACCTCGTCGCGGTCTGCGAGGTCCTCCAGGACCCCGGCGCCAACGCCTCCCTGGTCCGGCTGCTCACCGGCCCCCGCTGGCGCATCGGCCCCCGCGACCTGGCCCTGCTCGGCCGCCGGGCCCGGCTCCTCGTCCACCGCGCGGCCCACGGTGACGACGAGGACTTCGACCCCGACCGCCGGCTCGCCGAGGCCGTCGAGGGCATCGACCCGGCCGAGGTGATCTCGCTCGCCGACGCGCTGGACACCTTCCTCGAATCCGGCGGGGAGGAGGACGACGGGCTTCCGTTCTCCGCCGACGCCCGGGTCCGCTTCGCCCGCCTCGCCGCCGAACTGCGCGACCTGCGCCGCTCGCTGGCCGACCCCCTGATGGACGTGCTGCACCGGGTCCTCGCCACCACCGGCCTGGAGGTCGAGCTCTCCGCGTCGCCGCAGGCCCTGGCCGCCCGCCGCCGCGAGACCCTCGGCAACTTCCTCGACGTCGCGGCCCGCTTCTCCGCCGTCGAGGGCGACGCCACCCTCCTCGCCTTCCTCGGCTTCCTGCGCACCGCCGTCCAGTACGAGAAGGGCCTGGACAACGCCCTGCCCGGCGGCGAGAACACCGTCAAGGTCCTCACCGCCCACAAGTCCAAGGGGCTGGAGTGGGACGTCGTCGCCGTGCCCGGACTGGTCACCGGCCAGTTCCCCAGCGGCCAGTCCCGCGACGCCTGGACCACCCAGGCCAAGGTCCTCCCGCACGCCCTGCGCGGGGACCGGGCCACCCTCCCCGACCTCCGCTCCTGGGACGCCAAGGGCCTCAAGGGCTTCAAGGAGGAGATGAAGGAGCACCAGTACACCGAGGAGCTCCGCCTGGGATACGTCACCTTCACCAGGCCCCGCACCCTGCTGCTCGGCTCCGGCCACTGGTGGGGCCCGTCCCAGAAGAAGCCGCGCGGCCCGTCCGGCTTCCTGCACGCGCTGTACGAGCACTGCGCGGCCGGGTACGGCGAGATCGAGGTCTGGGCCGACGAACCGGCCGAGGACGAGGAGAACCCGGCGCTCGCGGAGCGGACCGCCGAGCAGGCATGGCCGCTCCCCCTCGACGACCTCGCGCTGGCCCGCCGCCGCGCTGCCGCCGACGCGGTGCTGGCACACCTGGAGACCCTGGCCACGACGGAGGACGCCCCGTCCCCCCACAACGGCCCGTCCCCCCACAACGGCCCGTCCCCCCACAACGGTCCGTACGATGACGGCCCGTTTCCTGACGATGACGAGGCCCCGTTTCCTGACGACCTGTTCCTCGACGACCCGTACGAGGAGCCCCCGTACGACGACCCCTTCCCCGAGGACCCGTACGACGAGGCCCCGTTCCCCGACGACGAGGCGCACCCCGTCCCCGGCCCCGCCACCACCGCCGCCGGGGGCAGCGAGCCCGCCGACGTCCCTGGCACCGGAAGTACCTCCGACCCCAACAGCACCACCGGGCCCGCCCGTCCCGCTGGGCCCCGCATTCCCGCCGCCCGAGCCCCCGAGGAGGAGCGCCCCGCGCCCGCCGGGGAGCGCCGGCTCACCCCCGAGGAGTCCCGCACCCTCGCCTCCTGGGACCGCGACCTCGACGCGCTCACCGGCGAACTGCGGCGCGCCCGCGCCACCGTGCGCGACGTCCTCGTCCCCGCGTCGCTCTCCGCCACCCAGCTGCTGCGCCTCGCCGAGGACCCCGACGGCTTCGCCCAGGAGCTGGCCCGTCCGATGCCACGGCCCCCGCAGCCCGCGGCCCGCCGGGGCACCCGTTTCCACGCCTGGGTGGAGTCCCGTTTCGAGGAGGTGCCGCTGCCCATGCTCGGGCCCGACGAGCTGCCCGGCGGCGACGCGAACGAGGCCGAGATCGCCGACGAGCGCGACCTCGCCGAGCTCAAGGAGGCGTTCGAGCGCACCCCGTACGCCCGCCGCACCCCGTACCGCGTCGAGACGCCGTTCCAGATCACCCTGGCCGGGCGGATGGTCCGGGGCCGCATCGACGCGGTGTACCGCACCGGGAACACGTACGAGATCGTCGATTGGAAGACGACCCGCACCAACACCGCCGACCCCCTCCAGCTCGCGGTCTACCGCCTGGCCTGGGCCGAGCTGCACGGCCTGCCGCCCACCGACGTCCTCGCCACGTTCCTCTACGTGCGCACCGGTGAGATCGTCCGCCCCACCCGCCTCCCGGGCCGTGCGGAACTGGAACGGATCCTGCTCGACGAACAGCCGGACCGGCCCCCGCCGGCCGAACCGGCCCCGGCACCGCGGGCGGAAGGACCCCGCCGGACGAGGCACTAGGCTCAAGGCCATGAGCGACACCCCGGACAGCGCCGTCCGTACGTACACCGAGCAGCATCGCACAGCCTTCCTCGACGACCTCGCCGCCTGGCTGCGCATCCCGTCCGTATCCGCCCAGCCGGAGCACGACGGGGACGTACGGCGCAGCGCCGAGTGGCTGTCGGCCAAGCTCGGGGAGACCGGCTTCCCGGTCACCGAGATCTGGGAGACGCCCGGCGCTCCCGCGGTCTTCGCCGAGTGGCCGTCCGACGACCCGGACGCCCCGACGGTCCTCGTCTACGGGCACCACGACGTGCAGCCCGCCGCCCGCGAGGACGGCTGGGCCACCGACCCGTTCGAGCCGGTGATCCGCGACGGCCGCATGTACGGGCGGGGCGCCGCCGACGACAAGGGGCAGGTGTTCTTCCACACCCTCGGTGTCCGGGCCCACCTCGCCGCCACCGGCCGCACCTCCCCCGCCGTCCACCTCAAGCTCCTGATCGAGGGCGAGGAGGAGTCCGGTTCCCCGAACTTCCGTGCCCTGGTCGAGGAGCGGGCCGCCCGGCTCGCCGCCGACGCCGTGATCGTCTCCGACACCGGCATGTGGAACGAGACGACTCCCACGGTCTGCACCGGCATGCGCGGCCTCGCCGAGTGCGAGATCGAGCTGTACGGCCCCGAACAGGACATCCACTCCGGCTCGTTCGGCGGCGCGGTCCCCAACCCGGCCACCGCCGTCGCCCGGCTCGTCGCCGCACTGCACGACGCGGACGGCCGGGTCGCGATCCCCGGGTTCTACGACGGCGTCACCGAACTCACCGACACCGAGCGCGCGCTCTTCGCCGAGCTGCCCTTCGACGAGGACACCTGGCTGCGCACCGCCAGGTCCCGCGCCGCGTCGGGCGAGGCCGGCTACTCCACGCTGGAACGCGTCTGGGCCCGCCCCACCGCCGAGGTCAACGGCATCGGGGGCGGCTACCAGGGCGCCGGCAGCAAGACGATCATCCCGTCCTCCGCCCTGGTGAAGATCAGCTTCCGGCTGGTCGCGGGCCAGGACCCCGACCACGTCCAGCAGGTGGTCCGGGCCTGGGCCGGGACCCAGGTCCCGGCCGGTGTCCGGCACCGGATCTCCTTCGCCCCGGCCACCCGCCCCTGTCTGACCCCGCTGGACCACCCCGCCCTGCAGGCCGTGGCCCGCGCCATGGGACGGGCCTTCGGCCAGAAGATCCTCTTCACCCGGGAAGGGGGCTCGGGCCCCGCCGCCGACCTCCAGGACGTGCTCGGCGCGCCCGTCCTCTTCCTGGGCATCTCCGTACCGTCCGACGGCTGGCACGCCCCCGACGAGAAGGTCGAGCTCGACCTCCTGTTCAAGGGCGTGGAGACGACCGCGCACCTCTGGGGCGAACTGGCCGCGGCACTCCGCTGAATCCTCTGAACACCCGATCCATCCCGGGGGAGTAGGAAGCACCTGTGAGCACCTTCGACAACGCCGCCGCGGTCCGGCCCATCGGTCTGACCGCGCCCAGCGGCATCGACCGCGCCGCGCACCACCGCCTCGACGAGGCGTGGCTGGCCGCCGCGTGGAGCCACCCGACCACCCGCGTGTTCGTCGTCTCCGGCGGCCAGGTGCTGATCGACGACACGGCCGAGGGCGGCACGGAGATCGTCATGACCCCGGCGTTCGAGGCCCCGATCACCGAGACCCACCGCTACTTCCTCGGCACCGACGAGGACGGGGTCAGCTACTTCGCGCTCCAGAAGGACTCCCTGCCCGGCCGCATGGACCAGCCCGCCCGTCCGGCCGGCCTGCGCGAGGCCGGTCTGCTGCTCGGCCCGCGCGACGCGGGGCTGATGGCGCACGCGGTGGCGCTGGAGAACTGGCAGCGCCTGCACCGCTTCTGCTCGCGCTGCGGCGAGCGCACGGTCATCGCGGCGGCCGGTCACATCCGCCGCTGCCCGGCCTGCGGCGCCGAGCACTACCCGCGCACCGACCCGGCGGTCATCATGCTGGTGACGGACGAGAAGGACCGCGCCCTGCTGGGCCGCCAGGTGCACTGGCCCGAGGGCCGCTTCTCGACGCTCGCGGGCTTCGTCGAGCCGGGGGAGTCGATCGAGCAGTCCGTGGCGCGCGAGGTGTTCGAGGAGGCGGGGGTCACGGTCGGCGAGGTCGAGTACGTCGCCAGCCAGCCCTGGCCGTTCCCCTCCAGCCTGATGCTCGGCTTCATGGCCCGCGCCACCTCCTCCGAGATCAACGTGGACGGCGAGGAGATCGAGGAGGCCCGCTGGTTCTCCCGCGAGGACCTGACCGCAGCCTTCGAATCGGGCGAGATCCTGCCCCCGTACGGCATCTCGATCGCGGCGCGGCTGATCGAGCTCTGGTACGGCAAGCCGCTTCCGAAGCCGGGCAGCATCGGCTGACACCTGGCGGGCCCGGGCCGGGTCCGCCCCGGGCAGGCGCTCCCCGGACGCGTACGGGAACGCCGCCCTCTCCGTGGCCGAAGGGGTGTCCCTCCGGCCACGGGAACGGCGGGACCGCAGGAGCCGCGGGATCAGGCGGCGAGCGCCTGCTTCACCTGCGCCAGGGACGGGTTCGTCATGACGGCCTCGGCACCCGTGGAACCGACCACCAGGAGGGTGGGAACGGTCTGGTTGCCCCCGTTGGCCTTCTCGACGAAGGCCGCGGACTCCGGGTCCTGCTCGATGTTGATCTCGTTGTACGCGATGCCCTCACGGTCCATCTGGCTCTTGAGCCGACGGCAGTAGCCGCACCACGTGGTGCTGTACATCGTCACAGTGCCCGGCATGTCTTCGTGCTCCTCTGGCTCGTCCGTCTTCTCGGACTTGGTCTCGGTCTCGGACTCGGTCTCGTTCTCTTCGCAGCCTCATCCGTCGTGCGGAGAAGCCGGGAAGCGCGCCACCGCGGAACGCGGCACCGCCCGGAAGGGGAACGTACGCGAGCCGACCACCATTCCCGCCCCCGTCCCGTCGTACCGCAGTGCCGCTGTGCTGCCGTACCGAGTACCGCCGTACCGAGTACCGCCGTACCGAGTACCGCCGTACCGAGTACTGCGTACTGCCGCGCTCTCGCCCGGCACGAGCACCGCCCCGCGCCGGTCAGCACCGGTCAGCACTGGTCAGGACGACTGGAGGACGACTGGAGACGGGACCGGTACGACGAATGCGGCCCCCTGTGGACAACCTCCGCGTCCGGCTCCTGCGACCTGGCAGCATGGCGGGGTGACAGCAGCAACGCATTCCCTCCTCTTCCCGCAGGTCCCCGAGTCGGCCGACGCCGTGCTCGACGGCCTGGACCCCGAGCAGCGCGAGGTCGCCACGGCCCTGCGCGGCCCGGTGTGTGTGCTGGCCGGAGCCGGTACGGGCAAGACGCGTGCGATCACCCATCGCATCGCCTACGGGGTGCGCGCGGGGATACTTCAGCCGGCGAGCGTGCTCGCCGTCACGTTCACCAACCGGGCCGCCGGCGAGATGCGGGGACGGCTGCGCCAGCTCGGCGCGGGCGGGGTGCAGGCACGGACGTTCCACTCCGCCGCCCTGCGCCAGCTCCAGTACTTCTGGCCGAAGGCCGTCGGGGGCGACCTGCCCCGACTGCTGGAGCGCAAGGTCCAGCTCGTCGCCGAGGCCGCGGCCCGCTGCCGCATCCGCCTCGACCGCAACGAGCTGCGGGACGTCACCAGCGAGATCGAGTGGTCCAAGGTCACCCAGACCGTCCCCGCCGACTACCCGGCCGCGGTCGCCAAGGCCCAGCGCGACGCCCCCAGGGACCCGGCCGAGATCTCCCAGATCTACGCGACGTACGAACAGCTGAAGCGCGACCGCTCGGTGATCGACTTCGAGGACGTGCTGCTGCTCACCGTCGCCATCCTCCAGGACCGGCACGACATCGCCGACCACGTCCGCCGCCAGTACCAGCACTTCGTCGTCGACGAGTACCAGGACGTCAGCCCGCTCCAGCAACGGCTGCTCGACCTCTGGCTCGGCGACCGGGACAACCTCTGCGTCGTCGGTGACGCCAGTCAGACGATCTACTCCTTCACCGGAGCCACCCCCGACCACCTGCTGAACTTCCGCACCCGCCACCCCGGCGCGACGGTCGTCAAACTCGTCCGGGACTACCGCTCCACACCCCAGGTCGTCCACCTGGCCAACGGACTGCTCGGCCAGGCCCGGGGCCGCGCCGCGGAACACCGGCTCGAACTGATCTCGCAGCGCGACCCCGGCCCCGAGCCCGCCTACACGGAGTACGCCGACGAGCCCGCGGAGGCCGAGGGCACCGCCCGCCGCATCCGCGACCTGATCGCGGCGGGCGTCCCGGCCGGTGAGATCGCCGTGCTCTACCGGGTCAACTCCCAGTCCGAGGTCTACGAGCAGGCCCTGGCCGACGCGGGCGTGCCGTACCAGCTGCGGGGCGCGGAGCGCTTCTTCGAACGGGTGGAGGTGCGGGAGGCGGGCGTCGCCCTGCGCGGCGCGGCCCGTGCGGGGAGCAACGACTCCCTGCTCGACGACGCGGAGGGGCTGCCCGCGGAAGTGCGCGCGGTGCTCTCCACCAAGGGCTGGACACCGGACCCGCCCGCGGGCTCCGGCGCGGTGCGGGACCGCTGGGAGTCCCTGGCCGCCCTGGTCCGGCTCGCCGAGGACTTCGAACGGGCCAAGCCGGGCGCCACGCTCTCCGACCTGGTGGCGGAGCTCGACGAACGGGCCGCCGCCCAGCACGCCCCCACGGTCCAGGGGGTCACGCTCGCCTCGCTGCACTCCGCGAAGGGCCTGGAGTGGGACGCCGTGTTCCTGGTCGGGCTGACCGAGGGCATGATGCCGATCGCCTACGCCAAGACCGACGAACAGGTCGAGGAGGAGCGCCGACTGCTGTACGTCGGTGTCACCCGGGCCCGACTGCACCTCATGCTGTCCTGGTCGCTCTCCCGCTCGCCCGGCGGCCGCGCCGGACGACGCCCCAGCCGCTTCCTGAACGGGCTGCGCCCCGGCTCGGCGGCCCTCGGCGCGCGACACGGGGCGGCGGCCTCCACCGGCGGGATCGAAAGGGGCCATCAAGGCCAGGGGCAGGGGCCGGTCGCCAGACGCGGCCGACGCGGCCCCGCCCGGTGCCGGGTCTGCGGCAGGACCCTCACCGACGCGGGCGAGATGAAGCTGATGCGCTGCGACGACTGCCCCTCCGACATGGACGAGGCGCTGTACGAGCGGCTGCGCGACTGGCGGGCGGTCAGGGCGAGGGAGATCGGCCAGCCCGCGTACTGCGTGTTCACCGACAAGACCCTGATGGCGATCGCCGAGGCCGTGCCCGGCAGCGAGGGCGAGCTGGCCGGGATCTCCGGCGTCGGTGTGCGGAAGTTGGACCGGTTCGGGACCGCGGTCCTGGCCATCTGTGCAGGTGGGACGGTGGATGAAGTGCTCGGGGAAGCCGGCGACGAGACCTGAGGAAAACTCGTCGGAAAAATAGTTTGCGCGCGCCCCAGTCATCACCATAGGTTCTTAACCACGGAAACAGCGGCTTCTCTGAAGTCCTGGTTCTGTGCTGTACTTATCCGAATACGCAGGACCGGTTCGCCGGTCCCCTGGACGCCGAGAGGAGGCGATTGAAGTGATCAGCATCATCAAGACCAACGAACTGACCGATCTTTCCGTCGTCTCCGCCTGCTCGCTCGGCCTCGCCCGCTCCTCCGAGTCCTCGCTCCGTGGCACCGGTCTGTCCGGCATTCCTGCCGTCAGCCTGTCGGCCCCGGCGAGCCTCTCCGTGCGGGAGCGCAATGAGCGACCGGCCCAGGCACCGGCAGCAGCAGTAGCGAAGGGACAGGCCCAGGCCTATGCCTTTGCCGCCGTCGGTGCGGGAGCGGAATTCGGCACCAAGAAGCAGACGAAGCACCACACGATGTGGGCCTTCCGTGGGCCTGAACCCTGGAGTCATCCAGCCTGATCCACCATCAGGCCGGCGCCTTCAGGGCCGCGGAACCCCACTCGGGATCCGCGGCCCTTTTGTTTTGTCCGAACGGACGAGACAGCGCGAAGGGGCCTCGGGACAAGAAACACCCGGTACCAGCCGCCACCCGGTCAACAGGCCGGAACGAACAGACGAGGACACCACCCACCGTGCAACTCGAAGCGCACGCCCCGTCCGTACCGCCTTCCGACACGATCTCCCCGCCCGGCCTCACGGAGGACTCCACCTTGCTTCCCCTCACCGCGCTCACCGCGCTCGACGACGCCATCGAGAACCTCGGCGTACCCGTTCCGTGCCGCTCCTACGACCCGGAGGTCTTCTTCGCCGAGTCGCCCGCCGACGTCGAGTACGCCAAGTCCCTCTGCCGCACCTGCCCGCTCGTCGAGGCCTGCCTCGCGGGCGCCAAGGAGCGTCGTGAGCCGTGGGGCGTCTGGGGCGGTGAGCTCTTCATCCAGGGTGTTGTCGTTGCTCGCAAGCGGCCGCGTGGTCGTCCGCGCAAGAACCCGGTCGCGGCGTGATCGCCGACCTGGGGGCCACGGCTCCCAAACCCATGAAGCGCATCGGAACCATCGACCGTCCCCACACCCACGATCCCCGAAATCAGGCCCCCATGTCCGTCCCCACGAATGAGCCCGTCGGCTCCGCAACACCGAACGTCACGATCATCGGCGCGAACGACTCGCGTCAGAACAGGACCCGCGAGATGCAACTCATCCCAGAAGCCCTGGCGCGTGCTCATATGCACGACCGCATGAGGGAAGCCGACACGCAACGCCAGGCCGTGCGCCTGGTCACCGCGCGTCGGATGCAGCGCAGGGCCGAGCGCGCCTCGATGCGCGCCCGCCGGGCGCTGGCCATGGCGGTCATGCACTAGCCAGGCCGACAGCAGCACCCGCCGCCGGGCAACCGCTCCGCCCGGCGGCGAACAGCACCCCCAGTCAGTACCCCTTCCGCGGGGCCGGTCCGGTCGGACCGGCCCCGCGGTCGTGTCCCAGCGCGACCGAGCCGCATGCCGGTGCCGCCGTGCCTGTCCCGTCGTGTGGTGCCGAGCGGCGCGACCGCACCGGGGTTATCGTCACGACGTGGACGAGGAGACCCATCACCCGATTCAGCAGTCCGCTCAGCAGTCCGCGCGGAGCGACGAGGCAGCGGTCGTCTGTGCCCTGTGCCGCACCTCCGCCGACAGTGAGAGCACACCGCCGACCTGGATCTGTTCCGTGGAGAACGGTCGGCGCCGGTACTTCTGCGAGCAGTGTGCCCGCACCCACATCAGGGCGATCGAAAGCCGCCTCGACTCCGCCTGGTGGTGACCCCCTGGGCGTCCCGCTCAGCAGCACCCCGATCGGCGACGCCCCGAGCCGCAGCGTTCCGGCCAGCGGTGTTCCGGCCGGAGGCTTCCCGTCCTCGCCCGGGCCCTCCCCGACCCGGTCCTCCCCGCCCCGGGCCGGAACGTGCCTGCCGGAAACGCGCCTGTTGGAAACGCGCTTACCGGGAACAACGCGCCCGGCGGGAACGCTCCGACCGGGAACGCGCCGACCAGGAACGCGCCGGCCAAGAACGCACCTGGCGGGAACGTACCCGTGGCGTCGCCCTGGCCTAAGCCCCTGCGGGCGCGTCCTCCACCAGTTCCGGTGTCACACCCTCCTGCTCGTCCTCCACCGGCTCCCGCGCCGCGTCCTCCTCCTCGTACTCCGGCAGGAAGCCCGGCAGCCAGGCTTCGAGCTCGTCGCGCAGCCGTACCGTCGCCCCCAACTGGCACAGCACCCCGATCGTGCTCAACGTCACCCGGTGTATCAGGAGATAGGCGGGCGGCAGGTTCAGCTGCTTGCCGAGCTGATGGGCGGGGGAGCGGAGGTCGGCGATCTGTGCCGCCTGGGTGCGCAACCAGCTCCGGGTAAAGGTGAACTCCTCCACCTGCGCCGGTTCGATGATGGGCAGGAGATACTCGAGCACCGCGTCCGGGTCGAGGTCGACCGACTCCTTGACGAACCCCTCCTCGCACAACAGCTCGTAGACCGCCGCCGCCTCACCCTCCAGCGCCAGTCGCAAGGAGTCGCCGATCGGCTGCGGCAGACCACCCGGCAGCCGGTCCACCGTTCCGAAGTCCAGCACCCCGAGCCGCCACCCGCTCTCCTCGCCGTCCTCCTCGCCCGCTCCCTCGTCCGGGGGAAGCAGCCGGAAATTGCCCGGATGCGGATCGGCGTGCAGCAGACCGGTGCGGGCGGGCCCCGAGAAGAGGAACCGCGCGAGCAACTGACCGGCCCGGTCCCGCTGCTCCGGGGTGCCCCCCGTGATCACGTCGGCCAGCGGAACACCGTCCATCCACTCCGTCACCAGCACCTGGTCGGAGTGGTACACCACGCCGGGGATCACGACATCGGGATCGTCGGCGAACTCCTCGGCGTGCTCCTGCTGCGACCGTGCCTCCTGTTCGTAGTCCAGTTCCTCCGAGACCCGGTCGCGCAGCTCCGTGATGAGCGGCTTGATGTCCATGCCCGGGATCAACGGGCCGAGCACCCGGGCGAATCTGCTGAGCTGGGTCAGATCCGAGAGCAGGGCCTCCCCGGCACCCGGGTACTGCACCTTCACCGCGACGTCCCGCCCGTCGTGCCACACCGCCCGGTGCACCTGACCGATCGAGGCGGCCGCCGACGGTGTGTCCGCGAATTCGAGGAACAACTCCCGCCAGTTCTCGCCGAGCCGCTCCTCCAGCACCGCGTGGACGGTGGCACTGGGCATGGGAGGTGCGGCTTCCTGGAGTTTGGTGAGCGCCGCCCGGTACGGACCGGCGACCTCCTCGGGCAGCGCCGACTCGAAGACGGACAGGGCCTGCCCCAGCTTCATCGCCCCGCCCTTCAGCTCGCCCAGGACCTTGAACAACTGGTCCGCGGTGCGCTGCTGGACCTCCCGGGCGACCAACTCCGCGGACTTCCCGCCGATCCGCTTGCCCAGGCCCCATGTGGCGCGACCGGCGAACCCCAAGGGCAGGGCGGCCAATTTGGCGGTACGGGTGACCGCTTTCCGGGGAAGATCAGACATGAGCCCCTCCAAATCCCAGACTGCCGTGCCGGGCGCGGCGGTTACCCGGCCATTGTGTCGTGCGTGGTTCCGGCCCCGGAGGAGCACTCCCTCCCAATGTGCCCGGCCGCTCCACAGGAACAGTCGAGATGCGCTCCGATCTGCTCGGACCGCCAGTCCAGCAACGGCAGCGCCGCCTCCCAGCGCGACCCGGTGCTCGCGGGCAACTCCCCGTCCAGGAAGGACAACGCGTGGGCGGCCGCCAACCCGGCCACCGCCGTCGCCAGCCCCAGGTCACAGGCCTGCACGGCGGCCCGCCGCCCGGACCGCCACTGGGACAGCATCCTGGGCCACTGCTCGTCCCCGTCCGCACGGTTCAGCTCCAGGCACCCCGCGCAGGCGGTGCCTCCGGGCAGGACCAGCGGCCCCACCACCCCCGTCGCCTCCATCACCCCCGCGTAGAGATGAGGAGTACCCGACGCGATCCACGGTTCGGCCGGACGCGGGTCGGGGGCGTACACCGCGAGGCCGTCGCGCGGGGCGACCACGATCAGCGAAAGCCCCGGCTCACCACCCGACGGGGAACCAGCCGACTCCGCCGTCCGGGGCGTCGCCCCGATGGCGGATCTGCGCACCAACTGCCGGGCCGCGGTGTCCCTGCGCTCACCGACGGACGTCGGAGGAAGCCCGCCGGGCGAGACGTCCCACGGCTCCGTGTGCCCACCGTCCAGAACCTCCACCCGGCCCACCCCGGCCCCCGACAGCACCGCCGCGATCGCGGCCCCGACCCGGCCCGCACCCCGTACCTGGACCCGCATCCCCCGACGGGCCGCCATCCGTCGCATCCCGCCGCCCGGTTCGGGATGGACGACGGAGAGCGACGCCAGGTCGGGGCGGTGCCGCTCCAACGCACCGGGCCGGTTCCGCAACGCCTCGGTCTCCGGGCCGGCGGCCCGTACGTCGTCGATCAGTCCGGCGCTCGCCAAGCGGTTCACCAGCACGTCCACCTGATGCTCCGACAGGTCCAGCGTCCGGGCCTCCTCGTGCAGCAGCGGAAGACCACGCGTCCCGTCGAGCAGTTCCAGAAAACTGCCCGTGGCGATATCCAGCGGGCCGAACTTCACCGCATGAGCAGGGGTCACTCCGAATTGCACGGTGCCCCGGCCGCGCCACGCGCGGCGCAGTGCGGGTTTCAACATTGGATGCACGACTACCCCCGGTCTGTGTTCCTCGATCTCTGTGCGTGGGCCGCGGCCCGGATCTTCGCGAGATCCGTTGGTCAGAATGCGGCCCGGCGCCGAAGCGCGCAGAAAGTTATCCACAGGTGGGGGGTATTAGTCATTCAAATGGTGCGTGCTGGGGTGTGGATCGGACACGAACCGTTCCGGAGGCGGGACTTCCCCCACCGATACCGGGTAACGTCGTCGCGTGCCCGCCGACCCGTCACCCGGAATCGCCGGGGAGACCTCCGTGAGCGGCGCCGGAACCCGGCGGCGCGACGCCTTGGACCGTCCGCCCCGTGCCTCGGCGACGAGTGCGGTCGAGGTCCGCAGGAGCAGCCGTCGCAGCAGAACGGTCTCCGCGTACCGCGAGGGCGACCGCACCATCGTGCTCATTCCGGCCCGGATGTCGGAGGCCGAGGAGCAGCGCTGGGTCGGGGTGATGCTCGACCGGCTCGCGGCGCAGGAGAGCAGACGCGTCCTCGGCGACGGCGAGCTGGCCGAGCGCGCCGAGCGGCTGTCCGCCCAGTACTTCGAGGGCCGGGCCAGACCGGCGTCGGTGCGTTGGGTGACCAACCAGAACACCCGATGGGGGTCCTGCACCCCGGCGGAGGGCAGCATCCGCCTGTCGCACCGGTTGCAGGGCATGCCCGAGTACGTCGTGGACTACGTGCTGGTCCATGAGCTGGCCCACCTGCTCGTTCCCGGCCACGGGCCCCGCTTCTGGCGGCTGCTGGAGGCGTACCCCCGCACCGAGCGGGCGCGCGGTTACCTGGAGGGCGTGGTGGCGGCCGACCGGCTGCCGCAGTTGCCGGCCGCACGCGGTGAGTGACATGCGGCGATTCCGTACCAGGTGTGTACCGGCTTAGCCCGGTGTCGGAGTTTGCGGTTAGCCTGGCGCGACGCATTCACATTCGGGATGGGGGACGGTCGTTACGCATGGCCAGGGAATTCCAACGCGGCCACAAGGCCAAGATCAGCGATCTCACGCCGGGGACAGACCTGTACGTAGGCGTGCAGATCGCCGGGTCGGGACTGACCTTCGACATCAGTTGCTTCGGTCTCGACGCCGAGGAGCGACTCTCCGACGACCGGTATTTCATCTTCTTCAATCAGCCTAAATCGCCCGAGGAGTCCATTCAGCTCCTCGGTGCCCAGGCAGGCGACACCGAGTCGTTCCGCGTCACCCTGGACCGCATTCCGGCGCACATCCACAAGCTGTCGTTCACCGCGACGATCGACGGGGCCGGGCAGATGTCCCAGATCGGCCCCGGGTACATCCGGGTCGTCGCGGGTGGCGAGGAGGTCGTCAGGTACGCCTTCAACGGCTCGGAGTTCAGCACCGAGCGCGCGGTGATGCTGGGCGACTTCTACCTGAAGGACGTCTGGCGCTTCGCCGCCGTCGGCCAGGGCTTCGACGGCGGCCTCGAAGCGCTGCTGAAGAACTTCGGCGGCGAGGTCGCCGAGGAGGAGCCCGCCGCTCCCCAGCCGCAGGCCGCCGCTCCGTCGTTCGCACCACCCGCCCAGGCCGCCGCCCCGTCGTTCGCACCGCCCGCCCAGACGGCCGCGCCGGCCCCCGCCCCGTCCTTCGGCGCCCCGGCGGCCCCGCAGGCCCCCCAGCCGGCTCCGTCCTTCGGGGCTCCGGTCGGCCAGACCCCACCCCCCGCGCCGCCGCAACAGGTGCACACCGCGCCGACGATGGCCGCGCCGCTGGCGCCGCCCGGTGGCGCGGTTCCGCCCACGCCCGCGCCGACCCCCGCTCCGTACGGGCAGCCGCAGCAGCCCCAGCAGCCGCAGTTCGGCCAGGTCCCCGGCCAGCCCGCCCCCGCAGCCCCGTACGGACAGCAGGCCCCCGGGCCCTACGGACAGCAGCCTCCCGCCCCGTACGGGCAGCAGCCTCCGGGAATGCAGCCCATGGGCATGCCGGGAATGCAGCCGCCCGGCATGCCCCAGGGTGTACCGCAGGGCATGCCGCAGGCCGGTGCCGGGCTCCAGGCGGCGCTCCAGCCCTACAAGGAGACGGCCACCGGCCAGCGCTGGACCCCGCAGAACCAGCAACTCATGCGGGTCGACCTCTCCATGGGCGGCACGCCCGTGCTCGCCCGCCAGGGCAGCATGGTGATGTACCAGGGCAAGGTCGACTTCAGCTACAAGGGCGCCGGCTTCGCGGGCCGCATCGTCGGCAACTCCACCGGCCAGGAGATGCAGCTGATGCGCTGCACCGGCCGCGGACAGCTCTTCCTCGCGGAGGACGGTTCCCACCTGCACGCCATCGAGCTCCAGGGCGACGGCATCTGCGTCTCGGCGGAGAACGTCCTCGCCTTCGACGAGACCCTGCAGTACGAGGTCCGCAGGATCGAGGGCCACGGAATCCCCGGCGGGGCCCTGTTCACCATGCAGTTCCAGGGCACCGGCACGATCGTCGTCAAGACCCGCGGCGTCCCCGTCGTCCTGCCCGTCACGCCGACCACCTTCGCCGACTGCAACGCCGTCGTGGCCTGGTCGTCCGCGTCCCAGGTGATCATCTCCAGCCAGGTCCGGCTGCGCCGCAACGCGTACCCGGGGCACAGCGGGGAGACCGTGAACCTCCAGTTCCGGGGCGCTCCCGGCAACTTCATCGTCGTCCAGCCCTACGAGGTCTGAGGGAGCCCGTCATGAACCAGCAACTCGCGGGCTTCGCCCCGACCCCCGTCACGGCCCGGATGGAGAACCACGGCAGCACGATGCTCAAGGTCGCCATGGCCACCGGCCAGGACCTCTACGCACGTACCGGCTCGATGGTCGCGTACGAGGGCTTCATCCAGTACGAGCCCAACCCGCCCGCCGCCCGCCAGATCGCCTCCCAGTGGATCACCGGCGAGGGCGCGCCGATCATGAAGTGCTCCGGCGACGGGCTGCTCTACCTCGCCGACTACGGCGCCGATGTGGTCGTCATCAACCTCAACAACGACTCCCTCTCGGTCAACGGCACCAACCTCCTGGCCTTCGACGGCCACCTCACCTGGGGCGTGGAGCGGGTCAAGGGCCTCGCCAAGTTCGCGGGCCAGGGCCTGTGGAACGTCTGCATCTCCGGCACCGGCTGGGTCGCCATCACCTCGCGCGGCACGCCGATCGTCGTCGACTGCGGACGCGGCGAGGACGAGACCTACGTCGACCCGGACGCCCTCGTGGCGTGGTCCCCGAACCTCAAGGTGAAGGGCAAGCGCAGCTTCAAGGCGTC
This sequence comes from Streptomyces sp. ML-6, assembly GCF_030116705.1. Taxonomy (NCBI): domain Bacteria; kingdom Bacillati; phylum Actinomycetota; class Actinomycetes; order Kitasatosporales; family Streptomycetaceae; genus Streptomyces; species Streptomyces sp. ML-6. The sequence goes on from NZ_JAOTIK010000001.1 coordinate 5,377,569, forward strand.
CTCGCTCATCGGGCGGGGCAGCGGTGAGGCCTACCAGATGGCCTTCTCCGGCCAGGGCATCGTCGTCGTGCAGCCGAGCGAGGACAGTACCGACCGCCTGCGGGTCCGGAACTGAGGGGGAGGGAACCACCATGCAGAGTCCGCTTTTCAACTACACGGAACAGCAGTCCCAGGACCGGTACGCCATCCAGAACCCGCAGCTCCTGCGGGTCGCGCTGACCGGCCACGACGACGTGCTCGCCCGCAAGGGCGCCATGGTCGCCTACCAGGGGCTGATGGAGTTCGACGGCGAGTACCAGACGAACAGCCAGCGCCGTGCCCGCGCGAACACCGGTGAGGGCCTCGACCTGATGCGCTGCTCCGGGCAGGGCACCGTCTTCCTCGCCAACCTCGCGCAGTACATCCACATCGTGGACGTCGATCACGAGGGCCTCACGGTGGACAGCGCCTACGTCCTGGCGCTGGACTCCGCGCTGCACACCGAGGTCATCGCGGTGGACAGCCAGTACGGCATCTCGGGCACCGGCAAGTACCAGCTCAACATCTCCGGCACCGGCAAGGTCGCCCTGATGACCTCGGGCCAGCCGCTGATGATGCAGGTCACCCCGGAGAAGTACGTCAACGCCGACGCCGACGCCATCGTCGCCTGGTCCAGCTCGCTGCGGGTGCAGATGCAGGCCCAGACGCACTCCTCCGGTGTGTGGCGCCGACGCGGCAACACCGGGGAGGGCTGGGAGCTCAACTTCCTCGGCCAGGGCTTCGCCCTGGTCCAGCCCAGCGAGGTGCTGCCCCCGCAGAACCAGCAGATCGGCCAGGGCGCCCGGGCCCAGTACGGCATGGGCCAGCAGGGAGCCCACGGCCAGAACCAGAACAACGCCTGGAACTGATCCGCGGCACGACACCCGGACCGAAGCGGGTGGGGCGGCCTCCTCGGAGACCGCCCCACCCGCTTCCGCGTGCAGGCTTTTCAGCCCCGCCGCTCCAGCGCCGCGCGGGCCAGTTCCGTCAGCCTGATGACCGACGCGTCGGCCACCGAGGCGACCTCGTCGTACGCGAACCAGCGCAGGTCCAGCGACTCGTCGCTGATCTGCTCCGTCGCACCCGGGGGCGCCAGGGCCACGTACTGCACGTCCAGGTGCCAGTGGCAGGGGGCGGGGATCGGGTGGCGGTCCAGTGCCACCGGGCCCCCCGCGAGCAGCGTCAGGCCGCTGACACCGGACTCCTCGGACGCCTCCCGGAGAGCCGCGGCGGCCAGCGACGTGTCCTGCGGCTCACAGTGGCCGCCCATCTGCAACCACATCCGCAGCTTGCGGTGCAGGGTGAGCAGCACCCGGCCGCGCTCCGGGTCGACGACCAGGGCGCTGGCCGTCAGATGACCCGCCCCGCAGGCCTTCCACATGCCGTCGGGGTGTTCCGCCAGGTGATCGAGGTAGCCCCGGCGCAGCTCGTCCTGGGCCGGGTCGGCCCGCTGCTCGTACTCCTTCAGCACGAGCACGGCGTCGTCGTGCAGGCTCACCGGTCGGTGTCGCCCTTGCCGCCGTCGCGGCCCTCGGCGCCGCCGGTGCTGTCGTCCCCGTCGTCCGCGGCGGGCTTCTGCGTGCCCTGCGCGGCCTCGCCGAGCATCTTGTCCAGCTCGGAGAAGTCCAGCTGCTCGTGGTGCACGAAGCCGTCCGGATCGTCCAGGTCCCGGGCCGTCGGCAGCATGTCGGGGTGCTCCCACAGGGCGTCGCGTCCGTCGAGACCGCGTGCGTCGGTGAGGGACGCCCACAGCCGCGAGGCGTCGCGCAGCCGCCGCGGGCGCAGCTGCAGACCGATGAGCGTGGCGAACGTCTGCTCGGCCGGACCGCCGGAGGCACGGCGCCTGCGCATCGTCTCGCGCAACGCGTCCGCCGAGGTCAGACGGGACTTCGCGGCCTCGTGGACCACGGCGTCGACCCAGCCCTCGACCAGCGCGAGCGCCGTCTCCAGCCGGGCCAGGGCGGCCTTCTGCTCCGGCGTGTCCTCCGGCTGGAACATGCCCTGCTGAAGGGCGTCCTGCAGCTGCTCGGGCTGCGACGGGTCGAACTGGCCGACCACGTCCTCCAGCTTGCTGGTGTCGACCTTGATGCCGCGCGCGTACCCCTCGACGGCACCGAAGAGGTGCGAGCGCAGCCACGGGACGTGGGCGAAGAGACGCTGGTGGGCGGCCTCGCGCAGGGCCAGGTACAGCCGCACCTCGTCCTGCGGGACGCTGAGGTCCTTGCCGAACCTCTCGACGTTCAGAGGAAGGAGCGCGGCCTTGCCCGCCGGGCCCAGCGGCAGCCCGATGTCGGTCGAACCGACGACCTCACCGGCCAGCACGCCGACGGCCTGCCCGATCTGCTGGCCGAACATCGCGCCGCCCATCGACCGCATCATGCCGATCAGCGGGCCGGCCATCGCCTGCATCTCCTCGGGCAGCACGTCGCCCATGGCGAGACCGACGCGCTCGGCCACCGGGTCGACCAGCTTCTGCCACGCGGGCAGGGACGCCTCGACCCACTCCGCCCGGCTCCACGCCACGGTCGAGACCGCACCGGAGGGCAGCGACGTCACGCCGTCCAGCCACAGGTCGGCCAGGCGCAGCGCCTCGTCGACCGCGGACCGCTCGGCCGGGCCGACGCTGGCGTCCTTGGTGCCGTCCGGCGTGCCCTGCGAGACCGTCTGGCGGGCGATCTGCTTGGCCATGTCCCAGTTCACGGGACCGCCCTCGTAGCTCAGCATCTGGCCGAGCTGCTGGAAGGCGGCGCCCAGGTCGTTGGGGTTCATCGTGCCGAACATCGCCGCGAACGGATTCTCACCGCCCGCGCCGGGCCCGAAGCCGAACGGGTTCGCAGGCCCGCCCGAACCCTGCCCACCTCCGGTGGGGTCCTTCTTCTTGCCCTCGTCGCCGTTCTCCGGCTCCTCCGGCGGAAGGCCGAATCCGAATGGGGTGTCACTCACGGGTTTCCTCGGCTCGTAGGGCCGCCGGCTCGAACCGGCGGCGACTGCCCGACATCACCATCCAGCGTAGACACCAAAAGTCCGCTCAGGGCCTCAGTGCTCCGTCGGGGCCCGCCCTGCGGCAGGATGGACGCCACCTGGTACGCACGCGTCACTCGGGTACGTACTGAAGACAACCGCTGGAGACGCCCGGTGAGTTCCCCAGACCCTCAGGTTCGCGCAGCGCGAAACCCGTCCGCCCCCTCGACCGAGAACAAACCCGCAAAGAGCCGTTCCCGAAGCCGTGGCCCCGTCGTCGCGATCACCGGAGCCGCCGGTGGCGTGGGCGAGCTGCTCACCGCGCGCCTCGCGGCGTCCGAGGAGATCAAGCAGGTCATCGCCATCGACGAGCGGCGCGGCGAGGTGTCCGAGGCGACCTGGCACCTCCTCGACGTCCGCGACCCCGCCATCGCGGAGAAACTGCGCGGCGCGGACGTCGTGGTGCACCTGGCGCTCGACCTCGACCTGGAGACCGACCCCGCGGCCCGCACCGCCTACAACGTGCGCGGCACCCAGACCGTGCTGACGGCCGCGGCGGCCGTCGGCGTCCACCGGGTCGTGCTGTGCACATCGGCGATGGTCTACGGGGCGCTGCCCGACAACGACATCCCGCTCGCCGAGGACGCCGAGCTGCGGGCCACGGCCGAGGCCACCGGCGTCGGCGACCTCCTGGAGATCGAGCGGCTCGGCCGCCGCGCGCCCCGCGCCCACCCCGGACTCAACGTGACCGTGGTCAGGCCCACGGTCCTGGTCGGCGGTACGGACACCGCGCTGACCCGCTACTTCGAGTCGCCGCGCCTCCTGGTCGTCGCCGGATCACGACCGGCCTGGCAGTTCTGCCACGTCGACGATTTGGTCACGGCCCTGGAGTACGCCGCGCTGGAGAAGATCGACGGCGAGTTCGCGGTCGGCTGCGACGGCTGGCTGGAACAGGAGGAGGTCGAGGAGCTCAGCGGCGTCCGCCGGATGGAACTGCCCTCCGCCGTGGCCCTGGGCGCCGCCGCCCGGCTGCACCGGATCGGCCTCACCCCGTCACCGGCGGGCGATCTGGCGTACACGATGCACCCCTGGGTGGTCAGCGTGAGCCGGCTGCACGACGTGGGCTGGCGCCCGGCCTGGACCAACGAGGAGGTGCTCGCCGCGCTCCTCGAAGAGGTCGAGGGTCGGCACACCGTCGCCGGCCGTCGACTCGGCCGCAAGGACGCCACCGCGGCGGGCGCCGCCGGTGCGACCGTGGCGCTCCTGGGCACCGCCGCGCTGGTCCGCCGCGCCCGCAAGGCCCGCCGCCGCATCTGAGCGGGGCGGGCGCGGGCGCCCTCCCGGCCCCCGCGCCCCCGGATACGCGCTCCCAGGCCCCGCGCCTCCCAGGACACGGTCTTCCGGACCTGCCTCCAGGGCATGGCGTCCAGGACACATCCCCCAGGGCATGGCGTCCAAGGCGCGGTCCTCCCGGGTGCGGCGTCCAGGGCACGGGCCCCTGCGGCACGGCCCTTGTCGCGTTCCTTCCGGCCGGATGCCCGCACGCACCCCTTCGGGGTGCCTGGAGAAGGCTCCAAGGCAGGGGGCGGCCCGCCGGTGGAAAACGCGGTTCCGCGCTGTCGGTGCCGTACGGCACCATGGGGCGCATGGCTCCCATTCACGACCACCCCGGCGAGCAGGCGTCTACGGACCCCGTCCGGCTGCTGGAGATCCGCGACACGCCGCTGTCGGTCGACGAGGTCTTCCGGGCCGTCGGGGACGACGCCGCCGGTGGCACGGCGCTCTTCGTCGGCACGGTGCGCAACCACGACGGCGGTCAGGACGTCGGTGCGCTCGGGTACTCCTGTCACCCGTCGGCGCAGGACGAGCTGCGCCGGGTGGCCGAGAAGGTCGCCGCGAACTTCCCGGTCCGCGCGCTGGCCGCCGTCCACCGGGTGGGCGAGCTCCAAGTGGGCGATCTCGCGGTGGTCGTCGCCGTCTCCTGCCCGCACCGCGCCGAGGCGTTCGAGGCGTGCCGCAAGCTCATCGACGACCTCAAGCACGAGGTTCCGATCTGGAAGCACCAGCGCTTCTCGGACGGCACCGAGGAGTGGGTCGGCGCCTGCTGAGCGCAACCCGGACGGACGTCACACCGGACCTGATTTGCGTAACCGCCCCCCTGCCGTGAGCGTTGATTCCGCAGACGGTTAATCTGCTGATCGGTCAGTTGCGGTCGCTCACGGGGTAGGGAGGTCGTAATGGCAGCACTCGCCTGGTTGTTGATTCCGCTTTTCGCTGCGCTCGGCGCTGCGATATGGGGGAGCTGGGCCGCTCGTAATCGCACGACCGGTGATGTCTCCGAGCTCGCCGGGTATGCCCGGTTCCGTGAGGCGATGGAGAAATCGCACTCCGGTTCCGACGTCGTCTGAAATCCGTCACACATACGCAGTCGCCAATTCGCGGCACGGCTCCGGCCACGGCCGCCTTCCGGCGTCGCGCCCCGCCCCGTCTCCCTCCCTGCGGACCGGCCCCGACAGTGCACTGACAGTCCCTTCCCGTACTGTCGTTCCATGCCACGCCGCACCGCGACGATGCTCGCCTCCACCCTGATCCTCATCGCGCTGCTCTGCGCAGGCGTGCTGATCAAAGTGCCGTACTCGGAAATGTCCCCCGGACCGACCGTGAACACCCTCGGCAAGGTCGGCAGCGAACCCGTCCTGCAGATTTCCGGGCACAAGACGTATCCGACGTCCGGAAACCTCAACATGACGACGGTCAGGGTCACCGGCGCCGACTACCGGATGAACCTCGTCGAGGCCGTCTACGGCTGGCTGGCCCACGACAGCGTGGTCGTGCCGCACGACACGCTGTACCCCGACGGGAAGACCGAGCAGGAGTCGACCCAGGAGAACGCCGAGGAGTTCAGCCAGTCCCAGGAGAGCGCCAAGGTCGCCGCGCTGACCGAGCTGGGCATCCCGGTCTCCTCGCGCGTCGTGGTCTCCACGGTCGTGAAGGACAGCCCCGCCCAGGGCAAGCTGCACGCGGGCGACGTGATCAAGCAGGTCGACGGCACGCCGGTCGAGCAGCCGGAGGACGTGGCGAAGCTCGTCACCCGCCACGACCCCGGTGAGAAGGTCACGTTCACGATCATCCCCGCGAAGACGGCACAGGCGGCGGAGAAGGCCGGCAAGGAGCCCGAAGGCAGCCGGGAGATCGTCATCACGACCGCGAAGGCCCCCAAGGAGGACCGCGCGATCGTCGGCATCCAGGCCGGGACGGACCACACCTTCCCGTTCCGGATCGACATCGAGCTCGCCGACGTCGGCGGACCGAGCGCCGGCCTGATGTTCTCGCTGGGCCTCATCGACAAGCTGACGCCCGGCAAGCTCACCGGCGGGAAGTTCGTCGCGGGCACCGGTACGATCGACGACAAGGGCAAGGTCGGCCCGATCGGCGGCATCAACATGAAGCTGGTCGGCGCACGCGAGGCGGGTGCCAGGTACTTCCTGACACCGGACGGGAACTGCAGGTCCGCCGCCGCCGACACGCCGAGCGGGCTCACCCTGGTGAGGGTCAAGACGCTCGCCGACGCGCGGGAGTCCCTGGAGAAGATCGGGGCGGGGGACACGGCCGGGCTGCCGAGCTGCTCGGCAGGCTGACCGCGCCCCCGGCGGGGCGGCTGCGGCGGGTCAGGCCTCGAAGGTGGCGGCCAGTGCGTCGGCCAGTCCGGGCACCAGACCGGCGCCGGTCCGCACCTCGCTCGGGGTGTCCTTCGCCCGCAGCCGCACGGCCGACTCGCGCGTACCGTCCCGGAGGACGGCCACGGTCATCCGCACCTCCTGGCGCTCCGGGTGCTTGGCGACCCACTTGGTCAGCTGCGCGTCGCTGAGCCCCTCCGGCACGGACGCCTCGGCGGACGGCGGCAGCATCAGCCGCTCCACCGACATCGCGCACCCGATCACCGCGTCGGGCCAGGCGATCGTGGCCAGGAACTCGTCCAGGGCGGTGCCCGGCGGCAGCTCGTCCTGTTCGATGGGGGTGAGCGAGGAGGCCGGGGCCTCGGGGTCTTCGAGGCCGAGCTGGGCCGCGAGACCGGGTTCCTGGTCACGCAGCTTGGCGGTGTCGACCAGGGCGAAGAGCCGGGCCGGCTGGTCCCAGCCGAGACCGGAGATGTACTCGTCGATTTCGAGCACGGCGACGGTGAGCGGGCTCGCGGCCATCGGGGGGCCAGAGGGGGAAACATTGGACATGGCCAATATCCTGCCTCCTTCCGACCCGGTAACGGGAACTAGGTAAAGCCTCAGTAAGTTGCATAGGTGGGCTCTACGATCGCTGGGCCCGCTTCACAACGACCCGCGAACTTCGAGGTGCGCACGTTGGCTTTCCAGATGCCGGACCGCGGCGGAGGCCCGACAGGGCCACGGATCAGAGTCGGCCGCCCGTCCCGGCGCGCCCGTACCCTGCTCATGACATTGGGCGTCCTGGCGATTCTCGCCATGGTGTTCGTCATGTTCGCCGGGTTCTGGACGGACTGGCTCTGGTACCGGTCGGTCTCGTATTCGTCCGTCTTCACCACCACCCTGTGGACCAAGATCGGGCTGTTCCTCGTCTTCGGACTCCTGATGGCCGTGGCCGTCGGTCTGAACATCTGGCTCGCGCACCGGCTCCGGCCGCCGCTGAGCGCGATGTCCCTGGAGCAGCAGAGCCTGGACCGTTACCGGATGAGCCTGGCCCCGCACAAGAAGTGGGTGCTGCTCGCGATCACCGCCCTCGTCGGACTGATCGCCGGAGCATCCGCCTCCGGCCAGTGGCGTACCTGGCTGATGTACGTGAACGGCGTGGCGTTCGGACAGAAGGACCCCCAGTTCCACCTGGACGTGTCCTTCTACGCCTTCGACCTGCCGTGGTACCGCTTCCTGCTGGGCTTCGGCTTCGCGGCCACGGTGCTCTCGCTGATCGCCGCCGGACTGACCCACTACCTGTACGGCGGGCTCCGCATCACCAGCCCCGGCGCCCGCGCGACCGGTGCGGCCACCGGCCACCTGTCGGTGCTGCTCGGGATCTTCGTCTCGCTGAAGGCCGTGGCGTACTGGCTCGACCGGTACGGCCTGGCCGTGAAGTCCAGCGACTTCAAGGCCACGGACAACTGGACGGGCCTGCGGTACGTCGACGCCAACGCCTACCTCCCGGCGAAGACCATCCTCTTCTGCATCGCCGCGATCTGCGCCGTGCTGTTCTTCGCGACGCTCTGGCGCCGCACCTGGCAGCTCCCGGTGATCGGCTTCGGCCTCATGGTGCTCTCGGCGATCCTGATCGGCGGGCTGTACCCGGCGATCGTGCAGAAGTTCCAGGTCCAGCCGAACGAGCAGGCCAAGGAAGCACCGTTCATCCGGAAGAACATCGACGCGACGCGTGACGCGTACGACATCGACGACGCGCAGGTCGACGACTACTCCGGCAAGAGCACGACGGACGACGACGCCAAGCTGCGCGCGAGCGCGGACAGCGCCGCCAGCTACCGGGTGATGGACCCCAATGTCGTCTCCCCGGCCTTCCAGCAGCTCCAGCAGAAGAGGAACTACTACCAGTTCCCCAGGACGCTGGACGTCGACCGCTACAAGGACGCCGCCGGCAAGGACCAGGACACGATCATCGGTCTGCGCGAGCTCAACCTCGACGGCATCCCCAAGCGCAACTGGATCAACGACCACTTCACCTACACCCACGGCTACGGTGCCATCGCGGCCCGGGGCACGACGACCGGCAAGAACCCGAAGGGTTCCCCGGACTTCACCGAGTCCGGCCTGCCGACGGACGGTGAGCTCGGCAAGTACGAGCAGCGGATCTACTACGGCGAGAAGACCGAGCAGTACTCCATCGTCGGCGGGCCCCAGAAGGAGCTCGACTACGAGGAGGACGGCGAGAAGACCACCAGCTACCAGGGCGACAGCGGGGTCAGCCTCTCCAACGCCTTCAACCGTGCCGCGTACGCCGTCGCGTTCAGCGAGCCGCAGATCCTCTACTCGGGAGCCATCGGCGAGGGCTCGCGGATCCTCTACAACCGCACGCCCAAGGAGCGCGTCGAGGCGGTCGCCCCGTGGCTGACCATCGACGGCGACGCCTACCCGGCGGTGGTGGACGGCCGCATCCAGTGGATCGTCGACGCGTACACCACCACCAACAGCTACCCGTATGCCTCGCGCACGACGCTCGGTGACACCACGGCCGACTCGCTGACCACCAACCAGCGCGCGGTCGTCGCCCAGCAGAACCAGGTCAACTACATCCGCAACTCGGTGAAGGCCACCGTCGACGCGTACGACGGCAAGGTCAAGCTCTACGAGTGGGACACCGAGGACCCGGTCCTCAAGACCTGGCGCAAGGCGTTCCCGGGCACCGTCGAGCCGAGGACGGACATCCCGCAGGAGCTGATGGACCACCTGCGCTACCCGCAGGACCTGTTCAAGGTGCAGCGCGAACTGCTCACCCGCTACCACGTCACGAACCCCGCCCAGTTCTACAGCGGAAGTGACGCGTGGCAGGTCCCGGACGACCCGACCAACAAGGAGTCCGGTTCCGTCCCGCCGTACTACCTGAGCATAAAGATGCCCGGGCAGGAGGATCAGAAGTTCTCGCTGACGACGACGTTCACACCGAAGGGACGACCCGACCTCGGGGCGTTCATGGCGGTGGACGCGGACGCGGCCAGCAAGGACTACGGCACGATAAGGCTGCTGAGGGTCACCACCACGGTGAAGGGCCCCGGTCAGGTACAGAGTGAGCTCAACGGCAACGACGACGTCGCCGAGTTCGTGAGGAACCTGAAGGGGACCGACTCCGACATCGAGTACGGCAACCTGCTGACCGTGCCGCTCGAAGGGGGCTTCCTCTACATCGAGCCGGTCTACACGCGCGGTGGCACGCAGAACTATCCGCTGCTGCGGAAGGTGGCCGCCTCGTACGGGTCGAAGACCGTCTTCGAGAACAGCCTCGGCGAGGCGCTCAACGCGGTCTTCGGGGTGGCGGGCTCCGACACCGGCCAGCCGCCCACGGACACCACCCGGCCACCGAGCGACACCACGCAGCCGCCGGCCACCGGCGAGGCGGCGCTGAAGAAGGCCATCGCGGACGCGCAGAAGGCCTACGAGGCGGGTGAGGCAGCCCTGAAGGAACAGGACTGGACCGCCTACGGCGAGGCCCAGAAGGACCTGCAGGACGCGCTCGAACGCGCGGCGGCAGCCCAGTCCAAGCCGGACAGCACGGACAGCACGGACAAGAACGGCTCCGAACAGGGCAAGCCGGAGGACGACAAGGGCAGGCCGGAGGACAAGGACAAGGAGAACGCCTCCGTCGCCCGCAGCGGCGGCGGCTGAGAAACCCGGTAAAGGCTCCACCCCGCGTCGTGGTACGGTTTCCACACAACGACGCGGGGTGGAGCAGCTCGGTAGCTCGCTGGGCTCATAACCCAGAGGTCGCAGGTTCAAATCCTGTCCCCGCTACTGAAAGACGAAGGCCCGGATCCTTTCGAGGATCCGGGCCTTTGTCGTGCCATGACGAGATTTCTTGTGCGAAGCGCGTGAAGGGCGGTTCGCAGGGCACGAGTTGAGCCCGGACGTGTTTGACTTGTCTCTCTGTGGGCATGTCGACAAAACGCTGAAGTGACCTCACTGGCCGCGATATACCGGGTGTACGCGGGTTACAGGTGGTGTGACGATGGTATTTATGGGGGACAGGGCAACTCTGTTGGAGACAGGGCGGTTTGTGCAGCGCCGCGTTCATCGGCCGGATAGCAAGGCAAATGCGGCTTTTGGCGGTGATGCCGCAGTAAAGAGTGAGACCACCGACACACCTGAGACACCCGAGACGCTTGAAACGCCTGAGATCATCAGGACGACCGAGACCGCCGAGACTGCGGGGTGTGCCGCGACCGCCGAGAGCACGGAGTTCACAGAGAACACGGGAAGCGCCCGCATCGGCAGGAGCGCCGAGGCTCGCGGGGCCTCCGGGACGACCGGGACGACCGGCGGTGTTGAGAGCCCGGAGAGCGCCGAGAGCGAGGCCCGCTACCGACGCGCCGCCGACGCCGGGAACACCGCGTCGATGAGCGTCCTCGGCGCGCTGCTGCTGCGCCGCGGCGACCTGGACGGCGCCGAACCCTACCTGCGCGGCGCCACCGCGGACGGCGACCGGGCCGCGGCCAACAACCTGGGCGTCCTGCTCCACCAGCGCGGATACCCCGACGAAGCGGCCGGCTGGTGGCGCGTCGCCGCCGTCGCGGGTTCCGCGGCCGCCGCACACGCCCTCGGCCGTCACTACCGCGAGCGCGGCGACGAGCCCGGCGCCGAGTACTGGCTGCGGCAGTCCGCCGAGCAGGGCCACGCGCTGGGCGCGTACGCCCTCGCCGACCTGCTGGAACACCGCAGCGACGTCGGCGCGGAACGCTGGCTGCGCGCCGCCGCGGAACAGGGGCACCGGGAAGCCGCGTACCGTCTCGCGCGGATGCTGGACCGCAGCGCCGCGGACGACCCGCACGACGCCTTCGGACGGCCGGGCTCCGGCCCCGGCGGGAGGGGCGCCGACCGGCCGGACGTCCTCGACCGCATCATGGCGCGCAGGGACGACGGCCCGGTGGCGGGCCCGGCGACCGGCCGCGTGGGCGAGGCCGAGCAGTGGTACCGGCAGGCCGCCGCGCGGGGGCACCAGCGCGCCGCCCTGCACCTCGGCGCCATCCTCGAACAGCGCGGCGAGCCCAAGGAGGCCGGCCGCTGGTACCTCATCTCCGCGAAGGCCGGTGAGGCGCGGGCCGCCTGCGCGCTCGGCTTCCTGCTGCGTGACGCGGGTGACGAGGAGAGCGCCGCCGTGTGGTGGCTGCGCGCGGCGCAGGACGGCGACGGCAACGCGGCCAACGCCCTGGGCGCGCTGCACGCCGCCCGCGGCGAGCAGCAGACCGCCGAACGCTGGTACCGCGCCGCGATGGACGCGGGCGACGTCAACGGCGCCTACAACCTCGGGCTGCTCTGCGCGGCGCAGGACCGTACCGCGCAGGCCGAGCAGTGGTACCGCCGCGCCGCGTACGCGGGCCACCGCGAGGCCGCCAACGCGCTGGCCGTGCTCCTGCTCCAGGCCGGTGACGCGACCGGCGCCGAGCCCTGGTTCTCCAAGGCGGCCGAGGCGGGCAGCGTGGACGCGGCGTTCAACCTCGGCATCCTGTACGCCGGGCGCGACGAGGACCGTGCCGCCCTGGTCTGGTACGAGCGGGCGGCGGCGGCCGGGCACACCGAGGCCGCGCTCCAGGTTGGCATGGCCCTGCTGCACCAGGGCGAGGAGCAGGAGGCCGAACGCCATCTGCGCTGCGCGGCCGGCGGCGGCAGCGCCGAGGCCGCCTTCCGGCTGGCCGGGGTGCTGGACTCGCGCCGGCCGCCCCCGGGCCCTCCCGCGCTGGGCGAGCCGATGCCGGAGAAGACCGAGTGCGAGGAGTGGTACGAGCGGGCCGCCGAGCAGGGGCACCGCCGTGCCCAGGTGCGGGTCGGGATGCTCGCGGCCGCCCGCGGCGACGTGGACAGCGCCGCCCGCTGGTACCGCGAGGCCGCCGAGGCGGGCAGTCGCAACGGCGCCTTCAACCTGGGGCTGCTGCTCGCCCGCGAGGGCAGCGAGCGGGAGGCCGCGCTGTGGTGGAGCCGCGCCGCGAACGACGGGCACGGTCGGGCCGCCCTGCGGCTGGCCCTGCTGGCCGCCCGTCGCGGTGAGCTCACCGAGGGGCGGCGCTGGTGCGCGCGGGCCGTCGAGCTGGGCCCGGCGGAGGTCGCCGAACGGGCCGCCCGGCTGAGTGAGGCACTCCACCAGGAGCTGACCGCGTAGGCGGGGCGGGTGGACGGGGCGGACGGGGCCGGGGTGACGAGGCACCGCCCGCACCGCCCCTGAAAGGGAAGGCGAGGCACCGCCCGCGCGCCGAACGGCGAGGTATGCCTGCGCCGTCCTTGCGTTGCCCCCGGGCTGTGCGGCGGCGCCGCCCCCGTCGGTCCGGCCCGGCCTGCGTACCCTCCCCGGCCCGGCCTGCGTGCCGCGTCCCCGGACTGCCCCGCCCCGTTCCGGACCCTCCGCGTGCGAGGCGCGACCGGGGTGAGGGCTCCGGATCCGTGCCGTCCCTGCTGGGGGGCTATATCGATTTGCACTGGTCCGGAGAGGTGACGTAGTGTTGTGCACACAACGACGCGGGGTGGAGCAGCTCGGTAGCTCGCTGGGCTCATAACCCAGAGGTCGCAGGTTCAAATCCTGTCCCCGCTACTGAAAACAGAGGGCCGGATCCTTCAGGGATCCGGCCCTCTGTGCATGCCGGGGCCCGGTCCGGGAGTCCACGGGGCACCCCCGTGGACGGGAAATCGCAGACGGGGAAGTGGCGGACGGGGGAAGCCCCGTGCCGCGATCGCCGGCCGGCCGGGCCGACTCGGGTCGGCTCAGGCCGTCGCGGCGCAGTTCGGGCAGATGCCCCGGTAGGTCACCTCGACGTCGGAGACCGTGAAGCCGAAGCGCTCCTCGTGAGGCAGGTCCGCCATCGGGTCGCCGACCGGGTGCACGTCGCGGATCGCGCCGCAGCTCGCGCAGACGAGGTGGTGGTGGGGGCGGTGCGCGTTCGGGTCGTAGCGCTTGGCGCGCCGGTCCGTGGAGACCTCGATGACCTCGCCGAGCGTCACCATCTCGCCCAGGGTGTTGTAGACGGTGGCGCGGGAGATCTCGGGCAGCTTGGCGACGGCCCGCGCATGGACCTCGTCGGCCGTCAGGTGCACATGGTCCCCGTCGAGGACCTCGGCCACGACGCGCCGCTGTGCGGTCATGCGCCAGCCGCGTCCGCGGAGTCGTTCCAGCAGGTCACTCATGACGACAAGCCTAACAGTGGAGGGAGCGTGTCCCGAACGGGTGTTGATTTGGATGCTCGCTTGACTTGGACAATGTCCATTGTAGGATCGAGACCGGCATACGCCAAGGGACAGGCTGTGCAGGACATGACGAATGTGCAGGAACGACGCAGGAGGCGCACGTGACGCAGGGACCGCTCACCACGGAGGCCGGCGCGCCGGTCGCCGACAACCAGAACAGCCAGACCGCGGGCGTCGGCGGTCCCGTCCTGGTGCAGGACCAGTCACTGCTGGAGAAGCTGGCGCACTTCAACCGCGAGCGCATTCCGGAGCGCGTCGTGCACGCCCGCGGCGCCGGTGCGTACGGCACGTTCACGCTGACCCGTGACGTCTCGCAGTGGACGCGGGCGAAGTTCCTCTCCGAGGTCGGCAAGCAGACCGAGACGTTCCTGCGCTTCTCCACCGTCGCGGGCAACCTCGGTGCGGCCGACGCGGTGCGCGACCCCCGCGGCTGGGCGCTGAAGTTCTACACCGAGGAGGGCAACTACGACCTCGTCGGCAACAACACCCCGGTGTTCTTCATCAAGGACGCCATCAAGTTCCCCGACTTCATCCACACCCAGAAGCGCGACCCGTACACCGGCTCGCAGGAGGCGGACAACGTCTGGGACTTCTGGGGTCTGTCCCCCGAGTCCACCCACCAGGTGACCTGGCTCTTCGGCGACCGAGGCATTCCCGCCAGCTACCGCCACATGAACGGCTACGGTTCCCACACCTTCCAGTGGAACAACGAGGCCGGCGAGGTCTTCTGGGTCAAGTACCACTTCAAGACCGACCAGGGCATCAAGAACCTCACCTCGGAGGAGGCCGCCCTCCTCGCCGGTTCCGACCCGGACAGCCACCAGCGCGACCTGCGCGAGGCCATCGAGCGCGGCGACTTCCCGACCTGGACCGTGCAGGTCCAGATCATGCCGGCGGCCGAGGCGGCCACGTACCGCTTCAACCCGTTCGACCTCACCAAGGTGTGGCCGCACGAGGACTACCCGCCGATCGAGATCGGGAAGCTGGAGCTCAACCGCAACCCGGAGAACATCTTCGCCGAGGTCGAGCAGTCGATCTTCAGCCCCGCGCACTTCGTGCCGGGCATCGGCCCGTCCCCCGACAAGATGCTCCAGGGCCGTCTCTTCGCCTACGGCGACGCCCACCGCTACCGCGTCGGCATCAACGCCGACCACCTGCCGGTGAATCGCCCGCACGCCACCGAGGCGCGCACCAACAGCCGTGACGGCTACCTGTACGACGGCCGCCACAAGGGCGCGAAGAACTACGAGCCGAACAGCTTCGGCGGCCCGGCGCAGACGGACCGCCCGCTGTGGGGGCCCACCACCGTCAACGGCGAGGTCGGCACGCACGCGGCCCCGAGCCACGCCGAGGACGACGACTTCGTGCAGGCCGGAAACCTCTACCGGCTCTTCTCCGAGGACGAGAAGGTGCGGCTGATCGACAACCTCGCCGGGTTCATCGCCAAGGTGTCGCGCGACGACATCATCGAGCGCGCGATCAACAACTTCCGCCAGGCGGACGGCGACTTCGGCAAGCGTCTGGAGGCCGCGGTCCAGGCCCTGCGCGGCTGACCCGGACGCCTGTCGTCGGCGGTGGGCCGGTCCCCCTTCCCTGGGGACCGGCCCACCGGTCGTTCCAGGGCTCTCAGCCGATCAGCTCCGCGTGGCGGCGGCGCCTGGTGGGCGTCCAGCAGCGCAGGATGTCGCGGACGGAGACGATGCCCACCGGCCCGTGGTCGTCCAGCACGATCAGATGGCGGAACCCCCCGTGCGTCATGGCCTCCGCGGCCTCCTCCAGGGTCCAGGTGGGGGCGGCGAAGACCACGTCGGTGGTGGTGTGGGTGGCGACGGTCTCGACGTCGGGATCCTGGCCCCAGCCGATCGCGTCGAGTATGTCGCGTTCGGTGAGGATGCCGAGCCCGCTGGTGTCCTGGTCGAGGACGACCGCGGCCCCGACGCGACGGACCGACATCAGCCGCGCCGCCTGACGGAGCGTGTGGGCGGGGCCGATGGTGAGGACCAGAGTGCTCATGGCGTCACGGACGAGCATGAAGGGAGCCACCTCCTTGTCGGAACGACCACACGGATCGGTTCACAAATGCACAAGTGGGGGGAATCCCAGAATCGCACCGATGCGGGGGACCGGCAAGGCGCGAAGCCGCCCCGGAGTGCGCACACGGGGGCGCGTGACGCCGTCCCGGACCGCCCCCGGTCGGCCGGGGCGGGCCCTTGAGGCGGTCCGGGTGGCGGATGCCCCCCGTGCGCGCCCCGGGCGGTACGGGGCGAGCGGGGCGCGAGGGCGGGCCCGGGATCGGGCCCGGTCCCGGGTCAGTAGCGCTGGTTCAGATAGCCCAGCAGTTCGTGGTGGAGCAGGCCGTTGGAGGCTGCGGCGTTGCCGCCGCCCGGGCCGGAGACCCCGTCCAGGCTGGTGAAACTCCCGCCCGCCTCCTGGACGACGATCGCGTTGGCGGCCATGTCCCAGAGCGAGAGCTCCGGCTCCGCGCAGATGTCCACCGAGCCCTCGGCAACCATCATGTACGGCCAGAAGTCGCCGTACCCGCGGGTGCGCCAGCAGGCCCGGGTCAGATCCAGGAACCCCTCGAGCCGGCCCTGCTCCTCCCAGCCGCTCAGCGATGCGTACGCGAACGAGGCGTCCGCGATCCGCTCGACCTTCGACACCTGGAGCCGGGTCGCGGAGGTCAGACTGCGGCCGGTGAACGCCCCGGCCCCCTTCGCCGCCCACCAGCGCCGGTTCAGCGCCGGGGCCGACACCACGCCGACGACCGGCTGGAAACCCTCCTCCCCGGCCTCCATCAGCGAGATCAGCGTCGCCCAGACGGGCACGCCGCGCACGTAGTTCTTGGTGCCGTCGATCGGGTCGATCACCCAGCGCCGCGGACCGGTGCCCTCGATGCCGAACTCCTCGCCCAGGATCGCGTCACGCGGGCGCGCCCGCTGGAGATGGCCCCGGATCAGCTCCTCGGCGGCCTTGTCGGCCTCGCTCACCGGCGTCATGTCCGGCTTGGTCTCGACCTTGAGGTCCAGGGCCTTGAACCGCTCCATCGTCGCCGCGTCGGCGGCGTCCGCCAGTACATGGGCAAGGCGCAGATCATCGTGGTAATCGGGCATGTCGTCACAGTATCGACCGCGGGTGAACGGGACCACATGACCCCGGCCCCGCACGGGTCATTGACACTTCCCCAAGGTGCCCCAACGCTGGGACGGAGCCCTCGGCGCGGGAGGCGACGATGCCCACAGCGCGGGAAGCACTGCTGGACGCCGCCCTCTCGGCGCTGGCGACCCGGCCCTGGACGGCGGTGCGCATGGTCGACGTGGCAGCCGCCGCCGGCGTCTCCCGGCAGACCCTCCACAACGAGTTCGGCGGCAAGGACGGCCTGGCCCGCGCCCTGCTCCGGGACGCCGCAGACGGCTATCTGGCCGGGGTGGAGCGGGCCCTGGCCTCGGACGGCGGCGCGACGGAGAAGCTGACCGCCACCGCTGTCTGGACCGTCCGGGTCGTACGCGCGAACGCCCTGGTCAGAGGGGTGCTGACGGGGTGCTGGAGCGAGCGGGCACCCCGCCCCGTGCGCTGCGGCACTCCGCCCGTCTCGTCGGTGCCCGCCCAACGGCGCGCCGATGCCGGGACGCCACCGCCCGCGGAGCTGCTCCGCCTGGCCAGGGAACGCGCGGCGGCCGTCCTCGGAGCCTTCGGCCCGGACCCGTCCGCGCAACGGCCACCGACCGACCCGACGGCGCAACGTTCGCCGCACGACCCGGCGGTGCTCGCCCCGCGCTGCGAGATCGTGCTCAGACTGGCCCTGAGCTACGCGCTGGTGCCGGCGCGGCCCGGAACGGGGCGGGGGCCGGTCCCACTGGTGCGCCATGTGCTGGAGGGGCGCCCGGTCCGCTCGTCCGAGCCGCGCTCCCGCAGGTGACCGGTGCGGCGCCGGTCAGTGGGCCGAGCCCGAGAGCTGGAGGCCGATCACCCCGAGGATGACCAGGCTGATGGAGACCAGCTTGAGGGTGGAGACCACGTCGTCGAGGAAGACCATGCCGTAGATCGCGGTGCCCGCCGCGCCGATGCCGGTCCACACGGCGTAGGCGGGCCCCACGTCGAGCTTCTTCAGCGACAGCGTCAGCAGACCGAAGCTGCCGAGGGCGAAGACGGCGAACGCGATGGTCGGCCAGAGCCGGGTGAAGCCGTGCGAGAGTTTCAGGCAGACGGCGAAACCGGTCTCCAGAAGTCCTGCGACCACGACCAGCAGCCACGCCATCGTCAGTGCCCTCCCACGTCGGTGACCGCCTTGCCAGGCTCGGTGTGATTATGCACTTACCGGCGGCGGCGGCTCGCAAACGTGCCCGGCCCCCGACGCGTCGCCCGGTCGCCGAGGCGCCGCCCGGCGCCGCCCGGCGCCGAACGACCGCCGACGGAGCGTTCGGTGGCGAGCGGTGGCCGTGCGTCGTCCGCAGGGAACGGCCGCCGCCGCGGCCCCGGCACGCGTGGTCCCGCGGCGAGCGGTGGCCGACGCCCTCGTCCCGCGACGTGCGGCCGGTCGCCGGGTCAGTCGCCCTCGCGCCGCTCGCGGGTGGACAGCAGCCGGCGCAGCGAGTCGAGCCGGGCCGGGTCGGCGTGGCCGTCCGCCACCCAGGCGTCCAGGGCGCATTCCGGTTGCCGGCTGTCGTGGGTGCAGCCGCGCGGGCACTCCTCGGCGCCGGGCTCCAGGTCCGGGAACGCGTGGATCACCCGGGACGGGTCGATGTGGTTGAGCCCGAAGGAGCGCACCCCGGGGGTGTCGATCACCCAGCCGCGACCGCCGGACAGCGGCAGCGCGAGCGCCGACGTGGTGGTGTGCCGGCCGCGGCCCGTGACCGCGTTGACCACCCCGGTCGTGCGCCGCCGGTCCTTCGGCACGAGGGCGTTGACCAGCGTGGTCTTCCCGACGCCGGAGTGCCCGACGAAGGCGGTGACCCGGTCCTGGAGCTGCTCGCGGACCCGCTCGGCCGCGTCGCCGCTCTCCAGCTCCTCGCGGCTGGTGACGACGAACGGGACGCCCAGCGGGGTGTACGCCTCCAGCAGCTTGTCCGGGGAGGCCAGGTCCGACTTGGTGAGCACCAGGAGCGGGGAGAGGCCGCCGTCGTACGCGGCGACCAGACAGCGGTCGATCATCCGCGGCCGGGGTTCCGGATCGGCCAGCGCCGTGACGATCGCCAGCTGGTCGGCGTTGGCGACGACCACCCGCTCGTACGGATCGTCGTCGTCCGCGGTCCGGCGCAGCACCGAGCGGCGCTCACCGATGCGGACGATGCGGGCGAGGGTGTCCTTGTCGCCGGAGAGGTCCCCGACGATCGAGACGGTGTCGCCCACCACGGCGGCCTTCCGGCCCAGCTCGCGGGCCTTCATCGCCACGACCGTACGGCCGTCGACGAGACAGGTGAGACGGCCGCGGTCGACGGTGAGGACCATGCCGTCCTCGGCGTCCTCGTGCTTGGGACGGATGTGGGTACGGGGCCGGTTGCCCTTGCGGTTGGGGCGGATCCGGACGTCGTCCTCGTCGGGGTTCTTGCCGTAACGGCGCATCTCTCAGACCCCGAGCATTCCGGTCCACATCTGCGGGAAGTCCGGCAGGGTCTTGGCGGTTGTCGCCACGTTCTCGATCTCCACTCCGGGGACGGCAAGGCCGATGACCGACCCCGCGGTTGCCATCCGGTGGTCGTCATACGTATGGAAGGTACCGCCGTGCAGCGGCCGGGGCCGGATGTGGAGCCCGTCGGCGGTCTCGGTGACGTCGCCGCCGAGCTCGTTGATCTCCTTGGTGAGCGCGGCCAGCCGGTCCGTCTCGTGCAGCCGCAGATGGGCGACACCGCTCAGGGTGGACGGCGAATCGGCGAGGGCCGCGACCGCCGCGATGCCGGGCGTCAGCTCGCCGACCTCGCCGAGATCGACGTCGATGCCGTGGATGCGGCCCGATCCGGTGAAGGTGAGGCCGCGCTCGGTCAGCTCGCAGCTGCCGCCCATCGCGGTGAAGATCTCGCGCAGCGCGTCGCCCGGCTGGGTGGTGCGCTCGGGCCAGTCGGGGATGGTGACCCGGCCGCCGGTGACCAGCGCGGCCGCGAGGAACGGCTGGGCGTTGGACAGGTCGGGCTCGATGGTGAGGTCGCGGCCGAGCAGGGCGGAGGGGGAGACCCGCCAGACGTTCGGCTCGCCGCCCGTCTCCGGCTCGTCGACCTGCGCGCCGACCGCCCGCAGCATGTCCACGGTCATCCGGATGTGCGGCATGGAGGGGAGCCGGGCGCCGGTGTGGCGCACCTCCACTCCCTGGTTGAAGCGGGGCGCCGAGAGCAGCAGCGCCGAGACGAACTGGGAGGACGAGGAGGCGTCGATCGCCACCGGCCCGCCGTCCAGCGCACCGCTGCCGTGCACCGTCATCGGCAGCGAGCCGC
This sequence comes from Streptomyces sp. ML-6, assembly GCF_030116705.1. Taxonomy (NCBI): domain Bacteria; kingdom Bacillati; phylum Actinomycetota; class Actinomycetes; order Kitasatosporales; family Streptomycetaceae; genus Streptomyces; species Streptomyces sp. ML-6. The sequence goes on from NZ_JAOTIK010000001.1 coordinate 5,397,883, forward strand.
GCCCCTCGTCGTCGACCCGGGCGCCGAGCACCCGCAGCGCGTCGATCACGCCGTCCAGCGGGCGCTCGTACGAACGCGGGTCGCCGTCGAACCGGATCGGGCCGTCGGCGAGGGCCGCGACCGGCGGCAGGAAGCGCATCACCGTGCCGGCGTTGCCGACGTCGACCGTGGTGGGGCCGTGCAGACCGGCCGGGATGACCCGCCACGCCTCGCCGGACGCCTCCGGGCCGCCCGTGACGGCGGAGCTGGACGAGACCGTCTCCTCGATGCCGACGCCCATCGCGCGCAGCGCCTCGGCCATCAGCAGGGTGTCGCGGGAACGCAACGGGCGGCGCAGCCAGCCGGGCTCGGCGGCGAGCGCGGCGAGGACGAGCGCGCGGTTGGTGACCGACTTCGACCCGGGCACGGTGACGGTCGCGTCGACGGCCCCGGTCGCATGCGGGGCGGGCCAGAGGGCGGGGTGCACGGAGCTTTCGGTCATGGCCCTCACTTTAGTGGCTCACCGCGAACCCGAATCCTGGGCGAAACGATATGAACCCTGGCGTCACACGGGTGCGGCAGCCGACGCGGCCCGGCCTTCGCCGTCCGTCCCGCGCCCGGGGCACCGTCCGTCCCGCGCCCGGGGCACCGCCCGTCTCACATGCCGAGCAGCCAGCGACCCCCACCGATCAGGGAGGAGAGCGACACCGTGTGGAAGAGGAAGAGCCAGAGCGGTGCGGGCACGTCGGTCAGCCGTGACAACTGGTCCGCGTCCGAGTCCGGCGCGCCCCCGCGCCGCCGCATCGACTGGAGCTCGAAGGCCGGCCGTACGCCGCCGAGCAGCAGGAACCAGACCACGGCGTACGCGAACAGCGACTGCACGGCGGGCGAGGCCAGCCCGGACACCAGCAGGAAGGCCGAACCGGTGAGGATCACCGCCAGCGCCCCGTACACGTTGCGGATCATCACCAGCATCGCCACGAGCAGCGCGGTGGCCAGCCACAGCAGCAGCGTGATCCTGCCGTCGACCAGCAGCCACGCCCCGCCCAGCCCCAGCAGCGGCGGGGCGGTGTAACCGGCCGCGGCGGTGAGGATCATGCCGATGCCGGTCGGTCTGCCGCGGCTGAGGGTCAGGCCGCTGGTGTCCGAGTGCAGTCTGATGCCGGTGAGCTGCCGGCCGGTGAGCAGTGCGATCAGCCCGTGGCCGCCCTCGTGCGTGAGGGTGATCGCGTTGCGGCTCAGCCGCCACAGCGGATTCGGTACGACGGCGATGAGGGCGAGCGTCCCGGTCACCACCACGAGCCACTGTTCGGGGGCGGGCTGGGTGCCGGTGAGGCGGTCCCACAGATTGCCCAGATCGGTGCTGTCCATGACGCGGGCGGCTCCTCGCGGTATCGGCGTCCTGTCGTCGTGACGGTCGTGGCAGTCTGGCACTCATGTGCGGACGGTATGCATCGAGTCGGCGGCCCGAGGACCTGGCCGGAATCTTCCAGGTCGAGAAGTGGGAGCCCGCGGAGGCCCTGGCGCCGGACTGGAACGTGGCGCCGACCAAGGAGGTCCACGCGGTACTGGAACGTCCTGTGAAGGACGCGGCGGACCCGCGTCCGGTTCGCCAGATGCGCACCTTGAGATGGGGACTCGTGCCGTCCTGGTCGAAGTCGCCCGACGGTGCCGCGCGGATGATCAACGCCCGCGCGGAGACCGTCCACGAGAAGCCGTCCTTCCGGCGCTCCTTCGTCTCCCGGCGCTGCATCCTGCCCGCCGACGGCTACTACGAATGGGTCACCGGCGCGGACGAGCGGCAGCTGGAGGAGAAGGGGAAGAAGAAGCGCCCGCGCAAGCAGCCGTACTTCGTGACGCCCGCCGACGGGTCCGTCTTCGCGATGGCCGGGCTGTACGACTTCTGGCGCGACCGGACCCTGCCCGACGACCACCCGGGGGCCTGGTGGGTGACCTGCTCGGTGATCACGACGGAGGCGGAGACCACCCCGCTCGGCGTCGCCCCCGCCGAGGGCCCGGCGACGCTCGCCGACATCCACCCCCGGATGCCCCTGATGCTCACCCCGGACCGGTGGGACGCCTGGCTCGACCCGTCGAACACCGAGGCCGAGGAGGTGCGGGGGCTGCTCGCCCCGCCGCCAGCCGGGCTGATGCGGGCCTACCCGGTGGCCACGGCCGTCAGCAACGTCCGCAACAACGGGCCCGAGCTGGTGGAGGAGCTGGCCGCGCCGGAGGAGGGCACCCTCTTCTGACGCCCTCTCGGCCTCCCGCCGGGGGAGGATGGGAGACGTGACCACCCCAGAGAAGGACCGTACGGTCGAGACGGTCGAAACCGACGTCGGACCGGCCAGGATCACCTGGTTCCCCGCCACGGACGCCACGGGCACGACGAACGCCACGAACGCCACGGGCACGACGAACGCCACGAACGCCACGGGCACGACGAACGCCACGAACGCCACGGGCACGACGAACGCCACGAACGCCACGGGCACGACGAACGCCACGAACGCCACGGGCACGACGAACGCCACGAACGCCACGAACGCGGCGGACACCACGGGCACGGCGGGTGCCCGGCTCGTGCTCGCCCTCGGCCACGGCGCGGGCGGCGGCATCGAGGCCCGCGACCTCCGGGCCCTGGCCGCCGCGCTGCCCGCCCACGGGGTGACCGTCGCCCTGGTGGAGCAGCCGTGGCGGGTCGCCGGGAAGAAGCTCGCGCCCGCCCCGAAGACGCTGGACACCGGATGGCGGGGGGTGTGGCCCGCCCTCGCCGCCGCCGGGTTGCCCGTCGTCGCGGGCGGACGCAGCGCCGGGGCCCGGGTGGCCTGCCGGACGGCTGCGGAGCTGGGCGCCCGCGCCGTCCTCGCGCTCGCCTTCCCGCTGCACCCCCCGGGAAAGCCGGAGAAGTCCCGCGAGGACGAGCTCCTCGGCACCGGGGTGCCCACGCTCGTCGTGCAGGGCGGCAACGACCCGTTCGGGCGGCCCGCCGAATTCTCCCCGGGGACGTACCGGATCGCCGAGGTGCCGTACGGCGACCACGGCTTCGCCGTGCCGAAGAAGGCCGGCACGACGCAGGAGGAGGCGCTGGAGACCCTGACCGCCGCCGTGACCGGGTGGCTCTCCATGGTCCTCGCCCCCGGGTGACGCGCACCCCGGGAATGTTGGGGGAGGGGCGGCTGTTGTGCGTGTCATCGGTACATCAACGTCGTATGTGTGGAGAGGGAGTCCGTCGCATGGGTTCGACCATCTGCCCGCGTCGCTCGAACGCCGCTGACCTGGAGTGGACGGTCCTGCATGCGGCCAGGACCGCTCCCGAGCGGGCGGCGGGCGGAACGAATCGACAGGCCGTCCCGGAGCGAGGTCGACTATTCTCCGATTCGAGCGGGTCCGGTTTCGGCTCCGCCCCAGCGTTGGAGGAGGTGGGTCCGGTCACTGGGACCGACACAGGGACCGACGAGGGCCGCGTACCGGAGACGGCTGCCGAGCGCAACGCACGCTTCGAGCGGGACGCTCTCGGTTACCTCGACCAGATGTACTCGGCCGCGTTGCGCATGACGCGCAACCCCGCGGACGCCGAGGACCTGGTCCAGGAGACGTACGCCAAGGCGTACGGCTCCTTCCATCAGTTCCGTGAGGGCACCAACCTCAAGGCGTGGATGTACCGCATCCTCACCAATACCTTCATCAACTCGTACCGCAAGAAGCAGCGGGAACCCCAGCGCAGCGCCGCCGAGGAGATCGAGGACTGGCAGCTGGCGCGCGCCGAGTCCCACATGTCGACCGGTCTGCGATCCGCGGAGTCGCAGGCGCTCGACCACCTGCCCGACTCTGACGTGAAGTCCGCCCTGCAGGCGATCCCCGAGGAGTTCCGCATCGCCGTGTATCTCGCCGATGTGGAGGGCTTTGCCTACAAGGAGATCGCGGACATCATGGGGACTCCCATCGGTACGGTGATGTCCCGACTGCACCGGGGCCGCCGCCAGCTGCGCGGCATGCTGGAGGACTACGCCCGTGAGCGCGGGCTCGTCCCGGCCGGTGCCGGAGAGTCGGACGATCGGAAAGGCTCGGGCTCATGAGCTGCGGAGAGCCGCACGAGACGGACTGCTCGGAGGTGCTCGATCATCTTTACGAGTTCCTCGACCACGAGATGCCCGACAGTGACTGCACCAAGTTCGAGGTGCACTTCGAGGAGTGCTCCCCGTGCCTGGAGAAGTACGGTCTGGAGCAGGCCGTGAAGAAGCTGGTGAAGCGCTGCTGCGGCCAGGACGACGTACCGAGTGATCTGCGGTCCAAGGTGATGGGCCGGATCGATCTGATCCGCTCGGGCCAGGCGGTGCCCGAGCAGGACCTGACGGCCGCGGAGAACGAGACGTCGGCCACCGCCCAGGAGTGACGGCCGGGCCCCGGCCCGACCGGTCCTCCTCGCGTTCCGTACGGGTGGGGCGCGCCGCGCACCACGCGGCGCGCCCCCACTCGTTTCTCCGGGCCCGGCACGCATCCCCGTCGCGGCGGTCCGCCCGGACGTGCACGGCGGGTGACAAGCCCCGGATGTGCACGGCGGGCGGCAAGCATCGACGGTCCCGGCCCGGTACGTCACCCCGCTTGTCACCCGAATGTGCTAATCCGGTCCATTGCCGCTCGGGCCTGCCCGCGAATCGCTAGCGTGGCGCCTCCATTGACCATGTTGGGGGGCGGGCCGGGCGGGTGAGAGCCACACGCGGGGCGGCGCGCGGATACATCCTGGTGGCCGTGATCGGCGCCCTGGCCTGCGTGCTCCCCGTCCTGCGGACCGGGGCGGAGGTCCCGTGGTTCACCCTCGCGCTGCTCACCGGGCTCTACCTGGTCTGTGAACTCCCCGGGCGCTGCCCGTTCTTCGGCGGCTCCGTGCCGATCAGTGCCGGATCGTTCTTTCCGCTGCTGCTCGCCGCCGCGTTCCTGCTGCCGCCCGCCGCCGCCGCCCTCGTCGCCGTGCCCGGATCGCTCGTCGGCCGGGTGGAGCAGCCGCCCGCCGCCGCCCGGCGGGTCTGGCGGGCCGCGCAGCTCGCCGTCACGGTCTGGGCGGCCTCGACCGTCCACGCACTGCTCGGCGGCACCGCGGCGCTCGGCGGGACCGGCACCGGCCCCGACCTCCCGTACGCGATCCTGCCCGCCTGCGTCGCGGCCCTGGTCTTCAGCCTCGTCCTGACCGCGCTGGACGGCTCGATCCTGGTCGTGGCCGAACGGCTGCCGCCGGGGCGCGCCTGGAGCGGACTGCTGTCCCGCTCGCTGGGGCCGCACCAGGTGCACGGGCTCGCCGGGCTGATGATGGCGGTGCTGTGGCGCGGCCCGTACGGACCGCTGTCCGCGCTCATCGTCCTGCTGCCGATGTACATCTCCTGCTGGGTCTTCGCCCAGTACCACCGCGAGCACGCCGCCCACCGCGCCACCATCAGGGCGCTGGTGCAGGCCGTCGACATCAAGGACACCTACACCCGGGGACACAGCGAACGGGTCGGCCGGGCCTCCGTCATCATCGCCCGCGAACTGGGCATGGAGAAGGACCGGTTGGAGGTCCTCCGGTTCGCCGGCATCCTGCACGACGTCGGCAAGCTCGGCGTCCCCACCCGGGTGCTCCGCAAGGACGGGCCGCTCACCCCGGAGGAACGACAGGTGATCGAGCTGCACCCGGAGTACGGGCACGAGATCGTGCGCGGCATCGGCTTCCTCGGCGAGGCGCGGGCCGCGATCCTGCACCACCACGAACGGCTCGACGGCAGCGGCTATCCGTACGGGCTGCGGGGGCGCGAGATCCCGGAGTTCGCGCGGGTCGTCGCGGTGGCGGACGCGTTCGACGCGATGACCTCGACCCGCTCGTACCGGCGGGGGAGGCCGGTGCCCGCCGCGCTGGAGGAGCTGAAGCGGTGCGCGGGCACGCAGTTCGATCCGCAGATGGTGCGGGCGCTGGTGCGCGGGCTGGAGCGGCACGGCTGGTCGGCGGTGACGGCCGGGGTCACGGCGGACGAGCCCCAGGACGCCCGGCCGGGCGGCGACGGGGACGCCGGGGCCCTCCGGCGGCCGGCCCGTCCACGGCCGCCGTCCGGACCCGACCACGTCCCGCCCCCGCAGGCGACGGCCCCGGGCGCGGCGGCGCGTCGTGCGCCCGCCCGTCGCAGGGCGGGACCGGCCGGACCTCCGCAGCGCCCCCGGCCGGGAACGGGCCCGACCGGACGCCCCCGACCGGGCCCGGGACCGGCCGGACGCCCCCGCGCGGCCGTCGCGGGACGGGACCGTCCGGCCCGCCCGCACACAGTCGTCCGGCCCTCAGCCGTCCGGGCCGCAGTCGTCCGCGGACCACCCCCGGTGAGCCGGGACCGGGCCGGGGCGCGGCCGTCCCCCGTCGCCCTCGTCGTCCGGGGCGCCGCCGCCCTGCTCGCCGTCGCGGGACTGGCCCACACCTTCTGGTACGGCGTCCACGACCCCGGCCACGCCCTCGCCTTCGGCGTCCTGATCGCCGTCGGCGAGCTGGCCCGCTGGGGCGCCCTGCCCGCCGAGCGCGAGCCCGCGCCGCTCGGCGCCGCCGGGACGCTCGCGTACGCCCTCCTCGGCCGCAGCGGCGGGGCGCCCACCGCGCACGACGTGTTCCAGGTGATCGCCGTGCTCGTCGCGGCGCAGCTCGTCGCCTGCGTGCCCCAGGTGGCGCGCGGCACCGGGCCGGGTCCCGACCGGGTGGCCCGCCGGATCCTGTCCGTCACCTTCGCCGCCGTCTGCTTCCAGCCGCTGTACAACTCCGGCCAGATCATGAGCCGGCTCGGCGAGGGCCCGTACTACGTGCTCGTCCTGCTGCTGCTCCTGGGGCTCACCGCCCTGTGCGACGCCGTCCTCGCGGCCCTGCTGCTGCACTCGCGCACCCGCCACCCCTATCCGCCGCTGCTGCGGGACCAGCTGCGCGGTCTGGCCGGCATCGGCTCGGCGGTCTGCGCGACCGGTGTCGTGATGGCGCTCGGGGTGGCCGTCGCCGGGCTGTGGGCGCTGCCCGTGCTGTGCGTGCCGCTGCTGCTGACCCAGGTCTCCTTCCGCCGGTTCGTCGCCGTGCGCACCACCTACCGGCAGACCATCGCCTCGCTCGCCCGGGCCACCGAGGTCGCCGGATACACCCCGCACGGGCACGCCCGCCGGGTGGCGGTGCTCTGCCGGGCCGTCGGCCGTGAGCTGGGGCTCTCCGGGCCCCAGCTGACCGTGCTGGAGTACGCGGCCCTGATGCACGACATCGGGCAGCTCTCCCTCGTCGACCCGGTGCCGGACGGGGCGACGGCCACCCTGCCCGCCGCCGAGCAGCGCCGCATCGCCCTGCTCGGCGGGGCCGTGGTCCGGCAGACCGGGGTGGACGCCGAGGTCGCCGTCGTGGTGGAGAGACAGGCAGACCCCTATCGCGAGCAGCCGTTGTCCGCCAGGATCGTCAGGACGGTCAACGCATACGACGACCTCTGCGGGGAAGGGCTCATCGGGCCGCTGGGCGCACTGGAACAGCTCAGGCTCGGGACCGCCCACGACTATCAGCCCGAAGTCGTGGAATCACTGGCCCGGGTCCTGGCCCGGAGCGGTCCGGCCCCGGTTCTCCCCGGGTAACCCATGGGTAATGAGCGAGCGTCCGGCCCGGCATGGTTGGATGCGAAGAAGAGCGGAAAACGAGGGTGTCCAGTCGGGACGGGCGGGAATCGTGAGGATCTTCGGGAAGGTACGGCATCGGCCCTCCGCCTCTTGGCGGCAGGCCACGGACCGCGCGTTCACGCTGATCGGCGACGGCCGGTACGAGGACGCGGGCGCGCTGCTGACACGTGCGGCGGATCTGGAACCCTGGCTCTCCGAGTCGTGGTTCAACCTGGCGCTGCTGCACAAGTTCCGGCATGACTGGGAACAGGCGAGGGCGGCGGGCCTGCGGGCCGTGGCGCTGCTCGACAAGGAGTCCGGCGCCCCCGACTGGTGGAACGTCGGGATCGCCGCCACCGCGCTGCAGGACTGGCCGCTGGCGCGCCGGGCCTGGCAGGCGTACGGCCTGAAGGTGCCGGGCGCCGCTCAGCACACCTCGGCGGCCAACAGCGAGCCGGTCGGCATGGAGCTGGGCAGCGCCGCGGTGCGGCTGTCGCCGGAGGGCGAGGCCGAGGTCGTGTGGGGCCGCAGGCTCGACCCGGCCCGGATGGAGGTGCTGTCCATCCCGCTGCCGTCGTCCGGGCGCCGCTGGGGCGAGGTCGTCCTGCACGACGGGGTGCCCAATGGCGAACGGGTCACCGCGGCCGGGCCCTCGTACCCCGTCTTCGACGAGATCGAGCTGTGGGCGCCGTCCCCCGTGCCCACCTGGGTGGTGCTGCTCGAGGCGGCCACCGAGGCGGACCGGGACGCGCTGGAGCGGCTGGCGTCCGACGCCGGGTTCGCCGCCGAGGACTGGTCGTCCTCCGTGCGGCTGCTCTGCCGGGCCTGTTCGGAGAGCCGGATGGAGAGCGACGAGGGCGACGGCGACCACCTCGACCCGCACGACCACAGCGAGCCGGGACACCCCGGCCCGCTGGGCCACCGCACCGCCGGTGAGCTGTGGGTGCCGGAGCGGGAGTGCGGGATAGCCGCGCCGGCCGGGCTGGTGCGCGGCCTGCTGGACGGCTGGGTGGCGGACAGCCCGGACAGCCGGGAGTGGCGGGACCTCGAAGAGGTCTGCTGACCGGTGCGGCCGGAAAGCCCGCGTCGGTCGGGGCCGCGGCACGGCCCCGACGGCCCCACCCGCGGCCGTTAGGCTGTACGCGCACCGGTCGAGGTGCTCGGCGGTTCCCCGGACTGCCCGGGTCCCAAGGTTTTTGAGGAAGGCATACGGCGGACATGGCGCAACAGGACACGGACGAGCAGATCAACGTCGACGACGAGGGATTCGTCGTGGACACCGAGGACTGTGAGGCGCGCGAGGCCGCCTACCGCGAGCGCGGCACCTCCCGCCCGATCACGGTCGTGGGCAACCCGGTGCTCCACAAGGAGTGCAAGGACGTCACCGAGTTCGGCGACGAGCTGGCCGGGCTGATCGACGACATGTTCGCCAGCCAGCGGACGGCCGAGGGCGTGGGCCTGGCCGCCAACCAGATCGGCGTCGACCTCAAGGTCTTCGTCTACGACTGCCCGGACGACGACGGCGTGCGGCACGTGGGCGTCGTCTGCAACCCCGTGCTGGAGGAGCTGGCGCCCGAGGACCGGGTCCTGGACGACTCCAACGAGGGCTGCCTCTCCGTCCCGACGGCGTACGCCTCGCTGGCCCGCCCGGACTACGCGGTGGTCCGCGGGCAGGATGCCAAGGGCAACCCGATCAAGGTCCGCGGCAGCGGCTACTTCGCCCGCTGCCTCCAGCACGAGACGGACCATCTGTACGGCTACCTGTACATCGACCGCCTCTCCAAGCGGGACCGCAAGGACGCGCTGCGGCAGATGGCGGAGAACACCCCGCGCTACGAGGTCGTGCCGAACGACTGACCGGGCGTCAGCTTGTTGCCGACGGGCCCCGGCCCGCCCCGCGGGGAGGGCCGGGGCCCGTCGGGTTCCCGGACCGGCTGTGGCCGCCAACTGCCATTTCTTTGCGGGAAGTTGACGCGCGTCGACTCGTCCGACAGGCTTTCTTCCCACACCTTTATCGGGTAGGGAGCTCCCTCATGCTCAGACGTACCGCACGACTCCTGCTCGGCCTTGTCATGACCATGGCGTTCGCCTTGGGCGGGGTCGTGGTGACCGCCGGCACCGCACAGGCCGACGACTGCTACACCTGGTCCCGCACGCTGCGCCCCGGCGCCACGGGCAACGACGTCGTCCAGCTCCAGATACGGGTGGCCGGATACCCCGGCTACAACTCCGTGCTGGCCATCGACGGTTCCTACGGCCCGGCCACCACCGCCGCCGTCAAGCGCTTCCAGGCCGCCTACGGCCTCGCCGCCGACGGCATCGCGGGCCCGGCCACCCAGGCCAAGATCTACGCGCTGCAGGACGGCGACTGCACCCCGGCGCACTTCACCTACCCCGAGCTCAACAAGTGCAACAGCACCTGGAGCGGCGGCAAGGTGGCGGCCGGAACGGCCAGGGCCAACGCGCTCAGCTCCATGTGGAAGCTGGAGGCGCTGCGGCACGCGCTCGGTGACCAGTCGATCCGGGTCACCAGCGGATTCCGCTCGGTCTCCTGCAACTCGGCGGTCGGCGGGGCGTCCAACAGCCGCCACATGTACGGGGACGCGGTCGACCTCGGCTCCGGACCGCACTCCCTGTGCACCATCGCCAAGCAGGCCCGCTACCACGGCTTCAACGGGATCCTCGGCCCGGGCTACCCCGGCCACAACGACCACATCCACGTGAACCAGGGCCCCTCGCACTACTGGTCGGCGCCCAGCTGCGGCATCTGACGCACCCGGCACGTCCTGCGCACCAGGGCCCCGGGCACCGGTTCCTCACGGACCGGCGCCCGGGGCCCTTCGCGTGCCGGGTGCCGTGCGGGGCCGCGGATCAGGCCACCTCGGACACCGCGCCGGGGCCGCGGAAGGCGCGGCGGTACGCGTTCGGGGTGGTGTTCAAGGAGCGCACGAACTGGTGGCGCAGCGCGGCGGCGGTCCCGAAGCCGGTGCGCCCGGCGATGGTGTCCACCGTCTCGTCGGACGTCTCCAGCAGGTGCTGCGCCAGGAGCACCCGCTGGCGCAGCAGCCAGCGGTACGGCGTGGTGCCCGTCTCCTGCTGGAAGCGGCGGGCGAAGGTGCGCGGCGACATGTGGGCCTGGGCGGCCAGTTGCTCGACGGTCATCTCCCGGTCGAGGTGGCGCTCCATCCAGACGAGCGTCTCGCCGACGGTGTCGCAGGAGGTGCGCGGCAGCGGGCGCTCGATGTACTGCGCCTGGCCGCCGTCCCGGTGCGGCGGCACCACCATGCGGCGGGCGATCGCATTGGCGACGTGGGGCCCGTACGCCTGCCGGACCAGGTGCAGGCAGGCATCGATACCGGCCGCGGTGCCCGCCGACGTGATGATCTGGCCCTCGTCCACGTACAGCACGTCGGCTTCGACGACGGCCCGGGGGAAGCGGCGGGCCAGTTCCCCGGCATGGCGCCAGTGGGTGGTGCAGCGGCGCCCGTCCAGCAGCCCGGCCGCGCCGAGGAGGTACGCGCCGGAGCAGACGCTCAGCACCCGGGCGCCCCGGTCCACCGCCCGGCGCAGGGCGGCGAGGACCTCCTCGGGGTACTCCCGGTCCACGAAGCGGCCACCGGCGGGCACGGCGATGAGATCGGCCTCCTCCAGGCGGTCGAGGCCGTGCGACGTGCCGATGGTGAAACCGGCGTGGGTCCGGAGCACCGGGCCCTCGGCGGAGACCACGGCGAAGTCGTGCACCGGCAACCCGTCCTCGCTGCGGTCGAGCCCGAAGACCTCGCACAGCACGCCCAGTTCGAAGGGATGGACATCGTCGAGCAGCAGAGCGGCGACATTGTTCAGCATGGAATCAGTGTGGCAGTAATTCGACGTTCCATGACAGTCCTGCCACTGCTGCGAAGGGGCCGCGCAGGCGAGAGTAGAGCCATGAACACATTCCAGAACGTCCTGGGCATACTCGCACTTATCGCTCTCGTCCTGCTGCCCGCCCTGGCCGGGCTCGCCCGGGAGCGCCGCATCGACCGCGAACTGCGCGCCGCACAACGGGCCCGGAGCGACGGACCGCCGAAAACGGCGGACGCCGCGCAGCCCGTCAGAACCGCGCGGCGCCCGTACGTCAGAAGCTGGGCCAGGATCTAGAGAACCTAGAAGTCGTCGTCGAAGGCGACCGAGCCCTCCACCGCCACCTGGTACGCGGACGGGCGGCGCTCGAAGAAGTTCGTCAGCTCCTGCACCCCCTGCAACTCCATGAACGAGAACGGGTTCTCGGAGCCGTAGACCGCCGGGAAGCCCAGCCGGGTGAGCCGCTGGTCGGCGACGCACTCCAGGTACTGCCGCATCGACTCGGTGTTCATGCCGGGCAGGCCGTCACCGCACAGGTCGCGGCCGAACTGCAGCTCCGCCTCGACGGCCTCCTTGAGCATGTCCGTGACCTGCTGCCGCAGCTCTTCGTCGAAGAGGTCCGGCTCCTCCTTGCGGACGGTGTCCACGACCTCGAACGCGAAGTTCATGTGCATCGTCTCGTCCCGGAACACCCAGTTGGTGCCCGTGGCGAGACCGTGCAGCAGCCCCCGCGAACGGAACCAGTAGACGTACGCGAACGCGCCGTAGAAGAACAGCCCCTCGATGCACGCGGCGAAGCAGATCAGGTTCAGCAGGAAGCGGCGCCGGTCGGCCTTCGTCTCCAGGCGCTCGATCTTCTCGACCGAGTCCATCCACCTGAAGCAGAACTGCGCCTTCTCCCGGATCGAGGGGATCTCCTCGACCGCGTCGAACGCCGCCGCCCGGTCGTCCGGATCGGGCAGGTAGGTGTCCAGCAGCGTCAGATAGAACTGGACGTGCACGGCCTCCTCGAAGAGCTGCCGCGACAGGTACAGCCGCGCCTCGGGGGAGTTGATGTGCTTGTACAGCGTCAGCACGAGGTTGTTGGAGACGATCGAGTCACCCGTGGCGAAGAACGCGACGAGCCGGCCGATCAGGTGCTGCTCGCCCGGCGACAGCTTGGCGAGGTCGGCCACGTCGGAGTGCAGATCGACCTCCTCCACCGTCCAGGTGTTCTTGATCGCGTCCCGGTAGCGCTCGTAGAAGTCCGGGTAGCGCATGGGGCGCAGGGTCAGTTCGAAGCCCGGGTCGAGCAGGTTCTTCTCTTCGTTGGCGGTCATTACTGGCAGGCCTCGCAGGACTCGGGGTTTTCCAGGGAGCAGGCGATCGCGTCCGCGTCGGGCGCCGGAACCCGCGGTACGGGAACGGGGGCGGCGGCCGACGCGGCACCGGACGCCGCACGGGCGATCCGGGTCGCCGGGCGCGAACGCAGGTAGTACGTCGTCTTCAGCCCCTGCTTCCAGGCGTACGCGTACATCGAGGAGAGCTTGCCGATCGTCGGCGTCTCCATGAAGAGGTTCAGCGACTGGCTCTGGTCGAGGAACGGGGTACGGGCCGCCGCCATGTCGATCAGACCGCGCTGCGGGATCTCCCACGCCGTGCGGTACAGCGCCCGCACCTCCTCGGGGATCCAGGCGAAGCCCTGCACCGAGCCGCTCGCCTCGCGCAGCGCCTCCCGGGTGCGCGCGTCCCACACCCCCAGCCGCTTCAGGTCCTCCACCAGGTACGCGTTGACCTGGAGGAACTCCCCGCTGAGCGTCTCGCGCTTGAAGAGGTTGGAGACCTGCGGCTCGATGCACTCGTACACGCCCGCGATCGAGGCGATCGTCGCCGTCGGCGCGATGGCCAGCAGCAGCGAGTTGCGCATCCCGCTCCGTGCGACGTGGGCGCGCAGCGCGTCCCAGCGCTCCGGCCAGTTCGGCTCGACGCCGTAGTGGTCGGGGTGCAGCACCCCGCGCGCGGCACGGGTTTGCTCCCAGGCGGGCAGCGGGCCCGAGCGCTCGGCCAGCTCGCAGGACGCCTCGTACGCGGCGAGCATGATCCGCTCGGAGATCATCGTGGAGAGCGCACGGGCCTCGGCGGAGTCGAACGGCAGCCGCAGCTGGAAGAAGACGTCCTGGAGACCCATGGCGCCCAGGCCCACCGGGCGCCACCTGGCGTTGGAGCGGGCGGCCTGCTCGGTCGGGTAGAAGTTGATGTCGACGACCCGGTCCAGGAAGGTCACCGCGGTGCGGACGGTGGCGTCCAGCCGCTCCCAGTCGATGGCGCCGTCGACGACGAACGCGCCGAGGTTGACCGAGCCCAGGTTGCAGACGGCCGTCTCGCCGTCGTCGGTGACCTCCAGGATCTCCGTGCACAGGTTCGACGAGTGGACGACGCGGCCCGGCTCGGCGGTCTGGTTGGCGGTCCGGTTGGCGGCGTCCTTGAACGTCATCCAGCCCTGACCGGTCTGGGCGAGGGTGCGCATCATCCGGCCGTACAGCTCCCGGGCGGGCATCGACTTGCGGGCCAGCCCCTTCGCCTCCGCGGCCCGGTACGCCGCGTCGAAGTCGTCGCCCCACAAGTCCACCAGCTCGGGCACGTCGGCGGGCGAGAACAGCGACCAGTGGCCGTCCGCCTCGACCCGGCGCATGAACTCGTCCGGGATCCAGTGCGCCAGGTTGAGGTTGTGCGTGCGCCGCTGGTCCTCGCCGGTGTTGTCCCGCAGCTCCAGGAACTCCTCGATGTCCGCGTGCCAGGTCTCCAGGTAGACCGCGGCGGCACCCTTGCGCCGGCCGCCCTGGTTGACCGCGGCGACGGAGGCGTCGAGCGTCTTCAGGAACGGCACGATGCCGTTGGAGTGCCCGTTGGTGCCGCGGATCAGCGAACCCCGGGAACGGATGCGGGAGTACGGCAGGCCGATGCCCCCGGCGTGCTTGGAGAGCCGGGCCACCTGGTGGTAGCGGTCGTAGATCGAGTCCAGCTCGTCGAGCGGGGAGTCCAGCAGGTAGCAGGAGGACATCTGCGGGTGCCGGGTGCCGGAGTTGAAGAGGGTCGGCGAGGAGGGCAGGTAGTCGAGCCGGCTCATCAGCCCGTACAGCGCCGCGACCTCGTCCACGGCACGCGGGGAGTCGTCCTCGGCGAGCCCGGACGCGACCCGGAGCATGAAGTGCTGCGGCGTCTCGACGACCTGACGGGTGTGCGGGTGACGCAGCAGGTAGCGGCTGTGCAGGGTCCGCAGCCCGAAGTAGCCGAAGCGGTCGTCGGCGCCGTCGGCGAGCGCGCGCTCCACCAGCGCGTCGAGGGCGTCCGCGTTGCGGGCGACGAAGCCGGCCGTGCGGTCGGCGATCAGGCCCTCGCGGTGCCCGACGGCGACCGAGGCGGAGAAGGAGACGGCGCCCTGGCCGGCGGCCTCGTCCGCGATGGCGCGGGTCAGGAGCCGGGCGGCGAGCCGGGAGTAGGCGGGGTCCTCGGAGATCAGTCCGGCGGCGGCCTCGGTGGCCAGCGCACACAGCTCGGCCTCGTCCGCCCGCGCGCTGCGGCCGCGCAGTGCGGCGGCGGCGACGCGCCCGGGGTCGGTGTCGGGCAGATCGGCGGTGAGGTCGGTCAGGGTCCGCAGCAGCGCGGCCCCCGGTCCGTCGTGTGCGGCTGCCCCGGAATCGGCGGCCGTGGACGCGGCGACCGAAGCCGGATCGGCTGGCGCGATGGTCACGTGGTGCTCTCCCTCGCTCGGCTCGGGGCCGGCGGGGGAACGGGGCGGCCGTGCGGGCACGCACCCGGGACGGGACGGCGCTCCGCACGGCGTCCGCCGGCCCAACCGCGAGGCCCGGACGTCTGGCGCCCGGATCGGTCGAGCCGGACGCACTGTCGGCAGGTCCTCGGACTTGTCCGGGGTGCGCGAATGCGCACTGAACACACCGTTGCGGGACAGTTCCGGATTCGCACCGGATTCCCCTGCGGCGACAGCGAGGATGAGCATACATGTGGGGGCAGCCCGATGAAGCAGCCCCCAGATGTTGTGTCGGTCAGCTCGGTCCGGACCGGCGGGAAGCGCCCTGCGGGCCTTCCGGAAACAGCGGACGGCCCGCTCCCGCCGCCCTTCGGGAAGGGGCGGGAACGGGCCGTCACGGGGCGTCAGTGGCCGCCGGGCGCCCCCGCCGTGGCCGGCGGGAGCTCGGCGGCGACACCCGGATCGCCCGCGTCGGCCGTGTAGTCGGACGGCGAGGTCTCGTCGGTCCCGGCGGGCGCCTTCATGGCGTTCAGGACCAGGGTGAGCACCACCACGACCACCGCGTTCAGCACGAACGCGGTGAGACCGATGTAGCCGATCTCGCCGATGCCGGGGATCTCCGCGGACGAGCCGCCGAAGTGCTCCTGCGTCGGCGAGGCGACCCCGTACGCGGCCACCGTCCCGTACACCATGCCGACCGCCCAGCCCGCGAGCAGCGCCCAGCGGTGGAACCAGCGGGTGAACAGGCCGCCGACCAGGGCCGGCATCGTCTGGAGGATCCAGATCCCGCCGAGCAGCTGGAAGTTGATCGCGACGGTCTTGTCCATCGTGAGGACGAAGGCGAGCGCCCCGACCTTGACGAGCAGCGAGACCAGCTTGGAGACCTTGGTCTCCTGCTCCGGGGTGGCGTCCGGCTTCAGGAAGTCCTTGTAGATGTTGCGGGTGAAGAGGTTGGCCGCGGCGATCGACATGATCGCGGCGGGCACCAGGGCCCCGATGCCGATGGCGGCGAACGCGACGCCGGCGAACCAGTCCGGGAACATGTTCTCGAACAGCTGCGGAATGGCCAGCTGCCCGTTGTCCACCTTGATCCCGGCGGCGATCGCCATGAAGCCGAGCAGCGCCAGCAGGCCCAGCATCAGCGAATACAGCGGCAGGATCGTGGTGTTGCGCCGGATCACGTCACGGCTGCGGCTGGAGAGCGTCGCCGTGATCGAGTGCGGGTACATGAAGAGCGCCAGCGCCGAGCCCAGGGCCAGGGTGGCGTATCCCCAGTGGCCCGCCTCGCCCGGTGCGAGCGCGCCGCGCGGCTTGCCGGTGTCCGGGTTGGTCTGCGAGAACGCCTCGCCCGCCTTGGCGAAGATGTCGTCGAAGCCGCCCAGCTTGATCGGGATGTAGATGATCGCCACCGCGATGACCAGGTAGATCAGCCCGTCCTTGACGAACGCGATCAGCGCGGGGGCCCGCAGCCCGGAGGAGTAGGTGTACGCGGCGAGCACCGCGAACGCGATCAGCAGCGGCAGGTCCTTGATGAACCAGTGGGTGTTCTCGCCGCCGCCGACGCCCATCACGTCCAGCACCGCCTGGATGCCGACGAGCTGGAGCGCGATGTACGGCATCGTGGCGAGGATGCCGGTGAGGGCGACCGCCAGCGACAGGCCCTTCGAGCCGAACCGTCCGCGCACGAAGTCCGAGGTGGTGACGTACCCGTGCCTGTGCGAGACCGACCACAGCCGGGGCAGGAAGGTGAAGATCAGCGGGTACACGAGGATCGTGTACGGCACGGCGAAGAAGCCGGCCGCGCCCGCCGCGTAGATCGCCGCGGGAACGGCGACGAAGGTGTACGCGGTGTACAGGTCGCCGCCGAGCAGGAACCAGGTGACCCAGGTGCCGAACGACCGTCCGCCCAGGCCCCATTCGTCGAGACTGGCCTCGTTCTCCGCCTTGCGCCAGCGCGCCGCCATGAACCCCATGACCGTGACGGCCACGAAGAAGAAGATGAAGACGCCGAGCGCGACGCCGTTCACACCGTCCTTCATGAGGAAGAACCCCCCTTGCGGGCGCGCTGGTCACGCTGCCACAGCTTGTACGCGACCATCGTGAGCGCGGTGGAGATCAGCACCCAGAGCATCTGGTACCAGTAGAAGAACGGGATGCCGATGAAGGCGGGGTCCACCTTCGCGTAGGAACTCACCCAGAGCATCGCCACGAACGGGGCGACGAGACAGAGGGCGATGACCACGCGCACGGGTGTGACGGTGGGTGGTTTCTCTTCGGGTTCTGCTGGCATGAGGCGGCTCCGTCCCCTCGCTGGTTACCTCGTGATGGGCAGGGAATCTAAGCGAGCTTCCGGGCAGCGTCACCCCCGTCCGCATTGCGGTCCGGCAACGGTGCGTCGAGCGGGCGGATACGTGCGACGAGCGGTCGTACGCACGGTTCCGGTCCGTACCAACGGGGTGGACGGCATGCGGAAAACCCCTGCGGAACGGTGGGTTCCGCAGGGGTTTTCCGTAGGGATTCCGAGGGGTGGCGGTGGCGGGCCGATGGCCGGAATTCGTCCTCGGCCCCGCCGTGCTCAGTCGGTGGGCCGCTTCAGGCGCGCCACGAACTTGTACCGGTCGCCCCGGTAGACCGAGCGCACCCACTCCACCGGCTCGCCCCGTCCGTCGAGCGAGTGCCGGGACAGCATCAGCATCGGCAGGCCCACGTCCGTGCCGAGCAGACCGGCCTCGCGCGGGGTGGCCAGCGAGGTCTCGATGGTCTCCTCGGCCTCCGCCAGCCGCACGTCGTACACCTCGGCCAGCGCGGTGTAGAGCGAGGTGTACTTCACCAGCGAACGGCGCAGCGCGGGAAAGCGCTTGGCCGAAAGGTGCGTGGTCTCGATCGCCATCGGCTCCCCGCTGGCGAGCCGCAGCCGCTCGATCCGCAGCACCCGGCCGCCGGTGGTGATGTCGAGCAGTCCGGCGAGCGTGTCGTCGGCCGTGACGTAGCCGATGTCCAGGAGCTGGGAGGTCGGTTCCAGCCCCTGGGCGCGCATGTCCTCGGTGTACGAGGTCAGTTGCAGGGCCTGCGAGACCTTCGGCTTGGCCACGAAGGTGCCCTTGCCCTGGATGCGCTCCAGCCGGCCCTCGACGACCAGCTCCTGGAGCGCCTGGCGCACGGTGGTGCGCGAGGTGTCGAACTCGGCGGCCAGGGTCCGCTCCGGAGGCACGGGGGTGCCCGGTGGCATGGTGTCCGTCATGTCGAGGAGATGTCGCTTCAGCCGGTAGTACTTCGGGACGCGCGCCGTCCGCGTGGCCGCGCCCGTCTCGTTCTCCGTGCTTCCCCCGTCGGCACCCATGGCCCGCCTTCCCGACTGCTGCGTTGCTGCCGTCACCGGCTCCTCCGTCTGTCGCGGCTCACATGGTGGCACGGTCCGGTCACGGGTCGTCGCCCTCCCTTAGGTGTCGGTCCGATAACGGACGCGAGTGCACTTCTTATACACCCTTGACACCCCTAAAGGTCTAGGCCAAGCTCCCGGTACTGGTCTAAACCATTAAAGACCAGGTCCAGCCCCAGCAGTACTCGTCGAATGTCTTCGCGGTGGTGGGCGGGGTTGCAGCATCCCTGAGGAGGGTTTGGCGTGAAGCGCAAGCTCATCGCGGCGATCGGCGTCGCGGGCATGTTGATGTCGGTCGCGGCATGCGGTTCGGACGACAAGGCGTCGTCCAAGGACCCGAAGGACCGCAAGGAGGACCTGACCGTCTGGCTGATGGGCGACGCCCAGTCCACCTGGCCGGAGCTGGTCAAGGACGTCAACGCCGAGTTCAACAAGAAGTACCCCAACGTCAAGGTCAACATTCAGTACCAGCAGTGGGGTGACAAGGTCAAGAAGCTTGACACCGCGCTCGGTGGTGACAAGTTCCCGGACGTCGTCGAACTCGGCAACACCGAAACCATGCAGTACATCCTCAATGGTGCGCTCGGCGAGATCGACCCCAAGAAGTACGAGAACTCCGACACCTGGATCAAGGGCCTCAAGGACACCTGTTCCTACGAGGGCAAGCTCTACTGCGTTCCGTACTACGCCAGCGCCCGCCTCGCCATCTACAACAAGGACATGCTGAAGGCCGGCACCGGCAGCGACGTCCTCCCGGAGAGCGAGGACGAGTTCCTCAAGGCGATGGACAAGGTCTCGGCGGAGCTCGGCAAGAAGGACAAGCGCGCCTCCTCCGTGTACTACCCGGGCCGGTACTGGTACGCCGCGATGTCCTACGTGGCGGCCTACGGCGGCCAGATCGCCACGTACGACGAGGGCAGCAAGGAGTGGAAGGGCTCCCTCTCCTCGCCCGAGGCGCAGAAGGGCATCACCCACTACGTCGATCTGGTCAAGAAGTACAACAAGGCCGACCAGACGAAGGACGAGCAGGACCACGCCAACGTCATGGCCAACGAGAAGGCCGCGGTCATCTACGGCCAGGGCTGGGAGGCCGGCAGCGTCACCGCGGGCGAGAACGGCAACCCGAAGCTGGAAGGCAAGATCGCCACCGCCGGTATGCCCGGCCCGAACGGCAAGGCGCTCCCGTCCTTCATCGGCGGCTCCGACCTGGCGACCATCTCCAAGTCCAAGGTCCAGGACCTCGGCGAGGAGTGGATCTCCCTCTTCACCAACGCGAAGTCCATGGACGTCCTCGCGTCGAAGAACATCCTCCCGAACAACGAGAAGCAGCTCGAGCCGCTGAAGGCCAAGCCGGAGACGGCCCCCATCGCCAACGCGGTGCCGGAAGCCTGGTTCACGCCGATCGCTCCGGGCTGGGCCTCGATCGAGAAGGAAGAGACGCTGGAGAAGCTTCTCCTGGACGTCCTGAAGGGCACCTCGGTCGCCGAGGCCACCAAGAAGGCCGACGCCGAGATCAACGGTCTGATCAACAAGAAGGCCTGAGCCTTCCGAACTGCCAGGTGGGGGCCCGGCACTGTGCCGGGCCCCCACCCTTTCAGCTAGAGACTGCTGTGATTTCCGGGGCTCGCCCCGGATCCCGCGATGGAAGGTCAGCCACGTGACTGCCGCTGATACCAAGGCTGCCGGACCACCGGTCCCCGCACCACGTGATTCCCAAGTGCCCGCCACCTCCTCGTCCCACGAGGCCGGCACGGGGCCACGCAAGCAGAAGAGGCAGCGGAAGAAGGGGGAACTCCTCCCCTACCTCTTGATACTCCCGGCGATTGTGGCGATCGCCGCCGTCTACCTCTACCCGCTCAGCAAGACGGTCATCATGTCCTTCCAGGACATGGGCCGCCGCGAGCTCTGGACCGGTGAAGCCGCGCCGTGGGTCGGACTGGACCAGTTCACCAACATCCTCGGTGACTCCGAGTTCTGGTGGGTCACGCTTCGCACGATCGTCTTCATGACGGTCTGCGTGGTGCTCACGATGGGCATCGGGCTGCTGATATCCCTCCTGATGCGCCGCCTGACCAACTGGGTCCGGCTGGTGCTGACGTTCGCCCTGATCGCGGCCTGGTCGATGCCGCTGATGGTCGCCGCCTCGGTCTTCCGCTTCATGGCGGATTCCGACTACGGCCTGATCAACACCCTCATCGCCAAGGTCGTGGGCGAGGACTGGCTGGGCCACAACTGGTACCTGGACCCCCTCCAGGGCTTCACGATCATCACGCTGCTCGTGGTCTGGGGCGCCATCCCCTTCGTCGTCGTCACGCTGTACGCGGCGCTCACCCAGGTCCCCAAGGAACTGGAGGAGGCCGCCGCCCTCGACGGCGCCAGCAGCTACGGCGTCTACCGGTACGTCACCTGGCCGGTCATCAAGCCGGTCTTCACCATGGTGTCCACGCTCTCGATCATCTGGGACTTCAACGTCTTCGGCCAGATCTGGCTGCTGCGTGGCAACAAGCCCGAACCGGAGTACGAAACCCTCGGCCTCTACTCCTACTCCAAGGCATTCACGTCCACCTCCTTCAGCCAGGGAACCGCGATCGCCCTGATCACGGTGGTCCTGCTGTCCGGCGTGGCCGTGTACTACCTGCGCCAGCTCATGAAGACGGGAGAGGTCGAATGAGCACCACGACCGACACACAGGTCCTGCGGCCGGACCGGAAGAAGAGCCGATTCGGATTCGACGTCCTCGGCCTGGGCATCGCGCTCGTCATGGTCTTCCCGGTCTACTGGCTGGTGATCAGCTCCCTGCGCCCCAACCGGGAGATCCGGTCCTACGACCAGACCCTGTGGCCCACGTCGATCACCTTCGACAACTTCGTCCGGGCGGTCAAGCAGCCCAACTTCGAGACCGCGATCCAGGCCAGCCTGATCGTTTCCCTCACCGCCGTGGTCGGCGGGATGATCATCGCCACCCTGGCCGCGCTGGCCATCGGCCGCTTCCGCTTCTTCGGCCGCAAGCCGCTGCTCCTGATCATGATCCTGGTGCAGATGCTGCCGCCGACGGCGATGCTCATCCCGATCTACGCACAGCTGAACGCCATGGGCGGGGTCGACGAGTACTGGGGCCTGATCGTCGTCTACCTGGTCTCCACCCTGCCGTTCGCGACCATCATGATCCGCGGCTTCGTGGTGAACATCCCGGTGGAGCTGGAGGAGTCCGCCATGGTGGACGGCTGCACCCGCTTCGGCGCCTTCCGCCGCGTGATCTTCCCGCTGCTCGCCCCCGGGCTCGCCGCCGCCTCGATCTTCGCGCTGGTCAATGCCTGGAACGAGTACCTCTTCGCGTACATCCTGATCAACGACAACTCCAAGTACACGCTCAACGTGTGGCTGATGACGTTCACCACCGAGCGGGGCACCGACTACGGCGCGCTCATGGCGGCGTCGACGATGATCGCGCTTCCGGTCGTCGTGTTCTTCATGTTCATCCAGAAGAAGATGGCCACGGGCCTCACCTCGGGCGCAGTGAAGGGATAACGCAGCCTCATGACCACCCTCACCTCTGCCACGGACACCCTGACCCGCGACGCCCTCGCCGTCCTCCAGCCCGGATTCACCGGCACCACCGCCCCGGACTGGGTGCTGCGCCGGGTCGACGAAGGACTCGCCTCCGTCGCCCTGTTCGGCCGCAACGTCCAGACACCCGAGCAGGTCACCGCGCTCACCGCCCAGCTCAGGGCCGAGCGCGAGGACCTCCTCGTGGCGATCGACGAGGAGGGCGGGGACGTCACCCGGCTGGAGGTCCGCACCGGCTCCTCCTTCCCCGGCAACCTCGCGCTCGGGTACGTCGACGACGTGGACCTGACCCGCGCGGTCGCCCAGGAACTGGGCCGCCGGCTCGCCGAGTGCGGCGTCAACCTCAACTGGGCCCCGTCCGCCGACGTCAACTCCAACCCGGACAACCCGATCATCGGTGTCCGCGCCTTCGGCTCCGACACCGGACTCGTCGCGCGGCACACCGCCGCGTACATCCAGGGCCTCCAGGCGTCCGGGGTCGCCGCCTGCACCAAGCACTTCCCCGGACACGGCGACACCGCGATCGACTCGCACCACGCGATGCCCCGCATCGACGTCGACCTGGAGACCCTGCACGCCCGGGAGCTGGTGCCCTTCCGCGCCGCCATCGAGGCCGGCTCCAAGTGCGTGATGAGCGCGCACATCCTGCTGCCGGCCCTCGACCCGGACCGCCCCGGCACGGTCAGCCCGCGCATCCTCACCGGCCTGCTGCGCGAGGAACTCGGTTACGACGGCCTGATCGTCACCGACGCCGTCGAGATGCGGGCCATCGCCGGGACCTACGGCATCGAGCGCGGCTCCGTCCTCGCCATCGCCGCGGGCGCCGACGCGCTGTGCGTCGGCGGCGGCCTGGAGGACGACGGCACCGTGCTCCGGCTGCGCGACGCGCTGGTCGCGGCGGTGCGCAGCGGTGAACTTCCCGAGGAGCGGCTCGCGGACGCGGCCGCACGGGTACGCGCCCTCGCGTCCTGGACGCGGAGCGCGAAGGAGACCGGTCCGGAGCCGGGTGCGGCAGCGCAGGAGGGGACCGCGCCCGGCACCGGGACCGGATCCGACGTCGGCCTGGTCGCCGCCCGCCGCGCGGTGCGCGTGACCGGCTCCGCCGCGCCGCTGACCACCCCCGCCCACGTCGCCTCCTTCACCTCCGAGTCGAACATCGCGGTCGGCGACGAGACCCCGTGGGGCGTGGCCGTCGAACTGGACCGGCTGGTGCCGGGCACGGAGAGCGGCATGTACGGCGGCGACACCGAGGACCCGGCGGCCGCCGTGGCGCGGGCGGCGGGGGAGCGGCCCGTCGTCGTGGTCGTCCGCGACGCCCACCGCCACGCCTGGATGGGCGAGGCCCTGGACGCCCTGGTCGCGCTGCGCCCCGACACGGTCGTGGTCGAGATGGGCCTCCCGCAGGCACCCGCCAGGGGCGCCCTGCACATCGCCACCCACGGCGCCGCCCGCGTCTGCGGCCGGGCGGCGGCGGAGGTCATCGTCAAGGGCACGGCCGGCCCGACGGCCTGAGCACACGGGGTGTGACGCGGACCGAGGCGCGTCACACCCGACCGGAACGCCCGGTGCCCGTCCGCACGGACGGGCACCGGGCGTTCGCGTGCGTACGGGGCGGAGGACCTCCCCGACGCGTACGCGCGGGGCGTCGGCACCGGGCGTCCGCGCGTACGGGGCGGTCCCCGCGCGCCGGGGACCGCGGTGCGTCGCGGCCCCGTACGCCCCGGTAACAGGTCACGGCACGCGAGAGGGCCGGGAACACCACCACGGTGTTCCCGGCCCTCCCACCAGCCTCAGGGCCGGTCTACAGCCCCTGCCACGCGGGCTTCGCCGCGTACGTGGCGCGGAAGTAGTCCGCCAGCTTCAGCTTCGACGCCGCGGCCTCGTCCACCACGACCGTCGCGTGCGGGTGCAGCTGGAGCGCCGACGCGGGCACGATCGAGGCCACCGGCCCCTCCACCGTCTGCGCCACGGCCTCCGCCTTGCCCTCGCCGGTGGCGAGCAGGATCGGGTGGCGGGCCTCCAGGATGGTGCCGATGCCCTGGGTGATCACGTGGTGCGGCACCTGGTCGATGTCGCCGTCGAAGAAGCGCGCGTTGTCGATCCGGGTCTGCTCGGTGAGCGTCTTGATCCGGGTGCGGGAGGCGAGCGAGGAGCACGGCTCGTTGAAGCCGATGTGCCCGTCGGTGCCGATACCGAGGAGCTGGAGGTCCACCCCGCCGGCCGCGGCGAGCGCCTCGTCGTACGCCCGGCAGGCGGCCGGGATGTCCTCGGCGGAGCCGTCGGGGCCCATGAAGGACTCCTCGGACAGACCGAGCGGTTCCACGACCTCGCGCAGCACCACGGAGCGGTAGGACTCGGGGTGGCCGGCCGGCAGCCCCACGTACTCGTCGAGCTGGCAGATGCGGGCGCGCGAGACGTCCAGGGCGCCGGAGCGCACCTTCTCCGCCAGCGCGCGGTAGATGGGCAGCGGGGTCGAGCCGGTGGCAACGCCGAGAAGGGCGTCGGGCTTGCGGCTCAGCAGGGCACCGATGGCCTCCGCGATGAGTTCTCCGCCTGCCTGGGCGTCCGGGACGATGACAACTTCCACGCGGGGCCTGCCGATCTGAGGAGTCGAATCGAGATGTGGTATAGACCAATCGCGCCCCAATTTAGCAGACCTGCCCGCCGCGGGCACGGCTGTCTCAGGGGTTGTCCGCCGGCGGCCGGGGGTGCCGAGGGGACCGGCCGGTCCTGGGGATCCCGCCGGTGCGGAGGCCGGCGTACGAGGTGACGATCGCCCGGGGCCGGGGCCCGGCCGCGCTCCGGGCGCCGGCCGAGGTCACCGAGTCCTGCCGGGCGCGGGAACGGCCCCGGAAAAACCCACGGGCCACGGCGCCGGGACGGGACCCTCAGCCCGTCCGGCACCGCAGCCCGGAGCAAGGCCGGCGGTGTGCGGTGCCCCCGGCCGGGGAGAGGTGCCGACGCGGTCAGGGCAGAGAGCGCGGCACCTCGATCCGCCCTCCTGTGCGGGGAGAGCGGAAGTCGTGTACTGGCATTGTGGACTAGACCATTCGCCCGTGTCCATCCATGGGAGCACGGCAAATTTCCGGGCCCTCCCCTCTGCACGTACGGCCGGGTCGTCCGGTTCGGAACCATTGCCCGTCCGCGGGTACGCTCGCACCCGTGCCCTCCATGAACGACCTCGTCCGCCAGCACACGGCCCTCGGTGACACCGACCTGGAATGGCTCCACCTGCTGGTATCGGAGTGGCAGCTGCTCTCCGACCTGTCCTTCGCCGACCTCGTGCTGTGGGTCCCCACCCGCGACGGCACCCGCTACGTCTCCGTGGCCCAGATGCGGCCCAACACCGGCCCCACCTCCTACCAGGACGACATGGTCGGCCACCTGGTCCCGCGCGGGCGCCGCCCGCTGCTGGACGCGGCGCTGGACGAGGGCCGGATCGTCCGCGAGGGCGACCCCGAGTGGCGCGAGGAGGTGCCGGTACGGGTCGAGTCGATCCCGGTGCGCCGGGAGGGCCGGGTGCTCGGCGTCATCGCCCGCAACACCAACCTCCTCACCGTCCGCACCCCGTCCCGGCTGGAGCTCACCTACCTCCAGTCGGCCTCCGACCTGGCCCAGATGATCGCCGCCGGGGCCTTCCCGTTCCCCGGCCAGCAGGTCGACATGGACGCGTCGCCACGCGTCGGCGACGGGCTGATCAGGCTCGACGCCGACGGAATCGTCCAGTACGCCAGCCCCAACGGCCTCTCCGCGTACCACCGCCTCGGCCTCGCCTCCGATCTGGTCGGCCAGCACCTGGGCAAGATCACCGCCGAACTGGCCCCCTCCCGCGGCCCGGTGGACGAGGCCCTCGTCAAGCTCGCCAGCGGCTACGCGCCCCGGGAGTTCGAGGTCGAGTGCGCGGGCGGGGTGATCCAGCTCCGGGCGATCCCGCTGAAGCCCAAGGGCGTTCGGATCGGCTCCCTGGTCCTGCTCCGGGACGTCACCGAACTGCGCCGCCGCGAACGCGAGTTGATCACCAAGGACGCCACCATCCGGGAGATCCACCACCGGGTGAAGAACAACCTCCAGACCGTTGCCGCCCTGTTGCGGCTCCAGGCCCGGCGGATGGACTCCGAGCAGGGCCGCGAGGCACTCAACGAGGCGGTGCGGCGCGTCGGTTCGATCGCCATCGTCCATGAGACGCTGTCCCAGAATCTGGACGAGCGGGTGGAGTTCGACGACATCGCCGACCGGGTCATCGCCATGGTCGCCGAGATCTCCCCGGGCAAGGTCACCTGCCGTCGCACGGGCCGGTTCGGCATCCTCGACGCCGAGGTGGCCACCCCGCTGGCGATGGTCCTCACGGAGATCCTGCAGAACGCCCTGGAGCACGCGTTCACGCTCGCCGAGTCCGGCACGGTGGAGGTCTCCGCGGTGCGCGGCGGCTCCTCGGTCGAGCAGCGGCTGCTGATCACGGTCCAGGACGACGGCTGCGGCCTGCCCGAGGGGTTCGACCCGCAGAGCGCCGGCAATCTGGGGCTGCAGATTGTCCGGACGCTGGTGGAGGGGGAGCTGGGCGGGACCTTCGGCATGGTCCCGGCCCCCGGGCGCGGCACCCGGGTCGTCCTCGACATCCCGGTCCGCCCCGAGAAGTGATCCCGGCCGGGAGCGGGTCCGCTCCCGGCCCGCCCCGGCCCGTTCCGGAAGCGTCAACACAGCAGTGGACCCGGGCCGTTGTGTGATCACACGGCCCGGGTCCACTGTTCAAGCATGCGCTTCGGGGGTACTGCGCGCTGCGACTCGGGGGGCGGGGTGGTGCGTACGCGCTGTACGCGCCGCCTGGCTGAGGCTCGTAGCGGTGGCGTCGGCTCAGGCGCTGGCGTTACGCGCCCGGTTGCGAGCGGCCCGGCGCTTCATCGCGCGGCGCTCGTCCTCGCTGAGGCCACCCCAGACGCCGGAGTCCTGGCCGGACTCGAGCGCCCACTGCAGGCACTGCTCCATGACGGGGCAGCGGCGGCAGACGGCCTTGGCTTCCTCGATCTGCAGCAGCGCAGGACCGGTGTTGCCGATGGGGAAGAACAGCTCGGGGTCTTCCTCACGACAAACGGCGTTGTGACGCCAGTCCATGGCTGCTACCTCTCCTTGGTATTGCATACTGTTGCTTGTGAATGTGAACGCTTTCACGAATCCCCCCGCAGGCGAAGAGCCGACTCCCAGTAGAGCTGGTTGTGGTCCTGTGCAGTGAGGAGGGGTTCTGGCTCTCAGTGGAGGCTGTTGTTGCGGGCCGTCCCGATCGCCATGTAGAGATTCGCAAACCTCAGCGGCGGATACAACCCCTTCTGGAAACTTTTTTTTGATTCCTCGGTGTCGACTAGGTCACAGCCGTACTTCTATGGGGTGGATCCCAGCCCAAACGTTCGAGTTAAAGGACTTTGGTCCCTTCCACTCACACAATCACACGCAGTGCACGGCGTACGCCTGTGAACGTCACACTCGTACGCACTCCCAGGTGGTCGCCGTCCATCTGGAAGGGCAGTGGCACCTTTGAATGCAAGGTGAAGTTCGTGAGGTCGTGAAGTGAAACGGCGTGCTTGCCGCGAGGGCCCTTCTCGGGGCTCGAAGTGAGCAGCTGAGTGCCATAACGAGCGACCGCCGAAGTGGAGAGCCGCTTCAGTCCGAGCACGTCGAGACCGGTGTCGAAACTCGCCTTGGGGGACGCGTACATGGGGCGATTCCCCAGGAAGGTCCAGGGGGCGGTGTTGGAGATTATGGACAGCGCGAGGTCGGTGACGGGTTCTTCCCCGGCGATCTCCAGGGTGATCGCCCCGTTCCTGCGACGCGGTTCCTCCAGGAATTGCCGGACCACCTGGCGCACGTACAGCGCATGGGTCGAACGCTTACCGCGTTCGCGTTTTTGTTCGACTCGGCCGACCACGCCGGCGTCGAATCCGAGTCCGGCGCAGAAAGTGAACCAGCGTTCGGGAACGGATTCGTCCTCGCTGCCCGGAGTGCCGGCCGCCAGCCCGAGCCCGACCGTGCGTTCGGTGCGGTTGGCGAGGGCGTCCAGGATTGCGCCGGTCGCCTCCACCGCGTCGTTGGGCAGCCCCAGGGCGCGTGCGAACACATTGGTGGAGCCGCCGGGGACCACCGCGAGGCTCGGCAGGCCGTCCGGGTCGGGGCCGTTGTGGAGCAGGCCGTTGACGACCTCGTTGACCGTGCCGTCGCCGCCCAGGGCGACCACCAGGTCGATGTCGTCGGATTCCGCAGCCCGCCGCCCCAGGTCCCGGGCGTGGCCGCGGTACTCGGTGGTCACGGCCTCCAGCTTCATCTCGCTGGCGAGCGCGTGGATGAGCACGTCACGGGTCCGCGCACTGGTGGTGGTAGCAGCTGGATTGACCACGAGGAGTGCGCGCATGACCGCCAGACTACCTACCGCGCGGTATCGCCCTGAAGTCCTTCCCCATGACCTTTACGCTCCGTGACGGCTCGGGTGCGGCGGGGCCGGACGGACGGCCCGTCCCGTACCGATTCCGACCCCGGCTTCGCTTTCGCGGTGCCGGGATGCCAACCTGCAGGGGTGAGTACTCAGCAGAACACGTCCGACCCGTCGCCCGTGCCGCGGCTCGAACCGGCGAAGCCGAGCAGGATCACCCTCGTGGCCGCACTCACCGCCCTGGAAGGGGCGGCGCTCGCCATCGGCGGGATCTACATGCTGGTCATGGGCCTGCTGGGCCGGCCCGAGAGCCCGCAGCAGGCGGAGATGGGCGGTCTGACGCTGATCGCGCTCGCCCTGATCCCGCTGTTCGCCGCCCGGGGGCTGATGCTGCGGCGCAGCTGGAGCCGGGGCCCCGCGCTCATCACGCAGATCATCGCGCTCCCGGTGGCCTGGACGCTGCTGAGGTCGCAGGGCGTGCTGATCCCGGCCGGGATCGTGCTCGCCGCGGTGACGCTGACGGCGCTCTACCAGCTGGTCAGGCCGACGACGGTCGAGGCGCTGGGCATCCGCCGGCCGGGCACCACGCCGGACGCCTGACCCCGCCGGAACCGTCCCGCGCCCCGCCGCCCGGCACGCCCCGGGAGGGCGGACCGCACGACGGGGCGCGGGACGGTACGGGGCCCGCCGCGCCGGTACCGGCACCGGCGCGGCCCGTCGGCCGCTACTCCTCCACGAGCAGCCGCTCGCGCAGCTGCGCCAGCGTGCGGGCCAGCAGCCGCGAGACGTGCATCTGGGAGATGCCGACCTCCTGCGCGATCTGCGACTGGGTCATGTTGCCGAAGAACCGCAGCAGCAGAATCCGCTTCTCGCGCGGCGGCAGGTCCTCCAGCAGCGGCTTGAGCGACTCCCGGTACTCGACGCCCTCCAGCGCCTCGTCCTCGGAGCCCAGGGTGTCCGCGACCGCCGGGGACTCGTCGTCGGTGTCCGGCACGTCCAGCGAGAGCGTGCTGTACGCGTTGGCCGACTCCAGGCCCTCCAGCACCTCTTCCTCGGAGATGCCCAGCCGCTCCGCCAGCTCGTGGACCGTGGGGGAGCGCCCGTGCTGCTGGGAGAGCTCGGCGGTGGCCGTGGTCAGCGAGAGCCGCAGCTCCTGGAGCCGGCGCGGCACCCGGACCGCCCAGCCCTTGTCACGGAAATGGCGCTTGATCTCGCCCACGACCGTGGGGGTCGCGTACGTCGAGAACTCGACCCCGCGGTCCGGATCGAACCGGTCCACCGACTTGATCAGGCCGATCGTGGCGACCTGGGTGAGGTCGTCCAGCGGCTCGCCCCGATTGCGGAACCGGCGGGCCAGGTGCTCCACGAGCGGCAGGTGCATCCGCACCAGCCGGTTGCGCAGCTCGGCCTTCTCGGGCGACCCGTCCGGAAGCGAGCGCAGCTCGACGAAGAGTGCCCGCGCCCCGCTGCGGTCATGTGGATCGTGGTGCACGTGCTCGCTCATCTGGCCTGCCCGCTCCGTCTGCGACTGCTCCATCGCGACCGTACGGCCCGCAGGCCCGTCCGCCCCGTCCACCGGATGGGGCAGGGCCTGCTGCTCCGGGATGCCCGTCGGGCGTACCACCCCTGATCGCATCGTCTCGTCCCGCACCGGACCTTCCCCGTTCCCCTTGCTCACGCCGGCCCGGGTCCCGCGCCGCGCTGTTTGTAGAGGCTGATGCTGACCGTCCGGTCGTCGGCGACCGAGGAGTCGACCTTTCCGGCCAGGGCGGACAGCACCGTCCAGGCGAAGGTGTCACGCTCCGGCGCCCTGCCGTCCGTCGTCGGGGCCGACACCGTCACCTCGAGAGAATCCTCGACGAGCCGGAAGACGCAGCTGAGGACGGAGCCCGGCACGGCCTGCTGAAGCAGGATCGCGCAGGCCTCGTCGACCGCGATGCGAAGATCCTCGATCTCGTCGAGGGTGAAATCCAAGCGTGCTGCCAGCCCGGCCGTGGCCGTGCGCAGCACCGACAGGTAGGCACCCGCAGCGGGCAGCCGGACCTCTACGAAGTCCTGATTCCCGGGCTCGCCTGCGATCTGGGACACCCTCACCTCCAAGGTGGCACAAACTCTTTCGAGGGTCCGGGAAGAAACCCCGGAACCATGCGGTACGTCTTCGGTTGTGGCCCGGCGACGCTATCGCGACCCATGATGCCGTGTCGCCGGATCCCCAGCCCATGGCTGTCACTCATGGTAAACCCATGGGTACACACAGTGGCTAGGGGTCTGCGGCGGCCAATTGCGAACGACCGGCGCCGGTTTGACGTACCCAGACGTCAGACGATCGAACCGTCCTCGAAGCACCAGCGCCAGCTCTCGCCCTTCTCGAGACTCCGCATCACCGGGTGACCGGTCTCCTCGAAGTGCGCCGTCGCGTGCCGCAGGGGCGAGGAGTCGCAGCAGCCGACATGGCCGCAGACCAGGCAGAGCCGCAGCTGCACGGGGTGCGTGCCCGCCGCGAGGCACCCGGGACAGGTCTCGCCGAGCGGGACCGGCTCGGGGCGGGGCAACTCGGACACATGGGGACAGTCACTCATGATTGTCAGGTTACGACGGTCGCCCGGGCCGTGAATCGTGACGGAGGCCCGGTCCGCGGACCCGGATGCGAGGACCTGGAATGGACGCATTGCCGCTGGTGGGACTGGTCGCGGTCAGCGCCGCGATCGCGGGCGCGGCCCGCCGGACCCCCGTACCGGCCCCGCTGCTGCTGGTTGCCGCGGGGCTGATCGCCTCGTACCTGCCGGGGATTCCCGCGTACACCCTGGACGCGCACGTCGTGCTTCCGCTGCTGCTGCCGCCCCTGCTCTACACGGCGGCGTTCGACAGCTCCTACCTCGGCCTGCGGGCCAATCTGCGGCCGGTCGCGCTGCTGTCCGTCGGCTACGTCCTGTTCGCGACCGTCGTGGTCGGCTGGCTGGCGTACCGCCTCGTGCCCGGGCTGCCGCTCACCGCCGCCCTGGTGCTCGGCGCGGTCGTCGCCCCGCCGGACGCGGTCACGGCCGCGGCGGTGGCCCGCAAGGTGGGACTGCCCGGCCGGATCACGACGATCCTGCAGGGCGAGTCCCTGGTGAACGACGCCACGGCGATCACCGCGTACAAGGTGGCGCTCGCCGCCGCCGTGGGCGAGGGCATGAGCTGGGGCGCGGGGATCGGCGAGTTCCTCCTCGCCGCGGTCGGCGGCGTCGTGGTCGGCCTGGCCCTGATGGTGCCGCTGCACTGGCTCCGCACGCACCTGAAGGAGGCGCTGCTCCAGAACACGCTGTCGCTGCTGATCCCGTTCGTGGCGTACGCGGCGGCCGAACGCGTGCACGCCTCCGGGGTGCTCGCCGTGGTCGTCGTGGCGCTCTACCTGGGGCACCGGTCCTGGCAGGTGGACTTCGCGACCCGGCTCCAGGAGGAGGCCGTCCGGAAGATGGTCGCGTTCGTCCTGGAGTCCTCGGTCTTCGCACTGATCGGGCTCCAGCTCCCCTTCGTACTGAAGGGGCTCGGCGCGTACGACACGGGCGACGCCGTGTGGTGGGCGGTGCTCGTCTTCCTCGCCGTCGTCGTGGTCCGTTTCCTCTGGGTCTACCCGGCGACGTACACGCCCCGATGGCTGTCGAGACGGATCAGGGAACGCGAACCC
The DNA here is from genome assembly GCF_030116705.1 of Streptomyces sp. ML-6. Lineage (NCBI taxonomy): Bacteria > Bacillati > Actinomycetota > Actinomycetes > Kitasatosporales > Streptomycetaceae > Streptomyces > Streptomyces sp. ML-6. The sequence continues at coordinate 5,430,110 of NZ_JAOTIK010000001.1, forward strand.
GGGACCGACTGGAGGGCGCCGCTGATCGTCGGCTGGGCCGGGATGCGGGGCGTGGTCTCCCTGGCCATCGCCTTCTCCGTGCCGTACGTCACCGCCGACGGGAGCCCCTTCCCGGCCCGCGACCTGGTGTTGTTCCTGACGTTCACCACCGTCATCGGCACCCTGGTCGTCCAGGGCCTCACCCTGCCGGTCCTGGTCCGGGTCCTGAAGCTCCCCGGGCGCGACGAGCGGGCCGGGACGCTGGCCGAGGCACAGGCCCAGAGCGAGGCGTCCGCGGCCGCCGACGCCCGGCTGGAGGAGCTTTTCGCCGATCCGCGCAACCACCTGCCGGGCCCCCTCGCCGACCGGCTGCGCGCCGTGCTGGAGCGCCGCCGCAACGCGGTGTGGGAGCGGCTCGGCGCGGCCGACCCGGTCACCGGGGAGTCGGCGGACGACACCTACCGCCGCCTGGCCAGGGAGATGATCGGCACCGAGCGCGAGGTCTTCGTCCGGCTGCGGGACGAACGGCGGATCGACGACGAGATGCTGCGGACCCTGCTCAGACGGCTCGACCTGGAGGAGGCGGCGGCCTACCGGGAGACGGACGCCCCCTGAGGGCGGACCTCTACGGAGCGCCCGTGACGACCGCCGCGACCGTGGTTCCCGAAGGGAACGCGCCTTCCGCGGCCAGCTCGGTGAGCGCGTACAGCAGCTTGGCGACGTAGATCCGCTCGACGGGCATCCCGTGCCGCTGCTCGAACTCGTCCGCGAAGGCGTGCAGCGCCGGGGGAGTACGGGCGTAGCCGCCGAAGTGGAAGCGCTCGTCCAGGGACCACGACCCGGCCGGGCCGCCGAACGCCTCCTCCTGGAGGCCGCGCACCACGTCCCCGAGGAAGCCGCCCCGCAGCACCGGGATGCCGAGGGCGCGCCGCCCCGGGCCCAGGCCGGCGGCGAGACCGGCGAGGGTGCCCCCGGTGCCGCAGGCCACCGCGGCCACGTCGGCCGAACCGCGCAACTCGCGCCCCAGCTCCGTACAGCCCTGTGCGGCCAGGGAGTTGCTTCCGCCCTCCGGGACGACGCAGCAGTCCCCGAAGGCGCTCAGCAGCCCCGCCAGGACCTCCGGATCGCCCTTCGCGCGGTACGTCGCACGGTCCACGAAGCGCAGGGTCATCCCGTCGGCCGCGCACCGGGCGAGCGAGGGGTTCAGGGGGCGGTCCGCCAGTTCGTCGCCGCGCACGATCCCGACGGTGGGGAACCCGAGCAGCCGCCCGGCGGCGGCGGTGGCCCGCAGGTGGTTGGAGTACGCCCCGCCGAAGGTCAGCACGGTGCGCCCGGCGGCGGCCCGCAGATTGGGGACGAGCTTGCGCCACTTGTTGCCCGGCAGGTCGGGGTGGATGAGGTCGTCCCGTTTGAGCAGCAACCGGACGCCGTGCCGTTCGAACCGTTCGTCACGGACCTCCTGCGACGGGGAGGGCAGCCGGGGCCGGAGGGCGAGGGCGGGGCCCGCGGCGGCGGCCGGCCGGGGGGCGGGGGAGGGAGCTGCCATGCGCCCATTGTCGCGGCACGGCCGTGGCCGGCCGGGCGACGGGCCCGGCCGGCCACGGTGGTCACGTCCTCGCGCAGCCGCGAGCGGTGACCGGGATCAGTCCTGCGCCAGCCACATGTCCGGGCCGAACACCTCGTAGTGGATGTCGGCCGCCGGGATCCCCTTGGCCAGCAGCTGCGTGCGTACGGAGCGCATGAAGGGCAGGGGGCCGCAGAGGTACGCGTGGGTGCCGGGGGCGACGGCGACCTCGCTCAGGTCGACCAGGCCGGTGCGGTCGGCGGGGTGGCCGGGCTCGGGGTCCTCGTACCAGAAGTGGGCGGTGGCGGCGGGGAGCTTCTCGGTGAGCAGGGCGTGGTCGGTGCGCATGGCGTGGGTGGCGGGGGAGCGGTCGCCGTGCACGACGGTGACGGGGGCGCGGTGGTCGGTCGCCGCGAGGTGCTCCAGCATCGAGAGCATCGGGGTGCAGCCGATGCCCGCGGAGGCGAGCAGCAGCGGGGCGTCGGCGGAGTCGAGCGCGAGGTCGCCGTACGGGGCGGAGACGCGCAGCCGGTCGCCGGCCCCGATCTCGTTGTACAGGTGGTTGGAGACCTCGCCGTCGGGCGCGCCGGCCTCGTGCACCCGCTTGACGGTGATCGAGCGGAGCCGCGACCCGGGGGCGGAGGAGAGGCTGTACTGGCGTATCTGGTGGGCCCCGTCGGGGAGTTCCACCTGCACGGAGACGTACTGGCCGGGGCGGAAGGCGGGGGCGGGCACCCCGTCGGCCGGGCGCAGCTGGAAGGTGGCGACGTCCGCGGTCTCCTCGATCCGGGCGACCACCTCCCACTCGCGCCACACGTCACCGGCGACGACGCCCTGCTGGGCGTACAGCCGCTCCTCGATCGAGATCAGGGCACCGGCCATCAGCCAGTAGACCTCGTCCCACGCGGCGGCGACCTCCGGGGTGACCGCGTCGCCGAGCACCTCGGCGATGGCGGCGAACAGGTGGGTGTGCACGATCTCGTACTGCGGGGCGGTGACGCCGAGCGAGGCGTGCTTGTGGGCGATCCGGTTGAGCATCACGTCGGGGCGGGTGTCCGGGTGCTCCACCAGCTGGGTCGCGAAGGCGGCTATGGAGCCCGCCAGAGCCCGGCGCTGGGCGCCGGAGGCCTGGTTGCCGCGGTTGAAGAGGTCGCGCAGCAGCTCGGGGTGGGCCGCGAACATCTTGCGGTAGAAGAGATCGGCGATGTCTCCGATGGCCGCGCCCACGGCGGGGAGGGTGGCACGGACGGTGGCGGTCGACGTCTCGGAGAGCATCTGTTCCTCCTGGAACCTTGAATTGGTATCTGAGATGCGTATTTTTTTGCGAGAGGAAACCGGGCAGGACGGCCCGGTTCGTGGCAGTGGTGCGGGTGTGGGGTGGGTACCGGTCAGCCGGAGGGGCGGCTGCTGCTGATGCCGATCAGCAGGGGTCCGGTGGGAGCGGTGACGAGTTCATCGATGGTGAGCGGATCGAGCGAGGCGTAGAAGGCGTCCTCCGCCTGGCGCAGGGCCACGCGCAGCCGGCAGGCCGAACGCAGCGGGCAGGGGGTGGTGCCCTCGCAGTCGACGACGTCCCCGGGCCCCTCCAGTTCGCGGACGAGTCCGCCGATGGAGGCGGAACGGCCCGCCGCGGTGAGGCTGAGCCCGCCGCCGCGCCCCCGTCGCGCCTCGATGAGGCCGAGGTGCTGGAGCTTGGCGACTACCTTCGCGGTGTGGGTGTACGGCACCTGCATGGTGGCCGCCACTTCCCGGGTGGTCGGCGGTTCCTCGTTCTCCGCGACGGCGAGGCGCATCAGCACGCGCAACGCCACGTCGGTGAATTTCGTCAGCCGCATGACCCTCACGGTAGATAACTTGCATCCTTGATGCAAGTTATCCCGCTCCTCGGGTGCGACCGGGTCCTCTGCCCAGCCCGTGGGCGGATCAGTCGCACTCTTTTGTGTAATGGCGCCGCGGCTCTCCGCGCTGAAAGGCTTCTCCGTGCAGGTCTGCCGGAGAGTTGAGAGGGCGTCGGATGTCCGTTGGCGAAGAGGTTCGGAGCGTGTCGCCGCCGCAGCAGAGTCTGGGCACGGCGGCGGCGCGGAACCTCGCGACGACCACCAAGTCCGTCCCGCAGATGCAGGAGATCACCTCGCGGTGGCTGCTGAAGATGCTGCCGTGGGTCCAGGTGCAGGGCGGCACCTACCGGGTGAACCGGAGGCTGAGTCACTCGGTCGGGGACGGCCGGGTCACCTTCGTGCAGACCGGTGACCGGGTAACGGTCGTCCCCGCGGAGCTCGGGGAGCTGCCGGCCCTGCGGGACTTCGGCGACGAGGAGGTGCTGGGCGAGCTGGCCCGGCGCTGCGAGCAGCGGGAGATCGCCGCCGGGCAGGTGCTGGCCTCCGAGGGGGACGCGGCGGACGTCGTCCACCTGCTGGCGCACGGCAAGGTCGAGAAGATCGGCACCGGCCCCTACGGGGACGAAGCGGTGCTCGGGGTCCACGCCGACGGGGCCTACTTCGGCGACCAGGCCCTGGTCGACGGCGACGCCGTCTGGGACTGCACGGTCCGCGCCGTCACCCCCTGCACGGTGCTGACGCTGAGCCGGGCTGACGTGCTGAACCTCGCGGAGCGCGCGGACTCGCTCCGCACCCACCTCGCCGGCCTCCTCGCCATCCCGCACCAACGCACCAACCAGTACGGCGAGGCGGCGATCGACCTCTCCGCCGGGCACGCCGGCGAAGCCGTCCTCCCGCACACCTACGTCGACTACGAGCTCGCGCCGCGCGAGTACGAGCTGAGCGTCGCCCAGACCGTGCTGAAGGTCCACAGCCGGGTCGCCGACCTGTACAACCAGCCGATGAACCAGACCGAGCAGCAGTTGCGGCTCACGGTCGAGGCGCTGCGCGAGCGCCAGGAGCACGAACTGGTCAACAACCGCGAGTTCGGGCTGCTCCACAACTGCGACCACGGGCAGCGCCTCCAGCCGCACGACGGGGTGCCCGGCCCCGACGACCTGGACGAACTGCTCTCGCGCCGCCGCGGTCCGAAGCTCTTCCTCGCCCACCCCAGGGCCATCGCGGCGTTCGGCCGCGAATGCAGCAGGCGCGGCCTGGCACCGGAGAGCGTCGAGGTCGGCGGAGACCGGGTCTCGGCCTGGCGGGGCGTGCCGATCTTCCCGTGCGACAAGATCCCGGTCAGTGACGCCCGGACCACGTCGATCATCTGCATGAGGACGGGCGAGGCCGAGCAGGGGGTCATCGGGCTCCACCGGTCCGGCCTCCCCGACGAGATCGAGCCCGGCCTCTCGGTCCGCTTCATGGGCATCGACGAGCAGGCGATCATCTCGTACCTGGTCACGGCCTACTACTCCACAGCCGTCCTCGTGCCGGACGCCCTGGGCGTACTGGAGAACGTCGAGGTCGGTCGTCGCCATTGACACACCGGGGGCCGGACGGCGGTGTCCGGTCCCCGTCGATCCCCGCCCCGGGCAGCCGCGCCCGGGGCGGCTCCGGGAGGACGGCCAGTGAAGACCCAACACGTACCCCAACCACCCATCCCCCGCGTCTTGGGCGACGGCGACCCGGTCGCCCCCCTCGCGCAGGGCCAGGAGGCGCAGGCGCTCCTGGAGCAGAGCCGGGCCCTCGTCGACCCGCGGCTGCGCGCCGCCGTCGACTCCCTGCCCGGCGCGATCCGCCGGGTCGCGGCCTACCACTTCGGCTGGGAGGAGGCCGACGGCTCCCCGGCCTCGGGGCGGGCGGGAAAGGCGATCAGACCCGCGCTGGTCCTCGCCGCCGCCCGGGCCCTGGGCGGCGACCCGCAACGTGCGCTACGGGCCGCCGTCGCCGTGGAGCTGGCCCACAACTTCACCCTGCTGCACGACGACATCATCGACGAGGACCGGACCCGCCGGCACCGGCCCACGGCCTGGGCGGTGTTCGGCATCCCCGCCGCGGTGATCACCGGCGACGCCATGCTCGCCCTCGCCCAGCGGCTGCTCGCCGAGGACACGGACCCGGCAGCGGCGCGGGCCTCGGCGCGGCTCTCCACCTGCATCATCGAGCTGTGCGCGGGCCAGCAGGCCGACTGCGCCTTCGAGGACCGTGACCCCGGCGGGGTCACCCTGGACGAGTGCCTGACCATGGCCGTCGCCAAGACGGGCGCCCTGCTCGGCTGCGCCTGCGCGACGGGGGCCCTCTACGCGGACGCGGAGGAACGGGCGGTCGGCGCGATGGACGGATTCGGCCGGGAGGCGGGACTCGCCTTCCAGCTCATCGACGACCTGATCGGCATCTGGGGCGATCCGGAGCGGACCGGGAAGCCGGTGGGGGCGGACCTCATCGCCCACAAGAAGTCCCTGCCCGTCGTCGCGGCCCTGACCTCCGGCACCCCCGCGGCGGCCGAACTCGCCACGCTCTACCGGGGACCCATGAACACACCCGACGAGGTGAGCCGCGCCGCCGACGCCGTGGACCGGGCCGGCGGCCGGGACTGGGCGCAGATCTGCGCCGCGGACCGGATGGCACGCGCGATCCACCACCTGTCCAGGGCGGTGCCCGACCTGGCCCGGGCGGGCGACCTGCTGACCCTGGCGGAGTTCGTCACCCGCCGGAAGCACTGAGCGCGGGAGCACGGGAACGCCCGGAGGTGCCGGGCGCGGAAGGGGAAGCGTCCGGAGGGGCCGGGGACGGAGCGGGAAACTCCTGGAAGGGCCGGGCGCGGAAGGGGAAGCGTCCGGAGGGGCCGGGGACGGAGCGGGAAACTCCTGGAAGGGCCGGGCGCGGAAGGGGAAGCGTCCGGAGGGGCCGGGGACGGAGCGGGAAACTCCTGGAAGGGCCGGGCGCGGAAGGGGAAAGGAAGGGGAAAGGAGCCGAGGTCACAAGGGCCGTTCGGGGAAGAGGAGGGCGACAGACCGACTGTCATGGGAACGGACTACAGTCCCTGCCCATGACAGATGAGTCATGGGCAGGGTGGTACCGGGACCGGCAGGGTTCCGACGCCGTCGTCCTCACCACCGACGGACAGCAACTACGTCTCCGGACAAGGGGGATCGACTTCGAGGGCACGAGCTTCGACGGCCTCGCCCCGGTCGTCGGGACACCACCGGTCGACGACCGGTTCTCCCTGGTGGACGGCGCGTTGAGCGACTGCGTCCTGGAGTGGGACCTGCCGCTCCCGGTGGCCTGGGACGGAGCCGTCCATCAGGCCACGCTCAGCTGCCTGTTGTCGCTGCGCCGCCCCGATCCGTACCTCAGCCTCGAATTGCAGTTCGGTGGTGCGGCCTACGCATCCCATCGCGCCGAGAGCGATTTCGCCTCCGCCCTCGCCACGATCCAGCGCGCCCTGCCGCCCGGGGTGCGCCTCCGGACCTGCATAGCCTGCGCCTTCTCGGACTACTTCCCGGCCCCGGAGCCGGCCCCGGGGGCGGGGCGCGGACTGTCCGGGGGCCTCGCCTGTTTCCGGGGGGCCAAGGACGCCTACCGAGGGGCGTCCGGTGAGGGCGACCTCCTGGAACTGTGGGACCGGCGCACCGGATTCGTCCAGGAAGTCTGGAGCTGCCGCGAGTACGAGCCCCGCCCGGACGGCGGCACCGGTACCGGGCACCGGGGCGCGTTCCCGCTGGAACACGCCTGACACCCTCCCGCCCTCCGCCCCTCCCGCTTCCCGACCCGTCCCGCTTCCCGTCCCGCCTCGTACGTTTCCGCTCGTCGACGCTGCCCCGTACCGGAACCGCTCCGGTACGGGGCAGCCCTGTTGTTCGGGGGCGGGGGAGCGGAGCGGGGGGCGGGGGATCGAGGGATCGAGGGATCGAGGAGCTGGATTGTTGTTCCGGCATTGTTCTACTAACATGCGAACAAGGGAGGTTTTAATGAATCGTAAGAACCTGGGCGGAACCGCTCTTGTCGTCCTGCCGTTCCTGCTCGCGCCCGTCGTCGACCTGGTCCTGTTCCTCGTGTTCCGGGACCGGCTGCCCGACCGGCCGGCCGGCCATTTCACGCTCGACGGCCGGGCGGACGGCCATATGGCACTGATCTGGTACCCGGTGCTCTGCACTCTGGTGTTCGCCGTGACCGGCGTCTCGTGGTCCCTCATGGTGCGGCGGGGCGAGTTCCACGGGCGGGCCCACCGCCTGCTCGTCGCCGGGGGCTACGCTTTCGCGGGATTCTTCGGCTGGCTGATGGCCGCCGTGCTGCTCGCCAACGTGGACGCCGTCGAGGGCGCGCGGGGGGAGGCGCAGGGCGTCTCGCTCCCGTTGTGGCAGCTCGCCGCCGCGCTGGGGGCCGCCGTGCTCGCGGGCGGGATCGGGGCGGGGCTGGCCGCGCTCCGGCCCGCACCGGTGCCCCCGGCCGGGGGCGAACCGGGCGGTGACGCCGCGCGGATCGCGCTCGCGGACGGGGAGGTCGCCGGCTGGGCGCGCAGCGTCGGGAGCTGGTGGCTGCCGCTGATCGTGCTGCTGCTCGTCGCCCTGGGCGTGGTGGGCCTGATTTTGTCGGGCTGGGCCGCCGGGCTGCCGCCGCTGCTCACCGCCGTGCTGATGGCCGGGTTCGTGCGGCCGTGCGTGGCGGTGGACCGGCGCGGCATCACCGTCTCCGGAACGCTGCGCTGGCCGCGCGTCAGGGTGCCGCTCGACCGGATCGAGGCGGCGAGCAGTCAGGACATCAGCCCCATCGCGGAATACGGCGGTTGGGGATACCGCGTCCGGCCGGGGCGCACGGGTGTGATGCTCCGCTCCGGCGAGGGGATCGTGGCGAGGCTGACGGACGGCCGGAAGTTCGCGGTGACCGTCGACGACTCGGCGACCGGGGCCGCGCTCCTCAACACCCTGATCGATCAGCGTCGGGCGGAGCACTGAGCATGCTGTTCCGTGTCGATCCCACGTCCGCCGTGCCGCTCGGCGACCAGATCGCGGCGTCCGTGCGCCGCTCGGTCGCCGACGGGGCGGTGGTGCCGGGCGAGAGGCTGCCCGCGGCCCGGGTGCTCGCGGAGTCCCTCGGCGTCAACGTCCACACCGTGCTGCGCGGCTACCAACGGCTCCGCGAGGAGGGGCTCATCGAGCTGCGTCGGGGCCGCGGCGCGGTGGTCACCGGCGGCGTCCCGCCGCAGCGGGCCCGGCTGCTGGAGAGGGTGCGCGAAGTGGTCGCCGACGCACGTGAGTTGGGGATGACGGAGGACGAGTTGCTGGATCTGGTGCGTACCGCACTGAACACGCCCTGAGGCCGTGGCACCCGGCCCCTCGCGAAGCCGGGCCCCGGAGCGCCGTTGCCCGGAGACCCCGAGGGGCCACCCCGTCCTACGAGGTGGCCCCGGATCCCGCGCGCCGGACCGCGAGGCGGCCCGGGGGAGGTGCGAGGGGACGGATCAGGAGGAGCTGCGGGCCAGCGCGGCCGCGAAGCCGTACTGCCACAGGTAGTTGACCTGGCTGCGCTCGCTCGCGTTGGGGTACGCGTTGGTGCAGGACGTGCCGGGGCCGCCGCCCGACATCAGCTCGCTGCACGGACCGGAGTAGTGGTCCGGCAGGCCGAGCACGTGCCCGGTCTCGTGCGCGGTGACCCGGGTCGAGTTGTACTGCTGGTTCTGCGCGTAGTCCAGGAAGATGTACCCGTTGCCGTGCCCGTCGGTGCTCGCGTACGAGCCGCGGGGGTCGTTGCCCTCGTAGTAGGCGAAGTCGGCGTTCGAGCCCTCCTGCAGCCGGACGTTGGAGACGGAGCTGTTCCAGATCTGCGCGCTGCTGGCTATCTGGTTGCGGAAGCTCGGCGCGTTGGTGGCGCTGTAGACGACGGTGACGGCCTGGGCGCCGGGGTTCGCCGCCCGCTTCTTCGCCACGGACTTGGCGACCGCCTCGAAGAACGCCTTGTTCGCGGCGGCGTTCTCCTGCGACTCGGAGTAGGCGGTGTAGCCGGCCCGGGCCTCCGACGTGGCGACGGCGGGTGCCGAGTCGGAGGCCGTGGAGGCGGCGATGGCGGGGGCCGTGCCCAGTGCGGCGGCGAGGCCGAAGCCGAGGCCGACCACGGCCGACATGACGGTCCTGGGGTGTCTCATGGGGGGTCTCCTACCGATTACCGGTCCGATGAACCCGTCCGATGGACCCGTCCGATGACCGGACGGGGACGGGGTGGGGTACGGAGAGAGTGTCGGGGAGCGGAGGCCGCGGCGGATGATGTCAACCGGCGATAGCGCCGCACTATCACCGTCCTCGGTATCTTCACCGAATCCTGCGTCAACTCCAGGTGAATTAACGGACTTTGGTGGGATTGGGGAGTCTGGTGCGACCGTCGTCCGCCGCCCTACGCTCGACGGCATGGAGCTTGAGGTGAGACACCTCAGGGCGCTGTGCGCCATCGCGGACACGGGCAGTCTGCACCGGGCCGCCCGCAGCCTGGGCGTGAGCCAGCCCTCCCTGACCACCCAGCTGCGACGGATCGAGAACACCCTGGGCGCCGAGCTGTTCTCCCGCGAACGGACCGGCTGCCGGCCGACGTTGCTCGGCCGCGCCGTCCTCAGCCGGGCCCGCCCCCTGGTCGACGGAATGACCGCCCTGGTCAGCGACGCGAAGGCGGAGGCCGCCGCGGTGCGCGCCACCGGCCCGCGACTGCGCATCGGCTGCACCGCGAGCCGGATCATCGGCGGCTGGCTGCGCAGGCTGCGGCTCCGGCTGCCCGACACGGACATCTCGCTGCGGGTCGACGTGTCGGCCCGCGCACTGCTCCGCGACGTCGGGGCGGGCGGGCTGGACGTCGTCTTCGTGCACGAGGTCGAGGGCTGCCCGCTGCCCGTCCCCGAAGGCCTGGAACAGCGCGTTCTCCTGGAACGCGAACCGCAGTTCATCTCCATGTCCAGGGACCATCCGGCCGCCGCCCGGCCCGTGGTCGACCTGGAGGACCTGGCCGCCGACCGGTGGATGGTGGACCCCACGGTGGACGGCGAATGGGACGGGCTGCGCCGGGTGTTCGACGAGGCCGGCCTCGCGCCGACCGTCCTGCACGGCGACTACCTCACCGCCGCCTCCCTCATCGTGCTCGGCGAGGCGGTCGCCCCCTGCCAGCCCACCTCCGGGCCGCGCGACGACATGGCGATCCGCCCGCTGCGCGACGACCCCCTCGCGGTACGGCTGCTGCTGGTGTCCCGGCCGGGCACCGACACGACGGCGGCGTACGCGGAGCTGGAGGCGGCCTACCGGGAGGCGGCCCAGCGGGCGGCCGGCTACCACCAGTGGCTGCTGCGCAACCGCAGCCCGCTCGTCTGCGCCCCCTGACCGGGCTCCTTCGCGGGTGGCGGCCGACGGTGAGCGGGCGGCCGGACGGGCGAACCGGTGCTCGATTCCGCTGAGAGCGAGGGCCGGTTCCGGACCGGGGACGCGGCAGGCAGAGTCGGTCCCATGAGACTTCTGATGCTGGGTGGTACGGAATTCGTCGGACGTGCCGTCACGGAGGAGGCGCTCGCACGTGGTTGGGAGGTCACGGTGTTCCACCGGGGCCGGCACGCGCCCCCGCCGGGGGTGACGGAACTCCTCGGCGACCGCACCGCCGAGGACGGACTCGCGGCACTGGCCGCACCCGCCTCCCGTACCGGGGAAGCGAACGCGGCCGGGGAGGGGAACGCGAACGGGGGCCCGGGCGGGGACGGGGACGGGGGCGCGTACGACTGGGACTTGGTGGTCGACACCTGGACCGGGGCGCCCTCCGCCGTGCGGGACGCGGCCCGGTTGCTGGCCGATCGGGTCGGCCGGTACGCGTATGTCTCCAGCCGCTCCGTGTACGACCATCCGGCCCCGGCCGGGCTGCCGGAGGACGGCCCGCTGGTGGCCGGGGCCTCGCCCGACGAGGACGGGAAGGACGGGGAGGTCCCGTACGCCCTGGCCAAGCGGGGCGGTGAACTGGCCGCGCTCGACGCCTTCGGGGACCGGGCCCTGCTCGCCCGTGCGGGCCTGGTCCTGGGCCCCGGCGAGAACGTCGGCCGGCTGCCCTGGTGGCTGACGCGGATCGCCCGGGGCGGACCGGTGCTGGCGCCCGGGACCCCGGACCTGAAGCTCCAGTACATCGACGTCCGCGACCTCGCGAACTGGCTGCTGGACGCGGGCAGTAGCGGTCTGGGTGGGCCGTACAACCTGGTCAGCCGTTCGGGCCACGCCACCATGGGGCAGCTGCTGGACGCCTGCGTACGTGCCACCGGCTCCGGCGCGACGCTCCGTTGGACGCCCGCGGAGACGGTCCTCGCGGCAGGCGTGGAGCCGTGGAGCGACCTGCCGGTCTGGGTGCCCCCGGGCGAGTTGTACGACGCGGTGCACGGGGGCGACGTGAGCAAGGCGTATGCCTCCGGCCTGCGCTGCCGGCCGGTCGAGGAGACGGTCGCCGACACCTGGAAGTGGCTGGAGGAGTTGGGCGGACGGGCTCCGCAGCGGCCGGACCGGCCGGCGGTCGGCCTGGACCCGCTGGTGGAGGCCGAACTGCTGGCGAAGCAGGGCTGACGCACACATCCGGCGGGGCGCACCGGCGGGTGTGGGCGACGGCGGGTGTGCGTATCGGACCGGTGGGTGCGGGCGCCGGACCGGCGGGTGTGCGTATCGGACCGGCAGGGCGCGTGCCGGACCGGTTCCGATGTTCCGGTGCGCCGGTGCGTGGCCCGGGTATCCGGGTACATCGAATCCGATCCGGCGTGGCATTCCGCATGGTTTGATAGGCAAAGCTGCATATTGCCCTTTATGGCAACGCATAAGCGCAGACACGGCAAAAGTATCCAGGCGGCGGTGGCCGTGGCGGCGGCCGCGGCACTGGTGGGCACGCTGACGGCCACCGCTCTCGCCGACCCGCTGCCCGGCGGGCTCGGCCCCTGCCTGGGGAACGACTGCCCGACCACCTGGCTCGACCCGAACAACGGACCCGTCACCAATCACGACAGCAACATCAACATCTTCGTCGGCGGCGACTTCCTGGTCCGGGAGGCCGCCGCGGAGGCCGAGGGGAAGATCGTCACCCTCGGCCGGTTCGACATGAACAAGCGCGAGGGGGTCTCGCAGATCTACAACGTCGGCGTGGTCGGCGTGGGCTCCCGGGTGCCGCCCCCCAACGACTCCGACTACCTGACGGTGGGCGGGCCGCTGACGGTCGTGGACGGGCAGCGGCTGGTCGCCGAGGAGGGACCGAACCACGGGGTGGTCAAGTACGCCGAGACCGTCAGCGGAACGGTGATCCCGGATCCGGTCATGGACCCCGCCGCCACGGACCCGTACACGGCGCTGCGCGACCAGCTGACCGAGGCCAGCCGCTGCTACGCGTACGACGACGGCCAGGACCACCGACGCCCCGTCACGGGCACCACGGTGAACGCCGGTTTCGAGACGACCTTCGTGGGCGACGGCATCTCCACCCTCCAGGTGTTCGCCGTGGACGCGGACGTGGCGGCGGGCGGGGGCGGCCAGCAGGGCATCACCTTCAACGCGATCCCGGACGGCGCGACGGTGCTCGTCAACGTCTACGGGAGCAGCCGCAACATCAACACGTTCATGGGGTCGCTGCCCCAGGCCGGACTGCGCGAACGCCTGCTGTGGAACTTCCCCGACGCCACCGAGATCGGGCTGCACGGTGCCGCCCAGTTCCAGGGCAGCGTGCTGATCGGCCAGCCGTCGAGCACGACCACCCTGGACATGAGCGGCACCAACGGCCGCTTCTACACCGCCGGTTCGCTGATCCACACGTCCGCGGGGCAGTCGGGCGGCCAGGAACTGCACGCCTACCCCTTCGACGGGGACCTGCCGAGCTGCACCGGGAAACCCACCCCGACACCGACTCCGACGGATACGCCTACGCCCACGGACACGCCGACTCCGACGGACACCCCCACGCACACCGGTAAGCCGACGCATACTGGCAAGCCGACGCATACTGGTAAGCCGACGCATACTGGTAAGCCGACGCACACCGGTAAGCCGACCCACACTGGTAAGCCGACGCACACCGGTAAGCCGACCCACACTGGCAAGCCGACGCACACCGGTAAGCCGACCCACACCGGTAAGCCGACGCACACCGGTAAGCCGACCCACACTGGCAAGCCGACGCACACCGGTAAGCCGACCCACACTGGCAAGCCGACGCACACCGGTAAGCCGACCCACACCGGTAAGCCGACCCACACCGGTAAGCCGACGCACACCGGCAAGCCGACACCCACAAGTACCCCGACGCGCACCCACACCCCCGGGCCGTGGCACTCGGATACGTGGCCCGGACCGGATCCCGCCCAGACCCACTCCTGGCCGCACAAGCCCCACCCCGGGGGAGAGCTTCCCCACACGGGCTCCCGCGGCGGTGAATGGATCATCGGTGGTATCGCCGCGGCTCTGCTCGCGGCCGGTTCGGCGGCCACGTTGATGGCCCGGAGGGCGCGCCGACGCAGCTAGCTTTGGCCCATGGCCGAACTGCTGCTGCACCTCACCGAAGGGCCCTTGTGGGAGGCGGCCCGCGGGATCGGGACGTACGAGATGTCCACCCGCGGCCGCACCCTGCACGAAGAGGGCTTCATCCACTGCTCGTTGCCGCACCAGCTCGCCGGCGTGGCCGAGATGCTGTACGGCGCCGGGAGCGGGGCCGGGGCGGGTGACCAGGAACTCGTGGTCCTCGTCATCGACCCCGACCGGCTCCCGGCGCCCGTGCGGTACGAGTCCGTCCCGCCCGGCGGCGAGGAGTTCCCGCACATCTACGGGCCCGTCCCGGTGGACGCGGTCGTGGAAGTGCGCCCCTGGCCGGACAAGGAAGGTGACCCCGCATGAACGCTCCACCCCCTGAGACCTCCGCGGGTCCGGCACATCCCGTGGCCCCCGTCATCGCCGTCACCGGGGCGAGCGGCGCCGTGGGCGGCCGGGTCGCACGGCGCCTGGCACGCGCCGGAGTACCCGTGCGGCTCCTCGGGCGCGATCCGGCGCGACTGCCCGAACTGCCCGGCGCGGTCGCCGCCCCGCCCGCCCCGTACGGCGACGGGGAGGCCATGCGCCGCGCACTCGCCGGGGCGCACACGCTGTTCCTCGTATCGGCGCACGAGAGCCCCCACCGGGTGCGCGAGCACACGACGGCCGTGGACGCGGCGGTCGCCGTGGGCGTCGAGCGCATCGTGTACGTCTCCTTCCTCGGCGCCGCGCCGGATGCCACGTTCACCTTCGCCCGGGACCACTGGCACACCGAGGCGCACATCCGGACCGCCGACGTGCGCCACACCTTCCTGCGCGACAGCCTGTACCTCGCCGGGCTCCCCGCGATGACCGGCGCCGACGGGGTGCTGCGCGGTCCGGGCGGCGACGGCCGGGTGGCGGCGGTGGCGCACGAGGACATCGCGGACGCCGCGACCGCCGTACTGCTGGCCGACACCGAGCATGCTGAAACCCGCCACGACGGAGTGACGTACGACCTCACGGGCCCCGAGGCGTTCACCCTCGCCGAGGCGGCCGAGGAGCTGAGCAGGGCCACCGGCCGGACCGTCACCTACGTACCGGAGACCCGCGAGGAGGCCTACGCCTCACGGGCGCACTACGGGGCCGAGGACTGGGAGGTGACCGGCTGGGTGACGTCGTACGAGGCCATCGCCACCGGTGAGATGGCCACGGTCTCGGCCGCAGTGCCGAATCTGACGGGGCGTCCGGCGATGGATCTGGCCACCTATCTGAGGGAACACCCGGACAGCTACCGGCACTTGCTGAAGCCGCGCTGACCGCGTGCGCGTACTGCACGCGCTGACCGTGCTGCCGGTACCGGCACTCCTGCCGGCACTGACAGTCCTGCCGGCACTGGCAGCCCTGCCCGTACCGTCCGTACCATCCGTGCGGCTCGTGCCATCCACCCCATCTCCACCATCCGTACTGCCTGTTTCGTGTGACGGGGCCGCCCGGCGTCCTCAGTCCACGTACACGCCCGCCCGTGCCGCCGCGGCCGCCGCCTCGGCGGCACGGTCCGCGGCCGCCTCGTCGAGCGGCCCGCCGCCGGCCAGCAGCCGGTAGTAGAGCGGGGCCGACACGGCGCGGATCACCTCGCCCGCGTTCGTGCCCGCGGGCAGCTCCCCGCGCTCGACCGCCTCGGTGACGCAGCCGGACCACTCCTCGACGCGGACCGCGTAGAACCGGTGCAGCGCCCCGGCCGTGCGCGGGTCGCACGTGGCCGCAGCG
This sequence comes from Streptomyces sp. ML-6, assembly GCF_030116705.1. Taxonomy (NCBI): domain Bacteria; kingdom Bacillati; phylum Actinomycetota; class Actinomycetes; order Kitasatosporales; family Streptomycetaceae; genus Streptomyces; species Streptomyces sp. ML-6. The sequence continues at coordinate 5,445,781 of NZ_JAOTIK010000001.1, forward strand.
CTCACGGACTTGAAGAGGGGCCCTGCCGGTCGTCGGCGAGGGGCTGGGGTTCTCCCTCTCGAACCTGCAGTGGATCGCCACCTCGTTCGCGCTCGCCGTCGCCGGCTTCACCCTGCTGTTCGGGAGGGTCGCCGATCTCGTCGGCCGCAAACGGATGTTCCTCGGCGGCATGACCGTTCTCGGCCTCTCCTCCGTCCTGGGCGGCCTCGCCACCTCACCCGAAGTGATGCTCGTGGCGCGGGTGTTGCAGGGTCTCGCCACGGCGGCCGTCACCCCGGCCGGGCTCGCGCTGCTGACCACTTCCTTCAAGGAAGGCCCGCTGCGGGAACGGGCTCTCGGCCTCAACGGCGCACTGATGTCCGCCGGGTTCACCGCCGGAGCCGTTCTCGGCGGCCTGCTCACCGATCTGCTCTCCTGGCGCTGGGCGTTCTTCATCAACGTGCCCGTGGCCGCCCTGGTGGTCGCCCTCGCCCCGTCCGTCCTCACCGAATCGCGCCCCGCCGGGCGTTCCCGGCTCGACGTGCCGGGAGCCGTGACCGTCACCGGTGGTCTGCTCCTGCTCGTCCACGGGCTGACGCAGGCCGGCGAGTCCGGCTGGACCGAGCCCACCACCCTGGCCGCGCTCCTCGCGGGTCTCGTGCTCCTCGTCGGCTTCCGGGCCGTCGAGAAGCGGGCGGCGTCGCCGCTGGTTCCCCTGCACGTCCTGAAGCGGCGCAGTGTCATCTGGGGCAACACCGCGGGGCTGATCGCCTTCGTCACCGAGACCTCGCTGGTCTTCCTGCTGACCCTCTACCTGCAGGAGGTCCTCGGCCACTCGCCGCTCGCCACCGGACTCGCCTTCGGTGTGCTGGGTGTCGGCACCGTGATCGGCGGCGCGTTCGGCGGCCGTGCGGTCGGGCGCTTCGGGAGCCGTACGACCATCGTCGCCGGCGGGATCGTCCAGGCCGTGGCCACGCTCTCCCTGGTGGCGCTCGGAACGGCGGGGGAGTGGATCCTGCTCCTGCTGGCGGCCACCTTTGTCGGCGGGATCGGCAACATGCTGATGATTGTCGGCTTCATGGTCACCGCGACCTCCGGGCTGCCGGACGAGGAGCAGGGGCTGGCCACCGGCCTGGCCACCATGACCCAGCAGGTCGGCATCACCATGGGCATCCCGGTCATGAGCGCCGTCGTCACCGCCCGGACGTCCGCCCTCGGCGACACCGGCCCCGAAGGCGTCCTCTCGGGGGTGTCGGTTGCGATCCTGGTCAACTCGGCGCTGGTCCTCGCGGGTGCGCTGCTCGCGGGCGCCTTCCTCGGGCCGCGACGCGGTGCGCGACTCGGTGCCGGCAGCGGCGCGGGGGACGGCGCCCGGGAGTGAGACCGGGGAGCGGTGCGGTGGTGCCGGGCGGCGATGCCGGGCGGCGGATCGGCCTGATCCGTCCGCGGCCCGGCATCGCCGCATCCGTGCGCCCCGGTTCCCGGTTCTCGTGCCGCTGTCGGCGCCCGCATGTCCTCCGCGCCGGTGCGGCCCGGTTTCGCTCGTCCCCGGACCCGCGCGTCTCAGGCCCCGTCGTGGGCCGCGCGCAGGGCGGCGATGTCCAGCTTCTTCATGGTCATCATCGCCCTAGTGGTCCTGGCGCCCTTCTCCGCGTCCGGGTCGAGGACCATCTCCAGCAGCGCCTCGGGCACGACCTGCCAGGAGACGCCGTACCGGTCCCTCAGCCAGCCGCAGGGCCCCTCCTCGCCCCCGTCGGTGAGGCTGCTCCAGTAGTGATCCACCTCGGCCTGGTCCGCACAGCGGATCTGGAACGAGACGGCCTCGTTGAACGTGAACTCCGGCCCGCCGTTCAGTCCGACGAACTTCTGGCCGTTGAGCTCGAACTCGACCGTCATCACCGACCCGGCGGGCCCCGGCCCCGCCTCGGTGTAGCGGCCGATCCTGCCGAGGCGTGAGTTCTTGAAGACCGTGAGGTAGTACTCCGCCGCCTCCTCGGCCTGCCCGTCGAACCACAGACACGTGGTGAAGCCTTCGGTGGTCATCGCTGTCTCCTGTCATGTGCGCAACCCCGTCAAGTGCGCAACCCCGTAATGCGCGCAGCCCGTCGCCTGCGCATGTCCACCCATATCGACTGGTCCCGGTCCGAAAACTCATCGCTGTACGGGAGCACCCGTGAGGAAGCAGGGAACGGTCGACTCCATATGGTCCCCCGTGGAGACCCCCGAACTCGCCCGACGACACGAGTGCACCCCGCACCGAACGACCGGCCCGTCCGAATCGCGCGGGGCGTACGACGTCATCGCGCGGGAGGAGGGCGTACGGCGTCGTCGGGCGGGGACGTACGGGGTCGTCGGGCGGGGCGCGCGATGTCATACCCAGGTCCGACCCCGAGGTCCGTGCCCTGGTCCGACGCCCCGGCCGGGGGAGGGGCGGCATCGTCGAGGGCATGACGAACCGAACGGTCCTCGTGGACCCCGCGGCCCCCTCCCCCGGCGCCCGGCTGCGCGCCGTGCTGCCGGTGGAGCGGATGGGTACGGCCGGATTCACCGGACGCTGGGTCGGGGGTGCCGCCATGGTGCTCGCCCCGCTCCTGATGCTGGCCGGAGCGCTGCTGCGCGTCCGCTTCCCCTTCTTCTACCCCGGCCAACTCGCCGCGTACGAACGCCATCCCGCGCTGATGGCCACCGCGTACGGCCTGTTCGCCGCCGGTGGTGTGCTGCTCTGGCCCGCCGCGGCCGTGATCGCCGCCCGGATCGGGGCCCGCAGCCCGGGGTGGGGGCTGTGGGGCGGCGTACTGGTCGTGTTCGGGCTGTTCGCCCGCACGTTCCACGCGGGGGTGGACCACCTGGCCCTCCAGTTGGTGCGGTCCCGCGGCGCCGAGGCCGCCACCGAGGCCGTGACCGCCGGCTACGGGGCCTTCCACGTCTTCGCCGCGCTGAACCTCGCCGTCCTCGCGGGCTGGATCGTCCTCGCCCTCGGCGCGTGGCGCACCCGGGTGCTCGGGCCGGTGCGGGCCTGCGCGCTCGCCCTCACGGCCGCGCTGCCCCTGGGCGTTCTCAAGGGCACCACCCCGTTGTCGCTGGTGGCCCTCGCCGGGCTGTGCGTCGCGCTGGTGCCGTCGGGCCTCGGCCTGCTGCGCGAGGCGCCGCGGCCGGGCCGGGCGGCGGTGCTGCGCTGGGTTCCGGCGGCCGGGGCGGTGGTCGTGCTCATGGTGCTGCTCGGACAGGCCGGTTGAGTGCACCCCTACGGATACGGTCGGACCATGATCCCCAAGGGTGGCCGCGGACTGCTCCAACTCCTCGACCTCGTCGCGGCGTTGCTCCTGACCTCCGGCTACGTCGGATTCGTCCGGATGGACTCCGGCGACGGCCAGGCGCACTACACCGGGCCGTTCTGGCTGGGGTGCCTGATCGCCGCCGGAGTGGGCCTGCCCGTCGCCGTACGCCGCCGTCGGCCGCTCCTCGTCCTGGCGACCGTCCTCGTCGCGCTGGCCGCCGCCTCGCTCCTGGACATCGTCCGCGAACCGTACGTCGCGGCCGGTCTCGGGGCCTACGCGGTCGGTCTCGTCGAACCCGCCCGCCGCTCCGTGCCCGCGCTGGCCGTCGCGGTGGCGGTGGCGGGCGGTGCCGTCTACCTCGGCGAAGCCGTGATCACCCCGGCCGAGGACCCGTGGGGGGCCGTCGGGGTGGCCGGGGCCGCGGTGCTGGTGATCGGCGGCTCCTGGGGTGCGGGCTTCGTCGTGCGTGAACGCCGGGCCGCCGCCCTGCGCGACGAACGGCGCCGCGCGGAGCGTGCCGTGGAGGAGGAACGCCTCAGGATCGCCCGGGAGTTGCACGACATCGTCTCGCACAACCTCGGTCTCATCGCCGTCAAGGCGGGCGTCGCCGGACACGTCGCGGGCGCCGATCCGCAGGAGGCGAGGGACGCGCTGAAGGTCATCGAGGAGACCAGCCGGTCCGCCCTGGCCGAGATGCGGCGCACGCTCGGAGTGCTGCGCAGCCGGAACACGCCCCCGGACACGCCCCTGGGCCCGGTCCCGGACCTCGGCCGCCTGGACGAACTGGCCGTCGCCGCCGGGCGGGCGGGCACGGACATCCGCTTCGCGGTCCACGGCACGGAGGGCCTGGCCGAGGGGATGCGGGTGACCGTCCACCGGATCGTCCAGGAGGCCGTCACCAATGTCGTACGACACGCGTCCCCGACCCGCTGCCGGGTCGCGGTCGAGGCGGACGTGCACGAGATCCGCATAGACGTCACCGACGAGGGTCCACCGCCGGGCCGTCGTCGTTCCGGCCACGAACTTCCCGGCGGACACGGACTTTTGGGCATGCGGGAGCGGGTCATGATGTACCACGGCAGCTTCGCCGCGGGGCCCCGCCCGGAGGGCGGCTTCGCGGTGGCCGTCCGGCTGCCGGTCGACGGGGAGCGGAGCACATGACCGACGGGGCCGATGGGGCCGACAGGGCCGAGGGGACCGCGGGGGCCGCAGAGACGGACGAGGTCGGTGGTACCGGCAGTACCGGTGGCGCCGGTGGCAGTGGCGGTACCGGTGGCAGGGAGGGCAGGGACGACGTGCCGGTCCGGGTGCTGGTCGCGGACGACCAGGCCATGGTGCGCGGCAGCTTCCGCGTGCTGATCGACCACACCCCCGGCATGACGGCGGTGGGCGAGGCGGCGACCGGTGCGGAGGCCGTCGGGATCGCGCGGCGCGAACGCCCCGACGTGGTGCTGATGGACATCCGCATGCCGGAGCTCGACGGCATCGAGGCCACCCGCCGCATCTGCGCGGACCCGGCCACCTCCGGGGTGCGGGTCCTCATCCTCACCACCTTCGACCTGGACGAGTACGTCTACGCCGCGCTGCGCGCCGGGGCTGCGGGCTTCCTCCTGAAGGACACCCCGCCGACCGAGGTCCTCGCCGCCATCGGAGTCGTCGCCGCGGGGGAATCGCTGCTCGCGCCCTCGGTGACGAGCCGCCTGATCGCGGAGTTCGCCCGCCGCCCGGAACCGGGCCGCCCGCCGGCCCGTTCGCTGGACGGGGTCACGGACCGGGAGCTGGAGGTGCTCGGCCTGATCGCGCGCGGTCTGTCCAACGCGGAGCTCGCGGAACACCTCCACCTGAGCCCGGCCACGGTGAAGACGCACATCGGCCGGCTGCTCGCCAAGCTCCGGGCCCGCGACCGGGCCCAACTCGTCATTGTCGCCTACGAGACCGGGCTGGTCGACGCCCGGAGGCGCGAGGCGTGACCCCGGACGCCGGGCACCCGTCCGGGCCCCACTTGCCGCGGGGTACGGCCGGGGGAGAGGGGCTCAGACGGTGACCCGGGGCCGTGCCGCGTCCAGGTGCTGCACGGCGGTCCGGTCGGCGTGCGGGGCGAGCAGGTCCCGCAGTTCGTGCGCGGCGGACTCGACGAGGTGGCCGTCGCGGGCGGCGTGGAGGGTTTCGAGGATGAACACGACGTCCGCGGAGTCCTCGGTGACACGGGTGCGGTGGGCGTCGCGGTGGTTCCAGTGCCGGGTCAGGACGCCGGTGGTGTCCGCGTAGACGATCTCGCCGGAAGCGGGGTTCTCGACGGTGTCGGGTTCACCGAGCGGGGTGAAGGACTCGGAGCCGTCGGCGTGCCGGATCTCGACGTCGCCGGTGACCCGGCCCAGATCGAAGGCACCGGCGGGCAGGCCGTGCCGGACGGAGACGGCGTTGTAGGAGTCGACGGGCGGGTTGATGCGTGGGAGGGCGCCCTTCTTGGCGAGGCGGCGGCCGAGCGCGTCCACGCTGGGGCGGATGCGGCGGGGGTTGGTGCCGAAGGAGCGGTAGGCGGTGTGCCACGCCTCGATGCGGGGATCGGTCTCGTCGGCGGGGTGCCAGCTGCCGTCGGCGAGCCGTCCCTCCAGCTCCGCCAGGGCGGCGACGGTGTCGGGCCAGGGCTCGCGGCCGCGCAGGCCGGTGGCGGTGACCAGGGCGATGAGGGTGTCGGGGAAGGACTCCACGACGGAGGTGGAGATGCGGAAGGTGGGCATGGGGGTGGTTCCGTTTCCTGCGTGCGTGCGTGCGTGCGTACGGGGATCGATGGGGCGAGGGGCCGGGACTTGCCCGGACCCGGGTCAGGCCAGGTCAGGTCAGGGCGAGGAGGCCGACGGCGACGGCGGCGGTGCCCAGGCCGACGAGCTGGCCGCGATGGATGCGTTCGGCGAGCACGCTGCGGGCGAGCAGGACCGTGCCGACCGGATAGAGGGCGGTGATCACGGCCACGACGGCGAGGTCCCCGCTGCGGGCGGCGAGCAGGAACAGCAGATTCGCCACGGAGTCCAGCGCCCCCGCGGCCGCCGAGGCCGCGTACGCGGGCCGCTCGGAGCCCAGCCGGCGGTGCAGCAGCCCCGCCGCGGTCAGGGTGATCGCCGAGGAGACCGTCCGGCCGATGAGCAGCGGGGCCACGCCGCTGTCGGTGGGCGCCTGGTGGAGGAAGACCAGCTGGAGGGCGATGGCGGCGCCGGCCCCGAGGGCCAGCAGCAGCGCCGTGCGGGAGGGCCGCGCCGACCCGGTCCCGTGCCCGGCGCTGACCAGCACCACGGCGACCAGCGCGAGCGGCAGGCCGATCAGCCCGGCGGCGGCCAGGTGCTCGCCCTGCAGCAGGCCCACGCCGACGGGCAGGGCCGCGGAGACCAGCGCGGTGACGGGCGACAGCACGTTCATCGGCCCGATCGCCAGGGTGCGGTAGAGCAACGCGAACGCGGCGGCCGACGCGACCCCCGACGCGGCGCCCCAGCCGAGGGCGCCGGCGCTGAACGAGGCGCCGAGCACCGGCCACAGCAGCAGTTCGACCACGAGACTGGACGGGGCCGCGATCATCACGGTCCGCAGCACATGGGCCTTGCGGGCGCCGAGGCCGCCGAGGAAGTCGGCGCACCCGTAAGCGAGCGAGCTGCCCAGGGCCAGCAGCAGAGCGATCACAGCGAATCCCTTACCATTCAATGGAATGACCGCACCGTATAACGGACCGACCGGGGCGTGTCAATGAAACGACCGGACGGTTCATTGAAATAGTTCAGCTGTGAGAGATGGTGATCCCGTGACCGAGACGGCCGCAGCCCTGCGGACGGTCGCGCACAACGTCCGGGCGGCCCGCATCCGGGCGGGCCTGTCCCTGGAGGAGCTCGGCCGGCGCGCCCAGGTCAGCAAGGGGGCCCTGGTGGGACTGGAGAAGGCCCAGGGCAACCCCAACCTGGCCACCCTGGTCCGGCTGGCCGACACCCTCGGCATCTCCGTCTCCGCCCTGATGCAGGGCCCCTCCGAAGGCCGCGTCCGGATCGTGACCGCCGATGCCGTGGCGCCCCTGTGGACCGGTGCGCACGGCGGCGAGGCCCGGCTCATGCTGACGACCTCGGGCCCGGCGCCCGTCGAGGTCTGGCGCTGGCGCCTGCGGCCGGACGAGGAGTACCCCAGCCACCCCCACCAGGCCGGGGTCGTGGAAACCCTCAGCGTCACCTCCGGCCGGATGACCCTGGTCGTCGACGGTACCGAGCACACCGTCGAGGCCGGGCAGACCGCCACGTTCGACGGCGACACCCCCCACACCTATCGCGGCGCGGGCACCGAGACCTGCCACCTGATCATGACGGTCCACATCCCGCCCGGCCCCGGCCCCGGCTCGGGGAGCTGAACCGCGGGGTGCATGGGGTGCACGGGGTTTAAGGGATGCATGGGGCGAATGGGGGTGTACGGGTCTACGGGGCCCCCGACGACCGGCTGCCGGTGCCTCGCCCGGCGGCCCGCCCGCTCCGAGGTGCCCGGTCGCGCAGGACGAGCAGGGTCCAGCCGTGTCCGGCCGGGTCGAGCGGTCGGGTCGCGGCGGTGAAGAGTTCCGCGGCCCGACGGTAGGAAAGCCGCCCCCGGCCGGTCACCGGGCACCGGTCGGCCGCGGCCGTACCGGTGGGCGCCCGCCGGTCGGTGACGAACACCGGCCCCGCAGTACGCCCGGCCAGCAGCATGGGCAACAGGCGCGCCGTGCCCGGCCCCCAGCGCAAGGGGCCCGGTGCGCTCTCCTTGGTGCGTCGGCCGGGCAGGTCGAGGTGGTCGATGTCGAGGGCGAGCACCTGCTCGACGCCGGCCCGCGACTCGTGGAGGAGGTGCCACAGCGTCAACTCCCTGAGCGGAGCCCGTAGGGCCAGGGTGGCGCGGGCCCGGTCCGGAACGTCGACGGTCGACCCCGCGACCGCGGAAACGGAAGTACCGGCGGGGGCGGGCCCAGGGGCGGGACACGGCGTCGGCACTGCCAGTCCGGCGGCCGGATTCGCGGTGATCCAGCCCCGTGCCGACCACCACGCCGTGGCCGCCCGGAGGCAGGCCAGTTCGCGGTCCAGCGTGCGCGGTCGTGCGGTGTCGGCGCGGCCGGCCAGCCCCCGCCGCAGCCGCTCCGCCGCCTCCGGGGCGTCGAGCAGGGCAAGCGGAACGACGGGCGGACGGGCGCCCCTGCGCTCGCGGCCGGTCGGCGCCCGCCGGTCGACCAACGGCCAGGCCCACCCGAGCAGCGAGATGCGGTAGACGCGGCGGGAGGCGCTGCCGAGACCGGCCGCGGCGAGATAGCGGTCGACGGCGGCACCGTATTCCACCGGCGCCGGACGAAGTTCACCTGGGGCGTCGATCCGTTGTTCTTCCATCCCATCCTCCCGCAGTAAATAAGCTTCGTAATTACTCTCCCGCTCCTCCTCAACTGAGCCTACCACCAGGCATGTTGCAGTAAATGAAGGCTATTTACTGCGGTAATTCACGAGGAAGTAAAACTGCTCGCAAAAGACTCAACTTTCTTTCCGGAAACGCTTGTGGGAAATGGTTCGGCGGAGGAAGAGTGCGGACCCATGACGCTTCGTAACCGCTCTTCCGCCGTGCCCGGGATCCGGTCCGCCGCTCACCGTCTGCGCGTGCTGCGGCACTCGCGATTCCGCCGTTTCCTCGTGGGCCAGAGCACGTCGCTGCTCGGCTCCGGGATGAACACGATCGCCACGGCCTTCGTCGTACTGCAGTTGCCCGGTGGCGGGGTCGACGCCGTCGGCGCGGTGATGGCGGCCCGGATCCTCGCGGTGCTGGCCGTGCTGCTGCTCGGCGGCGTACTGACCGACCGGCTCGGGGCCCGTACGGTCATGCTGACGTCGGACCTGCTGCGGTTCGGCTCGCAGGGCGTGCTGGCCGTGCTGCTGTTCACCCACAGCGCGAGGGTGTGGGAAGTGGCCGTGCTGGCGATGGTCCTCGGGATCGGCGAGGGAGGATTCAGCCCGGGGCTGACCGCCCTGGTGCCCGGCCTCGTCCCCGAGGACGACCTCGCGGACGCCAACGCGCTGCTGCAGATCACCCAGGCGGTGACCTCGGTCGTGGGGCCGGGGCTGGCCGGCCTGCTCATCGCGGTCTCCGACGCGGGCACGGTGGTTGCCGTCGACGCGGTCAGCTACGGCGTGAGCGTCCTGGCCCTGGTCGGGCTGCCGCTGTCACGGCCGGCCGCGCCCCGGCGCGGGCTCCTCGCCGAACTGGGCCTCGGCTGGAAGGAGTTCACCTCCCGCACCTGGCTGTGGGTCACGACCCTGCACATCAGCCTCTTCAACTTCTTCCTCTGGGCCCCGTTCCTGGTGCTGGGGCCGATGCTCGCCCAGCAGCGGCTCGGCGGCGCGAGGGCCTGGGGGCTGGTGCTGGCCCTGTACGGCGTCGGCTCGGTCGTCGGCGGCCTGGCGCTGCTCGGCCGGAACCCCGGCCGGGCGGTCGCCTGGTCCGTGGTCGCGTCCGCCGGCTGGGCCGTCCCGGTCGCCGCGCTGGCCGCCCGGGCGCCGCTGGCCTGGGTGGCGACCGCCGCACTTGTCGCGGGAGGCGGTGCGGCGGTGTGCAGCGCCCTCATGGCGACCGTCATCCAGCGCGAGATCCCCGTCGAGGCCCGCGGCCGCATCGGCGCCTTCGACAGCCTGGGCGCCTTCGCCCTGGGGCCGCTCGGCCTGGCACTGGCCGGGCCGGTGTCGGGCGTCGTGGGCGTGGACCGGCTCCTGGGGTTCGGGGTGCTGTGGCAACTGGCCGCGGTCGCGGTGGTGTTGGCACTCCCGTCCGTACGGAGGCACGACGCGAAGCGGCCGGTGTGAGCGCCCTCGGCACCCGACCCACCGGAACGGCCGGGTCCGCGCCCCACGAACCGCGCACGGACTGCACCTCCACACCCCCCGCCCACGGCGCCCCCGTTCCGCGACACACGCGATCGGGGGCCGCCGTGGTGCGGGTCAGACGGTGGGAGCGGGCCAGGGGACGTCGGTCTCGACGGCGGCGGTGTAGTCGATGCCGGGCACGGAGAATCCGTAGAGACGACGGACCTCGTCGCTGAACCAGTCGAGGTCGGCGAGTTCGGTGATGCTCTCGCTGGTGGCGGTGGTCCAGCGCTCGGCGACGGCGTTCTGCACGGCCGGTTCGAGTTCCCAGGTGTCGAGACGGACCCGGCCCTCGTCGTCGGTGTCGAGGGGGCGGACACCAGTCAACTGGTCCCACAACTCCACCAGTTGACCGATCGGGGCCACCATGGTGTCGCCGAGGACGCCGCGCAGCAGCCCGACGTACAGGGCGATGCCGGGGATGGCGGTGGAGGACTGGGTGACGGCGGCGGCGTTGACCGAGGTCACGGCCCGGCCGCCCAGGGTCTTGCCGAGACGCTCGTCCAACGTGCGTGCGGTCTCCTCCAGATGGGACTTCGCGACGCCGATGGTGCCCTGCCGGTAGATCGCCCCGGTGAGCGGCGAGCCGATGTAGGACAGGGCGGCGGTGGTGAAGCCGTCGGCGAGCAGGGACCGGTCGGCCAGGAACGTGATCCAACGCTCCCAGTCGGCGCCGCCCATCACCGCCACGGTCTGCTCGATGTCGTCGCCCTCCGCCGGCGCGGTGGTGACCTCCTTCACCTCCGGGACGCCGTTCTCGTCGAAGGCGAGGGTCTTGGTGGTGTACGGCGAGCCGATCGGCTTGAGGACCGAGGCGTACACGTCACCGGTGTCCGGGTCGGTGCGCCGGGGCGCGGCCACCGAGTAGATCAGGTAGTCGAGCCGTCCCCCGAACCGCTCGACGAGGAGGTCGGCGACCTGCTCCTTCATCGTGTCGCTGAACGCGTCGCCGTTGAGGAAGACCATGTCCCGCCCGTGCTGCCGAGCGAGCCGGGCGGTGGCGGCGGTGCGATACCAGCCGGCCGTGCCGGTGCGCCGCGCGGGCGCCTTCTCGAAGCACACGCCGATGCCGCGGATACCGACCCGGGCCAGGCCCGCGATCGTGGCGGCCAGGCCGTACCCGGCGGACGAACCGATGACCAGGGCCACCGGCCCCTCGCCCTCGGCGGCGGCGACCGGGGCGGGGACGGCACGCCACATCTCGTCCACCAGCTGTCGGCAGCCGTCGGGGTGGGAGTCCAGGAACAGGAAACCCCGGCTCTTGGGCGCAATGACGCGTTCGCTCACGGTGTGGTGCCCCAGGTGTCGTCACGGACATGGACGCGGCGACCGCCTCGGCCGCCCCGTCCTGCAAGTCTGCGGCCGTGCGGAGGGACACGGCGGCCCCGACCGGCACAACGATGCCCGGCCGGGCTTGGAGGATTCCCACTAGCTCCAGCGGCGCAACACCGACCCCGCCGACCGGCGGAAACACCCGGATCGGCGCGGTCGGCAGAGCAGGCGGGCGCCGGTCAACGGACCCTGGGGACCGCCGCACAGAGGGACCAGGCGGCGGCGGTCACACCGAACAACTCGGGGCCGCAGGGCCGGTGGAGCCCCAGGAACGCCATCCCGACGACGAACGAGACGAGGCCGCACAGCGCGAGGGCGAGACGCAGGACGGGCTGCGCGCGGCGGAGCGCGGCGTACCGGAAACGGGAGCGAGCGGCCGCCTTGAGGCGACGCATGCGGCGTCGCTCCGCCCTGGCGGCCTCGTACGCCGTCCGCCGTTCGGCGACGTCCCGCTCGGCGGCGATCAGCAGTCGGTCGACGCGGGCGAGCGTCAGGGCGGGGCGGCGTCGGTGGGTGGTCATCCCGGTCTCCGTGAGAGGTGTCGTGTTCGGTGGCCTTCACCGGGTACGACGAGGGCCGGGCCCCGCAGTGGGAACAACCACTGCGGGACCCGGCCCGTACGCTTCGGCCTTCGTCGGAACGTCCCCGGACCTCCCCCGAGCATTCCGGGACCACCCCGACCGATCGGGCCTACGCCTGCCGAGGCTGCAGCCCCTCACCCGGAGCGGGCCGCAAGCCCGTTGCGGGACCTGCGGAAGCCGCGCTCCTGGTGGCGAAGACGGAGAAGTCCGGCTCGGGCCGCCTCAATCGGTCGAAACGGACGACAACGGCGTTGAGCAAGGCTGTGCACCATGAGATCGGCAGGCGGAGAAGGACAGTCAACACATGGGTTCCTTTCCTATGAATGGAGGCGGGATAGCCCCTCCCTCGGGCGTACGCTCCCGTCGCGCGGGCACATGGGAGCGCACACCCTGGGCAGCGGCTACGCCTCCTGTCCGAGACCGGGCCTGCGCCTTGCCACCTTCTCCCGGGCCCGCCCCAGGGCCTTGCGGACCGAACTGGGGGAGACGTCCATGAGCTCCGCAGCCCGCTCCGAGGTGAAGTCGAGCACCGAGGTGAGGAACACCGCCCGGTGCTCCATCGGCGTCAGCAGCACCTTGAGTTCGTCGCGGATGTCGGCGTAGTACACACCGGAGGCGTCGAGTTCGGCGTTCTCCCGGTCCTCCAGCACGGCGGTCCCGTCACCGACGAGGATCTCGGAACGGCGCTGGATGAGGCGGAGTTCGTCGACGGCGCAGTTGACGCACACCTGGCGCATGTAGGCATGGAGGTTGTCCACGGACCCGGCGTCCTCGCGCAGTCGCTTGGTCACCTTGGCGAAGGCGTTCTGCCAGACGTCCTCGACCAACTGGGAGCGATTGTGCTGCCCGAGCCGACGGGCGATCGCCGGAAAGTAGGTGGCCGATGCGCGGGCGAGGTCCTCCAGCTGTTCGTCGACCGTGCGGGGCGGTTTCCTGCCCATGCGCAACAGCTCCGGGATACGGCGCTGCTTCTGCGCCGGTAATACCCGCGTCGGTACGGATTCGGATGTCAAGGGGGCCTACCTCGGTTCCGTTCAGGGGCTTGATCCCGTTCGACGGGATGACGTTCGCGAGGCCGGCCACTGGGAACCCCCGGGCCGATTTTTTCCGGAACCAACGCGACCGATCCGGCAGGGGCGCCGAGGAGCCTGCCCCGAAGCCCACAGCGCTTTCACGCATCCGCCGCCATCACGCGCACCTGTGCCCGGGAGACGTACTGGACGAGCTGCCCGCCCCCGTCCGGACAGTGTGCCCCACCGGCCCCGTACGCCCCCGCCTGATGAGGCACTGGTGACGGGCCAGGTCGGTGACCTGAGGGGGGATCTTTCCTGCGGGGCGCTGACCTGGCCTTTTGCTGATGGCTGGCGAGGGGGCGCGACGGTCGCGACCGGGTGTCCTGCGGACCGGGTGCGGACTGACCGGACACCTGGATGACCAATTCCGAGGGGTGCCTGTAGAGGGTGTGGGGGGCGGGCAGTCAGGCGTCGGGGTCGACTTCGGGGTGCGTGAACCGCACGGGCTTGCCCAGCGACCGGGCATAGGCGATTTCGGCTCGGGTGCTGTCTCCGATGTAGTCGCCGACGACGAGCACTTCATCAGCGAGCCGGATCTTCGCCCGGTGCAGATCGTCGAGTCGAACCTTCAGCGCCTGGGCCTCGACAGGGTCGGGCCAGAGTTCGTGCGGCGACTTCAGGTCGCAACCCGGCTTGACGACAATCCTTCCGGCTTTGGTCTCCCGCAGATCGGCCTCGGTCATCTCGGCCATGAAGCGGGTGGAGCCGCAGATCACGACGATACGCGGGAGGCTCAGCCGCTTCTTCGCGTCGGCGAGTTTCTCCTCGGGGGTGAGCGGTTGCGGGGATGACATCGGTTCCTCCTGGTGATGTGGTCCAAGGGGGGCTTGCGGAGACGAGAACGAGGATGTCCGAGATCGCCTTGACTCCTCATGAAATGGAGTGGCGGACGCACGCGTGACAGGGTGACGATCTCTCGGTACTCGCTGATGGAGGGGCAGTTATGGGCGACATCGTTCCGAGGGAGCTCATCTCCCTCGCCGATGACGAGGGGAACAGTGTCACCGTCAACGTTCTGGGGCGTGATCCCAGGTGGGGCGCCGGACTCGACGCCGAGATCGTGGTCAGAACGCCCTTCGTGTCCGGGCGTATCGATTTGGTGCTGTCCGCCTCGAAACTGGCGAGCTGGGCGGATGCGCTGAACAGGCTCGACGCCGGCGAGGACGTCGCCTGGATGGAGTGGGACAGGGGGCCGTCCGTCTGGATCCAGCTCTGCGGCGAGCGTGACTGTCCGGAGGTGGTGGTGGAGGACGAGTCGGGTTCCATGGTCACCGTGAGAGTGCCGGTCGTCCCGCCGGACGACTGGATTGCAGATCACCAGCAGCGCTCGCACCGGGTGAGGGCGCACTGGGTTCCGATGCTGTCAGCGAGTTGAGCAACCGTCGCCAGCAGTATTGAGTGCGCATCCGAGAACGAGGAAGACTTCGTGGATGTCGTCGCGGATCTCCCGGCGGATCCGCAGGCGGCGGCACTCGTCGTCGGTCCGGCCCAGGTCGGTGGCTGCGAGGGCCGGGGCGGATTCCGCCGCCTCTTCCGCGTCCGCGGTGTGCGGAGGGGAGGGCCCAGTCCACCAGGACAGGTCCGGCAGCCTGCCTGTGGGTGGCGGAAGGCTTTCTTCTGCTGATGCCGTCTGCTGTTCGTGACGGGAAAACAGGACCGCACCCGGGCCGCCACGGACGCCGTGCTCGGCGGCCTGCGGACCGGGTGCGGGCAGGTCGACCAGACGATCGGAGAAATCGCAGGTCAAGCGGCTTGATCGAGGATCAGGCCTTCTTCGTCTCCCAGAAGATCTTGTCGATCTGGGCGATGTAGTCCAGCGCCTTCTGGCCCGTCGCCGGGTCCGTGGACGCCTTCGCGGCCGACAGGGCCTTCAGGGCGTCGTTGACCAGCTGGTGCAGCTCCGGGTACTTCTCGAAGTGCGGGGGCTTGAAGTAGTCGCTCCACAGCACCGAGATGTGGTGCTTGGCGAGCTCGGCGCGCTGCTCCTTGATGACCACCGCGCGGGCCCGGAAGTGCGGGTCCTCGTTGGCCTGGTACTTCTCCTGGACGGCCTTGACGGACTCCGCCTCGATGCGGGCCTGGGCCGGGTCGTACACGCCGCAGGGCAGGTCGCAGTGGGCGCTGACCTTCACCTTGGGGGCAAACAGGCGGGAAAGCATTGAGCTGTCCTTCCTCGTGATCGTCTTCTCAGGTGGGACATTACTCCGTGGGAGACGGGTTTTCGTGGGTGCCCCCGGGGGCTTAGGCCAAAAGTCCGGGGTGAGGATGAGACCAGTGGCCGAATGGACGGAACGCCGGATCAGGACGTTTTACTGAGGGAGCGGGGAGGTTCCGGAGAGATGCGGGAGGTGCCGGAGATGCCGGAGGTGCCCGGGACGGCGCAGGGGCGGGCCGGGCGTGTGCCGTTCCAGGTGGTGGAGGTGACCGGGCCGTCGATGGTGCCGACGCTCCATCACGGGGACTGGCTGCTCGTGCAGTACGGGGCGAGGGTGCGGCCCGGTGACGTGGTGATCCTGCGCCATCCGTTCCAGCAGGACCTGCTCGTCGTCAAGCGGGCCGCCGAGCGCCGGCGGGGCGGCTGGTGGGTGCTGGCGGACAACACCTTCGCGGGCGGTGACAGCACCGACTACGGGACGGTGCCGGAGGAGCTCGTGCTGGCCACCGCCCGGGTGCGCTACCGGCCGCTGAAGAAGGATCAGCGGTCGGTGCTGGGCGTGGTGGCCTGGGCCGTCTCCGCGTTGCGGCCGGTCTCGGCGGCGCGCTCCGTCTCCAGGCGTTTCCGGGCCCGGTAGGCGGCCACGTTGGCCCGGGTGGCGCAACGGTCCGAGCAGTAGCGGCGGGACCGGTTGGTGGAGGTGTCGAGGTAGGCGTTGCGGCACGGCGGCGCCTCGCACAGGCCGAGCCGGTCGACCCCGTACGAGGTGAGGTGGAAGGCGAGGCCCATCGCCGCGATGGCGGCGTACCCGGCCGTGGCGTTCGACGGGTGGTCGGCCAGGTGCATGTGCCAGTCCGGCTTGCCGTCCTCGTCCCGGGTCTCGTGCCCGGAGATCTGCGGGCTGACCGGGAACTCCAGCAGCAGTGAGTTGAGCAGGTCGACGGCGAGGGTCTCGTCGCCGCCGTCGGCCGCCTCGAAGACCGCGCGCAGCCGGGCCCGTACGGACCTGAAGCGGGTCACGTCCGAGTCGGTCGCCCGCCGGGCCGCCTGACGGTTGGGGCCGAACAGCTCCCGGACCGCCTCGACGGAGGTGAGGCAGTCCTTGTTGCGGGCCGGCTCCTCGGTGTTGACCAGGCGCACGGCATAGTCCGAGTAATAGGCCAGTTCCACTTGTAGTCCTTACGGCGACGGTCTAAGGTCGATGTGGCCAACGATGTAATGGGCTTCTACCTGCCCAGGGTATTACATGGAGGTTCTGGTGGTGGCGGAAACGACTGGTACGGACTGGCGGGCCTGGCAGGAGAGCTGGGACCGGCAGCAGGAGTGGTACATGCCCGACCGCGAGGAGCGGTTCCGGGTGATGCTGGACATGGTCGAGGCCTTCGTGGGGCCCCGGCCGAGGGTGCTGGACCTCGCGTGCGGTACGGGAAGTATTACGGACCGGCTGCTGAAGCGGTTCCCCGAAGCCACCAGTACCGGTGTGGATCTCGACCCGGCGCTGCTCACCATCGCGCGCGGGCACTTCGAGGGCGACGGGCGCGTCACCTTCGTCACCGCCGACCTCAAGGACCCGGAGTGGACGGGGCTGTTGCCGTACGACTCGTACGACGCGGTCCTCACCGCCACCGCCCTGCACTGGCTGCACACCGAGCCGCTCACCGCGCTCTACGGGCACATCGGCGGGCTCGTCAGGGACGGCGGGGTGTTCATGAACGCCGACCACATGATCGACACCACCACCCCCCGGATCAACGCGGCCGAACGCGCCCACCGGCACGCCGTCATGGACCGGGCCAGGGCCGAGGGCGCGCTGGACTGGGCCGACTGGTGGGCCCTGGCCGCCGAGGACCCGGCGCTCGCCGGGCCCACCGCCGAGCGGTACCGGATCTACGGCGAGCACGCGGACGGCGACATGCCCTCCGCGGACTGGCACGCCGAGACCCTGCGCAAGGCCGGATTCGGCGAGGCGCGGCCCGTCTGGGCCTCCCCCTCGGACACCCTGGTGCTCGCGGTGAAGTGAGGGACACCTCCGTCCGGCGGCCTGCCGATACGCCGGAGGGGCGGTACACCGGAGGGATGGTACGCCGGAGGGGCGGTACGGAATCGGTCCGTACCGCCCCTCCGTCCCCTGAAGCGCCGCTACAGCACCTTCGACAGGAAGGACTTCGTCCGGTCGTGCTGCGGGTTGGTCAGCACGTCGCGCGGGTGGCCCGCCTCGACCACCACGCCGTCGTCCATGAAGACCAGCGCGTCGCCGACCTCGCGGGCGAAGCCCATCTCATGGGTGACGACGACCATCGTCATGCCGTCCTCCGCGAGGTCGCGCATGACGTCCAGGACGTCGCCCACCAGCTCCGGGTCGAGCGCCGACGTCGGCTCGTCGAAGAGCATCAGCTTCGGCTCCATGGCCAGGGCGCGGGCGATGGCCACCCGCTGCTGCTGGCCGCCGGACAGCTGGGAGGGGAAGTTCTTCGCCTTGCCGGCCAGGCCGACCCGGTCCAGCAGCCGTTCGGCACGGGCCCTGGCCACGGCCTTGGACTCGCCCTTGACCTGGATCGGGGCCTCCATGACGTTCTCCAGCGCCGTCATGTGGGGGAAGAGGTTGAAGCGCTGGAAGACCATGCCGATGTCCCGGCGCTTCAGGGCGACCTCGCTGTCCTTGAGCTCGTACAGCTTGTCGCCCTTCTGGCGGTAGCCCACCAGGTCGCCGTCCACGTACAGCCGGCCGGCGTTGATCTTCTCCAGGTGGTTGATGCACCGCAGGAAGGTCGACTTGCCGGAACCGGATGGGCCGATCAGACAGAAGACCTCCCGCGGGGCGACCTCCAGGTCGATGCCCTTGAGGATGTGCGCGGCGCCGAAGGACTTGTGGACGCCCTCGGCCTTCACCATGGCGTTCATGCGGAGGCACCTCCCGTGCGGCGGTTGCTGAACGACGCGAGGTTGGCCCTGACCCGCTGCCACGGGGTGGGCGGCAGACTCCGCAGGCTGCCCCGGGCGTAACGACGCTCCAGGTAGTACTGACCCACGCTGAACACACTGGTCATCACGATGTACCAGATCGAGGCGACGAAGAGCATCTCCATCACCGCGTAACTGGTCGAACCGATCTGCGAGGTGGAGCGCAGCAGCTCGTTGTACGTGACCGCGTACACCAGCGACGAGGTCTTCAGCATGTTGATGAACTCGTTGCCGGTCGGCGGGATGATCACCCGCAGCGCCTGCGGGAGCACCACGCGGCGCATGGTCTTCGCCTGCGTCATGCCCAGCGCGTGCGACGCCTCGGTCTGGCCCTCGTCCACCGACTGGATGCCGGCCCGGCAGATCTCCGCCATGTACGCGGCCTCGTTGAGGCCGAGACCCAGCAGGGCGCACATGAACGGCGTCATCACGTCGGTCATCTCGTCCTTGTAGATGAACGGGATGTTCAGGATCGGGAAGATCAGGGCCAGGTTGAACCAGAGCAGCAACTGCACGTATACCGGTGTGCCGCGGAAGAACCAGATGTAGAGCCAGGCGACCCAGCTCGTGACGGGGTTCTTCGAGAGCCGCATCACCGCGAGGAGCACGCCCAGCGCCACGCCGAGGAGCATCGCCAGCACGCTGATCAGCAGGGTGCGGCCCGCCCCGGCCAGGACGGTCTCGTCGAAGACCTTGTCCCGGACGGCCTGCCACTGGATGTTGCCCTGCGAGAAGGCGTACACGAGGGCGGCGAGGAGCGCGAAGACAACGATGCCACTGAGCCAGCGGCCGTAGTGCCGTACCGGAATGGCCCGGATGGCCTCCGGTGCGACCGAGGGTGCCTTGGAGACGGGTGAGGTGACGGGCGACGGAGCGCCGGGCACCTTGTCGAACTTGTCAGTCATGGAGACTGCCCTTCGCTGGGAAGCCGGTCACTTGCCGCCGTTGATGGCGGCCTTGTCGATCGCCCCCGTGCCCGCGCCCCACTTGTCGAGCACCTTCTTGTAGGAGCCGTCGGCGATGATCGCGTCCACGGCTTCCTTGAGCACGTCGCGCAGTGCGGTGTTGTCCTTGCTCACGGCGATGCCGAACGGGCCGGCGTCCACCTGCTCGCCGACGACCTCGAAGTCCTTGCCGCCGCCGGACTTGCGGGACAGGTCGAGCGCGACCGGGTAGTCGTTCACCCCGGCGACCGCGCCGCCGGACTTCACCCGGGTCTGGGCCTCGGTGTCGTTCTCGAACGACTCGATGTC
Organism: Streptomyces sp. ML-6; assembly: GCF_030116705.1. Taxonomy (NCBI): domain Bacteria; kingdom Bacillati; phylum Actinomycetota; class Actinomycetes; order Kitasatosporales; family Streptomycetaceae; genus Streptomyces; species Streptomyces sp. ML-6. The sequence continues at coordinate 5,465,289 of NZ_JAOTIK010000001.1, forward strand.
GACGGCCTTCTTGCCGGCCGCCTCGCACGCCTTGGACTGCTTCTTCAGGGTCGCCTCGTACGTGGTGCCGCGCTGGACCGCCGTGGTCCTGCCGCACAGGTCCTCGATGGACATGATGCCCTCGGGGTTGCCCTTCTTGGTGTAGACGGCGGTGCCGGCCAGGAAGTAGTCGACGAAGTCGACGCCCTTGCCGAGCTTGTTGCCCTTCTCGTCCAGGCCCTCCTGGCGCTGCTTGTTGTCCGTGATGGACGACATGGCGATGTCGTGGCGTCCGGTGTTCAGCGCGGTGATCAGCCCGTCGAAGGAGCCGGAGGTGAACGTGAACCTCACCCCCAGCTGCTTGCCGAGGGCCTCGGCGAGATCGGGGTCGACCCCGACGATCTTGCCGTTCTCCACCGACTCCATCGGGGCGTACTCGGCATTCGTGCCGACTTTGATGACGCCGGACTTCTGGTACTTCTCGGGCAGCTTGTCGAAGAGCGGGGCGCTGTTCCTGGAAGTGGTCTCTCCGCCGGTCTTCGTCGACCCGCTGTTGGTCTGATCGCCACAGGCGGTCAGCAGCATGGTGCCGGCGACCGCGATGGTGCCGGCCGCTGCAATCCGGTGTTTCGCAGGCGTACGACGAGTGGTGCGTGCGGTCATGATCAGGTTCCTCCGGCAGTTGTGCGTAGTGTTGCCAGGCAGTGCAAGACACACGACGTCGGATGTCGCCGCCCTGTGTGATTAGGGCATCTTGCCATTCGGACTAGCCCATTCAGGGGGCCTGTCATGTCAAAATCGGATAACGGGCGAACCCTGAACATCAAGGTCCGAGGCGCTCGCGCCGGACCATCTCCGGGGTTTCCCTGCCCGCACCGGAGGATCTGTGGCGCGTCTCGGCAGGTGGACGCTTTTTCGTCGCTTGTTCTACTTGTCCTGATATTCGACTATGAGCCACGTCACCGCACCGTTATGAACTCGTCCGTAATGCGGTCCGTCCGGTAAGAAAGACGTTTACACCCCTCATCCGGGGCTCAGGGCGCGTGTGCGGCGCGCCCGCGCGTATGTATTTCCCCCTGCCGGGGCGGGCCAACCGCCGGTGCAGGGCACGTACGCGGTGCCCGCCCACCCCTCCTCAACCAGGAGTGGCCACCCTCAAACGATGAAGACTTAAGGGGTCAACACCATGGCAGCGGAGATCGTCAATCCTCGCAGCGACAGCACCACCGACAGCACCACCGATGAGCCGTTCGATCCGGCCTTCGCGCTCCACCGCGGCGGGAAGATGGCCGTGCAGGCCACCGTCCCGATCCGCGACAAGGACGACCTGTCCCTCGCGTACACCCCCGGCGTCGCCAAGGTGTGCAGCGCCATCGCCGAGAGCCCCGAGCTGGTCCACGACTACACCTGGAAGTCGCAGGTCGTCGCCGTCGTGACGGACGGCACCGCGGTGCTCGGCCTCGGTGACATCGGACCCGAGGCCTCCCTCCCGGTGATGGAGGGCAAGGCGATCCTCTTCAAGCAGTTCGGCGGCGTGGACGCGGTGCCGATCGCGCTCGCGACCACCGACGCGGACGAGATCGTCGAGACCGTCGTCCGGCTCGCGCCGTCCTTCGGCGGGGTCAACCTGGAGGACATCTCGGCGCCGCGCTGCTTCGAGATCGAGCGCAAGCTCCAGGAGCGGCTCGACATCCCGGTCTTCCACGACGACCAGCACGGCACCGCGGTCGTGACGCTCGCGGCGCTGCGCAACGCCGCGAAGCTGTCCGGCCGCAGCCTCGGCGACCTGCGCGCGGTGATCTCCGGCGCGGGCGCGGCCGGGGTGGCCATCGCCAAGTTCCTGCTGGAGGCGGGGCTCGGCGACGTCGCCGTGGCCGACCGCAAGGGCGTCGTCAGCCGGGACCGCGAGGACCTGACGGAGGTCAAGCGGGAGCTGGCCGAGATCACCAACCGGGCCGGGATCTCCGGCACGCTGGAGAGCGCGCTGGCCGGCGCGGACGTCTTCATCGGCGTCTCCGGCGGCACGGTCCCCGAGGCGGCCGTCGCCTCGATGGCGCCCGGCGCGTTCGTCTTCGCCATGGCCAACCCGAACCCCGAGGTCCACCCCGACGTCGCGCACAAGTACGCGTCCGTCGTGGCGACCGGGCGGTCCGACTACCCCAATCAGATCAACAACGTGCTGGCCTTCCCCGGCATCTTCGCGGGCGCCCTCCAGGTCCGGGCCTCCCGGATCACCGAGGGCATGAAGATCGCCGCGGCGAACGCGCTGGCCGATGTCGTGGGCGACGAGCTGGCCGCGGACTACGTGATCCCGTCGCCGTTCGACGAGCGGGTGGCCCCGGCGGTCACCGCCGCGGTGGCGGCGGCGGCCCGCGCGGAGGGCGTGGCCCGGCGCTGAGCCCCGGACCTCCGCCCGGACCGCCGGCCGTCGGGTGCGGCGGGCCGGATGGCCGGGGGCCGGGGGATCCGGACGGAAGCCCCGGGGCGGGGTGTGGACGCGGGTGTGGGTGCCCGGTCGAGGAGTGTGGCCGCGGGCGGAAGAGTCCGCCCGCGGCGGACCCGTTCCGCACCCCGCCCTTTTCCGTGCCCGCGCCCGGGGCGGCACTTGTGCCCGGGGTCGCGCCCGTGCCCGTACTCGCACTCGTCGGTACGGCGGCGGCATGCCTGCGCGGGGAGGGTGCGCGGTGCGCGTCACACCCGTGGCCGGTTACGCCGGCCCGCGCCCCGGCCTATCGTCGGGGCCATGTTCGCCGCCTACGCATCCCGCATCGACCGCGACCACCCCCTCAACGGCCTCGAGCTGGGTGAACGCCCCGCCCCCGAGGCGCGGCCCGGCTGGACCACCGTCGACGTACGGGCCGCCTCCCTCAACCACCACGACCTCTGGTCCCTGCGCGGCGTCGGCCTCGCGGAGGACAAGCTGCCGATGATCCTCGGCTGCGACGCCGCCGGGGTCGACGAGAACGGCAACGAGGTCGTCCTGCACTCCGTCATCGGCCAGAGCGGCCACGGCGTCGGACCGGGGGAGCCCCGCTCCATCCTCACCGAGCGCTACCAGGGCACCTTCGCGGAGCGGGTCACCGTCCCCAGCTGGAACGTGCTGCCCAAGCCGAAGGAGCTCACCTTCGAGCAGGCCGCCTGCCTGCCGACCGCCTGGCTCACCGCGTACCGGATGCTCTTCACCAACGCGGGGGTGCGCCCCGGCGACTCGGTCCTCGTCCAGGGGGCCGGCGGCGGCGTCGCCACGGCGGCGATCGTGCTCGGCCGGGCGGCCGGACTGCGGGTCTACGCCACCAGCCGCGACGAGGCCAGGCGCCGGCGCGCCGTCGAGCTCGGCGCGACCGAGGCGTTCGAACCGGGCGCGCGACTGCCGCAGCGCGTGGACGCGGTCATCGAGACGGTCGGGGCCGCCACCTGGTCCCACTCGGTGAAGTCGCTGCGCCCCGGCGGCACGATCGTCATCTCCGGTGCGACCAGCGGCGACCGGCCCTCGCACGCCGAGCTGACCCGGATCTTCTTCCTGGAGCTGAAGATCGTCGGCTCGACCATGGGCTCCAAGGACGAGCTGGAGGACCTGCTGGCGTTCTGCGCGACGACCGGGGTGCGGCCCGTCATCGACGAGGTGCTGCCGCTGGACCGAGCCCGCGAGGGCTTCGAACGGCTGGAATCGGGCGACCAGTTCGGAAAAATCGTGCTCACCTGCTCTTGAGGTGTCCGGGGTGAGCTGCTCTGATCTGCGCCATGCGAATACGGACGCGGATACGGATGCGGCTGCGAATGGGCAGCGTACTCACCTCGATCGTCACGTCGTTCGTGCTCGCGGCGGGGGCACTCGCCCCCGCCGCCGACGCACGTCCCGCACCACCGAAACCGGCATCGGCCCCGGCCCCGGCCTCCGAACGGGCCGGCATCCCCCGCCTCACCGACGACGCCGGGCGCACGCTCACCCTGCGCGGCTGGAACGTCGAGGACAAGGCGAACAGCGGTGACCGGGCACTCACCGCCATCACCGAGAAACACTTCCGCGACCTGCGGGCCAAGGGCTTCAACTTCGCCCGGCTGCTCTTCTTCTGGGACGACCTGGAGCCGCGCCGGGGCCACTACAGCGCCGAGTACCTGCGCCGGATCGACCGGATCCTGGACTGGGCGCGGAAGTACGACATCCAGGTGCTGCTCGACGCCCACCAGGACGTGTTCGGCCCGGCGTTCGGCCACCGCGGCATCCCCGCCTGGGCGACCCGCACCGACGGGCTGCCCTTCACACCGAACCCCGACGACTGGTTCTCGGAGTACTTCGAACCCGCCGTCCAGCGCGCCTTCACCCACCTCTACGAGGACCCCGACCTCCAGCGCGCCCAGGCCCGGATGTGGCAGGTCGTCGCCGAACGGTTCCGCAACCACCCCGCCGTGCTCGGCTACGACCTGATCAACGAGCCGATGGGGGAGCTGCGCGAGGGCGAGGACCTGCCGACGGCCGCCCGCCGCATCGAGGCCCGGCAGCTCACCCCGATGTACAACCGGCTGGCCCGCGCGGTCCGTTCGGTCGACCGCACCAACTGGCTGTTCGTCGAACCCACCCCCATCGTCGGCGAGGGCGTGCCCACCGGCCTGGGCGCGATCAGGGACCACCGGACCGTCTACGCCCCGCACTTCTACAACACCGCGATGGAGGCGGGCGCCGACTACGACCCGTCGGCCGGCTGGATCGAGTCGTACGAGGCGGCCGTCACCGCCTACCCACGACAGCGGCGCGTCCCGATCGTCGTCGGGGAGTGGGGCCCGCTGAACAACAGGCTGCCGATGATGGGCCGTTTCTACCGGGACGCGATGGCCTCCCTGAGCCGCTACACCTCGGGCTGGGCGGGCTACGTGTGGTGCTACGGCGGGGGCTACTGCGCCCTGGACGAGAGCGGCGCCTTTGCGGCCAACAAGGAACGGACCGTCACCCCGTACGCGCCCGCCGTCGCCGGAACCGTCCACTCCGACACGTACGACGACACCGGCCGCACCTACCGGCTCGTCTACACGGCGGGCCGCCGGGGCGTCACCGAGATCTCGCTGCCGGCGGAGGCGGGGAGGTGGCGGATCTCCGTGCGCGGGCGCGCCGAGGTCCGCAGGCACGGCGACGAGGTGCGGGTCCGGGCCCGTGCGGGGGAGCGCATCACGGTCACGGCGACCGGGACGGCCCCCGGCCGCACGGAGCGCTGAGCACGCCCCTGTCGGCCTTCCTCGTCCGGCGCACTCCCCTCCTGTCAACTACGGTTGACATGAGGGGAGTGTCAACCTAGATTGACAGCATGACCGAAGCGACGGATCTCGCCGCGCGCGCAGGCGACCGCGACCCCCGGGTGGGGCTGCGGGCGGTCGCCGCGCTGCGCCGACTGCTGGAACAACTGGAAGCCGTACAAGTCAGGAGCGCCCGGGTGCAGGGCTGGTCGTGGCAGGAGATCGCGGCCGAACTGGGCGTCAGCCGACAGGCCGTGCACAAGAAGTACGGGAGGCATTGATGTTCGAACGCTTCACCCGGGGCGCCCGGGAGACCGTGACCGGCGCCGTGGCCCACGCCGAACGGACCCGCGCCGAATCGATCACCGAGGAACACCTGCTGCTCGCCCTGCTGGACCGGCAGGACGGCCGGGCCGGCTTCGCCCTCGCCGCGCTCGGCCTGACCGACCGCCGCGCCTCCGTCGAGGCCGATCTGGCCGAGGCGCGCCGGCGCGGCGGGCTGACCCGGGCCGACACGGAAGCGCTCGCCGGACTCGGCATCGACGTGACCGAGGTCGTCGCCCGCGTCGAGGAGGCCCATGGGGAGGGGGCATTGGACCGGGGCAGGAGGCGCGGCACCGGGCGCCGCCCGTTCACCCGCGGGGCGAAGGACGTCCTGGCGAGGTCGCTGCGGATCGCGACGGGACGCAAGGACCGTTCCATCGGCGACGAACACATCCTGCTGGCCCTGACCGCCTGCCCCGGCGTGGCCGCCGACGTGCTGGCCGCGCACGGCGCGACGTACGAGACGGTGGACCGCGCGCTGTACGGCGCCGGGGGCACGGACGGCGGCACGGGCACCTGGAGGAAGGCGGGCTGAACCGCGGGCGGGGCGGGGAGGGCGTACACCCCTCCCGCCCCGCCCGCCGGTCAGTGCTTCTCGGCGTCGCCCTTGCTGTGGCCGTCGTTACCCGTCGCTCTCGTCGCCTTCGTGGTCCTTCCGCAGCAGCGCGTCGATGTGCGCCGCCGCCGTCGACAGGTGACGACGGGCCTCGGCCACCTGTTCCGCCGTGACCCCCCGGTCCCTGGCGGCATCACGGATGTCGTCGCGGAACCGGTCGAGCAGGCGGTCCAGGTCGCGGGCCGGGTCGCCGGTCCGGGCGGTGTCCCGGCCCCAGTCGGGGTCGGCGTCGGCGGGCTCCGGCTTGATGTACGGGGGCCACGTGCCCGTCCTGGCGAAGCCGCCCAGCTGACCGGTGATCTCGGCCAGCCCCTCCCGTACGCCCGAGGGCCAGTCGCCCCGGGCGAAGTGCTCCTGCACCTGGCGGGCGGCGTTCTGCATCTGCTCGCGCGCCCGCTCCTGGGCCTCCTTGGCCTGGCGCCGGGCCTTCTGGGCGTCCTCCCGGGCGCGGCGGGACTCGTCCTTCGCCCGGCGGGCCTGCTCCTTCCACTCCTGCTTGGCCTTGCGCAGCTCCTCCTTCGCGACCCGCCACGCCTCCTTGTCGCCGAGGTCGCCGAAGTCCCCGAGGCCGCCGAGGTCGCCGAAGTTCCCGAAGTTTCCGAAGGGGGACTCCCGGTCGCCCCCGGTGCCGGTTCCGGAGCCGGTGTGCCTGGTCTCGCGCGCGGCGGCCCGCATCTCGCTGCGCAGCTTGCCGGCGGCGCCGCGCACGTCGTCCCGTATCTCGGCGGCCAGTTCGGAGACCGAGTCCCGGATCTCCAGCTCCAGATCGGCCAGTTCGCCGGTGCGGTCGGCCAGTTCGGCGCGGCCCGCGTCGGTGATCGAGTAGACCTTGCGCCCGCCCTCGGTGGCATGGGTGACGAGGCCCTCGGCCTCCAGCTTGGCGAGGCGCGGGTAGACCGTGCCCGCCGAGGGGGCGTACAGCCCCTGGAAACGTTCCTCCAGCAGCCGGATCACCTCGTAGCCGTGCCGGGGGGCCTCGTCGAGGAGCTTCAGCAGATAGAGGCGGAGACGGCCGTGGGCGAATACGGGGGGCATGTCAGAGCACCTTTCCGGTCGGCTCGGCGGCGTACGGGTCGTCCTCGCTCGGCGGGCGGCGCAGCAGGGCGATCGATCCCGAGAGGGTCGTGGCCCGCAGTTTGCCGGTACCGGCGCCCAGCGTGCCGGTGATCTTCTTCGTGCCCCACTGGCCGCTGACCCGCAGGTCCTCGAAGCCGTTGGAGACGGTACCGCTCGCGGTGTTGGCCTCGACCGTCGCGTCCGCCGGGTGCGGCAGCCGGATGGCCACCCCGCCGGAGACGGTGGTCAGCCGGATGTCCGTGGGGTCCCCGCCCGGGTCCAGGTCCAGCACCATGTCGCCGCTGACCGAGTCCGCCCGTACCGAGGTGCCCGCGCCCTCGACGACCGTCAGGTCGCCCGAGACCGAGTGGAAGCGCAGCTCGCCGGTGACCGCCTGGGCCTCCACGTTCCCGGACACGGTCTCGGCCCGGACCGGGCCCGTGAGCCCGACGAGCGTGGTGTCGCCGGTGATGCTCCGCACCTCCGCGCGTCCGCGGAGCCCGGACACGACGGCCCCGGCGCCGACCACCCCGACCTCCACCGCCGAGCCGGCCGGTACGGCGAGCGAGACGACCGCGCTGCGGCGCCGGCCCTTGGGGTCGAGCCACTTGAGGAAGTTGTGCCAGGGCAGGTCCTCGTACGCGACCGTGAGCGTGCCGCCCTCCCGGGTCACGGTCAGCGGCGGGCCCTCGACGTCGGAGATCTCCAGCCGGGCGGTCGGGTCGTCGGTGCCGACGACGTTGACGGTGCCCCCGACGATGCGCACGTTGAGCGACGTCACGGGGTCGTCGAAGGTCAGTTTCCGGGGCTCGGCGATGGCCCATGACGACACAGGCATGGATCTGACCTCCAAGGAACACGGAATGACGCAACATATCGCGTCTCTTGTTGGAGACGATATATCGCGGTCCGGGGAAGTCAAGACGTGTCGCGATTCCGGTGCGAGCGCGGGTGCGAGTGCGGGCGCGGGTGGGGAGGCGGGCGCGGGTGGGGAGGCGGCGGCTGGGGCCTGTGACAGTGCGGACGGACGCGGGGCCGGACGCGGAGCCGGACGCGGGGCCGGACGCGGAGCCGGACGCGGGGCCGGACGCGGAGCCGGACGCGGGGCCGGACGCGGAGCCGGACGCGGGGCCGGGCACGGGGGCGGTGCGGAGCCGGTGGGCCGGGGCACGGCCGGGCGGGCCGTCGCGCTCGCGGTCGGTTCGGCGTGGCCGGTGCTCGCCCTGTGGTGGGACGGCGAGGGGCCGGCCGGCTGCTCGCGTCGGGTTTCCGCCGCCCGGTCGGTCACGGCCGGCGACCGGCTGTACGCGGCGGCCGGGGTGCCCCGGAGCGGAGCCGATCGTCCGACCGGGCCCGCGCGAGGGCGGTCGGGCCTTCGCGGGGGCGCTGCTGGTGCACGGAGCGCTCGGCCTCCTCGCCGCCCGCGGCGGACGCGAGGGGTCCGGGGAAGGGGAGGGGCGGGGGAGGCGGGAGCGGGCGGCGGGAAGGGCCGGCCGCGACGGCCGGACGCGTGAGAACCCGGGGGCGTCCCGGGCGGGTGGGGCCCGGGTGGGGACGGTTGTTACGAGGGGCTGTACGAGGGGTTACTCGTCGTCCTCGTCGTCGAGCCGGGCCAGCCAGGTCGCGAGGCGCTCGACCGGCACCTCGAAGTCGGGGTTGAGGTCGACGAACGTGCGCAGCTGCTCGGCGAGCCACTCGAAGGTGACCTCCTCCTCGCCTCGCCGCTTCTCCAGCTCCTCGATACCACGGTCGGTGAAGTACATGCGCCAAGCCTAATGCCTGGTGACGGCCCCGCGGCCCCGGCCCGGACCCGGTCCGGAGCCTGCTCGGACCCGGGCCGAAGGCCGCCCGCACCGCCCCCGCGTTCCGGCCCGCGCACTTCCTCGTGTCCCTCGCTTCGGGTGCGTACTGCCGTTAGCCTGCGGGTAGTTGGGGAACGGGGGTTTTTCATGGGCGACAGCGAGGCCCGTATCACGCGCATCGAGATGCCCGACGGCACGGAGGTCTGGGCGCGGATCTCCGGTGCGGAGGAGTTGGAGGAGCCTGCCGGACCGGCGGAGCCGGTGGCGTCGACGGGGCCGTCGTTCACGGACGTCGGGGCACACCCCGGGTCGGGGCCGTCCTTCACCGACATCCGGGCCGATCGGGGGCCGGACCGGATGGCGGACCGGGTGCAGGCCCGGGTCGAGAGTCTGCACGGCGTCGTGACCAGCGTCGCGCGTTCGCTCGCCGAGCCGCTGCGGTCCGTACGGGCCGACGAGGTCAGCGTCGAGTTCGGCATCGAGCTCACCGCGAAGGCGGGCAAGGTCGTCGGGCTCCTCGCGGACGGCGAGGCCAAGGGGTCGATCAAGGTCACCCTGACCTGGAACGGCGGCGGCCCGCCCGTCGATCCGTCGCCCCCCGCGCAGGTCCCGGCGCAGACGACCGGGCAGCTTGCCGCCCCGCCCGTACCGTCCGGCCCCGCGGCCGTCGTCCCGCCGCCCGTGCCCTCGACACCGCCCTTGATCGGCCCCCCGGCACCGGCACCGGAACCCGCGCCCGCGCCCGTCCCCGTACCCGCGTCGGCGTCCGGTGATCCGGACGCCGGTGAACCGGACGGTGACGATCCGTCCGCCGGGGCATCCACCGGCGCACCGGCGCACGCGAGCGGCACCGGGCCGGAGGACGGAAGCGGATCGTGACGCGGCCGCCGGGCGGGGGCGCGTGGCCCGGTCCGAACGGCGGGGAGTCCGCTCTGATGAGCCTCGTGAAGGACGCGACGGTGCGCATCCATCGTCCGGAGCCCGGGTATGCCCCTGGGGAATCCGGGGGCGACTTCCTGGGGAGCGGCTTCTTCATCGCCCCGAGCTGGGTCCTCACGTGCGCGCACGTGGCGTCGGAGGGGAGGGGGCGCCAGGTGGACGTGGTCTACAGGACGGCCCGCGGCGGCGAGGCCGTCACCGTCGGAGGCACCGTCGTGGCCGCCCTGCCCGAGGAGCGGCCCGCCACCGGCGGATGGCCGGCCCCCGATCTCGCGCTGATCCAGCTGCTGCGTCCCGTGGACCACCCCTGCGTGTACCTCAGCGAGCGTTCCGCAGGACTGAACCGCGGCGTGTACTACTTCGCGGGCTGGGCGGAGGGCGGGGCCGGGGCGCTCAAGCGGCTCGGCCGGGAGTGCCGGGTGGTGGGCTCCATCGACGACTGGTCCGACGGCGACGAGCAGATGCTGATCGAGGCGAGCCAGCTGTACCCGGGGATGTCCGGCGGCCCCCTCGTGGACCTGGCCCGCGGCGAGGTCGTCGGCGTCCTCAAGTCGCGCTCCGACGACGCCACCGGTGGCACGGTCATCGGCATCGAGCGACTGCGCACGCTCCCCGTGCCGGAGGCGGCGGCGACCGCCGAGTCCGACGACCCGTACCAGGCCGTGTTCCACGCCCACGACCGCTACCACGCCGACCGGCACGACAACCCCGTCTACGGCGAGGAGACCTGGGCGGACGTCCAACGGGACCTGGGCACCACGGCGGGCCCCGCCCTCACCCCGCAGCAGCGCGTCGACCTGCTCGGCCGGCTCGCCAAACTCCCGCCGCCGGTCAGCACCCGCAACCTCCTCGACATCCTCGGCGGCCTGGGCCACGTGTACCGGCCCGTCGGCGTCCCCGCCCCGCGCGGCTGGCGCGACGGGCTGGGCGTCCTCTACGACGCGCGCGAGGGCGACGAGGCGCTGAAGCTCGTCCTGCGCTACTGCATGGGCGTCATCGCCGCCGAGCGCCCCTACGCGGTGCCCTCCACCAAGCTCGCCGAGGAAGCCCTGTGGGACTGGGTGAAGGAGACGGCGAAGAACCGGCTCGGCCCGCCGTTCCGCCTGGAGATGACCAAGCTCCGGCACCGGGAACGGTACGACCCCGCCCAGGACGATCCGGCCCGGCACGGCCCGGCCTCGTACGACCCTGCCGGGGCCGGCCGGGAACACGGACACCCGGGGGAGGCCGAGCCGTCGGCCGACAGACCGGACGGACCCTCGGGGCCCGCGCCGTTCGTCCTGCTGAGCCTGCGGGCGCGCGCCTGGGAGCCGGACAGTTACGACTGGCGGATCGTGGCCTCCCCCTCCGGTCCCGCCGGCCAGGACGTGCCCATGACCGAGGACAGCCAGGGAACGGCGGTCGGTGACCTGCGGGGCAGGCTCGCCGCGCCCCTCACCGAGGCGTTCCGGCTGTGCGACGAACCCGGCAGCCCCGCCGTCCTCCAGGTCTCGGTGCCGCTCGCGCTGCTGGACCTGGAGGTCGAGGAGTGGCGGCTGCCGCCGGACGGACGGCCGCTCGGGGTCCAGCGGCCGGTGGTCGTCCGCTGCTCGGACGAGCGCCCCGAATTGTCCGACGACGGGTTCCGGGAACGCGAGGCGCGCTGGAACCGCACCCGCACCGGCCCGATGAGGGCCGCGGTCCTCGACTGCGCGGACGCGTTGCGGGTATCCGTACCCGCGGTGGCGGAACTGCGCGAACTGGGCTACGAGACCGTCCCGGTGCTCTGCCGGTACGGCGGAACCGGTGACGCGCAGAGCCTCGCGGGGTTCGTGCGCGTGCTCGACAGCGGCTTCGGCGTGGCCCTGTGGCGGCGGCCCGGATCCGAACCGGCCGCGGTCTGCACGGAGTTCCACCTCCGTGTCGGCGACACGGTCGCCGGCAGCCGGTCGGCCGAGCGGCTCCCGCGAAGGATCCATGAACTGAGAAAAGGGGTGTTCGCGGGGCAGGCGGAGACGTATTGGTCCCATGGGGTGGTGCTGATGTTCGACGACCCGCAACAACCGGCGTGCGACGCCGGTGAGTTGCTGCAAGCGCCGTGAACCCCCTTACGGCGTGTGTGCCGGATGACTACCGTGAAGCACGTTCGACTGCCGGCCCTGGCGGACGAGTGACGACGAGGAACACGTTATGAGTGAACCCAGCGAGTGGCTCATCTACCGAGGGGCCGGCGAACCGCACGAAGGCATCGAGCGGCTGCCTCCGCCGCCGCCCTGGCGGGACTTCGCGAGCCGTGGCGCGCCGGACCCGGACGAGGCGGACGGGGACGGCTCCGCCGACCGCCGGCTCGGCGGCCACCGGCACGTCGCGGAGCTCCACCGGCCGGGTGCCGAGGAGCTCGAAATGATCAATGCCGCGCTCTATCTGCGGCGCCCACTGCTGGTCACCGGCACCCCCGGCGCGGGCAAGAGCACCCTGGCCCACTCCGTCGCCCACGAGCTCGGGCTCGGCCGGGTCCTGCGCTGGCCGATCGTGAGCCGGACGACGCTGCTCGACGGGCTGTACCACTACGACGCGATCGCCCGGCTCCAGGACGTGCAGATCGCCGCGCACGGCGCCGCGGCGGGCACGGGCGGCGCCGACGTCGCCGGTGACGTCGGCAGCTACATCAGGCTCGGCCCGCTCGGCACCGCGCTGCTGCCCTCCGAACGGCCGCGGGTGCTGCTGATCGACGAGCTCGACAAGAGCGACATCGACCTCCCCAACGATCTGCTCAACGTGCTGGAGGAGGGCGAGTTCGGCATCCCCGAGCTGGAGCGGATCGCCGACCGGCTGCCCGACGGGGAGGCGGAGGTCCTCGACGACGACGGCAACAAGGTGAAGGTGCGCGGCGGCCGGGTGCAGTGCACGTCCTTCCCGTTCGTGGTGCTCACCAGCAACGGCGAACGGGACTTCCCGGCACCCCTGATGCGCCGCTGCATCCACCTGGAACTCGGCCGCCCCGACCACCAGCGCCTGGCCACGTTCGTCCGTGCCCACCTGGGCGACGAGGCGGCCCGCTCCGGGGACGACCTCATCGCCCACTTCCTGGAGCGGTCCCGCAGCGAACTCCTCGCCACCGACCAGCTGTTGAACGCGATCTACCTCACCGACGCCGCCGCCCCGGCGGGCCGCGACCGGCTCGCGGACCTGCTCATCCAGCGACTCGACCGGCCGAGGTGATGAGCCGATGACGGGCGCCGGGCCACGACACGGGCCGGACGGAGGGCACCACCCCGACGACGCCGCGCCACCGGGCACGGAGAGCGCGCAGGCGCCGGAAGGCGCGTCGGTACCGGGGGAGGGCACGGCGCCGGAAGGCATGCCGGCACCGGAAGGCGGGTGGGTGCCGGAAGGCGCGTCGGCGCCGGAGAGCGCTTCGGTACCCGCCGGCGACGCCGGGCTCTACCCCGCGTTCGTGGCGCGGCTGCGCGAGGCCGGGCTCGACCCCGACGTCGAGCAGCTCCGTGACGCCTTCTGGCTGGCCCGATGGGCTCGGCATCCGGACGCACCACTGGTCGACGACCTCGCGGAGGGGGACGTTCCGCTCGTTCGCCCGCCGCAGGAGGGGACGGCCGGGCCGTCCGTACGCCCCGGACCCGGCGCCGTGGAACCCCCGGGCACCGGGCCGGACGACGGGACCGGGGACGCACCGGACGACGGGGCCCCGGCACGGGAGGCCCGGGCGGACGCCGACCGGCGGATCACCCTCCACCCCGTACCGCGCACCGGAGCCCCCGCCGCCCGGCCCGGCACCCCGCCGGAAGCCGGCCGGGCGGGCACGGGAAGAGCGGGAGCGGGCACGGGAAGAGGCGGTGCGCGGGCCCTCACCTTCGGGGTGCCCGCCGCGCCGGTCCTCCCCGCGCCGCTGCGGCTCCAGCGCGCGATGCGCCCCTTGCAGCGCTACCGCCCGGCCGCCCCGCCGCTGCGCCGCACCCTCGACGAGGTGGCGACCGCGGAACGCAGCGCCCGGGCCGGCGGGCTGGTCATGCCGGTGTTCCGGGGCGAGTCCCGGCGCGAAGCGGTCCTCCAGTGCGTCATGGACGCCTCGTCCTCGATGCTGGTGTGGGACCGGATGTTCAGTGAACTCCAGCAGATATTCGCCCAGTTGGGCGCCTTCCGGGACGTCCAGGTCCGCTATCTCCACCAGGGGCCCGACGGCGCGGCCGCGGTGAGCCGCAGCCCCGACCCGGCCGCCGCGCCGCTCAGCTCGGCGGACCGGCTGAGCGATCCGACCGGGCGCCGGGTCACCGTCCTGGTCAGCGACTGCGCCGGCCCGCTCTGGCACAGCGGACGGGCCCACCGGCTGCTGCACCACCTGGCAGGACAGGCCCCCGCCGCCGTGCTCCAGCCGTTGCCGCAGCGGATGTGGAACCGGACCAGGCTGCCGGTCACCCACGGTTCGCTGTCCCGGGGCGACGGACCCGGCGGGGCCGCCGTCCTGAAGGTGGTGGAACAGCCGGGCACCGGCCCAGCCGTGCACCCGGGCGCCCTCGCGGTCCCCGTGCTCCCGCCGGTGGAGGCCGCGCTGGCGGCCTGGGCGAGGCTGCTCTCCGGCAGCGGCGCGGGACACATCTCCGGCGCGGTCGGCTGGGTGCGGGCCGACCAGCCGGCCGCCGCGGCCCAGCGCTCCGGCGGCAGCCCGTCCTCGCTCCAACTGGTCAGCCGCTTCCGGTCGGCGGCCTCGCCGGTCGCCGGACAACTGGCCGTCTACCTCGCGGCGGCGCCGCTGCACCTGCCGGTGATGCAACTGGTGCAACGCACGATGCTGCCCCACTCCGGCCCCTCCGAACTGGCCGAGGTGCTGCTCAGCGGCCTGCTCACCCGGAGCAGGGGCGAGGACGGCGGCGGCGATGATGGGCAGTGGTTCGAGTTCGCGCCCGGCGTCCGGGAGGCGCTGCTCGGCCCGCTGGGGCGCGACGAGGCGCTGCTCGTGCTGAAGCACTGCTCGGAGTACATCGAGCAGCGGTTCGGGAAGGGCGGGCCGAACTTCCCCGCCCTGGCCTTCGCCCAGCTCGGCGAGGGCAGACACGGACCGTCACGGCACGCCCGTCCCACGGGCGCCGCCGCAAACGGCGCACCCGACGAGGAGGCCGAGGAGGGCGACGAGAACGGGGAGGGCGGCGCGTCGCGGGTCCCGCACCCCTTCGCCGAGGTGGCGGTCCGCGTGCTGGAACGCTTCATGCCTCTGCCCGAACAGTTCGTGGCGCGGACCGGACGGAGCGGCTCCACGAGCGCCGTCCGGACCCCGAACGCCGCGGTGGAGAGCGCCCGGAGCCTCCTGCGGAAATTCGAGTCGGACAGCATGGTGCAGTACCTGATCGACGCCGTGCAGCTGCTGCGCGGCGCCGCCGGACGCGAGGGGGAGCAGGGCGCCGAACCCGGGCTGTGGGCGGAGTACTCCCGCTGCGTCCTGCGCCTGTGGGAGGTCCAGGGCGACGCGGAACTGCTCCGCGAGGCCGAGTACGCCGCCGAACGGGCCGCCGGGCACCCCGGCTCCGTACGCGAACGGGCCGTGCTCGCCAAGGTGCTGCACGCCGCGGCCGACGACCGGCGGCTGCGGGGCGACCGGCGCGGCGCCGTGGAGCTGCTGCGGCGCGCCGACCGCGAGTACACGGCCGCCTGCGCGGCCCCCGGCCTGGAACCCGCCGAGGCGCTCCGGCTCACCCTGGAACGGGTCCGGGCCCTGGAGGCGCAGTGGCGGCTCGACGGCGACACCGCCCTGCTGCAGGCGGCGTGCGGGATGCTGGAGGCGTTCGCCGACGTCTGGCCCGACCAGGAGAACCGGCCCGCCTCCCTCCCCCTGGCCCACGGCAGGACCCTGCTGAAACTGGCCGGCGCCACCGCCGACGTCGAACAGTCCCGGGTCTACGCCGGACAGGCGGCCCGCTCCCTGCGCACCGCGTTCGAGCAGGGCGGCCGGTACACCATGGGCACCGAGGTGCGCATCCTGCTGGACCTGGTGGACGCCCTGCTCGGCTCCGGCGAGGAGCCGGACGAGGCCGCGACCCTGATCGAGCAGGCCCTGGAGACCGTGCGCGACCAGCGGCTGCGCGCCTCGCTGCGGATCAGGGCCGGACGGGTCCGCGTCGCACGGTACGAGCACACCGGCGAGCCGGACGAACTCGTGGCGGCGGCCGACCGGTTCGCCCAGGCCGCCCGGGGCGTCCCGCGCGACTCGCAGGCCCACGCCGACCTGCTCGCCGAATGGGGCGGCACCCTGCTGCGCCGGGCCCGGCTGCCCGACGGCGGGCCGCACGTCGGCGCCGCGATCCGGGTGCTGCGCGACTGCCGCACGGAGACGGCGGCGGGCAGCGCGCACCAGGCCGAGCGGCTGCTGATGCTGGGCAGGGCGCTGATGCTGCGGCACCGGGCCACCGAGGACCGGGTCGACCTGAGGGAGGCCGAGCACCTCTTCGGCCTCGCGGCCCAGGAGGCGGCCGACCCGCTGACCGAGGCGCGCTGCTGGCTGGAGCTGGGCCGCGCCCACCTCGACGCCTCCCGGGTGCTGCGGCGCCCCGCACGGCTCGACGACGCGGCCGAGGCGTTCCGGGGCGCGGCGGAGGCGGCGGGCGTGGCGGAGGAGGAGGACCGGGACGCACCGCAACAGGCGCGCCGGGCCGTCGAGTTGCAGGCCACGGCCCACCACTGGCGGGGCGTGACGTACGAGCGGGCGGAACGCCCCAGGGCGGCCCGCGCGGCGTACTGGGCCGCCCGGCGGGAGTGGCGCAAACTGCCGGACGGGGGCGGCGCCGCGGGCGAATCGACCGCCGAACGGCTGGCGGAACTGGAACGCTGAGCGGCGGGGGGCCGGCGGGGCGGAGGGACCGTGGTGCGGCGCGGGGACGCCGTCGTACGCAGACCCGCGAACCGGCGTACGAACGGCGTGCTGCCGGGCCGCACGTTCCGCAAGGCGTAGCCCCGGCCCTGCGGGGCATCCGTACAGTGGCGACCGCTACGGGGACGGGGTGCGTGCCGGTGCACGGACCACGGGTCACGGCTCGCGAGTTCGCAGGTTGCAGATCGCAGGTCAAGGACGTGGGTCCGGTGCGGTGCGTTCGAGGGCGAGCGCGCCGGGGCGGGCACGAGCGGTGCTCACGGGGAGGCGTGATGAGCGGGACGGTACACAGGAACATCCCGGACGGCGGGCCGGACAGCGGGCCGGGCGAAGGGCCGGACGCGCTGCCGGACCTGCTGGGGCTCGACCTGGAGTCGCTGCGGACACTGGACCATCCGGTGCTCGCCGAGGTGGTCGCGGATCTGCGCGGGCGGGCCGAGCAGCCGCGGGAGATGCTGTGGGGGTTCACCAACGCGTTCTGACCCCCGCCGCTTCCGGCCCCGGCGCCCCTTCGCCGGCCTTCGGGCCCCGGCACCGGAAGAAAGGTGCCGGGGCCACACGATTTCGGTCCGGGGGCCGGTTGAACAGGACATCGTGACGCGGGACGGGTTTGCCCGCCCGGCAGGCCAGGGATACTCGCCTCGGGACGGCAACGGGGGCCGTACCGGCGAAGGTGAGCGGCGCGGGGGTGCGGGAGTGTCTCGACAGGCGACGCCGAAACCGCCCCCGTGCGCCGGGAACGGCCGGATCCGGCCTTCCTTCGGCCAGTTCATCGTCAAGATGCACGGCCGCTGCAACCTCGCCTGCCGTTACTGCTACCTCTACGAGGGCCCCGACCGCACCTGGCGCGACCGCCCGGCCGCCGCCGCGCCCGCCGTCCTCGACCGTACCGCCCACCGCATCGCCGAACACGCGGCGGCCCACGGACTGCGCGACGTTGCCCTCGTCCTGCACGGCGGCGAACCCCTCCTCGCGGGCGCCGACCGGCTGGCCGCCTTCGCCGACCGGGTACGCGACCTGGCACCCGACGGCTGTACCGTCCACCCCACCCTCCAGACCAACGCCACCCTCCTCACCGAAGCCCGCACCGCCACGCTCGCCCGGCACGGCATACGCATCGGCATCAGCCTCGACGGCGGCCTGGCCGCCCACAACGCCCGGCGCACCGACCACGCGGGACGCCCCTCCTGGCCCGCCGCCTCACGCGGCGCCCGGCTCCTCGCCGACCGGCACCCCGACGCCTACGCGGGCATCCTCACCGTCGTCGATGCCCGCAGCGACCCGATCGAGACATACGAGTCGCTGCTCGACCTGCGCCCCCCGGCGATCGACCTGCTGCTGCCGCACGGCAACTGGACCAACCCACCGCCCGGCCTCCCGCCCGCGGACCTGCCGCACCCGGGCCCCGGCCGTACCCCCGCGGACCTGCCGCACCCGGGCCCCGGCCGTACCCCCGCGGACCCGCCCCACCCGGGCCCCGGCCGTACCCCCGCGGACCCGCCGCGCCCCGGCCCCGGCCTCCCGCCCGGGGACGCGTCACGCCCCGGTCCCGCCCGCCCGACCCCGTACGGCGACTGGCTCGTCACCGTCTTCGACCGCTGGTGGCGCACCGGCCGACGGGAGACCCGGGTCCGGCTCTTCGAGGAGTGCGTCGCCCTGCTGCTGGGCCTGCCCGGCGCCACCGAGTCCCTCGGCCTCGACCCCGTCGACGCGATCGTGGTCGAGACGGACGGGACGATCGAACAGGTCGACTCCCTCAAGTCCGCCTACGACACGGCCGCGGCCACCGGGCTCGACGTCTTCCACCACACCTTCGACGACGCCCTGCGCCACCCCGGCGTCGCCGCCCGCCGGGCAGGCGCCGACGCGCTCGCCGCCGCCTGCCGCGCCTGCCCGCTGCTGACCGTCTGCGGGGGCGGCCACTACGCCCACCGCTACCGCGCAGAGAACGGCTTCGCCAACCCGTCCGTCTACTGCGCCGACCTCGAACGGCTGGTGCGCCACGTCGCCGCCCGGCTGTCCGACGCAACCGCAGGAGAACGCCGATGATCCCCCCACTCACGGACCACATGCTGCGCCAACTCGGCCGCACCGAGGGCGACTCCCACACCCTCGGCGTCCTCGTGCGCGACCAGGACACCCGCCGGCTCGTCCTGCTGCGGGCCCTGCTCGACGCGGCCGGGGCGGCCTCCGCCGCCGTCTGCCCGCCCCGGGCGCTCGACCGCCTCCGCGCGGACTGGGACCTGCTGGAGACGGCCGAACGCGCCGACCGGGCCGCGGTGCGCGCCGTCCTGCTGCACCCGCTCACCGGCCCCTGGGCCCAACGCTGCCTGCGCGGCCTCTCCGCCCCCGCCCCCGCTTCCCGCACCGGCACCGGTACACATTCCCGTACCGGCAATGTCCCCGAACTGCGCGCCGATCTGGACCACTTGAGCGCCCTGGCGGCCGCTGCCGCGATCCGCGCCGGAATCCCGTTCACGACCCGCCTCACCGCACACGACGGACTCCTGTCGCTGCCCACCCTGGGCGCCCTGCGCACGACGTCCACCGCCCCCGTGTCCGTCGACGTCGCCTTCCGGGCCGGTGAACTGACGCTGCGTGAGGAGGGCGCGGCCGTACCGCCCCTCGTCGCCCACCCGCAGCCGGACGGCGCGACCGGCTCGGCCGACCCGCGCTGGCTGCCGGTGCTCGCCCTGCCCGCCCTGCCGCACGGCATCGGCCCCGTGCCCCTGGACGACGTCGACCCCTACCGCACCGACGGCCGCGGACTCCAGCGGCACGGGCTGAGCGCCGCCACCCACATCGACGACCGCGCACGCAAGTCCTGGGCCGAGTCCTGGGCCGGAGTGGCGCCCCTGCTCGGCATCGGCGGCGCACACCGCCTCACCGAAGCGGCGCTCCTGCTGCGCTGCCTGGTCCCGCTCGGCCCGCCGCCCGGCTCCGGACCCGTCGGCGAGAGCGCGGCACACTGCAGCGGCACCAGACGGGAGGCGTTCGGCGCCGTCCTCAGCAGCAGACCCGCCACCCCCGCCTACTTCGCCTCCACCCTCGTCCACGAACTCCAGCACACCAAACTGGCCGCGCTCTGCGCCCTCGTACCGCTGCACCACGAGGACGCCGAGCCGCGCCACTTCGCCCCCTGGCGATCCGACCCCCGGCCCTTCGACGGCCTCCTGCAAGGCGCCTACTCGCACCTCGCGCTCGCCGACTACTGGCAGCGGTTCGCGCTCGGCGCCCGGCGCGTCACCCACCGGGACCTGGCCTGGGCCGAGCACGCCCGCTGCCGCGAACAGGTCGGAGCCGTACTGCCCGTACTGGCCGGCTCGGCGGCACTCACCCGGGAGGGCCGGGTACTGGTCAACGAGATGATCACGCTCTACCACCGTCTGGACGATTGTCCGCCCCCTGCGGGGCACCTCGCGCGCGCGGAGGCGTACGTGGCCACCGCCAAGGTGATATGGCAGCAGAGGAACGGCCCGCGAAGGCCGTGAGGGACCCCGGGATCGTCCACCGGAGCGACCGTGCTCCGGTGTATGTTGACAAGGCTCGGATCGAGGCAGGGAGACGGCTGAATGCCCGGAACGCGTAAGCAAGTTGGAGCAACCGGGGGGCAAACCGTCACCATCAGTTTCGCCGGTTTCAACCGTGCCTGGGCGGCGTGGATCGGGGACCGGCTGGAGCGGCGCGGGGTGACGGTCGTCCAGCAGCGCTGGGACCCGCCGGTGGAGATGCCGCTGGAGGAGTCGCTGCGCGACCTGACGCTCTCCCGCGGCCAGGTCCTGGTGATCCTCAGCGACTGGTACTTCCAACTCGGCCCGCGCGGCCACGAGGAGTGGAACAGGGCGCTGCGCGAGGTCGTCGCCCCCGACCCGGACCGCTTCGCCGCCGTCTGCGTCACCACCTCCGCCCTGCCCGGCGCCACCTCGGCCCTCGGCGCGGCCGACCTGACCAACGTCGGCGCCGAGGAGGCCGAGCGCCGGCTCCTGGTCCGGCTGGGCCTGCCCACCGACCCGCTGCCCGAGGCGGCCGAGGCCCGGCCGGGGCCCCGGTACCCGGCCGACACCCCCGAGGTGTGGGGCGGGGTGCCGCGCCGCAACACCCGGTTCACCGGCCGCGACGAGCTGCTCGCCACGACGTACGAGGCCCTCCAGGACGCGGGTTCCGGCGCCGGGGTCGTGACCCTGCACGGCATGTCCGGCGTCGGCAAGACGCAGCTGGCGGCGGAGTACGTCTACCGGTTCGGCTCCGAGTACGACGTCGTGTGGTGGGTGCCCGCCGACCGCCGCGCCCTCTACCGCCAGAAGCTCGCCGAACTCGCCCCCGAACTGGGCCTGGCCACCGGCGTCGAGTACGGGGAGCGGCTGCGGGCGGTGCGCGACGCGCTGCGCCGCGGCGAACCGCACTCCCACTGGCTCCTGGTCCTGGACGGCGCGGACGAACCCGAACACATCTGGGACCTGGTCCCCACCGGTCCCGGGCACGTGCTGATCACCTCCCGCAACCCGGAGTGGAGCGAGCACAACAGCAACCTCGTCGAGGTCCCGGTCTACGACCGCGACGAGTCGGTCGCCTTCATCCGCCGCCGCGCACCACGCCTGACCCCGAACGAGGCCCACCAGCTCGCCGAGGCCCTCGAAGACCTCCCGCTGCTCCTCGACCAGACCGCCGGCTGGCTCAACGACTCCGACATGTCCGTCGAGGAGTACATCGAACTCCTCGAAGGCGGCATCGACCAGGACGTCGTCAAGGTCTCCGCCGACTTCCCGCTCGCCTTCCAGACCGCCTGGTCGATACTGCTGAACAAGCTCAAGGAGACCGTCCCGGAATCCGTCGACCTGCTGCGGCTGTGCAGCTTCTTCGCCCCCGGCTCCATCCCCGTGCGGCTGCTGCGGGAGATGCCCCCCGGCAACCTGCCGGAACAGCTCTCCGGCCTGATGAACGACCCGCTGCTGTGGAACAGGGCGATCGGCCAGCTCCGCCAGTACTCCGTGGTCCGCCTGGAGTCCCACGAGACGGCCGGCGAGGAGGCCTCGTCCGGCGAATCGCTCTACATGCACCGCATGGTCCACCAGATCGTCGGCAAGGACATGCCGGAACGGGACCGCGACGAGTTCATCGACGTGGTCCGCGGGGCCCTCGCCGCCGCGGACCCCGGCCGCCCCCACGACACCCGGCTGTGGCCCTCCTACGCCGAGATCACCCCGCACCTGAAGTGGGCCGACGTACTGATGAGCACCGACCCGGCCGTGCACGGCCTGGTGCTCAACTGCCTGCGCTACATGTACCTCTCCGGCGAGTACCGGGCCGGCATCAAGCTGGGCGAACGCGCGATGAAGGCCTGGCGGGAACTCCTCGGCGAGAACCACCCCCGGGTCTGGGACCTCAGCCACCACTACGCGAACCTGCTGCGGGCCGTCGGCGACTACGCCGGGACGGAAGCCATCGAACGCGCCGCCGTGGACCACCTGCGCGAGGAACGCGGCGCCCAGGACCTGGAGCACCTGCGCGCCGCCGGCGGCCTCGCCGCCGACCTGCGGGGCCTGGGCCGGTACGACGAGGCCCTGGAGATGTCGACCCGGATCCTGGCCTCCTACCGCGAACTGCTCGGCGACCAGGACTCGCGCACGCTCAGCGCGCAGAACAACCTCGCCATGTCGCTCCGACTGCTCGGCCGCTACGAGGAATCCCTGGATCTGAACCGGCGGACCCTGGAGGCCCGGCGGCAGGTTCTGCGCCCCCGGCACAGCTGGACGCTCTACTCCGAGATCCACTACGCCACCGACCTGCGGCTGCTCGGCCGGTACGGCGAGGCCCTGTCGCTCCAGAACCAGAGCGTCCGGGTGCACCGCCTGGTCATGGGCCAGGACAACCCGCAGACCCTGCGCGCCGAGCACAACCTCGCGCTGTGCCAGTACCGTTCGGGGGAACGCTCCAAGGCCGCGGCCCTGTTCACCCGGGTCCTCGAACGGTCCGAGCGGGTGCTCGGCGAGAACGACCCGCTGACGATGATGTTCGCGGCCAGCCAGAGCTTCTTCGCCCGGGAGCACGCCGACATCGACCAGGCCAGGGCCATAAGCGAGAAGGTGGTCGACGGCTACGCGGACATGCTCGGCGAGGAACACCCGTACGTGGCGGGAACCCGCGCCAACCACGCCCTGATCCTGCGCAACGTGGGCGAACGCGACCAGGCCCACGCCCTCCTGGAACAGGCGCTCGCCGACATGACCCGGGCCGTGGGCGAGCACCACCCCTGGACCCTGGGCTGCGCGATCAACGCCTCCGCGCTGCGCAACCTGGTGGGCGACCCGGAGTCCGCGGCCGCGCTGACGGACGCCGTCGGCACGAGGGCCACCGAGGTGCTCGGCCGGCTCCACCCGCTGACCCTGTCCGCCCGGATCGCGCACGCCGCGGACCTGCGCGGCCTGCGCGAACGGCAGCGCGCGGACAAGGTCGAGACGGAGGCGCTGGAGGACCTGAGGGCGACCCTGGGCGACCAGCACGTCCACACCGTCTCGGCCCGCTCCCGCAACCGCCCGTACTGGGACTTCGAGCCGCAGATGATCTGATCCGTTTCGAGGAAAGCGGCTCAACAAGTGAATGACCGTCAGTATCCTTGCTCAGCACGTGTGTTGAGATGGATCGGGGGAGCGAATGGCGGTCGTCGTCGGATCTGCGGCACCGGGGGAGGACGGCCCGATCCCGGTCGTCGTGGACATCGAAACCTTCGCGGCCGACCCGGAACCGGCCGGGGCCGACGAGTCCTTCTACAGCCCGGAGGAGACCCGGGGCGGCGCGGACGCCGCCCGGCGCGCCCTGAGCAGTGCCGGTGATCTGTACGGCGACGGGCTCGACCTGGCGCGACGTTGCGCCGCCCAGGCGATGCGCAGACTCGGCGACCTGGGCGAGGGGATGCGCCCCGACGAGATCGAACTCCAGGTCGGGATCACCTTCGAGGCCGGTATGGCGGCCGTGGTGAAGGCCGGCGCCGAAGCGCAGATCCAGGTCACCTTCCGCTGGCAGCCCGGCAACGAGGGACGGGCCACCGCCGTGGCCACTCCCTCATGAGCGGGACGCCACCCCCGCCCGCCATCCCGCCCGGCCGGATGCCGATCCTCCCGTACAGCCGGATCGTCGGACAGGGCGAACTCAAACTGGCCCTGGAACTCAACTTCGTCTCCCCGAGGATCGGCGGCGTGCTGATCGCCGGGCAGCGGGGCACCGCCAAGTCCACCGTCGTCCGCGCCTTCGCCCTCATGTCCGGCGGCGAACTGCCCGTCACCCTCCCGATCAACGCGACCGACGACCGGGTCGTCGGCGGCTGGGAGCTGGACTCGCTGATGCGGGGCGTGGCGAAGCCGCAGCCCGGACTGCTCGAAGAGGCCGACGGAAAAGGGCTGCTGTACATCGACGAGGTCAACCTGCTGGACGACCACCTCGTCAACATCATCCTGGACGTCGTCTCCACCGGTGTGCTGTCCATCCAGCGGGAGGGCATCGACGTGTCCAGACAGCTGTCGTTCGGACTGGTCGGCACCATGAACCCCGAGGAGGGCAGCCTGCGCGCCCAACTGCTCGACCGGTTCGGGCTGATGGTGTCGGCGACCGAACTGGACCTCGACGAACGCCGGCGGACGATCACGACCGTGCTCGCCTTCGAGGAGGAGCTGGAGAACGAGGACTCCGCCTGGCTGCGCGCCGCACAGGAGGAGAACGACGCCCTGCGCGCCGCGCTCCTGGCGGCGCGGGACCGGCTCGGGGACGTCGGGATCGACGAGGACGTGAGCGGGCTCTGCGCCGAAGCGGCGCAACGGGTCGGCGCGGTCGGGCAGCGCGGCGACCTCCTCGTGGCGAGGACCGCCCGCGCACTGGCCGCCCGGGACGGGGACCCACGGGTCGGCCCGGACCACGTCCGCCGGGTGCTGCCGCTCGCCCTGCGCCACCGCAGACCGGACTCCGCCCACGGCGCCGCCCTCGTCTGGGGGCCGGACGACGACGACCGCGTCGCCGACCTCTTCGACTGAGCCGCCGATGCCCGCACCCGTGCCCCGGCCCTCGCCCGCCGCGGATCCCGACGGACCGCCCCGGCGGCTGCTCACCGCACTGGCCTGCGCCGCCGTCGAACCGGGACTGTCCGGGGTGCTGCTGTTCGACCTCCCCGCCCCGCACCTCGCGGCCGTCGCCGCCGCGTTCGACCGGCTGCTCGCCGGACCCGCCGGCCCGCCCGTGCCCCGCACCACCCTCACCGCGGCCACCACGGACGAGGACCTGTGGTTACGGCCCCGGGTGCGCCGCGGCCCGCACGGCATCGACTTCGCCCTGGACCCCGGACCGCTCACCGAGCCGGTGCCCGGCCCCTCCCTCGTCGTCGTCCCCGACCTCGCCAGGCTCAGCGTGCCGGGGAAACGGGCCGCCGTGCAGCTCCTCGGCGCCGACGTCGCCACCGTCGAACACGCCGGACTGAGCCGCCGCTGGCGGCCGGAGGCCCGCTGGCTGGCCGCCTGCCGCACCGAGGACGTCGAACGGGTCCCCCCGCACCTCCTGGACCGCTTCCCGCTCCGCCTCACCCTCCCGGACCTGTGCACCCGGCCGGGCGACACCCCGCTCGGCCCCCTCCCCACCGCCTGGAGCACGACCCTGCACCACTCCCGCGCCCCCGGCCCCAGGCCGCCCCTCCACCCCGACGCCGACTTCGCGTCCCGGGTGCTGGAACTCCTCGACGACCAGGACGGCACCGGGCAGCGCAGACCCCTCGCCCTGGCCCGGACCGCCCGCGCCCTGGCCCGGCTCGACGGCGCCGGACGGCTCACGGCCGGGCACGCCGAGGCGGCCGCCCGCCTCTTCCGGCTGCGCGGCGCCCGGCACCCGTCCCTCGAACCCCCGCCCGAGCCCGGCACCGCGGCCACCGCCCGGAGCGCTCCCCGCATCCTCCCCGAACCCCGCCCCGGCACCGACCGGCACCCCGCACCCGGCACACCCGTCCTGGAACCCGGGCCCGCCGAACACATCGGGTCGGCCCGCGCGGCCGGACCCTGGCCGGCCGCCGACAACCCGTACCCGGAGGACGCCCCGGGACCACCGCCGGAGGACACCGCCCTGCGCACCCCGGACCGGCGCGCCACCGGCCCCCGGGCCGCACGCGGCCCCGTCGTCGGGGTGCGCCCCGCCCGGGACCTGTGGGACCTCGCACCCGTGCGCACGGCCATGGAGGCGGCCAAGTACCGGGCGGTGCGGGAGGGCGGCGACCGCCTGGTGATCCTGCCGCGCGACCTGCGCGGATACGTCCGGGCCCCGGAACCCGTCCGGATGCTCACCCTCGTCCTGGACCACACCTGCCGCGAGGACTGGGACTGGCACCCGGCGCTCGAACCGTTCCTGCAATGGGCCTACGTCACCCGCGCCCCGGTGCACGTGGTCGAGATCGGCGGACGCGGGGCCCCGAACGAGGTACGGGCCGAGTCCTTCACCGCGCCGTCCACCCGCTCCCCGCGCATCGCCGCCGCCCTCGACCGGCCGCCCGGCCGGGCCACCCCGCTCGCCCACGGACTGGAACTGGCCGAACAGACCCTGCGCCGGGCCTTCCAGCACCACCGCGCCGGCCTGGTGGAAGCCCTGCTGGTCGTGGTGACCGACGGGCGCGGCAACGTCCCGCTCGCCGCGAGCCACCTCGGCCGGGCCGGGCGCGGCGCCGTGGGCCGCACCGGCATCGACGACGCGCTCGCCGCGGCCGGCCGGATCAGCGGCATGGACCGGACCCGGCTGCACATCCTGGTCGTCGACCCGGGCCGACAGCCGTACCCGGAACTCCCGCACCTGCTGGCCGAGGCCCTCGACGGCAGGGTGGTCACCGGCAGGCCGGAACCCGAGGCGGCCGGTCATGGGCGGTGAATCCGCGGGCCTGCGCCGCCTGTTGGAGAACTCCGTGGCCACCGGCCGACGCCTGGCCAGGACCCCCGTGCCCGCCGGGGTGCGCACCGGACTGCGCGAACGGCTCGGGCTCACGGAGGCCGACGCCGACAGCCGGCCCCCGCCGCACACCGCCCGGATCACGGTCGTCCCGCACCACGAAGGCCACGTCGGAGTCCCGGCGTTCGGGGTCAGCGCCTGGTGCGAAGGCATCCCCCGGCTCCCGTACACCACCGGACCCACCCAACTGCGCCCCGCCGACATCGGCCTGGGCAACGCGCTGGGCGACGGCCCCGCCCCCTCCCAACTGCTCCGCGACATCCGGCACTGGTCCCGCAATCAGCGACGGCTCGCCGCCTGGATCAACCACGCCCGCGCGGTGCACGGCGACGAGCTCCGGATCACCGTCCACGACGACACCGGCTACGAGATCCCCTGGGAGGCGTTCTGGCTGCCGGCCGACCCGGCGAACGGGCTGGACGAAGGGCTCCTCGGCGCCCTGGTCCCGGTCACCCGGTGGCTCACCATCCGCAGCGCCGACCTGGTGCTGCCCGAGGCGTCCGTGGCGGCTACGGGCGATGTGCTCGGCTACTACTTCCACGCCGCGCCCCCGGCCCGCCCGCACCGCGACGGAGTACGCCGCATCCATGACATGCGGGCCGACATGACGGTCTTCCAGGGATACGCACACCGCCCGCACGTGACGATCGACGACTTCCTCGACGAACTCGACGCGTGTCCGACCGATCCCGTCGGCCTCGTCTACATGGCGGCCCACGGCACCTACGACGACCGGGTCGACGCGCTCACCCTCGCCGAGGTGACCTGGGCCGAGTACGACGACCGCCCGATGACGGTGCTCGACAAGGACCACTCGATGGTCTGCCTCAACGCCTGCCACTCGGCCAGGTTCGTCCGCAACACCGGACTGGGGGAGACGGACCTGCGGGGTTTCACCGAACTCTTCCTCCGCAAGGGCGCCGGGGGCTGCGTCGTCGCGGCCGGACAGGTCGGCGACAGCGAGGCGCGCGAACTCATCCGGCAGCTCGTCGACACCCTGGCGGCCGAACCCTGGCGGCCGGTCGCCGACTCGCTGCGCCTGTTCCGGGCCCGCGCCCTGGACGAGTTCGGCCCCTTGACGAACCTGCCGCGCGCCCGGCACGAAGGACGGCGGAACGTGGACGGCCAGCGGCCCGTCCTGCGCCTGCTGTACAGCCTCATGTTCCAGTACTACGGGCATCCGCTCAGCACGCTCAGCCTGAGCGGCCCACGCCCCGGCGGGACGGCGCACGGGGAAGGGGACGCACGGTGAACGGCGACGATCCTGCCCTGCTCATCGAACCCGTCGTCAGCCGGCCCCGCGAGGCCGAGGCCGGCTGCGCTTACCTCGTCACCGTCGACCTGCGCGGTCCGCTCGGGCCGCGGGGCGAGGAGGACCCGGAAGCCTGGCCGTACCAGGACGAGGAGCTGACCTTCACCGTCGCACTGGACGGGGGACGGCACTTCGTCTGCGAGGTGCTCGACGACCCCGCCCTCGTGCTGCACCGCTACGGGGGTACGTACGGCCCGGCCCGGTTCGTCGTCACGGCGGGCCCGGCCACCGGGCCCGCCGAACTGTGGCTGACCCTCACCAACCAGTGGGGGATGCCGGTCCGCAAGGCCGCCCTGCCCTGCCGGATCGTCCCGTCGGCGGAGGACGGTGCGCAGCTGCCGGTTCCGGTCGCCGGATACGTACCCGACCGGTCGGCCGTCCCCGCGCCGCACGGACCGGCCGGGTGGCCGGAGGAGGACGCGGCGGACGAGGCGCCGGACAGGGCGACGGACGGGACGGCGGATGCGAACCGGTCCACGGACACCGGGACGGACACCGAAGACCTCGCGCCCCTCGAAGCGTTCCCGGTCCCGCGCACCACACCGGGCCCGGTGGACCACGTCACGATCAGTTTCGCCGGTTTCAACCGTGCCTGGGCGGTGTGGATCGGGGACCGGCTGGAGCGGCGCGGGGTGACGGTCGTCCAGCAGCGCTGGGACCCGCCGGTGGAGGTGCCGCTGAAGGAGTCGCTGCGCGATCTGACGCTCTCTCCGGGACTGGTCCTCGCGGTCCTCGGGGACTGGTACTTCCGGCTCGGCGAGCGCGGCCACGAGGAGTGGAACAGGGCGCTGCGCGAGGTCGTCGCCCCCGTCCCCGACCGCTTCGCCGCCGTGCGCGTCACCACCTCCGCCCTGCCCGGCGCCACCTCGGCCCTCGGCGCGGCCGACCTGACCAACGTCGGTGCCGAGGAGGCCGAGCGCCGGCTCCTGGTCCGGCTGGGCCTGCCCACCGACCCGCTGCCCGAGGCGGCCGAGGCCCGGCCGGGGCCCCGGTATCCGGCCGAC
The DNA here is from genome assembly GCF_030116705.1 of Streptomyces sp. ML-6. Classification (NCBI taxonomy): domain Bacteria; kingdom Bacillati; phylum Actinomycetota; class Actinomycetes; order Kitasatosporales; family Streptomycetaceae; genus Streptomyces; species Streptomyces sp. ML-6. The sequence continues at coordinate 5,494,366 of NZ_JAOTIK010000001.1, forward strand.
ACCCCCGAGGTGTGGGGCGGGGTCCCGCGCCGCAACACCCGGTTCACCGGCCGCGACGAGCTGCTCGCCACGACGTACGAGGCACTGCACGGGGCCCGCCCCGGCGCTGGTGTCGTGACCCTGCACGGCATGCCGGGCGTGGGCAAGACGCAGCTGGCGGCGGAGTACGTCCACCGGTTCGGCTCCGAGTACGACGTCGTGTGGTGGGTACCGGCCGACCGCCGGTCCCTCTACCGGCAGAAGCTGGCCGAGCTGGCATCCGTACTGGGCCTGCCCACGGGGGCCGAGTACGGGGAGCGGCTGCGGGCGGTGCGCGACGCGCTGCGCCGCGGCGAACCGCACTCCCACTGGCTCCTGGTCCTGGACGGCGCGGACGAACCCGAGCACATCTGGGACCTGGTCCCCACCGGTCCCGGGCACGTGCTGATCACCTCCCGCAACCCGGGCTGGAGCGAGCACAACAGCAACCTCGTCGAGGTCCCGGTCTACGGACGTGAGGAGTCGGTCGCCTTCATCCAACGTCGGGCACCGCGCCTGACCCCGTACGAATCCGACCGGCTCGCCGAGGCCCTCGAAGACCTCCCGCTGCTCCTCGACCAGACCGCCGGCTGGCTCAACGACTCCGACATGTCCGTCGAGGAGTACATCGGACTTCTCGACGGCGGTAACGGCCAGGACGTCGTCAAGGTCTCCGCCGACTTCCCGCAGACCTTCCGGACCGCCTGGTCGATCCTGCTGAACAAGCTCAAGGAGACCGCCCCGGAGTCCGTCGGCCTGCTGCGGCTGTGCGGCTTCTTCGCCCCCCATGCCATCCCGCTGAACCTGCTGCACCGGGTCGCCTGGGGCACCGTCGGCGGCCTGGAGGCGCTCGCGGACCCCGACGTGTTCGACCGTGCGCTCCAGCAGTTGCTGCGCTACTCGGTCGTCAGGCTGGAGGCCACGACCCTCCCGCTCGGGGGAACGGCGGACCCGTCCGGGGCCCTCCACATCCACCGCATGATCCACCGCATGGTGCGGGACGAACTGACGGTGGCCGACCACGCGACCTGTGCCGCGGCGGCCCGCGGTGCGCTGGCCGCCGTCGCCAGGGGCCGGCCCTCCGACGTCCGGGCGTGGCCCGTGTACGCCACGCTCACCCCGCACCTGAAATGGGCGGAGGTGCTGGAGAGCACCCAACCCGCGGTGCAGGACCTCGTCCTGGACTGCCTGCGCCACATGTACCTCTCCGGCGAGTACGGCAGCGGCGTCCGGCTCGCCGGACCGGCCATGACCTCCTGGCGGACCCTGCTCGGCGCGACCCACCCCAGGATCTGGGACCTCGGCCACCACTACGCCAATCTGCTCCGCGCCCTGGGCGACTACACGACAAGCGCATGCGTGGAGCGCGAGGCGGCCGACTACCTGGAGGCCGAACGCGGCGGGCACGACCTGGCGCACCTGCGCGCCGCCGGCGGTCTCGCCGCCGATCTGCGGGGCCTGGGCCGGTACGACGAGGCGCTGCGGCTCTCCACCTCGATCCGGGACCGCTACCTCGACGTCCTCGGCCAACAGGACCACCGCACCCTGAACGCGGACAACAACCTCGCGGTGTCGCTGCGGTTGCTGGGCCGCTACGGCGAGGCGCTGGAACAGGACTGGCACACCCTGGACCTGCGGCGTTCCGTGCTGGGCGGGCAGGCCCCCGCAACCTTGTACTCGGAACTCAACTGCGCCATCGACCTGCGGCTGCTGGGACACCACCGCGAGGCCGAGGAGGTCCTGGAACAGACGGTCCGCGGGCACCTGGAGGCGATCGGCGCCAACAACCCGCAGACCCTGCGCGCCCGGCACAACCTCGCCCTGTGCCGGTACTCCGCGGGTGATGCGGGCGCCGCCCGGTCCGGCCTCGCCCGGGTCCGGCGGGACTGCCTGCGGCTCCTCGGCGAGCACCACCCGCTCACCCTGCTGATCACGGCGAGCGCGGCCTGCGCGGAGCGGCGGGCGGGGGACCCGGACCGGGCGCTGACGCTGCACGAGCAGGTGGTGGCGGGCTACCGGTCGATGCTGGGTCCCGAACACCCGTACACCATCGGGACGGAGGGGAACCTCGGGCTGATGCGCTGGACGCTGGAGGAGCGGGACACCGCCGGTTACGAGATCGAGCGGGCCCGCTCCCTGATGTCCCGCGCGGTGGGCCCCGGGCATCCCTGGGCGCTCGGCTGCGCGTTCAACGCGGTGGTCGTCCGGGCCCGGAACGGGCGGACCGACGAGGCGCACGAGCTGGTCCGGGCGAACGGCCCGCGGGCGACGGCCCTGTTGGGGACGGACCACCCGCTCGCCACGGCCTACCGGCGGGCGGAGGAGGAACCGGCGCGTGCCGGGCACCTGGAGTTCTGGGACTTCGAGCCCATGATCGTCTGAACTGCGCCGCCCCGCAGCGTCGTTGGGGATGCTCGTACGGGAGTGGCCGGCGTGTCATGCCGAGGGACCCGCCCCCGCGATCGTCTCGCGGGAACGGGCCCCTTTCGTGCGGCAGCGGGTCAGGCCTCGAAGACCTCGGCGACCAGCTGGGCCTGCTCGGCCTGGTGGCGCTTGGCCGAGCCGACCGCCGGGGACGAGCTGTGCGGGCGCGAGATGCGGCGCAGGCGCTCACCGTGCGGGACGTCGGCACCGACGGCCAGGTCCAGGTGGTCGATCAGGTTCAGGGCGATGAACGGCCAGGCACCCTGGTTGGCGGGCTCCTCCTGGGTCCAGAGGTACTTCTCGGCGTTCGGGTACTTGGCGATCTCGGCCTGGATCTCGGCACCCGGCAGCGGGTACAGGCGCTCCAGACGGATGATCGCGGTGTCCGTGACGCCGCGCTTGGCGCGCTCGGCCTCCAGGTCGTAGTAGACCTTGCCGGCGCAGAAGACGACCTTGCGGACGTCGGCCGGGTTCACCGAGTCGTCGCCGATCACCGGGCGGAAGCCGCCGCTGGTGAACTCCTCCATCTTCGACGCGGCCGCCTTGAGGCGGAGCATCGACTTCGGGGTGAAGACGATCAGCGGCTTGTGGTGCGGGTTGTGCACCTGCCACCGCAGGAGGTGGAAGTAGTTCGACGGCAGGGTCGGCATGGCGACCGTCATGTTGTTCTGCGCGCACAGCGTGAGGAAGCGCTCCGGGCGGGCGGACGAGTGGTCCGGGCCCTGGCCCTCGTAGCCGTGCGGCAGCAGCAGCGTGACGCCGGAGGTCTGGCCCCACTTCTGCTCGGCCGAGGAGATGAACTCGTCGACGACGGTCTGCGCGCCGTTGACGAAGTCACCGAACTGGGCCTCCCAGATGACCAGCGACTCGGGACGGGCCAGCGAGTAGCCGTACTCGAAGCCCATCGCCGCGTACTCGCTGAGCAGCGAGTCGTAGACGTTGTAACGGGCCTGGTCGTCGGAGAGGTAGAGCAGCGGGGTGTAGTCCTCGCCGGTCACCTGGTCGACGAGGACCGCGTGGCGCTGGCCGAAGGTGCCGCGGCGGCTGTCCTGGCCGGCGAGCCGGACCGGGGTGCCCTCCATCAGCAGCGAGCCGATGGCCAGGGTCTCGCCCATGCCCCAGTCGATCGTGCCGTTCTCCACCGAGGCCGCGCGACGCTGCATCTGCGGCATCAGACGGGGGTGGACGGTGATCCGGTCGGGGATGTTGACCTGGGACTCCGCGATGACCTTCACGACCTCCTGGGAGACCGCGGTGGTCACGGCGACCGGGAACTCCGGCTGGACCTCGGGGGAGTGCGCCGGGGCCGGCAGCGAGGTGGCCTCGCGGACCTCCGCGAAGACCTTCTCCAGCTGGCCCTGGAAGTCCTGGAGTGCCTGCTCGGCCTCTTCCAGCGTGATGTCGCCGCGACCGATGAGGGACTCGGTGTAGAGCTTGCGCACCGAGCGCTTCTTGTCGATCAGGGTGTACATCTGCGGGTTGGTGAACTCCGGGTTGTCGCCCTCGTTGTGACCGCGGCGGCGGTAGCAGATGAGGTCGATCACGACGTCCTTGTTGAACGCCTGCCGGAACTCGAAGGCCAGCCGCGCGACGCGGACGACGGCCTCGGGGTCGTCGCCGTTGACGTGGATGATCGGGGCCTCGATCATGCGCGCCACGTCGGTGGCGTACATCGAGGAGCGCGAGGACTCCGGGGCGGCGGTGAAGCCGACCTGGTTGTTGATCACCACGTGCACGGTGCCGCCGGTGCGGTAGCCGCGCAGCTGCGACATGTTGAGCGTCTCGGCGACGACGCCCTGGCCCGCGAAGGCCGCGTCGCCGTGGAGCGCGACGGGCAGGACGGTGAAGTCCGTGCCGCCCTTGTTGATGATGTCCTGCTTGGCGCGGGCGATGCCCTCCAGGACCGGGTCGACCGCCTCCAGGTGCGAGGGGTTGGCGGCCAGCGAGACCTTGATCTGCTCGCCGTCCAGACCGGTGAAGGTGCCCTCGGCGCCCAGGTGGTACTTCACGTCGCCCGAGCCGTGCATCGACCGGGGGTCGAGGTTGCCCTCGAACTCGCGGAAGATCTGGGCGTACGACTTGCCGACGATGTTCGCCAGCACGTTCAGCCGGCCGCGGTGGGCCATGCCGATGACGACCTCGTCGAGGCGGGCCTCGGCGGCGGAGTCGATGACCGCGTCGAGCAGCGGGATGACGGACTCGCCGCCCTCCAGCGAGAACCGCTTCTGGCCGACGTACTTGGTCTGCAGGAAGGTTTCGAACGCCTCGGCCGCGTTCAGCCGGCGCAGGATGCGCAGCTGCTCCTCGCGCTCGGGCTGCTGGGTGCGGGTGCGCTCCACCCGGTCCTGGATCCACTTGCGCTGCTTCGGATCCTGGATGTGCATGAACTCGATGCCGGTGGTGCGGCAGTACGACTCGCGCAGCACGCCGAGGATGTCACGGAGCTTCATCATCGACTTGCCGGCGAAACCGCCGACCGCGAAGTCGCGCTCCAGGTCCCACAGGGTGAGGCCGTGCTCGGTGATGTCCAGGTCGGGGTGCTTGCGCTGGCGGTACTCCAGCGGGTCGGTGTCGGCCATGACGTGGCCGCGGACCCGGTAGGAGTGGATCAGCTCGAAGACCCGCGCGGCCTTGGTCACGTCGTTGTCGTGCGAGGCGTCGATGTCCGTCAGCCAGCGGACCGGCTCGTACGGGATGCGCAGCGACTTGAAGATCTCGTCGTAGAACTCGTTCTCGCCGAGCAGCAGCTGGGAGACGATCCGCAGGAACTCGCCGGAGGCGGCGCCCTGGATGACCCGGTGGTCGTACGTCGAGGTCAGCGTCATGACCTTGGAGATGCCCAGCTTGTTCAGGGTGTCCTGGGAGGTGCCCTGGAACTCGGCGGGGTAGTCCATCGCGCCGACGCCCATGATGAGGCCCTGACCGGGCATCAGGCGGGGCACCGAGTGGACGGTGCCGATGCCGCCGGGGTTGGTCAGCGAGGCGGTGACGCCGGTGAAGTCGTCCATGCCGAGCTTGCCGTTGCGGGCGCGGCGGACGATGTCCTCGTAGGCCTGCCAGAACTCGAAGAAGTTGAGCGTCTCGGCCTTCTTGATGGCCGCGACGACCAGCTGGCGGTCGCCGTTCGGCTTCACCAGGTCGATGGCGAGACCGAGGTTCACGTGGTCCGGCTTGACCAGGGTCGGCTTGCCGTCCTTCACCGCGAAGGAGTGGTTCATCGCCGGCATGGCCTTGAGGGCCTGCACCATCGCGTACCCGATGAGGTGCGTGAAGGAGATCTTCCCGCCCCGGGCGCGCTTGAGGTGGTTGTTGATGACGATGCGGTTGTCGAAGAGCAGCTTCACCGGGACGGCGCGGACGGACGTGGCCGTCGGCAGCTCCAGCGAGGCGTTCATGTTCTTCGCGACGGCGGCCGAGGGGCCGCGCAGCGTCACGTACTCGGGGCCCTCGGCGGCCTCGGTGGCCGGTGCGGCCTTGGCGGCGGGGGCGGCTGCCTTCGCGGCCGGGGCCGGGGCGGCCTCCGCGGGGGCAGCGGCGGCCTGTGCGGGAGCCGGGGCCGGAGCCGCGGGAGCCGGGGTCTTCGCGGCCGGCGCGGGAGTCTGCGCCGGTGCGGGCTGTGCGGGAGCGGCCGGGGTCACCGGGGCCGCCGGGGTCGGGGCGCCGGGAACGGGCTTGTCCGCCGTGCCGGACGTGCCCGGCTTGTAGTCGGCGAAGAAGTCCCACCAGGCGCGATCGACCGAATTGGGGTCCTGGAGGTACTGCTGGTAGATCTCGTCGACGAGCCACTCATTGGGGCCGAAAGCCGCGGCGGGGTTCGCACCCGCGCTGGCTTGGTCGGTCGAGATGCTCGAGTTACTGGGGGACTGAGACGACACGGCGGCAACCGCCCTCTTCCGCTTCACAAGGTGATGGACAGCGGAAATCAAGGCTACGCCTCCCGGGCCGTTACTTGCAGGCCGGGCCGGTCTTCGTCGCGCAAGTCACACTGGAAGGCGGGTTTCGGGGCAGGAAATGGCGGGAAACAAGCATGGTTCCGCTTCACTGCGGACATGCCGAACCGGGGCTGCGGCCACCTGGACCGCACCCCTTGAACGGAACACGCAGAACGTGCCCTTCCGGTTCGAACCCTATGTCAACCGCGCGGTTGTGTGGTCCCCGGAAGAGTGACCTGAATTCGGCAACCGCGAGCAGATTCGGCCACCCGGATGCGCCCGCCGTGCAGATCCACCGCCCAGCGGGCGATCGCCAGGCCGAGCCCGGTGCCCCCGTCGCTGCCCGGACCGTGCGGGGACGGCACCTCGCCCCGGTTGAAGCGCTCGAAGACCCGGTGCCGCTCCGCCTCCGGAATGCCCGGCCCCTCGTCCAGAACCTCCAGCACGAGGGATTCCGGGCCGGGCCCGCGCCGCGCCAGCACGGTGACCCGGCCGTGCGGCGGGCTGTGCTTGACAGCGTTGTCGATCAGATTGGCCACCACTTGGTGCAGGCGTTCCGCGTCCGCGTGCGCGGTCAGCTCGGGCGGCGAGACGTCCAGGTGCAGGTGCACGTCCTTGCGGGTGTGGTTCCCGGAACCGGACGACAGCCTGCGGTGCGAGACGGCGAGGTTCGCCTCCTTCAGCACCCCCGACAGATACGGCCACACCTCGAAACGACCGGCCTTGAGCGTGACCACCCCGTTGTCCAGCCGGGACAGGTCCAGCAGCGTCTCCACCAGCCGGCCGAGCCGCTCGGTCTGCTTCAGCGCGGTGCGCATGGTCTCCGGATCGGCCGAGGACACCCCGTCCACGACGTTCTCCAGCACGGCTCTCAGCGCCGCGATGGGAGTGCGCAACTCGTGCGAGACGTTGGCCACCAGCTCCTTGCGGTGCCGGTCCACGGCCTCCAGGTCGTCCGCCATGAGGTTGATCGTCTGGGCCAGGTCGCCCAGTTCGTCGCGCCGGTCGGCGCCGCTCACCCGCCGGGTGTAGTCGCCGTGCGATATCGACCGGGCCACCGTCGTCATCTCGTCCAGCGGCGCCGTCAGGCCGTGCGCCACGAACTGCGTGATCAGCAGGGTCGCGATCACCGAGAACACCGTGATGAACCGCAGCTCGGTCCGGGTGCGCACGGCCACCATCAGCAGCCCGGTGGTGATGAACACCGAGACCACCACGAGCGTGCCCAGCTTGGCCTTGACGGAGAAGGGCCTCAGCCCGGGGCCGGAGGCGCTCATGGGGCCGGGGTCTCCAAGGCGTAGCCGACCCCGTGCACGGTCCGGATCCGCTCCGCGCCGATCTTCCGGCGCAGCGCCTTGATGTGGCTGTCCACGGTGCGGGTGCCGGAGGCGTCCGCCCAGTCCCAGACCTCGGCCAGCAACTGCTCCCGGGACAGGACGGCGCGCGGGGTGTTCGCCAGGCAGACCAGCAGGTCGAACTCGGTCGGCGTGAGGTGGACGTCCTCGGCGCGCACCCGGACCCGCCGCTGGGCGTGGTCGATCTCCAGCTCGCCGAGGCGCAGTATCCCGCTCCGCGGCGTCACCGCGGCCAGCGCCGCGCGCTCGACCCGGCGCAGCAGGACGTGCACCCGGGCCGCCAGCTCGCGCATCGAGAACGGCTTGGTCATGTAGTCGTCGGCGCCGACCCCGAGGCCGACCAGCATGTCGGTCTCGTCGTCCCGCGCCGTCAGCATCAGCACCGGCACCGGCCGCTGGGCCTGCACCCGGCGGCAGACCTCCAGGCCGTCGAAGCCGGGAAGCATGATGTCGAGCACCATCAGATCGGGCTGCCAGGCCTCGGCCGCGTCCACCGCCGCGGGGCCGTCGAGTGCGGTCTGCACCAGAAAGCCCTCGGCCCGCAGCCGGGCGGAAATGGCATCGACGATCGTGGCGTCGTCCTCGACCACCAGCACCCGGCGCTGCGCTCCCGGGGTGGCCGCGACGTTGTTGTGGGTGGTGTGTGTCTGTTCCATCGCCCCGCCCCTGCCCGTCCTCGCGGGGGCCGTTCCCCCGGACGCACGGTCTTCGCTTGTGGATTTCGTGGGTGACCCCGTTACGGGTCAGCAGCGTAAAGGCAGCGGACTGCTCTCGGCTACGCAGGGTGTAACGGCTCGGACGCGAGGAAGTGGCGGAGTGTCGGCCTTGTGATGCTTGGCCCCGGGGCTTTCGGGGCCGGCGATACCCGGCGGGGGGATCTCAGCCCGTCCGAAGTGCGAGATGCACCACGTCGGGAACACCTCGGGCAACATTGACCTCTTCAGTCCTTACCCCACTGAATCCGGCATTCCGTAGGGCCTGTTCGAAGTCGGCGGAAGGCTGGGCGGACCACACCGCGAGCACGCCGCCCGGTGTCAGCCGCTCCAGACAGTCCGCCAGACCGGCGGGCGAGTACAGGCTCGTGTTGTCCTCGGTGACCGTCCAGTCCGGCCCGTTGTCGATGTCCAGGCACAGAGCGTCGTAACGCTCCGTGGTCGTGTGCAGGTGGGCGACGAGGTCCACCGTCAGGATCGAGGCCCGCGGATCGGCGAGCGCCGGGCCGGAGATCGAGGCCAGCGGGCCCTCCAGGTGCCAGTCCACGATCGCCTGCTCCCGCTCGGCCACGACGATCCGCCCCCAGCGCGGCTCGGCGGCGGCCCGGGCCAGCGAGAAACCGACCCCGAGCCCCCCGATGAGCACCGAGGGCTCCGGCCGGTCGGCGGGCAGGGCGGCCAGCGCCGCGTCGATCAGCAGCCGCTCGGAGCGCCCGTCCGAGGTGTCCATCAGGAAGCACCCGTTGGCGATGATCTCGAAGTCGTCACCGCGCTCCCGCAGGACGACCTCGCCGTACGGGCCTTCGCGACGGTCGAGCGTGACGGGGGTGGGGGCGGGGGCGTCGGAGCGGTACGTGTGGGACATGGTGCGGGTCTCCGGTGGACGGCGGACGAGGTCCCCGCCATCCTGTCCGGTCGGCGCGTTCGGAGGCCAGCGGGTTGGCGGGTCGGCAGGTCGGTCGGTTCGTCGTTCTCGTTGCCGGAGGGGCGGTGACCGGGAGGGCCGGGGGTCCGGTGGGGCGTCCGGTCCGTCCGGCGTCGGGCTACCCGCGTTCCGGGCGCGCGCCGCCTACCACGAGGAGGGCCGAGCCCGCCACGAACACCGCCACGGCCACCGCCCACGCCGCCCCCTGCGGGCCCGGCTGCATCGGCCAGGCCCACACCGCCGCCGCGCCGCCCGGGGTGCGGGGCGCCGCCAGATAGACCGCCCCGCCGTAGGCCGTCATCGGCAGCCAGCTCGGCCGGGCGCCGATCAGGGCGGCGGAGGCCGCGGTCACCCCGGTCGCGCCGAGCACGTTGCGCACCATGCCGGGGGCCCCGTACGCCTCCGGATGCCCGGGGACGGCCGCCGCGAGCGCGCCGGCCGCCAGCGCGGTCGAGGCCAGCAGGTGCAGCAGTCTGCGCGGCCACCAGCGGCGCACCGCGGTCCGGTCCAGCTCGTCGGAGTGCGCGTACAGGCCGGTGCCGATCGTGGCGGAGGCGAGCAGCGGGGCCAGCACGACGACCGGGACGCGGGCGGTGTGGTCGAAGTACGGCCGGCTCTCCAGCCAGTGCGCCGCCCAGGCGGCGACGAGGGCGACGCAGACCAGGGTGACGACGGTGAGCGGGAGCGCGCGGGAACGCAGGTACGGGAAAGGGGGACGGGACCGCAGGCGCGGGAGGAACGGAAGAGGAGAGGGACCAGGCAGGGGCGGAAGGGGCGCGGCGGGGGTCGGACGGGTGCTCACAGGGCCGGGACCTCCGCGGGCGTGCAGCTCTTCCGGGTCGCCAGGTAGCGGCCGAGCCAGGCCCTGCGGTCGGCGTCCGGCATGGCTTCGAGCCGGGCGAGCCGGCGGGATTCCGGGTACCACGGCGATTCCTCGTCGGCCAGCCAGCTCCGTACCGCGTCGTCGGTGCGCTCCATCCGGTCGGCCTCCCGGGCGGTCCTGCGGTTCTCGCCGTCCGGGCAGTCGCGGGCGGTCAGGCTCAGAGCGGTGTTCGCCGCGTACGCCCGGGGGTCGCTCAGCCGGTCACGGGTGATGCCCCAGCCCCGTACGGCGTGGGCGAGGGAGGCCTCGCCGTCCTTCGGCTCGTACGGCGGGGCCACGTAACGGACCGGCGCGCCCGGCACCCCCTCCAGCCGGGAGAACATCCCCTCCAGCGCCTCGGCCACCCGGGGCAGCACCGGGGAGTCGGGGGCGGCCAGGCAGATCTGCGGAGTGCCGGGGGCGGCCTTCGAACAGACCTTGCGCGTCGTGGCCGGGTCGTCCCGGAACAGGTCCTCGCCCGTGCGCGCGATCACCGTCCCCGCCGCGACCGCCAGCACGAGCGGTACGACGAGCGTCAGCCGCCGCCGGGCCGCGTACGCCAGCAGCACCGTGGTGCCGATGCCGCCCGTCCAGGCCAGCAGGACCGGTGCGAACCACCACACGGGTACGGACCCTTCGAGGGAGAACTGTTCGGCCGGGCTCAGGAAGCGGGCGCCCGTCCTCAGATAGCCCGGGGCGCCCAGCGCGACGTACAGGACGGCCGCGAGCACCGGGGCGGTCAGCCGCCACCGCACCAGCCGGCCGGCGACGAAGCCCACGGGGGCGACGGACAGCAGGAAGCCGAGGTCCGTGGCGACGATCGCGAGGGACGGGCCGCCCGCACCGGTGTACGGGGCGGTCGCCGCGAACACCGCGGCCAGCGCGACCAGGTACCCGGCCGCCGCCCACAGCGCGACGGGCATCATGGCCGTCACCACCCGGGCGAGCCGGCCGCGCGGCACGGAGAGCAGCAGCTCGGCGGTGCGCCGCCGGTGCTCCCTGCCGCCCTGCCAGCAGGCCGCCGCGGCGACGAGCGGGCCGCCGAGCAGCGTCACCGCCGCGTGCAGCTCGGTCTGCGTCTCGCCCCAGCTCCCCTGCCAGTGGGTCGCCTTGCTCCCCAGCGGGACGAGGAGCGTGAGGGCGACGGCGAGGCCCGTCCACGGGGCGACCCCGCGCCGCAGTTCGGTCCGCAGGGCGGCCAGGGCCCGGGGCTTCCCGGACGGGGGCCGCCCGGGCGACGGCTTTCCGGGCACGGGCTTCCGGGGCACGGACTCCTCGGGTGCGGACTCCTCGGGCGCGGTCCTCATGGACCCGGCGGGGGTCGTCATCGGTTCGCCACCGCCGCCCGGTGCGCGCGCAGCGCGGCGGTGTAGCCGCGCTCGACGGGGTTGCCGTCCGGCAGGCCCGTTCCGTCGCCTGCCGGGTCGTCCCTGTTGTTCGTATTATCCGTTCCGCCGAGTTCCGTCAGCTCGCGCGTCGTGCCCCGGTACGCGATCCGGCCCGACTCGATCAGGGTGACCCCGGTGCAGGCCGCGGCCACGTCCTCGACCAGGTGGGTCGAGACGATCACGGTGGCCGTGCGGCCCAGTTCCCGGATCAGCGCCCGGAACTCGACCCGCTGCTCCGGGTCGAGACCGGCGGTGGGCTCGTCGAACAGCAGCAGGTCCGGGTCGTTGACGATCGCCTGGGCGATGCCGACCCGTCGCACCATGCCGCCCGACAGGGTCTTCACCCGGGCGTCGATCCGGTCCGTCAGGCCCACCCGGTCCACCGCGCGTTCGACGGCGGCGGGGACGGCCGCCGCGTCCATCTCCTTGAGCCAGGCCACGTAGGAGACGAACTCACGGACCGTGAAGCCCGGGTAGTAGCCGAACTCCTGCGGCAGATAGCCGAGCCTGCGCCGGACCGCCGCCCGGCTGCGGTGGTCCGCCCGGTCGCCGACCTGGCTGCCGAGCAGCTCCACCCGGCCGCCGGACGGTGCCGCGACCGTGGCGAGCACCCGGATCAGCGAGGTCTTGCCCGCCCCGTTCGGGCCCAGGAGCCCGTGCACACCGGGGGCGAAGTCGAGGTCGACGGCGTCCAGCGCGGTCGTCCTGCGGTGCCGGACGGTCAGGTCCCTGACCTCCACCGTGTTCGCGGCCGTGGTGCCGTTCGTGTTCACGACGTCTCCAGATGGTCGAAGGATCTGCGGCGCGCGGCGAGCAGCGCGGCGCACAGCAGCGCCGCCGCGGCCCAGGCGCCCTGTGCGGAAGGACCGGCGAAGTACCGCGCGGCCTCGGTCACCGGCGCCTCCACGGCGGGGGACGAGGCACCCGAGGACAGCACGACGGCGACCGCCCAGGCGGCGGCCACGGACGAGGCACCGGTGCGGCAGCCGACGTACGAACCGAGCGCGAGCGCCGCCAGCGTCATCGCCAGCCCCGGCAGCAGCCAGGCCGCCGGGCCCGGCCCGGCGGCGGACGGCGGCAGCGCCGCCCCGGCGAGGGTGAGCGCCGGGATGCTCACGCCCAGCACCACGGCGGTCCTGGTCAGCAGCAGCCGCAGCCCGCCGGAGGGGGTGGCCGCGGCGATCTCGTGCATCGGGTCCGTGTGCCGCCCGTAGGAGACGACGACCCCGGCGAGTGGCAGCACCGGCGCGACGACGAGCAGCAGCGGACGCGCGACGCCGCCGAGCCCGGCCCCGTACGCCAGGGCGATGGCCCCCACGGCCACCAGCACCAGTGCCAGCAGCCACGGCCCGCGCAGCGCGGGCCCTGCGGCCCACAGCAGACGCCCGCCCCGGGCCCGGGGCGCGGAGCGGTGCGGGCCCGGAGCGGCGCCGTCCGGCGCCCCGGCCTCCGAGGCCACCCCGGCCGGCACCCCCTCCCGCGCCCCGGTCTCCGAGGTCGCCCCGGCTTCCGAGGTCACTGCGCTCAGCACCCCCTCCCGAACCGCGTCCAGCACCGCGGCCGTCTCCCGGCGCGCGCGTACCGCGGCCGAGACCTCCGCCGCGCACCGCCCGCACGCCTCCACGTGCTTCTCCACGGACCAGGCGTCCGTCTCGGGCAGCGCGTTCGCGGCGTACCGCCCGGCCAGTCCCCCGTCCACGTGCCACGGGGCCATCCCGTCACCTCCCGTCGCGGTCATGCCGTGCCTCCCAGCGGTCCGGCCCCCGGCACCGGCAGTTCCAGCAGCTCCAGCGCGGCGCGCAGCTCGCGCCTGGCCCGCATCGCCCGGGTCTTGACCGTGCCCTCCGGTATGCCGAGGAGCCGGGCCGCCTCACGGGTCGTCAGCCCGTCGATCACGGTGGCGCGCAGGACCTCCCGCAGCTCGGGCGAGATCCGGTCGAGTGCCGCGCCCACGTCCCCGTACTCCAGACCGGCGAGCACCCGCTCCTCGGCGGACGGCGCGGTGGCGGCCCGCTCCTCGTGCTCCGCCCGCTCGGCCAGCGCGGCGAGCCGGACGCGGGCGTGCGTCCGCTGCGCGTCCGCCAGACGGCGCGAGGCGATCACCCACAGCCAGCCGCCGACCTGCGCACCGCGGTGCGAACCGGCGGAGCGCCAGACCGTCACGAACGTGTCCTGGAGCACCTCCCGCACGGTCTCGCCGTCCGCGCACCGCCTGCTCAGCCGGGCGAGCAGCCAGCCGGCGTGCCGGTCGTAGAGCGTCGCCAGCGCTTCCGTGTCCCCGCGGGCGACGGCACGCAGCAGCGCCTCGTCGTCCCGGTCCTCCCCCGAGGGGTGCAACAACTTCACACCCCTTCTATCGGGCACCGGGAGCGGACCGGTTCACGGACGGCCGGACGGCGCTGCTGCGGTGCTCAGGGGCGAGGCGCCTTCGGGCCGTGCACCGCGAGGTACTCGGCCGCCAGCCACGGAGCGAGGTCCTCGACGAGCATCGCGACGACGGCGGGGTCGGCCGACGGGGCGCGCCCGATGCGCGCGGCCGACCGCACCTGCTCGACCCGCTCCGGGCGGTCGGCGTAGTAACGGGCGAACACCTCGGCCGACTCGACCAGGTCACTGGTCCAGCCGCCCCACCGGGGCATCACGAGGGTGAAGCCGGAGCGGACGAGCCTGCGGGCGACCCCGCGGCTGAGGTACCGGCGCTCGGCGTCCGTGGCGGCCTCGGCAGCCCTCCGCCGCCACCGGGGAAGCAGCAGATGGAGGTCCCCGTTGGTCTCCCGGGCGAGCTGCGCGGTCGGGCGGTAGGACGGCAACCGCTGGGCGAGGTCCTCGCCCAGCAGCGGCGTGCAGAGGCAGGCGACGAAGAAACCGAGGTCGTCGCGTTCGAGCTCGCTGGTGAGCGTCCCGACGTCGGAGAGGAGGAGGCCGACCCCGTCGATCAGGCCGGACGAGGCGTCCAGGTCGGCCTCGACGGCGCGGGCCGCGGCCTCGTCCGCCGGGGAGGGCGCGTCGTGCAGCGCCAGCAGCAGGTCCAGGTCGGAGACGCCGGGCACGGCCGTGCCCCGCGGAATGCTGCCGTAGAGGTACGCGCTGTGCAGCCGCGTGCCGTCGAACGCCGCGGCGATCCGGGACCGGGCCGCCGCCACCACGGGGGTGAACACCGAGGGCACCCGGCCCAGCGAGCCCTCCCGCCGGATCGTTCCGTCCGCGTCCAGCCCCCGGTCCCCGCTGCCGCCCCTGCCGTTGTCGTCGTCCATGGGGGCACTGTGCCCGGTGCGCCGTGCGGAGCCGAACGGTTTTCCCGCACGTGTCGGGCAGGACCCGCACGTGTCGGGCGGGGCCCCGTACGCACCGGGCAGAACGGCCGGAAAAGACTTGGCGCGGGCCGACGGAGCCAAGGGAGCATGCGCGTATGCGCGTTGCGGTGATCGGGTTGAGGATGGGGCTGTACCTGGCGGGCTGGTGCCGGCGGTTGGGCATGGAGGTGGTGGCCGCCTGCGACCGGGAGGCCGAACGCCTGGAGGCGGCGCGGGAGGAGCTGCCGGGAGCGGTGCTCACCGACCGGTGGGAGGACCTGCTGGACCTCCCCCTGGACGGGGTCGTCCTGGCCAACGACTTCGACGCGCACGCGCCGTTGGCCATCGCGTTCCTGGAGCGGGGCGTGCATGTGCTCTCCGAGTGCGCGGCCTGCGTGGACGAGGAGGAGGGCCGGCGACTGGTCGAGGCGGCGGAGCGGTCCACCGCCACCTACTCCTTCGCCGAGAACTACGTCCTCCACCCGCACGTCCGGCTGCTCCGGGAGGCGATCGGGGCCGGGGAGCTGGGCCGGATCGACCTGATCGAGGCCGACTACCTGCACGGCATGTCGCCGCAGGACGTCGAGGTGCTGATCGGCGCCCCCGGCAGCTGGCGCGGCCGCATCCCCGCGACGGCGTACTGCACGCACACCGTCTCGCCGGTGCTGGCCCTCACGGACGCCTGGCCGGTGGAGGTGTCCGCGTTCCGGGTGCACGAGGCGGACCCGGCCCGGGCCGTCGTCATGACCGTCCGGCTGTCCACCGGCGCGCTGGCCGTGACCCGCCACGGCTTCCTCCAGGGCGAGCCCGACAGCCACTGGAGCTGGCTGTCCGTCCGCGGCACCCGGGCGCTGGCCGAGTCCGTGCGCGCGTCGGGCGAGCGGTCCTGGTCCGTCCGGGTCCGGGCGGAGGGGTGGACCCGGGACGACGGCGTCGCGCACGAGGAGGAGCGGGTCGCGCCGCCCCTCGCCCTGGACGGGCAGCCGGTGGAGCGGCGGGCCGAGGGCACGGTGCGCATCCTCCAGGGATTCCGGGCCACGGTGGAACGCGGGGAGCCGCCGCTGGTCCCGGTGCGGCCCGCGGTGGCCGCGTCGCTGGTCGGCGTGGCCGGTGCGGAGTCGCTGAGGAACGGTTCACGCCCGGTACCGGTGCCGGACTTCTCTCCCACTCCTCCCACTCCTCCCACTTCTTCCACTGAGCAGCCCCGGCGCTGATCACCCTGTCGCCTCATCTCCCGACCGGGACGAGGACTGCCGGGCCATCGTGATTCCGGAGGGGGCTTTGTCGGCCTTGATCTGGCCGAATCGCGGTGTGTGGCAAGGGAGTTGTCGAATCGAACGGCAATCCTTCAGATGAAATGCATGGCCCGCCATGGGGCGGGGCGAGGCTCGTATTGCCCGCAGGAGAAAACGAGAACCGGCCGAAACGGGGGTGCACGATGGCCTGGAACGAGTGGGAGCAGATCAAGTCCGAAGCCGCCCGGCAGAACACGGCTCACATGCAGACGAACGGAGTCGGGGGAAGCTCCGGAGCCTCAGGAGGTGCGGCTGATCTGGTGGTGAACCAGGACGACCTCGGAGCAGTCGGACACGAGGCGTACCTGCTGCGGAGCCGGCTCTCCCGGGACGGTGACCATGCCCGGCCTGTGCCACTTTCGATGCGGCGGTCGCCCTGACGAACGGCAACTTCACCAGCGGAGCGCAGCTGCTGAAGGTGCATGACCGGTGGAACAGCCAGTTGCGAACGCTCCTGGACGCCTGCGCCCGGATTTCCGATCACCTCGATTACAGCAAGTCCGTTCACGCCGGTAACGACGCCGACATCGGCGGCAAGCTGCTCTCCGTTTCCAAGATCAGCGATTACTACAAGTAGGACGTGGAAGGCGGCGCCATGTTGACATTCGATGACGTCGTCAACGCACCCGTCGGCAAGCTGAAGGAAGCCGCGGACGACTGGTCGGAGATGGCGGCCAAGCCGGGGAGGCTTGCCGAGGACGCCCGGCAGGGAATGAAGGCCAAGTCCGACAAGGCGCGATGGCAGGGCGCCAACTCCGACGTCACCAGACCCTTCATGGCCAAGACGGCCAAGGAGTTCGAGGACGCCAAGGCCCAGGCCGAGGGCATCAAGCTGCTGTTCTCGGACGCGTACACGTCGTTCAGGACCGCCAAGGACGCGCTCGTCAGGATCAGGGACGAGGAGGGCCCGGCCGCCGGCATCCATGTGGACGCCAAGGGCAAGGTCAGGCCGCGGTACGACCTGGAGAGCGACACCGCGGCGCGCCATGAACCGGGTTACGCGGAAGCCCTGCGAAAGCAGAACGATGCCGTGGCCTCCTGGCAGAAGAGGATCGACAGGCTCGTCGAGGACTGCTCCGACGCCGACGACTCGCTGAAGCGCGCTCTCGCGGCGAATGTGAAGGACGACCACGACTTCACGGCTCCCAAGTACACGACCCTGGACGCCGAGCAGGTGGACCGGGCGGTGGAACTGATGAAGAAGGTCACCGGGGACGGCGGCACGGCGCGCAACGTGGCGGCACTGAGGGAACTCGAGGACCTCCTGGACGACAACCGGGGCGACCCGGAGTTCGCCCCGGACTTCTACCGGAAACTGACTCCCGAGGGCACCCTTGAGGCCTACACGAAGATGTCGCTGGACGCGACGTCCCTCGGACCGGCCGGCCAGGACCGGGTGAACATGGTCCGCAACATCCAGAGCGGCATGGGCGCCATGCTGGGTCTCGCCACCAGGGCCTCGACACTGGACTACCTCGGCCCCGGGTGGACCACGCAACTCATGAAGGCGGGTCACAAGCAGATCGACGTACCGGGCGCAGCTTCCGCGAAGCTGTACGGCTACCAGGCGCTGGGCGCGCTCCTCCGGGAAGGAACGTACGACAAGAGCTTTCTGCTGTCGGTCGGCCGGGACATGGTGGCCATGGACAAGAAGAACCCGGACATCTGGCACGAGAACCTGCCGTGGGACCAGAAGGCGCTCATCAACCTCGACGAGACGGGCGGCAGGGGCTTCAACCCCCTGACCGGCCTGATGCAGGCCATGAGCAACAACCCCGAGGCGTCAGCGGCCTTCTTCGCCGAGCCACTCCGCGAGGACACCGACAAGGACGGCATCGTGACCACGGACGACGCCGCGCTCAAAGGGAAGAAGGCGCAGGACGTCATCGACTACATGCTCGACAAGAAGCCCGAGAGCGACTGGTACGACACGGCCACCGGCGGTGAGCAGAATCCTGGCCAGACGGCCATGGGCAACGCCTTGGAAGCGGCGACCACGGGGCGGGTGCCGGACGACGAGGACGCGCGGCCGGTGTCGCACAGCAAGACCATGAGCGGCTTGATGGAGAGGATCGTCGCGAAGATCGGCGCGGAGCCCGAACTCGTGGCAGAGGGCGGGCGGCTCAGCGGGCTGTCCCAGAACTTCGGCAACATGGCCGCCGAGTACATGCCCGACCTGCAGGCCACGGCCGAGAACGGCGCCGGTCAGATCAAGCCGTTCGGTGAACCCGCGAAATTCAAGAAGGACGAGATGGCCTTCTTCCTCGGCGCGGTCGGCCAGGACCCCCAGGCGTACGGAGCAATCACCAACGCCCAACAGGCATACGCCACAGCACTGATTTCCGACGTCTTCCAGAACCCCGAGAAACACGGTGACCCGGGCGAGGCGATACGGAATGCCGTCCATCCGGGCGGCGAGATCGCCGGCATCATGACCGAGGCGAGGGCGCAAGGTGTCCACGATGCGCAGGTCGCCGAGGATGAGGAATACAACCAGGGTGTCGCAGAAATTCGAAGTGGGCGAATCGTGTCCTCGACATCATCGTGGGGAAAAGGGTATCTTCTGGGGAACAGGTGCTTCCGCCTATTTCATTTGTGAATCCTCCAAGGGGTCCAACTCGCCCGGAAAGTACTTGGATCTCTATGTCAGTGCGGACGATGCGCCAGATAAATCCAAGCTTCCGACCGTCCTGCCGAAGCTGCTTCGACAGTTGGTGGAATTTGTTCGGCGTGAGTTGAATTGTGGGGCAGGTGGTGGAAGTTGAGTCCTCGGTTGTCCCGGCCTCCTTCCGTCTCGTGCGTGACTCCCCGGCCTCCATTCGGCGGCCGTCAGTCCAGCCGGATGAGCATGGCGTCCCCGGCGTCTGCCGCTGCTCGGAAGAACGGAACCAGTGCCTGGTAGTGGCTGGTCACGTAGTCGAGTGATTCGCCGCGCTCCCAGACGGTGGCGGGGTAGATCTCGGCCTCGGCGAGCTCTGCCGGACGAACGCCCCCGACCAGGGCCTCGCGAGGCGTGATGGCGAGCGCCTCCGCTGCGACGCGTACGCGCTCCGGGGCGAGGTAGCGGGGTGGCTCATAGCCCCAGTCCTCGGCCCAGGGGATCTCCTCCTCGCCGTGCACGATATCGACGGGAAAAGCGATGCGGCGCAGCAGGAAGTCGAGCGCGTGCCAGGCCTTGTCGATGTCGTGGCAACGTGCTTCGGATGCTGCGGGTTCCGCGTCCAGCTCCCTCTCGATCAGCTCGACGACATACTCCTGGGCCCCCTCGGGGTCGCGGATCGCGCGGTCGAGTTCGGCGGGTGTCAGGCGGGCGTACTCCCCGATCATGCTCATGGCCGGATGGTAGGGGCGGGTGCCGACAGCGGGCCTGCACAAGGCCGGCCCGTGCGCCGGGCACAGCCCCACGGCCGTCCGGCCCCACCCATCGACGCAGGGCCGCGCCGACCGGCGCGAGCTCATGCCGACCAACACGGGCCCACGCTGACCGGTGCCAGCCCACATGCAGCCGAGCCGACCTGCGCAAGGTTCACCGGTTCTGGACAGCAACTGTCCGGTCACGTTAGTTGTTGCACCGTGACCGGACGCTGGCCTGCAGGATGAACGAACACTTGATCTGTCCCGCTCGATGCTGCGCAGGTTGACTTTGCATTTTCGACGATGGGTGCCCGCGTCTCTGTACTGGTCAACTTGGCGTCGCTCGGCGCTCCGGCATGAATGGCTGCCCGGAAACGGTGATGAGATGCCCGTAGTTGACTAATTGTCAGATATTCTTGAGGGCTCTCTTGGTGGCATCTGTGAAAGCTTGGGTCTTCACGATCTCTCGTGACAGTTCGCCCAGCTCATCCTCGGCTGTCTCGACCACCTCGATGGCCTTGATGAAGGCTTCAAGGATCGCCTTGTCGTCCCACAGGCAATTGCAGATCTTCGCGCAATACGCTTCGATCTTGTTCGCTGAAAACGAAGGCATTTCTGCGCTGGCGATAATGTAGCGAGCGACCATGAGGAGTTGGTACCGAGCTGGCTTGTAGCGGACCGGGAGGGCGCCGTTTCGGAAGAAGTACTCAAGCTTATACTGGGCGTATGCGGAGGTGTAGTAAGGGTCTAGCTTGTGATCCTTGTGGAAGATCTTCTTGCCGACCATGGCCCGCAGGTCGGCGTAGTAGCGGCTCGCTTTATGTGGCTCGTCGAGGAACATTGCTGCAAATGCCTTGATCTGCTGCTGCTTTGTGACGATCCGAACCTTCTCGACGCCAATTGCCGAGCTGTACTGCCTAGACCGGCGCTCGTAGTAGAGCTTCTTCTTTGACGGGTACGCTGCCATGAGGGCTTCAAGCTTCTTTTGGAAGCTGCTAAGGGCATACAGGTCTTCACCGGTCACCGCGGTCTGCCTGTTGGTGGCTGTGATTACCGCGTTAATTACCTCTTCATCCTGGGTGAAAATGACCTTCAGCGGCACATGGATGCGGTCTGACACCTCGCTGCGCTCGTCGAAGAGAACGTGGCTCGTCTGGCATCCGTTGACGATCTGATAGTCCGAGATCTCGAACTTGTTGCCCGTGACCTGGAGGTCGCGGGTGACCACCGTTACGCCGTTATTGAGGACTGCGAAACGGTCATGCGTGGCTGACTCGCGCAGCGTTTGTTGGATCTCAGTGTTGACGGAGTTGTACTCCAGGAAGTCTCTAATATTTTCGGTGAAGAGTGGCTTTCTGATGTTGTCTGATGGGTCGATGATGAGGCGAAGAAACTCTGTAGCTGGTACGGTTCCGAGGTATGCCTCGTTAACGCCTGCAATCTCAGGAAGTACAACCCTGTTGACGAAGGAGAATTCAGTCGTAACGCTGTTTTTGCTCCGCTGGTAAGAACTCTGAATCTCGTCGGCCCCCATGGGGGTGAAGGTAACCGAGGAGAACAGGCTGAGAGACTTCAGCTCTCCTTCCCACTTCTTGACTTTACTGACGATGTGCCCGTCAGCCTTCCACTCTCCCGTGGTGACAAAACTCAGACGACAGGAAGGTTTGATCTTGCGGAACCTTGTGCTGTTCTGATAGATTTCCTGCATGGTTTCGCGCGCGTTCTCGATGTTCTGATTTACGGGAACTTCGAGATCTTCAGAGAAGAAGTCCTTAACGCCGTCGAAGAAGCTACCAATCTGCTCGGCGCTGAAGTTTCCGCCACTCTTGGCTTGCACGAACGAAAACGTGACGTCCATGGTCCCGTTAACGATGAGCAGATCGTGAACCTCTTCGGGCGAGGTGATCAACGTGCCATTAATCAAGATGGCGATTCCATCGATCCCGAGATCGTTAGCTTTCCCCGTGTGTACATCGTCGAGCAGAAATTCGTCATCGTGGATATCGGACGTGACGCAGTAGTTCGCGAAATGTTCAAAGGTCTCGGAGTCGGAGGTCCCGCCCAGGGACTGATCCTTCTTGAACTCTTCGATATACGACTTGGTGACTCGATCCACGACGCCCTCCCTATGGCCTTGCAGCACCATATCCCTTTGGCATGGGGCTCGTGAAGGGATTACCAAAGGAGGGAGGGCGTCGCCCTCGACGCGGTCGGCACTCACAGTGAGGAGGAGGTGAGGCAGGGGTCCATATAGCCACGTCGATCAGCTCAGGTGTGGTTGCCCCAGCGGCTGCCGCAGGAGCCTGCTTCGTAGTCGGGCGACGGTCGTATGTCAGGGACCGTCGAGTGATTCTGCCCAAAGCTCCATTAACTCGAATGGTTCGGACATGACTCGGTGGAGGGGTTGAGCGGCGAGATTGCGCAAGTCGGTGGGGCCAGGGGGAGGTTTTTCCGGTCCGTAATGGGGGTCGGCGGGCTCGCCGCCGGAGGCATTGTGCGGCGCCCAGGACGGCTGCGGTGAAGGCCACTTCTGAGAGGGTCGCGTCGAGGTGGCTGCTGGTGTTGATCACGCGGACCAGCGCGTCGCGAATGATGGCCTTGCGTGCATCCGTGGTCGCCTCATAGAGCCCGTCGCGGAAGTCCCCTACGATGTCGTTGTCGAAGGGGACGACGTTCCAGGTGCCCCTGCCTCTCTTCCGATCGTGATGAGCCCGCGCATCCGTACCCACTGGCACTGGCACTGGCAGCGGGCCGTCGTGGAGGAACCCTGGGGTCCTCATCCGGAGGGGCTGAGCCCCTCGGACAAGTCGAGTTGAAACGGTGAGCCGGCGGTGGTCGGCGCCCATCCCCGGCTGAGGGCGAGCTGGATGGCGCGGGCGACATCTGAGGGTGGGACGGGTTGGGGTGGCCAGCTCAACCAGTTGCCTGGGTGGGCTTGGTTCGTGGTCACAATGAGGACGGATCCGGAGTGGTCGGCGTGTTCGACCGCGTAGGCGCATGCTGACCAGCAGAGAGCCTGGCTGTAGGTCGGCTTCCGGCGAAGGCGCCAGCGATAGGTCACGTCGCCGACGACGATGCGACGCGACCCCTTGCGATTGAGCGTCATGCCCCCTCCAGCCGACGCAGAATCATAGCGAGAGCGCAGTGGTTAAGGGGGGAACGATACTTCCAGCTCTGCGTCGACGCCCTCGCGGCGCCCCTTTTTTGATGCTTCATGGGCAGTTCTCAATGCGAGGAGGTAGTGCCCGAATTCGGCTCTTTCGAGTGCCGCCTCAACTCGGAATGCCGCATCAAAGCGCCTGGTTCGCTCGATGGCCTCGTCGATTCGTCCGTGCTTCTGGTTCCACTCACGTGCGATGACGGGTCGGATGTGATTGTGTCGAAGTAGCGTGGATCCAACTCGGCGTTTGCTAGCGAAATGGAACCCGCTGTTGAGGTCCCGTTTCAGTTGAGTCTCACTGGCAGGTGGGACGATGCCGGTCGACCGGGCAGGTGAGTGCGTCCTCATGGGCCGAGAGGGCGGGCGCCAGGCGAACGTGTCGCTCCAGTGGGCGATGGCATCGCTGGATCCCGGGTCGTCACTGTAGGGATATGTGATGCGGCGGCTCATTTCCTCGAAGAAGCGATCGCGGCCGGGGTGTCTATGATCGGCGGCCCGTCGCCAATAGGGGGAGGCTAGGAGGATAGCGATCTCTACAGCCTGTGGGTATACGGCGGCAAAGAGCTTGGATGTGCTGTAGTTGAGGTAGGTAAATCCTACTTCTTCGTCGGGTGGGATCAGGATGAGTGCCCGGGCCTCCCAGATGTGTCGGATGTCGGTTGCTTCTGAACGCGACGGGCTGTTCCAGATATGTCCGCAGATCATAAAGCCCGTCAGGACAGCATCGAATGTGAGTGCCCAGCCACGTCGACGCATGAGACGCAGGTGGCGTCGTTGGGCATTGACGACCGCGGGAAGAAGGCTCAGATCAGCGGCATTGCCGTTGATGTCAGGTGGGCCGATCCACGTGCGGTGCCGCACGCAGACGTAGCGATGATGCGGTAGGAGCCGAGTAACCACGCCACCTGGGTACTTGGCGTCGCAGAGGTGGCATCCAACTTGCGGCTGGTGGCGGAACATCGCCCAGTTGGGCTGCGGATCGCGAAGTTCAGGCATGGCGCCAGCGAGGTCGTGGATGTCGCGGCCGGTGAGGGCGGCCAACTTCTCCGGAACGACAACGCGGCGCATGCCCCCGGATGCCTCTCGCTCGGTGACCTGAACCCACAGATGGCTGATGTCGAGGCCATGGATGGCGGCTAGGCGGCTGATGTATGAGGCAGCCATCTCGTGGCGAGCGGGCGGTACGGGATCAGGCAGACGGCGCATGAGGTCAGGCACTCTGCTTCCGCCGTGAGGACCTGACCGGTGCTGTCAGCCTTTCGGACTGCTCGGCTGCGTAGTCGATCGGAACGATGTCCAGCAGATCCTTTGTGATCTTCTCGCTGCCGTCCTCGATCGCCAGGACAGCGGCGCCTCGGATGAGCTGGGACAGACTGCCGATCATGCCGCCCGTGCGGTGGAAGAGATTCTCACTCAGCTCAGTGAGGGTGTTCGGTCGGTGATTGTGCAGCCTGAGCATGGATTCGAGAGTGTGCACCAGGGCCCGCCAGGTGCCCTGATCATCGGCGGTTGCGTGGGAGAACGGGGCTGCTGGGATCACGACGAACCGTCCGGCGATCTGCCGCCCGCGGGTGCCGGCGAACAGGCCCTGGGATTCGATGTCGATGCCCGCGTAGGCGAAAGTCACAGGGAGCCGTTCAGCGAAATACTTCAGCTGGTCGGATGCTTCCGCACCGGAGCGTGTGGCCAGATTGAGGTTGTGCAGTTCGTCTACGAGCACGAGGTCGACGTGGACGTGTGCGGCTGTGGCGCAAACCCCGTCGACGATGTCGGTGAGGTTGGCCCCGATGGGGAAGGTCAGGCCGAAGAACCGGACGAATTCCTTTGCGAGCATCTTCGGTGTTGCCGCGGGCGGGACAGTCACGTAGACGACTGGAAGCCGGTTCCTGTCACGGGGATGACGCTTGCGGATGGCGAGGTCATGGGCCCGCCCCAATTGCGTCAGAGCCGTGGTCTTTCCCGTTCCTGAGGCGCCGCTGAGGATCACACCCCGACGGGCGGAGATCTGATTCCGGTTGAGCTGGATGAGTAGACGGGAGGTGGCGATGACCTTGCGGATCGTCGGGGTGTTCACCATGGGAAGGCTTGCGTGGTATTCGCGACGCAGATCGTCCTGTTGAAGGAGCTCTCGCTCGTCAAGGGCGGCTCGTTCGGCCGCTGACAGCAGCACGGGAGGGGCAGGCTCGTGCTCGACGAACCTGCGCCATCCCTCCTTCGTAGTCAGCGGATTATCTGGGGGCGGTTCCTTGGAACGGACGGACCTGGTCATAGCCACCTTTCGGCTTCTGCGTGAGCATCGAACACTTCGAAGGCCACCTCGGTCTTGGGTGGATCTGCTGCTGCGAATCGTGCCGGTGCCGCCGCGGGATCCGCCTTGGCCGTAGTGCTGGGCGGAAGCCCGGAGGCCGCGGCGCGCGTGCGGCCGACTGCCTTGGCTGTGCGTCTGTCTGGTCCGTGTTCCGCGCGAGTCAGGAGTCCGTCCAAAACGCGGGCAACAGCGGCTTCATGGGTGTTGTCCAGCCCGGTCTCAGCGGCCAGGCGGCGGGCCTGCTGCCAGGTGAAGTCTGCGAAAGGCGCTGTGACCAGCGGCAGATGAACCCAGGGGACAGTGATCCAGCCCTGTTGGGTGCGCACGAACACGTGGGAGAGGTCGTAGGGGTCGAAATGGACCTCCCAGAGTCCCCGCTTGGCGGTGTTCCCTGAGTGCTCGCGTCGCCACGGGCCGAGATCAGGGCTGTCGTAGGTGCGGTAACCGATGCGGATGCCGTAGTCGTTGATTGCTCGCCAGGCCACCGGCAGCAATTCCAGATAGTCCTCGCCGCGAAGAACCAGTGGCAGGTAGCCGCTGGCCGCGACCAGCGAGGCGTACATGTCGTTCGGCGAGATCGCCCTCTTGGGGCGGAAAGGGTCTCTCAGAGCGTCGTGTGGTCGCATCTGCCAGCCAACCACCAGCCATTCGTCCAGCAGGTCCTGAAGTTCGTGAACCGTCCAGGCGGCTTGCTCCTCGACGCGGTGCCCGCGGCGCGAGATGTTCGGTCCGGTGTAGCCAGCCAGGTGCTGGCAGAACAGAGTGTTGATCGCCAAGAACGTGGCCTCGACGATCGCCTTGTCCGTGGGCGTGCGGGGCCTGGCCCGCTGGACGGAGATTCCGAGGCGACTGCAGGAGCGGATGAATGTGTCCGAGATGAACACCTTTCCGCCGTCGATGACCACGCCGTCGGGCACGATCACCGGCTTTGCGGCTGCTTGAGTCATCCGGGAGTCAACCTCCAGCAGGCGTCTGTGCGGCATGCGTGAGGCGGCCATCCGAAGCGATTGGGACCAGCCCGGCCGCATAGGCTCCGGGACCAGCATTCGGGCCAGCAGGAGCGAGGCATCCACGGCTTTTGTGCCCACCGGCCGGAGCACAGCGGCGCAGATCGTGCGCGTGGCGACGTCGACTGCAATCGTTAGATCCGCCCGGGCCGTCAGCCCGGAGTCCAAGACCACCATCACATCCAGCGGGGTGGAGTCGATCTGCACCTGTTCCCCGGGCCGGGCAGCGAACGTCGGTGTGAATGGTCCCTGGGGCCGGTTCGCCATCTGCCGTCGGGTGACCGAAGAGCCGAAGGTGTGGCGGCCGACGGAGAGCGCGCCGATCAGCTTGTAGAAGGTGTTCTTGCTCGGCAGTGACACCACCCCTTCACCATGGGTGGCCTCCACCATCTTGATCACCCGGCGGATCAGGCGGGATCGGGTCCCCGTGGAGCTGTGAGTCTCCGCTTCCAGTGCTTCCTGGATCGCAGCGACGAGACGGGCATCAGCCCTTCCGGTCACCCCGGACAGCCGCACCATGCGTTGGTCGACCAGACCCCACAAGCCCTGCTGGGCGTAGCGCGACCGTTTGCCCTGAACCGTACGAAGACTCACCCCCAGCTCCGTGGCCTTCGCCTCAGCCCTCTGGAGCAGCGAACACGAGGAAGGGTCGTACTCCGGCCGCGGACTCGTGCCCGGGGCAGCATCGGGCGGCAGTCCGGTGTCGACCTCCAGGACGTGCTGTTCCCACTCGATGGCTGCCATGCGGACCGAGTCCGGCAGCGTCGCCAGCAGCCCGAACGGTTCGAGCGCCGGCAGTGGCTCAGTTCCAGTGACGGAGAAACCCGGGGATGCCATCAGATAGGAGGCGAGGACGACCGACTCGGCCCCGTCCTCCGACCGCAGCCGTACCGAGGTTCCGGACAGGGCCACCACTTGGTGGTCCCCGTCAGCGTATGTAATCCAGTCGCCTGGCCTCAGCACAGACCTGTTCTCGTTGGCCTTCACCGCCGCACTCCGGGCGCCACGAGTGAAGCGGCGTGCAGCGGCACTGAGACGTCCACCACCAGCTCATGCAGCCACAACATGTGGAACAACACGGGCAAGACCGCGATGGGGTCTCCCACGCTGGCAGCCCCGTCCATTAACGGCCTTGGCTCGGCGAACACTCGCCGCAAGTCGGAAACGGCATCCTCGACGCGATGCCTCGGGTGTCGGTATCCGGCCAGCCATCGAACGTTCCGCATCACGATCCCGTCCGGTGCCCCCACCAGCCGGAAGTGCCATCCGACCTGGCCGCAGGCCGATTGCGTCGCCTCGAACTTCACCCAGTCCCGAGGTCGACGCCGGTCCACCGGGCGGCAGTCGACCACAACCGCCGAGCCGTCTTCCCGCCTCGCGAAGTAGTCCGGAGCGTGGGAGAGGCCCTTGCCGGTCTCGGAGGCCCAGAACAGCCAAAACGGCTGCGACGAGACCCCGACCACCGACGGATCGAAGTCGAGCAGCATCACGTGATCCCGCTCCAGCCAGGACTCGTACCCGATGTGCCCGCCCATCGTCGACGACCACCACAGGCCAGGCAGGTGCCGCTGGCCCTTGTACGACTTGAAATCGCGAACCGGCACGCAGCCCTCGAACCGCACCGCCCACACGTCCGCCAGCGGACGCCGGAACTCCGACCCGCTCTGGTCGACGTATCCGACCTCGAACCCCTCGGGCGGCGGCCCGCTCGCACCACCCGCCACCAGGTCTAACGCATGTCTCACGACCAGCTAACCGTGCCGCCGGATGCAAGGTCACGCTGACCAGTGCAAAGTCCCGTGCAACTTCGATCTGACCTGTGCAAGGTCCGCCGCTACAGGACAGCAACGGTGTGATCGCTCAGAGCGAACATCTCCCGGGGAACAATGGGCGGCTCAGGAGCATTGAGCCTGCATAGCTCAACTTGACTGCCGAAGGGGAGATCATGGCTACCGATTCCAATGCGGTCACTCCGCTCGCCCTGCCCGTGCTGCCGCTCGACGACGAGGTCGTGCTGCCCGGGATGGTGGTGCCTCTGGACCTGTCCGACACCGATGTACGCGTCGCGGTGGAGGCCGCGCAGGTCGCAGCCCGGGACGGCGGGGGCAAGCCCGAGGTGCTCCTGGTGCCGCGGATCGACGGCACGTACGCCGCCACCGGTGTGATCGGCACCGTCGAGCAGGTCGGACGGCTTTCGGACGGAGATCCGGGCGCGCTCATCCGCGGCCGGGGCCGGGTGCGGATCGGGGCCGGGACCAGTGGGCCGGGCGGAGCGCTGTGGGTGGAGGGGACCCGGGTCGACGCGGTCGTTCCCGACCCGCTCCCCGGTGTCGCCGCCGAGCTGGTCAAGGAGTACAAGGCGCTCGCCACCAGCTGGCTGAAGAAGCGCGGCGCCTGGCAGGTCGTGGACCGGGTCCAGCAGATCGAGGACATCTCCGCGCTCGCCGACAATTCCGGTTACTCGCCCTTCCTCACCACCGCCCAGAAGGTGCAGCTCCTGGAGACCACGGACCCGGTCGCCCGGCTGAAGCTCGCCATCCAGTGGCTCGGCGAGCACCTCGCCGAGCAGGACGTCGCCGAGTCCATCGCCAAGGACGTCCAGGAGGGCGTCGACAAGCAGCAGCGCGAGTTCCTGCTGCGGCGCCAGCTCGACGCCGTGCGCAAGGAGCTCGCCGAGCTCAACGGCGACCCGGAGGACGAGTCCGACGACTACCGGGCCCGCGTCGAGGCCGCCGACCTCCCCGAGCACGTCCGTGAGGCCGCGCTCAAGGAGGTCGAGAAGCTGGAGCGTTCCTCCGACCAGAGCCCCGAGGGTTCCTGGATCAGGACCTGGCTCGACACCGTCCTCGAATTGCCGTGGACCGAGCGGACCGAGGACGCGTACGACATCCGGGGCGCCCAGCAGGTGCTCGACGCCGAGCACGCCGGTCTCCAGGACGTGAAGGAACGCATCACCGAGTACCTGGCCGTGCGCAAGCGGCGCTCCGACCGCGGGCTCGGGGTCGTCGGCGGACGGCGCGGCGGGGCCGTGCTGGCGCTGGTGGGTCCGCCCGGCGTGGGCAAGACCTCGCTCGGCGAATCCGTGGCGCACGCCATGGGCCGCAAGTTCGTCCGCGTCGCCCTCGGCGGCGTGCGGGACGAGGCGGAGATCCGCGGCCACCGGCGTACATACGTGGGTGCGCTCCCCGGACGCATCGTCCGGGCGATCAAGGAGGCCGGTTCGATGAACCCGGTCGTCCTGCTCGACGAGATCGACAAGGTCGGCTCCGACTTCCGGGGCGACCCGGCCGCCGCCCTCCTCGAAGTCCTCGACCCGGCGCAGAACCACACCTTCCGCGACCACTACCTGGAGGTCGAACTCGACCTCAGCGACGTGGTCTTCCTCGCCACGGCCAACGTCCTCGAAGCCATCCCGGAGGCCCTGCTCGACCGCATGGAGCTGGTCAGGCTCGACGGCTACACCGAGGACGAGAAGGTCGTCATCGCCCGCGACCACCTGCTCCCGCGCCAGCTGGAGCGGGCCGGTCTGGAGAAGGACGAGGTCACGCTCGACGAGTCCGCGCTGCGCAAGCTGGCCGGCGAGTACACCCGCGAGGCGGGCGTACGGAACCTGGAACGGGCCGTCGCCCGGCTGCTCCGCAAGATCGCGGCCCAGCACGAACTGGGTGACCGGGAACTGCCGTTCACGGTCACCGAGGCGGACCTACGGGGCCTGATCGGGCGCCCGCACCACGTCCCGGAGTCCGCCCAGGACCCGGCCGAGCGCCGGACGTCGGTGCCGGGCGTGGCCACCGGGCTCGCGGTGACCGGCGCCGGCGGCGACGTGCTCTTCGTGGAGGCGTCGCTCGCCGACCCGGAGACCGGGGCGTCCGGACTGACCCTCACCGGTCAGCTCGGCGACGTGATGAAGGAGTCCGCGCAGATCGCGCTGAGCTTCCTGCGGTCGCACGGCGCGGAACTGGAGCTGCCGGTCGCGGACCTGAAGGACCGTGGCGTGCACATCCACTTCCCGGCGGGCGCGGTCCCGAAGGACGGCCCGAGCGCCGGCATCACCATGACGACGGCGCTGGCCTCGCTGCTCTCCGGGCGGCTGGTCCGCACGGACGTGGCGATGACCGGTGAGGTCTCGCTGACCGGACGGGTGCTGCCGATCGGCGGCCTGAAGCAGAAGCTGCTGGCCGCACACCGGGCCGGGATCACCACCGTGGTGATCCCGAAGCGGAACGAGGCCGACCTGGACGACGTGCCCGCCGAGGTCCTGGACACGCTGGAGGTCCACCCGGTGACGGACGTCCGCCAGGTGCTGGAGATCGCCCTGGCCCCGGCTTCGTCCCGGACCGACGACCGGACCGACGAGAAGACCGACGAGAGGATCCCGGCCGCGGCGTGACCGTCACGGCGTGACGGACGTGGCGCCGCGCGCGCGACCGGTACGGACGGCCCGCCTCCCCGGCATGACGGGGGGCGGGCCGTTCCGCGCGTCCGGGCCGCCCCTGCCGTCTTCGGGCCGTTCCGCGTGCTCGGGGCGGCGCGTCGGGGCCCCGGACAACGCCCCGGGGACGGTGTCCAGGGACGGTCCAGGGGCGGAAGGCGGCGCTCAGGGACGGTAGATGGTGCCGGGGACCGGCTCGGCGGGAGCCATCAGCTCGGGGACGGTGACGAAGGTGTAACCCTGCTTCTTCAGGGCGTCGATGATGCCCGGCACCGCGGGCACCGTGCCCTTGTAGATGTCGTGCAGCAGGATGATGCCGTCCTTGTCCGCCTGGTCCAGGATGCGCTTCTTGATCAGCGCCGAGTCGTTCGTGGAGTAGTCCTTCGCGGTGGCGCTCCACAGGATCTGGGAGAGCCCCAGCTCCTTGCTGATCTCCGAAACGGTGTCGTCGGTGCGGCCCTGCGGCGGGCGCATCAGCCGCGGCTTCTTGCCGGTTATCTCCGCTATCGCGTCCTGGGTCCTCTCCAGCTCGGCGCGTATCTCGTCCGGCTCCCGGTCCGTCAGGACCTGGTGGGTCCAGGTGTGGTTGGCCACCTCGTGCCCCTCGGCCGCGAGCCTGCGCACGGTGTCGGGGTCCTTCTTGACGTGGTTCTTGCCCAGCAGGAAGAAGGTCGCGTGCACCTTCTTCTCCTTGAGGATGTCCAGCAGGCGCGGGGTGTCCTTGCCCGGTCCGGCGTCGAAGGTCAGGGCTATGCACTTCGCCTTGCGGCAGTCCACCGGACCGAAGGAGCCCTTGGCGTCAGAACCCGCGTCCTCACGTGCCGAGCCCGGCGCGGTGGTCTCCATGGAGCAGCCGCTCAGCGTCAGAGTGAGGGCCGTCACAAGGGCGGCGGCCAACCCCGTACCGATCGACTTCGTCTTCAGGGACAAGGCGACTCACTCCTCCGTAGCTGCGCGAGCACACGATGTGCGGCGGAGAAGGACTATACATAGGGTGTATACATCGGGTTTATAGGGGGTCCTGCCCGTCGGGCCGGAGAGGAAGAGCCCGGCCGGGGGCGGGAAGTGGCGACGCCCCGGTGACCGGGTGGGTCACCGGGGCGTCGCGATGCGGGGGAGGCGTGCACGCGGCTCGCGGCGGGTCGGATCAGCCGTTGGCGAGAGCCTGGAGGCGGTCGTAGGCGCCGTTGAAGCGGTCGTGGTCACCGACGTAGGGGCCGGACGAGGTGTACTGCCACATCGTGTAGAAGCCCCAGCCGGCCGGGAGTTCGCCGACGGTGGAGTTGTAGCGGGCCACCCACAGCGGGTTGGTGGTGCCGAAGCTGCTGTTGTTGCCGGTGCAGGTCTTCCACCAGCTGGTCGCGGTGTAGATGACCGCGTCGCGGCCGGTGCGCGCCTTGTACCGGTTCACGAAGTCGCGGATCCAGGAGACCATGCCGGCCTGGGTCTTGCCGTAGCACTGGTCGCCGTACGGGTTCCACTCGATGTCGAGCACGCCGGGCAGCGTCTTGCCGTCCCGCGACCAGCCGCCCCCGTTGTTCACGAAGTAGTCGGCCTGGGTGGCGCCGCTCGTGGTGTTGGGGGTGGCGAAGTGGTACGAACCCCGGATCATGCCGATGTTGTACGAGCCGTTGTACTGCTGGGTGAAGTAGTTGTTCTTGTAGTACGTGCCCTCGGTGGCCTTGACGTAGGCCCACTTCACGCCGCTGTTCCAGAGCGTCGACCAGTTGACGTTGCCCTGGTGGCCGGAGACGTCGACGCCTTCGGTCTGGACGGCGAGGGCGTCGACCGCCCCGTCGGGCTGCTTGCCCTGGCCGTCGTGGGCGATGACGCCCATGCCCATGGTCGCCGTGCCGCGTGCGGGCTTCTTGGTGGCCCTGTCGTGGTCGGCGGCGCCGGCCGCGCCCGGCAGGGCGATGAGGAGGGAGAGGGCCGCGAGCAGGGTTCCGGCCGCGGCGAGACGGGGGCGACGGGACTTTCCGGACGTGGATCTGAGCACCGGCATGGGAGTGCCTCCGAGGACTCGGTGGGGGGACGCGCTGATCCCAGGAGGCGCCCTGCGCCCCCTGCCGCATGTCATGGTGTGGACATGCCAGGCATGACTCTACGCACGTAGAAACGCGCTGCGGAAGAGGCTCCGGGCGCCGTCGTTGGTCTATGCCTGCGAAATACTGACCGAGCTGCGGCGATGACCAGCGGCGAAAGAATTTTTCAGCAGCAGGAAAGCTTGTGAGGGGTGTTGACGTGCACGGGAGCGAAAGCGGTAGTGAACGCGGCGCGACCGGAGGGAGTGGTGTGGACCACGCGTTCCTCGCTCTGGAGCGCGAGTTGGCCGTCTTTCTGCGCCGGGCGCGGGCCAATTCCGGGGAGATGGCGCGCGAGGTCCATCCCGAGCTGGAGGCCGCCGCGTACGGACTCCTCGTCCGGCTGGAGTCGGCGGGGCAGCAGCGGGCCACCGATCTCGCGGCCTACTTCGGGGTGGGCAAGGCGACCATGAGCCGTCAACTGCGCGCCCTGGAGGGCCTCGGGCTGGTGGCGCGCGAGCCCGACCCGGCCGACGGCCGGGCCTTCCTGGTCCACCTCACCCCCGAGGGGCTGGCCCGGTACCGCAGCGTGCGCGACGCCCGCCGCGAGCGCTACGTCCGCAAGCTCGACGACTGGGACCGGGCCGAGGTGGCCGAACTCGCCCGGCTGCTGCACCAGTTGAACGCCCGCGCCGAGGAGTGACGCCGGGGCGGGACGGCCGGGGCCGCCGATCCGGCCCGTCGGCTCCTTCGCCCTTCCGGGCCTCCGTCTTCCGGGCTCTCCGTCCTTCGGGGCTGCCGCCTTCCGGATCTCCGCCCTTCCGGATCTCCGCCCTTCCGGCCCTCCGCCCTTCGGGCTCTTCGCCCTTCGTCCCCTCAACTCTCCGTCACAACACCGCGTAGAGCGCCGTCGCGTCGTCATGGGTCTTGCTGCGGCGCAGATGCGTGCGCCCGACGTCCGTGCTCTCCAAGGTCCGCACCCGGTCGATCAGTCCCTGGGCCCCTTCCTTGCGCAGGACTCCCAGGCAGTCCGCCCAGTCGCCCTCGTGGAACATCTCCGTCCAGCGGGCCGCCCCGTCGGTCAGCGCGGCCAGGGCCCGCACCTGGTCGGCGGGGGTGCGTCCGGTGACCGCGCGGTCCGCCACGGAGGGGTCGGCGGCGGCGGTGAAGAAGCCGCCCTCCTTGTTCCGTACCCGGGCGTCGGCGACCGCGGCACTGGCCAGCGAACCCGGCGGCAGGCGGTCGAGCCGGTCGTCGAGCAGGGGGCGCACGGTTCCGTCGTGCGCCTCGATCAGCAGTACGGAATCGGAGAGCACCAGATGTTCCACCCCGCCCTCGTCCCAGCGGGCCATGACGACCGTCGCCTGTGGCGTACGGACGTGAGAAAGGTCACAGGAGGTGCGGTGTGCGTCGGCGGTGCGTCGAATGGACGTGGCCAGAATCTCCTGGAGGGTCAGATCCCGTCGCGAACCGGACAGTTCCACCAGGGCGCCGCCCAGCCGCGCGGTGAACCAGGGGACCGAGTGCACACAACCGTCGTCGTCCGGGGGCGGCGTCACCCCGTCGAGCAGGACCAGCGCCCCACCCTGGCCGGACGCGGGCAGCGCGGTGGCGGCCCAGTCCTCGTTCGGACGTTCCGGGCTGCCGGCGGCGGTGGCCAGGTCGATGCGCATGCGGTCAGTCTGCACGATGCCTTCACGATGTCCGCATCGGGCCGATATTGGCCTGTACCAGCAGGTCAGAGGTGCGTCGGGGTGGAAGGGGGGCCTTCGTGCGGCATGCGGGCGGGCATCCTGCCAAAGCCCGCGCGGAAGTTCCAACCGGCGGATCACGGATACCCGAGAAGGTTTGAGAGGAAACTTGTTTGCTAACTCTGGAGTGATGTTCACTCATTCAGGTGGCGGAGTGGTTGATGCGTGCCCCCCTCTCAAAAGCACTGGAATGGTCAGAAGCCGTACCAGGGGTCGGGGCGCTCATCACTTGTTGACCGTGCGTCACCTCTGCTTCAAGGGCGGACGAGTACAAGATTGCGAGCACCGGTGCAGAAGAAGCGGCCTCGGAGCAAGGGCAGCAGGCACGGCGATTCCGGGGGCACGCCGCCGGAAGCCGCCGGGAGCGGGAGCACCAGGCGCCCCGTGCGCGTACGGAGCCGGCTGGTCGCCGGTGTCGCCGTCGTCGGCATCACCGTCATCGCCGCGGGCGCCCCGGCGATCCTCACCGCCTCCTCCACGCTGAACGATTCACAACGGCTGGTCACCCTCGCCGAGCTGAACCAGCAGGCCATCGCGCTCGCCCACGCCCTCGCGGACGAGCGCGACGAACTCACCGCCCACATCGCGGCGGGCCGGGACGGGAAGTCCGGCCCGGCGTCGGACGGCAAGGACGGCCCCGACAGCCGGAGCGCCCGCGTCGACCAACGGGTCGACGAGATCAGGGACGCGGCCCCGGCCGCACTGCGCCGCGATCTCTCCACCATCCCCTCCCTGCGCCGGGACGCGCTCGGCGGCAAGGGCACGGCGCTGGACGCCCACCGGGCGTACTCCGAGGTCATCGCCAAACTCCACGACCTCGCCGACGAACTCGCCGAGAAGACCCCGCCGCGCGCCGCCGACGCCACGCGCGCCCCGCTCGCCCTCGGGCAGGCCACCGAGCAGGCGTCCGCCACCCGGGGCCTGCTGATCGCCGCGCTCTCGGTGCCCCAGTCGCTCGCGACCCCGCCGACGGACCCGATCACCGGCCTGCCGACCCAGCCCCAGGACGGGGGCGGCGACAAGAACGAACGCGTCCGCGACGAGCTGAGCGCCGCCGCCCAGCAGTCCCGGGTCCGCGAACTCGCCGCGCTCTCGGACTTCGACCAGGCCGCGGGCGCCCCCGCCCGGGACAAGCTGTCGTCCACCGTCACCGGGCCCGAGGTCAACAGCGCGGAGAAGTACCTCAACACCCTCACCGACCGCCCCGAACTGTCCGAATCGGACCTGCGGACCAGCCGGAAGAAGGTCCAGGCGGCGCTCTCCGCCCGGGTCGACCGGATGCGGAGCGTCGAGTCCGCCCTCGGCACCCAGCAGGTGCAGCGCCTGGAGCAGCTGCGCGACGACGACGTCACCGCGCTCGAACTGCGCATCGCGCTGCTCGGCGGCTGCCTGCTGATCGCGGTCGGCGTCTCCACGGCGGTGGCCCGCACCCTCACCCAGCCGCTCGCCGTCCTGCGGATCGGCGCCGCCCGCCTCGCCGGGGAGCCCGAGACCGCCGAGCCGATCCGCTACACCGGCCGCAACGACGAGTTCGCCCAGGTCGTACGGTCCCTCAACGGCCTGCACGGCAGGCTCCAGGGGCTCCTCCAGGAGTTCAACGGCCGCTTCGAGAAACTGCGGACCGAACGCGCCGAACTGGTCGCCGGGCGCGAGGCCCTCGACGCCCGACGCGCCGAGCTCCAGGCGCAGACCGCCGACCTCACCGCCCAGCGTGCCGAGCTCCAGGCGCAGACCGCCGACCTCACCGCCCAGCTGAAGCGGCTGGAGCACACGGTCCACCACACCTTCGTCAACCTCTCGCTGCGCACCCTCGGCCTCGTCGAGCGCCAACTCGGTGTCATCGAGGGCCTGGAGGAGCAGGAACACGACCCGGAGCGGCTCGCGACCCTCTTCAAGCTCGACCACATGGCCACCGTCATGCGCAGGCACAGCGAGAACATGCTGGTCCTCGCGGGCACCGAGCACAGCCACGGGCACGCGGGACCGATCCCGCTGGTCGACGTGGCGCGCGCGGCCGTGTCCGAGATCGAGCGGTACGAGCAGGTCACGATCCAGTCCCTGCCGCCGCACGCCCAGATCGCCGGTTTCGCCGCCGACGACCTCAGCCACCTCCTCGCCGAACTCCTGGAGAACGCGACCTCCTTCTCGCCGCCCGACTCCCACGTCCAGCTCTCCGGCTGGCTGCTGGAGAGCGGCGAGGTGATGCTCTCCGTCCAGGACGAGGGCATCGGGATGTCGCCCGAGCGGATGGCCGAGCTCAACGCCCGCCTCGGCGACCCCGCGCTGTTCGACCCGGGCGAGCAGCGCGGCGAAGGAGCGCCGGAGGCCGGGCTCGGCCTCCGGGTCGCCTCCCTGCTGGCCGCGCGCCACGGCGTACGGATCCAGCTGCGCGAGCACCAGGGCAGCGGGATCACGGCCGTCGTCGTCCTGCCCGAGGCCCTGCTGCCGAAGGCGCCGTCGGCCGCCACGCCGCCGCCGGTCCGGGTCCCCGGCGAGGCGCCCGCGCTGAACCTGCCGGGTTCGGTCGCCGAGGCCAACTCCAACGCGCTGCCGGGAGTCCGCGAGCCCGGCCGTTCCGGCGACCCGCTGATCGAGGCGGCCGAGCGGGCGATCCGCGCCTCGGGCCTCGACGGGCCGAGCACCGAAGCGGCAGGCATCGAAGCGGCGGGCATCGAAGCGGCAGGCATCGAAGCGGCGGAGGCCGACGGGCCGAGCGCCGGAAAGCCGAGCCCCGAAGCGGCAGGCACCGAAGCGGCAAACCCCGAAGCGGCGAGCACCGGAAAGCCGGGTGCCGAGGAGGCGGGTGCCGACGCGGAGCCCGAGTCCGGCACCGGGCCGACCCCCGAGGCCGAGGCGGGGCCCGACACCGCGCCCACCCCCGCCCCCGTCCCCGTCCCAGAGTTCGAGTCCGAGACCACGATGCAGGTCCGGCTTCCGGTCGCCCGGGTGGCTGCTCCCGCCCCGGTGGACCCCGCGTCCGCTTCCGGGGCCGGTGCGCCCGACCCGTACGCCATCGGCCCCGACCGCCACGAGCGCACCGCGGACGAGGCCCCGGAGCCGCACACCGCACCGACTTCCGTACCGGCCCCCGCGCCGGGCCCTGCAGCGGCCCCCGCACCGGCCTCCGGCGCGGCTCCCGTACCGGCCCCCGCCCCCACGACCGTGGCCGAAGCCCTGCCCGGCCCCCGACGGCCGGAACCGGAGCCGACACGGCCGGAACCGGAGCAGGAGCAGGAAGAGGCCCGACCGGGGGCGACGGCCGAGCGCCTCACGGACAAGGGGCTGCCCAAGCGCACCCCCAAGGTCGTCAAGCCCGCCACGGCACCGGCCGCCGAGCGCAAGGGAACCCTGGACAAGGAGGCGCTGCGCCGTCGGCTCGGCGGCTTCCACCAGGGCGCGAAGGACGGCCGCAGGGACGTCGAGGCGGAGATCGCCGAACTCACGGCGACCGGGTCGTTCCCGGTGGCTTCCGCGCCCGGCGGGGGCCCCGCACCCACTGGGCGCGGCGAGAGCGACCGCGGCATGACCGGCCGCGGCACTGTCCGAAACGACCAGACGGATGAGACGGGGGACACAGTCGAGGAGGCACACAGTTGACTGCGCCCAGCACGCTCGGGCTGAGTACCGAGGCCCGGAACCTTCACTGGTTGCTGAGCAATCTGGTGGAGGAGGTGCCAGGGGTCCACTCGGTCACCGTCGTCTCGTCCGACGGACTGATGCTGCTCTCCTCCGACCCCGGCCACCTGGTCACCCGGACCGAGGGCCCGCAGGACGGGCCCAGGGGCTCCAGCGCGGACCTCGCGACCGTCGTCTCCGGCATCGGCAGCCTCACCATCGGCGCCGCCGAACTGATGGACGGCGGTGGCGTCAAACAGACCATGGTCGCCATGGACGAGGGCAGCGTCTTCGTCATGTCGATCAGCGACGGCTCGCTGCTCGGGGTGCACGCCACGCCGGACTGCGACATGAGCGTCGTCGCGTACCACATGGCGCTCTTCGTCGGCCGGGCCGGACACGTACTCACCCCCGAACTCCGCAGTGAGCTGCGCAAGTCGATGGAGAGCGCCGAGTGAAGCCCGCCGCCGAAAACGCCCGCAGGCTCCCCGTCCGCGGTGCCGACCGCAGGCCCGCACGGGTCCGCCCGTACTCGCTCACCGGCGGCCGCACCCGCTTCGGTCACGTCCTGCTCGTCGAGACGTTCGTCGCCGCGCTCGAAGCGCCCGAGGAGCGCCGCGAACTGCCCCAGGGCAAGGGGCCCGCCCGCCTCATGCCGGAGCTGCGGGCCATCGTCGAAATCTGCCGCCGGATGCGTACCGTCGCGGAGATCTCGGCCCTGTTGAAGATGCCGCTCGGGGTGGTCCGGGTGCTGCTCAGCGACTTGGCCGACCAAGGAAGGATCCGCGTGTACGGGACCGGTCACGGCACCGGCCAGCCCGACCGCGCACTGCTCGAAAGGGTGCTCAATGGCCTCCGCCGTCTCTGAGTCGCCGCTCTTCGCCCCTCGTCAGCCGGGCACCGACAACCGGGCCGAGGAAGCGCCGCAGGCCTGGCAGCTGGACCACACCAGGGCCCCCGTCGCCACGAAGATCGTGGTCGCGGGCGGCTTCGGCGTGGGCAAGACGACCTTCGTCGGATCGGTCTCCGAGATCACCCCGCTGAAGACCGAAGCGCTGATGACGCAGGCCAGCGAGGAGACCGACGACCTCTCCGCCACGCCCGAGAAGACCACCACGACCGTGGCGATGGACTTCGGCCGGCTCACGCTCGACGACGACCTCGTGCTGTACGTGTTCGGCACCCCCGGCCAGCAGCGCTTCTGGTTCATGTGGGACGACCTGGTGCGCGGCGCGATCGGCGCGGTGGTGCTCGCCGACACCCGGCGGCTCGCCGACTGTTTCGCCGCACTCGACTACTTCGAGAGCTGCGGCCTGCCGTACATCGTCGCCGTCAACCACTTCGAGGGAACGCCGGCGTTCGAGGCGGAGGACGTCAGGGAGGCCCTGACCGTACCGCCGCACGTACCCGTCGTGATCATGGACGCGCGCGACAGGATCACGGTCGTCGAGTCGCTGCTGGCCCTCGTCGGCCACGCCCTCGACGCCACCCCGGCCTGACCCGGCCCGAAGCCCGGCCCGGGCTCGCGGGGCCGGGCCGGGCCCTTCGGCCCCGGCCTCCGGCCCCCGCCCGGCTCGTACGCAACACGTAACGGAGAACCGCGATGCGGAGAATACTCATAGTCGGAGCCGGTCAGTCCGGACTCCAGCTCGCCCTCGGACTGCAGTCCAAGGGCTACGAAGTCACCCTGATGTCCAACCGCACCGCCGACGAGATCCGGTCCGGCCGGGTCATGTCGACGCAGTGCATGTTCCACACGGCGCTCCAGCACGAGCGCGATTACCAGCTCAACTTCTGGGAGTCCCGGGCCCCGCGCATCGAGGGCCTCGGCGTCTCCGTCGCCGCCCCCGACTCCTCGCGCGCCGTCGACTGGGTCGGCAGGCTGGACGGCTTCGCGCAGTCCGTCGACCAGCGCGTGAAGATGGCCGGCTGGATGGAGACGTTCGCCCAGCGCGGCGGCCAGCTCGTCATCCACGGCGCGGCCGTCTCCGACCTCGACTACTTCTCCCGCACCTACGACCTGGTGCTGGTCTCCGCGGGCAAGGGCGAGCTGGTCTCCATGTTCGGCCGGGACGCGTCCCGTTCGCCGTTCGACGCCCCGCAGCGCGCCCTGGCCGTCGCGTACGTCCACGGCATGGGCCCGCGCCCGGAGCACCCCGACTTCGACGCGGTCCGCTGCAACCTGGTCCCCGGCGTCGGCGAACTGTTCGTGATGCCGACCCTGACCACGTCCGGCCGCGCCGACATCCTGTTCTGGGAAGGCGTCCCGGGCGGGCCGCTCGACGT
Organism: Streptomyces sp. ML-6; assembly: GCF_030116705.1. NCBI lineage: Bacteria > Bacillati > Actinomycetota > Actinomycetes > Kitasatosporales > Streptomycetaceae > Streptomyces > Streptomyces sp. ML-6. Next base: position 5,534,508 of record NZ_JAOTIK010000001.1, read on the forward strand.
CTTCCAGGGCATCAAGGACCCCTCCGAGCACCTCGCGAAGACGCTGGAGCTCATGGAGCGGTTCACGCCGTGGGAGTACGCCCGCGCGACCAAGGTCGAACTGACCGACGCCAACGGCACCCTGGCGGGCCGCTACGCGCCGACCGTCCGCAAGCCGATCGGCCGGCTGCCCGGCGGCGGCCTGGTGCTCGGCGTGGCCGACGTCGTCGTCGCCAACGACCCGATCACCGGCCAGGGCTCCAACTCCGCCTCCAAGTGCGCCAACACCTACCTGGACGCGATCGTCGAGCACGGCGACCGGGAGTTCGACGCGGAGTGGATGCAGGCGACGTTCGACCGCTACTGGGAGACCGCGCAGCACGTCGTGAAGTGGACCAACGCGATGCTCGGCGTACCGCCGGAGCACGTGCTGAACCTGATCGGTGCCGCGGGCCAACTCCAGCCGGTCGCCGACCGCTTCGCCAACGGCTTCAACGACCCGGCGGACTTCGAGAACTTCTTCTTCGACCCGGAGAAGACCAACGCCTACCTCGCCGAAGTCACCGGCGCCGCGTAGCCGTCCGGACATCGCGACGGGGCCGGGCCGGGCCGGGGACACACCGACGGGCCCGGCCCCGTCGCCGTCCCCCTGTCCTGCGGGGCCGTTCCCGGGGGCCGTTCCCGGGGTGTGCCCGCGGGCTATCGCCCCGGGGCCGACGACGAGCCGTACCCCGTGTCCGAGCCGGCGGAGGCGCCCGACGGCAGTGCCGGCCGGCGGTACGAGGACAGCGAGGCGGCCTGCGGGTCGGGCCGCACGGCGCCGAGCAGCGGGTTCGACGCCACCGGCGAGACCTTCACCCGGGAGCCCGGCCGGGGCGCCTGCACCACCAGGCCGTTGCCGATGTACAGCGCCACATGGGTGGCCTTCAGGAAGTAGATCACCAGGTCACCCGGGCGCAGCGCGTTCAGGGGCACCTTCCGCAACTGCCGCCACTGCTCCTGCGAGGTCCGCGGGATGACCAGGCCCGCCCGCGCCCACGCCCGGGAGGTGAGCCCAGAGCAGTCGAACGAGTCCGGCCCCTCCGCGCCCCACACGTACGGCTTGCCGATCTGGTCGATCGCGTACGCCACCGCCTCGGCACCCGCCCCGGACGGCCGCTTCGTCGAGGACAGCGCCCCCGAGGCGGCCAGGGCGCCCTGGGCCTTCGCCGTGCCCTCCTGTTCGAGCCGGGACAGTTCGGCGAGCTGCGTGCCGGAGAGCGTGGACAGCATCTTCTCCACCGCCCGCAGCCGCGTCCGGACGGTGTCCCGCTGCTTCTTCTGCCGTGCGGCCAGGACCTGTTGCCGGTCGAGCACCTTGCGGGACTCGGCCGCCAGCTCGTCGGCGCGCTTCTCGGCGGCGGTGAGCCGTTTCATGGTCGCCGCCCGCCCGGCGGCCGCCCGGCGGATCATGTGCTCCTGGTCCAGCAGGTGTTCGGGATCGGGGGACAGCAGGAGCCGCATGTACGCGGAGAAGTCGGACCGCCCCTGGTACTGCTCCCGCGCCAGCCGCCCGGCCGCGTCGCGGCTGTCGGCCAGCGCGGTACGGGCGGCGACGAGCGCGGTGTCGAGCTTCTTCGCCTCCGCCGTGCGCTTCTTCAGCTCCGCCGCGGTCCCGTTGTACGTCTCGGTGGCCTCCTCGGCCTGCTGGTACAGCTTCCGGAGGTCGGTCAGGAGCCGGGAGACGCTCCTGACCGCAGTGGCGGGGGAGCCGGACGACCCGGCCGTGTCACCCGCGACGGGGTCCGGGGCCCCGGGCGCGGCCCCCGCCGGCGAGGTCACGACGAGGGCCGCCAGGGTCGCGGTGCAGACCGTACGAAGGACTCCGCCTGACACGACATCACCTCCGGTGACGGGGCGGTCGCGGAACTACCCCATGAGTGAGCGCAACGGGTCAATACGGTCACTCGGTGCCGGGAGATGCAAGAACCGGGCGTGCGGCGGTGGACGGGTTCGCCCGGAAGGCGGCGGGGCCGGTGCGCCGCCCGGGTTCCGGCCTCCTTTGTCCGGTGCGCCGCCCGGGTTCCGGCCTCCTTCGTCCGGGGGCGGTCCGGGTTCCGGTCCCCTTCGTCCGGAGCGGCTGCCGGGACGCGCCGCTCCGGACGAAGGGGACTGGGGCCCCGGGGCCCCGGGTTCAGTCGACGGGCAGCGCGTAGAACATCCGGTCGCGCTGCACGACGACCAGCCGTCCGGTCGGCAGTACCCGGTACGGGGCGGTGACCGCGGGGCCCTTCGGGTCCTGGACCCCGATGTCCTGGAACTTCCACAGCCGTCGCCCGTCCTGCGCCGCGAACGCGGTGACCTGGGACCGGTCCGAGGCCAGCAGCGTCTTGCCGGTCGTGCTGAGCGAGACGGCGGGTGCGGCGGCACCGGGCAGCACCTCCGTGGAGCGCCGCCAGCGCAGCCGCCCGGTCTCCCGCTCGACCGCCCCCACCTCCTGGGAGCGGTTGGCGGTGTGGAGCAGCGCCCCGCTGACGACAGGGGTGCCGAACGGGCTTCCGGTGCCGTTCAGCGTCCACTTCGGCTTGCCGGACGGGGTTTCGAACGCCAGGAGGTCGTCGCCCACCGCCGCGTACAGCAGCCCCTGTTCGTCGCCCGAGGCCGCCCCGTCCGGTGCGACGGAGCCGAAGGGCTTGCTCCACAGCTGCTTGCCGGTCCTCCGGTCGAAGCACCGGAAGAGGGCCTTCCCCTTGGCGGCGCGCACATCGCCGGGGGAGAGCGTGCCCGGGGTCTGGCGCACGACGATGTCGTTCTCCCGGAGCGCGATCAGCCGGTGGACGGGGGCGCCGCCGCGCCCGTTGGGCACGGCGGCCCGCCACAGCTCCTTGCGCCGCGCGATGTCGTAGGCGAAGAGGTACGACTTGACGACCTGCTTGTCCTTGCCGCGCTTCTTGCCCTTCTTGGGCGGCGGGGCCTTGACGGTGACCTTGTGGGAGCCGGTGAACCAGACCACCGGGTCGGACGAGCCGACGATCTCCGACACCGTGAGGCCCGGCGCCCCGGCGAACAGGTCCGCGTGGGCCTCCCGGTGCGTGACCTTGCCGTTCTTCGCCGAGAGCCACAGGAACTCGGTCGGGCCGATGACGAAACAGACGGAATCCCCGGCGGTGACGGCCGCCTTCCCCCGCGCCGCGGCCGCGTTCTCCCAGGCATGGCGGCCGGTTTGCAGATCGACGGCGGTCGCCCCGTTCTCCCCGGTCAGCACCAGCAGCCGGTCGTTCCAGAGGGTGGCGGTGAGCGGCGCGGGCAGGGAATCCGGGTGGGCGTATATCCAGCGGGGGGACGGCGGCAGCCCGGCGGGGCGGGGAACGCTGCGCTTCGGTGCGGGCTTGGGGTCGTCCGTCGACCCGTCGCCGTCGCCCAGCGCGAGCACGCCGCCCCCGCCGACGAGCAGCCCCGCGGCCCCGGCCGCGAGCCCGACGAGCAGCCCGCGCCGGCCGAGCGCGGCCTCGACGGGCCGCCGGGCGGGGGAGGGGGCGGAAGCGGGCCCGGCGGGGACCGGAAGCGGGGGAGCCGCCGTCGGCGGGACGGCGGGCGGGAGTGCAGCGGGAAGCGCGGGAAGAGCGGGGGCGGAGCCGGCGGGAAGCGCGGGAACAGCGGGAACGAGGTCCGTGCCGGGGCCGGAGCCCGTCGGCGGGGCCGGGGCGGGGCCCGACTGCGGGCCGGTGAGCTCGGGCGGCACGGACAGCTGGGTGGTCGGACGGTCGGTCCTCGGGACGTGCCGTCCGATGCCGCTGAGCTGGGTGGTCCGGGTGTCCCCGACGAGGGAGGAGGACTCGGCGGTTCCGGCCCCCGACCCGTCGGTTACTCCCTCGCCCGAGGTGCTTGCGGGGGTTTCGGCCGGGGCCTCGGCACGGGCCTCGGCCGGGGCCTCTGTCGGAGCCTCCGGCTGGGCCGCGAGCGGCAGGCCCGACGCCGTCGACTCCCGTACCCGCGCCTCCTGTTCCGCCAGCGCCGCGACCAGCCGCTCCGGCAGCCAGCCGTCCTTCGCGAGTTCCGCGACCCCCTCCGGGGCCAGCTCCGCCGCCACCGTCTCCGCACTCGGCCGGTCGGCCGGGTCCTTCGCCAGGCAGCGGGCGATCAGATCGCGCAACTCCTCGGGAACCGCACCCAGTTCGGGGTCCGTGCGGGCGATGCGCTCGGCACCCTCGGCGGCCGGACCGTCGGCGAGCGGGGTGGTACCGGTCGCCGCGTACGCCAGCAGCAGGCCCAGCACGAAGAGGTCGGAGGCCGGACCGGGCTCCTCGCCCTCGACCTGCTCGGGGGTGAGGTAGCCGAGCCGTACGGACAACTGCCCGCCGGGCCGGGCCTCGGCGGAGGCCGCGGCGCCCAGGGGGCCGAACGCGGTGAGCCGCGGCCCGTCCGCGGCCAGCAGCACCGTCCGGGGGGCCAGGCCCTGGAGCACGGCGCCGGTGGCGTGCACCCGGGCGAGGGTGTCGGCGATGCCCGCGCCCAGGATCCGCACGGCGTGCTCGGGAAGCGGCCCCGTGAAACCGATCGCCTCGGAGAGCGTCATCGAGGGTACGTAGGGCCCGGCCGTCCACGGCAGTTCGGAGTCCGGGGCGTCGGCCGGGACGTCCGGCCGGGGGCCGTCGCCGGCCAGCTGCTCCTCGGTACGGGCCTCCGCCTGGAAACGGCGCCGGAAGGCGGGCAGCGGGGCGAGTTCGGGACGGGCCGCGGTGATCACCACGGGGTCGTCGGCCGCCGGGTCGTGCGCGAGGTACCGCACGGCGCTCGCGGTTTCGCGCAGCCGTGCCAGCACGGTGTACGGACCGAAGCGGCGTGGATCGTCCTGACGCGGCGCCTCCATGGCGCATCCCCCCTAGGGTTTTTCGTTTGGATCAGGCCGGATCCGAACGAAAGACCCTCGCTGACCGTGCCCGAGCACCGGAGCGTCGATCTTAGAGCGTTCGGAAACCGGCGCGGGGCCCGCACCCGCCGCGCTCTCAGTGCGGTTTGGACCAGGGCCACTTGGGGGTGTTCCGTACCCGCCCCTCGGGGACGTACTCGTACACCCAGCCGCGCGGAATGCCCAGCCGCTTGGAGTGACCGGCCGGTGCACGACGGTAGGCGTACACGGTCGGAGGACCGCCGTCGGTGGCCGGTACCGGGACCTCGTACCACTTGGGAGGATGGCCGGTCGCACCCACCAGGACGGGCAGCACCCGCCCGTCCAGGGGACCACCGGTGAAGGGGGTGTTCTCGCTTCTCACCGCCCCAGTCTGACCGATGGGTCCGCGGGCAGCAGGTGGCCCGCCCCGTCGGCCACCGCGGCCAGCCGCTCCGCCAGCCGCCCGGCCGGGCCCCCGGCGTCCTCCAACGGAAGCAGCGCCTCCACCACCGACGCGGTCTGCGGGTCCGTCGTGGCCGTGACGGCCAGCTGCGCGAGCAGCTGATCGACCAGCCAGCCGCGCAGCTCGGCCGCGGCGGGCTGCTTCCCCTCGTCCAGCCAGATCAGGGACGCGGCCTCGACCGCCGCGATCCAGGTGCGCACCATCATCCGGAGCCTGGGGCCGGGCGTGGCCCCGGCGCCCGCGTCGAACCTGCCCAGGTGCAGCAGGATCTGCTCGGCCGCCGCGCGGCGCACCTCGTCGACGATCGCCGTGGTACGGGACGTCCCGACGACGCTGCCGCCGCGCAGCAACGCGCTGAACCCGGTGTCGTGTTCGTCGACGAAGGCGAGATAGCGGTCGAGCACCCGCGCCACCCGCTCGGTGGGCGGCCCCACCGGCGGCTCGGCGAAGCACAGGATCAGTTCGTCCGAGGCGGACCGCAGCGCCGCCTCGTACAACTGCTGCCGCCCGCCGGGGAAGTAGCGGTAGACGAGCGGCCGGGACACCCCGGCGACCGTGGCGACCTCGTCGAGCGAGACCTCGTCGGGGGCCCGGTGGGCGAAGAGGGTGAGGGCCGCGCCGAGAAGCTGGGCGCGGCGCTCCTCGACGCTGAGCCTTCGGTACGCGCGGGTCGGCGGCACGGTGGCGGCAGTCATGACCGGAAGCCTAACGACCGGGGGCGCGGCGGGGAGCGGACCGTCACGGCTGCTCCCCGAGCGCGCGGGTGGCCTCCCGCTGTATGTGCGCCGAGCGGTCGAGGAATCCGAGGATCACGGCGAGCTCCGCGTCCGAGTACTCCGCGTACAGCTCGGCGAGATGGGCGGCGAAGGGGGTGAAGAGCGGGGCGAACCGGGCCTCGATGCCCGGGTCGATCTCGACGTTGACCCGTCTGCCGTCCTGCGGGTCCTTCACCCGGCGGGCGAACCCCTTGCGCTCCAGCCTGTCGACCAGCCCCGTGACGGAGGCCGGCGCCAGGCCGGTGAGCTCCCCCAGCTCGCCCGCGCTGAGCGCGCCCGACCGCTGGAGCAGGTCGAGCGTCTTCTCCTCGACCGTGCTGAGACCCATCCGGGTGCTGATCGCCGCGTGGTACATGACGGCCGCGTTGCTGTGCACCCGTCCTGCCTCCCCGAGCCGGGCGAGGAGTTCTTCCCTTGACGTTCCCATGAGCGCTCCCTATATTTAGTTCGACCGAACGAAATAATAGCAGAGGCGGACGGGGGAGAGGGAAGCGCATGGACACCCGGGAGACCGAGATCCGCGAGCTCTTCGCGGAGTACTGCAGGACCTGGACGGAGGCGGACTCCGCCGGATTCGGGCGGCTGTTCACCGAAGACGCCGACTACGTTTCCTACGACGGAAGCTGGGCGGCCGGCGCCGCGAAGCTGGAGGACAACCACGACAAGCTGTTCCGCGGCGTGATCGCCGGTTCGGCGATGGTCGGGGAGATCGAGTCCCTGCGCTTCGTCACCGACTCCGTGGCCGTGCTGGTGGGCAACGGGTCGGTCCTCATGCCCTGGCGCGACAAGCTGCCGAAGCGGCGGCTGTCGCGCCAGGTCATCGTCTGCGTCCGGACCCCGCGGGGCTGGCGGATAGCGGCGATCCAGAACGGGCGGCAGCGGCCGGTGACCATACCGGAGCCGGGCTCGATGCCGTCGAGGATGTCGCAGGGCATGACGCGGCTCGCGCAGCGCTTCGGCATAGGCCGGGCGCGGGAGGTCACCCTGCCGTGAGCCGGGGCCGGGACGGGAGCGGAGCCGGTGTCGGTGTCGACACCGGTGCAGGCGTAGGTGTCGGTGTCGGGAGTGGGGTCGCGCGTGGGTGGGGGCGGGGCCGCCCGGGCCGGGCGGCTCAGGCCAGGAGGCCGGACTTCTTCCACATCCTGCGCCCCACCCCGTTGAGCACCCCGATGTCGTCGAAGAAGTCCGTCAGCCGCTTCGCGCCGGTCTGCATGACCTCCGCCCGGTGACCGCTCGCCTTCACCTGGGCGACGGCTTCGTGCCGGTTCAGGCCGACGTTCTCGTACACCTGGGGGTTGATGAAGCAGACGGAGAAGACGCGGGCCGCCTCGCCGCAGCTCAGCCGGGTCAGCCGGCGCTCCCAGGCGGGGGCGGTCACCATCTGCCGGCGCAACTCCTCGCGGGCGTACCGGACGTGCCGGGCCTCCTCGACCACGTGGATGCGGGTCACGCCGCGCACCAGCGTCTGGACCCGCTCGTCCGGGAACGTCAGCCGCTGCATCCAGTCGAGGATCTCCTCGCCGAGCAGTGTCGCGGCGAACGAACCGGGCGTGGTGGAGATGGTCTTCAGCACGCGTGCGAGGTTGTGGTAGACGCGCGGCACGGGGTAATCGGGCGTCCCGCCCCACTTGATCATGCGGCCGAACATCATCGAGTGCCGGCACTCGTCGGCTATCTCGGTGAGCGCGTAGCGGACGTGGTTGCTGGTCACCGGGCGGTCGTAGATGTGCCGGACCAGCAGCTGCATGAGGATGATCTCGAACCAGATGCCCAGCGAGGCCAGTGACGCCGCCTCGTGCCGGGAGAGGTCGAGCCGCTGTTCCTCGGACATCTTCCGCCACAGCGGGGTGTCGTAGAGGGAGACGAGCTCGGGCGGCCAGAACCACTTGCCCTCCTCGACCGCCGAGGCCCAGTCGAGTTCCTTGTCCGGGTCGAAGGAGTGCTTGGCCGAGGATTCGAGCAGCCGCTCGGCGACCTGCTCCCGGTCCCGGAGCGGGCCGAGTGCGTCGCGCAGCAGCTGGATGTCGTGTTCGGACACGGTGGTCATGACTGGAGGCACCTCGCGCGTGGGTTACCGGTGGTCACCCCTTATGAGACGCCTCGTCAGTAAGGTCGTCAATCCCTCTGGTGCGACTTGTTGACCCGGTGTCTACCAACGTGTGAACCTGCCCACTGACGCTGACGCCACGGGAATTGCCGAAAACATGCCAGGCGAAGGAGCCGTCCATGGCGACCCACGAGCTCTACACCACTGCCCCCGAAGCACCGCTGTGGCAGGTGCCGGCCTCCGGCGCCGCCCGTTTCACCTGGGACTACGACGACGGCCGGGACCGGCTGCTCGCCCTCTACCAGAAGGGCAAGGACAAGCAGTGGGACGGCAACAAGCGCATCGACTGGTCCCTGGAGGTCGATCCCGCCGACCCGCTCGGCACCCCGGACGAGGCCCTCACCCTGTACGGCACCCCGCACTGGGCGAAGATGACCGAGAAGGACCGGGGCGAGCTGCGCAAGCACTACACCGCCTGGCAGTTCAGCCAGTTCCTCCACGGTGAGCAGGGTGCCATGGTGTGCGCGGCCAGGATCGTGGAGTCCGTCCCCGACCTGGACGCGAAGTTCTACTCCGCGACCCAGGCCATGGACGAGGCCCGGCACGCCGAGATATACAGCCGGTTCCTGCACGAGAAGGTCGGGATGCTCTACCCGGTCAACGACAGCCTCCAGGGGCTGCTCGGCGACACCCTGCGCGACTCCCGCTGGGACATGCCCTACCTCGGCATGCAGGTCCTCATAGAAGGGCTCGCCCTGGCCGCGTTCGGCATGATCCGCGACACGACGACCAAGCCGCTGCCCAAGCAGATCCTCGCGTACGTCATGCAGGACGAGGCCCGGCACGTCGCGTTCGGGCGGATGGCGCTGCGCGACTACTACAAGCAGCTGAGCGACGCCGAACTGCGGGAGCGCGAGGACTTCGTCATCGAGGGCTGCTACCTGATGCGGAACCGGCTCAGCGGGGTCGAGGTGCTGGAGAACTTCGGCATCGGCAAGCAGGAGGCCAAGGACCTCTCCGAGCACTCGGAGTTCCTGCAGCTCTTCCGGAAGCTGCTGTTCAGCCGGATAGTGCCGTGCGTCAAGGACATCGGACTGTGGGGCGTACGGCTCCAGAAGGCATACGTCGACATGGGCGTCCTCGAACTCGGCGACTCCAACCTCGACCTGCTGATGGCCCAGGACGAGGAAATAGCCGAACAACTCGACCGGGACCGCTTCGCGGTGGAGGAACGGGCCAGGGTCGCCGAGGTCGAGGAGGCGATAACCCGGGGCGGTTCCGGCACGCCGGGGGACTGACGCCACGTCGGCCCCCGGGGCGAGGAACCGCCCGGAGGCGAGGAGCTGTCCGGAGGTGAGGAGCCGCCCGGCAGGAACGGTTGCCCGGAGGCACCCCGGCGGTGCGACGGAACGGGGCGTCTTCGCGGGACGACAGGGCAAACGGATGCACGCCCTCGGCCGGGGCGGGGAGGATGACGGCATGACGCCACCGCCCCCGCTCCCCGCCGCCGCAGACCCCGCAGCCGCCCGCCGCAGCCTGGAAGCGCTGGCCCTGGGCGACGCGTTCGGCGAGCGCTGGTTCCCCCTCTTCCGTGAGCCCCGCCGGGCGTTCAACGAGATCAAGGCGCGCCGCACCCCCGAGGAACCCGACTGGCACTGGACGGACGACACCGCACTGGCCCGCGCCCTGCTGCGGTCCCTGGAGGAGCACGGCCGGGTCGAGCAGGACCACCTCGCGCTCTGCTTCGCCCTCGCCTACGAGGCCGATCGGGCCCGTGGCTACGGACACGGCATGCACATGCTGCTGCCCCAGCTGCTGGCCGCACCGGCCGACTGGCGCACCCTGGCGCCCGGACTCTTCGAGGGCGGCAGCCTCGGCAACGGCGCGGCGATGCGGGTCGCACCCCTCGGCGCGTACTTCCACCGGGACGTCGGGCTCGCCGCCGAACAGGCGACGTTGCAGGCGACCGTCACCCACGCCCACCCGGAGGGGATCGCGGGTGCGGTGGCGGTGGCGGTCGCGGCGGCGCTGATGGTCCGCGGCGAGTTCACCCTGGCCGCGGTCGCCGACCGGACCCCCGGGGGACTCGTGCACGAGGGGTTGTGCCGGGCCGTCGACGTCCCCTTCACCACCGAGCCGTGGAAGGCGGCCGATCTGCTGGGCAACGGACAGCGCATCCGCGCCGACGACACGGTCCCGTTCGCCCTGTGGACCGCGGCCCGGCATCCGGACGACCTCGAGGCGGCGCTCTGGGCGACGGCCGAGGGCCTCGGCGACGTCGACACGACCTGCGCCATCACCGGCGGCGTCGTGGGCGCGGCCACCGGAATCGACGGTGCGCCCGAACCGTGGCTGCGGCGCCGCGAGCCGCTGGGCTGAGCGGGGACGGTGGCGGACGGTCCGGTTCCGCCCGCCACCCACCGCCTGCCGTCCGTCACCGCGTCCCGCTCGCGCCACCACCAGCCCCAAGCCGTGGCCGGCCACCGCCGAGCACGAGCCGTGGCCGGCCGGCCCTCACCGCCGCCGGCCCCCATCGCCACAAGCCGTCACCGCCGACGGGAGGGCCATCGGGTCACGGTCGTACGGCGGGCAGGGCGCTCTCCACCGCGCCGGCCGCCGCGAGCAGTGAGACGTCCGCCCCGCGCTCCGCGACCAGTTGCAGCCCGACCGGGCAGCCGTCCGCCGTGAAGCCCGCCGGCACACTGGCGGCCGGATGCCCGCTGAGGTTGAACGCCCAGGTCAGCGCAGTCGAGTAGAGCTCGCCCGGACCGTCGTGCCCATGCGGGCGGTTGGGCGTGGTCGGGGTGAGCAGCAGCGGGGCACGGGCGAACAGCGCGTCGAGCCGGAGGTCGTTCTCGCGCCGGACCTCCGCGGCGGCGGGGGACTCCTCCCCGCCCCGGACCGCCGACCACGCCCCGCCCGGGTCGAGCAGCTCGCACGCACCGCCCACGAGCCGCACCACCCCGGCCGCCACCAGCCGTTCCACCGCGCGCCGCACCACTGCGGCGACCTCCGGATCGACCTCGGCGTACCCCAGATCCGGGCTGAAGACGGCCGGCACAGGAAGGATCGGCGGCACCGGCTCGTCCTCTTCCTCGTCTTCGTCCTCGCCCAGGACGGCGCGCAGATACGTTCCGGCCCCGGCCGCCGACCGGGCCAGTACCCCGGCGGACGCCAGTCCGGAACGATCGGGGGAGGGCAGCAGGCCGTTCGTCGTCTTCAGGCCGAACACCCCGCACCACGCGGCCGGAATCCGTACCGATCCCGCCCCGTCGCTGCCGGTCGCCAGCTCCACCAGGTCCGCCGCGACCGCGGCCGCCGAGCCCGCCGAGGAGCCGCCCGGGGTGCGGTCGGGGCGCCACGGGTTGACCGTACGGCCGTGGGCGCCCAGCCCCCAGGTCTGCCAGGGCGTGCCGGGGCCGGGCACCGAGGTCGAGCCGACCGGGACCCCACCGGCCGCGATCAGCCGCCGGGCCGCGTACGACCGGATGCCCGAGCGTCCCTTGACCGCGAACGGCAGACCGGCCAGGGGCAGTCGACGGGCCGGTCCGGCGTCGGCGAGCGCCCGCTCGTGCCACACCTCGACGAACGCGCACAGCCACGGGTCCGTCCGGTCGATCCGCTCCAGCGTCCGGCGCACCCCGTCCCTCGTGTCGTTCATCCGGTCAGTCTCGCAGGGCCGCCTCCATGACGGCACGCGCGATCGGGGCCGCGCTGCCGCCGCCGCTGATGTCGGCCCGCCTCGCCGCCGCGTCCTCGACGACCACGGCGACCGCGACGGCCGGCTGCGCCGAACCGGGTGCCTGAGCCCAGGAGATGAACCAGGCGTACGGTGTTCCCGTGTTGTCGACGCCGTGCTGCGCGGTGCCGGTCTTGCCGCCGACGGTCACCCCGTCGATCGCGGCGTTGGAGCCGGTGCCGTTCTCGACGACGTCCACCATCATCTCGCGCAGCTGCATCGCCGTCCGCGGGTTCATCGCCCGGTGGTAGGTGCGCGACCCGTTCTGGCGGACGGTCGCCCCGCTCCGGGTGGTCGTACGGTCCACCAGGTACGGGTACTTGAGATCGCCGCCGTTCGCCACGGCGGACGCCACCATCGCCATCTGGAGCGGGGTCGCCGTCGTGTCGAACTGCCCGATCGAGGACAGCGCGAGCTGGTCCTCGGACATCCCGGTGTCGAAGTTGCTCTTCGCCACCCCCGGGGGGATCTTCAGCCCGGTGTCGTTGAAGCCGAACTTCTCCACCGCCTCCACCATGTCCGCCAGCCCGACCCGCACCCCCAGATCCGCCATCACGGTGTTGCAGGAGATCCGGATCGCCTCGGCGAGCGACGCCTGCTCGCAGCCCCGGGACTCGTTGGGCAGCGTCGTCGTCGTACCCGGCAGCACGTACGGGGACGGGGTGTCGGTCTCCGCGTAAGGATCTGTGACGACCTCCGCGTCGAGCGCCGCCGCGGCCGTCACGATCTTGAAGGTGGAACCCGGCGGATAGGTCTGCCGGATCGCCCGGTTGAGCATCGGCCGGCTCTCCGCCGCGTTCAGCCGCTGCCAGGCGTCGGTGACGGACGAACCGGTGCCCGAGAGCAGCCCGGGATCGTACGAGGGGGTCGAGACCAGCGCCAGGACGCGCCCGGTCGCCGGTTCCAGGGCGGCGACCGCGCCCCGTCGTCCGCCGAGCCCGTCGTAGGCGGCGCGCTGCACGGCGTCCTCGACGGTCGTGACGACGTTGCCGCCGGGCTGCTGGGCGCGGGTGATGTCGTTCCACAGCGGGAACGGGGCGAGCATCGGATCGGTGCCGGAGAGGATGTCGTCCTCGGTGTACTCGATCAGGGAGGTGCCGTACGTCTGCGAGGCGTAGCCCGTCACGGGGGCGTACAGCGGACCGTTCCGGTACGTGCGCTCGTACCTGAGCTGCTCGCCGGTGTCCTCGGAACCCGTGACGGACCTGCCGTCGACCAGGATGTTCCCGCGCGGCTGGCCGTAACGGGTGATCGTCAGGCGGCGGTTGGCGGGGTTGTGGTCCAGGCTGTCGGCTTCGAAGACCTGGATGCGGGCGGCGTTCAGGAGCAGTGCCACGAGCAGCAGCAGACAGAGCGCGGCGGCGCGGCGGATGCAGCGGATCACGACCGGACCTCCGGTGCTCGGGGCGGGCACGGGTACGGGGGCCCGGCCGACAGGTGCGGGTACGGGGACGGGAGCGGCGCGACACGGGGGCGGGGGGACGGGCTCACCGGTCCTCCTCCGGCACCCGCGCGATGATTCCGGTCTCCACGGCGTCGGGCTGCGGTCTGCGGGCCTGGTCGCTGACCCGGATCAGCAGCGCCACGATGATCCAGTTGGTGACCACGGACGAACCGCCCTGGGCGAGGAACGGCATCGCCATGCCCGTCAGCGGGATCAGCCCCATCACCCCGCCCGCGATCACGAACACCTGGAGCGCCAGGATCGAGGCGAGGCCGATCGACAGCAGCCGCCCGAAGGGGTCGCGCAGGGCGAGACCGGCCCGGTAGCCGCGGGCCACCAGGAGCGCGTACAGCAGGAAGATCGCGGTCAGCCCGGTCAGCCCGAGTTCCTCGCCCGCCGTCGCCAGGATGAAGTCGGACTTGGCGGCGAAGCCGATGAGGATGGAGTGGCCGAGGCCGAGCCCGGTGCCGAGCATCCCGCCCGCGGCGAACGCGAACAGCGACTGGGCCAGCTGGCCGGGGCCCCGACCGGCGTCGATCGAGGCGAACGGATCGAGCCAGTCCTGCACCCGGCTGTGCACATGGGGCTCGAAGGAGCCGACGACGAACGCACCGAGGGCGGCGAGCAGCAGGCCCACCGCGATCCAGCCGGTCCGGCCGGTCGCCACGTACAGCATGATCACGAAGAGGCCGAAGAAGAGCAGCGAGGTGCCCAGGTCGCGTTCCAGGACCAGCACGCCGACGCTGAGGAGCCAGATCGCCACGATCGGGCCGAGCACCCGGCCGGTGGGGAACTGGAGCTTCCAGAACCGGCGGCCGGTGTACGCGAGCGCGTTGCGGTTCGCCGCGAGGTACGCGGCGAAGAACACGGCGAGCAGGATCTTGGCGAACTCGCCCGGCTGGAAGGAGAAACCGCCGATCCGGATCCAGATCTTGGCCCCGTTCACCGCCGGGAAGAAGATCGGCACGATCATCAGCACCAGGGCCGCGGCGACCGACAGGTACGCGTACCGCTGGAGCACCCGGTGGTCGCGCAGGAGGACCACCACGGCGATGAACAGCGACACGCCGAGCGTGGACCAGATCAGCTGGGTGGGGGCCGCCTGGTCCTTCGGCGTCTCCAGGTCGAGCCGGTAGATGAGCACCAGGCCGAGCCCGTTGAGCAGTACGGCGATGGGCAGCAGCAGCGGATCGGCGTACGGGGCGCGGAACCGGACCGCGAGATGGGCGAGGAGGGCGAGCAGCCCCAGGCCCGCCCCGTAACCGGCCACATCGGGCGGCACCGCGCCGTTCCTGGCCAGGCCGACGGCGGTGTAACCGAGGACGGGGACGAGAACGGCCCCGACGAGGAGCAGCAGCTCGACCCCGCGCCGCTTGGGCAGGCGGAGAGCGGGCGGGAGCGCGTCCGCCGTCGTTGCGGTCATGCCACGCAACGTAGCAAGAGCTGGTGCCTATTTCCCTTATGTCGTAGCAAGTATGTCCGGGCGGGCCGACGACGGACGAGGACCGGCCCCGGCTCCGCCCGGTCCCGGCCGGACCTGCTTCCGGGCGGCGCCCGACGGCCCGTCACCCCTCCTCGTGCGGGCCGGATTCCGAGCCGCCCCCGCCGCTCCTCGCCCCACCGCCTGGCGTCCCGCCGTCCGGGTCCGGGGCCTCGGGGAGCACCACCCGGGCCATCGCCCCGCCGTCCGGGGCGTTGCGGAACACGAGTTCGGCGCCGATCGCCCCGGCCTGCCCGGCGGCGATGGTCAGCCCGAGGCCGTGTCCCCGCCCGGCACCCTCGGTGCGGAACCGCTGGGGGCCGTCGGTCAGCAGGTACTCCGGGAAACCCGGCCCGTGGTCGCGCACGGTCACCACCGGCCCGTCGACCGTCAGCACCACCGGGGGACGGCCGTGCTTGTGGGCGTTGGCGATCAGATTGCCCAGCACCCGCTCCAGCCGCCGCAGATCGGTCTCCACCCGCACCCGCGCGGGCCGCCCCGGCCGGTCGGGGGACGGGTCCGCGATCCGGACCGCGGTCTGCGTCCCGGAGGCGCGCACCACCCGTTCGACGAGCGGGACCAGTTCGTACACGGCGAGATCGACCCGCTCCGTGCGGGCGTCGAGCCGGGAGATCTCCAGCAGGTCCTCCGTCAGCGCCCGCATCGCCCGGACCCGGTCCCGCACCAGCTCCGACGGCCGCCCCGGCGGCAGCAGCTCGGCGGCGGCCGAGAGGCCGGTCAGCGGGGTGCGGAGCTCGTGCGCCACGTCGGCGGTGAAACGCTGCTCGGTCTGCAGCTTGCGCTGGAGCGTGGCGGCCATCGTGTCCAGCGCCCCGGCGACGATCGCGACCTCGTCCTGCGGCCGCGAGGGGTCCGTCGTGCGCGGGTCGGCCACCCGGGCGTCCAGGTCGCCCGCGCCGATCCGGCGGGCCACCCGGGCCGTCTGGTGCAGCCGCCGGGTGACCCGGGTGACGGCGAACGCGCCGACCAGCACGGTGACGGCGATGGCCAGCAGGGCGGAGCCGACGATCGCCCTGTCGAGGTTGTCGATCGTGCGGGCGCTCTGGCCGTGGTCCACCGCCACGGCCAGCGCCCGGCCGTCCGCCGGGGCCGCCGCCCACATGACCGGACGGCCAGCCAGGTCGCCGACCAGCGTGCCGCGCTCGCCGCTCACGGCCAGGGCGCGCAGCCCGGCGGGCAGTCCGGGCGGATCGAGCCCCGCCCCCGGCGG
This sequence comes from Streptomyces sp. ML-6, assembly GCF_030116705.1. Classification (NCBI taxonomy): domain Bacteria; kingdom Bacillati; phylum Actinomycetota; class Actinomycetes; order Kitasatosporales; family Streptomycetaceae; genus Streptomyces; species Streptomyces sp. ML-6. Next base: position 5,550,537 of record NZ_JAOTIK010000001.1, read on the forward strand.
CATCGCCTCGCCCGCCTGGTACGCGACGGTGGCGTCCGCCAGCCGGGCCAGGGCCTTCTCACGGGACTGGCCGACGGTCTCGCGAGTCATTCCGGTGTGCACGAGCGCGCCCAGCAGCGCGGCGAGCGCGCAGCACATCACGGTGATGAAGAGGGCCGACTTCCAGGTGAGCATCGCGGTCCAGGCGGGCAACCGGAACCTGCGCCGACGCGGCGCGGCCCCGTCCGTACCGCGCCGGGCCGAGCCGCTCCGGCCGGACCCCCGGGTTCCCCCACTGCCCCGTACCGCGCCGCTCCGGCGGGACCGCCGGGTTCCCGTGCCGCCTCGTACCGTGCCGGGCCGCCCTGTGCCGCTCCGGCCCGGCTCCCGGTCGCCCGCGGCGCGGCGGCTCATCGGCGTTCCGCGAGGACCCCGGGCGACGTGGCCGGGGGAGGGACGGCGGGCCGTGAGGTGGTGAGGGACGGCTGCGGCGCCCGGGACGGCGGCATCCGCAGGATCTCGTCCCGGGCGGGCAGCATCGCGCGCTGCCCGGCGTCCCAGGACCAGGCGGTGCGGTACTCGTACCCGGTGATCGCCGACAGCACCCGCACGATCAGGTCCCGCCCGGCCAGCTCGACGCTGATCACGGCGTCCGAGGTGGACAGGATCCGGGTCAGCCCGCCCGAATCCGGCATGTACACCCGGATGGAGACCTGACGGCCGGGCAGCTCGATGCCGAGGACCATCTCCTCCCGGCCGTCGCCCGTCAGATCGCGGAAGTGGGGCGGGAGCACGGGACAGGAGGCCGGCTCGGCGGGGCACGCCTCGATCCTCCGGACGACATCGGCGGGAAGATCGGCCGTGCTGCTGGTCCGGTTGGTACGGGCCCTGATGCCGGCCCGCACCACCGCCACCGGATCCAGCCGCCGCACGTCGCCGTCCGGCACCACGATCCCCGGGATGCGGGCGGTCTCGCCCTCGCCGTAGTCGTACGGGGCGGCGGAGGCGGGCGGTAGCCGGGGCCAGAGCCGGGTGGGACCGATGGCCGTCGGGGTCGGCCCGGCGCTGTGCAGCCCGCCGGTGTCGCCGCAGCCGGACGACAGCGCGAAACCGGCGGCGACGCCGAGGGGCACCGCCGCACGGCGCCATGTCCGGCGATGCGGGCGCATGACTCCCTCCCTTCCGGCGGTCCATACCAGATAGACCTTATGGGGAGGTAAGTCCGTTGCGCCCGTTCAGTACAGAGAAGGGGTGGTCCGGTGCCGGCAGATGCCGGGGGCACTGTGGGACGCCGTGGGTGCTGTGGGGCACCGGGGGACGCCATGGACGCTGTGGGACGTCGGGGACGCCGCCACTCGGCCGCCACTCGGCCGCCGCTCGGCGTCGGCATCGGCCGGGGCCGCTCGACCCCGGCCGATGCCGACCACCGACCCGGTGCCGACGAGGGCCCAGGTCCTCCCCGCCGGTACGGGTACGGATCTCAGTTCTGGTACGGGTTCTGCCCCGGGGCGCCCTGCGCGTACCCCGGCTGCCCCTGCGGCCCGCCGAACGGGTTGCCGTTCTGCGCGGCAGCCTGCTGCGCCAGCAGCTGGTCGGCCTGCTCCTTCGGTATCTGCTGCTCGCCGCCGCAGAACGTGCACTGGGTCGCGTACTTCGTCGAGAACGGGAACAGCGGCACGAAGAACAGGGTGAACTTCGTGACCCTCTTGCGCAGCGTGTGGGCGGCCGGATTGCCGCACCAGCCGCAGACGAGCGTCAATACGGCCAGCTGGTACAGATAGCCTCGCGTGCCGAAAATGATCATGTGGCGGGTCCCTTCCCCGTACTGCCCCGAAGGGCCTGCCGACAGAGCGCCAGCAGTTTCTCGTCCTCGTATGTGTCGTGGCTGCCGTATCCGCCGTCCATCGCGTTGTGGCGGCGGACGGAGGCGAGTTCGGCGCGCAGCGCGCGTGCCGACTCCGACCCTGCACCAGTGACCCCCGACTGCGCCAGGCGTTCCGCCACCCGGACCCTGGAGTGACGGTTCGCCTCCCAGGCCGCCAGGAGCAGCGGTACGGACTCGTCGGCCCGCCCGGTCACGTCCCACAGCGCGATCGCCGCGTCCAGCCGCAGCCACGGATCCTCGTGCCGCAGCAGCGCGCGCAGCCGCGGCGCGGTCACCTCCGCCCACGCCCCGAGCCCGCCCAGCGCGTTCACCGCGGACCGCCGCTCGTGGACGCGCTCCGCCTGGAGGCCCTCGATCAGCACCGGCAGCACCGCGTCGGCGTCGGCGTCGACCGCCCACAGGGCCTGCGCGACCTCCGTCGCCGACGCCGCCCCGGGACTCCGCAGCAGCGCCCGCAGCTCCGGCACGGCACCGTGCGCCGCGGGCCCGAACGCGGCGAGCGCCCGCAGCGCCGCGGTGCGCAGCCACTCGCCCCGGTGCGCCGGCGTGCCCCGCAGTATCCGCAGCACCTCCGGCAGCGCCTCCTTCGCCCGCAGCGCGGCCAGCCCGGTGAGCAGCGGGCCCGCCCGGTCGTGCGCCCTCCCGTCCAGCGGGACCTCGCCGAGCCTGCGGCACAGCACCTCGGCCAGCGGGTCGGCCGCCGCCCCCAGGAAGCCGATGGCGAACCCCACGTCGTGCGGCACCTCGGGCCGCTCCAGCGCGGCGGCCAGCGCGGGCAGGGACCGGGCGTCCCCCAGCCGGGCCAGCGCCTTCACCGCGCCGCCGAGTTCCGGCGGCCCGCTCGACCAGTCCTTCACCCAGGCACCGGGGTCCGCCGCCACCCGAGCCGCCAGCGCGTCGGCCGCGGGCGCCGCGAGCCCGAAGAGGTCCTCCAGCACGTGCGAGGCGGCCTCGGCCAGCTGCGGATCGGGGGTGGCGAGCTGCTCACCGACCAGCCGGACGAGCTCCCCGTACGAACCGCGCCAGGCCCGGATCAGCCCGCTGCTCATCCGGAGCGCGTCGATCCGCTGCCGGCGGTCGGGGCTGCGCAGCTGGTCGGCCAGCAGCGCCGTGCGCTCGGCGACCCGGTCGTCGAGCCCGACGTGCAGGGTGCGCAGCAGATCCGCGGTCCAGGGGGCGGGATGTCCTGCGCCCTCCCCGTCGGACAGCCCCCGCCACTGTCCCACCAGGGTCACCGGAACGGACCGCTCCTCGACGGGCGGCTCGCCGGTCCCGCCCGTGTCCGGGTGTGCCTCCACGGCCCCGCCCGCCTCGGTCGGCTGCGCGTCGGCCGCGGGGGCCGTCCCGCTCCCGGCGCCCGCCCCGCCCCGGCGGTCGGGCTTCGAGCGCAGCTGCCGCAGCAGCCCCGTCACCACCCGTACGACGTCGCCGGGCAGCGCGTCCGGCGCGCACCGCGCCAGCTGGGCGAGCGCGGCCAGCCGCAGCCCCGGCGGGAAACCCTCGCCCGCCAGCCGGCTCAGCCACGCCGCGGCCTGCCCGGCCAGCGCGCGGTGGCGCAGGGCCACCCGCCCCGCGGCCTCGACCAGGGCGAGCCGCACCTCCTCGGCCGGCTCGATCGGCATGCGCTCCCGCAACAGCGCGAGGACCCGGTCCGGGCGGCCGTGCAGCGCGGCGAGCGCCAGGGGAGCGGCGAGCCGGACCCCCGGATCCTCGTCGGCCATCAGCTCGAAGAAGACCCCGGCCCCCGCGGTGACGGCGGTCGCCGCCATCGCGTAGTTGGCCGCGCCCTCGATCTCCTCCTCGTCGATCTCCTCCTCGTCGTCCTCGTCCAGATCGATGCCGCCGATGCTGGTGAGCAACTCGACGATGCTGCCGCGGTCCTGGATGCCCGGATCCGCCACCAGCTCGAAGAGAAAAGGAATACTGGCCAGTGTGCAGGCGTACACATCGCCCTGGTGGTGCACGGCCCCGTACATCCCGTCCAGGGCCGTCTCGCGCTCCGCCGGGTCTGCGGACGCCAGCCCCCGCAGCATCGCGGGCACGTCATCGGCCGGCCCGTAGGCATGCTCCATCGAGGCCCAGTCGACCTCGTCGATTCCTGCGAACACGCCATCGCCTCCCCACGCAATTCAACGAAGCAGTGTCTGCGAGGAGTGTGCACCACAGGTCGGACGATCCGCCCTCCACATGCGGTCTTTTCCTGGCGGGCATGACAAAGGCTGGTTCCATGCGCTATCAACACCCGCTGACGACCAGCCAGAACCAGCCAATGGAAAGCTTTCTGACTACCTGTCGGAAACCGCATCGCGTACCCTCCGCACACTTGTACGCACACGACGGCCACCCCGGGGCCGGCCCCGAACGGCCATCGGCGCATACGTGTCGCGCCGCGCCCTCGGGGGCGCGTCCACCGGCGCGCATCCACCAGCGCGAAGGGGTGCCGACACGGAGGGGCTAACGCCCAACGACACGTGCCCGCAAGGAGGTTCACCCCCAAAGTCGCCCCCGGCCGTACCGGTGCCGCGTCGGCGGAGCCGGTGGCGCGGCCGGTGCGAGTAGACGCCTCCGGCCGCCGGAGCACCAACCCCCCTCGCGTCGTCGCAGCCCTCGATCGCCCGGGCGATTCGCCCTCGCCCGGGCTCCCCACCGATGCCGGCAGGCCGCCCGAAGCGTCCACGCCGTTGGCGAAAACGACACGGATCACTGCGAGATCACGGTTCGGTCCCCGTGGCCGGGTACGGGTGACGGCGTGTCGGTGATCCCGGCGTCGGGCCGGTCGCGCCACCCCGCACCTATGCTCACCGGATGGAGCAGAGCGAAGTGGTGAAGCGCGTGGTGGGCATCCTCACGGAGGCGGGCGAGATCCGTCGGCTCCTGGAGGAGAATGCCGACCGTGATGACCTGGACACCGACCCCGGCGTGGTGACGGTCCTCCTGAACGAGACCATGCCCCGGATCTCCGTACCCGAGAACGCCTCGATCGACGAGGTCGCGACCCTCGTCGGCCGCGAGGTCGGCGCCGCGGTGGAACAACTGGTCGGCGCGTTCACCCTGGCCTTCGCGATGCTGGCCCAGGTGCACGACTCCGGCCGGACGGACGTGACCTCCGCCGACGTGCTCCAGGACCTGGCCCTGAAGGCCGAACAAATCGGCTCCTCCGGGGGGCCGGAGGAGCCGGGAGCGTAGCCCGAATATATTACGTTCGGTGTTCCCCTGGATGCGGTAGGTTCGCTCCAGGGGTGACCAACAGTGGTTGCCCCCGTGAATGGTATATCGAGGGAGCTCCCCTCGAATTCACATACAGCCATGGGAGTTGAAGAGTTGTACAGCGCCTTCGGTACTGTTGCGAAAGCAACCGCTGCTGCCTTTGTCGTCGCCGGAGTTCTGACGGTCGGGTCCCACCACGCCACCGAAGTGCCCCGCGAGGCCATGCCGGTCCTGACCGCCACCTCTGAGCGGGAGGCCGTCGCGCAGCCGACGGCCGCGCGTACGGCCGCCGTCATACCCGTGCGCACCGGGCAGGACCAGTGGATGTGGATGATCCCGGTGGGTGCCGGGAGTGCACCGGCGGCGCCGGAAGACGTCGTGGACAGCCTGATCGAGGTCTGATCGACTCATTGCCGGCCGGCTCCGGGGCATCCGTTCAGGAGTCGGCCACCCGAGGATGATCCCGCAGCAGGTTTCGCAGCTCATCCGCCTCCTCCCGCATGGCGAGCCTGGAGTACAGGGCCGCGCCCAGCCTCGTGCGGCGCTTTGCCAGCCCCAGGTTGCCCGTGCGCAGAGCCGTGCGGGCCAGTCCCGCGACCGCCCGTGCGCAACCGAGCAGGGAAGCCGCCGCGCGGGCGACCGCCAGTGCCTCTTCGTACCCCCGGGCCGCCGCGGCGAACTGCCCCGAGGCGTACTGGACATCGGCCGCACCGAGCAGGGCGCGCTGACACTCGTACGGGCTGTCGATCCTGCGGGCCACCTCCACCGCCGTGAGCAGATGGGCCAGCCCTTCGTCCCGCCGCCCCAGCTCCGCATGCGTCTTTCCCAGTTGGATGAGGACGTTGATCTCGCCCAGCGCGTCGCCGTGGGCGCGATGGCTCTCCAAGGAGCGTTGGAAGCACGCCAGGGCCTGGGCGGTCTGCCCGGTCGCCTGGTACACGGCCCCCATGTTGGTGTCGAGTATGTCCAGCTCCTGGCGTCCGCCGTGAAGCCGGGCCAGCTCCAGGGAGCGTTCGTAGAATTCGAGGGCTTCCGGATACCGTCCTTGGGACGCGCACACGTCGCCCGAGTTGTTCAGCGCGTGGATCTGCCCGAGAAAGTTCCCGGTTTCCTGATGGATGCCGAGCATCACCCGGACCTTGTCCAGGGCCTCGCCGTACCGCCCCGCCTGGAAGAGCGCGGCCCCCTGGACGTTCAGCACGTCCGCTTCCCTCTCGCGCATGCCGATGCGCCGGCACTCCGTCAGCGCGTCGTCGAGGACCTTTAGTGCCGCCTTTCCGCGCCCCGCCGCCAGATGCGCCCGGCCCGCCTGGAGGAGGGCGTCCGCACAACCGTCCGGCCGGTCCAGCCGCCGGAACAGGACCAGTGCCTCGTTCGCACAGCTGAGGGCCTCGTCGTGGCCGGTCTGAGCCAGTGCCTCGGCCGCCTCCACCAGGGTCTGGGCCAGTGCGTACCGGTCGCCGCGGGCACGCAGGGCCGGTACGGCCGCTCCGTACAGCTTGTTGGTGACGGCCCAGGTACCCCACTGCTTGAGTTCGGGGGCGATCACATGGGGGAAGAACGCCGCGTACCTGGAAGCCTCGCCGGCCGCCGCGACCGCGACCGCGAGGAGGTTGGCCCGTTCCAGGACGAGCCACTCGGCGGCGTCGTCGGCGCAGGCGAAGTCCTGTGCGTACGCGGAGACGTGTTCGGTTGCCGACGGCAGCCGTCGGCGCAGGGGACGGGTGTGCCGGTCCGCGTGGTGCGCGGTGGTGAGGTAATGGGCGAAAAGCCGGTCCAGTGCTTCCGTCCGCGCCTCGGGCGGCTCCGTACGGGTGAGCTCCCGCAGGGCGAAGGCCCTGGTCAGCTCGTGCAGGCGGTACCGGCCGGGAGAGGGCTCCTCCAGCAGGTGGAAGTCCTGGAGCTCGTCCACGCTGCGCCGGACGAGGGCACCGTCCGGCGCCGTCCCGGCCAGTGCGGTGGCGGCGGCGACGGTGATGTCGGGACCCGGGTGCAGTGCCAGCCGGGCCAGCAACGACCGGGTGGGAGGGGCGAGTTCGGTGTAGGAGAAGCGCATCACCGAGACGAGCTCACCGTCGTCGAACTCGTCGAGCGGGTCCGCGGCGGCGGCCAGCCGGTCCAGCAGATGGCCCAGATCCCAGGACTTCCGGTGCCGGAAGCGGCTCGCCAGCAGCTGGATCATCAGTGGATGGCAGCCACAGGCATCCGTCACGGCCGTGAGGGCCCCGGGGTCGGCGGGGACCCGGTCCGCTCCCGCGATGCGGGTGAACAGGGCAGCGGCCTCCGGACCCGGCAGCACCTCCATCCGCAGGGCGGTGGCCCCGTCCAGTCCGGCGAGCCGCTTCCGGCTGGTCACGATCGCCCTGCAGGCGGCGGATCCGGGCAGGAGCGGACGCACCTGGGAAGAGCTTCTGGCGTTGTCGAGCACCACGAGCACCCGATGGCGTGACGTCCACTCCCGCCACCGGGCAGCCCACACATCGACAGGATCCGGCGGTTCGCCGTCGACGGGATCCGGCAGCCCGCTGTCGACCCCGGCCGCGTGGAGCAACACCGCGAGCGCCTCGGCGGGCTCGTACGGCGGCCGTCCGCTGTACCCGTGCAGATCGACGTAGAGCAGACCCCCGGGGTACGCGGCGCGGAGCCGGTGCGCGGCATGGACGGCGAGCGCCGTCTTGCCGATGCCGGGCATCCCGTGGATCACGGTCAGTGGCATGGCGTACCGGGTGGCGTCGTGCGGGCGGGGACCGGCGGCTGCTCTGCCGGCATCGGCTCTCGTGCCGGCATCGGCGGCGAGGTGCTCCGCATCGCCGAGCAACAGGCGGAGTTCTTCCGTGCGCCCGGTGAAGTCCCGGCTGTCGCGCGGAAGGTTGGAACGTGGCTCCCGGGCCGCCGACAGTTCGACGACGGTCGCCGTCCTGGTGAGCGTACGGTCCTGCTTCAGGATGCTCTGATGGAGTTCTTGCAGGTCGGGGCCTGGTTCGATACCCAGCCCGTCCCGCAGCCGCTGCCGTGTGTTCCGGTAGACCTGGAGCGCCTCGTCGGGTCGGCCGGACCGGTAGAGGGCCAGCATCAACGAGGCGATCACCTGCTGGGCCAGCGGGCTCTCCGCGGCCAGTTCATGCAGCTCCCCGATGAGATCGGCGTGCCGCCCCAGCTCCAGCTCCAACCGGATGCGCTCCCCCCGTACGCTGCGGTGGTCCTCCACCAGGCGGCCCCGTACCGAATCCGCCCAGTCGCTCGTGGACTCCGGCAGGGGGTCGCCGCGCCATCTGTCCTCCGCCGCGCGCAGCAGACCGACGGCCAGCTCCTGCCTGCCCTGCCCGGCCGCCGCGCGGGCCTCCTTCCGCAACCGCCGGAAGTGGCTCAGGTCGACCTCGACGCGGGGATCGAGCCAGAGCTGGTACCGGCGCGGCGACGGGCGATCCACCTGGACGAGGTCACCGACCGCCTTGCGCAGCAGGCCCCGCAGGCGCGACACGTAGCTCTGCATCGTGTCCACGGCCGTGACGGGCGGGCCGTCGCCCCAGACCCGGTCGATCAGCGCCTCCATGGAGACCGGTTCACCGCGTGCGTGCAGCAGCACCGCCAGTACGCAGCGCGTTTTCACCGAACCGAGCGGGCACTGCCGGCCCTGATGCCATAGTTCAAGAGGTCCCAGAGCAAGAAGTTCCACATCGCCCCCGCTGGGTGTGCTACTTCCTGCTGCCGTCGGCAGCGCCCGCACACATGTGCAGGACCTCTCACTGTTACTCGCCCCGCTCGGGGAGCGGACAGGGGCGCATGGGGGCGTGCTGGGCGCACCTCCGAACCGGTCCGACGACCGGAATCGGCAACCGGAACCGGGGCCCCGGCAGCCCGGATCGGGCCGCACCCGGAGTGCAGGATTCCTTCAAGCAACCCGTCAACTCCGCAGGGCACCCCTGTACCGAACGCCGCGAACGGCGCGGCGGTCCCGGCCGGAACCGCCGGTCCGGGGGAGAGGAATCGGGGGATCGATTCGATGAGTCCGACAATGGCCGAAACCCATCGGCCGCCCGTGCCGATACGCCTGGACGTGGAACGCTGGATCACCCGGAAGATCCGCAGAACGGTCCTGGCCGTGGTGCACACGGTGACCTCCGGACAACGGCTGCTGGAGGCGATCCGGCTACTGGAGGGCGACGCCCGGGTGCAGGTGTTCTTCACCGCGGCGCCCGATGTGTTCAGCCACGGCGTGCACTCCTTCCTGGAGGAGCTCAACGGGCTGGTCCTGCCCTGGCCGCAAGCGTGTCAGATGCCCTTCGACCTGGCGCTGGCCGCGGCCCACGGAGGTCTCGACGACCTGCACGCCCCGGTGATCGTGCTGCCGCACGGCGCCGGACACAACAAGAAGGTCCCCGGCGGGCAACGCGGACGGCCGGTCGCGGAGCGGGGAGTGTACGGCCTCAACCGGGAGTGGCTCGTCCGCGACGGCAGGCTGGTGCCCGAGTCGATCGTGCTGGCGCACCATGAGGACCTGCACCGCCTGGGCCGTGACTGCCCCGAGGCGCTGCCCGCGGCCGAAGTGATCGGCGACCCCTGCTACGACCGCATCGCGGCGAGCCTGCCCCTGCGTGCCCTCTACCGCGAGGCACTGCGCACCGGGGCCCGGCAGCGGCTGGTGCTCGTCTGTTCCACCTGGGGGACGCGCTCCCTGTTCGGACGGGCCCCGGAACTCCTGGAACGGCTGGTCACCGAACTGCCGCAGGAGGACTACCGGGTGGCGGTGCTGCTTCACCCGAACATCTGGAACGCCCATGGGGAGTGGCAGATCCGCAGCTGGCTCGCGAGCCCCGGCCGGGTGGGCCTGACGGTGATCAGCCAGTACGCCGACTGGGTCGGGGCCCTGGTTGCCGCGGACTACGTCGTCGGCGACCACGGCTCCGTCTCGCTCTACGGTGCGACGACCGGCGTGCCCGTACTGATGGCGGGCGCCCCGGAGGCCGATGTGGACCCCGGCTCACCGGTGGCCGAACTGGCCGCCATCGCACCCAGGCTGGACGCGGACCGTCCGATCGGCCGGCAGCTGAGCCGGGCGACAGCGCTGTACCGCAAGCAGCGGTACGAGCAGGTGGCCGCCCGGATCACCTCCGAGCCCGGCAGGTTCGCCTGCCGGATGCGCGCGCTGATCTACCGGAAGCTCAGACTGCGTGCGCCGGCCGTCCGGCCCGCGGCGGAGCATGCGCCGTTGCCGTTCACTCTGCGGTACGACGAGCCGGGCAGGAGCATCCGATGACACCGGTCACCATGGTGCTGTCCGAGGACCCCGGGGCCCCGGGACCGTTCCGCCACACCGGTGTCGCACTGCTGCTCCCGGGCTCCGGTGTCCCGCTGGTGGACGAGCACCTCCGGGTCCGGCTGCCCGCGCCACCTCCGCTGCCCGGACTCGCCGATGTGCTCGTGGCCCGGGGGGACGGACCGGGAGGCGTCGCGGCCCTGGCGGCGCGGTACCCGGCGGCACTGGTCGTGGCGGTGCACCGGGGGGCTCGCTGCTGGCTGCGGCTCGGCCGCCACGGGCGGGTGCTGCTGGAGGCCCGCGGCCCCGGACCGTCCTGGGCGGTTCGGGCCTCGCTCGCCCACGCCTGGCTGGTGGCCGGGCTGCCCACGGCGGAGTTCGGCACGGCGCCGGTACGTGTGATCAGAACCGTCCGCGTTCAGCCCGCGGGGTCGGCGGCCGGACCGTCGCTGCCCCCGCCGTCCGGCCCCGGTTCCGGGTCCAGTGCCCTGAGCCGGTCACCCGCCTCCCGCGCCTCGTCCGAGTCCGATTGGCCGGCCTCGGAGTACAGGACCAGCGCCTTCCGGTAACGCTCACCGGCAAGTTCCGGCTGTCCGCGCCGCTCGGAGACCTGTGCCAGGCTTCCCAGCGCGCGGGCGGCCTCGTGATCGGCCGCCATGGACCGCAGCGTCTCCAGGGCGGCCAGCAGAACTTCCTCGGCCCGGTCGAGCCGCCCGAGGCCGAGGTGCGCCCGCCCGGTCAACGCGAGGGCGCGTGCGGTGTTGTAGGTGTCTCCCGCCTCCCGCAACGCGGTGTGGGCGGCATCGGCATCGGGCACGGCGGCTTCGTACCGCCCCCGCGACACGGCGACATCGGCGAGGTTGAACCGGGCCAGCCCGGCGGCCCGGTGGTCCCCGCAGTCCAGGAGTTCGGCGGCCGCCCGGCCGAAGAACCCGGCGGCCAGGTCCGGCTCGCCGAGCCGTTGATGGGCCAGGCCGCGGTAGTTGAGTGTGCGCGCGTGTCCCAGGGCGTCGCCCGAACGCCGGAAGAGCTCGGCGGCCTGCTCGAACATCTCCAGCGCCGGTCCAGGACGTCCCATGTCGAGTTCGCCCAGGCCGCCGGAGGTGAGCATCCGGCACACCGCCGCCTCGTCGTCCGTCTCCTGCGCCCCGAGCAGCCCTTCCCGGTGGGCCTCGCGCCATTCCGCGTAGAACTTGCGCCGCAGGAACAACGGCCACATCGCGTCGGCGAGCTGCCAGGCGAGCTCCGGGACCCCGGCGGAACGGGCCTGCCGGAGCACCGCCATGAGATTGGGCAGCTCCAGCTCCAGCCAGTCCAGAGCGGCGTCCGGACCGTCCCCGAAGTCCGCGACGACGGACGGGCCGGGACCGTAGGAGCGGGCCATGGTGCGGTGCTGCGGGTCGATGATCCCCTCCGCCCGGGTGGCACTGGCCAGGTAGTACCACCCGATGCGGCGCAGTGCCGCGTCCCGCTCCTCGGGGGAATCGTCCCGGTTCGCCTGCGTGATGGCGTGCAGTCGTACGAGGTCGTGGAAGCGGTACCGTTCGTTGCCCGCCGCCTGACCCGCGTCGATCAGCAGATTCGCGTCGTACAGCACGTCGAGCGGTTCGGAGGCGTCCTCGCCCAGGACCGCGTCGCCCACCGGCCCGCCGAACTCCCGCCCGGGGTGCAGCCCCAACAGCCGGTAGAGGCGGGCGGCGCTGTCCGGCAGCCCCCGGTACGAGAGATCCAGTGCCGCCTGGACGTCGTGGTCGCCCTCGATGGCGAGCGCCTCCAGCCGGTCGTGTTCCGCGGCCAGTGCCCGGACCATGGTGGTGATGCCGTGCCGGGGACGTGCCGCCAGCCGGGCACCGGCGATGCGCACCGCGAGCGGCAGTCCCGCGCACAGCTCGACCAGGGCGCGCGCCTCCTCGGGCTGCGCGGCCACCCGTCCGTCGGCGAGCGTGGAGTCCAGCAACTCGACCGCCGCCTCAGGGGCGAGGGGCTCCAGGTGGATCACCTGCCCGCCGTCCACGGTCAGCCCCGGTAACCGCCGACGACTGGTCACCACCGTCACGCACTGCCCCGCGGGCAGCAGGGGTCGCACCTGGGCCGCGGTCGCCGCGTCGTCGAGCATGACCACCAGCCGTCGGTTGGCGGTCAACGACCGGTACAACGCCAGCTGTTCGGCGAATCCGCCGGGCACCTGCGGATCCGGCACGCCGAGCGCCCGCAGGAACCGCCCCACCACCTCGGCCGGATCGACCGGTCCACCCGGCGCCTGGGCCCGCAGGTCCGCGTACAGCTGGCCACCGGGAAAGTGCGGACGCAGGCTGTGCAGCCAGGACAGCGCGACCGCGGTCTTGCCCACCCCTCCCAGCCCGCTCACCACGGCGAGGGCGGGCCGACCCTCCAGCCTCGCCCTGGTCCGATGCCTCTCCAGCGTGCCCACCTCGGCCGCCCGGTCGACGATCCGGATCGAGGGCGGCAGCTGCCAGGGCGATGTGCCCGGCTCGTCGGCCGGTTCCACGACCGACCGGATGTGAATGCCCCCGTGCACGGTGCCCGCCTGGATCGCGGGACCCTCCACCGTGCCGCTCAGGTCGTTGTCACTGCGTTCGTGCCCCCGCATCGGTCCCCCTACGAACGGTCACCGGCAATGTCCCTTGGGGACATCCTTTCCGTATGGGCGTCCGGTACCCGGCCCACCGGATACCCGACTTCGCCTCATGTCCTGATACTGCCCAAGGGATGGACGATTTGGTGCATGCCGATGGCATATGACTACCACGGGTGGCTCGGGCGGGGGCGTGAAAGGCAGCCATCACCCCGGTACGGGTGACCGCCGGGTGCTCGGAGCGGGCCGGTGAGGCCGTCGGCGTGCCCGCAGCCTGCCTCCGGGGTCGCCCGAACCGGCCCGGCGGCGCCGCAGGGCGGGAGACGTCAAAAATTCAGAACCGGCCGCGGTGGGCGGGGCGCATGACCGAAGACCGGGGACCGGTCGCGCCGGGCCATACGGACCCGTCCGTGGAGGTCCACGAAAAAGGCCCTCCGATCGGGCTTGCTGCCTGATCAGAGGGCCTGTTCGGCACCTTTTGCAAGGTGCCCCCGGCAGGATTCGAACCTGCGCACACGGCTCCGGAGGCCGATGCTCTATCCCCTGAGCTACGGGGGCGTATCGCTGTGTTGCTCGGCGACGGGGGAAACACTACCAGCTTCCGGAGGGTGTCCGTGAACAGGTATTTCCGGGCCGCCGGGAGCGGCGTCGAGGGGGCCGGGCGGAGGGTCGGGGAGGGGGCGTGCAGTGTGCGCCGGATGCATCCGGCCACCGCCTCGCGCCACCCGTCCGGGGGCGGAAGTGGGTAAAACCCGGACGCAGCCACGGGGGCGCCCCTACTCTCGGAGTGTGTCAGGGGCGTGTGGCCGCGTGCTTGTTGTCGACGACAACAAGGTCATCCGGCAGTTGATCAGGGTCAATCTCGAGCTCGAGGGCTTCGAGGTCGTGACCGCGACCGATGGTGTCGAGTGTCTGGATCTGGTGCATCGGGTCCTTCCCGATGTGATCACGCTCGATGTCGTCATGCCCCGGCTGGACGGTCTGCAGACCGCCACCAGATTGCGCTCCGACCCGCAGACCAGACATCTGCCCGTGGCGATCATCAGCGCCTGCACGCCCTACGAGGTGGACAGCGGGGTCGCCGCGGGCGTCGACGCGTTCCTGGCGAAGCCCTTCGAGCCGAGCGAGCTGGTACGGCTCGTGCGGCGGCTGGCGGAGCGGGAGGCGCCCTCGTCGCTCGACGGCAGGCACGGAGCCGGGAGGGCGGAGAGCGCCGCGGGGTGACCGCATGGCGAAACGGGGTCGCGATGTGCCCCCCTTTCTCCCCTACGCTTGTCCCGTGACCCCCGCCGATCTCTCCAGGACCGTGCTGCACGCCGTGCGCCGCGCGGTCGACGAGAACGCCCTGCGCGCGCCCGTCCCCGCGCGCGTGCGGGTGGAGCGGACCAGGCCCGGCGGGCGCGGGCACTACGCCTGCGCCGTCGCGCTCCAGCTGGCCGGACCCGCCGCGCTGCCCGCCAGGGACGTGGCCGAGATCCTCCGGGAACGGATCCGGGAGGCGCCGGGCATCGCGGGCGTCGAGGTCACCGGACCGGGCTTCCTGAACTTCACCCTGCCGGCCGCCGCGCGCGGGCTCGGGCCGCTCGTCCGGACCATCCGGGAGCGCGGAACCGGATACGGGCACGGGGACGCCCTCGCCGGCACCTCCGTCTCGTTCGCACCCGTCGAGGAGCTCCGCGCCCGGGTCGTCACCGACACCGTCGAGCGACTGCTCCGGGCCCGGGGGGCGACGGTGGGGGAGCGGACCGCGGACGGGGAGGCGCTGCACGTGGTGCCGGTGCCCGCCGCCGACCGCGACCTCTACGAGCGGCTCGGGACCGACGCCGCGCGCTGGGCGCTGCTGCGGGCCGCCCCGCACGACCGGCCCCGGGGCACGGGGGGCACGGAACTGCTCGTGCAGCAGGAGGGCAACCCGCTGTTCCGGGTGCGCTACGCGTACGCCCGGACCCGCGCGCTGAGCGGCAACGCCCGCCGGCTCGGGTTCGACGCCGGGTACGAGCAGGAGGTGGACGCGCCCGCGCTCGGCGCGCTGCTCGCCGACCACCCCGAGGTGCTCGCCGCCGCCGCCCGGCACCGCGAGCCGGACCGGGTCGCCCGGCAGCTGGAGGCCGTCGCGGCGGCCTTCTTCGACTTCCACGACAGTGCCTCGCCGCTCCCCGTCGGGGACGAGAAACCCTCGGCCGCCCACCGCTCCCGGCTCGCCCTCGCCGAAGCCGCCGGGACGGTGCTGGCCGGTGGCCTGTCCCTGCTCGGCGTCAGCGCACCCGAAGTCCTCTGAGAGACCCGAGAGAGCAGAGCAACACCATGAGCCGATCCGCACACCCCGCCGGTCCCCGCCACGCCGACGTCATGCCGGAGGGCCACTACACGGCCCCGCCCGCCGACCTCAACGCCCTGGACCCCAAGGTCTGGGCCCGTACCGTCACCCGGGACGAGGACGGCGCGGTCACCGTCGGCGGGATCGGGGTCACCCGGCTGGCCGAGGAATTCGGCACCCCTGCCTACGTCCTCGACGAGAGCGACTTCCGGGCCCGCTGCCGGGCCTGGGCCGACGCCTTCGGACAGGACGCCGACGTCTTCTACGCCGGCAAGGCGTTCCTGTCGCGCGCCGTCGTGCGCTGGCTGAAGGAAGAAGGACTCAACCTCGACGTCTGCTCCGGCGGAGAGCTGACCTGCGCCCTGGACGCCGGGATGCCCGCCGAGCGCATCGCCTTCCACGGCAACAACAAGACCGCCGAGGAGATCGAGCGGGCGGTCACCGTCGGCGTCGGGCGCATCGTGCTCGACTCCTTCCAGGAGATCGCCCGGGTCTCGCACATCGCCCAGCGGCTCGGCAAGCGGCAGCGCGTCCAGATCCGGGTGACCGTCGGCGTCGAGGCGCACACCCACGAGTTCATCGCCACCGCGCACGAGGACCAGAAGTTCGGCATCGCGCTGGCCGGGGGACAGGCCGCCGAGGCGGTGCGCCGGGCGCTCACCCTCGACGGGCTCGAACTCATCGGCATCCACTCGCACATCGGCTCGCAGATCTTCGACATGGCCGGCTTCGAGGTCTCCGCCCGGCGCGTGGTGCAGCTGCTCGCCGAGGTGCGCGACGAGCACGGCGTGGAACTGCCCGAGATCGACCTGGGCGGCGGCCTCGGCATCGCGTACACCTCCGAGGACGACCCGCGCGAGCCGCACGAGATCGCCAAGGCCCTCGGCGACATCGTGACCCGCGAGTGCGAGGCCGCCGGGCTCGCCACCCCGCGGATCTCCGTCGAGCCGGGCCGCGCCATCGTCGGACCGACCGCCTTCACGCTGTACGAGGTCGGCACCGTCAAGCCCCTGGATGGGCTGCGCACGTACGTCAGCGTCGACGGCGGCATGTCGGACAACATCCGCACCGCGCTGTACGACGCCGAGTACACCGTCGCGCTCGCCTCGCGCACCTCCGACGCCGAGCCGATGCTCGTCCGGGTCGTCGGGAAGCACTGCGAGAGCGGTGACATCGTGGTCAAGGACGCGTTCCTGCCCTCCGACATCGCCCCCGGCGACCTGATCGCGGTGCCCGCCACCGGCGCGTACTGCCGCTCGATGGCGAGCAACTACAACCACGCCCTGCGTCCGCCCGTCCTCGCCGTGCGCGACGGGGCGGCGCGAGTGATCGTCCGGCGCGAGACGGAGGAAGATCTCCTGCGTCTCGATGTCGGTTGATGAAATAGATGTCTCAGGATCCGGACGGGTAGCAGAAACTCCCGTCCGGTGAGTGAGACTGGTCCACACATCGGATGTAAAGGAAACGAGGTCGGATGATGCGTACGCGTCCGCTGAAGGTGGCGCTGCTGGGCTGTGGAGTGGTCGGCTCAGAGGTGGCGCGCATCATGACGACGCACGCCGCCGACCTCGCCGCGCGCATCGGTGCCCCGGTCGAACTCGCCGGGGTCGCCGTGCGCCGGCCCGCCAAGGTGCGCGAGGGCATCGACCCCGCACTGATCACCACCGATGCGACGGCCCTGGTCAAACGGGGCGACATCGACGTCGTCATTGAGGTCATCGGGGGCATCGAGCCCGCCCGCACCCTCATCACCACCGCCTTCGAGCACGGCGCGAGCGTCGTCTCCGCGAACAAGGCGCTGCTCGCCGAGGACGGCGCGGCCCTGCACGCCGCCGCCGAGCAGCACGGCCGGGACCTCTACTACGAGGCCGCCGTGGCCGGTGCCATCCCGCTCGTCCGGCCGCTGCGCGAGTCCCTCGCCGGGGACAAGGTCAACCGGGTCCTCGGCATCGTGAACGGCACCACCAACTTCATCCTCGACCGGATGGACACCAGCGGGGCCGGATACTCCGAGGCGCTCGACGAGGCCACCGCACTCGGTTACGCCGAGGCCGACCCGACCGCCGACGTCGAGGGCTTCGACGCCGCCGCCAAGGCCGCCATCCTCGCCGGGATCGCCTTCCACACCCGGGTCAGGATCGGCGACGTGTACCGCGAGGGCATCACCGAGGTCACCGCCGCCGACATCGTCTCCGCCCGCCGCATGGGCTGCACCGTCAAGCTCCTCGCGATCTGCGAGCGCGCCGCCGACGGAAACTCCGTCACCGCCCGCGTGCACCCCGCGATGATCCCGCTGAGCCACCCGCTGGCCTCCGTGCGCGAGGCGTACAACGCGGTCTTCGTCGAGGCCGAGGCGGCCGGACAGCTCATGTTCTACGGCCCCGGCGCCGGCGGCTCGCCCACCGCGTCCGCGGTCCTCGGCGACCTGGTCGCGGTCTGCCGCAACAAGCTCAACGAGGCCACCGGCCCCGGTGACTCCGCGTACACCCGACTGCCGGTGAGCCCCATGGGCGACGTCGTCACGCGGTACCACATCAGTCTCGACGTGGCCGACAAGCCTGGCGTGCTCGCCCAGGTCGCGACGGTCTTCGCCGAACAGGGCGTATCGATCGATACCGTCCGTCAGCAGGGCAGGAATCCGAGCGGCGGCGACGAGGCCACCGCCGGGCAGGGCGGCGAGGCCTCCCTCGTCGTCGTCACCCACCGCGCGGCCGACGCCGCCCTCTCGGCGACCGTCGAAGCGCTGCGCGGGCTCGACACCGTGCGCGGTGTCGCCAGCATCATGCGTGTTGAAGGGGAGTAAAGACCCATGACCACCAAGGGCACCCACCAGTGGCGCGGCATCATCGAGGAGTACCGGGACCGCCTTCCGGTCACGAGCACGACGCCGGTCGTCACGCTCCGTGAAGGCGGTACGCCGCTCGTCCCCGCCCAGGTCCTCTCCGAGCGCACGGGCTGCGAGGTGCACCTCAAGGTCGAGGGCGCCAACCCCACCGGCTCCTTCAAGGACCGCGGCATGACGATGGCCATCACCCGGGCCAAGGAGGAGGGCGCCAAGGCGGTCATCTGCGCCTCCACCGGCAACACCTCCGCCTCCGCCGCCGCGTACGCGGTGCGGGCCGGCATGGTCTGCGCCGTCCTCGTGCCGCAGGGCAAGATCGCGCTCGGCAAGATGGGCCAGGCACTCGTGCACGGCGCCAAGATCCTCCAGGTGGACGGCAATTTCGACGACTGCCTGACGCTGGCCCGCTCGCTCTCGGACAACTACCCGGTGGCGCTGGTCAATTCGGTCAACCCGGTCCGCATCGAGGGCCAGAAGACCGCCGCGTTCGAGATCGTCGACGCGCTCGGCGACGCCCCGGACGTCCACGTCCTCCCGGTCGGCAACGCGGGCAACATCACCGCCTACTGGAAGGGTTACAAGGAGTACGCCGGGGACGGCGTGTCCACGCACACCCCGCGCATGTGGGGCTTCCAGGCGTCCGGCTCCGCGCCCATCGTCCGCGGCGAGATCGTCAAGGACCCGTCGACCGTCGCCACCGCGATCCGGATCGGCAACCCGGCCTCCTGGCAGTACGCGCTGAACGCCCGGGACGAATCGGGCGGTTTCATCGACGAGGTGACGGACCGCCAGATTCTGTCCGCCTACCGTCTGTTGGCCTCGCAGGAGGGCGTCTTCGTCGAGCCCGCGTCGGCCGCGTCCGTGGCCGGTCTGCTGAAGGCCGCCGAGGAGGGCAAGGTCGACCCGGGCCAGAAGATCGTCTGCACGGTCACCGGGAACGGCCTCAAGGACCCCGACTGGGCCGTCGCGGGCGCCCCGCAGCCGGTCACGGTCCCCGTCGACGCGGCCACCGCCGCCGAGAAGCTGGGCCTCGCGTAGGGCTTCCGGGCCCGGCCGGTGCGGCTCTTTCCGGCCGGCCGGGCCCGGAAGCGCCCGCGCCGGCCGTTCGCGGCGGGCCGGGGCGAGCGGCCGACGGAAATCCGGCCCGCTGCCGCCGAGGGAAGGGGAACCCCGTTCCGGCGCCGGAAAGTCCTGCTGCGGAAGGGCCCGGTGAATTCGTTCGGCGAAGGCCCGCGGAGCTGCCCGGCAAAGCCGCTCCGCAAACCCCGGCGTCCCAGTCGGCAAACGCCCGTACGGCGTTGCCGGAAAGCCTTCCCCGGTGAGCGGAATCCAGCTCAACCGCCCTTTTCGGGACGGAGAGCGCATAGGAGGCGTGCGACACGCATCGTGCGCCTCCTGTGCGCCCTATGTCGCCACAGAACCTTCCTTCGATAAGCTGTACTCAAGCCGTACCACCGCATCTGCCGCGGTGCAGGGGCCGTTGTGGCCATCGGGTTCCCCGGAATTCCACTCCCCGCCGCCACAACCTCCCGCCGACAGCCACATCGCTTCACCACCCCCGCCGCCTCACAAGGAGAGTCGTCCAACCGATGGCCGGTCCTGCCTTCCGAGCCGCCGCCGTCCGGGTGCGCGTCCCCGCGACCAGCGCCAACCTGGGCCCGGGTTTCGACGCCTTCGGCCTGTCGCTGGGTCTCTACGACGACGTCGTCGTACGCGTCGCCGACTCCGGACTGCACATCGACATCGCGGGCGAGGGCGCCGACACCCTGCCCCGCGACGAGAGGCACCTCCTCGTGCGCTCCCTGCGCACGGCCTTCGACCTGCTCGGCGGACAGCCCCGCGGCCTGGAGATCGTCTGCGCCAACCGCATCCCGCACGGGCGCGGCCTCGGCTCCTCCTCGGCCGCCATCTGCGCCGGGATCGTCGCCGCCCGCGCCGTGACGACCGGCGCCGACGCCCGGCTCGACGACGCCGCGCTGCTGGAGCTCGCCACCGAGATCGAGGGCCACCCCGACAACGTCGCGGCCTGTCTGCTCGGCGGATTCACCCTTGCGTGGATGGACGGCGGATCGGCGCGCGCGATCAGGATGGACCCCGCAGAATCCATCGTTCCGGTGGTTTTCGTACCCAGTGAGCCGGTCCTGACCGAGACCGCCCGCGGACTGCTGCCGCGCACGGTCCCGCACGTCGACGCCGCCTTCAACGCCGGCCGGGCCGCACTCCTCGTCGAGGCCCTGACCAGGCGGCCGGAGCTGCTGCTCACCGCCACCGAGGACCGGCTGCACCAGGAATACCGCGCCCCGGCGATGCCGCAGAGCGTGGAGCTCGTGAACCGACTGCGCGCCGAGGGCGTTCCCGCGGTCATCTCCGGTGCCGGGCCGACGGTGCTCGCACTGGCCGAGGACGGTGCGGCCGACAAGGTCGCACAGCTGGCGGGCGAGGGGTGGGCGGCCAACCGTCTCGCCCTCGACGCCCCGGGCGCGAGTGTGCTGCCGCTCGCCCCGTAGCCGAGAAGTGATTGCCGGTGAGTGAGAGGGGGAATGTTTGTTGGAGCCGGTAGTGTTAACCTCAAGTCTGCAACCGACGTCTATGTGGCGCGTTGCTTCGTGTCCCTTTCCGGGACCACCAATTCTTCCGGGAGCCTCCCCAACTGCCTGAGCAGCCCGCCTGAGCAGTTTCGTGCACGCTCCGGAACCGGCACGACACCCCTCGCTCGTCCAGGAGTGGGCCGAGCAGGGGGATCTCGCGCCGGGCCCTTGCACACCTTCATCTCTCCGCCGTACCCGGCGGACCACCGCCCCGGCACGGTCCGCAAGAAAAGACCGCAGTCGGACAGCACAACCGGTCGCCGAGCCAGAAGGCCGACGTCCGCTCCAGGGAAGGACCCTTCGTGAGCGACACCACCGATCTGATGGGCGTGACTGCCGACAAGAGCGTCGACAGCGCCGCGCCCGCCGAAGGTGCTGCCACTGGCACCACCACACGGCGCCGCCGCTCCGGCACCGGCCTTGACGGCATGGTCCTGGCCGAGCTGCAGCAGGTCGCGTCCGGCCTCGGTATCAGGGGCACTGCGCGGATGCGCAAGGGCCAGTTGATCGAGGTCATCAAGGAGGCGCAGGCCGGTAGCTCCGCCGCGCCCAAGGCCGCCGCGCCCGCCGCGGAGGCCGAGACCAAGCCCAAGCGCCGGGCCACCTCCAAGGCGCGCACCGGGGACGACTCCGCCGCCGCGCCCGCCGAGAAGGCCGCGGCCCAGCAGCAGATCGACATCCCCGGCCAGCCGGCCAGCGACGACCAGCCCACGGGCGAGCGCCGTCGGCGCCGTGCGACCGCGCAGGCGGGCAGCCCGGAGACCAAGGCCGAGAGCAAGCCCGCCGAGGCCAAGGCGGAGGCGCCGGCCGAGCCGAAGGGCGAGGAGCGTGCCGAGGCCAAGGCCGAGACGGCCGCCGACACGGCCGAGGGCCGTCGCGGCGACCGCCAGGAGCGCGGCCAGCGCGGCGACCGCCAGGAGCGCGGCGAGCGCGGGGATCGCCGCGACCGGCAGCGCGACCGCCGCGGCAAGGGCGACGACCAGGGCCAGCAGGCCGGCCAGCGCCAGCAGCGCCAGGGCCAGCAGGGCGGCGGCGGCCCGCAGGACGACGGCTACGACGACGAGGCGGGCGGCCGGCGCGGCCGTCGGGGCCGCTACCGCGACCGCCGCGGCCGTCGGGGCCGCGACGAGTTCGCGGGCGAGGTCCCGGTCTCGGACGACGACGTCCTGATCCCCGTCGCGGGCATCCTGGACATCCTCGACAACTACGCGTTCATCCGGACCTCCGGCTACCTGCCGGGCCCGAACGACGTGTACGTCTCGCTCGCCCAGGTCCGCAAGAACGGCCTGCGCAAGGGCGACCACGTCACCGGTGCGGTGCGCCAGCCCAAGGACGGCGAGCGCCGTGAGAAGTTCAACGCCCTGGTGCGTCTGGACTCGGTGAACGGCATGGCGCCCGAAAGCGGCCGAGGCCGCCCGGAGTTCCAGAAGCTGACGCCGCTCTACCCGCAGGACCGGCTCCGTCTGGAGACCGACTCCAACGTCCTGACGACGCGGATCATCGACCTGGTGGCCCCGATCGGCAAGGGCCAGCGCGGTCTGATCGTGGCCCCGCCGAAGACCGGCAAGACCATGATCCTGCAGGCGATCGCCAACGCGATCACGGTCAACAGCCCCGAGTGCCACCTGATGGTCGTCCTGGTCGACGAGCGTCCGGAAGAGGTCACCGACATGCAGCGGTCGGTGAAGGGCGAGGTCATCTCCTCCACCTTCGACCGCCCCGCCGAGGACCACACCACCGTCGCCGAGCTGGCCATCGAGCGCGCCAAGCGCCTCGTCGAGCTGGGTCACGACGTGGTCGTCCTGCTGGACTCGATCACCCGTCTGGGACGCGCGTACAACCTCGCCGCCCCCGCCTCCGGCCGCATCCTGTCCGGTGGTGTCGACTCGACCGCGCTGTACCCGCCGAAGCGCTTCTTCGGCGCGGCGCGCAACATCGAGGACGGCGGCTCGCTGACCATCCTGGCCACCGCGCTCGTCGAGACCGGCTCGCGCATGGACGAGGTGATCTTCGAGGAGTTCAAGGGCACCGGCAACATGGAGCTCAAGCTCGACCGGAAGCTCTCGGACAAGCGCATCTTCCCGGCGGTGGACGTCGACGCGTCCAGCACCCGCAAGGAGGAAATCCTGCTGGGCGGCGAGGAATTGGCGATCGTCTGGAAGCTGCGCCGGGTGCTGCACGCGCTCGACCAGCAGCAGGCGATCGAGCTCCTCCTGGACCGGATGAAGAAGACCCAGTCCAACGCGGAGTTCCTGCTCCAGATCCAGAAGACGACGCCGGCGCCGGGCAACGGCAACGACTGACGTCGCAGCGGACCGGCCGGACCGGTCGAACCGCGGGGCCGCCCCCGTCACTTCGGTGACGGGGGCGGCCCCGTTCCGCGTACCGGCCCCGCCGGCCCGTTCGTCCGGTCCGAGACCTTCGCCACACGGCGGCCGTCGCACCGGACGCCGCAGCGGTGCCCGCAAAGAGCGAGAAACCGCAGGTGAGCGGGGTGTGACCGACTGTCCACCGGTGTCGACCGCTCCGTATTTCCTCACACGGACCCAACAGTCGGCTGTGCAACCCTTCTTCGTACCGCCGCGTCGTACCAAGTACCGACAAGTCGCCAAAGACGGCGAAAAGGGGACCGGGGCGTGCCGTCGGCGCGGACCCGTCCGGCGGCCGGGGCCGAGCGGTCCGGCGGACGCCGACGAGCGAGGGAGAGGGGTGGCCGTGGCCGAGCAGAGAGGGGGCGGCGGGCGAATACGCCCCACCGGCAAGCGCCGGAAGAAGCCCTCCCGTCGCCGCAGGGCAACAGTGATCGCGGCCTGGAGCCTGGCCGGTGTCGTGGTCCTCGGCGGTGCCGGGCTCGGATACGCCTACGTCACGCTCAACGGCAACCTCAAGGCCGTCGACATCAACGCGGCGCTCGGCAAGGACCGCCCCGACGACATCGACGACGGCTCCGAGGACATCCTCGTGCTCGGCTCCGACTCCCGGTCCGGCGCCAACTCCGAGTACGGCGTCGACGAGGGCACGGCGCGCTCCGACACCGCGATGGTCCTGCACATCAACAAGGGCCACGAAACGGCCTCCGTCGTCTCCATCCCGCGCGACACCCTCATCACCCGCCCCGACTGCACCAGCGACACCACGGGGGAGCCCGTCGCCGGCGAGCAGCGCGCGATGTTCAACACGGCGTACGAGGCCGGCGGGCCGGCCTGCGCGGTCAAGACCGTCGAGTCCATGTCCGGCATCCGCATGGACCACTACCTCGAAGTCGACTTCACCGGCTTCAAGAAGCTCATCGACGAGCTGGGCGGTGTGGAGATCACCACCACCCGGGCGATCGACGACCCCAAGAGCCACCTGAACCTCGAACCGGGCACCCACACCCTGGACGGCGAGCAGGCCCTCGGCCTCGTCCGTACCCGCAAGAGCGTCGGCGACGGCAGCGACCTCGGCCGCATCCAGCTCCAGCAGGCGTTCGTCAAGGCACTGATGGAGCAGGTCAGGAGCGTCGGGGTGTTCTCGAACCCGAAGAAGCTGTTCGACCTCGCGGACACCGCCACCAAGGCCGTCACCACCGACTCCGACCTCGGCTCGGTCGAGGAGCTCACCTCCTTCGCCAACGGGCTCAAGGGCCTCGCCCCGAAGGACGTCCACATGGTGACCCTGCCCGTGCAGTACGACCCGGCCGACCCGAACCGCGTCGTGCCGCTGGAGAAGTCCGCCCGGCAGGTGTGGGCGGCGCTGAAGGCGGACCGGCCGATCCCCGCCTCCGCCACCCGGGGGTCGGCGGGCGACAAGGGCGTCGCGGGCGGCATCGTCCGGTGACCCCGGGGCGGCCGTGGAACGGATGACCGGGCGACCCGGGCGGGGCGGGCCGTGCGCGACGACCGGTGGGCCGGGAAGCGCCGACCGGAAGCGCGGAAGTGCTGACCGGCGGACCGGGAAGGGATGCCCGGAAGGCGGGGGAGCGGAGGACCGGACAAGCCGGGAATAGCTGCGGACCGCCCCCGGTTTTGGGAGATACGGCCGGTCCTGGCAGACTGGTACGTCGGCCCCGGTTCACGGACGCGCAATCCGTGCGTGCGACCCGGCGCCCTCCCGAACCTAGGAGAAACCCTTGAAGCGCGACATCCACCCCGAGTACGTCGAGACGCAGGTCAGCTGCACCTGTGGCGCGTCGTTCACCACCCGGAGCACCCTCGCGAGCGGCAGCATCCGCGCCGACGTCTGCTCCGAGTGCCACCCGTTCTACACGGGCAAGCAGAAGATCCTCGACACCGGTGGCCGCGTGGCCCGCTTCGAGGCCCGCTTCGGCAAGGCTGCCGGCTCCGCCAGCAAGTAGCGAGCCACTGCGCCGGTTCTCGGTGCCCTCTTCCGGGGGCATCGAGACCGGCGTTTTTTCCGGCCGGGGGCCGCAGGGCCCACCACGTTCCCGCCCGGCCGGCCCCACGCCGTCCAGCAGGCACGCAGAGTGAAGGAACCAGGAGCCCGAAGATGTTCGAGGCGGTCGAGGAACTGATCGGCGAGCAGACCGATCTGGAGAAGCAGCTTGCGGACCCGGCGGTCCACGCGGACCAGGCCAACGCGCGCAAGCTCAACAAGCGCTACGCGGAGCTCACCCCGATCGTCGCGACGTACCGCTCCTGGAAGCAGGCCGGCGACGACATCGAGACGGCCCGCGAGCTCGCCGCCGACGACCCCGACTTCGCCGCCGAGGTCAAGGAGCTGGAGAAGCAGCGCGAGGAGCTCACCGAGAAGCTCCGCCTCCTCCTGGTCCCCCGCGACCCCAGCGACGACAAGGACGTGCTCCTGGAGATCAAGGCGGGCGCGGGCGGCGACGAGTCCGCCCTGTTCGCCGGCGACCTGCTGCGCATGTACCTGCGCTACGCCGAGCGCGTCGGCTGGAAGACCGAGATCATCGACTCCACCGAGTCCGAGCTCGGCGGCTACAAGGACGTCCAGGTCGCCGTGAAGACCAAGGGCGGCAACGGCGCCACCGAGCCCGGCCAGGGCGTGTGGGCCCGGCTGAAGTACGAGGGCGGGGTGCACCGCGTGCAGCGGGTGCCCTCCACCGAGTCCCAGGGCCGCATCCACACCTCCGCCGCCGGTGTGCTCGTCACGCCCGAGGCCGAGGAGGTCGACGTCGAGATCCACGCCAACGACCTCCGCATCGACGTCTACCGCTCCTCGGGCCCCGGCGGCCAGTCCGTCAACACCACCGACTCCGCGGTCCGCATCACCCACCTGCCGACCGGCGTCGTCGCCTCCTGCCAGAACGAGAAGAGCCAGCTCCAGAACAAGGAGCAGGCCATGCGCATCCTGCGTTCCCGGCTGCTCGCCGCCGCGCAGGAGGCCGCCGAGCAGGAAGCCTCGGACGTACGTCGCAGCCAGGTGCGCACGGTCGACCGTTCCGAGAAGATCCGTACGTACAACTTCCCGGAAAACCGGATCTCGGACCACCGCGTCGGCTTCAAGGCGTACAACTTGGACCAGGTGCTCGACGGCGACCTGGACGCCGTGATCCAGGCCTGCGTCGACGCCGACTCGGCAGCCAAGCTCGCCGCCGCGTAAACAAGTCAGCCCCGCCCGTAACACCGTACGGAGAACCGCGATGAACCTGCTGCTCGCCGAGGTGGCCCAGGCCACCCAGCGGCTGGCCGACGCCGGTGTGCCCTCGCCGCGATTCGACGCGGAGGAACTCGCCGCGTTCGTGCACGGCGTCAAGCGGGGCGAGCTGCACCGGGTGCCGGACGCGGACTTCGACGCCCGTTACTGGGAGGCCGTCGCCCGCCGCGAGGCCCGCGAACCGCTCCAGCACATCACCGGCCGCGCCTTCTTCCGCTACCTGGAGCTCCAGGTCGGCCCCGGCGTCTTCGTGCCGCGCCCGGAGACCGAGTCGGTCGTCGGCTGGGCGATAGACGCCGTGCGCGCGATGGACGTCGTCGAACCGGTCGTCGTCGACCTCTGCAGCGGCTCGGGCGCCATCGCCCTGGCCATGGCCCAGGAGGTGCCGCGCTCGCGCGTGCACGCGGTAGAGCTCTCCGACGACGCCCTGAAGTGGACCCGGAAGAACGCCGACGGGTCCAGGGTCACCGTCCACCAGGGGGACGCGCTGACCGCCCTGCCCGAACTCGACGGCCAGGTCGACCTGGTCATCTCCAACCCGCCGTACATCCCGCTCACCGAGTGGGAGTACGTGGCGCCCGAGGCCCGCGACCACGACCCGGAGATGGCACTGTTCTCCGGCGAGGACGGCCTCGACACCATCCGCGGCATCGAACGCACCGCGCACCGCCTGCTGCGCCCCGGCGGACTCGTCGTCATCGAGCACGCCGACACCCAGGGCGGCCAGGTGCCGTGGATCTTCACCGAGGAACGGGGCTGGGCGGACGCGGCCGACCACCCCGACCTGAACAACCGGCCGAGGTTCGCCACGGCCCGCAAGGCCATGCCGTGACCGGGGACCACCGTACGTCCGGCCCGTACCCGTCATACCCGTACACGCTCGAGGAGGCCGACTGATGGCACGGCGATACGACTGCAACGACGCGACCGACCGCAAGACGGGCCTGCGGGAGGCAGCGTCGGCCGTCCGCCGCGGCGAACTGGTCGTGCTGCCCACCGACACCGTGTACGGCATCGGCGCGGACGCCTTCAGCGCCGAGGGCATCGCCGACCTGCTGGACGCCAAGGGTCGCGGCCGCAACATGCCGACCCCGGTCCTGATCGGCTCCCCGAACACCCTGCACGGCCTGGTCACCGACTTCTCCGAGCAGGCCTGGGAGCTCGTCGACGCCTTCTGGCCCGGCGCCCTCACGCTCGTCGCCAAGCACCAGCCGTCGCTCCAGTGGGACCTCGGCGACACCCGCGGCACCGTCGCCATCCGGATGCCGCTGCACCCGGTCGCCATCGAGCTGCTCACGGAGGTCGGCCCGATGGGCGTCTCCAGCGCCAACCTCACCGGCCACCCGGCCCCCGAGGACTGCGACGCGGCCCAGGAGATGCTCGGGGACTCCGTCTCCGTCTACCTGGACGGCGGCCCGACGCCCGGCATCGTGCCCTCGTCGATCGTCGACGTGACCGGCAAGGTCCCCGTGCTGCTGAGGGCCGGCGCGCTCTCCGTCGAGGAACTCCGCAAGGTGGTACCCGACCTCGAGGTGGCGAATTGACCGCCCCTGAGGGGCGTGGCATAACGGGGCGGGCCGACACCTTCCGCATCCTCCACGTCAGCACCGGCAACGTCTGCCGCTCACCGATCACCGAGCGGCTGACCCGGCACGCCCTGGTGGACCGCCTCGGCGATCCGCTCGGCGGCGGGCTGATCGTGGAGAGCGCGGGCACCTGGGGGCACGAGGGGGCACCCATGGAGGCCAACGCGGAGACCGTCCTCACCGACTTCGGGGCCGACCCGGCCGGCTTCGTCGGCCGGGAACTCCTCGACGAGCACGTGATCCGCGCCGATCTGGTGCTCACCGCCACCCGTGACCACCGCGCCCAGGTGATCTCGATGGGGCACTCGGCCGGCCTGCGCACCTTCACCCTCAAGGAATTCACCCGGCTGGTCCGGGCGATAGACCCCGCCACCCTGCCGGACCCGCGGGACGAGGGCGTCGTGGAGCGCGCCCGCGCGCTGGTCCGCGCCGCCGCCGCGCTGCGCGGCTGGCTGCTGGCCCCCACCGCCGATGCGGACGAGGTGTACGACCCGTACGGGGCCCCGATCACCTTCTTCCGTTCCATCGGCGACGAAATCAACCAGGCCCTCGACCCGGTGGTCACCGCGCTGACGGGCGTTCCCGCACACCACTGACGCGCGCGCCCGCCCGCCTCCGCAAGGCCCGCCCGCCCCGCAAGGCCCGCCCGTGCCACTCCGGCGGCCGTACGCACCGGCCGGGCACCCAAGGGGCCGACGGAGGGACGACGGCGCCGCACAGCGGGCAGGGGGGCCGTCGCGGGCCTACATTGGAGCTGACGCCAGCGCACCCCCTCCAGGTCCGGAGTTCCCCGATGCCGGTCACCACCCCCGCCGCACCCCCCTCCGCCCCCGGGACCGCCCTGCCGCAGGACTTCGACGCCCTGCGCCGGGAGGACCCGGAGATCGCCGACGTGCTGCTGGGGGAGCTGCGCCGGCAGTCGGACACCCTCCAGCTGACCGCCGCCGAGAACTTCACCTCTCCCGCGGTCCTCGCCGCCCTCGGCTCGCCGCTCGCCAACAAGTACGCCGAGGGCTACCCCGGCGCCCGCCACCACGGCGGCTGCGAACAGGCCGACGCCGCCGAACGCATCGCCTGCCGCCGGGCCACCGCCCTCTTCGGCGCCGAGCACGCCAACGTCCAGGCGCACTCCGGCTCCTCCGCGGTCCTCGCCGCGTACGCCGCCCTGCTGCGCCCCGGCGACACGGTGCTCGCGATGGGACTCCCGTACGGCGGCCACCTCACCCACGGCTCGCCCGCCAACTTCTCCGGCCGCTGGTTCGAGTTCGTCGGCTACGGGGTGGACTCCGAGAGCGGCCTGATCGACTACGCGCAGGTGCGCGCCCTGGCCCGTACGCACCGGCCCAAGGCGATCGTGAGCGGTTCGATCTCCTACCCCCGCCATCCCGACCACGCCCTGTTCCGGGAGATCGCCGACGAGGTGGGCGCGTACCTGATCGCCGACTCCGCGCACCCGATGGGGCTGATCGCCGGGGGAGCGGCGCCGAGCCCGGTGCCGTACGCCGATGTGGTCTGCGCGACCACGCACAAGGTGCTGCGCGGGCCGCGCGGCGGGATGATTCTGTGCGGGGCGGAGCTGGCGGAGCGGATCGACCGGGCGGTCTTCCCGTTCACCCAGGGCGGTGCGCAGATGCACACGATCGCCGCGAAGGCCGTCGCG
The DNA here is from genome assembly GCF_030116705.1 of Streptomyces sp. ML-6. Taxonomy (NCBI): domain Bacteria; kingdom Bacillati; phylum Actinomycetota; class Actinomycetes; order Kitasatosporales; family Streptomycetaceae; genus Streptomyces; species Streptomyces sp. ML-6. Next base: position 5,580,073 of record NZ_JAOTIK010000001.1, read on the forward strand.
TTCGGGGAGGCGGCCACCCCGGCGTTCACGGCTTACGCCCACCGGGTGGTGGAGCGTGCCCGGGCGCTGGCGGCCGGCCTGGAGGCGGAGGGCTTCGAGATCACCACGGGCGGCACGGACACCCACCTGATCGTCGCCGACCCGGCCCCGCTGGGCGTCGACGGGCCGGGCGCCCGGGCCCGGCTGGCGGCGGCGGGCGTGGTGCTGGACACCTGCGCGCTGCCGTACGGGGACGCCCGCGGCATCCGGCTCGGGACCGCGGCCGTGACCACCCAGGGCATGGACGAGACCGACATGGCGCGGCTCGCGGCGCTCCTCGGGACGGCGGTGCGACAGGAGGGCGACGTCCGTGACGAGGTGCGGGAACTGGTCGGGAAGCACCCGCCCTATCCGGGGTAGGGCGAGCCGTCCGGACGGGCCGGACCCGGCCGGAAAACCCCTGGTCGCCCTCCGTGCAACCGTGGGGTCCGGTCCCCGTGTCCTCACCTGTGAGGCCGACGCACCACGGCCGTCCGCAAGCGCCGGACGGTCTAAGGTGTGGGCTGAGATGGCCGGCGAAATCTATGGGGCAGCCCGTGCGTGATTATCTGCTGACGCTCTGTGTCACGGCTGCGGTGACCTACCTGCTGACCGGCCCGGTGCGCAAGTTCGCCATCGCGATCGGGGCGATGCCCGCGATCCGTGCGCGTGACGTCCACCGGGAACCGACACCGAGGCTCGGCGGCATCGCCATGTTCGGCGGCCTGTGCGCCGGGCTGATCGTCGCGGCCCATCTCCACAACCTCGACTGGGTCTTCCAGCTCTCCAACGAACCGCGGGCGCTGCTCTCCGGGGCCGCCCTGATCTGGCTGATCGGGGTGCTGGACGACAAGTTCGAGATGGACGCCCTGATCAAGCTCGGCGCCCAGATGATCGCCGCCGCGGTCATGGTCATCCAGGGGCTGACGATCCTGTGGCTGCCGATCCCCGGTGTCGGCACCGTCGCGCTGACCCAGTGGCAGGGCACGCTGCTCACGGTCGCCCTGGTCGTCATCACGATCAACGCGGTCAACTTCGTCGACGGTCTGGACGGCCTCGCGGCCGGCACGGTCTGCATCGCGGCCGCCGCGTTCTTCCTGTACACGTACCGGCTCTGGTACGGGCACACGATCGAGGCCGCGGCCCCGGCGACGCTCTTCATGGCGATCCTGATGGGCATGTGCCTGGGCTTCCTGCCGCACAACATGCACCCGGCCCGGATCTTCATGGGCGACTCGGGCTCGATGCTGATCGGCCTGGTGCTGGCGGCCGGGGCGATCTCCGTCACGGGGCAGGTCGACCCGGACACGATGAAGCTCTTCGCGGGCAGCGAGCGCGAGGCCACGCACGCGATGCTGCCGGTCTTCATCCCGCTGCTGCTGCCGCTGACGGTCATCGCGGTCCCGGCCGCGGACCTGGTGCTGGCGATCGTGCGCCGCACCTGGAACGGGCAGTCGCCGTTCGCCGCGGACCGCGGCCATCTGCACCACCGGCTGCTGGAGATCGGCCATTCGCACAGCCGGTCGGTGCTGATCATGTACTTCTGGTCGGCCCTGATCGCCTTCGGTGCGGTCGGATATTCCGTGCATTCGACGTCGCTGTGGATCGTCCTGGTCATCATGGGGCTGAGCGCACTGGGCCTCGTACTGCTGCTGATGCCCCGTTTCACGCCGAAGGCGCCGTACTGGGCGGAACGCTTCCTGCCGCCCCGCTACCGCCGTCGGCGCCGCGCGGGGGACGGTGATCCCCAGGCGCCCCTTCCGGCGGCTCCCGAAGCCCAACAGGGGGCCGCGGCAGGGGAGATGAGGCGGGCCGAGGGGCCGGGGACGACGGAGCGGCCCCCGGTCGTGGTGGGAGTCTCCGGCGTCAACGGAGCGACCGCGATCGGCGGGCGAACTCATTTTTCGGACAGAGGCAAGGCCGAATCCGCACGTTGATGATTCGGTCACCAGAGGGCAATACCAGGCAAGATATTGAGTTGTCTTGCTCACATGCGCAGATTCACTCTCACGTGTGACTGTGAGCACACTTTCTTGGTAAAGACCTCATCAAATAGTTTGTGATACCGTTCACGAAGCCCGGTGACGGAGCCGAAGGACTTGTAGTAGCGCGGTCCATCGGCCCGAGGCATCGCCCCGGACCGGGCCTACGATCGTCCATGACGACACCCTGCCCACCCCCTGCAAGCGGAGCTGCCGCCATGCCGTCCAACGACGCCCGGACTCTCCTCCAGACCGCCGTACCCACCGCTGCCGCCGGCGCCGTCGCCGTCGCCGTCAGCGCTGGTGTCGCGGGCGGCAAGGGAGCCATCGGCGCGCTCGTCGCGACGCTCGTGGTGGTCCTCTTCATGGGGATCGGCCTGGTCGTCCTGCAGCGGACCGCGCGGTCCCTGCCCCAGCTGTTCCAGGCAATGGGCCTGATGCTCTACACGACGCAACTTCTGCTGTTGTTCGTCTTCGTCGCCGTCTTCAAGGACACGACGATGTTCAACCCGAAGGCGTTCGCGATCACTCTGGTCGCACTGACCCTCGTGTGGATCGGCGCGCAGACGCGCGCGCACATGAAGGCCAAGATCCTTTACGTCGAACCCGAGTCCGACAAGGCGGAAAAGCCCAAGAACACGGGCTCGAAGTCGTGAAGGGTAGGGGCGGGATAAGTGCGGGTTCAAGACCCTGCTATCGTCCGGTTCCAACTGCGGCACTGCGGGCGCGGGCATGTGAGCTGACGCCTGCTCGATCGCGAGGCTCAATGCCTGACTGCCGCTCACACATCCGTAACACCAGTCCAGTGCCGAACCGCGGCTGCGCGCCGCGCCGACACAACGAGGTTGCCGTACCTATGCGCCACGCTGAAGGAGCCCGCGGTGAGTGCTGACCCGACGCAGGTGCTCGCCTTCGAGACCGATTGCCACATCTTCGACGGGTGTGGTTTCCCGGGTCCCGGCTTGCACTCTTTCCTGTTCGAGCCGATCTTCGGTGACGCGGACAGCAACGTCTACTTCAACAAGACGATGCTGCTGGCGCTCCTCGGTACGGTCATCATCGTCGGCTTCTTCTGGGCCGCCTTCCGTAAGCCGAAGATCGTTCCGGGCAAGCTGCAGATGGTGGCCGAGGCCGGCTACGACTTCGTCCGCCGCGGCATCGTCTACGAGACGCTCGGCAAGCGCGAGGGCGAGAAGTACGTCCCGCTGATGGTCTCGATCTTCTTCTTCGTGTGGATGATGAACCTCTGGTCGATCATCCCGCTCGCCCAGTTCCCGGTGACGTCGATCATCGCGTACCCGGCCGCCCTGGCGCTGATCGTCTACATCCTCTGGATGAGCCTCACCTTCAAGCGGCACGGCTTCGTCGGCGGCTTCAAGAACCTGACCGGCTACGACAAGTCGCTCGGCCCGGTCCTGCCGCTGATCATGGTCATCGAGTTCTTCTCGAACACCCTGGTCCGTCCCTTCACGCACGCGGTCCGACTCTTCGCGAACATGTTCGCGGGTCACACGCTGCTGCTGCTCTTCACCATCGCCAGCTGGTACCTGCTCAACGGCATCGGCATCGCCTACGCGGGTGTGTCGTTCGTGATGGTCATCGTGATGACGGCTTTCGAGCTCTTCATCCAGGCCGTTCAGGCGTACGTCTTCGTGCTCCTGGCGTGCACCTACATCCAGGGCGCTGTCGCCGAGCACCACTGATCGCGCCTGCCCTACCCCCAGTCGTCCGGTGGCCAACCCCCGCCGGTCCGTGAAAGAGAAGGAAGAACTGGCATGTCCCAGACCCTTGCCGCCGTCACCGGTTCCCTCAGCTCCGTCGGCTATGGCCTGTCCGCCATCGGCCCCGGCGTCGGCGTCGGCATCATCTTCGGTAACGGCACCCAGGCCCTCGCCCGTCAGCCCGAGGCTGCCGGCCTGATCCGCGCCAACCAGATCCTCGGCTTCGCCTTCTGTGAGGCGCTCGCCCTGATCGGTCTGGTCATGCCGTTCGTCTACCCGACCTCCTGACCTGGTCGCGAACAGCCCATTCGACGGAAGGCACTGATGTGAACCCCCTGGTTCAGCAGCTCGCGTCGGAAGGTGCGGAGAACCCGCTCGTTCCGCCGATCCCCGAGCTCGTCATCGGCCTCATCGCCTTTGTCATCGTCTTCGGCTTCCTCGCCAAGAAGCTCCTCCCGAACATCAACAAGGTTCTGGAAGAGCGCCGCGAGGCCATCGAAGGCGGTATCGAAAAGGCCGATGCGGCCCAGACCGAGGCCCAGAGCGTGCTCGAGCAGTACAAGGCTCAGCTCGCCGAGGCCCGTCACGAGGCCGCGCGCCTGCGCCAGGAGGCACAGGAGCAGGGCGCCGTGATCCTGCAGGAGATGCGGGCGGAAGGCCAGCGGCAGCGCGAGGAGATCATCGCTGCCGGCCACGCCCAGATCGAGGCCGACCGCAAGGCCGCGGCCGCCGCGCTGCGTCAGGACGTGGGCAAGCTCGCCACCGACCTGGCCGGCAAGCTCGTCGGCGAGTCCCTCGAGGACCACGCCCGGCAGAGCGGCACCGTCGACCGTTTCCTCGACGAGCTCGAGGCGAAGGCCGAGGCCGTCCGATGAACGGCTCGAGCCGCGAGGCACTGGCTGCCGCACGTGAGCGTCTCGACGCGCTGACCGACAGCACGTCGGTCGACGCGGCGAAGCTCGCCGAGGAGCTGGCCGCCGTCACGGCGCTGCTCCAGCGCGAGGTGTCGCTGCGGCGGGTCCTGACCGACCCGTCGCAGGCCGGCGAGGCCAAGGCGGAGCTGGCGGGACGACTGCTGGGCGGGCAGGTGGGCGGCGAGACCGTCGACCTGGTCTCCGGCATGGTCCGCTCCCGCTGGTCGCAGTCCCGCGACCTGGTCGACTCGGTCGAGGAACTGGCGAACATCGCCGACCTCACCGCCGCCCAGCGCAGCGGTGACCTCGACGACGTCGAGGACGAGCTGTTCCGGTTCGGCCGGATCGTGGCCTCCGACAAGGAGCTCCGCGCCGCGCTCACCGACCGGTCCGCGTCCACCGCCGCCAAGGGGCAGCTGCTGCGCAGCCTGCTCGGCGGCAAGGCGCGGCCCGCCACCGAGCGCGTCATCGTCCGCCTTGTCACCCAGCCGCGTGGACGTAGCCTGGAAGCGGGACTCGAGTCCCTCTCCAAGCTCGCCGCGGAGCGCCGGGAACGCATGGTCGCGGTGGTCACCTCGGCGGTGCCGCTGAACGATCGGCAGAAGCAGCGCCTCGGCGCCGCGCTGACGAAGATCTACGGCCGCCCGATGCACCTGAACCTCGACGTGGACCCCGCGGTCCTCGGCGGGATCGCGGTGCGGGTCGGTGACGAGGTCATCGACGGCACCATCGCGGAGCGCCTCGAAGAGGCGACCCGTCGCATGGCCGGCTGACCGACGCAGCAACCAAAGACAGAGCAAGACCAGCGGCCCGGTTGGGCCGTGCAGAAATTGCAGAAGATTCCTGGGGGTCGGCCCCCAGACCCCCTTAAGAAACTTCGGGCCCAACAAGGAGAGCAGGGAACCCAGATGGCGGAGCTCACGATCCGGCCGGAGGAGATCCGGGACGCGCTGGAGAACTTTGTCCAGGCGTACAAGCCGGACGCGGCCTCGCGCGAGGAGGTCGGTACGGTCAGCGTTGCCGGCGACGGCATCGCGAAGGTCGAGGGTCTTCCCTCGGCCATGGCGAACGAGCTGCTGAAGTTCGAGGACGGCACCCTCGGTCTCGCCCTCAACCTCGAGGAGCGCGAGATCGGTGCGATCGTCCTCGGCGAGTTCAGCGGCATCGAAGAGGGCCAGCCGGTGCAGCGCACCGGTGAGGTGCTCTCCGTCGGCGTCGGCGAGGGTTACCTCGGCCGCGTCGTCGACCCGCTCGGCAACCCGATCGACGGTCTCGGCGAGATCGCGACCGACAGCCGCCGCGCCCTCGAGCTGCAGGCCCCTGGCGTCATGGTCCGCAAGTCGGTGCACGAGCCGATGCAGACCGGCTACAAGGCCGTCGACGCCATGGTGCCGATCGGCCGCGGCCAGCGTCAGCTGATCATCGGCGACCGCCAGACGGGCAAGACCGCCCTGGCCGTCGACACGATCATCAACCAGCGCGACAACTGGCGCTCGGGCGACGTGAACAAGCAGGTGCGCTGCATCTACGTCGCCATCGGTCAGAAGGGCTCCACCATCGCCTCCGTGCGCGGTGCCCTCGAAGAGGCCGGCGCGCTCGAGTACACGACCATCGTCGCCGCCCCGGCGTCCGACCCGGCCGGCTTCAAGTACCTGGCGCCGTACACCGGTTCGGCCATCGGCCAGCACTGGATGTACCAGGGCAAGCACGTCCTGATCATCTTCGACGACCTCTCGAAGCAGGCCGACGCCTACCGCGCCGTGTCGCTGCTGCTGCGCCGTCCGCCGGGCCGTGAGGCCTACCCGGGCGACGTCTTCTACCTCCACTCGCGTCTGCTGGAGCGTTGCGCGAAGCTCTCCGACGAGATGGGCGCCGGTTCGATGACGGGCCTCCCGATCGTCGAGACCAAGGCGAACGACGTGTCGGCGTTCATCCCGACCAACGTCATCTCCATCACCGACGGCCAGTGCTTCCTGGAGTCCGACCTGTTCAACGCCGGTCAGCGTCCGGCCCTGAACGTCGGTATCTCGGTCTCCCGCGTCGGTGGTTCCGCCCAGCACAAGGCGATGCGCCAGGTCTCCGGCCGTCTGCGCGTGGACCTCGCCCAGTACCGCGAGCTGGAGGCGTTCGCCGCCTTCGGTTCCGACCTGGACGCGGCCTCGAAGGCTTCGCTGGAGCGCGGCAAGCGCATGGTCGAGCTGCTGAAGCAGCCGCAGTACGCCCCGTTCCCGGTCGAGGAGCAGGTCATCTCCATCTGGGCCGGCACCAACGGCAAGATGGACGACGTGCCGGTCGAGGACATCCGCCGCTTCGAGACGGAGCTGCTGGAGTACCTGCGCCGCGAGCGCAAGGACCTCCTCACCAGCATCCGCGAGGGCGCCAAGATGTCCGACGACACGCTGCAGGCGATCGCCGACGCCGTCGCCGCCTTCAAGCAGCAGTTCGAGACCTCGGACGGCAAGCTCCTGGGCGAGGGCTGATCGATGGGCGCTCAGCTTCGCGTTTACAAGCGCCGCATTCGCTCCGTCACCGCCACGAAGAAGATCACCAAGGCGATGGAGATGATCGCCGCCTCGCGCATCGTCAAGGCGCAGCGCCAGGTGGCGGCATCGACGCCGTACGCCAGTGAGCTCACCCGCGCGGTGACCGCGGTGGCGACCGGCTCCACCACCAAGCACCCGCTGACCACCGAGGCCGAGACCCCGGCCCGGGCCGCGATCCTGCTCGTCACGAGCGACCGCGGTCTGGCCGGCGGTTACTCCTCCAACGCCATCAAGGCCGCGGAGCGACTGACCGAGCGGCTCCGGGGCGAGGGCAAGGAGGTCGTCACCTACGTGATCGGCCGCAAGGGCGTCGCCTACTACGGCTTCCGCGAGCGGAAGATCGAGGACTCGTGGACGGGCTTCACCGACAGCCCGTCGTACGAGGACGCCAAGCGGGCCGCGGCCCCGCTGATCGAGGCGGTCACCCAGGAGACCGCCGAGGGCGGCGTGGACGAGCTGCACATCGTCTACACGGAGTTCGTGTCGATGATGACGCAGAACCCGGTGGACAACCGGATGCTGCCGCTCAGTCTCGATGCCACGAAGGAGGAGGGCGGCAAGGGCGAGATCCTTCCGCTGTTCGACTTCGAGCCGTCGGCGGAGGACGTCCTCGACGCCCTGCTTCCGCGATACGTCGAGAGCCGGATCTACAACGCGCTGCTGCAGGCCGCTGCTTCCGAGCACGCCGCCCGCCGCCGCGCGATGAAGTCGGCCACCGACAACGCCGGTGAGCTCATCAAGACGCTCTCCAGGCTTGCCAACGCGGCCCGCCAGGCCGAAATCACCCAGGAAATCAGCGAGATCGTCGGTGGTGCCAGTGCGCTGGCCGACGCGACCGCGGGGAGTGACAAGTAATGACGACGACAGTTGAGACGGCCGTTGCCACGGGCCGCGTCGCCCGGGTCATCGGCCCGGTCGTCGACGTGGAGTTCCCCGTCGACGCGATGCCGGACATCTACAACGCGCTGAACGTCCAGGTGGCCGACCCGGCCGAGGACGGCAAGCTCAAGACGCTGACCCTCGAGGTCGCCCAGCACCTCGGCGACGGCCTGGTCCGCGCGATCTCGATGCAGCCCACCGACGGTCTGGTCCGCCAGGCCCCGGTGACCGACACGGGCACCGGCATCACGGTCCCCGTCGGTGACATCACCAAGGGCAAGGTGTTCAACACCCTCGGTGAGATCCTGAACAAGCCCGAGGCCGAGGCCGAGGTCACCGAGCGCTGGGCGATCCACCGCAAGGCGCCCAACTTCGACCAGCTCGAGTCCAAGACCGAGATGTTCGAGACCGGCGTCAAGGTCATCGACCTCCTCACCCCGTACGTCAAGGGTGGAAAGATCGGTCTGTTCGGTGGTGCCGGTGTCGGCAAGACCGTTCTGATCCAGGAGATGATCTACCGCGTGGCCAACAACCACGACGGTGTGTCGGTGTTCGCCGGTGTCGGCGAGCGCACCCGTGAGGGCAACGACCTCATCGAGGAAATGGCCGACTCGGGCGTCATCGACAAGACCGCGCTGGTCTTCGGTCAGATGGACGAGCCGCCGGGCACGCGTCTTCGCGTCGCGCTGGCCGGTCTGACCATGGCGGAGTACTTCCGCGATGTGCAGAAGCAGGACGTGCTCTTCTTCATCGACAACATCTTCCGGTACACCCAGGCCGGCTCCGAGGTGTCCACCCTGCTCGGCCGCATGCCGTCCGCGGTGGGTTACCAGCCGAACCTGGCCGACGAGATGGGTCTGCTGCAGGAGCGCATCACCTCGACCCGTGGTCACTCGATCACCTCGATGCAGGCGATCTACGTCCCCGCGGACGACCTGACCGACCCGGCCCCGGCCACCACCTTCGCCCACCTCGACGCGACGACGGTTCTCTCCCGTCCGATCTCCGAGAAGGGCATCTACCCGGCCGTGGACCCGCTGGACTCCACGTCCCGCATCCTGGACCCCCGCTACATCGCGGACGACCACTACGCGGCCGCCATGCGCGTCAAGGGGATCCTCCAGAAGTACAAGGACCTCCAGGACATCATCGCGATCCTCGGTATCGACGAGCTGGGCGAGGAGGACAAGCTCGTCGTCCACCGTGCCCGTCGCGTCGAGCGCTTCCTGTCGCAGAACACCCACGTCGCCAAGCAGTTCACCGGCGTGGACGGTTCGGACGTCCCGCTCGACGAGTCGATCGCCGCGTTCAACGCGATCTGCGACGGCGAGTACGACCACTTCCCCGAGCAGGCGTTCTTCATGTGCGGTGGCATCGAGGACCTCAAGGCCAACGCCAAGGAGCTCGGCGTCTCCTGAGCCCATGGCTCACCGAGGGGGACGGGTGTGGTCCCGTCCCCCTCACCACGCCCCTTAGAATTGACCCAACACCCGGCTCGAACGGCCGGGTGGTGACCCGAGGAGCCACCCTTGGCTGCTGAGCTGCACGTCGAGCTGGTCGCCGCGGACCGCAGTGTCTGGTCCGGCGAGGCCACCCTGGTCGTCGCGCGCACCACGTCCGGCGACATCGGCGTCATGCCCGGTCACCAGCCGCTTCTGGGTGTGCTGGAGTCGGGCCCGGTGACGATCCGTACGAGCGACGGCCAGACCGTGGTCGCCGCTGTGCACGGCGGTTTCATCTCGTTCGCGGACGACAAGCTCTCGCTGCTCGCCGAGATCGCGGAGCTGGCGGACGAGATCGACGTCCAGCGCGCCGAGCGTGCGCTGGAGCGTGCGAAGTCGGACACGGACGCCGCTTCCGAGCGGCGCGCCGAAGTGCGACTGCGCGCGGTGGCGGTGCGCTAGCGCACCGCGACCACGTAGCTTTACCCTCAGCCGCGGCCCGAGCTGGAGAACCCTCCAGACCGTGTCGCGGCTGAGGCGATGCAGGTGCGGGTTGTATTCCTGGTGGTATCCGTTACTCGACGACGCGAGGAGGTCGGTGGAGATGTTCCTCGCGCTGTGGGTGGGCGCCCTGGTCGTCGCACTGATTCTGATCGGGCTCTTCGTCTTCGGTCTGCGCCGGCGGCTGATTCAGCGCTCCGGCGGAACCTTCGACTGCAGCCTGCGATGGAACGTGCCGGAGGAGCCCGATCTCTCGGGCAAGGGCTGGGTGTACGGGGTCGCCCGGTACAGCGAGGACCGGATCGACTGGTTCCGGGTCTTCTCGTACTCGCCCCGTCCGCGCCGCGGCCTGGAGCGTTCCGCGATCGAGGTGATCGCCCGCCGGATGCCCGAGGGCGAGGAGGAACTGGCGCTCCTGTCCGACGCCGTGGTGCTCGGCTGTCTCCACCGGGAGACCCGCCTGGAGCTGGCCATGAGCGAGGACGCGCTGACCGGTTTCCTCGCCTGGCTGGAGGCGGCCCCGCCCGGCCAGCGGGTCAACGTGGCCTGAGAGGCCGGGAGGCCGGGAGCCCGAGGGCTTGTACGGCGGGCCGTCCGTCCGGCCCCGGACGACGAACGACGGATCGCCCACGAGGCCCCGGGTGCGAGAGATCGCACCCGGGGCCTCGTGCCGTCCGGAGGACGGGCGAGGGGGTGCGAAGCCTTGTGCCGTCCCGTCGGGAGGCGGCGGAACGGGTACGGGACTACGGGACGGGACTCCGGTACGGAAGTCCGGTACGGAAGCCCGCGGGGGAGCGCGGCCGTACGCGAGCCGGGGAGCGGCGTGGGTGCGAGAGCCGGGGAGACACGGAAACCGGCGGGGAGCGCGGGCCGTACAGGAGCCGGGGGAGGGGGAGCGCGGCCGTACGCGAGCGGGGAGCGTGGGCATGCGAAAGCCGGGGAGACAGGGGGCGGACCTGTCTCCCCGGCTGCTTTGCGGGGTGTGGCGTGGTGCCGTACGGACTACTTCAGGCCGTTGTGGATGGCACCCACGAGTTCACCGTTGGCGGTGTCACCGCTGAACTCCCAGAAGAACGCGCCGCCCAGGCCCTGGTTCTTCGCCCAGGTCATCTTGGACGTGATGGTGGCCGGGGTGTCGTAGCTCCACCAGTTGGTGCCGCAGTGGGCGTAGGCGGTGCCGGCGACCGTGCCCGTGCTGGGGCAGGTGTTCTTGAGGACCTTGTAGTCCTCGATGCCCGGCTCGAAGGTGGCGGCCGCGGGGCCGGTGGCGGTGCCGCCCGGGGCGGACTGGGTCACACCGGTCCAGCCGCGGCCGTAGAAGCCGATGCCGAGCAGCAGCTTGGACGCGGGCACGCCCTTGGCCTTCAGCTTGGCGATGGCGTCGGCGGAGTTGAAGCCGGCCTGCGGGATGCCGTCGTACGAGGTCAGCGGGGAGTGCGGGGCCGTCGGGCCCTTGGCCGCCCAGGCGCCGAAGAAGTCGTACGTCATCACGTTGTACCAGTCCATGGACTGGGCGGCGCCGGCGTAGTCGGCGGCGTCGATCTTGCCGCCATCGGAGGCGTCGGCGGTGATGGCGGCGGTCACCAGGTAGTCCTTGCCGAACTTGGTGCGCAGGGCCGAGGCGAGGCCCTTCAGCGCGTCCGGACCGCTGGTGTCACAGGTCAGACCGCAGGCGTTGGGGTACTCCCAGTCGATGTCGATGCCGTCGAAGACATCGGCCCAGCGCGGGTCCTCCACCAGCTTGTAGCAGGACTCGGCGAACGCGGCCGGGTTCTTCGAGGCGTCACCGAAGCCGCCGGACCAGGTCCAGCCGCCGAACGACCACAGGACCTTGATGTGCGGGTACTTCGCCTTCAGCTTGCGCAGCTGGTTGAAGTTGCCGCGCAGTTCCTGGTCCCAGGTGTCGGCCACGCCGTCGACCGACTGGTCGGCGGTGTAGGCCTTCTCGTAGTCGGCGTACGCGTCACCGATCGTGCACTTGCCGCCCTGGACGTTGCCGAAGGCGTAGTTGATGTGCGTGATCTTGTCGGCGGAACCCGAGGTGGCCAGGTTCTTGACGTGGTAGTTGCGCTGGTAGACGCCCCAGTTGGCGAAGTAGCCCAGGTTGACCTTGTCGCCCGTGCCCGGGGTGCCGCCACCACCGGTGGTGCGCACCTTGACCGCGCCGCTGGCGGGGCCGGTCTGGTCGGCGGTGTCACGGGCCCGCACGGTGTACGAGTAGTCGGTGCCGGCGGTGAGGCCGGAGTCCGAGTACGTCGTGCCGGTGACCGTCGAGACGACCGCGCCGTCCCGCAGGACGTCGTAGTTCTTGATGCCGTTGTCGTCGGTCGCGGCGGACCAGCTCAGCTTGACCGAGGTGTCGGTGACGGCGCTCGCGGTGGGGGTGCCGGGCGCGGAGGGGGCGTTGTCGCCGGGGACGCTGCCGCCGTCACAGGAGCCGCCGTTCAGCTTGCAGCCGGTCGGGGCGCCGGGGCCGGTGCCGTTGAAGCCGAAGCTGACGGAGGCACCGGGGGCGACCGTGCCGTTCCAGCCGAGGTTCTTGGCGGTCCAGTGGGTTCCGGAGTTGGTGACGGTGGCGTCCCAGGCGGAGCCGACCGCGGTGCCGGAGGGGAAGTCCCACTCGATGGTCCAGGAGGACAGGGCGGTGGTGCCGGTGTTCTTCACCGTCCACTGGCCCTCGAAGCCGCTGCCCCAGTCGGATTTCTTGGTGAAGGTGGCGGTTGCCGACGTGGCGGCCTCGGCGGGGGAGGCCAGGCCGACCATCGCGGCGAGCGGAAGGATCAGGGCGGTGAGGCCCGCGACCGCTCTGGATCTGTTGGCTCTTCCGTGCCCGAATCTGAGTCGGGTACGGCGTAGGGGGGTTTCCATGCTCAACGGTGCTCCTCGGGTGAGGTCCGGACAAACGGGGGGTGGTCCGTGGACTGCAAACCCTGCGCCGCCCTGAGCGCGCCTTGTCATGGCGTACTCACCGCAGTGTGTCCGGTGAGATTAGGAAGGTCTGGACCAATCGTCAAGAGGTCCAGACCAAAGATCGCTTCGTGACCGTTCGCTCAGAGCACGCCCAACTCCTGTGCCAGCACCGCCGCCTGGACCCGGCTGCGCAGCTCCAGCTTGCCCAGCAGCCTGCTGACGTGCGTCTTCACCGTCGCCTCCGCCATGGAGAGCCGGACCGCGATCTCGGCGTTCGACAACCCCGCGCCGAGACAGCCGAGAACCTCCCGCTCCCGCCGGGTGAGCGCGTCCAGCACCGAGGGATCGGGCGTCCTCGCCGGCCGTGCGGGGGCGGTTCCGGCGAACTCCGCGATCAGACGCCGCGTCACGGCCGGGGCGATCAGCCCCTCGCCGCGCGCCACCGTGCGCACCGCCTCGATCAGGTCGTGCGCGTCGGTGTCCTTCAGCAGGAAGCCCGCGGCCCCCGCGCGCAGCGCCCCGAAGACGTACTCGTCGAGGTCGAACGTGGTCAGCACCAGGACGTCCGCGAGCTGCTCGGACACCACCTGCCCGGTCGCCGACACCCCGTCCAGCCGCGGCATCTGAATGTCCATCAGCACCAGGTCCGGACGCAGTTCGCGGGCCAGGCGCACCGCCTCCTCGCCGTCCCCGGCCTCGCCGACGACCTCGATGTCGGCCGCACTGCGCAGGATGAGCACCAGCCCGGCACGGACGGCCGACTGGTCCTCGGCGACCACCACCCGGATCGTCATGTTCTCGATGTCCCTTCCGTCACGGGCAGTTCGGCCCGTACCCGCCATATTCTCGTTCCGTCACCGCCGACCGAGGGGCCCGCCTCGATGGTCCCGCCCAGCAGCGCCACCCGTTCCCGCATCCCCACCAGACCGGCTCCCGACCCCGGCGCGCGGGGCCCGGGACGTTCCTCGATCACACTGCTGACCTCGATCGTGAGCAGCTGACCGGCCCGGCCGAGCCGCACCCCGACCGGGCCGGGCGCGGCGTGCTTGAGCGCATTGGTCAAGGACTCCTGGACGATCCGGTACGCGGCCAGCTCGACCGGTGCGGGCAGCGGCTCCCGTTCCTCCCGGGCGTCCTCGAACGTGCAGGTCAGCCCACTCGACGCGGTGTTCGTACGGGCCTGTTCCACCAGGGCGTCCAGCGAGGAGAGGGTGGGTGAGGCGGCCGGTTCCGGGGCGTCGCCGCCGGCGCGCAGCAGCTTGATCAGCCGGCGCATCTCGGCGAGGCCGGCGACGCTGTTCTCCCGGATCACGCCCAGCGCGTCGCGCGAGGTGGCCGGCTTGTCGATGGAGAGGGCGGCGGTGGAGTGGACCGCGATCGCCGACAGGTGGTTGGCCACCACGTCGTGCAACTCGCGGGCCATCCGGGCGCGTTCGGCGGTCACCGCCTGCACCCGGTCCATCTCGGCCAGCAGCGCGGTCTGTTCGGCGTGCAGCCGGGCCGTCTCGGCGGCGTCGCGGTGGTTGCGGACGCTCGCCCCGGTGAGGGCGGGGCCGAAGGAGACCATGCCGGTGACGACGCCGATGAGCAGTGCCTGCGGGGTGCGGAACCAGGCCAGGAAGCCGATCGTGACCGCGACCATGATCAGGAACGTGGCCACCGGGATGCGGCGGGCGGCGGACGGCTTACCGTACAGCACGGCCGCGTACACGAGGTCCGTGAACATCAGGATCGTCGCCAGGTTCCCGACCGTGAACTGGTCCGCGACCAGGGCGAGCGCGCCGACGACCAGCCCCGTCCGCGGTGAGGTCCTGCGCAGCAGTTCGAGCCCGGAGACGACGAGGAGCGGCACCAGGCTGACCCACGGGGCGGTGAAGAGCCGGTGGGTCTGGAGGTGCAGCCCGAGCAGCCACAGGAGTATGCCGCCGGACAGTCCGACGACGGCCAGGAGCACGTCGTGGCGGTGCGGGCGGAAGGAGGAGAACACCTTCCCATCCAACACGGCCCCGGGGCCCGGACCGCCCTGCCGGGCCGAGGTTCCGGTACGTCGAAGGATGAGACGCCGGTACATCGAAGGATGCAGGCCGGGTTCATCATCGCCGACGACGAGTGCGCCCCGGACGGCTGGGAGGCTGAAGTGGACCGAAGGGGGAAGTGCCGTGATCGCCGTACTGATCGTGCTCTGCGAAGTCGCCTTCTGGGTGCTGCTGGCCGCGGGACTCGCGCTGCGGTACCTGGCGAAGAAGCCGCGACTGGGCGCCGCCGTGCTGCTGTGCGAGCCGCTGCTGGAGGTGATGCTGCTGGTGGTGACGGCGATCGACCTGAAGAACGGCGCTTCGCCCGACTGGAAGCACGGGCTGGCCGCGGTCTACATCGGCTTCACGGTCGGCCTCGGCCACTCGACGATCCGCTGGGTCGACGTCCGGGTCGCCCACCGCTTCGCGGGCGGCCCGCCGCCGGTGAAGCCGCCGAAGTACGGCATGGCGCGCGCGGTGCACGAGTGGCGGGCCGCCGCCCGGTGGATCGTCGCGGCGGTGACGGCGCTGGTCCTGCTCCAGCTGGCGATCTGGTACGTCGGCGGGGACGGGGACGCGTCGACGCTGCAGGGGTGGCAGCAGAAGATGCTGCTCGTGATCGGGATCAACGTGGCCATCGCGGGGAGCTACACCCTGTTCCCGAAGACGGACCCGGGAGGGGGGACGGAGGCGGGTCCGGGAGCGAAGACGTTGAGGTGACCTCTGCCCCGATCCCCCGGGTTCTCCAGGGGATCGGGGGATCGAGGGCTCGGTGGGCTATCGCTCGCCGCCCGGCACCCACAGCACGTCCCCGAGCTCCTTGTTCGCCGTCCGCGCGAGGATGAACAGCAGGTCGGAGAGCCGGTTGAGGTACGTGGCCGTCAGCGCGTTCATCGTGTCGCCGTGCACCTCCAGCGCCGCCCAGGTGGAGCGCTCCGCGCGCCGGACCACCGTGCACGCCTGGTGCAGCAGCGCCGCCCCCGGCGTACCGCCCGGCAGGATGAAGCTGCGCAGCTTCTCCAGCTGCTCCAGGAAGTGGTCGCAGTCCGCCTCCAGTTTGTCGACGTAGCTCTGCTCGACCCGCAGCGGCGGGTGCTCCGGGTTCTCGACGACCGGGGTCGACAGGTCCGCGCCCACGTCGAAGAGGTCGTTCTGCACGCGGACGAGGACTTTCACGACGTCCTCGGAAAGCTGTCCGAGCGCGATGGCGGTGCCGATGACGGCATTGGCCTCGTTGGCGTCGGCGTACGCGGAGATCCGCAGGTCCGTCTTGGCGGTCCGGCTCATGTCGCCGAGGGCCGTGGTGCCCCGGTCGCCGGTGCGCGTGTAGATACGTGTCAGGTTGACCATGCCGTCAGGCTAGTGCCATGCTCCGGCGGGCCCGGCCGGGGCACGGCTCAGGCCCCCGCCCGGTGGAAGGCCCGGGCGCCCACCGCCACGGCCCCGGCCGCGAGGACGACCGCGACCAGCGCCCCGTACAGCATGTCCGCGGTGGCGTACGCGCCCACGTACGCGTCCCGCACCGCGTCCACGAGGTGACGCAGCGGGGTGAGGCGCGAGACGAGGTCCAGCCAGGCCGGCCCCAGGGTCATCGGCAGCATCAGGCCGGAGAGCAGCATCACCGGCATGGTGACCGCGTTGATGACGGGGCCGAACTCCTGCGGGGTCGGGACCTTCATGGCCAGCGCGTAGGACAGCGAGGCCAGCGCGACCGTCAGCAGTCCGACGAACGCGAAGCCGATCAGGACGCCGGGCAGCGGCGCGCGCAACCCCATGACCAGGGCGGCCAGCACCAGCAGCACCGCCTGGAACACGAAGAGCACGGCGTCCCGCAGGACCCGGCCCAGCAGCAGCGCCAGTCTGCTGACCGGAGTCACCCGCATCCGTTCCACCACTCCCGAGGACTTCTCGACGATGATCGAGAATCCGGAGAACGAGGCGCCGAACAGGGCGAGTTGGAGCAGCAGCCCGGGGACCAGGACCTGCCAGGAGTCACCGGTCGAGCCGAGCGGCAGACCGCTCAGGAGCGGGCCGAAGAAGAGCAGGTACAGCAGCGGCATCAGGACGCCGAAGAGCATCTGGAAACGGGAGCGCAGGGTCTGCCGGGCGTACCGGCCGAAGACGAGCGCGGTGTCGTGCAGGAGCATCGGCGGTCCTAGACGGAGAGGGGTGCGGCGTCGGCGGGCGCCGGGGCGCGGCCGGTGATCGCGAGGAAGGTGTCCTGGAGGGAGGCGGTGGGGGAGCCGGTGTACTCGGTCCGCAGCGCGGCCGGGGTGCCCTCGGCCGCCACCGCTCCCCGGTCGATCACGATCAGCCGGTCGGCGAGCGCGTCGGCCTCGTCCAGGTAGTGGGTGGTGAGGACGACCGTCGTGCCGGAGACGTCGCGCAGCCCGCGCACCAGCTCCCACAGGTCGGCGCGGCCGGCCGGGTCGAGTCCGGTGGTGGGCTCGTCGAGGAAGAGGACGGGCGGGCGGTGGGTGAGGGCCATCGCGATGTCCAGGCGCCGTCGCTGACCGCCGGAGAGCGTGACGGCCCTCCGGTCGAGCAGTCCGTCAAGGCCGAGCCCGTGCGCCAGTTCCGCGGCCCGTGCGGTCGCCTCCGGCCTGCCCAGCCGGTACAGCCGTCCCTGGGTGACCAGCTCCTCCCGGACGGTGAGGTGCGGGTCGACGCCGCCGGACTGGGCGACGTATCCGCACTTTGCGCGGACCCCGGCCGGGTCGGCGGCCAGGTCGTGCCCGGCGACGGTGGCCGTGCCGCCGGTGGGGGCGAGCAGAGTGGTCAGCATCCGCAGGGTGGTGGTCTTGCCCGCCCCGTTGGGGCCGAGGAGGCCGACGATCTCGCCGGCCGCGACCGTCAGGTCGACGGACCGCACGGCGTGCACCGGCCCGCTCCTGCTGTCGAAGGACCGGGCGAGCCCGGTCGCGCTGATGATTGGCATAGTGACCACAAAAACAGAGACACCCAAAAAATGCAACGACTCCAATTTTTCATCGGCTCAGGTCCGGCGCCTACGATGGGGAAATGACCGAGGGACTCAGGGAGCGCAAGAAGCGCCAGGCCAGGCAGCGCATCTCGGACCTCGCGACCGGGCTGTTCCTGGAGCGCGGCTTCGTGACGGTGACCGTCGCCGAGATCGCCGAGCTGGCGGACGTCTCCGTGAACACGGTGTACAACTACTTCCCCACCAAGGAGGACCTCTTCCTCGACCGGATGAAGGGCGTCACCCAGCGGGTGGCCCGGTTCGTCCGCGCCCGCGACAGGGGCGAGTCGGCGGCCGAGGCGGTCCTGCGGGAACTGCGGGCCCTGGTCGTCGCGGTCTCGCCGGAGCTCGGACTGATGGACGGCTTCGCCGACTTCATGCGGGTCATCGAGGAGGCGCCCACCCTCCAGGCCCGGCTCGCCCGGCTCCAGGGCGAGGTGCTGGACGCCGTCGTCACCACCCTGCGCGAGGAGACCGGCGCGGCGGCGGACGACCCGCTGCCGGGACTGGTCGGCGGTCAGCTCGCCTGGATCGAGGGGGCCCTGGTCGGCCGCATCAGCCAGGAGATGCTGGCCGGACGCAAGGCGGTCGAGGTCTCCCGCGACGCGCTCGTCCTGCTCGACGAGATCGAGGAGCTCCTCGGCGAAAAGGTCCTCAACTACGCCCGGCGCGCCGCCGGATGACGGATGCCGGTGTGATGTCCGTCATGTGAGACGTGACGCGCATCTCTTCGGGGCCCCAGCGCCCCTCACGGGTACTAATCTCCGCCGGAGAGCATGTGAACAACCGTTGAGGTCGGCCGTGCAGGGATCAGCTGCAGAGGCGAACAGAAACCAAGGGGTGCAGACGTGGCCAGGAAGCTCGCCGTCATCGGAGCCGGACTCATGGGATCCGGCATCGCGCAGGTCTCCGCCCAGGCGGGCTGGGACGTGGTGCTGCGCGACGTCACCGACGAGGCCCTGACCCGCGGCCGCGACGGCATCAAGGCCTCGTACGACAAGTTCGTCTCCAAGGGCAAGCTGGCGGCGGACGACGCCGAGGCCGCGCTCGCCCGGATCACCACCACCACCGACCTCGACGCGGTCGCCGACGCGGACGTCGTCGTCGAGGCCGTCTTCGAGAAGCTGGAGGTCAAGCACGAGATCTTCCGGGCGCTCGACAAGATCGCCCGCGAGGACGCCGTGCTCGCCTCCAACACCTCCGCCATCCCGATCACCAAGATCGCGGCTGTGACGGAGCGCCCCGAGCGCGTCGTCGGCGTGCACTTCTTCTCGCCGGTCCCGATGATGCAGCTCTGCGAACTCGTGCGCGGCTACAAGACCAGCGACGAAACCCTCGCCACCGCGCGGGAGTTCGCCGAGTCCGTCGGCAAGACCTGTATCGTCGTCAACCGCGACGTCGCGGGCTTCGTCACCACCCGGCTGATCTCGGCTCTCGTCGTCGAGGCCGCCAAGCTGTACGAGTCGGGCGTCGCCTCGGCCGAGGACATCGACATCGCCTGCAAGCTGGGCTTCGGCCACGCCATGGGCCCGCTCGCCACGGCGGACCTGACCGGCGTCGACATCCTGCTGCACGCCACGAGCAACATCTACACCGAGTCCCAGGACGAGAAGTTCGCCGCACCGGAGCTGATGCGCCGGATGGTGGACGCAGGTGACATCGGCCGCAAGAGCGGGCAGGGCTTCTACACGTACTGATCGTTTTCGGTCCCCCGGGCGCCCGATCCGCCGTCGATCGGGCCCGGGGGCCCGGGGGGCGTCTTCCGGAGACCGCGGATCCACACGGATCCTGGCCGGGCCTTGGTCACTCCACAGAGTGAATTCGGTATCGGTTCGCTTACAGACGGCAACCTCTCCGTCTCCGCCGCAGTCAGTTGGGGAGAGACGGAACAGACAGACGAACCTTGCTACGGAGCATTCCGGGGAGCACATATGCACATCAGGGGCGACCACGCCGAGCTGGTCGTCGGGGGCCGCCTCGATGTCCGAAGCGCGGCGGACGCCCGTACGGCCCTGCACTCGGCCCTCGACGACGGAGTCGGCGACCTGGTGCTCGACCTGACCGAGCTGGATTCCTGGGACGCCACCGGCCTCGGCGTCATCATGGGCGCACACCGCCGCGCCGGACGCGCCGGCCGCCGACTGGTGCTCCGCGGCGTGCCGCCGCAGATGCAGCGCCTGCTGGTGGCAACCCGGCTGCATCGCATTCTGGCCATCGAGGGCGGAATCGCTGCGGACTCGCTGCCGCGCGTGTAGGACCTGCCCCCAGGTCCGCGTTGCGCGTGCAGGACCCCCGGGTTCGCGTTGCGCGTGCAGGAGCCCCGGGCCCGCGTCGGACGTCGTGTTCACTGTCGCGCGCGGTGGGCCCGCGCCGGTTCACCGTTCTGCGGGGTGGGCCCGCGCCCGGACGGTCCTGTCCGCCGCCGCGCACCCGGTGCGCGCCGAGCCGGTGCCGTTGTGGCGGTTCTGCGCACGGCCGTACGGTCCCGGTGGCGCTCCCGGCCCGGAACCGTTGCGAACGAAAGCGTGCAATCCGCATGAGAGCGCGCGCTTCGGGCGGCGCCACCCCCCGACTGTGCGGGGACCCCTGCCGACGGTCTAGGGTTCGGCCGTCCGCCGATTGACGAACCCACCCGGCGGAAACCGGACCGGAAACGACAGCGGGGCGTGCGAGGCCGGAGGGGCAATCGTGCGCGACGCGTCTGGGGGCTTTGACGATGGACCCGACACACCGGGAGCCGGAAGAGTTCGGCCGGGACGACGACGGGCCCGGTGACGGACCGGACCGCGGCCGTTCCCCCGGCCCCCGGCCCCGTTCGGCCAAGGGCGCCCCCAAGGGGCCGGATTTCGGTCGGCAAACGCCGCAACAGGCGCGCTTCGTCCGCCTCATATCGGGCGAGTACCTCCTCACCGTCAACCCGGTCGACGGCAGCGAGGTCGAACTGTGCCCGCCGGGTGAGCAACCCGCCGCCCCGGTCCGGCGCACCGCAGCCGGGCGCGCCGAC
The DNA here is from genome assembly GCF_030116705.1 of Streptomyces sp. ML-6. Taxonomy (NCBI): domain Bacteria; kingdom Bacillati; phylum Actinomycetota; class Actinomycetes; order Kitasatosporales; family Streptomycetaceae; genus Streptomyces; species Streptomyces sp. ML-6. The sequence continues at coordinate 5,600,982 of NZ_JAOTIK010000001.1, forward strand.
CACGAGCGCGCCCTCGCCCCGCCCGTGCCGCCGGGACCGCCCGCCCCGCAGCTCCCGCTCCTGGAACGCGCCGAGGAACGCGAACGACTGGTGCGCCTGCTGTCCAGGGGCCGTTCGGTGCGGCTCACCGGACCGGCCGGATCGGGCCGCACGGCCCTGCTGGACGCCGTCGCCGCCGACTGCGCGGCCCTCGCACCGGACGGAGTGGTACGGCTCTCCGGCTACCGGAGGACCGTCACCGACCTGCTGTACGGGCTCTTCGACGCCGTGAACGAGGCACCGCTGTACCGCCCCGACCGGGCCGCCCTGCTCGAAGAGGTCCGGCGCATCGGCGCCGTCGTCCTGCTCGACGACCTGGAGTTCGGCGGGGCCGCGCTGGAGGAGCTGCTCGACGCCACCCCCGAGTGCGCCTTCCTGTTCGCGACGGCTCCGGACGCCGCCGCGGCCGGTGCGGACCCGTACCTCGAAGAGGTCCTCCTCGCCGGTCTCGGCCGCGACGCCTCGATCGAGCTGCTGGAGCAGGTCGTCGAACGTCCCCTCACCGAGGAGGAGCGGAACTGGGCGGGCGACCTCTGGTTCGAGTCCGAGGGGCTGCCGCTGCGCTTCGTCCAGGCGGGCGCCCTGCTGCGCCGGCGCGACCTGCCGGGCGCCGCCCCCGGGGCGCACGACGCGCACGGGCCCGGGGACCGGCCCGCGGGCCCGCCCTTCGGGCAGGACGGGGCCGGGGACCGCGTACCGCTGCCCGGCCCCGGTGAGGCCGCGGCCCCCGCCGCCCTGCTCGCCGCAGGGCTCAGCGAACCGGCCCGCGACACCCTGCGCTTCGCCGTGGCGCTCGGCGGCGAGGTGCCGCACCAGGCCCATCTGCCGGCGCTCGTCGGCGACACCCACGCGGACGCCGCGCTCGGCGAGCTGGCCGGCTGCGGACTGCTCTCCCCGGCCGGCCCCCGCTACCGGCTGGCCGCCGGGGTCGTCGCCCAGCTGGAGGCCGCCGGATACGGCGAGGACGCCACCGACCGGGCCCGGACCGCGGCCCAGCATTACGCCTGGTGGGCCGGACACCCCTCCGTCACCCCCGAGCGGGCGGCGGCCGAGGCCGACGCCGTCCTCGCGGCGATGGCCCAGCTGGTGCCCGGCGACGGCGCGGGACAGACCAGCGCGGCCGTCCTGCTGGCCCGCAGCGCCGCCCCGGCCTTCGCGGCGGGACTGCACTGGGGAGCCTGGGAGCGGGCGCTGCGGATCGGCCAGGAGGCGGCCAGGATCGCCGGGGAGGTCGCCGAGGAGGCGTACTTCCACCACGAACTGGGCATCCTCGCGCTCCTCTCCGGCAACCCGGACCGGGCCCGCACCGAGCTGGAGACCTCGATCGGCATGCGCGGGGCGCTCGCCGACAAGCCGGGCGCGGTGGCCGGGCGGCGCGCGCTCGCCCTGGTCGCCGACCGTTCCGGCGGACCGCTGCCCGGCGTCCTCACGCAGGTGGGCGAGGACGTGCCGTTCGCGGAACCGGTGGAACAGGCCCCGTCCGCCCGCCCGATGACGGCCACGACGCAGCCGCTGTCGACGGCGCGCCCGGACGAGGGCCCCGCCACGGTGATGACGGCGCGGCGGAGCGCCCCCGCGACCGTGGCCACGCCCGCCGCGCGGGGCGGCCGGCTCTCGGTGCTGGGCTTCGCCCGGCGCAACCTGGTCGCGACGGCCGCGGGTGTGCTCCTGGCCGGTGTGCTCGGCACCGTCGTGGTGCTGGGCATGACCTCCGGCGGCGACGACGTACCGGGGAACCGGGGCGTCACGAGCGAGCAGTCGCCCGGCGAGCAGGACGACGGCACGGAGGAGGACCCGGCCGGCGACCCGGCGGACGATTCGACCCCCGGCTCCACCACCTCCGGCGGCGGGGTGACGCCCGGCCCGTCGGGCAGCGAGATCACGCCGAGCGGGAGCGGCTCGCCGTCCACCGGACCGACGGGGCCGAGCGACACCCCGTCCTCGGACCGGCCCACCAGCGACAAACCGTCCTCGGACCGGCCGACCCAGTCGTCGAGCCCCACCGACTCCTCCAGCCCGACGACGCCGGAGAGCCCCAGCCCGTCCGACACGGAGACCGAGAGCCCGGAACCGACCGAAACGCCCACCGAACCCGAGCCGGGCTCGCCCGACACCTCCGACTCGGCGAGCGGACCTTCCTCCTCGTCCTCGGCCGCGGCGGCGGGCCCGGACGGCGGCCCGGTGGCGGCCTGAACCCGCCCCGGAACGGACGGACGCCGGACGCGATGCACACGTCCGGCGTCCGGGGGAACTGGTGGGGGAGGGGAACCGGCGGGGTCAGAACAGCCGCAGCTTGTCGTCCTCGATGCCGCGCAGCGCGTCGTAGTCCAGGACGACGCAGTCGATCCCGCGGTCCGTCGCCAGCACCCGGGCCTGCGGCTTGATCTCCTGGGCCGCGAAGACGCCCTTCACCGGGGCGAGATGGGGATCGCGGTTGAGCAGCTCCAGGTAACGGGTCAGCTGCTCCACGCCGTCGATGTCCCCGCGCCGCTTCAGCTCCACGGCGACGGTCCCCCCGTCGGCGTCCCGGCACAGGATGTCCACCGGCCCGATGGCGGTGAAGTACTCACGACGGATCAGGGTGTAGCCCTCGCCGAGGGTCTCGATCCGGTCGGCGAGGAGTTCCTGCAGGTGCGCTTCGACGCCGTCCTTGATGAGACCCGGGTCGACGCCCAGTTCGTGGGACGAGTCGTGGAGGATCTCCTCCATCGTGATGATGAGTTTCTCGCCCGCCTTGTTCACCACGGTCCAGACGTCCGCGGTGTCGCCGGTGCCCTCCTTCAGGGTGCAGGGCGGTGACATCCAGTTGAGGGGTTTGTACGCCCTGTCGTCGGCGTGGATCGACACGCTCCCGTCCGCCTTCACCAGGATCAGACGGGGAGCGGAGGGCAGGTGGGCCGTGAGCCGGCCGGCGTAGTCCACGGAACAGCGGGCGATGACGAGACGCATGGTCGGCAACGCTACTCGACGAGGGGCGCTCCACGCGATTCTCCCCCATCACCCCCGTCCCTCCGCCCCCACGTTGACGGGCCCCGCCGGGGCTTGCCCCTCTTTGGACCCGTTCGTCGATGGCCGGTTGTGTTCCCAATCTCCTGGTGCGGCCAGGACCGCCCCCGTACCGTGTAAGCAGGAGGTCGCCGTCCGTGTACGCTGCGTCGCCGCCCTCCTTCCCTGCCCGTAAGGCCCCGGCCAAGGCGTCGGGGTCGCGAGAGGAGAACCCATGTCGCTCGACGTCTCACCGGCGCTGTTGGAACAGGCCGAGCGAGGCGAGGTCGACGAAGCGGACTTCGTCGACTGCGTCCGGACCTCCCTGCCCTACGCATGGGAGATGATCAGCTCTCTGGTGGCCCAGCTGAAGGTGGACGGCGGAGAGTTCGCCGACAACCAGACGCCCCCGCCGGACGAGCAGGCACGTGGCCAGCTGCTGCGCGCGCTCGCGAGTGATGCGATCCGCGGCACGCTCCAAAGGCACTTCGGGGTGCGCCTGGCCTTCCAGAACTGCCACCGCGTCGCGGTGTTCCCGCTGGACGCCTCGGCCGACGAGCGGCTGGCCCGCTTCACCTCGGTGCGGGGGCAATTGCTCAACCAGTCACCCCAACTGCGGGACTGCTAGCCCGTGTTGCGGAAGCCCCGTCGGGCCGGACGTCACCGGCCCGCCCGTGGGCGGACGACGTCGCTTCCGCGGCACGCCCCGGGGCCCGTCCGGCCGGGCGCGGCCGTGCGGGACCCGAACGCTCCCGCCGCCGTCCCGGACCGGAGGGGCCCCGGCCGGCCGGCTCCGGAACGGGGGCGCCCGGGTTCCCGGCGGGGCGTCATGTGAGCAACGGGAGCACTTCGGTGCCCAGCCGCGCCACGTTCTCCTCGGTGGCCGCCAGATCCCCCGAGCCCTCCGCCAGGAGGGCGAAGCGGGTGATGCCCGTCCGCTCGGCGGTGGCGGCGAGCCGGTCGGCGGCGAGCCGGGGCGGGCCCACCGGATGGAGGCCGCACAGGAATTCCGTGTACGCGACCGGATCGCGCATCACCCGGTGCCGTCCGTCCACCGTCACATGGGCGTCCAGTCCCTGGCGCAGCCAGCCGGGCATCGTCTTCACGAGCCTCTCCACGGCGTCCTCGTGCCGGTCGGCGATCTGGACCACCCCGGCGCAGACGTGCCCGGCGGCGCGGACGCTCTCGGGCGAACGGCCCGCGGCGAGGGCCGTGGAGCGCCACAGGGCGACCATGTCGGCCTTCTCCTCGTCCCCGCAGTGCATCCCGAGCAGCATCGGCAGCCCGTTCTCCGCCGCGAGCCGCACCGTCTTCGGCGAGGTGCACGCGACGACCACCTCGGGACCGCCGAGTCCTTCGCCGTCCTCGCCGACCAGTTCGTCGGCCCGGGGGACCACCGCGACCTCGCGGAAGCCGTACCGCTCCCCGCGCCCCGCCACCCGCGGCTCGCGCAGCCAGTCGAGCAGCAGCCCCAGGGACTCCGGGAAGCCCTTCTCGTACGCCGCCAGGCCGCTCCCGAACACCTCCAGGTCGACCCACGGCCCGCCCCGGCCGACGCCGAGCGTGAACCGGCCGCCGCTGGTGAGGTGGAGCAGCGCGGCCTGCTCGCCGAGCGCGACCGGGTGCTGGGTGGGCAGCACGCTGACCGCCGTGCCCACCCGGATCCTGCGGGTCCGGCCGAGCAGCAGCGCGGCCAGGGTGACCGCGGACGGGCAGACCCCGTACGGCACGAAGTGATGTTCCGCCAGCCAGACCGAGTCGAGCCCGGATTCCTCCGCGACCTCGGCGGACCGGACCGCGCGGTGCAGCGCCTCCACCGGTCCCTGCCCCGGAAACTGGGCTGCCAGTACGAACGTTCCCACACGCATCGCCAATTGCCTCCTTGCGGCCGACGCGGCTCTCCCCTACAGGCGACAACGCCTGACACGTGCCAAGGGCACGGGCCGGAGGCAAGTTGTTGCGATTTTCCGGTAACCCACCCCCCGGGGAGTGACGCCCCGGAGGGCGCCGGACCCCGGCATCGGCCGAATGGCCCTACGCTTGGGCGGGAACTGCCCGGCCTGTTTTGTGAGGTGTCACGTGTCCCCGCGCCGAAACCGCCCCCGAGGCGGCGAGAGTCCCCACGACAGCGCGGCGGAACCGGGAGCCCGGTACGGCGGCGGCGGACGCACGGAGGAGTGGCGGGGCGAGCAGTGGTCGGTCCGCCCGGTGAGCGGGGCGAGCGCGGTGGGCAAGCACTACCGCTGCCCCGGCTGCGACCAGGAGATCCCGTCCGGCGTCCCGCATCTGGTGGCCTGGTCCGAGTACGCCGGCATCGACGACCGCAGGCACTGGCACAAGGCCTGCTGGAACGCGAAGGGCCGCCGCACCACGCAGGTGCAGCGGTCCAGGAACGCGCCCCGTTACTGAAAGCCGCCCCGGCCCCGGGGAGGGGCGGAGCCGGTCAGACGTTCCCCGGCACGCAGGAGGGGGCGGAGCCGGTCAGACGTCCCGCCGGTCCATGGAGAGGCAGGCGGAGAACAGCGCCACCCCCGAGACACCGAGCATGATCCACAGTGGCTCCCAGCCGGACGGCCCCGAATCGGTCACCGGAGCCGAGTAGAACGCGCTGAGCTGGTTGGGGATCGAGTACTCGAAGAGCGTCATCCGCAGCTCGGAGAGCGACGACGAGAACATGAACATGCCCAGCACGAGCGGCAGCAGCACCACGCCGATCATGATCGTGATCGCCCCGGCGGAGTGCCGGATGAGGGCGCCGACCGCGAGCGAGAGCAGGCCCAGCGTCGCGGTGTAGAGACCCACGCCGACCGTCGCGCGCAGCCAGTCGTCGCCGGAGGGCGTCCCGCCGCCGACGATGGCGGTCTGCGCCGCCGCGACCAGGGCGGTGGTCACGGTCGTGATGACGAAGGTGAGCAGGAAGAAGACGATCGCCTTCGCGCACAGCACCCGGGAACGGCTGGGGCAGGCGGTCAGCGTCGTGCGGATCATGCCCGTGCCGTACTCCGACGCGATGGTCAGCACGCCGAGCGTGATCACGCAGAGCGAGCCCAGCAGCACCCCGTAGAAACCGAGGCTGAGCACCGGCATCGAGCCCATGTCGGCATCGGCGGCGTGGACCGCGAGCGCGGTCAGCAGCCCGATCCCGACCAGCAGCACGACCATGACGCCGAGCGTCCAGATCGTGGAGCGCACCGAACGGATCTTGGTCCACTCGGAGGCGAGCGCGTCGCCGAGGGTCGCGGCGCGCACCGGGATGGGCGAGGTGTAGGAGCCGAGCGCGGCCGCCAGGTCCTGCTCCCGGGCCGGTGCCTGCCGGGGCGGCGGTGTGGTCATCGGGCGTCCTCGCTGGTGTCGTGCTTGGTCAGGTCCGCAGGAGCGGTGGGGTCGGCCGGGGGCTCCGCGTCCGGGTCCTGTCCGGGCGGCGGCGGGGCGTACCAGTTGTGCTGCGGGACCTCAGGGACCGGCGGCTGCACGATCTCGTGCCCGTCGTGCCCCGGCTCCTGCAGACCGGCCCGCTCGTCCGCCGTCGAACGGTAGTCCACGACGCTCTGCGTCATCCGCATGTACGCCTCCTCCAGGGACGCCTGGTGCGGCGAGAGCTCCCACAGCCGGACGTCCGCCTCGTGCGCCAGGTCGCTGATCCGGGACAGCGGCAGGCCGGTGACCCGCAGCGCCCCGCCCGGCTCGGGCATGACCTGCCCGCCCGCCCCGGTGAGCGTGGCGGTCAGCTTCTCGCGGTGCTCGGCGGCCCCGTCCGGAACCCTGACCCGGGCGAAGTCGGCCGAGTTGGCGGAGATGAAGTCCGTGACGCTCATGTCGGCGAGCAGCTGCCCGCGGCCGATCACGATCAGGTGGTCGGCGGTGAGCGCCATCTCGCTCATCAGATGGCTGGAGACGAAGACCGTGCGGCCCTCGGCCGCCAGCATCTTCATCAGGTTGCGGACCCAGAGGATGCCCTCGGGGTCGAGGCCGTTGACGGGCTCGTCGAAGAGCAGCACCTGCGGGTCGCCGAGCAGCGCCGCCGCGATGCCGAGCCGCTGGCCCATGCCGAGCGAGAAGTCCTTGGACCGCTTGCGCGCCACGTCCTGGAGGCCGACGACACCGAGCACCTCGTCGACCCGGGGGGCCGGGATGCCGGCCAGCTGGGCGAGCGAGAGCAGGTGGTTGCGGGCGCTGCGGCCGCCGTGCACGGCCTTCGCGTCCAGCAGCGCGCCCACCAGCCGCGGCGCGTTCGGCAGGCTGCGGTAGGGGTGGCCGTCGATCGTGACATGACCGGAGGTCGGCCGGTCCAGACCCAGCATCATGCGCATGGTGGTGGACTTGCCCGATCCGTTGGGACCGAGGAATCCGGTGACGGAGCCCGGCCGCACCTGGAAGGAAAGGTCGTGCACGGCCGTCTTCGCACCGTAGCGCTTGGTCAGGCCGACTGCCTCGATCATGCTTCAGCCCCATCGACTCACAGCTGTCGTCGGGGCCGGACCGAGCGGGCCGCACACCCCCATAAGAGTTAGGAGGATAACCAGCTCCTGACGGTTCCGGCCAAGTCGTTCCGGGGGCGTGGCGCCCCCGGGACCCGGCGGACGGACGGGAACCGGCCCCGTTCCTGCGTCACCGGCTGTCCCGGCCCTTCGTCAGGCGTCCCGTTTCTTGAGCAGGAGGTAGCCGCCGAGCAGCGCGGCCGCCACCCAGACGATCAGGATGCCGAGCCCGCCCCACGGCCCGTACGGCGCCGGATCGCTGTTCAGCGCGTCCGGGACCACCCGCATGATCTTGGAGCCGGCCTGGTCGGGGAAGTACTGGGCGACCTTCTTCGCCCCCGGCACCACCGACAGGATCTGGGAGACCAGGAAGAAGAACGGCATCAGGATGCCGAGCGACAGCATGGAACTGCGCAGCATCGTCGCCACGCCCATGGAGAAGATCCCGATCAGCCCCATGTACAGGCCGCCCCCGACGACCGCGCGCAGGACGTTGTCCGCGCCGATGTCGGTGCGGTGCTCGCCCAGCAGGGCCTGGCCGAGGAAGAACGTGGCGAAGCTGGTCGTGATGCCCACCGCCAGGGCCAGCAGACCGGCCACCACGACCTTGCTGAACAGGAACGAACCGCGCTGGGGCACCGCCGCCAGCGAGGTCCGGATCATGCCCGAGCTGTACTCCGTACCGACCACCAGCACACCGAAGACCACCATGGCCAACTGGCCGAGGACCATGCCGGTGAAGCTGATGAGGGTCGGGTCGAAGGTGGCCCGCTCCAGCACGGGGAGCTCCTCGAACTGGGCGTTCATCAGGGCGCAGAGCGCCGCGCTCATCGCGACGGTGACGACGAACGCGGAGATCAGCGTCCAGACGGTCGAGGAGACCGTACGGATCTTGGTCCACTCGGAGGCCAGGACTGCGGGCACCGATGCCATCGCCCTCACACCTCCCCGCCGTCGGCCCCGGCGGGGCCGCCACCGGTCCGCCGGTCCCACTGCTCGCCCCAGCGCGGCCCCGGGGGCGGTGGCGCCGGGCTGTGGTCCGCGTGCGCGTGGTACTCCACGGACTCCGCCGTCATCCGCATGAACGCCTCCTCCAGGGAGGCCCGCTGGGAGCTCAGCTCGTGCAGCACGATCCGGTGCCGCGCGGCGAGCTCGCCCAGTGCCTCGGCGGTGGCGCCGTCGATCTCCAGCGTGCCGCCGCCCGCCTCGACCACGACCAGCCCCGCCTCGTGCAGCACGTCCAGCAGCCGCTCCCGCTGCGGGGAGCGCAGCCGCACATAGCTGTGGGAGTTGCGGTGGATGAAGTCGGCCATCGACGTGTCGGCGAGCAGCCGGCCCTGGCCGATCACGATCAGGTGGTCGGCGGTGAGTGCCATCTCGCTCATCAGGTGACTGGAGACGAAGACCGTGCGGCCCTCCACGGCGAGCGTCTTCATCAGGCTGCGGATCCAGTGGATGCCCTCGGGGTCGAGGCCGTTGACGGGCTCGTCGAAGAGCAGCACCTGCGGGTCGCCGAGCAGCGCCGCCGCGATGCCGAGCCGCTGGTTCATGCCGAGCGAGAAGCCCTTCGACTTCTTCCGCGCCACCGCGGCCAGACCCACGGTGTCCAGCACCTCCGCCACCCGGCTCTCCGGGATGCGGTTGCTCTGCGCGAGACAGAGCAGGTTGTTGTACGCGCTGCGCCCGCCGTGCATCGACTTCGCGTCCAGCAGCGCCCCGACGTACTTGAGGGGCTCCTCCAGCTCGCGGTAGTGCCTGCCGTCGATGCGGACCGAACCGCCGGTCGGGTTGTCGAGATCGAGCATCATCCGCATCGTCGTGGACTTGCCCGCCCCGTTGGGCCCCAGAAAACCCGTCACCATCCCGGGCCTGACCCGGAACGAGAGCCGGTCGACGGCAACCTTGTTGCCGAAGCGCTTGGTGAGGCCATCGAGCTCGATCATGCGTTCACGCTAGAACGGCCGCGTGCCCCCCGCCACAGGGGCGGCACCGGGCACACGAAGAGGGCGCCGGAGATCCCGGCCGAGGACCGGCCGGGATCTTCGACGCCCTCACCCGCGCATGCGGACCTGCCGCCGGGGTGTCCGGGTCAGTGGGTCTGCTGGGCCGGGACCCCACGGGTGACCGGCTCGTCGTCGGCGGGGGAGCCGGCGGCGGCCACCGCGGCGCCGGTCAGCGTCGCCAGCATCTCGCGGACGTTGGTGAGCTGGGCGTTGATCGAGTCGCGGCGGTTGGTGAGCGCCGCCAGCTCGCGCTCCGATTCGCTGCGGATCCGGTCGGCCTTCGCGTTCGCGTCGGCCACGATGTCCTCGGACTGGCGCTGCGCGGTCTCCACCGTCTGACGGGCCCGGCGCTCGGCGTCCGTACGGAGCTTCTCGGCCTCCAGGCGGAGCTGCTCGGCGCGGTGCTCGATCTCGGCGAGGCGCTTCTCGGCCTTGGCCTGACGGGACGCGAGGTCGCGCTCCGACTGGTCGCGGCGCTTGGCCAGGTTGGTCTCGAAGTCCGCGGCGGCCTGGGCGGCCTTGGCACGGGTCTCCTCGAAGAGGGCGTCGGCCTCCTCGCGCTTCTGCGCGGCGTCCTTCTGGGCGTCCGTGCGCAGCGAGCCGGCCTCCCCCTTGGCCTTCTCGATGATGCGGACACCCTCGTCCTCGGCCTTCGCCTTGCGCTCGGCGGCGAACGCCTCGGCGTCGTTGCGCACCTGCTGGGCGGCCGACTCGGCCAGCTCGCGGTGCTGCTCGGCGGCGCGACGGGCCTCCTCGCGCAGGTCCTTCGCCTCCTCCTCGGCCAGGCGGAGGATCTTCTCCACGCGCGCGCCGAGACCGGCGTACGACGGCTCCGCGTCGTTCACCTGGGCCTGGGCGTTCTGGGTTTCGAGGTGGAGCTCCTCGATGCGCTTTTCCAGGGACGTGATGCGGGCGAGAGCACTATCACGGTCGGCGACGAGCTTGGTAATGCGGTCATCCACCTGACCGCGGTCGTATCCACGTCGCACGAGCTCGAAGCCGAAGGGGGAGGAAGGGTCGCTCATGGGGTTCCTGTCGAATGAGACCGGTGAGGTGTTAGAGGGAATCCTAGGGGCCCGGACGGCGTGTCATCGAGTGGATGCCCTTTTGATCTGGAGAATGACCCTCCTTTTGAGTGGCTGACCCCCGCAACTCTTGCCACTCGGAGGGCGGAACGTTCCTGACGAAGCATGGGACACGGCAAGGCGACTACCCCTCGGACGACTTGCCACCCGATCGGGTGCCCGCGGAGGCCCCGGCTTTGACACCGCCCGAGGAGCCGCCCCCGCCCTTGCCGCCCGTCGGCGTCTCGAAGGACTCCAGTGCCTCCAACACGTCCTGGACACGGGAGATCTCGGTGTTGATGTCCGCGCGGCGCCGCACCAGCAGATCGAGTTCGCGCTGTCCCTCGTCCACCATGCGCTTCGCCTCGGCCTCGGCGTCGGCCCGCAGCTTCTCGGCCTCGCGGACCACCGTGGCCTTCTTCTGCTCGGCCTCCTTCAGCAGCGACTCGGCCCGCTTCACCGCCGCGATCCGGACCTTGCTCGCCTCCGAGTTGGCGTCCGCCAGCAGCTCCTTGGCCTTGGCCTCCGCCTCGTCGCGCTGCTCGGTCGCCGCCTTCATCAGGTTGTCGACGCGCTCGCCCGCCGTCTTCATCTGCTCGGCGGTCTCCCGCCGGGCCCGGTCGTGCAGCTCCTCGATCTCGCCCTCGATCCGGGCCCGCAGCTCCTCGGCCCGCTCCCGGATCGCCGTGGCGTCCCGGCGCGCACCGACCAGCAGCTCGTCCGCGTCCGTACGGGCCCGCTCCACCAGGGAATTGCCCTCGACGGTCGCCTCCGAGGCGATCCGCGTGGCCTCCTTGCGGGCCGCGCCGACCATCGTGTCGGCCTGCTTCTCGGCCTCGGTGGCGGTGCGCAGCGCCTCCTCCCGGGCCTTGTCGATGAGCTGGTCGGCCTGCTCCGCCGCGTCGGCCCGGCGCTTGGCCGCGGCCTCCCGCGCCTCGTCGAGCAGCCGGTCCGCCTCCTGACGGGCCTCCGCGCGCATCTGCTCGGCCGCCGCCTCGGCCTCCGCACGCACCCGCTCGGACTCCTCGCGGGTACGGGCCGCGTGCTCCTGCGCCGCCCCGACGGCGGCCGCCGCCTCGGCCCGCAGCCGCTCGGCCTCGTCCGCGGCCTCGCCCGTCACCCGGGCCGCCTGCTGCGTGGCCTCCTCGACCAGCTCGGTGGCCTGCTGCGTGGCTTCCTCGACCAGGGTGGTGGCCCGCTGGGTGGCCTCCTCGACCAGTGCGGTCGCCTGCTGCGTCGATTCCTCGACCAGCGTGGTGGCCTGCTGCGTCGACTCCGTGCGGATCCGCTCGGCCTCGTCCGTCGCCTCGCCCACCAGCCGGTCGGCCTGGGTCGCGGCCTCCGAACGCATCCGGTTGGCGTCCTCGCGCGCCTCGGCACGGCTGCGCGCCGCGTCCTGCTCCGCCGAGGCCAGCGCGTCGGACGCCTCGGTGCGCATCCGCTGGACGTACTCCGCGGTGTCCGAGCGCAGCCGCTCCGCCTCGGCGGTCGCGTCGGCGACGGTCCGCTCGGCCAGCTCCTTCGCGGCCTCGGCCGCCTCCTGCGCCTCCTGACGGGCCCGCGCCGCGTCCTCGCCGGCCCGCTCCCGCTCCGCGTACGCGTCGGTGCGGACCCGGTCCGCCTCCTCCTGCGCCTCGGTCCTCGTGCGCTCCGCGGCGTGCTCGGCGGCCGAGCGCAGCCCGGCGATCTCCGCCTCGGCCTGCTCCTGGAGCCCGCTGACCGAGTCCCGCACCTGCTGGGCGGTCTGCTCGGCCGCGGAGACCAGCTCGGTCGCCCGGCCGTCCGCCTCCTCGACCAGCCGCTGGGCCTCGGCCTGGGCCTCCTCGACCCGCTTGCGGGCGGAGGCGAGGAGCTCCTCGCTCTGCTCGCGGGCCCGCTCGCGCTCCTGGCTCGCCTCGGTGCGCGCCGCCTCGAGGGTCTCCTCCGACTCCCGGCGGCGCCGGTTGGCCTCCTCCTGGGCGGCGGCCAGCGCCTCGGCGGCCTCCGTACCCACCCGCTCCGCGGCGGCGGCGGCCTCGGAACGCAGCCGGTCGGCGCTCTCCTGCGCCTCCGACTTGAGCCGCTCCGCCTCGGCGGCGGCCTCCGTGCGCAGCCGCACGGCCACCGACTCGCCCTCGGCCCGCGCCTGCGAGGCGTCCGCCGCGGCCTCGTCGCGCAGCCGCTCCGCCTCGGTCTCCGCCCGCTCCCGCAGCGCCCGCAGCCGCTCGGCGGCCTCCGTGCGCAGCCGCTCGGTCTCCTCGTTCGTCTCGCGCCGGATGCGCTCCGCCTCGGCGCGCGCGTCCGTCAGCTCCTGCTCGGCGGCGGTGACCCTGGTCTCGGCCTCCGTGTGCAGCCGGGACAGCTCCTCGGCCGCCTCCGCCTGCCGGGCCGCGACCGCGCGCTCGGTCTCCTCGCGCAGCTCCGCCGCGGCCCGCTCGGCCGCCCCGGTGGTCGAACCGGCCTGCTCCTCGGCGTCGGCACGCAGCTGCTCGGCCTCGGCACGGGCGCGCTCCAGCGCCTCCTCGGCCTGCTTGCGCAGCGCGGCGGCGCGCTCGGCCGCCTCGGTGCGGACCCGCTCGCTCTCGGTGCTCGCGGTACCGCGCAGCTCCTCCGCGTCCGCCTTCGCCTTGGCGAGCAGCTCCTCGGCGGTCTTCGCGCCCTCCTCCAGCTGCTGGACGGCCTCCCGGCGCGCCTCGCCCCGGATCCGCTCGCCCTCGGCGACCGCCTCGGAACGCAGCTGCTCGGCCTCGCCGCGCAGCCTGCGCGCCTCCTCCTGCAGCTCGACCGTCTTGGCGCGGTACTCCTTGGTGTCGTCCTTGGCCGCGCCCTTGAGCTGATCGGCCTGCTCGGCGGCCTCGCCGCGCAGCCGGTCCGCCTCGGCCTCCGCCTCGCGGCGGATCCGCTCGGCCTCCTCGGTGGCCGACCTGGTGGTGGACCTCGCGTCCTCGGACGCCTTGGACAGCACCTCCTCGGCGGCCCTGGCGGCCTTGGCGAGCTGGGCCGCGGCGTCCTCGGCGGCGGCCGTGCGGGCCTTCTCGGTCGCCTCGGACTTCAGCCGGTCCGCCTCGGCCCGCGCGTCGGCGAGGGCCTGCTCGGCCTCCGCCTTCAGGACCTCGGCCTCCTTGGTGGCCTCGCCGACCAGCCGCGCGATCTCGGACCTGGCCGTACGGGTGCGCTGCTCGTTCTCCGACTCGGCGGAGGCCAGCCGCTTGGCCGCGGCCTCCTTCGCCTCGGCGGTCACCTTCTCGGCCGCCAGCCGGGCCTCGCGCAGCTGGGTCTCGGCCTCCTGCAGGCGCTGCTCGGCGGCCCGGTTCAGCTCGACGGTCTGCTGGCGGGCCTGCTCGGTCTCGGCCGCCGTGGTCGTACGCAGCCGCTCGGCGTGACTGGTGGCCTCCTGCGCCTGGCTGGAGGCCGCGTTCAGCATCCGCTCGGCGTCCTTGCGGGCGCGCAGCAGGAGCGCCTCGGCCTCGGCACGGGCCGACTCCGCCTCGGAGCCGAGCCGCTGCCGGGTCTCCTCCGCCACCCGCTCGGCCTCGGCGCGCGCGGCCGCCAGGGCCTGCTCGGCCTCGGCCCGCGACTCCTCCAGCAGTCGGCGGGCCTGGGACTCCGTCCGGGCCCGGAGCTGCTCGGCCCAGGCGACGTTCTCGTTGACGTGGGACTCGACGGTCCGGCGGCGCTCCGCCAGCTCCTGGTCGAGCTGCTGACGCCGCTGCACCGCCTCGTTGTGCAGCTCGGCCTGGAGCCGCGCCTGGTGCTCGGCGTGCTCCTGCAGGATGCGCTGCGTCTGCGCGCGGGCCTCCCGCAACTCCCGTTCGGCGTCGGTCCGCAGCTGCTCCGCCTGGATCTGGGCGTTACGGAGCAACTGATCGGCCTGATAGCCCAGGTCCGCGCTGTCGTAGGCGGGACGGGTCGCGAGATTGCGCCGAGCCTCGTGCAGCTTGGCGCGCAAGACCTCGACCTGGTAACCGAGGTCCTCGGCGTGCTGGACGGCCTTCTCCCGGTCGGTCTTCAGCCGGTCCATCTCGGCCTCGAACCGCGAGAGATGGTCGTCTTCAGCCCGGTGGCTCTCCTGGCGTTCGTAGCCCCGCACTGCGCGGTCCCATCCTTCCCCGAGCTCTCAACTTTGTTCGAGCAGGGGAGACCCCAACCCTGGTCGCAACTCTCCGGCGAGTACCGTCCGCCGGAGAACGGTCTCCCGGGGAATGGTGACAGATCAACGGCTGGGGACGCGGCGCGGCCCCGATCCGGCCCCGGCCCGGAACCGCCCACTCTACCGGGCCGGGTATCCGGAGGTCAGTGCTCCGCTGCGGAGGTGACCAGTTCGGTGAGTACGCCGTGGCAGTCCTTGGGGTGCAGGAAGGTGATCCTGGACCCCATGGAGCCCTTCCTGGGCTCGTCGTACAGCACCCTGACGCCCTTCTCCCGGATGTCCGCCGCGTCGGCGTCGACGTCCGCCGTGCCGAAGGCGATGTGGTGGACCCCTTCCCCGTTCTTGGCCAGCCATTTGCCCACGGCGGAGTCCTCCCGGGTCGGCTCCAGGAGCTGGAGGTAGGAGGCGCCGCCGTCCGACGTACCGTTGATCCTGAGCATGGCCTCGCGCACGCCCTGCTCCTCGTTGACCTCGGAGTGGTACACCTCGAAGCCGTAGGTCGAGCGGTAGAACTCGACGGTCTCGTCGAGGTTGAAACAGGCGATCCCGATGTGGTCGATTCGCGTCAGCATGCCACCAGTGCAACCCCGCACGGATGGTTACGCAACGTGCGCGCCGTCACACCCGCTGCCGGATGACGGGCGCGGTACCGCTCAGTACATTCGAGTAAACCCTCGTTCACTTCTCATCCCAAGGGGCTGCGCCTCATGTCTGGAACGACCGGTAACACCTCAGTGATCGTCGCGGGCGCGCGTACGCCCATGGGCCGGCTGCTCGGCTCGCTGAAGAGCTTCTCCGGGGCCGACCTGGGCGGCATCGCCATCAAGGCCGCGCTGGACCGGGCCGGCATCGGCGGCGACCAGGTCGAGTACGTGATCATGGGCCAGGTGCTCCAGGCGGGCGCGGGCCAGATCCCGGCCCGCCAGGCCGCGGTCAAGGCGGGCATCCCGATGAACGTCCCCGCGCTCACCGTCAACAAGGTGTGCCTGTCCGGCCTCGACGCGATCGCGCTCGCCGACCAGCTGATCCGCGCCGGGGAGTTCGACGTCGTCGTCGCCGGCGGCCAGGAGTCCATGACGAACGCCCCGCACCTGCTCCCGAAGTCCCGCGAGGGCCACAAGTACGGCGCGATCGAGATGCTCGACGCGATGGCGCACGACGGTCTGACCGACGCCTTCGAGAACATCGCGATGGGCGAGTCCACCGAGAAGCACAACACCCGCCTGGGCCTGACCCGCGCCGAGCAGGACGAGATCGGCGCGCTCTCCCACCAGCGCGCCGCCGCCGCCCAGAAGAACGGCATCTTCGAGGCCGAGATCACCCCGGTCGAGATCCCGCAGCGCAAGGGCGAGCCGGTCCTCTTCGCCAAGGACGAGGGCATCCGCCCGGAGACCACCGCCGAGTCCCTCGGCAAGCTGCGCCCCGCGTTCGCCAAGGACGGCACGATCACCGCGGGCACCTCCTCGCAGATCTCCGACGGCGCGGCCGCGGTCGTCGTGATGAGCCGGGCCAGGGCCGAGGAGCTGGGCCTGGACTGGATCGCCGAGATCGGCGCGCACGGCAACGTGGCGGGCCCGGACAACTCGCTCCAGTCGCAGCCGTCCAACGCGATCGCGCACGCCGTGAAGAAGGCGGGCATCCGGGTCGAGGACCTCGACCTGATCGAGATCAACGAGGCGTTCGCCGCCGTCGCCGTCCAGTCCATGAAGGACCTGGGCGTCACCCCGGACAAGGTGAACGTCAACGGCGGCGCCATCGCGCTCGGTCACCCGATCGGCATGTCCGGCGCCCGTCTGGTGCTGCACCTGGCGCTGGAGCTGAAGCGGCGCGGCGGCGGCACCGGCGCGGCGGCGCTGTGCGGCGGCGGCGGTCAGGGCGACGCGCTGATCATCCGGGTCCCGGGCAAGTAGCACCCCGGCGGCGCCCCGCCGGTACTCCGGGCGAGCAGGACGCGGTACACGTAGAGCACGCAGCACGCAGCGAGTGAACGGAGCGGTGATGGTGGACGTCCCCACCCTGGTCGAGCAGGCACGCGCGGGCCGGCCGCGGGCCGTGGCCCGGCTGATCTCCCTGGTCGAGGGGGCGTCGCCGCAGCTGCGCGAGGTGATGGCGGCCTTGGCGCCGCTGACCGGCAACGCGTACGTCGTCGGGCTGACCGGTTCGCCCGGTGTCGGCAAGTCGACGTCGACGTCGGCGCTCGTCGCGGCGTACCGGCGGGCCGGCCGCCGGGTCGGCGTCCTGGCCGTCGACCCGTCTTCGCCGTTCTCCGGCGGGGCGCTCCTCGGCGACCGGGTCCGGATGTCGGAGCACGCCTCCGACCCGGGCGTCTACATCCGCTCCATGGCCACCCGCGGCCATCTGGGCGGCCTCGCCTGGTCGGCGCCGCAGGCGATCCGGGTGCTGGACGCGGCGGGCTGCGACGTGATCCTGGTGGAGACGGTCGGCGTCGGCCAGTCGGAGGTGGAGATCGCCTCCCAGGCCGACACCTCCGTCGTCCTGCTGGCGCCCGGCATGGGCGACGGCATCCAGGCGGCGAAGGCCGGAATCCTGGAGATCGGCGACGTGTACGTGGTCAACAAGGCCGACCGGGACGGCGCGGACGCCACCGCGCGCGAGCTCAACCACATGCTGGGCCTCGGCGAGGCGCGTGGTCCCGGCGGCTGGCGGCCGCCGATCGTGAAGACGGTCGCCGCCCGGGGCGAGGGCATCGACGAGGTCGTCGAGGCGCTGGAGAAGCACCGGGCGTGGATGGAGGAGCACGGGGTGCTCGCCGAGCGGCGCACGGCCCGTGCGGCCCGCGAGGTCGAGACGATCGCCGTCACCCGGTTGCGCGAGCGCATCGGCGACCTGCACGGCGACCGCCACATCGGCGCGCTCGCCGAGCGGATCGTGGCGGGGGACCTCGACCCGTACGCGGCGGCGGACGAACTGGTGGCGGGACTCACCGGCGGGGCGTGAGCGGGACGTGAGTCCCGAGGTGAGCCGGGACGCGGACCTGGGTGCGGATCCGGGGGTGGTCCGGGACGCGGAACCGGACGCGGACCGGTGAGCGAACCCGGAGGCGAACCGGGCGGACGGTCCCGGTCGCGGCGTGCGGGCCGCGACCGGGACCGTTCCGTGTGACGGCGCGGACCGGTGTGCCCGGTGCGATTCCCGGGCGATTGCCGGTCGTGCGCCGGTCGTGCGTGGGGCGGAGGGCGTCCCCCGGTGCACGCCGCTGTGACCGGTGACATGGCCGTGGCAGGATGGCCGCCGGATACGTGCAGGAAGTGTCCGCTGGTTCATGCCTGCGACGGGGGGAGTGGCGCATGCTGGGTCCGCTGCGGGAGGACTCGCCGGAACGGATCGGGCCGTACGGGATACGGGCCCGGCTCGGCGCGGGCGGCATGGGGGAGGTCTTCCTCGGCGTCCGGGACGACGGCGGCGGGCCCGTCGCCGTCAAGACGGTCCGCCGCGACGTGGCCCAGAACCCCGGCTTCCGCACCCGCTTCCGCCGCGAGATCGGCGTCGCCCGGTCCGTCGCCGACCCCCATCTCGCCCCGCTGCTCGACGGGGACGCCGACGCCGAAGTGCCCTGGCTCGCCACCGAGTACGTGGCGGGGCCCACCCTGTCCGCCGCCGTCCGCGGGGCCGGCGCCCTGGCCGAGGCCGAGGTGCGGATGCTCGGCGCCGGGCTGGCCCGCGCGCTGGCCGCCGTCCACGGGGCAGGGATCGTCCACCGCGACGTGAAGCCCGGCAACGTGATGCTCGCGGCGGACGGGCCGCGCCTCATCGACTTCGGGATCGCCCGGGACGCCGGTGCGACCGCGCTCACCACCACCAGCCGCATGGTCGGCAGCCCCTCCTACATGTCCCCGGAGCACGTGGCGGGCAGCGGACGCGTCGTGGCCGCGTCCGACGTCTTCTGCCTCGCCTCCCTGCTCTGCTTCGCCGTCACGGGGCGCGAGCCCTTCGGGGACGGCCCGGTCGCCGCCGTGCTCTACCGGGTCAAGTACGTCGAGACCGACCTCGACGGCGTTCCGGACGCGCTGCGGGCCGTACTGGAACGCTGCCTGGCGGCCGACCCGGCCGAGCGGCCGGACGCCGCCGCGCTCGCGGAACTGCTCGACCCCGGCGCCGCCGGCCGGTGGCCGCAGGAGGTGACGCGGCAGATCGCCGAGCACGAGCGCGAACTGGCCCGGGTCGTGGCCCTGGGCGGCCCGCTGCTACCGGGATACACCCCGACCGAGGTGGCCGCCGGAAGCGGCCCCGCACCCCAGCAACTGCCCACCCGGGGCGCGGACTTCACCCCCGGCCTGCACACCGCGCCCACCCAGGGCCCCGGCCTCCCCGCCCCGCCCCCGCGCCGCTCCCGGTGCACCCTGGCCGTCGCGCTGGCCGCGCTGATCGTGCTGGGCGCGGCCACCGGGGGCGTCCTGGCCTGGCGGGACAGGAACAACACGCCCAACGAGGCGGCCCCCGGCGGTGGTTCGTCCCGGGGCGGCGGCCGGGCCGAGGGGCCCCGGATCGTGGCGGGCGTGGGCGAGAACGGCGGCCCGGACGCCTCGGGCACCGTCCCGTACGGCCGTGACGTCCGCCCGGCGGGGTGGAAGAAGTCCTGGAAGGGGAAGTTCTCCGGCAAGCCGATCGGCTGTTCCGCGGGCCGCGACGTGATCGCCTGCCGGCTCGTCGACGGGACGTACGAGGGACTGTCGGCGGCCGACGGCCACCAGCTGTGGACGTTCGACACCGGGCAGACGTCCCGGAGCGCGGGCTGGGGGCCCACCGGCCAGTTCTTCATGCCGGCCAGTGCCACCCACCCCACCGTGCACGACGACTCCGTCCTGCTCGCCGCGGGCGGCCAGTTGCGGTCGCTGGACGCCAGGACCGGGGCGGTGCGCTGGGAGACCCGGGGCGGCGGCGCGCACGGGCTGGCCAGTGCCCCGATGGTGCTGGACGGCCTGGTCTTTGCGGCCACCACGTCGGCACCCGACGGCGCGCAGCTCGCCGCGTACGACCTGAGGACCGGCACCGAGAAATGGCGCGAACCGCTGGCGTCGGAGGGCCTCGCCAGCGCCCAGCGGGACAACTACTGGCCGGTCGCCCTCGGCGACGACGTGGTCTACGCGGCCGGTGAGGACGGGCCGAAGGCGTTCCGGCCGAAGGACGGCACGCTGCTGGGCACGGGCCAGGAGTGCGGCGGCCTCCGGCTGCGGGGCGAGTTCGTCTACTGCTCCCTCTCCACCTCCAACGGCAGCGATTCGGGCTTCGGCACCGACACGAGCGTGCTGCGGCTGGAGGCGGGGACGCTCGCGGCGCGGGGGAAGGTGCCGCTGGACTCCGGGCTCGTCGCCGATGCGACCCCCGTGGTGGTCGACGACCGGGTGATGGTCCTCCGCCGGAGCAGCGAACACGCCTCCGACGTACCCGACGAGTTCGTCGTCGTCGGCCGCGAAACCGGCCGGCTCCTCGGCCGTTTCCCGCTCCCCGGAGCGGCGGAGAAGGGCATGAGCAACCCGGTCTCCAACCCTCTGATCGTCGCCGACACTCTGGTCTGGGCGGACAGCATGATGCTGTACACCGTTCCGGTCCGTCCCGACGGCACGCTGGGCGAGCTGGCCGGAACCCGGCTGCCGGGCGCCCCGGGCCCGAGCCCCACGCCGGAGTACGACATGGCCGACGGCATCCAGCTGGAGAAGGAACTGAACGACCCGCAGCTGTTGCCGGTCGGCGTCGTCGTGCACGTCGTGTACGACGACGGCACCACGGTCTCCGTGCCGCTGCCCGGGTGAACCACCGCACGGACGAGGGGATCGCACAGTGATCGAGCCGCTTCCGGCCGGCCGGGCCCGGCTGATCGGCCCGTACCAACTGCTCGGACTGCTGGGCGCGGGTGGCATGGGCGAGGTGTACCTGGCCAGGCCCGCGGGCGGCACGGGGACAGCGGACGGCCTGGTCGCGCTGAAGACCATCCGCGCCGACCTCGACCTCGACGAGGGCTTCCGGATCCGCTTCCGCCGCGAGATCGACGCGGCGGGCGCCGTGCGCAGCGCGCACACCGCGGCCCTCGTCGGCGGCGACGCGAACGGCCGGCCGCCCTGGCTGGCGACCGAGTACGTCCCCGGCCCCTCGCTGGCCGAGGCGGTGACCCGCGGTGGACCGCTGCCCGAGCCGGTGGTCCGCGCGATGGGTGCCGGGCTGGCCCGCGCGCTCGCCGACATGCACGCGGTGCGGGTGCTGCACCGCGACCTCAAGCCCGGCAACGTGCTGCTCGGCGCCGACGGGCCGAAGGTGATCGACTTCGGGATCGCCCAGGCATTCGACGCCACCCAGCTCACCCGGACCGGCGTGGTCGTGGGCAGCCCCGGCTACATCTCGCCCGAGCACGTCAACGGATCGCGCGCGCTCGTGCCGGCCTCCGACGTGTTCTGCCTCGGCGCGGTGCTCGCCTTCGCGGCGACCGGGCGGGGCCCGTTCGACGACTCCGACATGGCGGCCGTGATCTTCCGGATCGCGCAGGGCGAGGCCGAACTGTCCGGTGTGCCACCGAGGTTGCGGGCGGTGATCGAGGAATGCCTGCGCAGCGACCCCGCCGCCCGCCCGACCCCGGGGCAGCTCGCCGGGATGCTGCTGCCGGACGACCCGAGGAGCGCCGGATCGGGGAACGACGGCCCGAAGGGCCACGACCCGAGGGACGCCGGATCCGGGGGCGTGGCGGGACCGTTCGGACCGTTCCCCTGGACGGATGCGGTACGGGAACAGCTCGCCGGGTACGCGGCGCAGGCGCGTGCCGCCGCCGGGGCCGCAGTGGTCCCGGCCGCCGCACCGCCGCTTCCGCCCGACCCCCCGGCCCCGGGCGGTCCGGCGCTCGCCCCCACCCCCGTCGTGCCGGGCGAGGGGCGGCGGCGGGGAGGGGCTGCGCGTCGGCCTCGCGGCGGCCGCCGCCGTGGTGTGCGTGGCGCTCGGCGCGGTGCTGCTGCCGGGGTTCCTCGACGGCGACGACGGGGGCGACGGCGGGGCGGGCGGCACCGGGGGCGCGGGCGGGCCGAGCACCTCCGCGTCCGGCGCCGCCCGGACCGCGGCGTACCCGGCCGTCCACCCCGGCGGGGACGCCGGGCGCACCGGGGACTTTGGGAAGGCCGCCACGGAGCTCGCCGCCCGTCCGGCGGGCTGGAAGCCGTGGAAGACCCGGATCAAGGGCGGCCCGGCGACGTGCGTCCTCGCGGACACGGCCCTGCTCTGCGGCGGCTCGCCGCGCGTCACCGCGCTGGACGCGGCGAACGGGGAGCGGCGCTGGCAGTCCCCGCAGGGGAGGGCGGGAGCCGCCCCGGCCTCGGTGGCCGCCGTCGTCGGCACCACCGTGTACGCCTTCGAGGACGGCGCCCTGGTGGCGCGCGCCCTGTCCGACGGGGCCGAGCGGTGGCGGGAGCCGTTGCCGGACGGCGCCCGGGTGACCGACTCCGTCCCGTCCGGCAAGGTCCTCTACTACGCCGTGAAGGCCGCCGGCACGGGAGGCACCCGGATCGTCGCCCGGGAACTCACCGGCGGGCACCGGGTCAAGTGGGACGAGGCGTGGGACGACCCGGCCGACGGGGCCGCCCTGGCCTTCTCCGACGGCCGGCTCGTCGTGGCCGGGGACGGCGTCACCGTCCTGAAGGGCGCGGACGGCAGTCGGCTGGGCTCCCTCGGGGCCGGGGACGTCTCCTGCCGCATGCCGGTCCTGAAGGGGAAGCTGCTGCTGTGCGCCGGTTCCGACGGGCTGACGGTGATCGACGCCGCCGACCTGCGGAACCGCCGTACGGTCGCCGCCGGGGTGGACATCGTCCACCGGCCCGCGCTCTCGGCCGACGGCAAGGCCGTGGTGGGCAGCCGGACCCGGACGTACGCGTTCGGCGTGGCCGACGGGCGCCAGTACTGGGCGACCTACGAGGGCGGCAAGGGCCTGGAGATGGTGGGCCCGCCGGTCCTGATCGGGGACCGGGCCTTCGTCGTGGGCGAGCGGAAGCTGGACGGCATCGACCTGGACACCGAGGGGGAGCCGGACTGGACCAGCGACCCGATGACCGGGTGGGACGACGAGGTCGATCCGGCGAGCGTCTCGCTCGTCGTGCGGGGGAACGTCGTCTTCCTGTCCTTCGCGGACGGGACGGTCCTGTCGGGCCTGGTGCCCTGACGTTCCCCCGGCGGGCGGGGCCCGTCAGTCGTCGTCGTGCCCGTCGTCGTCCGGCCGGTCCGCGGTGACCTTGCCGGTCCTCGCGTCGACGTCCAGCTCGTGCTCCTTGCCGTCGTCGCCCCGGACCTCGACCTCCCAGTGCGTCGCGCCCCGGCCGTCGCGGTCGCCGTCCAGGTCGACCGAGGTCACGGTCCCGGGGGCGGCCTTCAGCGCGGCGCCGGTCGCCGAGTCCAGCGACACGGCGGCCGAGCGGGGGGCGTGCCGGTCGCGGTCGTCGCCGTCGTCGTCGGTGTGCTCGCCGAGCACCTTGCCGTTGCCCGCGTCCACCGTCACGTCGTGCCAGACCTTGTCGGAGCCGTACACGTCGACCTCCCAGACCGGTCCGCGGTCCTCGTCGTCCAGCTCGGCCCCGGTGACCGTGCCGGGGACGGCCTTCAGGGCGGCGGCGACGGCGTCCTGCACGGAGACGCGGGCGGGGGCGTCGCCCGTCGCGCTGCTGCTCCGTACCTCGCGGTCGTGGCCGTCGTCGTCGGCGAAGGCGACCGCGCCGGCGGCCCCGCCGCCGACGAGCACGGCTGCGGCGACTGCGGCGATGACGATCCTGTGCTTCATGGGGTTCCTCCCGATCGGGTGCTCCGGTCTCGACGGGAACCACCCTGCCGGGGCGATGCTGAACGCAGCCTGAAGCCACCTGAAGCCGTCTTCAGGTTCGGTTTGCGACCCTGGGCCCATGCGTCTGTTGATCGTGGAGGACGAGAAGCGGCTGGCGACGTCCCTGGCCGCCGGGCTCACCGCCGAGGGCTTCGCCGTGGACGTCGTGCACGACGGCCTCGAAGGGCTGCACCGGGCCTCCGAGGGGGTGTACGACCTCGTCGTCCTCGACATCATGCTGCCCGGGATGAACGGCTACCGGGTCTGCGCCGCCCTGCGCGCCGCCGGTCACGAGACGCCGATCCTGATGCTGACGGCGAAGGACGGGGAGTACGACGAGGCGGAGGGCCTGGACACCGGGGCCGACGACTACCTGACCAAGCCGTTCTCGTACGTCGTGCTCGTGGCCAGGATCCGGGCGCTGCTGCGGCGCCGGGGCGGGCGCGGCGCCTCCCCGGTGATCGGGGCCGGTTCGCTGCGCATGGACACCGCGGCCCGCCGCGTCCACCTCGGCGGCACCGAGATCGCCCTCACCACCAAGGAGTTCGCGGTGCTGGAACAGCTCGTGCTGCGGTCCGGGCAGGTGGTGAGCAAGGCGGACATCCTGGAGCACGTCTGGGACTTCGCCTACGACGGCGACCCGAACATCGTCGAGGTGTACGTGAGCACGCTGCGGCGCAAGCTCGGCGCGTCCGCCATCCGCACCGTGCGCGGGGCGGGCTACCGGCTGGAGGCGCCGTGAGGTCGGTACGGGCCAGGGCCGCGCTGGGCGCCACGGTGGTGGTCGCCCTCGCGCTGATCGGCGCCGGGGTCGCCGTGCTCCTGGTGCTGCGCGCCAACCTCACCGGACAGGCGGAGCTGCGGGCCGAGGTGGTGGCCCGCGAGGTGGCCGGCCAACTGGCCCTCGACGTGCCCTACGACCGGCTGGAGACGCGCGACGAGGACGAGTATCCGGTCCAGGTGGTCGACGAGGACGGACGCGTGGTCGCCGTCTCCAAGGACCTGGAGGCGATCTCCGGGACCGGCACGGACCGGGTCGCGCCGGTCCCGTCCGCCGCCCCGGGGCAGGGCCCCGGTCCCGGCTCCGGCGACGGGAGCGGGGACGACGGGGACGACCGGGACGACGACCTGGCGGACGACGACGAGGGCACCCCGGCCCGCGGCGAAGTCGACCCGGACGAACCGGACTTCACCGACGGCACCGCCACCGTCGACGGCGAGAGCGCCGACTACCGCTTCGCGTCCGTCCGGGCGACCACGTCCCGGGGGGTGACCCTGACCGTCCACGCGGGCGCCCCGCTGGCCGCCGAGCAGGAGGCCGTGGGCACCGTGCGCGGCGCGATGCTGGCCGGGCTGCCGGTGCTGCTGCTCGTCGTCGCCGGGGTGACCTGGCTGGTGACCCGGCGGGCGCTGCGCCCGGTCGAGGACATCCGGCGCGAGATGGCCGCGATCACCGCGTCCGAGGACCTGAGCCGCCGGGTGCCGGAGCCCGACTCGCGCGACGAGATCGCCCGGCTGGCCCGCACCACCAACGAGACCCTGACGGCCCTGGAGGCGTCGGTGGACCGCCAGCGCCGGTTCGTCGCGGACGCCTCGCACGAGCTGCGCAGCCCGATCGCCTCCCTGCGCACCCAGTTGGAGGTGGGCGCGGCCCATCCGGAGCTGCTGGACGTGCCGGGCGCGGTCGCCGACACCGTACGGCTCCAGGCGCTGGCCGCGGATCTGTTGCTGCTGGCCCGGCTGGACGCGGGGGAGCGGCCGGGCCGCTCGACGCTGGACCTGGGCGCGCTGGTGCGCGAGGAGGTCTCCCAGCGGGTCGGCGACCGCATCCTGGTGACGGTGTCCGTGCCGGACTCCGGCGGCCTCGAAGTGGCCGGATCGCGCGGTCAGTTGGCGCGGGTGATCGGCAATCTGCTGGACAACGCCGAACGCCACGCACGGGACTCGGTGACGGTCTCGGTGCGGGCGGCGGAGCGGGGCGACGTGCTCGTCGAGGTCACCGACGACGGGGCGGGGGTCCCGGTGGACGAGCGCGAGCGGATCTTCGAGCGCTTCGTCCGCCTCGACGACGCCCGGGCCCGGGACGACGGCGGTGCGGGCCTCGGCCTGGCCATCGCCCGGGACGTCGCCGTCCGGCACGGCGGCGGGCTGACGGTGGACGGCGCGCCGGAGGGCGGCGCCCGGTTCACGCTCCGGCTGCCGGCCGCCGGCTGAGCACCACGTACCGCCACCCCGATGCACTTACGTACCGGCACACCGCCGTGCGGGGCCGACCGCCGTCGGCCCCGTGCGACCCCTGTACGGGCGATCCCCGTACGGGGCCGTGCGGTCAGATCTTGCCGCGGCGTCCGCGCAGGTGTTCCGCGACCGGCGTCAGCGCCGCGTGCAGGTTCGCCAGCGCCTCCGGCGGCAGCAGGTCCATGAAGTGCTTGCGGACGGAGGCCACGTGGTGCGGGGCCACCTTCCGCATCGTCTCCGCGCCGTCCTCGGTCAGGACCGCGAACAGACCGCGCCGGTCGGACTCGCAGCTCGCCCGACGGACCAGCCCGGCGTTCTCCATCCGGGTGATCTGGTGCGAGAGCCTGCTCTTGGACTGCAGCGTCGCCGCGGCGAGGTCGCTCATCCGCATGCGCTGGTCCTCCGACTCCGAGAGATTGACCAGGATCTCGTAGTCGTTGTTGGTCAGTCCGAACGGCTGGAGGTCCTTCTCCAGCTGGTGCATCAACAGCCTGCTGACCTCCAGGTGGGTGCGCCAGGCACACTGCTCCGCGTCGCTCAGCCAACGGGTGGCCGTCTCGGTCTCCATAATGTGGATTCTACCTAAGAAGTTGAAAGCCGGACGAAGTGAGGGGTGTGACGGTCGGTACCCGCCGGAGGAGGGCGGGAGCGCAGACGTTCGACGTCACGCTCCGCAGACTACCGTTCACAAACCGAAGCGACGCTGGAGATCCCCCAGCTGACCGGGCAATCGGGGTGAGGCGCCAGGTTGACCCGAGCCGCCGGGCGCCCGGGGCGGTACGCCGGGACGGCCCGAACCCCCGCCGCCGGGGACCCCGGCCTCGCCCGGCACCGTCCCCGTCGCCTGCTCGGCCATCAGGACCTCGGTCGACTGAAGCAGCACCGTGCCCGCCCCGACGAACTCGAACTGGTGCTCCTCGCCCGAGGTGCCCCCGATACCGGTCAGCGCCCGCAGCCCGCCGAGCACGCCCGTCAGATAGCCGTGGTCGTAGTGGTGGCACGGCGAGGGGCAGTCCGCCCAGCCCACCAGGGCCTGCGGATCGACCCGCAGCGGCGGCTCCATGAAGACCACCGGACCGTTGGAGGCGGCCACGAACTTCCCCGTGCCGATCAGGGTCAGGAAGCCCGGCACGATCGACTGCTTCAGCGCCAGCGTCGGCTGGTAGGCGAGCAGGTTGCCGGACCGGATCGTCAGGTTCCCGTCGTCCAGGTCGTAGGAGTTCACGTCGAAGGCCCGGTCCGCGAGCAGCATCTTGCCGCTGCCCTCGGCCACCACCCAGTCGCCCGCGTGCAGCGGCGAGTGGAAGCTCGTGCGGAGCAGCCGGTCGAAGCGGCCGTTGCCCACGCCGTCGAACTCGATCCGCCCGTAGTAGGCGATCATCTTGCCCTTCTGCAGGAACCACTGACTCCCCTTGAGCTCCACGCAGAAGGTGTACGCGTTGACGTTGTCGTCCGACGGCAGCGTCATCGGATCGAAGATCACGGGCGTGCTCACAGCTTCTCCTCCGAGGCCTGGACGTACACCGCGCCGCTGCCGCTCAGCTCCAGCTGGAACGCCTCGCCGGAGCCGCGCCCCACCATGTCGCGCCAGCCGAGCGCGGTGGAGAGCTTGTTGCGCACGTCGCCGTGGTGCGCGACGTACGCCTGCGGGTCCACGTGCACCGAACGGCCCGGGACGATCGGCAGCTCGATCACCCCGCCGTGGGCCATCACGGCGACCGAGCCGTGCCCCTTCAGGGTGGTGGTGAACAGCCCCTGGCCGGTCACCTGGCCGCGCACCATGCCCATCACGCCGCCCTGCGACCCCATGAACATGGTGCCCTGCTGGAGCGTCCCGTCGAAGGCGAGCAGCCGGTCGGCCTCCACGTACAGGGTGTCGCCGGACAGGTCGATCACCTGGATGTGGTGGCCGCCGTGGCCGAACATCACCGTGCCGTCGCCCTCGACCGTCATCAGCGGGGTCGCCTCGCCCGCCACCCGCCGGCCGATCATCGACAGCACGCCGCCCTGGCCGCCCTGGATGTTCGGGGTGAACGACACCTCGCCGCGGTGGGCGAGCATCGCCCCGCGCTGGCTGTACAGCTTCTGGCCGGGAACCACCGTCGCCTCGACCATCCTCGAGTTGATCTCGCGGAACGGCATCAGACATCGCCCCCGAGGGTGTTCCGCTCGCTCGGCTGGACGTAGACGACGCCCTCGCCCTCGAACCGGATCTGGAAGGACTCCCCGGAGCTCTCGCCGATCAGCGTCCGGAAACCGACCCCCGTCTGGAACTGCTGGCGCAGATCACCCCGGTGGGCGACGTAGGCGCCGGGGTCGACGCACAGCGGGTACTGCCCGGAGACCCGCAGTGCCACCGCCGCGCCGTCCGACATGATCGCCACCTGCCCGGTGCCCTCGACGGTGGTGGTGAACAGGCCGTTGCCGCTCGCCCCGCCGCGCAGCCCGGTGAAGGTGGTGCCGGTGCGCAGCGAGGAGTCGGTGCACAGCAGGTTGCTCGCCTCGACGTGGAGCTTGTCGTTGTGCAGCGGGACGAGGGTGATCTCGCTCGCCCGGTCCGCGAAGTAGCAGGTGCCCTCGCCGGACACCTGCATCACGGCCATCTGTTCACCGGTCAGCCGGCGGGTCACCATCCCGCGCAGACCGTCACCGCCACCGGTCATCTTCTTGAACGTCATCCGGCCGTCGTAGGCGACCATCGAGCCGTTCTTCGCCTTGACGGCGTCACCGGCCAGGTCGACGGCGAGCGTTCTGCTGCCTTGGAGTCGGAACATTGCCACGGACCCGACGTTAACCGGCGGGCCCCGGCCGGGACAGGGCCCCGGGCATGATCCGGCCCCCCGACAGGCCCCTGATACGCATCCGGGACGGTATCCGTACGCGATCGGGACGGTCCCGCCCCGGGACACCGGCCCCGCCCCGCCGGACCGGCCCACCGCCGGACCGGTACCGCCCCGCCGGACCGGCCGCCGCGCCCCGCCGGGGGAGGCCCGGACCGCACATCCGTCCCGGACCGCCCCCGCTGCCGGGCACCGTCCGCGCCGATGCCACAATGGGGCGAGCTTGTGCCCGCGTTCACAAGCTGTCACGACCCTCCCACCGAAGGTGCCCCCGTGGACATCAAGACCGCTACCGCCCTGCACCGGCTGCGCCTCATCTCGATTCCCGAGGCGCTCTCCTTCCCGGCCCTGATCATCTTTGGCTCGATCCTCAGCCGGGTCTCGGACATCGACTTCCTGATGATGCCGCTCGGCATCCTGCACGGCGTGCTCTTCGTGATCTACGCCGTCCTGCTGCTCGACGTCTGGGCCAAGACCAAGTGGCCGCTGAAGCGCGTCGCGCTCTTCTTCCTGCTTGCGGTGCTGCCGTTCGGCGGCCTGTACGGCGACAAGCTGCTCAAGCGCTACGAGGCCGACGGCGTCATCGCCGCCCGGGCCCGCCGGGAGGGCGTGGTCAGCGCATGATCGTCGCGTTCTCGGTCAGCCCGCTGGGGGTCGGTGAGGACGTCGGCGAGTACGTCGCCGACGCTGTCCGCGTCGTCCGCGAGTCCGGGCTGCCCAACCGCACGGACGCCATGTTCACCTCGGTCGAGGGCGAGTGGGACGATGTCATGGACGTCGTGAAGCGGGCCGTCGCCGCCGTCGAGGCCCGTGCCGGGCGCGTCTCCCTCGTACTGAAGGCCGATATCCGTCCCGGTGTCACCGACGGCCTGACCAGCAAGGTCGAGACGGTCGAGCGGTACCTGGCGCAGTGAACCGGTCCGGTTCCCGGGGCCCCGTGAACCCGCGTGCGCGCGGGCCGTTCACGGGGCCCCGGCCGTCAGCGCGATGCCCAGCGGAGTGCGCTCGTACAGCACCTGGTGGCCGTACCGGCGTGAGGTGAGCAGCCCCGCCGCGCGCAGCACCGACAGGTGCTCCGACACGGACGAGGGCGCGAGCGAGAGCCGGTGGGCCAGCGCCGTGGTCCCGGCCGGTTCGTCGAGCGCGCACAGGACGTCGGCGCGGGCCCGCCCGAGCAGCCGGGCCAGGGCGTCGGGGGTGCGGTCCGCGGCCTCCGTCCAGAGGCCGCCGATGCCGCGGGCCGGATAGATCACCGCGGGCAGCCAGGGCGGCTCGTAGCCGCCGACGACATCGGGCCAGACGAAGACGCTGGGCATCAGCACCAGCCCCTCCCCGCCGAGCACCCGGGTGTGGTTCCCCCGGGTGCCGGTCACCGTGAGCGTCGAACCGGCCCAGCGCAGGCGCGGGCTCAGTTCGCCCAGCAGCCGCTCGAAACCGACCTCGGCCAGCCGCCGCGAGTGGTAGGCGATGTCGGCCTCCAGCAGGGCGCGCAGCCGCGGCCAGTGCGGCTCGATCATCAGCCGCCAGGCCCGTTCCAGCAGGTCCGCCAGCTCCTGGACCGTACGCGCCGGATCGGCCAGCATCCTCCGCCCGGCCGGGGAACCGGGGCCGCCGGGCATGCCGGCCAGGGCCCGGGCCATGTCGTGCGCGGCCACCGCCGGGTCGACCGCGCGGACGGCGGCGATCTCCTCCTCGAAACGGGCCAGCGGGCCGAGCGGGGGCGGGCAGAGGAAGTCGGGGGTGTGCCCGCCCTCGGGCATCAGCCGCCACAGCGGCCTCAGGTCCAGCCCGGCGGCGGCCTCCTCGATCCGCCGCAGCCACGGCAGGTGGTAGCCGTGCCGGGCCGGCCGGGCGAGCGTGCGCACGGCTTCCTGCGTCTCCCAGAGCGGGGAGAGCGCAAAGCGGCAGCGGAGCAGGTCGCTCTCGTCAAAACGCAGATGGAAGGGCACAGGAGCTCCAGGAAGATTCGGCCTGGGCCGAAAGTCTACGGACGGGCCGGGTCCTCGGACACGCTGCGTCCATGCCGAGCGACGACCGTACCCAGGCGGGCACACCCCGCACCCCTCCCGCCCCAGGGCCGACGCCTCCGGCACCCGCCCCGGAGCCCCGCGACCCGCACGACCCGAGCCGGGCGCGGGGCCCCGGCGACGAGGCGGGCGGCGGCTACCGGGCGGTGTTCCGGGTACGGGAGTTCCGGGCCGTGTTCGTGGCCCACCTGCTCTCGCTGCTCGGCGTCGCCGTCAGCGAACTCGCCCTCACCGTCCTGGTCTACGACCTCACCGGCTCGCCGCTGCTCTCCGCCCTCACCTTCGCGCTGGGCCTCCTCCCGTACGCGCTCGGCGGCACCCTCCTCGCCGGGATCGCCGACCGCTTTCCCGCCCGCCGCGTCCTCGTCGCCTGCGACCTGGTCTGCGCCGGCTGCGTCGCCGTCATGGTGCTGCCCGGCACCCCCGTCGGAGGGCTCCTCGCGCTGCGGTGCGTCGTGGCGGCGGTCGCGCCGGTGTTCACCGGGACGCGGGCCGCGGCGCTCACCGACATCCTCGGCGAGGGCGACCGCTACGTCCTGGGCCGCTCGCTGCTGCGGATCGTCTCCCAGTCCGCCCTGCTCATCGGTTTCGGGGCCGGCGGACTGCTGCTGGCCGCCCTGTCGCCGCGCGGGGCGATCGCGGTCGCCGTCGGCACGTTCTGCTGCTCGGCGCTGCTGCTCCGCTTCGGCACCCGGGCCCGGCCGGCCCGGTCGGCCGCGGCGGCGGAGGGCGGCGGAACGCTGCTGGGGGATTCCCTCTCCGGCACCCGGACGGTTCTCGCCGACCGCCGGATCCGGGCACTGCTGCTGCTCTTCTGGGTGCCCCCCTTCTTCGTGGTCGCGCCGGAGGCCCTGGCCGCGCCCTACGCCGACGCCATCGGGGCCGGGCCCGCGGCACCGGGGCTGCTGATGTGCGCGATGGCCGTCGGCCACGTCGGGGCGGAGCTCTGGGCGGGATCCGCCCTCGGCCCCCGCACCCGCTCCCGGACCGTGCTGCCCGCGGCCGCCCTCGGGCTGCTTCCCCTGCTGCTGTACGCCTCCCGTCCCGGCATGGTGCTCACCCTCGCCGCCCTGGTGCTGACCGGGGTGGGGGCGGCGTACGTCATCGGGCTCGACCAGTGGTTCCTCGACGCGGTGCCCGAGGCGCTGCGGGGCCGGGCGATGACCCTGCTCACCGCCGGGCTGATGACGGCCCAGGGCCTGGGGATGGGCCTCGCCGGGCTGGCCGCGGAGTTCTTCCCGGTCCACCAGGTCGTCGCCGCCTCGGGGGCGGTGGGCACCCTGTGCACGCTGCTGGTGGTCCGGGAGGTCCGCGCCACCCGCCCGCGATCCGGGGAACGGAAGCCCGGTACCGAAGTCCGAGACGGGGCTGACCAGCATGTGACCAATGGGTAAGGTCGATGCCGTGCCGAAGCCGCTCAGTCTCCCCTTCGACCCCATCGCCCGCGCCGACGAACTCTGGCAGCAGCGCTGGGGCCCGGTGCCCTCGATGGGGGCGATCACCTCGATCATGCGCGCCCAGCAGATCCTGCTCGCCGAGGTCGACGCGGTCGTCAAGCCGTACGGACTGACCTTCGCCCGGTACGAGGCGCTGGTGCTGCTCACCTTCTCCAAGGCCGGTGAGCTGCCGATGTCCAAGATCGGGGAGCGGCTGATGGTCCACCCCACCTCCGTCACGAACACCGTGGACCGCCTGGTGCGCTCCGGACTGGTCGCCAAGCGCCCCAACCCCAACGACGGCCGCGGAACCCTCGCCTCCATCACCGAGCGGGGCCGCGAGGTCGTCGAGGCGGCGACGAAGGACCTCGTCGACATGGAGTTCGGACTCGGGGTGTACGACGCCGAGGAATGCGCCGAGATCTTCGCCATGCTGCGCCCGCTGCGGGTCGCGGCCCACGACTTCGAGGAGGAGTAGGGCAGGTACGGGGTAGGGGCGCCGGAACGGGAAATGGAACGGCGTTTCGAGGGCCGGGCCCGCTGCAAGATCGCCCCGGACGTGCGGTTACGCTCGGCTCCATGAAACCCAGCGTGCTGACCCGCTATCGGGTGATGGCCTACGTCACCGCCGTCATGCTGCTCGTCCTCTGCGTCTGCATGATCTTCAAATACGGCTTCGACAAGGGCGAGGGCCTGACGCTCGTCGTCTCCCAGGTCCACGGTGTGCTCTACATCGTCTACCTGATCTTCGCCTTCGACCTCGGTTCCAAGGCGAAGTGGCCGATGGGCAAGCTGCTCTGGATCCTGCTCTCCGGCACCATCCCGACGGCCGCGTTCTTCGTCGAGCGCAAGGTCGTCCGCGAGGTCGAGCCGCTGCTCGCCACCGGCTCCCCGGCGACCGCCAAGGCCTGAGGGCCCGCCGGTCCGCACGCACCACCCGAACCGCCCCGTGCCGAGCACCGGGCGGTTTGCCATCGACATTTACTAGGACGTCCTAGTAAATTCGAATGCATGGACGCTGACGCGATCGAGGAGGGCCGCCGCCGCTGGCAGGCCCGTTACGACAAGGCCCGCAAGCGTGACGCGGACTTCACCACGCTCTCCGGGGACCCGGTGGAGCCCGTCTACGGGCCCCGCCCCGGCGACTCGTACGAGGGGTTCGAGCGGATCGGCTGGCCCGGCGAGTACCCCTTCACCCGGGGACTGCACCCGACCGGCTACCGGGGCCGCACCTGGACCATCCGCCAGTTCGCCGGCTTCGGCAACGCCGAGCAGACCAACGAGCGCTACAAGATGATCCTGGCCGCCGGCGGCGGCGGGCTCAGCGTCGCCTTCGACATGCCGACCCTGATGGGCCGCGACTCAGACGACCCCCGCTCGCTCGGCGAGGTCGGGCACTGCGGCGTGGCCATCGACTCCGCCGCCGACATGGAGGTCCTCTTCAAGGACATCCCGCTCGGCGACGTCACCACGTCCATGACGATCAGCGGCCCCGCCGTCCCGGTCTTCTGCATGTACCTGGTCGCCGCCGAGCGCCAGGGCGTCGACCCGGGGGTGCTCAACGGCACGCTCCAGACCGACATCTTCAAGGAGTACATCGCGCAGAAGGAGTGGCTCTTCCAGCCCGAGCCCCACCTGCGCCTCATCGGCGACCTGATGGAGCACTGCGCCCGCGACATCCCCGCCTACAAGCCGCTCTCGGTCTCCGGCTACCACATCCGCGAGGCCGGTGCGACGGCCGCGCAGGAGCTCGCGTACACCCTGGCCGACGGCTTCGGCTACGTGGAGCTGGGCCTCTCCCGCGGCCTCGACGTCGACACCTTCGCGCCCGGCCTCTCCTTCTTCTTCGACGCGCACCTCGACTTCTTCGAGGAGATCGCCAAGTTCCGCGCCGCCCGCCGGATCTGGGCCCGCTGGATGAAGGAGGTCTACGGGGCGAAGACCGACAAGGCGCAGTGGCTCCGCTTCCACACCCAGACCGCCGGTGTCTCGCTCACCGCCCAGCAGCCGTACAACAACGTCGTGCGGACCGCCGTCGAGGCGCTCTCCGCGGTTCTCGGCGGCACCAACTCGCTGCACACCAACGCCCTCGACGAAACCCTCGCGCTCCCCTCCGAGCAGGCCGCCGAGATCGCGCTGCGCACCCAGCAGGTGCTGATGGAGGAGACCGGCGTCGCCAACGTGGCCGACCCGCTGGGCGGTTCCTGGTACGTCGAGCAGCTCACCGACCGGATCGAGGCCGACGCCGAGAAGATCTTCGAGCAGATCAAGGAGCGCGGCACCCGGGCCCACCCGGACGGGCAGCACCCGATCGGGCCCATCACCTCCGGCATCCTGCGCGGCATCGAGGACGGCTGGTTCACCGGCGAGATCGCCGAGTCCGCCTTCCGCTACCAGCAGGCGCTGGAGAAGGGCGAGAAGCGGGTCGTCGGCGTCAACGTCCACCACGGCTCGGTCACCGGCGACCTGGAGATCCTCCGGGTCAGCCACGAGGTCGAGCGCGAGCAGGTCCGGGTCCTGGGCGACCGCAAGGACGCCCGCGACGACGCCCGGGTGAAGGCGGCCCTGGACGCGATGCTGGCCGCCGCCCGCGACGGCTCCAACATGATCGCGCCGATGCTCGACGCGGTGCGGGCCGAGGCCACGCTCGGCGAGATCTGCGGCGTCCTGCGCGACGAGTGGGGCATCTACACGGAGCCGCCCGGCTTCTGACGGACGGACGGGTTCCCGGGAGCGGCGGGCGGCAGGGCCACCCTCCCGGGGCTCGCCCCCTCCTGGGGACCCACCCCTCCCGGGGACCCGCACCGCTGTCCGTCCGTACCGCGCGCCGCCGGGGCGGCCCTCAGACCGCGGCCGCCGACCCCAGCCCCGCGAGCAGCAGCACGGTGAAGCGGCGGGCCCAGTCCGCGTCCACGGGCTCCGCGCTCACCAGCACCCGGTGCACCACCGCACCGGCGATCACGTCGAAGATCAGGTCGGCGGTCGCCGCCGCCCCGTCCTCGTCCTGCTCCCGGGGCAGCTCCCCGCGCTCCTGGGCCCGTCGGCGCCCCTGGAGCACCAGCCGCTTCTGCCGGGCCACGATCGAGTCGCGTATCCGGGCCCGCAGCGCCTCGTCGCGCGTCGACTCCGCGACCACCGCCATCAGCGCCGTCCGGGTCTCCGGCCGTTCCAGCAGCGCGGCGAACTGCAGCACCACCGACTGCACATCGGCCGACAGGCTGCCCAGGTCGGGCAGTTCCAGTTCGTCGAAGAGGACCGCGACGGCGTCCACGACCAGTTCGTTCTTGCCCGCCCACCGCCGGTACAGGGTCGTCTTGGCGACCCCGGCCCGCGCCGCCACGTCGCTCATCGTCAGCTTCGACCAGCCGAGATCGACCAGGGAGGCCCTGGTCGCCTCCAGGATGGCCTCGTCGGCCGCGACGCTGCGCGGGCGTCCCGTTCGTGGGGGTTCGGGGTGGGGGCGGCTCGGCATGCCGTGACCATACCGGTCAGTAAGTAGAACCGGCCGGTCCCCGGAGCCGTGAGACAGATCACCGGGCGCACTTGTGCGCCAGGGGTACGGGGGAGTTACGCTACGGGTCGTAGCGTAAGAGCGACGGTCCCGCCGTCGTGACGCCGCGACCGAATGACAACCACAGGCACCGGGTGGGGACCCGGGGCCGAAACGGACCTTTCAGGGGTCCAACGGGTCTTTCAGGGGCCCTCGGACCGGGTCCGTCCGTGCGCCCCGCACACCGGCGGGGGGCTGCGGACGGACACGGTTCCCGTCTCGCTTTTCGGATCGGCGTGCCAAGGGGGGAGGATGTACGTATGCAGCCTAGGAACATGTCCATGAGCGGCGTCGTCGACCTCGCCGCGGTGAAGGCGGCCGGTGAGGCCAAGGCGAAAGCGGAGCAGGCCCGTGCCGAGGCCGCCCGGCAGGGCGGTGGCGGCGGCGTGTCCCCCTCCGCCCTGGTGATCGACGTCGACGAGGCGGGCTTCGAGAGCGAGGTCCTGCAGCGTTCCGCCGAAGTCCCGGTCGTCATCGACTTCTGGGCCGAGTGGTGCGAGCCGTGCAAGCAGCTGGGGCCGCTCCTGGAGCGCCTGGCCCGCGAGTACAACGGCCGCTTCGTGCTGGCCAAGATCGATGTCGACGCCAACCAGATGCTGATGCAGCAGTTCGGCATCCAGGGCATCCCGGCGGTCTTCGCCGTCGTCGCCGGGCAGGCCCTCCCGCTCTTCCAGGGCGCGGCCCCCGAGGCCCAGATCCGGCAGACGCTGGACCAGCTGATCCAGGTCGGCGAGGAGCGGTTCGGGCTCACCGGGATCGTGGTCGACCAGGACGCCGCCGAAGGCGCCGACCGGGCCCCGGCCGAGACCCCCGCCGGACCGTACGACGCCCTGCTCGAAGCCGCCGCGCGGGCGCTGGACGCCAATGACTTCGCCGGCGCCGTCCAGGCGTACCGCAACGTCCTGTCCGACGACCCGGCCAACACGGAGGCCAAGCTCGGCCTCGCCCAGGCCGAACTCCTCTCCCGGGTCAAGGACATGGACGCGCAGCAGGTCCGCAAGGACGCGGCCGAGCGCCCGGCCGACGTCGCCGCGCAACTCGCGGCGGCCGACCTGGACCTGGTGGGCGGTCATGTCGAGGACGCCTTCGGCCGGCTCGTCGAGACGGTGCGCCGCACCTTCGGCGACGACCGGGACGCCGCGCGGGTGCGGCTGCTGGAGCTCTTCGAGGTGATCGGCCCGGACGACCCGCGGGTCGTGGCCGCGCGTACCGCGCTGGCGCGGGTCTTGTTCTGATGTGACAACACGGCCGCGGCGCCCGCCGGTTGCCGCGGCCGTTTTCGCGACCGGGCGACAAGAGACACCTCTGCTTTACCAAATCTTGATAAAGCCAGTGCCTGTTACTCGGAGTAAATCGCCCTCCGGGATCTGTCCCCTTTGAGGCGCCGATCCGCCCTTTCGTCCGCTGATTCCGGGCCACCCTGTGTGGTGGCCCGGTCTCGGTCGGTCGAGCGGCGGTCGGCAGGCCGTTACCAGCGAGTAACGAACCCCCTTGTGCCACGGGCGGGAATGCACCACGATCGGCCGGGCTCGGTCCAATAACGTCAGCCCGACCGCCAGTCGGTGCGGCGGCCCCGTTGGGTCCCCACCGAGTGGGTCGGCGGCAGTGGTGGCCGGCTCCGGACAGGGGGGTTCCTGTCGTCCGGCAGGGCCTGTCCGATACGGGTCGCGCGCATGCGTGACCAGTGGTTGTCGCTCGGGGGTGATCGCCGGTGGTTCGGGCGCGGTTCGTGCCTCCGTACGCAGGCGCTCTCCTTCCCGAGGACGTAGCACTTCTCCCATCCCAGGACGGGCCGAGGCCCGGACCGGAGATGTACGTCCGAGAAGGAGGAAAAATATGAGTTCCCAGGTTCGTGGCGGTACCAGATGGAAGCGCTTCGCTCTGGTCATGGTGCCGAGCGTCGTCGCGACCGCGGCGGTGGGTGTCGGTCTCGCGCAGGGCGCCCTCGCGGCGTCGTTCAGCGTGTCGGGCCAGAGCTTCAAGGTGAGCACCGACAAGCTCGTCGGTGAGGACTTCGTCCAGTACGGCAGCGTCGCCACCGGCAAGGACCTCAAGGGTGACGACGCGGCGCACGCGGTGGCCGTGTCCGGCTTCAGCAAGGCCACGATCACCAACATGTGCCAGTCGGTGGTCACGCCGAACCTGCCGTTCGGTCTCGGCAACGTCACGCTGCAGCTGCACGCGGGTACGAACCCGAAGAAGCCGGTCAAGGCGACCAACCTGTACCTGGACGTCGCCGAGCTCGACGCCGACGCGTACTTCGAGAACATCGACATCGGTGTCGCCGCCGGCGAGGTCGGGGCCCCCGGCATCCAGGCGGGCACCGAGAAGAAGGTGAACCCGAACGGCTTCGCGCAGCGCGCCAAGAAGGCGACGCTGAAGAACGTGAAGCAGACGGCATGGGCGACCACGGCGGGCACCTTCAAGCTCAGCAACCTGAGCCTGCGCCTGCACAGTGGCGTCAAGGAGTGCTACTAAGCACCCGCCAGGGTGGCCGGAGCCCTCCTTCGGGGTCTCCGGCCGCCCGATCCCTTCTCTTCTTCAGGCAGTACCGGTTCCAGGGAGCTGTTTTCCATGAGCCCCGAGTCCACAGGGCAGAACGAGCACTACCTCCGCGTCTTCTGGCGTGGATTCCGCACCTGGCGGGGTAACCGGCCGTTCTGGGCGGGCCTGTTCACCATGATGGGTGGTCTACCCATCGCGTACTTCCCGTACGCCAACATGCATCTCGGCAACATCACGCTGGCGATGTCCACGACCGCCGGCGCGGGATCGCTGATCATCGGGGTCCTGCTGATCACGCTGGGCCTCACGATGTGGTTCCACCACATCGTGCGGGTGTTCGCCGGAGTCGCCGCGATCCTGCTGGCGCTGATCTCCATCCCGGTCGCCAACATCGGCGGATTCCTCGTCGGCTTCCTGTTCGCCATGCTCGGCGGAGCGCTCTCCGTCTCCTGGGCCCCGGGCGAGCCGGACCCCGAGCCCGAGCCCGCCGGTGCGGTGGACTCCGCGGCGGCCGGCCACGGCCGGGGCGCGCAGCAGCCCGGCTCCGAGTTCCACACCACGGCGGCGGTTCCCCAGCAGCCGGAGCAGTACGACACGACAGTCGAGGCCGACGGCGGGAGGCATCGTGCGGGGTGACGAGACGCAGCTGAACTCGACCGGGGAGGGCCTCCGGCCGAAGAGCGGACCGCGTCACGCGGCCCCCAGGAAGTCGTTGCTGACGAAGCTGCACATACCGGCCGGCAAGGCGTTCGCGCTCGCCGCGATGCCGACGGCCGTCTTCGTGGGCATGGGCCTCACCCCCAAGCTCGCGATGGCCGACGACAACCCGGAGATCCCGTTCGCTCCCGGCCCCTGCGTGACCCGCTCCGACGAGCCGAGCGAGTCGCCCTCGCCGTCCGCCTCCCGGACCGGGTCGCCGTCCCCGTCCGCCACCGACGCCGGTGACGGGAAGAAGGACGAGGCGACGGCCCCGCAGCCCTCGGCCACCCCGTCCGCGGACGAGGCGGCGAAGCCGGAGACGAAGGCCGAGGCGCCCGCCGCCGCGCCGAGCGCCTCGCCCACCCCGACGCAGTCGAGGAACCCGCTCGACCCGCTGGGCATCGGCGACGCGCTGCGGGACCTCTTCGACGGACCGGACAAGGAGGAGACGGCGAGCCCGTCCCCGACCGCGAGCACCGAGTCCCCCGAGCCGTCCCAGCCCGCCGGGAAGCCCGCGGAGAAGCCCGCCGGGGAGACCACCGACACCGCGAAGAAGAAGGCGGACGAGGCGGCCGACAGGACCGCCGACGCCATCCGCGAGGCCGCGGACAAGGCGGGCAAGCCGGTCGAGGAGCTCGACGAGAGCGTCAAGGGGCTCGACGCCAAGAAGGACGAGGACATCCCGGACGGCGCCAAGAAGCGCTTCCCGTGCCCGACCGCCGACCCCGAGGCGCTGGCCGCGGCCGACCTGGAGACGGGCGTCCCGCTGCTCCCGGACGATCCGTGGATCCTGGAGAGCTCGATGCTCACCCTCAACGGGCTCGACTACGAGGGCATCGTCGAGGTGAAGACGTACGGCGGCACCGTCAAGAAGGTGCTGAAGTTCACCGCGAGCTCCATCGACATCGACGACCTCCACCAGAAGACCGTCGGCCCGAACGGCACGACGGCCCACGTCGAGGCGCGGAAGGGCTCCAAGTCCACCATCCGCAACGGCACGGTGACGATGTACACGGAGAAGCTGAAGGGCAATCTCTTCGGCCTCATCCCGGTGACGTTCAGCCCGGAGACGCCGCCCCCGCTGAACGTTCCCTTCGCCTTCTTCACCAAGGTCACGGTGGTCCAGGCGGGCCAGTTCGGCGGCTCGCTCAAAGTCCCCGGACTGCACAACTACTTCACCGGCGGCAACGGCTAGGGCACGTATTCCCGTTCCCGCACGGCACTGTGGGCCGCACTCCTCGGGGGAGTGCGGCCCACAGCCGTGCGGGAGGAGTGCGTCAGTCGCGCGCGCCGCCGCCGACGTGGTGCACCCGGACCATGTTCGTCGTACCGGGAACGCCGGGGGGCGAACCGGCCGTGATGATCATGGTGTCGCCCGCGTTGTAACGGCCCAGCTTCAGCAGCTCGCCGTCGACCAGGTCGACCATCGCGTCCGTGTTGTCCACGTGCGGCACCACGTGGGCCTCGACGCCCCAGCTCAGCGAGAGCTGGTTGCGGGTGGACTCGTCCGTGGTGAAGGCCAGGATGGGCTGTTCCGCGCGGTAGCGGGAGAGCCGGCGGGCCGTGTCGCCGGACTTGGTGAAGGCGACCAGTGCCTTGCCGTTCAGGAAGTCCGCGATCTCGCAGGCCGCGCGGGCCACCGAACCGCCCTGGGTGCGCGGCTTCTTGCCCGGCACCAGCGGCTGCAGGCCCTTGGAGAGCAGCTCCTGCTCGGCGGCGACGACGATCTTCGACATCGTCTTGACCGTCTCGACCGGGTACGCGCCCACGCTGGACTCGGCCGACAGCATGACCGCGTCCGCGCCGTCCAGGATCGCGTTGGCGACGTCGGACGCCTCGGCGCGGGTCGGCCGCGAGTTGGTGATCATCGACTCCATCATCTGGGTCGCCACGATCACCGGCTTGGCGTTCCGCCGGCAGAGCTCCACCAGGCGCTTCTGCACCATCGGGACCTTCTCCAGCGGATACTCCACGGCCAGGTCGCCGCGGGCCACCATCACACCGTCGAAGGCCATGACGACCTCCTGCATGTGCTCGACCGCCTGCGGCTTCTCGACCTTGGCGATGACGGGGACCCGGCGGCCCTCCTCGTCCATCACCTTGTGGACGTCCTTGATGTCGTCGGCGTCCCGCACGAAGGACAGCGCCACCAGGTCGCAGCCCATCCGCAGGGCGAACCGCAGGTCGTCGACGTCCTTCTCGGACAGGGCCGGGACGTTGACCGCCGCACCGGGCAGGTTGATGCCCTTGTGGTCGGAGATGACGCCGCCCTCGATGACGATCGTCCGCACCCGGGGGCCCTCGACCGCGATGACCTTCAGCTCGACGTTGCCGTCGTTGATCAGGATCGGGTCGCCCTTGGCGACGTCGCCGGGCAGCCCCTTGTAGGTCGTGCCGCAGATCGACTTGTCGCCGGGGACGTCCTCCGAGGTGATGGTGAACTCGTCCCCGCGGACCAGTTCGACGGGGCCCTCGGCGAACTTCGCCAGGCGGATCTTCGGCCCCTGGAGGTCGGCGAGCACGCCGATCGCCCGGCCGGTCTCGGCGGAGGCCCGGCGGACCCGGTCGTAACGACCCTGGTGCTCCTCGTGGCTGCCGTGACTGAAGTTGAAGCGGGCCACGCTCATGCCGGCTTCGATCAGAGCGACCAGCTGCTCGTGGGAGTCGACGGCGGGACCGAGTGTGCAGACGATTTTGGAACGGCGCATGGGGCGGATCCTATCGGTTTGTTTCGCTG
Source organism: Streptomyces sp. ML-6 (assembly GCF_030116705.1). Classification (NCBI taxonomy): domain Bacteria; kingdom Bacillati; phylum Actinomycetota; class Actinomycetes; order Kitasatosporales; family Streptomycetaceae; genus Streptomyces; species Streptomyces sp. ML-6. The sequence continues at coordinate 5,642,515 of NZ_JAOTIK010000001.1, forward strand.
CGGAATATTCCGTCTGGCGGAAGGTACAAAGGGGCGCGGGGGTGCTCAGTTGTGGACCTGTCCGACGAGCGCGAAGGTCTGGTCGGCGATCTCCAGCTCCTCGTCCGTCGGCACCACGGCGACCGCGACCCGCGCGTGGTCCGGCGAGATCAGCCGGGGCTCGCCGGACCGCACCTCGTTCAGATCCGCGTCCACCACCGGTCCGAGCCCCTCCAGGCCGGCGATGGCAGCCTGTCGCACCGGCGCCGAGTTCTCCCCGACCCCCGCCGTGAACACCACCGCGTCCACCCGGCCGAGGACCGCCGAATAGGCGCCGATGTACTTCTTCAGCCGGTGCACGTAGATGTCGAACGCCAGCGCCGCCCGCTCGTCGCCCTCGTCGACCCGGCGCCGGATCTCCCGCATGTCGTTGTCGCCGCAGAGCCCGACCAGACCGCTCCTCTTGTTGAGCAGGACGTCGATCTCGTCCGTCGACATGCCCGCGACCCGCTTGAGGTGGAAGGTGACGGCGGGATCGACGTCCCCGGAACGGGTCCCCATCACCAGCCCCTCCAGCGGGGTCAGCCCCATCGAGGTCTCCACGCACCGGCCCCCGGCCACCGCCGACGCCGAGGCGCCGTTGCCCAGGTGCAGCACGATGACGTTGACCTCCTCGGGGGGCCGCCCCAGCAGTTCGGCCGTCCTGCGCGAGACGTACGCGTGCGAGGTGCCGTGGAAGCCGTAGCGCCGGATGCGGTGCGCGTCGGCGGTCTCCGTGTCGATCGCGTACCGCGCCGCGTACTCCGGCATCGTCGTGTGGAAGGCCGTGTCGAAGACCGCCACCTGCGGGAGGTCCGGCCGCAGGGCCCGCGCGGTGCGGATGCCGGTGAGGTTCGCCGGATTGTGCAGGGGGGCCACCGGCACCAGGCGCTCGATCTCCCCCAGCACCTCGTCGTCGATCACCACGGGCTCGGTGAACCGCAGTCCGCCGTGCACCACCCGGTGGCCGATCGCCGCCAGTTCCGGGGAGTCCAGGCCCAGTCCGTCGGCCGCCAGCTCCTCGGCCGCCGCCTGCAGCGCCGCCTGGTGGTCGGCGATCGGACCGACGCGCTCGCGCGGCTCGCCGCCACCGCCGGGCAGCGGGGTGTGCACCAGCCGGGAGGTCTCCTCGCCGATCCGCTCGACCAGCCCCACCGCGAGCCGGGAGCGGTCGTTCATGTCCAGCAGCTGGTACTTCACCGACGAGGAACCGGAGTTGAGGACCAGTACGCGGTACGCGCCCGCCGCGCCGGAACCCTCTGTGGTCGGGGTGGTCATCCGTTCACTCCTCGCCCTGCGCCTGGATCGCCGTGATGGCCACGGTGTTGACGATGTCCTGCACGAGCGCGCCGCGGGACAGGTCGTTGACCGGCTTGCGCAGCCCCTGGAGGACCGGCCCGACGGCCACCGCGCCCGCCGAGCGCTGCACGGCCTTGTAGGTGTTGTTGCCGGTGTTCAGGTCCGGGAAGACCAGCACCGTCGCCTGCCCCGCCACCTCGGAACCGGGCAGCTTCGTCGCGGCGACGCTCGGCTCCACCGCGGCGTCGTACTGGATCGGGCCCTCGACCATGAGGTCCGGCCGGCCCGCCCGGACCAGGTCCGTCGCCGCGCGCACCTTGTCGACGTCGGCGCCCGAACCCGAGGTGCCCGTCGAGTACGACAGCATCGCGATCCGCGGCTCCACGCCGAAGCGGGCGGCGGTGGCGGCCGACTGCACCGCGATGTCGGCGAGCTGCTCCGCGTCCGGGTCCGGGTTGACCGCGCAGTCGCCGTACACCAGCACCTTGTCGGCCAGGCACATGAAGAAGACCGAGGAGACGATCGAGGCGTCCTCCTTGGTCTTGATGATCTCGAACGCCGGGCGGATCGTCGCCGCGGTGGAGTGCACGGCGCCGGAGACCATGCCGTCCGCCAGGCCCTCCTGGACCATCAGGGTGCCGAAGTAGTTGACGTCCGCGACCACGTCGTACGCCAGCTCCACCGTGACCCCGCGGTGCGCCCGCAGCTGCGCGTACCGCTCGGCGAACAGCTGGCGCAGTTCGGAGGTCTGCGGGTCGACGATCCGGATCCCGGCGAGGTCGATGCCGAGGTCGGCCGCCTTCTTGCGGACGAGGTCCGGATCGCCGAGCAGGGTGAGGTCGCAGACGTCGCGGCGCATCAGCACGTCGGCGGCGCGCAGCACCCGTTCCTCGGTGCCCTCCGGCAGGACCACCCGGCGCCGGTCGGCGCGGGCCTGCTCCAGCAGTTCGTGCTCGAACATCATCGGGGTGACGCGGTCGCTGCGGGCCACCGAGATCCGCTCCAGCAGGGCGCCGGTGTCCACATGGCGTTCGAACAGGCCCAGCGCGGTCTCCGCCTTGCGGGGCGTCGCCGCGTTCAGCTTGCCCTCCAGGGCGAAGAGCCTGGCCGCGGTGGGGAAGGAGCCCTCGGCCACCGACACGACCGGGGTGCCCGGTGCGAGTCGCGCGGCCAGCTTGAGTATCTCCTCGCCGGGACGCTCGTCCAGGGTCAGCAGCACCCCGGCTATGGGCGGCGTCCCGGCGCTGTGCGCGGCCAGCGAGCCGACCACCAGGTCCGCCCGGTCCCCAGGGGTGACCACCAGACAGCCCGGCGTCAGCGCGTTCAGCATGTTCGGCAGCATCGCCCCGCCGAAGACGAAGTCCAGCGCGTCCCTGGCCAGGCCGGAGTCGTCGCCGAGCAGCACCGTGCCGCCGAGCGCCGCGGTGATCTGGGCGACGGTCGGCGCGGAGAGCGCCGGGTCGTCGGGCAGGACCGAGCAGGGGACGGGCAGCCGGGCCGCCAGCCGGTCCGCGATGGCGTCCCGGTCCTCGGCCGCCACCCGGTTCACGACCATCGCGATGACGTCGCAGCCCAGCCCGGCGTAGGCGCGGTGGGCGTTGCGGGCCTCGGCCCGCACGGACCGGGCGTCCTGGCCCTTCCCGCCGACCACCACGATCACCGAGGCGCCGAACTCGTTGGCCAGGCGCGCGTTGAGCGCCAGCTCGTCGGGCAGCTGGGTGGCGGCGAAGTCGGTGCCGAGCACCAGCACGACCTCGTACTTCCGGGCGACCTGGTGAAACCTTTCGACGAGCCGGGTCACCAGCTCGTCCGTGCCCTGCTCCGCCTGGAGCGCGGACGCCTCGTGGTAGTCCAGGCCGTAGGCCGAACCGGGGTCCTGGGAGAGCCGGTAGCGGGCCCGCAGCAGTTCGAACAGCCGATCGGGCCCCTCGTGGACGAGGGGCCGGAACACCCCGACCCGGTCCACCTGACGCGTCAGGAGTTCCATGACTCCCAGATCGACGACCTGCCGGCCGTCTCCCCGGTCGATCCCGGTCACGTACACGCTGCGCGTCACGCGTGCTCTCCCGTCCGATTGCGGTTTGGGATGGTATTGACATGTTGACGATACCTGTGGGTGGCAAAGCGCCGCCCGCCGGGCGAACGGCCCCGTTCCGGGGCCCGCGGGAGCCCTCCCCGGCCCGCCGCCGACGCGTCGACGGGCCACCCGTGCGGGGGTCCCCGACCTGCCGGGGGCATCAGGTCCGTACCAACGTGGGACAATTGCCGTGGCCACGGTACGGGGATCGTCGGCGACCGACCCCGGCCCCCGGCACGGACGAGCAGGAGACACAGCACGATGCGCATCGGAGTTCTCACCGCAGGCGGCGACTGCCCAGGCCTGAACGCAGTGATCCGGTCGGTCGTCCACCGAGCCGTGGTGGGTCACGGCGATGAGGTCATCGGCTTCGAGGACGGGTTCAAGGGACTGCTCGACGGCCACTTCCGCCCCCTGGACCTCAACGCGGTCAGCGGCATCCTCGCCCGCGGCGGCACCATCCTCGGCTCGGCCCGGCTGGAGCGCGCCCGGCTGCGCGAGGCCGCCGAGAACTGCGCCGAGCTGAGCCGCCGTTACGGCATGGACGCCCTCATCCCGATCGGCGGCGAGGGCACCCTGACCGCCGCCCGGATGCTGTCGGACGCCGGGATGCCCGTCGTCGGCGTGCCCAAGACCATCGACAACGACATCTCCGCCACCGACCGCACCTTCGGCTTCGACACCGCCGTGGGAGTCGCGACCGAGGCCATAGACCGTCTCAAGACCACCGCCGAATCGCACCAGCGGGTCATGGTCGTCGAGGTGATGGGCCGCCACGCGGGCTGGATCGCGCTGGAGTCCGGCATGGCCGGCGGCGCGCACGGCATCTGCCTCCCCGAGCGCCGCTTCGAGGTCGACGACCTGGTGAAGATGGTCGAGGAACGCTTCGCGCGCGGCAAGAAGTTCGCGGTCGTCTGCGTCGCCGAGGGCGCCCACCCGGCCGAGGGCTCCATGCCGTACGCCAAGGGCGAGATCGACCAGTACGGCCACGAGCGCTTCCAGGGCATCGGCAACCGGCTGGCCATCGAGCTGGAGACCCGGCTCGGCAAGGAGGCCCGACCGGTCATTCTCGGCCATGTCCAGCGCGGCGGCACACCGACCGCGTACGACCGGGTGCTCGCCACCCGCTTCGGCTGGCACGCGGTGGAGGCGGCCCACCGGGGCGACTTCGGACGGATGACGGCGCTGCGCGGCAACGACATCAGGATGGTCCCGCTCGCCGACGCGATCACCCAGCTCAAGACGGTTCCCAAGGACCGGATGGACGAGGCGGAATCGGTCTTCTGACCCGCCCGCGCGGCGGTGCCGTCGCGCGCCGGCACCCGGCGGCCCTGACTGTCCCCCCGTGGACGGTCAGGGCCGCTCGCCGTTCCCACGGCCACGTGGCCGTACGGAGGCACCGGTCCCGGACGGTTCCGGTGCCGGAATCAACTCTTGAGCCCGGGGCGCGGATCAACAAGGCTTCTCCCTGTCCCGGACATGTCCCAACTCTGTCCGGACACGGATTCCAGGGGAGGGGCACGGAAACATGGTGGTCGAGGGCAGGGCTCCGGACCCCCGGGAGGCGCGGAGCGCGGACGAGTTCGTCGCCCTCCTGCGGGTGCTCAAGGACGCGTCGGGGCTGACGTTCCGCGAACTGAGCCAGCGGGCCGACGCGGTCGGGGACGTCCTGCCGAGGTCCACGATCGCCAACATGCTCGGGCGCACCTCGGTCCCGCGTGAGGAGCTCCTCGCCGCGTTCGTACGGGCCTGCGGATGCGGGCCGGCGGAGGTCGGCGACTGGCTCGCGGTGCGCAAGGAACTGGTCGTGCACGGGCGGCGGAGCGGAACGGGCGGGAGCGGCGACCGGGCGGAGGAGGACGGGGCGGCCGGGGCGTCCGGGGACGGCCCCGCGGACGGGTCGGCGCGGCCGTCCCCGGACGCCCCGGCCGCCGGTCCGGACCCCGCCCGCCGCCGGAGGAACCGCGTCGTCCTGGCGGCGGTCGTCTCGGTGGTCGTGCTCGCCGTCGTCGCGACGACCGCCGTCCTGCTCGGAGGGGACGAGGACGAGGGCCGGCCGGACACCCGCCGGGCGACCGGGCCCGTGGCGGGGCGGACGGTGCAGATCCGGTCCGTGCACTCCGGATACTGCCTCAGCGAGGAGCAGGGCAGCGACAGCGGGCGGCTGTACCAGGTGCGGTGCGAGCAGGAGACGATCCCGGCCTTCTCCCTCCAGCCGCTGGGCGAGGACATCTGGCGGATCGTGACCGACCACCCCGTCTATGGTCAGGGCTGCACCGGGATCTGGGACGGGGCGCGGGAGAACGGGGCCCCGCTCCAGGACCAGGAGTGCGGCAAGCGCGACGAGGCGGAGGAGTTCCGGATCGAGCCCGTGGGCAGCCCCGTCGAGGGCTACCGGATCCGCCCCGTCCACACCCGTCTGTGCGTCGGTGCCGAGAGGTACGGCAAGGAGCGCGGCGCCGAGCTGGTGCAGACGGACTGCGCGGGGGAGAGGAAGAGCCTGTTCTCCTTCGACCCGGTGGCCACGCGGACGGCCGGCGGCTGAGGGCGGGTCACCGCCCGGTCCGGGGCCGGGGCGAGAGGCGGTGGCGGACGGCAGACGGTGGTGGTCGGCCGGGGTCGGGGCGGCGGGGCTCAGACCTGCGGCCCGTGCACCCCGGCCGTCCGCCAGAACCGTTCCAGGACCTCGGCCAGGAAGGCCCGCCCCGCATCGCCCGCCGTCCCGGTCCGCTCCGTCCTCCTGCCCGCGCCCGTACCCCTTCCCGTGCCGCTCCGGCTCGGCATCGGGGCCATCAACGCCTGGTAATCGGTGTGCAGTTGCTCCAGCACGTCCTGGACCACCCCGTGCTCCAGCGGCACCAGCTTCGCCACCGGCCGGACCCGGGCCTGCCAGCGCGTCGTCACCGCCTCGCGCAGCAGCCCGGCCAGCTCCTCGTCCCGGCCGGACACCGTCACGAACCCGGCGGGCGTCAGCCCCAGCACCTTGGTGAGCAGCGCCGACTGCCGGTCGTTGCCGCGCCAGCGCCCGGACTCCTCCATCCGCCGGTACGCCTCCCCGGTCAGCCCCAGCAGCCGGGCGAACTCCGCCTGATCCAGGCCCTTGGCCGTCCGGTGCTCCCGCAGGGTGCGGGCCCCGGTGAGCAGTTCGGCCGGGGAGCACCACAACACCCCGGCCAGCGCCTTGAGTTCGTACTCGCTCGGCACGGCGGTGCCCCGCTCCCAGGCGATCACCGTGACGGTGGCGACCCGCAGCCCGTACTGGGCGCCGAGGCCGTACGCGACATGGCTCGGCAGCATCCCCAGGGCCTCGCGGAGCCGGCGGGCGGCGGGGGCGTCGAAGGGCGGTGAGGGGCGCACGGCCCCACCGTAGGAAGCCGGGCGGCGGTACGGCCACGGTGCGTTTTGCCGATATCGCGGCTCGTAGGAAGGTCCGAGGGGGAGATCCGGAGGAACGTCCCGGGTGCTCCGTGACCGCGACCGGGCGGTCGGCCGTCCCGCACCGCGACCGGCCGTGCGGTCAGCGGTTCTCGGCCACCCAGCGGTAGTGCAGCTCCGGGCGTCCGATCTGGCCGTACTGGGGCCTGCGCACCGCCCGCCCCACCGTCACCAGGTGCTCCAGGTAGCGGCGGGCGGTGATCCGCGAGATCCCCAGCGCCTCACCGGCCGCCGCCGCCGTCACCCCGTCCGGCGCGGACCGCAGGGTGCGGGTGACGGCCTCCAGCGTCGGACCGCTCAGCCCCTTCGGCAGCTGTGCCGGCTGCGGTGCGCGCAGGACGCCGAGCGCCCGGTCCACCTCGTCCTGGCCGCTCGCCTCACCGGCCGCCGCCCGGAACTCGGCGTAGCGCACGAGCCGGTCACGCAGGGTGGCGAAGGTGAACGGCTTCAGCACGTACTGGACGACCCCGAGCGACACCCCCTCCCGGACGACGGCCAGATCGCGCGCCGACGTCACCGCGATGACATCGGCCGAGTGCCCGGCCGCGCGCAGCGAGCGCAGCAGTTGCAGGCCGTGGCCGTCGGGCAGGTACAGGTCCAGCAGCAGCAGATCGACCGGGGTGCGCTCCAGCGCCCGCACCGCCTGGGCCCGCGAGTGCGCGACGGCCGCCACCGCGAACCCCGGCACCCGCTCCACGTACAGCCGGTGGGCGTCGGCCGCGACGGGGTCGTCCTCGACGACCAGCACCCGGATCACGCGAGGGCTCCCTTCCCGGGCACGGGCGCGGGAGCGGGTACGGGAGCGGGCGCCGACGCCGGGGCGGGCACGGCGGCCGGGGGCAGCCGCACCGTGAACTCCGCGCCGCCGTCCGCCCCGCGGTCCAGCGTCACCGACCCGCCGTTGCGGTGCACCGCCTGCCGGACGAGGGCGAGCCCGATGCCACGGCCCGCGCCGTGCGTCGACCAGCCGCGGGCGAACACCTCCCCGGCGGCGGCCGGGTCGATCCCGGCCCCGGTGTCGGCGACCCGCAGCAGCAGCCCGTCCTCCCCGGCGAGCGCGGTGACGGTGACCCGGGCCCGCCCGTTCGGCCGCCCGGCCGCCGCCTCCCGCCGGCCGGGCCCGGACCCCGGCGCACCGGCCGCCGCCTCCGACGCCGCGTCCACCGCGTTGTCGATCAGATTGCCGAGGATCGTCACCAGGTCCCGGTGCGACAGGGTCGGGGGCAGGGAACCGTCGTCGATCAGGCTGTCCTCCGCGAGCACCAGCTCCACGCCCCGTTCGTTGGCCTGCGCCGCCTTGCCGAGCAGCAGCGCGGCCAGCACCGGTTCGGCGACCGCGCCCACCACCCGGTCGGTGAGCGCCTGGGCCAGCTCCAGCTCGGCGGTGGCGAAGCCCACCGCCTCGTCGGCCCGGCCCAGCTCGATCAGCGAGACCACGGTGTGCAGCCGGTTCGCCGCCTCGTGCGCCTGCGAGCGCAACGCCTGGGTGAAGCCCCGCTCCGAGTCCAACTCGCCCGAGAGCGCCTGGAGTTCCGTGTGGTCGCGCAGGGTCACCACGGTGCCGTGCTGCTCACCGCCCACCACCGGGCGGGTGTTGACCACGATCACCCGGTCCGCCGTCAGATGCAGCTCGTCGACCCGTTCCTCGGCGGCGAGCAGCGCACCGGTCAGCGGGGCCGGCAGCTCCAGCTCGTCGACCCGGCACCCCACCGCATCCGGCTCCAGCCCCAGCAGTTCCCGGCCCGCGTCGTTGATGAGCGCGATCCTGCGCCGCCCGTCGAGCATCAGCAGCCCCTCGCGCACCGCGTGCAGCGTGGCCTGGTGGTAGTCGTGCAACCGGCTCAGCTCGGCGGCGTTCATGCCGTGCGTGTGCCGCCGCAGCCGGGCGTTGATCACATAGGTGCCGATGCCGCCGAGCGCCAGCGCCCCGCCCGCCGCCAGCCCCAGCGCCCCGAGCTGCTCCCGCACCTGCGAGGAGACCCGGTCGACCGTGATGCCCGCGCTGACCAGGCCGACGATCCGGCCGCCGTCGCGGACCGGGGTGACGACCCGGATCGAGGGGCCGAGCGTGCCGGTGTACGTCTCCGAGAACGTCTCGCCGCGCAACGCCCGCGCCGTGTGCCCGAGGAACTCCTCCCCGATCCGGTCGGCGTCCGGATGCGTCCAGCGGACCCGGTCCGGGGACATGATCGTGACGAAGGCGATCCCGGTGTCCCTGCGCACCCGCTCCGCGTACGGCTGGAGCACGGCCGACGGATCGGGGGTGCCGATCGCCTCCCGCACCGACGGCGAACCGGCGATCGCCAGCGCGGCCGTCCGCACCTGCCGGGTCGCGGTCTCCTCCGCCTGCTCGCTGCCGGAGACGTAGGCGAAGAACGCGCACCCCGCCACCACCGCGGCCACCAGCACCACCTGCATGGCGAAGAGCTGGCCGGCCAGGCTGCGGGGACGGGTACGGGGCAGACGCATGGCCACCAGTGTGCCCGGCCGGAAACGTGTGAACGAAATGCACGCAACGGTGACCGGGGTCACAGGGAGCGAGATATTCGCCAAGGGTTTTTTCCGGCCATGCGTGCCGGGGCAGGCCCTTGCACCCCTCCAGGGACGGGGGAGTGACCCGGACGAGCCGAGGAGAACCCCCGTGGGAGTGGCAGCCGCCAGGCGGGACCGTACGCACTATCTGTATCTCGCCGTGATCGCGGCGGTCGGGCTCGGCATCCTCGTGGGCTTCGTCGCCCCGGATGTCGCCGTCGAGCTCAAGCCGATCGGCACCGGCTTCGTGAACCTGATCAAGATGATGATCTCGCCCATCATCTTCTGCACGATCGTGCTGGGCGTCGGCTCGGTGCGCAAGGCCGCCAAGGTCGGCGCGGTCGGCGGCCTCGCCCTCGGCTACTTCCTGGTGATGTCGACCGTCGCGCTCGCCATCGGCCTGCTCGTCGGCAACCTCCTGGAGCCCGGCCAGGGCCTGCACCTCACCGAGGCGGCGCGGGCCGCCGGGGAGAAGCAGGCGGCGGGCGTGAGCGAGTCCACCGTGGACTTCCTGCTCGGCATCATCCCCACCACGATGGTCTCCGCCTTCACCGAGGGCGAGGTGCTCCAGACCCTGCTCGTCGCGCTGCTCGCGGGCTTCGCGCTGCAGGCCATGGGCGCGGCGGGCGAACCGGTCCTGCGCGGCATCGGCCACGTCCAGCGCCTCGTCTTCCGCATCCTCGCCATGATCATGTGGGCGGCCCCGGTCGGCGCGTTCGGCGCGATGGCCGCAGTGGTCGGCGAGACCGGCATCGACGCGCTGAAGTCGCTCGCGATCATCATGGTCGGCTTCTACCTCACCTGCGCGATCTTCGTCTTCGTGGTGCTCGGCACGATCCTGCGCCTGGTCGCCGGGGTCAGCCTGATCGCCCTGCTGAAGTACCTGGGCCGCGAGTTCCTGCTGATCCTCTCCACCTCCTCCTCGGAGTCCGCCCTGCCGCGGCTCATCGCGAAGATGGAGCACCTGGGCGTCAGCCGGCCGGTCGTCGGCATCACCGTGCCGACCGGCTACTCCTTCAACCTCGACGGCACCGCGATCTATCTCACGATGTCCTCGCTCTTCATCGCCAACGCGATGGGCGACCCGCTGAGCGCCGGTGAGCAGATCTCCCTGCTGCTCTTCATGATCGTCGCCTCCAAGGGCGCGGCCGGGGTCACCGGCGCCGGCCTCGCCACCCTCGCGGGCGGCCTCCAGTCGCACCGACCCGGCCTGGTCGACGGCGTCGGCCTGATCGTCGGCATCGACCGCTTCATGAGCGAGGCCCGCGCCCTGACGAACTTCGCGGGCAACGCCGTGGCCACCGTTCTGGTCGGCACCTGGACCAAGGAGATCGACAAGGAGCGGGCCGCCCGGGTCCTGTCCGGCGCGCTCCCCTGGGACGAGCGGATGCTCAACCAGGACGGCGAGGTCACGGAGGTCCCCGGGCCGCGCGACGGCGACGACGAGCTCGCCGTGACGAAGGCGTAGCGGCCCTCCGGCTTCCGGAACACGACGACGAGGGGCCGTCGCGGACACCACTGCGACGGCCCCTCGCCGCGCCGGCCGCATGGGCGACGCCCCCGCGCCGCAGCGGCGCCTTCCGGCCGACACCTCGTGTGTCGGCCATTGTCGCCGGGGTGCCCCTCACGGGCGGGCGGACGGCGCTAGCGTGATGGGCGTCATCACGCCGGGCGATCCGGCGATCACACAGGGGGATCCGTCATGAACTCGCGTACCAGCCACGCTTTACCCAGGGCGTTGGCCGCCCTCGTGGCCGCGCTGGCCGTCGTGCTCGGCCTGACCGCACAGACCGGGACGGCACGGGCGGCCGAGACCTCCGGCCTGGCCGCGCTGACGTTCACCGCGGCCGGCAACGGCCGGAACCTGGACGTGCAGAACGGCAACACGGGGGACGGCGTCTACGTCGTCACCAACTCCGCGCCCGGTTACCACCAGCAGTGGACCGCCAACAAGCAGGCCGACGGTTCGTTCACCCTGGCCAACGACTTCACCGGGAAGTGCGTGGCGACCGGCCTTCCGCTGCGGCAGCAGTCGTGTTCCGGGGCCGCCTCCCAGCGCTGGTACTTCCAGCCCGTCACCGGCGCCGCCAACACCTTCATGATCCGCAACGCCGGTGACAACAAGTGCGTCGACATCGTCCTGAACGCCCAGTACGACGACGCCTGGACCCAGACCTACGGCTGCAACGGCTCCGCCGCGCAGCAGTGGCGGATCCCCGCCGCCGCCTCGGGCGACGCCATGGCCGCCGCCGTGGAGTACGCCTCCAAGCGCTGCCAGAAGGACGCGGCCACCTGCTCGTGGACGAAGGGGGTCCAGGCCCCCGCCGCGCCGCTGCCCGTCGAGTGCGTCTCGCCCGTCTGGTACAACGGCACCGGCGCGCCCGTGCCGTGGACGTTCTCGCTGACCACCACCAGCGGATGGTCGAGCGAGCTCAGCGTGTCCTTCGAGACGAAGCTGGGCACGGGATCACCGAACCCCGTCCAGACGAGCGTCGCCCTCACCATCTCCGGCAAGGTGACGTACGACCTGAGCGAGACGCTGGGCAACAGCCTGACCATCACCGTCCCGCAGCAGCAGTACGGCTGGGTGGCGCTGTCGAAGCTGGCCACGAAGGTGACCGGCGAGTGGACCTTCGACGCGAACGGGTACCCGTGGAAGGCGCAGGACACCGTCACGGTGCCCCTGACCAGCGACGACCAGGGCCACGCCAGCGTCTACCTGGCGAAGACCGCGCCCGAGTTCACCACCTGCGGCTGACCCCGGACGCGGTCGCGATCACACCGGCCGCAGCCACACCGTCGCCAGCGGCGGGAGCGTCAGTGACAGGCTGGCGTTCCTGCCGTGGGACGGGACCGCCTCCGGTTCCAGCGGGCCGGGGTGGCACACGTCGCCGCCGCCGTACCGCGCGGCGTCCGTGTTGAGGACCTCCGCCCACACACCCCGGTCGCCGGGCACCGCCGGGACCCCGAGGCGGTAGTCGTGCCGCACCACCGGGGAGAAGTTGCTGACGGCCAGCAGCGGCGAGCCCTGCGCGTCGAAGCGCAGGAACGCGAAGACGTTGTCCTCGGCCGCCCCGCCGTCCACCCAGTCGAAACCCTCCGGGACCGTGTCGCGCTGCCACAGCGCGGGCGTGGCGGCGTACACCGCGTTCAGGTCGCCCACCAGGGTGCGCACGCCCCGGTGATCGGCCTCCGCCCCGTACGAGGGGTCGAGCAGCCACCAATCCGGGCCGTGCCCCTCCGACCACTCCGCGCCCTGGGCGAACTCCTGCCCCATGAAAAGGAGTTGCTTGCCCGGGTGGGCCCACATGAAGCCGAGGTAGGCCCGGTGGTTGGCGCGCCGCTGCCACCAGTCGCCCGGCATCTTGGAGACCAGCGACTGCTTGCCGTGCACCACCTCGTCGTGCGAGATCGGCAGCACGTAGTTCTCGCTGTACGCGTACACCATCGAGAAGGTCATCTCGTTGTGGTGGTACTTGCGGTGCACGGGCTCCTTCGTCATGTACTGCAGGGAGTCGTGCATCCAGCCCATGTTCCACTTCAGCCCGAAGCCCAGCCCCCCGAAGCCGCCCGGCCCGACGTGGTGGGTGGCGCGGGTGACCCCGTCCCAGGCGGTGGACTCCTCGGCGATGGTGACGACGCCGGGGTTGCGCCGGTAGACGGTGGCGTTCATCTCCTGGAGGAAGGACACCGCGTCCGGGTTCTCCCGGCCGCCGTGCTCGTTCGGCGACCACTGTCCGTCCTCGCGCGAGTAGTCGAGGTAGAGCATCGAGGCGACCGCGTCCACCCGCAGCCCGTCGATGTGGAACTCCTCGCACCAGTAAGTGGCGTTGGAGACCAGGAAGTTGCGCACCTCCTTGCGCCCGTAGTCGAACTCCAGCGTGCCCCAGTCGGGGTGCGCCGCGCGGGCGGGGTCCGGGTGCTCGTACAGCGGCCGGCCGTCGAACTCCGCCAGCGCCCAGTCGTCGCGCGGGAAGTGTGCGGGCACCCAGTCCATGAGGACGCCGATGCCGGCCCGGTGCAGCGAGTCGACCAGGAGGCGGAAGTCGTCGGGGGAACCGAGCCGGGAGGTCGGGGCGTAGAAACCGGTGACCTGGTAGCCCCAGGAACCGCCGAAGGGATGCTCGGCGACCGGCATCAGCTCCACGTGCGTGAACCCCAGCTCCTTCACGTACGCGGGCAGCTGGGAAGCGAGTTGACGGTATGTCAGTCCAGGTCGCCAGGACGGAAGGTGCACCTCGTACACGGAGAACGGCGCCTCGTGCACCGGCACGTCCCCGCGGTGCGCCATCCATTCCCCGTCCTGCCACACGTGGTGCCGGTCCGTCACGATCGACGCGGTGGCCGGCGGCACCTCGGTCCGCCGGGCCATCGGGTCGGCGCGCACCGTGTGCGAACCGTCCGGGCGGCAGATGTCGAACTTGTAGAGCGTGCCCTCGCCGATCCCGGGCAGGAACAGCTCCCACACCCCGGAGGAACCGAGCGAACGCATCGGGAAGCCGGTGCCGTCCCAGTAGTTGAAGTCCCCGGCGACCCGCACCCCGCGGGCGTCGGGCGCCCAGACGGTGAACCGGGTGCCCGCCACCCCCTGGTGCTCCATGGGCCGGGCGCCCAGGGCGGTCCACAGCTCCTCGTGCCGCCCCTCGCCGATCAGGTGCAGATCGAGCTCCCCGAGCGCGGGCAGGAAGCGGTACGGGTCGTGCGTCTCGATCTCGGTGTCCTCGTAGCCGACCAGGAGCCGGTACTCGGGCAGCGCGGGCATCGGTAGCAGCCCGGAGAAGAGCCCGTCCCCGTCGTCGTGCAACCGCGCCCGCAGCCCCTTGCCGAGCACCGTCACCCCACGCGCGTACGGACGCAGCACCCGGAAGACCACCCCGCCCCGGACCGGGTGGGCGCCGAGCAGGTCGTGCGGGGCGTGGTGCGCACCGGCCAGCAGCCGGGCCCGGTCCTCGGCGTCGAGGGGCGGCGCCGGCCGCACCCCGTGGGTGCCGGGCTCCCGGCGGGGGTGCGGCGACTCGGCGCCGGCCGGCTTCTTCCGCCGGGTCCGGGCGGCCGGTTCCGCCGCCGGGGACCCCGGGGGAGCCGTCCCGGCCGGCGCCCTGGGCGGGGCGGTCCCGGCCGGGGGCAGCGGCGGGGGCGGGGAGGCGTCGGTGGGGGCGGGCGTCTTGCGGGACGGCTTGCGGGCGGTCACGGGGACGGCCTCCTCGGGGGTGCGGCTCGATGGGTGGGGTCGGTGCGGAACGGAAGGAAGAGGGGGTGCCGGGTGCTCAGTCGGCGCCGAGGGCCAGCCGGTGGATCGCGGCCATCGGGACCGGCAGCCAGTCGGGCCGGTGGTGCGCCTCGTACAGCACCTCGTACACCGCCTTGTCGGTCTCGTGGGCGCGCAGCAGTTCCGGTTCGCCGCGCGGGTCGGTGCCCGAGGCCCCGGCGTAGCCCTCGCAGTAGGCGGTCCGGCAGCGGGCCGCCCACTCGTCGTTCCACGGGCGGTGCGAGCGGGCCGCGTAGTCGAAGGAGCGGAGCATGCCGGCGACGTCGCGGACCGGGAGCTGGGGCCGGCGGCGCTCGGGCAGCGGCCTGGCCGGTTCGCCCTCGAAGTCGATCAGCGACCAGAAGCCGTCGGCGGCGCACAGGGTCTGGCCGAGGTGGAGGTCGCCGTGCACCCGCTGGACCGCCCGGTCGCGCCCCCGGTGCCCCGACGCCGCCACCGCGTCGAAGGCGCCGCGCAGCCCGGGGACGTACGGCACGAGCGCCGGTACCGACTGGGCCGCGGCCTCCAGGCGCCGCACCATCGCGGTGGCCAGGTGCTCGCTCTGGGACCGGTGCAGGGCGGGCGTCGGCAGGGCGGCGGCGAGCGCGGTGTGCACCTCGGCGGTGGCCCGGCCCAGGGCGTGGGCCTCGTCGGTGAAGTCCCGGCCCTCGGCGAGGGCCCGCAGGGCGAGCTGCCAGCCGTCCTGCGCGCCGCTGAGGAACGGCTGGAGCACGCCGAGGGTGAGCGGTTCGGGGCTCGCGGTCTCGAACCAGGCGACGGGGGCGGGCACCCGGCCGCAGCCCTGGCGGGCGAGCGCGAGCGGCAGCTCCAGGTCGGGGTTGGTGCCGGGGAAGACCCGGCGGAAGATTTTGAGGATGAAGGCGTCGCCGTAGACGAGCGAGGTGTTGGACTGCTCGGTGTCCAGGACCCGCGGCGTCAGCCCGGCGGCGATGGGGGAGCCGCCCCGCTCGAAGCGCAGGGCGCCGAGGGTGCCGGGGGTACGGAACCGTTCCAGCAGGAGTTCGGCCAGCAGCGGGTCGCGCAGTCCCTCGTACACGGTGCGGCCGGCGAGCGGGCCGGTCCGCACGTGCCCGACGAGCGCGGGCGCCAGCCGGGCCGGCAGCACCGACCGCACCCCGAGCAGCAGTTGGTAGCAGTCGTCCGGCGACTGCGCGGGCATGGTCGGCTGATGGGCCCGGATCAGCAGGTGGAGCAGCCCGGTACCGGTCCCGTCGGCGACCGGGCCGGTGTCCACCGGCAGTATCTCGGTCGCCGACACCAGCGAGAAGCCGGTGACCGGCCGCCCCTTGCCCGCGAACCAGCGCTGCCGGGGCAGCCATTCGTGCAGCAGGGGGGCGAGTGACGGGAGGAGGTCCGTGCTGTGGGCCGGGGCGACCCGGGTGGATACAGCCTCCGACATGGCGTCGCGTCCTTTCCCCGGGCACCCCATGGAATGCGGAGAGTGTCCCGGATTGCGGCATTTGCTGTCCGGCTGCGCGGGACGTGTCGGGTCAGGATGGTCCGTACGGACCCGACCCGGGGAGCGAAGCGGCGGACGGGGCCCGGCAGGGTCCGGCGGGGGCTCCGGCACGGGGAGCGCCCGGTGCGGGGCGGCGGGAACCGCCCCGCGGTCGCGGCGGCGCGACGTGGTGCCGGCTCAGCTCGGCGGCGCGTCCTTGCGCAGCCGGAACCAGTAGAAGCCGTGTCCCGCGAGCGTCAGCAGATAGGGCAGCTGCCCGACGGCGGGGAAGCGCACCCCACCGATCAGCTCCACCGGATGCCGCCCGTCGAACGACCGCAGATCGAGCTCCGTCGGCTGCGCGAACCGCGAGAAGTTGTGCACGCACAGCACCAGGTCGTCCCCGTGCTCACGGGTGAAGGCGAGCACGGCCGGGTTCGAGGACGGCAGTTCGTTGTACGAACCGAGACCGAAGGCGGGGTTCTGCTTGCGGATCTCGATCATCCGCCGCGTCCAGTGCAGCAGCGACGACGGCGACGCCATCGACGCCTCGACGTTGGTGACCTGGTAGCCGTAGACCGGGTCCATGATCGTGGGGAGGTAGAGCCGCCCCGGATCGCTGGAGGAGAAACCGGCGTTGCGGTCGGGCGTCCACTGCATCGGGGTGCGCACGGCGTCGCGGTCGCCCAGCCAGATGTTGTCGCCCATCCCGATCTCGTCCCCGTAGTAGAGGATCGGGGAACCCGGCAGCGACAGCAGCAGCGCGGTGAACAGCTCGATCTGGTTGCGGTCGTTGTCCAGCAGGGGGGCGAGCCGGCGCCGGATGCCGATGTTGGCCCGCATCCGCGGGTCCTTGGCGTACTCCGCGTACATGTAGTCGCGCTCTTCGTCCGTGACCATTTCGAGGGTGAGCTCGTCGTGGTTGCGCAGGAAGATGCCCCACTGACAGTTCTGCGGGATCTCCGGCGTCTTCGCCAGGATCTCGGAGACCGGGTACCGGCTCTCGCGCCGCACGGCCATGAAGATCCGCGGCATCACGGGGAAGTGGAACGCCATGTGGCACTCGTCGCCCCCGGAACGGAAGTCGCCGAAGTAGTCGACGACGTCCTCCGGCCACTGGTTGGCCTCGGCCAGCAGCACGGTGTCCGGGTAGTGCGCGTCGATCTCCTTGCGGACCCGCTTGAGGAAGGCGTGCGTCTCCGGGAGGTTCTCGCAGTTGGTGCCCTCCCGCTGGTACAGGTACGGCACGGCGTCCACCCGGAAGCCGTCGATGCCGAGGTCCAGCCAGAAGCGCAGCGCGGCGAGGATCTCCTCCTGCACCGCGGGGTTCTCGTAGTTGAGGTCGGGCTGGTGGGAGAAGAACCGGTGCCAGTAGTACTGCTTGCGCACCGGGTCGAAGGTCCAGTTGGACGTCTCCGTGTCCACGAAGATGATCCGGGCGTCCGGGAACTGCTTGTCGTCGTCGGCCCAGACGTAGTAGTCGCCGTACGGGCCGTCCGGGTCGGTGCGGGACTGCTGGAACCACTCGTGCTGGTCGCTGGTGTGGTTCATGACGAAGTCGATGATCACGCGCATCCCGCGCTGGTGCGCGGCATCGACGAACTCGACGAAGTCGGCCAGGTCGCCGAACTCCGGCAGCACGGCCGTGTAGTCGGAGACGTCGTAACCGCCGTCGCGCAGCGGAGACTTGAAGAACGGAGGCAGCCAGAGGCAGTCGACGCCCAGCCACTGCAGATAGTCCAGCTTGGCGGTGATGCCCTTGAGGTCGCCGATGCCGTCGCCGTTGGAGTCCTGGAAGGACCGGACGAGAACCTCGTAGAAAACGGCGCGCTTGAACCAGTCGGGATCGCGGTCCTTGGCCGGGGTGTCCTCGAACGTGTCGGGGACGGGCTCATTGACGATCATGGTGTGGGTGACCCTCCGGTCGGCGGGGACGGTCGCAGGACGACGACGTGCGCGGGCGTGACTCCGGGCTCCAGACGCACGTAGAAGGTCCTGCCCCAGTGATAGGTGTCGCCGGTGAGCTCGTCGCGCACCGGCACGCGCTCGTGCCGGTCGAGGCCGAGTCGCGGCATGTCCAACGAGACCGTGGCCTCGTGGGTGTGGTGCGGGTCGAGGTTGACGACCACCAGAACGGTGTTCGACCCCGAACGCTTGCTGTACGCGATCAAAGCGTCGTTGTCGGTGGCGTGGAAGTGCACGTCGCGCAGCTGCTGCAACGCCGGGTTGCGGCGCCTGATGCGGTTGAGCGAGGTGATCAGCGGGGCCAGCGAACGGCCCTCGCGCTCCGCCGACTCCCAGTCCCTGATGCGGATCTGGTACTTCTCCGAGTCCAGGTACTCCTCGCCGCCGGGCCGCAGCGGGGTGTTCTCGCACAGCTCGTAGCCCGCGTACATCCCCCAGGACGGGGAGAGCGTCGCCGCGAGGACGGCGCGCGCCTCGAAGGCCGGACGGCCCCCGTCCTGGAGATGGCCCGGCAGGATGTCCGGGGTGTTCACGAAGAAGTTGGGCCGCATGAAGGCGGCGGTGTCCTTTGCCAACTCCGTGACGTAATCGGTGATTTCCTGCTTGGTGGTGCGCCAGGTGAAATACGTGTACGACTGCTGGAATCCGACGGCGGCGAGCGTCTTCATCATCGCGGGGCGGGTGAACGCCTCGGCCAGGAAGATCACGTCCGGGTCGGCCCCGTTGATTTCGGCGATGACCTTCTCCCAGAAGACCACCGGCTTGGTGTGCGGATTGTCGACGCGGAAGACCCGGATTCCGTGACCCATCCAGAAACGGAGGATGCGCACGGTCTCCTCGACCAGTCCGCCCAGGTCCTTGTCGAAGGCGATCGGGTAGATGTCCTGGTATTTCTTCGGAGGGTTCTCGGCATGGGCGATCGAGCCGTCCGCGCGATGGTGGAACCACTCCGGGTGTTTCTCCACCCAGGGGTGATCGGGAGAACACTGCAGCGCGAAATCGAGTGCGATCTCCATGCGCAGCCGGCGGGCGGTCGCGACGAAATGGTCGAAGTCGTCGAGCGTGCCCAGATCGGGGTGGACGGCGTCGTGGCCGCCCTCGGCCGAGCCGATGGCCCACGGCACGCCCACGTCGTGGGGGGCGGCCGAGAGCGAGTTGTTGGGGCCCTTGCGGTGGGTGGTGCCGATGGGGTGGACGGGCGGGAGGTACACCACGTCGAAGCCCATCGCGGCGATCGCGGGCAGCCGTTCGGCGGCGGTGCGGAAGGTGCCGCTGACGATCCGCTCCCGCGGCGCTCCGGTCCCGTCCGTTTCAGTCCCGCTCTTCGTCGCCGTGGCCGTCTCCGTCGCCGGGGCCGGTTCGATCCTGGCGCCCTCCGAGCGGGGGAACAGCTCGTACCAGGAGCCGAACAGGGCCCGCCTGCGCTCGACCAGCAGCGGGAGCGGGGGCGAGGTGCTGACCAGTTCGCGCAGCGGATGGCGGTCGAGCGCGGCCCGTGCCTCGGGGGCGAGCGCCGCGGCCAGCCGGGCGGCGGCCGGACGGGAGGTGTCGCGCAGCGCGTCGACGGCGGCCAGCACCGCCTCGCGCCCGTTCCGCTTGGGCACGCCGGAGGCGGCCCGCTCGTACAGCTCGGCGCCCTCCGCGAGGACGAGCGCGGTGTCGATCCCCGCCGGGATCTTGACCCCGGCCAGCTGCCGCCAGGTGGTGACCGGATCGCTCCAGGCCTCGACCGCGTACGTCCAGCGGCCCTCGGACCCGGGGGTGACGTCGGCGCCCCAGCGGTCCGTGCCGGGCGCCAGCTCGCGCATCGGCGTCCACGGCCCCGGCCGCCCGTTCGGGTCCAGCAGCACCGCATTGGCGGCGACGGCGTCATGGCCCTCGCGGAAGACGGTCGCGGTGACCTGGAAGGTCTCACCGACAACGGCCTTGGCGGGCCTTCTGCCGCAATCGACGAGAGGGCCGACGTCGAGGACGGGAATGCGACCGATCATGGAATCACCTGGGGCTCGGACCGAACGGGGCGCGACACAGTGGCGGAGGGCGGAATGCGCGCACCGCGACCGATGGTTTCCGTCCTTTCTAACCGCTCCGTGGACGGCTGATGGTGCGTGGGCGGGGCCGCCCCTGCCCGCATTCACCCGAACGGCACTCGAAAGAAGGGGAAGTGAATGTGCTCCATGGAGGCGAACCCGACGGACACCGGAATCCCGGCCGCGCCGCATTCCCGAAGCGTTTCCGCCGGGCCCCGCCGTGCCCCCACCGCATTCGTGCTGCATTCGGGCGGTATTCGGGAAGTGTTCACCGGGTGCCCGGGGCGCGCCCGGGAGGCGTTCCCGCGCAGCTTTCCCACCGTTCCCGATGGGCCGATCCGGTGATTCGTGAACGGCTCGGGCGTATGTGTGACGACCTGAATGCGCCGGGCGCGCCCCGGGCGCGGCAAAGCCGCCCGGCCGCCCCCGCCGCCGGGGGTGACGGAGCGCCGCACACCGTGGTGCGTCCGCCGGTATCCGCATGTGCCCTGTAAAGGTGGGACATGTGAAGGCCATCCGTCGTTTCACCGTGCGCCCCGTCCTCCCCGACCCCCTTCGACCGCTCAGCGACCTCGCCCGCAATCTGCGCTGGTCCTGGCACGCCGCGACCCGTGAGCTCTTCCAGGCCGTCGACCCGGAGACCCGGCGGACGGCGGAGTGCGACCCCGTGCGGATGCTCGGTGCCGTGTCCGCCGGCCGGCTCGCCGAGCTGGCCCGGGACGAACAGTTCCTGCACCGGCTGACGGAGGCGGCCGAGGACCTCCGCGACTACCTGGAGGGCCCCAGGTGGTACCAGGAACAGCTGGGGCGGGGAGCCGGGCTCCCGTCCGCCGTCGCCTACTTCTCGCCCGAGTTCGGAGTCACCGCGGCCCTGCCCCAGTACTCCGGCGGGCTCGGCATCCTCGCCGGCGACCACCTCAAGGCCGCCAGCGACCTCGGCGTCCCCCTCGTCGGCATCGGCCTGCTCTACCGGCACGGCTACTTCCGCCAGAGCCTGTCGCACGACGGGTGGCAGCAGGAGCACTATCCGGTGCTCGACCCCAACGAACTCCCGGTCACCCTGCTGCGCGAGGCCGACGGCACCCCCAGCCGGGTGGTGCTGGCCCTGCCCGGCGGCCGGTCGCTGCACGCCCACATCTGGCAGGCCCTGGTGGGACGCGTACCGCTGCTGATGCTCGACTCCGACGTGGAGGAGAACGCACCGGGCGAACGCGAGGTGACCGACCGGCTCTACGGCGGCGGCAGCGAGCACCGGCTGCTCCAGG
Organism: Streptomyces sp. ML-6; assembly: GCF_030116705.1. Taxonomy (NCBI): domain Bacteria; kingdom Bacillati; phylum Actinomycetota; class Actinomycetes; order Kitasatosporales; family Streptomycetaceae; genus Streptomyces; species Streptomyces sp. ML-6. Next base: position 5,663,843 of record NZ_JAOTIK010000001.1, read on the forward strand.
AGATGCTCCTCGGCATCGGCGGCGTGCGGGCGGTGCGGACGTACTGCCGCCTCACCGGACACCCGGAGCCCGAGGTGTTCCACACCAACGAGGGGCATGCCGGCTTCCTCGGGCTCGAACGCATCCGTGAACTCTCCGGCGCCGGACTGGACTTCGACTCCGCGGTGGAGTCCGTACGGGCGGGCACGGTCTTCACCACCCACACCCCGGTGCCCGCCGGGATCGACCGCTTCGACCGCGAACTCGTCGCCCGGCACTTCGGCGACGACGGCGAACTGCCGGGCGTGGCCGTCGAACGCGTCCTGCAACTGGGCACGGAGACCTACCCGGGCGGCGAGCCCGGACTCTTCAACATGGCGGTGATGGGGCTGCGGCTCGCCCAGCGGGCCAACGGCGTCTCCACCCTCCACGGCGCGGTCGGCCGGGAGATGTTCGCCGGGCTGTGGCCGGGCTTCGACCCGGCCGAGGTCCCCATCACCTCGGTGACCAACGGCGTCCACGCCCCCACCTGGGTCGCACCGGAGATCCTCCGGCTGTCCGCTCCCGGCGCCGGCACGCCCGGACACCGCGCCCCGGCCACCGGCATCCCGGACCGCGAACTGTGGGACCTGCGGCGGACCCTGCGCGCCCGGCTGGTCACCGAGGTCCGCGAGCGGCTGCGCGCCTCGTGGCGCAGCCGGGGCGCGCAGCCGGCCGAACTCGGCTGGATCGACGACGTGCTGGACCCGGACGTGCTGACGATCGGTTTCGCCCGCCGGGTCCCCTCGTACAAGCGGCTGACGCTGATGCTGCGCGACCGCGACCGGCTGCGGGAGCTGCTGCTCCATCCGACCCGCCCGGTCCAGATCGTCGTCGCGGGCAAGGCCCACCCCGCCGACGACGGCGGGAAGCGGCTGGTGCAGGAGCTGGTGCGGTTCTCCGACGACCCCCGGGTGCGCCACCGCATCGTGTTCCTGCCGGACTACGGGATGGCCATGGCGCAGAAGCTCTACCCGGGCTGCGACGTCTGGCTGAACAATCCGCTGCGCCCGCTGGAGGCGTGCGGCACCAGCGGCATGAAGGCCGCGCTCAACGGCTGCCTCAACCTCTCGGTCCTCGACGGCTGGTGGGACGAGTGGTTCGAGCCGGACTTCGGCTGGGCGATCCCGACGGCCGACGGGGCGGCCCCGGACGAGGACCGCCGCGACGACCTGGAGGCGGGGGCCCTCTACGGGCTGATCGAGGACCGGATCGCGCCGCGCTTCTACGACCGGGACGGCGCCGGGCTCCCGGGGCGCTGGATCGAGATGGTCCGCCGCACCCTGGACACGCTGGGCCCCAAGGTGCTGGCGGACCGGATGGTGCGCGAGTACGTGGAGCGGCTGTACGCGCCGGCCGCGTGCGCCCGGCGGGCGCTGGAGGACCCCGCCGCGGCGCGTCGGCTCGCCGACTGGAAGGCCCGGGTCCGGGCGGCCTGGCCGCGGGTCGCCGTCGATCACGTGGAGGCGGTGGCGCCCACCGCCGCGGACGGTTCGGCCGAGCTGGGTTCGTCGCTGACGCTGCGGGTCAGGGCGGCCCTCGGGGTGCTGGAGCCGGCCGACGTCGAGGTGCAGGCGGTGGCCGGCCGGGTGGACGCCGCCGACGGGATCTCGGAGGCCCGGACCTTCCCGCTGAAGCCGGCCGGGGGCCAGGACCTGGAGGGCCGCTGGCTCTACGAGGGCCCGCTCGCCCTCGACCGCACCGGGCCGTACGGCTACACGGTGCGGGTGCTGCCTGCCCATCCGCTGCTGGCGACCGGCGCGGAACTCGGCCTGGTGGCGCTGCCCGCGCAGACGGCGGGGGACGGCGCGGGTGTGCTGATGCGCTGAGGCGGCGGGGGACGGCGCGGGTGTGCTGATGTGCTGAGGCGGCGGGGGACGGCGCGGGTGTGCTGATGTGCTGGGCGCCGGACGTGGAACTGCCCGGCAGGGGTGTGAGCTCCCTGCCGGGCAGTGGTCACCGGGGAGGACCCGGTGAGGGGTGCTGGACGGTTCGGGTGGTGCGAAGGACTCAGAAGGTCAGCTTGACGCTGTTGATCCGGCCCGTGTCGCCCGCGTAGACGTCCTGGACCTTGAGCTTCCAGGTGCCGTTGGCCGTCTCGGACGAGGCGTTGACCGTGTAGGTCTCCTTGACGTCGTCCGCGGAGTCGAAGCCCGAGTTCTTCAGACGGTACGAGCTGCCGTCCGGGGCGACGAGGTCGATGACCAGGTCACCGCGGTAGGTGTGGGTGATGTCCACGCCGACCTGGAGGGTGCTGGGCGCCTTGCCGGTGACACCGGTGACGTTGACCGAGCTGGTGACGGCCGCGCCGCGGTCCGGGATGGCGACCGTGGTCTTGTTCTCGAAGACCTTGCCGCCCGGGTTGGGGGTGCCGCCGTCACGGGTGCCGACGTTGATGGCCGCCCAGGCGTCTCCGACGGCCTTGTACTCGGCGCTGGTCGTGCCGTACAGCTCACCGGCCACGGCGAGGGTGCCGGTGCGGGCCGCCGCGTAGTTCGTGGTGGAGGTGAACTTGGTGGTGAGCGCCTTGAACCAGATCTGCGCGGCCTTGTCGCGGCCGATGCCCGTCACCGGCAGGCCGTCCGAGGTCGGGGAGTCGTAGGAGACCCCGTTGATGACCTTGGCGCCGCTGCCCTCGGAGAGCAGGTAGAAGAAGTGGTTCGCCGGGCCCGAGGAGTAGTGGACGTCGATGTTGCCGATGCCCGAGTACCACGCGTCCTTGGACGCGCCGTCCTTGCTCGGCTTGTCCATGTAGCGCAGCGGGGTGCCGTCGCCGTTGATGTCGATCTTCTCGCCGACGAGGTAGTCGCCCGGGTCCTCGGCGGTGTTGGAGTAGAACTCCACGCCCGCGGCGAAGATGTCGGAGGTGGCCTCGTTGAGACCGCCGGACTCACCGCTGTAGATCAGGTTGGCGGTGGCGGCGGTGACACCGTGCGACATCTCGTGCGCGGCCACGTCGAGCGAGGTCAGCGGCTTGACGTTGCCCTCGCCGTCGCCGTACGTCATGCAGAAGCAGCTGTCCTGCCAGAAGGCGTTGACGTAGGCGTTGCCGTAGTGGACGCGGGAGTACGCGCCGACGCCGTCACCGCGGATGCCGGAGCGGCCGTGCACGTTCTTGTAGTAGTCCCAGGTCTCGGCCGCGCCGTAGTGGGCGTCCGCGCCGGCCGTCTCGGCGTTCGACGGGTTGCCGTTGCCCCACACGTCGGTGGAGTTGGTGAACAGCGTCCCGGTGCCCGACGACCCGTGGTTCAGGTTGTAGGTCTTGTGGTTGCCGCGGCCCGTGTCGGTCAGCGTGTACGACGGGGCGGTGCCGAGGGTGACCTGGCCGTTGTACTGAGTGTTGCCGGTGCCGTTGACGACACCCTGCCACTCGTACAGCTTCTCGCCGGTGGCCGCGTCCGTGACGACGTGCAGCTCGTTGGGCGTGCCGTCGTGCTGGAGGCCGCCGACGACGGTCTCGAAGGCGAGCTTCGGCTGACCCTGCGCCATCCAGACCACCTTGCGGGGAGCCCGGTCGGCCTCGGTCTTCTTCGAACCGTCGGCCTTGGCGAGGCCGAGGGCCTGCTGCTCGGCCTTGGCGGGCGCGATGTCCGCCTTCAGGTCCACGGCCTTCAGCTGACCGCTGGTCACCTTGGAGGCCTTGGTGACGGCCTGGGTCGCCCCGGCCTTGGACTCCTTGACGATCAGGTCGCCACCGAGCACCGGGAGCCCGGCGAAGGTGCGCTCGTAACGCGTGTGCGTGGTTCCGTCGTTGTCCTGGATGACGTCCCGGACGACGAGCTTCTCCTGGGAGCCGAGACCGAGCTCCTTGGCCGTGGCAGCCTTGGTCGCATCGGCCTCGCGGATCAACTCGGCGCGCTGGGACGGGGAGAGCTGCTTGGCCAGGGAACCCTGGTCGACACCGGCGTACGCCGGTACCGCCGAGTTGTCGCTGCCGGGGGTGGCAGTGGCCGTACCGGCCTGGACGCCGACGGCGATGAGAGCTGCTGCGGCTATCAGGGCGCCGGTCGAGGTGGCGCGGCGGCGAGGCGTGGATCTCACGCGGACTCCTTCTGCGAGGGGGGTAACGGCGGCTGGTGAGCCGTCCGTATGAAGAGCGAGAAGTGCGCAGAACGGGGTGAAGGTTGTCAGCCGGAGGGCGGTCCTGTCAGGAGCGCGTCAACAACTTGGCCGGAATTCGTTCGTTGCCGGAGAGGTCATGTTCGTTAAGCGGACGTTTCACGAGTCATCACCGGGATGCTGTACGGCGTCCGTCACCGGCGGAATTCAAAGAGTGGGGCGAGGTTGGGATCCAGCCCCTCGTGTTCGAACGGAAGGTGGGCGGGGGGTCGTTCCCCGCTGGCCGAGATGACATAGGAATGTGGCTGATTTCTTTCCATCGGAACCGGGAAGTGTGGTCCGGACCTGTTGTCTCCGGGGCAGGGCCGTTCCCGCGTCCGTTCGCGTACACCGTCCGGAGCGGCGGACGACGACTTCAAGCCCGGCCGACGGCCGGTGCGGGGCGCTCCGGAGGCGGGCGAAGTGCGCCGGCCGGAGCCCTCGGGACGGGTACGGGTGATGCGTAGGGTTGGCGGCGTGACGAATGCCGAACCGCGGAGCGACCTGCGCCCGCCGACCCTCGACGCCGACGAGAAGACGACGCTGTCGGCCTTCCTCGACTACCTGAGGGAGGCGGTCGCCGCCAAGGCGTACGGCCTCTCCGACGAGGAGGCCCGCACCGCCGGGGTGCCGTCGGGCACCAGCGTCCTCGGCCTCATCAAGCATCTGACCGCGGTCGAACTCGGCTGGTTCGCCTGGGCCTACGCCGGTGCCGACATCGAGTTCGGGCGCGACGACTCCCCGCCCGCCGAGGACGAGACGGCCGAGAGCCTGCTCGCCGCCTACCGCCGGGCGATCGAACGGTGCAACGAGATCATCGCCGCCTGCGACGATCTGGACCGGCCGGGCGCCCGCTCGCTCCGGGAGACCCCTCCGCCGTCGATGCGCTGGGTCCTGGTGCACATGATCGAGGAGACCGCCCGGCACGCGGGCCACGCCGACATCCTCCGCGAGCAGATCGACGGCTCCGTCGGCCGGTGACCCGCCCCGGCGGGCGCCCGGCCGGTGAGGTGGGGCGCTGCGCCGACGGGGCCGGGTGCTGTGTCGACGGGGCCGGGTGCTCGCGGGGGCGGTGCCGGGCGCCCCTCACCCCTGCCGCGCGGCCTCCCACGCCCGGTGCGCGGTGTGGACGCGGTGCCACAACTCCGCCCGCGCGGCGGCGTCGACGTCGGTCAGGTCCAGCCGGAAGACGCCGGTCAGCACGTCGTACCAGTCGTCGGCCGAGTCGATGGTCCGCTCGTCCGTGCCCCCGGCGTGGAGCCGCCGCAGCACCCGGCCGCGCAGCACGTCCACGCCCCCGGCGTCGCGGCGCTGGGCGGTGAGGACCCGGAGGAAGTCGGAGTCGGGCGAGGTGGACAGCCGGACGTGCTCGGCGGCGAACGAGGACAGCTCCACGGGGTCCGGCGCGAAGTCCATCGCCGTGAACGAGCCGCGGGGGTCGTGGACGAACCGCCAGCCGCCGGGCTCCGCCACCGACGGGGCCAGCGCGTAGCCGAACGGCCCCTGGACGTGGCGGCCTTCGCGCAGCGGCAGCGGCTCGTGCAGCCCGTCGCCGAGCCCGGTGTCGACCAGCCACCGCTCGCCGTCGAGCCGCACGGTGAGCGCGAGATGATTGCCGGACGCGCCCGCCGGGGCCTCCGGGGTGTTCTGCACGCCGGCCCGGTGCAGGGTGACGTCGTAGCCGAGAGCCGTCAGCAGCGCGCCGAAGGCCCCGTTGAGGTGGAAGCAGTAGCCGCCGCGCCCGCGCACGATCCGGGCCGCGGACTCCGTGGCGCCGATGCCCGTCGGCCGCCCCAGATGGATGTCGAGGTTCTCGTAGGCGACCCGCTCCACCTGCGCCCGGTGCAGCGCCCGCAGCGCCTCGACGGTCGGGGCCGTCGGCCGGGTCGCCCCCAGCGCAGCCAGATACCCGTCGACGTCGATCATGCTTTCCCCCATCGCCCGAACAGATGATCAGCATAATCGCGGGCGCTGACGGTCAGGTGGTTCGTTCGGGCCGTACGGAGAGGGTGTAGGTGCAGTTGCCGTCGGGGACGACGACGAGGAGCGGGTTGCCGTTCTTGAGGTGGGCGTGGGCGGCGCGTTGGCCGTGGCGGTCCTGGTACCAGGCACGGAGTTCGGTGGGGTGGTCGGGCCCTGGTGCTCCCGGAAGGCGCATGGAGGGCTGGACCCAGGCGGAGCGTTCGGGGTCGGGATCGAGCCGGTCCACGATCCATAACGCCTGTCCGCCGAGCCAGCGCAGGGCGAGCACGGGAGAAACGGTCCGGAAGGCACCGAGGACGTACCGCGCGGTCTCCCCGGTGCCGTACACCAGCCCCTCGGCGACGGCCTCGCACCGGTAACTGCCGGGCTGCCAGGACACGTTCACAGGATCCGCCCCGCGCTCCGGGCATTGCACCGGGCGGTCTCGGCCCGCAGCCGCTCTATGGGCTCCGCAGCCCGTACGTTCACCGGCTCGGCCTCCCACTCCGTCCCGCCGCAGACCGGCCGCAACGACCAGTACGGACCGGACACCCCACGGAACTCACCCACCCGGTTCCGGTGGCCGGTATCCACCAACAGCGTGCCGAGAAGCGGGACTTGTGGGGGTTCTTGCCGATGTGCGGCGGTATTCTCTTCGGACACGGGCGACTCCTCTCCGTAACTGCTCCGCTACCAAGAGGTCTCAGCGTGGCCTGGAGTCGAGCCGTCTTCAACGTTCCATAAACGGAGGGCACGTTGGTAAACATCAAGGACCTGAACCCCGAGGCAAGCCCGCAAGCGGCCTTCGGCGCACGCTTGCGCAGCTCACGCGAGGCGCGCTGCTGGAAGCAGGATGAGCTCGCGGACCTGGTGGGCTACTCGGGCAGGCACGTCTCGGCCGTCGAAACTGGTCGCAAACCGCCAACGCTTCGTTTCTCGCGCAGCCTTGACACCGTCTTCGGGTTCACGGCGACCGCGGAATCGTTCGAACGTGCATGGGGAGAACTCCGGCACGGCAGCCTGCTGGAGGGCTTCCCGGAGTACCTGGGCCAGGAGAGCCGCGCGGCGGAGATCCGTCTGTTCGACCTGGGCGTGATTCCCGGGCTGCTCCAGACGCCGGAGTACGCGGCGGCGATGGAAGAAGGCAATGTGAAACGGGGTGTGCTCACCCCTGAGCAGGCGGCAGAACGGGTCGAGGCCCTGGTGGAACGGCAGGCGGCCCTGACGCGACGTACCCCGCCCATGCTGATCGTGGTCCTGGACGAGAGCTGCATCCGGCGCCTGATCGGAGGGCGCGAGGTCATGGAGCGTCAGCTGGCCCATCTGATCGAGTTCGCCGAACGCCCTCACACCGTGCTTCAGCTGGCCCCGTACAGCATGGGTGAGCGGTGCCCGTTCAGTCGGCAGGTGAATCTGCTGACCATGCCCGACCGCTCGGTGATGTCCTACGTCGAGTCTCAGACCAATGGGTACCTGGACAGGGAATTGACTTCCGTGCTGCCGTTGGTGAGGTCCTACCATCAGCTACAGGCCGCAGCGCTCTCCCAGGCGGAATCCGTGGCCATGATCGACGAGGTACGAAAGGGCACCCCCTGATGACCGATTCCCCCACCACCCTTCTCTGGGTCAAGTCCTCCTACAGCGGCAACGGCGGGACCTGCGTCGAGTGGGCTCCGGCGCATGCGTCCGCCACCGGCATGGTCCCCGTCCGCGACTCGAAGAACCCGCACGGCCCGGTGTTGGCCGTCCCCGCTGCTTCGTTCGCCTCGTTCGTGGCGGGCGTCAAGGCCGGAGAGTTCGGCGCCGTCTGACACCGACAGGTTCAGCGCATGTGACCTGGGAACGCCTCACCGTGCCACGCATGGTGGGGCGTTCCCTCTTCAACGCGCGGCGGCATCGGTGAGGATGGCCTGGAGTCGTGCCCGGCATTCGGCGACGAAGGCGGGGAAGGTGTCCCGGTAGTAGGAGAGCCCGCCGACGCCCACCACGATGGCCCAGGCGCGGGCGCGGGTCCAGGTCGCGTCGTCGAGGTCCAGGGCGTCCCAGTAGGCGTGCCGGGCCTGGGCCGGCAGGTCCCAGACCGTGGCGTGCTCGGCGTCGGGGAAGCCGATCGAGAGCCCTCCGAAGTCGATGACCGCGTGGAGGCTGCCCTCCCTGACCAGGAGGTTGCTCGGCTTGAGGTCGCCGTGCAGCCACACCTGGGGCCCCGAGGGCTCGGGCAGTGCGAGCGCGGCCCGCCACAACTGTTCCAGGGTGTCGATGTCGAGCCCGGAATCCGCCGTGCTCCGGCAGTCGTCGAGGCTGCTGGTGGCCCACTGGTCGCATGGTCGCAGGCTGCCTCCGCGGTACCAGTCGAGGCCGTCCGCGCGGGTCGCTCCCATGAGGTCGGTGCGGTGGAGTTCCCGTACGGCCGCCGCCAGGTCGCTTCCGAAGGCGGCCCAGTCCCGGACGGTGTCCGGGCCGACCACGTCACCGTCGATCCAGCGGTGGACCGACCAGACCAGTGGGAAGGCGTCGGTGGGTGTTCCGGCGTGGACGGGGTCGGGGATCGGGAGCGAAAGGTGGGGCGCCAGGCGGGGGAGCCATTCCTGTTCCTTCCGCACGGACCGGCTGGTGTCGGCGGTCCGCGGAAGTCGTACGAGCAGGCCCTCGCCCAAGCGGTACATGGTGTTGTCCGTGCCCGCGCCCGCGGGGGACAACGGCAGGCCGGCCCATTCCGGGCGTTGTGCCTCCAGCAACGACCGAACCAGCGTTTCGTCGGCCGGGATCTCGTTCTCGTGAAGCGTCACACCGGAAGTCTCGTCGCCGGAGGGGCGGGAAGCCATCGACTTTCGGCGTTCGCGTGGGCCGCGTTCCGGCGGGACACGGCACCCGCCTTCACCCTTGCGGGGACTCGCCGCGCAGCATCGCCAGTTCGCTGTTCAACTCGGTGAGGAACCGCGCGACCACCCTCAGCTCGTCGGGACGGAAGCCCGCGCGGACGGCTTCGGTGCTGTGGGCCAGGGGCCGGAAGTAGTCCCGGGCGACGCTTTTCGCCGCTTCCTCGTAGTGCAGATGCACGACCCGGCGGTCGTCCTCGGCCCGAACGCGCCGGATGTGCCCCGCCTTCTCCAGCCGGTCGAGGCACGCGGTCACCGCGCCGGAGGTGAGGTCGAGCTCCCGGCACAGCCGTCCGGGGGTCATGGGCCCCTCGTCGGGGTCGGCGTCGAGCAGGGCGACGAGGGCCTGCATGTCGGTGAGGTGCAGCCCCTGGGACTGGGCGAATTCATGGGAGATGCGGTTGAACTGGCTGTTCATCCGCCGCAGGAGAACCGCGAAGGACTGCAGCCCCGTCGGGTCGTTCCCGGGCGGAGGGGGTGGTGTGGGGGCGCTGGTCCCGTGCATGGTCCAAGTATAAGGTCTCTCAATCGTTGAGATACTTTGTGATCAACTCTTCTGACCGTGAAGCGAAGCTTGGGGTTGTCATGAGAACCACACCGCGCCGGGTCCGGTGGCTCGTTCCGCTCGTCCTGCTCCTCGTATGGCTGGGGGTCGGCGGCGCACTCGGGCCGTACGCGGGCAAGCTCGGCGAGGTCGCGACCAACGACCAGGCCGCGTTCCTGCCGCAGAGCGCGGAGTCGACCAAGGTGCTCGAGGCCCGCGAGGCGTTCGACCAGTCGGAGACCCTTCCCGCGATCGTCGTGTGGACGGCGGACGATGACCGGATCACCGACGCGCAGCGGTCCGCGGCCACCCGTTCGATCGGGGGGCTCGCGGGGCGGCCGGGAGTGGTCGGCACCCCGTCGCCCGCCCTGCCCTCCGAGGACGGGCAGGCACTTCAGGCCGTCGTCCAGTTGGAACCCGGCCTCGGCGACGCGCTGCCGGACGTCCTGGGCGAGGTGGACGAGGCCGCTCGAAGCGTTTCCGGCACCACGGCGCGGATCGCGGGACCGGCGGCGAGCCGGGCCGATCTGTCGGACGCCTTCTCGGGCATCGACGGTCTGCTGCTCGGCGTGGCGCTGGCCGCCGTGCTGCTGATCCTGCTGCTGGTCTACCGGAGCGTCCTGCTGCCGTTGTTGATCATTCTCGGGTCCGTCTTCGCGCTGGGCCTCGCGTGCGGGATCGTCTACGTCCTGGCCGACCACGACGTGGTCCGGGTGGACGGCCAGGTGCAGGGAATCCTCTCCATCCTCGTCATCGGCGCCGCGACGGACTACGCGCTGCTGCTGGCCGCGCGGTTCCGCGAGGAACTCGTTCTGCGGGAGGACCGGGCGGCGGCCGCGCTGGCCGCCGTGCGCCGGTCGTTCGGCGCGATCACCGCGAGCGCGGCCACCGTGGCCCTCGCACTGCTGGCCCTGCTCGCGAGCGACCTCACCAACAACCGTGCGCTCGGACCGGTCGGCGCCATCGGCATCGTGTGCGCGGTCCTCTCCAGCCTGACCTTCCTGCCCGCCGCGCTGGCGCTGCTGGGCAGGACCGTGTACTGGCCCTCCCGGCCGAAGGCGTCGGACGCGTCCGACGTGTCGGGCGTGTCGGGCGCCTTCGGCCCGCCGGATTCGTCGGACGCGTCCGGCAAGGGACAAGGCGTGTGGCGTCGGGTGGCGGCCGTCGTCGATGCCCGGCCCCGCCGCATCTGGGTGATGACCGCGATCGTGCTCGGCGTCCTCGCGGCCTTCTCGCCCTCCCTGTCCGCGAAGGGTGTTCCCCTCGACGAGATCTTCGTGAACGAGGCCCCCTCGGTCTCCGCCCAGAAGACGCTCGGGGAGCACTTCCCCGGCGGCTCCGGCAACCCCGCCGTCATCATCGCCGACGCCGACCACGCCACCCGGGTGGTGGCTGCGGCGAGGGAGACCGAGGGCGTGGCATCGGCCGGCACGGTCTCCGCCTCCGGACGCCCGGGAGCCGGCGAGCCCCTGGTCGTCGGGGGCCGGGTCCGTATCGACGCCACCCTCGAAGCCGCGGCGGACAGCGACGCCGCCAAGGAGACCGTGGCGCGGCTGCGCGTGAACACGCACGCGGTGACGGGGGCCGACGCGCTGGTCGGCGGGTACACGGCACAGCAGTACGACACCCAGCAGACGGCCGCCCGCGACCGCACGCTCATCGTGCCCGTCGTACTCGGCATCATCCTGCTCATCCTGATCCTGCTGCTGCGCTCCCTGCTCGTCCCGGTCCTGCTCGTGGCGACCGTCGCGCTCAACTTCCTGGCGACGCTGGGGGTGTCGGCCCTCGTCTTCGAGCACCTTCTCGGCTTCAGCGGAACGGACGCCTCCGTGCCGTTGTACGGGTTCGTGTTCCTGGTGGCGCTCGGCGTGGACTACAACATCTTCCTCATGTCCCGGGTACGGGAGGAGGCGTTGGTGCACGGCAACCGGCACGGGGTGCTGCGCGGGCTGACCACGACCGGGGGAGTGATCACCTCGGCCGGGGTGGTGCTCGCCGCCACCTTCGCGGCCCTGATGGTGATCCCGTTGGCCTTCCTGGTGCAGACCGCTTTCATCGTGGCCTTCGGGGTCCTGCTCGACACCCTCGTGGTCCGCTCGCTCCTCGTCCCGGCGCTGGTGCTCGACATCGGTCCCCGGGCCTGGTGGCCCGGCGTCCTGGCTCGCAAGGACGTGGCGGGGCCCGCCGAGGAGAAGGCGCCGATGACGTGACCGGAGGCGGCACCGCCCCGGGGCGGAGCCGCCCGGCATGCCTCAACTCCCGTCCTGTGAACCGGCCTTGTGCAGACCCCGTAGGGAGGACGAAGCCAGGCCGGCGATCCCGGCCGCACCGCCGAGGACGGCGCACAACGCGATCGCGCTCCTGGCACCGGCCGCATGCGCGAACCAGCCCAGTACGTTGTTCGCCACCACCAGCGCCAGGCTCTGCACGAGCGTCAGCAGCGACTGGATCCGGGACAGGTGCGTGTCCGGGGCACCGGCCAGGACCAGCGGGCCGATGTGACACGCGAACATGCCCGAACCCGCCCCGACGACCCCTGCCGCGGCGACGGCCGCGCCGGGGACCGCAGCCGCCGCGAGTCCGGCCAGTCCTGCCGCGGCGAGCCCCAGCCCCAGGCTTGCGCCCACGCCGATCCGGCGCATGGGCCCCAGCCGGGCCGCCGACAGCGCGGCCAGGAGTATTCCGGCGCCCTGGCCCGCGGCGACCAGGCCCGCCGAGCCCGGCCCCCAGTCGCCGGCCCGGGCCAGCAGCGGGCCGAGCAGGGCCACCGCCGGCAGCAGCCCGGCCGCAGCCGCCGCAGTCAACAGCAGCGCGGCTCGAAGGACGGAATCCGTCGCGGCGATCCGCACCCCGTCGGCGATCCCCGCGAGCAGGCTTTCGGAGCGCGGGGACCGTTCCGCCTCGGCCCTCGGCCGCACCCACACCATGACGGCCAGGACGGCGGCGAAGCTGACCGCGTCGACCAGGGCCGCCCCGCTCAGGTCCGCCACCGCCACCAACACCGCCCCCAGCGGGGCCCCGAGCAGGGCGGCCACCTGGCCGCCGGCCTGCTGCAGGGCCAGGGCCCGGGGGAGCTGTTCCTCGCTCACCAGGCGGCGCGGCATGGATCCCGTCGCGGGGAGGTAGAACGCGTCGACGGTCCCGACCACGACGGCGAACCCGATCAGCAGCCATGGCGGCGTCCCCCAGAGCCGGGCCGCCACGGCCAGGGCGAGTACGGTCGTGAGCATCGCCACATCACCGGTGATCATCACGCGCCGGGCGCCGAAGCGGTCGCCCACCGCCCCGCCCGGCAACAGGAGCACGGTTCGCGGCAGCGTGATCGCGGTCAGCACCAGGGCGGCCGTCCGGCCCCCGTGCGCACTGGCCGCCCAACCGAGAGCGAAGTGGAGGGCCGCATCGCCGGCCAGGGAGACCCGGGTTCCCGCGAGCCAGCACAGATACGACCGGGGAAGAGCGGTTCGCGGGGGAGCGGGGACAGCGGTTTCCGCGGTGCCGAGTGAGGTCATGGCCGCCGACCGTAGGGCCCTCGACCTGGTCGAGAGCTAGTGACGAACCGTCAGGAACCCCGGGCAGCGGTCACCCTTCCGCCGCCCCCGAAGGCTGCCGGCGCGGGTGCCGGCGTCCGCTCCGAAGCGCACCGGGCGGTACCTGTGGACGTGGCACCGCGCGGGCCGGGCCTGCGGGGGTGTCATGGAGCGTCGGGGCCGCCCCGGCCGAGTTCCTCGAGGAACTGCCGCTGGTCGTCCAGGAATCCGTCCGCGAAGAGCGAGCGGGGGGAGAGGAGCGCGGTGAGCGTGAGCTCGAGGTCCGACTGCTCGACGGACTGCTTGAGCAGTGAGTGGGTCGCGCCCGGGTAGTGCTCGACCTTCAACGCGTCACCCGGGTCCAGCACCTTGCGGTAGCCGCGCTCCGTGTCGGCGGTGTCCACGTTGACGTCGTGGGCTGCGAGGGTCAGCAGCACCGGTACGCCGCGCAGGGCGCGGAGGTCCCGGGTGGCGTCCGCGGTGTAGTTCTTGGAGATGAAGCCCCAGCGATCGGCGGTCATGCCGTCCGCGTCGCCGTCCATCGCCTCGACGTACTCCTCGAAGCTCGCGTGGCGCTCCAGCAGCCGCCGGGTGGTGTCGCTCCTGGTGATCTCCGCCTTGGTGCGGGCCGCCGACGCGCCGTCGGCGCGCAGCTCGGCGAGGAGGTTGTAGCGGCCCTGCTGGAGCCAGTTGATCGCGGGCGAGACGGCGACGACGAAGCTCACGGGCGTCCTGGCGGCGACCTTAGGCATGACCCAGCCCGCCTGGCTGGCGCCCCAGAGCCCGATCCGGTCGCCGTCGATGTCCGGGCGGGCGCGGGCCCAGGCGATCGCGGCGGCCGCCTCGTCGGCCCGGTCGTCCATGGACTGGTCGAGCCAGTTGCCGGGGGCGCCCGCGACGCCGGGCTTGTCCCAGGACAGGGAGGCGTATCCGGCCCTGGCGTTCGCCTCCCACATGGGCTTGTAACCGTCGTCGTGGGTGGCGTCGACGGGGCCGTCGCCGTGGATGTACACGACCAGGCCGTGCCTGCGGCCGTCCCTGGGGGTGGCCAGCACGCCGTTGAGGGTGTGGCCGCCGTGGCGGATCGTGACCCGCTGCTCGTCCATGTCGTAGGAGTTCTGCCACAGCACCACACCGGTGAGGCCGGCGGCCACGACGAGGACCGTGACGAGCGACCACACGGCGATGCGGACCCCGCGCCGACGGGGCCGGATCTTCGGCTTCGGACACATGGAATGACTGCCTTTGTTCGGTTTGGCTTGACACCTAAACTATCATGCGTAGAACGATCGTCGAGAGTTTGATAGATTTGAGTCTCGGTTTCCGAGCGAAGGGGAGCAGGCATGGAACTGGACGCGACAGGTTCCGGGACCGGACCGGTGACGGTGCGGCGAGGCGTTCCGGCCGGGGCCGAGCGGCGGGCGGCCGAGCTGTACTGGGACGCCTTCGGCCGCAAACTCGGCCCTGCCCTGAACCCGCCGGACAAGGCGGTGCCCTTTCTCGCCGCCCACCTGAACGCCGATCGCGCGGTCTGCGCACTCCTCGACGGACAGCTCGTCGGCCTCGCCGGGTACCAGCACGACGGACGGGGCCTCACCGGCGGATCGGCCCGCTCCGTACTGCGCGCGTACGGTCCCCTGCGAGGGCCGTACCGACTCCTGCTCCTCGCCCTGTTCGAACGCCGCCCGGCCCCCGGACAGCTCGTCATGGACGGCATCGCCGTGGATCCGGACATGCGCGGCCGGGGCGTCGGGAGCCTGCTCCTCGAAGAAGTGGCCGCCGTCGCGGCGGAGCAGGACTGCCGGGAGATCAGACTGGATGTGATCGACACCAATCCGCGCGCCAGGGCCCTGTACGAGCGGCGCGGCTTCACGGCCGTACGGACCGCGCACACGCCCTACCTGCGCGGACTGCTCGGATTCGGCGCGGTGACCACCATGCACCGCCGGGTCGGAACAGAAGTCGGAACAGAAGGAGGGGAAGAGCTGTGAGCGCCGAGGCCGACCGCGTCGAGGTTCCCACCCGCATGCTCGTCCACGCACTGGTCCGCGAGGACGGCACCGTCGGCGCGGACGAGCTGTACACCGTCGCCAACACCCTGGGCATGAGCGATCAACAGGTACGGCTGTGCGTCAAACGCCTCGTGTCCGAAGGCCGGTTCACCCACGAGGGCCGGGGCCGCAGGGCGAAACTGCACGCGACCACGGACGCCAGGCGTGCCCTCGCCCCCAACGCGGACTTCCTGCGGTACGCATTCCAGCAGGACGCCGGACTCGCGCCCTGGGACGGGGTCTGGCACCTGGCCGCCTTCGCGGTGCCCGAATCGGCGCGCACCGCCCGGGACGCCCTGCGCGAGACGCTCGTCCGCCTCGGTGGCATCCCGCTCCAGGGCGGACTGTACGTCTGCGCCAACCCGTGGGAACCGTACGTCGAAGAAGTGGCCCACCGCCTCGGCGCCCACGGCGCGCTCACCCTCCTCACCACGACGGACCTGCGCCGGGGCGATGTTCAGGAGCCCGCCGAACTCGCCCGGCGCCTGTGGCCCCTGCAGGAGATCGCCGACCGCTACCACCGCCTCGGCCGCATCGCCCGGCCCCGCCTGGTCCGGCTCACCGGCCCTGCCGAACTCTCCTCGTCCGCACTTCTCACCACCGCCGTCGAACTGGCCGCCGAACTCACCCGCGCCATGGAGCCCGACCCGTTGCTGCCGCCTCAGCTCCTGCCCCGGCCCTGGCCCGGCGCCCGGGCCCGGGCGCTCGTCGCCCGGTGCTGGGCGGCCCTGCACGAACGCGACCAGGGCGAAGCCCGCCCGACTCTCTTCCGCCTCTACGTCGACATCACCCGGGAGACAGCGGACCGGGCCACGCCCTGAAGGCGGAACGGACGGCGCAGGCGGGGCCCGACGGCGAAGGCGCGACGAGGGCGCCGCGAGGGCACCTGCCCTTGCGGACGGAGTCCAGGGGCGGGGCCGGCGCGGAGGGGGCCGAGCCGCGGAAGGCCGTGGGCCTCCGGCATCATGGGTTCCACCACCGGTCACCCGGTTCGCGCCCCGCCGGTGGCCTCCGTTCCCCGCCCACCGCCTGAGACCGCGAGTCCCATGAGTCCCACAAGCCCCACGAACCCCGAGGTCCCCGAGGTTTCCGAAGTCCCCGAGCCGGATCTCACCGTCGACGGCACCGGTCTGCTCTGCGTCACCCTCCTGCTGCGGTTGCGCAAGCAGATCGACGGCGCGGCGCCGGGCACCGTCGTCCACGTCATCGCCACCGACCCGGCCGCCCCGCTCGACCTGCCCGCCTGGTGCCACATGACCGGCCACCACTACCTCGGTCCCGTCCCCGGTGCCGAGCAGCCCGTGTTCGCGCTCCGGCTGGTCGCCGACGCGCTGTCCACCCGGGCCGACGCGCCCTGGCATCCGGCCGCCCCGCCGGCCGTGTGAGGCCGCCCGGGCCGGGGCCGGGGCCGGAGCCGGCGGAGGTGCCGGGTGGAACGTACGGACCGGCAGTGGCCGGCCCCGGGGCGGGCCGGGGTGGTCACCGCCGTGCCCGCCCCGTTCAGCGCGGAGTCACCCAGTCCGGCGTCCAGGTCCCGGCGGCGTCGTGGCCGGTCGTCTTCGCGGCCAGGTGGGCGCGGAGGGCGGCGAGCGCCGGGTGGGGATTGTCGCGGTGCCAGAGGAGCGAGTGCGGGTAGACCGGCATCGGATCGGTGACCGGGACGAGGCGCAGGCCGTGGCCGGTGGGCCAGACGAGGCGGGTGTTCCCGCCCATGAAGGTGGCCAGGGCCGGGGTGTCGGCGATGGTGTCGAGGAGCGCGTCGGAACCGAAGTTGGGGCCGGTCGCCTCGATGGTGAGGCCGAACTCGGCGACGAGGTCGTCGTAGTAGGCGCCCCACTCGGTACCGGGGACGATGCCCGGCATCCAGATCCGGTGCCCGACGAGCTGTTCGACGGTCACCGACCGGGCGCCCGCCAGCGCGTGGGCGGGGCCGGTGAGGAGCTGGAGCGGCTCGTCGAGCACCCGGACCGACTCGATGTCCTCGGGCAGGGGCCGGCCGGGCGCGGCGACGGCGCGGAAGGACGCGTCGATCGTGCCGGAGCGGACGGCGGCGACGGCCGTCTCGATGTCGAACAGCATCACCACGTCGAGGTCGATGTCGGGCCGGGCGCGGTGGAAGTCGCGCATCAGGCCCGTCGCCGCCCCGCGCGAGGCGATCACGTCCACGCGCAGCGGACGGCGGCCGGTGCCCACGGACGCGACCGCGCGTTCGGCGGTGCGCAGCAGCTCGCGCGCGTGGGGCAGGAACGCCTGCCCGTCGATGGTGAGACCGGAGCCGCGCGGGGTGCGGGTGAACAGCCGCACGCCGAGATCGCGCTCCAGCGCGGCGATGCGCTTGGAGACGGCCTGCTGGGTGATGGCCAGCTCGGCGGCGGCCTCCTGGAACTGCCCCGCGTCGGCGGCGACGACGAAGGTCCGGACGGCTTCGATGTCCATGCCGACACCCTACGGTCACAACCACTGGTTGTGACCGGACGGCCTCCCGGTTGTTTGATCCCCGGGTGAGGCGCTCGCTTTGATGCTCCCGGTCGCGAATCGGTTGTACGGGTGGGCAGCGAGGGGGCATCGGGCATGAGGAGCGGACACCGGCTGGGGCGGCGGTTCGGATGGCTCTGGGGAGCGTACGGGACCAGCGCGCTCGGCACGTGGCTCGCCTTCGGCGCGTTCCCGCTGATCGCCGTCCGGGAGCTGCACGCCGGACCGGCCGAGGTCGCCGCGCTCTCCTCCGCGGGGGCGGCGGTGGGCGCGGCCGTGGCGGTGCCGCTCGGCCCGTGGGTGGAGTTCCGCCGCAAGCGGCAGGTGCTGATCGCGACGGACCTGGTGCGGTTCGCGGCGCTGCTGACGATCCCCGCCGCGTTCGCGCTCGGCGTGCTCACCTTCCTCCAGCTCCTGCTGGTCTCGATCGTCGTCGCGGCGGCCGACATCACCTTCCGCGCCGCCTCCGGCGCGTACCTGAAGACCCTGCTGCCGGCCGAGGACCTGCTCGTCGCGAACGCCCGTTTCGAGTCCACGTCCTGGACGGTCACGATCATCGGGCCGCCGCTCGGCGGCGCGGCGATCGGGCTCCTCGGACCCGTGGCGACGGTGGCGGCCGACGCGGTCGGTCACCTGCTCTCGGCCCTGGGCATCCGCGCGGCGGGCGGGGACGAGCCCCGGCCCGAGCACCGGAAGGCCGCGCGCATGCGGGCCGGGGACCTGCTCGACGGGTGGCGGTACATCCTCGCCGACGCGACGCTGCGCCCGTTGTTCCTCAACACCACTCTGTTCAACGGTCTGGTGATGGCCACTCAGCCGATGCTGGCCGTCCTGATGCTCGGCCGGCTCGGGT
Organism: Streptomyces sp. ML-6; assembly: GCF_030116705.1. Lineage (NCBI taxonomy): Bacteria > Bacillati > Actinomycetota > Actinomycetes > Kitasatosporales > Streptomycetaceae > Streptomyces > Streptomyces sp. ML-6. Next base: position 5,682,250 of record NZ_JAOTIK010000001.1, read on the forward strand.
TCGCGCCGTGGCAGTACGGCCTCGCCTTCGCCGCGCCCGCGCTCGGCGGACTGCTGGGTTCGCGGCTGGCCCGGCCGCTCGTCACCCGGTTCGGGCAGCACCGGGTGCTGGTCGGGAGCGGGGCACTGCGCGCGATCTGGCCCGTCGGCCTGGTCTTCCTGGGGCCGGGCGCCGGAGGGCTGCTGCTGGTCATCGGCGTCGAGTTCGGGCTCATCCTCTGCTGCGGGGTCTTCAACCCCGTCCAGTCCACCTGCCGCCTCCGGCGCACCGCGACCGACCGGGTCACCCGCACCCTGACCGCCTGGGCGGTCACGACCAAGGGCTCGACCGCGCTCCTGACGGCCCTCTGGGGCGTACTGGGCGGGCTGCTCGGCCCGCGTACGGCCATCGGCCTGGCCGGCGTGCTCCTGCTGGCGACCCCGCTGCTGCTGCCCCGCCGCGCGGAGGGGCACCCCGACGGGCCGGACCAGGAACCGAATCTGACGAAAACTCAGAAGCAATCATCATGAACCGAGTTGATTGGTCAGGAACTCTCACTTCAGAAGCATGCGCCAGCGGTCGGCCGACTCCAGCAGGTCCAGGCTGATCCGCTCCAGGAACGCCCCCGTCCGGGCCATCCGCTGCCCCACGAGGTCGTCGGGCCCGGCCCCCTCCGCCGAGGCCAGTGCGGCCCGTGCCGTCTCCAGCGTCTGCCGTGCGCTGAGCACGACGGAGCGGTACCAGGCCTCGTCGTCGATCACATAGACGTCGCGGCGCTGCTGCGGATCGCGCTCGCGCCGGACGTAGCCGTGCCGGACGAGGTAGTTCACGGCCACGGAGACAGAGGCGGGGCTGACCTTCAGCCTGCGGGTCAGCTCGGCCGCGGTGCGTCTGCCGTCCTCGGACTGCAACAGGTCGAGGTGCACGCGCGCCGTGATCCTCGGCAGCCCCGCCCGGACCGCCATCTCGACGATTTCCTCCTCCGCCTCGCCGCCTTCCGGCGGCCCGCCCGTGCGCGGGGGCTTCGGGGTGCCGCGCCGTGCCCGCCGGGCCGTCGCCCGCTGGGCCTGCTGGGGCCGGTAGTCGTGGGGGCCGCCGTTGCGTCCGATCTCCCGGCTGATCGTCGAGGTCGGCCGGTCGAGCCGCCTCGCGATCTCGGCGTAGGAGAGTCCGTCGGCGATTCCGGCCGCGATGCACTGGCGGTCCTGCTGGGTCAACCGTCCTCCTGGCATGCCGTCAGTATTGCCTTCGCCCTCATTCATTGCAACGCGATATTGCGTTCGCGCTCAGCGTCATTGCATCAATTTCTCGCATCTGACCTGCATGAATGAGTTTTCTGTAATTGACAGCCCTTCTGGTTCCGCCGTAGCTTTCAGGCATCGTAAAACGCGTAATATCGCGAGATGGGGGAACGGTCATGAGCGAGTCACTGCACACCGTCGCGACGATGCCGGCGGCGCGTCGGCCCGGCTGCCCCTTCGACCCGCCGACGGAGCTGGTCGAGGCTCAGGGGCACGGCCCGATCAGCCGCTACACCTTCCCCGGCGGACGGCCCGGCTGGCTGGTCACCGGATACAACGAGGTCAGGGCGGTCCTGGCCGACCAGCGGTTCAGCTCGCGCAAGGAGCTGTTGCTCCACCCGACCATCGACTACGGGGACATCGAGGCGCCCGAGGCGCCGCCCGGCGAGTTCCTCCTCATGGACGAGCCCCGGCACGGCCGCTACCGCAAGCCACTGATGGGCAAGTTCACCGTACGGCGGATGCGGCTGCTGACCGAGCGCATCGAGCAGGTCACCGCCGAGCACCTGGACGCGATGGAGGAGGCCGGGCCGTCGACGGACCTGGTGACCGCGTTCGCCAACCCCATCCCCGCCGTCGTGATCTGCGAGCTGCTGGGGGTGCCGTACGAGGACCGGGGGGCCTTCCAGGAGCAGGTCTACTCGTTCATGAACGGGGAGGCGAGCGACGAGGAGTTGATCGCGGCCTACACCTCGACCCAGCACTACCTCGCGGAGCTGGTGGCGGCCAAGCGCGCGAACCCCACCGACGACGTGCTCAGCGACCTCACCGACAGCGACCTCACCGATGAGGAACTGCGCGGGATGGCCCTGATCCTGCTGGCGGCCGGGCTCGACACCACCGCGAACATGCTGGCCCTCGGCACTTTCGCGCTGCTGCGCCACCCGGAGCAACTGGCCGCGCTGCGCGCCGATCCCGGGCTCACCGACCGGGCCGTGGAGGAACTGCTGCGGTACCTCAGCGTCGCCAAGACGTTCATGAGGACGGCGCTGGAGGACGTCGAGGTGGGCGGGCATCTCATCGAGGCCGGTTCGCCGATGATCCTGTCGTACAACACCGCCAACCGCGACCCCGGGCGCTTCGCCGACCCCCACGTGCTCGACCTGGGCAGGCAGGACGGCGGGCACCTTGCCTTCGGCCACGGCATCCACCAGTGCCTGGGGCAGCAACTGGCCCGCGTCGAACTGCGGGTCGCGCTCCCCGCACTGCTCGACCGCTTCCCCACGCTGCGCCTGGCCGTACCGCCGGAGGAGGTCTCGCTGCGTCCGGAGATCGCGGACATCTACGGGGTGAAGAGCCTCCCGGTCGCCTGGGACGTGTGACCGACGACCGGGTTTCCCGGGTGATCACAGAGAGGGGGGGTGATCATCCGGGGAGCCGGTCCGGCGGGCGGCGATCCACCGCCCGTCGGACCGTCGTTCCGTCCCGTCTCAGAGCCTGTCGGGTGGCCGGTTGGTTACGCTGTGACCAGGTCTTCGACGGTCTTGGCTCGGGCGGGCTTGCGGTGGGGGCCATGGCTCCACCGCGATGGCTGCCCGGCGAGCCGGACGAGCATCAGGCGCTTCATCGACCACCTCGGGCCCTCGCTGGCACTCCAGCCGTGCAAACGGTTTCGCAAGGACGCCGTGCTGATGGGTGGACGGCACCCTGATCCCGCGCTGTTGTTCCGCACTCATGATCGCGGCTCGCCCCCGGGATTTGCCGTCCGGCTGCGGATTCAGACGTGCTGGGCCACCGGGTCGGCTGCCGCCGGGTGGGCTGCCGTGGTGTGGTCCGTCGAGGTCTGTCGGACGGTGTGGCGGTGGTGGGTGAGGAGGAAGACCGACAAGCCGAGCAACGTCATCCCGGCGCCAACCACGGCCAGCACCGGATACGCCGACGCCTGGTCCAGGACGATGCCCCCGACCGCGGAGCCGAGCGCGACGCCGGAGTTGAACGACGCGGCGGCGAGCGCGGACACCAGGACGGATGCCGTGCCGGCCAGGTGCAGTACGTAGGACTGCAGCGGCGGCACCATTCCGAAGCCCGCGCCGCCGAGCAGCACCAGCAGGACGAGGACAGCGGGCAGGCTGGAACCCAGGGCCCACAGGGCCAGCAGCGAGACGGTCAGAGCGCCGAGGATGACGACTACGGTGCGGTTCACCGACCGATCCGCGTAGCGGCCACCGAGAGCGTTGCCGCCGATCAGCCCCGCACCGAACAGCAGGAGCAGCCAGGTGACGGAGTCGGCGGAGACGCCGGTGACGGTCGTCAGGTAGGGGGCGATGTAGGTGTAGACGACGAAGAGCCCGCCGTAGCAGAGCGCGATGGCGAGGAAGGCCGCCCACAGGGCGCCGCTGCGCAGAACACCGAAGCCGCGGTCCTCCGCCTGGCCTTCGCTGCCCGCGGTGCTGCCGGGCAGGAGCATCCACATGGCGACGGCGCCGAAGAACGCCAGGACGGACACGACCCAGAAAGCAGCCTCCCATCCTGCCGCGCGTCCCATGACGTTGCCGATGGGGACGCCGATCATGTTGGACACGGTGAAGCCGGTGAACACCACGGCGATGGCCGTGGCCCGACGGGAGGGTGCGACCAGGCTGCTGGCGATGGTGATCGCGATCCCGAGGAAGCTGCCGAGCATCGCCCCGGCGAGCGCCCGCGAGGCCGACACGACCAGCAGGGAGCCGGTGACCGCGGTGAGGGCGTTGGCGGCCATGAACACCAGGGCAAGGCCGATCACCAGGGGCTTGCGGGGCAGACGCATCGTGGCGGCCGCGACGAGCGGTCCGCCGATCATCGCGCCGAGCGCGAAGCTGGTGGTGACCCAGCCGGCCCGGGACACGGACACTCCCAGGTCGTCACTGATGAGCGGCAGCAGACCGTTGGGGACCAGTTCGGCTGTCCCCAGGGCGAAGGCGGTCAGAGCGAGAGCAATGATGGGCAAAGGCATGCTCTCGATCCTGGGAGAAGTCCTGGTCAGCTACCAGATCTCTTCTTTTGCACGCCCTGGGAAGGGTGGCACTCACAGGGATATGGTCGCGCCCGCCTGCATCGCTTTAGGGTTGATTCATGAATGATCCGGGTGATCTGGCCGTCTTCCTCCGGGCCAAGCGCGCCGCGCTGCCGCCGGAGGCCACTCCCCTGAACGGGTTCGGAGTCCGCCGCCGGGTCCCGGGCCTGCGACGGGAAGAGGTCGCCCAGCTGGCGGGCGTCAGCGTCACTTACTACACCCGGCTGGAACAGGGCCACAGCCGTCACGCCTCCGACGAGGTTCTGCTCGCGCTGGCCCGGGCCCTGCAACTCTCGGTCACGGAGACGGAACACCTGCTCGACCTGGCGCGGGCCAAACGTATCCCTGCCGCGGCAGACCACGGCCCGGAGACGGTCAGCCCGAACGCCCGCACACTGCTCTCCCTGGTCGCCACCCGGCCTGCCATCATCCTGGGACGCCGCAACGACGTACTGGCCTGGAACGACCTGGGACACGCCCTGATCGCCCCGCACCTGCCCGCCGACGCTCCCGACCACCCCAGCACCCAGCCGTCCCTGCCCCGCCTGCTCTTCCTCGACCCCCAGGCCCGTGCCCTCTACCGGGATTGGGGCAAGGAGGCGGCCGACTATGTCGCGTACCTGCGGCTGATCAGCGGGAAGTACCCGGACGACGAAGTCCTGACCCGCATGATCGGCGAGCTGTGCGTGAGGGACGACGCCTTCGCCGCCCTGTGGGCGTCCGGACGCGTCGGCGAATGCGTCGCCGGAACCAAGCACATGATCCACCCGGGCGCGGGCCACGTGACCGTCGACTTCCAGCTCTGGGCCCAGTCCGACCGGCCCGACCAGCGCCTGGAGATCTACGAACTCCGCAACGATCCCGACGACTCGCGCGTCCGCGCGCTCCTCACCGCGCCCACCCTGCTGGCAGGCACCCGATGAGCCTGCCACCGCCAGCGCCGGGCTGACCACCGTTCTACGCAGGGTCCACCCACAAGGACCGCTCACCCGGACGGATTGCTGTCCGTGGACACGGCGTGATCTCCAGGTCCTCGGCATCCATCCCGGCCTCCAACTCGTCGTCGCTTTCCCTTTCAACGACAGTCGGTCGCGCGAGTCGCACGAGACCCGGCACCACTCCTCAGAGTCTGTCGGGTGGCTGATCATGTGTGAAACGTGACGGTCGTGATGTGCCCTCCTGGCATGGCGACGGCCCCGGAACGATCACGTGGTGTGTGCCAGTGCGACAACTCCGAGGCCGTCAGCGGCCCATGCTGTCCGTCCAGCCTGACCGATGAGATGCGGGAGATCATCCAGCCACTCCTTCCCGTGCGTGACCTGCGAAAAGGCGGCGGGGTGCGCAAGTACGGAGACCGGTTGGTGCTCGACTCGGTCTTCTGCGTGCTGCGCTCGGGCTGCCAGTGGCGGATGCTCCCGCGCGACCTCGTGCCCTGGGACGCGGTCCACCGCTGGTTCACCAAGTGGCGCCGGGACGGCACCTGGGACCGCGTCCACGACGAGCTCCGCCGCCAGGTCCGGCTCGCCGCCGGCTTCCGCACGGCCAGCCTGGTGTGGGCCGACGGCGGGTACGCCAACTCCGTTGATTCCACGCTGCTTTCATGGGTCCGCGACGCGTTGGGCATCGTCGTCGAGATCGTGAAGCGGACCGACGACGTCAAGGGTTTCAAGGTCCTGCCCCGCCGTTGGGTGGTGGAGCGAAGTTTCGGCTGGTTGGTCCGAAACCGCCGCCTGGCACGCGACCACGAACGGCTGACCGCGACCTCCGAGGCCATGATCGAGGTGGCGATGATCCGCCGGATGCTCGTCCGGCTCGCCGGGCAGCCATCGCGGTGGAGCCATGAACCCCACCGCAAGCCCGCCCGAGCCAAGACCGCCGAAGACCTCGTCACAGCGTAATCAACCGGCCCCCCGACAGGCTCTCAGCCCTGCTTCCGGCGCACCAGCTCGGTGATCCAGACGGGCGCGAACGGGGATGTGCAACCCGGGGGAGTCGGGTAGTCCTTGAGCACCTCCAGACGCTCACCGATGTCGATCGCGCGGGCGCGGTACTCGGCGTGATCGATCCCGATCCGTGCCAGGCAGTGGTTCATCGCCCACTGCAGGCGGTCCGGGGCGTCCTTCATCTCCGCCTCGACGGTGTCGAGCAGCCCGCCCAGGTCGAGGCCCTCGGGCCTCTTCGCCACGCGTTCGGTGGTCAGCGCCCACCCGGAACTCGCCACCACCGGGTCCGGATCGGCGGACCAGGCCAGGCGCAGCTCCTCGGCGTGCGGACTCTTCTTCACCACGTAGTTCACGAGCCAGTCGTGCACCTTGGGGGTGCGTGCCTCGCGCACCATGGCGTCCAGCTCGTCCCGCCCGAACTCCTTCGGGCGGCAGACCAGGACTGCCAGCAGTCTCGCCGCGGTGTCGTCCGTTCCCCAGAGCTGCCGGGCGAGCTCCTGCTGCGTCCTCAGCCGCTTCGCGAGCGCGCGCAGTCTGCCGAGGTTCACCCCGTGGTCGTCCCCGTGCCGCTCGTTCACGGCGCGGACCTTCGGGTCCTCCAGCCCGGCCAGCTCGGCCATCACCTCGGCCAACGTCGTACCGGCCACCGCGGCCTCCTGTCCGTCGCGTACGGAATTCGGCCTACGGCCGCGGGGGCGCGAGGGGGTGGTCGCGGGCGGACGACTCCTCGGGCGACCACGGGAGCCAGACGAGTGCCTCCCGCCAGCCGGGCCGCCCGGCGGCCCAGTCCTGAACCACCTTGGCCACCGGCTCCACCGAGAATTCCCCCCGGTCACGGGGCACCCACGCCTGGAAGTGCCGGTCCGGCCCGCCCTCGCGGTACTCCACCTGATAGCTCAGGTCGTCTTCGAGGTACACCTGCATGTAGTGCTGGCCCTCGGGCTCCGCGTCGAGCCGGTTCACGACGACGAACCGGTAGCTGAGGCTCATGTCGGCCAGCAGGTCGTGCAGCTTCTCCTCGGACGGGTCGTCCCAGGCGGTGTCGTCCGCCTCGACCGCCCGGATCACTGGTGCTGTCATACGGGCGACTCTATTGACCGCCCGCGTCCCCACCACCGCCGGGTACGGCTTTCGGGGGTGCGGGGCCGGGGCACGGCCCGGATGAGGGAGAGCACGGCCGTGATCAGGAGAACGATCGGTATGGACCCCGACCGTACCTGGTCGAGATGGTTCCACGGCAGGACGGTGCCGAAGCCCCACAACAGGATCATGCAGCCGATGAACCGGATCGCCACCGCGCCGAGGGGAGTGATCTGCGCGGTTGCCCCGCCCGTCGGCCGGAAGGAGTGGCCGGGGTCGGCGGGCGGGGCGGCCGTTCCGGTACGTGACGTTCCGCCAACTGCAGTGCAGGGCGTCGGGGAACTGCTACGTCAGGCTCTCCCGCCACGCCCGGTGCAGCCCGGCGAAGCGGCCGGTGCCGGCGATGAGGTCGGCGGGGGTGCCGTCCTCCACGATGCGGCCGTGCTCCATCACCAGGACCCGGTCCGCGATCTCCACGGTCGACAGGCGGTGGGCGATCACCACCGCGGTACGGCCGTGCAGCACCGTGTCCATGGCCCGTTGCACCGCGCGTTCGCCGGGGACGTCCAGGGAACTCGTCGCCTCGTCGAGGATCAGCACGGCCGGGTTCGCGAGCAGGGCGCGGGCGAACGCGACCAGTTGGCGCTGACCGGCCGAGATCCGGCCGCCCCGCTTGCGCACGTCCGTGTCGTACCCCTCGGGCAGCCCCGCGATGAAGTCGTGCGCGCCGATCGCCCTGGCGGCCGCCTCGATCTCCTCGCGGGTCGCGTCCGGACTGCCGACCGCGATGTTCTCGGCGACCGTCCCGGAGAACAGGAACGCCTCCTGCGTCACCATCACCACGCCCCGGCGCAGTTCCGGCACGGCCAGGTCCCGCAGGTCCGTCCCGTCCAGCAGCACCCGGCCGTCGGTCGGGTCGTAGAAACGGGCCAGCAGCTTGGCGAGGGTCGACTTGCCCGCCCCCGTCGAACCGACCACGGCGACCGTCTGACCGGCCGGGATCTTCAGGTCGAAGCGGGGCAGCACCTCGCCGCCCGTGCGGTAGGCGAAACTCACCCCGTCGAAGACGACCTCGCGGCCCGGGTGCTCGCCCGGGAGCGCGGGCAGCTCGCGCGGCTCGGCCGCCTCGGGGACGGACGGGGTCTGGGCCAGCAGACCCGCGATCTTCTCCAGCGAGGCCGCGGCCGACTGGTAGGAGTTGAGGAACATCCCGAGCCGGTCGATCGGGTCGTACAGCCGGCGCAGGTAGAGCACGGCCGCGGCCAGCACACCGAGCGCCAGGGTGTCCGACGCCACCCGGTACGCGCCCCACAGCACGATCCCGGCGACCGCCGTGTTGGCGACCAGCCGGGAGCCGACCACGTAGCGCGCCATCTCCAGCATCGCGCTGCCGTTGGACCACTGGTGCGTTTCGTTGAGCTTCTCGAAGTGCTCGTCGTTGGCGGTCTCGCGGCGGAACGCCCGGACGGGGCGGATGCCGTTCATCGTCTCCGCGAACTTCACGATGACCGCGGCGATCGCCGTCGACCGCTCCGCGTACAGCATCCCGGCCCGCCGCTGGAAGATCCGCACCAGCAGGTACAGGGGCACGAAGGACAGCACCGCGACCGCGCCGAGGCCGAAGTCCAGCCAGAGCAGCGTCAACGAGATCGAGACGAAGGACAGGACGATCATGATGAGTTCCTGGAGCCCCTCGTCGAGCAGCTCGCGCAGCGACTCCACGTCCGTCGTGGAACGGGAGATCAGCCGGCCCGAGGTGTAGCGCTCGTGGAAGTCCACGCTCAGCGCCTGAGAGTGGCGGAAGATGCGCCCGCGCAGATCGAGCAGCACGTCCTGGTTGACCCGGGCGGAGGCCCGGATGAACGTGTACTCCATGGCCCCGGCCGTCACCGAGCACAGCGCGTACCCGACGGCCACCGCGATCAGCGGCCCGTAGTCCTCGTTCCGGAAGGCGGGCACGCCGCGGTCGATGGCGTACGCCACGAGCAGCGGGCCCGCCTGGATCGCGGCCTGCTGGACCAGCAGCAACAGCGCGGCCACCACCACCCGTGCCCTGAGCGGCCGCAGCAGCGACCCCAGCAGGGCCCGGGTCGCTCCCGGCGGGGTGGGCAGATCGTCCCGGTCGAACAGGTCCCCGTCGTCGGCGGGGGACAGCTCCTCGGGCTCGTCGGGCGCGGGCCGGTCGGTGCGTCCCGTCGTCGTCGTGGTCATCGGGTCCTGCCCTTCTCGGCGGAGGCGGAGGCGGGAGCGGGGCCGGAGTCGGGGTCGGGGCCGGCACCCGGCACGGGCGGCCGGTCGGTTCCCGGGGCGGGCGGCCGGTGGTCGGTGCCCGGCGCGGGCGACTGGCCGGTTCCCGGGGCGGTTTCGGCGCCCGACATCAGCCAGGCGTACTCCGCGCTGTCGCGCAGCAGTTCCTGATGCGTGCCGACGGCGGCGATCCGGCCCCGCGACAGCAGCGCCACCCGGTCCGCCAGCATCACCGTGGAGGGCCGGTGCGCCACCACGATCGCCGTGGTCTGCGCCAGCACCCGGCGCAGGGCGGCCTCCACCAGCGCCTCCGTGTGCACGTCCAGCGCGGAGAGCGGGTCGTCGAGCACCAGGAAGCGCGGCCGGCCGACCACGGCACGGGCCAGCGCGAGCCGCTGGCGCTGCCCGCCGGAGAGGCTGAGCCCCTGCTCGCCGACCTGGGTGTCGATGCCCTCGGGCAGATCGTGGACGAAATCGGCCTGGGCCACCGACAGGGCCCGGCGCAACTCGTCCTCCCCGGCCCCCTCGGCGCCCATCAGGACGTTCTCCCCGACGCTCGCCGAGAAGAGCGTCGGCTCCTCGAAGGCCACCGACACCAGCTCGCGCAGTCGTTCGCGGGGCAGGGCGGTGATGTCCGTACCGTCCAGCAGGATGCGGCCCGCCGTGACCTCGTGCAGCCGCGGCACCAGGGTGGTCAGGGTCGTCTTGCCCGAACCCGTGGCCCCCACCAGTGCCATCGTCTCGCCGGGCCGGACCCGCAGATCGATCCGGTCCAGTACGGGCGGGGCACCGGCCTCCGCGTCGGGATAGCGGAACTCCACGCCCTCGAAGACCAGTTCACCGACCGTTTCGCCCCGGTCCGGGGCGTCCTGCCGGGGGCGGTCGTCGCCGTCGGCGGGCGTGACCGTCGCCGCCGCCTCCTCCTCGGTCGCGTCCATCACCTCGAAGTACCGCTCGGTCGCCGTCGCCGACTCCTGGCTCATCGCCAGCAGGAAGCCGATCGACTCGATCGGCCAGCGCAGGGCGAGCGCCGTCGAGAGGAAGGCGACCAGGGTGCCCGCGGAGAGCCCGCCGTCCGCGACCTGGACCGTGCCGAGGACCAGCGCCGCGCCGATGGCCAGCTCGGGAATCATGGTCATGCTGGCCCAGATGCCCGCGAGGAGACGGGCCTTGCCCAGCTCCGTGGTGCGCAGCCGTTCCGACAGGGCGCGGAAGGCGAGGGCCTGGCTGCGGTGCCGGCCGAAACCCTTGATGATGCGGATGCCGAGCACGCTCTCCTCGACGACCGTCGTCAGATCGCCGACCTGGTCCTGCGCCCTGCGCGCCACGTGCGCGTACTTGGTCTGGAAGAGCGAGCAGAGGAACACCAGCGGCACCACCGGGGCGAGCAGCACCAGCCCCAGCGTCCACTGCTGGCTCAGCAGGATGCCGAAACCGACCAGGATCGTCGTCCCGTTGACCAGGAGGAAGGTCAGTGGGAACGCCAGGAACAGGCGCAGCAGCATCAGGTCCGTCGTACCGCGCGAGAGCAACTGCCCCGACGCCCAGCGGTCGTGGAAGGCGATCGGCAGCCGTTGCAGATGCCGGTACAGGTCGGCCCGCATGGTCGCCTCCACCCCGGCCAGCGGGCGGGCCACCAGCCACCGGCGCACCCCGAAGAGCCCGGCCTCCGCGAGGCCCAGCAACAGCAGGTACAGCGCGCCGAGCCAGACGCCCCCGGGGTCACGGTCCGCCACCGGGCCGTCGACGATCCACTTCAGTACGAGCGGGATCACCAGGCCGATGCAGGACGCGACGATCGCCACCACGGCGGCGCCGAACAGGCGGACGCGCACCGGTCTCACATACGGCCACAGCCGCAGCAGGGTACGGGTGGCGGACCGTTTCTCGGGCTCTACGTTTTTTTCGGGCATCACAGGCGAGCCTACGGTTCACCCCTGACCTCGCTCATGTGGTTTTCCGGCCGCCCGGAAGCGGCGGGGGTCATGGAACCCCCCTGGTCGTACCCGGTATCAACCGATCGGCTGATGCCGCTTCGAGCGGGATGGCCGATAGTGCGCCGGCCCCCGCGCCGCGATTCTCGTGGACATGGCAATCATCGAAGTGGACGGGGTGCACAAGGCGTACGCCGGGCGCCGGGTGGTCGACGGGGTGAGCTTCACCGTCGAGGAGGGCGAGATCTTCGGCATCCTCGGGCCCAACGGCGCGGGCAAGACCACCACCGTCGAATGCGTCGAGGGGCTGAGGGTCCCCGACGGGGGAACGGTCCGGGTGGCCGGACTCGACCCCGTCGCCGACCACGACCGGGTCACCCGGCTGCTCGGCGCCCAGCTCCAGGAGAGCGAACTGCAGCCCAGGATCACCGTGGCCGAGGCGCTGGAGCTGTACAGCTCCTTCCACCCGGACCCCGCCGACCGGCACGAACTCGCCGAGCGGCTCGGGCTGCACACCAAGTACGGCACCCGGTTCGCCGCGCTGTCCGGCGGGCAGAAGCAGCGGCTGTCCATCGCGCTCGCCCTGATCGGCAATCCCCGGGTGGTGGTCCTGGACGAACTGACCACCGGCCTGGACCCGCGGGCCCGCCGGGACACCTGGAAGCTGATCGAGGACGTGCGCGCCGGCGGCGTCACCGTCCTCCTGGTCACGCACTTCATGGAGGAGGCCAACCGGCTCTGCGACCGGATCGCCGTGATCGACAAGGGCCGGGTCGTCGCCCTCGACACCCCGTCCGGCCTGATCGGCAGGGCGGCCGGCTCCACCGTCATCGCCTTCACCCCCTCGCAGCCGCTCGCCGACGCCGAACTGAGCCCGCTGCCCGGTGCGGTCTCCGTGGCGCGGAAGGACGGGCGGATCACCATCGACGGCACCGACGAGACGGTCAACGCGGTCATCTCGCTGCTGGCCCGCCGGGGCATCACCGCACACCAGCTCCGCGTCTCCGAGGCGACGCTGGACGACGCCTTCCTCGACCTCACAGAACAGGCGGCCTGAGATGACCACGGCGAACAACCCGGCCGGAACCACGCCGACACCCGCCCCCGCACCCGCCCCGATGCCTGCCCCCGCATCCACACCAATGCCCGCCCCCGCACCCGCCCCGATGCCTGCCCCCGCATCCACACCAATGCCCGCCCCCGCACCCGCCCCGATGCCTGCCCCCGCACCGATGCCCGCCCCCGCCCCCGCCGCCGCGTACAGGGCGGTCCTCAGGGCCGAGACCCGGCTCTTCCTCCGCGAACCCGGCAACCTGTTCTGGATCCTCGTCTTCCCGACCGTCCTGATGACGATCCTCGGCCTGATCCCCTCCTTCCGGGACCCCGACGAAGCACTCGGCGGACGCCGGGTCATCGACCTGTACGTACCGGTGGCGGTACTGCTCGGCATGATCATGGCCGGGCTCCAGGCCATGCCGCCCGTTCTCACCGGCTACCGCGAACGCGGCATCCTGCGCCGGATGTCCACCACGCCGGTACGCCCGTCCGCGCTGCTCACCGCGCAGATCGCCCTGCACGGTGCCGCGGCGATCGGCTCCGCCGCGCTGGTCATGGGCGTCGGCCGGGTCGCCTTCGGCGTACGTCTGCCCGGACAGCCCCTCGGCTACCTCCTGGCGCTGCTGCTGGCGACGGCGAGCGTCCTCGCCCTCGGCTCGCTGCTCTGCGCCCTCACCCGGACGGTCAAGGCGTCCACCGCGATCAGCTCGATCGTCCATCTCCTGATGATGTTCACCGCCGGGGTCTGGATCCCGGTGCAGTCCATGCCCGACACCCTCCGGCACATCGTCCAGCTCACCCCGCTCGGGGCGGCCTCCCAGGCGCTGGACCGGGCGATGTCCGGCGGCTGGCCGGGCTGGGTGTCCCTCGGCGCGATGGTGCTGTGGACGGGCCTGGTGACGCTGCTCGCGACCCGTCTGTTCCGGTGGGAGTGAGACCGCGCCGGGACCGGCCGTCGTGAGGCGCGGGTCGGGGACACTGTCGCCATGAACACGGGGGACGCGGGGGACATGGCGGCGGACGCGGGGCACCCGGCGGACACGACGGACCGGACGGGCGGGAAGGACGCGACGGACCGGACGGGCGGGAAGGGTACGGCCGCGGGCGGCACGACGACCGCCGAGCAGTGGTGGGAACGGTTCTTCACCTACGGGCCGTACGGCCTGCTGGGCCTGGGCAGCGCCGTCTCCGCCATCTCCGCCGAGCTCATCATGTCCCGCCCGAAGGTGTACGCCGCCGCGGCACTGGTCCCCTGCGCGTTCGTCCTCCAGCTCTGGTGGGGGAGGGCCAGGCGGTCCCGTCCCCCGGGATCGCGGGCGGCCCAGTGCTACTTCGTCGTTCGCACCCTGCTCGCCCTCGGGCTGTCCTGGTGCAACCCGTTCTTCTCGATGTACGCCGTCCTCGGCTACTTCGACGCGGGCCGGCTGCTCCCGCCACGCGCCTTCCGCGCCGGGCTGCTGGCCGTCGCCGCGATCATGGCGGTCTCGCAGAGCGGCAGCGGACTTCCGCCGGCCACCCTCATGAACTGGGTCGCCTTCGCCGTCCTGTTCGCCCTGCACGGCACCCTCACCATGGTCTTCGCCAAGATCGGCGACCACGAGGCCGACCACGCCCGCACCCAGACCGACACCATCGCCGCACTGGAGTCGGCCAACGCCCGCCTCGAACAGGCCCTGGCGGAGAACGCCGGACTGCACGCCCAACTCCTGCTCCAGGCACGCGAGGCGGGCGTCGCCGACGAGCGCCGCCGACTGGCCGCGGAGATCCACGACACCCTCGCCCAGGGGCTGATCGGCATCATCGCCCAGCTCCAGGTGGTGACCTCGGTCGGCGACAGCGACCCCGCACTGGCCCGCCGGCACCTCGACCGCGCCGCCTCCCTCGCCCGGCACAGCCTCGGTGAGGCCCGCCGCTCCGTCCACAACCTGGTCCCCGTCGCACTGGAACACGACGACCTGCCCGGCGCCCTGGAGAAGACCGTCACCGACTGGGCGGAACGCCACGCCGTACGGGCCGGGTTCACCGTCACCGGCACCGTCGAGCCGGTCCACGACGAGATGGCCGCCACCCTGCTCCGGATCGCGCAGGAGGCCCTCGCCAACGCCGGCCGCCACGCCGGGGCGTCCCGGGTCGGCGTCACGCTGTCCTTCATGGGCGACGAACTCACCCTGGACGTACGGGACGACGGCCGCGGTTTCGTGCCGGACGCCCTGCCGCCGTACCGGGGCGCGGGCGGCTTCGGCCTCGGCGGCATGCGGGCCCGCGCCGAACGCTTCGCGGGCACCGTCGAGGTGGAGAGCGAACCGGGCCGCGGCACCGCGGTCAGCGTCCGGGTGCCCCTGGTCCCGAACCGCCGGTGACCAGTACGGTTGGCCTGCCATGCCAGAGGAAACCGCACGCGTCATCACGCTCGTCGTCGTCGACGACCACCCCGTCGTACGGGACGGTCTGCGCGGCATGTTCGATTCGGCCCCGGACTTCGAAGTGCTGGGGGAGGCGTCGAACGGGGTGGAGGGGGTCGAGCTGGTGGCCCGGCTCGATCCCGACGTCGTCCTGATGGACCTGCGGATGCCGGGCGGCGGCGGGGTCGCAGCCATCACCGAGCTGACCGCCCGCGGCGCCCGTTCCCGGGTGCTCGTCCTCACCACCTACGACACCGACACCGACACCCTGCCCGCGATCGAGGCCGGAGCCACCGGCTACCTCCTCAAGGACGCGCCCCGCGACGAGCTGTTCACCGCCGTCCGCGCCGCCGCCGACGGCCGTACCGTGCTCTCGCCCACCGTCGCGACCCGGCTCGTCTCACGGGTCCGCACCCCGGCGGCCCCGGGCGGCGAATCGCTCTCCGGCCGCGAGCGCGAGGTGCTCGAACTGGTCGCGCGGGGCACCTCGAACCGGGAGATCGCCGCCGAACTGTTCATCAGCGAGGCCACCGTGAAGACCCACCTCACGCACATCTTCGCCAAGCTGGGCGCCAAGGACCGGGCCGCCGCCGTCGCGGTCGGCTACGACCGGGGCATCCTCGGCTGATCCCGCGAGGCCCGCTCCCGTTCCTGCTCCCACCCCGTTCTGTTCCCGCTTTCGCTCCCGGGCGCGTGGCACCGGCACCGGCTCAGCCTCCGGCACGGCGTGTCCCGCCGTCCGTGCACCCGGGAGGCCGTACCCACGTTTCCCCGGCCGGTCCCGGTCGTTTGGGGGGACGTGAACCACGTAGCGAAGAGAGTGAAGAGAGCGAAGAGGACGGTGGCGGGCCCGGCCACCGTGCCGTCCCGGACGGGACTGCTGGCCGTATTGATCGTGCTGGCCGTACTGAGCGGCTGTTCCGGCGCCCGATCGATCTTCAGCGGGAAGGCCCGCCCGCCGCAGGAGGCGATCCTGATCACCCCGAAGGACCGGGCGAAGGACGTCGGCCCGGACGACCGGGTGGAGGTGCGGGTTCCGGACGGGCGGCTGCAGAGCGTCCGGGTCACCCGGATCGAGGACGCGCAGCGACGGGAGGTCCCGGGCCGGATCTCGGACGACGGCCGGTCCTGGAAACCCGGGAAGGGGGCGGCCCGGCTCGGACTCGCCGCCAAGTACCGGGTCGACGCGGTGGCGGTGGACGCTTCGGGGAACCGCACGGCCCGTCACACCACCTTCACCACGGCGGTGCCCACCCACCGCTTCATCGGCTACTTCAAGCCGGAGAACCGCGCCACGGTCGGCACCGGCATGATCGTCTCGTTCGACTTCAACCGCCCGATCACCCACCGCGCGGCCGTGCAGCGGGCGATCCGGGTGACGTCCGACCCGCCGGTCGAGGTGGTGGGGCACTGGTTCGGCGCCGACCGCCTCGACTTCCGCCCCGAGAAATACTGGAAGCCGGGCACCGAGGTCACCGTCGTGGTGGGGCTGCGCGACGTGGAGGGCGCGCCGCACGTGTACGGCTCCCAGGACAAGACGATCACCTTCGAGGTGGGCCGCTCCCAGACGTCCGTGGTCGACGCGTCCGCGCACACCATGGAGGTGCGCCGCGACGGCCGGACCGTCACCACCTTCCCGATCACGGCGGGCTCCTCCAGGACGGCCACGTACAACGGGAAGATGGTGGTCAGCGAGATGGACGAGGTGACCCGGATGGACGGCCGCACGGTCGGCTTCGGCGGCGAGTACGACATCAAGGACGTCCCGCACGCCGTCCGGCTCACCGATTCCGGCACCTTCCTGCACGGCAACTACTGGTCGGACGAGAGCGTGTTCGGCTCGGACAACGTCAGCCACGGCTGCGTGGGGCTGCTCGACGTGAAGGGCGGCGGCGACGACACCCCGGCCGGCCAGTTCTTCGACCGGACGCTCATCGGCGACGTGGTCGAGGTCGTCAACTCCGCGGACAAACAGGTCGCGCCGGACAACGGCCTCGGCGGCTGGAACCTGGACTGGGCCCACTGGAAGGCGGGTTCCGCCCTGCGCTGAAGTCCGCCCCCGCCCGCCCGGCCCCGCTCCCCGTCCCCCGCGCGGCTCCGGTCCCTGTCAGGCCCCGTCCCCCGCCCGGCTCCGGCCCTCCCCGGCGCCGTCACCCTTCCTCGGTGAACTTGGGACTGAATGGTGACATCCAGGGGGTCATTTCCACATGTCCGGTGTGATTATCTTTCGCTGAGCGTGCATATGCAGCGCGCGGGGGAGGGAGCCCGAGGGCTCCCGGGGCCATGGCGGGGCCAGGCCGTGCGAGGGGAGACGACCACATTGAACGGGCAGCCGATATCGGGGACATCGGCCGGGGCGAACGGCAGGCGGGGCGGACGAGGAGCCACCGGACCGCTGGCTCTGGTGCTGGGTGCGATGCTGATGCTGGTGACGGCCTGCGGTGGGGGAGACGGCACCGGCAAGGCTGACAAGGGCGCGGGGAAGGCCGAGGACACCTCGGCCTCGCAGGCAGTGGTGACCATCGCGCCCAAGGACGGCGCGGAATCCGTCGCGACCAGCGGGGTGCTGAAGGTCTCGGCCGAGCAGGGGAAGCTGACCACGGTCAAGGTCTCCGACCCCAAGGGCACCGAGGTCGAGGGCAAGATCGCGGCCGACGGCGCGAGCTGGGCGCCCGACCAGCACCTGGCCGCGGCGACCAAGTACAAGGTCCACGCCGTCGCCAAGGACTCGAAGGGCCGTGAGTCGGCGAAGGACACCAGCTTCACCACGCTGGTCCCGCAGAACACCTTCATCGGGCAGTACACCCCGGAGGACGGTTCCACGGTCGGCGTCGGGATGCCCGTCTCGATCCACTTCACCCGGGGCATCACCAACCCCGAGGCCGTCGAGAAGGCCATCGAGGTGAAGGCCGAGCCGTCCGTGGAGATCGAGGGCCACTGGTTCGGCAACGACCGCCTCGACTTCCGCCCCGAGAACTACTGGGCCTCCGGCACCAAGGTGACCGTGAAGCTCAACCTCGACGGCGTCGAGGGCCGGCCGGGCGTGTACGGCAAGCAGGCCAAGACGATCTCCTTCACCATCGGCCGCAAGCAGGTCAGCACCGTCGACGCGAGCACCCACCGGATGAAGGTCGTCCGCGACGACAAGGAGATCAAGGACATCCCGATCTCCGCGGGCGCCCCGGCCACCACCACGTACAACGGCCAGATGGTCATCAGCGAGAAGCTCAAGGTGACCCGGATGAACGGTGACACCGTCGGCTTCGGCGGAGAGTACGACATCAAGGACGTGCCGCACGCGATGCGCCTGTCCACCTCGGGCACCTTCCTGCACGGCAACTACTGGGGCTCCCCCGGCATCTTCGGCTCGGCCAACACCAGCCACGGCTGCGTCGGCCTGCAGGACGTGCGCGGCGGCTGGAGCAAGAAGACCCCGGCTGCCTGGTTCTACGACAACTCGCTCATCGGCGACATCGTGATCGTGAAGAACTCGAAGGACAAGACGATCCAGCCGGACAACGGCCTCAACGGCTGGAACATGAGCTGGGAGGAGTGGACCAAGTAGTCCCTCCCCGTACGCGAGGCCGAGCGGGCCCGGTGCCGTGATCCACGCCACCGGGCCCGCTCGGCCGTTCCCGGCCCGTCTAATCTGCCTCCCATGACAGCGAATCTCGAAGTACTCGACGGGGTCGGCACGATCCGCCTGGACCGCCCGCCCATGAACGCCCTGGACGTCGCCACCCAGGACCGGCTGCGCGAACTCGCCGAGGAGGCGACCCGGCGCGACGACGTGCGCGCCGTGGTGATCTACGGGGGCGAGAAGGTGTTCGCGGCCGGCGCGGACATCAAGGAGATGCAGGCGATGGACCACACGGCGATGGTCGTGCGCTCCAAGGCGCTCCAGGACTCCTTCACCGCCGTGGCCCGCATCCCCAAGCCCGTCGTCGCCGCCGTCACCGGCTACGCCCTGGGCGGCGGCTGCGAGCTGGCCCTCTGCGCCGACTTCCGGATCGCCGCCGACAACGCCAAGCTGGGCCAGCCGGAGATCCTGCTCGGCCTCATCCCCGGCGCGGGCGGTACCCAGCGCCTCGCCCGGCTGATCGGCCCCTCCAGGGCCAAGGACCTGATCTTCACCGGTCGTCACGTCAAGGCCGAGGAGGCGCTGACGATCGGTCTGGTGGACCGCGTGGTGCCCGCCGCCGAGGTGTACGAGCAGGCGTACGCCTGGGCCGCCAAGCTGGCGAAGGGCCCGGCGCTCGCGCTGCGCGCCGCCAAGGAATCCGTCGACGCCGGGCTGGAGACGGACATCGACACCGGGCTCACGATCGAGCGGAACTGGTTCGCCGGACTGTTCGCCACCGAGGACCGGGAGCGCGGAATGCGCAGCTTCGTGGAGGAGGGCCCGGGCAAGGCCAAGTTCCTCTGACCGAACGCCAGTTGGGTACGGACTCGCACGGGTTCATCCGTGCGGGCGGATCGGCCGGGCCCCGGCACCACCTCGGGGCCCGGCTTTCCGGGAGACCCGACAACCCCGCCCGGACCCGGTATCCGCGCAGGTCAGCAGGGGTAAAGCGGGGTGTTTCATGCCTGCGGCATATGACTTCCGGCCGTCGCGGAACGTTGCAACCGGGGGTACGGATTCCTCCGGAACGGCCCCGGGGCGCCCGCGTTGTGGTCATGATGGTGTCCATGGCGGGCCTGGAGGGTGTGGAACAGCCGCGACCGCACAGCGGTTCGACGGCGGCACGGTGGATGCCGACGATCGAGGACGAACAGGCGTTCAAGGCGCTGGAGTTGTTCGGGAATCCGACGGAGGGCGAGGTCCGGCTCCCGTCGCGCCCGGAGTCCGCGGCCACCGCGCGCCGGCTCACCTCGTGCGTGGTGATGCGTCAGTGGGCGCTCTCCCCGCAGATCGCCGAGTACGCCGTACTGCTCGTCTCGGAGCTCGTGGGCAACGCCGTGCGGCACACCGGCGCCCGGGTCTTCGGGCTGCGGATGCTGCGCCGTCGCGGCTGGATCAGGATCGAGGTGCGCGACCCCTCGCGCGGGCTGCCCTGTCTGATGCCGGTCCAGGAGATGGACGTCAGCGGGCGGGGCCTCTTCCTCGTCGACAAGCTCTCCGACCGCTGGGGCGTGGACCTGCTGCCGCGCGGCAAGACCACCTGGTTCGAGATGCGGATCTCCGACCGCTGACCCCCGGGACCGGCCGGGCGCGCGAAAGCGCCCGGCCGCGCGGAAGCCCCCGGTTGTACGGAAGTTCCCGGTACGCAGAAGCCCCCGGTCCGCCGTGGTGGGGCGCTGCGGGGGCTTCTGTGTGAGGGCCGTGAGATGGGGGGTGTGTTCACGGCCGCTTGTGACGACCTGGCTCGGGTCGGTGAGGTCGTGTCACCGACTATGGCAGACGGGCGACCTCTCCGCCAAAGGCTCAAAAAGGGTATACGGCCACTTAACCGGACATCTCTCGACTGAATCACAGGTGTGATGGGTCACTTGCCTGCAAAAGCGTGAATACCTATGGGATCTGGCGAATGATTCATTCGCTGCATCTATATACGCTAATTGTTATCTTTGTCGCATTCGACGCCTAGTGTGTCTGCACATGAACGCCTCCGACATCCCGGTGCGCCGCCGCGGCGCCCTGTGCGCGGTGACGCCCCCGGAGCAGGTGACCTGATGATGCTTCCTTCCACCAAGCACACCGCGGCCCTGCTCGGGGGCGTCCTGCTGGCCGTACTCCCCGGCTGCGGCACACCGGCCGGGAAGCCGACCGTCCAGGCCGTCGGCAGCGAGGCCGCCGCACCGCCCACCGCCTCCAGGAGCGCCCTCCCGCCCGTCCCGCCGGGGCTCCCCGGGATGCCCCCGGTGCTCGACGTCAAGGACGTCTACGCGGCCGACCGGGCGGGCCGGCTCTCGCCCGTCGTCAAGGACTTCCCGTCCCGGGTGTACGTCCCCAACACCAACTCCGACACCGTGTCCGTGATCGACCCGGCGACGTACGAGGTGATCAGGACGATCAAGGTCGGCCGCCAGCCGCAGCACGTCGTCCCGTCCTGGGACCTGAAGACCCTCTGGGTCAACAACGACATCGGCGACAGCCTCACCGCCATCGACCCGGCCACCGGGAAGGTCGGCCCCACGGTGCCCGTCTCCGACCCGTACAACCTCTACTTCACCCCGGACGGCAAGTACGCCGTGGTGATGGCCTCGATGGACCGCGAACTGGTCTTCCGCGACGCCCACACCATGAAGACCGTCAAGACCGTCCCGGTCGACTGCGCGGGCGTCAACCACGCCGACTTCTCCACCGACGGCCGGTACTTCATCGTCTCCTGCGAGTTCTCCGGCGAACTCCTCAAGGTCGACACCGCGCGGATGAAGGTCGTCGAGCAGCAGAAGCTGCCGCTGAAGGGCGCGATGCCGCAGGACGTGAAGCTGTCGCCCGACGGCGGGACCTTCTACATCGCGGACATGATCGCCGACGGGGTCTGGGTGCTGGACGGGAAGAACTTCACCACCCCGAAGCTGCTGCACACCGGCAAGGGCGCCCACGGGCTCTACGTCAGCCGCGACTCCGAGGAGATGTACATCTCCAACCGCGGCGAGGGCACCGTCTCCGTCTTCGACTTCGCGCGGCGCGAGCTGACGAAGAAATGGCGCCTGCCCGGCGGCGGCAGCCCCGACATGGGCGGGGTCTCGGCGGACGGCAAGGTCCTCTGGCTGAGCGGACGCTACGACGCCGAGGTGTACGCGATCGACACCGCCACCGGCAAGCAGCTCGCCCGCATCCCGGTCGGCAGCGGCCCGCACGGCCTGGCCGTCTACCCGCAGCCCGGCCGCTACTCCCTCGGCCACACCGGCGTCTTCCGCTGACGGCCGGCCCCGTCGCCGCCACCGCCGCGCCACCCGCTGCCCGGCCCGGACCACCGGGTCGGGGCCGGGCCGAGGGGTGGATGCCGGGCCGGACGCGACCGCCGGACGTCGCGCCCGTTAATCTGACCTCCGTCAGTCAGGCAATCGGTCGGGCAATGATCAGGCATTACGAAGGGGCGGAACTGTGGCGGACATCGAGTCGGCGCGCACGGCATTCCAGCGGTTCGATCTGAACAACGACGGGCTGATCTCGGCCGCCGAGTACAAGAGCGTGATGGCTCAGCTCGGCGACCCCTACGTCACCGAGACGGTGGCCCAGGCCGTCATCAACTCGCACGACGCCAACGGCGACGGGCTGCTCACGTTCGACGAGTTCTGGGCGGCGCAGAACAAGGGCTGACGGCCCGGAGGACCCCCGGCCCACGGGCCGGGGGCCGCCCGCGCCGCCCCGTCAGGACCGCTGCCGGTACGGCGCCCAGCCGCGCAGCTCCTCGTCGCGCGGGGCGTGCACCACGGCGGGCGTGCCGGGACCGAAGCCCATCACCGGGCGGCCGGCGTCCCAGCCCGGCCAGCCGGGATCGCCGCAGGCCGCGAACCGCACCCACGCCGCGTGCATCGCGTCCGCCAGCTCCTGCGGGGCGTCCGCACCGGCCAGGGCGATCGCGTCGGGCCGGTCCAGGGTGTCGAAGACGAAACCGATCTCCAGCGCGTGACAGGCGCCGAGCCGCAGCACGGGCGACGGCCAGCCGAACTCGTAGACATGGGTGCTCCCCGGGGCACCGGTCCGGGCATCGGCCAGCCGGTTCAGCGGGACCCGCAGCAGCAGATCGGTGGCCAGCGCCCCCAGCAGCTCGCCCGGGGTGGCCCCGGGCCGGTTCGCGCGGTAGGCGCGCTCCGTGGCGCGCGGCACCCCGAACTTCAGCAGGGCCATCCGCAGCCCGATCCGGGACAGCCGCTCCGTGAGACCGCTCGGCACGAACCAGAGCCGGTACTCCTCGCTGTTCGAGCCCATCAGCAGATCGACGTCGTCGGCGGCGCCGTCCAGCAGCGCCTCCAGCGGATCGCGGGGCAGCAGATCGCCGTCCACCACGATCTGGAACGAGTTCCCGCCGGTCAGCGGGGAACCGCCGGCCGTCACCGCGGTCTGGGCGTCGAGCAGCGCCGCCGGGTCCACCGAGGCCAGTGCCGCGGCCGTCGCCGGAACCCCGAGCCGCTTCGCGACCAGCTCCGTCGTGCGGCGGGCGTCGTCCGGCCGCAACGCGGTCGGCGCACCGCTCTGCAGCACCGCGCGCCGGAACAGGCCCCTCGCCCGAGGGGCGGCCAGCAGGGCGGCGATGGCGACCGCCCCCGCCGACTCGCCGCACACCGTGACGAGGTCCGGATCGCCGCCGAACGCCGCGATGTTGTCCCGCACCCAGGCCAGCGCCGCGAGCTGGTCGAGCAGCCCCCGGTTGGCGGGCGCGTCCGGGAACACCCCGAACCCCTCGATGCCCAGCCGGTAGTTGACCGACACGAGGACCACCCCGTCACGGGCGAACGCCGTCCCGTCGTACAGCGGAACGGCCGACGAGCCGTGCAGCAGCGAACCGCCGTGGATCCAGACGAGGACGGGCAGCCCGGTGCGGTCCGGGACCGGGGACGGGTCCGAGTCATGGGCCGGGTCCGGGGTCCAGACGTTGAGGTTGAGGCAGTCGTCGCCCGGCACGTCGGGATCGGGCAGCAACCGGTCCAGCGGCGGGGAGTACGGCCGCTTGGGCGCGGTCGGCCCGAACGCCACCGCCTCCCGCACGCCCTCCCACGGCTCGGGCGGCTCCGGGGCCCGGAAGCGACGGGCGCCGACCGGAGCGGCCGCGTACGGGATGCCCCGGAAGACGCGGACGCCCTGCTCCAGCGTCCCGCGCACGGTTCCGTGGACCGTTTCGACCTGCGGCGATGCCCCGGGACCGGGAGCGGGATCGGGGGCGGGAGCGGGATCGGGGGCGGGACCGGAGGCGGGAGGGGGTGCGGCGGTCATGGCTGGCTTCGGCCCTTCTGCGGTGCGGGGTGGCGTGGCGAGGGTGGGGGAGTGCGACGGACGGGGAGCGCGACGGGTGGGGAGTGCGGTGAGGAACCGGTCAAGTGGGTGCGGTCCGGCGGGTGCCGGTCCGGTGGGTCAGGAGGAAGCGGCGGTCGTCAGCGCCCTCTTGAGTACCTTCCCGGTCGGGCCGAGCGGCAACGCCTCGACGAACCGCACGATCCGCGGGTACTTGTGCCGCCCGAGCCGCTCCCGGGACCAGGCGATCACCTCCTGATCCGTCACCCCGTCCGCGTCCGGGCGGGGCACGACGACCGCGCAGATCTCCTCGCCGCGCGCCTCGTCCGGCACACCGATCACGGCGACCTCCAGGACCGCCGGATGACGCACCAGCACCTCCTCGACCTCGCGCGGGTAGATGTTGAAGCCGCCCCGGATGATCAGGTCCTTCTTCCGGTCGACGATGCTCAGGAAGCCGTCCTCGTCCCGCACCCCCAGGTCCCCGGTGCGGAACCAGCCGTCGACCACCGCGGCGGCCGTCGCCACCGGGTCGTCGAGGTACCCCGCGAAGACGTTGTGGCCGCGCACCACCACCTCGCCGACCTCCCCGTCCGGCAGCAGCACCACGGCGTCCTCCGTCGCCGCGTCCGCGACACCGACCTCCACGCCCCGGATCGGATGACCCACCGTGCCGGGGCGCCGGCCGGTGCGGGGCTGGTTGAAGGTGGCGACGGGGGAGGTCTCGGTCAGCCCGTAGCCCTCCAGGACCTGGGTCGCGAAGACCTCCTCGAAGCGTTCGAGCACGGCCACGGGGAGCGCGGCGCCGCCCGAGACGGCCGCGCGCAGGACGGGCCGGGGCGCGGTGCCGGCGTCCCCCGCGGCGGCCTCGACGAGCGCGTGGTACATCGTCGGCACGCCCATGAAGACGCTCACGCCCTCGGCGGCCAGCAGCTCCAGGGCGCCCGCGCCGGTGAAGCGCGGCACGAGCACGAGCGCGGCCCCCGCCCGCAGCGTCGCGTTCATCGCACAGGTCTGCCCGTAGCTGTGGAACAGCGGCAGACAGCCCAGGACCACGTCGTCGGGGGTCAGTTCCAGCAGGTCGTCGGCGACCACCGACGCGTTCGTCACGATGTTGTGGTGGGTGAGCAGGGCCCCCTTCGGCCGCCCGGTCGTGCCGCTCGTGTAAAGGATCACGGCGACGTCCTGCGGCGCCGCGGGCTCCGGCCCGGACAGCGGGACACCGCCCGCCGGGACGCCGCGCACGGCCCGCACCCCCGCGGCCCGCGCCCCCTTCTCGGCCACCGGCCACAGCGCGCCGCCGCCGATCAGCAGGACGCAGCCGCTGTGCCGCAGCACGTACGCCACCTCCTCGGCCACCAGCAGCCCGTGCACCGGTACCACCGTCGCCCCGGCGGCGAGCGCCCCGTAGTACGCGTACAGGAAGTCCGCCGTGTTGGGCAGCAGCACCGCCACTCGGTCCCCGGGCCGCACCCCGGCCGCCCGCAGCGCGCCCGCGCGTTCCAGCACCCCGGCCCACAGCTCCCGGTAGGTGAGGCGGGTGCCGGAATCGACCACGGCGACGCGGTCGGGATGCCGGTGGACCGATGCGCCGAGTACGGCGGCGACGCTGAGGGACATGAAGAACTCCAGGAGGTGGGCACACGGTGGTTGCACGGCTGCTGATGCCCAGAATCGGCCGCGGCCCCGCCCGGCACAATGTGCAGGTGCCCACCGTGTGCCCGGCCTGCCTGGGCAGTGGCCCCCCGGGGATGCACAGGGCAAGGCAACCGCCTAACAGCCACCTGACAGGAACGGCGCTAGCCTTCCCGCATGCTGGACGAAACCGGAGCCCGGACCCCCCGCGCCGACGGCCGGGACGGCGCCGACGACGAACTGCGCCGCGCCCTGGCCGCCGCCCTGCTGCCGGGGCTCGACGACCTGACCCGGCGGGTCGTCGCCGACATCCACGCGCACAGCGGCACGTACGCGTCGGGCACGCCCGTCAGCCGGGACGACCTGCGGGAGATCTGCCGCGACAACCTGCGACGGGCCCTGGAGGACTTCGGCGGACTGCCTCCCGGCCGGGAGGACTTCGAGCACGCGGCGCGCGAGACGGGGCGGCGGCGCGCGGAGCAGGACGTGCCGCTGGACACCGTGCTCCAGGCCTACCGGCGCGGGGGCCGGGTGATGTGGCAGGTGATGGCCGAGCACCTGCGGGCGGCGCGGGCCGGACGGCCGGGGGACGCCGAGGGGGGCGTCGTGGCCGCCGCGGCGGCGGCCGGCCGGGACACCGAGCTCGACGTGGCGGGCGCCCTGTGGGAGACCATCGACCGCTACTCGCTCGCGATGGCGGAGTCGTACCGGCTGACCCGGCTGGAGATGCAGGGCCGTCAGGACACCCGCCGCGCCGCCCTCTTCGAGGCGCTGCTCGACGGGCGCGGGGACGACCCGGCGGTCGCCTCGGCGGCCTCCGCCGCGCTCGGGGTGCCGGTCCGGGACCGGTACGTCGTCGTCGCGGCGGCCCAGGACCCGGCGGCGGCGCCCAACCCGGGGGCCGCCCTGGAGAGCCACGGCATCTGGTCCTTCTGGCGGCCGAGATCGGGCCGGTACGAGGGGATCGTGCGGCTGGCCGCGGAGGAGTACGACGTCCTGCTCGACCTGCTGCGCGAGCACACCGGCGCCACCGCGGGCGTGTCGCCGGAGTTCGCCCGGCTCGCCCGCGCGGGCCGGGCCCTGCGCCTGGCCGAACAGGCCCTGCGCACCCTCCCCGCCGGGAGCGGCGAGGCGGTGGCGTTCGACGACCGGCTGGCGGAGATCCTCCTCGTCGACCGCCCGGAGATCGCCGGGCGCATCGTCACCACGTACCTGGGCGCCGTCCTGGAAACGGCGGCCGAACGCGACACGCTGCTCGGCACGCTCCGGGTCTGGCTCGACAGCGGCTGCTCGGCGGCGCGGGCCGCCGAGCGGCTCTACTGCCACCGCAACACCGTCCTCAACCGCATCGGCCGGATCGCCGAACTCACCGGCCGTTCCGCGGAGTCGGGCGAGTCCCGGCTGGGCTGGGCGCTGGCCCTCAGGGCATTGCCGCCACGGGCATGATCCGAAGGCGTGATCCGAGGGCGTGACCCGGGGGTGATCCGAGGGCGTGGTCCGGGGTGCCGGGCCGTCGAGGGCGCTCCCGGATCACGCCCCGGGCCGGGCGGCCCGGGGCAGCAGCTGGTCGGGCGACGGCCAGGCGGCCGTCAGGGGGTCGTCAGGGGGCGTCAAGCGGCGAAGAACCCCGACAGGGAGTCCCGTTCGTCGACCTCCGTCAGGTCGGGACGGGTGTAGCGCTCCGCGCGGGCGTGGTAGTCGAAGTCGCCCCGGACCAGGCCTCGGTAGTCCCGCACGCACCGCTCCAGCGCGATCCGGACGGGGCCCTCGATGCCGGCCGCCGCGATCTGCTCGGCCAGCTCCCGCTCGGCGCGCCGTACCCGTTCCGCTATTCCCGCGAGTTGCGTGCCGGCCTCGTCGACGGCCTCCTGGAGGGTCAGCCCCCGCTCGCGCCGGATGAGGGCCACCGCGTTGTGCTCGTAGCCGAGCACCGCCTCCTTCTCGAAGGAGCAGATGTCGTTGCACAGCCCCGAGTGGTCGGTCACGGCGTTGCGCAGGGCGATGTACGCGGGCAGGCTCCGGGCCGATTCCGGGAGGTCGATCCCGGCGGCGATCTCGTGCAGGTCGAGGAAGGGCTGCATGGCCACCGAGTCCCGGCGGTGCCTCACGAACTCGTCCCGGCCCGGCACCTGTCCGGCGGCCCGCTGCACGGCCTCGGCGTAGTAGGTCCACAGCCAGGCGACCGTGTCCCGCCGGAACTGCCGGATCCAGCGCGCCGAACGGTCCCGGTACGTCCGGTCCCTGAGCCCGATCAGGGCGTGTTCCATGGCCCCGTGCGGCGGTGCGCCGTCCAGTACGGAGACCAGCCGGTCGATCGCCGCCTCGCACATGCGCGGATCACGTCCGGCGGGCCCGTCGTCGAACTCGTCGTCGACGAGGAAGGCCCAGAAGAGCCACTGGCAGAAGAGGTCGAGGTGCTGCTGCGAGACCTTGGGGAAGATGAGGGAGATCCATAGCTCGGGCCTGGTCCGGATCATCTTCTTCCGGGCCGTGGGGGAGAGCACGAGACCGTTCGATTCGGCCCATTCCCACACGGCCTCCCTGGTCCTCTCGATACCTGGGTTGCATCCGGTGCTCTGGAACGGCATATGAAACGTCGGCAGCGCGATCTGGCTCATTGGTGCCCCTCGTGGAAACGGTACGGATGAAGGGTGCGGGCTGCTGTCCGGCCGAATTCGGAGCCTGTGCCGGACAAGTGCCGCGGAGCCGGGCCGCCCGCCCCCGGCGACCGCGGCCGGAGACGTGCCGTGCGAGACGCGGCAGTCATCCCTGCTCACTCTCCTCCGCCGGATTCCTGGGCATCGGGGCCGGGCCCGCGGGGGCCCGTGGTGGCAATCGCCCTCGGTGCAGGACGGCGGCATCACCATGCGTGACTCCCAGTCAACCCGGTGTGGGCGAGGGAGGGAAGTCGTTTGTGACCGAAATTGTTTGATCGTCAGGATGCGGTGAACGGCTTTGAGCGGTTCCTGTCTTCCCGGGGCGGGCATCCGACGGTCGGGCCGGGGCTCTCATATTTGGCTCAAAGGGGCGTGTCGAAGGGCCCCCAGAACGGGACAAACCCCCACCGAAGGTCCTTCGTGCCCGGCTCGGCGGCTTCCCCGGCCACATGTCCGGTCCGGCAGTCCGCCCGGCCGCGCGCTCGTCCCGGCAGTCCGCCGGGCCGCGTACCCTGCCCGGCAGTTCACCCGGCCGCGTGCCCGGAGTCCTCAGGCGCCCTTCAGGTGCCGCATCAGACGTTCGAAGTCCTGCCAGCCCGACAGGTCCGACGGGTCGCCGGGCAGCGGGTAGTACAGCGCGGGACGGGTCTTCGGGCCGAGCTGGACCGGGGGTTCGGCCAGCGGGGTGCGCCGGGCGCGGTCACCGGGCATCTCGCGGACCTCCTCCGCGCCGAGCACGAACGCCACCGGGACGCCCGGCCCCTCGAAGCGCGGAGGAACGGCCAGGTCGCGGCGGGCCTTGCGGATCTGGACCAGCATCGACTGGAGGTGGTGGCGGGTCGCCAGCACCTCGGCCGCCCGGGGCAGGGCCTCCAACGGCGGCTCCTCGCCGGGTCCGTAGCCGAACGCCAGCGTGACCTCCTCCTCCACCCCGCCCTTCGTGCGGCTGACGCGGAGCGTGGCCAGGCCCGGCCGGTCCGGACCGCCGACCACCACGAACCAGGTCGGCTCGGGCGACCGCTCGAAGGCGACATCGGTCAGCCGCCGCAGCGACCAGGGCAGGGAGGCGGGCTCCGCGGTGCCCCAGCCGGCCGGGTCCGTGCCGGTCAGCTCCTGCCACACCGCCTCCAGGGCCCCGCCCAGCACCAGCCGGTCGTCCGCCGGGTGGACCGTGCGGAACGTGAGGGCCAGCTGGCGCTCACCGGTGTCCGAGACCTCCCCGTAGGAGGCGGCCACCGGCGTGCGCAGGTCGTCGGGGCCCGCGTCGGGCGACTCGACCGGCGCGAACATGCCGTGCTGCCAGCGCAGTACGGCACCGGACAGGCCGTCGTAGTAACCGTCCTTCTCGTCCTGCACCACCCACCGCGAAGGCCAGCCGCTCAGACTGTTGCGCACGGCGGGGGAGAGCATGGCGCCCGGCGACGTGACGATCTGGATGCCCAGCTCGGCATTGGCCGCCGCCCGGAACGCGTCTGCCAGCCAGGCCGTCATGGCGATCACCGGACGGTCCTGGATGATGACGGCCACCTTGTCGGTGAGGGCGTCGACGGCGGGCTGCGCGGCGGCGGGCGTGGGCACCGCGCGCACGCCCTCGCTCTTCACCACCGCCAGGGAACGCGTGGCCTCCGGCGGCCAGGCGTGGCCCCCGGCCATGGTGGCGACCCGGGCCCCGAAGGTCCCCGCGAGCAGCTCGGCCTCCTGGACGCCGGTGGTGGCCCGGGCCTCCGTCCACCAGTACGGGACCGGGGGCGCGGTCGTCCCGAGCAGCCGCTCGGCCTCGCCCGCGACCTGCACCAGCATCGGCGCCTCGACGGAGACGAGCGGCCGGCCCTCCTCGTCGCAGAGCTGCACGACGGCGTCCTCGCCCGTCGTCCCCACCAGCTTGTCGGGGCCGCCCGAGAGCAGACCGGCGAGCACGGTCAACGGGTCGGGCATGCGCGGCGTGAGGGCGATGACGTCCTTGGTCATGTGGTCGGCCGTTCCTTCTTCTTCCGGGGTGCGAGGGCGCGCGGGAGGCGGCGGCTCCGTCGGTACGGGGCCGCCGCCCGGCGCGTCACTCCGCGGTGTACACGGTCTGGATGAGGCGGTTGGGCTGGCCCCTGCGGATGAACACGCCGCGTCCCGGCGGCTGCTGGGTCGCGTACACACCGGGGAACAGCTGCCCCTCGCTGCGGTCGCCCGCCATCAGGAGCGCCGAGGCCCCCGACTCGCGCAGCCCCAGCATCAGCGGGTCGTACATGCCGCGCGAGGCACCCGCGACCCGGCGGGTCAGGACGAAGTGCAGCCCGATGTCCACGGCGGACGGGATGTACGGCAGGAACGGGTCGAGCGGCGCCTGGCCCGCGGTGGTCAGCACGTCGTAGTCGTCCACGAGGATCACGATCCGCGGACCGCTGCCCCAGCTGCCGGGCTCCAGGTCCTCGGTGTCCGCCCGGTCGTCCGGCAGCCGCTTCTCCAGCTCGGTGGCGATCCCGGCGGCCAGCCCCGCGCACATCTTGGGGTTGTACGCGTAGCCGCCGCGGAACTCCTCGGGGATCGCGCCGCGCAGTCCGCGCCGCGGGTCCATGACGGCGAAGACCAGCTCCTCCTCGCCGTAGCGCTCGATGAGGCCGTGGGCGATGGTCTTCAGCAGGTTCGTCTTGCCGCACTCGCTGTCGCCCAGGACCAGCAGGTGCTGGTCGTGGTGGAACAGGTCGAGCAGGGCGGGCGCGAGCGCCGTCTGGTCCAGGCCGATCGGCACCCGCTTGGGCTCGGCGACCGGCCCCGGCAGCAGGTGCGGTTCCAGGACGTGCGGCAGGATCCGCACCGGCTGGGCGACCTCGCCGCTCCAGGTGGCCCGGATCGTGCGGGCGGTGTGCTCCAGCACGGCACCCAGGTCCGAGACGTCCGCCAGACCGTCCGTACGGGGCAGCGCCACCTGCGCGAAGAGCTTGCCGTCGGTGAGGATGCGGCCCGGCTCGTCGGGCGACAGGGTCTGGGCGAGCTTGCGGTCGACGCTCGACTCGCTGGGGTCGTTCAGCCGCAGCTCGACCCGGGTGCCGAAGTTCGACTGGGTGGCGATGCGCACGTCGTTCCAGCGGAGCATGCCCGCGACCACGTGGATGCCGTAGCCGCCACCGCGCTTGAGGATGTCGACGACCGCGTCGTCCAGCTCGTCGAAGTCGTCGCGCAGCGCCCCGAAACCGTCGATGACCAGCACGATCTCGGCCGAGGCCAGCTGCGGCAGCCGGCCCGCCGTGTGCAGGGAACGCAACTGCTCCACGGAGTCGATGTTGTGCTCGCGGAAGAGCTCCTCGCGCACCGCGAGCATGCCCCGCACCTCCTCGACGGTGCGGCCCGCGCGTTCCCGGTCCGCACGGCCGGCGACCCCGCCGACGTGCGGCAGCCCGGAGATCGCCTGGAGCCCGCCACCGACCAGGTCGAGGCCGTAGACGCCGACCTCCTGCGGGGTGTGGGTGAGTGCGAGCGAGAGGGCGAGGGTACGCAGCAGCGTGGTCTTGCCGGACTGCGGACCGCCGATGATCGCGACGTGACCGCCCGCCACCGTCAGGTCCAGGTACCACTGGCCCTGCCACTGCTTCGTCGGGTCGTCGAGCAGACCGAGCGGCACCTGCAACGGGCCCTTGCGCCGGGCCAGTTGCATCCCGCGCGGCCCCACGTCCAGCGGCCCCGCGACCTTGTCCAGGGCGATGGCGCCGGGCAGCGGCGGCAGCCAGATCCGGCGCACCGGACCGGCCGCCTCCCGCAGCTGGTCGACGACGACGCCCATCTCGGTCGGCCCGGTCTCCCGGCGCCGCACCTTCGGCTCCTCGGCCACGGTCTCCGGCTCGGCCAGCGTGTTGAACGCCTCGTACTCCAGGGCCAGCGGCCCGGTGTCCTGCTCCTCGTCCCGCTGCACGGGGCCCCGGTAGGCGCCCGAGACGTAGCTCGCCTTGAAGCGCTCGTAGTGGCTGGTGTCCACCTTGAGGTAACCGAAGCCGGGCAGCGGCGGCAGGTGGAAGGCGTCCGTGGTGTCCAGGACGGTGCGGGACTCGTCGGCGGAGAAGGTGCGCAGCCCGAGCCGGTACGAGAGGTAGGTGTCCAGGCCCTTCAGCTTGCCGCCCTCGATGCGCTGGCTGGACAGCAGCAGGTGCACCCCGATGGAGCGGCCGATGCGGCCGATGGAGAGGAACAGGTCGATGAAGTCCGGCTTCGCGGTGAGCAGTTCACCGAACTCGTCGATCACCACGAACAGGTGCGGCAGCGGGTCCAGGTCGGGCCGCCGGTCCGCGCGCAGCGCCGCGTAGTCACCGATGTCGGCGACGTTGCCCGCGTCCTTGAGCACCTGCTGGCGGCGCTTGACCTCGCCGGCGAGCGAGGCGTGCACCCGCTCGACGAGGCCCGCCTGGTTCTCCAGGTTGGTGATGACGCCGGCCACGTGCGGCAGCTCCGCGAACGGGGCGAAGGTCGCACCGCCCTTGTAGTCGACGAGGACCAGGGCGAGGTCCTCCGGCGGGTGCGTGGCCACCAGGGCCAGGACCAGGGTGCGCAGCAGCTCCGACTTGCCGGAACCGGTGGCACCGACGCACAGCCCGTGCGGGCCCATGCCCAGCTCGGAGGACTCCTTCAGGTCCAGGAGCACCGGCTGGTGGGAGTCGCTGATGCCGATCGGCACGCGCAGGAAGGCGCGTTCGCCGCGCGGCGCCCACAGCCGCGACAGGTCGAGCCGCGCCACGTCGTCGATGCCGAGCAGATCGGCGAAGTCCACGGGGCCGGACAGCGGGGCGTCCACCAGCGACTCGGCGGACAGCCGCATCGGCGCCAGCATCCGGGCCAGACCCTCCGCGAACGGGATGCCGACCTCGTCCACGATGCCGTGGGCGCTGATCGGCTCCCGCTCGCGCAGGTCCTCGATGACCACCCCGTCGCCGTCGACGGTGATCCGGACGCTGACGTGCCCCGGCTCCTGGATGCGCTGTTCGAGCAGGTGCAGCACGCTGACGCCCATCTCGCGCAGCCCCACCGCGTCGTCCGGCCGCGGCAGCTCGACCGCGTCCTCGCCGTGCCCGTCGGTCACGACGAGCAGCCGGGACGTCATGGACAGCGCGTCCTTGCCCGACAGACCGCGCCGCACCTCGGCCGCGTACGAGGCGCGGCGGCGCAGCTCCGGACTGATCTGGCGGGCGAGCTGGGGTGCGGACGGGGCGATCCGGCGGGCGGCGACCGGCCCGTCGAACTGCTCGGGGTCGAGCAGGTGCGGCATCCACTTGGCCCACTCCCAGTCCGCCAGCCGGTCCCCGGGCACGGCGAGCGCCATCGCGACGTCGTCGGGGGCGTGGGTGGCGGCGGTCTGGACGAGCAGGGCGCGCGCGACGCGCAGACAGTCCTCGCGCGGACCGATGACGCTGATGTTGCCGACCCGGTCGAGCGGGACGGTGAGCGGGAGTTCGGTGCCGGTGCGGAAGCGGTCCATCAGCGCCGACGCCTCGTTGAGCATGAAGGTGTCGGGCGGCGAGAGGACCGAGGAACCCTGCTGGGCGACCTTCAGGTCACGCACCGGCATCTCGCCCGTGCCGACGCGCACCCGCAGGAAGTCGTCGTCGAGCCGGCGGCGCTCCCAGAGCCGGGCCGGGTCGCGGACTATGTCGTACAGGGCGTGCGGCGGCGGGTTGAGCACCTCGGCCCGCTCCGCCCGCTCGCGCTCCTCGACCGACAGCTCCTCGCGCAGGTCCTCCAGATAGGCGAGGTAGGCCTCGCGCTGGGTGCGGCGGGTGCGCTGGGCCTTGCCGCGCTGCGAGAAGACGAGCACCAGGGAGCCGATGACGGTGACGAGCAGGATGATCGCCCCGAGCCCGGCGAACTGGCTGTTGCGCACGACCGTCATCATCACGACGGAGGACATCACTCCGGCCACGGGCAACAACGACATCGCGATGTTGCCCGACTTGCCCTCGGGAAGGTTCGGCGGCGCCTCGATGGTGCGCGCCTCGGAGGCGGCCGGCGGCCGGGTGGTCCTGGCCGGGCGGTGGATCAGTCGGGTACTCATCGTCGTCCGTCACTCGGGGTCGGGCTCGGCATCGGGGAGCGGTGGTGTTGCCGGTCGGTGATCAGTGCTGCTGCTGGGAGAGCCGGAACACGTCCGCGGCGAGCCGGGTGGCGGCCTCCCTGGTCGCGTGCGCCAGGAGTTCGGTGCGGATCTCGCCGCCGGCCGCCAGGTGCCGGTCGTACGGCAGGACCCGGACGCTCGCCCCGGTGGCCTCCAGCTTCTTCGCCGCCTCGGCGAGGTCGAGCCCGGGGTGCGGCACCAGTTCGCTGAGCACGACGACCGTGCCGGTGATCACGTGCCGGGGCAGCGACTGCATCCACTGGAGCACCGCGTACGTGCTGGTGATGCCCTCCAGCGTGGCGGGAGCGGCCAGCACCCGGGCCTGGGCGGCGGACAGCGCGACGCGGGCGACCTCGGCGGGCAGCGTCTCGCAGTCGACGACGGTGACGCCGAAGTAGCGGCGCAGCGACACCATGACCCGCTCGTACGCCCGGCTGTCCAGCATCGCGCCGATCTGGCCCTGGCTGCCGGGCAGCAGCCAGGCGTTGCCGGGGAGCTGGACGAGGTAACCGGTGATGTCGAGCAGCGACATCTGCGGCTCGATGATGCCCGCGAGGTCACCGGTGGTCCAGCGCAGCGTCTCGGCGCCGAGCCGCAGCGGCAGCGAGCCGAGCGCCGGGTCGGCCTCGACGAGGAGGACCGGGTCCTGGCGGTAGTGCGCGTAGGTGGTGCCGAGCAGCGCGGCGACGGTGGACTTGCCCGCGCCGCCCCGGATGGAGGTGACGGCGATCTGCCGGCCGGTGGTCACGGGCTGCTGGAGCGTCTCGGCGGTGGCGGTGGTCCTGGCCACCTCGCGCGCGGCCGACGAGGACACGCTCACCCGCAGGGCGCGCGCGGCCCGCGTGGCGAACGGCTCCCCGCGCCGGGCCTTGAGCCCGACGGCGGCCAGACTCCGGTCCACGACGGGCCGGGAGTCGGGGGTGCGGTGCGAGCGGGTGCCCGGCGTGTACGCGGCGGCCTGCTCCTGGGCCGGAGTCTGGGCCGGGGCCTGGGTCTGGGCCGGGGTCTGAGCCGGGGCCTGGCTCTGCTGCTGCCCGACGGCGGGCGCGGCTGCCGCCACCGCCTGCTGCTGTTCTTGATAGCCGGGGTGCTGCTGGGGTTTCTGGGCCTGTTGCTGTTCCTGGTACCCGGCGTACTGCTGAGGTTGCTGAGGCTGTTGGGGGGCCTGCTGGGGAGCCTGCTGTTCCTGGTGACCCGCGTACGGGACGGCCTGCGGCTGCTCCTGGTACCCGGCGTACGCGGCCTGCTGCTGTCCCTGGTACCCGGGGTGCTGCTGGGAGTGCTGGGGCTGCTGGGCCTGTTGCTGTTCCTGGTACCCGGCGTACTGCTGGGAGTGCTGGGGCTGCTGGGCCTGTTGCTGTTCCTGGTACCCGGCGTACTGCTGGGGCTGCTGGGGCGCCTGCTGTTCCTGGTATCCGGCGTGCTGTTGGGCCTGCTGGGGCTGTTGGGGCGTGCTGTACGCCTGACCACCCTGGCCGTACGCCTGGTCCTGCTGACCGTACGCCTGGTCCTGAGCGGGAACGCCGTACGCCTGGTTCTGTGCGGCAGCGCCGTACGCGGACTGCCCCTGGACCTGGCCCTGCGCGGGGGTGCCGTACGCCTGCTGCCCCTGGGCCTGGGCCTGCCCCTGTGCGGGAGTGCCGTACGCCTGCGCGGGGGTGCCGTACCCCTGGCCGTCGGCACCCTGCGCCTGGCCGCCGGAGTCCTGCGCGCCCTCCTGGGCGGAGTTGCTCCTCATGGCGCGCAGCACATCGCCCTGCCAGTTGTCTTCGTTCGGCATGTCTGCCCTTCTTTTTCGCCCTGCTGCCCCGCCGGGAGCACCTGCGAGTCGACTCAGAACTTGTTGAGCAGCTGTCCGTACACGCCGAACACCCCGACGGCGAGCGGGAACAGCCCCACCACACCGATGGATTCGACCAGATCGGCCACGCGCCGCAGCCGGACCTGCACGTGCTCGGGCGGCTGCACCGCCAGGACGAGCAGCGGCAGCACCGCGGCCACGCACAGCAGGGCGAGCGGTCCGGCGCCCCCGGCGTGCTGCATCCACAGCATGACCAGACGCACGATCAGGACCGCCGCGGCGGCGAAGAGCGCCACGACCTCGGCGACCAGCGGGAAGGCCCGCGCCCGCGAGAGCAGCACGAGGGCCACCAGCGAGGGGAGCGCCACGGTCCATACGGACGGCTTGTCGGCCAGCGTCAGCAGCCATCCGCCGGCCACGGCGGAGACCGCGGTGACCACGGTCGCGAGGGCGAGGCCGCGGTGGGTGGCCGCCAGCGCGTTGCCCACCTGGTGCCGGCTGACGGAGGTGCCGCCGGAGCGGCGGTCGTCGAGCGCGGTGAGCCCGGACGCCGCCAGGGCGAGCCGGGGGAGCAGACCGAGCAGGACGACGGAGAAGACGGCCATCACCGCGCCGAGCCGGGCCGGATCGCCCTGGACCGCGGCGACGACCTCCCACACCACGGTGATCACGGCAGTGGCGGCGGCCCCGATGAGCCCGCCCCGGCCGAGCGGCGAGAAGTAGCCGAGGAGCACCAGCGTCAGGGCCAGCGCCCCCGCCACGGCGGCCAGTCGGGCGGTGCCCGACCAGTCGTAGGCGTCCGCGGCGGTCCAGGCGGTGAGGATGCCGAGGCTGCCCGAGGCGAGCAGGAGCGCGGTCGCCAGCCCCCGGTTCCCCCGGCCGATCCGGGCGATCAGCGCACCGGCCGCCAGCAGGACGAACGTGACGGCCGCGAGGACGCTGCTCAGCGCGTCCAGGGCGAACTCGCGACGGGCGAGCAGGGCGGCGACCACCGCGAAGGCCACGGAGGCCACGCCCGCACTGGTCCGGCGCGCGGAGGGGCGCCAGCGCCAGGTCTGCAGATCGAGGTCGTCGGCCACCAGGTCGGTGACGTCGTGCACGACCGGGGCGGGGGGTGCGGAGTGGGCCCGGACGAGCCGGAGCACGGCACCGTCCGCGATCCCCACCGAGGACAGCGTGCTGTCGTGCGGCAGCGCGGAACCGTCCGAAGTGATCAACTGCCGTGTCATCGGGCGTGCCGCCGCCCGGTCGTCCAGCAACTGCAGAATGTCCGGCAGCAGCTGCCCGATCGGGGTATCGGACGGCAGGACGATATCGGCCCGGCGTCGCTCACCGACCAGGGTCACCCGGCTGAGCTGCGCTCGGGAAGTCGTTGCTGTGCTCACCACTTGACGGGAACCTATCATCGCGACGTTTGAGGAGTCGGGCAGCTTGGCGTGCCCATGCTACTAGCGCCTTCTCCGTCCCCTTTGCGGGGAACTCTTTCTCTATTTTCCGGAATTAGAGATTCACTGGGGATTCTTCGTCGATTCCCCGGTTTTATCCGGTTGCGCCGTTTTCGTCGGCTGCTGGTACTGCTGTTCCTGGCGCTGCTGCTTCTGCTGCTCGGCCTTCTGTTTCTCCATCATGTTCTGGATGAAGGACCATCCCACGCACCCCGCGCACAGCACGGCGGTGATGGCGATCCCCGCGAACACCTTCCCGAGCCGCTCGTCGGCCGTGCGTCGTGCCCGCTGCGCGCCGAACAGCAGCGCGTCCCGCATCCTGCGCCGGCGGACCGCCACCGACTCCAGGAGCTGGCTGTCGTAATCCCGTGCCATTCGTCTCGTCGTCCGTTGCCTCAGTCGTACGTTGCGTCGGTCATACGTCGCGTCGGTCCCGGTCGCTCGGCCGACGGCGCACCATACGGGAATCCCCCTGATTAACTCCTGAAACATAGAGCATGTGCGATTGGGCAGTACAGCCCGGGTCGGAGCGCGAGCGGGCCCGGTGAACGGGCATTACGCGTTCGTCACGGAACTACGCGTTCGTCACGGAACGACGAAGGAACCGTCGCCCGCCGCCTCGTACCAGGCGCACAACGACGCGGCCACGGCGTCGAGCAGACCGTCGCCCGCCGCCCGTGCGATCGTCCCGTCGCAGAACCGCTCCCCGCGCACCACGGCCGTGGCCGCGCGCGCCGCGTCGGCCGGGCTCAGCCGGCCGTCGGCGGGCGCGACCGGCGGCGGGTTGTCCTGCCACAGGTAGGCGGGCGTCACCGCGCCGACGGCGGACAGCGCGCCCACCAGGCGCCGGAGCCGCTCGTCGTGCAGCGGGTAACTCATCCGCCAGGTGCCGTCGGGCTGCTTCCCGCCCTCGGACCACCGCACGTCGCGGTCCTCGTCCGTGAGCGCGGCGTACGCCTCCCGCAGCTCGCGCCACGCGTCGGCGTTCCCGCGGTCGAGCTGCTCCACCAGGCGCCGGTCGTCGGCCCCGGTCACGACACGGGCCAGCTCCTTCAGCGCCTCCAGGGAGGGAGCCGTGGCCAGGGAACCCGGCACGACCCGGCCGACGGTCCCCGGCCCCGCACCGCCCGCCAGCTCGGCGAGGGCGGCCGTGGGAGCGAGCCCCCGCGCCTTGGCCTCGTTCAGTTTCCCGGACCACGTGAGTCCGTCCTCGAAGCCGGCCGAGTCACCGGCCGGCCGCAGACACCAACCGGCCGCGTCATCCTCGTCGTTGGCCCACAGATACCCCATGGCCACGCCTCGGGCGTCGGCGACGGTGAGGTGACGGACCGGCTTGTCGGTCGTGCCGCGGTAGCGCGGCGCACCGGATGTGTACGGCATGGTCAGCTCGTGGCGGCGAGGCTCCTGACCGCGTCGGCGTTGGGCGCCTCGGTCAGGGAGCCGGGCACGACGTGGCTGCCGGCCGCCGGGTCCGACTGCGCGATCATCTCCGCCAGGGCAGCGGTCGGGGCCAGCCCCCGGGCCTTCGCGTCGTGGAGCTTCCGGGCCCACCGGCCACCCTTGTTGAACGCCTCGTCGCCGCCCGCCTTGCGGACCAGCCACCCGGCGGCGTCGTCCTCGTCGTTCGCCCACACGTAGCCGATCACCTCGCCGGACCGGTCCGCCACCGTCAGGTACTGGACGGGCTTGTCGGACCGGGAGCCGTAGCGCGGCGGCCCCCCGGGCGCCGCGTCGAACCTCAGATCCTCGTTCAGTCGCGGATTCGGCCGCTGTTCGCTGCTCATCAGTGCGCCACTCCCTTGTTCGGCGGCAGAACCTCGCCGTAGACCTGGACCTGGCCATTCTCCATAAAGACGCGGGTCACCTTGAACTCGGAACCGCGGGCCAGGAGCAGCTCCCGTTCCGACACGTCGAACTTGGAGACCTTCTCCAGCCACAGGGCGGGCGTTCCCTTCGGCACACGGAGGTGCAGGATCGCCTCCTTGCCGGCGAAGCCGGACACCGGGTGGTTGCCGAGGGAGGTGGAGGTGTAGCCCTTGTCCGGATACGTCTGGCCCAGCATGTCGAGCGGGGAGTCCAGATCCAGGTGCCCCAGACCGGTACCCCGGACGACCATGATGTCGTCGGGCACGGGGCGGGTCGACATGACCCGGTCCATCTCGGCGATGTCGTGCAGCACCTCGGGCCGCGGACCGTATCCCGAAGTGCCGCGCAGGTAGCCGTTCATGTCGTGGTACGACGGGAACGTCTCACCGGTGTAGTCCCAGAGGGCCTGCTTCGCGGACGGGTCCAGGTTGTCCACGTAGTCGTTCCAGTAGTCCCGGCCGTACTGGATCGCCGCCATGTCGTCGGCGAACGGGACCGTTCCCTCGGTGAGTTCGGCCGCGGCGACCCGGTGCTTCTCGGCCGCCGTGAGGTCGTCGAAGTCGTCGGCCGACATGTGCGGCTTGTACGTGAAGTCGCTCCCCGAACCGCCGTTGCCCGTCCCGTCCGGGTCGGGGTGGCCGCCGGGCGGCGTGCCGTCGTCGGCACCGTGCACGATGTCGTCGGTGCTGCCGGTCGGGGCGAAGGGGTCGCCGTTGCCGGGGACGCCGTCACCGGTGTGCAAGGCGTCGTCGGTGTGCGTGACCGCGTCGTCGGTGTGCCCGCCGTACGGGTTGTCGGGCCCGCCGTTGTGCGGACCGTCGTTGTGCGGGGTGCCGGGACCGTCGTGGGACGGGGTGTGCGGGGCGTCCGGCGCGTGCGGGTTGGTGCCGGGCAGGTCGTGGCCGGGGCCGTGGAACCCGCTGGGCGGCAGGTTGTGCCCCGGGGTGGTGGGGAAGTGGTCGGTGGGAACGTGGCTGCTGACGCCGGGAACCTGGTTGCCGCCCGGGACGTGGTTCCCCGGACCGTACGACACGTTGTCGAAGCCCCCGCCGGGCGGGTACGACGGCATGTCGGGGATGCCGTTCCCCGCGTGCACGCCCGCCGGTACCGGCTGCTGGATCTGCCAAGCCGTCGGCAGGGTGGTGCCGGGGACGGTGTCGTGCGGGATCGGAGTCGGGTCGACCACGCCGTTCGGGGCGACCAGGTTCCCGTTGGGATCCAGGATGCGGCCGTCGGGCAACTGCACCGAACCATCGGGGAGTTTGGGGATGTCGATGGTGCCGATGCCCTTGAGGCCCTGGGTGATGTCGCCGATCTTGGAGAGGCCGGTGCCGGCGCCCTTGGCGATGTAGGTCATCGGGTCGATGAACTTGCCGGTCTTGCCGGCGACGGAGAGGGCCTTGGCGACGGCTCCGGCCTTGCCGGCGCCGGAGGCGGCGGCGCCGGCGCCGCCGGTGAAGACGGTGGTCAGGACGTTGAAGGTGACCGCGCCGGCGGCGCGGGCGGGGTTCTTGCCCCATTGGTCCCAGGCGACCAGGGCCTTGCCGGTTTCCTTCATGGCGGTGCGTGAGTCGCGGAGCCAGGAGGGGAGTTTGTCGTCGGGGAGGGTCCAGAACAGGGCGCCGGCGCCGGGGACGGCGGTGATGACGAGGCCGGTGGCGAGCTGGGCGAGGCCCTTCCAGGCCTGTCCCATGGCTTCCCAGCCGCCGAAGCCGACGAGGGTGCCCAGGCCCTTGATGGTGCCCCAGACGCCGTCGACGATCAGGCCGTCCCAGACGAAGGACTTGACCCAGTGGCCGACCTCGTACCAGTGGTGTTTCTCCTCGACGGGGTCGCCCCAGGGGAGTTTGGCGTTCTTGAGGTCCTCGGCGTTGAAGCCGTACTGGTCCTTGCGTTCGGAGCCGTCCCCGGCGACCATCTGGGTGCCGCCGAACAGGGCGGTGATCTTGTTGTGGCAGGTGCGTTCGGCGGCCCAGAACGCGGCGACGGTCGCGGTGATGTCGTCACGGAGCTGGTTGTGCTCCTCGACCTTGTCGCCGTCGTACTCCCACTCGTCGTCGTCCTTGTTCTCGTTGACGAAGGTGGTGGCCTCGGTCTTGAGGCGGGCGAGTTTGGTGACGAGGGGGCGGATCTCGGTGGCGTAGTCGGACAGGGAGGTGGCGACCTTCTCGAGGTCGTCGGCGAAGGTGTCGGCCCGGTCCCTGACGGGTTTCGTCGAGGCGAACAGCTGCTCGGCCTCGGGGGCCTTGTAGTAGGCGGACAGGGCCTGGAACTGGGTGTGGACGGAGGAGCCGGTCTCGCGGATGTGGCCGGCGTCCTTCGTCAGGGACGCGTGGTCCTTCTCCAGCCGGCCCAGGTCACCGGTGTACTGGGGGATCGCCTCGGGCTTGATCATCGGGTCTGCACCCCGGGCTTCTTCGGGTCCAGGTCGACCGCGCCCAGGGCCTTGCGCTGGGCCTCGGCGGCCATTTCCAGGTCGCCGTTGAGGTAGGCGGTCGTGGCGTCGACCGCGCCGG
Source organism: Streptomyces sp. ML-6 (assembly GCF_030116705.1). Lineage (NCBI taxonomy): Bacteria > Bacillati > Actinomycetota > Actinomycetes > Kitasatosporales > Streptomycetaceae > Streptomyces > Streptomyces sp. ML-6. The sequence continues at coordinate 5,724,091 of NZ_JAOTIK010000001.1, forward strand.
TCAGCGACTTCCCGGCCCGGGCCGCGATGAACTTCAGGTCCCCGGTGGTGTGCTCGGCGAACTGCGACAGGGCCAGCGCGACCAGACCGCCCACGGCCTCCTCACCCTTGCCGTCCCCGCCACCCCCGCCACCGGCGCCGGCATCGGCACTGATCGTGCCCGCACTCGACGCCGCCGACGTCAGATGATCACCGTACGACGTCACATGCGTCTGAATCTTCGACGCCGTCTCACCCGTCGTCTTCAGCACACCCTGAATACCCTGCGGCTTCAGATCCCACCCAGTCATGCGCCTACCTCATGCTCCCCGTTGCCGTCCCGCCCCGGACCCGCCCACTGGAGCGGGTCTCCGGGGAGAGTCAGCCGATGTTGTCGACCGCGGCCTTGGCGCGCGTGATCGTGTGCTGCGCGGTGCCGTCGTTCTTCTCCAGCGTCGTCTTGAGCAGCTGGATGATGTTCTTGACCTCCTGCGAGGAACGGTTCCACCGCAGTTCCTTGCCGTGGTACTCGTCCGCCACGCCGTCGGCCGCGAAGTCCGCCATCGCCGCCTTGACCTGGCCGTCGCGCGCCGTGATGACCTCCTCCAGCCGCGCGATCACCACCTGGATGTTGCCCTGCGCGTCCGCGGACGCGCCCGTGTCGTACGCACGACGATCGGTGCCACCAGCCATCAGAAACCCCAATCCCGTCGTCAGCGGGCGCCGAAGCGTGCCGCGTCGAAGTTCGCGGTCGACATCTGCTGCCGCGCGTTGTCGCCCTGCTCCTGGTCGCCCGAGCTGAACGCGGACTCCATCCCGGACTGACCGCCCAGGAGAGCCGCCAGCGAACCGTTCAGCGCCGCCGTGATCTCGTCCGACCGGTTCTTGAACGAGTCGAACGCCACCCGCCCCGAACCGTGGAACTTCCCCTCCAGCGGGGCCGCCGCCTGCAGCAGCTGACGGATCAGCAGCCCCAGGTCATCACTCGACCCACGAGACTTCGACGACAGAGTCGTCAGAACCTGCGCCCCCATGTCGAACTTCATTCGATCCCCCTGCCGAACTGAGCAAACAAATGTGCTGACCATCCCTATCAAGTCCGGGGGGAGCGAAGCAATCGAGGGTTCCCGGACTGTGGACGGACTGTGACAGGAGCGTTGGGGACCGACGCGGGCAATCAGGTGTGAAAACGGAACACTTGACCGGGCGGCGGAGGGCCGAGGGCCCCTCGGCGCAAACGGGTCTCCCGAGAATCTCCGGACCTTCTTCACCCCGTGCACACGACCTGCGGGTGGCGCCCGTTCGACCGGGCACGGTGGCCGGTCAGGACCCGGCAAGGCGCTTCGTCAGCGACTCGATTCCGGTGCCATTTTGCCGTCGTCGGGGTCGTCGATGTCGATTCGTGTCACGTCGGGCATCAAGGAATCCGGAGTTCGTCGGTCGGAGGGGTGCTGGTGAACCTGCCGTGCAGGCTGTCCACCCCGGCACAGGCGCCCACCTGTCCCCTGGGGAAGGCGCCGAGTTCCTCGGCCTCCCTCCGCCTCCCGGACCATACGCCCCCTTCACCGGCCCCGGCCGTGTCACCGGCAGGCCGTCGGCTCATCGGCGCCCGGTGAGCTTCTCCACCGTCGATTCGATGAAGGCGGCAGCCTCCCGCTCGGAGATCCGTACGTGGTCGATGTCGTTGTGTCCGAGTTCGTAGAGCCTGAGGCACTCCGTCGGCTCCCAGCGGAGATTACGGGTGAAGGACTCGTCGTGCGTCTCCGCCTCCCGGCCGACGAGACGCCGCCGCAGGATGCCGCGTGGGCTGCTGCGCGGACACCCCTCACTGATCTTCGCGTAGTACGCGATCCTGCCCGCCGCTCCGGCATCGAGGGCGTCGAGCGTGCTCGGGGCCAGGGTGAGGAACGGCTCGGCGTTGAGGTTGGACTCGAAGTTCCCGTACGGGATCATCACTCCGTACAGGTCGATGAACTCCTCGATCGAGTAGCCGCCGCCCCGCTCGTACATGATCAGCAACGGCTCGTACGGGTCCGGCAGGTCCGGAAGAGCGACCCCGCCCCGCTCCCGCAGCGCGGCCCAGCGCACGGCACCCCGGCACGTCCTCGCCGTGGACGGTGTGCCGACGTGGTGCGCCACGTAGTCCTCCAGCTCGGACTCGACCTCCGGGTCCATCCGGAACGTCGGGTCGACGAACTCGGTGACGTCGAAGAAGGGCCACTTCTCCTCGGCGCCGTACGCCTGAGCCCACAGCGCCGCGCGACGCATGTACTCCCGCATCAGCAGGGCGCGGGAACGCGAGTGACTGCTGGCCGCGTCCCAGTCGCCGTACCAGTCGACCGAACGCAACCGCTCCAGGGCCGCGCGTGGCAACCCAGTACCCACTTCAGACCCCATCCCTTCAGGCGCATCTCCTGACGAATAGCCTTCACCACGTCGTCAATGTTGGACAAATCCTCGGCGAGCTGGACCTTCGGCGGTTCCATCCCCCGGACGACGGTCCGCAACCGCTCAGACGAAGAAATCCTCTGCGTCGGGGTCGGGCACACCGGTCAGGAACCGGGAGAAGGCGTCCAGCGCGTTCTCTCCCAAGTAGTAGCCGCCGGTGTGATGGAGGTGGAAGAAGCGCTCCTTCTCGTCGGCCAGGAGAATTCCGTGCTCGGAGGACTCGTAACCGATGGGAAAAAGTTCTGTCCCGAGTCCGGACGCCAGCTCCCGGATGGCTTCTGCGTCGCCCTCGTGCCCGAGCGTCGGGCCCATGACCCAGGAGATGCCCTGCACGGTGGGGTGGGCCAGGTGCAGCAAGCCGTAGGCATGGATGATGCGCACCGCGGCCGGTACGGGCGTCAGGGGGATCCCTTGCCGCCGGGCGTCCTGCACCCGCACGCGGATGAGTTCGTCAGCGCGTTCCCCGATGTCACGGCCGGGGTACCAGCCGTTCGTGACGAGCCAGTCGTGCACTTCGGGCATCAGCTTTCCAGGGCCCGTCATCGCCTTCCGTTCCATGCACCGCTCAGGTCGATGAACTCCTCGACGAAGAACCCGCCGCCCCGTTCGCACGGGGCCGGCAGTGGTTCGTAGGGATCCGGGAGATCCGGATCAACCGCGCTCGGCGCGCCACTCCTTCGTCAGGTTGCCTTCTTCGTTCCACTCGGTGATCTCCAGCTGACGCAGTCCGTTCGCACTCATGAGTACGCGCGAGGCCAGCCTCCCGTTGGGGTGCCATGTCCTGGACTCGCCGACCGGGAATCCGCCCCGCAGTACTCCCTCGGCCCGCAGGGTTCCGTCCATGTACCACTCCTTGGAGGGACCGTCCTCGATCCCTTCCTTGTAAGTGACGAGACTGACGAGCGCACCCTGTTGGTATTCGACCACCTCGCCGGTGAAGCGTTCTCCTTGGTAGAAGACGACCTCACCTTCGTCCATTTCGAATTCGGGGTCGTCGATGTCGATTCTGGGAAGTGTCATCACGGAATCCAGTTCTCAGGTCCGGGCGGGTCCTTGAGGAAGCGCCCGAAGCTGCTGGACACGCCTTCCAGCCGCCCGGTACTCGGTTCATCGGGATCCGGTGAGCCTCTTCGTCGTCGACTCGATGAACGCGGCGGCTTCGATCTCGGTGATCGCGACGTGGTCGACCTCGTTGTGGCCGAGTTCGTACAGCCTGAGGTACTCGGTCGGCTCCCAGCGGAGGTTGCGCGTGAACACCTCGTCGTACGTCCGGCCGTCGTCGACCCGGCGGCGGACAATGCCGCGCGGGCTGCTTCGCGGGTAGCCCTCGCTGATCTTCGCGTAGTACGTGATCTCGCCCTCGGCGTCCAGGGCGTCGAGAGTGGCCGGTGCGAGTGTGAGGAAGGGGCGGGCGGCGAGGTTGCTCTCCACCGTTCCGAGCCGGACCATCGCACCGCCCAGGTCGATGAACTCCTCGACGAAGAACCCGCCGCCGCGTTCGTACAGGGCCAGCAGTGGTTCGTAGGGATCCGGGAGATCCGGCAGCGGGCCGGCCGGGCTCTCGGTACGGAGCACGGCCCAGCGGACAGCCGCCCGGCAGGTCGTCCTGACCGAGGAGGGGCCGACACCCCGCAGGACCTCGTCGAGCTCGGCGGCGATGCCGGCGGGGATCCGGACGGCGGCGTCGACATGCTCGGCCAGGTCGAAGAACGGCCAGGACCGCTCGGCGCCGCAGTGGTCCGCCCAGAGAGCCGCCCGGCGCAGATACTCCCGCATCAGGCATGCGCGGGAGTTCTCGTGGCGCCAGGCACCGCCCTCGTCGGACCAGTCGACGGCCCGCAATCGTCGGAGGACGGACCGAGACGGTTCGACGTTCATTCGCGATCCTCTCCGGGCCGGCGCCACTCCGCGGTCGGCGGGATGCTTCCCCCGGCTCGCATGCCGGTTCTTCGTCGGTCGGCCCCGGACAGTTCGCCAATCACCGGCGAACCGCCCCGGGTCGGCACCGCTCCGTTACTGGCGGGGTGTTACTTCTTGTCCGCGTGCCAGTTCTTCGTCGGTCGGCCCTCTTCGTCCCATCGACGTTCCGCCACCATGGTCATGCCGTTCTCGGAGAACTCCACCTCGGCGGCGAGCACACCGTTCGGATGCCATTCCCTGGACGTCCCGACCGGGAGCCCCGTGCGGGCCGTCGCCTCGGAGCGGAGCGTGCCGTCCTTGTACCACTCGCGACTGGGGCCGTGCTGCACCCCTTCCACGTAGGAGTCCAGGCTGACCAGGGCATCGCCCAGGTGCTCCTCGACCTCGCCGGTGAAGAGTTCCCCCCGGTACAGCAGGCGCTGCCCCTGATCCATGTCGACTTCGGGGTCGTCGATGTCGATTCGTGTCACGTCGGGCATCAGGGAATCCAGAGTTCGTCGGTCGGAGGATTGCCGGTGAACCTGCCGTGCAGGCTGTCCACGCCCTTCAGCATAGAGTCGCAGTTCGCGCAGAAAGCCGCAGGCCGCCCGGGGAGCTCGGTCTTCCTGTGCGACAGGTACGGGAACTCGATCGACGCGCGGAGTTCGGCGAGTGCCGCTTCATCCGTGGGCAATCCCAGCTTCTCCCGCTCCCAGAGCAGTTCGTTCACCGCCTTGACCTCGGCGTGACCGAGCGGGTGATCCGGCGCCGGCGGGGGGTCGCCGATCGAGTTGTGCCTCGCCCCGATGGTCGGGTGGACCCGGTCGGCGGGGATGATGTTGTCGAACTTTCCGTTGATCCCTTCGAAGATCATGCCCGTGCGCAGGTCCATGACCGCTCCCACACAGGCGCCGACCTGCTTCCTGGGGAAGGTGCCGAGCTCCTTGGCCTCCTTGTACGCGGCGCTGCGCTGGAAGGAGAGATCCTTCAGGAAGTGCTCGAAATTGCGACCGTCGATGTGGGTGATCAGACCGTCCGCATCGCGTGTCAGGCGACTCTCCGGCAACTGGCCGAGGAACTTGTTGCCGGGACCGGGAGGCGGCATGGGGGTGTCCCCGATCTGGGTGATCGGGGCGGCTTCGCGCCGAGCGGCGTCGTCGGCGAGCGAACCACTGGGTTCCCGTACGTCCCGGTCGGCGTGCGGCGCGCCCTCGTTCGTGTGGTCGTGGGGGGACGTCCCCTCGGGGTCGTGCCCGCCCGGACCGGACTCGTTGGGGTCACGGTCGCCATGGGGTGCACCGTCGTCGGACCCGCGGGGCGGGACACCCTCGTCCGCCCCGTGGTGCGCGCCGTCGTCGGCGTGACCGTTGGGGCCGTGGTCGCCGTCGCGGGGCGGGGTCGGGTCGTTGTGGTGCGGCGGGGTCGGGTCGTGAGGCCCACTCGGACCGTTGCTGTTGCCGTTGCCGCCGGGTCCGTCGTTGCCGCGTCCGCCGGTGGGGGGCTCGTGGCTGTTGGAGGGGCCGTGGCCGAGGTCGTCGGCGTGGCCGCCGGGAAGGTTGTCGCCGATCTGTCCGGTGGGGATGTCGTCGCCGATGCGGCCGAGGTCGCCGAGGCCGGTGGGGTCGCTGCCCAGGCGGATGACGTCGTCGCCGTTGCGGGCGCCGACACCGGCCAGGACGGGTTCCCGGACCGGGCTGTTGGTGTGCGGGGCGGGGTTGTCGGTGTCGGTGCGCGGGTTGCCGATGTCGGGGGAGCCCTCCTTGGGGGCGTCCTTGGCGTGCTGGACGACGTCGCCGTTCTTGTCCAGGAGGTTGCCGTCGCGGTCGACGTACTGGATGGGGTCGTCGGCGGCGGTGGGGAGCTTGGTGGTGCCCTCGGGCAGCACCGGGGCGTCGTCGGGGAACTTGACGTTCCCGTTCGGGAGTTCGATCCCGCCGTCGGGAACCTTGGCGCCGTCGGGGAGGTGGAAGGTGCCGTCGGGCAGCATCGTCGACCCGTTGGGCAGGGTGATGGCGTTGTCGGGGAGGTTGGGGATGTCGATGGTGCCGATGCCCTTGAGGCCCTGGGTGATGTCGCCGATCTTGGAGAGGCCGGAGCCGGCGCCCTTGGCGATGTAGGTCATCGGGTCGATGAACTTGCCGGTCTTGCCGGCGACGGAGAGGGCCTTGGCGACGGCTCCGGCCTTGCCGGCGCCGGAGGCCGCGGTGCCGGCGCCGCCGGTGAAGACGGTGGTCAGGACGTTGAAGGTGACCGCGCCGGCGGCGCGGGCGGGGTTCTTGCCCCATTGGTCCCAGGCGACCAGGGCCTTGCCGGTCTCCTTCATGGCGGTGCGTGAGTCGCGCAGCCAGGAGGGGAGTTTGTCGTCGGGCAGGGTCCAGAACAGGGCGCCGGCGCCGGGGACGGCGGTGATGACGAGGCCGGTGGCGAGCTGGGCCAGGCCCTTCCAGGCCTGTCCCATGGCTTCCCAGCCGCCGAAGCCGACGAGGGTGCCCAGGCCCTTGATGGTGCCCCAGACGCCGTCGACGATCAGGCCGTCCCAGACGAAGGACTTGACCCAGTGGCCGACCTCGTACCAGTGGTGTTTCTCCTCGACGGGGTCGCCCCAGGGGAGTTTGGCGTTCTTGAGGTCCTCGGCGTTGAAGCCGTACTGGTCCTTGCGTTCGGAGCCGTCCCCGGCGACCATCTGCGTCCCGCCGAACAGGGCGGTGATCTTGTTGTGGCAGGTGCGCTCCGCGGCCCAGAACGCGGCGACGGTCGCGGTGATGTCGTCACGGAGCTGGTTGTGCTCCTCGACCTTGTCCCCGTCGTACTCCCACTCGTCGTCGTCCTTGTTCTCGTTGACGAACGTCGCGGCGTCCGTCTTGAGCTGCGCGAGTTTGGTGACCAGGGGGCGGATCTCGGTGGCGTAGTCGGACAGGGAGGCGGCGACCTTCTCGAGGTCGTCGGCGAAGGCGTCGGCCCGGTCCCTGACGGGTTTCGTCGAGGCGAACAGCTGCTCGGCCTCGGGGGCCTTGTAGTAGGCGGACAGGGCCTGGAACTGGGTGTGGACGGAGGAGCCGGTCTCGCGGATGTGGCCGGCGTCCTTCGTCAGGGACGCGTGGTCCTTCTCCAGCCGGCCCAGATCACCGGTGTACTGCGGGATCGCCTCGGGCTTGATCATCGGGTCTGCACCCCGGCCTTCTCAGCCTTCAGTACGTCCCGGACACCCCGTGTCTTCGGGCTCCGCCCAGTCACCATGACACCCCCGTGAAACAGCCAGCCGCACCGGCCGGACAAACCTTGGTCAGGAAGAGACAGAGAAGAAAGCAGAAAGAGAACGGCCGAAGGGAACCGGGCGAGGAGTCCCGCCGTCGTCAGCGGGCGCCGAAGCGTGCCGCGTCGAAGTTCGCGGTCGACATCTGCTGCCGCGCGTTGTCGCCCTGCTCCTGGTCGCCCGAGCTGAACGCGGACTCCATCCCGGACTGACCGCCCAGGAGAGCCGCCAGCGAACCGTTCAGCGCCGCCGTGATCTCGTCCGACCGGTTCTTGAACGAGTCGAACGCCACCCGCCCCGAACCGTGGAACTTCCCCTCCAGCGGGGCCGCCGCCTGCAGCAGCTGACGGATCAGCAGCCCCAGGTCGTCACTCGACCCACGAGACTTCGACGACAGAGTCGTCAGAACCTGCGCCCCCATGTCGAACTTCATTCCGGCCCCCCTGCCGAACTGAGCAAACAAATGTACTGACCATCCCTATCAAGTCCGGGGGAACGAAGCAATCGAGGGCCGCCGGGCTGTGGACGGACTGTGACGGAGTCGCCAGGGACCGATGTGGACAATCAGGCGTGAAAACGTACAACTTGACCGGGGGGTGGAGGGCCGAGGGCCCCTCGGTGCAGACGGGCCTCCCGGGAACCTCCGGCCGATCGGGATGTTCTGTCTCTCGCTCGCGCGCCTCTCCTTCACCCGGGGTTCGTCCTCGGCAGGCACCAGGTAGTCGTGCTGCCGGATCCGGGCGAGGAACTCCTCGGGAAGTTCCACTCCATGGCCCAGGAAAACTTCCTGTGCCGTGGGATGGAAAAGGTGCAGCAGGCCGTATGCGTAGATGGCGCGCACCGAATTCGGCACGGGCACCAGGGGGTTCCTCGAGACCCGCTTGTTGTCCATTCCGTTTCAGGGGCGGAATCATCCCGGGGTCGGGCCCAGGGATGATTCGCGGAATCAGCGCTCTGTCGCGGGCGCCACCACCGGCCGGCGACGGCAGCAGTGGCGCCCGCGATTCCCCGGAGGGATCGCCCTTCGTGATTCCTGTCAGCGTGCGGAGCGCGGAGGAATGACGCTCACGCCGCCTCCCCGCCGACGAATCCACTCCTCGAGATCCGGTCCGCCCAGCTCCTCGACGCCGTCCGCGGTGACGAGTTCGACCGGGCCGAAAACTGTCCCGGAGAAACCGTCGAGAACGGTGTTCTCGTCGAGCTTCACCTTGAACGAGTTCTCGTCCGCCACCGCGTTCGTCAGGTCCGCGCCGCGGAGGTCGACGTCCAGCAGGGAGGCTCCCATCAGGCGGGCGCCGCGGAAGCTCGCCCCCGAGGCGTCCACGTCGTAGAGCGAGGCCTTGACGAAGTCGACACCGTCGAGGGTCGCGCCCCGGAGCGTGGCGTCGTCCAGGTTCGCCCGTACCAGCGAGCCGTTGGTCAGGGTCGCGCCGGAAAGGTCGGCGCCCTCGAGATCCGCGCGGTAGAACTCCGCACCCGCCAGGTTCGTACCGACCAGCTTGGCTTCGGTGAACCAGGACTCGGAGAAGTCGCCGCCCGACAGATCCGCGCCACTGAAGTCGAGCCCCACACCGTCCAGCCCGCGGTCCTCCGGGCCCTCCAGCCATTCGCGCAGGCGATCGGCGGCAGCTCGGTCGACGGGGTACTGGCGCGGTGCCCAGCCTTTACGGGTACCAGATGACATCGTCTTCCCAACCGTTCCTTTGGACGATGCCCTTGACATCATCGATCGCTGCCTGGCTTGCGTTGCGCATGTCGAGAATAACAATACGGTGCTTGTCGACGATCTGTTCGGAGAGCTTCTTGACCCATTTGCCATTGTTGGCGGGGTCGTACGCGCCCTTGAAAGGCTGCGACTTGTCGCGGACGTTGTTGAACGGCGGCCAGTCGGAATGCACACCCTTGATGTCGTAATACTTGTCCGCGCTCGGGGAGTAGAACTCACCGCGGTCGGCCTGGGTGGGACGCTGGATGTCGTCGGGAAGCCGTCCGGTTTCACGGAGGTCCAGACCCACCCGGGCCTCGTCCTTCGAGGGTTCCGAGATGCCGCCGTTCTTGTCCGGGTCGCGCTGCAATTCGTCGAAGTCCTCGGGGCTGCGCTGTTCCACCTCGTCGAGGTGACCCCAGTGGTCGGCCCGTTCCTGCGGTGTGAGTTCCGGAAGGGGTTCGTTCACACGGTCCCCGGGAACGCCACCGGCCGGCTCGCCGTCCGGAGTCCCGTTCCCGCCACCGTTGTTGGGCTCGTCGCCGTGGTTGCCGGTGTTGTCCGGGGTGTGGTCGCCGCCGCCGTTGCCGGGTCCGCCATTGTCGGGGCCGTCGTTGTGTCCGTTTCCGCCGGGGCCGTCGTTGTTGTGGCCGCCGGTGGGGGGCGGGTCCTGGTGTCCGCCGCTGTTGCTGTGTCCGCCGTCGTTGGGGTGGGGGTTGGGGCCGGGTCCGTCGGTGTGGCCGTTGCCGTTGGTGTGGGTGTTGGGCGGTTCGTGGCTGTTGGTGGGTCCGTGGCCGAGGTCGTCGGTGCGTCCGCCGGGGAGGTTGTCGCCGACCTGTCCGGTGGGGATGTTGTCACCGACGTTGCCGCCGGGGAGGTTGTCGCCGGTGCGGCCGAGGTCGCCGAGGCCGGTGGGGTCGCTGCCCAGGCGGATGGCGTCGTCGCCGTTGCGGGCGCCGACACCGGCCAGGGCGGGTTCCCGCACGGGGGTGCTGGTGTGCGGGGCGGGGCTGTTGGTGTCGGTGTGCGGGGTGGTGGGGTTGGGGGTGTTCTCCGTGGGGGCGTCCTTGGCGTGCTGGACGATGTCGCCGTTCTTGTCGAGGAGGTTGCCGTCGCGGTCGACGTACTGGATGGGGTCGTCGGCGGCGGTGGGGAGCTTGGTGGTGCCCTCGGGCAGGACGGGGGCGTCGTCGGGGAACTTGACGTTCCCGTTCGGGAGTTCGATCCCGCCGTCGGGAACCTTGGCGCCGTCGGGGAGGTGGAAGGTGCCGTCGGGCAGCATCGTCGACCCGTTGGGCAGGGTGATGGCGTTGTCGGGGAGGTTGGGGATGTCGATGGTGCCGATGCCCTTGAGGCCCTGGGTGATGTCGCCGATCTTGGAGAGGCCGGAGCCGGCGCCCTTGGCGATGTAGGTCATCGGGTCGATGAACTTGCCGGTCTTGCCGGCGACGGAGAGGGCCTTGGCGACGGCTCCGGCCTTGCCGGCGCCGGAGGCGGCGGCGCCGGCGCCGCCGGTGAAGACGGTGGTCAGGACGTTGAAGGTGACCGCGCCGGCGGCGCGGGCGGGGTTCTTGCCCCATTGGTCCCAGGCGACCAGGGCCTTGCCGGTTTCCTTCATGGCGGTGCGTGAGTCGCGGAGCCAGGAGGGGAGTTTGTCGTCGGGCAGGGTCCAGAACAGGGCGCCGGCGCCGGGGACGGCGGTGATGACGAGGCCGGTGGCGAGCTGGGCCAGGCCCTTCCAGGCCTGTCCCATGGCTTCCCAGCCGCCGAAGCCGACGAGGGTGCCCAGGCCCTTGATGGTGCCCCAGACGCCGTCGACGATCAGGCCGTCCCAGACGAAGGACTTGACCCAGTGGCCGACCTCGTACCAGTGGTGTTTCTCCTCGACGGGGTCGCCCCAGGGGAGTTTGGCGTTCTTGAGGTCCTCGGCGTTGAAGCCGTACTGGTCCTTGCGTTCGGAGCCGTCCCCGGCGACCATCTGGGTGCCGCCGAACAGGGCGGTGATCTTGTTGTGGCAGGTGCGTTCGGCGGCCCAGAACGCGGCGACGGTCGCGGTGATGTCGTCACGGAGCTGGTTGTGCTCCTCGACCTTGTCGCCGTCGTACTCCCACTCGTCGTCGTCCTTGTTCTCGTTGACGAAGGTGGTGGCCTCGGTCTTGAGGCGGGCGAGTTTGGTGACGAGGGGCGGATCTCGGTGGCGTAGTCGGACAGGGAGGTGGCGACCTTCTCGAGGTCGTCGGCGAAGGTGTCGGCCCGGTCCCTGACGGGTTTCGTCGAGGCGAACAGCTGCTCGGCCTCGGGGGCCTTGTAGTAGGCGGACAGGGCCTGGAACTGGGTGTGGACGGAGGAGCCGGTCTCGCGGATGTGGCCGGCGTCCTTCGTCAGGGACGCGTGGTCCTTCTCCAGCCGGCCCAGGTCACCGGTGTACTGGGGGATCGCCTCGGGCTTGATCATCGGGTCTGCACCCCGGGCTTCTTCGGGTCCAGGTCGACCGCGCCCAGGGCCTTGCGCTGGGCCTCGGCGGCCATTTCCAGGTCGCCGTTGAGGTAGGCGGTCGTGGCGTCGACCGCGCCGGTCAGCGACTTCCCGGCCCGGGCCGCGATGAACTTCAGGTCCCCGGTGGTGTGCTCGGCGAACTGCGACAGGGCCAGCGCGACCAGACCGCCCACGGCCTCCTCACCCTTGCCGTCCCCGCCACCCCCGCCACCGGCGCCGGCATCGGCACTGATCGTGCCCGCACTCGACGCCGCCGACGTCAGATGATCACCGTACGACGTCACATGCGTCTGAATCTTCGACGCCGTCTCACCCGTCGTCTTCAGCACACCCTGAATACCCTGCGGCTTCAGATCCCACCCAGTCACCACAACACCCCCGTGAACTACCTGAAAACATCGAACCGGACGACTCCGGCCAAAAGGTCTGGCGCGGAGACGAAGAGAGAACCCACCGGACGGCAACCGACCCGGCGGGCGATCCCGGCAAAGACCCCGACCAGAGGAACCGCCCGGCCGGGGCCCCGTCGTCCGACGGAATCGACCGGACCCCGTCGGCCGACGGAAACGGCCGGGAGGGCCGCCGAAGAGTTCGACCGGGAAGAACAGCCGAAGAGCCCGGCCAGGAAGGACGGCCGAACCGGCCGAGAGGAACGACCGGATCGGCCGGGAAGAGCGACCGAAGGACTCAGCCGATGTTGTCGACCGCGGCCTTGGCGCGCGTGATCGTGTGCTGCGCGGTGCCGTCGTTCTTCTCCAGCGTCGTCTTGAGCAGCTGGATGATGTTCTTGACCTCCTGCGAGGAACGGTTCCACCGCAGTTCCTTGCCGTGGTACTCGTCCGCCACGCCGTCGGCCGCGAAGTCCGCCATCGCCGCCTTGACCTGGCCGTCGCGCGCCGTGATGACCTCCTCCAGCCGCGCGATCACCACCTGGATGTTGCCCTGCGCGTCCGCGGACGCGCCCGTGTCGTACGCACGACGGTCAGTGCCACCGGCCATCAACAATCACTCCCCGTGAAAACCTGTCAGAAAAGAACGCAATGGAATGGAACGAGCCGAAACGAGCCGGAACGGAACAGGCCGCGATGAAACGGGCTGCTGCGGAACGGGACGGAGCGAACCGGAATGGAACGAACTGGGACGGAGCGAACCGGCGCGGAACGAACCGGCGCGGAACGAACCGGAACGGAGCGAACCGGAACGGAGCGAACCAGGGTGGAACGGAGCCCGGCCGTCGTCGTCAGCGGGCGCCGAAGCGTGCCGCGTCGAAGTTCGCGGTCGACATCTGCTGCCGCGCGTTGTCGCCCTGCTCCTGGTCGCCCGAGCTGAACGCGGACTCCATCCCGGACTGACCGCCCAGGAGAGCCGCCAGCGAACCGTTCAGCGCCGCCGTGATCTCGTCCGACCGGTTCTTGAACGAGTCGAACGCCACCCGCCCCGAACCGTGGAACTTCCCCTCCAGCGGGGCCGCCGCCTGCAGCAGCTGACGGATCAGCAGCCCCAGGTCGTCACTCGACCCACGAGACTTCGACGACAGAGTCGTCAGAACCTGCGCCCCCATGTCGAACTTCATTCGATCCCCCTGCCAGGCTGCGTGAACACATGTTTCATCATGCCTATCAATTCGACGGGGTCGGAGGCAATCGGGATCCCGGAGCTGTGGACGGGCTGTGACAGAGCAGACAGTCGTCCGGTATGCGCAATGCGGGTCGGGTGTGCGGTACTTGGCCGGGGCGCCGGGCGGAGCGGCTCCCTCGACGACAACACCCTCCCGGGGGCCCGTTCGGCCCTGGTGCCGTGATCATGATCACGGCCACCGTGGGTGGGGCCATGGTGGCGCATACCGCGTCATCGGGTGCCTCGGGGGCTCTGCTTGCTCCCGATCTGCGACAGAATGCGGTCCGGCACAAGCCGTGTCGCCGCCGGCCAGTATTCACATCCGCGCCTGCTGCACAACCCTCTCCTGTCCGCACCGTGGGTGCGGATCGCGCGACGACTCATGGAGTGCAGATTGACCACGACATTCCGCTCCCGCCTCACCGCCCGCATCGGGCGCGCCTATCTGTCCAGGATCCAGAAGTACGGAATCGGACCCTCCACGATCAGGCTGCTGCCCGACGACCTGCTGATGATGATGCGCAGGGACGGCCTAGACCCGGTGGAGAAACTGGCCAGGACCCGGGCGAAGAGGCCGGTGTCCAAAGTGTCGTTGCCGTTCGGCATGGACGCCTGGGTGGTCAGCGGATACGAGGAGTCGAAGGCCGTCCTCGGCTCGGCCGACGGGTTCAGCACCGACTTCGCCCACCTCGCGACGAACGCCGGGGTGGCGGCCGAGCAGAGTCCCGGCGGGCTCGGGTTCAACGACCCCCCGGTGCACACCCGGCTGCGCCGCATCCTCACCCCGGAGTTCACGATGCGCCGGCTGCGGCGCCTGACGCCCCGGATCGACGCCATCATCGAGGAGCGCCTGGACGCGATGGCGGCCTCGCGCGGCCCGGTCGACCTGGTGCAGGGGTTCGCGCTGCCGATCCCCTCCCTCACGATCTGCGAACTGCTCGGCGTGCCGTACGAGGACCGTCACGACTTCCAGAAACTGGCCATGGACCGGTTCGACCTCTTCGGCGACGCGACCGCGCCGTTCGGAGCGATGTCGGAGTCGCTGGAGTACTTCAGGGGTGTCGTCCGGGCACAGCGGAAGAACCCGGGCGACGGCCTGCTCGGCATGATCGTGCGGGAGCACGGTGACGACGTCGACGACGAGGAACTCGCGGGCCTCGCCGACGGGGTGCTCACCGGCGGATTCGAGACGACCGCCAGCACGATCGCCCTCGGCTCCCTCGTCCTGCTCCGGGACCGGGACGTCTTCGAGCGAATACGCACGGACGACACCGTGATCGCGCCCTTCGTCGAGGAGGCGCTGCGTTACCTGTCCGCCGTGCAGATCGCCTTCCCCCGGTTCGCCCGCCGGGACATGGAGATAGGCGGCGTGACCATTCCCCGGGGCGACATGGTGCTCTGCTCGCTGAGCGGCGCCAACCGCGACGCCTCGTACGTCGAGGACGACGGCCGCTTCGACCTGGACCGCATCCCCTCCGCGAGCCACCTCGCCTTCGGCCACGGCATCCACCGCTGCGTGGGCGCCGAACTGGCCCGCATGGAACTGCGCGCGGCCTACCCGGCCCTGGTGCGGCGGTTCCCCGGGATGAGGCTCGCCGTCCCGCCGCAGGACCTCTCCTTCCGCAAGGTGTCGATCGTGTACGGGATCGAGTCGCTGCCGGTGCACCTGCGCTGAGACCGAGCCGGAGCGGTGCTCGCCTCCGTCGTGCCCCGGTCCCCTCGCGCGCTGGGCTCCCGCCGGTCCCGGTCCCGGGGATTCGCCGCCGACCCGATGACGCCCCGAAGCCGACCCGCGGCCGGCCCGGCGGGCACCCCGCCGACGCCTGACGTGAACGGGCGGCCCGGCACGAGCTTGTGGTGCCGTTGCCGCCGCACGATCATGGGCCCATGTCAACTCGTGCCGGACCATTTGACGTTGCGTCGGTTTTGCAGGAGGTGAAGATGGTCCGCCTGGAGGGGCTGGTACGGCTCCGAGGGCTCGACCTGCCCCTGTTGCGCCGGGCCGCCGCGTCGGTGCCGGGCGCCGTGACCGATGCCTGGCCCGTCGAGGTCGAGAACCTGCTGCGGGCGGCCGTCTCGCGGCTGGACGGCGATCTCCGGGAGGCGGCCGGGCGCACGCTCGGACTGGCGCCCGGCCTGCGCGACCGCGCGGCTGCCGACCGGCGCCGCCTCGCCGCCCAGGTGTACGGCCTCAGTGTGGAGCGCTTCCGCAAGAGCCAGGAGGAGATGGTCCTCGGTCAGGTCGCCGAGTGGGTGTGCTGGATCGCCGACACCGGGAACATCGCCGACACCGGGAACCGGGACGCAGCCCGGACCGGCGTCATGCCGGCCCCGCACCTGCAGCACCGCACCCTGCGCCTGACCCGGTCCGGGAGACCGCTGACCATCACCCTGCACATCCACCCCGCCGAACTCCTGCGCAACGTCGACGTGATCGTCTCCCCGAGCAATACGCATCTGGGGCTTCCGGAGATGTACAAGGCGTCCGTGTCGGCGTCGCTGCGCCGGGCGGGGGCGGTGCGCGACGCGGCGGGCGACGTGGTCGAGGACCCCGTCCACGACGACCTGGCCGAATGGCGAGGGAAGCACGGCGTGCTGCACCGCCCCGTCCTGCCCGGGACCGTCGCGCCCACCGGGCCGGGCGCCCTGGCGGAACAGGGCGTCCGCCGCATCTACCACGCGGTGGTCGCCGTCCCGAGACCCGGCACCAACGACTACGAGGTCACCCCGCAGAACGTCGCCGCCGCGGCCGCCCGCGCACTCGCCCTGATGTCCGGGGAACGCGACGCCCACACCCCGCCGCTGCGATCCGTCTGCTTCCCCCTCCTCGGCGCGGGACGCGGCGGGCTGGCACCGGAGAGCAGCGTCAGCGCCCTGTGGACGGCGCTGGCGGCGGACGCCGACCGGGACCGCGAACTGCACCTGGTCGTCCGCAGACCACTGGTGGCGGACCTGGTGACGGAGGTGCTCGGCGGCCGGACCGACCCCGGCCCACCGGCCGGGCCCGAGGAACGGGAAGGACACGGATGCGGGTGAACCCCTTCGCGATGCTCGCCGTCGTCGCGGCGGACTGGCCCCGGCTCGGACCGCTGCTCGCCCCCGGCGCGCACCAGGAGTTACGCGCCCTGCTGGTCGACGTACGCATCGCTCTGCGGACACACGCCCCGGACGTCCGTGATCATGAAGGGGCCGGTCACGGCGCGGCGGACCGGGCGGTACGGGCCGTGCTCGCCGCGCTTCCGGACGCCGAGGCGGCCCGGCTCCGCGGTGTCGGCGGCCCGGGACGGTTCGTGGGCACCTCACCGTCCGCCGTCCACCAGGGTTTCGACGCCCTGGACCTCTGCATGCTCGTGATCGACGACAACCCGATGGTCGGCCCGCTCCTGGGCCCGGTCCGCGAACGCCTGCTGCGGGCACCGGCGTCGAGCCCGCAGGGGCCGGGGCCCGTCGATCCCCGGCTGATCGTCCTGACCCGCGAGAACGGCGAACGACAGCTCCCCACCTTCCAGTTCGAGACCGGAACCATGCCGTGGGAGGTCGTCCTGGAGGTGGCCGACGTACTGCACCCCGAGAGGGACCCCTGGGGCGCCGCCGACTGGTGGCTCTCCGCGAACGCGTGGACGGGCACCGCGCCCGCCGGCCTCCTCGGGCAGGGCCGGGACCCCGAACTCCTGGGCGCGGCACGCACGCTCACCGTCACGGGCGGGGAGTGGTAGACCGTGCCCAAGTACCCGCCCCCCGAACAACTGCCCGGCGAGCCGGAACGCGTCACCCTGCCCGCCGGCACCCCCGCCTACCGCGTCCACGCCACCCACCGCGACGCGCTCGCCTTCAACCCCCGGCCCGCGCACGCCTTCTACCACGGCGGACGCTTCGACAGCACCCCGTACGAGAAGTACGGCTTCCTCTACATCGGGTTCGGCACCGGGGCCGCCGTGTGCGAGGTGCTGCTGCGCTCGATCCCCTTTGACGGCGACGGCGGCACGCGCCTGCTCCCGCGTGCCTCCTTCGAGCACCGCAGCCTGTCCTTCCTGCGCCTGGCCACCGACGTGGACGTGGTGCCGTTGATGTCCGGCAGGGACCTGGCGGCGGTCGCGCAGGACTCGTGGCTGGTGCACGCCGAGGGCGCGGACTACCCGCAGACCCGCGACTGGGGCCACTGGATCCGCCGCAGGACCGCCCCCTGGGCCCAGGGCTTCGTCTGGCCCTCCAAACGGGAGCCCGCCGACCGCGTGGCGGTCCTGTTCCAGGACCGGTGCGGCGAACCGCCCCTCGAACCCACCGGCGCCGCCCGGATCGACTTCGGCACCGAGGACGGCGAGCGATGGCTGAACGGGGTCCTCGCCCCGTACCGCACCCAGGCCGCGCCACGACAGCGGGGACGGATGCTCTAGGGCGTTTCCCGGCCGGACGGGACTACGGATGCTCCAGGGCGTTTCCCGGCCGGCCGGGACTTCCGGAACACGCCCCGGGACCTTTTTCTTCGGATCGAGCCCGGCAAGACCCACACGAAAGGCCCTGGACATGCAGGCGAAGCCGTACGACCTCCAGTCGATCCTGTACGAGATCCAGCAGTCGCTGACCGGGGGCAGGACCGACGCCCAGGACCTCACCCGGGCCACCGACCTGGTCCTCGACAGGCTCGGCTGCGCCACCGCCGACGAGGCCTGGGAGCGGCTGCACACCGACTGGAGGAACCTTCCGCGCGGCACCGCGATGTCGGGCATGCGCGCCGGGCAGATCCTCGCCGTCCTGCCGATGCTGCGGTACCACCGGCACGTCGGCGACCAGCAACAGCTGGACGAACTCATGGCCGAGGCCGGGGCCCACGGGCCGGACGGCCAGTGGCGGGCCACGGTCACGACCATCGGCAGCACGTCCGGGCTGCAACGGATCGAGGACCCCGCCGACATGGAGGCGGCGCTCGTCCGGATCGAGCAGTCCCGCGCCGCCTTCCCGCCCGACAGCCCGCAACAGGACGCGCTCGACCTGGCCCATGCCGGAATCCGCGCCCACCTCGCCCAGAACGGCGGCGGCGAGGACGACTTCGACTCGGCCGTGGAGGACATGGCCCGGCTGAGGGACTCGCCGGCCTTCGACGCCGGGACACGCCTCGGCATCGACGGGCAACTCGCCGTGTTCCGCTCGCACCAGGCCACCCGGCGCGAGGACGAGACCGCACTCGCCCGGCACATCGGCGAGTTGGAGGAGGTCGTCGCACAGTTGCCTCCCGACCACATGGACCGGCTCGGGATGGAGTCCAACCTCGACGTCGCCCGGGCCAACCTGGAGCTCCTGCGCGGCCGGCGCACCGGACGGTTCCTGCCCGACGCCTCCGGCATGGTGGCCACCCCCGACCTGGACGAGGTACGGCGGCAGGTCGCGCTGCTGCCGCGCGAGGGGCAGGCCGACCGGCTCGGCGAGGCGGGCATGAGCAGTGCCGCCAGAGCCCTGTTCGCGGGCAACGCCAGGGGCGCCCTCGAGGCCATGGAACTGCTCCACGACGCCCTGGACCTCCTCGAACCCGACGACGAGCGCTGGATCCGCAACGCCCAGGCGCTCGGCTCCGCCCACCTCATGCTCGGCGGAATGGCGTCGGTCCCCGGCCCCGACCGCCCCGCCCACATCGACCAGGGCATCTCCTGGCTGAAACACACCCTGCGCCTGGCCGGCGGCCCGGCACACCCGATGGGGAACTCCCTCGGGATGACCCTGGCCTCGGGCTATCGGGTCCGCGCCGACAACCAGGTGCTCGGGGCCCGGGCCACCCGCCTCAACCACGCCGAATCCCGCCGCGTCGGCCTCGACGCCCTGCGCGCCGCCACCTGGAACGTCCTGCTCCAGTCCGGTACCGCGCACGCCGCCGAGACCGGCCGCCGGGCCGGTGAACAGGCGCTCGACGTGGCCCGCTGGTGCCTGACCGACCGCGTCCACGACGAGGCCGTACGCGCCCTGGACGCCGGGCGCGGCCTCGTCCTGCACGCGGCGACCGTCGCCACGACCGTCCCCGACATGCTGCACGCCCTCGGCCAGGACGACCTGGCCGCCGAGTGGCGGACCGCGGGCGGCGCCGCGCCCGACCCGGAGCCGGGGGCCGTCATGCCCGCCCCGCGCACCGCCCCGGGCCCCTCCAGCCGGCTGCGGCGCCGGGTGCTCCAGGCCCTCGCCGCGTCCCCGCACCGCCGGCAACTGCTGGACGTCCCCGGACTCGCGGACATCGGCCGGGCGCTGCGCACCATGGGCCGTGCCGCGCTGGTCTATCTGGTGCCCGGCGGCGACGGCGTGCCCGGAACGGCGCTGATCGTCCTCGCCGACGGCACCACCAAGGCCCTCCGGCTACCCGAACTCACCCTCTCCGCAAGCGAGCTGACGGAATACCAAGCAGCCGGGGCACCCGGTCGCACCGCGGGCGGACCGCCCGTCGCGAGCGCGCCCAGGCCGCAGCCTCCCACCCCGGACGAGGGCCGCACCGCGCTGGAGCGGCTGTGCGCGTGGGCGGGGCGGGCGGTGATGGGCCCCCTGCTCAAGGCGCTGCCCGGTGGGGCGGGCCGGACCCCGGCCGTGGTGCTGGTACCGATGGCGGAACTGGGCGCCGTGCCCTGGCACGCCGCGCGCCTGCCCGGCCGTCGCGGCGCACCGCGCTACGCGTGCCACGAGGCGGAGATCTCGTACACCCCCTCCGCCCGCCTGCTGTGCGAGGTGGCCGGCCGGCCCTCCGCCGGCATCCGGCAGGCCCTCGTCGTCGGCGACCCGACCCGCGACCTGTACCACGCGGGCAAGGAGGCCGGGGCCATCTTCCGCACGTTCTACCCGGACGGCGAGTTCCTCGGCCCCGGCACCGCCACGCCCGCCGCCGTGACCGACCGGCTGGGCCGACAGCACGGCGGAATGCTGCACCTGGCCTGCCACGGCGAGGTGCGCCGGGGACGGCGCAACAGCGCGTACCTCAAACTGTCCGGCGGCAACCTGAACGCCGAGGAACTGACCGAGGGCACCGCCCGCTATCGCCACCTGGAACTCGTGGTGCTCGCGGCGTGCAGCACCAACGTGTCCGGGCAC
This sequence comes from Streptomyces sp. ML-6, assembly GCF_030116705.1. Taxonomy (NCBI): domain Bacteria; kingdom Bacillati; phylum Actinomycetota; class Actinomycetes; order Kitasatosporales; family Streptomycetaceae; genus Streptomyces; species Streptomyces sp. ML-6. The sequence goes on from NZ_JAOTIK010000001.1 coordinate 5,744,546, forward strand.
GGCCACGACGAGGCGTACAGCCTGTCCACCGCGTTCCTCGTCGCGGGCGCGCGCTCGGTGCTCGGCTCCCTGTGGCCGGTGCCGGACGAGGCCACGTCCGTACTGATGTACATGACCCACCACTACATGCGCCGCGAGGGCCGGACCCCCGGACAGGCCCTGCGCGACGCCCAGTTGTGGATGCTCGACGAGGGCCGCAGGGCACCGGCCGGGATGCCCGCGGACATGGCGGCACGGGTCCCGATGATCGACGCCGTCGACCCGACCGGCTGGGCCGGGTTCACCCACCTCGGCCGGTGACGTCAGGGCAGCTCGGTGCGGATCGCCACCGCCGTGGTGCCCCACCGGCCCACGTCGTGGGCCGGTCCGCCCGCGGTCCGGGGACCGGGCGGCTGGGCCAGCCGCAGCAACCCGCCCTCCGGGGCCGCGCCGCCGCGCCCCGCCATGCCACCCGGGGACCAGGCCGGCAACCGGAACGGAGCGACATTCAGCTCGTTCTCGGCGACGACCAGCCGCAGCCAGTCCCGGGCGAACGAGCCCCGCACCAGGGAACGGCCGGGCGGCAGCCGCAGCCACACCGGTTCTCCGCGCCGCGCCGTCCCCGCGTGCCCGGGCGCCACGAAGTCGCCCTCGAACAGGCCGGGCGACGATTCGTAGTCGTCCGTCAGATCGAGCAGCACGCCCCACAGCATGAGCGGGGAGTTGTTGTGGATCCGCACCATCACCTGCGGTTCCCGGCCGTCCGGCGTGTACGCGCACACGATCTCGCCCGTCGCCGTGTGCCGCAGGTCGCCGACCAGCGGCTCGACCGTCACCCGCACCAGCGACGACAGCCACGGGTCGGGGTTCGTCAGGTCCTTCAGCAGGTGCCAATGCGTGATGTGGCACAGGCAGTCGGCCACCCGGGCGGCGTCGGCCGGTGACCGCAGCGGCAGCGGGGCGACCGGATGTCCGTCGCCCCCGGTCACCCGGGCCGTGCCCGCCCCGACCTCCAGCCGCAGCGGCAGCCCGTGCCCGCCGGTGGACAGCAGCGGCGTGCCCTCCACGACCGCCGTCATCATGTCGACGGCGGCGGGATCCCCGACGACCGTCACTGCGGCCGGGGGGAACGCCAGCGCCGACGGCCTCACCCCGTACACCGTGGTGAGATCGTCCGGTCCCGGCACCCAACCGACCGGTTCCACCAGCGACGACTCGGGGCGCACCGTCCGCACGACCACCGTCCGGGGCCCGGCGGCCCGCCGGTCGCCGTACTCGTCGGCCAGGGTGAACTCGGCCCCCGCGGACCGGAGCCCGTGCACGGAACCGCAGTTGACCTCCCACCCCGCCACCGTGTGCCGGAGCAGGAACGGCGGTACGGGCAGCGCGTCGCCGTGCAGGAAACGCAGGTGGTCCGGGCCGCGCAGTTCGGGATGCTGCGCGGGTTGCCGGCTGCGCACCCGCTCCTCGGCGAGGGAGTGCACCTTCCCGTACGCGGCGGCCGGGCCGAGCCGGCGCAGCGCGTGCACCAGCGAATGACTGAAGTACCCGCGGGGCTCGCCGTCGACCAGCGCCTCGTACGCGGACTCCTGCTCCCGGCACGCGGCGAGCAGCACATGCCGACGGGGGCCGGTCCCCGACGCCCCCGCGGCCCGCGTACCGGCCGTGCGCCACCACGGCCGCCAGACCACCCCCCGCGAGCGCGTACCGGGCGGGGGCTTGCGGCTCGCCCCGCCGGCGTGGCAGCAGTCGAGGACGGCCACGACATGGGCGCCGCCCGCCGCGATCCCGTCGAGGAGGGCGCCGAGTTCGGTGTCCCGGAGCAGCGGCTGCCCGCCCTCGTCGAGGCTGTCGGCGCACACCAGCGCCTGGCTCATGCCGGTCGCCGTACGGGGACCGTCGCTCTCGTGCTCGCTGCCGTGCCCGCTGAACCACAACAGCGCGGTGTCACCCGGACCGCTGCGCCCCAGGTGCGTCCCGATGGCGTCGACCATGGCCGCCCTGGTCGCCTCCGCGTCGCGCAGCCGCCGGACCGAGACCCTCGGGCCGCCCTGTTCGCGCAGCCAACTCTCCGCCTCCACCACGTCGTTGACACAGCCGCTCAGCGGCTTGTCCGGATAGTCGTCGATGCCCACCAGAAGTGCGTACACGGTTCGCATACGGTGATCCTGCCAGGGCCGTCGGGGCACGGTCGGGGCGTTTTCGGGGCGGCTGCCGGGCAGCCGCGTGCAACCGCGTGTCCGGCCGTCGCGTGGAATGTTGACTGGGGGTGAAGAACCACCAGGATCGTTCCGCACCCCATGCTTCCCACGGCTCAGGAAGGAAAACGGCGTGACTTTCGGGGGACACAACCCGTACGGCCCGGCATGGCAGCCGAACGGGGGACAGCCGCCCCCGCCGCCCGGCGTGCCGCCGCAGCCCGGCCCTCCTCCGTACCCCTACCCCTACCCGGGGCCGTACCCGCCCCCGGGCCGGCCGCCGTACGGCCCGTACGCACCGCCCCGTTCGCTGTGGCAGGAGTTCCGCGACGGCGACTGGCCCTCGCTGGCGGAGCTGTTGCGCCGGCTGCCCGTCCACGGGTGCGTGTGGGCGGTGCTCGTCCTCTGCTTCCTGCCCTTCGTCGTGGTCCTGCTGGTGTCCTATCCGCTGGCCCGCTCGGCCCGTCGGCAGGCACGTCTGAGGTTCCCCCCGCACGCCCACCGCCGCATCGTGGACCCGCAGGTGATCCGGGTGCAGAAGGCCAGGGCCTGGACCGCGCTGGCCATGTCCCTGCTGATCCTCGTCGTCTACGGCACCGCGGCGGACTTCGAGGAGGTCCAGGAGCAGTACGTGCTCCGGCTCGCCGTCACCCCGTGGCTGCTGCTGTTCACCGCGCCCCTGGTGATCACGATCCTGTTCCGGATGGTGCCCGTGACCGCCCGGGCGGGCATGCGGGCCCGGCTGCGCCCCTCCATGCGCCTGGCCCTCCAGTACTTCGGTGCGTTCACGGCCGTGCCGCTGCTCTTCGCGGTCATGGTGTTCGTCGGCCAGAGCATGGAGGGCCACTGGTTCGCCCCGCTCGTCGGGTTCTCCCTGTTCGCCCTGGTGATCTGGGCGTTCTTCTTCGTCCTGTTCGCCTCCGCGACGGTGGTCCGCACCGTGTTCGGCACCTCCGAGGTGCATGCCGCGCTCCCGGCCCTGCTGACGGGCGTGCTGGTGTGGGAACTGGCGGCCGTCAACCTGGTCATGGGCGGAATGCCGCCGGGCCCGCCGCTCATCCGGATCTGCGCCCTGATCGGCGGCCCGGCGTCCGTGTCGGCGGTGGCGTGGTGGGAGATCGACCGGCTGCGCACGAGGTACGGCGTGACCCTGCGGGGCCGCCCGGTGCCGTGACCGCGGACGCCCGCGCGGCGGGCCGGAAAGGCTTTGAGCGGACCGGGGCGCGGCCTCGCGGATCAGATCCCGATGATTCAGATCCTGATGATGCGGACGCCGGGCCCGCAGAGCATCAGGAGGTCTTCGGGGTCCGATGTCAGGACGGTCACCGGGGCCGGTGAGGTGAGCGCGGTGGCGGCCACGATGGCGTCGAGGGCGTACTTGTGGCCGTGCAGTCCGGCCGTGGCCAGGAGCTTGCTCGCGCGGCGGGCGATGGATTCGTCGGGCGGAATGACGTTCACACGGGAGACGGCGTAGTCGAAGCGGGCCTGGTTGACCTTGGGGTCGCGGGCTTCGACGAGTGTGACGGAGCTGGTGACGACGCGGAGGTCCTCGGCCTCGGCCGCGGCCAGCCACTCGGTGATCTCGGGTGTGCGTCGTACCAGTCCGGACAGGCCTTCGCAGTCCAGGACGAGCGTGCCGCTCACGCGGCGTCCGCCGAGTCGGCCGTCTCGCCGCGGAGGACCGCTCGTTTGGCGTCGACGGCCGACCGGTCGACCGGGCCGTGCTCGGCTTCCGCGTCCTCGATGAGCTCGCGCAGCCGGTCCCGTTCCAGCTGGCGCTGGATGAGGGACTCGACGTAGGCGGACATGCCTCGCTTGCCCGTACGTGCCTTGAGGGCGGCGATGGTGCCTTCGTGGAGCGAGACCGATACGGGCCGGACGGGCCCTTCGCCGGGAGCCGGGGAGGTATCCATGGAGCCGAGCTTAACAAGACTCTTGTTATTGAGTGGGTGATCGTTCCGCGTGGGAACGGAGGGCCCGACCGCACCGAAGGGATGAAGCGTGCGGCCGGGCCCGTCCCCGTCAGCACTCGATGATGTTCACCGCGAGCCCGCCCCGCGCCGTCTCCTTGTACTTCACGCTCATGTCCGCGCCCGTCTCCTTCATGGTCTTGATGACCTTGTCGAGGGAGACCTTGTGGCTGCCGTCGCCGCGCAGCGCCATCTTCGCCGCCGTGACGGCCTTGACCGCAGCCATGCCGTTGCGCTCGATGCAGGGGATCTGGACGAGACCGCCGACCGGGTCGCAGGTCAGGCCGAGGTTGTGCTCCATGCCGATCTCGGCGGCGTTCTCGACCTGCTCGGGGGTGCCGCCGAGGACCTCGGCGAGGGCGCCCGCGGCCATGGAGCAGGCGGAGCCGACCTCGCCCTGGCAGCCGACCTCGGCGCCGGAGATGGAGGCGTTCTCCTTGAAGAGCATGCCGATGGCCCCGGCGGCGAGGAGGAAGCGGACGACGCCGTCCTCCTTCTCCGCCTCGGTGGCGCCGCCGGCCGCGAAGTTCATGTAGTAGTGCAGCACGGCCGGGATGATGCCCGCGGCGCCGTTGGTCGGCGCGGTGACGACCCGGCCGCCCGCCGCGTTCTCCTCGTTGACCGCCATCGCGTAGAGGGTGATCCACTCCATCGCGTGGGTCTGCGGGTCGCCCTCGGCGCGCAGCTGGCGGGCGGTGGTCGCGGCGCGGCGGCGGACCTTGAGACCGCCGGGCAGGATGCCCTCGCGGGACATGCCGCGCGAGACGCAGGCCTGCATGACGCGCCAGATGTCCAGCAGGCCCGAGCGGATCTCGTCCTCGGTGCGCCAGGCCTTCTCGTTCTCCAGCATCAGCGAGGAGATGGACAGGCCGGTGTCCCGGGAGAGCCGCAGCAGTTCGTCGCCGGTGCGGAAGGGGTGCTTCAGCACGGTGTCGTCGAGGACGATCCGGTCCTCGCCCACCGCGTCCTCGTCGACGACGAAGCCGCCGCCGACCGAGTAGTACGTCTTGTGCAGCAGCGTCCCGCCGTCCTGGTCGAAGGCGGTGACCGTCATGCCGTTGGCGTGGTACGGCAGTGCCTTGCGACGGTGCAGGACCAGCTGTTCGTCGGCGTCGAAGGCGATCTCGTGCATGCCGAGGAGGTTGATCCGGCCGGTGGCGCGGATGTGCTCCACCCGCTCGTCGGCACTCTCCACGTCGACGGTGCGGGGCGACTCGCCCTCCAGGCCGAGCAGGACGGCCTTGGGCGTGCCGTGGCCGTGCCCGGTCGCTCCGAGCGAACCGTAGAGCTCGGCCCGTATCGAGGCGGTGTGGGCGATCAGACCGTCGTTCTTCAGCCGGCGCGCGAACATGCGGGCGGCGCGCATCGGGCCGACCGTATGGGAGCTGGACGGGCCGATGCCGATCGAGAACAGGTCGAAGACCGAGATGGCCACGGGTGACTCCTCAGGGTTGGTAGACGTCGTTGTCTGCCGGGTGGTGCGGGTTACGGGCCGGCCGGTCCGGGGAGCGGCGGGGCACGGGATGGGGCACCGCGCTCACCGACCAGTGTGCGCGATGCCCCGTTCCGGCGTCTTACCAGAACTTGTCCGGACTACTTCAGGCCGGAGTACAGCGGGAACTTCTCGGCCAGCGCGACGACCCGGGCCTTCAGCGCGTCCGCGTCGTAGGACGGCTTGAGCGCGGCCGCGATGATCTCCGCGACCTCGGTGAAGTCCTCGGCCCCGAAGCCACGGGTGGCCAGGGCCGGCGTGCCGATCCGCAGACCCGAGGTGACCATCGGCGGGCGCGGGTCGTTCGGGATGGCGTTCCGGTTGACCGTGATGCCGATCTCGTGCAGCCGGTCCTCGGCCTGCTGGCCGTCCAGCTCGGAGTTGCGCAGGTCGACGAGGACCAGGTGCACGTCCGTGCCGCCGGACAGCACGGAGACGCCGACCTCGGTGACGTCCGGCTGCACCAGACGCTCGGCGAGGATGCGGGCACCCTCCAGGGTGCGCTGCTGGCGCTCCTTGAACTCCTCGGAGGCCGCGACCTTGAAGGAGACCGCCTTGGCCGCGATCACGTGCTCCAGCGGGCCGCCCTGCTGACCCGGGAAGACCGCGGAGTTGATCTTCTTGGCCAGCTCCTGCGTCGACAGGATGACACCGCCGCGCGGACCGCCGAGGGTCTTGTGCGTGGTGGTGGTGACGACGTGGGCGTGCGGCACCGGGTTGGGGTGCAGGCCCGCGGCCACCAGACCGGCGAAGTGCGCCATGTCGACCATCAGGTACGCGCCGACCTCGTCCGCGATCCGGCGGAACGCGGCGAAGTCCAGCTGACGGGGGTACGCGGACCAGCCGGCCACGATCAGCTTCGGCTTGGACTCCTTGGCCAGCCGCTCGACCTCGGTCATGTCCACGACGCCGGTCTCGTCGACGTGGTACGGGACCACGTTGTAGAGCTTGCCGGAGAAGTTGATCTTCATGCCGTGGGTCAGGTGACCGCCGTGGGCCAGGTTCAGGCCCATGATCGTGTCGCCCGGCTTCAGCAGCGCGAACATCGCGGCGGCGTTGGCCTGCGCGCCGGAGTGCGGCTGGACGTTCGCCGCCTCGGCGCCGAACAGCGCCTTGATCCGGTCGATGGCGATCTGCTCGACGACGTCGACGTGCTCGCAGCCGCCGTAGTAGCGGCGGCCGGGGTAGCCCTCGGCGTACTTGTTGGTGAGGACGGAGCCCTGGGCCTCCATGACCGCGACCGGAGCGAAGTTCTCCGAGGCGATCATCTCGAGGGTGGACTGCTGTCGGTGGAGCTCGGCGTCGACGGCGGCGGCGACGTCCGGATCCAGCTCGTGGAGGGAGGAGTTGAGAAGCGACATCAGGTGGTCCCTTGGGGTCTCTTTAGTTGCCGGAGAACTCGGTGTACTCGTCGGCGGAGAGCAGGTTCTCGGGCTCCTCCGCGATGCGTACCTTGAACAGCCAGCCGCCCTCGAAGGGAGCGGAGTTCACCAGCGACGGGTCGTCCACGACGCTCTGGTTCGCCTCGGTGACCTCGCCGGTCACCGGCGAGTACAGGTCGCTGACCGACTTGGTCGACTCCAGCTCGCCACAGGTCTCGCCCGCGGTCACCGTGTCACCGACCTCGGGGAGCTGGGCGTAGACGACGTCGCCGAGCGCGTTGGCGGCGAACTCGGTGATGCCGATCGTGGCCACACCGTCCTCGACGGCCGACAGCCACTCGTGCTCCTTGCTGTAACGCAGCTGCTGGGGGTTGCTCATGACCTGAATTCTCCTGTACGCGGGGGAGTGCTGATGAACGGTGGTCTTAAGGCGTGAGACGCGAATACGTCACTTTTGGGGAGGCGCGGGGGTCACTTCTGGCGCTTGTAGAACGGCAGGGCCACGACCTCGTACGGTTCGTGGGTGCCCCGGATGTCCACGGCGACGCCCGTGGTGCCGGGCGTGGCGTGTGCGGCGTCCACGTACGCCATGGCGATCGGCTTGCCGAGGGTGGGCGAGGGGGCGCCCGAGGTGACCTCGCCGATGACCTGGCCCTCGGCGACGACGGAGAAGCCGGCGCGGGGCACCCGGCGGCCCTCGGCGATCAGCCCGACCAGCTTGCGCGGCGGGGCGGTCTCGGCGCGCTCGGCGGCGGCCTCCAGGGCCTTGCGGCCCACGAAGTCGCCCTCCTTCTCGAACTTCACGACCCGGCCGAGACCGGCGTCGAACGGGGTCAGCGCCGTGGTCAGCTCGTGCCCGTACAGCGGCATGCCGGCCTCCAGGCGCAGCGTGTCGCGGCAGGAGAGCCCGCACGGGATCAGGCCGCGGGAGGCGCCCGCCTCGGTCAGCGCCTTCCACAGCTGCTCGGCGTGCTCGGGGGCGACGAACAGCTCGAAGCCGTCCTCGCCGGTGTAGCCGGTGCGGGCGATCAGCGCGGGGACACCGGCGACGGTGCCGGGCAGACCGGCGTAGTACTTCAGGTTGTCCAGGTCGGCATCGGTGACGGAGGCCAGGATGGCGGGGGACTCGGGGCCCTGGACGGCGAGCAGCGCGTACGCGTCGCGGTCGTCGCGCACCTCGGCGTCGAAGCCCCCGACCCGCGCGGCCAGCGCGTCCAGCACGATCTGGGCGTTGCCGGCGTTGGCGACGACCATGTATTCGGTCTCCCCGAGCCGGTAGACGATCAGGTCGTCCAGGATGCCGCCGTCCTCGGCGCAGATCATCGTGTAGCGGGCGCGGCCGGTGGCGACGGTGCCGATGTTGCCGACCAGCGCGAAGTTCAGGAAGGCCGCGGCCTCGGGGCCGGTGACGGTGATCTCACCCATGTGCGACAGGTCGAAGAGGCCGGCCCGGGTGCGGACCGCGTGGTGCTCGTCGCGCTCGCTGCCGTAGCGCAGGGGCATGTCCCAGCCGGCGAAATCGGTCATGGTCGCACCCAGCGAACGGTGCAGGGCATCGAGGGCGGTGAGACGGGGGGCGGTGCTCATGGACGTGACTCCCGGGGCATGACGACGAGGACGATCCCTCCCCATCTGTCATCGGAACCTGAGAGGTTCGCCGGGAGCCCCTGAACGGGGTCGGCTTGCACCTTGGGTGGAGCCGCAGGGCGGCCCGCTTTTCAGATCTGCCTCATCCGCACGGTACGGGGCCTGAGAGATTCAAGGGAGGAACTTGCTCCTTCGGCGCCCGGCACGCGCGGTCACCGGAACTCTCCCGCGCGGATTCAAACGGCCTGTATGTAGTTGGCCGGGTCATCATCGCACGCATCGGGCCGGAGTGGGGCGTCGGTCCCCCTGCGGGATTCGGCGGTGCGGACCATTGTCTCGCATTACCTTTTCTTTACACTTCAGGGGCATACGTGGGGTGACCCGTACAGGGGGAGGGTGATGACGTTGCGGCGATACGCGACGACCGCGGGCATCGCGCACGGAGCGATGCCCGCACAGCCGGGAGCTCCGGCCAGGGAGGCGCTCGGCCCGCACGCGCCCGTCGTGCGGGACCTGCGGGAGCGGACGGGGGGCGGTCCGCGCGCCCTGGACTTCGCGCCGGGCGACGTGGTGGTGGTCTCCGGGCTGCCGGGCAGCGGCAAGTCGACGCTCATCCGGCGGACGGTGACGACGGCGCACGCGATCGACTCGCAGGACACCCGCGAACGCTGGGCGGGGATGATGCCCCGCTTACTCCCGTACGCCCTCTACCGCCCGCTCGTCCGCGCCGCCCACTACTGGGGGCTGCGGCGGGCGCTGCGCTCGGGGGGATCCGTCGTCGTCCACGACTGCGGCACCCAGGCGTGGGTGCGCGGCTGGCTGGCCCGGGACGCCCGGCGCCGGGGCCGCGGCCTGCACCTGATCCTGCTCGACGTCACGCCGCAGACGGCGAGGGAGGGCCAGCGGGAGCGCGGGCGCGGGGTGTCCGGCTACGCGTTCGCCCGGCACCGCAGGGCCGTGGCCCGGCTGCTGCGGGCCACCGAGACCGGCCTGCTGCCGCCCGGCTGCGCCTCGGCGGTGCTGCTGGACCGGGAGGCGGCGGGAAGACTGGACCGGATCGGATTCACCGAGCCCGGGAGCTGAGCGGCCGGGGCGCAGTCGGCCGGGCGGGGCGCCGAGGGGCCGGTCGACCGGGGGTTCGAGGGATCGGGGCGGTCGCGGCGGCGGGCGTTAACCTTCTGCCGGAAGGCTCGGGCAAGAAGGGGAAGCAGTGGACATTCCGGCGCAGGTCCAGTCCCATCCGCAGGGCGGATGGCCGGCCAACGAGCTCGAAGAGGTGCTGATGGCCTCGGTGGGCAGCCCGGAGGCGGGCGGACGGCTCGTCGAGGTGCTCGGACGCAACCAGGTCTGGGTGCCCCTGCCCAACGGCGGCGGACCCGACTCCCCGGACCTCGACCTGCCGACGATGGAGATCGACGGCGCCCCGTACGTCCCCGTGTTCAGCTCCGAGCAGCAGTTCCTCGCCTGCGTCGGCGCCCACATGTCCTTCGCCGTCGCGCCCGCCCGCGAATTCGCCCGCGGCCTGCCCCCGCAGCTCGGCATCGCCGTGAACCCGGGCGGCGCGGTCGGGATGCCGCTGCCGCCGCCCGCCGTGGCCGAGCTCTGCCGGACCGGACGCACCCCGCTGGACGGCCCGGCCAGTGGCGGCCGGGTCCGGCTGTACGAGCCGGACTGGAAGGAGGAGCCCGTCGACTTCCTCTCCGCGGCGGCCGGCGAGTTCGAGGAGAGCGGCGTGGTGCTCACCGCGCGCCGGACCCTGGCCAGCATCGAGGGCGAGGACCCCGTCCTGTTCATCGGCGTGGAGCTCTCCGGCGGGGAGGGCGCGGACCTCAACGCCCCGATGGACGCCCCGATGGCCGCCCTCGGCCGCGCCCTCGGCCGGGTCGAGGTGCCCTGGCCGGTCAATCTCGTCCTGCTCGACGTGGCGCAGGACCCGGTGGGCGACTGGATGCGGGAGAGGATCCGGCCGTTCTACCAGCGGGCAGACCGCTAGGACGGGGTTCCAGGGCCCCGGACCGGACCGCGCGCCTCCGGCCCGCGGTGTCAAGCCGGTGTCAGGACCGGCGCATAAGCTGGTTTCATGGCTGGTGCCTCGGCATCGGGCCGCGCCCGGAGGCCCGGGGCGCGGTGGGCCGACACAGTGGAGTCGAAGAGGGGCGGGACCAGGTGAGTGCGTCAGGCACCGCGGCGGCCGGGCAGGTCGAGCACATGCTGCGCCAAGTGACGCCCGGGCGCTACGACGCGTACGAGGCGCTGCTGCAGGCCCTCGCGAACGACCGGGTCTGGATGCTCCTGTGGCACGGTGCGCCGGGCTCGCCCGACGCCCAGTACGGGAACATGGAGGTCGACGGCCTCGGCTACGCCCCCTGCGTGACCTCCGCGCAGGAGCTCTCGGCCAGCGGCTGGAACCGCGCCCACGAGGTGGTCACCGGCGGCGACATCGCCCGCGCCCTCTTCCCGGACCGCTGGGGCATCTGGCTCAACCCGCACGCCCCGGGCGGCGGTGTCGGCATCCCCTGGCTGGACCTGCGCCGCATCGCCACCGGCCTCGACCGGATGCCCGCGGGCCCGCTCCGGCTCACCGAGCCGGCCATCGAGATCCCGCAGTTCTACGCCCAGCTCGCGCAGAACGCCCACCGCACCCCCGCGATCCGCTCGCTGCGCCGCGCCTGGGTGCAGCCCGCGCTCGGCGCTCCGTACCTCGCCATCGGCCTCGACCTCTACGACACCAGCCCCCTCTCGGTGGACGCGGTGCGCGCGATGATGCAGCAGTCGATCGCCGCGGTCCCGGACGGCCTGCCCGTCTCCACCGTCGCGATGTCCGACGAGTACGACCCGGTCGCGATGTGGCTGCGCGCCAACGCCCGGCCGTTCTACGACCGCGAGGCCCACGCCCCGGCCGCCCCCGCCGCAGGCTACGGCTACCCGCCCCAGCGCACGTACTGACCACGCCGGTCCCTGAGCCCACCTGTCCCTGACTCCGTCGGCCTCTGACCCCGCCGACCCTGAGCCCACCTGTCCCTGACTCCGCAGGCCCCCGGGCCCGCGCGCCCGCGGGGCGCCGCCCCGTTCCCCGGGCGCCGCCCCGCCCTCCGCCGCCTCCCGCCGCATCGATCCCCGTACGTCCGGTATTGCCGAGATGTGTGCATGCGTGTCCAAGTGCCTTTCCGGCCTGATGAGTTCGCAGCTTTCCTGGTCATCTCGCCCGTCATGTCCGGGATTTACCCACTGGTCATGCCTGGGTGCGACTGGTGACGAAAGCGGGGCCAATTCCCCCGCGTGCCCCGGTCTGTTTCAACTGGCCCGTGTTCGAGGGGCGTTCACCTCCGTCCGGATAACGGAACCCCCCAGACCGCATCACGGTTAGGCATCCATTCGCCTGACGCTCTGGCTACCTGTAGTGACGGCAATGAAGACTCCCGCAGCAAGGGCGTCTTGCCGCCTCTGCGTACGACTGACTGATCGCGCCGCCACAGCGGCCAGTTCGGCCCGGCCACCGCCGGTTGAGAGGGGTCCTTGCCACGATGACGGCACCACTGCAAGAGCCGACCACGGAAGCGGATCCGGTCGCGGCCGGCGGTCCCGCGGCCGACTCCGGGGCGAAGAAGGTCGAGGGCCGCTCTCTCAAGCAGATCGCCTGGAACCGACTGAAGCAGGACAAGGTCGCGCTGGCGGGCGGCATCACCGTGCTCCTCCTGGTCCTGGTGGCGGTCTTCGCACCGCTGATCGTGAGCCTGCTCGGGCACCCGCCGAACGAGTTCCACCAGGAGAAGCTCGACCCGCTGACCAACCTCCCCATGGGCAGTTTCGGCGGGGTGAGCGGCGACTTCCTGTTCGGCGTCGAACCCAACAAGGGGCGCGACGTCTTCAGCCGGATCGTCTACGGCGCCCGGATCTCGCTGCTCGTGGCGTTCCTGGCGGCCATGGTCGCCGTCGCCCTCGGCACGCTCTTCGGGATCATCGCCGGCTACTTCGGCGGCTGGGTGGACGCGACGATCAGCCGGGTCATGGACGTGCTGCTGTCCTTCCCGCAGCTCCTCTTCATCATCTCCCTGGTCTCGGTCCTTCCCGACGACCTGCTCGGACTGACCGGCAGCGGCGTGCGCATCGCCGTCCTCGTCGCCGTCATCGGCTTCTTCGGCTGGCCGTACGTGGGACGCATCGTCCGGGGCCAGACGCTCTCGCTGCGCGAACGCGAGTACGTGGAAGCCGCGCGCAGCCTCGGCGGCGGACGGGTGCACATCCTCTTCCGCGAACTGCTGCCGAACCTGGTGGCGCCGATCACCGTCTACGCGACGCTCATGATCCCCACCAACATCCTCACCGAAGCGGCCCTCAGCTTCCTCGGCGCCGGTGTCCGGCCGCCCACCGCCTCCTGGGGCGGAATGCTGCGGGACGCCCTGGAGACGTACGAGCACGACCCGATGTTCATGGTCTTCCCCGGTGTGACGATCTTCATCACCGTACTGGCCTTCAACCTCTTCGGGGACGGGCTGCGCGACGCCCTGGACCCCAAGGGGACCCGATAACCCACGACTTGCCCCTGCCGCATCGTCAGGTGGCTTTTCCCATGGTTCTCCGGCAAACAACGGCCTGGGACCGCGATCTCGGAGGTTGCGAGAAAATGTCCACAGTTACCTCGAAACGACGGCTCACCGCTGGTGCGGCCCTCGTGGTCGCGGCGCTGATGACCACCACGGCGTGCGGCGGCGGCGACGACGGCGAGAGCGGCGGCAAGTCGAAGGGCGCCGGCTTCAACGCGGCGTTCAACAAGGTCGCCAACCCGTCCACCAAGAAGGGCGGAACGCTCAAGTTCGTCGGCAAGCAGGACCTCGACTCCGCCGACCCCCAGCGTGCCTACTACGGCATGGCCTGGGACTTCATGCGCTTCTACACCCGCCAGCTGGTCACGTACGACACCAAGCCGGGCGCGGCGTCCACCAAGCTGGTCGGCGACCTGGCCACCGGCCCCGGTGAGATCAGCGACGGCGGCAAGACCTACACGTACAAGCTGCGTGACGGCCTGACCTGGGAGGACGGCTCCAAGCTGACCTCCAAGGACGTCAAGTACGGCATCGAGCGCATCTGGGCGACGGACACCATCACCGGTGGCCCGCAGTACCTGATGCAGACGCTGGACCCCAAGGGCGAGTACAAGGGCCCGTACAAGGACAAGTCCCCGGACAAGCTCGGCCTCAAGGCGATCGAGACCCCGGACGACAACACCATCGTCTTCAAGCTGCCCAAGCCCAACGGTGACTTCGAGCAGTTCCTCGCCATGCCGTCCGGCTCGCCCGTGAAGGCCGAGAAGGACACCGGCGCGAAGTACACCCAGCGCCCGTTCTCCAACGGCCCGTACAAGTTCGAGACGTACAAGCCGGGCAAGAGCATCGTGCTCGTCCGCAACGACAAGTGGCAGAAGTCCTCGGACCCGGTTCGCGCCGCGCTCCCGGACAAGATCACCGTCACGATCTCCGCCAACCTGGAGGAGAACGACAAGAAGCTGATGGAGGGCGACTACGACGTCGACCTCAACGGCACCGGCATGACCCAGTCCGGCCGCGTCACCGCCGTCCAGAAGCACCGCGACAGCGTCGACAACATGCAGACGTCCTTCGTCCGCTACGTGGCGCTCGTCCACACGGCCAAGCCGTTCGACGACGTCCACTGCCGCAAGGCCGTCTTCTACGCCACGGACTTCGCCGGTCTCCAGCAGACCCGCGGCGGCGAGATCGCCGGTGGCGCGATCGCCAACAGCACCCTGCCGGCCTCCATCAAGGGCCACAGCGACTACGACCCGTACGGCGTCCTCGCCCGCAAGGGCAAGCCGGACCTGGTCAAGGCCAAGGACGAGCTGAAGCAGTGCGGCCAGCCGAACGGCTTCACCACCAAGCTCACCGCCCGCACCAACAACCCGGGCGAGGTCGACACCGCCGAGGCGCTCCAGGAGCAGCTCGGCAAGGTCGGCATCAAGGTCGAGGTCGACCCGATCGACGGCGCCGAGGCGTCCAGCATCACCGGCTCCCCGTCCGTCGTGAAGAAGCGCGGCTACGGCATGACGATGAGCGGCTGGGGCCCGGACTTCCCGTCCGGCCAGGGCTTCGGCCAGCCGCTGTGGGACAGCCGCTTCCTCGCGGACACCGGCAACTACAACGAGTCGCAGCTGAACGACCCGAAGATCGACGGGCTGTTCGACAAGGCGATCGCGGAGACCGACCCGGTCAAGGCCGGTGAGATCTACAAGGAGCTCGACAAGCGGATCCTCGACCAGGCCGACTGGATGCCCTTCATCTACGAGAAGAACATCACCTGGCGCGGCAGCCGTCTGACGAACGCCTACATGTCCGACGCCTACAACGGCCGTTACGACTACGTCTCGCTCGGCGTCGTCAAGTAATCGCTGGAGCCAACAGCATCTGCAGTCAACCCGGTTGACTGTTCCACTGCCGCCGAAACCCGCCAGTCCGAAGGGCAGGTGATGGCCGGGGCGGTGGCCGGGAGCCCCCACAAGGGGTTCCCGGCCACCGCCGGGCCGCACACAGTGCTTGCTTATCTCATCCGGCGCCTGTTCGCCGTAGTCATCATGGTGCTCGTCGTACTGCTCGCGACCTTCACCATCTTCTTCATGCTGCCCAAGTGGGCGGGCCAGGACGTAGCAGTCCTCTTCGCCGGCAAGGCCACGGGTGTCGAGCAGCTCCAGGGCATCCGGGTCAAACTGGGTCTCGACGAGCCCCTCCTCGTCCAGTTCTGGGACTTCGTCAAGGGCATTCCGATGGGGCGCGACTACGCGAACGGTGACGACGTCACCCACTGCGCCGCTCCCTGCTTCGGGTACTCCTTCCGCACGGAGGTCCCGGTCTGGACCACCCTCAAGGACGCCCTGCCCGTCACCGGGGGCCTCGCCGCCGGTGCCTGTGTCCTGTGGCTCCTCGGCGGTGTCGCCACCGGTGTGGTGTCCGCGCTCCGCCGCGGCAGCATCTGGGACCGCGCCGCGATGACCACGGCCCTGGCCGGCGTCTCGCTGCCGATCTTCTTCACCGGCATGGTCGCCATGGGCCTGTTCGTGCACAACTTCGGCTGGGTGAAGATCGCCGACAACCTCTCCACGGACGACAGCATCGGAACCTGGTTCCAGACCCTGATCCTGCCGTGGATCGTGCTCGCGTTCCTGAACGCCGCGATGTACGCCCGCCTCACCCGGGCCACCATGCTCGAAGTGCTCGGCGAGGACTACATCCGCACCGCCCGCGCCAAGGGCCTGGGCGAGAGCACCGTCATCACCCGGCACGCGCTGCGTTCCGCGATGACGCCGATCCTCACCGTCTTCGGCCTCGACATCGGCGTGCTCCTCGGTGGCGCCGTCCTCACCGAGTCCACGTTCAACCTGCCGGGGCTCGGGCTCGCGGCGGTCCAGGCCATCAGCAACAAGGACCTGCCGGTGATCCTCGGCGTCACCCTGTTCGCGGCTCTCGCGATCGCCGTGGCCAACCTCCTCGTCGACATTCTGTACGCCGTCATCGACCCGCGAGTGAGGCTGGGATGACCGAACTGAACAAGAGCGGTGCCGCGCTGGGGGAACCCACCCGGGCCGGATCGTCCGCTCCCTCCGCCTTCCTCGAAGTACGCGACCTCAGGGTGCACTTCCCGACCGACGACGGACTGGTCAAGTCCGTCGACGGGCTCAGCTTCCAGCTGGAGAAGGGCAAGACCCTCGGCATCGTCGGCGAGTCCGGCTCCGGGAAGTCCGTCACCTCGCTGGGCATCATGGGCCTGCACACCGCCGGCCAGTACGGCAAGCGCAAGGCGCAGGTCTCCGGCGAGATCTGGCTGGACGGCAAGGAACTGCTGTCCGCCGACCCCGACGAGGTGCGCAGGCTCCGCGGCCGCGAGATGGCCATGATCTTCCAGGACCCGCTGTCCGCGCTGCACCCGTACTACACGATCGGCAAGCAGATCGTGGAGGCGTACCGGGTCCACCACCCCGTGGACAAGAAGACCGCCCGCAAACGGGCGGTGGAGATGCTCGACCGGGTCGGCATCCCGCAGCCCGACAAGCGCGTCGACAGCTACCCGCACGAGTTCTCCGGCGGCATGCGCCAGCGCGCGATGATCGCCATGTCGCTGGTCAACAACCCCGAACTGCTGATCGCCGACGAGCCGACGACCGCCCTGGACGTGACCGTCCAGGCGCAGATCCTCGACCTGATCCGGGACCTGCAGAAGGAGTTCGGCTCCGCCGTCATCATCATCACCCACGACCTGGGCGTCGTGGCCGAGCTCGCCGATGACATCCTCGTGATGTACGGCGGACGCTGCGTCGAGCGCGGACCGGCCGAGAAGGTGTTCTACGAGCCCCGGCACCCCTACACCTGGGGCCTGCTGGGCTCGATGCCGCGCCTCGACCGCGACCAGACCGACCGGCTCATCCCGGTCAAGGGTTCCCCGCCGTCGCTCATCAACATCCCGTCGGGCTGCGCCTTCAACCCGCGCTGCCCGTACGCGGACGTGCCCAAGGACGACGTCACCCGCACCGTACGGCCCGAGCTGCAGGAGGTCGGCAGCCGGCACTGGGCGGCCTGCCACATGTCGCAGGAGCAGCGGGAGCGTATCTGGACCGAAGAGATTGCGCCCAAGCTGTGAGCGAGGAAAAGGCCGTGACGAGCGAGGACAAGGGCGTGGACGTTCCGGCGCAGAGGTCTGCCGGGAACGGGACGCCGGCCGGGGACGCCGCCTCCCGCGAGGTGCTGCTCAAGGTGACCGGGCTGCAGAAGCACTTCCCCCTCAAGAAGGGGATGCTGCAGCGCACCACCGGTGCCGTGAAGGCCGTCGACGGGATCGACTTCGAGGTGCACTCGGGCGAGACCCTGGGCGTCGTCGGCGAGTCCGGCTGCGGCAAGTCGACGATGGGCCGGCTGATCACCCGGCTGCTCGAACCCACCGCGGGGAAGATCGAGTTCGAGGGGAGGGACATCACGCACCTCGGCGTCGGCGGCATGCGTCCGATGCGCCGGGACATGCAGATGATCTTCCAGGACCCGTACTCCTCGCTGAACCCCCGGCACACGATCGGCACGATCGTGGGCGCCCCCTTCAAGCTCCAGGGCGTCACGCCCGAGGGCGGCGTCAAGAAGGAGGTGCAGCGGCTGCTGGAGGTGGTGGGCCTCAACCCCGAGCACTACAACCGCTACCCGCACGAGTTCTCCGGCGGTCAGCGCCAGCGCATCGGGATCGCCCGCGCGCTCGCGCTCAAGCCGAAGCTGGTCGTGGCGGACGAGCCGGTGTCGGCGCTGGACGTGTCGATCCAGGCACAGGTGGTGAACCTGCTCGACGACCTTCAGCGCGAGCTGGGCCTCACGTACGTGATCATCGCCCACGACCTGTCGGTCGTCCGGCACGTCTCGGACCGGATCGCGGTGATGTACCTCGGCAAGGTCGTGGAGCTGGCCGACCGCGAGTCGCTCTACAAGGCGCCGATGCACCCGTACACCAAGGCGCTGCTCTCGGCGGTCCCGATCCCGGACCCCAAGCGGCGGTCGGCCAAGAGCGAGCGCATCCTGCTCAAGGGCGACGTGCCGTCGCCGATCGCACCGCCCAGCGGCTGCCGGTTCCACACCCGGTGCTGGAAGGCCACGGAGGTCTGCAAGACGCAGGAGCCCCCGCTGGCCGCGCTGAAGACCGGGCACCAGGTGGCCTGCCACCACCCGGAGAACGCGCCCGACCAGGTGCCCGGCGAGGAGGTGACGGCCCAGGCGCGCGAGGCCATCGAGATCGTCGAGGTGCGCAGGGCCGCGGCGGACGAGCCGGAGTCGGAGTCCGAGTCCGGTGGTGGGGCCGCGGCGGACGAGGCCGATCCCGGTACCGGGGCGGACAGTGGTACCACATCGTCCGATACGCCGGAGGACAACCCCAAGGAGTAGTACCGGCACAATTGCCCGGTGCTCAACGAACTGTTCACGCCCTCCGTCCAGCATGCGCTCGACATCGCCGGAATCTTCGTCTTCGCGATCTCCGGCGCTCTGCTCGCCGTACGCAAGAACTTCGATGTCTTCGGCATCGCGGTGCTCGCCGAGGTGACCGCGCTGGGCGGGGGGCTGTTCCGTGACATCGTCATCGGGGCGATCCCGCCCGCGGCGTTCACGGATCTCGGCTACTTCACCACCCCGCTCCTCGCCGCCGCCCTGGTGTTCTTCCTGCATCCGCACGTCGAGCGGATCCAGGTGGGGGTCAACGTCTTCGACGCGGCGGGCCTCGGGCTGTTCTGCGTGACGGGCACGGTCAAGGCGTACGACTACGGGCTCGGCCTCACCGCGTCGGCGACGCTCGGGCTGGCCACCGCGGTCGGCGGCGGGGTGCTGCGCGACGTACTGGCCAACGAGGTGCCCTCGCTGCTGCGCTGGGACCGCGACCTGTACGCGGTGCCCGCGATGGTCGGCGCCATGATGATCGTCCTGTGCATCCGCTTCGGCGCGCTCAACGCGTTCACCAGCGGCACCGCGGTGATCGTCGCCTTCGTGCTGCGGCTGCTGGCGATGCGCTACCACTGGCGGGCCCCGCGCGCCTACAACCGGAAGTCCGCGAGGGCCGAGGAGGGCTCCGCGACCGCCTGAGGCGGGCCGTGCGGGATCCGGACCAGGACCGTGCCGGAGCCGGACCCGGACCGTGCCGGGCCCGGGCCGCCCTTTTCCGGTCATAAAAAGCTACCGCTCAGTAATGAAATCGGTGTACGGTGCGTCGCATGGCACAGGCAGCAGAGCAGGCGGCACGGACCGCGCAGGCGACCATCGGGGACAGCGAGTTCGATCGCGACACCGCCGTCACCCTCCGGGAAGAGGGCGTCTACGACGCCGAACTCTCCGCGGGCTGGACGATCATCCACGCCGTCAACGGCGGCTATCTGCTCGCCATGCTGGGCCGCGCGCTCGGCGAGGCCCTGCCGCACCCGGACCCCTTCTCCGTCTCCGCGCACTACCTCACCGCGTCCGTCCCCGGCCCCGCGGTGATCCGGACCCAGACCGTCCGTACCGGCCGCACCCTCTCCACCGGCCAGGCGTCCCTCTTCCAGTACGCGGAGGACGGCTCCGAGGTCGAGCGCATCCGGGTCCTCGCCACCTACGGCGACCTGGACGCCCTGACCGACGAGGTCCGCACCTCGGCGAAGCCGCCGGCCATCCCGCCGCTGGAGCACTGCCTCGGCGCGAGCGACGGCCCGGCCCCGATCCCCGGCAGCTCCGCCATCACCGAGCGGATCGACATCAGGCTGGACCCGGCGACGGTCGGCTGGGCCGTGGGCGCACCCTCGGGCAAGGGCGAGATGCGCGGCTGGTTCGGCCTCGCGGACGGCCGCGACGCCGACCCGCTCTCGCTGCTCCTCACCGTGGACGCGCTGCCGCCCACCGCCTTCGAGCTGGGCCTCCAGGGCTGGACGCCCACCATCGAACTGACCACCCACGTCCGTTGCCGCCCGGCCCCGGGCCCGCTCCGGGTCTCCATCACCACCCGCAACCTCGCGGGCGGTTTCCTGGAGGAGGACGCGGACGTCTGGGACAGCGCGGACCGGCTGGTGGCCCAGTCCCGCCAGCTGGCCAGGGCGTCGCGTTCCTGAAGCACCACGATCCCCGTCGGGGCCCGCCGGATTCCGGCGGGCCCCGACGCGTGCGTACGGGTTCCGGCGCGTGCGTGCGGACGGGCCGGGGCCGCCGCCGCGGTGCGCGGGCCCCGGGGCGCCATGTGCCCCGCCGCACGCCCGCATCGGGCTCGCGGAAACCGTGCGGCCTTCTTGATCGTCCGGCAGGGCCGCCCGCATTCTGTTCGATCATGGACGGCCCGTTGGGGGCGTCCGTCCGGGGTGGGTCGCGGGGAGGGAGAAAGCGCTTGCTGGAGATAGCGGGGATCGGGGCGGCGGAGGAGCGGGTCTACCGCCACCTGGTGGAGGTACGGGGCGCGGGCGTGGACGAGATCGTCCAACGGCTCCACATCCCGGAACGCGAGGCGGTGTCGCTCCTGTCCTCGCTGCACGACAAAGGGCTGGTCGGGCGGCTGCCGGGCGACGACGGCATGCGGTACGTCCCCGTCCCGCCGGACGTGGCGTTACAACCTCTGCTGGCGCGCGGCCAGGAAGCGCTGGAGTGGGCGCGGCGCGGAGTGGAACAGCTGGCCGAGGAGTACCGGGCGGGCGGCCGGCGCCATGACGCCGGGCAGTTGGTCGAGGTGATCACCGGGGCCGGCGCCATCCGTCAGCAGCTGCGCCAGCTCGCCTACGGGGCCCGCAGCGACCTGCGGTGGTTCTGCAAGGCCGATCCCGTGGCGCTGCGCGCCCAGGACAACGACGAGGAGTTCGAGCTGCTCGCCCAGGGCATCCGCTACGAGGCGATCTACGAGCGGGCCTGCCTGGAACAGCCCGGCATGGTCGACAACGTCGCCCAGGGCATCCGCGCCGGGGAAGCGGCCCGCGCCACCAGCACCCTCCCCGTGCGCATGGTCATCGTCGACAGCTCCGTCGCCGTCTGCCCGCTGATGCCGAGCAGCACGACCGGCGTCCGCGGTGAGCCGACCGCCGCGATCATCCGCAGCAGCACCCTCCTGGACGCCCTCGTCGCCCTGTTCGACATCCAGTGGGCGGCGGGGACCCCGCTGCACGTCACGGAGGCGGGCGAACTGGCCGGCTTCGCCGGCGGCACGGGACCGGGCGGCAGCCTCGCCGACGACGAGCGCTATCTGCTCTCCCTGGTCGTCGCGGGCGTGGCGGACAAGGCGATCGCCACCCAACTGCGCGTCAGCCACCGCACGGTGCAGCGCCGGATCACCGCGCTGATGCAGCGGGCGGGCGCGAAGACGCGTACGCAGCTGGTGTGGCAGGCGGCGCGGCGCGACTGGCTGCCGTAGGGGCCGGCTGTCGTGGTGCCTGGCTGTCGTGACGACTGGCCGGCGTGGAGCCTGGCTGCCGTAGCGCCCGACTGCCGTGGCGACTGGATGCCGTGGCGGCTGGCTGTCGCAGGACGCACGGAAGCCGCGACCGGCCCCGGTCCCGGTCGCGGCTTCCGGCTCCCGCGTACTACCTCAGCGCGTACGCCCGCTCGATCTCCTGCGTCACCTCATTGCCCGCGTCGTCCCAGGCGCGGACCCGCAGTGTGACGTACCCGCTGGTGCGGGCGGTCGCGGGGTGGGTGACCCGGACCCGGTAGGCGCCGTCGCCCCGGGCGGAGGTCCTCGCCGCCCGCCAGTGCGCGCCGTCGTCGTACGAGACGGACACCTCCATGCCCTTCACGGAACGGCCCGTCAGGCCTTCCTGGTGGCGGGCGCTCACCCCGAAGGCGAAGGACCTGGAGCCGGGGGCGGAGCCCCGCAGGTCGGTGGCCACGTCGTAGTCGAGCTGGAGGAGGGGGAGCAGGGACTCCTCGCCCCCGGCCGGGCGGGGGGCCGTGAACGACCAGCGGGTGCTGGTGGCCCGCGAGAGGGTGCCCTCGGGGGCGGTGCGCTTCACGTCCAGGTCCAGCTGGTAGCGGCCGTCGTCCCCGCCCGCGGGGAAGGTGCCCCACGCCCGGGGGCCTTCGGCGAGGATCTCGCCGTCGCGACGCAGCACGGCGCGGGTCTCGTCGGGGTGGGGGGTGCCGGCGTCCTTGCGGGGCAGGGCGTAGCCGTAGTGGCCGGAGGCGGTGTCGACGAACTCGGGCACCGTTATGGTCAGTTGGTCGCCCTTGCGCTGGGCGAGCCCTTCGGCACCCCGGGGGATCGCCGGGCGCACCACGGGGGCGTACCAGCTCTCCGTGGCGTGCTCACCGGGCCGGTAGGTGCGCAGGGGGCCGAACATGCCGGTCCCCAGTGCCTGGATCGCCCAGGTGGTGCGGGGGTTGACCCAGTGCAGCCACCGGGTGTCGGCGGGGCCGCTCAGGTACTCCGTCCGGACCTGGCCGGTGCGGACGTACCGGGCTTGCACGGAGAGGTACACCTCCTCCCCCTCCCACGGACGCCAGGACGGCCGGCTCTCCGTGACGTAGCGGGCCCCGCCCGTGTCCGGGTAGCGCGAGACCACGGTGGCCGTGTTCTTCGGCCCGACCTCGTGGACCACGTGCTCGGGGACGCGCTGTCGGGAGACCTGCACGACGTCGTAGAGGTAGGGGCTTGCCGGGGTTCCCCTCAGCTCCAGCACGGTGCCCGGCGCGCGCAGTCGCTGCGCGGTGGCGGGGGAGGCGTACAGCCCGATCGCGGGCAGTCGCGGGCTCACCGGCTGCCAGGACGCGGTCGCGTACCGGTTGCCGCCGGCGGTGGTGATGGCGGCCGCGGCTCCGGCCCGGGCGGCCGAGGTCACCGCCTCGTCGTACTCCACCTCCTCCAGTTCCACGAGCACCGCCGCTCCGCGGACGTCAATGCCCCGTGCGCGCAGCGCCGCGTAGTCCTCGGGGCGCCCGTGCCCGGCGTCCACCACCCGCAGGCGCCGCACGCCCTCCACGGCGGGGGAGTTGTGGAGCAGCCGGACGGGGGCGTCGGTCGCGGCGGTGCCGGAGCGCGCGCGGGCGCGGAGCATCGGTGCGGTCAGCTGCCAGCGGGAGGTGAACTCGAAGGTGCCCTCGGTGAACTCCTCGGTGGGTGTGACGTGGAGGAGCTGTCCGCCACTGTGGCCGCTGGTGAAGAAGCCGGCGAACTCCCGGTCGCCGGTCTTCCAGTGGGTGGAGAAGACCACCGGGCCGCGCTGCTCGGCCGGCCGGGGGGTCCGGATCTTCACGGGGACCGCCTCGCGCGCGTCGAGCACCAGGTCCGTGGCGCCGCTCACCCGCAGTCGGGGGTTGACCACCAGGCTGTTGGTGACGTTGTCCACCGTGCTCTTCGTGATGACGCCGTGCAGGTAGTACATGCCCTCGGGCACGTTCACCGTCAGGCTCTGCCCCGCCGGCACCTCGTGGACGATGTCGAAGCGGCCCGTGGGGCCCAGCAGGATCAGCGGGAAGACGGTCGCCGGCTGCCCGGCGCGGTCCACGCCGCGCATGGTGACCTTGTGCGTGACCGGGTCCTTCGTCACGGAGAGAACGGTGTGCGCGAGGGTCTGCCCGTCGGCCGTGGTGGCGGTGAGGCGACCGCCGTAGACGCCCTCCGGCAGCGCGGGCGCGTCGAGGGTCACGGTCACGTCGGCGGTGCCGTGGGCGGGCACGGTGACCTGCGCGGGGGCGCTCACCACGCCTGCCGGGGCCGGGGAACCGTAGAACTTGTCGAAGGTGGTGTCCAGGGCGAGCGTGACGGGTGCGTCGCCGTCGTTGGTGTAGGTGACGCCCACCTGCTGCGGGCCCGCGTCCGCTTGCAGGTAGCCGAAGGTGGTGGTGCCGGTGGCGCGCACCTGCTGGCGCACCGAGCGGGCCACGTCCACCCGGCCGGTGCCCTGCTCGTAGACCGTCTGGTCGGGGGCGGTGCGCGCCGTGCTCATCAACGCGTCCTTGAGCTGCCGGCCGCTCCAGTCGGGGTGGCGCCCGGCCAGGATCGCCGCCGCACCCGCCACGTGCGGGGTCGCCATGGACGTGCCCGACGCGGCGGTGTGATCCGCGTCCACCGGGCTGCCCATGGACGTACCGGCCGCGCGGGCGGCGACGATGCCGACGCCGGGAGCGGTGAGGTCGGGCTTGGCGCCGTTGTCCCCGGCGCGCGGGCCGCGGCTGGAGAAGGGGGCCAGCTTGTCGTCGCGGTCGACGGCGCCCACGGTCAGTGCGCTCGCCGCGGTGCCTGGGGAGCCCACCGTGTAGTCAGCGCCGGTGTTGCCCGCCGCGACGACGAAGAGGGTGCCGGTCTCCTCGCTGAGGTCGTCGAGGACGAGGCTGAGCACGTCCGTGCCGTCGGTGGCCGGGCCGCCCAGGCTCATGTTGACGACGTCGGCGCCCGAGCGGGCGGCCCAGTCCATGCCGCCCAGGATGGCGGAGTACGGGCCGGAGCCGCTGTCGTCGAGCACCTTGCCGATCAGCAGCCGTGCCCCCGGGGCCACGCCCTTGCGCGAGCCGCCCGAGGCGGCGCCGCTGCCGGCGATGGTGGAGGCGACGTGGGTGCCGTGGCCGTGGCCGTCGTTCGCGGTGGATTCGTCGGTGAAGTTGCGTACTTCGCCGAGCTTCCCGGCCAGGTCGGGATGGGTGGCGTCGACGCCGGTGTCCAGGACGGCGACGGTCGCGCCGGTTCCGTCGTGGCCGGCCCGCCACGCCTCGGGCGCACCGATCTGCGCGGTGCTGCGATCGAGGGAGGCGTGGACCTTCGCGTCCAGCCACAGCTTCTCGATGCCGCCCTCGAAGGCCGCGTTCTCGAAAGCGGAGTCCTTGGAGGCGGAGTTCTTGGAGGTGTTTTTCGCACCGCTCTTGGCGCCGTTCTTGGCGAGCGCGTCGTCGTCGATGGCCTTCCAGAAGCGCCCGGCCTGTTTCTTGTCCGCCTTCAGTGCCGAGCCGCGCAGGCTCTTGATGACCAGGCCCTTGCGCGAACCGGTGGGCGCCCCCTTGGCCGTGGGGTCCGTGCCGCCGGTGTAGCGGGCGATCAGCGGGATGGCGGAGGTGCGGGCGTCGTCGTAACCCTGCTCGATCAGGGCGGTGATGTTGAACAGCTGCCGGTCCAGTTTGCCGGAGGAGATGTACGGGAGCGCCGCGCGGGGCAGCACGTACAACTGCTTGTCGATCTCCAGCTGGGCGAAGTCGGCCTGCGAAGCGCCCGCGGCCGGCTCGACGGAGACGGCCTTCCGGCCACCGGGGAAGGTCTCCAGCCGCACCCGGTCACCGGTCACGAGCGTGACGGAGCTGACCTGGGGGCGGTCGGCGGAGTTCGCGCCGACGGCGGCGGGCGCCGGGGCGGCGCTCGCGCCGGAGGAGACGGGGGACAGGGTGGCGATGAGGACGCCTGTCGCCAGAACGGCGGCAGAGCGATGCCGTATGTGCATCGGAACCTTTCCAGGAGGCGAGGCAAGGAAACGGACACGCGGTGCGGCTCAAGACTGGGGCCCCCATTGATCGCCGCACCAGACCTCTTCGGTGCCGTGCTTGCGACATGTCGCCAAAACGACACGGTGCGCCCCACCGCGCGCACGGGCGGAATCACGCGAAATCACGCGGAATCGCCGGGGAATCCTCGGGGAATCCCCGGGGAGCCATGCGCCCGCCGTACGCCCCGCCACGGGCTCGTAGAATCGAGCCCACCATGGCTTACCTCGACCACGCCGCGACCACGCCGATGCTTCCGGAAGCGATCGAGGCGATGACCGCCCAGCTCGCCGTCACCGGTAACGCGTCCTCACTGCACGCCGCCGGGCGCCGGGCCCGCCGTACCGTCGAGGAGTCGAGGGAGACCCTCGCCGACGCCCTCGGCGCACGCCCCAGCGAGGTGGTCTTCACCTCCGGGGGCACCGAGGCGGACAACCTCGCGGTGAAGGGCCTGTACTGGGCCCGCCGCGACGCCGACCCCCGCCGCACGCGCGTCCTGGCCAGCCCGGTCGAGCACCACGCGGTGCTGGACGCCGTCGACTGGCTCGCCGAGCACGAGGGCGCGAACGTCGAGTACCTCCCCGTCGACCCGTACGGGCGCGTCCACCCCGACGTGCTGCGCGAGGCGCTCCTCAAAAACCCCGACGACGTCGCGCTGATCACCGTGATGTGGGCCAACAACGAGATCGGCACCGTCATGCCGGTACGCGAACTGGCCGACACGGCACGCGAGTTCGGCGTGCCGATGCACGCCGACGCGGTGCAGGCGTTCGGGCAGCTGGAAGTCGACTTCGCCCGGTCCGGGCTGGCCGCGATGACGGTCAGCGGGCACAAGATCGGCGGCCCGTCCGGCATCGGCGCGCTGCTGCTGGGCCGCGAGTACACGCCCGTGCCCGTGCTCCACGGCGGCGGCCAGGAACGGCACGTCCGCTCGGGCACCCTGGACGTGCCGGCCATCGCCTCCTTCGCCCTCGCGGGACGGCTCGCCGCCGAGGGGCGCGAGGAGTTCGCCCGGGAGATCGGCGGACTCCGCGACGACCTGGTCGCCGCGGTGCGGGCGGCCGTGCCCGACGCCGTACTCGGCGGCGACCCGGCCCCCGGTGGCCGGCTGCCCGCCAACGCGCACTTCAGCTTTCCCGGCTGCGAGGGCGACTCCCTGCTCCTGCTGCTGGACGCGCAGGGCATCGAGTGCTCCACCGGCTCGGCCTGCACCGCCGGGATCGCCCAGCCCAGCCACGTACTGCTGGCCACCGGCACCGACCCGGACCTGGCCCGGGGCACCCTGCGCTTCTCGCTCGGCCACACGTCGACCGGGCAGGACGTGGACGAGGTGGCCCGCGCGATCGGCCCGGCGGTGGAACGGGCCCGCACGGCCGGACTCAGCTGACCGCCACGGCCACCGGTGACACGTGCACCGGTGGCGCAGACGCCGACTGGCACGGGCAGGCGTGGGCGCCGGCAGGCACGGGCGCTGGGCGACGCGCGGGGCGTGGGTGGGCCGCCCCGTCCGCGCGGCCCGGACCGCCGGTCAGGCCGTCCACACCGCTGGTCAGACCCTCCGCACCGCCGCTCAGGCCGTCCGCGCCGCCCGGACCAGCTTCAGGTAACGGTCCCAGTCCCAGTGCTTCCCCGGGTCGGTGTGGTCCGTGCCCGGCACCTCCACGTGCCCGACGATGTGCTCCCGGTCCACCGGCATTCCGTACCGGTCGCAGATCGCGGCCGTCAGACGCGCCGACGCCCCGTACATCGCCGCCGTGAAGTCCTGCGGCCGGTCCACGAAGCCCTCGTGCTCGATGCCGACGCTGCGTTCGTTGAACGATCTGTTCCCCGCGTGGAACGCCACGTCCAGTTCACGGATCATCTGCGCCACATGGCCGTCCTTGCGGACCACGTAGTGCGCCGCGGCCCCGTGCCCCGGGTCCTGGAAGACCTTCACCGCGCTCCGGTAGCTGCCCTGGGTGACATGGATGACGACCCGGTCGACCCGGTAGTCGTCGGGGCGGTCGGCCCGCCGCCAGTTCGCCGGGGAGGCCGATATCCACTCGGCGCGCGCGAAGTCCACGGCGCCCGGCTTGCGGGGCTTCTCGATCCCCGGCAGCCGCCACCAGGCGCGCTCCAGCTCGTCCCGCGCCAGCACGGCCGTGCCCATGGCCGTGGCGGCGGCGCCGATCAGCAGCCCGCGCCGGCCGATGCCGCGCCCGGCCCCCGCCTTCGCGGACCCTCGGGCGCCCGACCTCCCCTTGCTGTCCATGTGATCCACAACGCTCATCCATGAGCATCGAGTTCCCCGGGCCCCGTACCCTGGTGGAGCTATGACTCAGACTTCCCAGCGCCCCCTCCGCGTGCTCGCCGCCATGTCGGGCGGTGTCGACTCCGCCGTCGCCGCCGCCCGCGCCGCCGAGGCGGGCCACGACGTGACCGGTGTGCACCTCGCCCTCTCCGCGAACCCGCAGTCCTTCCGCACCGGAGCGCGCGGCTGCTGCACGATCGAGGACTCCCGCGACGCGCGCCGCGCGGCGGACGTCATCGGCATCCCGTTCTACGTCTGGGACCTGGCGGAACGGTTCCGCGAGGACGTCGTGGAGGACTTCATCGCCGAGTACGAGGCGGGGCGCACCCCCAACCCGTGCCTGCGCTGCAACGAGAAGATCAAGTTCGCGGCGCTGCTCGACAAGGCCCTCGCGCTCGGCTTCGACGCCGTGTGCACCGGCCACTACGCCACCGTCGTGCTGAACGAGGACGGCAGCCGCGAGCTGCACCGCGCCTCCGACATGGCCAAGGACCAGTCGTACGTGCTCGGGGTCCTGGACGAGAAGCAGCTCGCCCACGCGATGTTCCCGCTCGGCGACACCCTCACCACCAAGGAGGAGATCCGGGCCGAGGCCGAGCGGCGCGGGCTCGCCGTCGCCAAGAAGCCCGACAGCCACGACATCTGCTTCATCGCCGACGGCGACACCCAGGGCTTCCTCGCGAGCCGGCTCGGCACGGCCGAGGGCGACATCGTCGACGAGTCGGGCACGAAGGTCGGCACCCACGAGGGCGCCTTCGGCTTCACCATCGGCCAGCGCAAGGGCCTGCGCATCGGCCACCCCGCCCCCGACGGCAAGCCGCGCTACGTCCTGGACATCTCCCCGGTGAACAACACGGTGACGGTCGGCCCGGCCGAGGCCCTCGACGTCACCGCCCTCACCGCGATCAGGCCCCGCTGGTGCGGCACCGCCCCGTCCGGCCCCGGCACGTACACCGCCCAGCTCCGCGCCCACGGCGGCGAGACCGAGGTCACGGCGGAACTCATCGACGGCACCCTGCACGTCGCCTTCACCGAACCGGTCCGCGGCGTGGCCCCCGGCCAGGCGGTCGTCCTGTACGACGGCACCCGCGTCGTCGGCTCGGCGACGATCGCGACGACGACCCGGCGGCAGACCGCGGCGACGCCCGGCTGACCCCGCCGAGGCGCCGCAGGCCGAGGGGGACGGGGCTGGCACGGCAGGGAGCGGCGGCATAGGCTGCACCTGCGGATCGTCCGCAGGTGGTGTACGTGCGGACGGGGTCAGCCTCCCCGTCCTGTCGGGAGGCCGAGGGTGCTGCTGCGTTTCCGGGTGGCCAACCATCGCTCCATCCGTGATGAGTGCGAGCTGTCGTTGATCGGCTCGAAATCCGGGGAGAGCCGCGCGCGTGCGACCGGACTGAGCCATGAAGGACGCGAAGTGTCGGCGTTGCCGGTACTGGGGGTCTTCGGAGCCAACGCGGCGGGCAAGAGCAACATGCTCAGCGCGCTGCGCGACATGCGCGCCGCTGTCCGCACATCCTTCGCCGACTGGGCGAAGACACCAGGGGTGCCCCGCAAGCCCTTCAAGCTCGACCGGGAATCCGCGGAAGAGACCAGCCTCTACGAGGTGGACCTCACCCTCGGCCGTAGCCGGACCCGGTTCACCTACGGCTTCGAGCTCTCGGACGAGCGAGTCGAGGCGGAATGGCTGCACGCCTACCCCCGGGGGGAGCGCGAGATCTGGTTCGACCGGGAGGCGGGACGCCCCGAAGCGGAAGGCGGCGAGTTCGTCTTCGAGGGCGACGGCTTCAAGGGCCGCCGTGACGACCTGGTGGCGCTCACCCGCCCCGATGCTCTGTTCCTGTCCACGGGTGCCACGCTGAACGACCCACAGCTGTCCGCGTTGCATCGCTGGTTCCTGGACAACCTGTGGCTGGTGACGCCCGGCGCGGACGTCGAGCACCGGACCAGATGGACCCAGGAGCTCATCGAGCAGAACGTGAAGGACGGCTACCGCGAGCGCGTCATGAACCTGCTGGCCGCAGCCGACCTCGGTATCACCGGGATGGACGTCGACCCGGAAACCGGTGCGGTGAGACTGCGCCACCGCACGGCGGACGGGGACGAGACCCCGCTGGACTTCCTCACCGAGGAGTCGTTCGGCACACACGCCTGGTTCGCCTTCCTCGGCCCGATGCTCACGGTGCTCGACAAGGGCGCGGTGCTCCTCGTGGACGAACTGGACTCCAGCCTGCACCCGACCCTGGCGGCGGAGGTCGTACGGATCTTCCAGGACCCGAAGGCCAACCCGCGCAACGCACAGCTGATCTTCACGACGCACGACGCGACCCTGCTGGGCAGCGAGGTGCTGGACCGCCCGCTCGGCCGCGAACAGGTGTGGATCGCGATCAAGAACAGGTCGGGCGCGACCGAGCTCTACCCCGTGACCGCTGCCCATCCGAAGGACGGCGAGAACCTGGAACGTGGCTATCTGCGCGGGCGCTACGGCGGAGTGCCCCGAGTCAGCGCGGGGGAGATCGCCCGCGAACTGTCCTGGCAGGAGGAGAAGGCGACAGCGTGAGTACGCGGGGCGGGCAGCAGCAAGGACAGCACGGCGGTCAGGAGCAGTCGGACGAGCCGCCTCGGCGGCCGAAGCGCAAGAGCCGGAAGGGCGAGGAGAAGCCCTTGGAGGCGCCCGCTCCGCCGCCTCCGGCCGATACGCGGGCGCAACGGGTGCTGTACATCGGCTGCGAGGGCGAGTCCACCGAGCCGGACTACCTCAACCACCTCAACGAACGCTTCGGGGACGGCAGCCTCACCGGCGGACGGCGATTCCGTATCCAGCCCGTCTATGCCAAGAACGGGCTGACCCCCGCCAGGGCGGTCGCCAAGGTCCAGGAGAAGGCGGCGGAGGACGAGGCATGGGCCCTCTTCGACCGCGACCAGCACCACGACATCCCCGAGGCGCTGGACCTGGCGGCCGAGCACGGCACCCAGATCTGCTTCTCGCACCCCTCGTTCGACCTGTGGCTGTTGCTCCACTTCCAGGCGTTCGGCGGCAGCCGCGGTGGGGACAGCAAGGATGTGGTGGACGCGCTGCGGCAGGCGGACCCGGCCTTCAAGAACTTCGACCGGCGCAATGACAAGAGAGTCAAGGACGGGCGCCGCGAAGCGCTGAAGAAGAAGGAGTCCACCGCCGTCCGTCACGCCCGGTCCATGGTCGCCCAGTGCGAGCACGGCAGATGCAGGGCGAAGTCCACCCGGAAGGACTCCTACCAGTGGCCCGGCGCCCCCGAGCGCCCCGATCCGCTGATCCCGCACTCGGGCCACGCCGACGACTGCCCGGTTCTCGACCGAGACCCGTCCACCGATGTCTGGCGGCTGCTGGTGAGCCTCGAAATCGTGGACGCCTGATCGCGCGGTTCCCGCCCGATCCGGCCATCGGTCCGCGTCGCATCCGCAGGACGTCTACGCTTCCCTGAGCACTCCGATCCGCTCACCGTACGTACGAAGGAATGGCGCGTGGCCAGAATCACCCTGCCCGAGCTCGAACGGCACCTGTATTCCTCACCTCGTATCTTGAGCGCGCCCTGATTTCCAGGACCATTCGGACAGCCGTACAGTCGGAGACGAGGGGGACCAGCGAAAGCACGGTCAAGATCAGTGCGAGTGTGGTCGAGGCCTTGCAGATTCCCCTGCCGAGCATCGAGGAGCAGCGCAAAGCGGTCGAGGCGGTGGCCTTGCTCGACGCGCGAATCGCTGCACAGCGGGCGGTGGTGGCCAAGCTGCGGGCAGCTCAGTCTGGTGTGGTGGAGGGGCTGTTGAGCGGTGGGGCTCACGCCATGGCTGCGTAACTGAATCTCAGAGGTGGCCAGAACCTGCCCCTGTCGTTTTCACTCCGAGAATCAGCGCGCGCAGCGCAGCTCGGTTCGTCGATATGACAACAGCCGGGCTTTCGCTCTCGCGTAGGGCGATGTCGTTTGCATCCACCATCGCAACCTCAACACAGTTGTTGCCTGACGCCTCGGAGAATGACGACTTGAGCCACTTCAGTTCGGACAAAGCTGACACCACTCTCAAATTTCTTCAACGATAGCCAGATCGCGAAATTGCGTACGGTTCAGCGAGGTGCCTGCGAAGATCTGCTCGCTGGCAGGGTGACTACACCAAGGCCATGACTCTTACCGGTGGCCCTGCCCGGCATCACGAGCCTTCACGCTGAGCAGAAGCGCACTCATGGCGCCTCGGCTGGCGGCCAGAACGATGTCCGGGCTCTCGCTCTCGCGCAGAACGATGTGGCTGCTCTGGGGCGCCGCGGCAACCTCGACACAGTTGTTGCCGCCGCCTGAGCAGAACGACGAGCGCTGCCAGTCATGTTCGGACACGGTGGAACCTCTCACAGTTCGCGGGCGATTGACCGGATGAGATCGCGCGATTCATCGGGTGGGAGGGCTGATCCCTCCATCAGGTCGAGAAGAGAACGGTAGTTCCCCAGGGGCGTCGGCGCATCAATGAAGTGACCGCCGAACGATGTGTCCAACTGGACCGTGTCGAGCTGTCCGACCGGGCCTTCGGCATACAGGATCGACTGGCCAGCACCGTGGAAGGCCCCTGCGCGGAACGGGATGACCCGCAAGGTTACATGCGGCAGTTCGGATGCATCTGCCAGGTAGGCGAGTTGCCGACGGGCGACTTCGCGTCCACCGAACTCAAGCCGTAGCGCGGCCTCGTGAACGATGCCGAGGTAGGGAGTCGGACTCTCGCCAGTGACAACGGTCTGGCGGCTCATGCGGTGTGCGACGCGCAGCTCGACTTCCAGCCTCGGTAGCGGAGGTACGGAGAGATCGAAGATTGCTCGGGCGTGCTCCTCGGTCTGGAAGAGGCCGGGCAGATGCACCGTCTGGGCTGTGCGGATGCGGGTTGCGAAGTGCTCGATCTCAGAGACTTCCAGGTGTCCGTCCGGAAGCTTGCCCCGGTACTCGTCCCACCAGTGGCGGGTGCGACGGCCGCCTGCCATCTCGGCCAGCGCATCAATCAATGGGGAATCCGCGCACCCGTAGTGGCAGGCGATCTGGCGCGTGCGGTCCTCGCTGAGGCCAGTGCGCCCTGCTTCGATGTTGGAGATCATGGTGCGGTCCGAACCGAGCAGCGCCGCCGCTTCCTGGATCGATATGCCTGCGCGCTCACGCATGCGTCGGATTTCGACGGCCAGGCGACGCTGGCGGTTGGTGAGTGCGTTCCGTGGGGCCATGGGTCCTCTCTCGTCAAGCCTGCACAGTCTTGCAGGGCTCACGCTCTGCGGTCCAACGTGAGCCCTGCACTCACTCGTTCGTGAATTTCTAGTCACATGTGAGCTCTTGTGCTCTAGCTTATGAGCTGCGCCACAGTCCGCAGGATGGAAGCGCACCGATCCGCCCTGCCCGCCCGGGAAGCAGGCCCGGACCGGCACTGCCACCGTCACTCGCGGCACAGCATCCGCAACCACCCCTGATGCACCGCCCACTTCACCCACTCGCCCCGCACCCCAGGAGGTGCCCGTGAGGACCGACCATCCCGCCCCGCACGCCCCCGACAGCTCGTACGCCCCTCACTACCCCGCCCCCATTCCGTTCGCCGACCCCTGGAGTTACGAACTCGTCTTCCCCCGCGACCCGCGCGGCCCCCGCATCGCCCGTACCGCCCTCCGGGCCATCCTCGGAGCTCACGAGCTGGCCGAACTCGCCTACCGCGCCGAGTTGTTGACGTCCGAGCTGACCACCAACTCCGTGCGGTACGCCCTGGGGCCGGCCGGGGTTCGGCTCCAGTGGCGGCACACCGTGCTCAGGGTCAGCGTCTGGGACCTCAGTCCGGATCTGCCCAAGCCGTACACGCCGGCCGCCGGGCCGGAGGCCGAGGCCGGGCGGGGGATGGCCATTCTCGAACTCGTCGCCGACCGATGGGGCGGGTGTGCCATAGGAGAGGGCGAACTAGGCACGGGCGGCAAGACCATCTGGTTCGAGCTGGCGCTCGCCACCTGACCGCCACCCGTCCCATCCCGGGCTATCGGGCCCGCTCCCGCCCTGGTCGGCTCCGCGCCCCGCTATGGAGCCGGCGGTCGAGCGGCGGGACGACTTCCTGCGGTACGGCGCGCACAACGAGCGCTGAACCGCGGGGAGGGGCGGCGCCGGAAAACCGGTCGGCCGGGTGGTAGGAATGCCTCCATGAGCACTCCCGTCCACCGGGCGATCGCGGCGCTCCCCGTGCCGGGGGAGTGGACGTGGCAGGTCGTCGTACGGCCCCGGCGCCGCACCCTGGGCATCGAGGTCACGGACGACGGGGACGTGCTGTTCGCCGTGCCACCGGACGCCGATCCGGCCGCGGTCGCGCGGGCCGTACGGACACGGCTGCCGCGGCTGGCGCGCGAAGTCCGGCGAAGGCGGACCCGGCCGGCCGAGCCGGTCAAGGAACTCATCGGTGGCACCGGCTTCGCCTATCTGGGACGACGCCATCGGCTGAGGCTGCTGCCACCGGAAGAAGCGAGCCGCGTGCGACTCCACCGTGGGTGGCTGGAGCTCCCCCGGCCGCGCACGACCGACGAGGGCGCACACCGGATCGCCCAGTGGTACGAGGTGTGCGGCACCCGGTGGCTCTCCGGACGGCTGCCCTCGTACGCGTCCCGCGTCGGGCTGCCGACACCACAGGTCGAGGCAGGTGATCTCGGGCCGAGGTGGGGGGCCCTGCGCCCGGACGGTGCGATCACGGTCCACTGGGCGGTGCTGCAACTGCCGCCGTCCTTGGTCGACCTCGTCCTGGTGCATGAACTCTGCCACCTGCGCGCGGCCGGTCACGGCGCTGCGTTCCGGCGCGAGGTGCGGCTCGTCCTGCCGGACGCGGATGCACGGGAGAAGCAGTTCGCCGAGGTGGAGCCCGAGCTGTGGCGCGGGGCCGTGCGGTGAAACATCTCAAGTGAAGGCGGCATCGCAGACGCCCCGCGCGGTCGCGTCCGACCCCCGTACGGGCGGGACCGCGCGGAGCGGGTCGTGGGATCAGGACGCCTGGTGGGCGTACACGTCCCGGGCGAAGAACTCCGTCAGGACCGGGGCCACCGCCTGCGGCGCCAGTTCGCGGGTCTGGCCGGTCAGGGTGCGGTGGCGGGACCGGGGCAGCGCGTCCGCCAGGGCGCGGGTGGACCGTCGGGCCGAGGCGGTGCTGGCGCCGCCGCAGACCACCAGGGTGCGCGCCGTGACGGAGGCGAAGCGCTCGGCCGGGATCGAGCCGTCGCCGAGCAGCGCGTCGTCGTACGCCAGGGTGTGCGCCATCGACACCAGGCCGTTCCACAGCGGGGCGCGCCGCATCCGGGCGATCATGTCGGCCGGTACGCCGGTCACGGACAGGAACAGCTCGACGGCCCCGGCGCGGTCCCCGGAGGACAGCAGCCGGTGCAGCCGGGAGGTGCAGCACGCCTTGTACTGGAGGCCGGAGGCGCCCGGCGTGTACGGGGGCTCGTACACCGCCAGCAGGTCGACGGGGAGCCCGGCCGCGTGCGCCTCCAGGGCCAGCGCCCCGCCCGCGCCCACGCCGAACACCGACGCCCGGCCGCCCACCGCGGTGACGACGGCGGCCAGGTCCTCGATCTCGCGTTCCACCGCGTACGGCCCGCTGTCACCGCTGGCGCCGCGTCCGCGCCTGTCGTAGGTCACGACGTGGAAGCGGGGCGCGAGGAGGCGTGCCAGCGGAGCCTCGGTCTCCGCCGTGCCCAGGGCCCCGCCCACCAGGACCACCGGCGGTCCTTCGCCCCGCCGCCGGTACGCGATCATGGTGCCGTCGCGGGAGAGAATCTTGTCCATGCGAGGGTGGACCGCCGGCCCCGGAAAAACTCATCGGTCCGGCTGAAGTTTTTTTGGGAATCTTCGATTGCCCAGGTCAGGGGCGTACTTTGAGGGTCAGTCGGCAACGGTCCCGGTGTCGTGGAAGCAGAAGTGGTCCTTGATGGCGGCGACTTCGTCCTTCGGCTCCTGGTAGGCCCAGACGAGATCCGCCGCACCCGGCAGCGACCAGTAGGAGGCGTCCCCCTTGAACGGGCAGTGGGTACGGGTCCCCGAAGGGGACAGGAGGTCCGTGCGGACGTCCTCGGGCGGCAGGTAGTAACGAACCGGACAGCCCGTCTCGCGCAGCACGAGCGGACGGCGGCTCTCGGCGAGTACGAGCCCGTCACGGACCACACGTACGTGTGTGGTCCCGGGCTCGACCGTGATGCGGTGTCCTGATACGGAAGCCATACGGGCTTCAGCCACACGGTCGGCCGGTTTCTTCCCCGGCGCCGGAGATGTCGGCGGCGGCCCTTACCGTGTCTGCATGAAGATCTGTGTTTTCCTCTCCGCCGCCGACCTCGACGACCGCTACACCCGGCCCGCCCGCGAATTCGCCGAACTGATCGGCAGGGGCGGGCACACCCTGGTCTGGGGAGGTTCGGAGAGCGGACTGATGAAGGTCGTCGCCGACGGGGTGCAGGAGGCGGGCGGACGGCTGGTGGGGGTGTCGGTCGACTTCCTGGCGGCGAAGGCACGGGCCGACGCGGACGAGATGGTGATCGCACGCGACCTCGCCGAGCGCAAGGCGCTGCTCCTGGAGAAGGCCGACGCGATCGTGATCATGGTGGGCGGCACCGGGACGCTCGACGAGGCGACCGAGATCCTGGAGCTGAAGAAGCACGGCAAACACGACAAGCCGGTGGTCCTGCTCAACACGGAGGGCTTCTACGACGGGCTGCGCCAGCAGTTCCAGCGCATGGAGGACGAGGGCTTCCTGCCGATCCCGCTCACCGACCTGGTGTTCTTCGCGAAGGATGGCGTGGGCGCCCTGGCCCACCTGGAGGAGTGGTCCGGTCTGCAGTGACGCGGCGGCGGGTGAGATCATGAGGAAATGCCCACTCATGTCATCACCGGCGCCGGTTCCGGCATCGGCGCAGCCGTGGCCCGTCGACTCCTGGAGCGCGGCGACGAGACCGTGCTGCTGGCCAGGGACGCGGCCCGCGCCAAGGAACTGGCCGCGCTCCACCCCGGGGCCCGCACGCTCGTCGGCGACCTCTCCAACCCGGACCGGCTGTCCTGGGCCTTCGCCCAGCAGGCGATGCCGGAGCGGATCGACTCGCTGCTGCACGTCGCGGGGGTCGTGGAACTCGGCAGGGTCGGCGACCTCACCCCCAAGGCGTGGCACTTCCAGCTCAACACCAACCTGGTCGCGCCCGCCGAGCTGACCCGCCTCCTCCTGCCCCAACTGCGCGTCTCCCAGGGGCACGTGCTCTTCGTGAACTCCGGCGCGGGCCTCGTGGCGCACGCCGAGTGGAGCGCGTACGCCGCGAGCAAGCACGGCCTGAAGGCACTCGCCGACTCGCTGCGCCACGAGGAGCACGAGCACGGCGTCCGGGTGACCTCCGTCTACCCGGGGCGCACTGCCAGCCCCATGCAGGCCAAGGTCCACCAGCAGGAGGGCAAGGAGTACGACGCCTCCCGCTGGATCGACCCGGAGTCGGTGGCCACCACCATCCTGATGGCCCTCGACCTGCCGCGTGACGCCGAGGTCAACGACCTGACGGTGCGCCCCGGCCGCTGACCGGAACCCGGGACCTCCGAAACACGCCCTAGGCTTCCCCCTGTGAGCGAGAAGAACGAGTTGAGGGGTTGCCCGGCCACCGGGATCGGATCCATGCCCGGGGGAGACGCCCGGGAGGCGGCGAAGACCGTCACCGGTTCCTTCGCGGGCGGCGAGGGCCTGCCGTACCTGGCGGAACTGCCCGCCCGCGGCCCCGGGGCGGACATGATCGGGCGGACCGTCGGGCTGCTCGTCGAACTGTACGGCCACGTCGAGCCCAGCGGCTGGCGGATCAGCGACCGGCCCGGTCGCGACACCCGCCGCGCCCGGTCCTGGCTCGGCGAGGACCTGGACGCCCTGGAGGAGTTCACCCAGGGGTACGAGGGACCGCTCAAGGTCCAGGCCGTCGGCCCCTGGACGCTGGCCGCCGCCCTGGAACGCCGGGGCGGCGAGGCCGTCCTCGGCGACCCCGGGGCCTGCCGCGACCTGGCGGCCTCGCTGGCGGAGGGGCTGCGCGCCCACCTCGCGGAGGTACGGCGCAGGGTGCCCGGCGCCCAGGTGGTCCTCCAGCTCGACGAACCGTCGCTGACCGCCGTGCTGCGCGGACAGGTCAGGACGGCGAGCGGCTACCGCACCCACCGGGCCGTGGACCGCCAGATCGTGGAGGGCACCCTGCGCGACGTCCTGGGGGCGGCCGGGGACGGGGCGACGCTCGTCCACACCTGCGCCCCCGGCGTACCGTTCGCGCTGCTGCGCCGGGCCGGGGCCGACGGCATCTCGTTCGACCTCGCGCTGCTCACCGAGCGTGAGGAGGAGGCGATCGGCGAGGCCGTCGAGGGCGGCACCCGGCTCCTCCTCGGGGTGGTGCCGGGCACGGACCCGGCCTCGGGCGGATTGTCGGACCCGGGCGGTAGCGTCATGGGTGTCAGGACGCTGTGGCGCAGGCTGGGGCTGAATCCGGGGACCCTGTCGGAGTCCGTGGTCATCACCCCGTCGTGCGGGCTCGCGGGTGCCTCGCCCGCGTACGCGCGCGCCGTGCTCGCCCACTGCGTCCGGGCCGCGAGATCCCTCGCGGACAACCCTGAGTAACGGGGCAACGGGCAACGGGAGGACGAGACGATGGCCGGCGAACAGCAGACGGCGGTGCCCGCACGGGCCCAGGAGCAGCACGCACTCCTCGCCGAGCAGATCGAGGAGCACCGCTTCCGGTACTACGTGAAGGACCAGCCGGTCGTCAGCGACGCCGAGTTCGACCGGCTGATGCGCGAGCTGGAGGCCCTGGAGGACACCTACCCCCAGCTGCGCACGCCGGATTCGCCGACCCAGAAGGTCGCCGGGCCGTACCGCACGGAATTCACCTCCGTCGAGCACCGCGAACGGATGCTCTCGCTGGACAACGCCTTCGACGACGCGAAGCTGGCCGCCTGGGGCGAGCGGATCGCGAAGGAGGTCGGCACGGCCGACCACCACTTCCTGTGCGAGCTGAAGGTCGACGGTCTGGCGGTCAACCTCACCTACGAACACGGCCTGCTGACCCGGGCCGCGACCCGGGGCGACGGCCGCACCGGCGAGGACATCACCCCCAACATCCGCACGATCGCCGGCATCCCGCACCGGCTGAAGGGCGACCGGATCCCGGAGCTGGTCGAGATCCGCGGCGAGGTCTTCTTCCCGATGGCGGCCTTCGACGGGCTCAACGCCCGGCTCATCGAGGCGGGCGACAAACCCTTCGCCAACCCGCGCAACGCGGCGGCCGGTTCACTGCGCCAGAAGGACCCGAAGGTCACCGCCACCCGGCCGCTGCACATGGTGGTGCACGGCATCGGCGCCCGCGAGGGCTTCGACATCGACCGCCTCTCGCACGCCTACGAGCTGCTGCACGAATGGGGCCTGCCCACCTCCGGGCACAACAAGGTGGTGGACTCCCTCGACGGGGTAAGGGAGTTCATCGCGCACTTCGGCGAGCACCGCCACTCCGTGGAGCACGAGATCGACGGCGTCGTCGTCAAGCTCGACGAGATCCCGCTCCAGGGCCGGCTCGGCTCCACCTCGCGCGCCCCGCGCTGGGCGATCGCCTGGAAGTACGCCCCCGAGGAGGCCAACACCAAACTGGTCAACATCCGGGTGGGCGTCGGCCGGACCGGCCGGGTCACGCCGTACGCGCAGGTCGAGCCGGTGGAAGTGGCGGGCTCCGAGGTCGAGTTCGCCACCCTGCACAACCAGAACGTGGTGAAGGCGAAGGGCGTCCTCATCGGGGACACGGTGGTGATCCGCAAGGCGGGCGACGTGATCCCGGAGATCCTCGGCCCGGTCGTCGACCTGCGCGACGGCACCGAGCGGGCCTTCGTGATGCCGACGCACTGCCCCGAGTGCGGTACGGCGCTGAAGCCCATGAAGGAGGCCGACATCGACCTCCGCTGCCCCAACGCCCGCTCCTGCCCCGCCCAGTTGCGCGAGCGGGTCGCCTACCTCGCGGGCCGCAAGGCCCTCGACATCGACCACTTCGGCTACGTCGTGGCCGCCGCCCTGACCAGGCCGCTCGAACCCGACGAGCCGCCGCTGCACGACGAGGGCGATCTGTTCGGACTGACGATCGAGGAACTGCTGCCGATCCGCGCCTACGTCCTGGACCCGGTCAGCGGGCTGCCCAAGCGCGACCCGGAGACCGGCGAGGAGAAGACCGCCCTGGTCTTCGCCAACCAGCAGGGCGAACCGAGGAAGAACGCCCTCGCCATGCTCGACGCCATTGCCGCGGCCAAGAACGCCCCGCTGGCCCGGATCCTCACCGGTCTCTCCGTCCGCCACGTGGGCCCGGTCGCCGCCGCGGAGCTGGCCCGTCAGTTCCGTTCCATCGACCGGATCGAGGAGGCGACCGAGCAGGAGCTGTCCGACGCCGACGGGGTCGGGCCGGTCATCGCGGCCTCCGTGAAGCAGTGGTTCGCCGAGGACTGGCATCGGGAGATCCTCCGCAAGTGGCGCGAGGCCGGGGTCCGGATGGCGGACGAGGAGCCGGGGGAGGACACGGGGCCGCGCCCGCTCGACGGACTCACCGTCGTCGTCACCGGCACGCTGGACGGGCACACCAGGGATGGAGCGAAAGAGGCGCTCCAGAAGCTGGGTGCCAAGGTGACGGGATCCGTGTCGAAGAAGACCGCCTTCGTGGTCGTCGGCGACAACCCCGGCTCGAAGTACGACAAAGCGATGCAGCTGAAGGTGCCGGTGCTGGACGAGGACGGTTTCGCCGTCCTCCTCGAACAGGGGCCCGACGCGGCGCGCGAGGCGGCCGTACGGGCCGAGGAGCCGGCCGGGTGACCGGCGGAGGCCGGACAGGCCGGGCGGAGGGGGAACAGGCCGCACGAACAGAAGGGTGAACAAGGGGCGTCTCGCCATCAATCTGGACAAGCAGGTCGCCCTGGGGGTGGGTTCACCCGATCGGCGCATACCAGATGTTGACGGATGGTCGGTTCGCATTCGGGCAACAGCGTCCGAGCGCTGCCCGTAGGGGCCCTTCCCGGCCTACTGTTGAGACGTACACCTGCCGTGTTCGGCCGCGGGGTGGGAAACCGGGCAGCGCGGCATGGAGCGGAACCATCGGGTGACATCGGCACCGCCGGCTGTGAGAGGGACGGAATGAAACCGACCGAGAGCGCCGCACCGGTGTCGCGGCTGCAAGGTTTCGTCGGCCTCACGCCGAAAGTGGGGGCCGTCTTCGTGGTGATCGCCGTCGCCCAGCTCGCGACCGGTTTCTACCGGACCGTGAGCGAGGGGCGCGCGCTCTTCCCCGACGGCGAGCCCGGCTGGGCGCTCGCCGTCCTGACCGGGATCATCGTCGGCCACCTGGTCGCGCTCGGCCGCGACCGCTGGTGGGGAGGGACCGGCTCCGGCGCCGCGCTCACCCTGGCCGTGCTGCTGCTCTACGGCTGGGTGCCCGCCGGGCTGGTCAGCCTGATCGTCGTCGTCCTGGTCGGCGTCGCCCGCAGACACCGCTGGTGGCAAGGGCTGCTGCACGGCGCCGTCGACATCCTCGGCATCGGCGCGGCCGCCCTGGTGCTCGCCGCGTTCGGCGAGGCGCAGACCGTCGAGTCGCCCTGGCAGCCACTCGACTGGGGCATCGCCGCGGTACCGGAAGTACTCCTGGCCGCCTCCACCTATCTTCTGGTGACCCGGGTCCTGCTGTGGTACGCGAGGACACCCCAGGGCGGCGGGCTGCCGACCATCGCCCGCAGCACCCTGCTGCGCCAGGGGCTCGTCGCCCTCGCCCTGTTCGGCATCGCGCCGCTGATCTGCGTCGTCGCGATGGCCACCCCCCTGCTCCTGCCGCTCTTCGCGGTCCCGCTGATCGCCCTGGACTCCGCGCTCTGGATCGCCCGGGCCCGGGCCGAGGAACAACTGCGCGACCCCCTGACCGGCCTGCCCAACCGGCAGTGGCTGCTGGAACGCACCTGGACGGCGCTGGAGGACGCCGAGTCCACCGGCACCAGATCCGCCCTCGTCCTGATCGACCTCGACCGCTTCCGCGCGGTCAACGACACTCTCGGCCATCTGGCGGGGGACCGGCTGCTGCTGCAGATAGCCGAACGGCTGAGACTCGCGCTGCCCCGGGGGGCGGAGGCCGCCCGGCTCGGCGGCGACGAGTTCGCCGTGCTCCTGCCCACCGCGGACTCCATCACCAGCGCCCAGCGGGTCGCCCGCCACCTGGTCGCCGAGCTGTCCTCCCCGCTGGACCTGGACGGCCTGACCCTGGTGCTGGAGGCCAGCGCCGGGGTGGCCGTCCACCCGGACCACGCACTGGACGCCGAGGGGCTGCTCAGACGCGCGGACGTGGCGATGTACCAGGCCAAGCGCGACCGTACGGGTGTCGAGGTGTACGAGTCCAAGCGGGACAGCAACACCCCGGACCGGCTCGGACTCCTGGGCGACCTGCGCCGGGCGCTGGACGCGGGCGAGGTCGAGCTGCACTACCAGCCGAAGGTCCGCTTCGACGGCCAGGTGGCCGGCCTGGAGGCGCTGGTGCGCTGGGTGCACCCGGAGCGCGGGCGGGTCCCCCCGGACGAGTTCATCGCCATCGCCGAGTCGTCCGGCCTGATGCCGCACCTCACGGAGTACGTGCTGGAGACGGCGCTGGCCCAGGTCGCCCGGTGGCGGGCGCAGGGCCTGTTCGTCCCGGTCGCGGTCAACGTCTCCCCGCGCGACGTCCACACCCCCGGTTTCGCGGGCGGTGTCGCGGCTCGGCTCGCCCGGCACGGCGTCCCGGCCGGCGCGCTGCAGCTGGAGATAACGGAGCACGTGCTGCTGGAGGACCCGCAGCGCGCCGCCGACACGCTCGCCGGACTGACCGGACACGGCGTGAAGATGTCCCTCGACGACTTCGGCACCGGCTACTCCTCGCTGGTCCACCTGCGGCGGCTGCCGGTCAGCGAGCTGAAGATCGACCGGTCGTTCGTGGCCCGGCTGGCCGTCGACAACGAGGACGCCGAGATCGTCCGCTGCACCATCGACCTGGCGCACTCGCTGGGCCTGCTGGTCGTCGCGGAGGGCGTCGAGGACGACGAGACCTGGGAGCGGCTGCGGGACCTGCGCTGCGACGCGGTGCAGGGGTGGCTGGTCGCCGCGGCGATGCCGCCCCAGGAGACGACGGCCTGGCTCCGGGCGCGGGGAGAGCACGGCTGGCGCCGGCCCGCCGAGTTGGCCGCTGCGGCCGCGGCCGCCGCCGCAGCCGCCGGTGCGCCCCCGGAGCTGGAACAGCGGCCCTCCGGCCGGGCAATCGACTCCCGCCCCGCCACGACCTGAGGCCGTGCCCCGGCTCGCCCCGCCCGGTCCCGCCCCGCTCGGTCCCGCGCGGCGGGCCGGGCCGGGCCGGGGCACGAGGGCGGGCCGGGACGCGGCGGGGCGGGGCGGCCGGATGCGGCGGGCCGGGGCACGGTGGGCGGGCCGGGGCGGCCGGGCGCGGCAGGCCGGGTGGCCAGGTGCAGGGGGCCGGGGAAATCCTGGTCCGATCAGGGTGTTCGCCCGGGTGGCGGGAGCGGCGGCGGGCTACCCCATAGGATTGGGCCAAAACCACACACCAACCCCTGAGGATCGCTGCATGCCTGGCATCACGCGCGAGGAGGTCGCCCACCTCGCCCGGCTGGCGCGTCTGGAGCTGAAGGGCGAAGAGCTCGATCACTTCGCCGGACAGCTCGACGACATCATCGGCGCGGTCGCCCGCGTCTCCGAGGTCGCCGACCAAGACGTACCGCCGACCTCCCACCCGCTGCCGCTGACCAACGTCATGCGCGCGGACGAGGTCCGTCCGTCGCTCACCCCCGAGCAGGCGCTCTCCGGCGCCCCGGCCCAGGAGCAGCAGCGTTTCAAGGTGCCGCAGATCCTGGGGGAGGACTAACAGCCATGACGGACCACAGCACCATCATCAAGCTCACCGCCGCCGAGATCGCCGCGCGGATCGCCTCCGGCGAGCTGACGGCCGTCCAGGTCACCGAGGCCCACCTGGCCCGGATCGACGCGGTCGACGAGAAGGTCCACGCCTTCCTGCACGTCGACCGCGAGGGCGCCCTCGCGCAGGCCCGCGCCGTCGACGCGAAGAAGGCGGCCGGCGAGAAGCTCGGCCCGCTGGCCGGCGTCCCGCTCGCGCTGAAGGACATCTTCACCACGAAGGACATGCCGACCACCGTCGGCTCCAAGATCCTCGAGGGCTGGATCCCGCCGTACGACGCGACCCTCACCCAGAAGCTGAAGGCCGCCGACGTCGTCATCCTCGGCAAGACCAACATGGACGAGTTCGCCATGGGGTCCTCCACCGAGA
Source organism: Streptomyces sp. ML-6 (assembly GCF_030116705.1). Lineage (NCBI taxonomy): Bacteria > Bacillati > Actinomycetota > Actinomycetes > Kitasatosporales > Streptomycetaceae > Streptomyces > Streptomyces sp. ML-6. The sequence goes on from NZ_JAOTIK010000001.1 coordinate 5,788,726, forward strand.
ACAGCGCCTACGGCCCGACCGGCAACCCGTGGGACCTCACCCGCATCCCCGGCGGCTCCGGCGGCGGCTCCTCGGCCGCCCTCGCCTCGTACGAGGCCCCGCTCGCCATCGGCACGGACACCGGCGGCTCCATCCGCCAGCCCGCCGCCGTCACCGGCACCGTCGGCGTCAAGCCCACCTACGGCGGCGTCTCCCGCTACGGCATGGTGGCGTTCTCCAGCTCCCTGGACCAGGGCGGGCCCTGCGCCCGTACCGTCCTGGACGCGGCCCTGCTGCACGAGGCGATCGCCGGGCACGACCCGATGGACTCCACGTCCATCGACGCCCCGGTCCCGCCGGTCGTCGAGGCCGCCCGCAACGGCAGCGTCGAGGGCATGCGCGTCGGCGTCGTCAAGCAGTTCGCCGGCGAGGGCTACCAGGCCGGTGTCGTCCAGCGCTTCAACGAGTCGGTCGAGCTGCTGAAGTCGCTCGGCGCCACGATCGTCGAGCTGGACTGCCCGTCCTTCGACCTGGCCCTGTCGGCGTACTACCTGATCGCGCCGTCCGAGTGTTCCTCCAACCTGGCCCGCTTCGACGCCATGCGCTACGGCCTGCGGGTCGGCGACGACGGCACGAAGTCCGCCGAGGAGGTCACCGCGCTCACCCGCGAGGCCGGCTTCGGCGACGAGGTCAAGCGCCGCGTCATCCTCGGCACGTACGCCCTCAGCTCCGGCTACTACGACGCGTACTACGGTTCGGCGCAGAAGGTCCGCACCCTCATCACCCGGGAGTTCGAGAAGGCCTTCGAACAGGTGGACGTCATCGTCTCCCCGACGACGCCCACCACCGCCTTCCCGATCGGCGAGCGCGCCGACGACCCGATGGCGATGTACCTCGCGGACCTGTGCACCATCCCGACCAACCTCGCGGGCAACGCCGCCATGTCGCTGCCCTGCGGCCTGGCCCCCGAGGACGGGCTGCCGGTCGGACTGCAGATCATCGCCCCCGCCATGAAGGACGACCGGCTGTACAAGGTCGGAGCCGCCGTCGAGGCCGCCTTCGTGAAAAAGTGGGGACACCCGCTGCTGGAGGAGGCTCCGTCACTGTGAGTGCACTGACCAAGGCCAAGGGCTTCAAGAAGTCCAAGACCGGTACCTACCTGTCCATCGGCACCACCGCCTTCGGGGCGGTCAGCGTGCTCAAGCAGGCCCGGAAGGCGCGTGCCGAGCACGACACGCTCCGACTGGTCGACGCCGTTGTCTCCGCCGCCGCCATCGCCACCGGCGTCGCCCTGCTGCTGCGCGAGCTCAAGCGCATCGGCGACGACGACGTACTGCTGGGCTGAGAGGGAAGTTTCACCGTGACTGTCACCGACCTGGTGTCGTACGAGGACGCGCTCGCGTCCTACGACCCCGTCATGGGCCTGGAGGTCCATGTCGAGCTCGGCACCAAGACCAAGATGTTCTGCGGCTGCTCCACCGAGCTCAAGCAGGACGCCAACTCCCAGACCTGCCCGGTCTGCCTCGGCCTGCCCGGCGCCCTCCCGGTCGTCAACGAGATCGGCGTCGAGTCCGCCATCAAGATCGGCCTCGCGCTGAACTGCGAGATCGCCGAGTGGTGCCGCTTCGCCCGGAAGAACTACTTCTATCCGGACATGCCGAAGAACTTCCAGACCTCCCAGTACGACGAGCCGATCGCCTACAACGGCTACCTGGACGTCCAGCTGGAGGACGGGGAGGTCTTCCGGGTCCACATCGAGCGCGCCCACATGGAGGAGGACACCGGCAAGTCGACCCACGTCGGCGGCGCCACCGGCCGCATCCACGGCGCGTCCCACTCCCTGCTCGACTACAACCGCGCGGGCATCCCGCTCATCGAGATCGTCACCAAGCCGATCGAGGGCGCGGGCGCCCGCGCCCCCGAGGTCGCCAAGGCGTACGTCGCCGAGCTCCGCGAGCTCATCAAGGCGCTCGGCGTCTCCGAGGCCCGGATGGAGATGGGCCAGATGCGCTGCGACGTCAACCTGTCGCTGCGCCCGCACGGCACCGAGACGTTCGGTACGCGCTCCGAGACGAAGAACGTGAACTCGCTGCGTTCCGTCGAGCGCGCCGTCCGCTTCGAGATGCAGCGCCACGCCGCGGTGCTGTCCTCCGGCGGCACGGTCGTGCAGGAGACCCGGCACTTCCACGAGGAGGACGGCTCCACCACATCCGGCCGTATCAAGGACAACGCCGAGGACTACCGCTACTTCCCCGAGCCCGACCTGGTGCCGGTCGCCCCGGCCCGCGAGTGGGTCGAGGAGCTCCGCAAGGGGCTGCCCGAGCTGCCCCGGCTGCGCCGCAACCGGCTCAAGGAGGAGTGGGGCGTCTCCGAGCACGACATGCAGTCCATCCTCAACGCCGGCGCGGTTGACCTGATCGTCGCCACGACCGACGCGGGCGCCCCCTCGGACCAGGCCCGCAAGTGGTGGATGGGCGAGCTGGCCCGCAACGCCAACGAGACCGGCCGCGGCCTCGACGAGCTGCCCATCACCCCGGCGCAGGTCGCCAGAGTGGCCGAGCTCGTCGCCTCGGGCGACCTCAACGACAAGCTGGCCCGCCAGGTCATCGAGGGCGTCCTCGCGGGCGAGGGCGACCCGGACACCGTCGTCGAGAAGCGCGGCCTGAAGGTCGTCTCCGACGAGGGCGCGCTGTCCGCGGCCGTGGACGAGGCCATCGCCGCCAACGCGGCCATCGCGGACAAGATCCGCGGCGGCAAGGTCGCGGCGGCGGGCGCGCTCGTCGGCGCGGTCATGAAGGCCACCCGCGGCCAGGCGGACGCGGCCCGCGTGCGCGAGCTGATCCTGGAGAAGCTCGGCGTCGAGGGCTGATCCGCCCGCGCCCCGGCCGTCCCGCACGGCCGGGGAAGCCGTGAATCACGTCCCCGGAGGGGCGGTGCACACCGATCACCGGTGCACCGCCCCTTCACCTGTGTCCGGAGAGCCCGTTGAACACCGTCATGACCGAGACCGTCTCCGTCGCCCTCCTGCTCGGCGTGCTGGCCTTCGCCGTACTGCGCCCGCGGGGGCTGCCGGAAGCGACCGCCGCCGTACCCGCCGCCGTGCTGGTCGTCGTGGCCGGTGCGGTTCCGTGGCCGGAGGCCCGCGCCCAGGTGGACAGCCTGCTCCCGGTCGTCGGGTTCCTCGCGGCGATCCTGGTGCTGGCGCAGCTCTGCGCGGACGAGGGGCTGTTCAAGGCCGCCGGCGACCTGGTCGCGCGCGCCTGCCGGGGACGGACCGGCCCCCTCCTCGGCGGGGTCTTCTTCGTCGCCTCCGCGATCACCGCCGTGCTCAGCCTGGACGCGACCGTCGTCCTGCTGACCCCGGTCGTCCTCGCCACCGCCGCCCGGGTGGGCGCCCGCCCCCGCCCGTACGTCCACGCCTGCGCGCACCTCGCCAACTCGGCGTCCCTGCTGCTGCCGGTCTCCAACCTCACGAACCTGCTGGCGTTCACCGCGAGCGGCCTCTCCTTCACCCGGTTCGCCGCGCTGATGACCCTGCCGTGGCTGGCCGCGATCGCCGTCGAGTACGCCGTCCTGCGCCGGTTCTTCGCCACCGACCTGGCCGCGGGCGCGCACCCGCCGGAACCGGAGGAGGCCCGCCCGGCCGTCCCCGTCTTCACGCTCGTCGTCCTCGCCCTCACCCTGGGCGGATTCGTCATCACCTCGTTCGCGGGCGCGGAACCGCTGTGGGCGGCGCTGGCGGGCGCCGGGGTGCTGGCGGTCCGCGCACTGGCCAGGCGCGACACCACCGTCAGCAGAATCGTTCGCTCAGCCCACCCGCTGTTCTGCCTGTTCGTCCTCGCGCTGGGCGTCGTGGTCCGGGCGGTGGTGGACAACGGCCTGGGCGCCGGGATCGACGCGTTCCTGCCGGACGGCTCCTCGCTGCCCGAACTGCTGGCGGTGGCCGCGGTGGCGGCCGTCCTCGCCAACCTGATCAACAACCTGCCCGCGATACTCGCCCTGCTCCCGGTCGTCGCGGCGGCGGGGCCCGGACCGCTGCTCGCCGCCCTGATCGGCGTGAACCTCGGCCCGAACCTCACCTACGTCGGCTCGCTCGCCACCCTGCTCTGGCGCCGCATCCTGCACGCCCACGGCACCCCGCCCGAGCTCGGCGACTTCACCCGGCTCGGGCTGCTGACCGTACCGGCGACCCTGGGCGCGTCGACGGTGGCGCTGTGGGGCGCGCTGCAACTGATCGGGGTGTGAGGGGCCCCGGCGGGACCGGAGGCGGTCGGGGTTGGACTTCCCGGCCGACCTGTTGGACGTTCACCACGGAGCCGTACGAAGTCCTTCCCCGCGCCACCGGGCTTGGCTAGCTTCCCGGCTGAACGATCAGGACTCGGGAGGCCCATCTTGACCACGGACATTTCACGGCGCCGGCTCTTCGCGCTCGGCGGCGGCGCACTCGGTGCCGCGGCGGCGGGGTCGCTGCTCCCGCCGTCGCTGCAGGCCGCGATCGCCGCGCAGCCGGCCCACCCGGCGGGGGCCGGCGGCCGGGACGGGCTCGGAGCCATCAAGCACGTGGTGATCCTGATGCAGGAGAACCGTTCCTTCGACCATTACTTCGGAACGCTCCGGGGCGTGCGGGGCTTCGGCGACCGCAACGCCGTCGAGCTGCCCTCCGGCAGGCCGGTCTTCGAGCAGCCCGCCCCGCTGGGCGGCTCCGTGCTGCCGTTCCCGGTGCGGGACGCGGCGGAGGCGCAGAAGAAGGACCTCCAGTACATCGGCGCCCTCGACCACTCCTGGAGCGGCGGCGGCAAGGCGTGGGCCGGGGGGTGGATGAACAACTGGGTGAGCGCGAAGACGGCCGCCACCATGGCGTACTACGACCGCCGGGACATCCCGCTGCACTACGAGCTGGCCGACACCTTCACGGTCTGCGACGCCTACCATTCCTCCATCCACACCTCGACCAGCCCCAACCGCAACCACCTGTGGAGCGGGAAGACCGGCCACGAGCCGAACGGCAAGCGGGCCGTCGGCAACGACGCGTACGCCGAGGGCACGCACCCCGGGTACGACTGGGGCACCTACGCGGAACGGCTGGAGAAGGCCGGGCGCAGCTGGCGCACCTACACCGAGTGGGAGAACTTCACCGACAACCAGATCGAGTTCTTCGCCACCTTCAAGGCGGTCGCCCGCAAGGCGCTGGCGAGGACCGGCGGCCACACGTACATGGAGTCCTTCTACGCCGCGATACGCGCCGCCGACGACGCGGAGCGGCAGCGGCTGTTCGGGCTGCTGGAGGAGGGCGTCGCCACCCTGGACAAGACCGAGCGCAGCCTCTTCGAGCGGGCGCTGCGCCGGGTGGAGACCGGGAAGCTGGCCGAGGAGTTCGCCAAGGACGTGGCGGCGGGCACCCTGCCCGAGGTCTCGTACCTGGTGCCGTCGGCCGTCGACTCCGAGCACCCGAGCGTCTCCTCGCCGATCCACAGCGCGACGATCGTCTACAAGGTCCTGGACGCGCTGGGCAAGCACCCCGAGGTGTGGCGGCACACCGCCGTGCTCATCAACTACGACGAGAACGACGGCTTCTTCGACCACGTGCCGCCGCCCGTCGCGCCTCCCGAGGTGGCCGAGGAGCGGTGGGAGGGCAAGCCCACCGGCCTCGGGATCCGGGTGCCGCTGCTGGTCGTGTCGCCGTGGACGGTGGGCGGCTACGTCTGCTCCGAGGTCTTCGACCACACCTCCGTGATCCGTTTCCTGGAGCGCTGGACCGGGGTGGCGGAGCCCAACATCAGCCAGTGGCGGCGCACCGTCACCGGCGACCTGACCTCCGCGTTCGACTTCGGGCGCGGGCGGCGCAGGCCCGACGTGGAGCAGCCGGCCGCCATCCCGCCGTTCAGCGGGCGCTGGTCGCCGAAGCCGCCGGCCGTGCAGCAGATGCCGGTGCAGGAGCCCGGCACCCGCCCGGCCCGCCCGCTGCCGTACCAGCCGGACGCGCAGGCGAAGCTGGCGGACGGCGCGGTACGGGTGGACCTCAGCAACACGGGCCGCTCGTCCGCACACTTCGCGCTGTACCCGTACGCGGGCGAGTTCCCCGTGCCGCAGCACCGGGACGTGCGGGGCACGGACCGGTGGACGGTGCCGCTCGCCGGCGACGCGTACCGCTTCACGGTGACGGGGCCGAACGGTTTCCGGCGCGAGTTCGCCGGGCCCGCGAAGGGCGGCGCGGCGGCCGGGGCCGAGGTCGCCTCGCGGATCGACGCCCACGGGCGGAACCTGCACCTCACCCTGCGCAACACAAGCAGCACGGTGCTCACCTTCGTCGTGCGCCCCCTGGGGTACGTGGACGAGGCGGACCTGCGGGGCCGGTCCCGGACCGTCAAGGTCAAGCCGGGACGCAGCCGCACCGTGGTGCACTCGGCGGCCGACGCGCACGGCTGGTACGACCTGGCCGTCACCGTCGAGGGGGACGACGCCTTCCGGCGCCGCCTGATGGGGCACATCGAGAACGGCCGGGCGAGCGTCTCGGGCTGACGTCGGGGCCCGACGGTGGGGCGCCGACGGACGGCTCGGCGCCCCGCCCGGAGCCCATATGAGCCCGTATCAGCTGATATGTGCTCCGTATAAGCCCGTACGAGTCCCATGTGAATAAGGCCACGAAAGGGACAAAGGATCACGATCGGCTGCCAGAGTGACAGTCCTCAGGTCATGTGCTCTTTGCGGGTAATTCATGTTTTGTCCCGGCGAAGGGCCACGAACCGGCAGGGAGCACGTCCGTGGCCGCCATCGCCCGCTGGTGCATCAGGCACCGCCTCATCGCCGTCCTCATCTGGCTCGTCGCCCTCGGCGGAGCAGCCACCGCGGCGGGATTCGCGGGTTCCGCGTACTCCAACGACTACGAGGTGCCCGGCACGGAGTCCGGCCGGGCCACCGAACTCCTCGCGAACGGCTTCACCGACCTCGGCGGGGACACGGACACCATCGTCTGGCACACCACCGACTCCACCGTGCGGGCCGACGACGTCCGCCAGACGATGACCCGGACCCTGCACGAGGTCGAGGAACTGCCCGGGGTCGGCTCGGTCACCGGACCCTACGGGGCCGCCGGCGCCGGGCAGATCAGCGAGGACGGACGCACCGCCTACGCCACGGTCACCTTCGACCGGCAGGTCGACGACATCCCGGTGGCCCAGGCACAGGCCCTCGTCGACACCGCGAGGGCGGCGGCCGGCGAAGACCTCCGGGTGGAGGTGGGCGGCTCGGCGGTCGCCCTCACCGAAGCGCCGTCCGTCCATCTCGGTGAGGCCGTCGGCGTCGTCGTCGCGGCGGTCGTCCTGTTCCTCGCCTTCGGCTCGCTCGCCGCCAGCATGCTGCCCATCGCCACCGCCCTCGTCTCCGTCGGCACGGCCTACGCGGGCATCGTGCTGCTCGGCCATCTGATGACCGTCGCCGACTTCGCCCCCATGCTGGGCATGCTGATCGGGCTCGGCGTCGGCATCGACTACGCGCTGTTCATCGTCACCAGACACCGCAGAGGGCTGCGCAGGGGTCTGACGGTCACCGAGGCGGCGCAGGACGCCGTCGCGACGACCGGCCGGGCGGTGGTCTTCGCCGGGGCCACGGTCTGCATCGCCCTGCTCGGCATGCTGATCCTGCGACTCGGCTTCCTCAACGGCGTGGCCGTCGCCGCCTCGCTCACCGTCGTCCTGACCGTGGCCGCGTCCGTGACCCTGCTCCCCGCCCTGCTGTCCTTCATCGGGATGCGGGCCCTGAGCCGGCGCGAGCGGCGCGGACTCGCCGAGCACGGGCCGCAGCCCGAACTCCCCACCGGCTTCGCCGCCCGCTGGTCGGCCTTCGTCGAACGTCACCCCAAGCTGCTCGGCGGGATCGCCGCCGTGGTGATGCTGGTCCTGGCCCTGCCCACCTTCTCGCTCCACCTGGGCAGCGCCGACCAGGGCAACAACCCCGCCTCGTCCACCACCCGGAAGGCGTACGACCTGCTGGCCGACGGCTTCGGGCCGGGCGTCAACGGGCCGCTGACGATCGTCGCCCGGCTGGACGGGGCGGACGACCGGCTGGCGATGGACGGCCTGCCCGCCACGCTGCGGGCCACCGAGGGCGTGGCCTCGGCCGCCCCGGTCACGTACAGCGCCGACGGCGAAACGGCCTTCGTCACCGTCGTCCCGAAGACGTCGCCGCAGTCGGAGCGGACCAGCGAGCTGGTCGACCGGCTGCGCACGGACGTGCTGCCCCAGGCCTCGCAGAACACCTCGCTCCGGGCCCATGTCGGGGGAGTGACCGCGAGCTACGACGACTTCGCCGGGATCATCGTCGGCAAGCTCCCGCTCTTCGTCGGCGTCGTCACGGGGCTCGGCTGTCTGCTCCTGCTGCTGGCCTTCCGGTCGATCGGCATCCCGCTGAAGGCCGCGGCGATGAACGTGGCCGCCGTGGCCTCCTCGTTCGGGGTGGTTGTCGCGGTCTTCCAGTGGGGGTGGGGGAGCGAGCTGCTGGGGCTGGGCAGCGCGGGCCCCATCGAACCGTTCCTGCCGGTGATCATGGTGTCCGTGCTCTTCGGGCTGTCCATGGACTACCAGGTGTTCCTGGTGGGGCGGATGTACGAGGAGTGGCTGGAGACCGGCGACAACTGCCGGGCGGTCCGGGTCGGCCTCGCCGAGACCGGCCGGGTGATCAACTCCGCGGCGGTGATCATGATTTCGGTCTTCCTCGCGTTCGTCCTCAGCGGGGACCGGGTCATCGCGATGTTCGGCATCGCGCTCGCCGCCGCCGTCGCCCTCGACGCCTTCGTCCTGCGCACGCTGCTGGTCCCGGCCCTGATGCATCTGCTGGGCGGGGCGAACTGGTGGCTGCCGCGTTGGCTGGACCGGCTGCTGCCGCGGATCAGCATCGAGCCTCCCGGTCGGCCGGTGCCGCATGCGAGGATCCCGCAGGCGGCACAACCGGCCGAGGATGGGGCGGTGGGGGCCGCGAAGACGATGTGAGCGGTCCGAGAGGTCCGAGAGGTCCGAGAGGCCCGAGAGGCCCGAGAGATCCGAGAAGTCCGAGAAGGAGCACGATGTTCGCGATATCCCTGGGTGACGACGGAGCGGAACTGCGTCCGCTGGAGATCTGGCAGGCACAGGAGTTCCTCGCCCACATGGACCGGGCCCGGGAACTCGTCGATCCCTGGATCCCCTTCGCTTCCTTCGCCACCGACCTGGAGTCGGCGCGCGCCCTGCTCGGCAGGTACGCGGAGAAGCAGGCGGCCGACACGGGCCGGATCTACGGCATCTGGCTGGACGGCACGCTGGTCGGCGGCGTCCTGTTCCGGATCTTCGACGCGGAGTCGGGGAACTGCGAGGTCGGCTGCTGGCTCGAACCGGCGGCGCAGGGGCGCGGCCTGATCACCCGGGCCTCACGGAAGCTGATCGACTGGGCGGTGTACGAGCGCGGCATGCACCGGGTGGAATGGATCGCCTCCGCCGCGAACCGGCGCAGCGTCGCCGTGGCCGAGCGGCTCGGCATGAAGCGCGACGGGGTGCTGCGCGAGAGCTACCCGTACCGGGGCGAGCGGCACGACTCGGAGATCTGGTCCGTGCTGGCCCCGGAGTGGCGGGCGCGGAAGGACTGAGGGCGGGGGCGCGGCGCACCGTCGAACGGGCGCCGCGCCTTGCCGGCTCATCTGTGCCGGGTTGCCTTCCCGGCGTGCCGTCCCACGGGCGCGGCGTCTTGCCGGCTGATCTGCTCCGGGCCGCCTCCCCGCCCCACGAGTGCCGCGCCTCCCCGGCTCACCTGCTCCGGACCGTCTGCGCCCGCTGCGCCCCGGCACCGAACCTGGCCGGCGCGTACTTGCGCTGGTGCTCGCGGTAGGAGCGGGCGAGGTGGTGCTGGAGCCGGACGTGGCGGAACTGGTACACCGCGCCGGCCCGGCGCAGTACGCCCCGGCGGTAGGCGTCGTCCAGGAAGGCCGACGTGTCCCGGGGCAGCTTGCCGGTCAACGGCAGCCACACCCGTGCCAGGACCAGCCACCGCCCCCAGGCGGTGAACGAGAGCGCGTACGAGCACGTGCCGCCGAGCCCGCCGACGGCGCCGATGACGATCCCGTCCTCCGTCCTCCAGATCAGGGGTCCGAGGATTCCGTCGAGCAGGTCGGTGAACAGATGCCCGCCGACCGCGATCGTCGCGGTGAGCATCGGCGCCAGTACGAGAACCTGCCGGACCACCGTCGCGCGGTTCGAGGCCAGCAGACCGGCCGGGGTCGCCGCGGAGGCCACGTCCAGCGGTGCTTCGAGGGCGGCCAGGAGCCCGAAGACCAGTCCGGCGCCCGCCCCGAAGATCAGCCCGAGGACCAGCATGTTGATGAGCGTTCTCCTGATCACCAGCTCGTCCGTGAGCGGGATTTCGTGGAACAGCCAGCTCTGGAGGGTGAAGGCGGACGCGCATCCGACGCCCATCACGGATCCGCCCAGCAGAACGGCGCCGAACCGGGCGACGAACGTACGGACCGGTCTGCGGCCGACGCCGGCGCCCGCGCCGGGCAACCGCAGCCGCAGTCGTACCCGGGCCGGTTCGAAGGCCGTGGTGCCGAACCGGGCCAGGACCGCGTGGACGCACCCGAAGGCGAGACCGGCGGCCACTCCCAGCAAACCGCCCAGCAGGAGACCCTGACCGATCGGGAACGGCAGGTTGACCAGGTTGATGAGCCACTCGGAGAGGGTGACGCAGAGCGCCGACGCCACCACCACCGACAACAGCCGCGTGGACAGCCGCAGCGAGTCGCCGATCCGCCACCACGCGAGGTCCTGCTGGTCGCGGTCGAGCCGGGCCAGGTGGTGGGCGAGGTAGCCGAGCCAGCGCTCGGCGCGCTCCGGATCGCGGTGCCGCTCCCGGTGACCGGTGGCGCTCCGCTCGGCGACGCGACGCCGGTAGACCGTCGGCACGAAGCCCGCCAGCAGATGCTCCTCCAGGGAGTTCTCGTCGGGGAAGAGTTCGGTGTCCAGCAGCTCGACGGGATTCCGGTCGGGCGCCTCGCTGTACATCGTCCGCGCCAGGATGATCATGAGCGGGGTGCTCAGGACCCTGGCCAGAGGGGTGGTTTCCCCACCCTCCCGGGCGCGCAGTTCCTCCAGCACGGGGGCCCAGACCGCCGTGCTCCCGCCGTCGCCGTGGGGGACCGGCCGGGCCGTCCGGGGCAGGTAGTCGTCGAGGTCATCGAGGGTGAGGTCGGTCAGTTCGAGACCGGCGGCCCAGACCAGCGGGGCCCCGGCCTCCCGGACGGCCTCGGCGAACTCGTCGCGCCGGCTGGTCAGGACGAGCGGGATCGAGGTGGAGTTGAGTTCCTCCAGGGCCGTGCTCCGCAGCCCTTCCGCGATCTCGTCGAAGCCGTCCAGGACCGGCAGCACGAGATCCTTGTCGACCAGCGCGGTGGCCAGCGTCGACCCGTCGGGCGCCCGACGGGTGAGATGGGGGTGGTCGCGCACCAGCCGGTCGATCAGCCAGTCCCGCAGCGCGACGGCCGTGGGGTCCCAGGAACCGACGCCGAAGATCACCGGCACCCGGTCGTGCGGTGCCCGGGTCTCCAACCGGTCCAGGACGAACCTGATCGTCAGGATCGACTTGCCGGACCCGGCCCGGCCGAGAACCACCAGCCGCTCCGAGCCGATCCGCCGGTAGACCTCCGCCACACTGCCGAGGTCGCCGCTCAGGTCCATCAGGCCCGGCGTCGCTCCCGGCGGCAACCGCTGGATGTTCACCGAATGGTCGGTCAGGGAATCGGGCGCGTCCTGCCAGCGCACCGGCAACGGGAACGGGTCGTGGACCCGGCGGTGTTCCTCCTCGCGTTGCCAACGGCGCCTGATCTCCTGCGCCAGTTCGTCGGCGGCGGCGAGGAGGGGGCCGCGTAACGGCGACGCGAAACGATCGGCCCCGGATCCCGGGCCGGACTTCCTCCGGGAAGCCGCCCCGGAACCGGGCCCGGATCCCCGTTCGGATTCCTGAGCCGGGTCCTGATCCGATTCCCGAGCCGATTCCTGACCGGATTCCTGCTCAAGGCCCTGCCTGGAATTCTGCGCGGGAACGGATGCGGTCACGGTACTCGTCGCGGTAATCGTCGAGGAATCCGCAGCAGAATTCTCAGCGGAACTCGATGAGGGGGACTCGTCAGCCGGTTCGGAATCCCCGGAATCCGGCCCGCTCCGCGTTCCCGCGAGCAAGGCCACGAGTTTCTGGCGGTCCTCGGGTCCGGCCTCCAGGGCGTCCGCCAGCAGGTTCACCGTTCCCAGCCGGTGATCGCTGGATCTGCCCGTCTCCAGTCTGCGGATGGTGCGCACGCTCACCCCGGACCGTTCCGCCGTCTGTTCCTGCGTCAGTCCCGACCGGGTGCGCAGCCGACGCAACAACGTGCCCAGCTGATCCGCCACTTGGACATCCTCTCCACCACCGAGCGCGGCCGGTCATGAGCCTACCGTGACGACCGGTCATGCATGGCCGGTCGTATGGCCTGTTCCCCGAGCAGCGTGAACTCCACGATCAGTGGTGCCCGGTCGGTGCGCCGACGCGGGGCGGTGCACTTCGCAGGATCTCCGAGAAGCAGAGGGAACACGCGGCCGGCCGACGGCGGATCGTCGACGGGCCGGGGCGGACCACAGGGCCCGGACGGGCCCGGCGCCGGACCTGATCGCCTCTCATGAATTTCTCCTGCTGCGACACATGAGGAGTTGACATGGCATATCGGTTCTGGTGCGGCGAATGCGGTTTCAAGACGCCGTGGGTCAGTGAGTCCCAGGGGGCGGACCGCCAGCTCGACCACTACGAGAAACAGCACCCCGGAATTCCCCCCGGCGGCCACGTGGAGGTCAACCGGAAGAACCCGGAGGGCGGCGGATGCCTCCAGGTGCTGGGAATCGTCGTCCTTCTGCTGATCATCGCGGCCGCCTGTCAGCGATAGGGGTTTCGGCCCGTCCGTTTTCGCCCGGAGTCCGGAACGAATCCGGCTTCCACCGAACAGCTGGAATGACCGACCGACTGAGAGGGACAGAAAAGAAAATGAGCATGCGTGATGTTTCCGGGGCTCGTATCCCGACGGACACCGGGGCCGTGGGTGGCGACGGCGCGGCCCGGCGCCCCTCGCCGACGCGCGGGTACTGGCGCCGGCTGCTGCCGGCGGCCACCGCGGTCTGCCTCCTGATGACCGGGGCCAGCACGGCCGTCGCCGCCGCCCCGTCCACCGGCACCTCGTCCACCGGCTCCCCGGCCGCCGCCCAGACCCCGGCCGACATCCTGCAGGCCGGGGCCCGGCAGGGGGTCGCCGACGGGTACCCGGGCGTGATCGGCATGGTCCGGCAGGGCGACACCACCCAGTACGTGCACGCGGGCGTCGGCGACCGCGCCACCAAGGGGCCCGCGGATCCGAAGGCCAAGTTCCGGATCGGCAGCAACACCAAGGCGTTCGTCTCCACCGTGCTGCTCCAACTGGAGGGCGAGAAGAAGCTCTCGCTGGACGACACCGTCGACCGGTGGCTGCCGGGTGCGGCCGCCGCCAACGGCTACGACGGCTCGAAGATCACGATCCGTCAGCTGCTCAACCACACCTCGGGCCTGCCCGACTACTTCAAGTCCCTGCAGATCAACGGGCCGTACTTCCTCAACACCAACCCGAGGGAGGTCTACCCGCCGCAGAACCTGGTCGACGTCGCCCTCGGCATGCGCGCGCCGACCGCCGAGCCGGGCGAGAAGTTCGAGTACTCCAACACCAACTACGTACTCGCGGGCATGGTGATCAAGGCCGTCACCGGTGAGGACGCGGCCACCCAGATCCAGCGGCGCATCATCGAACCGCTCGGTCTGCGCGACACCAGCTTCCCCACGTCCGACCCCGCGCTTTACGGCAACTACCTCCATGGTTACGTGATCCGGGCGATCCTCATCGGCGATGGAACGGTCTCCAACGTGCAGGTCTTCGGGAGCGCCGGGGCCATGGTGTCGACCATGGACGACCTGGCCGCGTTCTCCCGGGCGCTGCTGACCGGAAAGCTCCTGGCGCCCGCGCAGATGACCGAGCTCAAGACCACCGTCCCGGTGAGCGGCGACATGGGGTACGGGCTGGGCATCAGGCAGGTGAAGCTGCCCTGCGGGAAGTCGGCCTGGGGGCACAGCGGCGCGGTGCTCGGCTACTTCAGCGCGTGGCTGAGCAGTGAGGACGGCACCGAGCAGGTGGCGCACGCGAACAACGAGTTCCATCTGCTCGGCGGCACGCCGGGGCAGGCCCACACGGGCAAGGCCATGACGGATGCGTTCTGCGCGCTCTGAGCACCGCGACCGGAAGGGCGCTTCCCGCGCGACCGGGTCGTTGACGCGGCCCGGCGGCCGGGCCGCGTCAACGACCCCGACCGACCCCCACTCACCCGTGAGAGCCATCCGCTCTCGGAGAGGACACCCTATGAGAACGCAGCCGACCACCTGGCGGACCCGGACCCGGACGGCCGTCGCCGCCGCCGCGCTGGCCATGACCGCGACCCTCGCGACCCCGCTCGCGCACGCCGAGGGCACCGAGGGCGCCGCCCCTCCTCCGGTGCTGTCCGACGGATTCGGCCTGACCCAGGTCGCCGGGGGCACCGAGGTGCACTCGGACAACGACTTCACCATCACCGTGACCACCTCGCAGGTGGCCGGACCGCGCAAGATCCGGATCTTCCTGCCCAGCGGCTACCGCAACGAGCCCGGCAAGCGCTGGCCGGTGACGTACTTCCTGCACGGCGGCCCCGGAAACCCGGACGACGCCGCGGCCGTCCCGGCCCTGCGCTCGGACTCGATGATCACCGTCGTGCCGGACGGCGGCCGGAAGGGCTGGTACGCCGACTGGCTCATGCAGAACACCGCCGAGGGCGCGGCGAACTGGGAGACCTTCCACCTGAAGCAGGTCGTCCCCTTCATCGACGCGAACCTGCGCACCCTCGCCGACCGGGACCACCGGGCCGTCGTCGGCCTGTCGATGGGCGGCTTCGGCGCCCTGCACTACGGCGAGGCCCGCCCCGACCTCTTCGGCCACGTCGCCTCGCTGTCCGGCGGCATCGACTTCGGCATGGCGGAGGTCCGCGCGGCGGTCCTGGCCACGGAGCTCAACCTGCCCGGAGCCTGGTGCGCCCTGAGCAGCTCCACCCCGCCCGGCACCGGCGAGTGCACGGGGTACGGCCCGGTCGTCGACAGCGACGCGATCTTCGGCTCCCCGTACCCGATCCTCGACGCGGACCGGATCTGGAAGGCGATCGACCCGGCCGCCCCGGTCAACCTGGCCAAGCTCGCCGACACCGACGTCACGCTCTACACCGGTGACAACGACCTGATCGACCACTTCACCGCGATCGCCTCCAGGAACGTCAAGGCCCGCATGGACAAGCTCGGCCTGAACAGCCGCCTCGTCGACTACGGCAACGGCTCGTCGCTCTCGCCCACCTGCAACGGCGGCCACAACTACGGCTGTTGGGCACCCGCCATCGCCGACTACGTCCCCCGGCTCCAGGACTCCTTCGACCGGGCCGGCTGAACCGGCCAGACCGAGGCGATCAGGCTGAACCGGGCCGACTGAACCGGCCAGACCGAGGCGGCCCGGCCGAGGCGGCGGGCCCGCGTCACGCACGCGGGCCCGTCACCCCGGGCCGGGCCCCGGGACGGCACCGGGACCGGCGGCGGGGTCCGATCCGGGATCGGGGGAGGGATCGGGCCCCGCACCGGGGGCGGAACCGGGGTCGTCCGGGGCGGTTCTCGCCCCGGACGACCCCTCTTCCCGTGCTCCGGAGGTACCGGACGACCGGATGGTGACCTTGCCCGAGGCAAGGTCCACCGGCCCGCGGCCCGGGTCGCCGATGCCGAGGTCCACCCGGGACAGCTCCAGCCGCTTCTGCTCCTCGACGGTGTGCTTGCGGCCCGGTGCGAAGATTTCCTCGAAGAAGTTGAACACCAGCCGCACGCCCTTTCCCCTGTCGTGGCCGCTACCGCACCTCCAGCACCAGGATCCTGTCGTCTCCAGGCTTGGGGGTGCCGCGGCCGTCCGTATTGCTCGTGACGAGCCAGAGCTTGTCCCCGCCCGCGGCGAGCACGGTGCGCAGACGGCCGTACTTCTTCTCCAGGAACGCCTGCGGGGCCGCCAGGGGTTCCCCGGTCTCCTTGCCGGACAGCGGAATGCGCCAGAGCCGCTCACCGCGCAGGCCCGCCATCCAGATCGAGCCCTTGACGAAGGCGATCCCGCTGGGGGACGCCTCGGACGGCTTCCACTGGGCCACGGGGTCGACGAAATCCTTACGGCCCGCCTCGCCCTCGACCTCCGGCCAGCCGTAGTTCCCGGCCGGCACGATCCGGTTCAGTTCGTCCCGGCTGTCCTGCCCGAACTCCGACGCCCACAGCTGCTTGTGCCCGTCCCAGGCCAGCCCCTGCACATTGCGGTGCCCGGACGAATACACCACGGAGTCGGCCTCGGGGTTGCCGTGCAGCGGCTGCCCGTCCGGCGTCATCCGCAGGATCTTGCCTGCCAGCGACTCCCGGTCCTGCGCGAGGCCGTCGTCCCCCGTCTCGCCGGTGCCCGCGTACAGCATGCCGTCCGGCCCGAAGGCGATCCGGCCGCCGTTGTGGATCGCGCCCTTGGGGATGCCGCGCAGGATCGTGTCCGGGGCGCCCAGCAGCCGGCCCGGCACCGTGCCGTCCTCGTCGTACTGCATGCGCGCGATGCGGTTGTCGGACTCGGTGGTGAAGTACGCGTACACCAGATGGTCCGAGGCGTACGTGGGGGAGACCGCGATCCCCAGCAGCCCGCCCTCACCGCCCGGGGCCACCCCGGGCACGGAGCCCAGCAGGGTCTTCTTCCCGCTCTTCGCGTCGATCCGGGTGATCGTGCCCTTGTCGCGCGAGGAGACCAGCAGGTCGCCGTCGGGCAGCGCCGCCAGGCCCCAGGGCGATTCCAGGCCCTCCGTGAGCGTGGAGACCACCTTCACCGAGCCCTTCGCGGGCGGCAGGGAGACCGTGGCGGACGGGGAGGGCGACGGGGACGGGGCGGCGGGGGAGGAGGCGGCCGTCGGCGTCCGGCCGGTGCCCGCCGCGCCGCCGGAACCATCCCCGGAGCACCCCGCGGTCAGCACCAGCGAACCTGCGGCCAGCGCGGCCAGCGTCCCCCGCCGCACCGCACCGCGGCGCGGGCCCCGGCACCGCCCGCCGGGCCCCGCCGGGCCCCGTACAGATCCGAACAGAACACCGCGCACAGAACCGATCCCTTCGACGGACACCTGACCACTCCTCAAACACCGTCGCCCCCTTCGGGGTTCCCGGCGCCCGTCGATTGTCCCCGTCCGCCGCCGAAAGCGACGCCGGGAAACGGTGCTGAGAAGCGACACCCGAAAACGGCGTCGGGAAGCGACGCCCGAAAGCGATGCCCGAAAACGGAAGCCCCCGGCCGGGAAACCCGCGGCCACCCGCCGGGGTTCAGTCCCACGACCCCTGGGCCCCGGGCAGCCGGGCGATCTCCGCCAGGTCCCGCGCGGTCAGCTCCAGCCCGGCCGCCCCCGCGTTCTCCACCGCCCAGCGCTCCCGCTTCGTCCCCGGCACCGGCACCACGTGCGGTCCCTGCCGCAGCACCCAGGCCAGCGCCACCTGCGCGACGGTCGCCCCGTGCCGCTCGGCGACCCGCCGCAGCCCGACCACCACCGGCTGGTTCGCCGCCATCATCTCCGCCGTGAACCGGGGATGCCGGGCCCGCAGATCGTCCGGCTCGAAGCCCTGCCCCGGCGTGAGCGTGCCCGTCAGGTAGCCGCTCCCCAGCGGCATGGCCGCCAGCAGCCCCACCCCCCGCGCCGAGCACCACGGAAGCAGGGCGTCCAACGGCTCCGGGGACCAGACCGAGAACTCCGCCTGCACCGCGCTCACCGGGAAGACCTGTTGCACCCGCTCCAGCTGACGGATCGTTTCGTCGTACATCCGCGCCCCCGGCCGCCGCGAGGCCCGCGCCCCGACCGCGCAGAGCCCGAGCGCCCGCACCTTGCCGGCGGTCACCAGCTCCGCCATCGCCCCCCAGGTCTCCTCGACCGGCACCTCGGGATCGGCCCGGTGCAACTGGTACAGGTCGATCACATCGGTCTGCAGCCGGCGCAGCGAGGCGTCACAGGCCCGCCGCACGTAACCGGGACGGCCATTGGCCACGATGTGCTGATCACCCACCAGCAGCCCGCACTTGGTGGAGACGAACGCGTCGGCCCGACGGCCCTTCAGCGCCCGCCCCACCAGCAGCTCATTGGTGAAGGGGCCGTACATGTCGGCGGTGTCGAGCAGCTGCACCCCCGCGTCCAGCGCCGCGTGCACCGTCCGCAACGCACGGTCACCGCGTTGTTGTGACGCGCTGTACGCCCAGCTCATCGGCATGCAGCCGAGACCGACCGCCCCCACGGCGAGCGCCGCCGCACCGAGACTCCTGCGCTCCAACTCCCCGTACCCTCCCTGGGCCCCGCCACCGGACCGCCGTCCGTCGCGGACGCCCGGCGCTTCCCCGAGCTCCCGGCTCCGTCAGGGCAGGGGGGACCCCTGTCCCGGCCCCGGAACTCCCCGGCGCCCCGCGACCGCGCGCGCCGGACGCCGCACGGCGTCCCTGCGGGCGACGACGGCAGTTCGACGACCGGGTTCGTGTCCCGCGATCACGGGACCACACCGCACCCAAAGTAACCTCTGCCGCCCGGCGTCCCTCGCGCAGCCTCCACCGATCGCCCCCGGGAGGCATGTCCTAGCCTCCTGATCATGACTCCGACGAAGACTTCCGACGTGACGACAACCCCCGACGTCTGGCTGCCGTTCACCGCCGACGAGATCGACGGGCTTCCCGAAGGGCTCAACTACCGCTTCTGGGACGGCGGCCCGGACTACCCCGCCGACCCCGCCGACTGCGCCTTCTACGTCGTGCCGTACATGAAGGGGGAGGAGGTCGCGGTCCGTCCGCTCGGCGGCATGACGTCGGTCCGGGTGGTGCAGACCCTCTCGGCGGGCATCGACCACGTCGAACCCGGTCTCGGACTGCTTCCCGCCGGGGTGCGGCTGTGCAACGCCAAGGGGGTCCACGAGGCGTCCACCGCCGAGCTCGCCCTCGCCCTGATCCTGGCCTCCCTGCGCGGCATCCCCCGCTTCGTGCACGGCCAGGACGAGGAGGAGTGGCGGTCGGGCTTCTACCCCGCGCTCGCCGACAAGTCCGTGCTGATCGTGGGCTACGGTTCGATCGGCTCCGCCATCGAGGACCGGCTCGCGCCCTTCGAGTGCGCGCGGGTGGCACGCGTCGCGCGCTCCGCGCGGACGACCGCGCGCGGCCCCGTGCACGCACTCGACGATCTGCCCGCACTCCTGCCCGAGGCCGATGTCGTCGTCCTGTCCACCCCGCTGAACCCGTCCACGCAGGGGCTGGTGGGAGCCGGCTTCCTGGCCGCCATGCGGGACGGGGCGCTGCTCGTGAACGTCGCGCGCGGCGGCGTCGTGGACACCGCGGCGCTGCTGGCCGAACTGGAGTCCGGCCGGCTGCGCGCCGCCCTCGACGTCACCGACCCGGAACCGCTGCCCGCCGGGCACCCCCTCTGGCATGCTCCCCATGTCCTGATCACGCCCCATGTCGGCGGCAGCACCTCGGCGTTCCTGCCGCGCGCCAAGCGGCTGATGGCCGGACAGCTGAGCCGGTTCGCCGCGGGCGAGCCGCTGCGGAACGTCGTGCGCACCACCGAATGACCACGCTGCGGATCCCCGTGACTGCGCAGCGTGCGGACAACGCCCCAGGTCGTCACGGAGAGTAGAGGAACTATGTCCCTGAGTGACGACTCTGGTGTATCGTCCCGAAAGGGGCGCTGCGTCGTGGAAGGGACGGCGCCGGGGGACGCGACACGCGAGGGGGCGATGGGCGATGCACGGCCGATGGGTGGACGATCCGACACCACGGGGCAGTCGACGGGGACCGGCGGGGCGCCGGGTGAGGGCACATCCGGCGGTATCGGGGTCGCGCCGGTGAGCGCGCCGGTCGACGCCCTCGGCGCGCTCCTCTCCCGCCGGTCGGCCGCGTGCGGCCCCTCCGCCCTGTTCTGGCAGCTCCTGCTCGGCTTCCTCTGCGCCGGTTATGCCGTGGGCGCGGCCCTCGGCTGGGGATCACGCCAACTGTCGGTCTTCATGGGCGACTTCGGCCTCAGCGCGGCCGCGCTGATCGCCGCCGTCTCCTGCTTCCTCTACGCGCGCGCCGTCGGCAGCCGGTTCCGGCCGGCCTGGCTGCTGTTCTCGTTCTCCTCGCTCATGGCCGCCGGGGGCAACGCGGTCTGGGGCTGGTACGAGGTCGTGCTCGGGCGCGAGGTGCCCACCCCCTCCGCGGCCGACGCCCTCTTCCTCTGCTTCGCGCCGCCCGCCATCGTCGGGCTGCTCGTCCTCGCCAAGCGCCCGGTCACCAGAGCCGGCTGGGTCTGTCTCGCGCTGGACGCCTGGCTGATCGGCGGCTCGCTCCTCACGCTCTCCTGGAGCCTCGCCCTCGCCCACACCGCCCACCTGGCGGACGCCGAGGGCCCGAGCGTGGCCCGCGCGGCGCTCTCGCTGGCCTACCCGCTGCTCGACATCGTGCTGGTCTCCATGGTGCTCGCCCTGCACTTCCGGCGGGTCGGCGCCGACCGTTCCGCGGTGAACACCGCCGTGGCCGCGCTCGCCGTGACAGTCCTGTCCGACGCCCTGTTCACCTCGCCGCTGCTGCGGCAGAGCTACCACTCCGGACAGTTGCTGGACGCGGGCTGGTTCGCCGGTTCCCTGCTCCTCGCGTACGCCCCCTGGGGTGCCAACAGAGCGGCGGACAACGCTGTCCCGCCACCGGAGCCCCCGCAGTCCGCCAGCCGCCCCGTCGCGAGTTCTCTGGCCGCGCTGACGCCGTACCTCGCGGCCGCCGTCTGCACCCTCGGCATCCTCCACAACGTCATCGAGGGCCGCCGGGTGGACCGCGTCGTGGTCCTCACCGGCTGCGCGGTGGTGCTCGCCCTGGTGGTCCGGCAGGGCATCATGCTCGTCGACAACATCGCCCTCACCCAGGAACTGGCGCAGAAGGAGAACCACTTCCGCTCCCTGGTGCAGGGCTCCAGCGACGTCATCATGATCGCCGCCCCCACCGGCGTCCTGCGCTACGTCAGCCCCGCCGCCGCCGGGGTGTACGGGCGCGACGCCGACGAGCTGGTCGGGGCCGAGCTCTCCTCGATCATCCATCCGGACGACCTGGGGCGGGTGGTCCACGAAGTGCGCCGGTTCCTCGCCGCCCCGCCGGGCGAGGAACCCACCACCCGCATCGAGTGCCGCTTCCGCTCGGGCACGGGCGACTGGCTCAACGTCGAGTCCACCGTCAACCGCCATCAGGGCGGCCTGATCCTCAACAGCCGCGACGTCACCGAACGGGTGCGGCTGCAGGCCCAGTTGCAGCACAACGCCGAGCACGACCCGCTCACCGACCTGCCCAACCGCGCCCTGTTCACCAAGCGGGTCCGTCAGGCCCTCGGCGGCCGGCGGGCCGGTGACCAGGGCACGGCCGTGCTCTTCATCGACCTCGACGGCTTCAAATCGGTCAACGACCGCCTCGGCCACCAGACGGGCGACGAACTCCTCGTCCAGGCCGCCCACCGCCTCCAGCAGTCCGTCCGGTCCGGCGACACCGCGGCCCGGCTCGGCGGCGACGAGTTCGCGGCGATCATCCTCGGCGACGGCACCCGCGACCAGGGCGCCCGGGAGTGCCAGGTCCACGAGATCGCCGACCGGCTGCGCGTCACCCTCTCCCAGCCGTACCGGATCGGCGGCGGGGACGTGCGGGTCGCCGCCTCCATCGGGGTCGCCTTCGCCGAGCCCGGCATCAGCCCCAGCGACCTCATGCGCAACGCCGACCTCGCCATGTACCGCGCCAAGGCGGGCGGCAAGAACCGCGTCGAGCTGTACGCCCCGCAGATGCAGGCCGAGGTCGTGCGCCGCTCCGAGCTCTCCGCCCGGCTGCGCACCGCACTGCGCGACGGCGAGTTCGCCCTGCTCCACCAGCCCGTGGTGCACCTCGCCAGTGGCACGGTCGCCGCCGTCACCGCCCAGGCCCGCTGGCGCTCCGCCCAGGGCATCCTGTTCACCCCGGCCGAGTTCCTCCGCGTCGCCGAGGACAACGACCGCACCGCCGAACTCGGCCGCTGGCTCCTGGAGGAGGCCGTCGCACAGGCCGCCGAACGGGCGAGGGCGGGGCACCCGGTCCCCGTGACCGTGCGGCTCCCCGCCCGCAGACTCCTCGACAAGGGGCTCCCGTTCAGCTCCGTCGAGGCGCTGCTCACCCGGCACGGCCTGCCCTCCGGAGCCCTCATGATCGAAGTCGCCGACAGCGACCCCCGGATCTCCTTCGACGAACTGGAGCAACGCCTCGTGGCCCTGCGCCGCCTCGGTGTCCGCATCGCGCTCGACGGCTTCGGCAGCGGCTACGCCGCGATCAACGCCCTGCGCCGGCTCCCCATCGACGTACTGAAACTCGACCGCGGCCTCGTCGACGGCGTCGTGGAGTCCGCCCGGCTGCACAAGATCACCAGCGGTCTCCTGCGGATCGCCTGCGATCTCGGCATGCAGTCCGTGGCCGACGGGGTGGATGCGCCGGAGCAGGTCCTCGCGCTGCGCGCCATGGGCTGCACGCACGGCCAGGGGATGGCGTTCTCCGGCCCGCTCGACGAGTACCGGCTGCGCCGCGCCCTGGCCCGCGGCGAGTTCCCGGTGCCCGGCACCGGCACCGGGAGACCGGTTCTGACCGGGGGTTTCACCCGTTCGGGCGGTTCACATGTCGAGACGACCGTCCCACCCACTTGACATGGTGAGTGCGTCGGAGAGAGGGTCATTGCCATGCGCACCCGAATTCTCGTACTTGGAAAGCGCGTCGGCTGAAGCAGAGTCCCTCGCTCGACACTCTGCAGGACCCCACCGACGCGCTCCCCTCGCTTGCCTCACGGCACGAGGGGTTTTTTGTTGCACTGACACCAGGCAAAACATCTCAAAAAACCCGCAAGAACCCTCAGCTTCGAGAAGAGAATGCCGATGACCGAGCAGGCCACCGGGGCCCACCACCCCCAGCCGCGGGCCCGTAACGGCGGGTCCCCCGCCGCCACCGTCGAGCACGTCACGGGCGCGCAGTCCCTCGTCCGCTCCCTGGAGGAAGTGGGCGCCGACACGGTATTCGGCATTCCCGGCGGCGCCATCCTCCCGGCGTACGACCCGATGATGGACTCCACCCGGGTCCGCCACGTCCTGGTCCGCCACGAGCAGGGCGCCGGACACGCCGCCACCGGCTACGCCCAGGCGACCGGCAGGGTCGGCGTCTGCATGGCCACCTCGGGCCCCGGCGCCACCAACCTGGTCACGCCGATCGCCGACGCCCACATGGACTCCGTCCCGCTGGTCGCGATCACCGGCCAGGTCGCCTCCAGCGCCATCGGGACGGACGCCTTCCAGGAAGCCGACATCTGCGGCATCACGATGCCGGTCACCAAGCACAACTTCCTGGTCACCAGGGCCGAGGACATCCCGCACACGATCGCCGAGGCGTTCCACATCGCCTCCACCGGCCGTCCGGGCCCGGTCCTCGTCGACATCGCCAAGGACGCCCTCCAGGCGAAGACCACGTTCAGCTGGCCGCCCACCCAGGACCTGCCCGGCTACCGCCCGGTCACCAAGCCGCACGCCAAGCAGATCCGCGAGGCCGCCAAGCTGATCGTCCAGGCCCGCCGCCCGGTGCTCTACGTCGGCGGCGGCGTCATCAAGGCCGGGGCCACCGCCGAGCTGAAGGTCCTCGCCGAGCTCACCGGAGCGCCCGTCACCACCACGCTGATGGCGCTCGGCGCATTCCCCGACAGCCACCCGCTGCACGTCGGAATGCCGGGCATGCACGGTGCGGTCACCGCCGTCACCGCGCTGCAGAAGGCCGACCTGATCGTCGCCGTCGGAGCCCGTTTCGACGACCGCGTCACCGGCAAGCTGGACAGCTTCGCCCCGTACGCCAAGATCGTCCACGCCGACATCGACCCGGCCGAGATCGGCAAGAACCGCGCCGCCGACGTCCCGATCGTGGGCGACGCCCGCGAGGTCCTGGCCGACCTGGTCCAGGCCGTCCAGGCCGAGCACACCGACGGCCACGTCGGCGACTACGACGCCTGGTGGAAGGACCTCGACCGCTGGCGCGACACCTACCCGCTCGGCTACGACCTGCCCGAGGACGGCAGCCTCTCGCCGCAGCAGGTCATCCAGCGCATCGGACAGCTCGCCCCCGAGGGCACGATCTTCGCGGCGGGCGTCGGCCAGCACCAGATGTGGGCCTCGCACTTCATCCAGTACGAGCAGCCCGCCACCTGGCTGAACTCCGGCGGCGCCGGAACGATGGGGTACGCGGTCCCGGCCGCGATGGGTGCCAAGGCCGGCATGCCCGACCGCACCGTCTGGGCGATCGACGGCGACGGCTGCTTCCAGATGACCAACCAGGAACTCACCACCTGCGCGCTCAACAACATCCCGATCAAGGTCGCGATCATCAACAACGGCGCGCTCGGGATGGTCCGCCAGTGGCAGACCCTGTTCTACAACCAGCGGTACTCCAACACCGTCCTGCACTCCGGGGCCGACACCGAGGGCGCCCCGGCGAAGGGCACCCGCGTCCCGGACTTCGTCAAGCTGTCCGAGGCCATGGGCTGCCACGCGATCCGCTGCGAGGACCCGGCCGACCTGGACAAGGTCATCGAAGAGGCCAACTCCATCAACGACCGCCCCGTCGTGATCGACTTCATCGTCCACGAGGACGCCATGGTGTGGCCGATGGTCGCCGCCGGTACCTCGAACGACGAGGTCATGGCCGCCCGCGGGGTCCGCCCCGACTTCGGCGACAACGAAGACGACTGAGAGACAGAGAGAGACCGACTCCATGTCCACCAAGCACACGCTCTCCGTCCTGGTCGAGAACAAGCCCGGTGTCCTCGCCCGGATCACCGCCCTGTTCTCCCGCCGCGGCTTCAACATCGACTCGCTCGCGGTCGGTACCACCGAACACCCCGACATCTCCCGCATCACCATCGTCGTGAGTGTCGAGGACCTGCCACTGGAGCAGGTGACCAAGCAGCTCAACAAGCTGGTCAACGTCCTGAAGATCGTCGAACTCGAGCCGTCCGCTGCGATCCAGCGCGAGCTCGTCCTGGTGAAGGTCCGCGCCGACAACGAGACCCGCTCCCAGATCGTCGAGATCGTCAAGCTGTTCCGGGCCAAGACCGTGGACGTCTCCCCCGAGGCCGTCACGATCGAGGCGACCGGCGGCGCCGACAAGCTGGAGGCCATGCTCAAGATGCTGGAGCAGTACGGCATCAAGGAGCTGGTCCAGTCGGGCACCATCGCCATAGGGCGCGGCGCGCGCTCGATCACCGACCGTTCGCTGCGCGCCCTGGACCGTACGGCGTAGGACCCTCCGCCGGACGGGTCCCGGATCCGCCGCCCGCATGGCAAGACCCCGAAACGTATTCGACGCACCCGCCGTACGGTGGGACGCAACACCTGCACACCAAGGAGAAACCCAGTGGCCGAGCTGTTCTACGACGCCGACGCCGACCTGTCCATCATCCAGGGCCGCAAGGTCGCGGTCATCGGCTACGGCAGCCAGGGTCACGCCCACGCGCTGTCGCTGCGCGACTCGGGTGTCGACGTCCGTGTCGGTCTGCACGAGGGCTCCAAGTCCAAGGTCAAGGCCGAGGAGCAGGGCCTGCGCGTGGTGACCCCGTCCGAGGCCGCCGCCGAGGCCGACGTCATCATGATCCTGGTCCCGGACCCGATCCAGGCCCAGGTCTACGAGGAGTCCATCAAGGACAACCTCAAGGCGGGCGACGCGCTGTTCTTCGGCCACGGCCTGAACATCCGCTTCGACTTCATCAAGCCGCCGGCCGACGTCGACGTCTGCATGGTCGCCCCGAAGGGCCCGGGCCACCTGGTCCGCCGCCAGTACGAGGAGGGCCGCGGCGTCCCGTGCATCGTGGCCGTCGAGCAGGACGCCTCGGGCAACGGCCTGGCGCTCGCCCTGTCGTACGCCAAGGGCATCGGCGGCACCCGCGCCGGCGTCATCAAGACGACCTTCACCGAGGAGACCGAGACCGACCTCTTCGGTGAGCAGGCCGTCCTCTGCGGTGGCACCGCCGCTCTGGTCAAGGCCGGTTTCGAGACCCTGACCGAGGCCGGTTACCAGCCGGAGATCGCGTACTTCGAGTGCCTGCACGAGCTGAAGCTCATCGTGGACCTCATGTACGAGGGCGGCCTGGAGAAGATGCGCTGGTCCATCTCGGAGACCGCCGAGTGGGGCGACTACGTCACCGGCCCGCGGATCATCACCGACGCCACCAAGGCCGAGATGAAGAAGGTCCTCGCGGAGATCCAGGACGGCACCTTCGCCAAGAACTGGATGGACGAGTACCACGGCGGTCTGAAGAAGTACAACGAGTACAAGAAGGCCGACAGCGACCACCTCCTGGAGACCACGGGCCGCGAGCTGCGCAAGCTCATGAGCTGGGTCAACGACGAGGACGCGTGACACCGGCGCCCCGGGGGCGGGCCCTGCGGCCCGCCCCCGGGGCGTTCCCGTCGTTCCACCGCCGGAAGAAGCGGCGCGCCGTACGTGTGTACAAGTCGTCCACCCCCGTGTGGGTGATCCTTCCGAGGGGGCGCAGTGCGCCTCCGGTCACATGACTACACTGCTCCACACATACACGCGTCAGGCCCACAGTGTCGTGCGTCTTCCACGCGGCAAGCCCCTCCACGCCTGCGGCCGTCGGGACGGCCGTCCGCACTGGAACTGTGAGGACTCACGTGAGCTCGAAACCTGTCGTACTCATCGCTGAAGAGCTGTCGCCCGCCACGGTTGACGCCCTGGGCCCGGACTTCGAGATCCGGCACTGCAACGGCGCGGACCGCGCCGAGCTCCTCCCGGCGATCGCCGACGTCGACGCCATCCTGGTCCGCTCGGCCACCAAGGTCGACGCCGAGGCCATCGCCGCCGCCGGGAAGCTGAAGGTCGTCGCACGCGCGGGCGTCGGTCTGGACAACGTGGACGTCTCCGCCGCCACCAAGGCGGGCGTGATGGTCGTCAACGCCCCGACCTCCAACATCGTCACCGCCGCCGAGCTGGCCTGCGGTCTGCTGGTCGCCACCGCGCGCAACATCCCGCAGGCCAACACCGCCCTCAAGAACGGCGAGTGGAAGCGCTCGAAGTACACCGGCGTCGAGCTGAGCGAGAAGACCCTCGGCGTCGTCGGCCTCGGCCGGATCGGCGTCCTGGTCGCCCAGCGCATGTCGGCCTTCGGCATGAAGATCGTCGCGTACGACCCCTACGTGCAGCCCGCGCGGGCCGCGCAGATGGGCGTCAAGCTCCTCTCGCTCGACGAGCTGCTGGAGGTCGCCGACTTCATCACCGTGCACCTGCCCAAGACCCCCGAGACGATCGGCCTGATCGGCGACGAGGCGCTGCACAAGGTGAAGCCCTCGGTGCGCATCGTCAACGCCGCGCGCGGCGGCATCGTCGACGAGGCGGCACTCGCCTCCGCGCTCAAGGAGGGCCGCGTCGCGGGCGCCGGCCTCGACGTGTACGCGAAGGAGCCCTGCACGGACTCCCCGCTGTTCGCGTTCGACCAGGTCGTCTGCACCCCGCACCTCGGCGCCTCCACCGACGAGGCCCAGGAGAAGGCGGGCATCGCGGTCGCCAAGTCCGTGCGCCTGGCCCTCGCCGGCGAGCTCGTGCCGGACGCGGTCAACGTCCAGGGCGGCGTGATCGCCGAGGACGTGCGTCCGGGCCTGCCGCTCGCCGAGAAGCTCGGCCGGATCTTCACCGCGCTCGCGGGCGAGGTCGCGGTCCGCCTCGACGTCGAGGTGTACGGCGAGATCACCCAGCACGACGTCAAGGTGCTCGAACTCTCCGCGCTCAAGGGCGTGTTCGAGGACGTCGTCGACGAGACCGTGTCGTACGTGAACGCCCCGCTCTTCGCGCAGGAGCGCGGTGTCGAGGTCCGTCTCACCACCAGCTCCGAGTCGCCCGACCACCGCAACGTGGTCACCGTCCGCGGCACGCTCTCGGGCGGCGAGGAGGTCGCGGTCTCCGGCACGCTGGCCGGCCCCAAGCACCTCCAGAAGATCGTCGCCGTCGGCGAGTACGACGTGGACCTGGCGCTGGCCGACCACATGGTCGTGCTGCGCTACGAGGACCGCCCCGGCGTCGTCGGCACGGTCGGCCGGATCCTCGGCGAGGCCGGCCTGAACATCGCGGGCATGCAGGTCTCGCGGACGGGCGCGGGCGGCGAGGCGCTGGTCGTGCTCACCGTCGACGACGACGTCCCGGCCGCGGTGCTCGCCGAGATCTCCTCGGAGATCGGTGCCGCCTCGGCCCGCACGGTGAACCTGACCGACTGACCGGTCCCGGCTCCAGCACGTACCCGGAATCCGGACAACCGTCTTATACGGACGTCTGGGCGCCGGGTACGCTGCTGTCATGGGACACCGTGAGGACCTGCTCGAAGGCGCCAAGCGCTGCCTGCTGGAGAAGGGATACGCGCGGACGACGGCGCGCGACGTCGTGGCCGCCTCCGGCACGAACCTCGCCTCCATCGGCTACCACTACGGCTCCAAGGAGGCTCTGCTCAACCTCGCCTTCCTCAAGGTGACGGAGGAGTGGGGCGATGCGCTCACCGAGAAGCGGGACGCGGACGGCGACGGGGCGTCCCGGCCGCCGCTCGACCAGTTCCGCGACACCTGGCAGCGGGTGATCGACGGCTTCGAGGAGACCCGGCCTGTCTGGCGGCTCCAGATGGAGGTCGTCTCCCGGATCGACCAGGACCCGGAGCTGCGGAAGGCCCTGCTGGGCCCGCAGCGCGAGGGCCGCGGGAGTCTTGCCGGGAACATGCTCGGCATCGACCCGGAGAAGGACCCCGAGAAGGCGCGGGTGGCCGGGCTGTTCTGCCAGGCGCTGCTCACGGGCGTGATGGTGCAGTGGCTGATGGACGGCGAATCCGCGCCGTCCGCACAGGATCTGACGGATGGTCTGCAGGCGGTACTGGAGGGGTGGGAGTCCTGACCGTGCCGGGGGCGGGGGCGCCCCGGTCCGGCGGCACGGCGGAACCGTGCGGCGGTTCCGGGCGACGAAGGGGGAGCAGGGACATGAACGACAGGGTGCGGGGCCTTCGGGCCTCCCGGCCGGAGCGGGTCGGGGGATGCGGGGGCGGGAGGCGCCCGGCATGCGCCGGACACCGGTCGCCGAGGCCGGTGCGGCTCACGGAACCGCTTCCCGGAGCGACGGCCCCGACCCGCCGGACCGCCCCGTGAGCGCCCGCGCCGGGGAGACCTTCGCCCTCGCCCGAGCACTGGCCGACGTCCGGGAACTGCTGGCCGGCCCGGTGCCGGAGGCCGGTCCCACCGTGGCCGAGGGCGAGCCGGGCACGGGGGAGTGGACCACCACCACCGGCCCGGGATTCCGCATCGTCCCGCTCTGGGAGGGCGACTCGCTGACCGGCGTGCACGGACCCGAGTGGAACGAGGCCGTGGACGCGTCCGAGTCCCATCTCGCCGATCTGGCGGCGGAGTTGGACCGCGAGTGGGGTCCGCGCCGGGTGGTGCCCCTGCACGTGCCGATGCTGCGCCGCCAACGGGGCGTCCAGGTCGAGCCGCTGTTCGAGGCGCTGTTCTCCGAGGACCTCTACGGGGACCTGACGGTCTGGGGTCCGGTCGTCGGCACCGGCCGCTGGGTCGCGCTGGGCGTGGGCCACAGCGACGGGGACGCGCCGCTGGTGCTGGCCGCCCTCGTCAGCCTCCGGCCCGTCACCGCCCCGGACACCGACGACGGGTGACCGGGGCCGGCCGGTGATCCAGGACGTCAGGACGTCGGCGGGGCCGCCGGGCCCCGGACGGTCCGCAGGCGCGCGGTCTTGAGCGCCATGTGGAGCAGCAGCCGGTCCTCGCCGTCGTTCAGGTCGAGTCCGGTGAGCTGCTGGATCCGGGAGAGCCGGTAGTACAGCGTCTGGCGGTGGACGCCCAGCTCGGCGGCGGTCCGGGAGGCCTGGCCCGCGCAGTCGAGGAACACCTCGGCGGTGTGGGCCAGCTCCTTGTGCGCGGGGGTGAGCAGGGCGCGGACGGCGAAGTCCGCGGCCGCCCCCGCCGGAAGCGCGGTCAACAGCCGGTACGGGCCGATCGCGGGCCAACCGGCGATCGGGCCGAAGCGGGACTCGGCCGCCGCGGCGCGGGCCGCGCCCGCCGCCTCGTGCCAGGCCGCGCCCAGGTCCGCGAGGCCCCGGCGGGGGGCGGAGATCCCGGCGGTGGCGTCCCGGCCGACGGTGGAACGCAGCCGCTCCGCAGCGGTGAGGGCCGGTGCGAGGACCTCGGCCGAGCGCAGCCGGACCAGCGTGGCCAGCGCCGGGAGCCCGGCGTCCGGGAGCGGGACGGAGGCCAGCGCCGCAGCCGACGGCACCGTACGGACCGACGGCGGTTCGTCCGGCCACGGCGTCACGCACACCACCGCGTGCAGCCCCTCCGCGTCCGGCCCCAGCGCCTCGTGCAGCGCGGCCACCGCCATGTCGCGCTGCCAGCCCCGCCCCGCGGTCAGGACCGCGCCGAACTCGCGGGACGGGTCCGAGCCCGCCCGCGCCTCGGCGGCGAGCAGCGCCCCGATCCGGGCCGCCACCTCCATCGCCGCCTTCAGCTGCTCGTCGGTCGGCCCCGGCTCGGCGTCGAGCAGCCACACGTAACCGAGCACGGCGCTCCGATGGCGTACGGGAAGACAGAGCCGGTCCCGGAAGACCCCGGCCTCCGGGGCGGCCGGGATGCGGACCGGGCCGGTGGCGCGCGTGATGCCGAAGCCCTCGAACCAGGCGCGGACCGCGGGGGTGGAGCGGCGGGTCAGGATCGAGCGGGTGCGGACCGGGTCCATCGCGCTGTCGTCGTCGCTGTCGTGCGCGCCGAAGGCGACCAGCGCGAAATCCCGGTCCTCCAGCGTCGCCGGAGCGCCGAGCAGGCCGGAGATCTCGTCCACCAGCTCCTGGTAATCGCCCTTCACCCGGCCATTCTCGCACCCCCTCAGACAAATGTCTGAGAACCGGGGAACGGATGCGTGACAGCTGTCGATGGCACACGATCGGGGAGATCCTTAGATTTCACGGTGGTTCTCCGTGCCGTACCGGTCTGTTCCCCATGTCCCGGTATGGCCTTCGTTCGTACTTTCCGTGGAGGTGCCCGTGCTGGGTCCCGTGATTCTCGCCGCGTCCCGCAGCGACAAGATGCGTCGTTTCGTCTCGGCGGCACCTGGCACCAAGCAGGTCGTCGACCGGTTCATCGCCGGTGAGACCGTCGACCAGGTCGTCCCGGTCATCGAGGACGCCGCCGCCAAGGGCCTCGAGGTCACCCTCGACGTGGTGGGCGAGGACATCACCACCCGCGAGCAGGCCGCCGCCGCCCGGGACGCCTACCTGGAGCTGATCGAGCGCCTCAAGGGCCTGGACCTGGGCACCAGGGCCGAGATGTCCGTCAAGCTCTCCATGTTCGGCCAGGCGCTGGAGGGCGGGCACGAGCTGGCGCTCGCCAACGTCCGCCCGGTCGTCGAGGCCGCCGCCGCGATCGGCACCACGGTCACCCTGGACGCCGAGGACCACACCACCCTCGACTCGATGTTCGCCATCCACGAGGAGCTGCGGAAGGACTTCCCGCAGACCGGCTGTGTGATCCAGGCCTACCTGTTCCGCACCGAGGAGGACGCCCGCCGCCTGGCCGCCGCCGGCAGCCGCGTCCGCATAGTGAAGGGCGCCTACAAGGAGCCCGCCTCCGTCGCTTACCAGGACAAGGCCGAGATCGACAAGGCGTACG
Organism: Streptomyces sp. ML-6; assembly: GCF_030116705.1. NCBI lineage: Bacteria > Bacillati > Actinomycetota > Actinomycetes > Kitasatosporales > Streptomycetaceae > Streptomyces > Streptomyces sp. ML-6. The sequence goes on from NZ_JAOTIK010000001.1 coordinate 5,820,577, forward strand.
TCCGCATCCTCAAGACCCTGATGGAGGGCGAGGGTTACCCGATGATCGGGTCCCACGACCCGCGTCTGATCGCCATCGCCCAGGAGCTGGGACGCAAGGCAGGGCGCAAACTGGACGAGTACGAGTTCCAGATGCTGTACGGCATCCGCAGCGACGAGCACCTCCGCCTCGCGGCCGAGGGCCACCGGATGCGGGTCTACACCGCGTACGGCACCGACTGGTACGGCTACTTCATGCGCCGTCTCGCGGAGAAGCCGGCGAACCTGATGTTCTTCGGCCGTTCCATCCTCACCAAGGGCTGAACCGGCCCCAGGCCGCCCCCATCCCCGCCGACACCAAGGAGACAAGGCACTCATGGACGCTGTGACCCAGGTTCCCGCGCCGGTCAACGAGCCGGTCCACTCCTACGCCCCGGGAAGCCCGGAGCGTGCCCGCCTGGAGGTGAAGCTCAAGGAGCTCGCCGAGAACCCGATCGACCTTCCGATGACCATCGGCGGCGAGAAGCGGATGGGTGGCGGCGAGCGCTTCGACGTCGTGCAGCCGCACAACCACAAGGCCGTCATCGGCACCTTCGCCAACGCCACGCAGAAGGACGCGCAGGACGCGATCGACGCCGCGCTGGCCGCCGCCCCGGCGTGGCGCGCGATGTCCTTCGACGACCGCGCCGCGATCATCCTGCGCGCCGCCGAGCTGCTGGCCGGCCCGTGGCGCGAGACGATGGCCGCCTCCACGATGCTCGGCCAGTCCAAGACCGCCCAGCAGGCCGAGATCGACACCCCCTGCGAGCTCGTCGACTTCTGGCGCTTCAACGTGCACTACGCGCGCCAGATCCTGGCCGAGCAGCCCCCGGCCAACGCGCCGGGCGTGTGGAACCGCATGGACCACCGCCCGCTGGAGGGCTTCGTCTACGCGATCACGCCGTTCAACTTCACGGCCATCGCGGGCAACCTGCCCACCGCCCCCGCCCTCATGGGCAACGTCGTGGTGTGGAAGCCGTCCCCGACGCAGACCCACGCCGCCGTGCTGCTGATGCAGCTCCTGGAGGAGGCCGGCCTGCCCAAGGGCGTCATCAACCTGGTGACCGGCGACGGCATCGCCGTCTCCGAGGTGGCCCTGAACCACCGCGACCTGGCCGGCATCCACTTCACCGGCTCGACCCCCACCTTCCAGCACCTGTGGAAGACGGTCGGCAACAACATCGCCAACTACCGCACCTACCCGCGGCTCGTCGGCGAGACCGGCGGCAAGGACTTCGTCGTCGCCCACCCGTCGGCCGACCACGCCGTCCTGAAGACCGCGCTGACCCGCGGCTCCTTCGAGTTCCAGGGCCAGAAGTGTTCGGCCTCCTCCCGGGCGTACATCCCGGCCTCCATCTGGAACTCCGGTTTCAAGGAGAAGTTCGCCGCCGAGGTCGACTCCATCACCATGGGTGACGTCACCGACCTGTCGAACTTCATCGGCGCCGTCATCGACGACCGCTCCTTCGCCAAGAACAAGGCCGCGATCGACCGCGCCAAGTCGGACCCGTCCTGCACGATCATCGCGGGCGGCACGTACGACGACTCGGTGGGCTACTTCGTCCGCCCGACCGTCATCGAGTGCACCGACCCGGCCAACGAGGTCTTCACGACCGAGTACTTCGGCCCGATCCTCGCCGTGCACGTCTACGAGGACGACAAGTACGACGAGATGCTGGAGCAGATGGAGTCGGTCTCCGACTACGCGCTGACCGGCTCCGTCATCGCGAACGACCGCGCCGCGGCCGCGCACACGATGGAGAAGCTGCGGTACGCCGCGGGCAACTTCTACATCAACGACAAGTCGACCGGCGCCGTCGTCGGCCAGCAACCCTTCGGCGGCGGCCGTGCCTCGGGCACGAACGACAAGGCGGGTGCCCCGCAGAACCTCCAGCGCTGGACGCTGACCCGGGCCATCAAGGAGACGCTGGTCCCGCCGACCGACTACACCTACCCCCACCAGGGCTGACACCCCCGGGGCGCCGCCACCCCCGGCGCCCCGCCGTGAACTCCGCCTCCCGACCGGTTCCCCTGCCGGCCGGGAGGCGGTTTCCATGTTCCGGCGCCTTCTCCCGGAGTCTTGTTCCCAGAGCCCTGTCCCGGCGTCTTGTGCCGGAACCTTTCGGAGGGGCCCGGAAGGCTCCGGGACCGGAGATCAGATTTCCACGAGCACCTGGTCCAGCGACTTGCGCACCAGGTCCGGCACCTGGCAGTCCTCGGCCGGATACCCGACCGGGATCACCGCGAACGCCTTCTCGTTCTCCGGGCGGCCGAGCACCTCGCGCAGGAACCGCATCGGGCTCGGGGTGTGGACCAGCGCCGCCAGACCTGCCAGGTGCAGGGCGGTCAGCAGCATCCCGACGGCGATCCCGACCGACTCGTCGACGTAGTAGTGCTTGTGCTTCGTGCCGTCCTCGCCCACCCAGTACCTCTGCTGGAACACCACGACCAGGGCCGGGGCGTCCGTCATGTGGGCCTTGACGGCGTCCGTGCCCAGCGGGCGCAGCGCCGCCAGCCACTCCTCGCCGAGCCGCCCGTCGTAACTGATCCGCTCCTCGTGCTCGGCCGCCTCCCGGATGCGCCGCCGCACCTCGGGGTCCTTGACCAGGACGAAGGTCCACGGCTGCTGGTGCGCCCCGGACGGGGCGGTCGCGGCGCAGGCGATCGCGTCCCGGACGACCTGCTCGGGCACGGGATCGGACGAGAACCGGCGTACGGTCCTGCGCCCGTCCATCCGCAGGCGCAGACGGGCGGCGCGCGCGAGCGACTCGTCGGCCGCGATCCGCTCGGGGCGGTAGGGGACCGGCCGGTAGGGCTCGCCGTGGACGGGCGTCCACCGCGGGGGCACGGGTACGGGTGTGGCTGTGGTGTCGGACATGCGGGCAGTGTGCCGGGCGGAGGCAGGTCCGGACCAGGGTTTCGCCGGACAGAACCGGCGCGGCCGTCGGTCAGTGTCCGCTCAGCCCCAGCCCGTGACGATCAGCGAGAGCCCCGTCGTGAAGCCGCCGCCCAGCAGGACCAGGTAGCGGCCGTAGTGGCGGCGGTGGCGGCGCATCAGCAGGCCGAAGGCCGCGAAACCGAGGCCGACCGTCAGGGTCCGGGAGCCGCGGGCCGTCGCCGACGCGGCGAGCCAGTCGGCCGTCGGCACCCCCGCGCGCCCCGCCTCCGCCCCGTACACCTTGAACGGAATGCCGTTCCACGGCTGGTGGCGCACCGCGGACGCGCCCTCCAGGGCGAGTGCGTGACGCACCTCGGCCCGCATCCGGTCCGTGGTCAGCGGCGCGGGCAACTGCACACCGGCCGAGGCCAGTTGGAGGGCGAGCAGGCCACCGGCCAGGCTCCCGGCCAGGGCGCCCAGCGACAGCCTGAGCGCCGCCCCCGGCACCGCCACGCAGACCGCGCCCAGCAGCAGCTCCGGCATCAGCGGCCAGCTCAGCGCCTCCGCCAGCGCCCACAGGAACGCCAGCGGGACGCCCCACCGCGAGGCGGCGACCGCCGCCACCCGGCGCCGCGTCGCGGAGTCCCGCAGCGGCTCGGCGACCGTACGCCGGTGCAGCGCCACCACCGCCTCGCGGGCCTCCCGCGGGCCGGCCGCCGGCGGCAGCGGATCACCGATCGCCACCCGCACCAGCGCCGGGCGCAGCCTGCCGTGCTTCGGCAGCAGCCGGTCCGTGCCCGCGATCCCCACCGGCACCACCGGGACGCCCGCCCGCTCGGCCAGCACCAGCGCGCCCCGGTGGAAGGAGCCCGGCTCGCCGTCCCGGCCCCGGGTGCCTTCCGGGAACAGGACGACCGCCCGGCCCGCGCGGAGCTCGTCCGCCATGGCCAGCAGGTCGTCCATGCCGCCGCCGCGGCGCCGGACCGGGAACCCGGCGGCGAGCCTGCGGCAGATCCGGCGCCGCCACGGCGAGGCGAACCAGTAGTCCGCCGCCGCCCCGATCGCCGGGGTGTGCCGGGCGTCGAGCGCGGCGAGGAGCGCCGCCGTGTCGGCGTGCGAGGAGTGGTTGGCGACGACGACACAGCCGCCGCGGGGCAGCCGGCCGCGCCGCTCCACCCCACCGGTGAGGCTGAGGACGCCCCACCACAGTCCGCGCCGGAGCGCGGCGGAGAACCGGCCACGGACGGGCGGCGCGATCCGGTCGCGGACGCGGGGAAGGGTGGAGGTCATGTCATCACCATCGCCAGGAGGAGAGCCACCAGCAGGGAGTCGATCCGGTCGAGGAGGCCGCCGAAGCCGGGCAGCCAGTCGCCCGCGTCCTTCACCCCCGACTCGCGCTTGACCATCGATTCGAGGAGGTCGCCGAGGACGCAGCCGCCGAGCACCGCGGCCCACAGCGGGAACGTGAACGCGCCGAGCACGAGCAGCGGCAGGGCCGTGGCCACCGCCGCGCCGAGCACGCCCGCCCAGGTCTTGTTGGGGGAGAGCGGCGAGAGCGGCCGGGCGAGCGGACCGCGGCGTCCCAGCGCCGTGCCGCCGCACCAGGCGCCGACGTCGCCGAGCGCCACCGCGAGCCCCACCGCGACACCGGTCTCGCCGAGCGTCACCAGACCGGTCAGGGCGACCGGGATCCACAGCAGCCCGAAGGCGGTGCGGGCGGTGCGGGTGAAGCCGGTCCGGTCGTCCCCGGCCAGCACCGGCGGAAGCGCGGCCGCGACCAGCAGCAGCGCCGCCGCCCGCACGTCGAGGACCTCCGGCCCCAGCCACGCCAGCGCGGGAAGCACCACCGAGGCCGCCACCAGCACCGCGAGGTCGCCGCGCCGCAGCCCCGCCATCCGGGCGAACTCGCCCGCCGCGACCACCCCGAGCCCGGCGGCCAGCACGAACGTGCCGCCACCGCCCAGGAAGTACGCCCCCAGGAAGACCGGCGCCACCAGGGCCCAGGTGCGCCACCGCTTGCGCAGCTCGGCCCGCATCCGGACCTTCGACGGCAGTACCGCGACGGCGACCCCGCCCGCCCCCAGCACCCCCGCGACCAGCGGCACGGCCCGCGCCGCCGCCTCCTCGGCGATCAGTACGGCGCTCATGCCAACTCCCGCCACAGACCTGCCAGCCGGAGCACCGCGGTCAGCAGCGAACCGGCGGCGATCACGATCAGGACGGGCACGGCCCAGCCGCTCGCCGCGGCGACCACCACCAGCAGACAGCGCTCGGTCTTGCCGACCGGGCCGCCGTTGCGCCGGGGCGTGCCCGCCGCGGCACCGGCCAGCGACACCCAGGACGGCAGCGTCGCCGCGAGCCCGGCCACCGCCACCAGCCACAGCGGGGCGAGCGTCAGGAACCCGGCCAGCACGACCAGGTCCGCCACCCGGTCCCCGAGCTCGTTGAGCACCGCGCCGCGCCTGGTCGTCCGGCCCGTGTCGCGGGCCAGCGCGCCGTCCAGGTTGGCGAAGGCGAGCCGGGCCGCGAGGAGCACGGCGACCGGCAGGGCCGCGGGGCCGGCGGGCAGCAGGGCCAGCGCGGCGGCGGCACCGGCGGCCGAGACCACCCCGGCCGCGGTGAGGGCGTCGGGCGACACCCCCCGACGGGCAAGCGAGGCGCGGGCACCGGAGAGCCGGTCCGCGTACCAGGGCTTGAGAGCGTAGAGGCCGTTCATGGCTTCAACCCTCGTGCGAAGCACAATCGTTCGACACGTGGTGAGTACTCAAATACGACTGAGTACCTGGGGGCGTGCGCCCGGGCATTCGGGCGGAGGGTGTGACCCTCCTCGCACCTGTGTCCTGGTCGACCGCCTCACCCCCTCCGACCAGGGGCGATGGGCTGACGTACGGCCTCTGGCCGGGCGATCGGGGGCGGTTCGGCGCACACCTCCGTCTCAGATAGTAGGAAGTCCGAGTAATTGTGGAGACAGACCGGCCGGGCTGCCCTAGCTTTGTAGGAGCCGAACGTCTCGCTGGAACCAGCGACTGGCGGTCCTGAGCTCGCGCCCCGTGCAGGCAATCCCTGCGGCGCCCGCCTCCGCCCCTTCCGGCACCTCGAAATCCTGATCTCGACATCACCCTCACGATTTTTCGATCTCGAAATCCTCGCGATCTCAAGGAGTCGATCCACCATGGCCGAGACGACCGTCCGCCGCGTCCGCCGTACCCACCGCCCGACCGAGTCGGAGCGCCGGAACGCCGCCGCCGCCCTGCAGCGCGCCCTCGACCGCCGGGACAACGGCGGTTCCACGGGGCACTGACACCGCCTTCCGGCGCCGGTCCGGCAGGACCGGCCGTCGAGCGCCACCACCGACCGACCGGCCTCGGGGGCCGGTCGGCTCCCGAGGCCGGCCGCGTTTGCGGGCCGGCCTACGGACGTCAGGTGCCGACCGGGCCGACGCCCCTGTGGAATGGCTGAGCAGTGCACGTACGGCTCTCCGTGCGTCCATATGGCGGACGCCGTATGTCATGAGGTGGGACGAGCAGTAAGGTGCGGACATGTCTCGCAGCATCAATCTCGCAGTGATCCCCGGTGACGGAATCGGCCAGGAGGTCGTGGCCCAGGGCCTCAAGGTCCTCAGGGCCGTGCTTCCGCAGGATGTGAAGCTGGAGACCAAGGAGTACGACCTTGGTGCCCGGCGCTGGCACCGCACCGGCGAAACCCTCCCGGACGCGGAGCTCGAAGCCCTCAAGGAGCACGACGCCATCCTGCTCGGCGCGATCGGTGACCCCTCCGTGCCGTCCGGGGTCCTGGAGCGCGGGCTCCTGCTGAAGCTGCGGTTCGCCTTCGACCACTTCATCAACCTGAGGCCGTCGAAGCTCTTCCCGAACACCGCGACCCCGCTGGCCGGCCGCCCGGACATCGACTTCGTCGTCGTCCGCGAGGGCACCGAGGGCCCCTACACGGGCAACGGCGGCTCGCTGCGCACCGGCACCCCGGCCGAGATCGCCACCGAGGTCAGCGTCAACACCGCGTACGGCGTCGAGCGCGTCGTCCGGGACGCGTTCGAGCGGGCGAACGCCCGCCCCCGCAAGAAGCTGACGCTGGTGCACAAGAACAACGTCCTGGTGTACGCGGGCCACATGTGGAAGAACATCTTCGACCGCGTCGCGACCGAATACCCCGAGGTCACCACGGACTACCTGCACGTCGACGCGGCGACGATCTTCTTCGTCACCCAGCCGGAGCGCTTCGACGTCATCGTCACCGACAACCTCTTCGGCGACATCCTCACCGACCTCGCCGCCGCCGTGACCGGTGGCATCGGCCTGGCCGCCTCCGGCAACATCAACCCGACGGGCGCCTTCCCGTCGATGTTCGAACCGGTCCACGGCTCCGCCCCCGACATCGCGGGGCAGGGCAAGGCCGACCCGACCGCCACGATCCTCTCCGTCGCCCTCCTGCTGCGCCACCTCGGTCACGAGGCCGAGGCCGTGCGCATCGAGGACGCCGTCTCCGCCGACCTCGCGGAGCGCGACGGTACGGCCCGCACGACCGAACAGATCGGCGACGCGCTGGCGGTACGCGTAGCGGGCTGACCCGACGACTTCCCTCACGAGGCCGCCGGGTGGCGACAGCACCCGGCGGCTTCTCCTGTGCGGCGCCGGGTGCCACCATCGACCACTGGACCGCATTCGCGTCATTTCGTGCCAGGCTGCCCCGGAGCGATAATCGAACGGGGCCGCGACTCGTGCTGAAGCTCGGACGTCCTAGTACCTGCCCGGCAGGAGAGGCGTGAGGGCGGTCCCCCACACACGACAGGTGAAGGACACGCACTCATGACGACGCCCACGATCGAGCTCAAGCCCTCCGCGAACCCGTTGTCCGACGCGGAGCGCGAGGCGCACATGGCCAACCCCGGATTCGGTCGCCGCTTCACCGACCACATGGTGACGATCCGGTGGACCGAGGGCCGCGGCTGGCACGACGGCCAGCTCATCCCCTACGGCCCGCTCTCGCTCGACCCCGCGACCACCGTGTTCCACTACGCGCAGGAGATCTTCGAGGGCCTCAAGGCCTACCGCCGGCCCGACGGCAGTGTCGCCACGTTCCGCCCCGAGGCCAACGCCCGGCGCTTCCAGGCCTCGGCACGCCGCCTGGCCATGCCGGAGCTGCCCGTCGAGACCTTCATCGAGGCGTGCGACCTGCTGGTCCGGCAGGACAACGCCTGGGTTCCCCCGCACGGCGGCGAGGAGTCCCTCTACCTGCGCCCGTTCATGATCGCGACCGAGGTCGGCCTCGGGGTGAAGCCCGCCAACGAGTACCTGTTCGTGGTGATCGCCTCGCCCGCCGGCGCGTACTTCCCCGGCGGTGTGAAGCCGGTCTCCATCTGGCTCTCCGAGAACCGGGTGCGCGCCGTCCCCGGCGGCGTGGGCGACGCCAAGACCGGCGGCAACTACGCCGCGTCCCTCCTCGCCCAGGCCGAGGCCAGTGCCAAGGGCTGCGACCAGGTCGCCTACCTCGACGCGGTCGAGCACAAGTGGGTCGAGGAGCTCGGCGGCATGAACCTGTACTTCGTGTACGGGAACAGGATCGTCACCCCGGCGCTGACCGGCTCCCTGCTCGCCGGCGTCACCCGTGACTCGCTGCTCCAGGTCGCCCGCGACCTCGGCTACGAGTCCGAGGAGGGCCGCGTCTCCATCGACCAGTGGCGCGCCGACACCGAGAACGGCACCCTCACCGAGGTCTTCGCCTGCGGCACCGCGGCCGTCATCACCCCCGTCGGCACCGTCAAGTCCGAGGGCGGCGAGTGGACCCAGAGCGGGGGCGAGCCCGGCGAGGTCACGATGAAGCTGCGCGAGCGGCTGCTGGACATCCAGCGCGGGGTCGTCGAGGACACCCACGGCTGGATGCACCCGCTCGGCTGAGGAAGCCCGAGGGCCCGGCCGTCCGGCCGGAGCCGCGCGACGCACCTGCGCAGGGCCGCGTACGACGCCCGCGCGCGGAGCCGCGCACGACACACACGCACAGGGCCGCGCCCGGCCGTCGCCGGGCGCGGCCCTGCGCGTTCCCGGGGCTCCTGGGGCGCCGGAGGGCCGGGAGCGGCGGCCCCGTGGCCGGGGCGGGCGGCGTCCGGCTGTGACGGGGGCGACACCCGTCCTTGTTTGAGCATCACTCTAACCCCAGGTTAGAGTGCTGCTCAAAACCGGGAGGTACGGAGACGTGCGACTGACCCCTACGGAACGCGACCGGCTGCTGCTCTTCGGCGCGGCCGAACTGGCCCGGGCCCGCCGCGCCCGGGGGCTGAGACTCAATGTCCCCGAGGCGACCGCGCTGATCGCGGACACGGTCTGCGAGGCCGCCCGGGACGGGCTCCGGCTGGCGGAGGCCATCGAGGCCGCCCGCTCGGTGCTCGGCCCCGACGACGTGCTGCCCGGCGTGGCCGACGTCGTCACCGAGGTCCACGTGGAGGCCGTCTTCGACGACGGCTCGCGGCTCGCCGTGGTCCCCGCCCCGCTGGGCGGGAGCCTCGGCGACCGGGCGCCCGGGGCCGTCCTCCCCGGACCCGCCGGGCCCGGGCCGGAACCCGCCGTACGGCTGGAGGTCCGCAACACCGCGACCGTGCCGGTCTCCGTGACCTCGCACTACCACTTCTTCGAGGCCAACCCGCGGCTCGACTTCGACCGCTCGGCCGCGTACGGGATGCGGCTGTGCGTCCCTGCCGGGTCCTCCGTCCGCTTCGGGCCGGGGGAGTCGGTCGAGGTGGGGCTCGTGCCCATCGGCGGGGACCGGATCGCGATCGGCTTCGCCGGGCTGGTCGACGGCCCGCTCGACGCGCCCGGCGCGCGGGAAGAGGCCCTGCGGCGCGCCGCGGCCTGCGGATACCTGGGAGCAGGACGATGAGCATCGACCCGTACGAGTACGCCTCCGTGCACGGCCCGCGCGCCGGGGACCGGGTCAGGCTCGGCGACAGCGGGCTGACCGTCCGCGTCGAGTCCGACGCGCAGGCGTACGGCGAGGAGTTCCTCGCCGGATTCGGCAAGACCGCCCGCGACGGGCTGCACCTCAAGGCCGCCGCCGTCCGCGACACCTGCGACGTCGTCATCAGCAACGTGCTGGTCATCGACGCCGTGCAGGGCATCCGCAAGGTCTCGATCGGCATCCGCGAGGGCCGGATCTCGGCGATCGGCCGGGCCGGCAACCCCGACACCCTCGACGGCGTGGACGTCGTCGTCGGCACGGGCACGACGATCGTCTCCGGCGAGGGCATGATCGCGACGGCGGGCGCCGTCGACACCCACGTCCACCTGCTCTCGCCGCGGATCATGGAGGCGTCCCTCGCCTCCGGCGTCACCACGATCATCGGCCAGGAGTTCGGCCCGGTCTGGGGCGTCGGCGTCAACTCGCCCTGGGCGCTGCGCCACGCCTTCAACGCCTTCGACGCCTGGCCGGTCAACATCGGCTTCCTGGGCCGCGGTTCCTCCTCCCACGGGGCGCCGCTGGTCGAGGCGCTCGCGGAGGGCGGGGCCTGCGGATTCAAGGTCCACGAGGACATGGGCGCCCACACCCGCGCCCTGGACACCGCGCTGCGGGTCGCCGAGGAACACGACGTCCAGGTCGCCCTGCACAGCGACGGGCTGAACGAGTGCCTGTCGGTCGAGGACACCCTGCGCGTCCTGGAGGGCCGCACGATCCACGCCTTCCACATCGAGGGCTGCGGCGGCGGACACGTCCCCAACGTCCTGAAGATGGCCGGTGTGCCGAACGTCATCGGCTCGTCCACCAACCCGACCCTGCCCTTCGGCCGGGACGCCGTCGCCGAGCACTACGGGATGATCGTCTCCGTCCACGACCTCAAGACGGACCTGCCGGGCGACGCCGCCATGGCCCGTGACCGCATCCGGGCCGGGACGATGGGCGCCGAGGACGTGCTGCACGACCTGGGCGCCATCGGCATCACCTCCTCCGACGCCCAGGGCATGGGCCGGGCCGGCGAGACGGTGCGCCGCACCTTCGCCATGGCCGGGAAGATGAAGGCCGAGTTCGGCCCGATGGACGGCGACGGCCCCGACGACGACAACGCCCGGGTGCTGCGCTACATCGCCAAGCTCACCATCAACCCCGCCATCGCCCACGGCCTCGCGCACGAGGTCGGCTCCATCGAGACCGGCAAGCTCGCCGACATCGTGCTGTGGCGGCCCGAGTTCTTCGGCGCCAAGCCGCAACTGGTGCTCAAGGCCGGCTTCCCCGCGTACGGCGTCACCGGCGACCCGAACGCCGCCACCGACACCTGCGAACCGCTCGTGCTCGGACCGCAGTTCGGGGCGTACGGGGCGACCGCCGCCGACCTCTCCGTCGCCTTCGTCTCCCGGGCCGCGACCCAGCTCGGGGCGGACTCGATGCCCACCCGCCGGCGCCGCGTCGGGGTGCACGGCACCCGGGGCATCGGCCCCGGCGACCTCGTGCACAACTCCCGCACCGGAGAGGTCGCCGTGGACGCCCGCAGCGGCCTGGTCACCCTGGACGGCGACCCGCTGCGCTCCGAGCCCGCCGACTCCGTCTCCCTCAACCGCCTCTACTTCCTCTGACACCCCTCCAGGACACCTCATGACCTTCCGCATGCCGCCCGAGTGGGCCCCGCACGAACGCACCTGGATGGCCTGGCCCGGCCCCAACCCCACCTTCGGCACCGGCGCCGAACTGGCCGCGGCCCGCGACGCCTGGGCCACCGTGGCCCGCGCCGTCCGCCGCTTCGAACCCGTCACGATGGTCGTCGGCCCCGGCCAGGAGGACGGCGCCCGCGCCCTCCTCGGCCCGGACATCGAGCTCGCCGTCCGCCCCCTGGACGACGCCTGGATGCGGGACATCGGCCCCACCTTCGTCACCGACGGACGGCAACTGGCCGCCGTGGACTGGACGTTCAACGGCTGGGGCGCCCAGGGCTGGGCCCGCTGGGAGCACGACCGGCACATCGCCCGCTCCGTCGCCGAACTCGCCGACGTACCCGTGCACGGCTCCCGCCTGGTCAACGAGGGCGGCGCCCTCCACGTCGACGGCGAGGGCACCGTCCTGCTCACCGAGACCGTCCAGCTCGGCAAGGAACGCAACCCCGACTGGACCCGCGAGCAGGTCGAGGCCGAGATCCACGCCCGGCTCGGCACCGAGAAGGCCATCTGGCTGCCGCGCGGACTGTCCGGCGACTACGGCACGTACGGCACCCTCGGCCACGTCGACATCGTCGCCGCCTTCGCCCGCCCCGGCACCGTCGTCGTCCACGTCCAGCCCGACCCGGCCCACCCCGACCACGAGATCACCCGCGAGACCGTCCGCATCCTGCGCGGGGCCACCGACGCCCGGGGCCGCTCCCTGGAGGTCGTCGAGGTCGAGGCACCCACCGTGCTGAAGGCCGACGGGGAGTGGGTCGACTACTCCTACATCAACCACTACCTCTGCAACGGCGGCGTCGTCCTGTGCGCCTTCGACGACCCGCGCGACCAGGAGGCGGCGGAGATCTTCGGCGAACTCTTCCCCGACCGTACGGTGACGCTCGTCGACGCCCGTACCATCTTTGCCGGCGGTGGAGGCATCCACTGCATCACCCAGCAGCAGCCGAAGGTCTGAAACGTGTCCCCCGCGCCACGCCGTCGCAACACCGCCCCGCCCCGTGAGGAACTGCTGGCCGCAGCCATGGCCACCATCGCCGAACGGGGGCTCGACGGCCTCACCATGGCCGGGCTCGGCCGCGAGGTCGGCATGAGCAGCGGACACCTCCTCTACTACTTCCACACCAAGGACGAGCTGCTGCTCCAGACCCTGGAGTGGAGCGAGGGACGGCTCGGCACGCGGCGGCGCGCCCTGCTCGCGGGGCGGGCGACGGCCCGCGAACGGCTCCACGGATACATCGACCTGTACCTCCCCGACGGCGACCGCGACCCGCACTGGACGCTCTGGCTGGAGGTGTGGAACCGCTCGCGGGCCGCGGACGACGACGCGCGCGCCCGGCAGGCCGCCATCGAGGACGCCTGGCACCGCGACCTGGTGGCCCTGGTGCGGGAGGGCATCGCGGGCGGCGAGTTCCGCGCCGTCGACGCCGAACGGTTCGCGACCCGGCTGCGCGCCCTGCTCGACGGCTTCAGCGTCCACGTCGCGGTCGGCATCCCCGGCACGGGACGTTCCCGGGTCCTCGCCGAGGCGGGGGAGTTCGTCGAGGAATCGCTCGCCGCCCGCTGACGCGCACCGGCCCGTGAACGAAACGCACATAAGTACGCGCGATCGTTGCGCACGGCGCCCTTGTTCAGGCCCTCGCCCGTCGGGCACGGTGGCGGACCATGGGACGAGAGCAGTGGAAGAAGATCTGGGTCGGCTCGGCCGGCAACATGGTCGAGTGGTTCGACTGGTTCGTGTACGCCACCTTCGCGGTCTACTTCGCGGATTCGTTCTTCCCCGAGGGCAACGAGACCGCCAACCTGATGAACACCATGGGCATCTTCGCCGTCGGCTTCTTCATGCGGCCGGTCGGCGGCTGGCTGCTCGGCCGGATCGGTGACCGCAGAGGACGCAAGGCCGCGCTCACCCTCACCGTCACCCTCATGTCGGCCTCCGCGATCCTCATCGCCGTCGCACCGACGTACGACGTCGCGGGATACGGCGGCGTCGCCGTCCTGCTGGTGGCCCGGCTGCTCCAGGGCCTGTCCGTCGGGGGCGAGTACGCCGCCAGCGCCACCTACCTCACCGAGGCGTCCGCCCCCGAACGGCGCGGCTTCGCCTCCAGCTTCCAGTACGTGTCCATGACCGCGGGACAGCTGGTCGGCCTCGGCCTCCAGATCGTCCTGCAACGCAACATGTCCGAGGCGGCCCTGCACGACTGGGGCTGGCGCATCCCGTTCGTCGTCGGCGCGCTCGGCGCCGGAATCGTCTTCTACCTGCGCCGCAACATGCTGGAGACCGAGGTCTACGCGGAGTCCGGCGCCGCCGGTCAGGAGGACCGGGGCACCCTGAAGGCGCTGTGGCGGCACCGGCGCGAGGCGCTCCTCGTGATGGCGCTGACCATGGGCGGGACCGTCGCCTACTACACGTACACGACCTACCTCACCAAGTTCCTCTCCAAGAGCGCCGGCATGGAGAAGTCCACCGCCTCGCTCGTCAGCTTCTGCGCCCTGTTCGTCTTCATGTGCCTCCAGCCGCTGGCCGGGATGCTCTCCGACCGGGTCGGCCGCCGCCCGCTGCTGATCGGCTTCGCCATCGGCTCCACCTTCCTGACCGTGCCGATCATGACCATGCTCAAGCACGCGGGCACGTTCTGGCCCGCCTTCGGACTGGCGCTGCTCGCCCTGGTGATCGTCACCGGCTACACCTCGATCAACGCCTGCGTGAAGGCGGAGCTGTTCCCGACCGGCATCCGCGCCCTGGGCGTCGCCCTCCCGTACGCCCTGGCCAACGCGCTCTTCGGCGGCACCGCCGAGTACGTGGCGCTCTGGTTCAAGAAGGCGGGCGTCGAGTCCGGCTTCTACTGGTACGTGGCGGGCTGCGCCGCGGTCTCCCTGGTGGTCTACCTGACCATGCGCGAGACCCGGGACATCGACCTGGGCCGGATCGGCAGCAAGGACGCGGACCGGGCCGGTGCGCACCGGCCCGGGGCGACCAGCGTCACCCCCGCGCCCTGACGGGGGCGACCGGCATCACCCCCGCGTCCTGACCAGGGGCGATCGGCGTCACATCCTGCGCCCTGGCGGGGGCGACCGGCGCCCGCCCGCATCCTGAGACGGGGAGGGGCACGGAGGCGGCCCTGTGCAAGACTGCCTCCGTGCCTTCGTCCGTCATGATTATCGGCAGCAGGCGCGCCGGTCCGCAGTGACCGCCCCGCACCATCACGTGCGACGCGGCCACCGTGCCCCAGACCCGCGCGCAGACCTCTCGCACCCGCGAGGGGTTTTTTCGTTTTCCGGCCCTCACCTCGGCCGGGCGAGGCGCACGCGGAATGATGGGGGCAAGTGGAGCCAGAACGTCCGGATCCGCTCATCCGACAGGAGTCAGACCAGCATGACCACCAAGGCCAAGGCCACCGACGACAGCTTCCACGTCTTCGACACCACACTGCGCGACGGAGCCCAGCGTGAAGGCATCAACCTGACGGTCGCGGACAAGCTGACCATCGCCCGGCACCTGGACGACTTCGGCGTCGGCTTCATCGAGGGCGGCTGGCCCGGCGCCAACCCCCGCGACACCGAGTTCTTCGCCCGCGCGCGGCAGGAGATCGAGTTCGAGAACGCCGAACTGGTCGCCTTCGGCGCCACCCGCAGGGCCGGCGGCAGGGCCGCCGAGGACCCCCAGGTCAAGGCCCTGCTGGAATCCGGCGCCCCGGTGATCACGCTGGTCGCCAAGTCCCACGACCGCCACGTGGAACTCGCACTGCGCACCACGCTGGAGGAGAACCTGGAGATGGTCCGCGACACCGTCTCCTTCCTCCGGGAGCAGGGCCGCCGGGTCTTCGTCGACTGCGAGCACTTCTTCGACGGCTACCGCGCCAACCCCGAGTACGCCAAGTCCGTCGTCCGCGCCGCCGCCGAGGCGGGCGCCGACGTCGTCATCCTCTGCGACACCAACGGCGGCATGCTCCCCGCCCAGGTCCACGCGGTCGTCTCCACCGTCCTCGCAGACACCGGCGCCCGGCTCGGCATCCACGCCCAGGACGACACCGGCTGCGCCGTCGCCAACACCCTCGCCGCCGTCGACGCGGGCGCCACCCACGTCCAGTGCACCGCCAACGGCTACGGCGAACGGGTCGGCAACGCCAACCTCTTCCCCGTCGTCGCCGCGCTGGAACTCAAGTACGGCAAGAGCGTCCTCCCCGAGGGCGCCCTCGCCGACATGACCCGCGTCTCGCACGCCATCGCCGAGGTCGTCAATCTGACGCCCTCCACCCACCAGCCCTATGTGGGTGTATCCGCCTTCGCCCACAAGGCCGGACTGCACGCCTCCGCGATCAAGGTCGACCCCGATCTGTACCAGCACATCGACCCCGCCCTGGTCGGCAACACGATGCGGATGCTCGTCTCCGACATGGCGGGCCGCGCCTCCATCGAGCTCAAGGGCAAGGAGCTCGGCATCGACCTCGGCGGCGACCGCGAGCTCGTCGGCCGGGTCGTGGAGCGGGTCAAGGAGCGCGAGCTCAAGGGCTACAGCTACGAGGCCGCCGACGCCTCCTTCGAACTGCTGCTGCGCGCCGAGGCCGAGGGCCGCCCCCGCCGCTACTTCCGCACCGAGTCCTGGCGCGCCATCGTCGAGAACCGCCCCGACGGCACGCACGCCAACGAGGCGACCGTGAAGCTCTGGGCCAAGGGCGAGCGGATCGTCGCCACCGCCGAGGGCAACGGCCCGGTCAACGCCCTCGACCGGGCGCTGCGGGTCGCCCTCGAACGGCTCCACCCGCAGCTCGCCAAGCTGGAGCTGACCGACTACAAGGTCCGCATCCTGGAGGGCCGCACCGGCACCGAGTCCACCACCCGCGTCCTCATCACCACGGCCGACGGCACCGGCGAATGGTCCACGGTCGGCGTCGCCGACAACGTCATCGCCGCGTCCTGGCAGGCGCTGGAGGACGCGTACACCTACGGCCTCCTGCGGGCCGGCGTCGAGCCCACGGAATAACCACCGGGCGGACGGGCCCCGCGCGTCGCCCGGCGCCGCGCGGGGCCTGCCGGGAACAACGGGGGACGGGGCCCGTCGGGAACAACGGGGGACGGGGCCCGTCGGGAGCGGGCGGGGCGCGGGGCCCGTCGGGAGCGGGCGCCGCGCGGGGCCTGCTGGGAACGGACGGGACGCGGGACTACCCCATGACCTCGCGGGTCGCGTCGAGGAACGCCGACCGGTTGATCTCCAGGAGGTCCCGCAGGCTCTCGTTGTCGCCGTCGGGCAGTCCGTGCCACACGGTCCGGTTGAGGTCGAGGAAGTGCGCGTGCGCGACCTCGTGCACGGACGCGGGGAACTGGACGCGCAGGAGGCGGTCCGCGACCCAGAACCGGGACATGACGTCCCGGGCCGTGAGGTACCAGTCGTCGGTGTCCTCCCACGCGGACGGCCGGGTGTAGGCGCAGCGCTCGGCCTCCGCCGAGACCTCGATGAACCGCTCCAGCAGCGCCAGCCGTTCCGCGCGCCGGGTCTCCGACAGCGCGATCCGCTGCCGCTCCTGCTCGGTGCGTTCCGCCGACTGCTGGGTCCGGTGCTGGACGAGGTAGGACAGCACGCCGCCGAGGGCGACGCCGCCCAACGATATGAGTGACACCCAGACTTGACCTGCCATGGCGGTCATCGTTCCACAGTCCGGTTCCCGGTCCGGGCCCTCCGGACACTTCCGTCGGTCGGTCGGCCGGCCGGCGCCGCCCGCCGCCCGGCTGGTTACGGACGACACCGGCCGAGGGGGAGGCCCGGCGGGCAGGTCGCGGAACAGGAGGCCCGGACGACAGCGCACGAGCGTCCCGTCCGGGTTAGCTTCGAAGTATGCGGAACAGAAGGTTCCCGTCCCTGTCGGCCGGTCTGCTGCTGACCCTCGCGGCGGCCGTCCTCGGCACGGCACCCGGTACGCCCGCGACGACCGGTGCCGCCGAGGCCGGCTCCGCCGCGGCCGGTACGTCCGTCGTCGGCTCCGCCACCGTCCGCGCCGCCACGATCGACGAGGTCGCGCAGGCGCTGCGCAGGAGCCCGGTGTACGTCGACCCGGCCGCGGCCGAGCAGCTCTCCCCGGCGCAGGCCGCCGCGCTCACGAAGAAGATCAAGGACGCCGACAAACCCGTGTTCGTGGCGGTACTGCCCCGGACCGAGGCGTTCCCCGAACAGGACCTGCTGCCCACCCTGCGCACCGGCACCGGAATCACCGGTGTCTACGCCGTCCGTCTCGGCGACGCGTTCGACGCGGGCGCCGACCCGCAGGTGATGCCCACCCGGGCGGTCGACAACCTCACCACCGCGGTGAAGGCGCCCGGCACGGCCACCGACGCCGCGACCCAGCTGAACGCTTTCGTCGACCGGGCGCTCGAACAGGCCCGCGGCAGCGCCCCCGCCTCCTGGGGCGCCCCGCCCGGCGGAGACCCGTCGTCCATCACCGCGCTGATCGTGGTCGGCGGCATCCTGGTACTGGGCGGCGGCACGGCCTACGGCGTCGTCCGCCGCAACCGCAGGCGCAAGGAGGAAGAGGAACGAGCCGCCCTCGACAAGCTCCGGGTCGTCGTGGACGAGGACATCACCGCGTACGGCGAGACCCTGGACCGGCTCGACTTCCACCCCGCGGAACCGGGCGCCGACGACCTCATGCGCGCGGACTACGAACGGGCACTGGACTCCTACGAGACCGCGAAGTCCCGCATGGCCGCCGCCCGCCACCCGTCCGACGTGCGCGAGGTCACCCGGGCCCTGGAGGACGGCCGGTTCTCCCTGGCCGTCCTGGAGGCCCGCCGGGCCGGCCGCGAGCCGCCCGCCCGCCGCCCGCCGTGCTTCTTCGACCCGCGCCACGGCCCCTCGGTCACCGACGTCCGGTGGTCCCCGGCCGGCGGCACGGCCCGCGAGATCCCGGTCTGCGCGGTGGACGGGACCAGGCTGCGCGCGGGCGAGGAACCCCTCGGCCGCACCGTCGACACCGGGGACGGACGCCGCCCGTACTGGGAGGCGGGCCCGGCGTACGGCCCCTGGGCGGGCGGCTACTTCGGCGGCGGGCTGCTCCCCGGACTGCTCGCCGGCACGATGCTCGGCTCCATGCTGTCGACCCCGGCGTACGCGGCGGAGTACGGCGGCGGCGACTTCGGCCCCGGCGAATGGAGCGGCGGGGACTTCTCCGGAGCGGACTTCGATTCCTCGGGCTTCGACGGCGGCGGCTTCGGCGGCGGCGACTTCGGAGGGGGCGGAGGCTTCGACGGCGGCGGGTTCTGAGCCCCCGGTGGCGGCCTCTCGTGCGGGTGCGATTCGTGCTAGACCTGAAGTTATGTCTGGTATCGGCCGATTCCGGGCGCGGCTGGGACGGTCCGTCCGGCCATCGCATCGGCATGAGGGGGATCGCCCGGCCCGAGCCGCTTCCACGCCGGCCGGCCGGGCCCCGGACCGCCGCCCCCGGGGCGGTGGCCTGCGATCGCTGTTCACCGTGCGCACCGTGGCCGGCCAGGTCTTCTGCCTCGTGCTCCTCCTCGTCCTGCTGCTCGTCACGGCGGGCATGG
Organism: Streptomyces sp. ML-6; assembly: GCF_030116705.1. Taxonomy (NCBI): domain Bacteria; kingdom Bacillati; phylum Actinomycetota; class Actinomycetes; order Kitasatosporales; family Streptomycetaceae; genus Streptomyces; species Streptomyces sp. ML-6. Next base: position 5,839,653 of record NZ_JAOTIK010000001.1, read on the forward strand.
TCGCCCTGTTCGTGCAGGGCCGCCAGGACAGCATGGACGAGGCCCGCGCCCGTACCCTGAGCGTGGCCGAGACCTTCGCCCACTCGCCGGGCGTCGTGCCCGCGCTGGAGAGCGCGAACCCCACCGCGATCCTGCAGCCGCACGCCGAGCAGGTCCGTGAGCAGACCCGGGTGGAGTACGTCGTCGTCGCCAACACGCGCGGCATCCGCTACACCCATCCCGACCCCGAACGGATCGGCAAGCACTTCGTGGGCCCGTACAAGGAGGCGCTGGACGGGGAGGGCTTCACTCGGACCTTCGCCGGAATCCACGGCCCCTCCGTCAACTCCGTGGTGCCCATCGAACGGTCCGACGGCACGGTCATCGGCCTGGTCTCCGTGGGGATCAGCGTCGAGACGGTGAACAGCGCGGCGGACCGCTCCATCCCGCCGAGCCTGGCGGTCGCGGCGATCGCCCTCGCCCTCACCACGGGCGCCGCCGCCCTGGTCACCAGGCGACTGCGCCGTCAGACCCACGGGCTCGAACCGGCCGAGATGACCCGCATGTACGAGCACCACGACGCGGTGCTGCACGCGGTCCGCGAGGGCGTCCTCATCCTCGACGCCGACCACCGGCTGACCCTCGCCAACGACGAGGCCCGCCGCCTGCTCGACCTTCCCCCGGACGCCGAGGGCCGGGCGGTCACGGAGCTCGGCCTCGCCCCCGGCACGGCGGCCCTGCTCGCCTCCGGCGGGAGCGTCAGCGACGAGGTGCTGCGCTCCGGCAACCGGCTGCTGGCCGTGAACCTGCGCCCGACCGACGAGCGCGGCGGACCGCCCGGCACGGTGGTGACCCTGCGCGACACCACGGAACTGCGCGCCGTGACCGGGCAGGCGGAGTCCGTGACCGAACGGCTGCTGCTCCTCTACGAGGCGAGCGCCCGGATCGGCACCACCCTGGACGTGACCCGGACGGCCCAGGAGCTGGCGGACGTGGCCACGCCCGGCTTCGCCGACGCCACGACCGTGGACCTGGTCGGCCCGTTGCCGCAGGGCGAGGACCCGGCCGTGTCGGCCGACGGGGGGCTGGAGATGCGGCGCACCGCCATCGCGGCCCCGGAGAGGGGCCAACCCCTGTACCCGCTCGGCCGGAAGGTCGGCTTCGTGCCCTCCCGGACCAGGGCCGTGCACGTGCGGCTCGACGCGGAGGACCTGGAGCACGAGGTCGTCGCCCGGATAGGGCGGCGGTACTGGGACCCCGAGCGGGTCCGGAACCTCATGGACCACGGGTTCCACTCGATGATCTCCGTACCGCTGCACGCCCGCGGAGTCATCCTGGGACTGGTGAACTTCTGGCGGATGGACGACTCGGAACGGTTCGACGACGACGACCTGTCCTTCGCCGAGGAACTGGTGGCCCGCGCGGCCGTCAGCCTGGACAACGCCCGCCGCTACACCCGCGAGCACGAGATGGCCGTGACCCTGCAGCGCAACCTGCTGCCGCGCGGGGTGCCCGACCAGAGTGCCCTCGACGTCGCCCACCGCTACCTCCCGGCGCGGGCCGGGGTGGGCGGCGACTGGTACGACGTGATCCCGCTGTCCGGCGCCCGGGTCGCGCTGGTCGTCGGCGACGTGGTCGGCCACGGGGTGCACGCCGCGGCCACCATGGGGCGGCTGCGCACCGGCATCCACAACTTCTCCGCGCTGGACCTCGCCCCCGACGAGCTGCTCGGCCACCTCGACGAACTGGTCGCCCGGATCGACCGGGAGGAGGCCGCCGCCGACGGCGGCGTCGAGATCGCCGGGGCCACCTGCCTGTACGCGATCTACGACGGCGTGTCCGGGAACTGCGCGGTGGCCAGGGCGGGCCATCCCGCGCCGCTGCTGGTGCTGCCCGACGGCACCGTCGAGTGCCCCGACGTCCCGGCCGGACTCCCGCTCGGCGTCGGCAGCATGCCCTTCGAGGCGACCGAGTTCCACGTACCGGAGGGCAGCCGTCTGGTGCTCTACACGGACGGTCTGGTCGAGGGGCGGGCCCGGGACATCGAGACCGGCCTGGAGCTGCTGCGCGACTGCCTCGTCGGCCGTGACCGGACGCCCGAGCAGACCTGCGACGACGTGCTGGCCGCGATGCTGCCCGAGCAGCCGGGCGACGACGTCGCCCTGCTCGTGGCCCGTACCCACGTCCTCGACCCGGATCAGGTCGCGCGCTGGCCGGTGGCCACCGACCCGGCGGCCGTCGCCGGGGTGCGCAAGAAGGTCGCCCAGTGGCTCACCGCCCGGGGTCTTTACGAGGAGGCGTTCACCACCGAACTGATCCTCAGCGAACTGGTCACCAACGCGGTGCGCTATGGCGAGGGCCCCATCGAGGTGCGCCTGCTGTACGACCGCAACCTGATCTGCGAGGTCTCCGACACCAGCAGCACCGCCCCGCACCTGCGGTACGCGGCGACGACGGACGAGGGCGGCCGGGGCCTGTTCCTCGTCGCCCAGTTCGCCGCACGCTGGGGCACCCGCTACACGGAGACCGGCAAGGTCATCTGGTCGGAGCAGACGGTCGGCGAGTCGGACGGGGAGGGCCCGGTGGGGGCGGGCCTGTTCGGCGACGACCTGTTCGGCGACGACGAGGCGGACGGCGTGGACGAGGCGGACGGCGGGGCGCCGGACGAGGGCGCGCGTGGTGACGGTGCGCGTGGTGAGGACGTGCGTGGTGAGGGCGCGCGTGGTGATGGTGCGCTCGGCGGAGGTGTGTTCAGCGGCGGGTCCTCGGGCCGTCCGGATCCTCGGTGATCCGCACCCGCTGGGGTGCGTCCCGTCCGCGCCGGCGCCGGCGCACCTCCCGCCCCCCGGTGGGGGAGGGAAGGGCGGGCGGGGATGCTCGGGTCGGTGCGCGTGCTGTACGGCGTGGTGCGTTCCGTACGGTGCGGTGCGTCGTCCCGTACGGCGCGGTGCGACGGGGGTCGTCAGGCCTGCGGGGCGGCGGCCTTGATGGCGGAGATGTCGAAGGTGAGCTTGACCTTGTCGCTGACCATCACGCCGCCGGTCTCCAGCGCCGCGTTCCAGGTCAGGCCCCAGTCGGAGCGCAGGATGGTCGCGCTGCCCTCGAAGCCGACGCGCTCGTTGCCGTAGACGTCGGTGGCGGAGCCGTTGAACTCCAGGTCGATGGAGAGCGGGCGCGTGATGTCCTTGATCGTGAGGTCGCCGGTGACGCGGTAGTCGTCGCCGCCGAGCTGCTCGGCCTTGGTGGAGCGGAACGTCATGAGGGGGAACTTCTCGGCGTCGAAGAAGTCGCCGCTGACCAGGTGGGCGTCGCGGTCGGCGATGCCGGTGTCGACGCTGGCGATCCGGATGTCGATCGAGGCGGTGGAGTTCGCCGGGTCGGAGCCGTCCAGCTTCAGGGTGCCCTCGTGGTCGCCGAAGGTGCCGCGCACGTTGGTGACCATGGCGTGGCGCACGATGAAGCCGATGCTGCTGTGGGCCGGGTCGATCGTGTAGTCACCGGTGAGGGCGGCCAGCGCCGGGTCCACGGCGGGGGTGGCGGTGGCGGCCGGGACGTTGTTGTTGTTCTTGCGGTTGAACAGAGCCATGGCTCCTCCTCGGGAAACATGATCGAGCTGGGGGAGCGCGATCGAGCGGGGGTCGAAGTCATTGTTTATTCTTCAACGAGATTGACTGTAGCGATATCTAGTTCAATGTTCAACATCTAGGAACGAGTGATTCCGGATCGAGGTGTCCGGGGTGGCTGCGGGCCGTGCGTCCGGGGCGACCGTGGGCCCCTGCATCAGGGGCGAGTGCGGGCCGCGCACCGGGGGCGGATGTGGGTCATGCGTCGGGGGTGGTGAACGGCGCCGGAACGGCGGGACAACTCCCGCCCGATCCCTGCTCCCCTCTGGCGGACGCGCGTAGAGCTCGGGCAGTATCTGCATGTCTTTGTTTGTCATGAGCAGGAGGAGTCCCCCCATGGTGTCCCGTATGACACTGCGCCCCGCCCTGACTGCCCTCGCCCTCGTCCTCGGCGTGCTCTTCGCCCCGGGCGTCGGCGTCCTCGGCAGCGGTGCCACCCAGGCCCACGCCGTCACCAAGCTCACCCACTCCCAGGCCACCGCCCGGTTCAGTTCCTCCGGGATCACCTGGTCCTCGTCCGGCGGCTGCTCCAACCGCAACGTCGCGACCTGCACTTCGTTCGACCAGCTCAACCTGGCCACCGCCCAGGGCGCCCAGACCCTCAGGAGCGCCACGGGCTGCGCGCTGAACATCACCGGCGGCACCGAGACCGGGCACGCCAGTGGCACGTACTCGCACTGGAACGGCTACAAGCTCGACTTCGGCAAGTCGAGCTGCCTCACGAACTACGTCCACAACACCTTCACCTACATCGGGGTGCGCGGCGACGGGGCTCCCCAGTACAAGGCGGGCTCCGGCAACATCTACGCCGACGAGGGCAACCACTGGGACGTGACGTACTACAACTGCGGCGGCTGCTGACCTCCGCACCGCGCACGCCCGCACGAGTGCCCCCGTTCCGCCGGGACGGGGGCACTCGTGCATGGTCATGATCATGTCGGCAATGAGTCGGGGGTGAAGTCTGCCCGGTCCGGGCAGTGCGCCGGGCGCCGCCTCCTGGCATGATCCCTCGCCGCCGGACAGCATGCGGCGGTGCGGGATCGGACGCGCCGCCAACTCCCGTGCGACCGACCGGTGCACGAGGCGTCCGGCCGTTCCCGAACAGAGGTAGGTACCCACGTGAGACTGACCCGTGCGGCGCTGGCCGTGGCCGCAGGCACCCTGGCCCCGGCCCTGCTGCTCTCCACCCCGTCCTTTGCCGCCGCACAGCCGGCCCCTTCCCCGGCCGCCACCACGACGGCCCCCGACGCGGGCCCGGCCGAGGACTCCCCCTACGACTCGATGACGGAGGAGGAACTCCGCGCCGAGATCGCCCGCATCCTGGCCGACCCCGAGAGCGGCAGGGGCGTGCTCCGTGAGGCCCAGGAGGCCATGGACGGCACGATCGACGACATGCGGTACTTCCTGGAGACCGGCTGGGCGATTGCTCAGGCGGAGGATGACCGGGTGGCGGTCGCGCGGATTCTCGCGGACCCGAACATCGGGAAGGCGGTGTACCGGGAGGCGCAGAAGGCCTTGGACGGCACGGCCGAGGACGTGCGCTACTTCCTGGAGACCGGCTGGGCGATTGCTCAGGCGGAGGATGACCGGGTGGCGGTCGCGCGGATTCTCGCGGACCCGAACATCGGGAAGGCGGTGTACCGGGAGGCGCAGAAGGCCTTGGACGGCACGGCCGAGGACGTGCGCTACTTCCTGGAGACCGGCTGGGCGATTGCTCAGGCGGAGGATGACCGGGTGGCGGTCGCGCGGATTCTCGCGGACCCGAACATCGGGAAGGCGGTGTACCGGGAGGCGCAGAAGGCCTTGGACGGCACGGCCGAGGACGTGCGCTACTTCCTGGAGACCGGACTCCGGCTTGCCCAGGCGGAGGACGACCGGGTGGCGATCGCGCGCATCCTGGCCGACCCCGGCATCAGCGACGCCCTGCGCGCGGCGGCCGAGGAGGCCATCGACGGCACCCCGGAGGAACTGCGTCACTTCCTGGAAGTCGGCCAGTACGAGGCGGACGGCCGGACCCCGCCGACCTCGGGCTGACCCCGCCCCGGCCCGTGCGCCCGGTCCGCTCCTGCGGCGGCCCGTGCGCACGGGGCGGGCGGGTCGGCACCCCTCAGGCCCCGGCCCTCGGGCCGGGGCCTTCGCACCGCCCCTCCCCGTACCGTTCCCGCTACTGCCCCACCCTGCCGTCGACGCACTCGCGCAACAGGTCGGCGTGCCCGCAGTGGCGGGCGTACTCCTCGATCCGGTGCACCATCAGCTCCCGGACCGAGGTCCGGTCCTTCCCCAGCCGCTCGCCCAGATCCGGATGCGCGGCCAACGCGGCGTCGGTCGCGGCCTGTTCGCGTTCCAGGTCCGCGTACGCGGCGTCCACCACGGCCTGGTCGGCGACGGCCTCGTCGAAGTCCGCGTCGCGCCTGCCGTACAGCTTCGGCAGCGGATCGCCGTCACTGATCCAGTTGCGCCAGTCCCGCTCCACCTCGGCCAGGTGCCGGACCAGGCCGAGCAGCGACATCGTCGACGGCGGAACCGACCGCCGGGCCAACTGCTCGGGGTCCAGGCCCTCGCACTTCATCCGCAGGGTCATCCGATACCCCGACAGGAAGTCGTCCAGCGTGGCGAGTTCGCCTTCCGGGCTCGCCCCGTCGTTGTCACGGGGATCGTCATCGGGGTCGGCCCACATGTCGGGGTAGACGGTCGCCTGGGTCCATCGCGCGGGTTGATCGTTCATGCGTGCCATGTTCGTCCGCGGGGCCCGGACCCGCCAGCCATTTGCAGGCGAACGACGCGCACGCGCCTCCTGCGACACCCACGGGCCTCCTGCGACTCGCGCGACGGCCGGCGGCGACGACGCGCGTGCGAGGATGGGCCCATGCGGTCGAGAATGCCCTTCGGGGAGGAACTGCGGGCCGAACTCGGCGTGCCGAGCAGGGCAGTCCGGCTGGACAGCAGCCCCCGGTCACGAGTGTGGCGGGCCGAGCTGTCCGGTACGCCCGTGGTGGTCAAGCAGCTGATCGACGGCCCGGAGGCCACCGAGAGGTACGCGCGCGAGGTGGCCGCGCTGCGCCTCGCGTCCCGGGTCGATCCGCCCGTGGTCCCGACGCTCCTCGGCACCGACCCGGAGGCACGGGTCCTGGTCCTCGAACACGTGGAGCACCGGCCGCCCCGCGAGGACTGGGTGATCGACTACGCCACGGCACTGGCCCGGCTCCACGCGGCCACAAACGCCGACGACGCGGGCAAGCTGCCCGCCTGGTCCGGCCCGACCCGGAAGGACATCGACTCCTTCCTCGCCCTCGCCGCGACGCTCGACGTCGCGGTGCCGTCCGGCGTACGGACCGAACTCGAAGGGCTCCTGGATCGTCTGACCCGCCCCCGGGGCCAGGCCCTGCTGCACGGCGACCCCTGCCCCGGCAACGACATGCACACCGGCGACGGCGTCCGGTTCATCGACTTCGAGCAGGCCGCCCTGGGCGACGGCCTCGTGGAACTCGCCTACCTCCGCATCGGCTTCCCGACCTGCTGGTGCTCCACCGCCCCGCCCCCACCCCTGCTGGCCGAGGCGGAGACCGCCTACCGCACGACATGGCGCGACGTCACGGGTACCGACGCCCCGGACGACCTCACCGACGCCTGCGCCGGCTGGCTCCTGCGGGGCGACGCCCTGGTCCAGCGGGCCCACCGGGGAACCACCGACCACCTGGCCCGGCTCCCGCACAGGGACTGGAAATGGGGCCCGGCAACGGCCCGGCAACGACTCGTCCACCGCCTCGGAACCGTCAGCCGGATGACCGACGGCGGCGGCAGCGCTCTCGAAGAGCTGGGACGACTTGCCGAGGCCCTCCGGCAACGCATGCTCACCCGATGGCCCGGACTCCGCCCCTTGCCCTCACAACGACCGTAGGGGAGCACCGGCCCGGGACCCGGCCAGGACGCGGCGCATTCTGCGGATACAGGAACAACTCACATACAAAACAGCAAAGCTGTTGAGTCGTCATAAAACCTACGGGTGAGAAGCGTTGAGTACCTGACCTCCGGTCTGATGCTGCCTCAGTCGCCAATTCCCTGATGGTTACACAGAGTTGCTTTTTGTGACTTCACTCGACAAGGGATGGAGTCGGTCGCCCCTCTCTGTTCTGGTGGCCATCGGTCCAAGAGGTGCCCGTGTGCGCTATCCGGTGGAGCTTGATGCGGGGTGAACGGGATTCGCGTTGCGGAACACGGGGCGGCGTGGGGCGGGGGCTTCGGTGGTTGGGGTGCGGGGCGTCGGGAGGCGAGGCGCCCTGTCGGGGGCGAAAACCCCCAAGGATTTTTAGACTTCACGGTCTGTTTTTTTGCGCCCGGGGGATCTCGTCCCGCTTGCGGGCGAGGCTCCTTCGCTGCCGCAACTCGCCCATGAAGTGACCCGGATCACTCTTGACCGGTTCTGATCATGCCTCGATATTTGGCTGACTTTTGTGGAATCCGTGTGGGGTTGGGGTGGGATCTGTGAACGATTGGTTGTGGCGTCGAGCGCGTCACGGTGTGTGCGCGCTGGCTGTCACCGTCACGGTGGCGGGCTCGCTTCCTGCTCTGGCCTCGCAAGCCGTGGCATCACCCCCGTCTCCCGGGGGAGTTGTGGAGGAGCGCACCGAGCGGGAGGCGGCGCCCAAGCCCCCGACCATCACGTTCGACCCCACCGGCCCGTACACCCCGTGCACGGCGAACTCCTGTGTCCCGGGAGGCAAGCCCGGCCAGGCGGGGTCCTTCACTCTCGGCCCGGCGGCGGGGGACGTCAACACCGCGTACCGGTACAAGCTCTCCACCGATGACTCGTGGTCGCCCTACATCCCCGGGGCGACCGTGAAGATCGCTCCGGTACCCCCGAGATCGGGTCTGATAACCCTGCAGGTGGAAGCGAAGGACGCGCACGGTCCCGGCGCCGCCAACTCCGTCGACTTCGCCGTCAAGGAGGGCGACGGACCGGTCGGACGATGGAACTTCCACGACGCGGGCGACGAGGCGATCGACTCCTCCACCACCGACCCGCAGCTCCAGGACAACGCCACCCTGGCCGGCGGCGCGGCCCGAACCGGCCAGGGGCGCCGTGGTGAGATCACGGTCACCCCGGCCACGGACACCACTCCGGTGGAGAAGGTGACGGACAGCGGCCTCGCCCTCGACGGCACCACCGGCCACGCCGCGACAGCCGGCCCCGTCGTCGACACCCGTGCCTCGTACACGGTGGCCGCATGGGTCCGCCTGGGCACGGATTCGCGGGACGCCACCGTGATGGGGCAGAACGGTGCGAACCGCAGTCCGTTCCTCCTGGGCTACGAGCAGAGCACCAAGAAGTGGTCGTTCCGCGAGGCGGACAGCGACGCACCCACCGGAGATGCGGTGTCCTACCAGCGGGTCACCTCCAAGAACCAGGCCGTTCCGAAGGTGTGGACCCATCTGGCGGGCGTGTTCAACTCCGTCGACAACACGATCAGCCTGTACGTCAACGGCGAGCTCCAGGGCACCACCCCGTTCACGACGGCCTGGGCGGCGACCGGTCCGCTGCAGATCGGCCGCGTTCAGTCGGCCGGTATGTACACGGATTACTTCCCGGGCGTGATCGATGAAGTGGCGGTGTGGCAGGAGGCACTGACCGAGGTACAGGTGAAGCAGGAGAGCAAGCTCCTCGGCGCGGACGGAAAGCCGTCCGCGGAACTCGTCGCCTCATGGAACCCCGCTCAAGCCACTGGTACCTCGCTGCCCAACAACGCACCGGCTTACGACGGCGCCCTGTCGCTCTCCTCGGGCGCCTCGCTGGTCGACGGCAAGCTGGTGCTGGACGGCAGGTCGGGTGCCGGGAGCACACCGGGTCCTGTGATCGATGACTCGGGTTCGTTCACGGTGACGGCGCAGGCGCTCGTCGACGGGGCAGCGATCATGGAGAAGCCGAACGGCTACAAGGCCCAGATCCTCGGACAGCGCACGGCCACCGGATCTTCTTGGAGTCTGTGGTTCGAGAAGACCGGCATCGTTCAGGAACCGGAGCTCGACGAGGACGGCGAACTGGTCCTCGACGAGAACGGCAATCCCGTGACCAAGCCGGTGCCGGTCGGGCGTTGGCACTTCGGCCGCCTGACCGCAGACGGCACAGGGACATCGGTCGTCAGCAAGGATGAAGCCGCCCTGGACTCCGAGGTCCGTCTCACCGGTGTCTACGACGCGCAAGACGGAACCATTGAGCTCTATCTCGCTGCGAATCCTCAAAGCGGCGGGAACACGCCCTACACCGCACAGGTCGGCAGCGGTGAGTTCTCCGTCGGCAAGGGATACCTCGGATCCTGGGGCAACTACCTGCCCGGGCGGATCGGCGACATCCGGATCTGGGCAGGAGCGCTGAGCGACGCAGGCCAAGTGAGCGACATCGTCGGTACCTGACCTCGCTGTCCCACACCTGACCGGAAGTGGCGGGGCCGCCTTCCAGGGCGGCCCCGCCACTGAATCCGGTGATCGGCTGCCCCGGTCCCGTGCATGGCGATATGGGAGTGTGGCTCGATGGCGCGGGGACGTAGAGTTCCTGGCCATGACTGTGCTGCGTGGTGCTTCCGTCTCCCTTCGGCCCACTGTTCGCGAGGACGTTCCCGCCCTGGCCGCCATTCGGGCCACTCCCGAGGTGCGGGCGCGATGGAGGGGTGGGGACGATCTCGAGGCGGAGATCTCGGCCGACCTCGAAGACTCCGACAGCCGGCATCTGACCATCGAGTACCAGCAGCGGATCGTCGGCATGATTCAGTGGCACGCCGAGGAAGAGCCCGACTACCGGCACGCCGGCATCGACCTCTTTCTCGATCCCGCCGTGCACGGCAGGGGGTTGGGCACCGACGCCGTGCGGACGTTGGCCCGCCATCTTGTCGACGACCACGACTACCACCGACTGGTCATCGATCCGGCAGCCGACAACGCGGTGGCGATCCGCTGCTACAGCAAGGTGGGTTTCCGGCCGGTCGGCGTCATGCGGCAGTACGAGCGTGACATGGACGGCACTTGGCACGACGGCCTCCTGATGGACCTTCTGGCTGCCGAACTGGTGCGCTGACCGGAGCCTGCCCGGCGGCCCGAGCGCCGGCGCTCGCCCCTCGCCCCTCGCCCCTCGCGAAGGTGCGGGCCGGGCAATGGCCCCGCAGGCTTTCCTGCCGACGGTCGGTGTCCAGCCGGGACTGTGGCCGGTCGCTCCGACAAACGGCAACGATCTCCCCGAGCGATCCTTTCCCTGGTCGGAGTGGGTCGACCCTTGCGGAACTCCGGGCGCCTCCGGACCCCGGCCGCACGCTTGCCCGGGGGTGCCGCGAGTGTCCCGGCCTCGTCTGCTCCTGCCCCGGCGGCATCCTGACGAGCCTTGAACTTCACAGGGTGTTGACTTCAAGGAGGGGGAGAAGGTTGGGTCACGCTCACCGAGATTTCGGGAATGCTCCGGGAGGTTGGCATGCAGTGGTCGGCAGTCCTCGGGTACGGCCTGGGCCACGGGCTGGTGCTGAGCGTGCTGTTCACTGCGGCGGTGTTCGCCGGAGCCGCCATGAGCAGGGACTTCCTGCTGGACGACTATCCCCCCGCGATCCAGCGTCGGTACGGCAGACCCAAGAGCGCCCGCGGCCGCCGGGTGGCGTTGCTCTTCGGCGTGTTCATCTGGGCCGTCTGCGGCCTTCCCCTGATGATCGGGGCGATGGTCGGTCTCGACGGCGCACTGCACGAGGGCCTGGATTTCTTGTCCGCGGCTGTTTGTGCGGCCCTCGTCTTCGCCACGTTGACGGTCTGGGACCTTGTCGTCCTCGACTGGATCATCTTCGCCGGACTGCGCCCGCGCCTGCTGGTTCTTCCCGGTACGGAGGGCATGGCCGAGTACCGTGACCTCCGGTTCCACCTCGGTGCCGCCCTCAAGGGCAGCCCGCTGATCGTTGTCGTGGGGCTACTCACCGGAGGCATCGCCACCCTGATCACCTGAAGGCAAGAGCAGAGGGGCCTGTTCCCTTTCCTGAGCCCGTATCCGGGAAGCACAATGCCCCGCCGGGGCCGGCCCGAGGGGCGGCGGGGCGGGGCGGGGGTGGTTGCGGGGCTTCTCAGACCGTGGCGTTCAGGAAGGCGGTCCAGGCGGCGGGGGGAACGGTAAGGACGGGGCCGTCGGTTACCTTGGAGTCGCGGATGTGGACGGCGGCGGGGTGGGGGGCCACCTCCACGCAGTCGCCGCCCTGGTCGCTGCTGTAGCTCGACTTGCGCCAGTTGTAGGCGACTTCGAGGCAGGCGCCGCCTTGGTCGCTGCTGTAGCTGGACTTGAACCAGGCGAGGACGGCGGTACGAGGGGCCGGGTGTGCTGCGCGGGTCATGTCTCTCCAAGCAGTTCGTCCAGTAGGCGTGCGCTCGCCCCGACGGAGAGCGCCTGCGAACGCAGCATCCCACATTTCTGCTGGAGCACACTGACGTCATCTGGATCCTCGTGCAGGTAGCTGGTCAACTGACCCTCCACGTAGACGAGGTGGTCGTGGTTGGGGGTTTCCAGCAGCACCATCGGGCCCGCCAGCCCGGCATGCTTCGGCAGTTTCATCGGCATGATCTGGAGGTCCAGGAACGGGAGTTCCATGCATTGACGCAGATGCCGGATCTGGTTCCGCAGCACGGCGGGGTCGCCGATCTCGCTGCGCAGAATGCTCTCCTCCAGCAGGAAGTGGAGCATGGGGCGGGGCTTGCGGCTGAGCAGCTTCTGCCGGTCGAGCCGGTCCGTCACCCACTCCTCCCGCTCGTCCTCTTCGAGGGGCGGGTAGAGGCAGGAGAAGAGGAAGCGGGCGTACTCCTCGGTCTGGAGCAGTCCCGGCACCACCTGGTTCTCGTACCAGAACAGCGACACCGCGTTCTGCTCGTACTCCACGAAGTTCTGCACGAACGCCGGGAACCGCTCCTTCAGCGGCACCTTCTCCACCGCGACCCGCAACGCCCCCTTTGTCTCCAGCAGTTCGTCCAGCTGGATCGCGAAGTCCAGCTGGAGCGTCCTGCGGCCCTGTTCGATCGACGCGATCGTGTCCTCGCCCACGGAGCACCGGTCGGCCAGTGACACCTGCGTCATCCGGGCCGCCTTGCGGAACATTGCCAACTGGGCGCCGATCAGGTGCCAGGAGGTGATCTGCTTGCTCTTCTTCTCTGCCGTTTGCATGAGCTGCCTCTCCCCGTTGCGAACCCCGAATGACCCGTCAGAAGCCGTACGAATGCGTTGTACGGCCCCACTCGGTGCTCAACGCTAGTGACTTTGTGTGACGTTGTGTGCGTGAACGAAACAACTCAACTCCCCTGTTTTCGTGAGACGTTCCACCGCCGGGAGCTTCGCGCCGTGCCGCTCGTACGGCAGTTCGTGCGCGAGGCTCTCGTCGACTGGGCGTGCGATGTCCGGGCCGACGACGTGCTGCTCTGCGTGAGCGAACTCGTCACCAACGCCGTGCTGCACGGAGTCCCGCCCGGCCGTGGTTTTCGTGTGCACCTCTCCTGGGAGGAGGTCGGTGGTCTTCTGCGCGTCGAGGTCCACGACAGCGGTGACGGGGAGGCCCGTGCCCGTGATTCCTGGGCGACGCCCGACGAGGAGGGCGGGCGCGGGCTGCTGCTGGTCGCGGCGCTCGCCGACAAGTGGGGGGTGGGGGAGCGGAACCCGGGAAAGGTGGTGTGGTGCGAGTTCGGGGCGGGGGACGCAAGCGGATGAAGTGCTGCATACCCCCACGATGTGCTCGGGGCATCGGAGCTGGTCGGGGGGCGAGACACAAGATCGGCGGGGTCTACCGGTTCCGGTCGCGGGTGGGATACCCCTGGAGCGGCGGCCCCGGCCGGGCCGTTCCCCATGGACGTGAAGTGGAAGGACCCCTGTGATGGACAGCTGGTACGTGGACGACCGCTGCACCAACTGCGATGTCGCCCGGCAGTTCGCACCCGAGCTGATCGGCGAGGAGGGCGGGGCGTCGCGCATCCTGCGGCAGCCGGAGGACGAGGCGGAGAGCCGGCGCTTACACGCCGCCGTCTTCGCCTGCCACACCCGCTCGATCCGCCCCGCGTCCGGGCAGCCGGACCCGGCACTCGACCCGTTCCCGATGGCGCTGGACGACGGTGTGCTGGTGTGCGGGCACAACTCCCCGCACACCGCCGGTGCCAACTCCTACCTGCTGCGACGGCCCTCCGGCACGGCCATGATGATCGACACCCCGCGCTGGAGCCCCAAGCTCGCCGAGCGGTACGTGGCGGCCACGGGCCCCGTCACCGACGTACTGCTCACCCACCGCGACCACGCCGCGCACGGCCGCCGTTACGCCGACCACTTCGGCGCCCGGCTGTGGATCCACGAGGGCGACCTCGACGCGGCACCGGACGCGGACCGGGTGATCAAGGGACTCGACCCGGTGGAGGTCGGCGAGGGCGTCACCGCCCACCCGCTGCCCGGTCACACCCGGGGCAGTGTGCTCTACCTCGCGGACGACCGGTACTGCTTCACCGGCGACAGCTTCTACTGGTCACGCACGACCGAGGACCTCGAGGTCGCGGAGAGCGTGACCTGGTACTCCATCGAGGAGCTGGCCGCCTCCCTGGCGAGGACGGCGGGGCAGTTGCGGTTCGAGTGGGTGCTGCCCGGCCACGGCGACCGGCGGCGCCTGGACGCCGACGAGATGTCCCGGCGGCTGCACGCGCTGGCGGAACGCACGGCGCTGCTGGAGCCCCGGCCGATCGACTTCACTGCCCTCCGCTGGTGAGCGATGTGCCCCGGCGCGTTCACCTCAGCGGGGTACGCGCCCCGGAGCGTTCATCCCGGCCGCGCGCGCCGGAGCGCTCAACTCGGCCTCCACAGACGGAGCTTCTCCGGATTGCGGACCACCCAGATCCGGTGCGCCCGGCCGTCGGAGGCGTCGAACGCGGCCACGGTCGCGGTGACACCCCCGTACTGGGCGACCAGGCCGGGCGCACCGGCCACCGAACGCTCCAGGAGCCGCAGCCCCGGCGCCTTGTCGGCGATCGTGATCATGTACTGGGCGATGCGCGCGCCGCCCTCGACCGGGCGCAGCACGGTGCCGACCAGGCCGCCGCCGTCGGCGGTCATCACGGCGTCGGGGTCGAGGAGGTTGACGAGGGCCGTGATGTCCTTGGCCTCCCACGCCTCCTTGACGTGCCGCACCACCTCGGCCCGCCCCGCCGTCGAAGTCGCGGGGGCGCGCTCGGCACGCATCCGCCGCCGGGCCGAACTCGCCAGCTCCCGGCAGGCCCCGGGGGTGCGGCCGACGATCCCGGCGATCTCGGCGAAGGAGTAGCGGAACACGTCGTGCAGCACGAAAGCGACCCGCTCGGCGGGCGTCATCGACTCCAGCACGACGAGGAAGGCCATGGTCACCGACTCGTCCAGGGCGATCCGGTCGGCGGGGTCGGCGGTGTCGGTGCCGAGCCCGCCGCCGGCCCACTGCCCGTGGTCGGGCAGCGGCTCGGGCAGCCACGGGCCGACGTAGCGCTCGCGCCGGACCCGTGCCGAGCCGAGCACGTCCAGGCAGATGCGCCCGGTCACCGTCGTCAGCCAGGCGCCGGGGGACGCGACGGCCTCGCGCCTGCCCCGCGGCTGCGCGTACCAACGGGCGTACGCCTCCTGTACGGCGTCCTCGGCCTCGGCCACCGAACCGAGCAACCGGTAGGCGATACCGATCAGTTGGTGCCGCTCGCCCGCGACATCCACCGCGCCCGGCTCGCCTGCGACGTCCGCCGTGCCCCGCTCAGGTACACCCCTGGTCATGACCGTTCCCCCCTGGCCCGTCGTTCTCCCACCTTGCATTTCGTGGGCCTGCGTCGTCGGACCGGTGAGACCTTATCGATCCACCGAGGGGACGGCATCATGACGACTCGGACGACGAGCGCGACGGACGCGACGAGCACTACGAGTACGACGGAAACGACAATCGCGGCGCGGCGCATCGCCGTGTTCCTGCGGACGTCGGTCGTTCTCCAGACCCTGACCCTCTTCCTCCAGGCGGTCAGCGCCGGTGTGCTGCTGTCCTCCTCGCACAGCGGCCTCCTGCACGACGTCGGGGCGCGCGTGATGTACGGGGCGTCGATGCTGTACCTGCTCGCGGCGGTACTGGCCTGGCGGCCGGGCGGCGGTTCGCCCCGCCCCATCGGGTACGCGGCCGGCTTCCTCGTCCTCGCATCGGTGCAGGTCGTGCTCGGCATCGCGCACGTCCCGTCGGTCCATGTCCCGCTGGGCGTCCTGATGTTCGGCCTGAGCGTGCTGGTGCTGGCCCGCCGGGACACGGGGGCGGCGCGCGGCTAGGGCCTGTCCGGGCGATCTCCGTGATGCGGTCGACCGTCTGGACACCTCAATCCGGGACATCGGGCAGAGCCCGGCGCCAGGCCACGACGTTGTCAGTCCCCGCCGCTACCGTTCGCCCGTTCATGATCTTCAGGGAGGGGTGGTTCGGTGGGTGCCAGCGGATGGGACTACGTCACCAGGTACGACGGCGACGTCGAGGCGGCCTTGGCGACATTGCAGGCCAGGGTGTTCCAGGAGGAGTACGGCGATGATGCCCGATACCGAAGTCTGGAGGACCTCTACGAGGACGAGGAGTTCATGGGGGCCGAGGGCACCCATACGATCCTCGACATCGACAGGGTTGTTGCCACGGATGACCCGCCGACGGGCTCCGGTATCGCTGACCACGGCACCCTGCGCCCTCTGGCTCTCAACCGTGTGATGCACCACTTCGGCACGAACCGCCCGTCGGTCGAGCAGTACGAGGAACTTGCTGCTGCTGCCAATGAGGCTGCGAGCCATGAGGAGCACGAGCAAAGCCTGCTCGGCGAGTGTCAGATGCGGTGGACCGGTTACTACGTTGTCCTCTACTCCGGTGACAGGCCGACTCACCTGGGAATCTTCGGATTCTCAGGAGACTAGGGCCGGTCCTGCGGAGCATGCGACTGACCCTGAACCGCCCCGGGTTCGGCCGACACCCGGTCGTGACCGACGGCGCGGACCAGGATCTGGCGGGCCTCTTCATCACGGAGCGTGTCAAGGGCCAAGTATTGGCAGCCGTGCGTAGCGGTCAGGCCGCCCAGGTGGCTGCGGCTGGTGACGATAACCGTGCACGTGGCACTGCCGGGCAGCAGCGGGCGGACATGGTCGGCGTTGCGGGCGTTGTCCAGCACGATCAGCATGCGCCGATCGGCGACCAGGGACCGAAACAGCCCGGCCTGGGTCTCAGGGTCGGCTGGCATGTTCTCGGGCTCGGTGCCGAGTGCGTCGAGGAAGCCGCGTAACACCATGTCAGGCGGCATCGGCCCGGTGGATGGGTCGAAACCACTTAGAGGGGCATAGAGCTGTCCATCGGGAAACCGATCGAGATTCTCATGGGCCCAGGGTAGCGCCAGCATGAGTTGACCGGTCATCCGCTCATCCAGCGGATGGGCCTCAGCCCGAGTGAACAATTCGGCTGGTATCCGGTCATGCTGTCCCCGGCACAGCCGGATGTCGGCCAGGTCCAACTGAGCGGACAGCCGCTCCCGATTGAGGAAGTCTCGCTGCGCGTTGAACCATGGGGTGTCCACCCCGGCGTACGTCTGCCCGCGCCACAGCCCCAGCGCCTCTTCCCATAACGAGGCCGCTTGCTCCTCGTCGGGAACCGCGCGGGCCTGATCGACCAGGTCACGGAACCGATGCACATCCACCGCCCCGGCCTGCACCATCAGCCGGTAACCGCCCTGGTCCCGCACGATGTCCACCCCGACCCCGGACAGCACCCGCCGCAACCGGGACACATACCCGTACAGCGCTTCCCGGTCACGACCTGCTGTTTCCGCACCCCACGCCCGATCCACCAGGACATCCGCCGACACCACACCCTCGGCATCGGCGAGGAACGCCCCAGCACCCACCGCTGCCGAGCATGCCCCACATCCACCGGCACCCCGTCCCGCCACACCGCGATGGCGCCCAGGACCCCGAACTGCACCGCGACATTCTCTCCAGTCATGGCCACGTCACTACGCCTATCCGCCGCTGACCACCTGGTACAGCCCGGTTCCAGACTTCCCGAAGGTTTCCCGCAGGCCGCCCCGGCACGGTGAGAACACAACACCCGCCCGGGACCTGAAGGAACCGGGTCGACGGTGCTGGGCGCTGAGCACGTACTGCTCGCTTGTTGTGGGAACTCAGGGGGGCGGGGGGCGGACTCGTCCGTCTCCGCAGCCAAGACGGCACGGTCAGGCCGCAGCCGCGACCTTGCCGCTCAACCGAGCTCAACAAGTGACACACATTAGTTCCTGTCAAGAAAGAGAGACCAACATCCCCCACTTGCTGGACTGACATTGCGGTACACCACCGGGCAGAGAGGAAACGGGATGGAAGCCGAGTACGAGGCCTTCTGCGCCAAGGACCCGCACTTCTACGACAAGATCGACGACGGTGCGGAGGAACGGCTCTTCGCACCTCTCAGCGAGAGCGCGACCCCGGTGGGCTGGCAGCGGATCACCGTATGGGGCTGGGTCAACTACCAGCCGCGCGGTGCCCACACTCCGATGCAGGGCTGGAAGATCCATGTCTCCTCGTCGGTCGGACGGGCCGAGGAAGTCGTTCAGTTGGTCTTCGACTACTGCGTCCGCCGTGCTGTCCCGTTCAAGCTGGTGCCCAGCCCCTGGGAGTACCACCGGCGCAACAGGAAGTACGCGGAGCGAGCGGGAAGCGGAAAGCTCGCCACCATCTATCCGCTGAACGAAGCGCAGTTGGAGTCGCTCGTCACCGAGCTTGGGGAACTGCTCCATGATGTCCAGGGGCCGTACATTCTCAGCGATCTACGCTGGATGGACACCCCGGTCTACGTCCGCTACGGGGCTTTCAGTATGCGCCGGGTGAAGTCGGCGAACGGCCGCGAGGTCATGGCGATCGAGGACGCCGACGGCAACCTCGTGCCCGACCACAGGGGGCCGGTCTTTTCGATACCGGAGTGGGTGACGCTGCCCGACTTCCTGCGGCCTGCACTGGAGCGCCGCAATGCCTCCCGGATCGACGACCTTCCGTACGAGATAACGGCGGCTCTCCACTACTCGAACGGCGGCGGCGTCTACGAGGCACGCGAGAAGAGCACGGGTACGAAGGTAATCGTGAAGGAGGCGCGACCCCATGCCGGTCTGGACGTTTCGGGCAACGACGCGGTGTTCCGGCTGCGTCGCGAGCGGGATGCCCTCAGCAGGCTGAGCGGGCTGCCGAGGGTACCGCAGCTCAAAGGCTATTACGAGGCCGTCGGCCACGAGTTCCTGGTCGAGGAGTTCATCGAGGGGGAGAGTCTCTACGCCGCCTGCGGGCGACGTAACCCTCTGCTGACCGACGGCACGGTGGACGAGCGGGAGTTGGCCGAGTACCGCGACTGGGCCATGGGGATGTGGCAAGACGTCGCTGATGCCGTGCGTGCGATGCACGAGCGGGGGGTGGTCTTTGGAGACCTGCACCCGCACAACGTCCTCTGTCCGCCTCAAGGGGAGGACGACGCGAGGATCTGTCTCATCGACTTCGAGGGAGGCTGGTTCCTCGAGGAGGGTGGACGGCAGGTGGTCGCGAATCCGGGGTTCATCGCGCCACGCGGGACCACCGGCGTCGCTGTCGACGAGCATGCCCTGGCTGCCCTCAAATTCGCGGTGTTCGCGCCGCTGACCGCGATGTTCCAGTTGAGCAACGCGTTACCGGGGCAGGTAGCCGACATCATCGTCGACCGGTTCGGGGTGCCCCGCTCCTGGTTCGCCGACGCAGTCGGGGTCCTTCAAGAGGCCTCGGCCCCTTCCGCCCGCCCAGCTGCCGTCAGTTCGAGCCCCGAGGCGTGGTCGGCACTCGCCTCATCGGTAGCCGACGGCATTCGCGCCAGCGCCACATTGGAGCACGCTGACCGACTCTTTCCCGGCGACATCGCCCAGTTCTTCGTTGCCGGGGCGGAGCTTGGCATGGCGCACGGTGCGGCTGGTGTGCTGTGGGCTCTCCAGACCGCAGGTGTCGGCAGCGTCCCGGAGGGAGAACAATGGTTGCTGGACCGGGTGTTCCGCGACGGCTCCGACCTCCCCGATATCCCGCCGGGCTTTTACAACGGCTGGCACGGCGTCGCCTACGCACTGTGGGAGCTGGGCCTTCACGACGCGGCCGTGGACCTGCTGGCCCGATCACCGGTTGCCGAGCCCCGTGATACGGACCTCAGTCTCGCCGACGGTCTGGCCGGATCAGGGCTGAGCTGGCTTCACTTCGCCCGCGAGTGCGGTGACGACCGGTACTTGCAACGGGCGCTCGACACCGCCGACCTGGTGCGCAGCCGCCTCGGCGACATCGAGGATGTTCCCGAGGTCAGCGGGGGAGCGTACCCTCAAGCCGGGCTGATGCAGGGCCGCTCCGGGCCCGCACTGTTCCTGACCACGGTGTTCGAGGAGACCGGGGACACCACGTACCTGGATGCGGCGGAACGCGCCCTGCGTCAGGATCTGCGCCGCTGCCGGCGTGACGGCATGGGGATAGTGCAGGTCAACGAGGGATTCCGGCTCATGCCCTACCTCGCGTCCGGCAGCACGGGCATCGGTATCGCACTCGACCGGTACCTGATGAACCGCCCGCTCCCCGAGTTGGAGAAGGAGCTCGCGGCGATCCAGCGAGCGGCGCGTAAGCCGTTCTACCTTTACCCCGGCCTCTTCAACGGGCGAGCAGGCATGATCCTTGCCACCGCAAGCCACCAGCCGGCCAACCTGGAGCACACCGCAATGCAGGTGACCGGCCTCGACTGGCACACCTTGGACTGGCACGGTCACCTCGCTTTCCCTGGCACACAGCTCCTGCGCATCTCCATGGACCTGGCGACAGGGGGCGCCGGCATTCTGCTCGCCCTGGCTGCCGCCCACACGTCGGCCACAGAGCCGGAGCGACGGCTGTCCCTCCCGTTCCTCCTCCACCCCAAGACCTCAGGGCACCCCCTTGGGGGTAGCACCTGAGCCGGCACGGCAACCAACCCACACAGGAAGGATCACTCATGTCCATTTACGACCTCCAGGGCCTGAAGGACGAAACCGGATACGAGCCGCTGGCTAGCGAACTCAGCTTCGGCTGCTGCAACCCCTCCCCGGTCTCCAGCGCCTGGTCCATCGGCTGCGGTCACAGCTACGCCTGATCGGAACCGACTGTTCGGGGGCGGCACAGCACTGCGCTGTGTCGCCCCGCCCTGCCGTCCCGACCCGAAAGCAGGTGCATTCATGACACACCGTGCCTTGCTGCGCTACCTTTACCCCTTTTCGGCCAGAATGCTCATTCTGGCGGCGCTGATCGTCGTGCACTCGGCGGCGACCGTGATCCCGGCCCTGATCGGGCAGCAGCTCATCGACAACGGCGTGCTACGCCGCGACACCACCGTGGTGGCAACACTGGGCGCCCTCATGGTGGTTGTGGGTGTGGCCCAAGCGGCGCTGTCCGTGGTGGAACGGCGATACGCCACGCGGCTGGCCGGGGACATCGTGCTGCAACTGCGCATTGACCTCTTCGCGCATCTGCAGCGCCAGTCGATCGGCTTCCTCGCCTCTGCCAGGACGGGCGCCATCGTGTCCCGTGTACAGGGCGACGTGACCGGCGTCCAGAACATGATCGCCTCCAGCTTTCCCGCCGCTGTCGGATCCGTGGTTCTGCTGCTCACCGGGGGCGTGGCAGTGGTAACCATGGAGTGGCGGCTCACCCTGGGAGCGCTCGTTCTCGCCCCGGCGCTGTATGTGCTGACGTCCAGGTTCACAACGGCGATACGTCAGGTCAGCCAGGACCAACTGACGGCCCAGGCCAACCTGGACTCCATGGTCGCCGAGCGGCTCGGCCCCGGCGGGGCGGAGGTGATGCGTCACTACAGCCATCCCAAGCGGGATCTGCCCGAGTTCCGGCAGCGGGTGAGCCGGATCCGGGACCTCACGGTGCGCGCGTCCGTGCTGTCCTCCGCGCTCGGTGCGTCGATCACTCTCGCCATGAGTCTGGTGACCGCGACGATCTACGTGATCGCCGGACAACTGGCCATCTCCGGAGCCCTCAGCGTCGGCACCATGGTCGCTCTCGTCGCGCTGCTGACCCGACTGTACTCGCCCCTGGTCGCACTGCCCGCCTTGAGGGGGGAATTGACCGAAGGGTTGGTCTCCTTCGACCGGGTACGAGAGGTCATGGACTTCGTACCAGCGATCGTGGACGTCCCTGACCCTCACGAACTCCCGCGCCAGAGCGGCACATCGCTGCAGGTGGCCTTCCGCGGCGTCCACTTCACCTACCCGCCGAACGGCGGCATGGTCCTGCCTTCGCTCGGCGGCGACGAGCAACGGTTTCGGGGTGGCGCTCCCCGACGGGTGCTGACGGGCATGGACTTCACCGCCGAGCCAGGGGCGACGATCGGCATCGTGGGCCTGTCGGGGGCGGGAAAGTCCACCCTCGCCCGACTGCTGACCCGTTCCTGGGAAGCGGACTCGGGCCAGGTGCTGGTCGGCGGCGTGGATGTACGGCGCCTACGGCTCGACGACCTGCGGTCCGTGATCGGCGTGGTCAGTCAGGATACGTTCCTCTTCAACGACACCATCCGTGTCAACCTTCAGCTGGCACGCCCGGAGGCGACCACCGAGGAACTCGTGGAAGCCTGCCGGGCAGCCCAGATCTGGCCCGCGATCGACAAGCTTCCGGCAGGTCTGGACACGGCCGTCGGCGATCGCGGGCTACGTCTGTCGGGGGGCGAGCGCCAGCGGCTGGCGCTCGCCCGGCTGCTACTGAAGAACCCGCCCATCGCCGTCCTGGACGAGGCGACCTCTCACTCCGACCCCATCACCGAGCGCGGGATCATGGAAACCATGGGCCCGTTCCTACGGGACCGTACCTGCATCATCATCGCGCACCGGCTCAGTACCATCCGGGACGCGGACACGATCCTGGTGATGAAGGGGGGACGGGTGGTTGAGCGGGGAGGGCACGAGACGCTGATGGGTATTGGGGGTTGGTACGCCCGCCTCCACCAGGCCCAGCAGCGAACAGCCCAAAGACTGTAGGGCGCGGCGCTGAGGGGTGGTGTCCCGCCGAGGACACCGTTGGCGAATTCGACGATCGGCTATGGGTGTGGATCCTGGGGGCGCGGTCACATCACGCGGCGGGCGTCTGGGGCGGGAGTTCGGTGTCGAGCCAGGTGATGAAGTTCAGGGCGGAGCCGCCGAAGTGCTCGCGGACGCGGGCCGGGATGGCGCGCAGTTCGTGGCCGGGGATGAAGTCGTGGGTGGTGGTCTCGCCGCGGCTGCAGCCGCGGGTGCGGGTGCGGTAGGGGCTTCCTCTGGCAGGTCGCCGTATCTGATGCTGTTGCGGGAGGCGTTGGCGAGTGGGTCGCCTCCTGCCGCTCACCGCCGTCGACACCAGGACCGGCTGTGAACCGATCAGGAAACCCTGCCATCCTCGCCCAAGCCCGCCGCAGGGCCAGCCTCGACAAACGACCGCACACGTTGAGCGCCCTCGCCGCCCTCGAACACGACAGGACGAGGATCACATTCACTGCTGTCGCCCTCGCCGCCGGCGTCTCCACATGGCTGACCTACACCCCGGGCGTCCGCGAGTACATCGAAGCCGCCCAGCGACGCGCCTCATGCTGGGCGTCGCCGAGACCGAGGAAGCCTCCCTCCTTCGGGTCGGCGTCGACGAACTACACCCGCCGCTGACCTGGGTCGCCGAGCAGTTGGAGCGGGTCCTGGGGTACCCGGATAGTCGAACCCCCAGGTTCCGCGCCTGGGTGCGGCTTGCGTAGGTCCATCGGGCGGATGCGGCGGCCGGGCCGGCGGAGTCGGATCTGGGTCGAGTAGGACCGAGTGCAATTTAGTGCCATACGAGGCGATGCGCACCGGCGCGAACTTGGACCGCGAGGGCCTGACCGTGCTGCTTGCCTTCGCCCGGCCCGGCGACCGGATCTACGTGCTCACCCTGGACCGGCTCGGCCGCAACATGCGCGAGACCCTCAACCTCGTGCACGACCTCACCCAGCGCGGCATCCACCTGCGTACCCTCGGCGACAAACTCGCCGTCGACACCAGCGAGCCCGGCCCCGGCTCCGAGATGGCTATCGCCCTGCTGGCGATGTTCGCCCAGATGGAACGGATCTACATGCTGGAGCGCGCCGCCGGCGCCCGCACCGCCAAGCAGGCCCGCGGCCTGCCGACCGGGCGCCCGGCGAAGCTGAACGCGACCACCCGCGCTGGAGCCGCTCAACGGATCAAGGACGGCGCGATCCCCGAGCAGGTCGCCGCCGAGCTCGGGGTGAGCCGCTCCTCCACCCTGTACCGGGAACTACGCAAACACCGCGAGAGCGTCACCGCACAAGTCGGACAGGAAGGCTGATCGCCACCCAGCCCCCATCCCCGCTGGCCGGCGATATCCGTTGTTTCCGCGGCCGTTACTACCGGGACCCCTGGACATGGGGCGGCGGGGCAGCCCTGCACCGGCCCGCGCGCATGGTGTCAGGCCACCGCGCCGGCGACCCCGGTGCGGCCGTCGGGGACGCCGACGATCGTGACGACGACCTGCTCGCGCACGGCCTCGCCGAGCACGCCGGCCAGTGCGTCGGTGGTGGCGGCGACCAGGCGGGCGGGGGCGTCCGGGACCTCGGCCAGGTGGTACGCGGCCTCGCGCATGCTGAGGGTGACGAGGGGCGCGTCGATGTCGACCGGGGTGCCGCCGATGCCCCGGCGGTGCTGCGGGACGCCGATCAGGTCCACCCCGACGAGGCGGCGGAACCCCTCGCCGTAGACGGCGCCGACCACGTCGGCCAGGGCGGCGATCAGCTTCGGTTCCACCGTTCCGTCGAGGGTTTCTTCGCGGATGTGCACATTGAAGTGGGGCATGGAGCGACTCCGTTCGGGTCGGTGGGTACGCTGAGGAGCAGTTCGCTTTGCAGACAAAGTCAAATGTCTTTGATGGCAAAGGTAAATGGGGAAGGGTGTGCGATGTCAAGGTCCGGGGAGCGCGCCGCCGTGGAGGGCTGCGGGAACGGGAAGGACGCCGACGACGCCGTCAGGGCCCTGCTGCTGCTCATGCCCCGGATGGTGGGCCGGGTCAAGAAGATCCCCGTGCCCGAGGCGCTGCGGTCCTTCGCGCTGGCGCCGCGCCACCTCTCGCTGCTCTCCTACCTGCTCTTCGACGGGCCGATGACCGTGAACGAACTGGCGGCCCGGCTCCAGGTCGCGCCGACGACGGTGAGCCTGCTGGTCGGCGACCTGAACCGGAAGGGAATCCTGGAGCGGCGCGCGGACGAGGCGGACCGGCGCCGCCGCATCATCCGCATCGCACCCGACCAGGAGCCCGCGATCACCGCCTGGCTGGCCCCGGGAGCGGCCGCCTGGCGCAAGGCGCTGGCCCCCCTGACGCCGGATCAGCGGCAGCTGTTCGTCGACACGTTGCTCGCGTACGAGGCCGCGGTCGGCGGCGCGGAACAGGACTGAGCCGGACCGGGGGTGCCCGACGGACGCCGTACCCGAAATCGCGCCCCGGCGGGACACGCACCGCCCACTTGGACTTACGCGACAGGGTTGTTGGACTGGAGCGCCCCGAGTCGTAGCAGGTCGTTGACGGTGTTCGGTCACGGGGACTACGCAGAGCACATGTCGCCAAGATTCACTTCGGCGGGCGCCGTAGCCGCCGCATCAGCCGCCGTGCTGGCGCTGGTGGGGACCGCGCTCCCCGCCACCGCCGCAGCTCCCCCGTCCGCAACAGCCGGGCCGGCCGTGCCCGCGGGTGCCACCGTCATCGGCTCCGCGCAGCTCTCGGTGGCCGTCGCCGACGACTTCCCGCGCGTCCTGGCGTACACCGACAGGGCCGGCGGCAACCGGCTGTTCGGCAGTACGCGGCCGGTCACCGCCGTGACCCTCAACGGCACCGCGCACCCGGTGAAGCTCAAGGGCGCGCTCCGGGTCAGCGCCTCGGCCGCCCGCTACACGCTGGCCTTCCCCGACCTGCCCGGCGTAGAGATCGACGCCTCGCTCTCCGTCTCCGGACGCGCCACCACGTTCAAGGTGACCGCCGTGCGCGACACCGAGGCGTTCCGGGTGGGCACCATCGACATCCCCGGCCACGACCTGGTCTCCGTCGGCTCCACGGAACCCGGCGCCGCCACCGCCTTCACCCGGCTGGACAACGACTCCACGAGGACCGCCGACGTCTTCGGCAGGGTCACCGCGGACACCGCCGCCGACAAGGCGCCGGTCGGTGCCTCGTACGCGATCGTCAATACCGGTTCGCTCGCCGCGGCCGTCGAGTCCAACTCCTCGTACGACAAGCCGTCCGGCGCCACCGGCGGCGACGACGCCCGGTTCTGGCACCAGGCCCGCACCGCGGACGACGGCGGCGTCCGGGTCGGCGTCTGGTCCGGCCAGTGGACCTACCGCGGCGACGGCGCGCCGAAGCCGGAGAGCGGCGACGCCCTGCCCTGGGCGAAGGTCGTCGTCACCCCCGACGCCAACGGCGACAAGGCCGTGGACTGGCAGGACGGCGCCGTCGCGTTCCGCTCCATCGGGATCGAGGCGCCCGGCGGCAAGGACACCCCGGACCGGGTCGTCACCCACATCCCGTTCAACTTCGCCAGCCAGGCCACCCACCCCTTCCTGCGCACCCTCGACGACGTCAAACGGATCTCGCTCGCCACCGACGGCCTCGGACAGCTCGCCGTCCTCAAGGGCTACGCCTCCGAGGGCCACGACTCCGCCCACCCCGACTACGGCGGCAACTACAACGAACGCGCCGGCGGGCTGAAGGACCTCAACAAGCTCCTGAAGGACGGGAAGAAGTGGGGTGCCACCTTCGGCGTCCACGTCAACGCCACCGAGGCGTACCCGGAGGCCGACGCCTTCGACGAGAAGCTCGTCGACAAGACGAAGCCCGGCTGGAACTGGCTCGGCCAGAGCTACTACATCGACCAGCGCCGCGACATCAACAGCGGCGACCTGGCCGAGCGCTTCCAGCGGCTGCGCGACGAGACCGACCGCAATCTGAGCCTCCTCTACATCGACGTCTACTACACCCACGGCTGGATCGCCGACAAGACCCTTCAGGCCGTGGGGAAGCAGGGCTGGAACGTCGCCACCGAATGGGCCGACAAGTTCGAGCGCGCCTCGCTCTGGTCGCACTGGGCCAACGACCTCGACTACGGCGGCGCCACCAACAAGGGCCTCAACTCGAAGATCATCCGGTTCATCCGCAACGGCGAGAAGGACGTCTGGAACAACGCCCCGGTCCTCGGCCAGAGCGCCATCGAGGAGTTCGAGGGCTGGACCGGCGAGACCGACTGGAACGCCTTCTACGACAACATCTGGCAGCGCAACCTGCCCGCCAAGTACCTCCAGCAGCAGCGGATCACCCGCTGGGACGGCAACGACATCACCTTCACCGGCGGCGTCCGGGGCACCGTCGAGGACGGCAGGCGGACCTTCTACGACCAGGGCCGCAAGGTGCTGAGCGGCACCGACTACCTGCTGCCCTGGGACGGCGGCAAGAAGCTGTACCACTACAGCGAGTCCGGCGGCACCAGCAGCTGGGAGGTCCCGTCGAAGGGCGCCTACACCGTCCACCGGCTCACCGACAACGGGCGGATCAAGACCGGCACCGTCAAGCCGGTCGACGGGCGGATCACGCTGACCGCCGAGGCCGGACAGCCCTACGTCCTCTACCCGGACCGTGCGCCGAAGGCCGCCGACCCCCGGTGGGGCGCGGGCACCCCGGTCGACGACCCCGGCTTCAACGACGCCGCCCTGAGCGACTGGTCGAGGACCGGAACCGTCACCCGCGACACCGACGACCGGGGCCGCAACAGCGCCGAACTCTCCGGCGGGGCCCCGGCCGCGCTCGCCCAGCGCATCGACGGCCTCGTCCCCGGCAAGCGCTACACCGCCTCCGCGCTGATCGAGGTCCAGCCCGGGAAGACCCGGCACACGACCCTCTCGATCGGCGGGAAGTCCGTCGCCGTGGACCGCTCCACCGTCAAGGACCAGGTCGCCGCGTCCGACTGGCACGGCACCTACTTCCAGCGCGCCAAGGTCAACTTCACCGCCCCCGCGAACGGCCGCGCCACCCTGCGCCTCGCAGCGGCCGGGGGCAGCACGGCGAAGGTCCGGGCCGATGACGTGCGGATCGTCGCCAACGCCCCGAGCACCAGGGCGAACACCGTCGTGCACGAGGACTTCGAGGACGTCGACCAGGGCTGGGGCCCCTTCATCAAGGGGAACGCGGGCGGCTCCACCGACCCCCGCACCGTCATCACCCGGCTGCACGCCCCGTACACCCAGGCCGGCTGGAACGGGAAGCTCGTCGACGACGTCATCGGCGGCAAGGAGTCCCGTGAGTCCCGTGAGTCCCGCGAGTCCAGCAAATCCCTCAAGTCCCTCAAGTCCCACGAGGAGAACTCCGGTCTCGTCTACCGCACCGCCCCCTGGACCGTGCCGATGACCGACGGCCACCGCTACAAGGTCGAGTACGACTACCAGTCCAGCCACGCCGGCGCCTACGAATGGGTCGACGGCTACGACCGGATCACCGCGGACGGCAAGCCCGACTCCGTGGAGACCCGGGCCACGCCCGTCGGGCAGCAGCGCACCACCGGCCACTTCACCGAGACCGTCACCGCGGGCTGCGGCGACACCTGGACCGGGCTGCGCAAGCGCGGCGACGCCCCCGAGGGCGCCGACTTCGTCCTCGACTCCTTCACCGTGACCGACCTCGGCCCGGCCCCGGCCTCCGAGCGGGCCGCCTGCGGCACGCTCGGCATCGACCCGGGCGCCGAGACCCTGGAACCGGGCACGGCCCACACCGTCAGGGCCACGTTCACCAACCACGAGGCGACGGCGGCCACCGGCGTCGCCCTGACCCTGACCGTCCCCGAGGGCTGGGCGGCCGAACCGGCGGGCGCCGTCTCCTTCGACTCCGTCGCGCCGGGCGCCGAGGCCACCGCCACCTGGCGGGTCACCCCGCCGGCGGACGCCGAGTACCGGACGTACGACTTGGGCTCCGAGGTGACGTACGCGGCCGGCGACGCCCGGCGCACGCTCGGCGCGCGGACCTCCGTACGGACCCTGCCCCCGCCGCCCACCACCGACAGCTGGGCCGGCGACCTGGACTGGACGGCCGCCGAGAACGGCTGGGGCCCCGTCGAACGCAACCTCTCCAACGGCGAGACCGGCACCGGCGACGGCACCCCGCTGACCATCGGCGGCACCGTCTACACCAAGGGCCTGGGCACCCACGCCCCGGCCAGGATCCGCTACTACCTGGGCGGGAAGTGCACCTCGTTCACCGCACAGGTCGGCGTGGACGACGTGCAGAAGAGCGCCGGCAGCGTGCGGTTCTCCGTCCTGGCCGACGGCACCGAGAAGGTGAAGTCGCCGGTGCTGAAGGCGGCCGACAGCGCCTGGCCGCTCACGGCCGACGTCACCGGCGCCAAGTACGTCGACCTGGTCGTCGGCGACGGCGGCGACGGCAACGGCAACGACCACGCGGACTGGGGCGACGCCCGCTTCCGGTGCGGTGACTGATACCCCATGATGCGGGACGGGCGCCCACCGGACGCGCCCGTCCCGCGTCGTGCACGCAAGGCCACTCCCACCCCCCTGTACACGCCCCCGTCCCCGCTTCCCCGTCCCCGCCTCCCCATCCCTCCCACGGCCGTCCTCCGACGACATGGAGCCGCACATGCCGAACCAGCCCGGCTGGTCCCGCCGCACCCTGCTGACCCTCTCCGCCGCCACCGCCCTGACGGTCGCCCTCCCCGGCTCCGCCACCGCCGCCGGTCCCGCGACGAACACCGCCCCGGGCACCGCACCGGACGCCGACGAGTTCGACACCCTCCGCCGTCGCTGGACCGACATCGCGCTCGGCACCGGCTACGACCCGGGCGCCGAACCCTTCGCCTCCCGCCTGGCCGGGACGGGCACCCGCGCCCGCGGCTTCCGGTCGACGATGAGCCCGGCCGCCGACTCGCTGTGGCCCGGCACCAGGTTCGACCCGCCGTCCGGCATCACCCAGAGCTACAGCCGGCTGTGGACGATGACCCAGGCGTACGCGCAGCCCGGCACCGGCTCGACCGGCGACGCCGCCCTCCTCGCCGACATCCTGCGCGGCTGGGACCACCTGGCCGCCACCGCCTACCACGCCTCCGTCACCCCGTACGGCAACTGGTGGGAGTGGCAGATCGGCAGTCCCCGCCTCCTCATGGACATCGCGGCCGTGCTGTACGAACACCTGGGCCCGGCCCGGATCGAGGCCGCCTGCGCGGCCGTCGACCACTTCATCCCCGACGCCGTCCTGCGCGACTACAGCGGCACCTCCACCGGAGCCAACCGCGTCGACCTGTGCCGCTCCGTCGCCCTGCGCGGCGTCCTCGGCCGGGCACCCGCCGAGGTCGCCCTCGCCAGGGACGCCCTGTCGCCGGTCTTCCCGTACGTCACCCAGGGGGACGGCCTGTACGCGGACGGGTCGTTCGTCCAGCACACCACCGTCGCCTACTCCGGCACCTACGGCCAGGTCATGCTCGACGGCCTCGGCCGGCTCTTCGCCCTGCTCGCCGGATCGACCTGGGCCGTCACCGACCCGAACCGGCAGATCATCCTGGACAGCGTCGAACGCGCCTACGCCCCGCTGATCCACAACGGCCTGGTCATGGACAGCGTCAACGGCCGGGCCGTCAGCCGCGGCCTG
Organism: Streptomyces sp. ML-6; assembly: GCF_030116705.1. Lineage (NCBI taxonomy): Bacteria > Bacillati > Actinomycetota > Actinomycetes > Kitasatosporales > Streptomycetaceae > Streptomyces > Streptomyces sp. ML-6. Next base: position 5,869,962 of record NZ_JAOTIK010000001.1, read on the forward strand.
CTGAAGAACGACGACCTCCAGGTGATGCGCAGCGACCACTTCCACGGCCAGGGCATCATCGCCGGGATCGCCCTCCTCGCCGCGGGCGCCTCACCGGCCGAACGCGACCGGTGGCACGGCATGATCAAGGGCTGGATCGCCCGGGACCGGACCAGCCCCGTCCTCACCGCCCGCCAGTTCCCCGTCGCCGACCTGGCCCGGCTGCACGCCGTGCAGGCCACCGCCGTCCCGGCCGCGCCGGAACGGGTGGGCCACCACCTCTTCGCCCAGATGGCCCGCGCCGTCCACCGGCGCCCGGACTGGGCCGCCGGCATCTCCATGGCCTCCGCGCGGATCTCGTACTACGAATGCGGCAACGGCGAGAACCCGCGCGGCTGGCACACCGGCGCCGGAATGCTCTACTGGTGGCCGGGCGCGGCGCACAACGACCAGTACACCGACTGGTTCTGGCCCACCGTCGACCCCTACCGGCTGCCCGGCACGACCGTGTCGACCAAGCGGCTCGCCGACCGGGCCGGCGGCGAATGGGGCGCGGCCAAACCCGCCGCGCACTGGGTCGGCGGCGCCACCGACGGCGAGTACGGCGCGGTCGGCCAGCACCTCAAGGGCCTCGGCTCCACCCTGGACGCCCGCAAGTCGTGGTTCTGCGCCGCCGACACCGTCATCTGCCTCGGCGCCGGCATCACCGCCACCGACGGGGTGCCCGTCGAGACGATCGTCGACAACCGCATGCTCGGCGAGAACGGCACCGAGGCGCTCACCGTCGACAGCCGCCCCCGGCCCCGCTGGGCCCATCTGGAGGGTCACGGCGGCTGGGTCCTCCCCGGCGGGGCGGACCTGCGCACCCTGCGCGAGGACCGCACCGGCGCCTGGTCCGACATCAACACCACCAGCTCCACCGAGCGCCGCACCCGCCGCTACCAGACCCTCTGGCTCGACCACGGCACCGACCCGGCCGGAGCCGAGCACGTCTACCTGCTGATGCCCGGCGCCTCCCGGCGCGCCGTCACCGAGCGCGCCGCCGACCGGGGATGGCTGACCGTGCTCGCCAACACCGCCACCGTCCAGGCGGTCGCGGTGCGCGCGCTCGGGCTGACCGCCGCCAACTTCTGGCGCGCGGGCACCGCCGGACCGCTCTCGGTCACGGCCCCGGCGAGCGTGCTCGTACGGCGGCGGCGCGGCACGACGACGCTGTGCGTCAGCGGACCGGACCGCAGCGGCACCCCGGTGGAACTGGTGTGGGACCGGCCGGTGCGCGAGGTCGTCTCCGCGGACCCGGGCATCGAGGTGCGCGCCACCGGCCGGAGCCTGGTCCTCCGGATCGACCCGGGCACCGCGGGCGTCACCCTCCGGTGTGACATCCGGTAGCCGAAAGGTGACCGGAGTGTGTCCGAGTACTGGGATCGGCACCCCTCGCGCGCGTATTCTCATGCGCCATGGGGGAGTTGAGAGCGGACTGGCGGCTGCGGCTGCGACGCGGCGCCGCGGACGGGCCCGTCTGCGGCGCAGGGGTGCTGCTCACCCAGGACCGGGCCCTCACCTGCGCGCACGTCGTGGGGGAGCCGGACGCCCGGATGTGGGTGGAGTTCGCGGAGAACCCCGGCATCGCCCCGGTGGGGGCACGCGTTGCCGAGGGCGGCTGGCTGCCCGGACTCGGCGCGACCCGCGAGGACATCGCGCTGCTCGCCCTGGACAGCCCCCGCCCGCACGCCACCCCCGCCTCCCTCGACCGGAGCCTGGAACGCGGCCGTGAGGTGTGGATAGGCGGATACGCGCGGGCCTTCGCCGACGGCATGTGGCTGACCGGGCGGATCGGCGGGGCGCACGGGGCGTGGATCCAGCTCGACGCCGGACGCAACGAACAGGTGGTGCGCCCCGGGTTCAGCGGGGCCGCCGTGCAGGTGCGCGGCGGCCCCGCCGGACCGCCCGAACGGGTGGTCGGCATGGTCGTCAGCTGGCGCGGCGACCGCGACCTGGCCCTGCCCGCCGACAACGACCTGGCGTTCTCGTACATGGTCCCGATCGACAGGATCGCCGAACTCGTGCCATTGGTCGCCGAGTTGAGCGGCCCGGACGGCTGGGACCACGGGCTGGCGCGGCGGCTGCGGAGATGGTTCGCCGGCGGCGACGAGCCCGAGGTGCGGCTCAGCGTCGTCCCGCACGGCGGCGGACGCGACCGCACCCTGCGCCACCAACTGCACCGCGCCCACCTCGTCTACCGGGCCGGGCGCACCACCCCCGAGGACTTCGTCGACGAGCTGGTGACCCGGCTCCGCCCGCCCCGCCACCAGGCCGCGGCGTACTGCGACTGGCTCCTCACGGGCGGCACCCCGCCGGAACGGCCGCCGGGCACGGGGCCGGGGGGAGCGGGTGCAGGGGGCGCGGTGTCCGGAGGCGCGGGGCCCGGGGGCGCGGTGTCCGGAGGCGCGGGGCCTGGGGGCGCGGTATCCAGGGGCGCGGTGCCCGGAGGTGCGGGCCCCACCCTCGCCGTGATCGGGCTCGACGAGGACCGGCAGCCGCACCGGCTGGTCCCCCTGCTCGTACGGGTCCGGGCACTCGGCTTCCGGGTGCTCGTCGTCGTCCGGGAGAGCGGGGGCCCCGGAGTGACCGAGGTCGCGCGGCACCTGCTGTTACCCGCCCTCGACGACCGGGCCGCCCTGCTGATCCGCCGCGCCGAGGACATCGAGCGGGAATGGGCCGCGCTGAACGGCCTGCTGGAATCGGCCTCCATGGCCCCCCTGCCGCGCACCGACGCGGCCCGCCACCGCCGCCGGCTGGCCGAACTGCGCACCGTCGAGGACCCGCACCGACGACTCGCCGCCCTGCGCGCCCTGCTGCGCGAACTGCGGACAGACCTGGACCGGCACGACCGGCGCACCGGGACGGACCTGCCCGCACCACGCGGCGAACAGGACCGGGCGGAGCAGCGATGAGGATCCCCTGCCCGCACCGCCGCTTCACCGGGGGCCCGTGCGACGGCGCCGTGCAGAGCACCGGCCACTGCGACACCTGCGGACGCGCCGAGGACGGGCCGGGCCTCCCGCCGCTGCCCGCCGACCCCGCCGCGCACGGCCCCGGGAACCTGCTGGAACTGCCCCGGCTCCGGCCCAACCCCCCCGACCGGCGGCTGAGCGCCGCCGTCACCCGGGCCCACATCCGGATGAGCTGCTCGGCCAAGTCCTGCGCCGCCTACTTCATCCCCCCGTACACCGCCGCCCCGCCCCCCGACGAGGGCTACTGCCCCCGGTGCGGCGCCCCCTACTCCTACCGCCCCGAACTCACCAGCGACGGGCCGCTGCTCCAGGACCAGTACCGCATCCTCGGCCCCATCGCCCACGGCGGTCAGGGCTGGGTCTACCTCGCCCACGACACCCACCTCGAAGACCTCGTCGCCGTGAAGGGCCTGCTCAACCGGTACGCGGAACGGGGCGCCGCCCAGGCCGGCGAGGAACGCCGCAGCCTGGTCGCCATCCGGCACGAACGCATCGTCCAGATCCGGGACTTCGTCAGCACCAGCAACGAGGACGGCACGGTCTCCGGCGGCTACATCGTGATGCAGGACGTCGGCGACCGCACCCTCTCCGCGGTCGTCGAGGCGACCCGGCAGGGCACCTTCGTCCTCGACATCGAACACGTCCTCACCTACGGCTGCCAGATCCTCGAAGCCCTCGCCCACCTGCACGGCATGGGATTCCTGTACGGGGACATGAAGCCGTCCAACGTCGTCCACCAGCACGACGGCGTCAAGGTCATCGACCTCGGCGGGGTGCGGGCGATCGGCTCCACCGAACCGCCGCCCGTCATCACCCCCCGCTACGCCGCGCCCGAGATGGTCAGCGGCAGCCCGCTGACCGTCGCCCACGACATCCACACCGTCGGCGCGACCCTGGCCGAGCTGGCCGGCTGGGCCGTCGGCGACGACGTGCCCGGCCTCGGCACCAGCTCGTTCCGGCTGGTGGTGGAGCGGGCCACCGACCCGGACCCGGAACGCCGGTTCGCCGACGCCGACGAGATGGCGGGCCAACTGCGCGGGGTGCTGCGGGAGATCAGGGCACTGCGCGGGAAACGCGACCGGACCGAACCGTCCACCCACTTCACCCCGTCCACCGGACTGCTCGGCGCGCGGCTGGGCACCGTCCCCGACTACGCGCACTGGCTGGCCCGCCCCCTGCACCGCCGCGACGAGATCCGCGAGGCGCCCGCCCTGGACTCCGGGCTCCCCACCCCCGCCGAGATCGCCCGGCGGCTGCCGGTGCCCCGGCCCTACCCCGGGGACCCGGAGGCCGCCCGGTTCCTGGTGAGCAGCTACGACCCCGGACGATTACTGCCCCAGCCCGCCACGGGGGAGCGGTCGGTGGAGATCTGCCTGCACAACGTCCGCCTGCTCCTCGCCAGGGAGGACGGCGAGGCCCTGGCCGCCGCCCGCGAACAGGTGGCGGCGGCCGACGCCATACCGGGCCCCGGCCCGGTGCGGCAGTGGCGGCTCAGCTGGCACCGGGGACTCGTCGCCCTGCGCGGCGCACAGGACCCGGCCGACCGGCAGCGGCTGCTGGCCCAGGCCCTGGACCACTTCACCGCCGTGCACCGCGCCCTGCCCGGCGAGTACGCCACGAAACTGGCCCTCGCCTACGTCGTGGAACAGCTCGGCCCCGACCACCCGCCCGGCCCGGCCCCCTCGGCGTACGAACTCTTCCGGGCCGTGCACGCCCGCAACCCCTCCCACGTCGGGGCGGCGCTCGGCCTGGCCCGGCTGGCCCTGGCCCGCGGCGACCGGGACGCGGCGACCGCCGTCCTGGACCTGGTGCCCGACGAGTCGCGGGACCACGGCGTCGCCCGGATCGCCGCCCTGCGCATCCGAGCGGCCCGGCTCGCCGCCGGGGAACACCCCCTGCCCGGGGTGGCCCGGATCGACGCCGTGCTCGCCGCCGTCCCCCTGCGCGGGGCCCGCACCGGACCGCGGCCGCCGTCCGTCGTGACGGGCGACGAACCGGCCCGGCTGCTGCGCACCGAACTGTACGAGTGGAAGCTCGACGCCGTCCGGGCCGCAGCCGGCGGCAGCCGGCCCGACGGGCGCTGGTGGCGGCGGGGCCTGCCCCCGGTACCGGGGCCCGGCGAGCTCGCCGTACGGCAGGACCTGGCCCGGTGCTACCGCTGGATGGCCCGGCAGTGCAAACAAAGCGCCGACTACGAGAAGCTCATCGACCTCTCGCACGCCGTCCGCCCGCAGGGCCGCTTCTGGCACTCGCCCCGTACCCGTCCCGCCCGAGGGAGTTGAGATGGGCCGCAGCGCAACGCCGACCGGACTCGGGGTCGAGCTGTCCGTCCGGGTCGCGGAGAAGCACCGGCCGGACCGGGACGCCCGGATCGACGCCCACGTGCGGGTCACGGCGGTCGCCACCGGCCCGCGCGACCGCGTCCCCGCCGTCGACATCGCCCTGGTCCTCGCGGTGGACGTCGCCCCCCGGCGCCGCGACGCGGCCGCCGCCGCCCTGGCCGCCGTCATGGACGCCCTGCCCGAGGGGATCTCGTACACCGTGCTGGGCGGCGGCGACTCCCGGTGCTACCCGCTGACCGGCCGATGGGCCCTGGCCGGTCCCGCCGACCGCCGCCGCGCCGCCTTCAGCGTCGGCCGGATCGCCGCCGCGGACGGGCCGCCGACCGGCTACGCGCACCGGCTCGCCACCGCGCGCGAACTGTTCGCCGAACGCGCCCTGCCCGTACGCCACCTGATCCTCGTCACCGACGGCGGCGACCGCGCCGACGGGGACGACCCCGCCCGCCCGGACAGCGCGCTGAACCTCGAACTCGCCCGCTGCGAGGACGCCTTCACCGCCGACGTCATCGCTCCCGGCGCCGACTGGGACCCCGCCCCGCTGCTCGCCGTCGCGGAAGGGCTGCACGGCACCGCCACCGGCGCGCCCGACGACTTCGCCCCCGCCGTCACCGGGGCCCTGGACCGGCTGCGCCGGGTCCGCAGCCCCGAACTGCCCATCGAGGTGACCGTCCGCCCGGTGGTGCACGAGGTGACCCTGACCGAGACCGCCCCCCACCAGCAACGGCTGGAACCGGTCCCGATGGGGGGCGGGGGCGGGCCGCGCCGGCTGGAGTTCCGGACCCACCGCTGGGAACCGGAGTCCCGCGACTACCTCCTGGGCCTGCGGGCCGACGCGAGCGGCGACCCGCTGGACGTGCCCCTCCAACTGGCCGCCGTCTCCGCCGGCGGCGTCACCGAACCGGTCGTGGTCCGCTGGCTGCCGTCCGGGGACGCGGCCGCCACCGCGAGCCCGCCCGGCGTCGCGGACCGGACCGTCCACACCATGAACGTCTCCACCCAGATGCGCACCGCCCTCCACCACGGCTACGCGGCCCTCGACCTGGAACGCCGCGATCGGGCCGAGGCACAGCTCGGGCTCGCGGTCCGGCTCGCCACCGAGATCGCCGCCGACTGGGTCCTGGACGAGGTACGCCGGGTCGCCCGCATCGTGGACGGCCCGCAGGGGCAGGTGCGGATCGGGCCGACCGTCGACCCCGGCACCGTCCGCCAGGGACTGCTCAGCATCGCCTCCGGACACCCCGTGCGCCTGCCCGGGCCCCCGGACGGACCGGCGGGCCGCTGCCCGCACTGCGACCACCCGGCCGGAACCTCGGCCCTGTTCTGCATCGCCTGCGGGAGGCGGCTGTGAACATCCGGACCGTCATGAACAACCGCGCGGGGGAGAAGAACCGGGCCGGAGCGAGGGCCGGAGCCCGGGGCGGGAAGAGGGCCCCGGCCGTGGCCTCGGGCAGTGCCCCCTACCGCTCCCGGACCCGCCGCCTGCTGGAGCGGCACCGCGCCGCGCTGCTGCTGGTCGCCCTGGTCTCACTGAGCGCCCTGCTCCTCCCGTACCGTCAGGTGCAGTCCGCCGCGAGCGAGATGCGCACCCGCGGCGCCCCCGCCGTGCAGGGCGTGGCCGCCACCCAGCTCGCCCTGCTGCGCGCCCACAAGGAGGCCGAGGACTCGGTGGCGGACGGCATCGCCGACGTGGTCGGCGCCGGAGCCCGGTACGAGACCCAACTGGCCGCCGCCGACCAGGGACTGACCCGGCTCGCCGACGTGCAGATCGACGGGGAACGGGGCCGCGGGGCGCTGGAGACCGTGAACGGCCTGCTCACCTCCTACAGCGCCTCCATCACCCCGGCCGTGACGAAGTACGTGTCGAACGAGCCGATGCGGGAGGAGAAGTTCGCCGAGGCCGACACCCTCCTCACCCGGGAAGGCACCGGGGTGGTGCCGCGGCTGGACGTCCTCCAGGGCCACCAGCTGGAACGCATCGACCGGCTCAGCTCGGCCGGCCCCTTCCAGCGGGGCGCCTGGGTGGTGGCCGAGACCGGCCTGCTGGCCATGGCCCTGATCACCCTCTCCGCGCTGTGGGTGCTGCGCACCCGCTGCGGACACAGCCTCGACCTCTGCCTGCTGGTCTCGCTGGCCGCCACGGTCTTCCTGGCCGTGGTCCCGCTGACCGCGACCGTCGTCACCCTGGACCGGCTGGACACCGCCCGCGACGGCCTGGTCCGGATCGAACGGCTGGCCCAGGACCACACCGACCTGGCCCGGTCCCAGCAGAAGGTCACCGAGGAGTCGGCCCAGGTGCGCGCCGGGCTGGCCGCCCGGGACTGGCAGAGCGGCACCTACTACGGGGCGCTCGCCGCCGGCGTGACGATCCTGCTGCTGCCCGCCATCGGCCTCGGCCGGCACCTCAACGCCGACTACCGGAGGCAGGGATGACCGGCCGCCCGCGACACCGGCCGCCGGGGACCGGGACGACCGGACGCCTCCGTGCCGTCCTGTTCGTCCTGTGCCTGGCGCTGACCGCGGCGGGCTGCGGACTCGCCGTGCCCGGCGGCGACGACGGCCGGCCGAAGGTGACGATCCTCGGCCCGTGGACCGGCGACCAGGAGAAACAGTTCAAGGAGGTCCTGGACACCCTCGACACCCCGTACACCTACCAGGGCACCGCCGCCACCCGGGAGGTCCTGCTCGCCGGGGTGCAGGCGGGCGACCCCCCCGACATCGCGATCCTGCCGGGCATCGGGGACCTCGTCGAGTACGCGGCGGAGAAGCGGCTGAAACCGGTGGGGCGCCCGGCCGGTGCCCCGGCGTACGGCAGGCCCTGGCAGCCCGAGGCCGAGGGCATGGACGCGGACCTCTGGGTGCCGCTCAAGGCCGACCTCAAGAGCATCGTCTGGTACCGCACGGACCGACCGCCGCCCTCCGCCCCGGCGCCGCTGCGCTCCTGGTGCATCGGCATGGGCGACGACGGGGCGTCCGGCTGGCCCGGCAGCGACTGGATCGAGGACCTGGTCCTGCAGACGGCGGGCCCGGTGCTGTACGGGCGCTGGGCGACCGGCAAGCTGGAATGGCACAAGGGGCCGGTGGCCCGCGCCTGGCGCCTGTGGGCCGGACTGCTGGCCCAGGACCCGGCGGCCGCCCGGGACGCCCTGAGCAAGGACCACCGGGGCCCGCCCGGCAGGCACGGCCTGCTCTTCCAGGGCGACTGCACGCTGGAGCACCAGGGCTCCTTCGCCCGCTCCTTCTACGGGGACCACCAGGAACAGGTCTCCTTCACGGACTCCGCACGGCTGCTGCCCGGGGGGCCGAGGGCGAAGGGCCGCGAGGTCTCCGCCGACTTCGCCGCGCTCTTCAGCGACTCCCCGCAGGCCCGCGACCTGCTCGCCCGACTCACCTCCCGCCGGGCCCAGGAGGAATGGGGCCGCAGGGCCGGGGTGTTCTCGCCCCACCCCGACGTGCGCGCCCGGAGCGGTACGGTCGAGAAGCGGATCAGCAGCCGCCTCGTCGACCACCGGCTGCCGCTCTGCCTGGACGCCTCCGACGTGATGCCCGCCGCCGTCCGGGAGGCGTTCTACGAGGCGGTGCTGCTCACCATGGCCGACCCCGACGGGCCGGTGAAGCCACGGCTGAAGGACGTGCAGCGGGTCCAGGACGCCCAGCCCGACGGCGTCCCGAGACTGACGGGGGTGTGCAGCAGACCACAGTGAGACTTTGTCGGACCCGCACAAAGACTTACCCGTACTGGCTGGTACTTCGCCTGCACGCGGCTCTGCTTATGTCAGGCCCCACCAGTAAACGGGTCAGGAGACTGTACGGAGTCAACGGCAGGATTTGCTTGTCCGGATCCGTAGGGTCGGTGCATGACCGTTGTGGACGAAATCCCGGGCGAGCCGACCGACACCCGTGGCCGGGTGGCCGAGCTGCTGGCGCTGCGTGAGCAGGCCCGTCGTGGACCGAGTGACCGGGCGACCGAGGCGCAGCATGCGAAGGGGAAGCTGACGGCGCGTGAGCGGATCGGTCTGCTGCTGGACGAGGGTTCGTTCCGTGAGGTCGAGCAGTTGCGGCGGCACCGGGCGTCGGGGTTCGGTCTGGAGGAGAAGAAGCCGTACACCGACGGGGTGGTCACCGGGTGGGGGACGGTGGAGGGCCGCACGGTCTTCGTGTACGCGCATGATTTCCGGATCTTCGGGGGTGCGCTGGGGGAGGCGCACGCGACGAAGATCCATAAGATCATGGACATGGCGATCGCGGCGGGTGCGCCGCTGGTGTCGCTGAACGACGGGGCCGGGGCCCGGATCCAGGAGGGTGTCTCGGCGCTGGCCGGCTACGGCGGGATCTTCCAGCGCAACACGAGGGCCTCGGGCGTGATCCCGCAGATCAGCGTGATGCTCGGCCCGTGCGCCGGCGGCGCCGCCTACAGCCCCGCGCTGACGGACTTCGTGTTCATGGTCCGCGAGACCTCGCAGATGTTCATCACCGGCCCGGACGTCGTCAAGGCCGTCACCGGCGAGGAGATCACCCAGAACGGCCTGGGCGGCGCCGACGTCCACGCCGAGACGTCGGGGGTGGCGCACTTCGCCTACGACGACGAGGAGACCTGCATCGCCGAGGTCCGCTACCTCCTGGGCCTGCTCCCCTCCAACAACCGCGAGAACCCGCCCGCCGTCCCCGGCACCGACCCGGCCGACCGGCGCGGCGACACCCTCCTGGACCTGGTCCCGGCCGACGGCAACCGCCCCTACGACATGCACAAGGTCATCGAGGAGATCGTCGACGACGGCGACCACCTCGAGGTCCACGAACGCTGGGCCCGCAACATCGTGTGCGCCCTGGCCCGGATGGACGGCCAGGTCGTGGGGATCGTGGCCAACCAGCCGCAGTCCCTGGCCGGGGTCCTGGACATCGAGGCGTCCGAGAAGGCCGCCCGCTTCGTCCAGATGTGCGACGCGTTCAACATCCCCATCATCACTCTTTTGGACGTACCCGGCTTCCTGCCCGGCGTGGACCAGGAGCACGGTGGAATCATCCGGCACGGGGCGAAGCTGCTGTACGCGTACTGCAACGCCACCGTGCCGAGGATCTCGCTGATCCTGCGCAAGGCGTACGGCGGTGCGTACATCGTGATGGACAGCCAGTCCATCGGTGCGGACCTGACGTACGCCTGGCCGACCAACGAGATCGCGGTGATGGGCGCGGAGGGTGCGGCGAACGTCATCTTCCGTCGGCAGATCGCCGACGCCGAGGACCCCGAGGCCATGCGCCGGCGCATGGTCAAGGAGTACAGGGCCGAGCTGATGCACCCCTACTACGCGGCCGAACGCGGCCTGGTCGACGACGTCATCGACCCCGCCGAGACCCGCGAGGTCCTGATCGCCTCACTCGCCATGCTCCGCAACAAGCACGCCGACCTGCCGTCCCGCAAGCACGGCAACCCCCCGCAGTAGTCCGCGGAGCGCACAGCACCGCTGCCGAGCCCGCGAAGACCTGCCGAGAAGACGGAGAAACCACCCATGAGCACTGCTGCCGAGTCCGTGCTGCGCGTCGAGAAGGGTCTTGCCGACCCCGAGGAGCTGGCCGCGATAACCGCGGTCCTGCTCGCCCGCGCAGCCGCCCAGCCCACCGCGGCCCCCGCCCACCGGGGCCGCAGCACCGCCGGATGGCGCCGTCTGGAGCGCACGCCGGGCTTCCGGGCCCCGCACTCCTGGCAGGGCTGACAGGACGCTTCCACGCGTGGGGCCCCGCACTCCTCGGGAGTGCGGGGCCCCACGCGTGCGCACGGTCCTCGAAACGGTTCCGTCCCCGGTCCGGGACGGGCGCGGAAGCGGGCCCGCCCCGGACCGGGGACGGCTTGGGGAGGTCTTGCCGACCGGCTAGCGGAGGCGCGCCATGAGCGCGTGCTCCACGAGCGTGATCAGCGCACTCTTGGCGTCCGCACGGTGCCGTGCGTCCGTCGTCAGAATCGGCGTGTCGGGGCCGATCTGGAGTGCTTCGCGGACCTCGTCGGGGGTGTAGGGCTGGTGTCCGTCGAAGCCGTTGAGGGCGATGACGAAGGGGAGCCCGCTGTTCTCGAAGTAGTCGACGGCGGGGAAGCAGTCGGCGAGGCGGCGGGTGTCGACGAGGACGACGGCGCCGATGGCGCCGCGGACCAGGTCGTCCCACATGAACCAGAAGCGGTCCTGTCCGGGCGTACCGAAGAGGTACAGGATCAGGTCCTGGTCCAGAGTGATGCGACCGAAGTCCATCGCCACCGTGGTGGTGGTCTTGTCCCCGGTGTGCGTCAGGTCGTCGATGCCCGCGGAGGCGGACGTCATCACGGCTTCGGTACGCAGCGGATTGATCTCCGAGACGGCACCGACGAACGTGGTCTTACCCACGCCGAAGCCCCCTGCCACCACGATCTTCGCCGAGGTAGTGGAGCGGGCTGCTCCGCCGCTAGAGCTTGCGAAGTCCACTGAGCACCCTTTCGAGCAGTGTCACATCTGGCTGGCCGCCGGCGGACTCGTTGCCGCCGGGCTGATGGATGGCGACGAGTCCGGCCTCGGCCAAATCGGCCACGAGGATCCGGGCAACGCCGAGCGGGATCGAGAGCAGTGCCGAAATCTCGGCGACCGACTTGATCTCGAAGCACAGCCGGCAGATCCGCTGGTGCTCGGGCAACTGCCCTTGCAGCCGGGACGGATCAGCCGTGGTACTGACCAACGCCTCAATGGCGAGTTGGTAGCGCGGTCGGGTCCGGCCACCTGTCATGGCGTACGGACGGACCAGAGGGTTGTGCGCGGCGGGCATGGCCGGTTCGGGTGCCTGCCGCGGCTGCACGGGCTGAATGCGGGGGGCCTGGGGCGCGTCGTAGCGGTGGGGGCGCTGCGAGGGCCACCCGGGGGCCTGCTGGGTGCCCTGCGGCGGCTGCTGGGGCTGCTGCGGCTGCCGGTAGGGCTGCTGGGCGCCCCGTCTGCTGGGGGTGGAGGGGAAGTTGAACCGGTTGTCCCCGTGCTCACCCGATGCGTTCCGGCCACCGTCGTACTGGTGTCCGCCTGGGGGTGTTGTCACGATTCCCTCCTCCGCCTGCCGGTCCCGATCCCGGTGGGTCCGCGCCACCGCACTTTATGGCGCGGTGGCGCGAAACGCACTGTCTGTCTGTTAGTTAAGAAGACTTCCTTGGAGTTCGGCGCGGAGGTCCGGGGTCAGGACGTTGCCCGCACGGTCGACAAGAAGGGCCATTTCGTACCCGACCAGGCCGATGTCGGCGTCCGGGTGGGCGAGGACGGCCAGCGAGGAGCCGTCCGAGATGGACATGATGAAGAGGAATCCCCGCTCCATCTCCACGACCGTCTGATTCACGGCGCCGCCCTCGAAGATGCGGGAGGCGCCCGCGGTCAGCGAGGTCAGGCCGGAGGCGACGGCCGCCAGCTGGTCGGCGCGGTCGCGGGGGAATCCTTCGGACATGGCCAGCAGGAGTCCGTCGGCGGAGACCACCACCGTGTGGGACACCCCGGGGGTGTTGTCCACGAAGTTGGTGATCAACCAGTTCAGATTCTGCGCCGCCTGGCTCATCGGGCTCACACTAACGCTCCTGGTCGTAGGTATTACTGTCGTCCGAACCCGCGCTGCGTCCCCGGAGCACGCCCCGCCGCAGGTTGCTCAACCTGCCGCGGACGTCCTCGGGGGCGCGGGAAACCTGAGGGCCGCCCTGCTGGGTCTGCTCAGCCGTGCCCTCGACCAGATTGGCCTTGGGCACCCGCCGGGGGAGACCGGACGGGGTGATCCCGCCCGCCTTCGGCTCCCGGAGCTTCTCGGCACGCTCCCGGCGCTCGTCGTTCGCCGAGCGCCAGTCGTCGGCACCATCACCGTTCTGCTGCGCGGGCGACGGCTGCGGCGGCAGTTCCTCCTGCTGTCGCGGCTGCTGCTGCGCGGCGGGCCGGTTGTTGCCGCGGCCGGTGGGCTGCCAGTGCTGCTGGCCGCCCCGGCGCGGCAGACCGGTATCGGTCAGCTCGGGGCCGGAGTTCGGGGTGGGCCCCGGACGGTCGAAGCCTACGCTCTGCGGCGACTCGGCGGGGAGGCTCGGCGCAGATTCCGTTTCCACCTGGGCCGACGGCTCGTACGAACCCTGGTGGGCATCCTGGTCCGACCAGCCCTCCTGGTGGGGCCGAGGCGTGAACGGTTCTCCGGGGGACGGCTGGGCGGTTTCGCCAGCGGCATATGCGGCTTCCGTATGACCGTCGGGCAGATCCTGACCGGGCTGCTCGGCGAAGCCCGCCTCACCGCGGTAGGGGTCGTAGCCGCCCCCGTACGGCGCCTGGCCGTACTGCTCCGGCTGCTGGGCCCGACCGTACTGCTCCTGCTGTTCGTACGGAGCCTGTTCGTACCGCTCCTGCTCGTACTGCTCCTGCCGGGGCTCCTGGCCGTAGCCGTTCGCCGGGTACGGGCCCTCGGCGTACTGCCCCTGCGGGAACTGAGGGAACTGCGGGTGCTCGTCGGCCGTCTGCGCCCCCAGCGCCGCCCGGCGCTCCTCGCGCCTCAGGGAACGGCCCACCGGGTCCAGCTGCGTCGCCCCCGCCGGATGCTGCTCGTAGCGCGAGTCGTCGAAGCCGAGCTCCGCCGCCGTGCGCATCCCGGACCGGGGCTGCTGCTCGAAGTCCTGCTGCTCCGGAATGATGGAGGAGACCGTGAAGTCGTCCGAGGCGGGGTCCGGTTCGCCACCGCCGCCGTGGGTGATGGCGTCCGGCAGCATGACCAGCGACGTGGTCCCGGCCTGCTCGCCCGAGGGGCGCAGCTGGACCCGGATGCCGTGCCGGTCGGCGAGCCGGCCGACCACGAACAGACCCATCCGCTGCGACACCGCGACGTCCACGGTCGGCGGGTTGGCCAGCTTGTGGTTGATGTCGGCGAAGTCCTCGCCGGTGAGACCGATGCCCTTGTCGTGGATCTCGATCATCACCCGGCCGTCGGGCAGCCGGGTCGCGGTGACCCGCACCTTGGTCTGCGGCGAGGAGAAGGTGGTGGCGTTCTCCAGCAGCTCGGCCAGCAGGTGCACGAGGTCGGTGACGGACTGGCCGTGGATCTCGGTATCCGGCACCCCGGAGAGTTCGATGCGCTCGTACTGCTCCACCTCGGAGGCGGCGGCACGGAGCACGTCGACCAGCGGGACCGGCTGGTTCCAGCGGCGCCCCGGCTCCTCCCCGGCGAGGATCAGGAGGTTCTCGCCGTTGCGGCGCATGCGGGTGGCCAGGTGGTCCAGGCGGAAGAGGTTCTCCAGCTGGTCCGGGTCGGCCTCGTTGTTCTCCAGGTCGGTGATGAGGGTCAGCTGGCCCTCGATCAGCGACTGGTTGCGGCGCGACAGGTTGGTGAAGATCGCGTTGACGTTGCCCCGCAGCATGGCCTGCTCGGAGGCGAGCCGGACGGCCTCGCGGTGCACCTGGTCGAAGGCGCGGGCGACCTCGCCGATCTCGTCGTGGCTGTTGATCGGGATCGGCTGGACGCGGGTGTCCACCCGGCCCGGATCGGCCCTGGAGAGCTGGTCGACCAGGGCCGGCAGCCGCTGCTCGGCGATGCCGAAGGCGGCGGTGCGCAGCCGGAGCATCGAGCGGCTCATCTGCCGGGCCATGAGACCGGCCAGGACGAAGGCGGCCAGCAGGGAGACGAGCACGACTGCGGCGTTCAGGAAGGCGTCCTTCCTGGCGTCGGAGGAGATCTCCGCCGCCTCGGTCACGGCCTTGTCGACGAGCTCGTTCTCGACCGTGGTGTAGCCGTCGAACTTGGCCGTGGCGGCGGCCATCCAGGTCTCCGGCGTGATGCCCTTCGCGGCCAGCTTCTCGGGCGACTTGCCCAGGGAGATCTGCTCGGCCATGCCGTCGAAGACGGAACCGTCGATGCCGGGCGGCTCCACGAACGGCACACCGGCGGCCTCGGCCTGCTCCTTGGCCTTCTTCAGCTTCGCGTTGCCCTCGTCGGCCTTGGCGGCCAGCACCTGCTTCAGCCGGGCGGCGTCCTCCTCCTTGGCACCGGAGGTGAACTCGCCGAGGGCGACCTCCTCCAGGTAGTTGTACGAACCGAAGGCCTTGACCTGGGCGTCGAAGGTGGCGCGCTGCTGGCTCGGCCGTACCAGAAGGTGCATGCCGATGGAGCGCTGAAGCGATTCTGCAGCCTTGGCGAGCTCCAGCGCGTAGACCGAACGGCCGTAGCTGGTGATGTTGCCGGTGCCCAGCCCCAGTTCGTTGCTGAACTCCATCAGCGAGTGCTGGACCTTGACGTAGCCCTCCTCCGTCCTCACCGGGTCCATGGCCCCGGTGAAGGCGGTCTTGCGCAGGTCGGGAAGGGTGGGTTCCTCCAGCCGGAAGAGCCGCAGCCGACGCTCCAGGCGCTCCGTCCTCGGCATGTTCTTGACGGCCTCGTCGAACTTGTCCGCCGCCTCGTCCGTGGTGGCCCGGGCCTTCGAGACGACGGCGGCATCGCGCTTGTTCGACAGCAGCGGCTGCGCGGTGAGGTCGCGCTCGTTGAGCAGGGCCTGACCGTATTCGGCGGCGGCACGCACGGCCAGGGCGGTCTTCTCGGCGTCCTCGGCCTCGCGCCAGGTGTCGATCGAGTCCTTCACCTGGAAACCGCCCATGACCAGGCCGACCAGGACCGGGATCAGGAGAATGGCGTTCAGCCGGGTGGGCACCCGCCAGTTGCGGGGCGCCAGGCGGCTGGTGCTGCCGCCGGACACCGCCGCATCGGCGGACGGCGTCGCGGCGGGCGTCGGCGGAGTGAAATTGCCCCGCTCCCGCCGCGCCGCGGCGCCCTCGTTGCTTCGCCTCACTCGACCAACAACCTCTCGGCGTCGGCACCTACGCTGTGCCGTGTTTCGTTCAGGGTCGTACTACTCCGGAGTCCGACGAATTCCAGCACGGGGACCGGTCGCGTTCCAAACAGTCGGAACCTGCCATTCCGAGTGGCAGAGACCTCAGATAAAACGGACATAAGCAATGAGCCCCGTCAAAAGGCGGGGCTCATGTGAGCACAGTGACACCACTCGGATGCGTCCGGTGTCGAACGCGGAGCAATTCTCTGTCGAAACGTTATGAATACGGGGGCGGATCGTGTCAAAGGACACAGTCCACCCCCGTTTGATTACGGCAACTGCCGTACGGGAATACCGACTTGCGCCTACTTGAGTCGTGCCATGAGGGCGTGTTCCACGAGCGTGATCAGACCGCTCTTGGCGTCCGCGCGGTGCCGTGCGTCCGTCGTGATGATCGGCGTGTCGGGGCCGATCTGGAGTGCTTCGCGGACCTCGTCGGGGGTGTAGGGCTGGTGTCCGTCGAAGCCGTTGAGGGCGATGACGAAGGGGAGCCCGCTGTTCTCGAAGTAGTCGACGGCGGGGAAGCAGTCGGCGAGGCGGCGGGTGTCGACGAGGACGACGGCGCCGATGGCGCCGCGGACCAGGTCGTCCCACATGAACCAGAAGCGGTCCTGTCCGGGCGTACCGAAGAGGTACAGGATCAGGTCCTGGTCCAGGGTGATGCGACCGAAGTCCATCGCGACGGTCGTCGTCGTTTTGCCACCGGTGTGCGTCAGGTCGTCGATGCCCGCGGAGGCGGACGTCATCACGGCCTCGGTGCGCAACGGATTGATCTCCGAGACGGCACCGACGAACGTGGTCTTGCCCACGCCGAAGCCCCCGGCCACCACGATCTTCGCCGAGGTGGTGGCGCGGGCCGCACCGCCGCTAGAGCTTGCGAAGTCCACTGAGCACCCTTTCGAGCAGTGTCACGTCCGGCGCGCCGCCGGCCTCTCCGTTGCCCGGCTGGTGAATGGCCACCATGCCGGCTTCCGCCAGGTCCGCGACGAGGATCCGGGCCACCCCGAGCGGCATCGACAGCAGGGCCGAGACCTCCGCCACCGACTTGACCTCACGGCAGAGGTGGCAGATCCGCTGGTGCTCGGGGAGCAGTGTCCCCAGGTGCGCGGGGTCGGCCGTGGTGGATACCAGCGCCTCTATGGCGAGTTGGTAGCGCGGCCGGGTCCGGCCACCGGTCATGGCGTACGGGCGGACCAGTGGCTGGTCGCCTTCACCGTCGTACGACGCGTGGTTCAGCGCGCCGTACGGGTCGGGTGAGGCGGGTGGCGGGGTCATGAATCCTCCGGGCGTGACAGCAGTTCGTCGTGCCGTCTGAAGGGGCCGGTGGGGGGCTCTGAGCGGCCGGACGGGCGAGGGATGAGGGTATGGGCTGGGTCGATCGAATCTGTCATCGGTCCACGACCGCCTAATGGAGCAGGCTGCCCTGGAGTTCTGCGCGGAGGTCGGGGGTGAGGACGGTGCCCGCGCGGTCGACCAGCAGGGCCATCTCGTACCCGACCAGGCCGATGTCGGCGTCCGGGTGGGCGAGGACGGCCAGCGAGGAGCCGTCCGAGATGGACATGAGGAAGAGGAAGCCGCGCTCCATCTCCACCACGGTCTGACTGACGGCGCCGCCCTCGAAGATGCGGGAGGCGCCCGCGGTCAGCGAGGTCAGGCCGGAGGCGACGGCCGCCAGCTGGTCGGCGCGGTCGCGGGGGAATCCTTCGGACATGGCCAGCAGGAGTCCGTCGGCGGAGACCACCACCGTGTGGGACACCCCGGGGGTGTTGTCCACGAAGTTGGTGATCAGCCAGTTCAGATTCTGCGCGGCCTGACTCATCGGGCTCAACTAACGCTCCTGCTGGTGAGTGGGGCCGAGTGGGAAACTGCCGGTCGACTGATTGTTGCTGTTGGCCTGTCGACCCTGCTGGATGCCCCGGCGGAGATTGGTCAACCGCCCGCGCACGTCGTCGGGCGCGCGGGAGACCTGGGGGCCGGACTGGTGGTTCTGCTGCTGGGCGGTACCCGGTACCAGGTTGGCACGGGGCACCCGGCGCGGAAGTCCGGAGGTGGTCACTCCGCCTGCCGCGGGCTTCTTGACCCGCTCCGCCTGCCGCACGAGTTCGTCGTTCGGCGAGGGGCGCCAGGTGGGCGTGGATCCGGTGTCCTCCCCGCCGGAGCGCGGCGCCTCGGGAGCGGACCGCTCCGGGGCCGGCTGCTGCGGGAGGGAGGCGGACGCCTGGGGTCCGGGGGCCTGCTGCGGCTCGGGAGCCTGCTGCGGGCTGTGGAACCAGTTGGTCTCCAGGGTGTCGTACAGCGGCGTACGACCGTCCCCGGGACCGGCCGCCGGAGGCAGCGCGTCGGACTGCGGCTGCTGCGGCAGGACCGGACGGTACTGCGCGTTGTCCGCGGCCGGGCGCGGGGCGCCGAAGTCCGACGCGCCCTCCGGACCGGGCCGGAGCGGGGCGTCCAGGCCCTGCGGCTGGGCGGGCTGGGGCTGTCCGAAGTCGGGGCGGGCGAACTGGCCGGTGCCGGCCGGGTCCTGCGGCGCCTGGGCCGAGAAGTCCGGACGGGCGAACTGCCCGGTTCCCGTCGGGTCCTGCGGCGTCTGGGCCGAGAAGTCGGGGCGGGCGAACTGCCCGGTGCCGGCCGGGTCCTGCGGCGTCTGGGCGGAGAAGTCCGGACGGGCGAACTGCGCGGTGCTTGCCGGGTCCTGCGGCGCCTGGGCCGAGAAGTCGGGGCGCGCGAACTGGCCGGTGCCCGTCGGGTCCTGTGCGGACAGGTCCTGCGGGGCCGGGGCGGAGAAGTCCGGCCGGGCGAACTCGGCGGTGGAGCCGGGGCCCTCCCGGTCGTCCATGGCAGGCCGCGAAGGCAGCGGCGGGCCCATCTGCCGCTGGAACTGGCCGGTGGACTCGGGCTCCTCGTGACCGCGCGGGGTGTCGGGCCGGCCGAGCCGCGACGCGGACGGCTCCTCGGCACCCCAGCTGGTGGTCTGCGGGCGCTGCGGGGCGGGGTTGCCACCGGGCAGCTCGGCGCGCGGACCGCCGGCCGGGGGCAGCCGGAGGCCGGACTCGTCCTGGCCGGCGGGACGCTGGAAGCCACCCGGACCGGCCGGGGCCTGCTGGGGCCGGGGCTGCTGCGGCTGCTGCCACGGAGCGGGTGCGTTGCGGTCCTGGTGGCCCGGACCCTGACGGTCCTGGCCCTGGCGGTTCTGGCCGAACAGGTCGGGACGGCCCGGCTCCGCGAGGCCCGCGCCGTCGCCCTGGCCGCGGCCACCGGCCCTGGCACCGCCGAAGGCACCGGCGAGACCGCCGCCCTGACGCTGCGGCTGCCCCTGCCGGAAGACGTCCTGCGGACCTGTGCCGGGGTTCTGCCGGCCCTGCTGCCGACCGCCGCCGACCTCGCGCGAGGGCAGCGCGGCCCGCGGCGTGGAGCCCGAACCGACCTGGCCGCGCGAGGCACCCGGCCCCGAAGCGGCCCGGCCCGAGGGGGCACCGCCGATGCCGGGACGCGAACCGGCGTTCGCATCCGGGGCACCGCCGAGCAGACCGGCGGGAGCGCCGGACTGCTGCCCGGGGCCCTGCTTGGGAAGCGGCTGCTTGCCGCCGTGCGCGACGTCGACCGGCAGCATGACCAGCGCGGTCGTACCACCGGAGTCGGAGGGCCGCAGCTGGATCCGGATGCCGTGACGCAGGGACAGCCGGCCGACCACGAACAGACCCATGCGGCGGGAGACCGAGACGTCCACGGTGGGCGGCGAGGCGAGCCGCTCGTTGATCGCGGCGAGGTCCTCGGGGGAGAGGCCGATGCCGGTGTCGTGAATCTCGACGAGCACCCGCCCGTCGGGCAGCGCGTGACCGGTGACCCGGACCTTCGTCTGCGGCGAGGAGAACGACGTGGCGTTCTCCAGCAGCTCGGCGAGCAGGTGCACGAGGTCGTTGACGACGCGGCCGGCGACCTCGGTGGCGGGCACCGCCGCCAGTTCGATGCGCTCGTACTGCTCCACCTCGGAGGCGGCGGCACGGAGCACGTCGACCAGCGGGACGGGCCGGGTCCACCGGCGGCCCGGCTCCTCGCCCGCGAGGACGAGGAGGTTCTCGCCGTTCCGGCGCATGCGGGTCGCGAGGTGGTCGAGCTTGAACAGCGAGGAGAGCTGGTCCGGGTCGGCCTCGCGCGACTCCAGCTCGGAGATGAGCGAGAGCTGGCGCTGGATGAGGCCCTGGCTGCGGCGCGAGAGGTTGGTGAACATCGCGTTGACGTTGCCCCGGAGCAGGGCCTGCTCGGCGGCGAGGCGGACGGCCTCGCGGTGCACGTCGTCGAAGGCCGCGGCCACCTTGCCGATCTCGTCCCGGGAGTGCACGCCGACCGACTCGACCGAGGTGTCCACGTCCTGCGGGTCGGCCTCGGAGAGCTGCTTGACGAGCTCGGGCAGCCGGTCCTGGGCGACGCGGGTGGCCGTGTCCTGGAGCCGCCGCAGCGAGCGGATCATCGACCGGGCGACGACGAAGGCGCCGACCAGCGAGACACCGAGCACGAGCAGGATGAGCGCACCGCTGATGATCGCTTCGCGCTTCGACTCGTCGCGGAGCTCGCGGGCCTTGCCCTCCATGTCGCTGAGGAGGGTCTCCTCGATGGTCTTCATCGCCTGGATCTTGGTCGAGCTCTGGTCGTACCAGTCCAGGTAGGAGCGCCGTGCGGTGCCTTCCATGCCAGTGGAGCTGGTCAGCACCTTCCTGGCGTAGGCGCTGGCGGCCTTGATCTCCGGGTTGCCCTCGTCCAGCGTGGCGGTCAGTTCCTCGGCGTTGTTGCCGGTCGCCGCGTACACCGCCTTGAAGGAGCGGAGCGCCGCGGCCTCCTTGCCCTGCGCGGATTCGCCGAACTGCCGGTCGTTCGGGTCGAGGTGCGGCTGCTTGTCGTTGCCGCCGGGCAGGGCCGCGGCGATGATCGCCCGCTGGACGGAGGCGTACTCCTTGGCGGAGGAGAAGGCCGCCAGCGCCCGGGTCCGCTTGATCATCTCCGAGTTGCTGGTCGCCTGCGCCATGTCCTGCGAGAGGCTCAGCAGCGAACCGATCAGCTGGCTGTACTTGTCGACGGTCGAGAGGCTCGGGGCGCCCTTGGCGTAGGCCGTCTTGCGGATCTCCCGGATCTCGGCCAGCTGGCCCGCGATCTGGTTGACGCTGGCGTAGATGCCCTCCAGGGCGTCGTCACCGGAGGGGTCGCCGATCGAGGTCGTCGCGTCGAGGAAGGCGGTCTTGGCCCGGTCGGTCTTCTTGCGGGGGTCGGTGACCTTGAAGTCGTCGGCCTTCACGCCGTTGGCCAGCGGACCGGCCGACCGGTCGCGCTCCTCCTGGAGCGCCTGGGCGAGCGAGGTCGCCTGCTTGGTCATCCTGGTCAGCAGCTGCATGTGGTCCAGCTGCTGGATGTCGTTCATCGAGTCGTTGATCCGCAGACCGCCGAGCGTGGTCGCGGCGACCACGGGGAGGGCGAGCAGGGAGACCAGACGGGTGCTGATGCGCCAGTTGCGAAGGGCCATGCGCGAGCCGCTGCCGGCGGAACCCGGGGACTTGGGCGAGGGGGCGGGATCGGCACCTCCCTCGGCCGTCGTGGCACCGGGGTTCTGGGCGCGGTCGCCGCTGTCACCGGCTGCGGCCGGTCCGGGGTTCTGGGCGTGCTGGGGCGAGGAGCCGCGGTCGGTCCCGCCGTGCGGCTCCTGCTCCGCCGCAGCGCTGCCATCCCTCTTGAAACGTCCCTGCACTAGCGTCGCAACCTCTGGACCAGGCGTTCCGTCGCACGAATGCGGTGGAACGGTGTCGGCGTCGTGGAGCGTCGTACCCGCCCCATGGTGGTCATGAGTGGCCGGCGTCCTTCCCCTTTCCGCCGCCACTCGGCGCTGTGTTGCGCCCCCTGCGCGCCGGTTTGAAACCTGCGGCGGTGCGTGGAATTCCAGCACAGTGCCGGATCTCCAACAAGGGCCCCGTGCCCGCCCGGGACCTGGGTGACACATTGTGACGAATGAGTAACGAGCAGTGGAGCGTGATCATGGATGAATGCCTTGATTGCGGACAGAACGGCAAGTGGTGACAGGTGTCCCAGTCGGCATGATCAGGAGCGGAATGGATCATTCAGTGACGTAATGTCCGTTTCGAACATGGCGATCAGGCGTCCGAAATGGGGCATTTTTCGGAGCGGTCGTGAGCAAACTCACACAATGATCGCCGTCTTTTCCGGGCTTGCGGAGGGAATTGGGTGTTTAGCCTGACGCTTTACAGGGATGGCAAATCCGACAACCGGCGCCCCTCCGGGCGGCGCCCGTACCGACAGGGTCCGAACGGCAGATGAAGAAGACGACGATGTTCCGCAACATTGCCAACCCCCGCCGCACCACGCTGGCGCACCTCAAGGACGCCGAGGGCCTGGGAACGCCGGAACTGCGGGAGCACGCCGTCACCCTGCCGAACCAGACGGCCAACCCCCGCCGCACCATCCTCATGAAGGCCCCGGCCCCCGCCGCCGTCCAGGAATAGGCCGACCCGGCGCGGACGCGCGGGACCCCTTCCGGGCGGACCCGCGCCCCCGCTGCCACCCCTCCCGCACCCCGCGCCGCCCGCCCCTCCCTCCCGGTGCCGCCCCGTACCCGCGGCGCCGTCCCGGGAGCCCCTGGCGCGTCCGCCCCGGGGTTCCTCGCGCCTGCGCCCGTGTGCGCCGGGCGGCGCCCGTCACCGGGCGGACTCCGCGGGGCGAGGCGATAGCCTGGAGTGTCAGTCTTCAGCCAGCCAGCAAGTGAGGGGCGACAGCATCCCGTGCGCATCGCCAGATTCTCCATCGACGGCAATGTCGCCTTCGGCGCCGTGGAGGGCGACGGGCCCGACGGTCTCGTCCTCGACATCATCAAGGGCATCCCGTACGCCGAATTCGAGCTCTCCGGCACCAAGGTCCCGCTGAGCAAGGTCCGCCTCCTGCCGCCCGTGCTCCCCAACAAGGTCGTGGCCATCGGCCGCAACTACGCGGAACACGCCAAGGAACTGGGCAACGAGGTACCGGACGTCCCCGTCGCCTTCTTCAAGCCCACCACCTCGGTGATCGGCTCCGGCGACGCCATCGAGTACCCCTCCTTCTCGAACGAGCTGCACCACGAGGCCGAACTGGCCGTGGTCATCGGCCGCATGTGCCGGGAAGTGCCGCGCGAACGCGTGAAGGACGTCGTCTTCGGCTACACCTGTGCCAACGACGTCACCGCCCGCGACGTCCAGGAGCGGGAGAAGCAGTGGGCGCGGGCCAAGGGCTTCGACACGTCCTGCCCGCTCGGCCCCTGGGTGGAGACCGACCTCGACCCCGGCGACCTGACCATCCAGGCGACGGTCAACGGCGAACAACGCCAACTGGGCCGTACGAGCGAGATGATCCGCTCGATCGAGGACCTGGTCGTCCACATCACGGAAGCCATGACGCTGCTCCCGGGCGACGTGATCCTCACCGGCACCCCCGCAGGGGTCGGACCCCTCCACGTCGGCGACGAGGTCGCCGTCACCATCGAAGGCATCGGCACTCTCACCAACAAGGTGATCAAGCGTGGCTAACGCACCTGTACGCGTCCGTTTCTGTCCCTCGCCGACCGGCAACCCCCATGTGGGCCTGGTCCGCACCGCCCTGTTCAACTGGGCCTTCGCCCGGCACCACGGCGGCACCATGGTCTTCCGCATCGAGGACACGGACGCCGCCCGTGACTCCGAGGAGTCCTACGAGCAGCTCCTGGACTCCATGCGCTGGCTCGGCTTCGACTGGGACGAGGGCCCCGAGGTCGGCGGCCCGCACGCCCCGTACCGGCAGTCGCAGCGCATGGACATCTACCGGGACGTCGCCGACAAGCTCCTGGCCGGCGGGTACGCGTACCACTGCTACTGCACCACCGAGGAGCTCGACACCCGCCGCGACGCCGCCCGCGCCGCCGGGAAGCCCTCCGGCTACGACGGCCACTGCCGCGAGCTGAGCGCCGAGCAGATCGCCGCGTACGAGGCCGAGGGCCGCACCTCCATCGTCCGCTTCCGGATGCCCGACGAGCCGATCACCTTCACCGACCTGGTCCGCGGCGAGCTGACCTTCCAGCCTGAGAACGTCCCCGACTACGGCATCGTCCGCGCCAACGGCGCCCCGCTCTACACGCTGGTCAACCCGGTCGACGACGCGCTGATGGAGATCACGCACGTCCTGCGCGGCGAGGACCTGCTCTCCTCCACCCCGCGCCAGATCGCCCTCTACAAGGCGCTCATCGAGCTGGGCATCGCCCAGGACACCCCCGCCTTCGGCCACCTGCCCTACGTCATGGGCGAGGGCAACAAGAAGCTCTCCAAGCGCGACCCGCAGGCCTCGCTCAACCTCTACCGCGAGCGCGGCTTCCTGCCGGAGGGGCTGCTCAACTACCTCTCCCTGCTGGGCTGGTCCATCGCCGAGGACCGGGACATCTTCTCCGTCGACGAGATGGTGGCCGCGTTCGACATCAAGGACGTCAACGCCAACCCGGCGCGCTTCGACTTGAAGAAGTGCGAGCACATCAACGCCGAGCACATCCGCAGGATGGACGTGAAGGCGTTCACCGAGGCCTGCGGCCCCTGGCTGAAGGCCCCGTTCGCCCCCTGGGCCCCGGAGTCCTTCGACGCGGCGCAGTTCGCGGAGATCGCCCCGCACGCGCAGACCCGCGTCACGGTCCTCTCGGACATCACGGCCAACGTCGACTTCCTCTTCCTCGACGAGCCGGTGGAGGACGAGACGTCCTGGAACAAGGCGATGAAGGAGGGCTCCGCCGCCCTGCTCACCACGGCCCGCGCCAACCTGATCAACGCCGAGTGGAACGCCGAGGCCCTGAAGAACGCCATCCTCGCCGCCGGCGAGGAGCACGGCCTCAAGCTCGGCAAGGCCCAGGCGCCGGTCCGCGTCGCGGTCACCGGCCGCACGATCGGCCTGCCGCTCTTCGAGTCCCTGGAGATCCTGGGCCGCGAGAAGACCCTGGCCCGCGTCGACGCGGCCCTGGCGAAGCTGGCAGCCGCGTAACCGGAGCACCCGGAACGCGCCCGCGGGAGGGGCGGACGGCCGGCACGGCCGTCCGCCCCCTCCCGCCGTTTCTGCGCCCTCCTCGCCCCGGGGGCGGGCCCATACGCTGGGCCGCATGACGATCCGCGCGGTCCTCTGGGACATCGACGACACGATCTTCGACCACAGCGGCGCCGACCACATCGGCATGCGCGAGCACCTCGAACAGGAGGGCCTGCCCGAGGGGCACGGCTCCGTCGGGCAGGCCCTCGCCGCATGGCAGGAACTCACCGCCGCCCACTGGGCGCGGTTCGCGGCCGGTGAGACCGACTTCCAGGGGCAGCGCCGGGACCGGGTGCGGGAGTTCCTCTCGCGACCGCTGACGGACGAGGAGGCCGACGACTGGTTCGGCCGGCACGCGACCCACTACGAGGCCGCTTGGCGGCTCTTTCCCGACGTGCTGCCCGTCCTGGACGAACTGGCGGGCGGGTTCCGGCACGCGATCCTGTCGAACGCCAGCATCCACAACCAGGGCCGGAAGCTGCGCACGCTCGGGGTGCGGGACCGGTTCGAGGCCGTGGTGTGCGCCGTGGAGCTGGGCGTCTCCAAGCCCGAGGCCGGTGCCTTCCACGCCGCGTGCGAGGTGATGGCCCTGGAGCCGCGGGAGGTCGCGTACGTGGGGGACGAGCCCGACATCGACGCCGCGGGGGCGGTCGCCGCCGGGCTGAAGGGGATCTGGCTGGACCGCAAGGAGCGGGGCGGACGGCCCGAACTCCTCCGCATCGAGAGGCTCGACCAGCTGCCTGGACTGCTGCTCGCCGATACCCGTTTTGGAGCGCCGGACACCTTCGGGTAATGTTCTTCCTGCGCCGCCCGAGAGGAACGGAAGAACCGAACGGGAAGCGCACGCCGAACAAAACCCCTTTCAGGGGTTGAGTTTTGGTGGGCTATGGTGTAATTGGCAACACTACGGTTTCTGGTACCGTCATTCTAGGTTCGAGTCCTGGTAGCCCAGCGCAGAAATGCAACAGCAGTAACAAGCCCCCGTTGTGTAGCGGCCTAGCACGCTGCCCTCTCACGGCAGTAGCGCCGGTTCGAATCCGGTCGGGGGTACAGATCCTTCCCGCGAGATCATCTGGGTCGCTCCCACGGTCTCGATGCAGGATCGCCAGGGCCCCCGTTGTGTAGCGGCCTAGCACGCTGCCCTCTCACGGCAGTAGCGCCGGTTCGAATCCGGTCGGGGGTACTTGTAACACCATGGGCTATGGTGTAATTGGCAACACTACGGTTTCTGGTACCGTCATTCTAGGTTCGAGTCCTGGTAGCCCAGCGCAGAAATGCAACAGCAGTAACAAGCCCCCGTTGTGTAGCGGCCTAGCACGCTGCCCTCTCACGGCAGTAGCGCCGGTTCGAATCCGGTCGGGGGTACAACAGCAGGAAACGGAAGGGCCCTTCACTCCGGTGAAGGGCCCTTCCGCTCGTTCCCGGAGCCCGTACCGCCGTACCGACTCCTCCTGTGCCATCCGGTGCAGGGACATCGTCAGCGCTCGTGGAGCACCGCCGAGGTGATGGCCGCCTCCACCTGCTCCTCGGTGGGGTACGTCTCCCTCATGTCCAGGTTCTGGACGGCGACTTGATGCATCAGCCGGGCCTGCGCGGCCAGGTACCCGATGTCGCGAGCGGGGGCGGCCGAGGCGGATCGGCATGGCCACCGGGGAGGCCGGCGAGCGATGGCTGGGAGACAGGAAGCCGACCTGCTGCGCCGTCCGCCCGGCCGAGGTGCTCCAGGAGCCGCTCGACGGCCTCCTCGGCGGCCGCCACCCCCGGCGCCTCCTCCGTCGGGGCCCCGGCCGTGCGGGAGCGCCGGAGGGCGGCGCCCAGCCGGATCGTCCGTCCCGGGGACTCGTCCTCCACGTGGGGGAGGCCTCGCGGACCGTGGCCGCGGGCGGGCGGCCGGCCTGGATCAGGGCCCGCACCAGGCGCAGCCGGCGTAGATGGCTCTCGTCGTACTCGGCCTGCGTGGCGCTGACCCGGTGGCCGGGACGCAGCAGCCCCTCCCGCAGGTAGTACTTGATCGTCGCGGGTTCGACGCCGCTCTTCCCACTCGGTTCCGGGAGCCCCATGCTCCGTGGTCGTACCGGGTCGGCCGGTACGGGGAGTCGAAGGAGAAGCTCTACGCGTACGCGAGCGCTCTTGACACCTCCCGCCGCAGGGCCTGGGTGATCATGAAGCGCAAGGAGAAGAAGTCCCGGCAGCACGTGGGGCTGTGGCACGGGACGTACATGGTGCCCGGGGGCGGATGCGCGGCGATCTGCGCGGACATGCCGGTCCGCGGACTGGCCGGGGTCACCGGGGCGCTGCCGATCGAGGGGCGCGGCCGCCGGGCGGCGGACCGTCCCGCGCACCGCTCGTCCGCGGGGCGAGGTTTTGACGGAGGCCGCCACGACGCTGGGGCGGCCGGGAGGTTGCCGGACGCGTCAGCCGTTGCGGCGCAGGGCCTCGCTGAGCCTGGCGGCCGAATCGATGACCGCCTGGGCGTGCATCCGGCCAGGGTGCCGGGTCAGCCGCTCGATCGGTCCCGAGACCGAGACGGCGGCGACCACCCGGTTCGACGGACCGCGCACCGGGGCCGAGACCGAGGCGACGCCCGGCTCGCGCTCGCCGATCGACTGGGCCCAGCCCCTGCGCCGTACGCCCGAGAGCGCCGTCGCCGTGAACCGGGCGCCCTGGAGACCGCGGTGCAGGCGCTCCGGCTCCTCCCAGGCCATCAGGATCTGGGCCGACGAGCCGGCCTTCATGGTGAGCGTGGAGCCGACCGGAACGGTGTCCCGCAGGCCGGACAGCCGCTCCGCCGCCGCCACGCAGATCCGCATGTCGCCCTGCCGGCGGTAGAGCTGCGCGCTCTCGCCGGTGATGTCGCGCAGGTGGGTGAGCACCGGTCCGGCCGTGGCCAGCAGACGGTCCTCGCCGGCCGCGGCCGCGAGCTCCGCCAGCCGGGGGCCGAGAATGAAACGGCCCTGCATGTCCCTCGCCACCATGCGGTGGTGTTCCAGTGCCACGGCCAGTCGATGGGCCGTGGGCCGTGCGAGCCCGGTCGCCGCGACCAGCCCGGCGAGGGTGGCCGGACCGGACTCCAGAGCGCTCAATACGAGAGCCGCCTTGTCGAGAACGCCGACGCCGCTAGAGTTGTCCATACGACGATACTCCCGTCTCACTCTGTGAAACGCAAGTTCAATTTTCGGCGGAAGTTGCGAACCTGTACGAGCGGCCGCACGACGGCCCGTCTGCCACCGCCCCGTACGGGGGTCAGGGCGGCGGCGCACCGAATCTCTAGTTGGGCCGGCGAAGACGCCGGCCGGAGGGAAAGCGATGGGTAGGACACTCGCGGAGAAGGTCTGGGACGACCATGTCGTCCGGCGCGCCGAGGGCGAGCCCGACCTCCTCTTCATCGATCTGCACCTGCTGCACGAGGTGACCAGCCCCCAGGCCTTCGACGGCCTCCGGCAGGCCGGACGCCCGGTGCGGCGCCTCGATCTCACCATCGCCACCGAGGACCACAACACCCCGACCCTCGACATCGACAAGCCGATCGCCGACCCGGTCTCCCGTGCCCAGTTGGAGACCCTGCGCAAGAACTGCGCGGAGTTCGGCGTACGGCTGCACCCGCTGGGCGACGTGGAGCAGGGCGTCGTGCACGTGGTCGGTCCGCAGCTGGGGCTGACCCAGCCGGGCACCACGGTGGTCTGCGGCGACTCCCACACCTCCACGCACGGAGCCTTCGGCGCGCTGGCGTTCGGCATCGGCACCAGCCAGGTCGAGCACGTCCTGGCCACCCAGACCCTGCCGATGGCCCGCCCGAAGACCATGGCGATCACCGTCGAGGGCGAACTGCCCGACGGCGTCACGGCCAAGGACCTGATCCTCGCGATCATCGCCCGCATCGGCACCGGCGGCGGCCAGGGCTACGTCCTCGAGTACCGCGGCCCGGCCATCGAGAAGCTCTCGATGGAGGCCCGGATGACCATCTGCAACATGTCGATCGAGGCCGGCGCCCGGGCGGGCATGATCGCCCCGGACGAGACCACCTTCGACTACCTGAAGGGCCGCGACCACGCTCCGCAGGGCGAGGACTGGGACGCTGCCGTCGCGTACTGGAAGACGCTGCGCACCGACGACGACGCGGTCTTCGACGCCGAGGTCGTCATCGACGCCGCCGAACTGGCGCCGTTCGTCACCTGGGGCACCAACCCCGGCCAGGGTGCGCCCCTGTCGGCGAACGTCCCCGATCCCGCTTCGTACGAGGACGCCTCGGAGCGGAACGCCGCCGAAAAGGCCCTGGAGTACATGGGGTTGACCGCGGGGCAGCCGCTGCGCGAGATCAATGTGGACACCGTCTTCGTAGGCTCCTGCACCAACGGCCGGATCGAGGACCTGCGCAACGCGGCCGCGGTCCTGGACGGCCGCAAGGTCGCCGACGGCGTACGGATGCTGGTCGTTCCCGGTTCCGTCCGGGTCGCCCTGCAGGCCGTCGAGGAGGGCCTGGACAAGGTCTTCACCGCTGCAGGCGCCGAATGGCGGCACGCGGGTTGCTCGATGTGCCTCGGCATGAATCCCGACCAGCTGGCCCCCGGCGAGCGCTCCGCCTCCACCTCGAACCGCAACTTCGAGGGCCGCCAGGGCAAGGGCGGCCGTACGCACCTGGTCTCCCCCCAGGTCGCCGCCGCCACCGCCGTGCTGGGTCACCTGGCCTCGCCCGCCGACCTGTCCGACGCCCGTACGCCCGCCGGAGTCTGAGAAATCATGGAAGCTTTCACCACACACACCGGCCGGGCCGTCCCGCTGCGCCGCAGCAACGTCGACACCGACCAGATCATCCCCGCCCACTGGCTGAAGAAGGTCACCCGCGACGGCTTCGAGGACGGCCTCTTCGAGGCCTGGCGCAAGGACGAGGACTTCGTCCTCAACCGCCCGGAGCGCAAAGGCGCCACGGTGCTGGTGGCCGGCCCCGACTTCGGCACCGGCTCGTCCCGCGAGCACGCCGTGTGGGCCCTGCAGAACTACGGCTTCAAGGCCGTGATCTCCTCCCGCTTCGCCGACATCTTCCGCGGCAA
The DNA here is from genome assembly GCF_030116705.1 of Streptomyces sp. ML-6. NCBI lineage: Bacteria > Bacillati > Actinomycetota > Actinomycetes > Kitasatosporales > Streptomycetaceae > Streptomyces > Streptomyces sp. ML-6. Next base: position 5,900,242 of record NZ_JAOTIK010000001.1, read on the forward strand.
CTCGCTGAAGAACGGCCTGTTGACCGTCGTGCTCGACCAGAAGACCGTCGAAGCGCTCTGGGAGCTGGCCGAGGCCGACCCGACGGCGGAGATCACCGTCGACCTGGAGGAGCGCCAGGTGCGCGCCGAGGGGATCACCGTCGGCTTCGAGCTCGACGAGAACGCCCGCTGGCGCCTGCTGAACGGGCTGGATGACATCGGTCTCACCCTTCAGAACGAAGCGGACATCGCGACTTACGAGGCGGCCAGGCCGGCCTTCAAGCCCCGTACAATTAACGCCTGAGCAGCGCGTTTCCAGGACTGCGCCCCCTACCTTCTGGTAGGGGGCGCAGTCGCTTGTTGAGACCCCGTCGGGCGACAACTCGCCCCAGATGGCACAATCGGTGCATGGAACGCGACAGCCAACTCGAGCTTTACGGCCAAGTCGCCGACCGATTGAAGGAAGCGCACACAAGAGTGCGCGCACTGCAAGTCCCGGAGGGCGTAAGGATGGCGCTGTCCCGGAAGCTGTTGGTCATCACGGCCGCGGCTAAGCACGATCTCCCGGACGCGGCAAGGCGTCTGGACCGGTTGATGAAGGACCTCGACGAGGGCCGATTCCCCGAAGGTGAGTGACTCTGCGGAACGACGCAGCGGTCGACTTCGTTGCGGCACTAGGGTGATTAGCCCGTTTCGTGTTTGATTTGCGGTATATATCTGCCTAACGTGCGAAAACGCTTGAACACTTTCGTTCTGGCAATGTCTCCGAAGGGGAAGACGTGAACAAGGCGCAGCTCGTAGAAGCGATTGCCGACAAGCTCGGCGGCCGTCAGCAGGCGGCCGACGCCGTCGACGCGGTGCTCGACGCGATCGTCCGTGCGGTTGTCGCGGGGGACCGTGTCTCGGTCACGGGCTTCGGCTCGTTCGAGAAGGTCGACCGCCCCGCCCGGTACGCCCGCAACCCGCAGACGGGTGAGCGCGTACGGGTCAAGAAGACCTCGGTTCCCCGCTTCCGCGCGGGCCAGGGCTTCAAGGACCTGGTGAGCGGCTCGAAGAAGCTCCCCAAGGGCGGCGAGGTGGCTGTGAAGAAGGCGCCCAAGGGCAGCCTCTCGGGCGGTGCTTCCACCCGTACGACGACCAAGGCCGCGGCAAAGAAGGCCGCCGCCAAGAAGGCCACGGCGAAGAAGGCCACCGCCAAGAAGACCGTGACCGCGGCGAAGAAGACCACGCCCGCGAAGAAGACCACGGCGAAGAAGACCACGGCCGCGGCCAAGAAGGCCACGCCCGCGAAGAAGACCACCGCCGCGGCGAAGAAGACGACGGCGAAGAAGGCCACCGCCGGCAAGACCGCGCCCGCCAAGAAGGCCACGGCGAAGAAGGCGCCCGCGAAGAAGACCACGGCGCGCAAGACCACGGCCAAGAAGGCCACCGCACGGAAGAAGTGAGAACGAGCAGCACGGACCGCTCACACGCACCGGGCCGGGCTCCCCTCGGGGGAGCCCGGCCCGCGGGCTGTCGTGGGCGCGTGCGCGCGGCCGTCAGAACGTCTGCAGGGTCACCAGGGTGATCCGCAGGTCCGCGCCCTCGCCGCTGCCCTCGATCCGCACCCGCTGCCCCGGCCGCAGCAGCAGCAGCCCGCCGGCGTCGAAGGCCCGGGCGTCGAACTCCACCGGGGTGCCGTCGTCGAGCAGCACACTGCCGGTGCGGGTCTCGGGGTCGTACGTGTACGAGGTCGCCTGCATGAACGGCAGCCTAGCGGCCCGGTACGGGGACGGCCGGTCCGGTGGGGGCGGGTGCCCCGGCCGTGTGCCCGGGCGGCGCTACCGCCGCGGCACGGCCCGGAGGATTCCCGCGCCCGGGTGCTGCGCGGTGTGTTCCGCCGTGTGCGGGCCGACCCCCAGGGCCAGCGCGGCCCGCAGATCCGCGCCGGTGTCCACGTCCTGGCGGACCGAATCGATACCGGTCAGGTCGGCCTCCACCGCCCCGGAGTCCAGATGCCGGGCCCGGGAAGGGCCGCCGAAAGACGGGCGCAATTCCACCCCGGGCGCGGCCGAGAGAAATGTCGTGCCGATTCCCGCCGCATCCGTCACAAATGTGCGCGGGAATTCGGCGGAGTAATTGAGTACCCGGGCCAATTCCCCGGGACGAAGTGCCGGGAGATCGGCGTTGAGCGCGGCGAGGGCGGCTCGGGGCCGCCGGGCCCGCACGGTGCGCGCGCCGTGCGCCAGCGCGGCGTTGAGTCCGCTCTCGGGCTCGTCGGGCACGACACGCGCGCCGAGCGCGGTGAGCGCGGCGCCGGCCCTCGCGTCGTCCGTGACCACCACCACATCCAGCACCGCCGGGCAGGACAGGGCCGCGGCCACGGTGTCCCGGGCGAAGGCGAGGGCGAGCCGCGGACGCAGCGCGTCCCCGGTGGCGGGCGCCAGCCTGCTCTTGGCCCGCGCCAAGGGCTTCAACGGGACGACCAGGGACCAGGAACCGGTCGGGTCGGTGTTCGTGGCGATCTCCCCCTCGGTGCGCTTCACCGCCTATTCTCGCCTGCCTGCGCGAGAACCCGGAGGGACGGTCCCGAAAGCGGGGCGTACGGTGTTCTCGACAGAGCAGGGGCCTGGGGCGAGACTTGACCGTCGGTAGCCAGGCAGAGTTCAGGTCCTTAGAGGAAGGTGTCCGAGTGTCCCGCCGCAGAATCGGCTTCTGGTACCGCCTGGCGGCGGTCATCGCAAAACCGCCGCTGGTGGTTCTGTTCAAGCGTGACTGGCGGGGAATGGAGCACATTCCGGCCGACGGCGGATTCATCACGGCGGTCAACCACAACTCTTACCTGGACCCGCTCTCCTACGCCCATTTCCAGTACAACACCGGGCGGGTGCCCCGGCTCCTGGCCAAGGCGGCCCTCTTCAAGACCCCCTTCGTCGGAATGATGCTGCGCGGCACCGGACAGATCCCCGTGTACCGCGAGACGACCAACGCGCTGGACGCCTTCCGGGCCGCCGTCGACGCCATCGAGCGGGGCGAATGCGTCGCCTTCTACCCGGAGGGCACCCTCACCCGCGACCCCGACATGTGGCCGATGGCCGGCAAGACCGGCGCGGCCCGCGTCGCGCTGCTGACGAAGGTCCCGGTCATCCCGGTCGCCCAGTGGGGCGCCAACCTGGCGATGCCGCCGTACGCCAAGACGGACAAGTTCCGGTTCTTCCCCCGCAAGACCCTCCAGGTGCAGGCGGGGCCGCCCGTCGACCTCTCCCGGTTCTACGACCTGCAGCCGACGCCCGAGGTACTGCGCGAGGCGACCGAGGTCATCATGGCCGCGGTGACCGAGCAGCTGGAGATCGTGCGGGGCGAGAAGGCCCCGGCACAGCCGTACGATCACCGCAGGGCCCGCGCGGAGCAACGGCGCAGGGCCGAAGGGAAGGGAACCAAGTGACGCACCCCGCGAAGGCGGCCGTCTTCGGAACGGGCTCATGGGGCACGGCCTTCGGCGTGGTCCTCGCCGACGCCGGCTGCGAGGTCACCCTCTGGGGCCGCCGCGCCGAGGTCGCCGAGGCCGTCAACACCACCCGTACCAACCCGGACTACCTGCCGGGCATCGAACTCCCCGCGAAGGTCCGGGCCACCACCGACGCCGCCGAGGCGCTGGACGGCGCCGACTTCGCCGTGCTCGTGGTGCCTTCGCAGACGCTGCGCGCCAACCTCGCCGACTGGGCCCCGCACCTGGGCCCCGACACCGTCCTCGTCTCGATGATGAAGGGCGTCGAACTCGGCACGGCGAAGCGGATGAGCGAGGTCATCGAGGACGTCGCCAAGGTCTCCGCGGACCGGATCGCCGTCATCACCGGACCCAACCTGGCCAAGGAGATCGCCGAACGCCGCCCCGCGGCGGCCGTCGTCGCCTGCCAGGACGAGTCCGTGGCCCGGCGCCTCCAGGCCGCCTGCCACACCCCGTACTTCCGCCCGTACACCAACACCGACGTGGTCGGCTGCGAACTCGGCGGCGCGGTCAAGAACGTCATCGGCCTCGCGGTCGGCATCGCCGACGGCATGGGCCTCGGCGACAACGCCAAGGGCTCGCTCATCACCCGGGGCCTCGCCGAGACGACCCGCCTCGGCCTCGCCATGGGCGCCGACCCGTTGACCTTCTCCGGACTCGCGGGCCTGGGCGACCTGGTGGCGACCTGCTCCTCGCCGCTGTCGCGCAACCACACCTTCGGCACCAACCTCGGCCGCGGCATGACGCTCCAGGAGACCATCGCCGTCACCAGGCAGACCGCCGAGGGCGTCAAGTCCTGCGAGTCGGTGCTCGATCTGGCGCGCCGGCACGGCGTCGACATGCCCATCACCGAGACGGTCGTCGGCATCGTCCACGAGGGCAAGCCGCCGATGGTCGCGCTGGCCGAACTGATGTCGCGCAGCGCGAAGCCCGAGCGACGCTGAGATGCCGTCGGGCGGTCCTCCACCGGACGGCCGTCCGACGGGCCCCGGAACGGGCCGCGGAGGGCCACCACGGTGAACGTACGCGGTCACCGTTCCGGCGGACCCGGCCGCGCTGACGCATGGGGTACCAGCAGGTACGCTCAACTCGATATGAGCAGCGAGAACCTCCCCCAGAGCCCGGAGCGGCAGCTCCGCAAGCCGCGCGTGGCCGTCGTGTTCGGCGGCCGCAGCTCCGAACACGGCATCTCGGTCGTCACGGCCGGCGCCGTCCTGAACGCCATCGACCGGACCAAGTACGACGTCCTGCCGATCGGCATCACGACCGACGGCCGCTGGGCGCTCACCGCCGACGAACCCGAACGCATGGCCATCACGGACCGGAAGATGCCGGAAGTGGCCCAGCTGGCCGAGTCCGCCGAGGGCGCCGTGGTGCTCTCCGTCGACCCCGGCAGCCGTGAAGTGGTGTACAGCGAGCCCGGCTCGGTCCCCAAGGCGCTCGGCGAGGTGGACGTCGTCTTCCCCGTGCTGCACGGCCCGTACGGCGAGGACGGCACCCTCCAGGGGCTCCTGGAGCTGTCCGGCGTGCCCTACGTCGGCGCCGGGGTCCTCGCCTCGGCGGTCGGCCAGGACAAGGAGTACATGAAGCGGGTCTTCATCTCCTTCGGCCTGCCGGTCGGCCCCTACCTCGTGGTGCGCCCCCGGGAATGGGACAAGGACCCCGCCGGGGCCCGCGCGCGCATCGTGGACTTCGCCGGCGAGCACGGCTGGCCGCTCTTCATCAAGCCCGCCCGGGCCGGCTCCTCCATCGGCATCACCAAGGTCGACGACCCGTCCGGGCTCGACGGGGCCATCGAGGAGGCCCGCCGCCACGACCCCAAGTTCCTGGTCGAGTCGCTGCTGCGGGGCCGCGAGATCGAGTGCGGGGTGCTGGAGTTCGAGGACGGGCCGCGCGCCAGCGTGCCCGCCGAGATCCCGCCGGTGACCGCGCACGACTTCTACGACTTCGAGGCCAAGTACATCGACTCGGCCTCCGGGATCGTGCCCGCCCCGCTCACCGAGGAGCAGACGGCCGAGGTCCAGCGCCTCGCGATCGAGGCCTTCGACGCGGTGTCCTGCGAGGGACTGGTCCGTGCCGACTTCTTCCTCACCGAGGACGGCACCTTCGTGATCAACGAGGTCAACACCCTGCCCGGCTTCACGCCGATCTCCATGTACCCGCGGATGTGGCAGGAGAGCGGTGTGAGCTACCAGGAGCTGGTGGACCGGCTGATCCAGGCCGCGCTGAGCCGGTCCACCGGCCTGCGCTGAGCCGGACCGCGCCCCAGGGCGTGCGCCCCGCGACGGCGGCGCACGCCAGGGCGTGTTCCGGAAGCGGCGCCGTCCGCCCCGAGGGCGGGCATGCCGGACGTCCCCGGCCGGCCGGGACTTCCGGAGCGCCGGTCGGTACGGGTACTTCCGGAACCCGCCCTACAGGCCGGGCACCGTCTTCTCGACGGCCGGACCGAACGCGGCCAGCGGACTCGCGTCGTGCGCGTACTCGGCGGACAGGCTCACCTCGACGTACGCCTTGCGGTAGGTCGTCGTGAAACGGGGACCGGCGTCCTCCGACTGCTCCAGCAGCCAGTTGACGCCGTTCGCCTCGGTCCCCTTGGCCATGGGGTCGTCCATCTTCGCGGGCCGGGGGACCCCGCAGCGCAGTACGATCGCTCCGTCCCCCCACACGGCGGTCAGTTCGGATTTCGGCCCGGTGTCCCCGCGGTCGTGCCCGGCGACGGTCTCCGGCAGTTCCCCCTGCAGCGCGCGGCAGTAGGCTGCGGCTTCCGGGGACGGGGAGGGCACCGTGACCGACACCGCGTCCGAGGAGGAACAGCCCGCCGCGGCCAGCAGCAGCGCGGCGACGGACGGACCGAGGAACACGGGGTGGCGGAGCCGGCGCGATGATGTCACCGGCCCAGCGTAGACGGGGACTACAGATGAACGACCGGGCAGGTCAGGGTTCGGGTGATGCCTTCCACCTGCTGGACCTTGGCGACCACCATGCGGCCCAGCTCGTCGACCGTGTCGGCCTGCGCGCGGACGATCACGTCGTAGGGGCCTGTCACGTCCTCCGCCTGGATCACTCCCGGAATCGCGGAGATGGTCTCGGCGACGGTCGACGCCTTGCCCACCTCGGTCTGAATGAGGATGTACGCCTGTACCACGGAACCTCCAGGGCGGCCACGAGGATCATGTGGGGGAAAGGGACGCCACGTTATCGCGTTGCCGTGTGCCGCGGGGAGACCTGTGGGCGGTTGACGCCCACCGCGTGGCGTGCGCAGGACACAGATTGACGTATCTCTTGACAGTACCGACAGCAGTGACGGCCCGCGACCGAGAGCACGGCGGGCCGGAAGGGGGAACAGGCATGCCGGTGACGAGCGGTGCAGACTGCTCCCCGCCATGTCGGCCGGTCCGTGATCGGGACCGCCGGCCGTCGAAGCAGCCCGGACGACGGTCCGGCGCGATAGATGAGAGGTGAGACTCGGTGAAGGGAACCGTGGGCGAGTTGGGGGAGTTCGGGCTCATCAGGGAGCTCACCGCCCGGCTCACCACCACTCCGGCGGTACGGCTCGGTCCCGGCGACGACGCCGCGGTCGTGACCGCCCCCGACCGCAGGGTCGTGGCCAGTATGGACATCCTGCTGGAGGGACAGCACTTCCGCCGCGACTGGTCGACGGCGTACGACGTCGGCCGCAAGGCGGCCGCCCAGAACCTCGCCGACATCGCCGCCATGGGCGCGGTGCCCACCGCGCTGCTGCTCGGCCTGGTCGTCCCCGCCGAACTCCCGGTCACCTGGGCCGGCGAGCTGATGGACGGTCTGCGTGACGAATGCCAGGTCGCGGGCGCCGCGGTGGTCGGCGGCGACGTGGTGCGCGGCGAGACGATCACCATCTCGATCACCGCGCTCGGCGACCTGCGCAACCACGAACCGGTCACCCGGGGCGGCGCCCAGCCCGGCGACGTCGTCGCCGTCACCGGCTGGCTCGGCTGGTCCGCCGCCGGGTACGCCGTGCTCTCCCGGGGCTTCCGCTCGCCCCGCGCCTTCGTCGAGGCCCACCGCCGCCCCGAACCCCCGTACCACGCGGGCCCCGCGGCGGCCGGGCTCGGCGCCACCGCGATGACGGACGTGAGCGACGGCCTCGTCGCCGACCTCGGGCACATCGCCGAGGCCAGCAAGGTCCGCATCGACCTGCGCTCCGGCCTCATCGACATCCCCTCCCAGATGTCCGACATCGGGCAGGCCGTCGGCGTCGACCCGCTCCAGTGGGTGCTGACCGGGGGAGAGGACCACGCGATCGTCGCCACCTTCCCGCCGGACGTGAAGCTGCCCGCCCGCTGGAAGGTCATCGGCGAGGTGCTCAACCCCTCCGCGCTGCCCCAGGTGACGGTCGACGGGGCGCCCTGGACCAGCAAGAGCGGCTGGGACCACTTCGGGGGCATAGAGGACGCCCAGTAGATTTCGGCACATGCCCCTATCTGCTGCCGCACCCGCCCGAGTACTCACCGTCGCCGGATCCGACTCCGGCGGCGGTGCGGGCATCCAGGCCGACCTGAAGACGATGCTGGCGCTCGGGACGCACGGGATGAGCGTGCTCACCGCCGTCACCGCCCAGAACTCGCTGGGGGTGCGGGGCGCCTGGGAACTGCCCCCCGAGGCCGTGCGCGCCCAGTACCGCAGCGTGGTGGACGACATCGGCGTACAGGCGGTCAAGACCGGCATGCTGTCCTCGGCCGTCCTCGTGGAGACCGTGGCCGAACTCCTCGCCGGCACCGACGCCCCGGTCGTCGTCGACCCGGTCGGCGTCTCCAAGCACGGCGACCCGCTGCTGGCGGCCGAGGCGCTCGACTCCGTACGCACGAAACTGCTGCCGACCGCCACGGTCGCCACCCCGAACCTGGACGAGGTCGCACAACTCACCGGCATCCGCGTCCGGGACGAGGCGGGAATGCGCGAGGCAGCCGCCGCAGTGCTGGACTTCGGGCCGCGCTGGGTCGTCGTCAAGGGCGGTCACCTGCCCGGCGACCCCGTCGACCTGCTCACGGACGGCACCGGGGAACACTGGCTGCGCGCCCCGAGACACGACAACCGGCACACCCACGGCACCGGCTGCACCCTCGCCTCCGCGATCGCCTGCGGGCTGGCCCTGGGCCAGGACGTGCCCACGGCGGTACGGGGCGCGAAGGCGTACGTCAGCGGCGCGATCGCGGCGGGCTTCCCGCTGGGCGCGGGCATCGGCCCCGTCGACCACGGCTGGCGGACCCGTACCGGCTGAACCGCACCGGAGGCGCCGGGCGGGGGCCCGGCGTCACCGGGTGGGGGAGTCCCGGCGCACAACAAGAAGCCGGTCCACCCAGGTGGACCGGCTTCTCGGGCAACCGGAAGGCTGCGCTACGACGGGAACGTCAGCGCGCGACCTTGCCGGCCTTGATGCACGAGGTGCAGACGTTGAGCCGCTTCGGCGTCCGACCGACCACGGCACGCACGCGCTGGATGTTGGGGTTCCAGCGACGGGACGTACGGCGGTGCGAGTGCGAAATGTTGTTGCCGAAGCCCGGCCCCTTGCCGCAGACGTCGCAGTTGGCAGCCACGGGTCACTCCAAAGACTTCAGATGCACTTACAGTGAATTCCGGCGCGCCGGAATCAGGTGACTGAAGTGGCGGTGCCGGGGAAATGTCCCGACTCTCGTCGGGCAACCGAAGCAGCATACAACGACCGCGTCGGTGGAACGAAACTACCATGGGTTCCACCGCCCCCGTCCCGCCCCTGTCCCCGCCGGAGCCCGCGCACGGGACTACTCTGCGATGCAGCCGGCCGCCCACGGCCGAATCCGAGGAGGAGCGACAGGTGCCGCAGACCGCCGACGACCTGGACGCCGTCGCGGTGCGCGCCTGGTGCGCCCTGGCCCTGGAGGCACTGGGCCGGGAGCGCGCGGCGATCGACGCGATCAACGTCTACCCCGTCGCCGACGGGGACACCGGCACCAACCTCTACCTGACCGTGGAGTCCGCGAACCAGGCCCTCGAAGCCGTCTTCGCCGCCCACGAGACCGGCGCCACCACCCCCCTCACCGCCGACGCGGTACGGGCCATGGCCCACGGCGCCCTGATCGGCGCCCGCGGGAACTCCGGCACGATCCTGGCCCAGTTGCTGCGCGGGACGGCGCAGGTGCTGGCCGTCGGGCACGACGCGGACCATCTGCGCCGGGCGCTCGCCACCGCGGCCGACGCCGCCCGGCAGGCCGTCGCCCACCCCGTCGAGGGCACCGTCCTGACGGTGGCCGCCGAGGCCGCGGCGGCCGCCGTGCGCACCGCCGCCGACGCCACCACCGCCGAGGTCGCGCAGGCGGCGTACGAAGGGGCGCGGACGGCCCTGGCCGCCACCCCCGGACAGCTCGCCGTGCTCGGCCGGGCGGGCGTCGTGGACGCCGGCGGACGGGGACTGGTGACGGTGCTCGGGGCGCTCGTCGAGGCGGTCTGCGGCCGGGCACCCGCCACCGGACCCGCGCTTCCCGCCCCCGCCCTCCCGGTGCCGGACGACTGCGCGGCGGCCGGCTCCGCGGGCGGACCCGCCTTCGAGGTCATCTACCTGCTGGAGGCCACCGACGAGGCGGTGGACCGGCTGCGGGCCCGGCTCGACCCGCTCGGCGACTCGCTCGTGGTGGTGGGCGGCGACGGGCTGTGGAACGTCCATGTGCACGTCGACGACGCGGGCGCCGCCGTGGAGGCCGGCGTCGAGGCGGGCCGCCCGTACCGCATCCGGATCACCCACTTCGGCGCGGACCGGGCCCACCCCCACGTCGAGCCCGTGCAGCGCGCCGTCGTCGTGGTGGTCCCCGGCGACGGGCTGCGCGGCCTGTGCAAGGAGGCCGGGGCCACGACGGTCCTGGCCCGCCCCGGCGAACCGCCCGCCAGCGGCGAACTGGTCGACGCGATCCGCCGGGCGCACGCCCGCGAGGTGGTCCTGCTGCCCAACGACGCGGAGCTGCGCCACACCGCCGCCGCGGCCGCCGACCAGGCCCGCGCGGAAGGCGTCCGGGTCGCCCTGGTCCCGACCCGGGCCGCCGTCCAGGGCCTCGCCGCCCTCGCCGTCCACGAACCGGGCCGCAGTTTCGACGAGGACGTGGTGGCGATGACCGCCGCCGCCGGTGCCACCCGCTACGCCGAACTGGCCGTCGCCGAACGGCAGTCCTGGACCATGGCGGGCATCTGCCAGGCCGGGGACGTCCTGGGACTGATCGACGGCGACGTCGCGGTCATCGGCGAGGACGTCCCGCACACCGCCCGCACCGTGCTGGACCGGATGCTCGCGGCGGGCGGCGAACTGGTCACCCTGGTCCTGGGCGAGGATGTCCCCGACAGCCTCGCCGACGAGTTGGAGGAGCACGTGCGCGAGGGCCATCTCGCGGTGGACACGGTGGTCTACCGGGGCGGCCACCAGAGCGCCCCGCTGCTCATCGGGGTGGAGTAGACCCGGCGCCGGGCCGTGCCCGGCGGCCGACTGTCAGTGGCGTGGTGTGCAATGGATCGCGTGTCCGCGTTCGACGAACCCCTCAAGAAGCTGCTCGGCGGAGCCACCGCGAAGGTGATGGCCGACCACCTCGACCTGCACACGGTCGGCGATCTGCTCCACCACTACCCCCGGCGCTACGAGGAGCGCGGCCGGCTCACGGCGCTCACCGACCTCCCGCTCGACGAGCACGTGACGGTGGTCGCCCAGGTCGCCGAGGCCCGCGTCCTGACGTTCAACAACGGCCGCGGCAGACGCCTGGAGGTGACCCTCACCGACGGCAGCGGCCGCCTCCAGCTGGTCTTCTTCGGCCACGGCGTCCACAAGCCGCACAAGGAGCTGCTGCCCGGCCGCCGGGCGATGTTCGCCGGCAAGGTCTCCGTCTTCAACCGGAAGATGCAGCTGGCCCACCCCACGTACCAACTGCTGGACACCGGGCCCGGCGAGGGGACCGGGGACGGGGACCGGGAGGCGGTGGACGCCTTCGCCGGGCGGCTGCTGCCGATCTACCCGGCCTGCAAGCAGCTGGACTCGTGGCGGATCGCCAAGGCCGTCGACACGGTCCTGCCCAGCGCGCGCGAGGCCGTCGACCCGTTGCCGGCCGCGCTGCGCGAGGGCCGCGGCTTCGCCCCGCTCCCGGAGGCGCTGCTGAAGGTCCACCGCCCGCAGACCAAGGCGGACATCGCCCTGGCCAGGGACCGGCTCAAGTGGGACGAGGCATTCGTCCTCCAGGTCGCGCTGGCCCGCCGCAGGTACGCCGACACCCAGCTCCCGGCCGTGGCCCGCAGACCCGCGCCCGGCGGACTGCTCGACGCCTTCGACGCCAAACTGCCCTTCACCCTCACCGACGGGCAGCAGAAGGTCTCCAAGGAGATCTTCGACGACCTCGCGACCGAACACCCGATGCACCGGCTGCTCCAGGGAGAAGTCGGATCGGGGAAGGCACAGCCGCTCGATTCGCTGGTACTGACTCCTCGGGGCTACAAGCCCATGGGCGAAATCCGGCAAGGCGACGAGGTAGTGGTTCCCGAGGGGGAAGTCGCCGTGGTGGACGGGGTCTTCCCCCAGGGAGTGCGAGATGTGTGGCGACTCGTCCTGTCCGACGACACGACTGTCGAATGCGATGACGAACATCTGTGGATCGTCGGGACCAGTTGCGCCTGGAACCGGGGCCAATCACCCAAGGTGATGACGACCCACGAGATCAGGAAAGACCTTTTCAAGGCCAATGGTTCGTCGAAATGGTATGTGCCATCGGCCGTACCAGTGGATCTCAGCTGCGGTTCCGAACCACCCTTCGACCCCTACGTTCTCGGATTGCTGCTGGGAGACGGATCATTCCGGCACAATCTTCGGCTGTCCACGGTCGACGACGAGATCCTGGCTGCCGTCCGGACCGCGGTGGCGCCCGACTGTGAACTCGTCCCCGTGCCGGGTTCCCGCTGCGACTACACGATCAGGATGACGAGGCCGAAGTCCGGATCACAAAGGAACCCGGTGATCAGTGCACTGCGTGCGCTGGGGCTGTGGGGCGCCACGTCGCACGACAAGTTCATCCCACCTGTGTTCAAGAACACGTCGATCAAGAACCGGCTCGCTGTACTGCAGGGGCTCATGGACACGGACGGGACTTTGGACGCTCAGGGGATGAGCATTTCGTTCTGTTCTGCGTCCCGAAGACTGGCCGAGGACGTGGCGTGGCTCGTTCGCTCCCTCGGTGGGCGCGCCAGGGTGCTGTCCAGGAAATCGGCCTTCAACGTGTCGATCGCCCTGCCTGACGAGTACGTGCCGTTTCAGCTCACCCGCAAGGCCGCCCGGCTCCGGCCCAGGCCGAAGTACAACACGTTCCGGCGAGGGATCCGTGCGGTCGAGTACGTCGGCCGCAAACCGGTCCAGTGCATCAGCGTGGCCCACCCGAGCCACGCGTACATCACGGATCACTTCACGGTCACGCACAACACCATGGTCGCGCTGCGGGCGATGCTCGGCGTCGTCGACGCGGGCGGACAGGCCGCCATGCTCGCGCCCACCGAGGTGCTCGCCCAGCAGCACCACAGATCCATCACCGAGATGATGGGCGAGCTGGCCGAGGGCGGCATGCTCGGCGGCTCCGAGCAGGCGACGAAGGTGGTGCTGCTCACCGGTTCCATGGGCGCCGCGGCCCGCCGTCAGGCGCTGCTCGACCTGGTCACGGGCGAGGCGGGGATCGTGATCGGCACCCACGCCCTGATCGAGGACAAGGTGAAGTTCCACGACCTGGGCCTGGTCGTCGTCGACGAACAGCACCGCTTCGGCGTGGAGCAGCGCGACGCCCTGCGGTCCAAGGGGAAGCAGCCGCCGCACCTGCTGGTGATGACCGCCACCCCCATTCCCCGCACGGTCGCCATGACCGTCTTCGGGGACCTGGAGACCTCCGTGCTGGACCAGCTCCCGGCCGGCCGCTCGCCGATCGCCAGCCATGTCGTGCCCGCCAAGGACAAGCCGCACTTCCTCGCCCGCGCCTGGGAGCGGGTGCGGGAGGAGGTGGAGAACGGGCACCAGGCGTACGTGGTCTGCCCCCGCATCGGCGACGACGAGGACGAACCGGGCGGCAAGGGGAAGAAGGCGCCCGAGGGCGACGGCGAGAAGCGCCCGCCGCTCGCCGTCCTGGAGATCGCCGAACAGCTCTCCGGAGGGCCCCTCGCCGGTCTGCGCATCGAGGTGCTGCACGGCAGGATGGCGCCCGAGGACAAGGACGACGTGATGCGCCGCTTCGCCGCGGGCGAGGTCGACGTCCTCGTCGCCACCACCGTCATCGAGGTCGGGGTCAACGTCCCCAACGCCACCGCCATGGTGATCATGGACGCCGACCGGTTCGGCGTCTCCCAGCTGCACCAGTTGCGCGGCCGGGTCGGCCGGGGCTCCGCGCCCGGCCTCTGCCTCCTGGTCAGCGAGGCGCACGAGGCGAGTCCGGCCCGGGCCCGGCTGTCCGCGGTCGCCGCCACCCTCGACGGCTTCGAGCTCTCCCGGATCGACCTCGAACAGCGCCGCGAGGGCGACGTCCTGGGCCAGGCCCAGTCCGGGGTCCGCTCCTCGCTGCGGATGCTCACCGTCATCGACGACGAGGAGGTCATCGCCGCCGCCCGCGAGGAGGCCGTCGCGGTCGTCGCCGCCGACCCGGGGCTGGAGCACCTGCCCGAGCTGCGAACCGCGCTGGACGCCCTGCTCGACAAGGAGCGCGAGCAGTACCTCGACAAGGGCTGACCGGCACCGCCGGGGGACGCCCGGGTGCGCGGGCCCGATCCGGCCCGACGCCATATCGTGGGTGGCACCACACCGCGGCACCCTGCGGGCCACCCACGAACCGAGGACCAGACACCCATGACCCGCGTGATCGCCGGCTCGGCCGGCGGCCGCCGCCTGGCCGTTCCGCCCGGCACCGGCACCCGCCCCACCTCCGACCGTGCGCGCGAGGGGCTCTTCTCCACCTGGGAGGCCCTCCTCGGCAGCCTGGCGGGAGCCAGGATCGCCGACCTGTACGCGGGCTCCGGCGCCGTCGGCCTGGAGGCGCTCTCCCGGGGCGCGGCGCACGCCCTGCTCGTCGAGGCCGACCCCAAGGCCGTCCGCACCGTCCGGGACAACGTCCGCACCCTCGGCCTGCCCGGCGCCGAGGTCCGTACCGGCCGGGCCGAACAGGTGGCCGCGGGCCCGGCGCCCGCCGAGCCGTACGACGTGGTGTTCCTCGACCCGCCGTACGCCGTCACGGACGACGATCTTGGCGAGATACTGCTCACACTCCGTACTCAGGGGTGGCTCACGGACGACGCGCTCGTCACCGTGGAACGCAGCACCAGGGGCGGAGAATTCGGCTGGCCCGAGGGATTCGAAGCGTTGCGGGCCCGGCGCTACGGCGAGGGAACGCTTTGGTACGGTCGCGCCGCCTCTACGTGCGAAGACGCACGATGACCGGACCGGAGAGCGAGGGAATCAAGTTGCGCCGCGCCGTCTGTCCGGGGTCATTCGACCCCATCACCAATGGACACCTCGACATCATTGGCCGCGCCTCGAAGCTGTACGACGTCGTACACGTCGCGGTGATGATCAACCAGTCCAAGAAGGGCCTGTTCACGGTCGACGAGCGGATCGACCTGATCCGCAGCGTCACCTCGGAGTTCGGCAACGTCCAGGTCGAGTCCTTCCACGGCCTCCTGGTCGACTTCTGCAAGCAGCGCGACATCCCGGCGATCGTCAAGGGACTGCGGGCCGTCAGCGACTTCGACTACGAGCTCCAGATGGCCCAGATGAACAACGGCCTCTCGGGCGTCGAGACCCTCTTCGTGCCCACCAATCCCACCTACAGCTTCCTGTCGTCCTCCCTGGTCAAGGAGGTCGCCACCTGGGGCGGCGACGTCTCCCACCTGCTCCCCCCGGTGGTCCACGAGGCTCTTGTCGAGCGCCTCGCCCAGGGGCGCTGATCTGACGGTCCGTCAGCAGGTGTCGGGCGGGCGCCGACTGGCCGTACAGTCGTCCCGTCCGTCTCCAATCGGCTGTAGAGAGTGGCGAGCACACGGTGGACGTGCAGAAGAAGCTCGACGAGATCGTCGAGGCGGTCGGGAGTGCCCGGTCGATGCCCATGTCGGCTTCGTGCGTGGTCAACCGCGCCGAACTGCTCGCGATGCTGGAGGAGGTGCGCCAGGCCCTGCCGGGCTCGCTCGCCCAGGCCCAGGAGCTCATCGGCGGCCAGGAGCAGCTGGCCGAGCAGGCCCGCCGCGAGGCGGAGCGGATCATCGAGGCCGCGCACGCCGAACGCACCTCGCTGATCACCGGGACCGAGATCGCCAGGCAGGCCCAGGGCGAGGCCGACCGCATCCTCGACGAGGCCCGCCGGGAGGCCGCCGAGGTCCGCTCCGAGGCGGACGAGTACGTCGACAGCAAGCTCGCCAACTTCGAGGTCGTCCTCACCAAGACCATCGGCTCCGTCGACCGGGGCCGCGAGAAGCTCCTCGGCCGCGGCCACCCCTTCGACGAGCAGGGCCGCGAGGACCCGGACTTCGCCGAGGCCCCCGAGCGCAGCACCGACCCGGACATACTGCGGAGCCGGGCCGACGAGTACGTGGACACCAAGCTCGGCGCCTTCGAGGCCGTGCTCGCCAAGACCCTGGAGGCGGTCGGCCGCGGCCGGCAGAAGCTGCACGGCCGGATCCCCACCGATGACCTCGGCGCGCACGTGGCGGCCCAGGACGCGGCGGGCGGCCGGGCGCACGTGAGCGACGAGGACCACTGGGCCGGCCTCGCCGAACTCGCCACCCCCGAGCCGCAGCCGGTGCACCAGCAGGCCCCGTCGCACTTCCCGGCACCGGCGCAGGCGCCGCAGGTGCCCGCGCAGCAGCCCGGCTACGCGGAGACGTACGCGTACCAGGACCAGCCGCAGCAGGACGTCTACGGCTACCAGCAGCAGCCGGACCCGTACGCCGCCTATCAGCAGCAGGGCTACGGCCAGGCCCAGGTGCCGGTGCAGGGGTACGGGGACTGGCAGCAGCAGCCGGTACCGCCCCAGCAGGCGCTCCAGCAGGGCGAGAGCGCCCTCGAGGAGACCAGCCTGTTCGACACCAGCATGATCGACCTGGACCAGCTCCGCAGGTACGAGCAGGAACGCTGACCGGCGGCGCGGGCCCGGGGGCCCGCCGCCTGCCGCCCGCCGGTCCGGCCCGGTCGGGTCCGGCGGCCCGATTGGGAGCTGGGCGACACGTCCAGTATCCTGGCTCTTCGGTCGCGCGTATGTCCGCGATCCCGGCTGCCCGTTTCGACTCCGAATCCGGTCGGCCTTCCCACGACGTGTGTTGCACATGATCTCGAAAGCAGGAAAAGCCCTGAACGGCCACCTCGACCACCGAAACCCCCTCGTGTTCGACACGCACGAGCTGGGTCGGCGTCCCGGTGCCCTCCAGCGGCTGACCCGCTCGGTGGACGCTCCCGCGGACCTCGGCCTCGACGGGGTCATCGGGGTGCCGGAAGGCGCACCCGTGGAGCTGGACCTCCGACTCGAATCGGTCATGGAAGGGGTGCTCGTCACGGGCACCGCCCGTGCGACCGCCGAGGGGGAGTGCGTAAGGTGTCTGGAGCCGCTGCGCCAAGAGGTCGCCGCGGACTTCCAGGAGATGTTCTCGTACCCTGACGCCGATGACCGGGGCCGCGCCAAGGCGGAACCGGCCGACGACGCCGAGGACGACGAGGACAGGCTCTTCGTCGAGGACGGCCTGTTCGACCTCGAACCAGTGCTGCGTGATGCGGTGGTGCTCGCACTGCCGATGCAGCCGGTGTGCCGGGAGTCCTGTGCCGGTCTGTGTTCCGAATGCGGAATCAGGCTGGACGAGAACCCCGGTCATCACCACGACGCCGTCGACATTCGTTGGGCGGCATTGCAAGGACTCGCCGACACCGTTCAGGACGGCGAGAAGGACAACATGGGCGGCGCCGATGCGGGCGTCGACGAGAAGCAGGAGAAGTAGCCGTGGCTGTTCCGAAGCGGAAGATGTCGCGCAGCAACACGCGCCACCGCCGGTCGCAGTGGAAGGCTGCGGTCCCCACCCTGGTTTCGTGCGAGCGTTGCCAGGAGCCGAAGCTGCAGCACATCGCGTGCCCCAGCTGCGGCACGTACAACAAGCGCCAGGTCCTCGAGGTCTGAGCGGCTGGTGAGAGGCCCGATGTCTGAGTTGTCCAACGCCAAGAAGAAGGCAGACAACGTCAACACAGCCTCGTCCCACACGCTTCTGGAAGGGCGGCTCGGGTATCGACTCGAGACCGCCCTTCTGGTGCGTGCGCTGACCCATCGTTCTTACGCGTACGAGAACGGCGGTCTGCCCACCAACGAGCGGCTGGAGTTCCTCGGGGACTCGGTGCTCGGCCTGGTGGTCACGGACACGCTGTACCGCACCCACCCCGACCTGCCAGAAGGCCAGCTGGCCAAGCTGCGGGCCGCGGTGGTCAATTCGCGTGCGCTTGCGGAAGTGGGCCGCGGCCTCGAACTCGGCTCCTTCATCCGGCTCGGCCGCGGTGAAGAGGGCACGGGCGGCAGGGACAAGGCATCCATCCTCGCCGACACCCTCGAAGCGGTGATCGGCGCGGTCTATCTCGATCAGGGCCTCAGCGCGGCCTCGGAGCTGGTCCACCGGCTCTTCGACCCGCTGATCGACAGGTCCTCCAACCTCGGCGCCGGCCTGGACTGGAAGACCAGCCTCCAGGAGCTCACCGCGAGCGAGAGCCTCGGAGTCCCCGAGTACCTCGTCACGGAGACCGGCCCGGACCACGAGAAGACCTTTACTGCTGCTGCCCGCGTCGGTGGTGTCTCGTACGGCACCGGCACCGGCCGTAGCAAGAAGGAAGCGGAGCAGCAGGCGGCGGAGTCCGCCTGGCGCGAGATCAGCGCCGCCGCACAGGCACGGGAGGACGCGGCGAAGACCGCTGCCGACGGAGAGGCCGCCGACACCTCTGCCGACCCGTCGCCGTCCACGGACGCCACTCCGGCCTGACCCGGAAACCCCTCGGTGCCCCGTGCACCGGGGGGCTCTCCCTGCCCGGAAACGTACGCTTTCCTCAGGAACCCCTGCCTTTCCGGGCATCCCCTTTTCTTCTCCTTCCTTCCGCCGTCCCTCCAGGAGCGCCACCGTGCCCGAGCTGCCCGAGGTCGAAGTCGTACGGCGCGGTCTGGAGCGCTGGGTGACCGGCCGCACCATCGCCGACGTCGAGGTGCTGCACCCGCGTGCGGTCCGGCGCCACCTCGCGGGCGGCGCGGATTTCGCGGCCCGGCTCGGCGGCGCCCGCCTCGGGACGGCCATGCGCCGCGGCAAGTACCTCTGGGTGCCGCTGGACGAAGGGGCCGGCTCGCTCCTCGGCCACCTCGGCATGAGCGGCCAGCTCCTCGTACAGCCCCAGGACGCACCCGACGAGAAGCACCTGCGCGTCCGGATCCGCTTCGACGACGCCCTCGGCACCGAGCTCCGCTTCGTCGACCAGCGGACCTTCGGCGGGCTCTCGCTCCACGAGAACACCCCCGACGGGCTGCCCGACACCATCGCGCACATCGCCCGCGACCCGCTGGACCCGGCCTTCGACGACGCGGCCTTCCACCTGGCCCTGCGCGCGCGCCGGACGACCGTCAAGCGCGCCCTGCTCGACCAGACGCTGATCAGCGGCGTCGGCAACATCTACGCGGACGAGGCGCTCTGGCGCACCGCGCTGCACTACGACCGGCCGACGGCCACCCTCACCCGGCCCAAGGCGGCCGAACTGCTGGGCCACGCCCGCGACGTGATGAACGCGGCGCTCGACCAGGGCGGCACCAGCTTCGACAGCCTCTACGTCAACGTGAACGGCGAGTCCGGCTACTTCGACCGCTCGCTGGACGCCTACGGACGGGAGGACGAGCCCTGCCGCCGCTGCGGCACGCCGATCCGCCGCCGCCCGTGGATGAACCGCTCCAGCTACTTCTGCCCGCGCTGCCAGCGTCCGCCGCGCCGGGCCTGACCCGGCTCAGACCTTGTCGGGGTGCGCCCCGTCGTAGTGGTCGCGGGCCCGGAGCACCTCGGGCATCCGGTCCTCGACGAACCGGATCAGCCCGAGCAGCCGCTCGGCCACCTGCCGGCCCAGGGGCGTCAGTTCGTAGTCGGCGCGCGGCGGATTGGCCGACGGGGCCTCGCGGCGCACCAGACCGTCCCGCTCCAGGGCCTGCAAGGTCTGGGAGAGCATCTTCTCGCTCACCCCGTCGACGCGGCGCCGGAGCTCGTTGAAACGGAAGCCGCTCTCGTACAGCGCTCCCAGGGTCAGACCGCCCCAGCGTCCGGTGACGTGCTCCAGCGTGCCGCGGGAGGGGCACTGCCGGGAGAACACGTCGAAAGCCGACTCGGCCTGCGGGGCGTCCTGATCCATGCCGGCCAGCGTAGGCCCGTACGGCGCTCACCACCGGAGTGCGCCTTCCTCCGGTGAGTGCCGGGCCGGGGCAGCGGGCGGGCGGTGTGCGGGGCCGGGGGAGGGGCGGCGGTCAGAAGCCGAATTCCTGGGTCCACCAGGGGCCGCCGGAACCCTGGTGCACGCCGACGCCGAGGGTCTTGTAGTCGCAGTTGAGGATGTTCGCCCGGTGACCCGGGCTGTCCATCCAGGCGTCCATCACGGCCTGCGCGTCGGCCTGGCCGCGGGCTATGTTCTCGGCGGCGAGGCCCTTCACGCCGGCCTTCGAGGCCCGGTCCCAGGGGGAGCGGCCGTCGGGGTCCGTGTGGTCGAAGAAGCCCCGGGCGGCCATGTCCTCGCTGAAGTCCTGGGCGAGGGAGGCGAGCGGGGAGCTGGCGGTCAGCGGGCTGCAGCCGACCTTCGAGCGCTCCTGGTTGACCAGTGCGAGCACGGCGGCCTGCGCGGAGGAGGCCGGGGCCGAGGTCACGGACCTGCGGGGGGCCGGGGCGGAGGCGGAGTTCCCCGGCGCGGCCGACGACTTCCCGGCGGCGGGTGCGGAACTTCGCGCGGCCTTGGACCCGGCGGCCTCGGACGACCGGGACGGCTCGGCCCCGCCGGACCGCTCGGACGCCTCGGGCGTCCTGGGTGTCTTGGAGGAGAAGGTGGACGGGGTGGAGGATCCCGCCTTCTTCAGGTCCTCCGCGCGGTCGCTGCCGCGGCCGGCCCGGGCGGAGGAGGTGCCGCGTTCGTCCGGGGCGGAGGCGGTGCCGTCCTGGCCCGGCAGGTCCGATTCCCCCTCCGGGCGCACCTGGTCGGAGGCGCCGCCGCCGATCGTGTAGGTGTCGCCCCCGCCGGGCAGCAGGCCCGAGCTCATCGCCACGGCTCCCACGGCGAGCGCCGCGGAGACGCCGACCACCCCGGTACGGATGGGGCCCGCGGAACGCTTCCTGCGGTGGCCGCGGGGCCGGGCCTCGCCGCTCCCGGTGGCAGGAGCTGCGGCGGAGCGGCTGTGGCGTCCCATCTGCTGAGCCCTTCCGAGGGTCTGGACGCCGCTTCCGACGCCGAGGTGCTTCACCCGAACGGGTGAGGTCGTTGCGACGGGACTGTACGCCATGGCCTGGGACCGGGATGTGCTCCGGGGCCAACCGGCCGGTTAGCGTTCGGGCATGGACGAAGACCGTTCGGGCATGAACGAAGACGTACGACTCACCGCGTGGGTGCGCGGCCGCGTGCAGCGGGTGGGGTTCCGTTGGTTCACCAGAGCGAACGCACTGGAGATCGGCGGCCTCACCGGCTTCGCCCTCAACCTCGACGACGGCAGGGTGCAGGTCGTCGCCGAGGGACGGCGGGAGGACTGCCACCGCCTGCTGGAGTGGCTGCGTTCGGACGACACACCCGGCCGCGTGGACGGCGTCACTGAGATATGGGACACCCCGCGCGGTGGTTACGAGGGCTTCGAGATCCGCTGACGCGGCCCCGTTCCGGGGCTGCGGACGCCGCCGTGTTCGGGCCGTGTTCGAGCTGTGGCGGGGGGTGGTGTGACGGGGCTCGCACCCCCGCACACATGAAATGACCTGCGGATTGACCGGGTGGTTGCCAAGTTTCGTCCGGCGTGCCAGGCTGCCACGGTAAGGATGATCTCCACGCCCTCCAGGGCCCCGCAGGAGAGACGCGCCGCATGATCGTCGAGCCGCGCGCCCCCGGGATGCCCGCCTCCACGGGGCGTGATCGTGTTGACCGTCAAACTTTTTGGTGAGACTCTGAAATCCCCGCGCACCTCAGCTGTTCGGCAGGGCTGTTTGGCAGCAGAACAGCAGTGATGACAGATGCACTGCCGAGCACCGCGGGTGCGATTCC
Organism: Streptomyces sp. ML-6; assembly: GCF_030116705.1. NCBI lineage: Bacteria > Bacillati > Actinomycetota > Actinomycetes > Kitasatosporales > Streptomycetaceae > Streptomyces > Streptomyces sp. ML-6. The sequence continues at coordinate 5,921,979 of NZ_JAOTIK010000001.1, forward strand.
CTCACGACCCACACCGCATCGGTCGGTCACTCAGTGTGGAGGACCATCCATCATGGCAAAGGCGCTTCTCGGTTACGTCGGCGGTTCCGACCCGCGACTCCTCGCCGAGATGCGACGGCTCCAGCAGCGCGTCCAGGACCTCGAATCCGAGCTCGTACGGATCCAGGGCGAGAACGACGCGCTGAACGCCGCCGCACAGCACCAAGAGTCGCTGCTCGACAGCATCGACATCGACGTCCCTCAGGCGGAGCCGGCGCTGACCTGACCGACGGCCCCCAGGGGCCGGTCGGGCCGTCCACGCCAGCCGTCCGAGACCATCACCCGGATCGTCGCCGGATCATCGGAGATCGCTGCTCTTGATCTGTCACGCCCGTGACATGTCCTGGATCCGTCATGCGCAGCCGCAGCAACGAAACCGCGCACCGGCACCACCGCGCGCGCTGCAACACGAAAAAGATTTGCAAGGGGCGCTTCGGCGTCCCTTCTTTCTTTTTCCGCCGGAATTTTCTTTTCCGTCCGGACCCGCGCGGGGCCCCGCCCCGGCGTACACCCCTTCCCTTAACGTCTGATGTGCCCTGCACCTTCATCAGCGAAACCGAGAGCGAAAGGTAGAGTCCGGCGGCGTGCACCTCAAGGCCCTCACCCTGCGTGGTTTCAAGTCGTTCGCCTCCGCCACGACGCTGCGGTTCGAACCCGGCATCACGTGCGTCGTCGGCCCCAACGGATCGGGCAAGTCCAATGTGGTGGACGCGCTCTCCTGGGTCATGGGGGAACAGGGGGCCAAGTCCCTGCGCGGCGGCAAGATGGAGGACGTGATCTTCGCCGGCACCACCGGGCGGCCGCCGCTCGGCCGGGCCGAGGTGTCGCTGACCATCGACAACTCCGACGGCGCACTGCCCATCGAGTACGCCGAGGTGACGATCACCCGGATCATGTTCCGCAACGGCGGCAGCGAGTACCAGATCAACGGCGACACCTGCCGGCTGCTGGACATCCAGGAACTCCTCTCCGACTCGGGCATCGGCCGCGAGATGCACGTCATCGTGGGCCAGGGCCAGCTGGACTCCGTGCTCCACGCCGATCCGATGGGCCGTCGCGCGTTCATCGAGGAAGCCGCGGGCGTGCTCAAGCACCGCAAGCGGAAGGAGAAGGCGCTGCGGAAACTGGACGCGATGGGGGCCAACCTGGCCCGCGTCCAGGACCTGACCGACGAACTGCGGCGACAGCTGAAGCCGCTCGGCCGGCAGGCGGCCGTGGCGCGCCGGGCCGCCGTCATCCAGGCCGATCTGCGCGACGCCAGACTGCGGCTGCTCGCCGACGACCTGGTGCGGCTGCGCACCGCGCTGCGCAGCGAGATCGCCGACGAGGCCGCGCTCAAGCAGCGCCGGGAGGCGGCGGAGCGGGAGCTCAAGGCGGCCCTGGCGCGCGAGGCGGAGCTGGAGGACGAGGTGCGGCGGCTGACGCCGCGGCTCCAGCGGGCCCAGCAGACCTGGTACGAACTGTCGCAGCTGGCGGAGCGGGTGCGCGGCACGATCTCGCTGGCCGACGCCCGGGTGAAGAGCGCCACCGCCCCCGCCGTGGAGGAGCGGCGCGGTCGCGACCCGGAGGACATGGAGCGGGAGGCCGCCCGGATCCGTGAGCAGGAGGCGGAGCTGGAGGCCGCGCTGACGGCGGCTGAACACGCGCTGGAGGACACCGCGGCCCACCGCGCCGAGCTGGAGCGGGAACTGGCGGCCGAGGAGCGCAGGCTCAAGGACGCGGCCCGCGCCATCGCGGACCGCCGCGAAGGGCTCGCCCGGCTGAACGGCCAGGTCAACGCGGCCCGCAGCCGCGCCGGTTCGGCCCAGGCCGAGATCGACCGGCTGGCCGCCTCCCGGGACGAGGCGCGGGACCGGGCGGTCGCCGCCCAGGAGGAGTACGAACAGCTCAAGGCCGAGGTCGAGGGCCTGGACGCCGGTGACGCGGAGCTCGCCGAACGGCACGAGGCCGCCAAGCGGGAACTCGCGGAGGCCGAGGCGGCGCTCTCCGCGAGCCGGGAAGCGGCCTCCGCCGCCGAGCGGGAACGGGCGGCGGTCGCGGCCCGCCACGAGGCGCTGGCGCTCGGCCTGCGGCGCAAGGACGGCACGGGCGCGCTGCTCGGCGCGCGGGACCGGCTGTCGGGACTGCTCGGGCCGGCCGCGGAACTCCTGACGGTGGAACCCGGGTACGAGGTCGCCGTGGCCTCGGCCCTGGGCGCGGCGGCGGACGCGGTCGCGGTGACGGACCCGGCCGCGGCGGCGGAGGCGATCCGGCTGCTGCGCAAGGAGGACGCGGGGCGGGCGGCGCTGCTGCTGGGCGGGGTGCGCGCCGGGGTTCCCGACCAGGGCGGCGCCCCCGACGCCGGTGCCCCAGACCGTTCCTCCGCCGACCGTTCCCCCGGAGGGGAGGGCGGGGCGGCCGGGCGGGTGCCCGGGCAGGCCCAGGGGGCGGACGACACGGCCGGGCCCCGTACGGCCGGGCAGGCGGTCGCCGTCGCCGTGGGCGGAGCGCACGCCGTGGCCGGTCTCGTCCGCGGGCCCGCCGGACTGATGGACGCCGTCCGCGCGCTGGTGCGGGACGTGGTGGTCGTCGACACGCTGGAGGACGCCGAGAAGCTCGTCTCCGTGCACCCGGAGCTGACGGCCGTGACCACCGAGGGGGACGTTCTCTCTGCCCGGTTCGCGCACGGGGGCTCCGCCGGGGCGCCGAGCCTGCTCGAAGTACAGGCATCGGTCGACGAGGCCGCCGCCCGGCTGGAGGAACTGGCCGTCCGGTGCGTGGAGTCGGCCGAGGCGCAGCGGATCGCGGGGGAGCGGCGCAGGGCGAGCGCCGGACTGGTCGAGGAGATCGGGGAGCGGCGCCGGGCCGCCGAGCGGGAGAAGTCCGGGGTGGCCCAGCAGCTGGGGCGGCTGGCCGGGCAGGCGCGCGGGGCGGCGGGCGAGGCCGAGCGGATGACCGCGGCGGCCGCCCGCGCCCAGGAGGCGCTGGAACGGGCGACGGCGGAGGCCGAGGAACTGGCCGAGCGGCTGCTCGTCGCCGAGGAGACGCCGGTGGAGGAGGAGCCGGACACCTCCGTGCGCGACCGGCTCGCCGCCGACGGCGCCAACGCCCGCCAGACCGAGATGGAGGCCCGCCTCCAGGTGCGCACCCACGAGGAGCGGGTCAAGGGCCTCGCGGGCCGGGCGGACTCCCTCGACCGGGGCGCCCGCGCCGAACGGGAGGCCCGCGCCCGTGCCGAGCGGCGCCGCGCCCGGCTGCGCCACGAGACCGAGGTCGCCTCCGCCGTCGCGTCCGGCGCCCGTCAACTGCTCGCCCACGTCGAGGTCTCCGTCGTACGGGCCGAGCGGGAGCGGACCGCGGCCGAGGCGGCGAAGGCGGAACGGGAACGGGACCTGGCGGCCGGGCGCGAGCGGGGCCGCGACCTCAAGGCCGAGCTGGACAAGCTCACCGACTCCGTCCACCGGGGCGAGGTGCTCGGTGCCGAGAAGCGGCTGCGGATAGAGCAACTGGAGACGAAGGCGCTGGAGGAGCTGGGCGTCGAACCGGCCGGGCTGGTCGCCGAGTACGGCCCCGACCAGCTCGTACCGCCCTCGCCGGCCGCCGAGGGCGAGGAACTGCCGCAGGACCCGGAGCATCCGCGCAACCAGCCGAAGCCGTTCGTCAGGGCCGAGCAGGAGAAGCGGCTGAAGTCGGCCGAACGGGCGTATCAGCAACTCGGGAAGGTGAATCCGCTCGCCCTGGAGGAGTTCGCCGCCCTGGAGGAGCGGCACAAGTTCCTCTCCGAGCAGCTGGAGGACCTGAAGAAGACCAGGGCCGATCTGATGCAGGTCGTCAAGGAGGTCGACGAGCGGGTCGAGCAGGTGTTCACGGAGGCGTACCGGGACACGGCCCGGGAGTTCGAGGGCGTGTTCTCGCGGCTCTTCCCGGGCGGCGAGGGGCGGCTCGTGCTGACCGACCCGGACAACATGCTCGCCACCGGTGTGGACGTCGAGGCCCGGCCGCCCGGCAAGAAGGTCAAGCGGCTCTCGCTGCTCTCCGGCGGCGAACGCTCGCTCACGGCCGTGGCGTTGCTGGTCTCGATCTTCAAGGCCAGGCCGAGCCCCTTCTACGTGATGGACGAGGTCGAGGCGGCGCTGGACGACACCAACCTGCAGCGGCTGATCCGGATCATGGAGGAGCTCCAGGAGAGCTCGCAGCTCATCGTGATCACGCACCAGAAGCGGACGATGGAGGTCGCCGACGCGCTGTACGGCGTCTCGATGCAGGGCGACGGCGTCTCGAAGGTGATCAGCCAGCGGCTGCGCTGAGCCCTCACCCCGCCTTCAAGGCATCGATGAGTCCTTCGGGTGCTTCCGGGCCTTCCGGGGGTGACTCCTGAGTTGGAGTTCAAGCCCTGATGTCTGGATGCCTGTGGTGCGGTGTCTGTTTTCAAGTGGTGTTGGCCGGGAAGTTGTGCGCCACTTGGAGGGGTTCGCCCCCCACCTGACGACGCGGCCAGGCATCAGGAGTTCATGTGACCAACACCTCGCAGGGACCGGCGTCCGGAGCCCGAGCTGCCCACCCGGACCACCTGGGCCATGTCATCTTCATCACCGCGGCCGCCGCGATGGGCGGTTTCCTGTTCGGTTACGACAGCTCCGTCATCAACGGCGCGGTCGAGGCGATCCGCAGCCGCTACGCCATCGGCTCCGGAACGCTCGCCCAGGTCATCGCCATCGCCCTGATCGGCTGCGCGATCGGCGCGGCCACCGCGGGGCGCATCGCCGACCGCATCGGCCGCATCCGTTGCATGCAGATCGCCGCCCTGCTCTTCACCGTCAGCGCCGTCGGCTCCGCGCTCCCGTTCGCGCTCTGGGACCTGGCGATGTGGCGCATCATCGGCGGTTTCGCCATCGGCATGGCCTCGGTGATCGGACCGGCGTACATCGCCGAGGTCTCGCCGCCCGCCTACCGCGGCCGGCTCGGCTCCTTCCAGCAGGCGGCGATCGTCATCGGCATCGCCATCTCCCAGCTGGTCAACTACGGCATCCTGCAACTCGCCGACGGCGACCAGCGCGGCCGGATCGGCGGCCTGGAGGCCTGGCAGTGGATGCTCGGCGTGATGGTCGTCCCGGCCCTCCTGTACGGGCTGCTGTCGTTCGCGATCCCCGAGTCGCCGCGGTTTTTGATCTCGGTCGGCAGGAAGGACCGGGCCCGGCGGATCCTGGAGGAGGTCGAGGGGCACACCGTCGACCTCGACGCCCGGGTGGCCGAGATCGAGACCGCCATGCACCGTGAGCACAAGTCCACGTTCAAGGACCTGCTCGGCGGCCGCTTCGGCTTCCTGCCGATCGTCTGGATCGGCATCGGGCTCTCGGTCTTCCAGCAACTCGTCGGCATCAACGTGGCGTTCTACTACTCGGCGACGCTCTGGCAGTCCGTCGGCATCGACCCGACCGCCTCCTTCTTCTACTCGTTCACCACCTCCATCATCAACATCGTCGGTACCGTCATCGCGATGGTCCTGGTGGACCGGGTGGGCCGCAAACCGCTCGCCCTGGTGGGTTCCACCGGCATGGCCCTCGCCCTCGCCTGCGAGGCATGGGCCTTCTCCGCCGACCTGATCGACGGCAAACTGCCCAGCCCCCAGGGCCCCGTGGCGCTCGTCGCGGCCCATGTGTTCGTACTGTTCTTCGCCCTGTCGTGGGGCGTCGTCGTCTGGGTCTTCCTCGGCGAGATGTTCCCCAACCGGATCCGCGCCGCCGCCCTCGGGGTCGCCGCGTCCGCGCAGTGGCTCGCCAACTGGGCGATCACCGCGAGCTTCCCGAGTCTGTCCGACTGGAACCTCTCGGGCACGTACATCATCTACGCGTGCTTCGCCACGCTCTCGATCCCCTTCGTGCTCAAGTTCGTGAAGGAGACCAAGGGCAAGGCGCTGGAGGAGATGGGCTGACCCCCGCTGTCCTCACAGGCCCAGAGGGCCCCGCAGGCCCCGCTGCCCCGCCGGTCCGGGGCCGTGCGGTCGTGCGGTCGCACAGTCGTGGCGGCCGCCGGTCAGCGTGCCACCGCCTCGCAGAACAGCCGCAGGCTCCGCCACCCCTCCTCCACCGGCATCCCGCCGCACAGCGGATGCAGCACCAGACCCTCCGCCTCCCCCGCCCACCGGGCGCACCGGTCCGGGGTGACGACCCGGTAGACCCCCTCCTCGCGCAGCTCCGCCACCGTCGTGGCCGCGGAGCGCACGGCCGAGCGGACGTTCCCGGACTGCCAGGAGGCGTACGCGCGCGCCTCGTGCAGGAAGTGCTCGCCGTACCGCGCCCACGTCCGGTCCGGGTCCTCGGAGACGTGCAGCAGGGGCGTCTCGGCGGCGGGCATCATGCAGAAGCCCGCCGTCCCGGACGCGGCGCGCCGCTCCTCGTAGTACGCCGCCAGCTCCGGCAGGTGCGCGCTCGGGAAGAACGGCAGCCCGAACCTGGCCGCCCGCCGGGCCGCCGCCCGCGAACTGCCGCCCACCAGCAGCGGCGGATGCGGCCGGGTGTACGGGCGGGGCGTGACCCGGACCGTGCGGCCCCGGTACGGGAACGGTTCGCCGGTCCACGCCCGCACCAGGGTCTCCAGCAGCTCGTCCTGGAGCCTGCCGCGCCCGGCCCAGTCGACGCCCGCCCGCTCGTACTCCTCGGGCCGGTAGCCGATCCCCGCCACCGTCACCAGCCGGCCGGCGCTCAGCAGGTCCAGGACCGCGATGTCCTCGGCCAGCCGCAGCGGGTCGTGCAGCGGACCGATGGCCGCCGAGACGGTGACCGCGATGCGGCGGGTGGCGCCGAGGACCGCGCCGGCGAAGACGAAGGGGGAGGGCAGCCAGGAGTCGGCGGCGCCGTGGTGCTCCTCGGTCTGCACGGTGTCGATGCCGTGCCCGTCGGCGTACGCGGCCATCTCCAGCGCGGCGCGGTACCGGGCCGAGAGCGACTCGGGGGTGGCGCCGGGAGCGACGAGGTTGAACCGGACCACTGTGTAGGTCATGACACTTGCCCCCGTAGTCGTCGGGCGGACTCGGCGAGGGCGGAGATTAGCTGATGCTGCGTCAGAAGTGTAGGGCGCGATCACCGCCGGGTCCGGGCGGCGGGGCGCGGCAGGGCCGTGTACAGGGTCGCGGAGACGGTGATCGTGGCCGCCCAGCCCAGCCCCTGGTGTCCGATCCAGGTGGTGGAGAACGGCCCCGCGAACCACTCCACGCGCGTGAAGAGCAGCCCCGTCACCAGGCCCGCGCCCCACGCGGCCACGGCCGGTACGCAGAAGCCGCAGGTGTACCAGTAGGCGCCGGCCGGGGTGGTGTCCAGCAGCGCCGCCGGGTCGTACGCGCGCCCGCGAAGCAGGTCCACGGCGAAGACCCCCACCCAGGCCGAGAACGTCACTGACAGGAGCGCGAGGAAGGAGACGAAGGAGTCCAGAAAGCCGGTGGCCGACATCATCAGCAGCGAGCCCAGGAACAGGCTGATGGCGGCGTTCAGCCCGACCGCCCAGGCGCGGGGCACGGTGAACCCCAGCGTCTGCGCGGTGAACCCCGCCGAGTACAGCGACATCGCGTTGATCAGCACCATCCCGGTCACCGCGGTCAGCAGGTACGGGACGGAGAGCCAGCCGGGCAGCAGCGGGCCGATGAACGCGACCGGGTCGGGGGCGGTCGCCAGCCCCGGCGAGGCGACCGCCATCACGGTTCCGGTCAGGACCATCGGCACGTACACGATCCCGGCGCCGCCCACGGTCGCGCCGACCATCGCCGGGCCGGAGGCGGTGCGCGGCAGGTAGCGGGCGAAGTCCGGCCCGGACGGGGCCCAGCTGAGGCCGCCGGCGACCAGCGTGCCCACCCCGGCGACCATCATCGAGGCCGGTCCGGCCGGCCGGCCCAGCACCTCCCGCCAGTCGGTCGCCCCGGCCAGGTGGATCAGCACGAGCAGGCTGACGCCGCCGAAGAGGTACGAGGACCAGACGCAGCACAGCCGTAACGTGCCCAGGCCGAGGCCCGACATCAGATAGCTGCACCCCACGAAGGCGAGCAGGGCCAGCACGGTCAGGCTGTGGGTGCTCGTGATCCCGAGGAGCCGGTCCAGCACGGCGAGCACGGCGTAGGTCCCGGTGACCGCGTTCACGGTCTCCCACCCCCAGCGGGCCACCCAGGTCAGGGCGCCGGGCAGCAGATTGCCGCGCTGGCCGAAGACCGCCCGGGAGAGCGCCATGCCCGGCGCCCCGCCCTCCCTGCCCGCGATCGAGACCAGGCCGACCAGTCCGAAGCCGATGGCCGAGGCCGTGACCGCGACGGCCAGCACCTGCCAGAGGTTCAGCCCGTTGAGGACGGCGAGCCCCGCGCCGACGGTGACGAGCAGCATGGTCAGGTTCGCGCCCATCCAGGTGGGGACGAGGGCCCGGACGCGGCCGGTGCGTTCGCTGTCGGGGACGGGTTCCAGGCCGCGGGTCTCCACGGGCAGGATCGTACATTTACCTCCAAAAGGTGCATAACGTCCCGAGGGGTGTGGGAGTGATCCTTCGGGGCGGCCCCGGCGGGCCGATGTGACTGATACTGGGTGGGTTATGGAATTCGTCATCCTTGCTGTAGTCATCGCCCTGGTCGCGGTCGGCGTGATCAGCGGGCTCGTGGTCAGCGGCCGCAAGAAGAAGCAGCTGCCCCCGGCGCCGTCGAGCACGCCGACCATCACTCCCCCCGCCGAGCCCCATGTCGGCGAGGAAGCCGAGACGCCGCGCGAGGAACCGCGCCGCACCGTCGAGGAGGTCGGCCCGCCCCCCGCCGAGGCTCCCGCCGAGGAGGCCCCCGAGGCCGTCGAGGTCCTCGAGCCGGAGGCGCCCGCCGCCCCCGAGCTCGAAGTGCCCGAGCCCACGGCCGGCCGTCTGGTGCGGCTGCGCGCCCGGCTCGCCCGCTCGCAGAACTCCCTGGGCAAGGGGCTGCTCACGCTCCTGTCCCGGGACAACCTCGACGAGGACACCTGGGAGGAGATCGAGGAGACCCTCCTCACCGCCGATGTCGGCGTCACCCCCACCCAGGAGCTGGTGGAGCGGCTGCGCGAACGCGTCCGGGTCCTCGGCACCCGTACCCCCGAAGGGCTGCGCGCGCTGCTGCGCGAGGAGCTCGTCACCCTGGTCGGCACCGACTTCGACCGTGCGGTCAAGACGGAGAGCGGCCTCGACACGCCCGGCGTCGTGATGGTCGTCGGCGTCAACGGAACCGGCAAGACCACCACCACCGGCAAGCTGGCCCGGGTGCTGGTCGCCGACGGCCGCAGCGTCGTGCTCGGCGCGGCCGACACCTTCCGGGCGGCCGCCGCCGACCAGCTCCAGACCTGGGGCGAGCGCGTCGGCGCCCGCACCGTGCGCGGCCCCGAGGGCGGCGACCCCGCCTCGATCGCCTTCGACGCGGTGAAGGAGGGCATCGCCGAGGGCGCCGACGTGGTGCTCATCGACACCGCCGGACGGCTGCACACCAAGACCGGGCTCATGGACGAGCTCGGCAAGGTCAAGCGGGTCGTCGAGAAGCACGGGCCGCTCGACGAGGTCCTGCTCGTGCTCGACGCCACGACCGGGCAGAACGGCCTGGTGCAGGCCCGGGTGTTCGCCGAGGTCGTCGACATCACCGGCATCGTGCTCACCAAGCTGGACGGCACCGCCAAGGGCGGCATCGTCGTCGCCGTCCAGCGCGAACTGGGCGTCCCGGTCAAGCTGGTCGGCCTCGGCGAGGGGCCGGACGACCTGGCGCCGTTCGAACCGGAGGCGTTCGTCGACGCCCTGATCGGGGACTGACTCCGCCCGCCCGCGCGAAGGGGCCCGGACCGCATGGACGTCCAAGCCGGACATCCAAGGAGGCGGTCCGGGCCCCTTCATGTCATGGGGTCCGCGGCGATCGGCGGACGGGGCGGCTCAGCCGCGCAGCGGCGCGCGATGACAGCTGTACGCCAGCGTGCCCAGCAGCAGCCGCGCCTGCGGGGGCGCGGACGCCGTGTCCAGCACCGGCGGACGCAGCCACCGGACCGGGCCCAGCCCGCCCTCGTCGGACGGCGGGGCGGTGATGTGGCAGCCGGTTCCCAGCGCCCGCAGGTCGAGCCCGGCGTCGTCCCAGCCCATCCGGTAGAGCAGCTGCGGGAGCTCGACGGCGGCCCCCGGGGCCACGAAGAACTGCGCCCGCCCGGCGGGGGTCACCGCCACCGGCCCCAACGGCAGCCCCATCCGCTCCAGCCGCACCAGCGCCCGGCGCCCGGCCGCCTCGGCGACATCGAGGACGTCGAAGGCGCGGCCCACCGGCAGCAGCATCGAGGCGCCCGGCACCCGGGCCCACGCCCGCGCCGCCGCGTCGAGCGTGGCGCCCGCGGGGACCTCCTGGGCGAGGCCCAGCGGATGGGCGCCGGGGGAGGGGCAGCCCGCGTCCCCGCAGGAGCAGCGGCCGCCCGCCGCCCGCGCGCCCGGCACGACGGCCCAGCCCCACAGCCCCGTGTACTCGGCCACCGCCGTGTACTCGGCCGCACGGCCGCGACGCCGTGAGCCGGTGCGCATCTCGCGGATGCCGCCGATCGTGAAGCCCATGCCCCCTCCAACGGGTCCGGCTCGCCGGTGGTTACGACCCGGGGCGCAGTCGGGACGCTCCGCCGTCGCCGTCGATCCGGAGCGCGCCGGTGGCATCGAGGGGCGCGCGAGATCGTTCACGCGCCTCGCCGTGCTTCACTGCACCCACTGCTGATCGTGGTGTGTCAAGTGAATCGCGCCCGCCGGGGACGGTGTTCATCCGAAGGGGTGGCGAATGGTGGCGTTTCCGTGAGCGCCCTCGCCCAGGGGTGATCGTAGGATTACCGTCGGTACACGAACCGTGGAAGTATGTGCACCCACGGGTATGCCGGAGGCAACCCGACTCCCTGTTCGACGGTGCGCGACCTCCGCATGGGCGGCATCGGCTCAGGGCATTCTGGTAAAGGTTCGCGCGACAGTTTCCAGCGGGATGGGGGCGTTCCAAGTGAGTGGCAGCGGCGCAGGCGGTACGCCTACCGGTAAGCGCCCCAACGCGCAGTTGACCTCGTGGTTCGTGCGCAGCGGCTGGTCCAAGGGCGAGTTGGCGCGGCAGGTGAACCGCCGGGCCCGCCAGATGGGCGCCCACCACATCAGCACCGACACCTCCCGGGTGCGCCGCTGGCTGGACGGGGAGCAGCCGCGCGAGCCGATCCCGCGCATCCTCTCCGAGCTCTTCTCCGAGCGCTTCGGCTCCGTCGTCGCCGTCGAGGACCTCGGGCTGCGCTCCGCGCACCAGTCACCGTCCGTGTCCGGCGTCGACCTCCCCTGGGCGGGCCCGCAGACGGTCGCCCTGCTCAGCGAGTTCTCCCGCAGCGACCTCATGCTCGCCCGCCGGGGCTTCCTCGGCTCCTCGCTCGCCCTGGCCGCCGGACCCGCCCTGATCGAGCCCATGCAGCGCTGGCTGGTGCCCGTCGCCGGCGCCCCCGCCGCGGAACCCGAGCCGGCCGCCGCGGCCCGCCGCCCCTCCCGGCTCTCCGGGCCCGAGCTCGACCTGCTGGAGTCCACCACCGCGATGTTCCGCCAGTGGGACGCGCAGTGCGGCGGCGGGTTACGCCGCAAGGCCGTCGTCGGCCAGCTCCACGAGGTCACCGACCTGCTCCAGGAACCCCAGCCCGCCGCCACCGCCAAACGCCTCTTCCGGTGCGCCGCCGAACTGGCCGAGCTGGCGGGCTGGATGAGCTACGACGTCGGCCTCCAGCCCACCGCCCAGAAGTACTTCGTCCTCGCGCTCCACGCCGCCAAGGAGGCCGGTGACAAACCGCTGGGCTCGTACATCCTGTCCAGCATGAGCCGCCAGATGATCCACCTGGGCCGGCCCGACGACGCCCTCGAACTGATCCACCTCGCCCAGTACGGCAGCCGGGACTGCGCCACCCCGCGCACCCAGGCCATGCTGTACGCGATGGAGGCCCGCGCCTACGCCAACATGGGCCAGCCCAGCAAGTGCAAACGGGCCGTCCGGATGGCCGAGGACACCTTCCTCGACGTGGGCATCGACGGCGAGCCCGAGCCCGACTGGATCCGCTTCTTCTCGGAGGCCGAGCTCAACGGCGAGAACTCCCACTCCTACCGCGACCTCGCCTACGTGGCGGGCCGCAGCCCCACGTACGCCACCCTCGCCGAGCCCCTGATGGAGAAGGCCGTCCAGCTCTTCGGCGAGGACGACGAGCACCAGCGGTCGTACGCGCTCAACCTGATCGGCCTCGCCACCGTCCACCTCCTCAAGCGCGAACCCGAGCAGTCCACGCTGCTGGCCGAACAGGCCCTGCACGTCGCGAAGAAGGTCCGCTCCGAACGGGTCAACACCCGGCTGCGCAAGACCGTCGACACCGCGGCCAGGGACTTCGGGGACATCCCCGAGGTCGCCAGGATCACCGAACTCCTCACCGAAAAGCTGCCGGAGACCGCGGAAGCGGTCTGACCGGCACCCCGGACCCCGGCCACGACGACCACCCCGCACAAGACCGACTTCGGCTCCCCCCATGGCCAGGTCAGCGGGTGGTCGGCGTGGCCGGTTCGCGTCCCCGCCACGTACCGCGGGGCCGCGGGCGCACCGTATGCGGCCCGGAGCACCGGACGCCCCCGGCCCCGGTACAGGCCTTGAAGCAGCGCCTCAACCCCGGCCCGGGGCGGCCGGACCCCTCAGGCCCCGGCGCGGGCCACCACCGGTTCATGGGGCCGTAACACGCCGGACCTCTTCGTCACCCCCGCGAAACACCGTGCGGCATCGATGGAAACCGCGCCGGGCGAATCTCGGAATCACCACCGGCCCACACCTTTCCCTCGGTGGTCCTCCCAGTGGTCCCGCACGTGGCGCCGCTCCGAACGCCCGTACGCGGCCGCCCCGACGACGAGGAGACGCCGATGCCCCCAGGCATCACGACGCTTGCGGCGGACACGCCGACGCTGTCCGCAGCCAACACCGGCTTCATGCTCATCTGCTCCGCCCTGGTGATGCTCATGACCCCGGCCCTGGCCTTCTTCTACGGAGGCATGGTCCGCGTCAAGAGCACCCTCAACATGCTGATGATGAGCTTCATCGGCCTCGGGATCGTCACGGTCCTGTGGGTGCTCTACGGATTCGGCGTCGCCTTCGGCACCGACATCGGCTCCGTCGTCGGCTGGAACCCGGACTTCCTCGGCCTCGGCGGCATCGGCGTCACCCAGCTCTGGGACGGCTCCACCATCCCGGTTTACGTCTTCGCCGTCTTCCAGCTCATGTTCGCCGTCCTCACCCCGGCCCTGATCAGCGGCGCCCTCGCCGACCGGGTCAAGTTCACCTCCTGGGCCCTGTTCGTCGCGCTCTGGGTCACCGCCGTCTACTTCCCCGTCGCCCACTGGGTCTGGGGCCCGGGCGGCTGGCTCTTCGAGATGGGCGTCATCGACTTCGCGGGCGGCACCGCCGTCCACATCAACGCGGGTGCCGCGGCGCTCGGCGTGATCCTCGTCATCGGCAAGCGCGTCGGCTTCAAGAAGGACCCGATGCGGCCGCACAGCCTGCCCCTCGTCATGCTCGGCGCCGGCCTGCTCTGGTTCGGCTGGTTCGGCTTCAACGCCGGCTCCTGGCTCGGCAACGACGACGGCGTCGGCGCGGTCATGTTCGTGAACACCCAGGTCGCCACCGGCGCCGCGATGCTCGCCTGGCTCGGCTACGAGAAGCTCCGGCACGGCTCCTGCACCACCCTCGGCGCCGCCTCCGGCGCGGTCGCCGGACTCGTCGCCATCACCCCGTCCGGCGGCGCGGTCAGCCCGCTGGGCGCCATCGCGGTCGGCGCGATCGCCGGGGTGCTCTGCGCCATGGCCGTCGGACTGAAGTACCGGTTCGGCTACGACGACTCCCTGGACGTGGTCGGCGTCCACCTCGTCGGCGGCATCGCCGGCTCCCTGCTCGTCGGCCTCTTCGCCACCGGCGGCGTCCAGTCCGAGGCCAAGGGCCTCTTCTACGGCGGCGGCCTCGAACAGCTCGGCAAGCAGACCGTCGGCGTCCTCGCCGTCCTCGCCTACTCCCTGGTGGCCTCCGCGCTCCTCGCCCTCCTCCTGGACCGGACGATCGGCATGCGGGTCACCGAGGACGACGAGGTCTCCGGCATCGACCGGGTCGAGCACGCCGAGACCGCGTACGACTTCAGCGGCGCGGGCGGCGGCACCGCCCCCCGCACCACGGGCCCCGCCCCGGGCGGCACGGCAGCGGCGAGGACGAAGAACCAGAAGGTGGACGCATGAAGCTCATCACCGCAGTCGTGAAGCCCCACCGGCTGGACGAGATCAAGGAAGCCCTCCAGTCCTTCGGGATCCACGGCCTCACGGTCACCGAGGCCGGCGGATACGGACGCCAGCGCGGCCACACCGAGGTCTACCGGGGCGCCGAGTACACCGTCGACCTCGTGCCCAAGATCCGGATCGAGGTGCTCGTCGAGGACGAGGACGCCGAGCAGCTCATCGACGTGGTCGTGAAGGCCGCCCGCACCGGAAAGATCGGCGACGGCAAGGTCTGGAGCGTGCCCGTCGAGACCGCGGTCCGCGTCCGCACCGGCGAACGCGGCCCGGACGCACTCTGACCGACGGTCCCGAGACGAAGGGCAACCGGGTGACGAGCACCGGAACGACCGACGGTCCCGAGACGAAGGGCAACCGGGTGACGAGCACCGGAACGACCGACGGTCCCGAGACGAAGGGCAACCGGGTGACGAGCACCGGAACGACCGACGGTCCCGAGACGAAGGGCAACCGGGTGACGAGCACCGGAACCACCCCCGAACCCACCACCTCGGAACCCGGCGGCTACCCGGCGGCCCGGCTGCGCCTCCTCCGAGGGAAGGCGCGGTCCGGGCCGTCGCGCCGCGCCGCCCTCGCGACGCTCACCGACCACTGGCTCACCGGGCTGTTCGACACCGCCGCCCGACAGACCGGCGTCCGCGGCGCCGCCCTCGTCGCCGTCGGCGGTTACGGGCGCGGCGAACTCTCCCCGCGCAGCGACCTCGACCTGCTGCTCCTGCACGACGGCAGGGCCGAGCCCGCGGCCGTCGCCGCCCTCGCCGACCGCCTCTGGTACCCCGTCTGGGACCTCGGCCTCGCCCTCGACCACTCCGTCCGCACCCCCGCCGAGGTCCGCAGGGCGGCGGACGAGGACCTCAAGGTCCAGCTCGGACTGCTCGACGCCCGGCCCGTCGCCGGGGACCGCGGCCCGGTCGCCGCCCTGCGCACCGCGACCCTCGCCGACTGGCGCGACCGGGCCCCCGCCCGCCTCCCCGCCCTCGCCGAACTCTGCCGCGAACGGGCCGAGCGCCGGGGCGAACTCCGCTTCCTCCTCGAACCCGACCTCAAGGAGGCCCGCGGCGGACTGCGCGACCTCACCGCCCTGCGCGCGATCGCCGCCTCCTGGGTCGCCGACGCCCCCCGCGAGGGCCTCGCCGAGGCCCGTCGCACCCTCCTCGACACCCGCGACGCCCTCCACCTCACCACCGGCCGCGCCACCGACCGCCTCGCCCTCCAGGAGCAGGACCAGGTCGCGGAAGCCCTCGGCCTCCTCGACGCGGACGCCCTGCTCCGCCAGGTCTACGAGGCCGCCCGGACCGTCTCGTACGCCACCGACGTCACCTGGCGCGAGGTCTTCCGCGTCCTGCGCGCCCGCTCCGCACGCCCCCGCCCCCGCCCCCGGCTGCGCGCCGTGCCGGGCGACGGCAGGGCCACCGCCCCGGAGCGCCGCCCGCTCGCCGACGGCGTCGTCGAGGCCGACGGCGAGGCCGTCCTCGCCCGCACCGCCCGCCCCGAGCGCGACCCCGTGCTCGTCCTGCGCGCGGCCGCCGCGGCCGCCCGGTCCGGACTCCCGCTCTCCCGCCACGTCGTACGCCGGCTGGCCACCGCCTCCGGCCCGCTGCCGGTGCCCTGGCCCGCCGAGGCCCGCGAGGAACTCGTCACCCTCCTCGGCGCGGGCGAGGGCACCGTGCCCGTCTGGGAGGCGCTCGAAGCCGAAGGACTGATCACCCGGCTGCTCCCCGACTGGGAACGCGTCCACTGCCGCCCCCAGCGCAACCCCGTCCACACCTGGACCGTCGACCGCCACCTCATCGAGACGGCCGTCCGCGCCTCCTCGCTCACCCGCCGCGTCGGCCGCCCCGACCTGCTCCTGGTCGCCGCACTGCTGCACGACATCGGCAAGGGATGGCCCGGCGACCACGCCGAGGCCGGTGAGGTCATCGCCCGGGACACGGCCGCCCGGATCGGCTTCGACCGGCACGACACGGACGTCGTCGCCACCCTCGTGCGCCACCACCTGCTGCTCGTCGAGACCGCGACCCGCCGCGACCTCGACGACCCGGCGACCGTCCATGCCGTCGCCGCCGCCGTCGGCACGACCAGCACCCTGGAGCTGCTGCACGCGCTCACCGAGGCCGACGCCCTCGCCACCGGCCCCGCCGCCTGGTCGACCTGGCGCGCCTCCCTCGTCGCCGACCTCGTCGGACGCGTCGCCGCGGTGCTCGCCGGACGGACCCCGGAGGAACCGGAACCCGCCGGGGCCGGGGCCGGGCAGGAACGCCTCGCCGCCGAGGCCCTCCGCACCGGCGGCCCCGTCCTCGCCCTGCACGCCCGGGCCGGGACCCGCGACGAGAACGGCGCACCGGAACCCGTCGGCGTCGAACTCCACATCGCCCTGCCCGACCGCCCCGGCGTGCTGCCCGCCGCGGCGGGCGTCCTCGCCCTGCACCGCCTCACCGTGCGCTCCGCCGAGCTGCGCACCGTGGAACTCCCCACCGGACCGGGCGACGACCCGGCGGACCTGCTGCTGCTCAGCTGGCGGGTCGCGGCCGAGTACGGCTCCCTGCCGCGGGCCGACCGGCTCCGCGCCGACCTCGTACGGGCCCTGGACGGCTCCCTGGACATCCGGGCCCGCCTCGCCGAGCGCGAGGCGGCCCGACCGCGCCGCCGCGGGACGAAGGCCCCGCCGCCGAGGGTGACCGTCGCGGCGGCCGGATCGCAGCGGGCGACGGTGATCGAGGTGCGGGCCCAGGACGCCCCGGGCCTGCTGCACCGGATCGGCCGGGCGCTGGAGCGCGGCGGGGTACGGGTGCGCAGCGCGCACGTGTCGACGCTGGGCGCCGACGCGGTGGACACGGTCTACGTCACGCGCCGGGACGGCACACCGCTGCCGGACGCCGAGGCGGCCGCGCTGGCGAGGGCCATCGAGGACGCGCTGCGGTGAGGAGCGGCGCCGGGGCCTGGTGCTCCCGCTGCCCGGGCAGCGCCTCCCGGCCCGGCCGGCGGGCACCGGCGAGGACGGCCCCCCGCCCGAGCCGGATACCCTAGGGAGCGATCCATACCGCCCCCGACCCCGAGGACCGACGAGCGCCGTGTTCGATACTCTCTCCGACCGCCTTAGCGCGACTTTCAAGAACCTCCGGGGCAAGGGCCGCTTGTCCGAGGCGGACATCGACGCCACGGCTCGCGAGATCCGTATCGCCCTGCTCGAAGCGGATGTCGCGCTGCCCGTCGTGCGCGCCTTCATCGCCAACGTCAAGGAGCGGGCGCGCGGCGCCGAGGTCTCCCAGGCGCTCAACCCGGCCCAGCAGGTCGTCAAGATCGTCAACGAGGAGCTCGTGGGCATCCTCGGCGGCGAGACCCGGCGGCTGCGGTTCGCCAAGACCCCGCCGACCGTGATCATGCTCGCCGGTCTCCAGGGTGCCGGTAAGACCACCCTCGCCGGAAAGCTCGGCCGCTGGCTCAAGGGCCAGGGCCACTCCCCGCTGCTCGTCGCCTGCGACCTCCAGCGCCCCAACGCCGTCAACCAGCTCAGCGTCGTCGCCGAGCGGGCCGGTGTGGCGGTGTACGCCCCCGAGCCGGGCAACGGCGTCGGCGACCCGGTCCAGGTCGCCAAGGACTCGATCGAGCACGCCAGGTCCAAGCAGTTCGACGTCGTGATCGTCGACACCGCGGGCCGCCTCGGCATCGACCAGGAGCTGATGCAGCAGGCCGCGGACATCCGCGACGCCGTCAGCCCCGACGAGATCCTCTTCGTCGTCGACGCGATGATCGGTCAGGACGCGGTCAACACCGCCGAGGCGTTCCGCGACGGCGTCGGCTTCGACGGCGTGGTGCTCTCCAAGCTCGACGGCGACGCCCGCGGTGGTGCGGCCCTGTCGATCGCCCACGTCACGGGCAAGCAGATCATGTTCGCGTCGAACGGTGAGAAGCTCGACGACTTCGACGCCTTCCACCCCGACCGCATGGCGTCCCGCATCCTCGACATGGGTGACCTGCTCACCCTGATCGAGCAGGCGGAGAAGACCTTCAGCCAGGAAGAGGCCGCCAAGATGGCCTCCAAGCTGGCGTCCAGCAAGGGCAAGGACTTCACGCTCGACGACTTCCTGGCCCAGATGGAGCAGGTCAGGAAGATGGGCTCCATCTCCAAGTTGCTCGGGATGCTGCCCGGCATGGGGCAGATCAAGGACCAGATCAACAACATCGACGAGCGCGACGTGGACCGCACCGCCGCGATCATCAAGTCGATGACCCCGAAGGAGCGCGCCGAGCCGACGATCATCAACGGCTCGCGCCGGGCCCGTATCGCCAAGGGCTCCGGGGTCGAGGTCTCCGCGGTGAAGAACCTCGTCGAGCGGTTCTTCGAGGCCCGCAAGATGATGTCGAAGATGGCCCAGGGCGGCGGCATGCCGGGAATGCCCGGGATGCCGGGCATGGGTGGCGGCCCCGGCCGGCAGAAGAAGCAGGCCAAGCAGGCCAAGGGCAAGCGCAAGAGCGGCAACCCGATGAAGCGCAAGGCCGAGGAGCAGGCCGCGGCGGCCCGCCGGGCGCAGGCGGCGCAGGGCGGCGCGCTCGGTCTGCCGGCGCAGGACGACAAGAACTTCGAGCTGCCCGACGAGTTCAAGAAGTTCATGGGCTGAGCCGGTCCCACCGACCGCACGGCCTCCGCGGGCCGCACCGGGCCCATCAGTCACCTGGGCTGCACGGGTCCTACGGGCCGCACCGGCCTCATCGGTCCCGTCGGCCCCACCGGCTTCGCCCGTCCCATCGGCCGCACCGGCCCGATGACGTCCCCGAGGGGGCGCCCGCTTCCCGGCGGGCGCCCCCTCGGGCGTGGCCCGGCTCCCCGGCCGGACGACGCCCATCCCTCCAAGGGCCCAGCGCGCGGCCCCTGGAAGGGCTTTGCCCGCACTCCTCCCTTAACGTCGCTTCCAACGGCTGTCGGCAGAGGAGCGCGCGTGACCAATTCCGTACCTCCCCGCGACCGAACCGACCAGCCCTGGCGATCCGAGGGCGCGCCGCCGCCCCCGCAGCCCGGCCGGAAGATGCCGGGAGGCTGGGGCGGACTGCTGCTGACCGCGCTCGCCGTCTACCTGATCACCAATCTGGTGCTGTCCTTCTTCAACGGGGAGGAGCAGCGGACGATCGCGTACACGGAGTTCAGCAAGCAGGTCACCGCAGGCAACGTCGCCAAGATCTACTCCAAGGGCGACGCCATCCAGGGGCAGCTCAAGAAGGAGACGAAGGCCCCGGGGACCGACGAGAAGTACACCAAGTTCGTCACCCAGCGGCCGGCCTTCGCCGACGACGACCTCTGGGCCGAACTGGTCAAGGACGACGTCACCGTCACCGCCGAACCGGTCGTCCAGCAGCGTAGCTTCCTCGCCAACCTGCTGATCTCGCTCGCGCCCATGCTGCTGCTCGTCCTGCTCTGGGTGTTCATCGCCCGGCGGATGGCCCGGGGCATGGGCGGGATGGGCGGCCTCGGACGCAAGACCCCGCCCAAGCCCGTCGAACTGGAGGGCGCCAGGCGCACCACCTTCGAGGACGTGGCCGGGATCGACGAGGTCGAGGGCGAACTCAACGACGTCGTGGACTTCCTGAAGAACCCGCAGGCGTACCGGAGGATGGGCGCCCGGATGCCCGGCGGCGTGCTGCTCGCGGGGCCGCCCGGCACCGGCAAGACGCTGCTGGCGCGGGCCGTCGCCGGGGAGGCCGGGGTGCCGTTCTTCTCCGCGTCGGCCTCCGAGTTCATCGAGATGATCGTCGGCGTCGGCGCGAGCCGGGTGCGGGAACTCTTCGCGGAGGCCCGCAAGGTCGCCCCCGCCATCGTCTTCATCGACGAGATCGACACCATCGGCCGGGCCCGCGGCGGCGGCTCCGGCATGGGCGGCCACGACGAGCGCGAGCAGACGCTCAACCAGATCCTCACCGAGATGGACGGCTTCTCCGGTTCGGAGGGCGTCGTCGTGCTCGCCGCCACCAACCGCGCCGACGTCCTCGACCCCGCCCTCACCCGGCCCGGCCGCTTCGACCGGATCGTCCAGGTCAGCCCGCCGGACCGGAACGGCCGGGAGGCGATCCTGGAGATCCACACCCGGCAGATCCCGCTGGCCGCCGACGTGGACCTCGCCCAGGTCGCCGCCACCACCCCCGGCATGACCGGCGCCGACCTCGCCAACCTGGCCAACGAGGCCGCGCTGCTCGCGGTCAAGCGCCGGCAGAACGAGGTCGGCGGGTCCGACTTCTCCAACGCCCTGGAGAAGGTCCAGCTGGGGGCGGAACGCTCACTGGTCATGTCCGACGAGGAACGCCGCAGGACCGCGTACCACGAGAGCGGGCACGCGCTGCTCGGCATGCTCCAGCCGGGTGCCGACCCGGTCCGCAAGGTCACCATCGTGCCGCGCGGCCGGGCCCTGGGGGTCACCCTCTCGACGCCGGACGCCGACAAGTACGCGTACACCGAGGAGTATCTGCGCGGCCGCGTCATCGGGGCGCTCGGCGGCATGGCGGCCGAGCAGGTGGTCTTCGGAGTGATCACCACCGGTGCGGAGAGCGACCTGGAACAGGTCACCAACCTGGCCCGGGGCATGGTCGGCCGCTGGGGCATGAGCCCCAGGGTGGGCAGGCTGACGGCGATCCCCGGCGACGCCCAGCAGGCGTACGGGCTGTCGGCGGCCCCCGCCACGCTCGACGCGGTGGACGACGAGATGCGGCGCATCGTCGACGAGTGCTACGAGGCGGCCTGCCGGCTCCTGCGCGAGAACCGGGAACGGCTGGACGCGCTGGCCGCGGCGCTGCTGGAGAAGGAGACGCTGGAGGAGGCCGAGGCGTACCGGGCGGCGGGCATCCCCCGCCTCGCCAAGTAGCGGCCCCCGCCCCGGCGATGCGCACGGGGCGGCTTGCATCACGTGGTGCGCACGGGGCGGCTTGCATGACGTGGTGCGCACGGGGCGGCGCGCTCAGATGGTGCACACGAGGTAGCGGAAGACGTTCGGCAGCCAGACCGTCCCGTCCCGCCTCCGGTGCGGACGGAGGGCCTTCGCCACCTCCCGCTCCACCCGGGACCGGTCCGTCACCCGTGCCGCCGCGTCGAAGAGCCGGGTGGATAGCAGCCCCCGCACCGCGCTGTCCAGGTCCGCGTACCCGAACGGGCACGCCACCCGGCCCGAGCCGTCGGGATGCAGACCGGCCCGGAACGCCACGTCCTCCAGGTCGTCCCGCCCCGCCGTCCGCCAGCCGCCCGCCCGGGATGCCCGGCCCCCGTCCGCCAGCCGCGCGGCCACCCGCAGCACGGGGGCCGCCGCGCACCGCTCCGGAGGCCCCCACCCGGTCAGCACCACGACGGCGCCCCGCCCGGCCAGCGGCACCGCGGACCGCAGCGCGGCCACCAGCCCCTCGCCGTCGTCGAACGAGCAGCCGATCGGGGTGAAGGCGGTGAGCAGGTTGTACGTCGCCCCGTCGGGCGGCGGGGCCGCGGCCGGACCGCCCTCCAGGAACCGCGGCCCCCCGGCCGGGGAACCGGAGCCGTCACCGGCCCCGCGCGGCAGCCGGGCCCGGGCGAGCGCCAGCCGTTCGGAATCGGTGTCCACCCCGGTGACCCGCGCGCCCCGGCCGGCGGCCATCAGCGGCGCGAGACCGGAGCCGCAGTCCAGGGAGAGCAGCCGGGTACCGGGCCCCACCTCCAGCCGCTCGTACACCGCTTCGTACAGCGGTGCCAGCATCCGCTCCTGGATCTCGGCCCAGTCCCGGGCCCGGCTTTCGGGGGCCGTCCGGGTGAGCGTCCGCGGGTGGCCGTGGTGCCGGACGAGCGTAGGTGTCATGGAAGCGCCCCAATCCGCCGAGAAGTCGGTCGTGTCCGATCGGTCGTCCCCGAGTGGATGCCGCCGTGCACGGGTGTGCCCGCTTCCCCGGGTGCGGGAGTGCGGTGCGGCGGCCGTCGTGCCCGGGGAGCCGCGGGCGGGAACCGCCTGCCGCGGTGGTGCGCCCCGGGGACCGGAGGGGAGCCCGTGTCGAACGGGCGGGCGCCGGACGCCCGTCCCCCGCTCCTCGCCCCAGTCTCACCCGACACGTCCGGGCGGGCACGTCGAGCGCCGTGCGCCGGGGCGGGGGGCGGTGCCCGATTCGGACCATGCGCCCGGTAGGGTCGCTCCGGCGGCCCGTGTCCACCGACGCCCCACCCGTCCCGGGGAGCGTGCGGTGCCCCGGTGCGCGGCGGTCGCCCACGCGTCCGGACGTACGCGTCACTACGTACCACCTTGGTGCGAGCTGTGCGGCTTCTCCGCAGATCGGCGCACCCGCCCTCGTCGGGACGCATGAACGGCAACTGACTGGTACGTGCAAATTATTTGGGATGGCCCGGAATCGGAACACCGGGGCACTCGTGCTCGTTGTCACGACGTGAGCACGACACCACCTGTACTTGCCGCAGAGCTGGCGCAGGCGTGGGCCGACATTCAGCGGTACCACCCCGAGCTGCCGGATCTGGCCGCGCCCGAGTCCCTGATCGGAGAGTCCTCGTCCGCCTGCGGCGCCGAGCTCTCCTTCGAACGACTGCTCCACGAAGCAGTCCACGGCATCGCCGCCGCCCGAGGTGTACGCGACACCTCCCGCGCCGGCCGCTACCACAACCGCAGATTCCTCGCGATCGCCGAGGAGTTGGGCCTGGACCACGCCGAGGAGCCGCATCCCAGCAGCGGTTTCTCACTGGTCACGCTCAACCCCGAGGCCAAGCGCCGGTACCGGCCGACGATCGAGCGGCTGCAGCGCGCCCTCAAGGCGCACACGGTCGCCACCGCCGCCGACACCAAGCGCTCCTTCCGGGGGCCGGCCGCCCGGCACGGCTCCTCCGGCGGCGGCGTCCGCGTCAAGGCCGTCTGCGACTGCGGACGCAACGTGCGCGTCGTCCCGTCGGTCCTGGCACAGGCGCCGATCGTCTGCGGAGGATGCGGAAAGCCGTTCCGCATCCCGGAAGCGGCGGTCGCGGTGGGGTGACCCGATGTGGTGTGGCACAATGGCTAGCTGTACTCGACAGTCGCACAGGACCCCTCTCTCCTCCGGCTGACGCGTCCATCGGGCACCCGAGTACCGCAACCCCACGTGGCATCTTCGTTGTGCCCAACCACGTCATAGACCAGGAGACACCACTCCCGTGGCAGTCAAGATCAAGCTGAAGCGTCTGGGCAAGATCCGTTCGCCTCACTACCGCATCGTCGTCGCCGACTCCCGTACCCGCCGTGACGGCCGGGCCATCGAGGAGATCGGCCTGTACCACCCGGTGCAGAACCCCTCGCGCATCGAGGTCAACTCGGAGCGTGCGCAGTACTGGCTGTCCGTCGGCGCCCAGCCGACCGAGCCGGTTCTCGCGATCCTGAAGCTCACCGGTGACTGGCAGGCCCACAAGGGTCTTCCGGCCCCCGCGCCGCTGCTGCAGCCGGAGCCCAAGGCGGACAAGCGCGCCCTGTTCGAGGCCCTGACCAAGGACGGCGAAGAGTCCAAGGGCGAGGCCATCACGCAGAAGGCGAAGAAGTCCGACAAGAAGGCGGACGAGGCTGCTGACGCGGCTGCTTCCGCCGAGTCGACCGAGGCCTGAGCATGCTCGAGGAGGCTCTCGAGCACCTCGTGAAGGGCATCGTCGACAACCCCGACGATGTGCAGGTCGCCTCGCGCAACCTGCGCCGCGGCCGCGTGCTGGAGGTCCGGGTCCACCCCGACGACCTCGGTAAGGTGATCGGTCGCAACGGCCGCACCGCGCGTGCGCTGCGTACCGTCGTGGGCGCCATCGGCGGCCGCGGCATCCGCGTCGACCTCGTCGATGTGGACCAGGTTCGCTGACAGAGTTGAACACCGGCACGGGCCGGGGAGGGCCATCGGCCCGCCCCGGCCCGTCGTCGTATGACAGGAGAGACACAAGGTGCAGTTGGTAGTCGCGCGGATCGGCCGTGCCCACGGCATCAAGGGCGAGGTCACCGTCGAGGTCCGTACGGACGAGCCGGAACTGCGGCTCGCGCCCGGAGCCGTGCTCGCCACCGAACCGGCCGGGGCCGGACCGCTGACGATCGAGACCGGGCGGGTGCACAGCGGACGGCTGCTGCTGCGCTTCGAGGGCGTGCGCGACCGTACGGCTGCCGAGGCCCTGCGCAACACGCTGCTGATCGCCGAGGTCGACCCGGACGAACTCCCCGAGGACCCCGAGGAGTTCTACGACCACCAGCTCATGGACCTCGACGTGGTCCTGGCCGACGGCACCCTCGTCGGCCGGATCTCCGAGATCACGCATCTGCCGTCCCAGGACCTCTTCATCGTCGAGCGGCCGGACGGCAGCGAGGTGATGATCCCGTTCGTCGAGGAGATCGTCACCGAGATCGACCTGGAGGAGCAGCGCGCGGTGATCGTCCCGCCGCCGGGGCTGATCGACGAGAGCCAGGCCGTGATCGCCTCCTCGCGCGGCGAGGACGAAGCGGGCGACGGAGAGCCCGGCCCGGGGAAGGACGCCTGATGCGCCTCGACGTCGTCACGATCTTCCCGGAGTACCTGGAACCGCTGAACGTCTCGCTCGTCGGCAAGGCCCGCGCGCGCGGCCGGCTCGACGTCCACGTGCACGACCTGCGCCACTGGACCCACGACCGGCACCACACGGTCGACGACACCCCGTACGGCGGCGGTCCGGGCATGGTCATGAAGACCGAGCCGTGGGGCGAGGCGCTGGACGACGTCCTGGGGGGCGGGTACGAGACCGGGGCGCACTCCCCGGTGCTGGTGGTGCCCACGCCCAGCGGCCGCCCGTTCACCCAGGAACTCGCCGTCGAACTCTCCGAACAGCCGTGGCTGATCTTCACGCCGGCCCGCTACGAGGGCATCGACCGGCGGGTGATGGACGAGTACGCGACCCGGATGCCGGTCGTCGAGGTCTCCATCGGCGACTACGTGCTGGCCGGCGGGGAAGCCGCGGTCCTGGTGATCACGGAGGCGGTGGCCCGGCTGCTGCCCGGCGTGCTCGGCAACGCGGAATCGCACCGGGACGACTCCTTCGCCCCCGGCGCGATGGCCAATCTGCTGGAGGGCCCCGTGTACACCAAGCCGCCGGTGTGGCGCGGCAGGGAGATCCCCGAGGTGCTGCTCAGCGGCCACCACGGGAAGATCGCCCGCTGGCGGCGGGACGAGGCGTTCCGCCGCACCGCCCTCAACCGGCCCGACCTGATCGAGCGCTGCGACGCCGCGGGGTTCGACAAGAAGGACCGCGAGATGCTCTCCATCCTCGGCTGGGCACCGGAACCCGACGGCCGATTTTGGCGCAGGCCCGGAGCCGTGGAAGAATAGGCCGCTGCTGTCCGTCCGGCGCGCGCCCCTGCCACAGGGGGAAAGCGGCTGATCCGGTTCCCCGCCCGCGGGGGACGGCCCGACGCCCGCCCGACGCGGTCAGCACCTCCATTCATCACGATCTCCCGTCGATGACCTGTGGCATCGGCGAAGAAAGCGGACAACATGGCTTCCCTGCTCGATGACGTCAACGCCGCGTCGCTGCGCACCGACATCCCGGCGTTCCGCCCCGGTGACACCGTCAACGTCCACGTCCGAGTGATCGAGGGCAACCGCTCCCGTATCCAGCAGTTCAAGGGCGTCGTCATCCGCCGCCAGGGCGCGGGCGTCAGCGAGACCTTCACGGTCCGCAAGGTCTCCTTCAGCGTCGGCGTCGAGCGCACCTTCCCGGTGCACAGCCCGATCTTCGAGAAGATCGAGCTCGTCACCCGCGGTGACGTCCGCCGCGCCAAGCTGTACTACCTCCGTGAGCTGCGCGGCAAGGCCGCGAAGATCAAGGAGAAGCGCGACAACTGAGCTGACTCCCTGGTCCACAGGTCCGCCGGATAGGCTCTGGCCTCGATGGACACGGAAACAAAGCCCTCGGAGCGCGACCCCGCCTGCGAACCCGACCCGGGTACGGAGGAGCGGTCGCGCTCCTTGCGTGTTCCGGGCGGGCCGGGTGGCTGGATGACATGGCGGCGGACCGCCGTGCTCGGGGCCCTCTGCACGGGGTTTGTGCTGCTTCTCAGCCACTTCGTGGTGCAGCCCTTCCTGATCCCGAGCGGCTCGATGGAGCCCACGCTGCGGATCGGGGACCGGGTGCTGGTGAACAAACTGGCGTACCGTTTCGGCGCGGTGCCGCACCGCGGTGACGTGGTGGTCTTCGACGGCACGGGGTCCTTCGTGCAGGAGGCCCCGCAGGAGAATCCCGTCGCCGGCGTGGCGCACTCGGTGGCCTCGTCCCTGGGGCTGGTGCAGTCAGCCGAGACCGACTACGTGAAGCGGGTGGTGGGGGTGGGCGGCGACCGGGTGGTGTGCTGCGACAGCCGGGGCAGGCTCGAGGTGAACGGCCGGGCGGTCGCCGAGGACTACCTGTACCCGGGGGACATCCCCTCCCGGGCCCCCTTCGACATCGTCGTCCCCGACGGCACGCTGTGGATGATGGGCGACCACCGGAGCAATTCCCGCGACTCGCGCGACCATCTGGGGGAGCCGGGCGGTGGCATGGTCCCCGTGGACATGGTGATCGGCCGGGTGGACTGGATCGGCTGGCCGCCGAGCCGGCTGGGTTCGCTGCCGGACAGTGCCGCCTTCGGCGCCGTACGCGCGCCGGGCAGGGGCCATGGGTAACCGCGGCCGCGACCGGGGCGGCCCCGAACCCGACGCCGGAACACCGCCGGCGGACGGCGACGGGCCGAGGACCGCGCGCTCCCTGCCCACCAGGGCGGAGCGGCGCAAGCTGGCCCGCCGGGTCAAGCGACGGCGGCGCAGGTCGGCCCTGCGCGAGATACCGCTGCTCGTCACCGTGGCGCTGCTGATCGCGCTGGTGCTCAAGACCTTCCTGGTGCAGGCGTTCGTGATCCCTTCGGGATCGATGGAGCAGACCATCCGGATCGGCGACCGGGTGCTGGTGGACAAACTGACGCCCTGGTTCGGCTCCCGGCCCCAGCGCGGCGACGTCGTGGTCTTCAAGGACCCGGGCGACTGGCTGCTGCAGGAGAACGCCGACAAGGGAGACCCGCCCGTCGTCGTCAAACAGGTGAAACAGGCACTGACCTTTGTCGGCCTGCTGCCCTCCGACGACGAGCAGGACCTGATCAAACGGGTGATCGCGGTGGGCGGCGACACGGTGAAGTGCTGCGGCGAGGACGGCCGGATCAGTGTCAACGGCGTACCGTTGGACGAGCCCTATCTGCATCCCGGCAACCAGCCCTCCCTCATCAAATTCGAAGTAAAGGTTCCGCCCGGCCGGATCTTCGTGATGGGCGACCACCGGTCCGATTCGGCCGATTCGCGCTACCACCTGGACGAGCCCGGACACGGCACGGTCTCCGAGGACGAGGTCGTGGGGCGGGCCGTGGTGATCGCCTGGCCCTTCTCCCACTGGCGGAGACTGGAGAGACCGGACGCATTCGGCTCGATCCCGGACGCGCGCGCCGGGACGGCCGCCGCGTCGGGCCCGTCGCATAGTGTGTCGTCCCGGAATCTCAATGGAATGATCCCTCTCCCGACCCCTGCGGAACTCCCGCTCGTTATGGGAGTGGTGGGCCTGCACCGGCTGGGTCGCGGGCGGTGGCACGGAGTAAGGAGTGGATGTGGGGGATTTGGCGGTCGGCGCACGATCCGGACACGACGAACCCGAGGACCGGTCGGGCAATACGGACAATGTCGAGTCCGCCGGAGCGGCGGACCGCGCGCAGAGTGACGCGGACGCTCCGGACGGCGGCAGGGCCCAGAAGAAGCCGCGCTCCTTCTGGAAGGAGCTGCCCCTGCTCATCGGCATCGCGCTGGTTCTCGCGCTGCTGATCAAGACGTTCCTGGTGCAGGCGTTCTCGATTCCCTCGGACTCGATGCAGAACACGCTCCAGCGGGGCGACCGGGTGCTGGTCGACAAGCTGACCCCGTGGTTCGGCGCGGAGCCCGAGCGCGGCGAGGTCGTGGTCTTCCACGACCCGGGGGGCTGGCTGGAGAACACCGAGACCCCCGAGCCGAACGCCGTGCAGAAGTTCCTGAGCTTCATCGGGCTGATGCCGTCCGCCGAGGAGAAGGACCTGATCAAGCGGGTCATCGGGGTCGGCGGCGACGTCGTGGAGTGCAAGAAGGACGGCCCGGTCACGGTCAACGGCAAGGCCCTGGACGACCAGTCGTACATCTTCGAGGGGAACAGCTCCTGCAACGACGAGCCGTTCGGGCCGATCAAGGTGCCCGAGGGCCGGATCTGGGTGATGGGTGACCACCGGCAGAACTCCCTCGACTCCCGCTACCACCAGGAGCTGCCGGGCAACGGCACGGTCTCCAACGACGAGGTGGTCGGCCGGGCCGTCGTCGTGGCGTGGCCGGTCAACCGCTGGGCGACCCTGCCGATCCCGGAGACCTTCGAGCAGCCGGGGATCAACGCGGCGATGGGCCTGGCCCCGGGTGCACTGGGCCTGGCCGGGGCGGTGCCGCTCGTGCTGTGGCGTCGCAGGAGGCTGACCAGCGGGCGTACCGCCGGGTAGGGTGCCGACTCGGATCAGCGATTGTCGATCTCCGATGCGGGGGCGCTGGGATGAGTGGAACAGGACGTACGGGAGACGGCCGCGGCCGGCTCGGCAGCATGTTGTCCGGGCTGGCCGTGGCCGTCGGCTGTGTGCTCTTTCTCGGCGGGTTCGCGTGGGCGGCGGTGGTGTACAAGCCGTACACGGTGCCGACCGACTCGATGAGCCCGACGGTGCAGGCCGGCGACCGGGTGCTCGCGCAGCGGATCGACGGCGGCGAGGTGCGCCGCGGCGACGTGGTGATCTTCACCGACCCGGCCTGGGGCAACATGCCCATGGTGAAGCGGGTGGTGGGGATCGGCGGCGACAGGATCGCCTGCTGCGGCAGGGACGGCCGGCTCACGATCAACGGCAAGCCCGTTGAGGAATCGTATCTGCGGGCGAAGGACCCGGCCTCGGGCGAGAACTTCACGGCGGAGGTGCCCCAGGGACAGCTCTTCCTGCTGGGGGACGAGCGCAGGTCCTCGCTGGACTCCAGGGTCCATCTGACCGACCCCGGGCACGGCTCCGTCCCGCGCGGCTCGGTGCAGGCCAGGGTGGACGCCATCGCCTGGCCGATGGACGGCATGATCGAGCGCCCGCGGGCATTCGCCGCCTTCCCCGGCGGGGTGTCCTCGCCCGGCCCGCTGAAGCTCCAGCTCACCGCCGTCGGGGTGGGCGTGGTGCTCATCCTGGGAGGTGCGGCGTACGGCCCGGTCGCGGCGCGTGCGGCGCGCAGGGAACGCGAGAGGACGGCCGCCGGTGCGCATTGAGAGACGGAAGGCCGCCCGGGTGGTGCTCCTGGACCCCGACGACCGGATCCTGCTGATGCACGGCTTCGAACCGGACGATCCGCAGAACACCTGGTGGTTCACCCCCGGCGGCGGTCTGGAGGGCGACGAGACGCGGGAGGCCGCCGCGTTGCGCGAACTCGTGGAGGAGACCGGGATCACCGACGTGGAACTGGGCCCGCTGCTCTGGCGACGGATGTGCTCGTTCCCGTTCGACGGCCGACGCTGGGAGCAGGACGAGTGGTACTTCCTGGCCCGTACGAAGCAGACCGCCACGGACACCAGCGGCCAGACCGGACTGGAACGGCGCAGCGTCGTGGGGCTGAGGTGGTGGACCTCCGACGAACTGTCGGTGGCGCGTGAGACGGTGTACCCGACCAGGCTCGCCGAGTTGCTGCGCACGCTGCTCGACGAGGGGCCCCCGAGTGCGCCGCTGGTTCTGGACCCCGAAATCGCCTGAGCACCCGGGGGGCCGGTCCCTGGCGCACAATGGGGGCACGCACGGCTGAAGGGGAACATGCCAATGAGCGCCGAGGACCTCGAGAAGTACGAGACCGAGATGGAGCTGAAGCTCTACCGGGAGTACCGAGACGTCGTCGGTCTGTTCAAATACGTGATCGAGACCGAACGGCGCTTCTACCTCACCAATGACTACGAGATGCAGGTGCACTCGGTTCAGGGCGAGGTGTTCTTCGAAGTGTCGATGGCGGACGCCTGGGTCTGGGACATGTACCGGCCCGCCCGCTTCGTCAAGCAGGTACGGGTGCTGACGTTCAAGGATGTCAACATCGAGGAGCTCAACAAGAGCGACCTCGAACTTCCGGGGGGCTGATTCCCCCTCCCGGGTGGCCGGGATATCCACAACTCCGGGGTTGTCCACCAAGATCCACAAGCCGGGACCGAAGGCGTCAGAGTCGGTCCCGGAGGTGGTGCCGAATGAACGCACGGGGGGCACTCGGGCGGTACGGCGAGGATCTGGCGGCACGGCTGCTGGCCGGGGCCGGCATGTCCGTACTGGAACGGAACTGGCGTTGTCGCGCCGGTGAGATCGACATCGTCGCGATGGACGGCGACGTCCTCGTGGTCTGCGAGGTGAAGACCCGCAGGGCCGGGGCCTTCGAACACCCGATGGCGGCCGTGACCCCGGTCAAGGCGGGGCGGCTGCGGAGGCTGGCCGGAATCTGGCTCGACCGGCACGGCGGCCCGCCGCCCGGCGGGGTCCGGATCGACCTGGTCGGAGTGGTGCTGCCCAGGCGCGGAGCCCCCGTGGCCGAGCACGCGCGGGGGGTGGCCTGATGGGGTTCGCACGGGCCTGTTCGGTGGCGCTGGTCGGCGTCGAGGGCGTGGTGGTGGAGGTCCAGGCGGACCTGGAGGCGGGGGTGGCGGCGTTCACCCTGGTGGGGTTGCCGGACAAGAGCCTGGTGGAGAGCCGGGACCGGGTCAGGGCCGCGGTCGTGAACTCCGGGGCCGAGTGGCCGCAGAAGAAACTCACGGTGGGCCTGTCGCCGGCCTCCGTGCCCAAGGGCGGTTCGGGGTTCGACATCGCCGTGGCCTGTGCGGTGCTGGGGGCGGCGGAGCGGATCGACCCGGCGTCCATCGCCGATGTGGTGATGATCGGAGAGCTGGGACTGGACGGCCGGGTGCGGCCGGTGCGGGGCGTGCTGCCCTCCGTGCTGGCCGCGGCGGAGGCCGGATACCGCCAGGTGGTCGTGCCCGAGCAGACCGCGGGGGAGGCGGCGCTGGTTCCCGGCGTCGCCGTCCTCGGGGTGCGGAGTCTGCGGCAGCTGATCGCCGTGCTCTGCGACGAGCCGGTGCCCGACGAGCGGGAGGGGCACGAGGAGGGACGCCCCGACACCATGCTGGCCGGGCTGATGGTGCCGGGCGCGGGCATCGGCACCGGGCTCGCCCGGAGGGCCGGAGCGGGCGAGGGACACGCGCCGGACCTGGCGGACGTGGCGGGACAGGAGAGGCCCCGCAAGGCCCTGGAGGTGGCCGCGGCGGGCGGGCACCATCTGCTGCTCTCGGGGCCGCCCGGCGCGGGCAAGACCATGCTGGCCGAGCGGCTTCCGGCGATCCTGCCCACGCTGACCAGGAAGGAGTCCCTGGAGGTGACCGCGGTGCACTCGGTGGCGGGCATCCTGCCGCCGGGGGAGCCGCTGGTCTCCCGCCCGCCGTACTGCGCACCGCACCACTCGGCGACGATGCAGTCCCTCGTCGGCGGCGGCAACGGGATGCCGCGGCCCGGCGCGGTCTCGTTGGCCCACCGGGGAATCCTCTTCCTGGACGAGGCGCCGGAGTTTTCCGTGCGGGCACTGGACGCGTTGCGCCAGCCGCTGGAGTCGGGGCACGTGGTGGTGGCGCGCAGCGCCGGGGTGGTGCGGCTGCCCGCGAAGTTCCTGATGGTGCTGGCCGCCAACCCCTGCCCGTGCGGCCGGCACGGGGTCGGCGGTGCCGGTTGCGAGTGCCCGCCGTCGTCGGTCAGGCGGTACCAGGCGAGACTCTCCGGACCCCTGCTGGACCGGGTGGACCTGAAGGTGGTCGTCGATCCGGTCAAGCGCGAGGACCTGCTGGCGGGGGGCGACAGGGGCGAGTCGTCGGCCTCCGTCGCCGTCCGGGTCCAGGAGGCCAGGGCACGCGCGGCGGAGCGGCTGGCGGGCACGGGATGGTCCACCAACAGCGAGGTGCCCGGCCACGAGCTGCGGACCAGGCTGGCCGCGGCACCCGGCGCGCTCCTGGAGGCCGAGCGGGACATGGAGCGGGGCATGCTCACCGCCCGGGGGCTGGACCGGGTGCTCAGGGTGGCGTGGACGGTCGCCGACCTGCGGGGCGCCGACCGGCCGGACGCGTCCGACGTCGCGGTGGCCCTGGAGCTGCGCACCGGGGTGCCGCGGGGTTCCCTGGCCCGGGCCGGGGCGTCATGAGCCCGCGGACGGCCGACGGGCCGGGGCCGGTCACGGAGGCGGAGCTCTTCACGGAGACAGAGGTGGCGCCAGGGCCAGGGCCGGGGGCGGGCGCGGGGGTGAGCGATTCGGAGCGGCTGGCGCGGGCCGCCCTGACCCGAATTCTGGAGCCGGGAGACGAGCGGGGCGGCCGGTGGCTGCGCGAGTGCGGTGCCGTCGAACTGCTCCGGCGGATCACCGCCGGGGACGGCACCGCAGAGCGATTGAGCGGGATGACCCCGAAACGGCTGGCCGGATACCGGCTGCGGGCCGAGGGAGTGGAACCGGAGCGGGACCTCTCGGCGGTGGCCGGCGCGGGGGGACGGTTCGTCTGCCCCGGCGACCGGGAATGGCCCACCCAGCTCGACGACCTCGGGGACACGCGGCCGACCGGTCTGTGGGTGCGGGGGCCCCGCGACCTGCGGCTCTGGGCGCTGCGCTCGGTCGCCGTGGTCGGTGCCCGGGCCTGCACGCCGTACGGATCGCACATGGCCGCGAGCCTCGGCGCGGGGCTCGCGGAGCTGGGGTGGGTGGTCGTGTCGGGCGCGGCCTTCGGGGTGGACGGCGCGGCGCATCGCGGGGCGCTGTCCGTCGGCGGGGCGACGATGGCGGTCCTCGCCTGCGGAGTGGACGTCGCCTACCCCCGGGGACACGCCGAACTGATCGGGCGGATGGCGCAACAGGGTCTCGTCATCGGCGAATTGCCGCCGTCCGATCATCCCACCCGCAGCAGGTTCATCCAGCGGAACCGGGTCATCGCCGCGTTGACGCGGGGGACGGTCGTGGTCGAGGCCGAATACCGCAGTGGCTCACTGGTCACCGCGCGCAACGCGCAGCGTCTCGGCCGTTTCACGATGGGTGTGCCCGGCCCGGCCACCAGTGCGTTGTCCGCCGGGGTCCATGAACTCCTGCGCGGGGAGGGCGTCCTGGTGACCGACGCCTCGGAAGTCGCCGAACTGGTGGGTGACATCGGCGAACTCGCCCCCGTCCGGCACGGTCCCGTGCATCCCAGGGACCGGCTGGACGAGGTCTCCGCCAGGGTCCTCGACGCACTGCCGTTCCGGGGCGCCACCAGCGGGCGCGACGTGGCCCGGGTGGCCGGAACCAGCACCGACGAAGCACTCGGCAGACTGTACGAACTGCACTCACTGGGGTTCGTCGAACGACATGGCGACGGATGGCAGTTGACGCCGTGGCCGACCCGCGACGGCGACGCACGGCGAGGCGGTACTTGACCTGGAGCATTCGGGTGAAAAGGTGATGCCGATGACTCCGGCGGATCCTTCAGGGACGCCTCCGGGGCCGACGCACGCGGCGACGGCCCCGGACCGCAGTCCTGTCGGACCGGCCGGATTCGCGGGCCTCCGATCCCCTATCCTGCGCGGACCGCGACCTCGCGGTCACGCTACGCTCACAAGGATTCCGACTCAGACACACGTCCCCCAGCGCTTCACAGCAGAACGGCTCAAGGCACCACATGCCCCAGCACACCTCCGGGTCTGACCGTGCGGCAGTACCACCGGCTGCGCGTGGCACTGTGCGCCCTCCCGCCCCCTCCTCGCTCGACGAGTTGTGGCGTTCGTACAAGTCCACGGGTGACGAGCGCCTGCGGGAGCAGCTGATCCTGCACTACTCGCCGCTGGTGAAGTACGTCGCGGGCCGGGTGAGCGTGGGCCTGCCTTCCAACGTCGAGCAGGCGGACTTCGTCTCCTCGGGGGTCTTCGGACTGATCGACGCGATCGAGAAGTTCGACATCGAGCGCGCGATCAAGTTCGAGACGTACGCGATCACCCGCATCCGCGGCGCGATGATCGACGAACTCCGGGCGCTGGACTGGATCCCGCGCTCGGTGCGCCAGAAGGCGCGGGCCGTGGAACGCGCCTACGCCACGCTGGAAGCGCAGTTGAGACGCACTCCCTCCGAGGCGGAGGTCGCCTCGGAGATGGGTATCGCGCTCGAGGAACTGCACGCGGTTTTCAGCCAGTTGTCATTGGCCAACGTGGTCGCCCTGGAGGAGTTGCTGCACGTCGGCGGCGAGGGCGGCGACCGGCTGAGCCTGATGGACACGCTGGAGGACACCGCCGCCGACGACCCGGTGGAGGTTGCCGAGGACCGCGAGCTCAGACGACTGCTCGCCCGGGCCATCAACACGCTCCCGGAGCGGGAGAAGACAGTCGTCACGCTTTACTACTACGAGGGCCTCACCCTCGCCGAGATCGGCAACGTGCTCGGGGTCACCGAGAGCCGGGTCAGCCAGATCCACACCAAATCCGTGCTGCAACTGCGCGCGAAGCTGGCCGACGCCGGACGCTGAGCCCCTCGCGGCCGACGGCCGGCCGTGACTGCTTCGGCCACCGATCGGGACCGTACGCACCCTCTCGAACACAGGTCGCCGTAGAGTGGACGCGTGCCCAGGATTCGAGCGGCCTCGGTGGCCGAGCACCGGACCATGCAGCGCGGCGCCCTCCTGGACGCCGCCCGCTCCCTGCTGTCCGAGGGAGGTACGGAGGCATTGACCTTCCCCGCCCTCGCCGAACGCACGGGCCTCGCCCGGTCCTCTGTCTACGAGTACTTCCGCTCCCGCGCGGCCGTCGTCGAGGAGCTCTGCGCCGTCGACTTCCCCGTCTGGGCGGCCGAGGTCGAGAGCGCGATGGAGCAGGCCACCACGCCCGAGGGCAGGATCGAGGCCTACGTACGCCGACAGCTCGACCTCGTCGGGGACCGTCGCCACCGGGCGGTCGTCGCCATTTCGGCGAGCGAGCTGGACGCCGGGGCGCGCGAGAAGATCAGGGCCGCGCACGGCGGGCTGATCGCCATGATCGTCGAGGCGCTCGGCGATCTGGGCCACGAACAGCCGCGACTGGCGGCGATGCTGCTCCAGGGTTCGGTGGACGCCGCGGTGCGACGCATCGAACTGGGCGTGGCCGAGGAGCCGGAGGTGATCGCGGACACCGCCGTGGCCATGATCCTCCGGGGCGTGCAGGGCGTGCAGGGCGTACGGGGCTGACCCCGAAGCCGCCGCCCCATCGCGGCGGCGAGCAGAACGCCGGGGGCGGCGAGCCCGTCCCCGGTCCCTCCGGCCGGGGCCGGCGGCTCCGGCACCCCGAGGACCGGCAGCAGCCTGGACGGCCCCCGCCGCAGCAGTGACGGCGGCAGCAACGACAGCGGATCCAGGTACGCGTCCCCGCGCCGCAGCCCCCAGTGCAGACACCCCGATGCGCAGTGGAAGGGCCCCGCCTCCAGGGTGGCGACCACCTGCCCCGCCGTCACCTCCTCGCCCTCCGCGACCACGGCGCGCACCGGCTCGTACGTGGTGCGCAGCGGCGGATCACCGCTCCCCGCCACCTCGATCGCGACCACCCCGCGCCCTGCCACCCGCCCGGCGAACGACACCCGGCCCGGGGCCGCGGCGAGCACCGCCGCCCCCGGTTCCGCCGCGAGGTCGACCCCGCGGTGCCCCCGCCCGTAGGGACCGGCCGGCGGCTCCCACCCCCGTACGACCGCGGGCCGCCCCGCGAGCGGCCACCCCCGTTCGCCGCCCGGTCCCGGGGCCGGAGTCGGCAAAGGAACCGGGGGAGCGGGTGACGGCCGGGCCGGTGCCGTCGATGGTGTGGGGGCTTCGGCCGCCCCGGCCGGCGGGCCGCACAGCACCACGAGCAGCGCCACCAGCCCCACCACGAACACGCCCCGGGCGCGGGCCGCGAACGCCACGCGCGGCGGGCGGGCCGCATCGGGAACGGACGCGCGCCCCCCATCCGGGAAGGCCCCGCGGGGTGCGCGCGGGGGACGGGAGGCGGTCGGATCAGGTGTGCATCGCATGACGGAACCGTCCCGCAACGCCCCGACCCGCAGGGATCATGAACCGGATCTGTGGACTACCGACCGGTTGTGGACAACGCCGTCACCCGGCACCCGGGCCGTCCCGTACACTTCCTATGGCGATCCGGGTCACCGGGTCGACTTCGCACGCCCCGCCACCTCCCTCTCAGCGGACGGTGGCCGCGCTCCTCGGTCCCTCGTGGCACGGCGCGTGGGGCGTCAGGCGCGACAGCAATCCTGCGGTCGCGACAAACCGAGTACCTCAAGGAGTACGGCCATGGCCGTCGTCACGATGCGGGAGCTGCTGGAAAGCGGCGTCCACTTCGGTCACCAGACCCGTCGCTGGAACCCGAAGATGAAGCGCTTCATCTTCACCGAGCGCAACGGCATCTACATCATCGACCTGCTCCAGTCGCTGTCGTACATCGACCGCGCCTACGAGTTCGTCAAGGAGACCGTCGCCCACGGCGGCTCCATCATGTTCGTGGGTACGAAGAAGCAGGCCCAGGAGGCCATCGCCGAGCAGGCGACGCGCGTCGGCATGCCGTACGTCAACCAGCGTTGGCTCGGTGGCATGCTCACCAACTTCTCCACCGTCTACAAGCGCCTTCAGCGTCTGAAGGAGCTCGAGCTCATCGACTTCGAGGACGTGGCCGCCTCCGGCCTCACCAAGAAGGAGCTCCTGGTCCTCTCCCGCGAGAAGGCCAAGCTGGAGAAGACCCTCGGTGGTATCCGCGAGATGCAGAAGGTGCCCAGCGCCGTCTGGATCGTCGACACCAAGAAGGAGCACATCGCCGTCGGTGAGGCGCGCAAGCTCCACATCCCGGTCGTCGCGATCCTCGACACCAACTGCGACCCCGACGAGGTCGACTACAAGATTCCGGGCAACGACGACGCGATCCGCTCCGTCACCCTGCTCACCCGCGTGATCGCCGACGCCGTCGCCGAGGGTCTCATCGCCCGTTCCGGTGCCGCCACCGGTGACTCGAAGCCGGGCGAGAAGGCCGCCGGCGAGCCGCTCGCCGAGTGGGAGCGCGACCTGCTCGAGGGCGACAAGAAGGCCGACGCCGAGGCGCAGCCCTCCGCCGAGACCGAGAAGGCCGCCGACGCCGAGAAGCCGGCCGAGGCCGCTGCCGAGGCCCCGGCCGCGGACGCCGAGCAGGCCTGACATCCGTCATGGCTGACGACGGCGGGGGTGGGTGCCACGAGCACCGCCCCCGCCGTCCACCCGTAGATCTTTCAGACTTCGAGAGAGAAACACAGACTCATGGCGAACTACACCGCCGCTGACGTCAAGAAGCTCCGCGAGCTGACCGGCGCCGGCATGATGGACTGCAAGAAGGCGCTCGACGAGGCCGACGGCAACGTCGACAAGGCCGTCGAGGCGCTCCGTATCAAGGGCCAGAAGGGCGTCGCCAAGCGCGAGGGCCGCTCTGCCGAGAACGGCGCCGTCGTCTCCCTCATCTCCGAGGACCAGACGTCCGGCGTTCTGCTGGAGCTGAAGTGCGAGACGGACTTCGTCGCCAAGGGCGAGAAGTTCCAGAGCGTCGCGAACACCCTCGCCGCGCACGTCGCCGCCACCTCCCCGGCCGACCTGGAGGCGCTGCTCGCCTCCGAGATCGAGGCCGGCAAGACCGTCCAGGCGTACGTCGACGAGGCCAACGCCAACCTCGGCGAGAAGATCGTCCTGGACCGCTTCGCGCAGTTCACCGGCGCGTACGTCTCCGCGTACATGCACCGCACCATGCCCGACCTGCCCCCGCAGATCGGTGTCCTGGTCGAGCTGGACAAGGCCGACGCCGAGCTGGCCAAGGGCATCGCGCAGCACATCGCCGCGTTCGCCCCGAAGTACCTGTCCCGCGAGGACGTCCCGGCCGAGGTCGTCGAGGCCGAGCGCCGCGTCGCCGAGGAGACCACCCGCGCCGAGGGCAAGCCCGAGGCCGCCCTCCCGAAGATCGTCGAGGGTCGCGTCAACGGCTTCTTCAAGGAGGCCACCCTCCTCGGCCAGCCGTACGCGCTGGACAACAAGAAGTCCGTTCAGAAGGTCCTGGACGAGGCCGGTGTCACCCTGAAGCGCTTCACGCGCATCAAGGTCGGCATCTGAGCCCGTCCGCGAACAACGGTGGACCCCTATAGGGTCTAGTGCAGTCGTCGGCCGCACTCACGCCGTACGACCGCAGATCTGACGAGGAGGCCATTGCCGCTGAGGGACACCAGACCCACCGGCAATGGCCTTCTTCGTATGTGCACGAGGAGAATCTCCATGAACAAGGGCGCGGACGCCGCACAAGGTGACCACAAGCGCGACGACGGCAAGGCGGCCGGACGCTTCATGCTGAAGCTGTCCGGAGAGGCGTTCGCCGGTGGCGGGGGTCTCGGCGTCGACCCCGACGTCGTACACGCCATCGCCCGGGAAATCGCGGCCGTGGTCCGTGACGGTGCGGAAATCGCCGTCGTCATCGGTGGCGGCAACTTCTTCCGCGGCGCCGAGCTCCAGCAACGCGGCATGGACCGGGCCCGGTCCGACTACATGGGCATGCTCGGCACGGTCATGAACTGCCTGGCGCTCCAGGACTTCCTGGAGAAGGAGGGCATCGACTCGCGCGTCCAGACCGCCATCACCATGGGGCAGGTCGCGGAGCCGTACATCCCGCTGCGCGCCGTGCGCCACCTGGAGAAGGGCCGCGTCGTCATCTTCGGCGCCGGTATGGGGATGCCGTACTTCTCCACCGACACCACTGCCGCCCAGCGCGCCCTGGAGATCGACGCAGAGGCCCTTCTGATGGGCAAGAACGGGGTGGACGGGG
Organism: Streptomyces sp. ML-6; assembly: GCF_030116705.1. Classification (NCBI taxonomy): domain Bacteria; kingdom Bacillati; phylum Actinomycetota; class Actinomycetes; order Kitasatosporales; family Streptomycetaceae; genus Streptomyces; species Streptomyces sp. ML-6. The sequence goes on from NZ_JAOTIK010000001.1 coordinate 5,961,188, forward strand.
TCTACGACTCCGACCCGAAGACCAACCCCGACGCGGTGAAGTTCGACGCGCTCGAGTACGGCGAGGTACTCGCCCGCGACCTCAAGGTCGCCGACGCCACCGCCATCACGCTCTGCCGTGACAACGACCTCCCGATCCTCGTCTTCGAACTGACCGCCATGGGCAATATCGCCCGCGCGGTCAAGGGTGAGAAGATCGGCACGCTCGTGAGTGACCGGAGCACCCGGGTCTGAGAACCGGGGGCCTTCCCGGGCACGACGGGAAGGGCCGGGGCCCGGGCGACGTCCCGGGACAGGCCCCGAAGGATGGACAACGGCCTGCCGGTCGGACACCGTGCAGGTGAGGACGCGACGCAGGACCCGCAGGGCCCGAGCACGCCGGGCCCGCTCAAGACACGCAGGAGCACGTGGTGATCGAAGAAACCCTCCTCGAGGCCGAGGAGAAGATGGAGAAGGCCGTCGTCGTCGCGAAAGAGGACTTCGCCGCGATCCGGACCGGCCGTGCGCACCCGGCGATGTTCAACAAGATCGTCGCCGACTACTACGGCGCGCTGACCCCGATCAACCAGCTCGCCTCGTTCTCGGTGCCCGAGCCCCGCATGGCCGTCGTGACGCCGTTCGACAAGAGCGCGCTGCGCAACATCGAGCAGGCCATCCGCGACTCGGACCTCGGGGTCAACCCGAGCAACGACGGCAACATCATCCGGGTCACCTTCCCGGAGCTGACCGAGGAGCGGCGCCGCGACTACATCAAGGTCGCCAAGTCGAAGGCCGAGGACGCCAAGATCTCCATCCGCGCCGTGCGGCGCAAGGCCAAGGAAATCCTCGACAAGCTGGTCAAGGACAAGGAGTCGGGCGAGGACGAGGTGCGCCGCGCCGAGAAGGAGCTCGACGACACCACCGCGAAGTACGTCGCGCAGGTCGACGAGCTGCTCAAGCACAAGGAAGCCGAGCTGCTCGAAGTCTGATGAACGACTCCTCCCGGGGCGCCCCGCCGGGAGCCGGCGGCTGGGGCGTGCCCGAGTTGCAGGCCGTCCCGGCGGGTCCTGCATACGATGTGCACGGCGCCCAGCAGACTCGGCCCATGCCCATCGCGCCGGACGTTCCCGACGCTGGTAGAGACGCTGACGACCGTGATGACCGGGACCAGGGGGCCGGACGCCCGAGCGGCGGCCCCCTGTTCCGTGACGAGAAGCCGCAGGAGCCCATGTCCACCGCCGCGCCGCCCCCGCAGAAGAAACGTGCGGGTCGTGACCTGCGAGCCGCCATAGGGGTCGGTGTGGGGCTCGGCGCCGTCATCGTCTCTTCGCTGTTCATCGTGAAGGACGTCTTCGTCGGCGTGGTCGTCGTCGCCGTCGTCGTCGGCCTGTGGGAGCTCACCTCCCGGCTGGAGGAGCGCAAGGGCCTCAAGGTGCCGCTCGTCCCGCTGGCCGTCGGTGGCGCGGCGATGGTGGTGGCCGGTTACGTACGGGGCGCCGAGGGCGCCTGGGTGGCGACGGCGCTGACCGCGCTCGCCGTCCTCGTCTGGCGGATGACCGCACCGCCGGAGGGCTACCTCAAGGACGTCACGGCCGGGGTGTTCGCCACGTTCTACGTGCCGTTCCTCGCCACCTTCGTCGCCATGCTCCTGACCGCCGACGACGGGCCGCAGCGGGTGCTCACCTTCCTGCTGCTGACCGTGGTCAGCGACACGGGCGCGTACGCCGTCGGCTGGCGCTTCGGGAAGCACAAGCTCGCACCGCGCATCAGCCCCGGGAAGACCCGCGAGGGACTGTTCGGGGCCATCGCCTTCGCGATGGTCGCCGGTGCGCTGTGCATGCAGTTCCTGATCGACGGCGGTTCCTGGTGGCAGGGGCTGCTGCTCGGACTCGCGGTCGCGGTCAGCGCCACCCTCGGCGACCTCGGGGAGTCGATGATCAAGCGGGACCTCGGCATCAAGGACATGGGCACGCTGCTGCCGGGGCACGGCGGGATCATGGACCGGCTGGACTCGCTGCTGCCGACCGCCCCCGTGGTCTGGCTGCTGCTGGTGGTGTTCGTCGGCTCCGGCTGAAACCGGCCTCCGACCGGGGATTCCCACGGGTCAGGGCCCGTCGTCCACAGGACGGCGGGCCCTTGCCGTCGCGTCTGCGACACTGGAGGAACCATGCCTAAGCCCGGAGAACTCACTTTCGTCGCGCCCCGCGGAGCCAAGAAGCCGCCGCGACACCTCGCCGACCTCACGCCCGCCGAGCGCAGGGAGGCCGTCGCCGCGATCGGCGAGAAGCCGTTCCGCGCCCAGCAGCTCTCGCAGCACTACTTCGCGCGGTACGCGCACGACCCGGCCGAGTGGACCAACATCCCGGCCGGATCGCGGGACAAGCTCGCCGAGGCGATGTTCCCCGACCTGATGTCCGTGGTCCGCCACATCAGCTGCGACGACGACACCACCCGCAAGACGCTGTGGAAGCTCCACGACGGGACGCTCGTCGAGTCCGTCCTGATGCGCTACCCGGAGCGGGTGACGATGTGCATCTCGTCCCAGGCGGGATGCGGGATGAACTGCCCGTTCTGCGCGACGGGACAGGCCGGGCTCGACCGCAACCTGTCCACCGCCGAGATCGTCCACCAGATCGTGGACGGCATGCGGGCGCTGCGCGACGGCGAGGTCCCCGGCGGGCCGGCCCGGCTCTCCAACATCGTCTTCATGGGCATGGGCGAGCCGCTCGCCAACTACAACCGGGTGGTCGGCGCGATCCGCCGGCTCACCGACCCGGAGCCGGACGGGCTGGGGCTCTCGCAGCGCGGGATCACCGTCTCCACCGTGGGCCTGGTGCCCGCCATGCTCCGCTTCGCCGACGAGGGCTTCAAGTGCCGCCTCGCCGTCTCGCTGCACGCACCGGACGACGAGCTGCGCGACACCCTCGTCCCGGTGAACACGCGCTGGAAGGTGCGCGAGGTGCTGGACGCGGCGTGGGAGTACGCGGAGAAGTCCGGCCGCCGCATCTCCATCGAGTACGCCCTGATCCGCGACATCAACGACCAGGCGTGGCGCGGCGACCTGCTCGGCAGGCTCCTCAAGGGCAAGCGGGTGCACGTCAACCTGATCCCGCTGAATCCCACGCCCGGTTCCAAGTGGACCGCTTCCCGCCCCGAGGACGAGAAGGCGTTCGTCGAGGCGATCGCCGCCCACGGCGTTCCGGTGACCGTGCGGGACACCCGCGGCCAGGAGATCGACGGGGCCTGCGGACAGCTGGCGGCGGCTGAGCGCTGAGCGTCTTCCGGACTGCCGGAGGGGCCTGTTCGAGGCACGTGTAACCTGGGCCCGAAATCAACTTCACATTCCGACAGGGGAGCGCCACAGCGCTGAGAGTGCGGCACCGAGGACAGGTCGGCCGCAGACCCTCTGAACCTCGCCCGGGTCATTCCGGGTAGGAAGTTCGGTCATCAACTCATGCTGTTGCGCCCTGCCCGCTTTCTGCGGGCGGGGCCGCGTCTCTTCCTGGTCAAAACCCAGGAGGAATCCACAATGAGCACCACCCACAGAACCGGTCGGCTCGCGGCGGCGGCGGCCGCCGCCGCGCTGGGCGTCACCGCGCTCGCCGGATGCGGGAGCTCCGACGACCAGGCGTCCGACGGCTCCAAGGGCTCCGGTTCCAAGACCGTGACCCTCGTCAGCCACGACTCCTTCAACGCCTCCGAGGCGGTGCTGAAGGAGTTCACGAAGGAGACCGGCTACACCGTCAAGGTGCTGAAGAGCGGCGACGCGGGTGTCGCGCTCAACCAGGAGATCCTCACCAAGGGCTCCCCGCGCGGCGACGTGTTCTTCGGCGTCGACAACACGCTGCTCTCCCGCGCCCTCGACAGCGGGCTCTTCACCCCGTACGAGGCCAAGGGCCTGGACCGGGTCGCCGAGGCCACCCGGCTCGACGCCGAGCACCGGGTCACCCCGGTCGACACCGGCGACATCTGCGTCAACTACGACAAGAAGTACTTCGCCGACAAGAAGCTCGCGCCGCCGAGCACCTTCGCCGACCTGGCGAAGCCCGCGTACAAGGACCTCCTCGTCACCGAGAACGCCGCGACCTCCTCGCCCGGCCTCGGCTTCCTCCTCGGCACCGTCGCCGCCTACGGCGAGAAGGGCTACCAGGACTACTGGAAGAAGCTGGAGAAGAACGGCGTCAAGGTCGTCGACGGCTGGGAGGAGGCGTACAACGAGGAGTTCTCCGGCTCGGCGGGCGGCAAGAAGGCCAAGGCCGACCGGCCGCTCGTCGTCTCGTACGCCTCCAGCCCGCCCGTCGAGGTGCTGTACGCGAAGCAGCCGCCGGCCGAGGCCCCGACCGGGGTCGCCACCGGGACCTGCTTCCGCCAGATCGAGTTCGCCGGTCTGCTGGACGGCGCGAAGAACGAGGCGGGCGGCAAGGCCCTGCTGGACTTCCTGATCAGCAAGAAGTTCCAGGAGGACATGCCGCTCAACATGTTCGTGAACCCGGTCGTCGAGGACGCCGAACTGCCGGAGGTCTTCACGAAGTTCGGCGCCACCGTGGAGAAGCCGGAGACCGTCGCCCCGGACAGCATCGCCAAGAACCGTGAGCAGTGGGTCCAGTCGTGGTCCTCGCTCGTAGTGAAGTAACGAAGTCCCCCGAACGCGCGACGGACGCGGCCGGGACGGGCGGTCACGGGAAGGGCCCGCACGGGGACGACGCGCACGGGCCCGGTCCCGGGCGTCCGCGCGGCGCCCGTGCCGCGGCCCGGCGGGGGAGCGCGGTGCGGCTCGGTCTGATGGCCGTGCCCGTGGCGTTCTTCGCGCTGTTCTTCGCCTACCCGGTCGCCGCGATCGTCGGCCGCGGGCTGAAGGCGGACGGCGTCTGGCAGTTCGGCCGGGTCGGCGAGGTGCTGGCCCGGCCGGACATCCGCGACGTCCTCTGGTTCACCGGCTGGCAGGCGCTCGCCTCGACCGCGCTGACCCTGCTGATCGCGCTGCCCGGCGCCTATGTCTTCGCCCGCCTCGACTTCCCCGGCAAACAACTGCTGCGGGCCGTCGTCACGGTGCCGTTCGTCCTGCCGACCGTCGTCGTCGGGACGGCCTTCCTGGCGCTGCTGGGGCGCGGCGGCTTCCTCGACGAACTCTGGGGCATACGGCTCGACACCACCGTCTGGGCTATCTTGCTCGCCCATGTCTTCTTCAACTACGCGGTGGTCGTACGGACCGTCGGCGGACTGTGGTCCCAGCTCGACCCCCGGCAGGAGGAGGCCGCCCGGGTCCTGGGCGCCGGGCGGTTCGCCGCCTGGCGACGGGTGACGCTGCCGGCCCTCGCCCCCGCCGTGGCCGCCGCCGCGCTGATGGTCTTCCTCTTCACCTTCACCTCCTTCGGGGTCGTGCAGATCCTCGGGGGTCCCGGCTATTCCACGCTCGAGGTGGAGATCTACCGGCAGACCGCCCAGCTGCTCGCCCTGCCGACGGCCGCCGTGCTGACGCTGGTGCAGTTCGCCGCGGTCGGCGCGATCCTCGCCGTGCACGCGTGGACCGTACGGCGCAGGGAGACCGCGCTGAAGCTGGTCGACCCGGAACGGACCGCCCGCAGACCGCGCGGAGCCGGGCAGTGGGCGTTGCTCGCCGGCGTGCTGCTGACCGTGCTGCTGCTGATCCTGCTGCCGCTCGGCGTGCTGGTGGAGCGTTCGCTGGACGCCCCCGGCGGCCACGGCCTCGACTTCTACCGGGCCCTGGGCTCCGCGGACGCCGGTGGCGGGACGTTCCTGGTCGCGCCGCTCGAAGCGATCTGGAACTCCGTGCAGTACGCGCTGGTCGCCACGGCCATCGCCCTGGTCGTCGGCGGGCTCGCGGCCGCCGCGCTGACCCGGCGCGCGGGGAGGCTCGTCCGCGGCTTCGACGCGTTGCTGATGCTGCCGCTCGGGGTGTCCGCGGTCACCGTCGGCTTCGGTTTCCTGATCACCCTGGACGAACCGCCGCTGGATCTGCGGACGTCCTGGATCCTGGTGCCGCTCGCCCAGGCACTGGTCGGCGTGCCCTTCGTCGTACGGACCATGCTGCCCGTCCTGCGGGCGGTGGACGGGCGGCTGCGGGAGGCGGCGGCGGTGCTCGGGGCCTCGCCGCTGCGGGCCTGGCGGGAGGTCGATCTGCCGCTGGTGCGGCGGGCGCTGCTGGTCGCGGCCGGTTTCGCGTTCGCCGTGTCGCTCGGCGAGTTCGGCGCGACGGTGTTCATCGCACGGCCGGACCGGCCGACGCTGCCGGTCGCCGTGGCCCGGATGCTGGGGCGGGCCGGGGAGCTCAACTACGGCCAGGCGATGGCTCTCAGCACCATCCTGATGGTGGTCTGCGCCCTCTCGCTGCTGCTGCTCGAACGTATCCGCACGGACCGGTCCGGGGAGTTCTAGAGATGTCCGGGGTTCTAGAGATGTCGGGGAGTTCTGAGATGTCCGGGGAGTTCTGGGGATGCTGACACTGGAATCGGCCACGGTGCGCTTCGGCGAGCGGGCGGCGCTCGACGCGGTGGACCTGGAGGTCGCCGAGCACGAGATCGTGTGCGTGCTCGGGCCGAGCGGCAGCGGCAAGTCCACCCTGCTGCGGGTGGTCGCGGGACTCCGGCCGCCGGACGGCGGCCGGGTGCTGCTGGACGGCGCGGACCAGGCCGGGGTGCCGGTGCACCGGCGCGGGCTCGGCCTGATGTTCCAGGACCACCAGCTCTTCCCGACCCGGGACGTCGGCGCCAACGTCGCCTTCGGGCTGCGGATGCGCGGGATGCCGCGCCGCGACCGGGAACGCAGGGTCGGCGAACTCCTCGACCTGGTGGGCCTGCCCGGTGCCGAGCGGCGCGCCGTCGCCGCGCTGTCCGGCGGGGAACAGCAACGGGTCGCCCTCGCGCGGGCCCTCGCCCCGAGCCCCAAGCTGCTGATGCTGGACGAGCCGCTCGGCCAGCTCGACCGCGGCCTGCGGGAACGGCTCGTCGTCGAACTGCGCACGCTCTTCGGGCGGCTGGGCACGACGGTGCTGGCCGTCACCCACGACCAGGGCGAGGCGTTCGCCCTGGCCGACCGGGTGGTGGTGATGCGCGACGGACGGATCGCCCAGACCGGTACGCCGCTGGAGGTCTGGCAGCGCCCGGCCTCCGCCTTCGTCGCCCGGTTCCTCGGCTTCGACAACGTGGTGCCGGCGAAGGTGGACGGAACCGTCGCCGCCACGGTGTGGGGCGAGGTGCCGGTGGCCGAGGGGGCGCCGCAGGGGGCGGGCGATCTGCTGGTGCGCCCCGCCGGGGTCCGGATCGGCGCCCCGGGCGAGGGGCTGCGCTGCGTGGTCGGGACGCGTACGTTCCGGGGCAACCACGTCGCCGTACGGCTGCTGCCGGAGACCGGCCCGGCCCTGGAGGCGGAGTGCGCGCTGCGGGACGCCCCCGAGGAGGGGTCGGCGGTCGGGGTCGGCTTCGACGCGGCGGAGACCGTCGTCCTGCCCGCCGCCCCCTGACGGTGCGCGGGGCCGTGCCCGCTGCCCCCTGAGGCGTGCGTGTCCTGTCCGCCGTCCGTGCGGCTCCGGCGGGCCCGGGTGGCGGACTTCGCCCGGGGGCCGGACGATGGCCGGATGCTCCCGTGGCGCGGAACCGGCCGCCCCGGAGCGCACCCGGAAGCGGGAAGGATGGCGACCATGACCGAGTCAACACGCGAGGGCATCGACATCACCCGCGTCCTCGCCGCCCCGCGAAACCGCGTCTTCGAGGCGTGGACGACGCCCGAGCACTTCGCGGCCTGGTACGGCGGCGAGGCCGAGGTGCCGCTCGACCGGGTGGCGATGGACGTCCGGCCGGGCGGCTCCTGGAGCCTGGTCATCGTGGTGCCGGGCACGGAGATGCCCTTCCACGGGGTCTACCGCGAGGTGGTCGCGCCCGAGCGCCTGGTGTTCACGCTCAAGGACGCCACCGCGCCCGACGACATCGAGGGCGAGACCGTCACCGCCACCTTCGCCGACCGCGGCGACGGGACCACCGAGATGGTCTTCCGGCAGCGCGGGGGCAACCTCACGGCTGAGCAGTACGCGGCGGCCGAGGACGGCTGGGAGGCGTTCTTCGACGCGCTCGCGGCCCGGCTCGCGTCCTCCTCCTGAGTCGGCCCCGCAGCTCCCCGACGGGGCTGCCCTGGGGCGTGGCGCTGATAGCGGCCGGGGTCTCAGATCGTCAGCGGCAGCGCGGCCAGTTCCGCGATCAGCCAGGTCAGCGGGGCGAAGACGAGCACCAGGACGGCGGCGCGCAGCGCGGCCGAGACCCGCAGGGCCGAGGCCGGGGCACCGAGCCGCAACAAGGTTCCCGACACCTCGGAGCGGGCCTGCCGCGTCTCCAGCGCCGAGGTCAGCAGCGTCGCCGTCGTGCAGCCGAGGACGAGCACCGCGCCCAGCGCGGTGAGCGGACCGAAGGAGTGTTCCCCCGCCCCGTACAGGGCATGGGCGGCGACGGCGGCGGAGAGCACCGCGCAGATCACGCCCAGCGGCCGGCCGATCCGGCGCGCCTCGTCCATCAGCACCCGGCCCGCCAGCAGGCGTACGGCCCCCGGGCGCACCGACTGCAGCAGCCGTCCGCAGAAGTACGTCAGCCCGGGGCCGGCCAGGGCCAGGCCGATCGCCGCCAGGGTCCACCCCGTCAGCACCCCGGCCGGGGTGGCGTCGATCCGGCCGGGGAGCGGGAGCAGGCTCTGCCCGTCGCCCCGGCTCAGGTACGCCTCGACGGCCAGACCGGCCGCGATCAGCGCCACGCCCCAGGGCAGCCCCGTCGGGGGATCGGCGGGGCCGGGCGGCTCCGGTTCCGTCCGGACCTCCGAGGAGGTGGCGGCCGGGGGCGCCGTCGGGACCGGCCCGGTGCGCAGCGACAGCCCGCTCGCGGTGGCCGCCGCCACCGGGACCAGGGCCAGCAGCACGAGCGCGGCGCCGAGCGGCAGCGGGGCGTCCGCACCGAGCAGCCCGGCCGCCGCGCCGTCGAACGGCAGCCCGGACAGGTCACCGCGCAGATGCAGGAAGAACAGCAGCGCCACCGCCGACCCGAGGGTGCAGGACACGGCGGTGGAGACCGCCGCGAGGGCGGCCAGCCGGACCGGTCCCAGGCCCACGGCGGACAGCGCGGAACGCGGCCGGGCGCTCGGGTCCGTACGTGCCACCGCGACCGCGAACTGCACGGTGGCGGCGAGCGGGGCGAAGCACCACAGCAGCCGCAGCAGGGCCCCGGTGGAGTGCGTCGGGTGCCCCGAGGCGTAGCTCAGGGTGCACAGCAGGAGGAAGCCGACCCCGGCGGAGGCGGCGGCGACCAGCAGCCTTCGCAGCAGGACCAGCGGGTGGGAACCCCGGGCTAGACGGAGAGCGAGCACGCCGCCCTGCCCTCCGCGTCGGTCCCGGCGGGCAGGGCGACGGTGGCGACGCGGCGGCCGTCCAGCAGCGGGACCGTGCGGTCGGCGAGGGCGGCGACCTCCACGTCGTGGGTGGCGAGCACGATCGTGATGCCGTGCGAGCGGGCCGCGCTGGTCAGGGTGCGCAGCACGTGCGTGCGGTCGCTCCGGTGCAGGGTCGCGGTCGGCTCGTCCGCGAAGATCACTGCGGGGGCGGCGGCCAGGGCGCGGGCCACGGCGATCCGCTGGCGCTGCCCCTGGAGCAGGGTGTGCGGCCGCTGCTTGGCGCAGGGGCCGATGTCGAGCCGCTCCAGCCATTCCACGGCGGTCTTCCGGGCCGTCCGGTGCGAGGTGCCGCGCAGCAGCAGGGGGAGCGCGGTGTTCTCCCAGGCGTTCAGCTCGGGCACCAGCTGGGGTTCGGGGGCGATCCAGCCGAACCTGTCGCGGCGCAGTCGTTCGCGCAGCCGGGGTCCCATGGTGTGGACGGGGACGCTGTTGAACCACACCTCGCCCTGTTCGGGCACCAGCTGGCCGGACAGACAGTGCAGCAGGGTCGTCTTGCCGCAGCCCCGGGGGCCGGTCACGGCGAGGATCTCGCCGTCGCGGACTCCCAGGGAGACGCCGCCGAGCGCGGGCGAGCCGTTGTGGGAGTGGTGCAGGGAACGCGCCCAGATCACGTCGTTGTCCGGCGGGGCCACCATGGCGTACACCTCGGTTCAGATCGTAATTCCCGTTCCCCCGTACGGGGGAACGAAGAAAGGGCCGATCGGTCACTCGGCACCGTAAGGATCCGAACCGCGGTGAGGGCACAGCACACGGCCCGGACGCGTCCCTTCCCACTCGAATGGGCGCATCCGGGCCGTGCGGACCGTGGAGGACGGCCGTCCGGAACAGGCCGGACGGCGGTCGGGCGGCTGGCCCGTTCGGCGGGCCGGGGCCGCGGTGGCTCCCGGTGTGCCGGGGCGGCCGGCGGGAGGGTCGGTCCGTGGCCGGTCCTCCCACCGGTGCCGCAGGTCAGAGCTTGGTCCACGCCTCCGTGAGGACGGTGCGCAGAGTGCCCTCGATCTCGTCGAACGTCGACTGGTCGGAGACCAGCGGCGGCGCGAGCTGGACGACCGGGTCGCCGCGGTCGTCGGCCCGGCAGTACAGGCCGTTGTCGTACAGCGCCTTGGAGAGGAAGCCGTACAGGACGCGCTCGGTCTCCTCGTCGGTGAAGGTCTCCTTGGTGGCCTTGTCCTTCACCAGCTCGATGCCGTAGAAGAAGCCGTTGCCGCGGACGTCGCCGACGATCGGCAGGTCGAGCAGCTTCTGCAGCGTCGTGAAGAAGGCGTTCTCGTTGTCCAGGACGTGCTGGTTGAGGCCCTCGCGCTCGAAGATGTCGAGGTTGGCGAGGCCGACCGCCGCGGAGACCGGGTGACCACCGAAGGTGTAGCCGTGCAGGAAGGTGTTTCCACCCTCGTAGAACGGCGCGGCGATGCGGTCCGAGACGATGCAGGCGCCGATCGGGGAGTAGCCCGAGGTCATGCCCTTGGCGCAGGTGATCATGTCCGGCACGTAGCCGAACTTGTCACAGGCGAACATCGTGCCGAGGCGGCCGAAGGCGCAGATGACCTCGTCGGAGACGAGCAGCACGTCGTACTGGTCGCAGATCTCGCGCACCCGCTGGAAGTACCCGGGCGGCGGCGGGAAGCAGCCGCCGGCGTTCTGCACCGGCTCCAGGAAGACCGCGGCGACGGTGTCCGGGCCCTCGAAGAGGATCTGCTGCTCGATCTGGTCGGCGGCCCAGCGGCCGAAGGCCTCGGGGTCGTCGCCGTGGATCGGGGCGCGGTAGATGTTGGTGTTCGGGACCTTGTGCGCGCCGGGGACCAGCGGCTCGAAGGGGGCCTTCAGGGCCGGCAGGCCGGTGATCGACAGGGCGCCCTGCGGGGTGCCGTGGTAGGCGACCGCACGCGAGATGACCTTGTACTTGGTCGGCTTGCCCTTGAGCTTGAAGTACTGCTTGGCCAGCTTCCAGGCGGTCTCCACGGCCTCGCCGCCACCGGTGGTGAAGAAGACCTTGTTGAGGTCGCCCGGGGCGTAGTCGGCCAGGCGCTCGGCCAGCTCGACGGCCTTCGGGTGGGCGTAGGACCACACCGGGAAGAAGCCCAGCTCCTGGCCCTGCTTGTAGGCCGCCTCGGCGAGCTCGTGACGACCGTGACCGGCGTTGACCACGAACAGGCCGGACAGGCCGTCCAAGTAGCGCTTGCCCTGGTCGTCGTAGATGTAGGTGCCCTCGCCCCGCACGATGGTGGGAACGGGCGCGGTCTCGTAGTCCGACATGCGGGTGAAGTGCATCCACAGGTGGTCGTACGCGGTTCGGCTGAGGTCCTTGCTCACGGCTATCGGGTTCCCCACATATAGGTCTGCTTCTTGAGCTTCAGGTAGACGAAGCTCTCGGTGGAGCGCACACCGGGGAGGGCCCGGATGCGTTTGTTGATCGTGTCCAGCAGGTGGTCGTCGTCCTCGCAGACGATCTCCACCATCAGGTCGAACGAGCCCGCGGTCATCACCACGTACTCGCACTCGTCCATGGCCGACAGCGCCTCGGCGACGGGGTCGAGGTCCCCCTCGACATTGATGCCGACCATCGCCTGCCGCCGGAACCCCACGGTGAGGGGGTCGGTGACGGCGACGATCTGCATCACGCCCTGATCGAGCAGCTTCTGGACGCGCTGCCGCACGGCCGCCTCGGAAAGGCCGACGGCCTTGCCTATCGCGGCGTACGGACGGCGTCCGTCCTCCTGGAGCTGCTCGATGATTGCGAGGGAGACGGCATCGACCGCTGGTGACGATCCGTTCCCGGTCCTGGAGTCTGCGCTGCGACTGGCCACACATCCACTGTGCACGGGACTCGTCCGTCTGGCAACCCTAGATCGATGAAATTCGTTGTCCTGGGGCCTCGATCTCACTGAATCCGAAGTTCACGGCGGTTGGGCATGTCGAAAGCGACACCCGAGAGACTAGGCTGGGTACCTCACCCATTGGCCGTGTCGACAGGAGGGGTGGTTGTGACCACCGAGGTGCGCCGTCTGCGCAACTACATCAACGGAGAGTTCCGGGACGCCGCTGACGGGCGGACCATCGATGTGGTCAACCCGGTGACGGAGGAGGTCTACGCGACCTCGCCGCTCTCCGGACAGGCCGATGTCGACGCCGCCATGGAGGCCGCCGCGGCCGCCTTCCCCGCCTGGCGCGACATCACGCCCGCCGAGCGCCAGAAGGCCCTGCTGAAGATCGCGGACGCCTTCGAGGAGCGCGCCGAGGACCTCGTCGCCGCCGAGTCGGAGAACACGGGCAAGCCGATCGGGCTCACCCGGGACGAAGAGGTCCCGCCGATGGTGGACCAGATCCGCTTCTTCGCGGGCGCGGCGCGGATGCTCGAGGGCCGCTCGGCCGGTGAGTACATGGAGGGCCTCACCTCCATCGTCCGGCGCGAGCCGGTCGGCGTCTGCGCGCAGGTCGCGCCGTGGAACTACCCGATGATGATGGCCGTCTGGAAGTTCGCCCCGGCGCTGGCCGCGGGCAACACCGTCGTCATCAAGCCGTCCGACACCACCCCGGCGTCGACCGTGCTGATCGCCGAGATCATCGGCAAGATCCTGCCCAAGGGCGTCTTCAACGTCGTCTGCGGCGACCGCGAGACCGGCCGCGCGATGGTCGAGCACCCGACCCCGGCGATGGCCTCCATCACCGGTTCGGTACGGGCCGGCATGCAGGTCGCCGAGTCCGCCGCCAAGGACGTCAAGCGGGTCCACCTGGAGCTCGGCGGCAAGGCCCCGGTCGTCGTGTTCGAGGACACCGACATCGCCAAGGCCGTCGAGGGCATCGCCGGCGCGGGCTACTTCAACGCCGGTCAGGACTGTACGGCCGCGACCCGCGTCCTGGTCCACGAGTCCATCCACGACGAGTTCGTCACCGAGCTCGCCAAGGCCGCCGCCGACACGAAGACCGGCCTGCCGGACGACGAGGACGTGGCGTACGGCCCGCTCAACAACGCCAACCAGCTGAAGCAGGTCAGCGGCTTCATCGAGCGGCTCCCCGCCCACGCCAGGGTCGAGGCGGGCGGCCACCGGGTCGGCGACAAGGGCTACTTCTACGCCGCGACCGTCGTCTCCGGCCTCAAGCAGGACGACGAGATCATCCAGAACGAGGTCTTCGGCCCGGTCATCACCGTCCAGAAGTTCACGGACGAGGCCCAGGCCGTGGAGTACGCCAACGGCGTCGAGTACGCCCTGGCCTCCTCGGTGTGGACCAAGGACCACGCCCGCGCCATGCGGATGTCCAAGAACCTCGACTTCGGCTGCGTGTGGATCAACACCCACATCCCGCTCGTCGCCGAGATGCCGCACGGCGGGTTCAAGAAGTCCGGCTACGGCAAGGACCTCTCCGCGTACGGCTTCGAGGACTACACCCGCATCAAGCACGTCATGACCTCGCTCGACGACTGATTCCCGGTCGGAGGCAGGGTCGCGGCCCCGGGCACCAGCCCGGGGCCGCCGCCGTACCCGGGCATCGACAGGGTGTGCGGACCGGGTGCGCGAAGCTGGACGGTTGGTCCATTGCCCCTCCGTCCGGCCGACCGGCATCCTGCGCGGGTGCGAGCAACCCCGAAGAACCCCATGTCCCGCCGGTCCCTGCTGCGCGCCCTCGGAGCCACGGCGGCCGGCGCCGCGCTGGCCGGCTGCGGCGTGCCCGCCGCCTACGTGGAGCCCGGTGACCGCGCCGGACGCGACACCTCGGCGAGCGACCGCTCCCTGCACTTCGCCAACTGGCCCCTCTACATCGACACCGACGACGAGGACGAGTCGAAACGGCCCACCCTCGACGCGTTCGGCAGGCGCACCGGCATCTCCGTCACGTACACCGAGGAGATCAACGACAACGACGAGTTCTTCGGGAAGATCAGCCCGGCGCTGATGAACCACCAGGAGACCGGCCGGGACCTGATCGTCGTCAGCGACTGGATGTCCGCCAGGTTCGTCCGGCTGGGCTGGGTGCAGGAGATGGACCGGGCCAAGCAGCCCAACGTCGCCCGGTACCTCGACCCGCAACTGCTCTCGCCCGCCTTCGACAAGGGCCGTACGCACAGCGTTCCCTGGCAGTCGGGGATCACCGGCATCGCGTACAACCGCAAGAAGCTCGGCCGCGAGATCAGGAACGTGAGCGATCTGTGGGCGGACGACCTGCGCGGCAGGATGACACTGCTGTCCGGGCTCGACGAGGCCTTCGCCCTCCTGATGCTGGGCAACGGCGTCGACATCACCCGCTGGGTGCCGGACGACTTCCACGAGATGTGCGAACAGATCGAGAAACTGGTGCGCAGGAAGCACATCCGCCGCTTCACCGGCAACGACTACATCAAGGACCTGTCGACCGGCGACGTGCTCGCCTGCCAGGCGTACTCCGGTGACGTCATCCAGCTCCAGGCCGACAACCCGGAGATCGAGTTCGTGGTTCCCGAGGAGGGTGCCGAACTCTGGTCGGAATCGCTGATGATCCCCAACCTCGCCCGCCACAAGCGCAACGCCGAGAAGCTCGTCGACTACTACTACGAGCCGGAGGTGGCCGCCGAGCTGGCCGCCTGGGTCAACTACGTCTGCCCCGTCCCGGCCGCCCGCGAGGTGCTGGCCGCGGCCAAGGACAAGGAGACCGCCGAACTCGCCGAGGACCCGCTGATCTTCCCCGACGACGAGATGCGCGAGCGGCTGACGATCGCCCGCGACATCACGTCCGAGGACAAGGAGACCGCCGAACTCGCCGAGGACCCGCTGATCTTCCCCGACGACGAGATGCGCGAGCGGCTGACGATCGCCCGCGACATCACGTCCGAGGAGCGCGCCGGCTTCGCGAAGAAGTGGAACGCCATCGCCGGTCTGTGAGCGGCGGCGGTCCGAGGCCGGTGCGGTACGGGGAGATGCGGTACGGGGCCGCTGCGGGGGAGCCCCCGGATAGCATCGGCGCCCATGACGGCCGAGGACGGACAGAAGAACGGACAGAAGAACGGACAGAAGAGCGGGCAGGGGAACGGGCGGAAGAACGGGCACAGGACGGAGCGTTGGACCTCCAGGGTGCTCCTGGTCGACGGGCACGACCGGCTCCTGCTGCTCTGCGGACGCGACCCGCGCGGGCCGGGGGCGAGATGGTGGTTCACCGTCGGCGGGGGCGTCGAGGACGGTGAGGACCACATCGGGGCGGCGGTCCGCGAGATCCGGGAGGAGACGGGGCTGTCCCTCCCCGCCCACCGGCTGGGCCCGCTCCTGTGGACCCGGCGGACCGCCTTCACCGTCGACGGCCGGAGCTTCGACCAGCACGAGGAGTACCGCCTCGCCCGCGTCACGGACGACGAGGCGCACCGCGTGAGGATCGACCCGGTCGAGGCCCGCCACGGATACCGTTGGTGGTCGGTGCGGGAACTGGCCGTCACGAAGGAGACCATCCGGCCGAAGGACCTGGCCCGGCTCCTGACCGGTGCGCTCACGGCGCCCCGGCCGGCCGACGGCCCCGTCCACCTGGGGGACTTCGACGAGGAAACCGACCCCGACAACCCCGCCGGCCGCCCCCGCACAGGGGCGTGAAGGCACGGCGCGAGAACCCCGGCAGGCGGTGCGAGGGGCCGGTGGACCCGGGCGTACGCTGCGGACATGAGTGAGCGAAGAGCCCTGCTGAGGCGCATACGCATGTGGTTGATCCTCTTCATCGTCTGTCTGGTGCTGAGTGGACTGACTGCCTTTCCGCTCGTCCATGAACTCCGTTGGGCCGAGGACCTGTTGAGGTCCTCGGCCTCTCCCGTTCCGGAGCATTTCCCGGCACTGATGGAGTGGATCACCAAGGTCCGCACCGGCCTGGACCAGACCGACGCGAAGTACCCCTTCGTCCTGTACGGCACCGACTGGCTGGCCTTCGCGCACCTCGTCATCGCGGTCGCCTTCTACGGCCCCTACCGCGACCCGGTCCGCAACATCTGGGTCATCGAATTCGGCATGATCGCCTGCGCCGGGATCATCCCGCTCGCGCTGATCTGCGGGCCCATCCGGGGCATCCCCTTCTGGTGGTCCGTCATCGACATGTCGTTCGGGGTCTTCGGGGTGATCCCGCTGCTCGTGGTGCGCCGCATGATCAAGCGGCTGGAGGCGCTGGAGCAAACCCCGCAGCCGGAGCCCGCGCCGACGGCCGCCCCGGCGGGCTGAGTCAGCCGGTTGACGGGGTGCCGAAGGCCGCCGTCGGCGCGGGCCGGGGCTCCTGCGGCGCGTCCGGCGCGGTGCGGACCGTCACGAGACCGGTGCACGGCAGCGGCTGCCCCGGCCCGTCGACGGCGATGGTCCACAGGCCCCGGCGACCAGTACCGCGACGAGAACCGCGACCGGCGTCCGGCGGCGGGTCACCGGCGGCAGCACCACCCGGGCGCGCGCCCACACCCCCCACGGATCCACTACGGCTTCCGGGCCACCGCGCCGAACTGGGCGACCAGCGGCGCCCACGGCTCCGCGCGCCAGCGCGCGCACGACACGATGCCCGGCTCCACGAGGTCCAGTCCGGTCAGGAACGTGGCGAACTCGGCGCGACTGCGGGCGGTGATCGGCGGGGTGGCGTTCTCGTTCCAGAACCGCATCGCCGCCTCGTTGCCCTCGCCGCCCAGCTCCAGCGTCGGATGGGTCAGGACCAGATGGCTGCCGGACGGCACCGCGTCCATCAGCGTGCGCACGATGTGCCGGGCCTCGTCCGTGTCCAGGACGAAGTTGAGGATGCCGAGCAGCATGACCGCGACCGGTTTCCCCAGGTCCAGCGTCGGCTCGGCCGCCCGCAGGATCTCCTCCGGACGGCGGGCGTCCGCTTCGACGTACGCGGTCGCGCCCTCCGGGGAGCTGGTGAGCAGCGCACGGGCGTGCGCCAGCACGACCGGGTCGTTGTCGACGTACACGACCCGGGAGCCGGGGGCGGTGTGCTGGGCGACCTCGTGGGTGTTCCCGGCGGTCGGCAGACCGGTGCCGATGTCCAGGAACTGCTCGATCCCCACGTCACCGGCCAGATGGCGGACTGCACGCCCCAGGAACTCCCGGTCGGCGCGCGCCACTTCGCCGATGCTCGGGTACATGGCGGTGACCCGGTCGCCGACCTCGCGGTCCACGGGGTAGTTGTCCCGGCCGCCCAGCCAGTGGTTCCAGACCCGCGCGTTGTGGGCGACGTCGGGACGGACACGGTTGGAAAAGTGATCGGTGCGGGCGTCGCTCACGGTTCTGCTCCTCGGGCCGGCCGGTGATTCAGAGTGGGGGAGAGGAAGAGTGGGGAGAGGGGACGCCGTCCATGATGCCGGACGATCAAGCGGGTCCGGTGGCCGAGGAGTTGGCGAGAACGCGGCGCAGGACGTCCACCCGGTTGGTGGTGATCGAGTCGACGCCCCGCCGGACGAGGCGGCGCATGACGGGGCCGGTGTCCACCGTCCAGGCGGACACCAGCAGCCCCTCCCGGTGCAGACGGTCCGTCAGATCCCGCCGCACCAGGCCGAACCGGTAGTTCAGCCAGCGCGGCCGCACCGCGTCGAGCAGCGCCGGGCCCGGCGGCTCGGACGATGTCCAGGTCAGGGCGATCTCGGCGGCGGGATCGGCGGCGCGCACCCGCAGCATCGCCTCGGGGCCCGCGCAGTAGTAGACCCGCTCCGCGGCCCCGCACGCGTGCACCGCGGCGACGGTCCGCGCCACGGAGCCGTCGGTGGAGCCGGGCAGGTCGATCATGACGCGGTGCGCCCCGGCGGCGAGCAGCGCCTCGCGCAGCGTGGGCACACCACCGCGGGTCAGCCCGGTGAGCTCGGCCCGGGTCAGCCGGTCGAGCCGCAGATCATGACCCCACAACCGCTTCAGCGTGGGGTCGTGCAGCAGGACCGGCACCCCGTCGCGGGTGAGCCGTACGTCGATCTCGACCGCGTCCGCCCCCTGTGCGAGGGCGGAGCGGATCGAGGGGAGCGTGTTCTCGCGGACCCGGTAGGGGTCGCCGCGGTGCGCCACGGCGGTGACTGTGGGGGTCATGGGGTCATTGTGACCACCGGGCTCACCGGCCGACGCGATCCACCGGGCCCGTCGACCGGAGCGTGCCGGCCGCTCCCCGGCCGGCACGCCCCGCCGGGCTCACCGGCTGGCGCGTCCCACCGGGCTCACCGGCCGGCGCGTCCCACCGGGCTCACCGGCCGGCACGCTCCAGCCAGCTCGCCGTGTACGTGTCGATCTCGGCGGCCAGCGTCCGCTTGCCGGCCGGGTCGAGGTACGAGGCCTCGACCGCGTTCTTCGCCAGCTCGGCGAGCCCGCGCTCGTCCAGGTCGAGCAGCCGGGCGGCCACCGCGTACTCGTTGTTGAGGTCGGTGCCGAACATCGGCGGGTCGTCGCTGTTGATGGTGACCAGGACACCCGCCCGCACCATCTCCCGGATCGGGTGCTGGTCGATGTCGGCCACGGCGCGGGTCGCGACGTTCGAGGTCGGGCAGACCTCCAGCGGGATGCGGTGTTCGGCGAGGTGGGCCAGCAGCTTCGGGTCCTGGACGGAGTTGGTGCCGTGGCCGATGCGCTCGGCGCGCAGATGGGTCAGCGCGTCCCAGACGGTCTGCGGCCCGGTGGTCTCCCCGGCGTGCGGCACGGAGTGCAGACCCGCGGCGATCGCGCGGTCGAAGTAGGGCTTGAACTGCGGGCGCCCCACCCCGACCTCCGGACCGCCGAGCCCGAAGGAGACGAGTCCTTCGGGCCGCAGGTCCACGGCGAGCCGGGCGGTCTCCTCGGCGGACTGGAGTCCGGCCTCGCCGGGGATGTCGAAGCACCAGCGCAGCACGACGCCCAGCTCGGCCTCGGCGGCCTTGCGGGCGTCCTCTATCGCCTCCATGAACGCCTGCTCCGGGATGCCGCGCCGGGTCGAGGAGTACGGCGTCACCGTCAGCTCCGCGTACCGGATGTTCTGTCGCGCCATGTCGCGGGCGACCTCGAAGGTCAGCAGCCGGACGTCCTCCGGGGTGCGGATCAGGTCCACGACGGAGAGGTACACCTCGATGAAGTGCCCGAAGTCCGTGAAGGTGAAGTAGTCGGCCAGCGCCTCGGGATCGGTGGGGACCTTGGAGTCGGGGTGGTGCGCGGCCAGCTCCGCGACGATGCGGGGGGAGGCGGACCCGACGTGGTGGACGTGCAGTTCCGCCTTGGGCAGCCCCGCGATGAAGGGGCGCAGTTCGGACATCGGACTCTCCGGGGCGTGGGACGACGGGCTGCCGGGCGCGGTCGGCCGGGCAGGGGACGGGCATCATCGTAGGCCGGGTCCGCAGGTGGGAAGGCGGGCCGTAGCATGACGGGACCACGATGGGGGAGGCACATGTCAGACAACACAGAGCAGCCCGGGGGCGGGGGCGCGCCGCGGGACCCGTGGGCCGCGCCCGACAGCAAGGTCCCGCTGGACAAGCCGGCCGGCGACACCCGTCCGCCCGCCGTCCACAACCAACCGACGATCGCCTCGATGCCGGGCGTCGGGGACGGCCCCGCGCCGGCCGACGCGCCGCCGCCGGGGTTCGGCTCGCCCGGCGGGACGGGGCCGGTCCCCGGTGAGGTGCCGCCGCCCCCGGTCGGCCCCAACGGGCCGGGGCAGCAGTTCCCGCCGCCCGCGGGCCAGTACGGCTACCCGGCCGCACCCGCACAGCCGCAGTACGGGTATCCGGGGTACGCGGGGTACCCCGGATACCCCCAGGCGCCGTGGGGCCCGCCGCCCGCCAACGGGATGGGCACGGCGGCCATGGTGCTCGGCATCCTGGCCGTCTGCATGTTCTGCGTCTACGGGATCCCGAGCCTGATCCTGGGCGTACTGGCCCTGATCTTCGGCATCCTGGGCCGCAAGCGGGTGCAGCGCGGTGAGGCGACCAACAGCGGTCAGGCGCTCGCCGGGATCATCATGGGGTCCATCGGCATCGCCCTCGGCGTGGCGATCATCAGCTTCTTCATCTGGCTGTTCGCCACCCACGCCGACGAACTCGACGACAACACCGTCTACGAGGACGATCCGTACGCCACGTCCCTGGTCGTCGACGTCACGCGGTAGTGCCCCGCCGGCACCGGACCGACGGCGCACCCCTTCCCGACGGCCGTGCGGGCCGGGCCCCGGCCCTTCCCGTACGGCCGTCGTGCCGTACCGGGACCGGGAGACCCGTCCCCGGGCGAGGGCCGCCGACCTGGTGGACCTGGACGTCAACGCCGCGTTCGTCGACCTCCTCCCCGGGCGAGGGCCGTCGGCCCCGCGCGCGCCCAGCGGTCCCGACCCGCCCGGCCGTTCTCCACAACGGCCTTCCGATTCCCCGGCCGCCCCCGTTCCCGGCCCTCTCAGCCCGCCCGCAGCTGCGCCCGGGCGTCCATCAGCGCGAATCCCAGCAGGTTCAGCCCCCGCCAGGTCGCCGGGGCGGCCGCCCGCGGGTCGTCCGCCGCCAGGCCGATGCCCCATATCCGGTCCATCGGGCTCGCCTCGACCAGGACCCGGTCCCCGGTGTTCAGCAGGAACTCCCGCAGCTCCGGGTCGCCGCCGAACTTGTGCACGCTGCCGGCCACCACCAGCCCGTACCGCTCGCGCTCCCACACCGCGTCGTCGAAACCGCGGACCAGCCGGCCCACCTTCTTCGCCACCGCCGGGCTCTTCGCCGCCACCGCCGCGGCCTGCGACTCCGCGTCACCGAACAGGCGCGCCTTGCCCGCCATCATCCAGTGCTCGGCCGACGCGTACGTCACGCCCTCGACCGTGAACGGCGACGGCCACCACTGGCTGAGGCAGCTCGCGCCGATACGGCCATCGGGGCGCGGGCGGTGTCCCCAGAAGTGCAGGTACTTCACCTTCTCCCCGCGCGCGACCCGCGCCAGAAGAGCGTCCATGTGTTCCATGACACGCGATTCTGGCATCCGCCACTGACACTCCGTACGGGGAATTCCGCACTGACGCGACACATGGTCGACAGATTCCGTCGCGTAACCAAAAGGCAACAACGGAATCACTTGTTGGGGTGGAAGGCCTCTGCCAGGATCGGCACTCAAATCGAGCAGAGGCTACGCCGCCCCCGTGTTTCCGGGGCATGCGGCGGAGGAGAGCGTCATGGGCAACGGCATCCAGGTGCGGGACCGCTTCGCGGACGGCGCACAGTACATCGGCGGAAAGCTGCGGTCCGGAACATCGGGGCGCCGGCACGACGTGGTGAACCCCGCGACGGGCGAGACCGTGTACAGCTACGAGTTGGCGGGCACCGCGGACGTGGACGCCGCCGTGGCCGCCGCGCGCGATGCGTTCCCCGGCTGGTCGGGCGCGACGCCCGCCGAGCGGGCCGAGGCGATGCACCGCTTCGCCGCCGTACTCGCCGAGCAGGCCGACGACTTCGCGTACGTGGAGTCGCTCCAGTGCGGCAAGCCGATCAAGCTCTCCACCGAGTTCGACGTGCCCGGCACCGTCGACAACACCGCCTTCTTCGCCGGCGCCGCCCGCCACCTGGAGGGCAAGTCGGCTGCCGAGTACGACGGCGACCACACCTCGTACGTACGCCGCGAGGCGATCGGTGTCGTCGGCTCCATCGCCCCCTGGAACTACCCGCTCCAGATGGCCGCCTGGAAGATCCTCCCGGCCATCGCCGCGGGCAACACCATCGTGCTGAAGCCCGCCGAGATCACCCCGCTGACCTCGCTGATGTTCGCCCGGGCGGCCACGGAGGCGGGCATCCCCGACGGCGTGATCAACATCGTCACCGGTACGGGCAAGGAGGCCGGCGAGCACCTGGTCGGCCACCCGGACGTGGTCATGACTTCCTTCACCGGCTCCACCGCCGTCGGCAAGCGGGTCGCGGAGATCGCCACCTCCACCGTCAAGCGCCTCCACCTCGAACTCGGCGGCAAGGCCCCCTTCGTGGTCTTCGACGACGCCGACCTCGACGCCGCGGTCAACGGCGCCGTCGCCGGAGCGCTCATCAACACCGGCCAGGACTGCACCGCCGCCACCCGTGCCTACGTCCAGCGCCCGCTGTACGACGCCTTCGTGCGGGGCGTCGCCGAGCTGATGGAGACCGTCCGGCTCGGCGACCCCTTCGACCCGCACACCGACCTCGGCCCGCTGATCAGCCACGCCCAGCGGGACCGGGTCGCCGGATTCGTCGAGCGCGCCCGCGCGTACGCCACCGTCGTCACCGGCGGCGAGGCCCCCGGCGGCGAACTGGCCGACGGCGCCTACTACCGGCCCACCCTCGTCGCCGACGCCGCCCAGGACAGCGAGATCGTCCAGTCGGAGATCTTCGGCCCGGTCCTGGTCGTGCTGCCCTTCGACAGCGACGACGAGGGCATCCGCCTCGCCAACGACACCCCCTACGGGCTCGCCGCCTCCGCCTGGAGCCGCGACCTGTACCGCGCCAACCGCGCCACCCGCGAGATCAAGGCGGGCTGCGTCTGGGTCAACGACCACATCCCGATCATCAGCGAGATGCCGCACGGCGGATACAAGGCCAGTGGCTTCGGCAAGGACATGTCCTCGTACTCCTTCGAGGAGTACACGCAGGTCAAGCACGTCATGTACGACAACACCGCGGTCGTCCGCAAGGACTGGCACCGCACGATCTTCGGGGACCGATAAACCGGCCGACCCCGGCCCCACACACCCGAAAGGGCAACGGCATGGAGCAGTACGAGCCCGAGCGCCTCTCCGCGGCCCAGATCGCCGCGATGCGGCGCAGCCTGACCAGCGGCCGGGGCGCCCTCACCCGTCGATCGCTGATCCGCGCCTCCGGCCTGGGGGCGCTGGCGATCGGCGGGCTGGGCACGCTGAGCGCCTGCGGCATCCCCCCGGCGAAGCGCCCGGACGGCACCGCGGCGGCCTCCGACGACCACTCGGCCCGGGAGAAGCAGATCAACTTCTCCAACTGGACCGAGTACATGGACGTCACCGAGGACGGCAAGCACCGGCCCACCCTGGAGGCGTTCACGAAGCGCACCGGCATCAGGGTCAAGTACACCGAGGACATCAACGACAACGTCGAGTTCTTCGGCAAGATAAAACCGCAGCTCGCGGCCGGCCAGGACACCGGACGCGACATCATCTGCGTCACCGACTGGCTGGCCGCCCGCATCGTCCGCCTCGGCTGGGCGCAGAAGCTCGACCCCGCGAACCTGCCGCACGCCTACGCCAACCTCTCGGCCCAGTTCCGTTCCCCGGACTGGGACCCGGGCCGCGCCCACTCGTACCCCTGGGCGGGCATCCCGGCCGTCATCGCCTACAACTCCAGGGCGACCGGCGGACGCAAGGTCGACTCGGTCACGCAGCTCCTCGACGATCCGAAGCTCAAGGGCCGGGTCTCCTTCCTCTCCGAGATGCGCGACACCATCGGCATGACCCTGCTCGACATGGGCAAGGACCCCGGCTCCTTCACCGACGCGGACTACGACGCCGCGATCGGCCGGCTCCAGAAGGGCGTCGACAGGAACCAGATCCGCCGCTTCACCGGCAACGACTACACCGCCGACCTCGACAAGGGCGACATCGCCGCCTGCGTGGCCTGGGCCGGCGACGTCATCCAGCTCCGGGCCGGGAACCCGGACATCAAGTACGCGATCCCGGCCGCGGGGTACGTCATATCCAGCGACAACCTGATGGTCCCGGTGGAGGCCCGGCACAGGACCAACGCCGAGAAGCTCATCGACTACTACTACGAGCCGTCGGTCGCCGCGCAGCTCGCCGCCTACATCAACTTCGTCTGCCCGGTCGACGGGGTCCGCGAGGAGCTGGCGAAGATCGACCGGGCGATGGCCGACAACGTCCTGATCCTCCCGGACAAGGAGATGGCGTCCCGGTCGCATGCCTTCCGCTCCCTGACCACCGAGGAAGAGACGGCGTACGAAGAGAAGTTCGCCAAGCTCATCGGCGCCTGACCCCGCGCCCCTTTCTCCCCGATCTCCCTCCGACACCACCGGGACCGCGATCCATGACACAGCAGCAGACCGGCGGCGACGTCCGCCTCACCGGGATCACCAAGACGTACGGCTCCTTCACCGCCGTCGAACCCCTCGACCTGACCGTCCCGCAGGGCACCTTCTTCGCACTGCTCGGCGCGTCCGGCTGCGGCAAGACCACCACCCTGCGGATGATCGCGGGCCTGGAGGAGGCGACCACCGGCACCATCTCGCTCGGTGACCGGGACATCACCGATCTGCCCCCCTACAAGCGGCCCGTCAACACGGTCTTCCAGAGCTACGCGCTCTTCCCGCACCTCGACATCGCAGAGAACGTCGCCTTCGGCCTGCGCCGGCGCGGCATCAAGTCGGTGAAGAAGCAGGTCGACGAGATGCTGGATCTCGTCCAGCTCGGCGACTTCGCCAAGCGCAAGCCGCACCAGCTCTCCGGCGGCCAGCAGCAGCGCGTCGCCGTCGCCCGCGCCCTGATCAACCACCCGCAGGTGCTCCTGCTCGACGAACCGCTCGGCGCCCTCGACCTCAAGCTGCGCCGCCAGATGCAGTTGGAGCTCAAGCGCATCCAGACCGAGGTCGGCATCACCTTCATCCACGTCACCCACGACCAGGAGGAGGCCATGACCATGGCCGACACCGTCGCGGTGATGAACGCGGGCCGGGTCGAGCAGCTCGGCGCCCCCGCCGACCTGTACGAGAACCCGCGGACGACCTTCGTCGCCAACTTCCTCGGCACCTCCAACCTCATCGAGTCCGAGGTCGTCTCCACGGGCACCGACATCGTCGTGTCCGCGGGAGGCGGGAAGCTGCGACTGCCCACCGACCGGTGCACGGGCCGGGCCACCGAGGGCGGCAAGCTGCTGCTCGGCGTACGACCCGAGAAGATATCCCTCGCGCCCGCCGACGACACGGACGCGATCGCCGAGGGCCGCAACCGGGTCACCGGCCGGATCGTCGACTCCAGCTTCATCGGGGTCTCCACGCAGTACGTGGTGGAGAGCCCGGCCGGCAAGGAACTCCAGGTGTACGAGCAGAACATCGACCGGCGCGCGGGACTCACCCCCGGCACCGAGGTCGTCCTGCACTGGAACCCGGCGCACACCTTCGGCCTGGACGCCGCCCAGGACATCGCCGCCGGTGTGGAGACGGTGGAGGACGCGGCGTGACCGTCACCCAGGAGGCGCCACCGGCGCCCGTCACCGGACCGAAGGTCCGCAGGCCCGCCACCCGCAAGCGCCTCGTCCCCTACTGGCTGCTGCTCCCCGGCATCCTGTGGCTGCTCGTCTTCTTCGCGCTGCCGCTCGTCTACCAGGCCTCGACCTCCGTGCAGACCGGCTCCCTGGAGAAGGGCTTCGAGGTCACCTGGCACTTCGCGACGTACTGGGAGGCGCTGCAGGACTACTACCCGCAGTTCATCCGGTCCCTGCTGTACGCGGGCACCGCCACCATCCTGTGCCTGCTGCTCGGCTACCCGCTCGCCTACCTCATCGCGTTCAAGGCCGGCCGCTGGCGCAACCTCGTCCTGGTCCTGGTCATCGCCCCGTTCTTCACCAGCTTCCTGATCCGCACCCTCGCCTGGAAGACGATCCTCGCGGACGGCGGCACGGTCGTCGAGGTGCTCAACACCCTGCACGTCCTGGACGTCACCAGCTGGCTCGGCTGGACCGAGTCCAACCGGGTGCTGGCCACCCCGCTCGCGGTGGTCTGCGGCCTCACGTACAACTTCCTGCCGTTCATGATCCTGCCGCTCTACACCTCGCTGGAGCGGATCGACGGCAGACTGCACGAGGCGGCCGGCGACCTGTACGCCACCCCCGCCACCACCTTCCGCAAGGTGACCCTCCCGCTCTCCATGCCGGGCGTCGTCTCCGGGACGCTGCTCACCTTCATCCCGGCCAGCGGCGACTACGTCAACGCCGAACTCCTCGGCTCCACCGACACCAAGATGGTCGGCAGCGTCATCCAGACCCAGTTCCTGCGGGTCCTGGACTATCCGACGGCCGCCGCGCTCTCCTTCATCCTCATGGCGGTCGTCCTGCTCATGGTCACCGTCTACATCCGCCGCTCCGGGACGGAGGACCTGGTCTGATGCCCGCACTGCGCTGGATCCGCCGCAACCTGGTCGTCCTCGTGGGTCTGCTGACCCTCGCGTACATGATCCTGCCGAACATCGTCGTCATGGTGTTCTCGTTCAACAAGCCGAAGGGGCGCTTCAACTACTCCTGGCAGCACTTCTCCCTGGACGCCTGGAAGGACCCCTGCGGCGTCGCCGACATGTGCGGCTCGCTCTCGCTGTCCCTCCAGATCGCCTTCTGGGCCACCGTCGGCGCGACCGCGCTCGGCACGATGATCGCCTTCGCGCTGGTCCGCTACCGCTTCCGGGCGCGCGGCGCGATCAACTCGCTGATCTTCCTGCCGATGGCGATGCCCGAGGTGGTCATGGCCGCCTCGCTGCTCACCCTCTTCCTCAACATGGGCGCGCAGCTGGGCTTCTGGACGATCCTCATCGCGCACATCATGTTCTGCCTGAGCTTCGTCGTGACGGCCGTCAAGGCGCGCGTGATGTCCATGGACCCGCGGCTGGAGGAGGCCGCCCGCGACCTGTACGCCGGACCCGTGCAGACCTTCCTGCGGGTGACGCTGCCGATCGCCGCCCCCGGAATCGCCGCGGGAGCGCTGCTCGCCTTCGCGCTCTCCTTCGACGACTTCATCATCACCAACTTCAACGCGGGCTCCACCGTGACCTTCCCCATGTTCGTCTGGGGTTCGGCACAGCGGGGCACACCTGTACAGATCAACGTCATCGGAACGGCGATGTTCGTCATCGCCGTGGCGGTGGTCCTCGTCGGCCAGCTGATCGCGAACCGGCGCAAGAAAAGCACACGATAGAAAGCCCTGAAGGAGTTGGAAACCATGGCCCCAGTTGCCATGCGTACCGCTGCACAATCACTCTCCGACGCACAACCGGTGTCGTTCTGGCTGGACGACCCGGAAAAGCCCGCGGCGCTGCCGGCGCTCACCGGTGACGAGCGCTGCGACCTGCTCGTCATCGGCGGCGGCTACAGCGGACTGTGGACCGCGCTGCTCGCCAAGGAGCGCGACCCGGAACGGGACGTCGTACTGATCGAGGGGCACGAGGTGGGCTGGGCCGCCTCGGGCCGCAACGGCGGGTTCTGCGCCGCCTCCCTCACCCACGGCCTGCCCAACGGACTGGACCGCTGGCCGGACGAGATCAAGAAGCTGGAGGAGCTCGGCGAGCAGAACCTCGACGCCATCGAGGCCGCCGTCGCCCGCTACTCCATCGACTGCGAGTTCGAGCGCACCGGCGAGATCGACGTCGCCACCGAGCCCCACCAGCTCGAAGAGCTCATGGAATGGCACCGGCAGGCCGAGAAGCTCGGCTTCACCGGGACGGAGTTCCTGGACCGGGACGCGCTGCGCGCCGAGGTCGACTCGCCGACCTTCCTGGGCGGGCTCTGGGACCGGCGGGGCGTCGCCATGCTGCACCCCGCCAAACTGGCCTGGGGCCTGAAGCGGGCCTGCCTCGGCCTGGGAGTGCGGATCCACGAGCACACCCGGGGCCTCGAACTGGCCGGCACCACCGCCGGAATGGCCGTCCGCACGCCCTACGGAAGGATCTTCGCGCACCGGGTGGCGCTCGGCACGAACATCTTCCCGTCGCTGGTCAAGCGGGTGCGCCCGTACACCGTGCCGGTCTACGACTACGCGCTGATGACCGAGCCGCTCACCGCGGACCAGCTGGCCTCCATCGGCTGGCGGAACCGGCAGGGGCTGGGCGACAGCGCCAACCAGTTCCACTACTTCCGGCTGTCGGCCGACAACCGGATCCTGTGGGGCGGCTACGACGCGATCTACCCGTACGGCGGCCGGCTGAACGCCGACCTCGACCAGCGGCCGGAGACCTTCCTCAAGCTCGCGGGCCAGTTCTTCGAGTGCTTCCCGCAGCTGGAGGGTGTCCGCTTCAGCCACGCCTGGGGCGGGGCGATCGACACCTGCTCCCGCTTCTCCGCGTTCTTCGGCACGGCCTACCGCGGCCGGGTCGCCTACGCCGCCGGGTACACCGGACTCGGCGTCGGCGCCACCCGGTTCGGGGCCGATGTGATGCTCGACCTGCTGGCGGGCGAGCGGACCGTGCGGACCGAGCTGGAGATGGTCCGCAGCAAGCCGATGCCGTTCCCGCCGGAGCCCTTCGCCTGGGCCGGGATCGAGCTCACCAAGCGGTCCCTGGCCAGGGCCGACCTCAACGGCGGGCACCGCAACCTCTGGCTGCGGACGATGGACCGGCTCGGGCTCGGCTTCGACAGCTGAGAGCCCGCCGGGCAGCCGCCGCGACACCGGGCCGGTCACTCCTCGGAGTGGCCGGCCCGTTCCGTACCCGGAGCGGAAGGGACGGACGGATCCGCGGAGGAGGGGGAGAGACGAGGAGGAGCGGCGGGAAGAGGCAGGGGGAGAGGGGGGACAGGAGCCGGGAAACGGGACATGTCGGCACCGGATATGGCGGGGTACTGCCAGAGGTCTTGACAACCTGATTGGTCTGGACCATGTTGTGCCCGCCGCACTCAATTCCCCCATGCACGGAGGTCGTTGTGGAACGCACGGGACCACCCGCCCGATTCACCGGACTTGTGGCCGCCTTCTCGGCGGCGCTGCTCGCCGCGGGCGGCCTGACCGCCCTCGCCCCGTCCGCCGCGGCCGCCGACGTCGACCTGGCGCGCAACGGCGGCTTCGAGTCCGGCCTGGACGGCTGGAGCTGCACCGGCGGCAGCGGAGCCGTCGTCAGCACCCCGGCCCACAGCGGCACTTCGGCGCTGAAGGCGACCCCGGCCGGCGGCGACAACGCCAAGTGCTTCCAGACCGTGACGGTGCAGCCGGACTCCACGTACACGCTGAGCAGCTGGGTGCAGGGCTCGTACGTCTACCTCGGAGCCGAGGGCACCGGCACCACCGACGTCCGCACCTGGACCCAGTCGTCCGCCGACTGGAAGCAGCTCACCACCACCTTCAAAACCGGGCCGTCCACCACCTCGGTGACCGTCTACACCCACGGCTGGTACGGCACCCCGGCCTACTACGCCGACGACCTCACCCTCGTCGGACCCGGCGGCGCCCCCGTCGAACTGCCCGCCGCCCCCACCGGACTGAAGACCGGCACGGTCACCGCGTCCTCGGTCGGCCTGTCCTGGACCGGCTCCACCGGAGCCACCGGCTACAACGTCTACCGGGGCGACACCAAGGTCCTCTCCGTCACCGGCACCTCCGCCACCGTCACCGGGCTGACCGCCTCGACCGCGTACAGCTTCCGGGTCGCCGCCACCAACTCCGCGGGCGAGTCCGCCAAGTCCGCCGCCGTGTCCGCCACCACCACGGCGGGCGGCGGGGACGGGAACGGTGGCGACCTGCCCGCCCACGCCCTCGTCGGCTACCTGCACGCCAGCTTCGCCAACGGCTCCGGCTACACGCGCATGGCGGACGTCCCCGACTCCTGGGACGTCATCGACCTGGCCTTCGGCGAGCCCACCTCGGTCACCTCCGGCGACATCCGCTTCTCGCTCTGCCCGGTCACCGAGTGCCCGAACGTCGAGTCCGTCGACGAGTTCAAGGCCGCCATCAAGGCCAAGCAGGCCAAGGGCAAGAAGGTCCTGATCTCCATCGGCGGCCAGAACGGCCAGGTGCAGCTCACCACCACCGCCGCCCGGGACACCTTCGTCTCCTCCGTCAGCAAGATCATCGACGAGTACGGCCTGGACGGCCTCGACATCGACTTCGAGGGCCACTCGCTCTCGCTGAACACCGGCGACACCGACTTCCGGAACCCCACGACCCCGGTCGTCGTCAACCTGATCTCCGCGGTGAAGACCCTCAAGGCCAAGTACGGCGAGAAGTTCGTCCTCACCATGGCGCCCGAGACCTTCTTCGTGCAGCTCGGCTACCAGTTCTACGGCTCGGGCCCCTGGGGCGGCCAGGACCCCCGGGCCGGCGCCTACCTGCCGGTCATCCACGCCCTGCGCGACGACCTGACCCTGCTGCACGTCCAGGACTACAACTCGGGCTCCATCATGGGCCTGGACAACCAGTACCACTCGATGGGCGGCGCGGACTTCCACATCGCCATGACCGACATGCTGCTCACCGGGTTCCCGGTGGCCGGCGACCAGACCAAGGTCTTCCCCCCGCTGCGGCCCGACCAGGTCGCCATCGGCCTGCCGGCCTCCACCCAGGCGGGCAACGGCCACACCTCGCCCGCCGAGGTCACCAAGGCGCTGAACTGCCTGACCAAGAAGACCGACTGCGGCTCGTACACCACCCACGGCACCTGGCCCCAGCTGCGCGGGCTGATGTCGTGGTCGATCAACTGGGACCGCTTCAACAACGGGGAGTTCGCGAAGAACTTCGACGCCTACTTCGGCGACTGACCCCCCGCTCCGGAAGCCCGGACCCCCTGGGATCCGGGCGACCGGGAACGCCCGCCCCGGCCACGGAGCCGGAAACCGACCAGCAGCGCCCCGCACAACCACCAGCTGCCCAGCACGTCCAGCGGCCAGTGGTAGCCGCGCAGCACCAGACCGATGCCCGTCGCCGTGGCCAGCAAGGCAGCGGCGACGGGCATCATCCACGACCACGGCCGCCGCGCGTGCGGCGCGAGCAGCAGCGCCGCGGCCCCGTACGCCACCACGGCCGTCGCCGCGTGCCCGGACGGGTAGTAGCCGGTGACCTCCGTCAGCGGCCCCGGACGGGCGATCCAGGCCTTCAGCGGCACGACGAGGAGCGGCACCGCGACCATCGCCAGGACCGCGCACAACGGCGCGCGGCGCTCGCCGCGCACCAGGGACCGCACGACCGCGAGGCCCAGCACCGGGAGCGCGACCTGCATGTTGCCGAGATCGGCGAGGAACTCCGTCAACCGGAGGGGGCCGCGCCCCACGACCGCCCGCCCGATCCGCTCGTCGAGACCACGCACCGGGCCCCCGGCCGCGACCTGCCAGGTGGTGAGCGCGAACAGCACCGGCAGGAGCGGCGCCAGGAGAAGGAAAAGGGCCGGCCGCCCGGGAACAGGGGGGGTGGTTCCGGGACGGCCGGTCGGATCGGTCCGCCGCGCGCCCCGGGGGGTCTGGGGCGGGCGGCCGTCCGATCGGTGAGAAGTTCCGGAACCGAAGGCTCCGGCGCTGTGCCCGGGGGCACGACCGAAACGGCGCCGGGGAAGCTCCGGTCCGGCATCGCCCGCAGTCCCCTGCGGGCGAGGTGTTTCTCTCATCTGCGAAAACCGTACGACAGCCGATGGGGGACCGACAGCCGGAAACGTATCCCGCCATCGGCCCCGCACACCTTCTTCACAGGCCCACACGCGACGCCTGCATCCCCGGCGGGGGAGCGGCCCTCCGCCGCCGGGGTCCGCACGGGTCAGATCCCGGCGAACGCCTGCTCGATGACGTCGAGCGCCTCGTTCAGCAGGTCCTCGCCGATCACCAGCGGCGGCAGGAAGCGCAGGACGTTGCCGTACGTGCCGCAGGTGAGGACCAGCACGCCCTGGGCGTGGCACGCCTTGGCGAGCTTCGCGGCGGCCTCCGGGTGCGGGTCCTTCGTGCCGGACTTCACCAGCTCGATCGCGATCATCGCGCCGCGGCCGCGGATGTCACCGATGATGTCGCCGTTGTCGAGCTTCGCCTGCATCTCGGCGAGGCGGCCCTTCATGACCTCCTCGATGCGCTTGGCCTTCCCGTTCAGGTCCAGCTCGCGCATCGTCTCGATGGCGCCGAGGGCACCCGCGCAGGCGACCGGGTTGCCGCCGTAGGTGCCGCCGAGGCCACCGGCGTGGGCGGAGTCCATGATCTCGGCGCGGCCGGTCACGGCGGAGAGCGGGAGACCGCCCGCGATGCCCTTGGCGGTGGTGATCAGGTCCGGGACGATGCCCTCGTCCTCGCAGGCGAACCACTGGCCGGTGCGGCAGAAGCCGGACTGGATCTCGTCGGCGACGAAGACGATGCCGTTGTCCTTGGCGAACTGGGCGATCGCCGGGAGGAAGCCCTTGGCCGGCTCGATGAAGCCGCCCTCGCCGAGCACCGGCTCGATGATGATCGCGGCGACGTTCTCCGCGCCGATCTGCTTGTTGATCTGGTCGATGGCCTGGGCGGACGCCTCGGCACCGGCGTTCTCGGCACCGGTCGGCCAGCGGTAGCCGTACGCCACCGGCACCCGGTACACCTCGGGCGCGAACGGGCCGAAGCCCTGCTTGTACGGCATGTTCTTGGCGGTCAGCGCCATCGTGAGGTTGGTGCGGCCGTGGTAGCCGTGGTCGAAGACGACGACCGCGGTGCGCTTGGTGTGGATGCGGGCGATCTTCACCGCGTTCTCGACGGCCTCGGCGCCCGAGTTGAACAGCGCCGACTTCTTGGGGTGGTCGCCCGGCGTCAGCTCGGCGAGCTGCTCGCAGACCTCGACGTAGCCCTCGTACGGCGTGACCATGAAACAGGTGTGGGTGAAGTCGGCGAGCTGCGCGGACGCGCGGCGCACGACGGCCTCGGCGGAGGCGCCGACCGACGTCACGGCGATGCCGGAGCCGAGGTCGATCAGGCGGTTGCCGTCCACGTCCTCGATGATTCCGCCGCCGGCGCGGGCGGTGAACACCGGCAGGGTGGAGCCCACGCCCGCCGCCACCGTGTTCAGCCGACGGGCCTGCAGCTCCACCGACTTCGGGCCGGGAATGGCGGTGACGACGCGTCGCTCCTGCGGAATTTCGGTCATGGGGGGCTCCTGGGGGGATGTTTCGGACGCTTCCCCAGCAGGCTAGGGGCGAGGCCCGGGGTCCGGCATGTTCCGTTCGGGAGTGGTGCCGGCGCGCCGTTGTCCGCCACGGACATAGCGGGGGCGCCGGGACGGCGGCCGCCACGGCGCGCGGAGCCGGACGAAGGGCCCCGGAGCGCGGCCCGGAACATCCCGGCGGACCGCGTCCGACGGGGTGGCGCGGGGCACTAGATTGATGACTTCGGGCGCCCGCGCCCGGAGTTACCGGTCGGAGCTGGTCAGGGGACGAGGGACAGCAGATGGACACCGAGGGCACGTACGGCTCGCGCGACACCCGCTCCGGTCATCCGGTGCCGCGCCCGGCAGGCCCGCCACCGCCCGAACTGCCGCCGAGGCCCGGCCACGCGCCCACGGTCGGCCCCTCCCTCGGCGACTGGCTCCGCACCCCGCGCGCGGCGGCCGAGCCCGGCCTGTGGCGGTTCGGCCACCGGCCCCGCCCCGAGGCCGACCCCGACCGGGTGCCCGACCGCTCCCTGATCGGCGGCGCCGTGGTGGCGCTGCTCGCCGCCCTGCTGGTCTGGTCGCTCTGGCGCAACGGCTACGTGCCCCACAGCCGCATCCTGCTGGAACTGGTCACCCCCTCCGACTGGTGGGGGCTCGAACGCCCCATGTCGGCCGTGACCGCGCTCTCCGTCTACAACAGTCTGGTCGCCGTCCTGGTGATCTGGGGCTTCGGCCGTCTCGGCAACTGGCGCGAGGTGTTCCGCCGCTACGCCGTCGACCACCCCCTGCCGAGCCGGATGCTGCGCACCGCGCTGACCGCCGCCGTGCTCATCTGGTGCTTCGTGAACGCCGACGACGTGCTGCCCTTCGACAACCTGGCGCTGGGACTGACGCCGCACTCCTGGCTCTTCAGCGGTACCGCCGAAGAGGTCGCGGCGCAGGTGGAGACCTTCACGACGGTCTTCCACCTGACGGGGGCCGCCGTGATCCTGCTGCTGATCGGGCGGGCCGCCGACTGGCCCGGGACCGTCCGCGAGCTGCGCGGGGGACGCAGGAGCGGCCCGGAGCCGGAGAAGGCACCGGCGGAGGACCCGGCCGACTGGCCGCTGCTGCGCGCCGCGGGCCAGCAGGAGGCCGCCGACCGGCTGGCCGCGGAACAGCGCACCGGCCGCATGAACGATGTCGACTGCGTACGCATCCGGCGCGCCTGGAGCGGCGTGGAGGCCGACCCCGCACGGCTCCGCCCGTTCGTCGACGCCGTGCTCGGCCAGGGCGCGGCGGCCTGCCCGCACCCCTCGAAGGCCCGGGATCTGCCGGCCCGTTCCGCCACCCACGACCTGCTCACCTCGCAGGTCCGGCTCGGCCGCTACCCGGACCGCGACCGCAGCCCGGCCGCCCGGCGGGGCGCGGGCGCCGCCCTCGATCCGGCGGTGCTGGGCGCGTCCCTGCTGGCCGTCGGACCTTTCGGCGCCGGCAAGACCGGGCACCTGGTGCGCCCGGTCGTGGAGTCGCTCGCCCTCCAGGCCCTCGCCGGGAAGGCGGTGGTCGTGGCCGTCTGCGCGGCCGGCACCCCGCTCGGGGCCGACGAGGGCTACGACGTGGTGATCAAGCCGGGCGACCCGTCCTCCGCCCACGACCTGGACCTGTACAGCGGAACGGACGACGCCGACGAAGCCGCCGCCCTGCTCGCCGAGGCCCTCGCCGGGGACCTGCCCGACGTCGACGCACGGCGGGCCACCACGGCACTGGCCCAGCTCCTCGGCCCGTACCGGGCGGCCCACGGACGCTTCCCCACCGTCCCGGTGCTCCGCGAACTCCTCGAGGGCTCGCCCGGGGCCCTGGCGGAGCTGCGGGCCCGGCTCGACGCCGACACGCACCGCTCCTACATCCGCGAACTCGACGGCCGGGCCCGGCAGACGGCCATCCCCGGCGACCCCGGCCTCCGGCTCGCCGAACGGCTCGCGTCCCTGGACCGGCCGGCCTTCGCCGGGTTCTTCGACCCCGGGCCCGCCACCCGCGCCTTCTCGGCGCGCACCCTCGAACACCCGCTGCGGGTCCGCATCGACCTCCCCGAGCGCGCCCACCCGGAGGCCGCCCGCCTCCTCACCCGCCTGGTGCTCGCCCAGTTCACCACCGGCGCCGCGGCCCGCACGGACCGCTCCCTGTTCGCCTTCCTGGCCCTGGACGACGCCACCCACACCGTCACCGCCGAGTCCGTACGGGCCGTGCAGCGGCTGCGGAGCCGCAACGCGGGGGTACTGCTCACCCTGCGCGGACTGGACGACGTCCCCGAGGGCCTGCACACGACGCTGCTGGGCTCCTTCGGCTGCCACATGGCCTTCTCCGGCGTCACCACCTGGGACGGGCGGCTCTTCGCACAGGCGTGGGGCACCGAGTGGGTGGAGACCACCGAGGTCGCCAAGCACACGGTCTTCGCCGACCAGCCGCTCACCCGGGCCGTGCACGCCCTGCGCAAGCTCGTCACCGGCAAGGCGGTGACCACCGACGCGGTCACCGTCCGCCAGGTCGAGCGGGAGCGCTGGTCGGCCTCCGAACTGGCCCACCAGGTGCCCGCCGGACACGCGGTCCTCTCCCTGACGACGGTCGACAACGAGCACGCGCCGCCGCTGCTGGTGGACCTGAACGGCTGAGGGAACGCAGGGCGCGGGGTCCGTCGGACACGGTCATGACGGACCCTGCCGCTCTGGCAGAATTGACGGGAGTCGTTCATACGGGACGGCGAAAACCGACTCCCCGAGGTCCCGCGCTTCCCATGCCCCTCACTCTCGCCTCGCTCGTCCAGCACTCCGCGCTCAGGCTCACGGTGCGCGCGGGTGCGGACCGGCTCGACGTGCCCGTCCGCTGGGCGCACGCCAGCGAGCTGACCGACCCCGTCCCGTACATGGAGGGCGGCGAGTTCCTGCTCGTCACCGCCACCAACCTCGACGCCGAGAACCCCGAGGCGATGCGACGGTACGTACGGCGGCTGGCCGGGGCCGGGGTCGTCGGCCTGGGCTTCGCCGTCGGCGTCAACTACGACGAGGTGCCGCGCGCGCTGATCGACGCCGCCGGGGAGGCCGGGTTCCCGCTGCTCGAAGTGCCCCGCCGCACCCCGTTCATCGCCATCGCCAAGGCGGTCTCCTCGACGATCGCCGAGGAGCAGTACCGGGCCGTGACGGCCGGGTTCGAGGTCCAGCGGGAACTGACCAGGGCCGCGCTCTCGGGCGACGGACCCGGGGAACTCCTCGGCCGTCTCGCCGCCCACCTCGACGGCTGGGCCGCGCTGTACGACGCGGCGGGCCGGGTCGTCGCCGCGGCCCCCGAATGGGCCGCCCGCCGCGCCGCCCGGCTCACTCCCGACGTGAAACGCCTGCGGGACCGCCCCGCCCCGGCCAGCATGGTCGTCGGCGGCGCCGAGGACCGGGTCGAGCTCCAGTCCCTGGGTACCGGCCGCCGGGTCGGGGGAGCGCTGGCCGTCGGCACCGACGCGGCGCTCGGCACCGCCGGACGGTACGCCGTGCACTCCGCCGTCGCCCTGCTGACCCTGACCACCGCCCGCTCCCGCTCCCTTCAGGGCGCCGAACAGCGCCTGGGCGCCGCGGTGCTGCGCATGCTGCTGGCCGGCCAACCCGACCACGCGCGGGCAGTCGCGGGGGACCTGTACGGGGACCTCCTCGACGCCCCCTTCCGGCTGCTCATCGCGGAGGCGTCCGACCCCGCGGCCCCGGCGGCGCTCGGCGAGGCGATGGAGGCAGCGGCCTTCCGGACCGGCGAGGCCCTGCTGGCCGTTCCCGAGGGCGGCCGGCTCGTCGTCCTCGCCGCGGACGGCGGCGCCGCGGTCGCGGCCTGCGCCGCCCACGCGGCGGCCCAGGAGGCGCGCACCCCCGCCGAAGGGGGCGCGGAGGAGGGCCGGGTGGTCGTGGGCCTCTCCGCACCGGCCGGCCCGATCGCCGTCTCCGCCGCGTACAAGCAGGCCGAGCAGGCCCTTTCGGTGGCCCGGCGCCGGGGCAGGGCACTGGTCGAGCACGAGGAGCTGGCGGCCGGCTCGGTGCTCCCGCTGCTCGCCGACGACGCGGTACGGGCCTTCGCCGACGGGATGCTCCGGGCCCTGCGCGAGCACGACGCCAAGGGGCGCGGCGACCTGGTGGCCTCGCTGCGCGCCTGGCTCGCCCACCACGGCCAGTGGGACGCGGCGGCGGTGGACCTGGGCGTGCACCGGCACACCCTGCGTTACCGGATGCGCCGGGTGGAGGAGATCCTGGGCCGTTCGCTGGACGACGCGGACGTCCGGATGGAGTTGTGGCTGGCCCTGAAGGCCACGAGCAACCCGCCGCCGGAGTCGTAGCCGCGCCGGAGCCGGAGGGCACGTGCGGGCGGCCCCGGCCGGAGCGGGACGTTCCGCTTCCGGCCCCGTCGCGTCCACTTCCGGCCCTGCAACCTCCGCTTCCGGCCCCGTCGCGTCCGAGCTCGGCCTCGCCACCTCCGCGTCCGACCCCGCCGCATCGGACAAAGCGGCGTACCCCCGACGCGTACTGCTCCACGCCGGACAAACGCCAGGCGCGCCCTCCGGCCCTACGGTGGGACAGCACACCCCCACGACTCCGAAGGGCCGGACCTCCATGACTTCCACCCACGCCTTCTGGCTCGCCGGCCGCCAGGCCACCGGTGAGGACAGCTTCGACGTCACCAACCCCTGGGACGGCCGTCTCGTCGGCACCGTCAGCGTGCCGACCGACGCCCAGGTCGAGGAGGCCGTCGCGGCCGCGCACGCCGTGCGCGAGGAGTTCGCCGCGACGCCGGCCCACGTCCGGGCCGCCGCGCTGGACCACGTCGTACGGCGCCTGGTGGAGCGCACCGAGGAGATCGCCCAGCTGATCTCGGCCGAGAACGGCAAGCCCATCAAGTGGGCCCGCGGCGAGGTCGGCCGCGCCGTCTCCGTGTTCCGGTTCGCCGCCGAGGAGGCCCGCCGCTTCAACGGCGGCGACGCCCAGCGCCTGGACACCGACGCCGGCGGCACCGGCCGCCTCGGCCTGACCCGACGCTTCCCGCGCGGCACGGTCCTCGGCATCGCGCCGTTCAACTTCCCGCTGAACCTGAGCGCCCACAAGGTGGCCCCGGCCATCGCCGTCGGCGCCCCGATCATCCTGAAGCCCGCCCCGGCCACCCCGATCTCCTCGCTGATCCTGGGCGAGCTGCTGGCCGAGACCGACCTGCCGGCCGGTTCGTGGTCCGTGCTGACGGTCCCCAACGACCGGATGCCCGCCCTGGTCCAGGACGAGCGGCTGCCCGTCATCTCCTTCACCGGCTCCGGCCCGGTCGGCTACTCGATCATGGAGTCGGTGCCGCGCAAGCACTGCACCCTGGAGCTCGGTGGCAACGCCGCCGCGGTCGTCCTCGGCGACTACGCCTCCGAGGAGGACCTGGACTGGGCCGCGACCCGCATCGCGACCTTCTCCAACTACCAGGGCGGCCAGTCCTGCATCTCGGTGCAGCGGGTCATCGTGGACGCCGCGGTCCACGACCGGCTGCTCCCGAAGATCGTCGCCGCCGTCGAGGCCCAGGTCACCGGTGACCCGTCGGACCCCACCACCGAGGTCGGCCCGCTGGTCAGCGAGGACGCCGCCAAGCGCGTCGAGTCCTGGGTCGACGAGGCCGTGCAGGCCGGCGCCCAGCTGCTCACCGGCGGCAAGCGGGACGGCGCCACCTACGCGCCCACCGTGCTCACCGAGCTCCCGGACGGCGTCACCCTCTCCTGCGAGGAGGTCTTCGGACCGGTGCTGTCCGTGCAGAAGGTCAACGGCGAGGCCGAGGCGTTCGAGGCCGTCAACTCCTCCAAGTACGGCCTGCAGGCAGGGGTGTTCACGCACGACCTGCAGACCGCCTTCCGCGCCCACCGGGCCCTGGAGGTCGGCGGCGTGATCATCGGCGACGTCCCCTCCTACCGCGCGGACCAGATGCCGTACGGCGGTGCCAAGCAGTCCGGCGTCGGCCGCGAGGGCGTCCGCTACGCCATGGACGACTACACCTACGAGCGGGTGCTGGTCCTCACCGG
The DNA here is from genome assembly GCF_030116705.1 of Streptomyces sp. ML-6. Classification (NCBI taxonomy): domain Bacteria; kingdom Bacillati; phylum Actinomycetota; class Actinomycetes; order Kitasatosporales; family Streptomycetaceae; genus Streptomyces; species Streptomyces sp. ML-6. The sequence goes on from NZ_JAOTIK010000001.1 coordinate 6,000,331, forward strand.
CCTCGCCCTGTAGTCCACGATCGGCGGCGAGCCGATCCACCGACGTCGCCCGCGTCCGCCTGGACAGCACGCGGGCGACCACGGAACGGCCGGAGCCCACTGTGCGGGGGCTCCGGCCGTTCCGGTCCTCTCCCGCTCCACCGTCCCGCCGCGGCCGCCACCGGGGGCGGGTCAGTGGAGTGGCCCCCGACCCGATCGGCGCCCGGGAGATGGCGGGCCCACCCGGAGTCGGATACATACGGACGAGTAGAGCCGGCCGGTGACGCGGACGGGCGCACGGACGCGCCCCGCGCGCACCGGCCCCGTCCCCCATCCGCGAAGCGGCGAGGTGAGCTCCTCATGTCCGCACCATCCGCATCATCCTCATCGTCGGCGTCGAAGGACGCGCCCGGCGTCACCGAACGCGAAGCGCGCCGGGTGGCCGAGGCGGCGCGCGAACAGGACTGGCACAAGCCCAGCTTCGCCAAGGAACTGTTCCTCGGCCGCTTCCGGCTCGACCTGATCCACCCGCACCCGATGCCGCCCCCGGACGACGTCCGGCGAGGCGAGGCGTTCCTCGCCCGGCTGCGCGAGTTCTGCGAGACCCGGATCGACGGCGCCCGGATCGAGCGCGAGGCCCGCATCCCGGACGAGGTGATCAACGGCCTCAAGGAACTCGGCGCGCTCGGGATGAAGATCGACCCGAAGTACGGCGGGCTCGGCCTGACCCAGGTGTACTACAACAAGGCCCTCGCCCTGGTCGGCTCCGCGAACCCGGCGATCGGCGCGCTGCTCTCCGCCCACCAGTCCATCGGCGTGCCCCAGCCGCTGAAACTCTTCGGCAGCCAGGAGCAGAAGGACACCTTCCTGCCCCGGCTGGCCCGCAGCGCCATCTCGGCGTTCCTCCTCACCGAGCCGGACGTCGGCTCCGACCCGGCCCGGCTCGCCACCACGGCCGTCCCGGACGGACCCGACCACTACGTCCTGGACGGGGTGAAGCTCTGGACCACCAACGGCGTCGTCGCCGACCTGCTCGTCGTGATGGCCCGGGTACCGGAGTCGGAGGGCCACAAGGGCGGCATCACGGCCTTCGTCGTCGAGGCGGACTCCCCGGGCATCACCGTCGAGAACCGCAACGCCTTCATGGGCCTGCGCGGCCTGGAGAACGGCGTCACCCGCTTCCACCGGGTCCGAGTCCCCGCCGCGAACCGCATCGGCCCCGAGGGCGCCGGCCTGCGGATCGCCCTCACCACGCTCAACACCGGCCGGCTCTCCCTGCCCGCCATGTGCGTCGGCGCCGGCAAATGGTGCCTGCGGATCGCCCGCCAGTGGTCCTCGCGGCGCGAGCAGTGGGGCAGACCGGTCGCCCGGCACGAGGCGGTCGGCGCCAAGATCTCCTTCATCGCCGCGACCACCTTCGCGCTCGAAGCGGTGGTGGACCTCGCCTCCCAGATGGCGGACGAGGACCGCAACGACATCCGCATCGAGGCGGCCCTCGCCAAGCTGTACGGCTCCGAGATGGGCTGCCTGATGGCCGACGAACTGGTCCAGATCCGGGGCGGACGCGGCTTCGAGACCGCCGACTCCCTCGCCGCCCGCGGCGAACGGGCCGTACCCGCCGAGCAGTTGCTGCGCGACCTGCGGATCAACCGGATCTTCGAGGGCTCGACCGAGATCATGCACCTGCTGATCGCCCGGGAGGCCGTCGACGCCCACCTGAAGGTCGCCGGGGACATCATCGACCCCGACAAACCCCTCTCGGCGAAGGCACGGGCCGGAGCGAACGCGGCCGGCTTCTACGCCCGCTGGCTGCCGGGCCTCGTCACCGGACCCGGCCAACTCCCGGGCACGTACGCCGAGTTCAACCCGGCCGGTCACCCGGACCTGTCCGCCCACCTGCGCTATGTGGAACGCTCCGCCCGCAAGCTGGCCCGCTCCACCTTCTACGCCATGTCGCGCTGGCAGGGCCGGATGGAGACCAAACAGGGCTTCCTCGGCCGGATCGTCGACATCGGCGCGGAACTCTTCGCGATGAGCGCCGCGTGCGTCCGCGCCGAACTGCTGCGCTCCTCGGGCGAACACGGCCGCGAGGCGTACCGGCTGGCCGACGTGTTCTGCCACCAGTCCCGCGTCCGGACCGAGGAGCTCTTCACCCGCCTGTGGTCCAACACCGACGACCTCGACCGGCGCCTGGTCGACGGCGTCCTGTCCGGTGCGTACACCTGGCTGGAGGAAGGCGTCGTCGACCCCAGCGGCGAAGGACCCTGGATCGCCGACACCGCCCCGGGGCCGAGCGTCCGGGACGACGTCCGCCGCACCATCCGCTGAACCCGCCCGCCGTACGGGGCCCGTCCACGCACCGGACGGGCCCCGTACGGGCGCGCACGGTGCGGCAGGATGGCCGACCGTGACCGTCATTCACCTCCCCGGCTCCAAGTCCGTCACCGCGCGCGCCCTCTTCCTGGCCGCCGCCGCGGACGGCACCAGCACCCTCGTACGGCCCCTGCGCTCGGACGACACCGAGGGCTTCGCCGAAGGGCTCACCCGCCTCGGCTACCGGATCACGCAGGAGGCGGACCGCTGGCACGTCGAGGGCCGCCCGGCCGGCCCCGCCGTCACCGACGCCGACGTCCACTGCCGCGACGGCGCCACCACGGCCCGCTTCCTGCCCACCCTCGCCGCCGCCGCGGCCCGCGGCAGCTACCGCTTCGACGCCTCCGCCCAGATGCGCCGCCGCCCCCTCGCCCCGCTCACCGGGGCGTTGCGCGCACTCGGCGTCGACCTGCGCCACGGCGGGGCCGAGGGACACCACCCGCTGCGGATCGAGGCACACGGCATCGAGGGCGGCGAAATCACCCTGGACGCGGGGGAGTCCTCGCAGTACCTCACCGCGCTGCTGATGCTCGGCCCGCTGACCGGGAACGGGCTGCGGATCACCGTCACCGACCTGGTCTCCGCCCCGTATGTCGAGATCACCCTCGCGATGATGCGCGCCTTCGGCGTCGAGGTCGTCCGGGACGGCGACGTCTTCACCGTGCCGCCCGGCGGCTACCGGGCCACCACGTACACCGTCGAACCCGACGCCTCCACCGCCAGTTACTTCTTCGCCGCGGCGGCCCTCACCGGCCGCGAGGTCACCGTCCCCGGACTCGGAACCGACGCGCTCCAGGGCGACCTGCGGTTCGTCGACGTGCTGCGCCGCATGGGCGCCGAGGTGCGCGTCACGAAGGATTCCACCACCGTCCGCTCCGAGGGCAGGCTCTCGGGCGTCACGGTCAACATGCGCGACATCTCCGACACCATGCCGACCCTGGCCGCACTCGCCCCCTTCGCCTCGGGACCGGTGCGCATCGAGGACGTGGGCAACACCCGGGTGAAGGAGTGCGACCGGCTGGAGGCCTGCGCCCAGAACCTCCGGCGGATGGACATCACGGTCGAGACCGGCCCGGACTGGATCGAGATCCGGCCGGGCACCCCCCGCCCCACCGAGATCGCCACCCACGGCGACCACCGCATCGTCATGTCGTTCGCCGTCGCCGGACTGCGGGTGCCGGGCATCACGTTCGACGACCCCGGATGCGTCCGGAAGACGTTCCCGGGGTTCCACGAGGCCTTCGCCGAGTTCGTCGGACTCATGAACCACCGATGACCGTCCCCCGGTCCCGGCGGGCCGAGCGGCCGGATGACCGTGAACGTCCCGGTACGGGAGGCCCCGTGCGGTCACCGCCCGGCGGGGCCGGGACCGGGCGACCGGGACGCACTGTCCACGCCCGCCGAGGATGCGGCAAGAATGGGGGGCATGAGCGACAGCCCTGCCCCCCTCGCCGACCCGCACCTCGTCTTCGACGTAGCGGAAGGCCGCCGGGATCTCGTCATCCTCGGCTCCACCGGTTCCATCGGCACCCAGGCCATCGACCTGGTGCTGCGCAACCCCGACCGCTTCCGCGTCACCGGACTCTCCGCCGCCGGCGGGCGGGTCGCCCTCCTCGCGGAGCAGGCGCGGCAACTGCGGGTGCGCACCGTGGCCGTCGCCGACGCGGACGCCGTACCGGCCCTCCGCGACGCACTGCGCGAGCAGTACGGGCCGGGCGAACCGCTCCCCGAGATCCTGGCGGGCCCCGAGGCCGCCGCCCAGCTCGCCGCGAGCGACTGCCACACCGTGCTCAACGGCATCACCGGCTCGATCGGGCTCGCCCCCACCCTCGCCGCGCTGGAAGCCGGCCGCACCCTCGCCCTGGCCAACAAGGAGTCGCTGATCGTCGGCGGCCCCCTGGTCAAGGCACTGGCGAAGCCCGGACAGATCATCCCGGTCGACTCCGAGCACGCCGCGCTCTTCCAGGCCCTGCGCGCCGGCACCCGCGCCGACGTCCGCAAGCTCGTCGTCACCGCGTCCGGCGGCCCCTTCCGCGGCCGGACCCGGGACGAACTGGCCGACGTCACCCGCGAACAGGCCCTCGCTCACCCGACCTGGGCCATGGGACCGGTCATCACGATCAACTCCGCCACCCTCGTCAACAAGGGGCTGGAGGTCATCGAGGCCCACCTCCTCTACGACATCCCGTTCGACCGGATCGAGGTCGTCGTCCACCCCCAGTCGTACGTCCACTCCATGGTGGAGTTCACCGACGGCTCCACCCTCGCCCAGGCCACGCCCCCCGACATGTGCGGCCCGATCGCCATCGGTCTCGGCTGGCCCTCCCGGATCCCGGACGCCGCCCCCGCCTTCGACTGGTCGAAGGCGTCCACGTGGGAGTTCTTCCCCCTGGACGACGAGGCCTTCCCCTCCGTGGGACTGGCCAGGCACGTCGGCACGCTCGGCGCCACCGCCCCGGCCGTCTTCAACGCCGCGAACGAGGAATGCGTCGATGCCTTTCTCGCGGGACGGCTGCCGTTCAACGGAATCATCGATACGGTCACGGCGGTGGTGGCCGAACACGGCACCCCCGCCACGGGAACTTCGCTCACGGTCGCAGACGTCCTCGAAGCGGAGACCTGGGCCCGCGTCCGGGCCCGTGAACTCTCGGCGAAAGCGACAGTGGAGGCGCGCGCATGAGCATGACGACGGTCCTGTTGACGATTCTGGGCATCGCCGTCTTCGTCGTCGGTCTGCTGTTCTCGATCGCGTGGCACGAACTCGGGCACCTGTCGACCGCGAAACTCTTCGGCATCCGCGTCCCCCAGTACATGGTCGGTTTCGGACCGACGATCTGGTCCCGGAAGAAGGGCGACACCGAGTACGGCATCAAGGCCATCCCGGCCGGCGGCTACATCCGCATGATCGGCATGTTCCCGCCGGGCGAGGACGGGCGCCTGGAGGCACGCTCCACGTCGCCGTGGCGCGGCATGATCGAGGACGCCAGGTCCGCCGCCTACGAAGAACTCGAACCCGGTGACGAGAAGCGCCTCTTCTATACGCGCAAGCCGTGGAAGCGCGTCATCGTGATGTTCGCCGGACCGTTCATGAACCTGGTCCTCGCCGTCGCGATCTTCCTCGGCGTGGCGATGACCTTCGGCTTCCAGACCCAGACCACCGAGGTGGCGGGCGTCCAGAAGTGCGTGATCGCCCAGAGCGAGAACCGCGACACCTGCAAGAAGTCCGACCCGGTCTCGCCCGCGAAGGCGGCGGGACTGGAGGAGGGCGACAAGATCGTCGCCTTCAACGGCCAGAAGGTCGACGACTGGGACACGCTCTCCGGCAGGATCCGCGACACCATCGGCCCCGCCACCATCACCGTCCTGCGCGACGGCCAGGAGAAGACCCTCCACGCCGTGCTCAAGGAGAACGCGGTGGCGAAGAAGGACTCCAGGGGCGAGGTGATCCCCGACGAGTACGTGAAGGCCGGCTACCTCGGCTTCGCCGCCCAGACAGAGATCGTCCCGCTCTCCTTCGGCGACTCGGTGGTCCGCATGGGAGACATGATCGAGAACGGCGTCGACTCGATCATCGCCCTCCCCTCCAAGATCCCGGGCCTGTGGGACGCCGCCTTCGGCGACGGCGAACGGGCGGCGGACTCCCCGGTCGGCGTGGTCGGCGCGGCCAGGATCGGCGGCGAGGTGATGACGCTGGACGTACCGGCGCAGAACCAGATCGCGATGATGCTGTTCCTGCTGGCCGGTTTCAACCTCTCACTGTTCCTCTTCAACATGCTGCCCCTGCTGCCGCTCGACGGCGGGCACATCGCCGGGGCGCTCTGGGAATCCCTGCGCCGCAACGTGGCCAGGGTCTTCCGGCGACCCGACCCGGGCCCGTTCGACGTGGCCAGGCTGATGCCGGTCGCCTATGTCGTCGCCGGCGTCTTCATCTGCTTCACGCTGCTGGTGCTGGTGGCCGACATCGTGAACCCGGTCAAGATCTCCTGATCCACCACCCGTTCCGTGTACGGCGGGTGACGGCCCGGCACACAGCGTGTGCCGGGCCGTTCCCTTCGTGCCGCGCCCCCGGGGCAGGGTGTGCTCGGGGCCGCCGCCGGTGCCGTAACCTCGAAGGCCGGAGCCCGCCGATCTCGGGACCTCGATCCACACCTTGGGGATGCTCAGCGCATGACTGCGATTTCTCTCGGAATTCCGTCCGTTCCGACCAAGCTCGCCGACCGGAGGGTCAGCCGCAAGATCCAGGTCGGGTCGGTTGCGGTGGGCGGGGACGCGCCGGTGTCGGTGCAGTCGATGACCACGACGCGCACCTCCGACGTCGGTGCGACGCTGCAGCAGATCGCGGAGCTGACGGCGTCGGGCTGTCAGATCGTGCGGGTGGCGTGTCCGACGCAGGACGACGCGGACGCGCTGGCGACGATCGCGAGGAAGTCGCAGATCCCGGTGATCGCGGACATCCACTTCCAGCCGAAGTACGTCTTCGCGGCGATCGACGCGGGCTGCGCGGCGGTGCGGGTGAACCCCGGGAACATCAAGCAGTTCGACGACAAGGTCAAGGAGATCGCGCGGGCGGCCGGGGAGGCCGGCACGCCGATCCGGATCGGCGTCAACGCGGGCTCGCTGGACGCGCGGCTGCTGGCGAAGTACGGCAAGGCGACCCCCGAGGCGCTGGTGGAGTCGGCGCTGTGGGAGGCGTCGCTGTTCGAGGAGCACGGCTTCCGCGACATCAAGATCTCCGTCAAGCACAACGACCCGGTCGTGATGGTCAACGCCTACCGGCAGCTCGCCGCCCGCTGCGACTACCCCCTGCACCTGGGCGTGACGGAGGCCGGGCCGGCCTTCCAGGGCACGATCAAGTCGGCGGTGGCCTTCGGCGCGCTGCTGTCGGAGGGCATCGGGGACACCATCCGGGTCTCGCTGTCCGCCCCGCCGGCCGAGGAGGTCAAGGTCGGCATCCAGATCCTGGAATCGCTGAACCTGCGCCAGCGGCGGCTGGAGATCGTCTCGTGCCCGTCGTGCGGGCGGGCCCAGGTGGACGTGTACAAGCTGGCCGACCAGGTGACGGCGGGTCTGGAGGGCATGGAGGTCCCGCTGCGGGTGGCCGTGATGGGCTGCGTCGTCAACGGTCCGGGCGAGGCCCGCGAGGCGGACCTCGGGGTGGCCTCGGGCAACGGCAAGGGACAGATCTTCGTGAAGGGCGAGGTCATCAAGACCGTGCCCGAGTCGAAGATCGTCGAGACACTGATCGAAGAAGCCCTGAAGATCGCCGAACAGATGGAGAAGGACGGCATCGCCTCGGGCGAGCCCGAGGTCTCCGTCAGCTGAACCGGCCTCCGGCCCCGGCCGGACCGCACGACGACACCACGGCGCCCCGCCGGACGACCCCCGTCCGGCGGGGCGCCGTCATGAGTGACCGCACCGGGCACCGCCGTGAGCGACCTCACGGTGCGCCCGGAAAGCCGATCACGAGCACGAGCGGCGCAGATGAGCCTCTTTGGGTACAGTGCGGAAATCAGCAGACCATATGGTGAGGCCCCCTCGTGTTGACGCAGACCACCACCCGGGTCCTCGAACCCAGCGACCTCGGTGCCGCTCTGGCCGTCCTGGAGAGCGAGCCCGTCGCCAACGCCTTCGTGACGTCCCGGGTCCAGATCGCGGGTCTCGACCCCTGGCGCCTGGGCGGCGAGATGTGGGGCTGGTACGCCGACGGACAGCTGCGCTCGCTCTGCTACTCGGGCGCCAACCTCGTCCCCATCTGCGCCGGACCCGAGGCCGTCCGGGCCTTCGCCGACCGGGCCCGCCGGGCCGGCCGCCGCTGCTCCTCCATCGTCGGCCCCGCGGAACCCACCGCCCAGCTGTGGCGGTTGCTCGAACCCGGCTGGGGCCCGGCCCGCGAGGTCCGCGCCAACCAGCCGCTGATGGTCACCGAGAGCCCCTCCACCGAGGTCGCCCCCGACCCCCTCGTCCGCCGCATCCGCAAGGACGAGATGGACGTCCTGATGCCCGCCTGCATCGCGATGTTCACCGAGGAGGTCGGCATCTCCCCGCTCGCGGGCGACGGCGGACTCCTCTACCAGGCACGCGTCGCCGAACTCATCGGCTCCGGACGCTCCTTCGCCCGCATCGAGGACGGCAAGGTCGTCTTCAAGGCCGAGATCGGCGCGGCCACCCCGCAGGCCTGCCAGATCCAGGGCGTCTGGGTCGCCCCCGAACACCGCGGCAAGGGCCTCTCCGAAACCGGCATGGCGGCCGTCCTGCGCTACGCCCTGGCCGACGTCGCCCCCGTCGTCAGCCTCTACGTGAACGACTACAACACCCCCGCCCGCCGCGCGTACGCCAAGGTCGGCTTCCGCGAGACCGGCGCGTTCATGAGCGTGCTGTTCTGACCGGCCCCGCCGCCCCGTACCGCACACCCCGCCCGGGCCAGTAGGGTCGGCCCATGGCAGCAGTCCCCGGGGGCGCCCCCCGCATTCCCAGCGTCCGGATCGGGCCGATCGATCTCGCCGCGCGCGTGGACGAGGCGCTCGCCGTGCAGGCCGTCGCCTTCGGACTGGGCCCGGAAGAGGTCGAGGTACGACGCCACATCGTCCTCAGGCACCTCGACCACCCCGAGGCCCGCGCCCTCGGCGCCACCACCCCCGGCGACCGGCTCGTCGGCTTCGTCTACGGCATGCCCAACGAGCGCGGCCAGTGGTGGTCCACCGTCGTCGAGCCCTACCTCCGCGCCACCGGCTCCGCGCACTGGCTCGACGACTCCTTCGTCATCACCGAACTGCACGTCCTGCCGGAGTTCCAGAACCTCGGCATCGGCCGCACGCTGATCACCACCATCACGGACGCCGTCGACCAGCCCCGATCCATCCTCTCCGCGATCGACACGGAGAGCCCGGCCCGCAGCCTGTACCGCAGTCTCGGCTACCAGGACCTGGCCCGGCAGGTGCTCTTTCCCAGCGCTCCCAAGCCGTACGCGGTGATGGGAGCCCCGCTCCCGCTGCGCCGTGCACACTGAGCCGGGGCCAATGGATTTCCGCCCACCCGTGCTGCCCGGCTAACCTCCTGCACATCACCCTTCCTAGCAGGAGTTCACCATGGCCCAGGTCCAGCGCATGTCCCGATTGATGATCAAGACACTGCGCGACGACCCGGCGGACGCCGAGACGCTCAACCACAAGCTGCTCGTCCGGGCCGGATACGTACGTCGCACCGCGGCCGGCATCTGGACCTGGCTGCCGCTGGGCAAGAAGGTCCTGGAGAACATCACCCGCGTCGTGCGCGAGGAGATGGACGCCATCGGCGGCCAGGAGGTCCTGCTGCCCGCACTGCTGCCCAAGGAGTCGTACGAGGCCAGCGGCCGCTACGACGAGTACGGCGACCTGCTCTTCCGGCTCCGCGACCGCAAGGGCGCCGAGTACCTCCTCGGCCCCACCCACGAGGAGATCTTCACCCAGGTCGTCAAGGATCAGATCACGTCCTACAAGGACCTGCCCGTGATCCTGTACCAGATCCAGACCAAGTACCGCGACGAGGCCCGCCCGCGCGCCGGTGTGCTGCGCGGCCGCGAGTTCCAGATGAAGGACTCGTACTCCTTCGACACCACGGACGAAGGGCTGGCCGAGGCGTACGGGCTGCACCGCGCCGCCTACATCCGGATCTTCGAACGGCTCGGCCTCGACTACCGCGTCGTCTCCGCCGTCTCCGGCGCCATGGGCGGCTCGGCCTCCGAGGAGTTCCTGGCCCCCGCCCCGGCCGGCGAGGACACCTTCGTCGACTGCCCCGCCTGCGACTACGCCGCCAACACCGAGGCGGTGACCTTCGAGGCCGCCCCGGCGGACGGTTCCGCGCACGGCCCCGTCGAGGAGCTGGACACCCCCGACACCCCGACCATCGAGACCCTCGCCGCGCACCTGGGCGTCCCCGCCTCCGCGACCCTGAAGAACCTGCTGGTCAAGATCGACGGCGAGATCGTCGCGGTGGGCGTGCCCGGCGACCGCGAGGTGGACCTCGGCAAGCTGGGCGAGCACCTGGCGCCCGCCGTCGTCGAGCTGGTCACCGCGGAGGACTTCGATGGCCGCCCCGACCTGGTGCGCGGCTACGTCGGCCCGCAGGGCCTGGACAAGGTCCGCTACATCGCCGACCCGCGCGTCGCCCCCGGCACCGCCTGGATCACCGGCGCCAACAAGGACGGGGTGCACGCGAAGAACGTCGTCGTCGGCCGCGACTTCGAGGTCGACGACTACCTCGACGTCGTCGTCGTCGAGGCGGGCGACCCCTGCCCCAAGTGCGGCACCGGCCTCAAGCTGGACCGCGCCATCGAGATCGGCCACATCTTCCAGCTGGGCCGCAAGTACGCGGACACCTTCCAGCTCGACGTGCTCGGCCAGAACGGCAAGCCGGTCCGGGTCACCATGGGCTCCTACGGCATCGGCGTCTCCCGCGCCGTCGCCGCGCTCGCCGAGCAGACCGCCGACGAGCAGGGGCTGTGCTGGCCCCGCGAGATCGCCCCGGCCGACGTCCACGTCGTCGCGGCGGGCAAGGCGCTCCAGACGGAGCTGGCCCTCGACGTCGCCGAGCGGCTCGGCGCCGCGGGCGTGCGGGTCATGGTCGACGACCGCGCGGGCGTCTCGCCCGGCGTGAAGTTCACCGACGCCGAACTGATCGGCGTCCCGAAGATCCTGGTCGCCGGCCGCCGCTCGGCCGAGGGCGTCCTGGAACTCAAGGACCGCCGCACCGGCGAGCGCGAGGAGCTCACGGTCGACGAGGCGATCGCCCGCCTCACCACCGAGGGCTGATCCGGAACACGGCAGGAGGCCCACGCGCACCGCGCGGGGCCTCCTCGCGTCCTCCTGGATTCCCTACAGCCAGCTCGCGAACTCCAGGGTCAGTTCGCCCTCCTGGCGGCGGCCCGCGGCCATCGCCCGGGTTCCCGACTCCACCGCGCGGAACAGCGTCCAGGCGTGCAGCCGCTCCTGGTCCACGTCCAGCGAGTCGGCGAGCCTGCGCACCCGCCGGCGGGCCGTCACCGCACCGCCGGAGGACGCGATCAGGTCCTCGACCCGGTCGCGCACCAGGCGCGCCAGGTCGTAGGCCCGCTCACCGACCAGCGGCTCGGGACCGACCGTCAGCCAGGGCACCCGTTCCCCGGCGAGCACCTTGCTCTGGCGGAAGTTGCCGTGCAGCAGCAGGAGTTCGGGGGAGTGGGCGACCAGCTCCGCACGGGCCGCGAGCGCCGCGGAGACCATCGGCTCCAGGGCGGGATCGGCAGCCGCGGCGGCGCGCATCGGCCCGACCCGGCGACCGGTCCGTTCGGCGACCGTCTCGAAGCCGTGCCCGGCCGGCGGCTCGACCCACAGCCGGCGCACCGTGCCCGCCGCCTCCAGCAGCGCCTTGGCCTCCGGCAGCGAACGCAGCGACACCTCGGGGTGCAGCCGCTCCAGCAGGAGCGCGCCGGGCCCGTCACCGAGCAGCCGCACCGCGCCCCAGCCGTTCCAGTGGGCCAGCGCCGCCCGCTCGGGGCCGGGCGCGGCCCCGGCCGGGGCCAGCTTCAACGCGGCCGGGGTGCCGTCGGAGCACGTCACCAGCAGCACCAGACTGCTGCGGCCCCCCGGGGCGGCGACCCGCTCCACGGTCACCCGCCGCCCGGTGGAGGACAGCGCCTCCTCGATCAGCGCGGGAAGCCGTGCGAGCCAGTCGGCGGCGGCTGCTTCCCCGCACGACTCGCCCAGCGCTCGCACCAGACGCTGCGGCGGTTCAAAACCCATACGTGCTGTGTTCCCTTTCAGAATTTCCTCGGTGCCTCGGTGCCTCGGTGCCTCGTGGCCCGTGTCGCGGCTTTCTCAGCGCGCCGGGGCGGCCCCCTCCCCGTCGGCGGTCTTCGCACCGGCCCCCGCCGCGGTGGTCCTCCCGGCGGCCCGCTCGGCGAGACCGGGAAAGGGTACGCCGCTGCCCCGCCAGCGGACCGCGCGCACCGCGGCCTCCCGCAGCGCGTCGGCGGCCTCCCGCCTGAGCGGCCCCTCGGCGGCCCGCACCAGGTCGGAGTACACGTTCGCGACCCGGTCCTCCAGCAGGGCCGCCAGCCGCACCGCAGCGGCCGGGTCCGCGACCGTGAACGGCAGGGCGTACGCGGCCCGCGCCGCCACCGGCTCGCCGCCCAGGTCGCGCACGGTCCGGGCCAGCACGTCGCGCCGGGCCCGGTGCGCGTGGTGGGCCGAGCGGGCCTCGGCCCGGCGCTTCCCGTCGACCCGGGCGCCGACCACCCCGTACCCGTACACCGCCGCGTGTTCGGCGGCCAGGGCCGCCTGTACGGCCTTCAGCTCTCCGGCGCTCATGACGAGGTCTCCTTGGCCAGTTCGGTCAGCAGATAGGCGTGGGCCGCGCCCGCCGCCGCCGTCGAGGCCAGCAGCCGGGCCAGCTCCGGCGGGGCCTCCAGGAGGGCCGCCAGATGCGCGTCGGAGGTGCGGCGCTCCGCCGCGGCCAGCTCCTCGACCGCCGCCCTCGCACCGGTAGCGCGCGACCGTGGGGGCGCGAGCGGCTTCCCGCCGGGCACCAGCGCCCCGGCGTGGGCCCGCACGATGTCCCGCAACGGCGAGAGCGCGGCGGCGGTGGCCGGATGGGCTCCGATCACCTGCTCGTAGTGGCCGAGCAGCTCCATGCTGCTCCGCGCGGCGCCCGCCCGGATCTTCTTCTCCGCCCGCGCCGCGGCGACCTGTTCGGCCGCGGTCGGGGCCCCGTCCCGCCCGGATCGCTCCGGGCGCCCGGAGCCGTCGCCGCAGCCGGCCAGCACCGCCCCCAGGGCGATCGCTCCCGTCGCGGTGAGCGCACCCCTGCGCGTCGTTCCGGTGCGCTGCACTTTTCTCCTTCGGGCTGGACCTGTCTTGACTGGATCTGTCCTGAAGTGATCACCGCAGGCGAGCGTACCCGCGGCGGAGGAGAGGAGGGACGGCAACACCCCTCGGGACCGGATACCCTTTGACCTGACACGCGAGATCCCACAACAGCACACGCGGCCGAGGAGTCACCCGGATGAGCACCACCCAGAGCGAGAGGCTGCGCGGACTGCTCGAACCGCTCGTCAGCGCCGAGCAGCTGGATCTCGAGGAGATCGAGATTTCCCGGGCCGGCCGCCGCCGGGTGCTGCGGATCATCGTGGATTCCGACGAGGGCGTGGAGCTGGACGCCTGCGCCGAGCTGAGCCGCGCGATCTCCGAGAAGCTCGACGAGACCGACGCGATGGGCGACGGCGAGTACGTCCTCGAAGTCAGTTCCCCCGGTGCCGACCGTCCGCTGACGGAGCACCGCCACTACGTACGCGCCACGGGCCGCCTGGCCAAGCTGCACCTGCGCGAGGGCGGCGAACTGGTGGCCCGCATCCTCGCCGTGGACGAAGAAGGGCTCGACCTCGAGGTGCCGGGCGTCAAGGGCCGCAGGCCCACGTCCCGCCGGGTCGCCTTCGACGAGATCGCCAAGGCGCGCGTGGAGATCGAATTCAGCCGCAAGGACAAGAAGGAAGAGGAGGCGTAGCCGTGGACATCGACGTGAAGCTCTTGAAGGGCTTGGCACAGGACAAGGAGATCCCCTTCGACGTGCTCGTCGAGGCGATCGAGTCGGCCCTCCTCATCGCCTACCACCGTACCGACGGAAGCCACCGCCGCGCGCGGGTGGAGCTCGACGAGCGCGGCCACGTGACGGTGTGGGCGAAGGAGGACCCGGCCGACCTGGAGCCGGGGCAGGAGCCCAAGGAGTTCGACGACACCCCGTCCGGCTTCGGCCGGATCGCCGCGACCACGGCCAAGCAGGTCATCCTGCAGCGGCTGCGCGACGCCGAGGACGACCGGACGTTCGGCGAGTACGCGGGCCACGAGGGCGACATCGTCACCGGCGTGGTCCAGCAGGGCAAGGACCCCAAGAACGTCCTGGTCGACATCGGCAAGCTGGAGGCCATCCTGCCGGTGCAGGAGCAGGTGCCGGGCGAGGAGTACACCCACGGCATGCGACTGCGCACGTACGTGGTGCGCGTCGCCAAGGGTGTGCGCGGCCCGTCCGTCACGCTGTCGCGGACCCACCCCAACCTGGTGAAGAAGCTCTTCGCGCTGGAGGTCCCGGAGATCGCGGACGGTTCCGTGGAGATCTGCGCGATCGCCCGGGAGGCCGGCCACCGCACCAAGATCGCGGTCCGTTCGACCCGCTCCGGACTGAACGCCAAGGGCGCCTGCATCGGGCCGATGGGCGGCCGGGTGCGCAACGTGATGTCCGAGCTGCACGGCGAGAAGATCGACATCGTGGACTGGTCGGACGACCCGGCCGAGATGGTCGCCAACGCGCTGTCGCCCGCACGGGTGAGCCAGGTCGAGGTCGTGGATCTCGGCGCCCGGTCCGCCCGCGTCACCGTCCCGGACTACCAGCTCTCACTCGCGATCGGCAAGGAGGGGCAGAACGCCCGCCTCGCCGCCCGCCTCACCGGCTGGCGCATCGACATCCGCCCGGACACCGAGACCGACGCCGAGCGCGACGTCGCCGACCGGGAGCGCGCGGAGCGCGCCCGCGAGCGGTCCGAGCGGCGCTGAGAACCGGTCGGGCGGCCGGCTCCGGCCGGACGCCCGCCGGAAGGACGGACCCGCGCGCGGGACACCGGGCGCCGCTCCTGGAGGGGCGCCCGGTGCAGGCCGCGGGGGGCCGGGAATAAATCTCAGCGGCATGCCGCTGAGATCACGACAACATCCGTTCGATTTTTGCCCCAAAGGGGTGAGGTCGGTGCGGGGAGGTAGACTTAGCCGTGTCTGGCCGGACGCATGCCCGCGCTTGCCCTGAGCGAACCTGTGTGGGATGCCGGGAGCGGGCGGCCAAGAGCGAACTGCTGCGCATCGTCGCGGAAGGGAACGCCTGCGTTCCCGATCCTCGCGGTACGCTGCCCGGCCGGGGTGCCTATGTACACCCCGTCCCCGCATGTCTGGACCTGGCGGTTCGCCGCCGGGCATTCCCCCGGGCCTTCAAGGCCAAGGGGCCGTTCGACCCCGCCGCGCTGCAGCGGTTCGTCGAGCGGGTGACACCGTAAGAAATGAACGGCACGGGACCCCGTGCGGTCAGGTACCTCGCGAGTTGGAAGTAGGTCGAGATTGCGATGAGCACTCGATGAGTACGCGATGAGTACGCCCATGAAGTAGCGACGGTCCGGCGGTAACCCGGACCTAAAAGGAGCGAAGTGGCTAAGGTCCGGGTATACGAACTCGCCAAGGAGTTCGGCGTCGAGAGCAAGGTCGTCATGGCCAAGCTCCAAGAACTCGGTGAATTCGTCCGTTCGGCGTCCTCGACGATCGAGGCGCCGGTTGTACGCAAGTTGACTGACGCACTGCAGGGGCCCGGCGGCAACGCCGGCAAGCCCGCTGCCAAGCCTGGCGCGCCCCGCAAGGCGACGCCCGCGAAGCCCACGGCGCCCTCCCCGGCCGCCGCGGCACGTCCCGCTGCCCCGAAGCCCGGCGCCCCGGCCCCCAAGCCGGCCCCCGCCGCCCCGGCGAGCAGCACCCCGCAACGCCTTCGGCGCCGGCCCCGGGCCCGCGTCCGGGTCCGCGGCCCGCGCCCAAGCCCGCTCCGGTGACCCCGGTCCCCGCCGCCGAGTTCTCGGCGCCGGCCCCGGCCCCGCAGCAGGCCCCGCGTCCCACCGGCGCCACCCCCGGCCCCCGTCCCGCCCGCCCGGCTCCGTCCGGCGGCCAGCGTGACGGCGGTCAGCGCGACGGCGGCCGCGGTGGCGACCGTCCCGCGCGTCCCGCGGGTCAGGGCGCGCCGCGCCCCGGTGCCCGTCCGTCCGGCCCCCGGCCGGGCAACAACCCCTTCACCTCCGGCGGCTCGACGGGCATGGCCCGTCCGCAGGCGCCGCGTCCCGGCGGCGCCCCGCGTCCCGGTGGCGGTCAGGAGCGTCCGGGTGCCCCGCGTCCGCAGGGTGGTCCCGGTGGCGCGCCGCGTCCGCAGGGCCAGGGCGGTCCCCGTCCGACCCCCGGCGGCATGCCGCGTCCGCAGGCTCCCCGTCCGGGCGGTGCCCCCGGTGGCAACCGTCCGAACCCGGGCATGATGCCGCAGCGTCCCGCCGCGGGCCCGCGTCCCGGTGGCGGCCCCGGCGGCCGTGGTCCCGGCGGCGGCGGTCGTCCGGGCGGCGCGGGTCGTCCCGGCGGCGGCTTCGCGGGTCGTCCGGCCGGTCCCGGCGGCGGTGGTGGCGGCTTCGCCGGCCGTCCCGGTGGCGGTGGCGGCGGTGCGGGTCGTCCCGGTGGCGGCGGCGGTGGCTTCGGCGGCCGTCCCGGCTTCGGTGGCCGTCCCGGCGGTCCCGGCGGCCGTGGTGGCACGCAGGGCGCGTTCGGCCGTCCCGGCGGTCCGGCCCGTCGTGGCCGCAAGTCGAAGCGGCAGAGGCGCCAGGAGTACGAGGCCATGCAGGCCCCGTCGGTGGGCGGCGTCATGCTGCCTCGCGGCAACGGACAGTCCGTCCGTCTGTCGCGCGGTGCCTCCCTCACCGACTTCGCGGAGAAGATCAACGCCAACCCGGCGTCGCTCGTCGCCGTGATGATGAACCTCGGCGAGATGGTCACGGCGACGCAGTCCGTCTCCGACGACACGCTCAAGCTGCTCGCCGAGGAGATGAACTACGTTCTCGAGATCGTCAGCCCGGAGGAGGAGGACCGCGAGCTGCTCGAGTCCTTCGACATCGAGTTCGGCGAGGACGAGGGCGGCGAAGAGGCGCTCATCCCGCGTCCGCCGGTCGTGACCGTCATGGGTCACGTCGACCACGGAAAGACCCGACTGCTGGACGCGATCCGCAAGACGAACGTCATTGCGGGCGAGGCCGGCGGCATCACGCAGCACATCGGTGCGTACCAGGTCTCCGCCGAGGTCAACGGCGAGGACCGGAAGATCACCTTCATCGACACCCCGGGTCACGAGGCGTTCACCGCCATGCGTGCCCGTGGTGCGAAGTCCACCGACATCGCGATCCTCGTGGTGGCGGCGAACGACGGTGTGATGCCCCAGACGATCGAGGCGCTGAACCACGCCAAGGCGGCCGACGTGCCGATCGTGGTCGCGGTCAACAAGATCGACGTCGAGGGCGCCGACCCGACCAAGGTGCGCGGTCAGCTCACCGAGTTCGGTCTGGTGGCCGAGGAGTACGGCGGCGACACGATGTTCGTCGACATCTCCGCCAAGCAGGGTCTGCACATCGACCAGCTGCTGGAGGCCGTCGTCCTCACCGCCGACGCCTCGCTCGACCTGCGGGCCAACCCGGAGCAGGACGCGCAGGGCATCGCGATCGAGTCCCACCTCGACCGCGGCCGCGGCGCCGTCTCGACCGTCCTGGTCCAGCGCGGCACGCTGCGCATCGGTGACACGATGGTGGTCGGCGACGCGTACGGCCGGGTCCGGGCGATGCTCGACGACAACGGCAACAACGTCGAGGAAGCGGGTCCCTCGACCCCCGTCCTCGTGCTGGGTCTCACCAACGTCCCGGGCGCCGGCGACAACTTCCTGGTGGTCGACGAGGACCGTACGGCCCGTCAGATCGCCGAGAAGCGTGCCGCCCGCGAGCGCAACGCCAACTTCGCCCGCAAGGGCGTCCGGTTCTCCCTGGAGAACCTGGACGAGGCGCTCAAGGCCGGTCTGGTCCAGGAACTCAACCTCATCATCAAGGGCGACGCGTCCGGTTCGGTGGAGGCCCTCGAGTCCTCCCTGCTCCAGCTCGACGTCGGCGACGAGGTCGACATCCGGGTCCTGCACCGCGGTGTGGGTGCGGTCACCGAGTCGGACATCGACCTGGCGACCGGCTCCGACGCCATCGTCATCGGCTTCAACGTCCGCGCTGCCGGGCGTGCCCAGCAGATGGCGGAGCGCGAGGGCGTCGACGTCCGCTACTACTCGGTGATCTACCAGGCCATCGAGGAGATCGAGGCGGCCCTCAAGGGCATGCTCAAGCCGGAGTACGAAGAGGTCGAGCTCGGCACGGCGGAGATCCGCGAGATCTTCCGCTCGTCCAAGCTGGGCAACATCGCCGGTGTGCTGGTCCGCTCCGGCGAGGTCAAGCGCAACACCAAGGCGCGCCTGCTGCGCGATGGCAAGGTCATCGCGGAGAACCTCAACATCTCCGGTCTGCGCCGCTTCAAGGACGACGTCACCGAGATCCGCGAAGGCTTCGAGGGTGGTATCAACCTCGGAAACTTCAACGACATCAAGATCGACGACGTCATCGCGACGTACGAGATGCGCGAGAAGCCGCGAGGCTGATCCGCGGGGAATCCGGGGGAACACCCCCGGACCCCTCCTTCACAGTCGGGGCCGGTCGACGGGGCGTAATTTCCGTCGATCGGCCCCGGCCGTTCCGTGTACGGTTCTCGTGTTCCTGCCAAGCGCTGGCAGGACACGAACCCGAACCGGCGGGACATCCGGACATTCATGTATGTGGGGACACTGTCCTTCGATCTGCTTCTCGGCGACGTACGGTCGTTGAAGGAGAAGCGCTCCGTCGTCCGTCCGATAGTCGCCGAACTCCAACGAAAATTCGCGGTGAGCGCGGCGGAGACCGGCGGTCAGGATCTCCATCGCAGGGCCGAGATCGGCCTTGCCGTGGTCTCCGGGGACACCGGACACCTCACAGATGTTCTGGACCGGTGCGAGCGGCTGGTGGCCGCCCGGCCGGAAGTGGAACTGCTGTCCGTACGACGGCGGGTCCACAGCGACGAAGACGATTGAGCAAGAGGGAGACGGACCAGTGGCCGACAACGCGCGGGCTAAGAAGCTGGCGGACCTCATCCAGGAGGTGGTCGCCCAGAAACTTCAGCGCGGTATCAAGGACCCGCGCCTGGGTACGCACGTGACCATCACGGACGTCCGGGTCACCGGCGACCTGCGGGAGGCCACGGTCTTCTACACGGTCTACGGCGACGACGAGGAGCGGGCGAGCGCCGCGGCCGGTCTGCAGAGCGCCAAGGGCATCCTGCGGTCGGCGGTCGGTGCGGCGGCGGGGACGAAGTTCACCCCGACCCTCGCCTTCGTGGCGGACGCGCTTCCGGAGAACGCGCGGGCGATCGAGGACCTCCTCGACCGCGCGCGGGCCTCGGACGCCAAGGTGCGCGAGGCGTCCTCGGGCGCCACGTACGCCGGTGACGCGGACCCGTACCGCAAGCCGGAGGACGAGAACGACGAGGACACCGCCTCCGAATGACATCGCAGAACACGCCGGACGGCCTTGTCATCGTCGACAAGCCGTCCGGCTTCACTTCGCACGACGTCGTCGCCAAGATGCGCGGCATCGCCCGGACCCGCCGGGTCGGACACGCCGGCACGCTGGACCCGATGGCGACCGGCGTGCTCGTGCTCGGCGTCCAGAAGGCCACCAAGCTTCTCGGTCACCTCGCGCTGACCGAGAAGGAGTACCTCGGCACGATCAGGCTCGGCCAGAACACCATCACGGACGACGCGGAGGGCGAGATCACCTCGTCCACCGACGCGTCCGGGGTGACCCGGGAGGGCATCGACGCGGGTGTCGCGGCCCTGACCGGCGCGATCATGCAGGTGCCGTCCAAGGTCAGCGCCATCAAGATCGACGGCAAGCGGTCCTACGCACGGGTGCGGGGCGGCGAGGAGTTCGAGATCCCGGCCCGCCCGGTGACGATCTCGTCCTTCAACGTCTACGACGTCCGCCACGAGGTCGCCGAGGACGGGACGCCGGTCGTGGACCTGGTCGTCTCGGTCGTCTGCTCCTCGGGCACGTACATCCGCGCCATCGCCCGGGACCTCGGTGCCGGGCTCGGCGTCGGCGGGCACCTGACCGCGCTGCGGCGCACCCGGGTCGGACCGTACGGCCTCGACGCGGCGCGGACGCTCGACCAGCACCAGGAGGAGCTGACCGTGATGCCGGTGGCCGAGGCCGCCGCAGCCGCGTTCCCCCGCTGGGACGTGGACGAGAAGCGTGCCAGGCTGCTGCTGAACGGCGTACGGCTGGACATGCCGGCCTTCCCGTCGGAACCGGTCGGGGTCTTCGGACCCGACGGACGGTTCCTGGTTCTCGTCGAGGAGCAGAAGGGCAAGGCCAAGAGCCTCGCGGTCTTCGCCTGAGCGGCTGCCGGGGCCCGGCAGCCGGACTTCCGGGGGCCGTCCCTCCGGCCGCCGTCCGGCAGGCTCCGGACGGCGGCCCGGTGCCGTCACCGGGACGGACTCGACGTGGAGCGGGCGGGACAACCCCGCCCGCTCCACGGTTCCCCGCGATTGCTGTCCACCGGACGCCCATAATTCACCCCAACGAGCAGGCGCTCGGAGTGAAACGGGGGTGCATCAGGGGGCGCTTTTGCTCCAAGTGGTACACGTGCTGATCATCGGTCCTAACGTTCCGACCATGGGAAGCGGGGACCGGGCAGCGCTGGTACGTATCTGCGATCAGGCCGGTCGGCCGCGGGGGACCGGATTCGTCGCGGACGACCGGGGCACGGTACTGACCAGCCACGAGGCGATCGACGGCCTCGACGGACCGGTCCTGCACGGAGCGGACGGCCACAGTCGCACCCTCGGGGCCGACGACATCACCGCGCTGCCCGAACTCGGGCTCGCCCTGCTGCGCACCCCGGGCCCCGGGGCGCTGGGCGTGGAACCGGTGCCGATCACCCTGCGGGAACGGATCGACGCCGGGACGTACGTGACGATCGCCGCCCACGGCTGGCGCGAGGCCCGGGTGCTCGGCACCACCTCCGTGACCTACACCGCGCGCGGCCGTTGCCACCGGATCGGCGCGGCGCTGGAGCTGGCGCTCGGCACCAACGGCAGGGACGCGCTGCAACTGCGCGGCGCGGCCGTGGGCGGACCCGTCCTCGATCCGGAGAGCGGCGCGGTCATCGCCGTACTGGGCACCGCGCTGCGGGCGGAGCACCCCGCGGGCGGCCTCGCCGTACCGCTGCGGGACACGGGCACCGAGGGCCCGCTCGACGTACTGCTGCGACGCAACGCGACGAGCGTCCCCGGTTACGGACACGACCTGAACCTCGCGGGCGCCCTGCACCTGACGGCGACCTCGCTCGGTTCGGCGGGCGGTCCGGGCGACGGGCCCGACCCGGTCGAGCGCCCGGACGTCAGCGCGGAGTTCATGGCCTTCGCGGGACCGGCCGGGGCCTCGTCCGCGGCGGGCGGCACCGCGGTCGTCCTCGGCCTGGTCGGGGCCCCGGGCACCGGGCGCACCACCGAACTGACGGCGCTCACCACCCGCCGGGCACGCGGCCCGGTCCCCGCGCCCACCCTCTGGCTGCGCGGCGCCGACCTGCTGGCCGGCGACACCTCGGTCGCCGACGCCGTCACCCGCGCGCTGAGCAGGGCCGGCCGGATCGTCACCGCCGCCGGGGCCCGGGGCGACATGACCACCGCCACTCCCGAACGGGTGGCCCGGCTGGCCCGGGAGTCCGGAATCCCGCTGCTCGTGCTGCTGGACGGCCCCGAGGAGATGCCTCCCGCACTGGCCCACGAGACCGCCCGGTGGACCGCCGCCACCGTCGACTGGCTGCGGACCAACGGCGCACGGCTCGTGATCGCCTGCCGGCCCGAGTACTGGGAGACGGCCGGTGCGCTCTGCCCGCCCGGCGCGCTGCACCGCCCCGCCCGCCCGGCCGGGCGGCTGCCGTCCGCGATCCGGCTGGGCGACCTCACCGCGGACCAGGCCGAACAGGCCCGGCAGCGGTACGCCATCCCGCCCGGTGCGCTCGCCCCCGGGCACGACCGGCACCCGCTCACCCTGCGCCTCCTCGCGGAGGTGCGCGCCGCCATGCCCGGAGAGGTCGCCGGGCAGCCCGACACGGAGGAGGTGTTCGCCGCCCACCTGGACCTGATGTGCCTGCGCGTCGCGGTCCGGGTCGCGGCCGCCTCGGGCCGGGCGCCGGGCGGGGGCGCGGTCCGCAGACTGGCCGCCCGGGTGGCGGGGCAGGTGCACGAGGCGGCACGGCGCTGCCTGGGCCCGGGACAGGGAGAGCTGGACCGGGCGGCGTTCGAGGAGGTCTTCCCCTGGCGCCCCGGCTGGGCGTCGGCCGTCCTCACCGAGGGCCTGCTCGTCCCGGCGGGGGCCGGTTACCGCTTCGCGCACGAGGAGCTGGGGGACTGGGTCCAGGGCGCCCATCTGGACGTGGACGCGGCCCTGCACGCGCTCGTCCACCGATGGCACGCGCGGAAGGAGCCGGACCACGGGGCGCCGCCGGATGGGGCGGGCCCGGGCAGGGGCACGGCACCGGGGGTGGGCGTGACACCCGGGGCGGGTGCGGCACCGGGGGCGGGTGTGGCGCGGGGTGTGGCAGCCGCCCGCCGGGTGCCGCAGCCGAGGCGGCCCGCGGGAAGCGGCCGGAGCCCCGTCGCGGGCCGGCCGGGCGGCGGGAGCGACGGGGCGCCCGCACCGGACGCGGGAACGGTCCCCGGGGAGGGGCCCGGCTCCCCGGGCCCCTCCCCGGGCCCCTCGTCGGGCCCGCGCACCCTGCCCGTACCGCGCCACCGGATCGGTCCGGTGGTCCAGGCACTGCTCCGGCTGGGCCGCCGACAGGGCCCCGTGGCCCTCTCCCACCAGCTGGCCGACCTCATCGAGGCCCTGGACCGGCTGCTGCCCGGACCTGGGGCCCCGGAACGGGCCGACACCGACACCACCGCCAGCACCACCCCCACCACCTCCTCCGGCGGGGACCGGGACACCCCGTGCCGCGACGCCCGGTGGTGGGCCGTCCACCTGCTCTCCGAGACCCTGATCCAGGTGCCCGACGCCCGGCCGTACCTCGGGGTGCTGCGGCTCCTCGCCGGCCGGGTCGTGCGCGGTGCCGCGCGGGGCGGACCGACGGGCCCCGGCACGTACGCCGAGTTCGGCCCGTGGTTCTGGCAGCGGCTGACGCTGCCCGAGGCGGACCGGATCGACCTGTTCCGGCGCCTGGTCCCCGCCGACGGGCCGCCCTGCGGTGATGGCGAGCGGTTCCTGGACGCCGTGGCCCGGCGGCTCGCCGCCCGGCCCCGGACCGTGCAGCCCCTGCTCTGCGGCTGGCTCACCGACGAGCGTCCGCTCCCTGCCGGTGACGGTGACGGGGACGCGCTGCGGCCGACCGTGGCCACCGCCGCGCAGGCGCTGCTCCACACCCACCGGGGCCTGGCCGTCGACGACCTGACCGACGCGCTCGTCGCGGCCCACCACCCCCGGGCCGGGGAACTGCTCACCGCGCTGGCCGAGGACGAGCCCGCCGCCCTGTGCCGGGCCGTGCACCGCTGGGCCCACGACGGGGACCGGCCCGCCCGCCGCACCGCCGCCGCCACGTACGCGGCGGTCGCCGCGCCCCACGCCGTCCTCGACACCGACCGCGAGCTGCTGCGCGGAGCCGCCCGCGCCCTGCTGGCCCGCCCCGGCGACGCCGCCCTGCACGGGGCCGCGCTCGCCCTCCTCGTACGGGACCCGCAGAGCCGGGACGGCTGCCTCCCGCAGGCCCTGCGGGCCTTCGTCGAGGGCGAGCCGCGACTGTCCCCGGACGTGCTCGCAGCGGCCCTGCCGTCCCACCCGGAGCCGGTGCTCGCCGCGTTCCGGGAGCGGCTGACCCGGCCGGACGAGGGCGCGGGCGAGGTGCTGTGCGCCCTGGCCGCGATCGACGCCCCCGCACTGGCCCTGCACACCGCCGGACTGGTGCGCGCCTACGTCGAGAGCCACCCGGACGACACCGCGCACGCCGCCTCGTACATCCACCGGAGGCTGGAGCACGGGCCCGCCGCCCGCGCGCTGCTGCTGCCGCTGGTGACCGGGCTGCTGCGGGACCGCCCCGTACCGCCGCCCGTGCGCGGGTCGCTCGCCGCGGTGTTCGCCGCGCCCGGCAGCCCGGCCTCCGCCCAGCTGCGGGGGGAGCTCCTGGAGGTCCTGCTCGACTTCGAACAGGACACCCGACAGGACCCGGACGTGCTCGCCGCGCTGCTGCGGGCCGCCGGAACCGGCTCCGGAGGACGCGCTCCGGCCCGTACCCGCGCCCTGGTCCACCGCACCGGAACGCTGCTGCTCCGCACCCCCGGCGGCGCGGACCGATTCGACCGGCTGCTGGTCGAACTCGCCCGTGACGTACCGGGGTTCGCAGCCCTGGTCACCGGCTGGCTGACCGAGGCCCCGCAGGAATGGACACCGCTCATCGGCCCGGACGCCCGACGGACGGTTCGGGAGCTGGGCGGCCCCAAGGCGATGCCGATGCAGGCCGCAGGGCGTGAGCATGGCAGTCTTAGACCTGCGTAAGAGGCATATCCACGTACACAGGTTCGGGCGAGGAGCGGTCAGAGTGCAGCGCTGGCGTGGCTTGGAGGACATCCCCCAGGACTGGGGACGCAGCGTCGTCACCATCGGTTCCTACGACGGGGTGCACCGCGGACACCAGCTGATCATCGGGCGCGCCGTGGAGCGGGCCCGCGAGCTGGGCGTGCCGTCCGTCGTGGTGACCTTCGACCCGCACCCCAGCGAGGTCGTGCGGCCCGGCAGCCACCCGCCGCTGCTCGCCCCGCACCACCGGCGTGCCGAGCTGATGGCCGAGCTGGGCGTGGACGCGATGCTGATCCTGCCGTTCACCACCGAGTTCTCGCAGCTGGCCCCGGCCGACTTCATCGTGAAGGTGCTCGTCGACAAGCTGCACGCGCAGCTGGTCATCGAGGGCCCGAACTTCCGCTTCGGCCACAGGGCGGCCGGGAACGTCGAGCTGCTCGCCGAGGTCGGCACGACCCACGACTACCGCGTCGAGGTCGTCGACCTGTACGTGAGCGGCGAGGCGGGCGGCGGCGAGCCGTTCTCCTCCACCCTCACCCGGCGGCTGATCGCCGAGGGCGACGTCGCGGGCGCCGCCGAGATCCTGGGCCGCCCGCACCGGGTCGAGGGCGTCGTCGTGCGCGGCGCGCAGCGCGGCCGTGGGCTCGGCTTCCCCACGGCCAACGTGGAGACCCTGGTGCACACCGCGATCCCCGCCGACGGCGTCTACGCGGGTTGGCTGGTCGTGGCGGGCGAGGCGATGCCCGCCGCGATCTCGGTCGGCACGAATCTGCAGTTCGACGCCACGGAGCGGACGGTGGAGGCGTACGCGATCGACCGCGTGGACCTCGACCTGTACGGGCTGCACGTCGCGGTGGACTTCCTCGCGTACGTGCGCGGGATGCTGAGGTTCGACTCGGTCGACGACCTGCTCGTGGCGATGGCCGCCGATGTGAAGCGGTGCTCCGAACTGGTCGCCGCGTACGAGCGGGGCTGACCCCCCTCGGGCCGTGCCCGCCTCCCGGCGTGCCCGCGGCCCCCTCGAACGAACGAGTGAACGGACGAACCGGGCCGGGCCCGTCCGGGGGGTGATCCCCGCACGGGCCCGGCCCGGTCGCGCTTCCTACGCCTTCTTCGTCCGCCCGGCCGCGGCGGGGGCGGCGGCCGCCCAGTGGCACGCCACCTGGGTCCGGCCACCGCCCGCGAGCACCGGCAGGTCCTCCGCGCGGCAGGCGTCCGCGACGCCCGCCCGCTCCGCCTCGCCCGAGGCCAGCACCTGGCAGCGGGCGTGGAAGCGGCACCCGGACGGCACCTTGGACGGGTCCGGCGGCTCACCGGTCAGGACCACCGGCTCGCCCCCGGCCTCCGGCAGCACCGACAGCAGCGCCCGGGTGTACGGATGGCGCGGGGCGGTGAGTATCCGCTCCACCTCGCCGGTCTCCACGATCCGCCCGAGGTACATCACCGCGACCCGGTCCGCGATGTTCCACGCCAGACCCAGGTCGTGCGTGACCACCAGCGCGGACAGGCCCAGTTCGTCCCGCAGCCGCAGCATCAGGGCCAGGATCTCGCCGCGCACCGAGGCGTCCAGCGAGGCCACCGGCTCGTCGGCCACGATCAGCTCGGGCTCCAGGACCAGCGCGCCCGCGATCACGACGCGCTGGCGCTGCCCGCCGGACAGCTCGTGCGGATAGCGCAGGAAGAATCGTTCCGGCGGACGGAGCCCGGCCCGCGACAACGCCTCGGACACCGCCGCCCGCTCGTCCCCCGCGTACCCGTGGATGCGCAGGCCCTCGGCGACGGCGTCGTAGACCGTGTGCCGGGGGTTGAGCGAGCCGCTGGGGTCCTGGAGCACCAGCTGGACCCGCTTGCGGTACGCCTTCAGCGCCCGGCTCCCGTAGTCGAGCGGCCTGCCGCCGAAGGTGACCTGCCCGGACGTCGGCGGGACCAGGCCCAGCAGCGAACGCGCCAGCGTCGTCTTGCCGCAGCCCGACTCGCCGACCAGCGCCACGATCTCACCGGGCCGGATGTCCAGGTCCACGCCGTCCACGGCCCGCGCCGGTTCGGCCCCGCGCCGGCCGGGGAAGGTGACCTTCAGCCCCTGGGCGCTCAGCAGGGGAGGGGTGGTGCTCATGGGGTGCTCCTCGCTTCCTCGGTGTCCGGCAGGGCCGCGGCCGCTCCCGGCTCCACCAGCACACAGGCGGCCCGCCGCTCCGGTCCCGCCACCCGCAGCTCCTGGTCCTCGGTCGCGCAGGAGTCCAGGGCCACCGGACAGCGCGGGTGGAAGGTGCAGCCGCCGGGCAGCGCCGACGGGTCCGGCGGGTCGCCGGGCAGTCCGCGGGGCGCGAACCGGGAGGCCGGGTCGCCGATGCGCGGAAAGGCGCCGGACAGGGCCTTGCCGTACGGGTGGTGCGCGTTCTCGTAGACCTCGGACGCCGGGCCCTCCTCCACGACCCGGCCCGCGTACATCACCGCGAGCCGGTCGCAGGTGTCCGAGAGCACCGCGAGGTCGTGGCTGATCATGACGAGGCCGAGGTCCTGCTCGGACACCAGCTGCTCGATCAGCCGCAGGATCTGGGCCTGGATCATCACGTCGAGCGCCGTGGTCGGCTCGTCCGCGACGATCAGCCCCGGATCGCAGGCCAGCGCCATCGCGATCATCACGCGCTGGCGCTGCCCGCCGGACAGCTCGTGCGGATAGGCGGCGGCGCGGGCGGCCGGCAGGCCCACCTGCTCCAGCAGCTCCCCGACCTTCTTCGCCGCCCCGGCCCGGGACGCCTTCCGGTGCAGCAGGATCGGTTCGGCAATCTGGTCGCCGATGCGGTGCACCGCGTTGAGCGAGTGCATCGCCCCCTGGAAGACGATCGACGCCCCCGCCCAGCGCACCGCCCGGACCTGGCCCCACTTCATGGCGAGGACGTCCTCGCCGTTCAGCAGGATCTCACCGGTGACCTTCGTGCCCGCGGGCAGCAGCCGCAGCAGCGCGAGGGCCAGCGTCGACTTCCCGCAGCCCGACTCACCGGCGATGCCGAGCTTCTGCCCGGCGTCGACGGTGAGGTTCACGCCGCGCACGGCCCGTGCCCCGCCGGCGTACGTCACCGTGAGGTCCCGCACGTCGAGGAGCGGCGGCCGGTGGATGTTCGTGGTGCTCAACGGGCCACCCCCAGCTTGGGATTGAGGACGGACTCGATCGCGCGCCCGCAGAGTGTGAAGGCCAGCGCCACCACCGCGATGGCGATGCCGGGCGGTGCCAGGTACCACCAGTGGCCCGCGCTCACCGCACCCGCCTCGCGGGCGTCCTGGAGCATGCCGCCCCAGGAGGTGGTGGTCGGGTCGCTGAGGCCGAGGAAGGCCAGCGTGGCCTCGGTGAGGATCGCGCTGGAGATCACCAGCGTCGTCTGGGCGAGCACCAGCGGCATCACGTTCGGCAGCACGTGCCGGACCATGATGTGCCCGTGGCCGCCGCCCAGCGCGCGGGCCCGCTCGATGTACGGGCGGGACTCCACCGCGAGGGTCTGGGCCCGGACCAGCCGGGCCGTGGTCGGCCAGGTCGTGACCCCGATCGCGATGATGACCGTCCACATCGAACGGTCCATCACCGTGGCGAGCGCGATCGCGAGGACCAGGGTCGGCATCACCAGGAACCAGTCGGTGACCCGCATCAGGACCGTCGAGTACCAGCCGTGGAAGTGACCCGCGACGATGCCGACGACCGTGCCGATGGCGACGCACAGGAACGCCGCGAGCAGGCCGACCGTCAGCGAGACCCGGGTGCCCCACACCAGCAGCGCCAGCACGTTGCGGCCGAACTGGTCGGTGCCGAGCGGGAATGCGCCGCTGGGGGACTCCAGCGCCCCGCCGGGGGCGTTCGTGACGGACTGCGAGTCCGCACCGACGAGCTGCGGCGCGAACACGGCGATCAGCGCGATCAGGACGAGGGCGGCCAGCCCCCACAGTCCGCCCCGGTGGTTGCGGTACTCCCGCCAGAAGCGGGCGGCGGATTGGCGCTTGCGGGCCCGTGCCAGGGCACGCGGATCCGGGGCGGCCCCGGCCTCCGCGGGCGTGGGCGTGGGCATGGATTCGGTCGTCATCGGCCCACCCGGGGATCGAGCAGCGGATAGAGCACGTCGGCAAGGGTGTTCGCCAGGATCACCGCGGTGGCGAAGACGAAGAACAACCCCTGCACGAGCGGGAGGTCGGGCACGCTGAGCGCCTCGTAGAACAGCCCGCCCAGGCCCGGCCAGGAGAACACCGTCTCGACCAGGATCTGCCCGGCGACCACGTGCCCGAGGTTCACGAACATCAGGGTGAAGGTCGGCAGCATCGCGTTGGGCACGGCGTGCTTGCGGCGCACGACGTCGTCCCGCAGCCCCTTCGCGCGGGCCGTCGTCAGATAGTCGCTGCCCATCTCGTCGAGCAGCGAGGAACGCATCACCAGGAGCGTCTGCGCGTACCCGACGGACACCAGTGTGATCACCGGCAGGACCAGGTGGTGCGCCACGTCGAGGACGTGGGCGAAGCCGGTCTCACCGGTGCCGGAGTCCAGCCCGCCGGTCGGGAACAGGCCGGGGAACGGACCGATGCCCACCGCGAAGACGATGATCAGGAGCAGGCCCAGCCAGAACGCCGGCACCGAGTAGAGCGTGAGGGCGAACGCGGTGTTGAAGCGGTCGCTGAGAGAGCCGTTGCGCCAGGCGGTACGGGTGCCGAGCCAGATGCCGAGCGCGGTGTACAGGACGTACGACGTGCCGGTGAGGAACAGGGTCGCCGGCAGCGCCTCGGTGATCTTGTCGATGACCGGTGCGTGGAACTGGAACGACAGCCCGAAGTCACCGGTGAGCGCGTCGCCCACATAGGACGTGAACTGCTGCCACATCGGCTGGTCGAGCCCGAACTGGCGACGCAGCGACTGGAGTTGCTCGGCGGACACGGGCCGGCCGCCGGTCATCTGCTTGACCGGGTCGCTGGGGATGAGCCGGAAGAGGAAGAAACTGGTGACCAGGACCGCGAACAGGGAGACCGCGGCACCCGCGATCTTGGCCGCGACGTACTGGAGATATGCCTTGGTGTTGCGCGCCCGTGGACCGCGGTCGGCCGACGGACCGGCCGGGGCTGGCCCGTCGGTGTCCGCGTCCGCGTTCTGCACGAGCGCCGGAGTGCTGTCAGCTGTCATGGGGAACTCTCGTTGACTCGTGCCGCAATGAGGAGGGGCCGACCGGTGGAGCGAGTGTTCCCCGGCCGGCCCCTCCTCACCCGTTCGGGTGATTACTCGCGGTCGTCCGCCGTGTTGCGGCGGCGCATCGCGACGAACAGCCCGCCACCGGCGAGCACCACGACCACCGCGATGAGGCCGATGACGACGCCGCTGGAGCCCGAACCGCCGGAACCGTCCGAGCCCTCGCCGTCCGCCGGAACGGCCGACCACCAGCTCCAGTAACCGTCCTGGCCGTAGATGTTGCCCGCCGACTTCGGCATCGTGGTGATCGACTTGATCTGGTCGGTGCGGTATGCCTCGACCGCGTTCGGGTACGCGATGACGTTCATGTACCCGGAGTCGTACAGCCACGACTGCATCTGGTTGACGAGGTCCGCGCGCTTGGCCGGGTCGTACTCGGCGAGCTGCTTCTTGTACAGCTCGTCGTACTTCTTGTCGCAGATGAAGTTGTCCGTGGAGGCGCTGTCCTTGGCCTTGGAGGGCAGCGCGGCGCAGGTGTGGATGCCGAGGACGAAGTCCGGGTCGGGGTTGACGGACCAGCCGTCGAAGGCGAGGTCGTACTCGCCCGCGTACCAGGGCACGGAGACGTTGTCGAGGCAGTCGACCTTCAGACCGATACCGAGCTTGCCCCACCACTCCTTGAGGTACTTGCCGATCGCCTTGTCGTTCGGGTCCGTGGCGTGGCAGAGGATGCGCAGGTCGAGCGGCTTGCCGTCCTTGCCGACCCGCTGGTCGCCCTTGAGCGGGTAGCCCGCCTCGTCGAGCAGCTTCGCCGCCCTGGCCGGGTCGTACGCGAGGCTCTGCTCGGCGGTCGGCTTCCACTGGTACGCCGTGAAGCGCGGCGGGATGTAGCCCTGGCCCTCGACGGCGTGGCCCTGGAAGACCTTGTCGATGATGGTCTTGCGGTCCACGGACAGGAAGAGGGCCTGGCGCACCTTCTGGTCGAGAAGGGCCTTGTGGCCGTTGCCGAACTTCTTGCCGTCCCTGGTCTGCGCGCCCGGGTTGGTGGCCAGCGCGAAGAAGCGGCGGCCAGGCCCCTCGTTGACCTTGATGTTCTTGTCGCCCTTGAGGGAGTTGGCCTGGGCGGGCGTCAGCGCGGGGGAGCCGGCGACGAAGGAGACCTCGCCCTTGCGCAGCGCGGCGACCGCGGTGTCCTGGTCCTTGTACGTCTTGAAGACCAGCTCGTCGAACTTCGGACTGCCGCGCCAGAAGTCCTTGTTGGCCTTGAGCTTCACATACTGGTCGACCTTGTAGTCGGTCACGATGAACGGCCCGTTCCCGACGATCGGGAAGGTCTGGTCGTTGTTGAACTTGGAGAAGTCACCCACCTTCTCCCAGACGTGCTTCGGGACGATCGGCACGTCGAGCGCGGCCATGGTGGCCTGCGGCTCCTTGAGCTCGATGACCAGCTGCGTCGGGCTGGGCGCCGTCACCTTCTTGAAGTTCGCGACGAAGCTGCCGTTGGCCTGCGCGGCGGCCTCGTCGGTCATCATCTTGTTGAACGTCCAGGCCGCGTCCTCGGCGGTGGCCTGCTGCCCGTCCGACCACTTGGAGTCGGAGCGGATGGTGTACGTCCAGGTCAACTTGTCCGCGGACGGCTCCCACTTGGTGGCGAGACCGGGGATCGCGTGGTTGTCCTCGGGGTCGTAGTTGGTGAGGAAGTCGTACATGAGCCGGCTGATGCTGGTGCTCATGAGCCGCTGAGCGAGGAACGGGCTCAGCGAGTCGACGCTCTGCGCGACGGCGACGGTCAGGGTCGACTTGCCGCTGTCGGCGGCCTGCGCCTGCTGGGGCGCGGCGCCGAGGGGCACACCGGGTACGACGGAAGCGGCGGTCAGGGCCAGGGCGGCGGCACCGGAGGCCAGGAGGACGCGCAGGCGTGCGCGTGGCTGGACAGTGAGCGGTGGAACTCTTTCGACCATGGTCGGGGACCTCGCGTCATGACTCGCACGGAGAAGGCGGGTTGATCTGTGGTTCGCCAGCTGGTGAAGCGAAGGTTTATCAGCGGGGGTCGAGCCCCGTCAACGGTCATCGAAATGGCGTGTGGTCTGCGGGAATGCCCAAAAGGGCCCGCACCGTGGAGACGGTGCGGGCCCTCATTGGTTCAGACCTCTGAAGCCTTACTGCTGAGGCGCTGACGGTGGCTGCTGCTGCCATCCGCCGGGCGATGCGGGGCCGGGCTGCGCGCCCTGGCCGGGCTGCTGCTGATGGGGCATCGGAGGAAGCCCGGCCGGGTTCGCCGGGGGCTGGGCCTGCGGGGGCGGCGACTGCTGCCAGCCGTTCTGCTGCGCTCCGGGACCGGCGTGCGGCGGGTACGGCTGCGGGGGCTGCTGACCGCCGTACGGCTGCTGCTGGTACGGCTGTTGCGGGGCGTACTGCTGGCCGGGCATCGGCGGGGCGTACTGCGGGGGCGGCGCGGAGCCGTCCGAGGTCCACAGCCCCTGCTGCTGCTGGGCGCGCGCGAAGTCCTCGGCGACCAGCGCGGA
Source organism: Streptomyces sp. ML-6 (assembly GCF_030116705.1). Classification (NCBI taxonomy): domain Bacteria; kingdom Bacillati; phylum Actinomycetota; class Actinomycetes; order Kitasatosporales; family Streptomycetaceae; genus Streptomyces; species Streptomyces sp. ML-6. The sequence goes on from NZ_JAOTIK010000001.1 coordinate 6,032,615, forward strand.
GAGGTTGAAGTACGCCTCGCGGGTCTTGGGCCGCATCATGTCGAGGTCGACCTCGGCGCCCGCCGCCAGGTGCTCGTCGAACGGCACGACGACCACACCGCGGCAACGCGTCTCGAAGTGCTGCACGATGTCGTCGACCTTGATCATCTTGCCGGTCTCGCGGACCCCGGAGATGACCGTGAGGGAGCGCTGCACCAGCTCCGCGTAGCCGTGCGCCGAGAGCCAGTCCAGGGTGGTGGAGGCACTGGAAGCGCCGTCGACCGACGGGGTCGAGATGATGATCAGCTGGTCGGCGAGGTCCAGCACCCCGCGCATCGCGCTGTAGAGCAGGCCGGTGCCCGAGTCGGTGAGGATGATCGGGTACTGCTTGCCCAGCACGTCGATGGCGCGCCGGTAGTCCTCGTCGTTGAACGTCGTGGAGACCGCCGGGTCCACGTCGTTGGCGATGATCTCCAGTCCGGAGGGCGCCTGCGAGGTGAAGCGGCGGATGTCCATGTACGAGTTGAGGTACGGGATCGCCTGGACCAGGTCGCGGATGGTGGCCCCGGTCTCCCGGCGCACCCGGCGCCCGAGCGTGCCCGCGTCCGGGTTGGCGTCGATGGCCAGGATCTTGTCCTGCCGCTCGGTGGCCAGGGTCGCGCCGAGGGCGGTGGTCGTCGTGGTCTTGCCGACGCCGCCCTTGAGGCTGATGACCGCGATCCGGTAGCAGGACAGCACCGGCGTACGGATCAGGTCGAGCTTGCGCTGCCGCTCGGCCTCCTCCTTCTTGCCGCCCAGCTTGAAGCGGGACACCCCGGACGGGTTGCGGCTGCTCTTCGCCTTCTGCTTGCCCCGGACGAGCCGGTCGGAGGAGAGCTCCACGGCCGCCGTGTACCCGAGCGGGGCGCCGGGCACGGAACGCTCGCGCTGGTCGTGGGTGACCGGGCTCGGCCAGGCGGCCCCGGTGCGCGGGTCGACGGGCTGGCCCTGGGGCTGCTGGCCCTGGAGCTGCTGTTCCGGCTGTTGCGGGGTGGGCTGCTGTGGAGGGGCGGCCTGCGCGGGCAGGTGCGGCGCGGCCTGGGCCGGCGGCTGGGGTGCCTGCGCGCTCTGGGCTGCCTGAGGCGCCTGGGGCGGGAGGGGTGCCTGAGGAGGCTGGGGCACCTGAGGCGGGAGGGGAACGCCCTGCTGCGCGGGCCACTGAGGCGCCTGGGGCTGCTGAGGTGCCTGGGACTGCTGGGGAGCCTGCGGCGTCGGTGCCTGGGACGCCTGCGGGAACCCGTAGCCACCCTGCGGCGGTGTCTGCGGGAACCCGTAACCACCCTGCGGCGTCTGCTGCGCGGCGGGAGGGGTCTGCTGCGGGAACCCGTAGCCACCCTGCGGGGGCTGGGGCGTCCCGGCCCCGGGGAACCCGTAACCACCGGCCGCCTGTCCGGCCGGAGCCGGAGCGGGGGCCGGCGTCGGTGCCGGGGCAGGGGGCGAGGCGGGCCACTGCTGGGCGGGCTGCGGCGCGGCGGGCTGGAAGGCGGGCGGCAGCGGCGGCAGGGCGCCCTGCGGCGGCGGCGCCGGGGCCCAGGGCTGCGGCGCGGCGGGCGGCGGCGGGGTGTCCTGCGGTGCGGCGGCGGGCACCGCGTCCGAGGGGGCGGAACCCGCCGCTCCGTCGGAGCTCTCCTGCGTACCCCGGGCCGGGACGCCCGGAGCACCGGCGGACGCCGGGGCATCGGCCGCGGGACCGGTCGGGGCGGCGCCCTCGGGCGCGCTCGGGGCGGAAACGGGGGCGGGGGCCTCGTCCGTACCCGTACGGTCGCCACCGGCGCCGGCCTCCGCGGACCCCGCGCCCGTGAATCCGGCCCCGGCACCGTGAGCGTGTCCCGGACCGTCCGTCTCCCCGGCCCGGTCCGCATTCGCGATGCCTGCCCCGAAGTTCCCCTCGATCTCCGCGATCTGCTGCTTCAGCGCAGCCGCCGAGAACCCCGCGGAGCCGTCCTCCACATCGCCGTTCCCGACCCCGAACGGGGCCGACGTACTGGCGGGCGCCACCGCCTCCGGGGCGGAGGAGGGCGCGGGACCGCTGCCAGCGGCCGGGTTGTCCGCGACCGGGTCGTCCGCCGGGGCCCGGACCGGAGCCGGGGCGGGCGGCGCCGGAGACCAGTCGGAGTCGGCCCCGTTCCCGGCCGGCGGCGCGGGCACGGACAGCGGTGCGCCGGTGGGCGGCGGCGGGGCCAGGTGCGCTCCGGCACCGCCCGACGAGTCCCCCGGCGAGTTCTGCGTGTACCAGGCGGGCGGGGTGTAGTCGATGGTGAACTCACCCGTCATCTCGACGGGCTCCGCGTCGGACGACTCGTCGACGGGCTTGTTCCAGCCCCCGCGCATCTCGTCCCGATCGCCGTTCACTTTGCCTCCTGGTGTGGTCGAGCACCCTTGTGCGGTCGTGGGTGGGGGGCGACCGTTTCCGTCTGTCCGACCGCCCGGCTCTCCCCCTGGGACACGCATCGCCTGCCCGCAGGTTCTTCTGCCGCGCCCGGACCCACCCTAATCGTCATGGGGCCCCCTGCGGCAGGCCGTACCGCCGGGCAGAAACTGTCCAGTAGGTCACGGGCCCGCCCGCAAGCCCCCAGGGTGCGACGGAGCCCATGGAGCGAAGCGGTCAATGTGTTGCATACCGGGGTGGAGTGCATCTGAACGCGATGTGCCGGGCAGGACATGGCCGGTCGACGCGTATCGCGTCAAGCCGTATCCGTACATTCCGCATGTTCCGCACATGAGGAAAGGGGCGGCCGACATGTGCCGACGGCCACCCCTTCCACCAGGTCATCGCCTACGCGAGGTCGAACTCACCGTCCCGGGCGCCCAGTACGAAGGCGCGCCACTCGGCCTCGGTGTACCGCAACACGGTCTCCGGGTCCAGCGACGAGCGCATGGCGACCGCACCACCGGGCAGATGCGCGATCTCGACCCGCTCCTCGACGTCCTCGGTCCCCGGCGCGCTCAGCCACGTCACGTCCGAGATGTCGAGAGCGTAGAGCTCTTCCTTTTCCTGCTGGGTGCCCATGTCGGCGTCCCTTTCGATCGAGCCGTGTCATTCCCCGCACATCTTCCCCGGAAGCGGTGGCTCCGGGGCCACGAACGGCACAGTAATCAGTCCATCCGGCGAGCGGCGCCCAGCAGACCGCTCTCGACCTCCGTCGCGCCCGTCACCACCCAGTGGTGCTCCCGGCCCGCCACCCAGAGCGTGACGCCGTCCGCCAGGGTGGGCAGGGCCTCGCTCTCGATCCGGGCGAGCCCCAGGATCCCGCCGATCCGCTCCGCCTCGTCGGGCGAGACCCGCTGGACGCCCACGAGCGCCGACGTCCGCATCAACCGCGGTGCCACCGGGCTCAGATAGGGCAGCAGCGTCAGCACCGACTGCCACGGCGAGGACACCACCCGGCCCCGGGGCGGACGCATGCCGCAGTCCCGCACCACCACCACCGGACTGCCCACGGCCGCCCCGGTCGGCGGAACCCGCCCCACGTCATGCAGGGACACGCACTCCAGACCGGCCCCCGCGGCCTGCGCCAGCGAGGTCCACACCCCCGGGCGCCCGGTCTCCACCGCCACCCGCGCCCCCGTGGCCGCCGCCCGCAGCGCCAGCACCTGCGCGGTCCACAACCCCCCGATCAACAGGACGTCGTACGGCACCGGACGATGGAAGCCGATCATCCGCGTGTGCCCCTCGGCATCGGTACCGAGGATCACACCGTCGTCCCCGACCGGCAACGACAACGCGCCCAGGTCCGCCGCGGCCAGGGTGTGCCCCGCGTGCCGGGGACCGCGCAGCCCGCGCCCCGCTCCGGTCCGGATCGTCATCGTGCGCCTCCCAGCGGGAGCGTCGCCAGCACACCGGGCAGCTGCTCCCGGTCCAGCCGCACCAGACCGACCTTCGCGTGCCGGGCGGTCTGCTCCAACACCCTTCGTACCCCGACCAGTTCGGTGTCGGAACCACCGGTGACCCGTACGTGACCGGACACCGACACATCACCCCGGCGCGCACCGGGCCGCACCGTCAGGCTGAAGGCCGTCGCGTGCGCGGGCACCTGGGTCAGCAACGAGACGAGGCGCGGCAGCGGAGTCGCCCCCCGGCCCAACTCCGGCCAACGGTCCACCGCGTAGGCGGTGTGCCAACGGTCGTCGCACCGCCACACCCGCGACGTCTCCGCCGTCCGCCGCTGTGGCGCGGCCCCCTGCTGCCCGGCGCGGGCCGACAGGACGGGATTGGCGCACAAGGACGTGGCCAGGGCCGAGTGTAACTCCTCCTGGTCCAGCACCACGGCCCGGAACCCGGCACCGGTGATCCGGCTCGCCACATGGTCCGCGACCCGGACCAGGCAGCGCTGCGCACCGCCGATCCCGCCCCCGCGCGCCTCGACCGCCTCCCGGCACAGTTCCGGGTCCAGCTTCACCGCCACCCACGTCATCCGCAACGCGGGCGCCCCGGTCCGCTCCTGGAGGGGAACGTAGGAGAGCCGGGCCGCCGACCGTTCCGGCAGATGCGGCGCCGGAGCGGGGCGCACCTGCTGCACGAGCTGCGCGGACTCCAGCACGATGTCGTCCACCGCGAGGGCGTCGCCCAGCAGGGCCAGCGGGAAAGCCCGTTCGCCGTGCGCCCTGCGCAGCGACTCGCCACCGGCCTCGACGCGTACGACGGCGGTCAGGAACGTGCCGTCCCCGACCATGCCCACCGTGCGGCGGTTCCGGTCGACATGGGGGTACGGGGCGAGGCCCGGCACGCCCTCCGCCACCGGGGCCAGCTGCGGATCCGTGTCCGCGGCGGGCGCCGCGGCCGCCCGTCCGCGCCCGCGGAGCGCGAGCGTCATCGACACCCACTCCGGCACGGCGCGGCCCCGTCGGCGCACCACCGCGACCAGCACCAGCAGACAGGCGATCACACCGGCGGGAACCAGCCAGAAACCGCCGAGCACGGCACCCACCGCGGCGAACGCCAGAGCCGCCTCGACGAGCACCAGCCGCCGCAGTGCGGGGCCGGGACGGCCGGTCCGGGAAGCCGGGCGCGGAGTGGTCGCCGCGGGGGGATCCACCGGCGGGACGGGCACCGGGATGGCCGGTTCGTTGCTGCGTTGCCATCGGGAAGAGGAAGGTGATCGGTGGGCGGACCGCCCCGTACGCTCGCGCGTCGCCGAAACCATCGCCGCATTGCCCCCTCGTGTCCCCGGTTACCGTTTCTCTTCACGGGAGTTGACCGGGCGATCACCCTAACCCGAGCGATGGCGGGCGAACGCCTACGGGCATAGTGGGGAGCCCGGCCGAGGACGTTTGCTGACGGAGTGTGTGGCAACCTTGGTCGCCCACCGGGGGAAAAGGGGCAGCGGTACAGATGGCATCACGGCGGGACGAACTCAACGCCTACACCTTCGCGAAACGGAGGCTGGTCGCACAGTTCCTGCAACCCAACTCCACCGGTTCGGAGGAGGGTGCGCCGCGCCCCCTGCGCGCGGTGGTGCCCGGGGCGATCGTCGGCGTCGTGATCCTCGCGGGGTTCGGGGCCTGGGGAATGTTCAAACCCGTGGCACCCCCGAAGTGGGACACCCCCTACGAGAACGTCATCATCGCCAGCAAGTCCACCACGCGCTACGTGGTGCTGAAGACCGACGGCAAGAAGCAGCTCCACCCGGTGCTGAACATGTCCTCCGCCAGGCTCCTCCTCGCCCCGGGCAAGGACAAGGTCATCAAGGTCGAGGAAGCGGTCCTCGACAACGGGAAGATCCCGCACGGCGCCACCCTGGGCATCCCGTACGCCCCCGACCGGCTGCCGGACAGGAAGGAAGCCGGCTCGAAGAAGCGGTGGGCCGTCTGCGAGCAGCCCGGCCAGGGCGGCAGGGCCATCCAGAAGGCGGCGTTCGTCCTCGCGGAGCGCGATCAGCGGAAGGTCGAGGGCACGAACCGGCTGCACGGCGGCGAGCTCCTGTACGTCGAGGGCCCGGGGCCGGACCGCACCCGCTACATCGTGGACGCCGCGGGCAAGGCGTACGAAGTGAAGAAGGACGAACTCCTGCTCCGCACCCTGATCGACCGCGACCGCGCCCCCCAGCGGGTCTCCGCCGCCTGGCTGGACACCCTGCACAAGGGGGACGCGATCGACTTCCCGGCCCTCCCTGATACCCCCGGCGTCGACGCGGGCGTCCCGGGGCGGCTGCCGCCCGGGGCCGACAAGGTGGGCATGGTCCTCGCGGCGAAATCCGGCACCAGGACCCAGCAGTACGTGGTCCTGCCCGGCCGGGTCGCCCCCGTGTCGGACTTCGTCGCGAACCTCCTGCTCAGCAGCCGCTCCCTGGTCGACCTCGGCCAGGACGGCAGGGCGAGGCACGTCAGCGCCGGAGCGTTCGAACCCGGCGAGGCCTTCGGGCAGGACCGTGACTGGCCCACGCACGCGCCGAAGGTCGTCAACTCCACGAGCGACGCGCCCGGCAGCCGCGACACCGTGTGCAACGTTCTGCGCGACGTCGCCACGAAGGACGGCGCCGGCACGCTCAGCACCTGGGCGGGCACGGGCTTCCCCGCGACGCTCCCCACCGGTTCCAGCAGCGCCTACGTCACCCCCGGATCCGGACAACTGTTCCGCCAGTTCAAGGGGGCCGACGTCGACTCCGGCCCGCTCTTCCTGGTCACCGACACCGGCCTGCGCTACGCCATGCAGTCCAACGGCGACAGCGCCCGGGACGATTCCGGCATCGGCGAATCGGGCTCGAAGAAGGAGCGGGAGCGGCGGCGGCAGGAGGCACAGCAGGCGCAGGACCGGCTCGGGTACAAGGGCGTCGTGCCCGCGCCCGTCCCGGCCGCCTGGTCCTCGTTCCTGCCCACGGGCCCCCGCCTGTCGACCGGCGCGGCCCGCCAGCCGCAGGGTTCCTGAGGAGCGCCGCCCCATGAAGACGCAGCTCTCCTCCCCGTACCGGCGTTGGCCGACGGCCGCAGCCGCCACCGCCGTCCTCCTCGTCACACTGCCCGTCCCGCCCGCCGCCGCGGACGGCTCGGCACAGTGCGGCTTCCCCTCGGAGAAGTACGCGGGCCGCCCCTGGTCGCTGCAACGCGTCCTGCTGGACGAGCTGTGGAAGCAGTCCACCGGCAAGGGGGTGCGGGTGGCCGTCATCGACACCGGCGTGGACATCAAGAACCCCCAGCTCAAGGACGCCGTGGACACCAGGAGCGGCCGCAATTTCCTGAAGAAGGACCTCAAGGACGACAACGGCAACAAGATCGCGCGCGGCAAGGAGAACGGCACCAGCGACTCGGTCGGCCACGGCACCAAGGTCGCCGGAATCATCGCCGCGCGAGAAGCGAAGGGCACCGGCTTCACCGGCCTGGCCCCGGACGCGACGATCATCCCGATCCAGCAGAACGACGCCGAGGGCAACGGAACGGCCGAAACCCTGGCCACCGCCATCCACTACGCGGCCGGCGCCGCCCGCGCGGACATCATCAACATCTCCCAGGACACGGCCGACGCGGTGAAACCCGCGGACTCCCTGAGACAGGCCGTGGACGCCGCCCTGGCCAAGGGCGTCGTGATCGTCGCCTCCGCGGGCAACGACGGACTGGACGGCAACGTCAAGGAGACCTACCCGGCCTCGTACCCCGGCGTCCTGGCCGTGGCCGCGTCGGACCGCAACAACGAACGGGCGGCCTTCTCCCAGTCCAGCGAGTCCGTGGGCGTGGCCGCCCCCGGCGTGGACATGATCTCGACGGTCCCCGACGGCGGACACTGCTCCGACAACGGCACCAGCTTCTCGGCCCCCTACGTCGCGGGAGTAGCCGCCCTCATCAAGGCCAAGCACCCGGACTGGACGGGAAAGCAGATCGTCGCCCAGATCCAGCAGACGGCGGAACGCTCGATCGCCGGCCGCGACCGCCTGGTGGGCTGGGGCGTCGTGGACCCGGTACGGGCCCTGACCGAGGACGACAAACCCATCGAACAGCCGGTGGCGAACGAGGGCATGAGCCGGGGCGAGGCACCGACACCGGCCGAATTCCAGCTGGGCGAAACGGCGGACGAACGCAACGCCCGCCTGGCCACCTACGTGGTGGTGGGCGGCGCGGTACTGGTCGCCGCGATCGCGGGCACCGCCGTGGCCGTACGCGATGCCCGACGACGGTCCGCACGCCGGGTCGGAGCGGCCGGTGTGGCGGGTGCGGGCGGCTCGGACAATTCCTGACCTGGAGTCAGGCGCAAATTGATCGGTGCAACTCGCGGAGAAAAGAAGAGAGTTGGTCCTGTCATAGCCAGTGGTTAGAGTTCGTGGCATGGCGTCAGATCCGTTCACGAAGGTGCGATAGCAACGAGTGGCGGTCTGAGCAAACGGGGCAACGGGGTAACGGGGAGGGCGGGATCGTGACCGGTCCAGGTGACCTCCGGCGCGGTGTCGGCGCGCTGGAAAAATTCAGGGGGCGGGTCAACACGCTCCTTGCGGAACTCGAGGGCTCGGCGGGCGGCAGGACGAAGATCGCGGCACAGACGGTGTCGCGCGCCGCCCTGAGTGGCCAGAACACCTGCTTTGCGGAAGCAGACGGCTTGTACGCGCAGTACAACCGCGTCCACGACGCGCTCGTCTCGCTCTCCAAGTCGCTCGGCGATCAGATCGAGTACCTGAGCCTGGGCGTGCACGCGGCGGCGGTCGGCTTCGACAACGTGGACGACGACACGCGGCGCCGGTTCTACGAGATCCAGGTGCGCCTGGACAAGGAGCGGGAGGCGCAGGCGAAGACGGGGGCGGAGAGGGATGGCAAGGTCGAGCAGCCGCGTTCCGACGGCAAGGTCGGCTCCGCCTACGACGACCTGGAGATGACTGATGAGTGACACCAGGCAACCGGAACTGCCCTCGAAGGAACAGCGGGCACAGGACCAGCAACACATCCAGGGCCAGTTGATCGCCACTGACATCAACCGGCAGGCCCAGAACATCATGGAGGCTTTCAGCCCCGGGCGTTCGGGCCCCTCGGGACGTACCTCGTTCGAGGGACACGAGCTCAACGCGATGATCGACCTGATCGAGAGCTCCGATCCCGAGCACCTCGAAGAAGCCGGCACGGCGCTCCTGAAGGCAAGGACGGCCATCAAGAGCGCCGCGAAGGAACTGGGCGACTTCATCAAGGGCGTCGACTGGGAGGGCGAGTCCGGAACCGCCTTCCGCGACTGGGGCAACGGCCTGGTCGCCCACGCGATGAAGCTGGGAGATTTCGCCGAGGCGGCAGGAACCCAGATCACGGTCGCGGGCACGGGCCTCGCATCGGTACGCAAATCCCTGCCCCCGCGCGACAGCCGCCTGGTGCGAAAGAGCGTCGAGGAGATCGAGACCCCGAAGCGGATCGACGGCAACCCGGAATACGCCGAGGCGGTGAAGGTCGAGAAGGACCGCCAGGAGGCCATCAACCAGGCGAACAGGCTGGCTTCGTACTACGCGGTCTCGGCGGAGACGCTGGCGGCGCAGGAGCCGCCGCGATTCGAGAAGAAGCTCGATGTTGCGATGCCGAGGCCAAGGGGTCGGAGGCGTGGGCAAGATGATGCAGGGACCTCACCGCAGGCAGGTGTCGACGCTTTGAGGGAAGGCGTGACATCCAGCAGTCTGGAGTACGCCCCTGCAGGTAGCTCGGTCAGTGTCGGTGCTCCTGACGGTCAAGCTCCCGCTGGGATATTCGGCACTGTACCCGTGCCGGACAAAAGCACCTCGACAGAGATCGACAGTGTGACCGTGCCGAAAGCTCCTGTGGTAGTTCCCGACACGGCCCCTGCACCGCTGACCATAAACCCTACGGCCCCGAGTACAGGCCCGGCTCTGCCCATAGCGGATAGCTTCGTGAACCCTGTGGCAGATAGTTCGCGACGATCTCCGACGTCAACTGGCTTGCCCAGAACAATTGGGCATCCCGGAAACAGTGGTCCTGCGAACAGCAGACCTGTGGCGAATGGGCGCACCGGAACTCCGGTCGGGCGTCCACCCATGCTGGGGGGTGGCCCGACTGCAAGCACGCCCGAACGTCCTGGTGGGAACGGAAGTCAGTCACCTTTTGTTGGTCGGCCCGGCGTGATCGGAGGCGGATCTGCAGCAGGTACCCCCAGACCTCCTGGTCCGCCTGTTGGTCGGGCAAGCGGCATCGTGGGCGGAACCCCGCAGCGCACCCCTTCGGGTGCAGGCGTGTCTGGAAAGACTCGTGGTGTTCCACGAGGTGCGGTTATCGGAGTCGGCGAAACGAACAGAGCACCTCGTCCCAGCGGGAGTGGCGCTCCCAGCTCGAACGGTGTCGTGGGTACACCCCGCAGGGGCGCTCCAGGAGCAGGCTCGGGCGCAAAGGGCTTCACCACCGGAGGTGAAGGCCTTGTGCGAGAGCCTGCAGGCCGACGGGATTTCGAGGGCGAGGACCAGAGCGCCGGTATCTCGCGTCCTGACCACCTGACGGAGAACCGGGATGCATAGGGGCCGGACGGCGCGAAGTCGCACCGCTGGTGATCGAGTAGGTACAGGGAAGGCTCGGAAGTCAGGATGACAGCGGAGATGAGTCAGACCCGGAAGCGTCGCGCGCCTTTCGGAGTCTCAGGTTGCCTGCTTGGCACAATGGTTGCAGCCGCTGCCTGGAGCGGGGGGTTCTCAGGTTTCGCTCCCCCCGCGGCCGCTGCAGACGTGCAGTCGAAGCAGTGGTACCTCAGCGCCATGCGTGCGGAGGAGATGTGGAAGGTTGCCACGGGCGAAGGCATCAAGGTCGTTGTTATCGACTCCGGTGTCAACCCATCGACGCCATCCTTGCAGGGGCAGGTTCTGAAAGGGCTTGACGCCACAGGAGCTGACGGCGATGAGTACGACGACTATGACGGGCATGGCACGACCATGGCTGAGCTGATTGCGGGGACGGGTAAGGGCGGAGGACTGCAAGGCCTTGCTCCAGGCGCGAAGATCGTCCCTATGCGAATCACTGATACAGAGTTCCAAAATACGCATTCAGTGAACGCTAATGATACTGCGGATGCGATTCGTGCCGCAGCGGACAGTGATGCGCAGATCATCAGTATGTCGTTCGGCAGTGATTTCCCGGGAAGGGAAGAGCGAGCAGCAGTAACGTACGCGCAAAGTAAAGGGAAACTTTTCTTCGCGGCCGTTGGCAATGAAGCCAAGAAGGGAAACAAGGAAGAGTACCCTGCCGCGTATCCAGAAGTTGTTGGTGTTGCCGCAACCGATCGAACGGGTAAGGTGTCTGATACTTCCCAGCACGGCAATTTTGTGGATATTGCCGCACCCGGGAATGATGTGCCGTTCTGGTGCGACCAGAAGTTTGAGCGGTATTGCCAGGGAAATGGTGGAACAAGTGCAGCTACCGCCATCACATCCGCCGCAGCCGCCCTGATCTGGTCCGCCCACCCCGAATGGACGGCCAACCAAGTCCTCAATGTCCTCTTCGACACGGCTGGGCGAGGAGACTGGAAAAAGGGCACCCTCAGCAATTACCTCGGCCACGGCATCATCCGACCGGCCGTCAACCTCCTCAGGGGCAAGGGTGACCCCGGCGACCCCGACATCAGTCCCCTCACCAAGGAGCGGACGTCCGGGGTCCCGGGCTCCTCCGCATCGGCCTCGTCGCAGCCGGAGAAGAGTGAGAAGAACGAGAAGGCCGGCGACACCGCCATGGCGGGTTCCACTGCCGGTGCCGAGAAGGGCGACGACAGCCGACTCGGGCTGATCCTCGGCGGAGTGGCGGCGGTCGTCGTGCTGGGCGGCGGGGCCTTCGTCCTCGTCCGCAGGCGCCGCGCCGTCTGACCGGCCGCAGGCCCTTCACCCGTACTACTTGCCGGCGAGTGAGCCGGACCGGACGACCGAGCAAGACCACCAGACCAGAAAGGAAGCCGAAACATGGCTGATCAGAAGCTCTCGGATGCCGCTCTCCTCAAGCTGGAGGGCGAGCTCTCCACGCGGTTCGACTCCGTGAAGGGGCAGTTGAAGACGCTTCAGGCGACGATCGACAGCCTGGAGGGCGCTTGGAAGGGCATCGGTGCCGGTGCCTTCAACACCAAGCAGGAAGAGGTCAACCGGAAGATGGTCAGCATCGCCCACCGGCTCCTCAACTTCCAGGAGGCCATCAAGGCGGCGCGCACCATTTCGGGCAACACCGAGGACGAGGTCCGGCAGGCCCTGCAAGGCGTCGACGTCGTCGGCGGTTACTCGGGCGACGCGACCGCCGAGGCCAGGACCTCGAACCTCAACAAGTTCTGACCCGGTCACGCCCACACCACGTACAACCTCTGCACCACACATAGTGCCCGCACCACAGACAGCACCTGGACCGCACACGGCGTCTGCATCCCGCACGACGCCCGCATCACGTACGACACCTGAACCACGTACGACGTCTTCACGCCAAACCTGGATCACTAGATAACACGGGAGGACCGCATGTCGAGCAACCCCGACGGCACGATGGTTGTCACTTATTCGAGCCTGGATCTCGCGGCCGGCGCCATCGAGCGGCAGAGCAAGCAGCTCCAGGAGGACCTCGCGTCCATCAAGCGGATGATCACCAACGTGTCCGAGCTCTGGGTGGGCGAGGCCAAGAGCGCCTACGACGCCGCTCAGCGCGGCTGGGACAACGACGCCACGGCGATTCACAGCGCCCTGAGCGAGATCTCCCGCAAGGTGCGCGAAGCCGGTGCCGCGTACCAAGCCGGCGACAAGCGGGCGAGGGCCAACTTCGAGTAGAACTCGGCGAAAACAGCTCAGGGTGGGCACGCACGGGAGGTGCCCACCCCGAGCTGTGTCCCGTACACCGAGCCGAGCACACCACAGCGCCCCTGCCGCGAGGCAGGGGCGCTGTCGTTGCACCCTGGAGCAGAGCCAGCCCCGTCCCGGGGGCCCAGCAGGTACGGGTTGCGGGGAGAGTTTAGACGTCCCGTCGTGTGAGTGACGGATGGAACGCCAGTGTGAATGGAGGTGGGTTCGGGTGGCTCGGGTGATGCCTCCGACGCTGCGGCAGCGGCGCCTGGCAGCCGAACTGCGCAAGCTGCGAGAGCGGGCTGGTCTCACATCGACGATGGCTGCGGCGCGCGTCGGCGTACAACAGGCGAGAATGAGCATGATCGAAGCCGGGCGTTACGCGGTGAGCGCTGAGCGAGTGCGTGCCATGGCGAACAGCTACTCATGCGATGACGTCGCTCTGGTGGATGCCATGGCAGAGATGACAGGCGGCCGAGAGCGCGGCTGGTGGGACGAGTACCGCGAGCTGTTGCCTGCGGGACTGATCGAGGTGGCTGAGTGTGAGCACTGGGCGACCTCGATGCGTGTGGGGGTAGTCGTCTCCATGCCAGGACTGGTACAGACGCTGGAGCACGCGCGAGCAGTTTTCAGGCAGAGTGTTCCTCAGCTGCGACCCGATGAAATCGAGCATCGCGCTTCTTTCCGAGTCAAGCGCCAAGCGGTGCTCTTCCGGGAGGTTGCACTGCCCTACACCGCCATCGTTCATGAAGCAGCGCTGCGTATGCGCTTCGGTGGATCCGAGGTCACTCGGGCGCAGTTGCTTCACATGGCCGCGATGATGGAGCAGGACAACGTGACAGTCCGAGTGATTCCCTTTGAGCGCCAGGATTTCCCTGCTGCTGGGCAGCCGATCACCTACGTCGCGGGGCAGGTGCCACAGCTGGACACTGTTGTGCTGGATTCCGATCACGGCTGTGATTTCCTCGAAGCCGAGGCGCAGCTCGCGCGCTACAGATCAGTCCTGGACCGCATGGAGAGCTGTGCGCTCAGCCCTGCGCAAAGCCGTGACTTCGTCCATAAAATTGCGAGAAGTCTCTGAGAGGCCATTTCATGTCCGAGTACAACTGGCAGAAGTCCTCATACAGCACCGAGGGTGCGAACTGCGTCAATGTCGCCAGAGCGTCTGATGGCACGTTCCGGCTGCGAGAGAGTGACGGGCCAAACGTCATACTCACCACCAGCAGCGTCGGCCTGTCCGCGCTGCTTGCGTCGATCAAAGCTGGCTGGGTGGACATTCCTCAGCTTGGCGTTTAATCCCAGCAAGATCGTTTCTTGTCGGGGTTCGGTGTTTACCTGACAACGGGTACGGCCGCCCGTGATTCTTTGGAGTGTCGAGCTTCGAAGTGTCACAGAACGGCCGTGAGGATGAGTGTGCTGGATAGGGTCGCTCGCGTCGACCCGTTGAGTGTGTCGTCCGGGTTTCGCCGGGGCCTCTACGACTGTTTGGACATGCGGGGCGACGAGCTGTTCGAACTGGTCGATGCTCTGCTGTGCACGGATGGTCCGGTGAAGTCGCTGGTCGAGCTGACACTCGCTCCTGAGCACCGGCGCGGGCATGGGGCTTCGTACGGCGGGTTGAACTGCGGGCGGCTGGATGTGGCGCGGTTGCGCAGGACGGTGGCAGGTCTGCCGCTGTCGCGGGCGGCGGACGGGCGGATCGTTCTGGCCGTCGATGTCAGCAACTGGCTGCGGCCGGATGCTGCCACCAGTCCGGACCGGCTGTTCTGCCACACCTACGGCCGTGGCAAGGGATCGGCCCAGATGATCCCGGGCTGGCCGTATTCCTTCGTTGCGGCCCTGGAGCCCGGACGGACCTCGTGGGTTGAATCAGCTCAATCATTGCGCGTGCACTGATCCGATGAGCTCATGGCCTGCGTGTATGCCGTGATGAGGTTCTTGATCGCGTCGGCATTCGCTCTACCAGGTTCGGGTACTTGCACTACTGTGAATAGCTCGCTTCCGGGTTTTATCGGTTTCGCGCACTCCGCCTTCCCGACCGCGCCCCGCTCAGAATGGATGTACCTTCCGTCATCCGAGAAATGCTCGAGCTCTACGTAAGCTTGCCCCTGTGCGATTTCTGTGAGGCTGGGTTTGTCGCTCCACCATTCCTGGCTGACTACCAACGCGACCTTGCCATCCACCAGAACTTGACAGCGCACGACCCCGTCTGCGGGTGTCAAGGATTTCTCTGACACCTTTTTCTCGGGAGGGAGAAAGGGGGACAATAATTTGGTCGATACTGATGTGCTGCACAGGGAGTTCGGTACGCTGTACTCGCGCTCTGCCTCGTCTGAACAGCTCACGAGCGCGAGGCTCGCAAAAGCTGTGAAAGCTACAGCTCTTTCCACTCTTCTCCGGAAAATTGGACATCCCCTTAGTTCGTTTTGAAAGGGGCGGTGCAGCCGGCATCCTTGTGGGCGAATTCGACCGTACTGGTGGCCAGGTCGACCAGTTCTTGGCGATACCGGTCTTTGATTCTGTCCGGCTCCGCCGAATACCACAATAGAACAATGGTGGTGAGACTTTGCTTCTTGTCAGGGAAGCAGGGGACGGATACTGCTGCCTTGCTTTTCGACACGACTCCCCATGTGTCCGTGGCGGTATCGAACCTGTCGAAATTCTTCGGGTCCTCTGTATCGACCATTTTGCTTGCCGGTCCATTGACCCAACTCTCGAAGGTGCCACCCAGCGCCGTGTACTCGGTTCGGGTAACGAGGAATTCCGTGTCTTCCGCCCCGCCATGACAGCCGGAAAAATAGGTGGCTAGCCCCTGGTTTTGCTGTTCGATGAACGAGTAATCAGGTTTGCGTGGGGCTATTTTTCTGAGAGCGGGAATGACTTTATCCGACGAGCCGAGATTCTTGCACACCTTCCCTGCCTCGATGGTCCCGATGCCTTCGAATGGCGGGATTTCAAGTAGGTAGGCGGTGCCGACCCCCAAAGCTGTAGCCGCAGCTAGGCTTGCTGCGAGAATACGCACCTTGCTTTTGTTCATTACTTCTTCTCCTCGAGCTTCCTTGGCATCCCTTCGCCATCGAGGGAGGAACGAATGTTGGTGCTTGCGTTGTTGAACCCCTCCTCTGCTGCGGGTGCCACGGAAGCAACAATGTGCGGCGAGGGGTTCCCTGACCGCTCGCCGGCTTTCTCCGCAGCCTTCTCGACCAGCTTGTAAGTCGATTCCTTCGTTGCATCCATCTCTTGGCCGTTGCTGTAGATTACCTCCCCGGAACTATCTTTCATCATGCCTTCCGTGAATGCTCCGATGATTTCATCCGCAGCAGTCCCGGCCATGCCTCCTGTGATAATTCCTCCCGGACCGATCATCGGGGCCGTGCCGATCCCGACGCCGATGCCGACAGTGCTGCCGAGCCAGGTACTCGTGGTCTTGATCGCCTCGTTGTAATCGGTGTCCTTGGCGCCTCCCTCCATTTCTCCCTCATATGAGCGACCTGCGCCAATGGTTCCCTGGATCTCTCCGGCCACTTCGGCAGTCGATATGATTGTTTGCTTCAGATTGTCCATCTTGGAGAATTCCGGATCATTGATAAATGCGTCCGGGTTACGGAAGTGGTACTCCATCAGGTGCGTCGTATAGCTGTGCTGTCCAACATTTACCGCCGCGTATCCTTCGGGGTTTCTGCCCAGCATGTAGAGGAAGCGTGTCGTGTCGCTCTCCTTGATCGAGGCCGCAGATCCTGCGATTGGGAAGAGATTCTCCTGGCCCTCCCGGTTCGCATTCAGTGACCGGTGAATATCCGGCATATATTCTGCTGCGATCTGTCCGAGGCTGTCGGACATGTAACCGTGGTCGCTCAGAAGCTCAGGCTTTTCCGAGACGGCCTCGATCACGCTCTTCGTCAGTGCCGCCTGGTCCGCGTTGTGCGCAGGCGTAAACGCCGTAGGCATTTCGCCCGCCGGGTGGCCGGTCGTCGCCGCTTCCAGAGCCAAGGCCATGGAGTTTCGGCCAGTGACGCTTTCGTCGCCTTTGTCATTCTGGTCCTTTGGCCAGTCCCGCTCACCGAAGAGGTAGTCGAAGTTGCTGAGTTCCCTCTTCTCGTTCTTCCCGTTCTTGTCAGCGTCTTCTTCGAAGTCGTGATCCTCATCCTTCGTCACGAAGGTGTCGTTGAAGAATTCGGTGGCAGCGTCGGGATTGTTCGAAAGAGCTTTCATGAACCCGGTCATCGGGTCTGATCCGGAGTCAGAGCCGGTGCGATTGAGAAGGGGATCCGCTCCCATGCGTGCCCAGGCGCCGTGGCTCCCGTTGTCGGTGAGCTTCTTCTCGGTCTTGATCAGCTCGCTTCCATAGCTGGTGAGGAACTTGTCGTCATAGTTCCCCCAGCGCATGAGGTTGCTCATCACTTGGAAGCCCAGGGTGCCGGAGGTCTTCGAAATAGGCTGGCTGCCGAGATCTACCATCTCGCGCTTCCAGTCCATCATTCCCCGACTGTCGCTCTGGGTGGCGGTAGCCAGCGTGAGGCTCAGATTCTTTTGCAGCTCGTCGTACTGGTTGCCCCTCTCCTGCCGCAGGTCATAGGAGCCGCGGGGATCGTTCAACCCTGCCCAGAAATCCAACGTCCCCCTGGCTCCCAGCTTTTCCGCGAAGCGGGCGGTGAACAACTCGTCGCCAGCCATCTTCTTGAGTCCAGCATTCAGCTGGTCGAATTCCTTGACGGTGAGATCTTCCGGGTCCTTCTTCGCGATCGCGGACAACTGGTCGGCCTTCTTGATCGCCTCGGCCGCAGAGTCCCGGTCTTTGTACTCCGCGCCAGTGAACCCGAGGTCCGCCTGGTCCGCGAGTGCCTTGAGGGCGACTGCAGCTGTGTGATCGCTCTCGGTCGCTTTGTCGAGGATCTTCTGGATCTCGTCCCGGAGAGCGGTGACGTCACTTTGGCTGTGGTCGGGGACGGTGGTTCCCTTGGCCGCGCGGTCCGGGTGGATGATGTTCATCGTGACCGTGAACCCTCCACCGCTGGTGGTGGTGACCGTCAGGTTCTTTCCCCGCGCGCGTTCCAGGGCCTGGTCGAGCTGGCTGCGGTAGTCCTTCAGCTCGTCACGTACGTCCTTGAGGATGTTCCACAAGGACTTGGCCTGTTTGTGGGCGTCATTGAACTCGTGCACCGTCTTGCCGACGAACTCCCTGGTGACAGTGGCGTTTCCGCCTGCCCAGTTCGCCTTGTCGGCCTTGGCCTTGAGGCCTTCTCGGGCGTCCTTCTCCAGAGTGGCAAGGTTGGTCACCGTGGTTGACCAGTCACTGATGGCCTCGTCCAGCAGCCCGAACTTGGCGAAGCGCAGGGTCTCGAGATCCATCAGTTGTCCGCCTTGTTCCGCTTGCCTTTGGGTGCGTAGTCGTCGTCGAATCCCTGGTCGAGGGTGGCGATACTGCTGACACTGCTCCTTACGTATTGATCGTCTCCGTCGTGTACGTACTTGGTGAAGTCCATGTGGTTCGATATGTGCCCGCAGGCGTCGCTGAGGGACTTGAGTTGTTTGTCCCACCGATCCGCCACGTGCTGGAGGGCGCGGCCGAGTTCGAGGCCCTGAGTGGTGAGGTCGCTGGCCGCTGTCTCGCTGATGGGAACCGCGACACGGGCCTCTTTCCATAACCGGCCATGCAACTTGGAGGCCTCTTCACGGACGGCCGACAGGTCGGTGTGGTTGACCACGAGGTCGCCCTGTTTTCTTCCGCTGCCCGCAGGTCCGGCTTTGTTGAGCTGCATCTGCGTGCTGCCTCTGTCGGCTGCGTCGGCCTTCAGTTGCTCCCACTCGGCCCATGCCATGCGCGGAACCCTTCGGTGTATGCCCGGAGCACCGGGCTTCGGGAATCTCTTCTGTCCTGTGAGCGGCAGCCGCAACGGCGGCTGCGTGCCGGCGCCAGAGGCAGGAAGCGTGGGGGTGGGGATGGGCACGGCCAGTCGTTCCGACCGTAACCGTGCCCCGCCCAGCAACCCCGCCCCGCGCTACCGGTCCCCGTCCATGAGCCCCGACTGCACCAGCGGATTCCCCCGCCGTCGCGTGACGAACACCCCGCGCCCCGGGGGCATCGGGCGCGGTCGCACGTTGCCGAGGACGTCCCCCTCGGCGGGGTCGCCCGAGAGCATCAGGCCCTGCGCGCCCAACTCCATGACGCGCTGCATGAACGACTCGTACAGGGCCCGGCCGGCCCCCGCCGTGCTGCGGGCGATGATGAACCGGACCCCGACGTCACGCGAGAACGGCAGCATCTCCGTCAGCCTGGCCAGCGGGTTCCCGGCGGCCGTGGAGACCAGGTCGTAGTCGTCGATGACGACGTACACCGTCGGCCCGCTCCACCAGCTGCGTTCGCGCAGCTCCTGCGCCGTGACATCGGGCGACGGCGTGCGGCGTTCCATCAGGTTGTACAGCGCGTCCACGTGGTGCTCCATGTTGTTGGACATGGGCACGTACTCCGCAAGGTGCGTCGCGGGGGTGGCGTCCAGGAGCGTCCGCCGGTTGTCGATGACGAAGAACTTGCAGACGTTCCCGTCGTACCTCTCGCTCAGCTGCTTGATGAGCAGGCGCAGCAGGTTGGACTTGCCGGACTCGCTCTCCCCGAACACCAGGAAGAACGGGTCGCGCTCGAAGTCGAGGAAGACCGGCTCCAGGTTGTTCTCGTCGATGCCGAACGCGATGCCCCGCTCCGGATGCGCGTGGCCCGGGGGCAGCTCGCGCACCGGGAGCTCGCGGGGCAGCAGCCGGACCGCCGGGGCGGGCGCCGCGGTCCAGTGCCGGGCGACCTCCCGGTTCATGGCCGCCGTGGCCTCGGAGAGGTCGCTGTCGGAGTTGATGCCGTCGATCCGCGGTACCGCGGCCATGAAGTGCAGCTTCTCCGGCGTGAGACCACGACCGGGCACACCGGCCGGCACGTTGGCCGCCGCCCTGCGGTCCAGCTCGGAGTCCATGACGTCACCGAGCCGCAGTTCGAGCCGGTTCATCAGGTGGTCCTTGAGGTTGGCCCGGACCTCCATGGAACGCGACGCCGTGACGACCAGGTGGATGCCGTACCCGAGACCGCGCGCCGCGATGTCCACGACGGCGGCCTCCAGCCCCTCGTAGTCCGTACGGAAGCTGCCCCAGCCGTCGACGAGCAGGAAGACGTCGCCCCACGGCTGGTCCGTGACCGGGATGTCGCCGCGCGCCCGCAGCCTGCGGAAGGTGGCGATGGAGTCGATGCCCGCGCTGCGGAAGTACTCCTCGCGCCGCGCCATGATCCCGTACACCTCGGAGACCGTGCGCCGCACCCGCTCCGGATCGAGCCGGGAGGCGATCCCACCGACGTGCGGCAGCCCGGAGACCGAGGCCATGCCACCGCCGCCGAAGTCCAGCCCGTAGAACTGGACCTCCTGGGGCGTGTGGGTGAGCGCGAAGCCCGCGACGAGGGTGCGCAGCAGCGTGGACTTGCCGGACTGCGGACCACCGGTGATCTGCATGTGGCCCGCCGCCCCGGAGAAGTCCCGGTAGAGCGTGTCGCGCCGCTGCTCGTACGGCTTGTCGACCACACCGAGGGGCACGACGAGACGCCCCGCCCCCTCGAAGCCGGGCCGGGTCAGCCCGCGGCCCTCGACCGGGGCGAGCCCCGGCAGGAGCTCGTCCAGCGACGGCGGGTTGTCCAGCGGCGGGAGCCACACCTGGTGCGCGGAGGCGCCCCGGCCCTCCAGCCGGCCCACGATCACGTCGAGCACCGTGTCCGCCAGGGCGTCGTCCTCCGGGCTGCGCGCATCGGGCACACCGGCCCCGCCCGCCGGATCCGGCTGCACGTACCGCACCGGCACCGGAGCCGCCGTGAACACCACCGGCCTGCGGTCCACCGGCAGCGGCCCGGAGGGCGCGGTCGATCGGGCACCCGAGCGGTACACCCCGGAGACGTACGCGGCCTTGAAACGCACCATCTCGTCCGTGCCGTACTTCAGATAGCCGGAACCGGGCACGTTGGGCAGGTGGTAGGCGTCGGGCACGCCCAGCGCCGCCCGGGACTCGCCCGCCGAGAAGGTGCGCAGCCCGACCCGGTACGACAGATAGGTCTCCAGACCGCGCAGCCGCCCCTCCTCCAGACGCTGCGAGGCCAGCAGCAGATGGACGCCCAGCGAACGGCCGATGCGTCCGATCTGCACGAACATCTCGATGAAGTCGGGCTTGGCCGTGAGGAGTTCGCTGAACTCGTCGATGACCAGGACGAGGGAGGGGATCGGCTGCAACGGGGCGCCCGCCGCGCGCGCCTTCTCGTAGTCGTGGATGTTGGCGTAGTTGCCCGCGTCGCGCAGCATCTCCTGACGGCGGTTGAGCTCGCCGCCGATGGAGTCGCCCATCCGGTCGACCAGCGTCAGGTCGTCCGCGAGGTTGGTGATCACCGCCGCGACATGGGGCATCCGCGCCATGCCGGCGAAGGTGGCACCGCCCTTGAAGTCCGCGAGGACGAAGTTGAGCGTCTCCGAAGTGTGGGTGACGGCGAGGCCGAGCACGAGCGTGCGCAGCAGCTCGGACTTGCCGGAACCGGTGGCGCCGACGCACAGGCCGTGCGGCCCCATGCCCTCCTGCGCCGCTTCCTTCAGGTCCAGCATCACCGGGCCGCCGTCCTCGCCGACGCCGATCGGGACGCGCAGCCGCTCCGTACGGGAACGGGCCCGCCAGGTCCTGCCGACGTCGATCGAGGCCGCGTCACCGAGGTTCAGCAGATCGGTGAACTCCAGGTCGGCGAGCAGTGGTTCGTCGTCGTCCCCGCCCGAGGCCGCGCGCAGCGGCGCCAGCTGCCGGGCCAGCGCCTCGGCGGCCTCCGGGCCGAGCAGGTCGGGAAGGCCCTCGTAGACCAGCCCGTGCCCGGACTCCAGCCGCAGCGAACGGGGGTGCACCACGACGGACAGGCCGCCGCGCCCCCCGTCGATCTCACCCGGCACCAGCTCGATGACCGTGACGCCCTGGAGCCCCTCGGCCGCGGCGAGGGCCGACACCGGCGACACGGAGCGGCCGTCGAGCACGACGACGACATGGGGTCGGTCCATGAGCGGCTGGCCGTCGGGCTGGAAACGCGGCCGGCCCTCCAGCGGGCCCGCGAGCAGTTCCTCCAGCTCCGCGACATCGGTGGTGATCAGCCGACGGCTGCCGGCCCCGTCGACGAGGCCCGGCGCCTGGACGTGCGGAAGCCACTTCGCCCAGTCCCAGTGCGGGGCGGCGTCCTGCCCCGTGGCGACGGCGAGGACCAGGTCCTCGGGGGAGTGCAGGGAGGCGAGGGCGCCGACCATCGCACGGGCCGTGGAACGGACGGACTCCGCCTCGCCGCTGACGGTCAGGTGGTAGAAGGCGCGCAGCGAGACCGCCATGGGCAGGCCGTCCAGCGTGCTGTGGGCGCTCAGGAACCGCTTCATCGCCCCGGCGGTCAGCGGCTCCAGCTCGTCCACCGGCGCGGTCTCGGGAGCGATGAGCGGGGTGGCGAGTTCCTGACTGCCCAGGCCGATGCGCACCTGCGCGAAGTCGGCGTCACCGACGCGGCGTTCCCACACCCGGCTGCCCTCGGCGACGAGCGCCCACAACTGGTCCGGGGACGGGTGGAGATAGAACTGCGCGTCGCGCTGCTTGCGCGCCGTCTCCAGCACGGACCGTCTGGTTTGAGTCAGATATTTCAGGTAGTCGCGCCGTAAGTCCGCGAGTTGACCCTGGGTGCCCCGCCGGAGCCGGACGATCATCGCGATGGCCATGGCGACCGTCGACGCGATCATGATCATGCCCATGATGCGCATGATCGGGTTCGGGGTCATGAAGAAGAACACGACGGAGCCACCCATGCCGAGCATGGGCAGCAGCTGCATCAGCATCCCCTCCTGCTGACCGCGCGGCAGCTCGGGCGGGGGTTGCAACTGCACCTGCTCATCCGGAACCTCGGAGGGCAGGGCTCGCGGTGGGCGCTTGACGACGATCTGACTCACGGATCACCAATTCCCTTGCCGGAAAGAGCTGTTCGTATCGCCGCCCCCGTGGCGACGGGCCCTGTCCGAGGGAGGATCCTACTGGCGTACGGGATCACCGGAGGGCGGTAGGGTGGCGCGACGCGTGTAAGCATTCGCTAACGACGGCAAGGAAACGGCCAGTTCCGGCGAGAGCGCGGGACCGCGCACCCGGGACCGTTCCGCGGAACCACGAGGGGGAGCAACAGGTGACCATGACGGCCCGAACGGCAACCACCGGACACGGCGGGCCGGGACCCGGAGCCCCGGTCGGCAACGGAACCGGTTTCTGCCGGATCACGGTCGTCGCACCCGACGGCCGCGTCGACGTGGCACTGCCCGAGGACATCGCCGTCGCCGACCTGTACCCGGAGATCCTCCGGCTGTCGGGACAGAGCCCCGACCGGGGCGCCCCGGTCGGCTACCACCTGGTGCGCCGCGACGGCACCGTCCTCGACAGCGGCCGCACCCTGGCCGGGCAGCGGATCCTCGACGGGGAACTGCTTGCCCTGCGCCCCTTCTCCGAGTCCCTGCCGCCCGCCGTCTTCGACGACGTCTCCGACGCCGTCGCCACCGCCGTCGCCCGGGACCGCACGCTCTGGGGCGACGGCCTCACCCGCGCGGCCGGGCTCCTCGGCGGGTCGGTCCTGCTGGTCCTGCTGGGCTTCGTGCTGTGGACCTCCGACGCCCGGCACGACATGCACGGCCTGCCCGGCGTCCTCGCCGCCGTCGTCGCCCTGCTCGCCCTTGCCCTGGCCTGCGTACGCGCACGGATCTACGACGACCCGGGATCGTGCACGGCCCTGGGGATCGGCGCGCTCGCGAACGCGGCGGTCGCCGGTGCCGGACTGCTCCCGCCCGCCGCGGGCCAGGGCATCGGCAGGCTCCAGTTCCTGCTCGCCTGCGCCGCCGTACTGGTGGCGGCGGTGATCCTCATGATCGCCGCCCCCGGCGGGGACGGCGTCTTCGTCGCGTTCGTGTTCGCCCCCGCCATCGGCCTGCTGGTCACCTTCGTCGCGATCACGACCGGCATGGAGCCCGCCGAGGCCGCGGCGGTGTGCGCCCCGCTCTCCGTGGGCGTCCTCGCCTTCCTGCCCGGCCTCTCCACCCGTTTCGCCCGCCTCCCCATCGGCTTCGAACCGCCCCGCACCACCGTCGGCGACTACGGGACGTCCGAACCGGCGGCATCGGGCCCGGTCGACGCCGAGCGCATCGCCGCCCGCGCGCGGCGCGGCCACGAACTGCTCGTCGGCCTGGTCGGCGGCTGCGCCCTGGTGGCCGTGGGCGCCGCGGCCGTCCTGGGATTCTCGGACAACACCTGGGCCCGGCTGCTGGCACTCGCCACCGGGGTCGCCATGCTGATGCGCTCCCACCTGTTCCGTTACACGGCCCAGGTCGGCTGCGCCCTGGCGGCCGGCCTCGGCTCGCTCGTCCTCCTGGGCCTCGGCCTGTCCCTCGACCCCCCGGCCGACCTGCTGCGCGAGGCCGCCGCGGGAGACGGCTCCGCGCTCGGCATCCGTACGATCTGGCTCGCCGCCGCCGTCGCGGGCGGCGCCGCGCTGATCACCGCCATCGGGCTGATCGTGCCGCGCAAGGGAGTCACCCCCTTCTGGGGACGCTTCCTGGAGATCGCCGAGACGTTCGTGCTGCTGACCCTGATCCCGCTGAGCCTCGCCGTCTTCGACCTCTACCGCTCGATCCGGTCCCTCACCGGCTGATCCGCCCGGGTCACCGGCCGATCCGCCCCGGCCGACCCGCCGATCCGCCCGGGCCACCGGCCGATCGGCCCAGGCAGACCCGCCGACCGGACCGGCTCCGCGGGGCTGGTACGCTGTGTGACGGCCGTTTGTGTACGCGCTTCCGGATCATCCTGGGATCTGCGCTCATCGGACCTTCGCCCCCGAGTCATGGAAGCTCCTCTGCGATCAGGATCAGAGGCACTCGTGGGCGCATCGAACATCAAAGAGGAGTACGCGTGCCGCTCGACGCCGCTACGAAGAAGCAGATCATGTCCGAGTTCGCCCAGAAGGAAGGCGACACCGGCTCCCCCGAGGTCCAGGTCGCGATGCTCTCCCGTCGCATCTCGGACCTGACCGAGCACCTCAAGGTCCACAAGCACGACCACCACTCCCGTCGTGGTCTGCTGATCCTGGTCGGCCAGCGTCGCCGCCTGCTGCAGTACCTGGCCAAGAAGGACATCCAGCGCTTCCGTGCCCTGGTCGACCGCCTCGGCATCCGCCGCGGTGCGGCCGGCGGCGCCAAGTAAGACGCCGTGAAGGGAGCGGTTCCCACCACTGAGGGGGGCCGCTCCCTTTGCTGTACGTACGATTGTGCGTATGCGCGCATGCACGGGAAGTGACGGGTCTCCGTACGACCGGCATGCCAAGCTGAACCGAATCTCAGTAACCTGGTCGGAGAACGACCTGACAGACGAGCGAGAAGCAGACCTCCCCGCCGCCGGTCCTCGGTAGTGGCCCCCGGACTCATCGACCCGGGTGCTTCGATCGAAGACCGGCCCGCCGATGGAGGGCTTCTCCGCCACCGTCCCCCGCCACACGGGCGTGGGGGCGCGAAGACGATATGTATCGGAGAAAACACTGGTGGAGAACGAGACCCACTACGCCGAGGCCGTCATCGACAACGGGACCTTCGGCACCCGCACCATCCGCTTCGAAACGGGCCGCCTGGCCAAGCAGGCCGCCGGCTCCGCCGTCGCGTACCTGGACGACGACACCATGGTGCTGTCGGCCACCACCGCTTCCAAGAAGCCCAAGGACCAGCTCGACTTCTTCCCCCTCACGGTGGACGTCGAGGAGCGGCAGTACGCCGCCGGCAAGATCCCCGGCTCCTTCTTCCGTCGTGAGGGCCGGCCCTCCGAGGACGCGATCCTCACCTGCCGCCTGATCGACCGCCCGCTGCGCCCCTCCTTCAAGAAGGGCCTGCGCAACGAGATCCAGATCGTCGAGACGGTCATGGCGCTCAACCCCGACCACCTGTACGACGTGGTCGCGATCAACGCCGCCTCCTGCTCCACGCAGCTGGCCGGCCTGCCCTTCTCCGGCCCCGTCGGCGGCACCCGTGTCGCCCTGATCAAGGGCCAGTGGGTCGCCTTCCCGACGCACACCGAGCTCGAGGACGCCGTCTTCGACATGGTCGTCGCCGGTCGCGTCCTGGAGGACGGCGACGTCGCGATCATGATGGTCGAGGCCGAGGCCACCGAGCGGACCATCCAGCTCGTCAAGGACGGCGCCGAGGCCCCGACCGAAGAGGTCGTCGCCGCCGGCCTGGAGGCCGCGAAGCCGTTCATCAAGGTCCTCTGCAAGGCCCAGTCGGACCTCGCCGCCAAGGCCGCCAAGCCCACCGGTGAGTTCCCGGTCTTCCTGGACTACCAGGACGACGTGCTGGAGGCGCTCGCCGACGCCATCACCCCCGAGCTGGCCCAGGCGCTCACCATCGCCGGCAAGCAGGAGCGCGAGACCGAGCTCGACCGCGTCAAGGAGATCGCCGCCGAGAAGCTCCTCCCGGCCTTCGAGGGCCGCGAGAAGGAGATCTCCGCCGCGTACCGCGCGCTGACCAAGAAGCTGGTCCGCGAGCGCGTCATCAAGGACAAGGTCCGCATCGACGGCCGCGGCGTCACGGACATCCGTACGCTCGCCGCCGAGGTCGAGGCCATCCCGCGGGTGCACGGCTCGGCGCTGTTCGAGCGTGGCGAGACCCAGATCCTGGGCGTCACCACCCTCAACATGCTCCGCATGGAGCAGCAGCTGGACACCCTCTCCCCGGTGACCCGCAAGCGCTACATGCACAACTACAACTTCCCGCCGTACTCCGTCGGTGAGACCGGCCGCGTGGGCTCGCCCAAGCGCCGCGAGATCGGCCACGGCGCGCTCGCCGAGCGCGCCATCGTGCCGGTGCTGCCGACGCGCGAGGAGTTCCCCTACGCGATCCGCCAGGTCTCCGAGGCGCTGGGCTCCAACGGCTCGACGTCCATGGGCTCGGTCTGCGCCTCCACCATGTCGCTGCTGAACGCCGGTGTGCCCCTCAAGGCCGCCGTCGCCGGTATCGCCATGGGCCTGATCTCCCAGGAGATCGACGGCAAGACCCACTACGTCGCCCTCACCGACATCCTCGGTGCGGAGGACGCCTTCGGCGACATGGACTTCAAGGTCGCCGGCACCAAGCAGTTCGTCACCGCGCTCCAGCTCGACACCAAGCTCGACGGCATCCCCGCCTCGGTCCTGGCCGCCGCGCTGAAGCAGGCCCGCGACGCCCGCCTCCACATCCTCGACGTGATGAACGAGGCCATCGACGTCCCGGACGAGATGTCCCCGAACGCCCCGCGGATCATCACCGTCAAGATCCCGGTGGACAAGATCGGTGAGGTCATCGGCCCCAAGGGCAAGATGATCAACCAGATCCAGGAGGACACCGGCGCCGACATCACGATCGAGGACGACGGCACCATCTACATCGGTGCCGCCGACGGACCGGCCGCCGAGGCCGCCCGCGCCACGATCAACTCGATCGCCAACCCGACCATGCCCGAGGTCGGCGAGCGCTACCTGGGTACGGTCGTCAAGACCACCACCTTCGGTGCCTTCGTCTCCCTCATGCCGGGCAAGGACGGCCTGCTGCACATCTCGCAGATCCGCAAGCTCGCCGGTGGCAAGCGCGTGGAGAACGTCGAGGACGTGCTCGGTGTCGGCACCAAGGTCCAGGTCGAGATCGCCGAGATCGACTCCCGCGGCAAGCTCTCCCTGATCCCGGTCATCGAGGGTGAAGAGGACGAGAAGAAGGACGACGCCGCCAAGTGACGTCCCGTAGTTCCGTGACGACGGCCCGTGCCTCCTCGAAGGCGCGGGCCGTCGCCCGTACCCAAACGCTTCTCAAGGGCAGCAACGGCATCGGCACGGTTCGCCGCACCGTCCTGCCCGGCGGTCTGCGGGTCGTCACCGAGACCCTGCCCTCCGTACGCTCCGCCACCTTCGGCATCTGGGTCAACGTCGGCTCGCGCGACGAGACCCCGACCCTGAACGGTGCGACGCACTACCTCGAACACCTCCTCTTCAAGGGCACCGCCAGGCGGAGCGCCCTCGACATCTCCGCCGCGATCGACGCGGTCGGCGGCGAGATGAACGCCTTCACGGCGAAGGAGTACACCTGCTACTACGCGCGGGTCCTGGACACCGACCTGCCGCTGGCCATCGACGTCGTCTGCGACATGCTGACCGGCTCGCTGATCACCCCCGAGGACGTGGACGCCGAGCGCGGCGTCATCCTCGAGGAGATCGCGATGACGGAGGACGACCCGGGCGACTGCGTGCACGACCTGTTCGCCCACACCATGCTCGGCGACACCCCCCTCGGCCGCCCCGTCCTCGGCACCGTCGACACCATCAACGCGCTCGACCGCGGCCGGATCGCCCGCTTCTACAAGAAGCACTACGACCCCACCCACCTGGTCGTCGCGGCCGCGGGCAACATCGACCACGCCACGGTCGTGCGCCAGGTCCGCAAGGCGTTCGAGCGGGCGGGCGCGCTGTCTCGCACCGACGCCGTCCCGGTCGCCCCGCGCGCCGGTTCCCGCTCCCTGCGCACCGCGGGCCGGGTGGAGCTGCTGAACCGCAAGACCGAACAGGCCCACGTCGTCCTCGGCGTGCCCGGCCTGGCCCGCACCGACGACCGGCGCTGGGCCCTCGGGGTGCTCAGCACGGCCCTCGGCGGCGGCATGAGCTCCCGCCTCTTCCAGGAGGTACGGGAGAAGCGCGGCCTCGCCTACAGCGTCTACTCGTACACCTCGGGCTTCGCCGACTGCGGCCTGTTCGGCGTGTACGCGGGCTGCCGGCCCAGCCAGGTACACGACGTCCTCAAGATCTGCCGGGACGAACTCGACCGGGTAGCGTCCGAAGGACTGAGCGACGAGGAGATCGGCCGCGCCATCGGGCAGCTCTCCGGCTCCACGGTCCTCGGCCTGGAGGACACCGGAGCGCTGATGAACCGCATCGGCAAGAGCGAACTGTGCTGGGGCGACCAGATGTCGGTCGACGACATGCTGGCCCGGATGGCGCAGGTCACCCCCGATGACGTCCGCGAGGTCGCGGGCGAGGTCCTCGGACACCGCCCCTCGCTCTCCGTCATCGGCCCGCTCAAGGACAAGCAGGCCGACCGCCTCGACGAAGCGGTCTCCTGACCCCCACCCGTAAGGAAGCAGAGCAATGAGCAAGCTGCGCGTGGCCGTTCTCGGCGCCCAGGGCCGCATCGGGTCCGAGGCGGTACGAGCCGTCGAGACCGCCGACGACATGGAGCTGGTGGCCGCCCTCGGCCGCGGGGACAAGCTGGAGACCCTCGCGGAAACCGGCGCCCAGGTCGCCGTCGAGCTCACCACCCCCGCATCGGTGATGGGCAACCTCGACTTCTGTATCCGGCACGGCATCCACGCCGTCGTCGGCACCACCGGCTGGACCGACGAACGGCTCGCACAGCTGAACACCTGGCTCTCCGGCTCCCCGGAGACCGGTGTGCTCATCGCGCCGAACTTCTCCATCGGCGCCGTCCTCACGATGAAGTTCGCAGAGCGGGCCGCCCGCTACTTCGAGTCCGTCGAGGTCGTCGAACTGCACCACCCCAACAAGGTCGACGCCCCCTCGGGCACCGCCACCCGCACCGCGCAGCTGATCGCCGAGGCCCGCCGGAAGGCCGGCCTGGGCGATCAGCCGGACGCCACCACCACGGCCCTGGACGGCGCCCGCGGCGCGGACGTCGACGGCGTCCCGGTGCACGCGGTACGGCTCCGGGGCCTGCTCGCCCACCAGGAGGTGCTGCTCGGAGGCGAGGGCGAGACGCTCACCATCCGCCACGACTCGCTGCACCACAGCAGCTTCATGCCGGGCATCCTGCTCGGCGTCCGCCGTGTGGTGACCACTCCCGGCCTCACGTTCGGCCTGGAGAACTTCCTCGACCTGAACTGACTGAGTCCTGCCATGCGCGCAAAGATCACTTACTTCGTCACCGCCGCCGTCCTGGTCTTCTACTTCGTCCTGGTCGGCAGCCGCGGCGTGATGCTCATCGAGCACGGCACCCTGCTGACGGTCGCCTTCGGGGTCGCGGTGCTGATCCTGCCGGTGATCGGGGTCTGGTTCCTCTGGAAGAACACCCAGTTCGTGGCACGGGCCAACGCGCTGGCGGCGGAACTCGACGCGGAGGGCGGCCTGCCGGTCGACGAACTGGTCCGTACGCCGTCCGGCCGGATCGACCGCGACTCGGCCGACGCCGTCTTCACCCGCCGCCGCGAGGAGACCGAGGACTCCCCGGACGACTGGCGCTGCTGGTTCCGCCTGGCCGTCGCGTACCAGGACGCCAGGGACACCCCTCGGGCCCGGAAGGCCATGCAGCGGGCGATCGCCCTGCACGCCGGATCCGCCGGGTCCGGTACGTCCTGACCGGGGCTCCGGGGCCGGTCGGGACGGCCCCGGGCCCGTCCGGGCCGGGCACCCGGAGAGCGGACGTGGCGAGCAGCCGCGGAAAAGACCGAAGCCGTCCGGCGAACAGCTCCCGGACGGCTTCGGCGTCGACACACCCTCGTGTCAGACCCGGCGGTACTCGTCCCCCCACGCCTCCAGGGTGTCCGCCGCCCGGTCGAACGCCTCGCCCCGGCTCAGGAAGTCCGCGTTGTTGTCGGTGAGCAGCGGCTCCATCGGCTCGCCCCCCTGACGCACGAGGACCAGCGCCTGGCCCTGCACCGTGCGCGGGAACCCGAGCCACCGCACCGGCTGCTGCACCGTGCGGATCTCGTCGATCCGGTTCCACGGCACGGTCGTGGTCGAGAGGAAACCCACCCGACGCACGCCGTGCCGACTGACCCAGGCGCCCATCCGGAGCAACCGCAGGGCACAGGCGATGATCGCGAGAGCCACCCCCAGGCACACGACGGTGCCCGACAGGGCCCCGGCGAACGCGATGATCATCCCGGCGAACAGCACGAAGGACGCGAGCAGCAACAGGCCCGCTCCGGCCGCGACCCGCCAGGGGCCGGGACGGTACGGGCGCCGCCAACTGTCGTGGTCGTCGAACGGAAGCGCGGTGTCCTCAGCGCTCGCGTCAAACGCGCGGTCGGCCGTCAGGAAGGGCAGGGGCACGACTGATCCTCACTCACAAGCACGCTCGATTGCTGTGCCCGGTGAGGCTACCGAGGAGGCCGTGCCCCGACCACTTCAGGGGGCCTGTACGGGTCAGCGCCCCTGGGAGGCCTCGGTCTGCTCGGCGTGCGAGGGGCTCTGGGTGGGGCTGAGCGCGGGCAGGCCGAGGATCAGCGAGCCCACGAGACCGGCGACGACCGTCAGCCCGACGAGGGACCGGCCGGCCAGCTGGGAGACGCTGGCGCGCTCCCGCGGGGGCGGGGTGACGTTGCTGCGGAATCGGTCGGCCTCGGCCACGAACGAGAACGGGACGGATTCACGCCGGCGGAACATGAGGAAGCTCTCCTTGAACTCTGTTTCGGATGCTGCTATTGAGTCAGACGTGCGAAGGGCTCGATCGGTGCCCCGAATCGCCGAATTCGTCGAAGAAATCCCCGGACGGACCTTCCGGTCCTGGTTGTCGGTGGCGGCCCGTAGAGTGGGCGCCGCCCGAGCGACGCAACTGGAAGGACCCCGCCGGTGACCGAGACCCCCGAGCCCGCAAAGCCCAGCTTCCGCAGCGATGTCACCGTCGAGCTGGTGAAACACGCGGCGGGCGACTCCGACGTCCTGTTCGCCGCCCGCGTGTCCACGGCCGGCGAGCAGTCCCTGGAGGAGGTCGCCAAGGACCCCGAGCGTTCCAAGGGCCTCATCAACTTCCTGATGCGCGACCGGCACGGCAGCCCGTTCGAGCACAACTCGATGACCTTCTTCATCAGCGCCCCGATCTTCGTGTTCCGCGAGTTCATGCGGCACCGCGTCGGCTGGTCGTACAACGAGGAGTCGGGCCGCTACCGGGAGCTCCAGCCGGTCTTCTACGTCCCGGACGCGTCCCGCAAGCTGGTCCAGCAGGGCCGCCCCGGCAAGTACGAGTTCGTCGAGGGCACCCCGGCCCAGCAGGAGCTCACCGGCCGCGTCATGGAGGACTCGTACCGCCGGGCGTACGAGGCGTACCAGGAAATGCTCGACGCGGGAGTGGCCCGTGAGGTGGCCCGCTCGGTGCTTCCCGTCGGCCTCTTCTCCTCGATGTACGCCACGTGCAACGCCCGCTCGCTGATGCACTTCCTCGGCCTGCGCACCCAGCACGAGCTGGCGAAGGTGCCGTCCTTCCCGCAGCGGGAGATCGAGATGGTCGGCCAGCAGATGGAGGAGCACTGGGCCCGGCTGATGCCGCTCACCCATGCAGCCTTCAACAAGAACGGACGCGTCGCCCCGTAAGCGGTGTCCGTATTGCGACGTTTCGTGAAGTTCATCTAGGCTGATCAAACGGACCCGGCACTGCCTGAACCCCCGAGCAGGCAGTGCCGGGCTCCTATCGCTTGTCCCCCCGAGGGGGCATTGGGCGCTGAGCAGCGAGTAGCGTGTTACCCATGGCTCCGATCTCCACTCCGCAGACCCCCTTCGGGAGGGTCCTCACCGCCATGGTCACGCCCTTCACGGCGGACGGCGCACTCGACCTCGACGGCGCCCAGCGGCTCGCCGCCCATCTGGTGGACGCAGGCAATGACGGCCTGATCATCAACGGCACCACCGGCGAGTCCCCGACCACCAGCGACGCGGAGAAAGACCAGCTCGTACGAGCGGTACTGGAAGCCGTGGGCGACCGGGCCCACATCGTCGCCGGCATCGGCACCAATGACACCCGGCACAGCGTCGAACTCGCCCGCGCGGCCGAACGCGCCGGCGCCCACGGCCTCCTCGCGGTGACGCCGTACTACAACAAGCCGCCGCAGGAGGGCCTCTTCCGCCACTTCACGGCCATCGCGGACGCCACTGGCCTGCCGGTGATGCTCTACGACATCCCCGGCCGCAGCGGTGTGCCGATCAACACCGAGACGATGGTCCGCCTCGCCGAGCACCCGCGCATCGTCGCCAACAAGGACGCCAAGGGCGACCTCGGCCGCGCGAGCTGGGCGATCTCCCGCTCCGGCCTCGCCTGGTACTCCGGCGACGACATGCTGAACCTGCCGCTGCTCTCGGTCGGCGCCGTCGGCTTCGTCTCCGTCGTCGGCCACGTCGTCACCCCCGACCTGCGCGCCCTCATCGAGGCGTACCTCGGCGGCGACGTCCAGAAGGCCACGGAGATCCACCAGAAGCTCCTGCCCGTCTTCACCGGCATGTTCCGCACCCAGGGCGTGATCACGACCAAGGCCGCGCTGGCCCTCCAGGGCCTCCCCGCCGGTCCGCTGCGCCTCCCCCTGGTCGAGCTCACCGAGCAGGAAACGGCCCAGCTCAAGATCGATCTCGCAGCCGGCGGGGTAGAGCTCTAAACACAGACTTCACAACTGAATACGCGAAGAACACTCGCAAGAGCGAAAAAACAAGAGCGAAAAACAGACAACAGCAAGTGCACGAATGACATGCGCGCCACGTGCCCAAGCGGTACGTGGCGCGCGTGGTAAGGAGAGTCTTTTGAGTCATCCGCACCCCGAACTCGGCACCCCGCCGAAGCTCCCGAAGGGCGGCCTCCGCGTCACCCCGCTCGGCGGCCTCGGCGAAATCGGCCGCAACATGACGGTCTTCGAATACGGCGGCCGCCTGCTCGTCGTCGACTGCGGAGTCCTCTTCCCCGAGGAGGAGCAGCCCGGGATCGACCTGATCCTGCCGGACTTCACCACGATCCGGGACCGTCTCGACGACATCGAGGGCATCGTCCTCACGCACGGCCACGAGGACCACATCGGTGGCGTCCCGTACCTGCTGCGCCTGAAGCCGGACATCCCTCTCATCGGCTCCAAGCTGACCCTCGCGCTGATCGAGGCGAAGCTCCAGGAGCACCGCATCCGCCCGTACACCCTCGAGGTCGAGGAGGGGCAGCGCGAGCGCATCGGCGTCTTCGACTGCGAATTCATCGCGGTCAACCACTCCATCCCGGACGCCCTCGCGGTCGCCATCCGCACCCCCGCGGGCCTGGCCGTCGCCACCGGCGACTTCAAGATGGACCAGCTCCCGCTGGACGGCCGCCTCACCGACCTGCACGCTTTCGCCCGGCTGAGCGAGGAGGGCATCGACCTTCTTCTCGCCGACTCGACGAACGCGGAGGTTCCCGGCTTCGTACCGCCCGAGCGGGACATCTCCAACGTCCTGCGCACGGTCTTCGCCCATGCGCAGAAGCGCATCATCGTGGCGAGCTTCGCCAGCCATGTGCACCGCATCCAGCAGATCCTCGACGCGGCGCACGAGTACGGCCGCCGGGTGGCCTTCGTCGGCCGGTCGATGGTCCGGAACATGGGCATCGCCCGCGATCTCGGCTATCTGAACGTTCCCGCGGGACTGATCGTCGATGTCAGGACCCTCGACGACCTGCCGGACGACGAGGTCGTGCTGGTCTGCACGGGCTCCCAGGGCGAGCCGATGGCGGCCCTGTCCCGCATGGCCAACCGTGACCACCAGATCCGGATCGTCCAGGGCGACACGGTGATCCTGGCGTCGTCCCTGATCCCGGGCAACGAGAACGCGGTCTACCGCGTGATCAACGGCCTGACCCGCTGGGGCGCCAACGTCGTCCACAAGGGCAACGCCAAGGTCCACGTCTCGGGCCACGCCTCGGCCGGCGAGCTGCTGTACTTCTACAACATCTGCAAGCCGAAGAACCTGATGCCGGTCCACGGCGAGTGGCGCCACCTGCGGGCCAACGCCGAACTGGGCGCGCTCACCGGTGTGCCGAAGGACCACATCGTCATCGCCGAGGACGGCGTCGTCGTCGACCTCGTCGACGGCCGGGCCAAGATCGTCGGCAAGGTCCAGGCGGGTTACGTCTACGTCGACGGCCTCTCGGTCGGCGATGTCACCGAGACCTCGCTCAAGGACCGCCGCATCCTCGGCGAAGAGGGCATCATCTCCGTCTTCATCGTGGTCGACAGCACCTCCGGCAAGATCACGGGCGGCCCGGACATCCACGCCCGCGGTTCCGGCATCGACGACTCGGCGTTCGTCTCCGTCGTGCCGAAGATCGAGGAGGCGATCAACAAGTCCGCCCAGGACGGTGTGCTGGAGCCCCACCAGGTCCAGCAGTTGGTCCGCCGCACGGTGGGCAAGTGGGTTTCCGACACCTACCGTCGACGCCCGATGATCCTTCCGGTCGTCGTCGAGGTCTGACCCACCGCCCGACCCGGGCAGCGTGAACTCCGGAGCGGGGCCCCCGATTTGCATCGGGGGCCCCGCTCCAGTACGTTTACGGCTCCACCTGACCGGGAAACGCCGCGCACAGCCATGTGCTGCGGGCGTGCCGGAGGGGCGGAAAATCCGACTCAGAACTTCTGATAAAGTCGGGCCCGCCGAAAGGCAAAAAGACCACTCCGGCGGTCGCCAGGAATTCGGAATCCGGTCCGGGAACGGAACGGAAAAAGAGTTCTGGTAGAGTCGGAACCGCCGGAAAGGGAGAACGCGGAAGCGGGAATCCCGGAAGGCGAATCCCGCTGACTGGGAATCGGGTCCGGAAGGGTCTGGTAGAGTCGGAGACGCAAGACCGGAGGGAAAAGCCCGGAGGAAAGCCTGCGAGGGTGAGTACGAAGGAAGCGTCCGTTCCTTGAGAACTCAACAGCGTGCCAAAAGTCAACGCCAGATATGTTGATACCCCGGCCTGCCTAGCAGGTTGGAGGTTCCTTTGAAAGTCCTGCGGGATCCTTCGGGTTCCGGCGGGCAATTGCACAGCGAGGACGCTGTGGACGACCGGTCCTATTCCGACCGGTGGTCCCGCTCTCGTGTCGTGTTGTCCCGATCACGGGAAAACATTCACGGAGAGTTTGATCCTGGCTCAGGACGAACGCTGGCGGCGTGCTTAACACATGCAAGTCGAACGATGAAGCCGCTTCGGCGGTGGATTAGTGGCGAACGGGTGAGTAACACGTGGGCAATCTGCCCTTCACTCCGGGACAAGCCCTGGAAACGGGGTCTAATACCGGATACCACTCCGTCCCGCATGGGACGGGGTTGAAAGCTCCGGCGGTGAAGGATGAGCCCGCGGCCTATCAGCTTGTTGGTGGGGTGATGGCCCACCAAGGCGACGACGGGTAGCCGGCCTGAGAGGGCGACCGGCCACACTGGGACTGAGACACGGCCCAGACTCCTACGGGAGGCAGCAGTGGGGAATATTGCACAATGGGCGCAAGCCTGATGCAGCGACGCCGCGTGAGGGATGACGGCCTTCGGGTTGTAAACCTCTTTCAGCAGGGAAGAAGCGCAAGTGACGGTACCTGCAGAAGAAGCGCCGGCTAACTACGTGCCAGCAGCCGCGGTAATACGTAGGGCGCAAGCGTTGTCCGGAATTATTGGGCGTAAAGAGCTCGTAGGCGGCTTGTCGCGTCGGTTGTGAAAGCCCGGGGCTTAACCCCGGGTCTGCAGTCGATACGGGCAGGCTAGAGTGTGGTAGGGGAGATCGGAATTCCTGGTGTAGCGGTGAAATGCGCAGATATCAGGAGGAACACCGGTGGCGAAGGCGGATCTCTGGGCCATTACTGACGCTGAGGAGCGAAAGCGTGGGGAGCGAACAGGATTAGATACCCTGGTAGTCCACGCCGTAAACGTTGGGAACTAGGTGTTGGCGACATTCCACGTCGTCGGTGCCGCAGCTAACGCATTAAGTTCCCCGCCTGGGGAGTACGGCCGCAAGGCTAAAACTCAAAGGAATTGACGGGGGCCCGCACAAGCAGCGGAGCATGTGGCTTAATTCGACGCAACGCGAAGAACCTTACCAAGGCTTGACATACACCGGAAAGCGCCAGAGATGGTGCCCCCCTTGTGGTCGGTGTACAGGTGGTGCATGGCTGTCGTCAGCTCGTGTCGTGAGATGTTGGGTTAAGTCCCGCAACGAGCGCAACCCTTGTTCTGTGTTGCCAGCATGCCCTTCGGGGTGATGGGGACTCACAGGAGACTGCCGGGGTCAACTCGGAGGAAGGTGGGGACGACGTCAAGTCATCATGCCCCTTATGTCTTGGGCTGCACACGTGCTACAATGGCCGGTACAATGAGCTGCGATGCCGCGAGGCGGAGCGAATCTCAAAAAGCCGGTCTCAGTTCGGATTGGGGTCTGCAACTCGACCCCATGAAGTCGGAGTTGCTAGTAATCGCAGATCAGCATTGCTGCGGTGAATACGTTCCCGGGCCTTGTACACACCGCCCGTCACGTCACGAAAGTCGGTAACACCCGAAGCCGGTGGCCCAACCCCTTGTGGGAGGGAGCTGTCGAAGGTGGGACTGGCGATTGGGACGAAGTCGTAACAAGGTAGCCGTACCGGAAGGTGCGGCTGGATCACCTCCTTTCTAAGGAGCACTTCTCACCGGGCTTCGGTCCGGTCAGGGGCCAGTACACCGGCGAGTGTCCGGTGCTGGTTGCTCATGGGTGGAACGTTGACTATTCGGCACGACGGTTTGTTGTTCATCAGTACTGCTTCGGCGTGGAACGTGAGTCAGTGATCGGTCGTGTCGGGCACGTTGTTGGGTGTCTGAGGGTACGGCCGTTTGGTCGCCTCAGTCGCCGGCCCCAGTGAACCTGCTTCTTCGGAGCGGGGTGGTGGGTGGCTGGTCGTTGTTTGAGAACTGCACAGTGGACGCGAGCATCTGTGGCCAAGTTTTTAAGGGCGCACGGTGGATGCCTTGGCACCAGGAACCGATGAAGGACGTGGGAGGCCGCGATAGGCCCCGGGGAGCTGTCAACCGAGCTGTGATCCGGGGGTGTCCGAATGGGGAAACCCGGCAGTCGTCATGGGCTGTCACCCGCTGCTGAACACATAGGCAGTGTGGAGGGAACGAGGGGAAGTGAAACATCTCAGTACCCTCAGGAAGAGAAAACAACCGTGATTCCGGGAGTAGTGGCGAGCGAAACCGGATGAGGCCAAACCGTATGCGTGTGATACCCGGCAGGGGTTGCGCATGCGGGGTTGTGGGATCTCTCTTTCACGGTCTGCCGGCCGTGAGGTGAGTCAGAAACCGTTGATGTAGGCGAAGGACATGCGAAAGGTCCGGCGCAGAGGGTAAGACCCCCGTAGCCGAAATGTCAGCGGCTTGCCTGAGAGACACCCAAGTAGCACGGGGCCCGAGAAATCCCGTGTGAATCTGGCGGGACCACCCGTCAAGCCTAAATATTCCCTGGTGACCGATAGCGGATAGTACCGTGAGGGAATGGTGAAAAGTACCGCGGGAGCGGAGTGAAATAGTACCTGAAACCGTGTGCCTACAAGCCGTGGGAGCGTCGCTGTGTGTGCTTGCACATGCAGTCGTGACTGCGTGCCTTTTGAAGAATGAGCCTGCGAGTTTGCGGTGTGTTGCGAGGTTAACCCGTGTGGGGAAGCCGTAGCGAAAGCGAGTCCGAACAGGGCGGTTCAGTAGCACGCTCAAGACCCGAAGCGGAGTGATCTAGCCATGGGCAGGTTGAAGCGGAGGTAAGACTTCGTGGAGGACCGAACCCACCAGGGTTGAAAACCTGGGGGATGACCTGTGGTTAGGGGTGAAAGGCCAATCAAACTCCGTGATAGCTGGTTCTCCCCGAAATGCATTTAGGTGCAGCGTCGTGTGTTTCTTGCCGGAGGTAGAGCACTGGATAGGCGATGGGCCCTACCGGGTTACTGACCTTAGCCAAACTCCGAATGCCGGTAAGTGAGAGCGCGGCAGTGAGACTGTGGGGGATAAGCTCCATGGTCGAGAGGGAAACAGCCCAGAGCATCGACTAAGGCCCCTAAGCGTACGCTAAGTGGGAAAGGATGTGGAGTCGCAGAGACAACCAGGAGGTTGGCTTAGAAGCAGCCATCCTTGAAAGAGTGCGTAATAGCTCACTGGTCAAGTGATTCCGCGCCGACAATGTAGCGGGGCTCAAGCGTACCGCCGAAGTCGTGTCATTCCGGCATGAAGCCCCAACGGGCGCCGGGATGGGTAGGGGAGCGTCGTGTGCCGGGTGAAGCAGCACCGGAAGGTAGTTGTGGACGGTTCACGAGTGAGAATGCAGGCATGAGTAGCGATACACACGTGAGAAACGTGTGCGCCGATTGACTAAGGGTTCCTGGGTCAAGCTGATCTGCCCAGGGTAAGTCGGGACCTAAGGCGAGGCCGACAGGCGTAGTCGATGGACAACCGGTTGATATTCCGGTACCCGCTTTGAAACGCCCAGTACTGAATCAGGCGATGCTAAGTCCGTGAAGCCGGCCCGATCTCTTCGGAGTTGAGGGTAGTGGTGGAGCCGACGAACCAGACTTGTAGTAGGTAAGCGATGGGGTGACGCAGGAAGGTAGTCCAGCCCGGGCGGTGGTTGTCCCGGGGTAAGGGTGTAGGACGCACGGTAGGCAAATCCGTCGTGCACACAGTCTGAGACCTGATGCCGAGCCGATTGTGGTGAAGTGGATGATCCTATGCTGTCGAGAAAAGCCTCTAGCGAGTTTCATGGCGGCCCGTACCCTAAACCGACTCAGGTGGTCAGGTAGAGAATACCGAGGCGTTCGGGTGAACTATGGTTAAGGAACTCGGCAAAATGCCCCCGTAACTTCGGGAGAAGGGGGGCCGCGCCCGGTGACCGGACTTGCTCCGTGAGCTGGGGGTGGCCGCAGAGACCAGCGAGAAGCGACTGTTTACTAAAAACACAGGTCCGTGCGAAGCCGTAAGGCGATGTATACGGACTGACGCCTGCCCGGTGCTGGAACGTTAAGGGGACCGGTTAGCCGACTTTCGGGTCGGCGAAGCTGAGAACTTAAGCGCCAGTAAACGGCGGTGGTAACTATAACCATCCTAAGGTAGCGAAATTCCTTGTCGGGTAAGTTCCGACCTGCACGAATGGCGTAACGACTTCTCGACTGTCTCAACCATAGGCCCGGTGAAATTGCACTACGAGTAAAGATGCTCGTTTCGCGCAGCAGGACGGAAAGACCCCGGGACCTTTACTACAGTTTGATATTGGTGTTCGGTTCGGCTTGTGTAGGATAGGTGGGAGACTGTGAAGCGGCCACGCCAGTGGTTGTGGAGTCGTCGTTGAAATACCACTCTGGTCGTGCTGGATGTCTAACCTGGGTCCGTGATCCGGATCAGGGACAGTGTCTGATGGGTAGTTTAACTGGGGCGGTTGCCTCCTAAAGGGTAACGGAGGCGCCCAAAGGTTCCCTCAGCCTGGTTGGCAATCAGGTGTTGAGTGTAAGTGCACAAGGGAGCTTGACTGTGAGACCGACGGGTCGAGCAGGGACGAAAGTCGGGACTAGTGATCCGGCAGTGGCTTGTGGAAGCGCTGTCGCTCAACGGATAAAAGGTACCCCGGGGATAACAGGCTGATCTTCCCCAAGAGTCCATATCGACGGGATGGTTTGGCACCTCGATGTCGGCTCGTCGCATCCTGGGGCTGGAGTCGGTCCCAAGGGTTGGGCTGTTCGCCCATTAAAGCGGTACGCGAGCTGGGTTTAGAACGTCGTGAGACAGTTCGGTCCCTATCCGCTGTGCGCGTAGGAATATTGAGAAGGGCTGTCCCTAGTACGAGAGGACCGGGACGGACGA
Source organism: Streptomyces sp. ML-6 (assembly GCF_030116705.1). Taxonomy (NCBI): domain Bacteria; kingdom Bacillati; phylum Actinomycetota; class Actinomycetes; order Kitasatosporales; family Streptomycetaceae; genus Streptomyces; species Streptomyces sp. ML-6. Next base: position 6,072,965 of record NZ_JAOTIK010000001.1, read on the forward strand.
ACCTCTGGTGTGCCAGTTGTCCTGCCAAGGGCATGGCTGGTTGGCTACGTTCGGGAGGGATAACCGCTGAAAGCATCTAAGCGGGAAGCCTGCTTCGAGATGAGTATTCCCGCCCTCTTGAGGGGTTAAGGCTCCCAGCAGACGACTGGGTTGATAGGCCAGATGTGGAAGCCCGGTGACGGGTGGAGCTGACTGGTACTAATAGGCCGAGGGCTTGTCCTCAGTTGCTCGCGTCCACTGTGTTGTTCTGGAATAACGAACGGCTGTGTTGTCACCGGTGGTTCAGTAATTCCATAGTGTTTCGGTGGTCATTGCGTTAGGGAAACGCCCGGTTACATTCCGAACCCGGAAGCTAAGCCTTTCAGCGCCGATGGTACTGCAGGGGGGACCCTGTGGGAGAGTAGGACGCCGCCGAACAGTTTTTCCGGGAAGGCCCCGCACCTGATGGTGCGGGGCCTTCCTGCGTTCACCATCCAGATACCAGGGCTTACCTCGCGTCATCACCCGTGCGGTTGGGCCCGGTTTGGGGCCGGCCGCTGGGCTGCCTGGGCTGCGGAGCCCGTGTCGTACGGAGCGGTGCGAGGCCGTGGTGACGCCCGTTGAGAACCCGTCAGAGGCGACTGCGGTCAGTGGTTTTGAGCATCCCCGAGTTCGGGGTATGCTTTATCTCGTTGCACAGCGCAGCAGGCCCCAATAGCTCAGTCGGTAGAGCGTCTCCATGGTAAGGAGAAGGTCTGCGGTTCGATTCCGCATTGGGGCTCTGGAAAACGAAAGGCCCCCGCCATCAGGCGGGGGCCTTTCGCATGGAATGACTCATTGAGGGAAAAGCCCCAGCAGGACCGGCCAGTCGTCGTCGGAGGCCGGCACGGTCTCGTGCGTACGGTCCCGGTCCGCGGTGTACACGGCCATCATGGGCGCCAGCCGGGCGAAGAGCTCCGGGGCGACCACGGTCTCCTCGCGCAGCACGACAACCGCCTCGGAGTCCACGGACGAACGTTCCGCGAAGCCCGCAGCGTCCGCCCCCGCCCGGCCCAGCACGGAGGGATACACGGCGACGGCGACCGTCAGGCGGTCGCCGTCCAGGGCGTGTTCCGCCCAGCCGTCGGTCCGCATCAGGAAGAACGCGCCGTCGCCCTCCACGCAGTGGCCGCCGAGCAGGGCGACGGCACGTTCCCCGGGCGAGCCCGCAGGGTCGACGAGGAGCGTCACCACGGACACGTCGGGCTCGTCGGGATTGACGCCGGTACGGACAAGGAGCCGAGCCACGGGGGACCTTCCGGTGGGAGGAGTCAGGCGGTGGGGGGTTCGGGGACGCGCATGGCGAGGATGGCCATGTCGTCCGAGGCCGGTTCGGCGGCGAAGCGCTCGACCGCCCGCAGGATGCGTGCCGCCACCGCACCCGCCGTCAGACCGGTGCACGTGGCCAGGACGTCCGCCAGGCCGTCGTCGCCCAGCATGCGGGAACCCTCGCGGCGTTCCGTGACCCCGTCCGTCACACACAGCAGGACATCGCCCGGGGCGAGGGTGACCGTCTGCTCGTACAGTTCGAGATCCTCGATGACGCCCAGCAGGGGCTGCGGTTCGGCGGCCGACTCGACCGAGCCGTCCTGGCGCAGGCGCAGCGGCAGCGGGTGCCCCGCGCAGACCACCTTCAGGAGGGCGCTGCCGTCCTCCTGGGGCCACAACTCGCCGTACAGAAGGGTGAGGAAACGGCTGCGGGAACCCTCGTCCAGGATGGCGGCGTTCAGCCGCTCCAGGACGGCGGGGCCGCCGAAGCCCTCGCGGGCGAGGAGGCGCAGGGCGTGGCGGGCGAGGCCCGTCACGGCCGCGGCCTCCGGACCCGTGCCGCAGACGTCGCCGATGGCGAAGCCGTAGGCGCCGTCACGGATCGGGAAGACGTCGTAGAAGTCGCCGCCGACCTCGTTGCCCTCGCCCGCCGCGCGGTAGATGACCTCGATCTCGACGTTGGGGACCTCGGGCAGCCCCGGCGGCAGCAGGCTGCGCTGCAGGGACTGGCTGATCGCCATGCGCTCCGAGTACAGGCGGGCGTTGTCGAGGGCGAGGGCGGCCCGCCGGGACAGGTCCTCGGCCAGTTCCAGGATCTCCTGGCGGAAATGGTCGTCGGAGGGCTTCCCGAGCGTGAGCATGCCGATGACGCGGTTGCGGGCGACGAGGGGCAGGACCACCGTCTCCCCGCCCACCGCGGCCGCGGTGGCCAGCGTCATGCGGATGCCGGAACCGAGCCCGCCCGGCTCGCCCAGCCTGCCGGTCTCGCCGAGCCCCAGCGTGCGCATCGAGCTGCGCATGGCCGCCTGGTGGGCGGCCTCGGAGGGGGCCGTCCAGACGCGGGCGCCGGGAGTCGGCACGGGGTCCGGGGGAGCGATCCTGGAGAGCAGGGCCTTGAGGCCGTCGATGCGTTCCTCGTCTTCGTGCAGCACATAGGAGAGGTGGGGCTCCGACGCCTGGTCGGCGATCGTGTAGACAGCGCACCAGGTGGCCAGTGTGGGAACCGTCATCTGGGCCATCAGTGCCAGGGTCTGGTCCCGGTCGAGGGTGCCGGCGAGCAGATCGGACGCCTCGACGAGGAAGGACAGGGAACCGCGGCGGAGACGTTCCAACTCGCCCAGGCGGGCCGACTCGACGGCCAGCGCGATGCGGTCGGCGGCGAACTGGAGGCGCAGCGCCTCCTCGTTCGAGTAGCGGCCGGCGGCCTCGGCGGCGACCCCCAGGGAGCCCGTGAGCCGGCCCTCGACCTTCAGCGGCACGGTGACGACGGAACGCATTCCGGTGGCGTCGAGCAGGGGGACCGCGCCCGGGACGTTGTCGAGGTCCTCGTGGACGGCGGGCATCCGGGCGGAGCCGTACCGGCCCGTTCCGGCCTCCACCGGCACCCGGGCGAAACGCTGGCGGGCCGAGGGCAGCCCCGTGGTGGCCCGTACCTCCAGCTCCGTCTCGTCGTCCGTGGCCAGCAGCAGGAAGGCCGAATCGGCGTCCAGCATGTCGCGCGCCCGCTCGACCGTGCGCTGGAGCAGGCCGTCGAGGTCGTCCGGGGCGGGGGAGCCGATGAAGATCTCGAACGGGTCGGTCTTTCCGCTCTCGACGTTCACGTCCGACACCGGCGTGCGGGCCGGGGACTGGAGCACGGCGCGCTCGTAGTCGCGGACCAGGAGACAGACGGTGGAGGGCTCGCCGTGGGTGTCGCGGACCCGCAGGTGCGAGGCGTAGACGGGGACGACACGTCCGTCGGCGCCCCGGATCCCGTAGCTGCCCTCCCAGCGCGAGAGCTGGAGGGCGTCGACGATGCCCGTGTTGGTGCCGGGCGTTTGGGGCCAGGCCGTGAAGTCGGTGAGCTGCTTCCCGGTGACCTGGTCCGCGGAGTGGCCGAAGAGGAACGTGGCGTCCTCGTTCCACGCCGCGATGGAGCCGGAGCTGTCGATCTGGATGACGGCGACCCGGACCCGCTCGTCGGCGACCGGGAGCAGGCCCACGGGGAGCAGGGGACCGGCGGAGCGGATGCCCACCGGGCGTTCGGGAAGGTCGAGCTGGAACCAGACGTGCTTGCGGGCGGGCGAGTACTCCACGCCCCACCGGGTGGCGAGCGCCGCGCAGAGCAGCAGACCGCGGCCATTCTCCCGGTCCGGGCCGGCGAAGGAGGGCCCCGTGCTCTGGAGCGGGATCTCGCGTTCCGGATAGTGGTCGGAGACCTCGATCCGGACACCGTCCTCGGTGCGCAGGCACAGCACGTCCGCGGCGGTGCCCGCGTGGATCACGGCGTTGGTCACCAGCTCGCTGGTGAGGACGACCGCGTCGTCGACGACATCCGCGTAGCCCCACCCCTGGAGGGTGTCCCGGACGAAGGCACGGGCGGTCGCGACGGAGCGCCCGACCGGGTCGAAGGTGGCGGCCGCACGCGCGGTGATCACAGCACTCCCCATATGGTGTCTCGTCGCTTCCCCGAGTCCTGTGCCCGTTTCTTGCCGCTTCGATTCGCCTGCCAGGCTAGACGCTCGGCCTCGGTGCCGGGTACACGAGGGCCGACTTCGGACAGGACCGGGCAGGAACGGACAGGTGACCGGACAAGTGCGGGCTTTCGGCCAGAGGGACGGGGGACAGCCTCCGGAGGTTGCCCCCCGCCCGTATCGCGCCTGGTACGTTTCAACGATTTGACGTCCGCATGGTCACCCGTCGACGGTGGGCAGTGGCGATGAGCCGAAGAAGAACTGGGCAAGTTCCCAGACAGGACCCGAGCTATACGGTCAACCCCTGCGGGAGGGACACGGTGGAGTCTGGCGTGGCGGCGCGGGGAACGAACACGCGCACAAAAGGCGGACAGTCCGTGAAGAAGCAGCGCAATGGAACCATCGACGTCGACGCGGCGGCGCTCAACAGGCTGTTGGCGGGCCTGGTGGCGATGCGCGACGGCAATTTCCGCAGGCGTCTGACCGTAGCGGGCGACGGCACGATGGCGGAGATCGCGGCGGTCTTCAACGAGGTCGCCGACCGCAATCTCCACCTCACCAACGAGCTGGCCCGGGTGCGGCGGGTGGTGGGGCGCGAGGGGAAGCTCACCGAACGGCTGGAGACCGGTGCCTGCGAGGGCTCCTGGGCCGCCGCGATCGACGCCTCCAACGCCCTGGTCGACGATCTGGCCCGCCCGGTCTCGGAGGTCGGGCGGGTGCTGTCGGCGGTGGCCGACGGTGATCTCGAGCAGCGGATGGAACTGCGGTCGCACACGGCCGACGAGACGGTGCGGCCGCTGCGGGGCGAGTTCCTCAAGGTCGCCCGTACGGTCAACAGCCTGGTCGACCAGCTGTCGGCGTTCACCGAGCAGGTGACGCGGGTCGCGGTCGAGGTCGGCACCGAGGGCAAGCTGGGCGGGCAGGCCCAGGTGCGGGGGATGTCCGGGTCGTGGAAGGACCTCACGGACTCCGTGAACACCATGGCGTACCGGCTGACCGCGCAGGTGCGGGACATCGCTCTCGTGACGACGGCGGTGGCCAAGGGCGACCTGTCGCGGAAGGTCACCGTCCATGTGGCCGGCGAGATGCTCCAGCTGAAGAACACCGTCAACACGATGGTCGACCAGCTGTCCTCGTTCTCCTCCGAGGTGACGCGGGTCGCCCGTGAGGTGGGCACGGAGGGCGAACTGGGCGGGCAGGCGACCGTGCCCGGGGTGGCCGGGGTGTGGAAGGACCTCACCGACTCCGTCAACACGATGGCCGGGAACCTCACCTCCCAGGTGCGCGGGATCGCCGAGGTCACCACGGCCGTGGCCAACGGCGACCTGACCCAGAAGGTCACGGTGAGTGCCCGCGGCGAGGTCGCGCAGCTGGCCGAGACCATCAACCAGATGACCGATACGCTGCGGATCTTCGCCGACGAGGTGACCCGGGTGGCCAGCGAGGTCGGCGGCGAGGGCCTGCTCGGGGGCCAGGCGAAGGTGCCGGGTGCGGCGGGCACCTGGAAGGACCTCACCGACTCGGTGAACACGGTCTTCCGGAACCTGACGACCCAGGTGCGCGACATCGCGCAGGTGACCACGGCGGTGGCCAACGGAGATCTGTCGCGGAAGGTCACCGTCGACGTGGCCGGCGAGATGCTCCAGTTGAAGAACACCGTCAACACGATGGTCGACCAGCTCCAGGCCTTCGGTTCGGAAGTGACCCGGGTGGCCCGTGAGGTCGGCATCGAGGGGCGGCTCGGGGGCCAGGCGGAGGTGCCGGGTGCGGCGGGTACCTGGAAGGACCTCACCGACTCGGTGAACGCGGCGTTCCGCAACCTCACCGGGCAGGTGCGCGACATCGCGCAGGTGACGACCGCGGTGGCCAACGGCGATCTGTCGCGGAAGGTCACCGTCGATGTCGCGGGCGAGATGCTGGAGCTGAAGAACACCGTCAACACGATGGTGGCGCAGCTGTCCTCGTTCGCCGACCAGGTGACGCGGATGGCACGCGACGTGGGCACGGAGGGCCGGCTCGGCGGTCAGGCCGAGGTGGACGGCGTCTCCGGTACGTGGAAGGACCTCACCGACTCCGTCAACTTCATGGCGGGGAACCTGACCTCCCAGGTGCGCCAGATCGCCCAGGTGACCACGGCGGTGGCGCAGGGTGACCTGTCGCAGAAGATCGACGTGGACGCGCGCGGCGAGATCCTGGAGCTCAAGAACACCATCAACACGATGGTCGACCAGCTGTCCGCCTTCGCCGAGCAGGTGACCCGGGTGGCCCGCGAGGTGGGCACCGACGGGCGGCTCGGCGGTCAGGCGCAGGTGCCCGGCGTGGCCGGTGTGTGGCGCGATCTGACCGACTCCGTGAACGGCATGGCCGGCAACCTCACCGCCCAGGTTCGCAACATCGCGCAGGTCGCCACGGCGGTGGCGCGGGGCGACCTGTCGCAGAAGATCGACGTGGACGCCCGGGGCGAGATCCTGGAGCTCAAGAACGTCCTCAACACGATGGTGGACCAGCTCTCGAACTTCGCCGAGCAGGTCACCAGGGTGGCCCGCGAGGTGGGCACGGAGGGCATTCTCGGCGGCCAGGCCGAGGTGCAGGGCGTGTCCGGTACGTGGAAGGACCTCACCCAGTCCGTCAATGGCATGGCGAACAACCTGACCCTTCAGGTCCGCAACATCGCCGAGGTCACCACCGCGGTCGCCAACGGAGACCTCTCCAAGAAGATCACCGTCGATGCCAAGGGCGAGATCCTCGAACTGGTCACGACCGTCAACACGATGGTCGACCAGCTGCTCAACTTCGCCGACGAGGTGACCAGGGTGGCCCGCGAGGTGGGCACGGAGGGCATCCTCGGCGGCCAGGCCCGGGTGCGCGGCGCGACCGGCATCTGGAAGGACCTCAGCGACAACGTCAACCTGATGGCCAACAACCTGACCAGTCAGGTGCGCAACATCTCCCGGGTCTCGTCCGCGGTGGCCAACGGCGACCTGACGAAGAAGGTCACCGTCGAGGCGCGCGGCGAGGTCGCCGAACTGGCCGAGACCGTCAACACGATGGTGAAGACGCTGTCCTCGTTCGCCGACGAGGTGACGCGGGTCGCCCGTGAGGTGGGAACGGAGGGGGAGCTGGGCGGCCAGGCGCAGGTGTCGGGCGTCTTCGGCACGTGGAAGGACCTCACCGAGTCGGTGAACTCGATGGCGTCCAACCTGACCGGTCAGGTGCGCCAGATCGCCGCGGTCACCACGGCGATCGCCAAGGGCGACCTCACCAAGAAGATCGACATCGATGCGCGCGGCGAGATCCTGGAGCTGAAGAACACCATCAACACGATGGTCGACCAGCTGTCCTCGTTCGCGGAGCAGGTGACCAGGGTGGCCCGTGAGGTGGGCACGGAGGGGCAGCTGGGCGGCCAGGCCCGGGTCCGGGACGTCGACGGCACCTGGCGCGACCTGACCGAGTCGGTGAACGAGATGGCCGGCAACCTCACCCGTCAGGTGCGGGCCATCGCGGCCGTCGCCACGGCGGTGACCCGGGGCGATCTCAACCTGAAGATCGACGTGGACTCGGCGGGCGAGATCCAGGCCCTGCAGGACAACATCAACACGATGATCGCCAACCTGCGCGACACCACGGCGACCAACAAGGAACAGGACTGGCTCAAGGGCAACCTGGCCCGGATCTCCGGCCTGATGCAGGGGCGCCGCGACCTCGACGACGTGGCCTCGCTGATCATGAGCGAGCTGACCCCGGTCGTCTCCGCGCAGCACGGCGCGTTCTTCCTGGCGATGCCCACCGGCGACACCGACGCGGTGGGCGTCGACAGCGACGAGGACAACGCGTACGAGCTGCGGATGAGGGGCAGTTACGGGTACTCGGCGGGCTCGATGCCGACGTCCTTCCGGCCCGGTGAGACGCTCATCGGCACGGCCGCGGAGGAGAAGCGGACCATCCAGGTGGACAACGTCCCGCCGGGGTACCTGAAGATCTCCTCCGGCCTCGGCGAGGCGCCGCCCGCCCATGTGATCGTGCTTCCGGTGCTCTTCGAGGGGAAGGTCCTCGGCGTGATCGAGCTGGCGTCGTTCCAGCCGTTCACCCACATCCAGCGGGACTTCCTCAACCAGCTCGCCGAGATGATCGCGACGAGCGTCAACACCATCAGCGTCAACACGAAGACCGAGAAGCTCCTCGAACAGTCGCAGAAGCTGGCCGAGCAGCTCCGGGACCGGTCGAAGGAGCTGGAGAACCGGCAGAAGGCGCTCCAGGAGTCCAACGCCGAGCTGGAGGAGAAGGCCGAGCTGCTGGCCCGGCAGAACCGCGACATCGAGGTCAAGAACACCGAGATCGAAGAGGCCCGGCAGGTTCTGGAGGAGCGCGCCGAGCAGCTCGCCGTCTCGATGCGCTACAAGTCCGAGTTCCTGGCGAACATGTCGCACGAACTGCGCACGCCGCTCAACTCGCTGCTCATCCTGGCCAAGCTGCTCGCGGACAACGCCGAGGGGAACCTCTCCCCGAAGCAGGTGGAGTTCGCCGAGACGATCCACGGGGCCGGTTCGGACCTGCTCCAGCTGATCAACGACATCCTCGACCTGACGAAGGTCGAGGCGGGCAAGATGGACGTCAGCCCGACCAGGATCGCGCTGGTCCAGCTGGTCGACTATGTGGAGGCGACCTTCCGGCCGCTCACCGCGGAGAAGGGGCTCGACTTCTCCGTACGGGTCTCGCCGGAGCTCCCCGCGACGCTGAACACGGACGAGCAGCGGCTGTTGCAGGTGCTGCGCAACCTGCTGTCCAACGCGGTGAAGTTCACCGACAGCGGGGCGGTCGAGCTGGTGATCCGGCGTGCCGACCAGGACGTTCCCAACGCGATCCGGGAGCAGCTCCTGGAAGCCGGTTCGCTGACCGAGGCGGACGCCGGGCTGATCGCCTTCTCGGTCACCGACACGGGCATCGGGATCGCCGCCAGCAAGATGCTGGTGATCTTCGAGGCGTTCAAGCAGGCGGACGGCACGACCAGTCGCAAGTACGGCGGTACGGGGCTCGGGCTGTCCATCAGCCGGGAGATCGCCCGGCTGCTGGGCGGTGAGATCCACGCGGCGAGCGAGCCGGGCCGCGGTTCGACGTTCACGCTCTACCTGCCGCTGCACCCGGCCGAGCTGCCGTCGCAGGGATACCCGCAGATCGGTCCCGGAGACGCCGGGGAGGCCGGTGGCGAGGCCGCGGAGGGCGCGCTTCCGCAGATCGGTTCCGGGCCGGACCGGACCACCACGGCGCCGGAGCCGTCCGGCGCGGCCGGGGTGGCGCCGTACCGCCGCAGGAGCGCGGGCGGCGGGGAGCGCCGCCCCGCCCTGCCGCCGCGGACCGCCGCGCCGGCGGCCGAGCCGGAGCCGTGGGCGCTCGTCGGGCAGGAGGAGCCGGAGGTCCGCAGGACGTTCCGGTTCCGCGGCGAGAAGGTGCTGATCGTCGACGACGACATCCGCAACGTCTTCGCGCTCACCAGCGTGCTGGAGCAGCACGGCCTCACGGTGCTCTACGCGGAGAACGGGCGGGTGGGCATCGAAGTCCTGGAGCAGCACGACGATGTGACGGTCGTACTGATGGACATCATGATGCCGGAGATGGACGGTTACGCCACGACAACGGCGATCCGCCGGATGCCGCAGTTCGCCGGGCTGCCGATCGTCGCGCTGACCGCGAAGGCGATGAAGGGGGACCGGGAGAAGGCGATCGAATCCGGTGCTTCCGACTACGTCACCAAGCCTGTCGATCCCGATCATCTTCTTTCCGTCATGGAGCAGTGGATGCGAGAAGAGTGATCGTTGATGGAGAGAAATGTGATGAGTTGTTGATCGGTTGTGCTCGTAGGGGTGTGAGGACGCGGCATGCGGGGAACCTTCTGGTCTCCCGCCGCGTTTCTTCTGCGTGCACAGTGACATCGCGGTGACAGGGTGTGGCGACGGTCGGGGTGCGGCTACCATGACCGGCACAAGGACGGACGGCGCAAGGGAGTCGTCCCCTGGGGCGGCGCCCGGTGCAATTCCGGGGCGAGGAGGACGGGCCATGGTGCAGAAGGCCAAGATCCTCCTGGTCGATGACCGGCCGGAGAATCTGCTGGCGCTGGAGGCCATCCTCTCTGCGCTCGATCAGACACTGGTACGGGCATCGTCAGGGGAGGAAGCGCTCAAAGCGCTGCTCACGGACGACTTCGCGGTCATTCTGCTGGACGTCCAGATGCCGGGCATGGACGGTTTCGAGACCGCCGCGCACATCAAGCGGCGGGAGCGGACCCGGGACATCCCGATCATCTTTCTCACCGCGATCAACCACGGCCCGCACCACACCTTCCGGGGTTACGCGGCGGGCGCGGTGGACTACATCTCGAAGCCGTTCGACCCGTGGGTGCTGCGGGCCAAGGTCTCGGTCTTCGTCGAGCTGTACACGAAGAACTGCAAGCTGCGCGAACAGGCGGCGCTGCTGCGGCTCCAGTTGGAGGGCGACACCGGCGCGGACGACCAGGACAGGGAGCCCGCCGGGCTGCTGGCCGAACTCTCGGCGCGGCTCGCGGCCGTCGAGGAACAGGCCGAGGCGCTCTCCAAGCAACTGGACGACGAGTCCGCGGACGCCGCGGCGGTGGCCACCGCCGCCCATCTGGAGCGCAAGCTGACCGGGCTGCGCCGGGCGCTCGACGCCCTGGAGCCCGGCACGGGAAGCGGCAGCCCCCTTCCCTCCTGACGCCGTACGCACGGGGCCCTGACCGGGACCGTCGGCGAGCGGGTCGAGCGCGTCGTGCGAGGCCGTACGGCCCGCTCGCCGACGACTGCGGCCGCCGGACGGTTCGGGAACGTGACGCGGTCGTGCGGCACGACTTCCGGCCGGGGAAGGGCGGTTGCCGGGACTCCGGCCCAACTCTCCTTCCCGCTCGGCCGTTCCACCGGCCCCTCGCGCGGAAAAGTGCGGAATCCGAGCCTCCGGCAGTGAGGCCGCGTCAGTTCGCGTCCTCCGTACAGCGACACGGACGGGTGAAGCAGCAGGCACACGTGTTCACGGCCGTCGACACAGGTAACCTCGGCACCATGGCCTCACGTACGTCCGGCAAGGGTTCCCAGGGCACGGCGGGCACCGCGAAGCGCGCCGGCCGTACCCCGGGGCCGGCCAGAAAAGCCGCTCCGGCGAAGAAAGCCGCGCCCGCGAAGAAACCCGCCGCGAAGAAGACCGCGCCCGCGAAGAAGGCCCCCGCCAAGAAGACGGTGGCCAAGAAAGCCGCCGCTCCCAAACCCGCGCCGTCGCCCACCGCCGGTGTGTACCGCGTGGCGCGCGCCGTCTGGCTCGGTGCGGCCCACGCCGTCGGCGCGATGTTCCGCGGCGTGGGACGCGGCGCCAAGGGGCTCGACCCCGCGCACCGCAAGGACGGCGTCGCGCTGCTGCTGCTCGGCCTCGCCCTCATCGTCGCCGCGGGCACCTGGTCGAACCTGCGCGGCCCCGTCGGCGACCTCGTCGAGATGCTCGTCACCGGCGCCTTCGGCAGGCTCGACCTGCTCGTGCCGATACTGCTCGGCGCCATCGCCGTACGGCTGATCCGCTATCCGCAGAAGCCCGAGGCCAACGGCCGTATCGTCATCGGACTGTCCGCCCTGGTCGTCGGGGTGCTCGGACAGGTGCACATCGCGTGCGGCTCGCCCGGCCGGAACGACGGCACCACCGCGATGCAGGACGCCGGGGGGCTCATCGGCTGGGCGGCCTCCAAACCGCTGGTCCACACGATGGGCGAAGTCCTCGCGGTCCCCCTGCTGTTCCTGCTCACCGTCTTCGGGCTGCTGGTCGTCACCGCCACCCCGGTGAACGCCATCCCGCAGCGCCTCCGGCTGCTCGGCACCAGGCTCGGCCTCATTCACCCCGATCCCGAGGAGGACGAGGAGAACGACGACGAGCGCTACGACGAGCAGTGGCGCGAGGCACTGCCCGCCCGCTCCCGCCGCTCCACGGCACGCCGCTCCGAGGACTCCGCCGAGTACGACCCCGAGCAGGCCGAGGCCGAGGCGCTCTCCAAGCGCCGCAAGCCGCGCAAGGCCGTCGCGCAGCCCGCGACGAACCGCACCATGGACGCGGTGGACGTGGCCGCCGCCGCGGCCGCCGCGCTCGACGGGGCCGTGCTCAACGGAATGCCGCCGTCGCCGCTCGTCGCCGATCTCACGCAGGGCGTCTCCGTCGAGCGCGAACGTCCGGGCACACCGGTGCCCGGCGCCAGGGAGGGCGAGCCCTCCTTCGGAGGGGGGAAGCGGGAGAAGCGGCCGACACCCCCGGGCGGCGTGCCCGACCTGACGAAGGCCGTCCCCGACTCGCAGTCCCAGCCGCTGCCGGCCCGTGCCGAGCAGCTCCAGCTCTCCGGCGACATCACCTACTCACTGCCCTCGCTCGACCTGCTGGAACGCGGCGGCCCCGGCAAGACCCGCAGCGCCGCCAACGACGCGATCGTCGCCGCGCTGACGAACGTCTTCACCGAGTTCAAGGTCGACGCCGCCGTCACCGGCTTCACCCGCGGCCCGACGGTCACGCGATACGAGGTGGAGCTCGGCCCCGCGGTGAAGGTCGAGCGGATCACCGCGCTCGCCAAGAACATCGCGTACGCCGTCGCCAGCCCCGACGTGCGGATCATCTCCCCGATCCCGGGCAAGTCCGCGGTCGGCATCGAGATCCCCAACACCGACCGGGAGATGGTCAACCTCGGTGACGTGCTGCGCCTGGCGGACGCCGCCGAGGACGACCACCCGATGCTCGTCGCGCTCGGCAAGGACGTCGAGGGCGGCTACGTGATGGCGAACCTGGCGAAGATGCCGCACGTGCTGGTGGCCGGTGCGACCGGTTCCGGCAAGTCGTCCTGCATCAACTGCCTGATCACCTCGATCATGGTGCGGGCGACCCCGGACGACGTCCGCATGGTCCTGGTCGACCCCAAGCGCGTCGAGCTGACCGCGTACGAGGGCATCCCGCACCTGATCACGCCGATCATCACCAACCCGAAGCGCGCCGCCGAGGCGCTCCAGTGGGTGGTGCGGGAGATGGACCTGCGGTACGACGACCTCGCCGCGTTCGGGTACCGGCACATCGACGACTTCAACCAGGCCGTCCGCAGCGGCAAGGTCAAGCCGCCGGAGGGCAGCGAGCGCGAGCTCTCGCCCTACCCGTACCTGCTGGTGATCGTCGACGAGCTCGCCGACCTGATGATGGTCGCCCCGCGCGACGTGGAGGACGCCATCGTCCGCATCACCCAGCTGGCCCGCGCCGCCGGCATCCATCTGGTGCTGGCGACCCAGCGGCCGTCGGTCGACGTGGTCACCGGCCTGATCAAGGCGAACGTGCCCTCCCGGCTCGCCTTCGCCACCTCCTCGCTGGCCGACAGCCGGGTCATCCTGGACCAGCCCGGCGCGGAGAAGCTCATCGGCAAGGGCGACGGCCTGTTCCTGCCCATGGGGGCCAACAAGCCCACCCGCATGCAGGGCGCCTTCGTCACCGAGGACGAGGTCGCGGCCATCGTCCAGCACTGCAAGGACCAGATGGCCCCGGTCTTCCGCGACGACGTCGTGGTGGGCACGAAGCAGAAGAAGGAGATCGACGAGGACATCGGCGACGACCTCGATCTGCTCTGCCAGGCCGCCGAACTGGTCGTCTCCACCCAGTTCGGCTCCACCTCGATGCTCCAGCGCAAGCTGCGGGTCGGCTTCGCCAAGGCCGGCCGGCTGATGGACCTGATGGAGTCGCGGAACATCGTCGGACCGAGCGAGGGGTCCAAGGCGCGCGACGTCATGGTGAAACCGGACGAGCTGGACGGGGTGTTGGCGCTGATCCGCGGGGAATCCGCCCCGTAAGGGAAGTACGGGCAACCGTTTCGCCGGGTCGTACGTCAACTTGGGGGGAAGGGCGGCAGAATTGTCCTTCCCCGGGCGGTGCGGCGGATTCGGGGCGATGTTCGATTCCGATGGAGGACAAAGTCCTTCCTCCCGGTTGCCCCACCCTTTCGTACCCCCCCTAGACTGAACACCCAGCAGGTGGCTCACGCTCGAAAGGCGCCCCCGTGTCCATCGGCAACTCCCCCGAAGACGACCGGCCTTCGATCGGTCGAGTGCTTCAGCAGGCTCGCATCGCCGCAGGTCTCACGGTCGAAGAGATCAGTTCGTCCACCCGGGTGCGCATCCCCATCGTGCACGCGATCGAAGCGGACGACTTCTCCCGCTGCGGCGGCGACGTGTACGCCCGCGGCCATATCCGTACGTTGGCCCGTGCCGTCCGGCTCGATCCGGAACCGCTGGTCTCGCAGTACGACGCCGAGCACGGCGGCCGTCCCGCGCCCACGCCCGCGGCACCGCTGTTCGAAGCCGAACGCATCCGTTCCGAACCCCGTCGGCCCAACTGGACGGCGGCCATGGTCGCGGCGATCGTCGCCGTCGTCGGCTTCGTCGGTTTCACCGCCTTCAAGGGCGACGACGACACCCCGGCCACCCGGGTCGCCGAGGGCCCGGCGCCCGCCAAGAAGACCCCCGCCCCGAAGACCGGCAAGCCCGTCGACCCCAAGCCGGAACCGTCCGACAGTGCCATCGCCGCGGCCCCCAGGGACAAGGTGACCGTGCGGCTCGACGCCACCCAGGGCAAGAGCTGGATCTCGGCCAAGGACCACAACGGCCGGCTCCTCTTCGACGGTCTGCTGCTCCAGGGCCAGTCCAAGACCTTCCAGGACCAGGAGCGGGTCGACCTCGTTCTCGGGAACGCCGGTTCGATCGAGCTCTTCGTGAACGGCAAGAAGATCGAGGACGAGTTCCAGCCCGGCCAGGTCGAACGGCTCTCGTACACGAAGGGCGACCCCGCGGTCGGCTGACGCGTACACGATCGCATTTCGGGCGCCGTCCGTACCCGGTGGGCACCCGGCCGACGGCCGGGTGCCCACCGCTTTCTCCACCCGGAGCGACGGCGCAACCCTGCGCGGCAGGGCCAGTGCCGGGACAAAGTAGTCTTGAGCCCATGCCCGAACGCCGTACCGTCGCCCTTGTCACCCTTGGCTGCGCCCGTAACGAGGTGGACTCGGAGGAGCTTGCAGGCCGCTTGGCAGCGGACGGCTGGGAGCTCGTCCAGGACGCCTCCGACGCCGATGTCGCCGTCGTCAACACGTGTGGATTCGTCGAAGCCGCCAAGAAGGACTCCGTCGACGCCCTGCTCGAAGCGAACGATCTGAAGGATCACGGCAGAACTCAGGCCGTGGTCGCCGTCGGCTGCATGGCCGAGCGCTACGGCAAGGACCTCGCCGAGGCCCTGCCCGAAGCGGACGGAGTGCTCGGCTTCGACGACTACGCCGATATCTCGGACCGCCTCCAGACCATCCTCAACGGCGGCATCCACGCCTCGCACACCCCGCGCGACCGCCGCAAGCTGCTGCCGATCAGCCCGGCCGAGCGACAGGACGCAGCCGTGGCGCTGCCGGGGCACGCCCAGGAGGCCGCCCCGGCCCCCGAGGACCTCCCCGAGGGCGTGGCCCCGGTCTCCGGCCCCCGGGCGCCCCTGCGCCGACGGCTGGGCACCAGCCCCGTCGCCTCCGTGAAGCTCGCGTCCGGCTGCGACCGCCGCTGCTCCTTCTGCGCGATTCCGTCCTTCCGCGGGTCCTTCATCTCGCGGCGCCCCTCGGACGTGCTCCAGGAGACCCGCTGGCTGGCCGAGCAGGGCGTCAAGGAGGTGATGCTGGTCTCCGAGAACAACACCTCCTACGGCAAGGACCTCGGCGACATCCGGCTGCTGGAGACGCTGCTGCCGGAGCTCGCCGACGTCGAGGGCATCGAGCGGATCCGGGTCAGCTACCTGCAGCCGGCCGAGATGCGGCCCGGCCTCATCGACGTGCTGACCTCGACGCCCAAGGTCGCGCCCTACTTCGACCTGTCGTTCCAGCACTCGGCGCCCGGCGTGCTGCGGGCGATGCGGCGCTTCGGGGACACCGACCGCTTCCTGGAGCTCCTGGACACCATCCGGAGCAAGGCCCCGCAGGCCGGTGCCCGCTCCAACTTCATCGTGGGCTTCCCCGGCGAGACCGAGGCGGACCTCGCGGAGCTGGAACGCTTCCTCACCGGCGCCAGGCTCGACGCCATCGGCGTGTTCGGCTACTCCGACGAGGAGGGCACCGAGGCGGTCGGCTACGACAACAAGCTGGACGCCGACGTCATCGCGGAACGGCTCGCGCACATCTCGCAGCTGGCCGACGAGCTGACCTCGCAGCGCGCCGAGGAGCGCCTCGGGGAGTCGCTCCACGTGCTGGTCGAGTCCGTGGACGACGAGGACGGAGCGGTGGGGCGCGCGGCGCACCAGGCTCCCGAGACGGACGGCCAGGTGCTCTTCACCACACGCGAGGGCCTCGTTCCCGGCCTTATGGTCGAGGCAAAGGTCGTGGGCACCGAAGGAGTGGATCTGGTGGCCGAGTGTTCCGGACTCGTGGAGGCGGCCAGATGACGGGAGCCCCGGCATCCGCGGCAGGTGGATCCGGCGCGAAGCCGGTCCGCGGCGGCAAGCTGGGCGCGGCGGCCGTAAATCAGGCCAGCCTGTGGAACATCGCCAATCTGCTCACCATGCTGCGGCTGGTGCTGGTGCCCGGCTTCGTCATGCTACTGCTGCACAACGGCGGGTACGACCCGGCCTGGCGGTCCTTCGCCTGGGCGGCCTTCGCCATCGCCATGATCACCGATCTGTTCGACGGCCACCTGGCACGCACATACAACCTGGTCACCGACTTCGGGAAGATCGCCGATCCGATCGCGGACAAGGCGATCATGGGCGCGGCGCTGATCTGTCTGTCGTACCTCGGGGATCTGCCCTGGTGGGTCACGGGGGTCATCCTCTTCCGCGAGCTCGGCATCACGCTGATGCGTTTCTGGGTGATACGGCATGCGGTGATTCCGGCCAGTCGCGGCGGGAAGATGAAAACCCTGGCGCAGGGAACGGCCGTCGGGATGTATGTTCTGGCGCTGACCGGTCCGCTCGCCACTCTGCGCTTCTGGGTGATGGCGGTGGCCGTCGTCCTGACGGTCGTCACCGGACTCGACTACGTGCGTCAGGCCGTCGTGCTGCGCCGTCGGGGACTCGCGGCCGAGCGGGCGGAAGCCGCACGGGCCGCCGGGGCCCGGAGCGACCGCGACTCGGCGGAGGCCGAGCGGTGACTGCCGCGGCCCGGGTGCTGGAACTGCTCACGGAGCGGGGCGAGACACTTGCCGTCGCCGAGTCACTGACCGGCGGTCTGGTGGCGGCGGAGCTGACGTCCGTACCCGGGGCCTCGCGTTCCTTCCGCGGGTCCGTGACGGCGTACGCGACGCCCCTGAAGCGGGACCTGCTGGGCGTCGACGGCGCCCTGCTGGCGGAGCGCGGGGCGGTCGACCCGGAGGTGGCACGGCAGATGGCGGTCGGGGTACGCCGCGCTCTGGGGACGGACTGGGGGATGGCGACCACCGGGGTCGCGGGCCCCGATCCGCAGGACGGCAAGCCCGTCGGCACGGTCTATGTTGCGGTGGCCGGGCCGGACGGCGCGGAGAAAACGGCCGCGCTGCGATTGAACGGCGGGCGGGCGGACATTCGTAAAGAGAGCGTGCGCAGCGTGCTCGCATTGCTGTCCGCCGAACTCGGCAAGAACGCAAGGGCACAGGATACGGAACAGAACGGGGGGACTTGATGTTTGCAGCCCTGAGTGAACACGACATCGCTCCCCGCACGGCCGCGGCGCAAGGCGGTACGGTGGGGCGTGAAGGATGCGGCTACGCGGTCCGAGGAGGGAGCCACCGATGATTCTGCTCCGTCGCCTGCTTGGTGACGTGCTGCGTCGGCAGCGCCAGCGCCAAGGCCGTACTCTGCGCGAAGTCTCCTCGTCCGCCCGAGTCTCGCTCGGCTATCTCTCCGAGGTGGAGCGGGGGCAGAAGGAGGCGTCCTCCGAACTGCTCTCCGCCATTTGCGACGCGCTTGATGTACGGATGTCCGAGCTCATGCGTGAAGTGAGCGATGAGCTGGCACTGGCCGAACTGGCCGAGTCGGCAGCAGCCACTGATCCGGTCCCCGTGCCGGTGCGGCCCATGCTCAATTCCGTCTCCGTGACGTCGGTGGCAGGTGTGCCGACGGGCCGGGTGACCATCAAGGCGCCCGCGGAAGCGGTGGATGTCGTCGCCGCCTGATCCACCCGGTCGGGCCTGGTGTCGTGGCCCCGGTCGTCCCCTGGAGGGGCGGCCGGGGCTTCTGCATGTTCTCCGTATGCCTCCCGGCCTTCTTCGTCGGCCCGGCCGGGCCTTCTCCGCCCTGTCCGTCGGGCCTTTTCCGTGGCTCGACGGGGCCGGGGGAGAGGCGACGGCCGGTGGGGCGGGGCTCTTTCGGGCGGGTTCTTTCCGAGGCGTGGGTGGGGCCGGGGCGGGGCGATTCCAGGGTGGTCGATTTGTGGCACTCGTCCCCTCGTGGGTGAATGTTCGGGACGAGGGAGCCTGCTGAGCCCGGGGCGGCCCGTGCCGTCCGCTCGCGTGCAGGAATCTGCATCGGCTCCACCTCGTCCGGGTGCAGGATCCTGCACCCGTCCCGCCGCGCCCCGCTCCGTCAGGAACGGTGCGGAGCGCTGCCGCTACCTCCCGAAGGAGTCGCAATGGTCGACGAAGGCGCCAAGGGCAAGATCAAGGGCAAGGCCAAGGAAGCCATGGGCAAGATGACCGGCGACCGGCGCAAGGAAGCCGAGGGCAAGATGGACCAGGCCAAGGGTCGGGCCAGGAGCGCCATGAGTGACGCCGAGAAGCGGGCGAAGGACATGGGGAGCTCGCGTCGCGACGACGAGCGCTGACCGCTGACCGCACTCTTGCCGAGCCCCCACCCGATGCGGTGGGGGCTCGGTGATGCCGGGGCGGGGCTCCCGCACGGCTCCGGTGCGGATGGTCGGGGCCGTTCTGCGCGGGGTCTGGGCGGGAGCGGCGCGGTTCGCCCCGCATCCGCCCCGCCCGCCCCGCATCCGCTCCGCTCCGTTCCGGAGCGGATGCGGGGCGGGCGGTGTCGGGTGAGACTGCGGAGAACGGGACGGTTGCGGGCCGTACGGGTCCGGGCGGGCCCAGGTCGCGACCGGGCGGGCGCGGTGCGCTTCGGGATTTCAGGGCTCTCCGGGGCTCGTCGGCACTCTCTGAGGCTTCCCGGGGTTCTCCGGGCGAGAGCGCGCAGTGGTCCGTGGTTGCGAACGGGGCGCCGGTGGTACGCCCCGATGCGCCCTCCCGTCGATGAACGCGCCGCACTAGGTTCGGCCGGAGGAGGCAGCCATGGTACGGCGATGGGTGCCGGCGCTCGTTCTCGGCGGGGTGTGGTGGTGGGCCGTGCTGCGGCTCGTGCTGGAACCGGCCCATGCGGGGCTTGTCGAGGGTGTGGTGGCGGCGGGCGGATGGGGGCTGAGCCTGCTGCCCGTGCACGTGGCTGCGGCCGCCCGGTCGGCGGGGATGCGCAGGGCCGGCGGGCGGGTGGTCCCGGGCTTCCCCGGCGTCGAGGACGCGGGCGAGGGCATGGGGCGGTGGCCGGCCGCCGCGGTGCGGTGGGTGCGGCATTGGCACTTCGTGGGGGTGCGGTGCGTGGTGCGCGGCGGGCGCATCACCAGGGCATGGCTACGCCGCCGTTCGGGCGGAGGATCTGGCCGGTCATGAAGGCCGACGCGGCGGAGGCGAGATGAAGCACGGTGTGGGCGACGTCCTCGGGTTCGCCGACCCTTCCCAGCGGTGGGAGCCGCGCCATCGCGGCCTCCGTCCGGTGCTGCTGCTCCATGTCGTGGCGGGCCGTCATGGGCGTACGGATCCAGCCCGGGGCGACGGCGTTGACCCGGATGCCGTGCGGCCCCAGCTCGGTCGCCAGGGTCCTGGTCAGCTGGACGACCGCCGCCTTGGCCGCGCTGTAGCAGAGCAGTCCCGGAGCGGCGGCGTCGACCGCCCCCGAGGCCATGGTGACCAGGGAGCCCGGTGCGCCGCGCGCGATCATGCCGCGCGCCACTTCCCGGCAGGTGTACAGAACCCCCTTGAAGTTGACCGCGAGCACGCGATCGAGGTCCTCGTCCGCGGTGTCGAGGACGCTGCTCGTGTGCATGACCCCGGCGACGGCGACCAGGATGTCCAGGTCGCCCGCGGCGGCCACCGTCGCCCGGACGCGGTCGCTGTCGGTGACGTCGAGGACATGGGTGCGGGACGTGCCGCCCGCCGCGGTGATCAGGTCCCCGGTCTCCGCCAGGCGCTCCTCGTCGCGGTCGGCGCAGTGCACGGTGGCACCCGCGGTCGCGAGCAGAAGGGCGCAGGCGCGGCCGATGCCGCTCGCCGCGCCGGTGACGAACGCGGTGCGGTCCGTGAGGTCGTACGCGATGCGGGGCATGTCCGGACGGTACGACCAGATCTGACGGTCCGTCAACCAATGGTGCGGGGGTCTTGGGTGCGCCTCCACCCGTGGGGCGTCTCAACCCGTGGGGCCCGACTGGCAGTGCGGACACCAGTAGGTGGGGCGGGTGCCCTGATCCGCGACGCGCACGGGGGTGCCGCAGCGCAGACAGGGGCGGTGGGCCCTGCCGTAGACCCAGAGCCGGTCCTTCGGGCCCTGTCCGCGTGGCGCGGTCCGTGTGGTCGTGGTGGTGCGCACGGGGCGGTCCCGGTTGGCTTCGAGGAGCTGTTTGGCCGTGGTGACCAGGCGGGCGGCGACAGGGGCGGGCAGTTCTCCGGCCGGGAGCCAGGGGGTGACGCGGGCGAGGAAACAGAGCTCGGCCTTGTAGACGTTTCCGATTCCGGCCAGGTTGCGCTGGTCCAGCAGGGCTTCGCCGAGGGGGCGGCCGGGGTCGGCGAGCAGATTGCGCAGAGCCTTCTCGGGGTCCCAGTCGGGCCCCAGCAGATCGGGACCGAGACGACCGACGGCCTTCCCCTCGTCCCGGGTGCGGAGGAGTTCGAGCACGGGCAGCCGGTAACCGACCGCGGTGTGCTGCGCGTTGGCGAGGACGGCGCGGATCTGGTGGGCGGGGCCGCCGCGCCAACGCTCGCCCGCGGCGTGGACGCGCCAGGCCCCGTCCATCCGGAGGTGGCTGTGCAGGGTGAGCCCGCCCTCGACGCGGATGAGGATGTGCTTGCCGCGCGGAACGACGTCCAGCACCGTCCGGCCGGTGAGGTCGGCGGTGGCGAATCGGGGCACACGCAGGTCGAAACGGGTCAGGGTCCGGCCGGCGAGCGCGGCCCGCAGCCGCTGGGCGGTCTGCAGGACGGTGTCTCCTTCGGGCATGCCTCCATGATGCGGGGCATGCCTCCGCCACGCTGCGGGGCACGTCTTCGCGTCTGCCGGGACGCGGGGCTCGGCCGTCGGTGGTTCAGGCGCGCAGACGGAGTCCTCTCGGGGTCGCGAGGAAGCCGGCCGCCTCCAGCGTGCGGCCGAGCGGGGAGGTCAGGGCCGGGGCGCCGTTGGCGCGCTCCACGGTGACCGTGCCGAGGGCCCCCGCCCGGGCTGCCGCCGCCAGCGCCCCGGCCGCCGCGAGGAGGGCGGGGTCGTCCGGATCGGTGGGCCAGGCGAGCAGTGTCTTGCCGCCGCGCTCCATGTACAGCGTCAGCTCGCCGTCGACCAGGACCACCAGGGCACCGGCCTTGCGGCCCGGTTTGTGCCCGGCGCCGTCCGGCGGTTCGGGCCAGGGCAGCGCCGCGCCGTAGGCATTGGCCGGATCCGCCGCCGCGAGGACCAGGGCGCGGGGCGCGACGCCGGGCTCCGCACGGTCGAGGGCGGTGGACGTGGCGCGCAGCCGGTCGACCGCGCCGTCCATCGCGAACTGGGCCGCCCCCAGCCCCTCGACGACATAGCCGCGCCGGGCCTGCCCGTTGTCCTCGAAGGCGGAGAGGACGCGGTACGCCGCGGAGAAACCGCCCTCGACCCCTTCGGCCTGGACCGCGCCGCGGGTGACCACCCCGTGGCGGTCCAGGAGCGTACGGGCCAGGGCATGCGCGCGGTGGGTGGGATCGGGCTCGGCCGAGGGCAGCAGGGACCAGCGGCCCGAGACGGTCGGCGGACCCGTCCGGGAAGCGGGCCGGGTGGCGGCGGTGAGCGATCCGTAGCGTCCGCGCGGGACGTTCCGCCTGGCGCGGTGGGCCGTCGACCCGGCGGTGCGGCCGGAACCCAGGAGCGAACGCAGCGGCGCCAGCGTGTCGTTGGTGAGCCGGCCCGACCAGGCCAGGTCCCAGATGGCGTCGGCCAGTTGCGGATCGGTGCAGTCCGGGTGCGTGGTGGCGCGGGCCTGGTCGGCGATCTGCCGGAAGAACAGCCCGTACCCGCCGGCCAGGGCGGTCAGGACGGATTCGTGCAACGCGCCGAGTTCGAGCGGGTGCGGGGGCGGGAGCAGCAACGGCGCGCTGTCGGCGGGGTAGAGGGACAGCCAGCCGTCCTTGCCCGGCAGGGCGCCCGCACCGGCCCAGACGATCTCGCCGGTGGTGGTCAGTTCGTCGAGCAGCGCCGGGGTGTAGTCCGTCACCCGGCCCGGCAGGATCAGCTTCTCCAGCGCCGATGCCGGGACGGGCGCCCCCTGCAACTGCTCGACGGCGCGGGCCAGCCCGTCGATTCCGCGCAGGCTGTTGCTGCCCAGGTGCTGCCACTGCGGAAGGAAGCCGGCGAGGGCGGCGGCCGGGACGGGCTCCAGCTCGTGCCGGAGGGCGGCGAGCGAGCGGCGGCGCAGTCGGCGCAGCACGGTGGCGTCGCACCACTCCTGGCCGATGCCGGCCGGGTGGAACTCGCCCTGGACGAGCCTGCCGGACGCCGAGAGCCGTTGCAGCGCCCCGTCCGTGACGGCCGTGCCCAGACCGAACCGGGTGGCGGCCCCGGCGGAGGTGAACGGACCGTGCGTACGGGCGTACCGGGAGAGGAGGTCGCCGAGGGGGTCCTTCACCGGTTCGGTGAACGCCTCGGGGACACCGACCGGGAGGGCGGTGCCCAGCGCGTCCCGCAGGCGTCCCGCGTCCTCGATCGCGGCCCAGTGGTCCGCCCCGGCGATCCGGACCCGGATGGCCCGGCGGGCGGCGGCCAGCTCCGGCGCCCAGGCCGGGTGGGCGCCGCGCCCGGCCAGCTCCGCGTCGGTGAGCGGGCCGAGGACCCGGAGAAGATCGGCAACGCCCTCCGCGTCCTTGACCCTGCGGTCCTCCGTCAGCCACTGGAGTTCCTGCTCCAGCTCGGTCAGGACGTCCGCGTCGAGCAGTTCGCGCAGCTCCGCCCGGCCGAGGAGCTCCGCCAGCAGCTGGGAGTCGAGGGAGAGGGCGGCGGCCCGCCGTTCGGCCAGGGGCGAGTCGCCCTCGTACAGGAACTGGGCGACGTAGCCGAACAGGAGGGAACGGGCGAAGGGCGAGGGCTCCGGGGTGGTCACCTCGACCAGCCGGACACGGCGTGCTTCGAGGTCGCCCATGAGTTCCGTGAGCCCGGGCACGTCGAAGACGTCCTGGAGGCATTCGCGGACCGCTTCCAGAACGATCGGGAAGGAGCCGAACTCGGAGGCGACCTGGAGGAGTTGCGCGGCCCGCTGCCGCTGCTGCCAGAGCGGGGTCCGTTTGCCGGGGCTGCGGCGCGGCAGCAGCAGGGCGCGGGCCGCGCACTCGCGGAACCGGGAGGCGAACAACGCCGAACCGCCGACCTGGTCGGTGACGATCTGCCCGATCTCGCCCCGGTCGAACGTCACGTCCGCCGCGCCGACGGGCGGTTGTTCGCTGTCGTACGAGAGGCCGGGGGGCGGTACCGGGCCCCGGGCGGGGTCCTGCGCGGGATCGAAGTCCAGCAGGTCCAGGCCCATCAGGTCGGCATCGGGCAGCCGCAGCACGATGCCGTCGTCGGCGTGCATCACCTGGGCGTCCATGCCGTACCGCTCGGCGAGACGGGCGCTCAGTGCCAGCGCCCACGGGGCGTGCACCTGCGCGCCGAACGGGGAGTGGACGACCACCCGCCAGTCGCCCAGCTCGTCGCGGAACCGCTCCACGAGGATGGTCCGGTCGTCCGGCACATGACCACAGGCGCGGCGCTGCTCGTCGAGGTACGACAGGGTGTTGTCGGCGGCCCGGGCGTCGAGACCGGCGGCCAGCAGCCGCGCGCGGGCGTCCTCCTGCGGGAGCCCGCCGATCTCGCGGAGGAACGCTCCCAGCGCCCGCCCCAGCTCCAGCGGACGGCCCAGCTGGTCGCCCTTCCAGAACGGCAGCCGGCCGGGAACGCCCGGGGCGGGCGACACCAGGACCCGGTCCCGGGTGATGTCCTCGATCCGCCAGGACGTGGTGCCCAGCGTGAAGACGTCGCCGACCCGCGACTCGTACACCATCTCCTCGTCGAGCTCACCGACCCGGCCGCCGCCCTTCTTGGGATCGGCGCCCGCGAGGAAGACCCCGAAGAGCCCGCGGTCGGGAATGGTCCCGCCGGAGGTGACGGCGAGCCGCTGGGCACCGGGGCGGCCCGTGACCGTCCCCGCCACCCGGTCCCAGACCACGCGCGGCCGCAGCTCGGCGAAGGCGTCGGACGGGTAGCGGCCGGCGAGCATGTCCAGCACGGCGGTGAACGCCGACTCGGGCAGGGCGGCGAAGGGCGCGGCGCGGCGGAACACGGCCAACAGGGCGTCCACCTGCCGGCTGTCCATGGCGACCATGGCGACCAGCTGCTGGGCCAGCACGTCCAACGGGTTGGCCGGGATCCGGAGCGCTTCGATGGCGCCCTCGCGCATCCGCTCGGTGACCACGGCAGCCTGCACCAGATCGCCCCGGTACTTCGGGAAGACCACACCGGTGGAGACCGCCCCCACCTGGTGCCCGGCCCGGCCGACCCGTTGCAGGCCGGAGGCGACCGAGGGCGGCGACTCCACCTGGATCACGAGGTCGACCGCCCCCATGTCGATGCCCAGCTCCAGGCTGGAGGTGGCGACCACGGCGGGCAGTCGGCCCGCCTTGAGGTCCTCCTCGACCTGGGCCCGCTGCTCCTTGGACACCGAACCGTGGTGGGCGCGGGCGAGCAGCGCGGGGGCGCCCTTCGCCGCACCCGACTCGGCCATGATCTCGGCGGGGGAGTGGGACTCGGAGAGCGTCTCACCGGTGAGCCGCTCGTACGCGATCTCGTTGAGCCGGTTGCACAGCCGCTCCGCGAGGCGGCGGGAATTGGCGAAGACGATGGTGGAGCGGTGCTGCTGGACGAGATCGGCGATCCGTTCCTCGACATGGGGCCAGATCGACGGCTTCTCCGCCCGGCCGGGCCAGTCGGTGTCGGTGGCGGGGGAGCCGCCGAGCTCCCCGAGGTCCTCGACCGGCACGACCACCGACAGGTCGAACCGCTTGGTGGACGGCGGCTGGACGATCTCCACCCTGCGCCGGGGCGACAGATAACGCGCCACCTCGTCGACGGGACGGACCGTCGCCGACAGACCGATCCGCCGCGCGGGCCGCGGCAGCAGCTCGTCCAGCCGCTCCAGCGACACCGCGAGATGGGCGCCCCGCTTCGTACCCGCCACGGCGTGCACCTCGTCCAGGATCACCGTCTCGACGCCGGACAGCGCCTCCCGGGCGGACGAGGTCAGCATCAGGAACAGCGATTCGGGCGTGGTGATCAGGATGTCCGGCGGCCGGGTCGCCATCGAACGGCGCTCGGCGGCCGGGGTGTCGCCGGAGCGGATGCCCACCCGCACCTCGGGCTCCGGCAGCCCCAGCCGCACCGACTCCTGGCGGATCCCGGTCAGCGGCGAGCGGAGATTGCGCTCGACGTCGACCGCGAGCGCCTTGAGCGGCGACACGTACAGCACCCGGCAGCGCTTCTTCGCCTCGGCGGGCGGCGGGACGGACGCCAGCCCGTCCAGCGCGGCAAGGAACGCGGCGAGGGTCTTGCCGGAACCGGTCGGGGCGACGACCAGCACGTCCGAACCCTCGCCGATCGCGCGCCAGGTACCCTCCTGCGCCGCCGTGGGCGCGCTGAAGGCGCCCGAGAACCAACCGCGGGTCGCGGGGGAGAACGAGTCGAGCACGGAGCCGGCCATGCCCCCCATCGTGCACCCCGGCACTGACAACGGCCGGGGCGTCCTGCCCGCCGACATGAGGCCCAGGCCCGGGACCTGCGAGAATTTCCCCATGGCGAGCGCACCGGAGCCCGGATCGGGGGAGTGGGCGAGGCACTGGCAGTACGCGGAACTGCCCGACCTCGACCTGCTGCGTGCCCGATACGTGCGCCACACCTTCCCGCGCCACAGCCACGAGGGCTACGTCTTCGGCACCATCACCCACGGCGTGGAGGACGTCGGGCTGCCGGACGGCACCGTCCACGCCGGCCCCGGCACCGTGGTCATGATCAACCCGGAGGTTCCGCACACCGCCCGCGCGGGCGTTCCCGAGGGCTGGGTGTACGCCACGCTCTACCCGTCGGCGCAGGTGGTCAACGACATCGCCGCCGACACGACGAGCCTGCGCGGCACGGTCGGCTTCACCGAGACCAGCGTCGTGGACCCGTACGCGGCCCGGCTGATCGGCGCGGTCCACCGGGCTGCCGAGGAGGGCAACGCGCTGGCCGCCGACACGGTGCTGCGGGTCATGGTCACCCGGCTGCTCGGCCGGCACGGCAGCGCGCTGCCGGCCCGCACACCCCGGTCGGCGGGCGCGCGCGACGCCGCCCGGGCCCGCGCGGTGCTGGAGGGCCGGATGACGAAGCCGCCCGGGCTCGACGCGCTGGCCGCAGAGCTGGGAACCAGCCCCTTCGCGCTGCTGAGGGCCTTCAAGAAGGAATACGGGATGCCGCCGCACGCCTGGCTCACCGACGCCCGGGTGCGCGCCGCGCGCCGGATGCTCGACGTGGGAACGGCACCTGCGGAGGCCGCCGTCCGGGTCGGTTTCACCGACCAGCCGCATCTCAACCGTCATTTCACCCGGATCGTGGGAGTGCCACCCGGCGCATACCAGCGCGAACGCGCAGGAACGTACAAGACCGGTCCCGAACGATCCACGTAGCGTGCTGGTCGTGGCAGAACAGACAACACTTCCCGCCGGCGCCGGCGACCCGACGGGGGCGCCCGACGGTGGCACGCCCGACCCCGGCAAGCGGTCGGAGACGCCCGGCACGAAGCCGGACGCGGCCGTCGTGCGCGACGCGCTCGGCGTCGGCATAGCCGTCGGCCTCTCCGGCTTCGCCTTCGGCGTGACCTCGGCCGGATCGGGGCTGAGCCTCCTGCAGACCTGCGTGCTCAGCCTCGCCGTCTTCACCGGCGCCTCGCAGTTCGCCCTCGTCGGCGCCCTTGCCGCGGGCGGCAACCCGTACACCGCGGCCGCCGGGGCCTTCTTCCTCGGCGTGCGCAACTCGTTCTACGGACTGCGGCTGTCGCAGCTGCTGGCGCTTCCGCGAGCGCTCCGTCCCCTCGCCGCCCAGTGGGTCATCGACGAGACGACCGCGGTGACCCTGCCGCAGCCGACCCGGCGGGCGGCCCGGATCGGCTTCGTCGTCACCGGGCTCACCCTCTACGTGCTGTGGAACCTGACCACGCTGCTGGGCGCACTCGGAGCGAAGGCCCTCGGCGACACCGAGGCCTGGGGGCTGGACGCGGCATCGCCCGCGGTCTTCCTCGCCCTGCTGGCACCGATGCTGAGGACCACCACCGAACGCGTCACCGCCGCCGTCGCGGTCCTGCTCGCGCTCGGCCTGCTGCCGGTGCTGCCCGCGGGCGTCCCCGTCCTGCTGTCCGCGCTCGCCGCACCCGCCGTCCTCTTCCTGAACGGGCGCCGCAACGGCACGGCGCGCGCGGCGGCCACGGCGGAGAAGCACCGGGAGCCGGACCGGTCCGCGCCCGGCACGGCGGAGACCAGCACGGAGGAGAACCGATGAACGTCTGGATCGCCATCGTGCTGACCGCGGTCGGCTGCTACCTCGCCAAACTGCTGGGGCTGCTGGTGCCCGCGGGAGTGCTGGAACGTCCGCTCACCCGGCGCCTCGCGGCGCTGCTGCCCGTGGCGCTCCTGGCGGCACTCACCGCGCAGCAGACGTTCGGCGACGGCCGGCACCTGACCCTGGACGCCAGGGGCGTGGGTCTTGCCGCGGCGGCGCTCGCCCTGGTCCTGCGCGCGCCCTTCCTCGTGGTCGTGGGCTCCGCCGTGGCCGTCACGGCAGGGGTGCGTGCCCTCGGCTGGGCCTGATCCGGGCCCTGCGGGGCGGGACCGACCGGGCGGAAGACCACGATCACCGGTGATGGCCCGGCAGCGACCGGCGAAAGGCCCCGACCACCCGGCAGCGGCCGGGCACGCCGACCGGTGCCCACCCCGGCCACCGGACTCAGTCGAGGCTGCGCCCATGGGCGCGCAGCGTCAGAAGCGCCTTGAGGGTCACGATGGGCCGCCCCTCCAGGGCGGTGCCCGGAGCCCACTGCCGCCAGTTGACCGGCCAGCCGCCGTCCGCCTGCTGCTCGGCCGCGAGATGGTCCAGGGAGCGGGACAGCTCCTCGTCGGTGAACCAGCGACGGGCGAGCGACCCGGGCGTACGGGCGTAGTCGTACGGGAAGTGCTGCTCACCCGGTGCGTACCCGGCCGCCACGGGGTACTCGTCGCGCTGCTCCGGATCGAGCACGGCGAGCCGCTGGTCGCGCACCAGCCGTCCCAGCCGGTCGGCGGCCGCCTCCGCCCTGGCCCGGTCCGGGGCGCCGTCCAGGAAGGCGACCGCCGCCTCGATCTCGTACGGATGCGACCGGTCCAGGGACTCGACCGCAGCCCAGCAGAAGTCGGTCGCCCGGAAGAGCCAGGCGTGCCACACCGCGTTGCGGTGCAGGAGCCCGACGACGGGGCCGGTCGTCAGCAGCTCCGGGGGCGGGTCGTCGACGATCGGGATGAACGGCGCGACGGGATAGCCGCGCTGCGTCGGCAGGAGGGCGGGCAGTGCGCCCTCCCTGGTCGACACCTCGCTGAGGAAGCGGCAGATCCGCTCCACCCGGGGACCGTCGCAGCGGTCGATGGAGTCGAGCACGCTGAGCGCGTGCGCGGTGTGCAGCGGCTGACTCACGGGGCCGCGCAGATCGGGTTCGAGCGCGTGCCCGTAGCCGCCGTCCTCGTTCAGATAGGCGGCGAGCGCGGTCTCCACGGCGTCCGCACTTCCTTTCAGGAAGTGATGGGCGAACCGCCGTTGTTCCAGGACGCGGGCCGTGAGCCAGATGAACTGCTCGGCACGCTTGAGGGGACTTGTTCCGGTTCCAGCCATGGACCGACCGTAGGGCGGTAAGCGCTCTCGGCAAGACGTAGCGGCCGGGCTGCACTCTCAGGAGCGGGATACTGAGGTCATGCGGTTGACGATTTTCTGGGAACGGATGGCGGACCACTTCGGCGCGGCCTACGCCGACTCCTTCGCGCGCGATCATGTGATGGCCGAGCTCGGCGGGCAGACGGTGCACCAGGCGCTGGCCTCGGGCTGGGAGACGAAGGACGTCTGGCGCGGCGTCTGCGCGGCGGTCGGCATCCCCGAGGACAAACGCTGACTCCGACCCGCCGCCCGCCGGCCGGTTCCCGAGCCGCCGTCGACGGGCAGCGGCTTCCGGCCATGATCGACAAGAGGTCTTTCCCGGCCCGTCGGCGGCCGGACCGGCCCTGGTGCCCGGGGCGGACAGCGTCCCGTCACCGCCGTAGGTGAAACTGGAGCCGTGGCACCGACAGACGAGACAGCACAGAACCAGCCGCTTTCCACCCCTCCAGTCCCTCCACGGACACCGCCCTCCGGCGCCGGATCGACCCGCATGCCCTCGTGGCTGCCGCGTGCCATGGTGCTCGCCCTGGCGCTCTACGCCTGTTTCCAGCTCGGCAGTTGGGCGTTCGACCAGCTCATCGGACTGCTGATCAATGTGCTGATCGCGTTCTTCCTGGCGCTCGCCATCGAACCGGCGGTGGGCAGGATGTCGGCACGCGGCATACGCCGGGGCTTCGCCACCTTCCTGGTCTTCCTCGCCGTGCTGATCGCCGGAGTGGGCTTCGTCGTCCTGCTCGGATCCATGCTCGCGGGCCAGATCGCCGACATGGTCGAGGAGTTCCCGAAGTACCTGGACTCGGTGATCAACTGGATCAACCAGACCTTCCGCACCGACCTCTCCCGGGTCGAGATCCAGGACAGCGTGCTCCATTCCGACTGGCTGCAGAAGTACGTGCAGAACAGTGCGACCGGAGTGCTCGACATCTCCACCACCGTCCTCGGCGGGCTGTTCCGGCTCCTGACGATCTTCCTGTTCTCGTTCTACTTCGCGGCCGACGGGCCCAGGCTGCGGCGGGCCCTGTGCTCCGTGCTGCCGCCCGCCAAGCAGGCCGAGGTCCTGCGGGCCTGGGAGATCGCGGTGGACAAGACCGGCGGCTACCTCTACTCGCGCGGTCTGATGGCACTCATCTCCGGGATCGCGCACTACATCCTGCTGGTGATCCTCGGGGTTCCGTACGCGCCCGCGCTCGCCGTCTGGGTCGGGCTGGTCTCCCAGTTCATCCCCACGATCGGTACGTACCTGGCGGGCGCGCTGCCGATGCTGATCGCGTTCACCGTCGACCCGTGGTACGCGGTGTGGGTGCTCGGCTTCGTCGTGATCTACCAGCAGTTCGAGAACTACGCGCTCCAGCCCAAGCTCACCTCCAAGACCGTCGACATCCACCCGGCGGTCGCCTTCGGGTCGGTCATCGCGGGCACGGCACTGATGGGCGCCGTGGGCGCGCTGATCGCGATCCCGGCCGTCGCCACGCTCCAGGCGTTCCTCGGCGCGTACGTGAAGCGGTACGACGTGACGGACGACCCGCGGATGCACGGGCGGAGCCTGCGGCGCGGCGAGCCGTTGCTCGCCCGGCTGCGCCGGATCTGGCGTGCGCCCGAGGGGAACGGGGACGGGGAGGGGAACGGTCGGGGGGCCGACGCCGAGGGCGGGGAGAGCCCGCAACGGGCCTGACCTTCCTGCGGTGCGGACGGGGGTGTTTCCCTCCGGGTCAGTGACTCCAGTGGTCGCGGTCCGGCAGCGCGACCCACAGATCGGGAGGTCCGGCCACGGCACGGGGGCCGGTCGGACGCAGCCCCGCGAAGGCGCAGCAGTAGGCCACGGCGCTGTGCCGGTAGAGGTAGGCGCTCAGGACTTCCTCGGAGGTGCCGTCCTCGTACGGGCCGCCGCCCGGATGCAGGTCCCAGCCCTCGATGACCCCGTTGCGGGCGATGCTGCCCTGGTTGCCGCTCTTGGGATTGGCGTACAGGCCGTAGCAGACGGTTCCGGCGGACAGCCGGGTCAGCACGCCCGGCATCTGCGGCGCGTACCCCCATGGCTGTGTCACGACGCAGCCGCCCGGTACGGACGTCACACCGATGATCCGCAGGCTCTCGCCCCTTTCGCACCCGTACGGGTCGTCGAGTATCTCGCCGGTGACCTTGTCCCGCACCGGCGCCGCCCCCAGGCGGCGGACCGCTTCGGCCGCGTCGATCCCGGCCACGCAGGCGAGCCCGAAGCCGTCGTGGTGGAACTCGTCCAGCGCCGCGATGAGCCGACGGGCCTCCCGCACCGCCGCGCGCTCCGTGCCGCTCAGCCGCACCCCGGCCGGTACCGGGAAAAGGCCGGGCGTCGGCCCCGCGAGGCTCAGCCGCCCCGGTGACCAACCGCCGAGCGACGGCCGCCAGGGATCGGCCCCGGCAGCGACGAGGGCCCGCGCGTTCTCCGGCTTCCCGGACACGACGGCCTCCCACAGCGCCGTCACCCCGTGCTCCGGCGCGTCCACGTCCGCGACCCGTCCGGCCAGGTCGGCGACGACCTCCGGAGAGCCGAACACAGCCGCATGATGCAGCGGTCGGCCCCCGCTCCACTCCTCAGGATCGGCGCCTTCGTCGAGACACCGACGAACGCGGTCGTGGTCCGTCCAGTGCCAGCCCATGCCGGCCCAGCCGCTGCTCCCTGCCGTCACCGATCCCCCTCCGACGTCGATCCGCCCGGCTTCCCCACTCCCACAAGCTCGCACACGGGTCTGACATCCGGTCCTTCGACCCTCCGCCGGGCGGGCGCGGGTGCGGGGGTGGAGGCCAGGGGCGCGGGCGGCGTCGGGCGGCCGGTCCGGGCGGGGACAGGGGCGACGCGGTGCGCTTGACACTAAAATCGAACATCCATTCTCATGGGATTCCGGCCGGGTTTTCCCGGGCCCGACCGTGGAGTTGTCCACAGGCCGGGAGGACGTCGAGGCCCATTGTCAGTGGCAGGGGTTAGCGTCTTTGACGTGAAGCGATCGACTCAAGCAAATCGGGTGGAACCCATGGCAGGAACCGACCGCGAGAAGGCGCTGGACGCCGCACTCGCACAGATTGAACGGCAATTCGGCAAGGGCGCGGTGATGCGCCTCGGTGAGCGGCCGAACGAGCCCGTGGAAGTGATCCCCACCGGGTCGACCGCCCTCGACGTGGCCCTCGGGGTCGGCGGCCTGCCGCGCGGCCGCGTGGTGGAGGTGTACGGACCGGAGTCCTCCGGCAAGACGACGCTGACGCTGCACGCGGTGGCGAACGCGCAGAAGCTCGGCGGCTCGGTCGCCTTCATCGACGCGGAGCACGCCCTCGACCCCGAGTACGCGAAGAAGCTCGGCGTCGACATCGACAGCCTCATCCTGTCCCAGCCGGACAACGGCGAGCAGGCCCTCGAGATCGTGGACATGCTGGTCCGCTCCGGCGCGCTCGACCTGATCGTCATCGACTCCGTCGCGGCGCTCGTGCCGAAGGCCGAGATCGAGGGCGAGATGGGCGACTCGCACGTGGGTCTGCAGGCCCGCCTGATGAGCCAGGCGCTCCGCAAGATCACCAGCGCGCTCAACCAGTCCAAGACCACCGCGATCTTCATCAACCAGCTCCGCGAGAAGATCGGCGTGATGTTCGGTTCGCCGGAGACCACGACGGGTGGCCGGGCGCTCAAGTTCTACGCCTCGGTGCGCCTCGACATCCGCCGGATCGAGACGCTGAAGGACGGCACCGACGCGGTCGGCAACCGCACCCGCGTCAAGGTCGTCAAGAACAAGGTCGCGCCGCCCTTCAAGCAGGCCGAGTTCGACATCCTCTACGGCCAGGGCATCAGCCGCGAGGGCGGGCTGATCGACATGGGCGTGGAGCACGGCTTCGTCCGCAAGGCGGGAGCCTGGTACACCTACGAGGGCGACCAGCTCGGCCAGGGCAAGGAGAACGCCCGCAACTTCCTCAAGGACAACCCCGATCTCGCCAACGAGATCGAGAAGAAGATCCTCACGAAGCTGGGTGTCGGGGTCAAGCCGGAGGACAACGCGGCCGGTGCGGACGCGGCGGGCGGCGCTGCGGCTCCGGCCGAGAGCGCGAAGACGGTGCCGGCTCCGGCGAGCAAGGCCAAGTCGGCCAAGACCGCGGCGGCCAAGAGCTAGACCGTGACGCGTCGTACGGAGTGGCCGGCCAGCGTCCCTGACCACGGCGCCGATCCCGGCCGCGGATTCGCCGCGGGGCACACGGCCGGGTCCGGGGGCACGTACGGGCCGGAGACCGATCACGGTCACGGCACCGATCCGGGCCCCGGATCCGGCGAGGGGGCGGGTCGCCGTACCCGCTCCCGCACCAGGAGCAGCGGCTCCCCCTCCTCGTCGAGGGCCGAGAAGGGGGAGTCGCGCGACCCGGTCGAGCAGGCGCGCAACATCTGTCTGCGACTGCTCACCGGGACCCCGCGCACGCGGAAGCAGCTTGCCGACGCCCTGCGCAAACGGGAGATCCCGGATGAGGCGGCCGAGGAAGTGCTCTCGCGCTTCGAGGACGTCGGGCTGATCGACGATGCCGCGTTCGCGGACGCCTGGGTGGAGTCCCGGCATCACGGCCGAGGGCTGGCCCGGCGCGCTCTCGTCCGGGAGCTGCGGACCAAGGGGGTGTCCTCCGAGGTGATCGACGAGGCCATCGGGCAGCTCGACTCCGAGCAGGAGGAGGCCACCGCCAGGGAACTGGTCGCGCGCAAGCTGCGCTCGACCCGTGGCCTCGACCGGGACAAGAGGCTGCGCCGCCTCGCGGGCATGCTCGCCCGCAAGGGTTACGGGGAGGGCATGGCACTGCGCGTGGTGCGGCAGGCACTGGAGGAGGAGGAGGAGGACACCGAAGGGCTGGACGAGCCGTTCTGACCGGATCGGTTCGAACCGGGCCGGACTGGATCGGGCCGGGCCGGACTGGATCGGATCGGCACCGTGCAGTGGCGTGCGGGGAACCCCGAGGCGTCGGGGGGCGACTCGTGGTGGTGACGCGACGGTGCCCAGGGGGAGGGGTCACTGTCCGGCGCGGGCGGCTCGGGCGATGGTGGCGTCGATCAGGGCGAGCGCGTCCGCGGCGGTACGGCCGGGACAACGGTTCCAGGGGCCGATCAGCCCGGTCCAGCCCTGGGAGCGGAGCTCGGCGACGAGCCAGGCACCGGCGCGGTCCACGGTGTCGAGGGAGCCGTGGCCCAGACGGTGCGCGGTGAGGAGGGCGCCGCAGATGCACCGTGCGCCACGGGCGTTGCGGAGCCGGTAAGGGGCGTTCTGCCAGCCCCACTCGGTCAGGATCCGCCTCGCGTGGGCGAGATGGACGGAAGGCCGCACATCGGCCCGGCCGATGCGCCGCCAGGCGTGCAGCCGGTCGGGGAGGATCGCGCCCAGTCGGCCGGGCAGGGGGCGTTCGTGGGGCGGAGGCGCCGGCAGGGAACGTACGGAGTCGGCGATGAGCTGGTCGACCGGTACGGACAGCAGCGCACGCCAATCGGCCGGTTCGCGGGCCTCCGGTTGTTCTGCGAGGTCAGCGCCGGAAGGCCGTACGGGGGCGAGGGCGGTGAGGTCCCAGCCGGCGACGATCCGCTGCCATGCCTCGGTGTCGTGGAGGCGGGCGACCTGGGCATCGAACTGGTCAGGGGTGAGGGCGGGGGCGGGGGTCGGCATGGGCGCGGAGTCTCCGTCACGTCGGTCCTTTGAGGCTGAGGTGAATGTCGGTCGTATACGGGGATCGCTCCACCGGAGCGTGGCATTCGGGTGTGTCGGCGCGGATCCGGGGGAACCGCCGGGCAGACCGCGAGGCATGGGGCCCGCGCGGTAGGGGGCCGCAGGCAGGGCCCCGGCGCCTGGCCAGACTGCTCGACTGGGGCCCGCGCGGTAGGGGTGCCGCAGGGGAGAGGTGAGGAGGGAGAGAGGGGAGGAGGTTGGCGTGGTGTCGCGGCCGTGGTGGTGAGTCACCGGGGAGGGGCTGAGGCTTCCGGAGGTCGGCGCGACGCCTTTTCGTCCTGCCTCTCCGTCTCCTTCCGGCCTCCGTCCCCTCCCGCCTCTCGCTCCTTCTGCCTCCCGGTTCCCGGCTCTCGGCCACCAGCGCCCGATTCCCGGCTCTTGGCTCCCGGTTTTTCGTCCGTCGCGTCTCTCTTGCCGGGCTCGTTACTGCTCGACCGGGAGGCCTGCGGCGAGCCATGCCTGGAAGCCGCCGATCAGGTCCGTCGCCCGGTGCAGTCCCAACTGCCGCAGGGACGCGACGGCGAGGCTCGATGCGTAGCCCTCGTTGCATACGATCACGATCCGCAGGTCGTGACTCACGGCCTGCGGGGCCCGGTGGCTTCCCAACGGGTCGAGCCGCCACTCCAGTTCGTTGCGTTCGACGACCAGCGCTCCCGGGATCAGCCCGTCCCGCTCCCGCAGCTCCGCGTAACGGATGTCCACGAGCAGCGCACCGTCCGAGGCAGCGGCCGCCGCCTCCTGCGGACCGACCCTGACGAACCCGGCCCTGACCCGTTCCAACAGCTCATCGATGCCGACCGGTTCCGCACCGTCCCGAAGACCGTCACTCACTGCCAGTCCTCCGGTCGCTCGACCTGCTCCAGGCGAAGCAGGTCGCCGGTGCGGCTGTAACGCCGGATCCGTGGCAGCGGCGGGTAGTACGCGTGGACGGAGACGGCGTGCTCCGTCGCGGACTCGTTCAGCACCTCGTGGACGTGATGACGGCCGAAGGCCCTGCCCTGACCCGTGGCCAACTCCCTGTAACGGTCGATCCCTTCGGTGAGTTCGAGGGTCTTCCAGCCGTCGGTGGGCAGCCGGGCGGCGAGCGACAGTTCCTTGAGGGTGCCGACTGCGGTGGTGAAGGCGCCGATCGAGTCGGCGTGGTCGTGCCAGCCCGTACCGGTGCCCGGCGGCCAGCCGATCAGCCACGCCTCGCTGCCGCCGGGGCCCTCGAGCCGGCTCCAGGTGCGGCCCTCCGGATCGAGGGGGAGCGAGGCGACGACCTCGGCGTCGGCGGCCGTACGGCGGACGAAATCGAGCAGTTCCGCAGCCGTCGGACCGGATTCGGCGGGCGGGGGCACCCCGGAACCGGCGGGCGCGGGAGCGGCGGGCACAACAGACGCTGGAGCGGGTGCGGACGTGCGTACAGAGGGTGAGGGAGAGGCAGACACTGGGACCGTCCTGAGGGTTCGCGCGAGAGCCCGTCCGCACGGCGGAGCGCGCGGCGGGGCAGGGAAGGGCGAGTCAGCAGGACGGTCGACACACGCAGCCCGCGTAGCGGACGAGGTCCATATGGACCCTCCGCCACAGGCGCACATCGGTGTCGGTCATGTTCCGGAGTACACCATGGACGTCCGCGGTGGTCAATTGACGTCCGCGGTCCGGTCGGAACGTGCGGCGTCATGCGCCGCGCCGCCCCGTACCGCGTCCGCCGCCGCGAAGAGCTCCCCGGGCCGCACCCCGCCGAACGACGCCACGAGATGGCCGTCCGGCCTGATCAGCAGCACGGTGTGGGCCGAAGCCCCCGGGTAACTCTCGGTCACCAGCAGTTCGCCCTTCATGGGCAGTGCGTCGACGGCGGCGGCGAGGCGCGGCATGACACCGGCGGTCATCCAGTGGCGCCGGTCCCACACACCGGTGCCGGGCGCCACCAGGACCACCAGCAGCTGCCCCTGCCCCAGTCGTTCGCGCAGCCGCACGGTCGTGCCGTCGGGCGCGGTCACCCGCACATCGACCACCGGCGCACCGGGGGGCGTACCCACGGAGGTGTGCGCCTCGGCATGCGCGGGCGCAAGGGGCGAATGCGAGTACGAGGGAGGTGCGCCGAGGGGGCCGCATCCCAGATGCCCGTCGGTGAGCAGCGAGTCGTGCCCCCGTGCGCTCCCCGGTACCAGGGCCCGCAGCCCTCCGCCGCCGCGCAGTATCGGCAGCGACTGGTCCGCGGCGCGCAGCCGCGAGGCGACCGCGGCCCGGCGCTCGGCCTGATAGCTGTCGAGCAGTACGTCGGAGGCGCCGTGATGCCATGCCTGGGCCAGTTTCCAGGCCAGGTTCTCGACGTCCCGCAGCCCCTCGTCGAGTCCCTGGGTGCCCAGTGCGCCCAGCAGATGCGCGGCGTCCCCAGCCAGGAAGGCCCGGTCGACCCGCCAGCGCAGGGCGAGCCGGTGGTGCAGCGTGTACACCCCGGTGTCCAGCAGTTCGTACGGCGGTGTCTCGCCGCACCAGCCCGCCAGGGTGTCCCGGACCCGGGTGATCAGCGCGTCCGGAGTGACGAGTTCGCCCTGCGGCGGCAGCAGCCAGTCCAGCCGCCAGGCACCGTCCGGCAGCGGGCGTGCGGTCACCTCGGCGCCGCCCGTGCGCCACGGCGGCAGCCGGTGCAGCACGGCCTGACCCGGCCAGGGCAGCTCGGTGCGCAGCGCGGCGACGGCGTGCCGCTCCACCGCCGTACGCCCCGGGAACCGGATGTCGAGGAGCTTGCGCACGGTGGACCGGGCGCCGTCGCAGCCCACCACGTAACTCCCGCGCCACCAGGTCGCGTTGGGCTCCCTGGTGTGTACCGTGACCCCCTTCGGGTCCTGCTCCAGGGTGTCGATCCGGCTGTGCGCGGCGGCCTGTACCAGCTCCTGCCCGGCCACCGCCTCGCGCAGCGCACGCGTCAGGGCGTGCTGCGGCAGATGGATGGGCGAGGCCGGCGGGCCGCCCTCGGCGGAACCCGAGCCGAGCGGTAGTTCCCGCACCAGCTGCTTGCGCCGCACGGAGCGCCAGCCGGACCACTGGACGCCCTCGTGCCGCAGCGCCTTGCAGCCGAGGCGTTCGACCAGGGCCAGGGTGTCCTCGCGCAGCACCACGGTACGGGCGGGGCGCGTCTCGTCCTTGTCCGGGTCCTCGTCGAGCAGGACGGTGGGCACACCCTGCGCCGCTAGGGCGAGTGACAGGGCCAGGCCGACGGGTCCGGCACCGACGACGATCACCGGGTCCACGGGACGGCTCCTCGGATCCGTGCGGACGACACCGGCACCACGGCCGGGGAAGAAGCCGGTGACATGGGCGAAGGTGCCCCACGGTCCGGCAGGCAGGCGGACGGCGGAAGGGGTGTGGCGGCGGCGGGTGCTGGGGGCGCGATCACAGATCGTATGCAACCTACTGCCCGTGCTTGCGTCAAGCGACACCGGACGGCGCTGAGGGGCGGTGGCAGGTCGCCACCGCCCCTCAGGACGCATTTCGACGAGCCGTCAGACGGCGTGTCCGTCATCGACGACGAGCGACGGCTCACCGGTGGTCTTCTGTACGCCCCCCGAAGCAGTGCCCTTGCTCTTCTTCGCGCGCCGGAGCCACCGCTCCAGCCAGCTCGCGAAGGAGGTGAGCGCGAAGTTCACCAGGAGGTAGATCAGAGCGACGATGGTGAAGCACGCGATGGTGTTGGCACCGTAGTTCGCGCTCATCGGGCGGACCGAGGCCAGCAGCTCGGGGAAGGTCAGCACGGCGCCGCCGAGCGCGGTGTCCTTCACGATGACGACGAGCTGGCTGACGATCGCCGGCAGCATGGCCGTCACCGCCTGCGGCAGCAGTACGAACACCATGACCTGGCTCTTGCGCATGCCGAGTGCCTTGGCGGCCTCGCCCTGGCCCTTCGGCAGGGAGCCGATCCCCGCCCGCACGATCTCGGCGAGCACGGAGGCGTTGTACAGCACCAAACCGGTCACCACGGCGTACAGCGGACGCACATCGGTGTCGATGGTGGTGTACTCCGAGTACACCGCGTTCGCGACGATCATCAGGATGAGCACCGGGATGGCGCGGAAGAACTCCACGAGGATCCCGGACGGCATCCGCACCCAGCGGTGGTCGGACAGCCGGCCGATGCCGAACAGGGCACCCAGGGGCAACGCGATGATCAGGGCGAAGAACGCCGCCTTGAGCGTGTTCTGGAGGCCCGGCCAGATGTAGGTCTCCCACGGCTGGATGCTGGTGAAGAAGGGCTCCCACTTGATCCAGTCGAGCTGGTTCTTCTCGTCCAGGCTGGTGTAGACCCACCACAGCACGCCCGCGGCGGCCAGTACGAACAGCACCGTGTAGAGGATGTTGCGCTGCTTGGCGCGCGGTCCCTGGGCGTCGTAGAGGACGGAACTCATCGCTTCACCGCCACCTTCTTGCTCACCCAGCCGAGGATCAGGCCGGTCGGGAGGGTCAGGACGACGAAGCCGAACGCGAAGACCAGCGAGATCAGGATCAGCTGGGCCTCGTTCTCGATCATGCCCTTCATCAGGTACGAGGCCTCGGCGACACCGATCGCGGAGGCGACCGTGGTGTTCTTCGTCAGCGCGATCAGTACGTTGGACAGGGGGTTGACCACCGCACGGAACGCCTGGGGAAGGATGATCAGCCGCAGTACCTGGGTGAAACTCAGCCCGAGCGCGCGGGCCGCCTCGGCCTGGCCGAGCGGCACCGTGTTGATGCCGGAGCGCAGTGCCTCGCAGACGAAGGCGGCCGTGTAGGCGACCAGGGCGAGCACGGCCAGCCGGAAGTTGACGGTCTCGGTGTCGTCGCCGCCGAGCGCGACGCTCAGGGTCTGGTACAGGCCGAGCGATGAGAACACGATGATCACGGTCAGCGGAATGTTCCGGACCACGTTCACGTACACGGTGGCGAAGCCACGCATCAGGGGGACCGGGCTGACCTTCATTCCGGCCAGTAGCGTTCCCCATATCAGGGAGCCGAGGGCGGAGTAGACGGTGAGTTGCACCGTCACCCAGAAGGCCCCCAGCAGGTCGTAACCTTCAAGAAAGTCGAACACGATCTCCCGCGCTTCCGCGTGTCGGAGGGCACGGCGCGCCGTCGCTCGAGGACGGCGCGCCCGGTCAGCCCTGCATCACTTGACGACGTCGCCGATCTTCGGGGCGGGCTCGTTCTTGTAGTTCGCCGGGCCGAAGTTGTCCTTCACGGCCTTGTCCCAGGAACCGTCCGAGACCATCTTGGTGAGCGCGTCGTTGATCTTCTTCTTCAGGTCGGCGTCGCCCTTCTTCAGGCCGATGCCGTAGTTCTCGTTGGTCATCTTGAAGCCGGCCAGCTTGAACTTGCCCTGGAAGTTCTTCTGCGAGGCGTAGCCCGCCAGGATGCTGTCGTCGGTGGTCAGCGCGTCGATGACCTTGTTCTCCAGGCCGGTCAGGCACTCCGAGTAGCCGCCGTACTCCTGGAGGTCGGCCTTCGGGGCCAGCTTCTTCTTGACGTTCTGCGCCGAGGTGGAGCCGGTGACCGAACACAGCTTCTTCGAGTTCAGGTCCTCAGGCGACTTGATCGAGTCGTCGTCGGCGCGGACCAGGATGTCCTGGTGGGCCAGCAGGTACGGGCCCGCGAAGTCGACCTTCTGCAGACGCTCGTCGTTGATCGAGTAGGAGGCGGCGATGAACTTCACGTCGCCGCGGTCGATCGCGGTCTCACGGTCCTGGCTCTTGGTCTCCTTGAAGACGATGTCCTCGGCCTTGTAGCCGAGCTCCTTGGCGACGTACGTGGCGACGTCGACGTCGAAGCCGACGTACTTGCCGTCGGGGGTCTTCAGACCGATGCCGGGCTGGTCGATCTTGATGCCGATCGTGATCTTCTTGCCGTCGCCCGAGCCGCCGTCCTCCTTGTCGGAGCCGCAGGCGGTGGCGGTGAGGGCGAGGGCGAGCACGGCGGCCGAGGTGGCGGTGACCTTACGAAGCTGCATGGTGATTTTCCCTAGAGTTGACGCGATACGAGCGATCGGCCGGCCCGGGAACCGGCGGTGCGGATCGATCAGTGATGGAACCGGCGGGCGGATCGATCAGTGATGGAGTCGGCGGTGCGGAGCGATCAGTGGTGAAGGATCTTCGAGAGGAAGTCCTTGGCCCGGTCACTGCGCGG
Organism: Streptomyces sp. ML-6; assembly: GCF_030116705.1. Lineage (NCBI taxonomy): Bacteria > Bacillati > Actinomycetota > Actinomycetes > Kitasatosporales > Streptomycetaceae > Streptomyces > Streptomyces sp. ML-6. The sequence goes on from NZ_JAOTIK010000001.1 coordinate 6,114,000, forward strand.
GTTGCTGAAGAACTGGTCGGGCGTGGCCTCTTCGACGATCTTTCCGTCCGCCATGAAGACGACCCGGTTCGCGGCCGAGCGGGCGAAGCCCATCTCGTGCGTGACCACGACCATCGTCATGCCGTCCCGGGCGAGCTGCTGCATGACCTCCAGCACCTCGTTGATCATCTCCGGGTCGAGCGCGGAGGTCGGCTCGTCGAAGAGGATCACCTTGGGGTCCATCGCCAACGCCCGTGCGATGGCCACGCGCTGCTGCTGGCCCCCGGAGAGCTGGGCGGGGTACTTGTCGGCCTGCGTCGCCACGCCCACCCGGTCCAGCAGCGAACGGGCCTTGTCCTCGGCGGCCTTCTTGTCCGTCTTGCGGACCTTGATCTGGCCCAGCATCACGTTCTCGAGCACCGTCTTGTGCGCGAAGAGATTGAACGACTGGAAGACCATGCCGACATCGGCGCGCAGCCTGGCCAGCTCCTTGCCCTCCTGGGGCAACGGCTTGCCGTCGATCGAGATGGCGCCCGAGTCGATCGTCTCCAAGCGGTTGATCGTGCGGCACAGCGTGGACTTCCCGGACCCGGAGGGCCCGATGACGACCACGACCTCGCCACGGGCGATGGTCAGGTCGATGTCCTGGAGCACATGCAGTGCGCCGAAGTGCTTGTTGACGTTGCTCAGTACGACAAGGTCGCTCGCCCCGGGCGTGGCGTCCTCGGCGCCCTTGGTCACTGAAACTCCGCTCATCGGCTTCTTGCTCCGTCCTCCTCGGTTGGAAGGACCATAGGGACGCGGTGCTACCACCGTCATTACATCTGAGCGGAAATTGAGGATAACGATCCGGTGGCGGCCGGACACACCGCGTGAACGGGGAGGGGGCCGTCCGACCCGGGGCGTACCGGGTGCATAACGGATGGCCGGATGCGAGGGGCGGGCTCTTGACTGACACACCGCTCATCGGAGTGGATGCCCTGGTACGCCATGACGTGAAACGCCTCGGTACGGGGAAGCGACGGGGAGCGTACGGGAGAACGCACCGACATGTACCGCCACCACGCATCCACCCGCCCGCGACCCGTGGGCACGCATCGACCCCGCACCCTCGCGACCCCGGAAAGGGAGGCCATGAGACTGCTGCTCGTCGAGGACGACAACCATGTCGCGGCCGCCCTCTCCGCGATCCTCGCCCGGCACGGCTTCCGGGTCGTGCACGCGCGCAGCGGCGAGGAGGCACTCCAGGCGCTGCTGCCCGCGGACACGGAGCCGTTCGGCGTCGTGCTCCTCGACCTCGGCCTGCCCGACCAGGACGGTTACGAGGTGTGCGGGAAGATCCGCAAGCGCACCTCCACCCCGGTGATCATGGTGACCGCGCGCTCCGACGTCCGGTCGCGGATCCACGGTCTCAACCTCGGCGCCGACGACTACGTGGTCAAGCCGTACGACACCGGCGAGCTCCTCGCCCGCATCCACGCGGTCAGCCGGCGCAACACGGTGGGCGAGGACACCGCGCCCACGCCCGTCGCCGCGCTGCGCCTCGGACACGTGCACATCGAGCTCCCGACCCGCCGGGTCAGCGTCGACGGGGCGGAGGTCCAGCTCACCCGCAAGGAGTTCGACCTGCTCGCGCTGCTCGCGCAGCGCCCCGGGGTGGTCTTCCGCCGGGAGCAGATCATCAGCGAGGTGTGGCGCACCAGCTGGGAGGGCACGGGGCGCACACTCGAGGTGCACGTCGCGTCCCTGCGTTCCAAACTGCGGCTGCCCGCACTGATCGAGACGGTGCGCGGGGTCGGCTACCGCCTCGTCGCCCCGACCCCGTAAGGGCGTACGTCCCAGGTGCGCACCCGGCTCCTTCCCCTGCTCATCATCCTCATGGCGAGCGTGCTGCTCGCCCTCGGTTTCCCGCTGGCCGTCAGCGTGGCCGCCGCCCAGCAGCAGCACGTCGTCATCGACCGCATCGACGACACGGCGCGCTTCGCCGCGCTCGCGCAGTTCATCACCGAGCCGACGGCCGGGTACGACGAGCGCCGGCGCACCCTGCGCAACGAACTCGACACCTACGCATCGGTGTACGGCATCCGCGCCGGCGTCTTCTACCGGGACGACCGGGCCATGGCGAAGGCCCCGGCGACCTGGCACCTCCCCATCGACGGCGCGGGCCGCGAGGCGTTCAAGGAAGCCCTCCTGGGGCGGCGCAGCCACGATCCGCCGCAGGTCTGGCCGTGGCAGGACGGCAGGATCGTCGTCGCCTCGCCCGTCGTGCGGGACGGTGACGTCGTCGCCGTCGTGGTCCTCGACTCGCCCACCGACGGGATGCGTTCGCGCACGCTCCGCGGCTGGCTGTTGATCGCGGCCGGCGAAGCGGTCGCGATGCTGGTGGCCGTCGGGGCCGCGATCCGCCTCACCGGCTGGGTCCTGCTGCCGGTACGGACCCTGGACGCGGCCACCCACGACATCGCCAGCGGACGCATGCGGTCGAGGGTCGCGGCCTCCGGCGGGCCACCGGAACTCAGGCGCCTGGCCCGCTCGTTCAACGAGATGGCCGACAACGTCGAGAACGTGCTGGAGCAGCAGCGCGCCTTCGTCGCCGACGCCTCGCACCAGCTGCGCAACCCCCTCGCCGCGCTGCTGCTGCGGATCGAACTCCTCGCGCTCGAACTCCCCGAGGGCAACGAGGAGATCGCCTCCGTGCGCACGGAGGGCAAACGCCTCGGGCAGGTCCTCGACGACCTGCTCGACCTCGCGCTGGCCGAACACGCCGCGGCCGATCTGCAGCTCACGGACATAGGCGCGCTCACCGCGGAACGCGTCGCGTCCTGGCGGCCGGTCGCCGAGGAGAAGGGGGTACGGCTCAGGGCGGACGGTTCGTCCGCGGTGACCGCCTGGGCGGATCCGATCGCGCTGTCGAGCGCCCTCGACGCCATCATCGACAACGCGCTGAAGTTCACCCCCGCGGGAGAAGAAGTCCTCGTCACGGTCGCCTCCGGCCGCGACGACGTGAGGGTCGTCGTCGCCGACCGCGGACCCGGCCTCACCGAGCAGGAGATGGAGCGCGTCGGGGACCGGTTCTGGCGCAGCACCCAGCACCAGAACATCCAGGGATCAGGTCTGGGACTGTCCATCTCGCAGGCGCTGCTGGCCGCGGGTGGCGGTTCGATCGGTTACGCGGCCCATGAACCGCACGGGCTGTGCGTGACGGTTTCGGTGCCGCGCAACGGCCCCCAGGGCTGAACCGGGCCCGGTGCGCGGAAACGGGTCGTCGTGGGCGGGGCGACGTGGGGGAAGGGGCGGTGTGCGGGGCCGGCGGATGCGCCGGGGCGGGCGAGGCGCGAGGCCGAGCGCGATGGTGCGGTAACGGGTGAGGTGCCGGGCCGGGCGATGTGCGGGGCCGGGTGGTGTGCGGGAGCAGGCGGTGGGCGGGAAGCGGGCGACGCTGCGGGAACGGGGTCAGGGCTTGACCGAGCGGTAGTAGCGGCTGGCCCCTTCGTGCAGCGGCAGCGGATCGGTGTAGATCGCCGTGCGCAGATCCACCAGCTGCGCCGCGTGCACCTCCCTCCCGATCCGGTCCCGGCTGTCGATCACGGTCCGGGTGAACGCCTCCGTCAGCGCCGGGTCCGAGTGCTTCGTGGTCACCAGCACATTGGAGACCGCGACCGTCGGCACCGCCTGCCCCTGCTGTGCGTTGCGGTAGGCGTCGGCGGGCATCACGGCCGAGCGGTAGTAACGGGCGGACCCGCCCGCGGCCTGGAGCCTCTCGACCAGCCGGGCCTCCAGCGGCACCAGCCGGATCGGGAACCGGCCCGCCAGCTCCTGCACGGCGGTGGTGGGCAGTCCGCCGGACCAGAAGAAGGCGTCGAGCCGTTCGTCCTCCAGCTGCTCGGGCATGGTGTCGATGCCGACGGGAACCGGTGTCACGTCGTCCTCGGGATCGAGACCGGCCGCCGCCAGCACCCGGTCGGCGACCAGACGCACCCCCGAACCCGGCTGCCCCACCCCGACGCGCTTGCCGCGCAGGTCCGAGACCTTCCGTATCCCCGAGTCCCGGGGCACGACCAGCTGGATGTAGTCGTCGTACAGCCGCACGCAGCCCCGCAGCAGGTCGGCGCCGGGCTTGCCGCTGCTCAGATAGGTGGCGAGGGCGTCGGTGGTGGCGATGGTGAAGTCGGCCTTCCCGGAGGCCACCCGGGCGATGTTCTGCTGCGACCCCTCGCTGGTCTGCAGCCGTATCGACACCTGGGGCAGATCCTTGGCCAGGTCCCCCCTGAGCCGTTCGCCGTAGCGCTGGTAGACCCCGCTGCGCACACCGGTGCTGAAGGTCAGGGTTCCCGTCGGCTCCGACGGCCCGAGCGGGAGCAGCCACCACAGCAGCAGCCCGAGCACGACGACGAGGGCGGCGCACGCCCGGAGGGCACGGCGCCTGCCGATGCGGGAAAGAGCCTGGAGCATGGCGGCGATCCTGCCAGCCCGTCCCGGCGATGACCAGGGCCGATCTCACTGTTTCCGCCGGGGCCGGCCGTCGGCTTCCCCGTTTCCGCCGGGGCCGGCCGTCAGCGGGGCCAGTCGGGGGCGGGGTCCTCGTCGAGAAGCGGCCGGATGGCGCCCAGCACGGCGCCGATGCACACGTCACGCAGTTCGGCGCGGGTGCAGGTCTCCTCGGTGAGCCAGTCCACGCAAAGCACCTGGACGAATACCAGCCAGCTTTTCAGGACGCCCGACACGGCCTTCCGGGTGCCCTCGTCGGCGAGTGGGAGGACGTCGAGCAGCCGCTCGCGCAGGGCGTCGAGCTCGTCGTTCATGATCGTCTGGATCAGCCGGTCGCCCGCCAGCACCCGGTTCGCCGCCAGGACGGTGTTGCGGTTCTCCGCGAAGTACCCGATGTGGGCGTCCAGCCCCTCGGTGAGCTGCTCGACGAGGGTGTCGGCGGGGTCGAACCGGCTCCTGGCGAGCAGCTCCGCGGCCACCTGCTGGTAGAGCGCGGCGAAGAGATCGCGCTTGCTGGGGAAGTGCTGGTAGAGCAGCGCGCGGGAGACGCCGGCCCGCTCGGCGACCCCTTCCATCAGGACGTCGTCGTACGGGCGCGCGGCGAAGAGCTGCGCGGCGACGGCGAGGAGCTGGGCGCGTCGTTCGGCGGGACTGAGGCGCTGACGGGGAGACACCCGCCCATGCTACTTGACACATGTCTACTAGATGGCCGTAGCTTGGTAGACGCGTGTCCAGTAAGGCGTCCGTCGAACAGAGTCGACCAGAGGGGGATGGTGGATCGTGTCCAGAGGCAAGGTGCTCCGGGGGCTCGTGACGGCAATGGGGTACGTCTGCGTGGCGATCGGGCTCTTCCACGTCCTGCTCGGGAACGCCGCGATCCCGGGCGAGGGCTCGGCCGGTCCGACGATCGACAGCCTCGGACGGTTCTTCGGCGCGGCCTTCGCCGGGTACGGTCTCGCCTGGCTCTGGGCGGCCCGGCAGTCGCCGATTCCCGCGACGGCGGTCCGGTGGCTGGCCGGGGTCTTCCTGCTCGGGGCGATCGGGCGGGTGCTTTCGCTGGCCGTGCACGGGTGGCCGCACTGGTTCCAGGTGGCGCTGGCGGTCGTCGAACTGGTGCTGGCGCCGTTGCTCCTCCTGCTCGCGGACGCCGAGGAACGCGCGGGCGCCGAGGAACGCGCGGGCGCCGAGGAACGCGCGGGCGCCGAGGAACGCGCGGAAGCGGAAGAAGGCACGGAATCGGAGAAGAAGAAGGAAGAGGCGCGGGCACGGGAGGCGGGCGCCTGACGTGACGGCCGTGCACCAGGGGGCGGCTTCGCGCGGGCGGTGGGCGGTTGGGCGGTCCGGTCCGGGCCGGGAAACCTCGTGGCCGTCGCGTTCGCGGGGCCGGTATCGTCCGGTTCCCGGCCCGCCGTACCGACGGCTTCCCGCGTTCCGAAAGCGATGACCATGACCAGCGGACGAGCGACGACGACCCTGTGGCGCCCCACCGGCCCCAAGGAGCTGGAGCTGGTCCGCGAGCTGGACTGGCGGGCGTGGCCGCCCCGGCTTCCCGAGCAGCCGATCTTCTACCCGGTCCTCGACGAGGAGTACGCGATCATGATCGCGCGGGACTGGAACGTGAAGCACGACGGCGCAGGCTTCGTCACCCGGTTCGAGGTCGAGTCGGACTTCCTGAGCCGTTATCCCGTCCGGCAGGCGGGTGGACGCACGATCCTCGAACTCTGGGTTCCGGCCGAGGAGCTCGACGAGTTCAACGCCCACATCGTCGGTGAGATCCAGGTGATCCACGAGTTCCGCTGACATCGGGCCGGGGGAGGGAGTGCCGCCCCTCCCCTCCGTGCCCCGCCGCACGGGCACCGACGGCGTCCCGGCCCGAGGCGGCGGGGGCCCTCCCCGGACCGCCTACCCTTGTGGGCATGACCAGCAGCAGCGACCGGAGCCCCGCAGTGAGCGTCGAGGGACCCAAGACCTACGAAGTCCGCACCTACGGGTGCCAGATGAACGTCCACGACTCCGAGCGGCTCTCGGGGCTGCTGGAGGGCGCGGGTTACGTCCGTGCGGACGAGGGTTCCGACGGCGACGCCGACGTCGTGGTCTTCAACACCTGCGCGGTGCGGGAGAACGCCGACAACAAGCTCTACGGCAACCTCGGCCGGCTCGCCCCGATGAAGACGAAGCGCCCCGGCATGCAGATCGCCGTCGGTGGCTGTCTGGCGCAGAAGGACCGCGACACCATCGTCGAGCGGGCCCCGTGGGTCGACGTCGTCTTCGGCACGCACAACATCGGCAAGCTGCCGGTGCTGCTGGAGCGCGCCCGGGTCCAGGAGGAGGCGCAGATCGAGATCGCCGAATCCCTGGAGGCGTTCCCCTCCACCCTCCCCACCCGCCGCGAGTCCGCCTACGCGGCGTGGGTCTCCATCTCGGTCGGCTGCAACAACACCTGCACCTTCTGTATCGTCCCGGCGCTCCGCGGCAAGGAGAAGGACCGCCGCACCGGCGACATCCTCGCCGAGATCGAGGCCCTGGTCGCCGAGGGCGTCTCGGAGATCACCCTGCTCGGCCAGAACGTGAACGCGTACGGCTCCGACATCGGCGACCGCGAGGCGTTCTCCAAGCTGCTGCGCGCCTGCGGGAAGATCGAGGGACTGGAGCGGGTCCGCTTCACCTCCCCGCACCCCCGCGACTTCACGGACGACGTGATCGCGGCCATGGCCGAGACGCCCAACGTGATGCCCCAGCTCCACATGCCGATGCAGTCGGGCTCGGACGCGATCCTCAAGGCGATGCGGCGTTCGTACCGGCAGGAGCGTTTCCTCGGCATCATCGAGAAGGTGCGCGCCGCGATGCCGGACGCCGCGATCTCCACCGACATCATCGTGGGCTTCCCCGGCGAGACCGAGGAGGACTTCGAGCAGACCATGCACGCGGTCCGCGAGGCGCGCTTCGCCAACGCCTTCACCTTCCAGTACTCCAAGCGCCCCGGGACGCCGGCCGCCGAGATGGCGGACCAGATCCCCAAGGAGGTCGTCCAGGAGCGGTACATGCGCCTGTCCGCCCTCCAGGAGGAGATCTCCTGGGAGGAGAACAAGAAGCAGGTCGGCCGGACGCTGGAGATCATGGTCGCGGAGGGCGAGGGCCGAAAGGACGGCGCGACCCACCGCCTCTCCGGCCGTGCCCCCGACAACCGGCTGGTCCACTTCACCAAGCCGGACGAGGACGTGCGGCCGGGCGACGTGGTGACCGTCGAGATCACCTACGCGGCCCCGCACCACCTCCTTGCCGAGGGGGCTCCGGTGGCCGTGCGGCGGACCCGGGCCGGGGACGCCTGGGAGAAGCGCAACGCGGCCGAGGCCGCCAAGCCGGCCGGGGTGATGCTGGGCCTGCCCGGCATCGGGGCCCCGGCGCCGCTGCCCGCCGCGGCGGCCCCCGGCTGCGGCTGCGACTGACCCCGGGCCGTCGGCCGTCCGGCGGACGACGGTGGCCGACCGGTGCGCCGGGCCCAAGCAGTACGCTGCCCACCATGCTTGTCGCCGCCGCTGTCTGCCCCTGCCCGCCCCTGCTGGTACCCGAGGTCGCCGCGGGTGCCGCTCCCGAGCTCGACGCCCTGCGGGACGCCTGCGCCGAGGCCGTCGGCGTGCTCGCCGCGGCACGCCCCGAACTGCTGGTCGTGATCGGCCCGGCGGACCAAACGGGACGCGGCCCGCATCCGGAGGGCGCCACCGGCACCTTCGGGGGCTTCGGCGTCGACCTCGGCGTACGGCTCGGGCGCGACCTCGCGCCGGCGGGGGCGGGCCCGCTCCCGCCGTCCCTCTCCGTCGGTGCCTGGCTGCTCGCCCGCGCGGAATGGAGCGGGGTGCCGGTCGAGGGGCTGGGGGTGGGGGAACCGCTCGAAACCGGCCGTTGTGCGGACACCGGGCGGAAGCTGGCCGGCCGGGCGGAGCGGGTGGCGCTGCTCGTGCTGGGCGACGGCAGCGCCTGCCGCACGCTCAAGGCCCCGGGCTACCTGGACGAACGGGCCGAGGCGTTCGACGCGGCCGCCGCCCGCGCACTGGGCGCCGTGGACCCCGACGCGCTGCTCGCACTGGACGAGGAGCTGGCGTACGAGCTGAAGGCGGCGGGCCGGGCCCCCTGGCAGGTGCTCGCGGGGGCGGCGCGAGGCGCGGGCCTGGACGGGCGCCTGCTGTACGACGACGCCCCGTACGGCGTGGGGTACCTCGTCGCCGCATGGTCCTGAACAGTCGGCCGGAACGGGCGGGGCCCTGAGCAGACGTCCCGGACGGGCGTGGCCCCGAGCAGTCGGTCACGAAGGGGCGTGGCCCTGAGCAGACGTCCCGGACGGGCGTGGCCCTGAGCCGTCGGCCCCGGACCACGGGGGCGGCCGCACGGTCTCGCCGTACGGCCGCCCCCGGACCTGATTCAGCACAGGGTCAGGGAGCGGGCGGCGCACCACCCTCGTTCTTGTGGGACAGGCGCTCGACCGCGTCCTTGGCCTTCCGCGTGCCGGACTCGATCTTGTCGCTGTACTTGCCCTTGGTCTTTTGATCGACCGCCCGTGCGGCCTTGTCGAGCCCTTGGTCGATCTTGCCCCCGTGCTGATGCGCGAGTTCGCCGACCTTGTCCTTGGCGGGGCTCAGCTTGGCCTTCAGATTGTCCAGGAAGCCCATCGGGCACCTTCCCTGCTGGGGGACTGGGATCGGACGCTTCCCCAAAGGGGAGAAACGCCCACATTCACTTCGAATTCTACTGGGATGGAAGTGGAAGTGTTCGGTCCGGTGGGGGTCGGGCCGTCGCGCGGTGTCGCTCCTCCCTCACTCGTTGGGAGCAGTCGCCGGGGTTTGCGAGACTGGGGCGGTGAGTAGCTCAGCTCCCGCACCGCGGGTCATCACCGTCGTCGGTCCCACTGCGGCCGGAAAATCCGATCTGGGAGTATTCCTGGCTCAGCAGCTCGACGGCGAGGTGGTCAACGCCGACTCCATGCAGCTCTACCGGGGGATGGACATCGGCACCGCGAAGCTGACGCTTCCGGAACGCGGATCCGTCCCGCACCACCTCCTGGACATCTGGGACGTCACCGAGACCGCGAGCGTGGCCGAGTACCAGCGGCTGGCGCGCGCCGAGATCGACCGGCTGCTCGCCGCGGGCCGCACCCCCGTCCTGGTCGGCGGCTCCGGGCTCTACGTGAAGGGCGCCATCGACGCCCTGGAGTTCCCCGGCACCGACCCCGAGGTGCGGGCCAGGCTGGAGGAGGAGCTGGTGGAGCGCGGCTCCGGGGCCCTGCACGCCCGGCTCGCCGCCGCCGACCCCGAAGCGGGCCGGGCCATCCTGCCGAGCAACGGCCGCCGGATCGTCCGGGCCCTCGAGGTCATCGAGATCACGGGCAAGCCCTTCACCGCCAACCTTCCCGGCGACGACGCGGTGTACGACACCGTCCAGATCGGCGTCGACGTGGCCCGCCCCGAACTCGACGAACGCATCGCCCGGCGGGTCGACCGGATGTGGGAGGCCGGGCTCGTGGACGAGGTGCGCACCCTGGAGGCGCGGGGGCTGCGCGAGGGCCGGACCGCGGCCCGGGCGCTGGGCTACCAGCAGGTGCTCGCCGCCCTGGCCGGGGAATGCACCGAGGGCGAGGCGCGCGCCGAGACCGTCCGCGCCACCAAGCGGTTCGCCCGCCGCCAGGACTCGTGGTTCCGCCGGGATCCGCGGGTCCGGTGGCTGAGCGGAGCCGCCCGGGACCGTGGGGAACTCCCGCACCTGGCGCTGGCGTTGATCGAACGAGCGGTTACAGCCTGATCACGTGATGGCATCGGGAAGCCCTGCCCGTCATTTCGGCGCCCCGGAGCGTGCCATCATCGAGCATCGATCGACAGTGAGGTCCGAGTTGGGAGGGCGCGTGGCGATGGAGGCCGGCCCTCGCGACACTGGACAGAACACACCGGGCACCCTGCACGGGGCGTCGGGGCTGAGCCCCGACGGGCCCGACGAGCTCGAGCCGACCCCCGAGGTCGAGGTCGAGCTGCGCCCCGTGCGACGGCTGCGGATCTGGCAGCTCGCACCGATCGTCATGCTCGCCGCGGTGGGGTCGCTGATGTTCGCCTTCCCGCTGGCCTTCGAGTTCGGCGGCGGCGGGGCGGTGGTGGCCATGCTCGGCCTGCTGATCAGCTGCTGCGCCGCGGGCTGGGGCATGATGGCCGCCCGCCGGGTGGGGTACACCTGGCCCGGCCTGCCCAAGAAGGGCTCGGGCGAGCGGGCCGACTGGCGGATGATCGCGCTGTACGTGCTCGTGGGCGTCTCACTGGTCGCCCTGGCCGTCTGGCGCGTGGCGCGGCTCCGTCACTGAGGCCGGGGGTGCGGACCGGCCCCCGGATCCCACCGGGACACCGTCCCCGGCCGGGTCGTCCGGGGGACGGACGGCCCCGGCGGCCGACCGGACCGTTTCGTACAGTTGATCCGTGAGCACCTCCCAGATCGCCTTCCTCAAGGGCCACGGCACCGAGAACGACTTCGTGATCGTTCCCGACCCGGACAACGCCATCGACCTGTCCCCGGGCCTCGTCGCACGTCTCTGCGACCGCCGGGCCGGCATCGGCGGCGACGGCCTGCTGCACGTCGTACGGTCCTCCGCGCACCCCGAGGCGCGGGCCATGGCGGCCGAGGCCGAGTGGTTCATGGACTACCGCAACGCCGACGGTTCGGTCGCCGAGATGTGCGGCAACGGGGTGCGGGTCTTCGCCCGCTTCCTGCAGCGTGCCGGACACGTCGAGGAGGGCGACCTCGCCATCGCGACCCGGGGCGGCGTGAAGCGGGTGCACATCGCCAAGAACGGCGACATCACGGTCTCCATGGGGCGCGCCCGCCTTCCCGCGGAAGGGGTGACGGTCAGCCTGGACGGCCGCAGCTGGCCCGCCCGCAACGTGAACATGGGCAACCCGCACGCGGTGGCCTTCGTCGAGGACCTGGCCCACGCCGGCCCGCTGTCCTCGGTGCCGCCCTACAGCCCCGCCGCCGTCTACCCCGACGGCGTCAACATCGAGTTCGTCGTGGACCGCGGCCCGCGCCACGTCGCGATGCGGGTCCACGAGCGCGGCTCGGGCGAGACCCGCTCCTGCGGCACCGGCGCCTGCGCCGTGGCCGTCGCCACCGCCCGCCGGGACGGCACGGACCCCGCGGAGACCGGCACCCCCGTCACGTACACGGTCGATCTGCCCGGCGGCACCCTCGTGATCACCGAACGGCCGGACGGCGAGGTCGAGATGACCGGACCGGCCACGATCGTCGCCGAGGGCCTCATCGACCCCGCCTGGCTCGAAGCGGCACTCGGCTAGGGTCTTTCGGTCGGCCCCGGCCCGCCCCGCCCCGCACGAAGGGCCCGGAGTAGTGGCCGAACCCGGTCAAAAGCACTCCGGGTCCCCAAACGGAAGCCCTGGGAGCTTCGCTCGAATGGGTGATCCGTTTCACGCTGGGCGAGAGCGGGTCTCCGCCACGTGGTGGGCTCGGTAGCATCAAGCACCGGCCCGGAGGCACGACCGTGCTTCCCCACCGCCGGTCGACGTCGCCGGAGGTGCCCCATGAGTGCAGAGGCCACCAGCCCACCAGATGCTCCCATCCGCAGACGGGGCCGCCCCCGGATCGATCTGCGCAGGCTGGGCCGGGTCGCGCTGCTCGGCCCCACGTCCCGCGACCGGCTGCCCGACGCGATCAGTCACGTCGCGGAGGCCCACCGCGCCCACCACCCGGACGCGGACCTCTCCATCCTGCACCGGGCCTATGTGCTCGCGGAGTCCTCGCACCGCGGACAGACGCGCAAGAGCGGCGAGCCGTACATCACGCACCCGCTCGCCGTCACACTGATCCTCGCCCAGCTCGGCGCCGAGACCACGACCCTCACCGCCTCGCTGCTCCACGACACCGTCGAGGACACCGATGTGACACTCGATCAGGTGCGGGAGCAGTTCGGCAAGGAGGTCTGCTACCTCGTCGACGGCGTCACCAAACTCGAGAAGGTCGACTACGGGGCGGCCGCCGAACCCGAGACCTTCCGCAAGATGCTGGTCGCCACCGGCGACGACGTCCGGGTCATGTCGATCAAACTCGCCGACCGGCTGCACAACATGCGCACCCTCGGCGTGATGCGCCCCGAGAAACAGGCCAGGACCGCCAGGGTCACCCGCGACGTACTGATCCCGCTCGCCGAACGGCTCGGTGTGCAGGCGCTCAAGACCGAGCTGGAGGACCTCGTCTTCGCGATCCTCCACCCCGAGGAGTACGAGCACACCCGCGCGCTGATCGCCGCCGCCTCCGAGCGGGCGGCCGGCCCCGATGGAGCGTCCCCCCAGGACCCGCTCGCGGCCATCGCCGAGAACGTCGCGACGGTGCTGAGGGAAGCGGACATCGCCGCGGAAGTCCTCATCAGGCCGCGCCACTTCGTCTCCGTGCACCGGGTCGGCATCAAGCGCGGCGAACTGCGCGGCACCGACTTCGGCCGACTGCTGGTGCTCGTCGGCGAGGACGCCGACTGCTACGCCGTGCTCGGCGAGCTGCACACCTGCTTCACCCCGGTGATCTCCGAGTTCAAGGACTTCATCGCCGCACCCAAGTTCAACCTGTACCAGTCGCTGCACACCGCCGTCGTGGGCCCGGACGGCGCGGTCGCCGAAGTCCTCATCCGAACCCACCGGATGCACAAGGTCGCCGAGGCCGGAGTCATCGCCCTGGGCAATCCGTACGCCGCGGAGAACGGCACCGGCGCCCAGGCCGCCGAACCGGCGGACGGGGAGCGCGCCGACCCCACCCGTCCCGGCTGGCTCTCCCGGCTCCTCGCATGGCAGCAGTCCGCCCCGGACCCCGACACCTTCTGGACCACGCTCCGCGCCGACCTGGCCCAGGACCGGGAGATCACGGTCTTCCGGACCGACGGCGGCACGCTCGGACTGCCCGCCGGGGCCAGCTGCGTCGACGCCGCCTACGCGCAGTACGGGGACGACGCGCACAACTGCATCGGCGCCCGGGTCAACGGCAGGCTGGCCACCCTGGGCACCGTGCTGAGCGACGGCGACACCGTGCAGCTGCTGCTCGCCGAGGACGCCGCCTCCGGCCCCTCGCCCGACTGGCTGGACCACGCCCGGACCCCCGCCGCCCGCATCGCGATCACCGGCTGGTTCGACGCCCACCCCGAGAGCGCCGAGGACTCGCACCACGACCGGGCCGCAGGTTCCGGCCCCGAGCCGCGACCCCGGGCCGTACCCCCCGGCAAAGCCGTGGAACCCGGGCACGGCCCCCGCCCCCGGGAGGCCGACGGCCGCACGGCGAACGCCGTGGTGGACCGGCCGGACGCCACCGTGCGCCTCGCGGGCTGCTGCACCCCCGTACCCCCCGACGCCGTCACCGGCTTCGTCGTGCGCGGCGGCGCCGTCACCGTGCACCGGCTGGAGTGCCCGGCCGCGGTCCGGATGCGGTCCGTCGGCCGGGTGCCGGTCGAGGTGAGCTGGGGCGACGCCGCCGAATGCCGGGTCACGCTGGTCGCCGAGTCCTTCGGCCGCCCCCGGCTGCTCGCCGACCTCACCGAGGCGATCGCGACGGCGGACGCGGCGATCGTCTCGGCCACCGTCGAACCGCCCAGCGAACAGCGCGTCCGGCACACCTACACCCTGCAACTCCCCGACGCCGCCGGACTGCCGGCCCTGATGCGCGCGATGCGTGACGTCCCGGGGGTGTACGACGTGAGCCGCGCCCAGCACCCCGCGGCCACCGTCTGACCCGCGGCGCGGCGCCGTCCGCCACCGGACCGTTCCCGTGTCCGCCACCGGGCCGTCCGCCCGGACCGTTCCCGTGTCCGCCACCGGGCCGTCCGCCCGGACCGTTCCCGTGTCCGCCACCGGGCCGTCCGCCCGGACCGTTCCCGTGTCCGCCACCGGGCCGTCCGCCCGGCCTGTTCCCGTGCGGACTGCCCCCTTCGGACCGTTCCCGTGCGGCAGACGGCAGCGCGAGGACCCGGCCCGGGGCCCCGTTCGGGTGGCGCGGCGCGCGCCGCGCCTGCCGGGCAGGAAGTCGCTGGTAGCGGTAGTCCATGCCGTTCATCTCCCGCCGCCTGCGGGCCGCTCTGCTGGTCACCACATCGGCCGCCCTCGTCGCCGCCGCCCTCCCCTCGCCCCGGCCGCTCGGCATCGGGGATCCGCTCTTCCCGACCCTGGGCAACCCCGGGTACGACGTCCTCGCCTACGACATCGGACTGACATACCACGGCGACAACAGCAAGCCGCTGGACGCCGTCACCAGGATCGACGCGCGGACCACCGAACAACTGGACCGGATCAACCTCGACTTCGCCAGGGGGACCGTCCGCGCGGTCGAAGTGAACGGCCTGCGCGCCGACTTCGCCGTCGAGGAGGAGGACCTGGTCATCCAGCCCCTGGGCCGGCTCCCGGCCGGGGTGCCGCTGCGCATCACCGTCCGGCACACCAGCGTCCCCGACGACGACAAGGGCGCCGGGGGCTGGGTGCGCACCGCCGACGGTCTGGCCATGGCGAACCAGGCCGACGCCGGGCACCGGGTCTTCCCGAGCAACGACCACCCCTCCGACAAGGCGTACTTCACCTTCCGGATCACCACCCCCGCCGACCTCACCGCGGTGGCCAACGGACTGCCCGCCGGCACGGTCCGCCGCGGCGACGACACCACCCGGACCTACCGGACCGAACACCCCATGGCCACCGAACTGGCCCAGGTCACGATCGGGCGTTCCGCCGTCCTGCACAGGACCGGACCGCACGGGCTCCCGGTGCGCGACGTGGTGCCGGCCGCCGACCGCGAGCGGCTCGAACCCTGGCTCCGCAAGACGCCCGCCCACCTGGAATGGATGGAGCGGCAGGTCGGCCGCTACCCCTTCGAGACGTACGGGCTGCTGATCGCCGACACCGAGACCGGCTTCCAGCTGGAGACCCAGACGCTCTCGCTCTTCGAGCGCTCCCTGTTCACCGGGCCCGGCCACCCCGAGTGGTACGTCGACTCGGTGATGGTGCACGAGCTCGCCCACCAGTGGTTCGGCGACAGCGTCTCCCCGCAGATGTGGTCCGACCTGTGGCTCAACGAGGGACACGCCACCTGGTACGAGGCCCGCTACGCCGAGGAGTACGCCGACCGGCCGCTGGAGGACCGGATGCGTGCGGCATACACCAGGTCCGACGGCTGGCGCGCCGCGGGCGGCCCGCCGGCCCGCCCGTACCCCCCGGAGCCCGGCCAGAAGATCAGCCTGTTCCGGCCGGTCGTGTACGACGGCAGCGCACTGATCCTGTACGCGCTGCGCCAGGAGATCGGCGAGGACGCGTTCGACCGGCTGGAGCGGAGCTGGGTGCACGAGCACCGGGACTCCAACGCCACCACCGAGGACTTCGTCCGGCTGGCGTCACGGACCGTGGGACGGGACATGACCCCGTTCCTAGACGGCTGGCTGTACGGCGAGAAGACGCCGCCGATGCCGGGACACCCCGACTGGCGCAGTGCCGAGCCCGCCGCACGGCGATAAATCCAGTGACGCGCGAGGTGGCGCGTGCCACTATCGAGGAGTCGCCGCGGCGGCCGGAACGGGATTCCCGCAGCGGGAATCATCGGGAGAGGTCACGCGTTGTGACTGATGTACCGGACTCCCCGGATTTCCAACGACGTAAGGATCCAATGACCTCCTCTTCTTCCCTTCCCCAGGACGCGCAGAACGCGCAGAGTGCTACGGAGAATGTCACCGAAAGCCTCACCGAGAGCCTTCGGGCCGACGCCCTGATGGAAGAGGACGTCGCCTGGAGCCACGAGATCGACGGAGAGCGGGACGGCGAGCAGTTCGACCGCTCGGAGCGCGCCGCGCTCCGACGGGTGGCCGGCCTCTCCACCGAGCTCGAGGACGTCACCGAGGTCGAGTACCGGCAGCTGCGCCTGGAGCGCGTGGTGCTGGTCGGCGTCTGGACCTCGGGGACCGTGCACGACGCGGAGAACTCCCTCGCGGAGCTGGCCGCGCTCGCAGAGACGGCGGGCGCCCAGGTGCTCGACGCCGTCTTCCAGCGCCGCGACAAGCCGGACCCGGCCACCTACATCGGTTCGGGCAAGGCGCTGGAGCTGCGCGACATCGTCCTCGAATCGGGGGCCGACACCGTCGTGTGCGACGGTGAGCTCAGCCCCGGCCAGCTGATCCATCTGGAAGACGTCGTCAAGGTGAAGGTGGTCGACCGGACCGCCCTGATCCTCGACATCTTCGCCCAGCACGCCAAGTCCCGAGAGGGCAAGGCACAGGTCTCGCTGGCCCAGATGCAGTACATGCTGCCGCGGCTGCGCGGCTGGGGCCAGTCGCTGTCCCGTCAGATGGGCGGTGGCGGTTCCAGCGGCGGTGGCGGCATGGCCACCCGTGGTCCCGGTGAGACCAAGATCGAGACCGACCGGCGTCGGATCCGCGAGAAGATGGCGAAGATGCGCCGGGAGATCGCGGAGATGAAGACCGGCCGCGAGATCAAGCGCCAGGAGCGCAAGCGCAACAAGGTGCCCTCGGTCGCCATCGCCGGCTACACCAACGCGGGCAAGTCCTCGCTGCTCAACCGGCTGACCGGTGCGGGCGTCCTGGTGGAGAACGCACTGTTCGCCACCCTGGACCCGACCGTCCGCCGGGCCGAGACGCCGAGCGGCCGGGTCTACACCCTGGCCGACACCGTCGGGTTCGTACGGCATCTGCCGCACCACCTCGTCGAGGCGTTCCGCTCCACGATGGAGGAGGTCGGCGAGTCCGACCTGATCCTGCACGTGGTGGACGGCGCCCACCCGGCGCCGGAGGAGCAGCTCGCCGCGGTGCGCGAGGTGATCCGCGAAGTGGGCGCGCTCGACGTGCCCGAGATCGTGGTGATCAACAAGGCGGACGCGGCCGATCCGCTGGTGCTGCAGCGGCTGCTGCGCATCGAGAAGCACGCGATCGCCGTCTCGGCGCGCACCGGTGCCGGTATCGAGGAGCTGCTGGAGCTCATCGACACCGAACTGCCCCGGCCGTCGGTCGAGATCGAGGCGCTCGTGCCGTACATCCAGGGCGGACTCGTCTCCCGGGTGCACGCCGAGGGCGAGGTGATCTCCGAGGAACACACCTCGGACGGCACCCTGCTCAAGGCGCGGGTGCACGAGGAACTGGCCGCGGAGCTCTCCTCGTTCATCCCCGTGGCGCACTGACCGCACGACCGCACCGCTTCGCAGAAAACCGAAGGCCCGCCCCGAGGGGGCGGGCCTTCGGGCGTACGGCCGCCGTCCCGTTACCGGCCGGCGAACTTGTCGGTCATCGTGGTGAAGACCTCCTCGGCGCCCGCTCCCAGCTGGGGACCGGCCAGCCAGCCCGAGGTCACCGGCCCGATGGAGGTGTTGGAGACCAGCACGGACTTTCCGTCACGGCCCTTCACGAACCAGCCGCCGCCGGAGGAACCGCCGGTCATGGTGCAGCCGATGCGGTACATCGCCGGAGTGCTCGGGCTGATGGAGAGCCGCCCGGGACGGTCCACGCACTTGTGCATGATCAGGCCGTCGTACGGGGGAGCGGCCGGGTAGCCCCAGGCGCCCATGCCGCTGATCCGCGAGATCTCGGGGGCGTCGAACTCGACTGCCAGGGCGTTGCCGACGGTCTCCTCCAGCGACTTGGTGCCGCGCTCCGGCTTCACGTGCAGCACCGCGTAGTCGTAGGGGGCGCCCTCGCCCCCGGTGGGTCCGCCGCCGGTGATCCACTCCCCGGACGTGGTCGCCCAGTCCGCCCAGTACGCGCCGTACGGGGCGACCTCCTGCGGCTGCGCGTTCTTCAGCGCGGCGGCGGACTTGCCCTCGTCGTTGTAGGCGGGCACGAAGACGATGTTGCGGTACCAGCCGCCCTTCGAACCGGCGTGCACGCAGTGCCCGGCGGTCCACACCAGGTTGGACTTCCCCGGGTTCTCCGGGTCCTTGACGACCGTGCCGGAGCAGACCATCGAACCCTCGGGGGAGTCGAAGAACACCTTGCCGACCGGGGCCGCGTAGTCGTGGTAGGGGGTCTTCTCGCGCACGGCCGTCACCGGGGCGGGCTCCGGGTCGCTGACGCCCTGGCCGCCGGAGACGTCACCGGCCGCCAGGGTCTTCGCCGGGTCCTTGGCGGACTTCATCCGCTCGGGCTTCCACAGCCCCTCGATGACCGGGTTGACGAAGTCCTTGGCCTCGCGCAGCCACGTGTCCTTGTCCCAGTTCTTCCACTCGCCGTTCCGCCACTTGTCCGGGTCGACGCCGTGCTTCTTCAGCTGTTCGGCCAGCTCGTCGGAGAGGGAACCGCCGCTGTTCTCGCCACCGGCGGATTCGGCGGCGGCCGGCTTGTCGGCCGCGTTGTCCTCCTCCGGCCCGCAGGCCGTGGCCGTCAGCGCGAGCGCGGCGGCGATGCCGGTCGCGGCGAGCAGCGAACGTATGGATCGCATGGAAGGAATTCCCCCTGAAATCACTGAAATTGCCATGAACTTGTCACGTGGAAGGGCGGTCGGATCCGATGGCCGCCCAGGACGCAGCCCCACCCTATGACGGTTCCGGAGGCGCTTTTCGCCACCGGAACCGGCGGGGAGGGGCGGCGCACGTGCCGGGGCCCCGGCGCACAACTCCCGCGCCGGGGCCCCGAGATGCCGTCACCGTCGCCCGGACCGGTCCGGGCGACGGCGCGTCGTCACTGTCCCGCGTACTTCTTGCTGACCGCCTCGTAGATGCCCTTGGCCTCCTTGCCGAACCGCGGCCCGGCGAGCCAGCCGGCCGTGACCGGACCGATGGAGGTGTTGGACACCAGCGCGGGCTTGCCGTCCTGGCCCGCGGCCACCCAGCCGCCGCCGGAGGAACCGCCGGTCATGCTGCAGCCGATGCGGTACATCGTGGGATCCTGCTCGACCAGCGAGAGCCGGCCCGGCTTGTCCGCGCACTGGAACGCCTTCTGGCCGTCGTAGGGCGGGGCGGCCGGGTAGCCGGTTGCCGTCATGCTCTCGATCTTCGGCACGGCCGGGGCGTTGAACTCCACGGGCAGCGCGGAGCCCACCGTCTCCTCCAGGGACTTGCCCGTCGAGCCCTTCTCCGGCGCGACCTGCAGCACGGCGAAGTCGTACGGAGCGCCCAGCCCGCCGGTCGAGGCGCCCTGCGAGATCCACTGCTCGGAGGTCTGGGCCCAGACGCCCCACCACACGCCGTAGGGCGCGATCTGCTGCTTGGTCGCCTTCTTCAGCTCGGCCAGGGAGAGGCCCTCGTTGTTGTACGAGGGCACGAAGGCGATGTTGCGGTACCAGCCGCCCTGCTTGCCCGCGTGCACGCAGTGCCCGGCGGTCCACACCATGTTGGACTTCCCCGGGTGCGCCGGGTCCTTCACCACGGTCGCGGAACAGACCATGGAGCCCTTCGGACCGTCGAAGAGCAGCTTCCCGGATTCCGGGGCGTTGGCGTGGTACGGGGTCTCCACCCCGGCGGCCCGGACCGGGGCGGGCGTCGGGTCGGTGACGCCCTTGTCACCCGAGATGTCGTTGTCGACCGGCTTCTGCGGCGCCTTGTCCGCGTCCCGCATCCGGTCCGGGTCCCAGAGGTCCTCGATGATCGGGTTGACGAAGTCCTTGGCCTCGCGCAGCCACTTGTCCTTGTCCCAGTTCTTCCACTCGCCGTTCCGCCACTTGTCCGGATCGATCCCGTGCTCCTTGAGCCGGTTCTTGAGGTCGTCCGGGATGGTGATCCCGCCGCCCGAGGACTGGCCGGTGGAGGCACTCGGCTCGCCGCCCGCGTTGTCCTCCTCCGGCCCGCAGGCGGTGGCGGTGAGCGCGAGGACGGTGGCGGCCGCGGCCGCGGCGAGCACCGAGGAGGACCGGCGGAGTGCCGTTCCCCGGCGTGCGGCGCGGGCCGGTCGTATGAGTCGCATGTGGTGATCCCCCTGGGACTTCTTCGTAACTCAACACTTCTGTACTGCACTGCGGTACTGCTCCGAGCCGCCCGGCCCGAACGTCCGACGGATCGCCGGAAGGCTGTTCGGGATCCTGTGCGGCCCCCACTATGCCGGTGCCGATGGGGACGGCGTGCGGCAGGGCCGTGGTTCCGCGGCCACAAGGATCTTCCGATTTACCCGTGATCCGGCGTGCCCGGCGTCGTTGGTACGGGCGGGGGAGCCCGGGACGGGGTTCACCCCCGCAGTCCGTCCGTGCGCCGACGCCCGGATGTGCAACGCAACCGTTACCGCGGGAGGACCGACAGCAGTGGCCGTGACCGAACCAGCTCCGGTGGCAGCACCGGCGGTGCACGAGGGGATCCTGCGCCGCCAGTCGCTGCGCGAATCCGCCGCCCGTACCTATGCGCGCTCACTGCCGATCGTGCCGGTGAGGGCGCGGGGACTGACCATCGAGGGCGCGGACGGACGGCGTTACCTCGACTGTCTCTCCGGAGCGGGCACCCTGGCCCTGGGGCACAACCATCCGGTCGTCCTGGAGGCGATCAAGAAGGTCCTCGACTCGGGCGCCCCGCTGCACGTCCTCGATCTGGCCACCCCGGTCAAGGACGCCTTCACCACGGAACTCTTCGCCACGCTGCCGAAGGAGTTCGCCGACGACGCCCGCATCCAGTTCTGCGGGCCGGCCGGGACGGACGCGGTCGAGGCGGCGTTCAAACTGGTCCGCGGGGCGACCGGCCGCAGCGGACTCCTCGCCTTCACCGGCGCCTACCACGGGATGACGGCGGGTGCCCTCGCCGCCTCGGGCGGCGCCGAGGACGTACGGGTCACCCGGCTGCCCTTCCCACAGGACTACCGCTGCCCCTTCGGCATCGGCGGCGAGCGCGGCGCGGAGATCGCCGCCCGGTGGACCGAGAACCTCCTGGACGATCCCAAGGGGGGCACGCCCCCGTCGGCCGGAATGATCCTCGAACCGGTACAGGGCGAAGGGGGAGTGAACCCCGCCCCCGACGGCTGGATGCGCCGGATGCGGGAGATCACCGCGGCCCGGTCCGTCCCGCTCGTCGTCGACGAGGTCCAGACGGGCGTCGGCCGCACCGGTGCCTTCTGGGCCGTCGAGCACAGCGGGATCGTGCCCGACGTGATGGTGCTCTCCAAGGCCATCGGCGGTTCCCTCCCGCTCGCCGTGATCGTCTACCGCTCCGAGCTCGACACCTGGCAACCGGGCGCCCACGCCGGCACCTTCCGGGGCAACCAGCTCGCGATGGCGGCGGGCACGGCCACCCTGGCCTTCGTACGGGAGAACCGCCTGGACGAGCGGGCCGCCACGCTCGGGGCCCGCATGCTCGCCGCCCTCCGGGCGCTGGCCGCCGACCACCCCACCGTCGGCGACGTACGGGGGCGCGGCCTGATGCTCGGGCTCGAACTGGTCGACCCCGGGGGCGCCGCGCCCGGCGACGGCCCCGAACCCCCGCCCGCCCCGGTCCTCGCCGCAGCCGTCCAGCAGGAGTGCCTGCACCGGGGACTCATCGTCGAACTCGGCGGACGCCACAGTTCCGTCGTACGCCTCCTGCCACCCCTCACCCTCACCGACGAACAGGCAACAGCGGTCGTGGACCGCCTCGCCGACGCCCTGGCAGCCGCCGAGCGGCTGTCGTTCCGCCGGACCACGACCGGGTCGGTCCGCTGACCCCGGACACCCTCACGAGAAAGACCGCCGTGAACCCCACCTCCGCCCCCCACACCGACGGCCCTTCCCCCACCCAGCAACGAGGGCCGGTCGGCCCCGCCGGGAACCTCGTCATCGAGCAGTCCCTCGAGCAGTCCCTCGAGCAGTCCATCGAACAGTCCGTCGTGCCGTGCCAGAAAGCGGCACCGTACGACGAGTGGTACCTCCCCGAGGCGACGGCCGACGGTTCGGTGCCCACCGACCTCCTCGACCACCCCGACCCACGACGGGCCGCCGACGCCGCGGGCGTCGAGAACCTGCTGCGTTGCTGGGCCCGGGAGTGCGACCTGTCCCGGCCGGACGGGGACACCCTCCGCATCCCCCTCCCCGCCAGCGGAACGGCCCTGCTCGTCCCCGTCCACTACTGGTCGGCCACCGGCTGGCACCGCTTCGGGACACCGGCCCTGGAAGGGGCGCCCGAAGGAGCCCCGGCCGCCGACGCCGTCACGATCGCCGCCCTCCTGGGCCGCGAGGCCGACCGGGACGAGGGCGCCGACATGGTGGCCCGGGTGGCCGACTCGGTACGGCGGACCGCCGGCTTCATCGAGGAACGGCGCCGGGCCCCCGAGGCCCCCGCCGGAGCGGACCTCTTCCTCACCGCCGAGCAGTCGCTGCTCCTCGGCCACCCGCTCCACCCCACCCCCAAGAGCCGTGAGGGACTTTCCGACTCCGAATCCCGCCGCTACTCGCCCGAGTCGCACGGGTCCTTCCAGCTGCACTGGATGGCCGCCGACCGGTCCGTGCTGGACGACGACTCCGCCTGGACCGAGAGAGGCCGCCCCGTGCAGGCCATGGAACTGATCGCCCCGTACGCCGAGGGACTGCGCCTCCCCGTCGCCACCGAGCCGATCCCGCTCCACCCCTGGCAGGCCCGGGAACTCCGCCACCGCCCCGAAGTGGCCGCCCTGCTCGACGCCGGAATCCTCTACGACCTGGGGCCCCACGGGCAGCGCTGGCACCCCACCTCCTCCGTCCGCACCGTGCACCGCCCCGGCGCCCAGTTCATGCTCAAGCTCTCCCTCGGCGTACGCATCACCAACTCCCGCCGCGAGAACCTCCGCAAGGAACTCCACCGCGGCGTGGAGGTGCACCGACTGCTCCGCACCGGCCTCGCCACCCAGTGGCACGCGGCCCACCCGGGCTTCGACATCGTCCGCGACCCCGCCTGGATCGCCGTCGACTACGTGGACGGCAATCCCATCGCCGGGTTCGACGTGATGATCCGCCACAACCCCTTCGGACGGCACGACGACGCGGTCTGCATCGCCGCGCTGACCGCCCCCCGCCCGTGGCCGGGCAGGACGGGAATGCGCTCGCGCCTCGCCGAGATCGTCCGCTCCCTGGCTGCCGCCACCGGGAGGGCCGTGCCGGAGGTCGCGGCCGAGTGGTTCCTGCGCTACCTGGACCGCGTCGTGCGCCCGGTGCTCTGGCTCGACGCGCACGCGGGCGTGGCCCTCGAAGCCCACCAGCAGAACACCCTGGTGCTGCTCGACCCGGAGGGCTGGCCCATCGGCGGCCGCTACCGCGACAACCAGGGCTACTACTTCCGCGAGTCCCACCGCACGGTGCTGGAGCACCGGCTCCCCGGCATCGGATCGGACAGCGACACCTTCGTCTCCGACGAGGTGACCGACGAGCGCTTCGCCTACTACCTCGGCATCAACAACGTGTTCGGCCTGATCGGGGCGTTCGGCGCCCAGCAGCTCGCCGACGAACGGGTACTCGTCGCGGCCTTCCGCAGATTCCTCGGCTCGGTCGCCGCCCTGGGCTCCCCGCTGCCCGCGCAGCTGCTGGAGAAGACCCGGCTGCGGTGCAAGGCCAACCTGCTGACCAGGCTGCACGGTCTCGACGAACTCGTCGGTCCGGTGGACACCCAGTCCGTCTACGTCACCATTGCCAACCCCCTGTGTGCCTGAGGGGACACGACCCCCGCCTGGTCCGCCGAGAGGAGAGCGACACCATGGCTCCCGCCGATGCGCACGCCGACGCGGGCCCCGTTTCCGCCGCACAGGCCGACACGGGCGCCGAGGACACCCTGGACCTGCCGCTCTCCGGAGAAATCCTCGCCCTGTTCGGGGAGGACCCGGCGGCCACCCCGGCACCGGCCGCGCCCGCGTCGTCCCGCACGGACGGCGCGGGCGCGGCCGTTTCCCGCCCGGTCACGGGCGGGGCGCCCCCGTCCGATCTGCTCGACCACCCGGCCGACTGGCGACCGGTCACCACCCCGGCCGGAGTGTTCCAGCTCGTCCCGGTACGACTGGAGCGCGACCTCGCCGTGCTGAGCCGCTGGATGAACGACCCCGCCGTCGCGGCCTTCTGGGAACTCGCCGGACCGGAGACCGTCACGGCCGACCACCTCCGCCCCCAGATCGAGGGCGACGGACGCAGCGTCCCGTGCCTGGGCGTCCTGGCGGGCGTTCCCATGAGCTACTGGGAGATCTACCGCGCGGATCTCGACCCGCTGGCGCGCCACTACCCCGCCCGACCGCACGACACCGGAATCCACCTGCTCATCGGCGGCGTGAACAACCGCGGCCGCGGCATCGGCACCACCCTGCTGCGGGCCGTCTCCGACCTCGTGCTCGACAACCGCCCGCGATGCGCCCGGGTCGTCGCCGAGCCCGACCTCCGCAACACCCCGTCGGTCTCCGCCTTCCTGAGCGCAGGATTCCGCTTCTCCGCCGAACTCGAACTTCCCGACAAGCGAGCCGCCCTGATGGTCCGCGACCGCGCCCACCGCGTCCACCTGTGAACGCCCGTGCCCACCTGCGAACGACCGTGCCCACCTGTGAACGAACTGCCGTGCAACTCATATCGTCCGAACCCCATCGGTTCCGTCCCGAGGAGTCACCGTGCCGAAATATCCCACGAGCCATGATTTGGCGGAGCCCGTCGAGCTGCTCAGCGCGCCGGAACTGAACCGGACGGTCTGGGACCGGGCCGCCGCCCGACTGCTCGCGAAGATGCTCGCCGAATTCGCCTACGAGGAACTCGTCGAGCCGGTCGCCCAGGAGGGCGGGGACGGCGACACCTACACCCTCGGGCTCGACGACGGCGCCGTCCTCGGCTTCCGGGCCCGCCGGGGCGTGTACGACAGCTGGCGGGTCGACCCCGACTCGATCGTCGAGACACGGGGGAGCGCACCGAAGGACCCGGCGGGCGCGGACCACGCCCCGAACACGCCCGGCGCACCCCCCGGCGACGAGAAGACCGGCCCCGTCCCCTTCCGGGACCCGCTGCGGTTCCTCGTACGGGCCCGCCACCTCCTGGACATCGACGGCGCCACCCTCGGCCACCTCATCCGCGAGATCACCACCACCCTCGCCGCCGACGCCCGGCTCGACCACACCGCGCTCCCGGCGGCCCGGCTGGCCGAACTCGACTACGCCGAGCTGGAAGGACACCAGACCGGCCACCCCTGGCTCGTCGCCAACAAGGGCCGCCTCGGTCTCTCCGCCGCCGACACCTCCCGCCACACCCCCGAGGCCCGCCACCCGGTCAGGCTGCCGTGGATCGCGGTCTCCACGAAGATCGCCGCCTACCGCGGGGCGGGCGGCCTGGCCGACCCCGAGCGGCTGTACACCCGGGAACTCGATCCGGCGGTCCGCGACTCCTTCGCCGCCGAGCTCCGCGGCCGCGGCCTCGACCCGGACGACTACCTCTTCCTCCCCGTGCACCCCTGGCAGTGGGACGAATGGATCGTCCCGGTCTTCGCCCCCGCCATCGCCACCGACGACATCGTGCCGCTCCCCGCCGACCCGGACCTCCGGCTACCGCAGCAGTCCATCCGCACCTTCTCCAACGTGACCCGCACCGACCGGCACACCGTCAAGCTGCCCCTGTCGATCCTCAACACGCTGGTCTGGCGGGGACTGCCGACCGAGCGCACCCTCGCGGCCCCCGCCGTCACCACCTGGGTCCAGGGCCTGCGCGACCAGGACGCCTTCCTCCGCGACACCTGCGGGGTCATCCTGCTCGGCGAGGTCGCCTCGGTCACGGTCGAGCACCCGCTCTACGACCGCCTCCCCGAGGCCCCGTACCAGTTCAAGGAGATCCTCGGCGCGATCTGGCGCGAACCCCTCCAGCCCCGGCTCGCACCGGGCGAGCGGGCCCGGACCCTCGCCTCGCTGCTCCACGCCGACCCGCAGGGACGTGCCTTCACCGCCGAGCTCGTCGCCCGCTCCGGACTCGCCCCCACCGCCTGGCTGACCCGGCTGTTCGCCGCGCTGCTCCCGCCGCTGCTGCACTTCCTCTACCGCTACGGCACGGTCTTCTCCCCGCACGGCGAGAACGCCATCGTGGTCTTCGACGAGCAGGACGTGCCGGTGCGCCTGGCGATCAAGGACTTCGTGGACGACGTGAACGTCAGCGCCCGGCCGCTGCCGGAGCACGAGTCGATGCCCGAGGACGTGCGCCGCACCCTGCTCACCGAGGAGCCCTCCTTCCTCACCCAGTTCATCCAGGCCGGACTGTTCGTCGGGGTGTTCCGCTTCCTCTCCCCGCTGTGCGAGGAACAGCTGGGGGTCCCGGAGGCCGATTTCTGGTCACTTGTCCGCGCCGAGATCCTGCGGTACCACGCACGCTTCCCCGAGCTGAAGGAGCGGTTCGAGACGTTCGACCTGCTCGCACCCCGGATCGAGCGGCTCTGTCTCAACCGCAACCGTCTGCACGTCGACGGATACCGGGACCGCCCCGAACGCCCGCACGCCGCCATCCACGGGACCATTCCCAATCCGCTGCACCCCTCCTCCTGAGGCCGGGAGTGATCGCCGTTGTCAGTGGCGCCCCGTAGGGTGGTCGGGCTATGACGAAGCCATCCCTCCCCGATCTCCTGCACGCCGCCGTGACCGCCGTCGGCGGTACGGAAAGGCCGGGCCAGGCCGCCATGGCCGAGGCCGTCGCCGAGGCCGTCGACGACAATTCCCATCTGCTCGTCCAGGCCGGCACCGGCACCGGCAAGTCCCTCGGCTACCTGGTGCCCGCGCTGGCGCACGGGGAGCGCGTCGTGGTGGCCACGGCGACCCTGGCGCTGCAGCGGCAGCTCGTGGAGCGGGATCTTCCGCGCACGGTCGACGCCCTCCACCCGTTGCTGCGCCGGCGCCCCCAGTTCGCCATGCTCAAGGGCCGCTCGAACTACCTCTGTCTGCACCGGCTCCACGAAGGGGTGCCGCAGGACGAGGAGGAGGGGCTCTTCGACCAGTTCGAGGCCGCGGCCCCGTCGAGCAAGCTCGGTCAGGACCTGCTGCGACTGCGGGACTGGTCCGACGAGACCGAGTCCGGCGACCGCGACGACCTGACCCCCGGGGTCTCCGACCGCGCCTGGGCGCAGGTCTCGGTCTCCTCCCGCGAATGTCTCGGCGCGAGCAAATGCGCGTACGGTGCGGAGTGCTTCGCCGAGCTGGCCCGGGAGCAGGCCAAGCTCGCCGATGTCGTCGTCACCAACCACGCCCTGCTCGCCATCGACGCCATCGAGGGCGCCCCGGTCCTCCCGCAGCACGAGGTGCTGATTGTCGACGAGGCCCACGAGCTGGTCTCCCGGGTCACCGGAGTGGCCACCGGCGAGCTCACCCCGAGCCAGGTCAACCGCGCCGTGCGCCGGGCGGCGAAGCTGGTCAACGAGAAGGCGGCCGACGCCCTGCAGACCGCGTCGGAGGGGTTCGAGCGGGTGATGGAGCTGGCGCTCCCCGGCCGTCTGGAGGAGGTTCCCGAGGACCTCAACTACGCGCTGCTGGCGCTCCGCGACGCCGCGCGTACGGTGATCTCGGCGCTGGGGGCCACCCGGGACAAGTCCGTCCAGGACGAGGACGCCGTCCGCAAGCAGGCCCTGGCGTCGGTGGAGACGATCCACGGCGTCGCCGAGCGCATCACCCAGGGCTCGGAGTACGACGTCGTCTGGTACGAGCGCCACGACCGCTTCGGCGCTTCGCTGCGGGTCGCCCCGCTCTCCGTCTCGGGGCTGCTGCGCGAGAAGCTCTTCACCGAGCGGTCCGTCGTCCTCACCTCGGCCACGCTCAAGCTCGGCGGGGATTTCAACGGGGTGGGGGCCTCGCTGGGTCTCGCCCCCGAGGGCACCACGGGCGACGACCTCCCGCAGTGGAAGGGGCTGGACGTCGGCTCCCCGTTCGACTACCCGAGGCAGGGCATCCTGTACGTCGCCCGGCACCTGGCCACCCCGGGGCGGGAGGCGTCCCGCACCGACATGCTGGAGGAGCTCGCCGAGCTGGTGGAGGCGGCCGGGGGGCGCACCCTCGGGCTGTTCTCCTCCATGCGGGCGGCCCAGGCCGCCGCCGAGGAGCTGCGGGGCCGACTTGACAAGCCGATCCTGCTGCAGGGCGAGGAGACGCTTGGCGAGCTGATCAAGAATTTCGCGGCCGATCCGGAGACCTGCCTCTTCGGCACGCTGTCGCTCTGGCAGGGCGTCGATGTGCCGGGGGCCAGCTGCCAGCTGGTGGTCATGGACCGGATCCCGTTCCCGCGCCCCGACGATCCGCTGATGAGCGCCCGCCAGAAGGCGGTCGAGGAGGCGGGGGGCAACGGGTTCATGGCGGTCGCGGCGACACACGCGGCGCTTCTGATGGCCCAGGGCGCCGGTCGGCTCGTACGGGCCACGGGGGACAAGGGAGTGGTCGCGGTACTCGACCCGCGCCTGGCCAACGCCCGGTACGGGAGCTATCTGCGCGCCTCGTTGCCCGACTTCTGGTACACCACCGACCGCAACCAGGCGCGCCGCTCGCTCGCGGCGATCGACGCGGCGGCCAAGGCCGACGGCAAGTAGGCCGGACCGGGACGCTCAAGCACGGGCACCCGTACGCGGGCGCGGGTGTCCCGGCGTAAGGGTGCCCGTGCGCGAGGGAACCGGGGCATGGGCAGACCCCGGGATCGGCGCAGTGGATCCCGGGGCCCGGTCCGAGCGGGCGGGTCGTCACACCCGCCGCAGTACCGCCACCACCTTGCCGAGGATCGTCGCCTCGTCGCCGGGGATCGGCTGGTACGCGGAGTTGTGCGGGAGCAGCCACACATGGCCGTCCTCCCGCTTGAAGCGCTTGACCGTGGCCTCGCCGTCGAGCATGGCGGCCACGATGTCACCGTTCTCCGCGACGGGCTGGCGGCGCACGGTGACCCAGTCGCCGTCGCAGATCGCCGCCTCGATCATCGAGTCGCCGACGACCTTGAGGACGAACAGCTCTCCGTCACCGACCAGTTGGCGGGGGAGGGGGAAGACGTCCTCGACCGACTCCTCGGCGAGGATCGGACCACCGGCCGCGATCCGGCCGACCAGCGGTACGTACGACGCCGCGGGCTTGCCGGTCGTGTCGGTGGGCTGCGAGCTGGGCTGGTCCGAGCCGCGGACCTCGTACGCCCGGGGGCGGTGCGGGTCGCGGCGCAGGAACCCCTTGCGCTCCAGGGCCATCAGCTGATGGGCGACGGAGGACGTACTGGACAGGCCCACCGCCTGGCCGATCTCGCGCATCGAGGGCGGGTAGCCGCGCCGCTGCACGGAGTCCCGGATCACCTCGATCACCCGCCGCTGCCGGTCCGTGAGCCCCGAGCTGTCCGCCCGGATGCCGGGAGGTCGACCGGGCAAGGAGCGCGCTGGGCGCGCGGGCTCCGGCCCCTCCATGTTCGTGACTGAGTCATTCATGGCATGCACCGGCTCGAATCGGCTCTGGGAGCGGTCCTGGACGGTGATGGTGGCGCTGTCTGCGGTGGTGGTCACGTCGGCCCCTCTCGAATGGTCTCCCTGGCTGGACAACGGTAGTAGCTTTCGAAAGGTTGCGCCAAACACACGTTCGAGTGAAAAACGAATAAAAGTCTGTCCAGTGCTGACCGCTGGGTGTATGGGCGGTGGCCGGGTGTCATGATCCACCGCCGGGCCGGCCGGTGATCCGGGCGGTTCACGGTAGCGGCCGCCGGGGCGTCGCCGGCGCGCGGGGCGGACGGACCGGGGCGGTCGCGCGGGAGGGCTCCGGGGTGTTGTCGGGGTCCGACAGCGGGAGCCCCGCGATCCTGGCCGCCCCGCCGTTCCCGTACCCTCTTCCACGGCCGTACGCTGCCTGCCGATCGCTCGTGATGCACGACACGCGGTAGGGCTGGATGTGCAACCAAACCCAAGATCTAGTGGTTGGATTGCCTCGGCCGCCCAGAAGTTGTGGTCCCCGGTCGGCCGGGGGTGTGGCCATCGCCTATGCTTGTCACTGCTTCGAGGGGCCCCTGCGGGCCCTGCAGAGGCTATTCAGTCGTGCTGTGAAGGAGGGTTGGGAGCCATGCACTGCCCCTTCTGCAGGCACCCCGACAGCCGGGTCGTCGACAGTCGCACCACCGATGACGGCACGTCCATCCGACGCCGCCGCCAGTGCCCCGACTGCTCCCGCCGTTTCACCACGGTGGAGACCTGTTCGCTGATGGTGGTGAAGCGCAGCGGCGTGACCGAGCCCTTCAGCCGCACCAAGGTCATCTCCGGCGTGCGCAAGGCGTGCCAGGGCCGGCCGGTCACCGAGGACGCCCTCGCCAAGCTCGGCCAGCGGGTCGAGGAGGCGGTGCGTGCCACCGGCAGCGCCGAGCTGACCACGCACGACGTGGGCCTGGCCATCCTCGGCCCCCTGCAGGAACTCGACCTCGTCGCGTACCTGCGCTTCGCGTCCGTGTACCGGGCGTTCGACACACTCGAAGACTTCGAGGCCGCCATCGCGGAACTCCGTGAGGAGCGGCCTCCCGCGAAAGAACGCGGGAAGGGCGAGACCCCCGCGGTCCCCGTTCCCGCCGTCGCCGCCGACTAGAGCGGCACCGGCCTGCCGCCACGGGTCCGTGGACCGGCGGTGGGGCGGCTTCATGAACCTGCTTCGGGCGCTGTGTGGTGCCCGAAGCATCAGAGACAGACTGTGCCCCGGGAAGTTCTGGGCACTTCAGGGCGTTTTTGCCCACATATGGGAGGCGGCATGACAGAGACGGCGAGCGGCCCGGCACGAGGTTCCCGTACCAAGGGATCCAAGGCGAGCAAGGGTCTGCGCATCGAGCGCATCCACACCACCCCCGGCGTGCATCCGTACGACGAGGTGACGTGGGAGCGCCGTGACGTCGTCATGACCAACTGGCGCGACGGCTCGATCAACTTCGAGCAGCGTGGCGTCGAGTTCCCCGACTTCTGGTCGGTGAACGCGGTCAACATCGTCACCAGCAAGTACTTCCGCGGGGCCGTCGGCACCCCGCAGCGCGAGACCGGTCTGAAGCAGCTCATCGACCGGATCGTGAAGACGTACCGCAAGGCCGGCGAGGACCACGGCTACTTCGCCTCTCCCGCGGACGCCGAGATCTTCGAGCACGAGCTGGCGTACGCCCTCCTGCACCAGATCTTCAGCTTCAACTCGCCGGTCTGGTTCAACGTCGGCACGCCCCAGCCGCAGCAGGTCTCCGCCTGCTTCATCCTGTCCGTCGACGACTCCATGGAGTCGATCCTCGACTGGTACAAGGAAGAGGGCATGATCTTCAAGGGCGGCTCCGGTGCCGGCCTGAACCTCTCCCGCATCCGCTCCTCCAAGGAGCTGCTGTCCTCCGGCGGCAACGCCTCCGGTCCGGTCTCCTTCATGCGCGGCGCCGACGCCTCCGCCGGAACGATCAAGTCCGGCGGCGCCACCCGACGCGCGGCCAAAATGGTCATTCTCGACGTCGACCACCCCGACATCGAGAACTTCATCGAGACCAAGGTCAAGGAGGAGGAGAAGATCCGCGCCCTGCGCGACGCGGGCTTCGACATGGACCTGGGCGGCGACGACATCACGTCGGTCCAGTACCAGAACGCCAACAACTCGGTCCGGGTGAACGACGAGTTCATGAAGGCCGTGGAGGCCGGCGGCAAGTTCGGGCTGCGCGCCCGGATGACCGGCGAGGTCATCGAGGAGGTCGAGGCCAAGTCCCTCTTCCGCA
Source organism: Streptomyces sp. ML-6 (assembly GCF_030116705.1). Classification (NCBI taxonomy): domain Bacteria; kingdom Bacillati; phylum Actinomycetota; class Actinomycetes; order Kitasatosporales; family Streptomycetaceae; genus Streptomyces; species Streptomyces sp. ML-6. The sequence goes on from NZ_JAOTIK010000001.1 coordinate 6,146,039, forward strand.
AGATGGCGGAGGCGGCCTGGGCGTGCGCCGACCCGGGCATCCAGTACGACGACACGATCAACCAGTGGCACACCTGCCCGGAGTCCGGCCGGATCAACGGCTCGAACCCCTGCAGCGAGTACATGCACCTGGACAACACCTCGTGCAACCTCGCCTCGCTGAACCTCATGAAGTTCCTCAAGGACGACGGCAAGGGCAACCAGTCCTTCGAGTCCGAGCGCTTCGCCAAGGTCGTCGAGCTGGTCATCACCGCGATGGACATCTCCATCTGCTTCGCGGACTTCCCGACCCAGAAGATCGGTGAGAACACCCGCGCCTTCCGTCAGCTGGGCATCGGTTACGCCAACCTCGGCGCCCTGCTGATGGCGACCGGCCACGCCTACGACAGCGACGGCGGCCGCGCCCTCGCGGGGGCCATCACCTCGCTGATGACCGGCACCTCGTACAAGCGCTCCGCCGAACTCGCCGCGGTCGTCGGCCCGTACGACGGCTACGCCCGCAACGCCGAGCCGCACCAGCGCGTCATGAAGCAGCACGCCGACGCCAACGCCGCGGCCGTCCGCATGGACGACCTGGACAGCCCGATCTGGGCCGCCGCCACGGAGGCCTGGCAGGACGTGATCCGCCTCGGCGCGAAGAACGGTTTCCGCAACTCGCAGGCCTCGGTCATCGCGCCCACCGGCACCATCGGTCTCGCGATGTCCTGTGACACCACCGGTCTCGAGCCCGACCTCGCCCTGGTCAAGTTCAAGAAGCTGGTCGGCGGCGGCTCGATGCAGATCGTGAACGGCACCGTCCCGCAGGCCCTGCGCCGCCTGGGCTACCAGGAGGAGCAGATCGAGGCGATCGTCGCCCACATCGCCGAGCACGGCAACGTGATCGACGCCCCCGGTCTGAAGACCGAGCACTACGAGGTCTTCGACTGCGCCATGGGCGAGCGCTCCATCTCCGCGATGGGCCACGTCCGCATGATGGCCGCGATCCAGCCGTGGATCTCCGGCGCCCTGTCCAAGACGGTGAACCTGCCGGAGACGGCCACCGTCGAGGACGTCGAGGAGGTCTACTTCGAGGCGTGGAAGATGGGCGTCAAGGCGCTCGCCATCTACCGCGACAACTGCAAGGTCGGCCAGCCCCTCTCCGCGAAGACCAAGGAGAAGGAGAAGGCGGAGGTCACGGCCAAGGCCGAGGAGACCATCCGTACCGCGGTCGAGAAGGTCGTCGAGTACCGCCCGGTCCGCAAGCGTCTCCCCAAGGGCCGCCCCGGCATCACCACCTCCTTCACGGTGGGCGGCGCGGAGGGCTACATGACCGCCAACTCCTACCCGGACGACGGTCTCGGCGAGGTCTTCCTGAAGATGTCCAAGCAGGGTTCGACTCTCGCGGGCATGATGGACGCCTTCTCCATCGCCGTCTCGGTCGGTCTGCAGTACGGCGTCCCGCTGGAGACGTACGTCTCGAAGTTCACCAACATGCGCTTCGAGCCGGCCGGCATGACGGACGACCCGGACGTGCGGATGGCACAGTCGATCGTCGACTACATCTTCCGCCGCCTCGCGCTGGACTTCCTGCCCTTCGAGACCCGCTCCGCCCTGGGCATCCACTCGGCCGAGGAGCGTCAGCGCCACCTCGACACCGGTTCGTACGAACCCTCCCTGGAGGACGAGGAACTGGACGTCGAGGGCCTGGCCCAGTCCGCACCGCTGCGGACGGAGCCGCTGAAGGCGGTGGCCGCGGTGCAGGAGGCCGAGAAGCCCGCGCCGAAGACCGCGCACACCTCGGCGGAACTCGTCGAGATGCAGCTGGGCATCAGCGCGGACGCGCCGCTCTGCTTCTCCTGCGGCACGAAGATGCAGCGCGCCGGATCCTGCTACATCTGCGAGGGCTGCGGCTCGACCAGCGGTTGCAGCTGATACCGGGTGCGATCGAGTCCGACGCGGCGTTGAGCGTCCGCCGCTGAGGACACCGGACCGCGCATGAGGAAGGGTGTCGGCCATGGGCCGGCACCCTTTCCGGCGTGCCGGGACGGCGAAGGTTCGGAAATTCCGTGTCCTTCGCGCGTCGAAGCCGCACGGAGCGCGTTACCGGCCTCCGACGGTGAAGCACTCCGGGACACCGGGGACTTGTCCTCCCCGCGGAACAATTCGAAGGTGCCCGTGGCTCACGGCTGCGTAGAGTCCCCCCATGCCGAGCCCGGAACTCCAGCGGATCACCGCCTTCTTGACCGACTTCGCCCGCCGCCAGGCCGAGCGAGTCGTCGAACTCCCGGGCGGATTCGCCGTACTCGACGACACATTCGCCCGTTCCCGCGCGAACAACCAGATCTTCATCGGCGCGGCCGTGGATCCCGGGGCGCTGCCCGCCGTCGCGGAGGAGACGCTGGGACATCTGAACCACCGGATGATCTCCGTGCTCGACGACGGCATCGCGGCGGCGTGCGCGGAGCCGCTGATCCGGGCCGGATACACACACTCCACCTATCTGCTCATGCTGCACGCCGGGCCGGTGCCGACCGGCGGGTCCGCGGAGGAGGTGGACCTCGACGCGCTGCGCGCTCCACTCGCCCGGCAGTGGCGGGAATTCCTCCCGGACGTGGACGACGAGGCAGTGCGCCACCTCGTCGACCGGCGCGAGGCCCGTCGGCGCGGGGCCGACATCGTGCGCTTCATCGGCGCCCGCACGGAGGAGGGCGAGGTCGCCTCATGGGCCGACCTCTATCTGGACCCGAGGACCGGTACGGCCCAGATAGAGGACCTGGTCACCTCGAAGGCCCACCTCGGGGGCGGTCACGCCGACGCCGTCCTGGCCACCGCTCTGCGCTCGGCCGCCGCCGAGGGTTGTGGCACCCGCTTCCTGTCGGCCGCCGAGGAGGACTGGCCGCGCCACTGGTACGAGCGCCGAGGCTTCTCCGCGATCGGCCGCACGCACTGCTTCGAACGCGACTGAGTGCGGGACGCTCCGGGCGGGGGAGCGGCCGGACAGTGGTCCGCGGCACGAAGGGGACCGCTCGGTGGCCGGTCCCCTTCGGCATACCGGTCGGCGCCTTGCCCGCCGACCTCCTCGGCGTGCCGTGACCCGTCACGCCCCGGGCGTACGGTTTCCCATTTCACCGGCGAACGAGTCGGGGTCCCCGTCGAAGCCGCGAACCATGCTGCGGAACTCCCAGGCACCGGAGGCGCCGCGGACGAACTCGGCGACGGTCGCCGCGGTGGCGGTGCCGACCGCGGAGAAGTCGTCCTCCGCCAGGTTCGTGTAGCCCTCCCGGATCTGGACGCCGGTGTTCGGTATGTCGGCGAACGCCTTGCGGCCGTCGCGCTGCTGGATGGCGACCCCGACGACGACCCGGGCGTACGTGGATGCCAGCCGGCTCAGCTCCAGCGTCATCACCTCGTCGAAACCGAAGCCCTGACCGGTCCTGCTGTCGCGGTTGAGGTTGATGGTGCCGTCCGGCGAACGGCTGTCGAAGTGCACCAGATACGCGGGGGCGCCGTACGGCGCGTCCGCGAGGTACGTCGCCGCGATGATGTCGAGGTCATGGTCGGGAGTGCCAGAAGGACTGGGATCCCATTTGAGCCTGACTTCGACCTTCTCGATGTCCTTGTTGGGCGTGCTCATCGGACTTGCCTCCCTGGCTTGCCGCCGGGCCCTCGGGCCGTTCGTTCCACCCGATCATGTCCGTAACGGACCGCGGATCCAACCGACTTGGCCCTCGATGGCGGAATCGGGCCACTGCGGCCCCGCCGGAGGGTGACCCGCGCCACGCCCGGCGCCGTACGATGGCGCGGTGCTGGTCAAGTGGATTCGTTGCACCGTGGTGGACCGTCGAGGCTTTGAACGGGGGCAGCGGAAGTGGGCGGAGCTGCTGGGCGAGCCCGGATTCAGGGGGCAGGGCGGCGGGTGGAGCCGGGAACGCCCGGACGTGGCGCATGTCTTCGCCTTCTGGGAGAACCGTGTCTTCTACGACTCGTTCATGGCGCGGATACACGACGATCTGGCAGCCGCGCAGTCCGGTACGTACAGTGGCATTCAGGTCAAACTGTTCGAGTACCGCTTCGATGTGAAGACCGGTTTTGAGCCGCGCTTCACCGACGCGGACGTCATCAGGGTGGCGCACAGCAAGGTGCGCGAAGACCGGGTGGAGCACTTCGCGCTGATGCAGGAACGGGTGTGGAACCCGGCGATGGCCGGATCGCCCGGCATGCTGCGAGGAGTGTTCGGCGAGGCGCCGGGGCACGAGTTCCTGGTGCTGTCCATGTGGCAGTCGAGCGCCGAGCGGGGCAAGTACCGGGCGGGGAGCATCGAGCGACTGTCGCAACGGGCGCAGACCGAGGACGACGTGACGGCGCTGGCGGGAGACGTCGTGCAACTGGAACCCTCCTGGACGGTGTGACGGCTCGGCGCGGCGGATCCGGCCGCGCCGGTGGTGGGGACGGACGGCCGGCCGCGGATGCTGCGAGCCGCCGATCAGGCGGGCCCGGCCGGGGCGTCGGTGCCTTCCGGGGCGGTCGCGGTGTCGAAGACCCCGGCTCGGGCGGCCGTCAGCGCAGCGGCGGCGCACTGGTCGGCCAACTCCCCGTCGACGGGCTCGCGGGTGATGAACAGTCTGAGGAACAGCGGTGACACGACGGCTCTGACGAGCGCCCCCGCATCTGTTCTCCGGTCCAGCTCGTGTCGGGCCACGGCGCGCGCGACGATGGCCTCGCAGCGTGCGAACCGCTCCGCATAGAAGGCGTTCAGCGCCTCCGCGGCGCGTCTGGACTGGAACGCCGCGGCGATGAAGGCGGTCGGCGCGGCCGCCGTGGCGGGGGTGGTGAAGGACTCGGCCGTCGTGTGCGCCAGCGCGCGCAGGTCCCCCTCCAGACTTCCGGTGTCGGGCGGCGCCCAACTGTCCTCTCCGGCCAGGTCGAGGGCGTCCGCGACCAGCCCCTCGATGTTCCCCCAGCGCCGGTAGAGGGTCGTCTTGTGGATGCCGGCGTGCTCCGCGACGTATTCGACGGTGAGGCCCGGGTAGCCGTGTTCCACCAGCCCGGTGAGCACGGCGTCCCGGACCGCCGCCCGGGTCCGGGCGGTGCGACCGCCGGGACGGCGGGTGCCGGGCGCGAGCGGGGCCGTCGGTGTCCCGGCTGGCGAGGTGTTTTCTTGCTCATTCAATTGCCACTCCAGTTGCGTTAGTGGATTTCAGTGTGCCACACTCGCCTTAATGCGACAACGGTGGCATTTGATTGAGCTCGCCGGGTCCGTTCGTCGGCGGCCCGGCCGCCGGCCGCTGTCGCCCCTGTCCCCAGATCGACCTGTTTCCCGAACGACTCAGTCCGGAGGCGCTCTTGCCCACGCAGATCTCATTGCGCGATGTGTCCGTGTCCCGAGGTGAAAGGCTGTTGCTCGACGATGTCTCACTGACCGTGCGCCCCGGTGAACGGATCGGCATCGTGGGGGAGAACGGCGCGGGGAAGACGACCCTGCTCCGCCTGCTCGCGGGCCTCGAACGCCCCGATTCCGGAAGCGCGTTCACGGCCGCGGACGGCGGTACGGGCCTGCTGGCCCAGACCCCGCGACTGCCGCCCGACAGCACGGTCCAGGACGTGATCGACGACGCGCTCGCCGAACTGCGCACGATGGAACAGCGGTTGCGCGAAGCCGAGGCGAAGCTCGGTACGGCCGACCGGGCCGCGCTCGCCTCCTACGGTGACCTGCTCACCGAGTTCGAGGCACGCGGCGGATACGAGGCGGACGCGCGGGTCGACAAGGCGATGCACGGTCTCGGTCTCGCCCACATAGGACCGGACAGGGGACTGGGCAGCCTTTCCGGCGGCGAGCAGGCACGGCTCGGCATCGCCTGCCTGATCGCGGCGAGCCCCGAGGTGATGCTGCTCGACGAACCCACCAACCACTTGGACGGGGCGGCTCTCGACTGGCTGGAGAGCGCCCTGCTGACACACACCGGCACGGTGGTCGCGGTCTCCCACGACCGGGTCTTCCTGGAACGGGTGGCCACGGCGGTGCTGGAGGTCGACGCCGACCGGCGCACGGTCGTGCGCTACGGGGGCGGCTACTCGGGATTCCGGACCGAGCAGGACGCCGCACGACGACGCTGGGAACAGTCCTACGCCCAGTGGTGCGAGGAAACCGCGCGGCTGGAGGAGTACACGACGACCACTGCCCACGGCGTCGCGGCCGGCCACGCCATCAAGGACAACAACAAGATGGCCTACGACCGGGCCGGGGGCCGGGTCCAGGCCTCGGTGTCCGGCCGGATCCGCAATGCCGAGAAGCGCCTGGAGCGGCTGAGGGAGCAGCCGGTCCCCCGGCCGCCCGACCCACTGCGCTTCGCCGCCCTGCCCGCCGCCGGTACGACCGGGGGCGAGCTCGTCTCGCTGACCGGCATACGCGTCGGCGACCGGCTCGCGATCGACCGGCTCTCCGTGGCGGCGACCGACAGGATCCTGATCCACGGGGGCAACGGCGCGGGGAAGTCCACCCTGCTCCGCGTCATGGCGGGCGTGCTCGAACCGGACGCGGGGCGCGTGGTCCGGCGGGGTCGGATCGGCTACCTCGCCCAGGAGGTGCCGGTGAACCGCCCGACGGAGCGCGTACTCGCGACATTCGGCCGAGGGCTGCCCCTCACCGAGGACGAGCAGGTGGAACTGCTGCTCTCATACGGACTGTTCCGCCCCCGGGACCTTCGGGTGCCGGCCGGATCGCTCTCCGCCGGGCAGCGCAGACGGCTCGCTCTCGCCCGCCTGCTGGCCCGGCCCGCGGACCTGCTGCTGCTCGACGAGCCCGCGAACCATCTGGCACTCGGTCTCGTGCAGGAGCTGGAAGAGGCACTGGCCCACTGGCGGGGCGCGCTGGTCGTCGTCTCCCACGACCGGCTGCTGCGCCACCGCTTCACCGGTGAGATCCGTCGGATGGGGTCCGGACAACTGCTCGAATGAGCCGTGCTCGATCTAGGGTCGGTACATGGCACGACCGCAACGCATCGTCCTCGTCCGGCACGGGGAGTCCGAGGGCAACGCAGACGACACGGTGTACGAGCGCGTGCCGGACCACGCGCTGAGGCTCACCGCGACAGGGCTGAGGCAGGCCAGGGAGACGGGGCTGCGGCTGCGAGAGATGTTCGGGCGGGAGCGCGTCAGCGTGTACATCTCGCCCTACCGCCGCACCCACGACACCTTCCGGTCCTTCGGCCTCGATCTCGAACGGGTCCGGGTCCGGGAGGAACCACGACTGCGGGAACAGGACTGGGGGAACTGGCAGGACCGGGACGACGTGCGCCTGCAGAAGGCGTACCGCGACGCGTACGGCCACTTCTTCTACCGCTTCGCGCAGGGGGAGTCCGGAGCCGATGTGTACGACCGGGTCGGGGCTTTCCTGGAGAGCCTGTACAGGAGCTTCGAAGCCCCCGACCACCCGGAGAACGTCCTGCTCGTCACGCATGGGCTGACCATGCGTTTGTTCTGCATGCGCTGGTTCCATTGGTCGGTGGCCGAGTTCGAGTCACTGTCCAATCCGGGCAACGGGGAGACCAGGACGCTGATACTCGGCGAGGACGGGCGGTACACCCTCGACCGGCCCTTCGAACGCTGGAGAACCCCTGAGCCCTACGGCATCACCGGATAGAGTGGATGGGCGATGACAACCGCTGACTCTGCTTCCGACCAACGTTTCGCACGAGCCCTCGCCAGCCTGCACGGACTGTCCGTGGGAGACGCACTGGGCTCCCAGTTCTTTGTCCCCGTCAACTATCCGCTGCTGAAGCGGCGCGAACTCCCGTCCGGTCCCTGGCAATGGACGGACGACACCGAGATGGCCGTCTCGGTGCTGGCCGTGCTGGGGGAGCACCAGCGGATCGACCAGGACGCACTGGCCCGGTCCTTTGCCGAGCACCATGACTTCGACCGGGGATACGGCCCCGCCGTGAACCGCATGCTCAGGCTGGTCCGTGAAGGCGGCGACTGGCGGGAGCTGGCCTCCGCGCTGTTCCAGGGCCAGGGCTCCTGGGGCAACGGCTCGGCCATGCGCATCGCGCCGCTCGGCGCCTGGTACGCGGACGACCCGGAGCAGGCCACCCACCAGGCCGAGATCTCCTCCTACACCACGCACCAGCACCGCGAGGCGGTCGTGGGCGCCATGGCGGTCGCGGCCGCGGCCTCCCTGGCGGCGGCGGACACCGGCCCACCCACCCCGACAGACCTGCTCGACGGCGTGATCGCCCTCGTACCGCGCAGCGCGGTGGGTGCCGGACTGCGCCGGGCCCGCGACATGCTCGACTACGACGATGCCGGCACCGTCGCGGCGGTCCTCGGCAACGGCCGGCGCACCAGCGCGCACGACACCGTCCCGTTCGCCCTCTGGTCGGCGGCACGGGGCCTCGGCGACTTCGAGCAGGCTTTCTGGGCGACGGCCCAGGCGGGCGGAGACGTCGACACCACCTGCGCGATCGTCGGCGGGATCGTCGCGGCGGGCAGGAACGGCGCGCCACCCGCCGACTGGTCGGCCCAGACGGAGGAACTGCCGGACTGGCTCCCGCGCCGGAACGGCGACACCGCCTGAACCGCCGACGCGTGAGGCGCCGCCCGGTGCCGTCCGTCTGTCACGGTACTGCCACAGCCCCTCCCTCTCTGCCGGAAGCGGCAAGGGGAGGGGCTACTCTTTCGGCCACGCCGCCGTCGATGATCATTTGACGCGCGTGCGCCGAATCGAGACGCCGGGGTGCCCCAGCAGCTGCCCTGCGGGTGGTGCGTGCGGGCCCCGGCAGGGGAGGGGTCCCATGTCCGATCACACGCCAGGAACCACCGGGCCGGAAGAAGCCCCCGAGCCGTCCGGACCAACAGAACGGGTCGGAACGTCCGCGCAGGCCGCATCGGCGAAGGCGCCGCCGGAGCCCGGGGACGGCATCCCCGAGCCACCGAGGACACCGAAGTACGCACAACAGCAGGGCAGACGGCAACCGCCGCCCAGCCATTGGCAGCCACGGAGACCCCAGGAGCCCGTGCTGACGCGACTGCGCCCGGCCGCGCCGGCCCCCATCCGCGGCGCGACGCTCTGCTGCGTCCTTGTCACGGCGCTGCTGAGCGCCCTGCTGCTGGGGGACGGCCTCGGGCCGAATCTGCTGATCGTCGCCGTTCCCGCCTCGCTCGGGGCCTTCTACGCCGCGCGGGCGGCCGGCCGCCGCCTCCGCCCGTGGACCGCCTGCTGGGCGGTCGGCGGCCTGGCACTCCTCGCGCTGCCCGCCCTCAGGGATGCCGGATGGCCGGTTTTCCTCGCCGTCATTTCGGCCATCGCACTCGGCTCGCTCGCCCTGCACGGAAGCCGCAGCTGGCTCGGGGTGTTCCTCGGCTCACTGGGTCTGTTCAGCTCCATCGCCGACGGGCTGGCCTGGGGCGGACGGGGCGTGCACGCCCGGGTTGCGGATTCCCGGGGCCGCCTGGGCGTCATCCTGCGCAGCGGCGGCGTGGCGATCGTTCTGCTCGTCGTGTTCGGGGCGCTGTTCGCCAGCGCCGATGCGGCCTTCGCCGACGTGCTCGGCGATCTGATGCCCGATGCGTCGATGAAGGACAGCCCCTGGCGGGTCCTCCTCTTCGTCACCGGCCTGATCGGTGCACTCGCCGCCGCATACGCCGCGGCTGCCCCGGTGCGCTGGGACGGCATCACCATCCGCCCGGGCAAAGCACGCGGGCGAGTGGAATGGGCCCTGCCCCTCATCGTGCTGAACCTGCTGTTCGCCGGCTTCATCGCCATCCAGCTCACCGTCCTGCTCGGCGGATACGACAAGGTGATGGCCGAGACGAGCCTCAGCCACGCCCAGTACGCCCGCCAGGGTTTCTGGCAGCTCCTCTGGGCGACACTGCTCACCCTGCTGGTCATCGCACTCGCCCTGCGCTGGGCACCGCGCGGACGGGAAGGCGACCGCACGCTCGTCCGGAGCGTGCTCGGCGTGCTGTGCCTGCTCACCCTCACCGTGGTGGCCTCCGCGCTGAGGAGGATGGATCTCTACGTCGACGAGTACGGGCTGACACGGCTGCGAATATCCGTGGCCGCCGTCGAACTCTGGCTCGGCGTGGTGATCGTCCTGATCCTGGTCGCGGGAGTGTTCGGCGCCCGCCTGTTGCCGCGAGCCGTCGCGGTCAGCGCCGCCGTCGCCGTCCTCACGTTCGGACTCGTCTCGCCGGACGGACTGATCGCGGAGCAGAATGTCCAGCGCTACCGCGATGACCGTTCCATCGACATCTCCTACCTCAGGGGCCTGTCGGCCGACGCCGTGCCGGCCCTGAACACACTGCCCGAACCGCTGCGTTCCTGCGCCCTCATGGACATCGAGCAGTCGCTGCGCTCCGACGACGCGTCCTGGTACGCCACCGACCTGGGCGAGGCACGGGCCCGGGACATCCTGCGGAAGAAGCCGATCTCCAGCGATCCGGTGCAGTCCTGCATGGCTTCACGCACGGGCGGCAACGACGGTGAAACGGGCGTCGACCAGTACGATCCCTACGACCCGTACTGACCGGCCCGGCCCACGCGTTCGGACCGTACCGGCCGAATATCCCGAGGTGGCGGCACCGCACCGTACGGGTACGGCCCGGACGCGCAGGCCGGGCTCCCGCGGACGTGCCGTCACTCGCTCCTCGATCCGCCGAGAGGTTCCGGCGAACGACGGGAACCCCGGGGTTTTGTCGGCGTCGCCATCGGCGTACGCTGACAGGCGCCATGCCGTACGAACCACCCACGCACACCGTCGAGCGCTCGTTGCGCGCCACCACCGGTGCCAAGATCGTCGCCGGTGTCGATGAGGTCGGACGCGGAGCGTGGGCGGGACCGGTCACTGTCTGCGCGGCCGTCACCGGCCTCCGCAGACCTCCCGCCGGGCTCACCGACTCCAAGTTGATCAGCCCCAGGCGCCGCGCGGAGCTGGCGCCGTTGCTGGAGCGCTGGGTCACCGCCTTCGGTCTCGGCGACGCCTCTCCCCAGGAGATCGACGAGCTCGGGATGACCGCCGCGCTGCGTCTGGCCGCTGTACGTGCCCTCGATGCCCTGCCGGTCCGGCCGGACGCGGTGATCCTCGACGGCAAGCACGACTACCTGGGAGCGCCCTGGCAGGTCCGCACCGTGATCAAGGGCGACCAGTCCTGCATCGCGGTCGCGGCTGCTTCGGTGATCGCGAAGGTCCGCCGGGACACGATGATGGCCGAACTGGGCGCGGAATCCGGCGAGTACGCCGACTTCGCCTTCGACGCCAACGCCGGTTACCCGTCGCCCGTACACAGGGCCGCGCTGGAGGAGCGGGGGCCCACGCCCCACCACCGCCTCTCGTGGTCCTACCTCGACGCGTTGCCCAGGTGGCAGCACCTCAAGAAAGTCCGTATCTCCGCCGAGGCGGCTGCACTGGAAAGCGGGGGCCAGCTCGGCTTCGACTTCTGATCGCGCACCTGTACCCACCCGCCGTCGCCCCGAGCAACGGCGTTTGATAGACAACCACTCATGCCTCTCATCCCCGAGGAGCCTCAGATTCACGAGAGCGCCCAGGGTCCCCGCGCCACTCCGGCCTCCGGCCGTACCGCGTCGACCCCCCGTCCCGTACCCGGCCCGCGTTCAGCGGCCACGCCGCGCCCCGGTCGTCCCGGGCCCGGCCCCGCGAAGCCCGCGCCCCCGGCGCAGCGCCCGCACCCCACTCCCGGTCGGCCCCAGTCGGGTCGGCAGGAGAATCGTTCCGCACCGCAGATCCAGCTGATCCCCGCCTCGGTGGGTGGCGCTCTCGACGCCGCCGACGAAGCGGTGGACCTGCTGCTCGAATCCGGCCGTGCGCCGGGCGAGATCCTGGTGCTCACCACCGGTGAGCAGCACCCGTGGGCCGCGCACGAGCTCTCCTTCGGCGAGGCCGCCTACTGGGCGCAGCACAAGGCCGGCGACGACGTCTTCTTCGCCGGGGCCGCGGCTGCGGACCGGGTGAAGCCCCGCCCCGTGGTGATCGTCGCCGTCAACGGGGAGGGTGAGGTCGCGGCTGCGCTGACCGACGCACGGGAACGTGCCGGAGCACTGCTGATCGTGTGCGGGGACCCGCAGCGGATCAACGCGGTGCTCGGGGCCGGGGTCTGATCCGCAGGACACCCGGAACCACGACGGCCCGGCTGCCCGACGGGGCGGTCGGGCCCGTGTCCGTGATCAGCGGGCGGCGGTGTGCCGAAGGGCCTGCGCCGCGCCACCACCGGTGCGCAGCGGGGCCGGGTCGGGACCGAGCGACGTGTCGGCGAGCGTGGTCGGCCTGGACGTGGAGGTGGGGCGGCGACCGCCCCGGCCCTTGCCCAGCACCTGCCAACCGCTACTGGTCAGCGTGATGTACGCGCCGCAGCGCAGCCCGTGCAGGGTGCAGGCGTCGCGCAGACCCCACATCCAGGCCCCGTCCTCCTCCGTCCAGCGCTCGTCGCCCTCACGGCAGTAGAGCAGCACCGCGGTCCGGACGGGCGTGCGGCGGCGGAGGTCGTGCGGGATCACCCGGCGCAGATGCGCCAGCAACGCGTTGCGGAACTCCCAGCCGTCCGCGGCCGTCGGGCGACGGGTGAACGAAGCGCTGGCCGTGAGGCGTTCCTCGTGATCGAGCACGGCCACGACGGCGGTCGTCGGGGTCGGACTGTGCCGGGCGTGCAAGCCGCTGACAACCTCGCGGGGGCTGCGCAGCAACGGTATTCCCGCTTCGGCCCACTCGGCCGGTTCGAGCATCCTGGCAAGGCGGTTGGCGGAGTCGGCGGATGCCGACATCGAAGTGGCTGCGGACGGAGCGAATCCGAAGGTCACGGTCCTCCCTTCGCATACGCGCCCATGATGCGGGCAGGGTCGAGTGAGGGCGCACCGCGACACAACCCTTCCGGGCCGCGAAAGGGACTGTGCGGGGAGCGAGTCCAATTCTTCCTGGCGTATCGGCGGGCGGCAACGAGCAATTGGCGCAGGTGACGGTAATCAGCCGGAATGACTCTGATATCCCTGCCCACGCCTTGCTCGAACAATGCCTCCCGTCACGCCTGAACAGCGAGGACCAGCGGAAACACGCCCTGGGCCCCGGCCCGCCGGAGCAGCCGCGCCGCCACCGCCAGAGTCCAGCCGGTGTCCGCGAGATCGTCCACGAGCAGTACGGGACCGCCCCCCGAGGCCAGCGCGTCGGCCAGGCCGGGCTCCACCACCAGTGCTTCGTGCAGGGCCCGGACCCGCTGTGCGCTGTTGGTCCGCGAGATCCGCAGGTCCATCGCGCCCGGCGCGTAAGTGACGCTGCCGAGCAGCGGCATCCGGCCGATCTCGGCGATACGGCCGCCCAGGGACTGGATGAGCCGAGGCTTGCTCTGCGAGGCGACCGTGACCACCCCGACCGGTCTGGGCGCGGCGTCCTCGGCCCCCGAGGCCCAGCCCCCGGGCCCCTTGGCCCAGTCGGCCAGCACGCTCACCACGGCGTTCGCCACGTCATCCGGCACGGGGGCGTCCGGCGCCTGGGGGGCCAGCATCGGGCGCAGCCGGTTGCCCCAGCCGATGTCGGAGAGCCGCCCCAGGGCGCGGCCGGTGAACGACACCTCTCCCGCGGGGATGCGGCCCTTGAGGTCGACGCCCACGGCCGCGAGGCCGGTCGGCCACATCTTGCGGGGCTCCATCTCCACACCGGGTCTGCTCAGTTCGCCCCGTGCACCGTCGAGGGCCACGCTGGACACCTGGTCGTCGAAGCGGGCTCCCGCACAGTTGTCGCAGCGCCCGCAGGAGGTCGCCTCCTCGTCGTCCAGCCGGCGTCGCAGGAACTCCATCCGACAGCCCGTCGTCGTCGCGTACTCACGCATCGCCTGCTGCTCGGCAGTCCGCTGGCGGGCCACCCACGCGTAGCGCTCCGCGTCGTACACCCAGGGCTCACCGGTGGCGATCCAGCCGCCCTTGACGCGTCTGACGGCGCCGTCGACGTCCAGCACCTTGAGCATGGTTTCCAGCCGGGTGCGCCGCAGGTCGACCAGTGGTTCCAGGGCGGGCAGCGAGAGCGGCCGGCCGGCGTGGGCGAGGGCATCGATCGTCCGCCGCACCTGCTCCTCGGGAGGAAAGGCGACCGAAGCGAAGTACTCCCAGATCGCTTCGTCCTCCTTGCCCGGCAGGAGCAGCACCTCCGCGTGTTCGACACCACGCCCCGCACGCCCCACCTGCTGGTAGTAGGCGATGGGGGAGGAGGGCGAGCCGAGGTGGACCACGAATCCGAGGTCGGGCTTGTCGAACCCCATGCCCAGCGCGGACGTCGCCACGAGGGCCTTGACCCGGTTGGCGAGGAGGTCGTCCTCCGCCTGCTGGCGGTCGGCGTTCTCGGTGCGACCGGTGTAGGACGCCACCGTGTGCCCGCACTGACGCAGATACGCGGTGACCTCCTCGGCGGCGGCGACCGTCAGGGTGTAGATGATTCCCGAACCGGGGAGTTCCTTGAGGTGATCGCCCAGCCAGGCCAATCGGTGCGCGGCGTTCGGAAGTTGCAGAACACCGAGGCTGAGGCTCTCCCGGTCCAGGGAGCCGCGGAGCACGAGCGCGTCGGTACCCGCGCCGGTACCCAGCTGTTCCGCGACATCCGCGGTCACCCGGGCGTTCGCCGTCGCGGTGGTCGCCAGGACGGGCACACCGGCGGGCAGGTCGGCCAGCATGGTCCGCAGGCGCCGGTAGTCGGGCCGGAAATCGTGACCCCAGTCGGAAATGCAGTGCGCCTCGTCGACCACGAGCAGCCCCGTGGCGGCGGCGAGCCGGGGCAGGACCTGGTCCCGGAAATCGGGATTGTTGAGCCGCTCGGGGCTGACCAGCAACACGTCCACTTCACCGGCTGCCACCTCGGCCTGCACGGTCTCCCACTCCTCGGTGTTGGAGGAGTTGATCGTGCGGGCGCTGATTCCGGCTCGGGCCGCCGCCGCGACCTGGTTGCGCATCAGCGCGAGCAGCGGCGAGACGATCACGGTCGGCCCGCCGCCCTGCGCGCGGATCAGCGATGTCGCGACGAAGTACACGGCGGACTTGCCCCAACCGGTCCGCTGGACGACCAGGGCCCGGCGCTTGTCGGCGACGAGTGCCTCGATGGCCAGCCACTGGTCCTCCCGCAACCGCGCAGTGCCTGTGGGGTCACCGACGAGTCGGGCGAGTACGGAGTCGGCCGAGGCCCTGAGGTCTGCGCGGGTTGCTTGGGTCATGCCCCCATGCAACCCGATGGCTATGACAAACCGCGAACGGTCGCCCGGCCTGTGGAAAAAGTTATCCACAGGGGTCGCGGAATTTTTCCGTTCGCGGGACGGTCATGCCATGAACCAGCGCCACGAATCCAACGGTCCGGTCGACGAGCAGCAGATCACTCTGCGAGGCCCCGCCGAGCTCGCAGACGCCCTTCCCTACCTCATGGGATTCCATCCGAACGACAGCGTGGTCATGGTCGCCCTGCACGGCGGCAGGGGCCGCTTCGGCGGGCGGCTCAGGCTCGGCATCCCGCAGACGCCCGAGGAATGGCCGTCCGTAGCGGAGCAGCTTGCCGAGTGCTTGATCAAGGGGAGCGAGCGGCGCGGCAGCCGTCCCGACGCGATCGTGGTCTTCCTCTGCCAGGATCCCGCCGAGGGCGAGCCCCCCGGCCGGGTCATGGAGCGGCTGCGGCCCCTGGCCCAGAGCCTGCGTACGGCCTGCGGCGCGCTCGACGTGCCGGTACTCGAAGCGCTCTGCATCTCCGACGGCCGGTACTGGTCCTACTGCTGCCCGGACGGGCGTTGCTGCCCGGCTGAGGGCAACCGGATGGCCATGCCCGGCACCTCGGTGATGGCGGCCGCCGCCGCGTACGCGGGCATCCAAGTGCGCGGATCGTTGCGGGAGATGGAGTCCAGGCTCATGCCCCTGGGCACAGCCGCCGAGGCGGATCAGCAACAAGCGCTCGATTCGATGGGGGTCGAAATGGTGCCCAGGCTCCTCGACGAAGCGGGCCGCAAGGCCGTTGGCCGGGAGACCCTGGACCTCGCCAGGAGGCTCATGAAGCGGCTCGGGGAGGCACCACCGACGACTCCCTCCCTTGCGGACATCAACGACGACCGGCTGATCAGCCATGACGAGGCGGCCGCGATGATCCTCGGCCTGCAGGACCGGGAAACCCGTGACAGGGCGGCGGAATGGATGGAGGGCCCGGAGGCCGATTCCGCGCTCCGGCTCTGGCGGGCGCTGTCCCGCCGTTGCGTCCCACCGTACGAGGAGCACGCCGCGGCTCCCCTGGCCCTGGCCGGCTGGGTCTCCTGGTCGACGGGGGACGAGCCGGCCGCGCGGGTCGCGTTGGGACTCGCGCTGCGGATGGACCCCCATTACACCTTCGCCCAGCTTCTCCACGAAGCGTGCAACCAGGGCCTCGACCCGGAGACACTGCGTCGTTGCCTGCGCGGGGAGCGCAACGCCCGACTGGGGCGGCGGAGCCATCGGACGGCCCCGGGCGCCCGGCCTCGCACCACACGCCCGGCCACCGCACCCCGACGGAAGGCGCCGTCCGGCCCCTCCCGCCCCGAAACGGCTGCCCGACGCAGGTCCGGGCGAGCCGCTCCGAATCGACGCACCCACAGGAGCGATGGATGACCCGGGGATCTCGTCACTGAACAGACCCTGCCGCTGAGACGTGGGGGAGGGGCACGGACCGCGACGCTTCGCACGGCATCGGCTCGGGCAAGGAGCAGCCCACAGGGGTGGAAGCCGGTGCCGAGGGAGCGCGGTCCGTGAGCGGCGGTGACCCGACGGGGGAGCGGGGTGGATCGCGGAGCCAAGGAAGGGGTGATGCGAAAGGGATCGAGAAGAGATCTTCGAAGGGAGTGCTTATCGTCAGGCAGACGACTATGATCGCGGCATGCCGCCCTACGACCCGTCGACTTTCCCGCCCTTCGCCGTCACTGTCGACCTGGTCGTGCTCACGGTGCGCCGTCATGCGCTCTGCGCACTGGTCGTACGCCGTGGTGAGCCGCCTTTCCAAGGACGATGGGCGTTGCCCGGCGGCTTCGTGAGAGCCGATGAGGATCTCGGTGCGGCGGCGGGGCGGGAGCTCGGGGAGGAGACCGGCCTGTGCGCCCAGGACCCGGCGGCTCCGGCGGTTGGCAACGGTGCCCACCTCGAACAGCTCGCCACCTACGGCGACCCCGGTCGCGACCCGCGGATGAGAGTCGTCAGCGTCGCCCATCTCGCACTGGCCCCCGATCTTCCGGCCCCGCGGGCGGGCGGTGACGCGAACAGCGCGAGGTGGGCGCCCGTCGAGGACCTGCTCGGGCCGGAAGGAGGCTTCGGCCAGGAGGACGAGAGCCAGGCGCCGCTGGCCTTCGACCACGCGCGAATCCTCGCCGACGGCGTCGAACGGGCTCGATCTAAGATCGAGTACTCCTCCCTGGCCACCGCCTTCTGTCCTCCAGAGTTCACGGTCGGCGAGCTCCGGAGGGTGTACGAGGCGGTATGGGGCGTGGTCCTCGATCCGCGGAACTTCCATCGCAAGGTGACCGGCACCCCCGGCTTCCTGGTGCCCTCGGGCGGTACGACCACCCGTCAGGGCGGGCGTCCGGCCCAGCTGTTCCGGGCCGGCGCCGCCACGCTGCTCAACCCCCCGATGCTGAGGCCGGAGGTCTGAGCCCGCGGAACGCCCGCGATATCGAAGCTACGCAAAAAGTCTGATTTGTCGCGTTATCTTGCTGTGGTACCCACTCTGCCGCCGAGCGGTCTCACCTTCCGCGAGAGAAGCGATGCTCCAGGCCATCGGACTCACCAGCGCCCCCCGCCGCGGCCTTCCGGCCGCTGTGGACGACCTCACTCTCGAAGCCCGGCCCGGCCATGTCACCGCACTTCTGGGCCCTCCCGGCTCCGGGAAGACCGCAGCCCTCCGCCTCATGCTCGAACTCGACCCGGGGCGGGGCATCACCTACTTCCGGGGCAGACCGCTGCACCGGATCCCGCACCCGGCCCGCGAGGTGGGAGTGCTCCTCGGGGACGTACCGGGGCACCCTGCCCGCACCGCCCGCGGGCAGCTCCGGATGCTCTGCGCCGCTGCAGGGGTGCCAGTGGCGCGGGCCGACGAAGTGCTCGACGCCGTAGGGCTGGCCGGACTCGGGGACCGGCGCATCGGCGCACTCTCACTCGGCATGGACCGTCGGCTCGCACTCGCCTCGGCACTGCTCGGCGACCCGCACGCGCTCGTCCTCGATGATCCGGCGGAGGGCCTTTCGCCGCGCGACGCCGGCTGGCTGCACGAGCTGTTGCGGGCCCACGCGGCGCGGGGCGGAACCGTTCTGTACACCACGACCGACACCCGGGAGGCCGCACGCAACGCCCACCGCGTGATCACCATCGACGGTGGCCGTCTCGTCGCCGACCAGGGCGCCGGCGACTTCTCCCGGACCCGGCTGCGCCCCAGAGTCGCGGTCCGGACCCCGCACGCGGCCCGCCTTGCCGCGGTCGTCAGCCGGGAAGCCCGGGTGGCCCGGCGATCGGTCGAGGTGGTCACCGAAGCGGGTGGTCGGCTCTCGGTGTACGGCTCCACGTGCGCGGAGATCGGCGACACGGCGTTCCGGCACGGGCTGCCGGTGCACCAACTCGCCGACGAGATCGGTGACACCGGCCCCGTTGCGTCGCCGCAACCGGCAGGAGCGGTGGAGCCCGCCGCGTCGGGGGGAATTGCGGGGCCGACGGGACGGGAGCGCCCCATCGATCCCGCGCATTCCACCAGCCATGCGGACCTCGTGGGCCACGCGGACCTCACGGCTCGGGCGAATCCGACAGGTCACGGGGACACCACGGGCCCCGCCCTCCCTGCGGCTTCCGCATCCCCAGGGGGACCGGCAGCCCTTGCGGTGCCTGACGACAGCGAGAGGCCGGGCCTTCCTCGACCGGTCGTGCGGTCGTCGAGCCCAAAGCTGCCGCCCCCCATCCGGCGTCGTCCGGCCCGCGGTCCGCTCCATCCGCTGCGGTACGAGCTGCGTCGTATGTTCGGAGTCAGGACAACGCCCTTGATCATGGCCGTGGTCATGGTGCTCTCGGCCGGGCTCTCCGTACTGTTGGCCCGTACCGGTCATGCGCCGCTGCCGAAGACGCTGGCGGCCTGGCCGTCGCTGCTGCCACTGCCGCCCGCGGCGGTCGGTGCCGGGATTCTCGGTGCGCTGTCGTTCGGCGACGAATTCCGTTACCCCGCCCTCGCTGCAGGGCGAGGCGCGATCCCCCGCCGACCGGGGCTGCTCATTGCCAAGCTGGTGGTGTCCGCGGGTGCCGCCGTGGCGCTGGCCCTGGCCGTCGTCCTGGTTTCCGCCGAAGCCCTGCGGGTCGTGTACGGCCCCGAGCTGATCGGTATTTTCCCGAACTCGGTTCCGCTGTACGTCGGTTGGGTCGGGTTGGTCGTGGGCTGCGCGTGGGCGGGGCTCCTGGCTGCCGGGATCTTCCGGGTGACCGCGGCCGGTGTCGCCGCGGTGCTGGCCGTACCGGTGCTTGTGGCTCCGCTTGTCCGGAAGGTGCTGTCGACGGGGCCGGACCCCCGGTCGGTCGTCGGACTGCCGGGCAGGCTCCGCGAACTGGTGTGGCCGAGCTGGCCCCACGAAACGGACCGATGGGTGGCGGCGGCCGTGCGGCTCGTGGCCCATCCGGTGGGGGCCGCGTTGTCGTTGTCGTTGTCGGTCCTGGTCTGCGCGTATCTGTTCACCGGCCTTCACCGCAGGGTCCGTTGGCGGTCGTAGAACGGTGTCGGGCCGAGTCGGGGCCCGTAACTCCCAAGAGGATGACCGGTTTATGCAGGTTAGACGTCAATTGGGGGGTGGGTGCCGATCACCCTTTCGTGTGCTTTTCACCAAAGACCTCAAGAGCTGAGTGAGCTGCGCCGACAAAGGATGCGTGAGTACCCTTGCGCACACCATGATGACCGCCGCCCGCTCCGCCGATTCCGGCCTCGCCGGCCCGGGTGAACTCGATCGCTACCCGTATGCGGAGGCGCCGGCCGGCGAGCGTGCCGCCCTTCGTACCTGGGACGGTCCCGACGCCGAGCTCGGTCGGGTGGGCCGGCGGGGTTCGGCCAGCCGGGGCCGCGGCCTCCATGGCCAACTCGTTCAGCAGCTGGGTCAGATGATCGTTTCCGGTGACCTGGGCGCCGACCGCCCCCTCGTTCCGGAGGAGATCGGTCAGCGCTTCGAGGTCTCCCGTACCGTCGTGCGCGAATCGCTGCGTGTCCTCGAGGCCAAGGGGCTGGTCAGTGCCCGGCCCAATGTGGGTACCAGGGTCCGTCCTGTCAGCGACTGGAACCTGCTGGACCCCGACATCATCGAATGGCGCGCCTTCGGCCCCCAGCGCGAGGACCAGCGCCGCGAGCTGGGGGAACTCCGCTGGACGATCGAGCCGCTCGCCGCTCGCCTCGCCGCGGGCCATGGCCGTGAGGACATTCAGCAGCGTCTCGGTGACATGGTCGAGATCATGAGGCACGCGGTCGGGCAGGGCGACGCGATCACCTGTTCCCGGGCGGATGCGGAGTTCCACTCCCTGCTCATCCAGGCGGCGGGCAACCGGATGCTCGAGCACCTCTCCGGCATCGTCGCTGCGGCGCTGCAGGTCTCGGGCGGCCCGGTCACGGGCTGTGACCGCCCCACCGACGCCTCTCTCGGTCATCACACCCGGATCGTCGATGCCCTCGCGTCCGGCGACGCGGCAGGTGCCGAAACGGCCATGCGCCAACTGCTCGTCATCCACCCCGAGGTGGAGCGGGTGGTGCCCGCGCCCCGCGAGCACTGAGCGCGGTACGACCGGGGTGCGAACCATGTGTCGCCGGGTCCGTCATGGTCCGGCGGCACAATTGTGGTGAGGAATGCACTCTTGGTCTCGTTCGTCGCAAATGAGGTGTGACTCGGGCCACGTGGATTGGGCGTAACACTCCTCGAAGCAGTGCGATGACTTAAGAGGTGAGCGCCACGGAAGGAATACAGCAGCCATTGAGTGCGCTGTGCAGTTCTGAGGCCAAACCCCGCGCCGTCGGTACTTCCCAGCCCGGCGGTCGTCGGCTCCAGCCCTCACGGGGGCCGGGCCGGAAGCCGTTTCCATCGTTCCGAGAGGTTGTTCGTGTCGGCCAGCACATCCCGTACGCTCCCGCCGGAGATCGCCGAGTCCGAGTCTGTGATGGCGCTCATCGAGCGGGGAAAGGCTGATGGGCAGATCGCCGGCGATGACGTGCGTCGGGCCTTCGAGGCTGACCAGATTCCGCCAACCCAGTGGAAGAATGTTCTGCGCAGCCTCAATCAGATCCTCGAGGAAGAGGGTGTGACGCTGATGGTCAGTGCCGCGGAGCCGTCCAAACGTGCCCGCAAGAGCGTCGCAGCGAAGAGCCCGGTCAAGCGCACCGCCACCAAGACCGTCGCGGCCAAGACGACCGTGACGAGGACTGTCGCGGCCACCGCCGCTCCGTCGGCAGAGACCGTGGACACGGCGGCCGGCGACGCCGTCGCGGCCGCTCCTGCGAAGAAGGCGGCAGCCAAGAAGACGGCTGCCAAGAAGACCGCTGCGAAGAAGACGGCGGCCAAGAAGACAACAGCGAAGAAGTCCGGAAAGCAGGACGACGAGCTTCTCGATGGCGACGAGGCGATCGAGGAAGTAAAGGTCGGCAAGGGCGGCGAGGAAGAGGAGGGCGAGGGCGAGAACAAGGGCTTCGTCCTCTCCGACGACGACGAGGACGACGCGCCCGCGCAGCAGGTCGCCGTCGCCGGTGCCACCGCCGACCCGGTCAAGGACTACCTGAAGCAGATCGGCAAGGTTCCCCTCCTCAACGCCGAGCAGGAGGTCGAGCTCGCCAAGCGCATCGAGGCCGGCCTGTTCGCCGAGGACAAGCTGGCGAACTCCGACAAGCTCGCCCCGAAGCTCAAGCGCGAGCTGGAGATCATCGCCGAGGACGGCCGCCGCGCCAAGAATCACCTGCTGGAGGCCAACCTCCGTCTCGTGGTGTCGCTGGCCAAGCGTTACACCGGCCGCGGCATGCTCTTCCTGGACCTCATCCAGGAAGGCAACCTCGGTCTGATCCGCGCGGTCGAGAAGTTCGACTACACCAAGGGCTACAAGTTCTCCACGTACGCCACCTGGTGGATCCGCCAGGCGATCACCCGCGCCATGGCCGACCAGGCCCGCACCATCCGCATCCCGGTGCACATGGTCGAGGTCATCAACAAGCTCGCCCGTGTGCAGCGCCAGATGCTCCAGGACCTGGGCCGCGAGCCCACGCCGGAGGAGCTGGCCAAGGAACTCGACATGACCCCCGAGAAGGTCATCGAGGTCCAGAAGTACGGTCGTGAGCCGATCTCCCTCCACACCCCGCTGGGTGAGGACGGGGACAGCGAGTTCGGTGACCTCATCGAGGATTCCGAGGCGGTCGTGCCGGCCGACGCGGTCAGCTTCACGCTCCTCCAGGAGCAGCTGCACTCGGTGCTCGACACGCTCTCCGAGCGCGAGGCGGGCGTGGTCTCGATGCGTTTCGGCCTCACCGACGGCCAGCCGAAGACGCTGGACGAGATCGGCAAGGTCTACGGCGTGACGCGTGAGCGCATCCGTCAGATCGAGTCGAAGACCATGTCGAAGTTGCGTCACCCGTCGCGTTCGCAGGTGCTGCGGGACTACCTCGACTAGTAGCAGGAGCGTGCGAGGGCCCGGAACCCCCTGGGTTCCGGGCCCTCGGCCTATCAATGGGTGCGTCGGACGAGTGGTGGGACGACTCTGGGTGGGAACGGTTCGACACAGAGTCAGGAGTACGCATGTCCCGTATCGCCTTCCGTGCCCTGACCGGGGCGTTCGCCCTGGTTGCCGCCGCAGCCGCGATACCTCTCGCGTCCCCTGCCCGGGCGGCCGAGGACGGCATAGTCGTCGGTGGTCAGCCCGCGCACGTCAAGGACAGTCCCTGGGTGGTGGCGCTGTCCAGCCGCGACCGGTTCGGAGAGGCTCGTGCCGGACAGTTCTGCGGCGGTGTCGTGGTGGCCCCGAAGAAGGTGCTGACCGCCGCGCACTGCTTGAGCCGTGAGGCGCTCGGCGTCGAGGTTGGCGCGGTGCGGGACCTGCGGGTCATCGCGGGCCGCGACACCCTGCGCGAGGCCGGGGGGCAGGAGATCCCGGTGCGGTCGACGTGGATCAATCCCGCGTTCGACCCCGCCACGAACGCGGGGGACCTGGCGGTACTCGCACTGGCCGACGCGCTGCCGGAGAAGAGCGCGATCCAGATGGCCGGGTCGGGGGACGCGGCGTACGCGCCGGGCACCGGGGCCGTCGTCTACGGGTGGGGTGACATGAGCGGCAACGGCGACTACGCCTCGTCGCTCCGCTCTGCGAAAGTGAGCGTCCTGCCGGACAGCGCGTGCGCGCAGGTGTACCAGGGCGGCAGGAACGGCACGTACGACCCCTCAGCGATGCTCTGTGCGGGCGAACTGCTGGGCGGGTATGACGCGTGCCAGGGAGACAGCGGAGGGCCTCTGGTGGCCCGTGGAAGGCTTATCGGACTGGTGTCCTGGGGGAACGGCTGCGCGAGGGCAGGAAATCCCGGCGTGTACACGCGGATCTCCGCAGCGATCGGCTGGATGCCGGAAGGGGGCTGAGCGGTCGGGGTACGGGCGTACGAGAACGGGCGGCTCCCCACATGGGGAGCCGCCCGTCGGCAGGTCCGGGACCTGGCCCGAGCTCGTCGTGAATGCGAGGTGTCAGTGTTCCTCTTCGGTGGCTTGGGCCTGTACGGCCGTGAGCCGGTCCGTCTCATCCTGTATTTCCGCGGCGATCTTCTTGAGTTCCGGCTCGAACTTGCGACCGTGGTGGGCGCAGAAGAGCAGTTCACCGCCGCTGATCAGGACGACGCGCAGATATGCCTGGGCGCCGCAACGGTCACAGCGGTCTGCTGCGGTCAGCGGGCTCGCGGGGGTCAGAACAGTAGTCACGTCGCCTCTTCTCTAGCTCGACGAGCTGTCGTACCAGGGTCAACATCCAACCAGGCCGAAAACGTTCCCGCTCGTGGCTTTTCTTCGAAACTTCTTCTCGAGATGGCTGTCTATTGACGATTGGCGGCGAATGTGCCGTATTGCGTAGCGCTACGGTTTCGCGTTGCTTGTCTTGGTGGATCCTCCCGGCTGGCTTGCCGGTTCGTTCATGAGGACGTGCCCGGAGCCTAAATGGTTCATGCCTGGAAGGGAACGTGACGTGCGCGTCACTCCCACGGGTGACCGAACGTATGTGCGAGGATGGATTGATGTGAGGGTTGTCGGAGGGTGGCGTTACAACCGCTCTACCAGGCCTCGGTACGCTCTCAGCGGCTACCGAAGCCGAGCCCGATACCCACTGGGCCCCAAATGAAATTCAGCGAGGAGCGAACCGCGTGACCGCCGATACGTCCGTGCCGTCCACTGCGCTGCTGACCGGAGCAGACCGAGACGGTTCCAACTACACCGCGCGGCATCTGCTCGTACTCGAGGGGCTCGAAGCGGTTCGCAAGCGCCCCGGCATGTACATCGGGTCCACCGACAGCCGCGGTCTCATGCACTGCCTCTGGGAGATCATCGACAACTCCGTCGACGAGGCCCTGGGTGGCTTCTGCGACCACATCGAGGTCATCCTCCACGACGACAACTCCGTAGAGGTCCGGGACAACGGGCGGGGCATCCCCGTCGATGTCGAGCCCAAGACCGGTCTGTCCGGTGTCGAGGTCGTGATGACCAAGCTCCACGCCGGCGGAAAGTTCGGCGGCGGCTCGTACGCCGCGTCGGGCGGTCTGCACGGCGTCGGCGCCTCCGTGGTGAACGCACTCTCCGCCCGGCTCGACGTGGAGGTCGACCGCAACAGCGCGACCCACTCGATCAGCTTCCGTCGCGGGGTTCCGGGAATCTTCACCGAGCAGGGGCCGGACAGCCCGTTCGATCCGGCCAACGGCCTGCGCAAGGGCAAGCGGGTGCCGAAGACGCGCACCGGCACCCGGGTTCGCTACTGGGCGGACCGGCAGATCTTCCTCAAGGACGCCAAGCTCAGCCTGGAGACGCTCCACCAGCGGGCGCGGCAGACGGCCTTCCTCGTCCCCGGCCTCACGATCGTCGTCCGCGACGAACGGGGTCTCGACGGGGCGGGCAAGACCGAGGAGACCTTCCATTTCGACGGCGGCATCAGCGAATTCTGCGAGTACCTCGCACAGGACAAGGCCGTCTGCGACGTCCTGCGCCTGAGCGGGCAGGGCACGTTCAAGGAGACCGTGCCGGTGCTGGACGAGCGCGGCCACATGACGGCGACCGAGGTCACCCGGGAACTCGCGGTGGACATCGCCCTGCGTTGGGGCACCGGCTACGACACCACCCTCAAGTCCTTCGTCAACATCATTGCCACCCCCAAGGGCGGCACGCACGTGACCGGATTCGAACGCTCCGTGACCAAGACGGTCAACGAGGTGCTTCGCTCCGCCAAGCTGCTCCGCGTGGCCGAGGACGACATCGTCAAGGACGACGCACTGGAGGGGCTGACCGCGGTCGTCACCGTGCGCCTGGCGGAGCCGCAGTTCGAGGGCCAGACCAAGGAGGTGCTCGGCACCTCGGCAGCGAACCGGATCGTCGCCAACGTCGTGGCGAAGGAACTCAAGGCGTTCCTGACCTCGACGAAACGCGATGCGAAGGCCCAGGCCAGGGCGGTCCTGGACAAGGCCGTGGCTGCTGCCCGGACCCGCATTGCGGCCCGTCAGCACAAGGACGCGCAGCGTCGTAAGACGGCGCTGGAGTCCTCCTCGCTGCCGGCGAAGCTCGCCGACTGCCGCAGCGACGACGTCGACCGCAGCGAGCTGTTCATCGTCGAGGGGGACTCCGCGCTCGGCACGGCCAAGCTCGCCCGGAACAGTGAGTTCCAGGCGCTGCTGCCGATCCGGGGCAAGATCCTCAATGTCCAGAAGGCATCCGTCTCGGACATGCTGAAGAACGCCGAGTGCGGTGCGATCATCCAGGTCATAGGAGCAGGGTCCGGCCGGACCTTCGACATCGACGCCGCGCGCTACGGGAAGATCGTCCTGCTGGTGGACGCCGATGTCGATGGCGCGCACATCCGCATCCTGCTGCTGACGCTCTTCCAGCGGTACATGCGGCCGATGGTCGAGGCCGGCCGGGTCTTCGCCGCCGTGCCCCCGCTCCACCGCATCGAGCTGGTCCAGCCGAAGAAGGGCCAGGACAAGTACATCTACACGTACTCCGACAACGAGCTGCGTCAGCGGCTGCTGGAGCTCCAGCGGAAGAACATCCGGTACAAGGACTCGATCCAGCGGTACAAGGGCCTGGGCGAGATGGACGCGGATCAGCTGGCGGAGACCACGATGGACCCGCGTCACCGTACCCTGCGGCGGATCAACATCGGCGATCTGGAGTCGGCCGAGCAGGTCTTCGACCTGCTGATGGGCAACGAGGTGGCTCCGCGCAAGGAGTTCATCACCAGCTCTGCCGCCACCCTGGACCGCTCACGCATCGACGTCTGAGCGCTTCACGCATCGATGTCTGAGCGTCGCCGTCTCCACCCGTGGGTGGAGACGGCAACTCCACCCACGATCCACCCCTGAGCCGATTCCCCGGCCCGGCCGTTTCCGTAGCGTCGAAGGCGTTCAACCTTTCCGCGAATCGGAGGCAGCCATGTCGGAGATCGTCGATGTCCTGGTGATCGGTGCGGTCGCCGTCGCCGTAGTGGCCCGTCAGCCCCGGGCGCAGAAGATCACGGGCGACCGGCGTCGGTGGAGCCTGCCGAGAGTCCTCCTCGCGGTGGTGCCTGGGGCGCGCGGGGATGTGCTGTCGCGGCGGGGCGGGCGGATGGGTCCGGCATACGCAGTCCTCGCCGTCGGGGCGACATCGCAGCCGGCAGGGAAGGACCGAGGGTGATGCGCGCTACCTGGACGAGCTGGCCCTCCCGCGAGGCGCTCTCGGAGGCGAACCGCACCCGTCCGCGGAAGGTGATCACCTGGTCGGTCCGGGGGGTGCTGATCGCCGCCATGCTGTGGGGGACGTTCGGCGGCGGGCGCTTCGGCCCCTGGGCGATCGCGGCCGGAATGGTGGGAGTGCTGGGCTGCGCGGTCGTCGCGTGGGCCTTCTTCCGGACCAGCCTGAAACACCGGCTCTGGCCGTCACTCGGTCTGATGACATTGCTGCTGTTGGCGGCCTTCGGCGCGCGTGAGGCCGACGCTGTTCTGCTGGCGACGCTCCTGTGGTGCGGTTGTGCGGTCACCGCGCTGGAGCGGCTGCCTCTCGCGGCGGCCCTTCCCGTGACGGCCCTCACCCTCGGCGTGTACGCCGTCGTCAACACCGACGGCTGGTTCTCCACGGCCACGACCACCGTCGGCCTTTCGCTGGCCGGTTATGTGCTCAGGCTGGACGCCGAGGCCCGCGGCAACGCCCAGAGACTGCTCATGCAGGAGCGGGCGGCCCGCGCGGCGGAAGCCGAGACGGCGGCCCTGGGGGAGCGGGCCAGGATCGCCAGGGAGATCCACGACGTGCTCGCCCACAGCCTCTCGGCGCAGCTGGTACACCTGGAGGCGGCGCGGCTGCTGATCGAGCGGGAACCCGGGGGGGAGTTCCGGGACGGGGTGCTGGAGCGGGTGGTGGCGGCGCGTTCCATGGCACGTGAGGGACTCGCGGAGACCCGGCAGGCGCTCTCCGCGCTCAGGGGAGAGGTGTCTCCGGTGGAGGACTTCCTGAGACAACTGGTGGCCGCCGAGCCCGCGGAGGTCAGCGTGGAAGGGGAGCATCGGGTGCTGACGGCCGAGGCGTCGCAGACGGTCCGGCGAGTGGCGCAGGAGGCCCTGACCAATGTGCGCAAACACGCACCGGGGGCCAGGGTGCTCGTCCGGCTGGAGTACCTGCCGGACGAAGTCTCCCTGGAGGTCAGGGACTCGGGCGGGAGCGTTCCCGGGAACGAACTCGCGGGCAGCGGCTCCGGATACGGTCTGCTGGGGATGAGGGAGCGGGCCGAGCTGATGGGCGGGACGCTGGAGGCGGGCCCCGCCGAGGAGGGATTCGTGGTGAGTCTGCGGGTGCCCGTGTGAACGCGCGGGTCGTGGTCGCCGACGACCAGTCGGTGGTGCGCGAAGGAATCGTGATGCTGCTGGGGCTGCTGCCCGGCATCGAGGTGGTCGGATCGGCGAAGGACGGCGACGAGGCCGTCGCGCTCGTGGCCGAACTGGCCCCCGACGTGGTCCTGATGGACCTGCGGATGCCCCGGTGCGACGGGGTCGAGGCGACGAGACGGATCCGCAAGGACCATCCCGGTACCCAGGTGGTGGTGCTCACGACGTTCGCGGACGACGACTCGCTCTTCCCCGCGCTGCGGGCGGGGGCCCGCGGCTACCTCACCAAGGACGCCGGGGGCGACGAGATCGTGCGGGCCGTCCAGGCCGTGCTGTCGGGCGAGGCCGGGCTCTCCCCGAGAGTGCAGCGCCGTCTGCTGGAGCGGGTCACCACGAGTCCCCTGTTGCCGGCCCTGTCATCCGAGCCGGAGTTGCCCGACGGCCTGACGCCGCGTGAGCTGGAGGTGCTGATCCTGATCGCGGAGGGGCTGTCCAATACGGAGATCGCCCGGCAGCTGCACATTTCGCAGGCCACCGTGAAAAGCCACATCAACAACCTCTTCGCCAAGGCCGGGGTACGCGACCGGGCCCAGGCCGTTCGCTACGCGTACGTTCGGGGCCTCGCACAGCCGCCCGGATCGGTCTTCACCTGAAGAGGTGAAGACCGGCGAATGGCCCACCCGGGGTCTTCCTGATCTGCCCATTCTTGGGTACACGGCCGAAGTGGTCCGTGGACAAGGGGAGTTGTTCCGTGGAGAAGGAAGCAGGGCGTGAGGCCGCAGCGATGCGCCTCGACGACCCGTGGCACGACGAGTCGGCCTCCGGGTCGGGCGGGCCGGGAGACACGGGGAGCTTCGTCCCCGCCGGGCGGTCCGCGCCCGCGGAGCCGCAGCGCGGTTACCGCGCGGCCGACATCTACCTGGAGGTGCAGCGCAGCGGGGCCTTCCAGGAGGTGCGCCGCAGGTACCGGCGTTTCGTCATCCCCGCCACCCTCGCCTTCCTCGTCTGGTACTTGGTCTATGTCGTCGCCGCGATCACCGCTCCCGGGCTGATGGCCAGACCGGTGGCCGGAGCGGTCAACGTCGCGATGGTCGCGGGGATCGGGCAGTTCCTCACGACCTTCCTGCTCACCGGGGTGTATGCGCGGCACGCGCGCCTGCGCCGGGACCGGGCCGCGCTCGAACTGCGGTGGGAGACCCAGGAGATGACACGGGGAGTCGAGCGTTGAACGGGAACCATCAGACGCTGGCGCTTCTGCTGTTCAGCACCTTCATCGCGGTGACGCTCGCCATCACCGCCTGGGTGAGCCGCAACCGCCACGGCTCGGCCGAGGAGTTCTACGCGGGCGGCAGGCTGTTCTCCCCGATGGAGAACGGGTTCGCCATCGCGGGCGACTACATGTCGGCCGCGTCCTTCCTCGGCATCTCCGGCCTCATCGCACTCTTCGGTTACGACGGCATGCTCTACTCGGTCGGCTTCCTCGTCGCCTGGCTCGTCGTCCTGTTCCTGGTCGCCGAACTGGTCCGCAACTGCGGCCGGTTCACGCTCGCCGACGTGGTGGCCGCGCGGATGGCGGAACGACCGGTCCGGATCGCGGCGGGCACCTCCTCCGTCACCGTGTCCGTCCTCTACCTCGTGGCGCAGATGGTGGGTGCGGGCAGCCTGGTCGCCCTGCTGCTCGGCGGTACGAGTGGTGCGGCCCGCTCCTGGACCGTCATCGGCGTCGGCGCGCTCATGATCGTCTACGTGTCGCTCGGCGGGATGCGCGCCACCACCTGGATCCAGATCGTCAAGGCCGTACTGCTGATGGTGGGGGCGATCGCGCTGACCGTGCTCGTCCTGATCCACTTCCACGGCAACTTCAACGCCCTGCTCAACTCCGCCGCCGAACGGAGCGGGCACGGCAGCAGGTTCCTCCTGCCCGGCCTCCGGTACGGCGGGAGCTGGACCGCGCGCATCGACTTCATCAGCCTGGGCCTGGCCCTGGTGCTCGGCACGGCGGGGCTGCCGCACATCCTGTCGCGGTTCTACACCGTGCCCACCGCCCGTGCGGCCCGTCGCTCCGTCGTCTGGTCGATCGGGCTCATCGGCGGCTTCTACCTGATGACGATCGTGCTCGGATTCGGGGCGGCCGCCCTGGTCGGCTCGGCCGAGGTGCGGGCATCCAACGCCGCGGGCAACACGGCGATCCCGCTGCTGGCCATGGAACTCGGCGGTGGTGAAGGATCCACCGGGGGCGCGATCCTGTTCGCCGTGGTCGGCGCCGTCGCCTTCGCGACCATTCTCGCGGTCGTCGCGGGCATCACCCTCGCCTCGTCCGCCTCCGTGGCCCACGACCTCTACGCCTCGCTCAGACGGCCGGGCGCCAAGCAGTACAGCGAGGTCGCCGTCGCCAGGGTGGCGGCGACCGGGATCGGGGTCGCCGCCATCGGGCTCGGCCTGATCGCCCAGAACCTGAACGTGGCGTTTCTGGTGGGGCTCGCCTTCGCCGTCGCCGCCTCGGCCAACCTCCCCGTGCTCCTGTACTCCCTGTTCTGGCGGAACTTCACTACCCGGGGAGCGGTCTGGTCCGTCTACGGCGGACTGATTCCCGCCGTGCTGCTCGTACTGCTTTCACCGGTCGTCTCCGGCAGTCCCACCTCGTTGTTCCCCGGCGTGGACTTCCAGCTCTTCCCGTTGGAGAACCCCGGACTGGTCTCCATCCCGCTGGGCTTTCTGGCCGGCTGGATCGGGACGGTCACGTCCTCCGAGCCGCCCGACGAGGCCAAGCATGCGGAGACCGAGGTCCGCGCACTGACCGGAGCGGGAGCGGTATAGGCACCGCACGGGCCGTCGGGGGCGCACACCGGGACCGGGGCGGTCAGGCCCGTCCGCCGGGGGACCAGGTGTAGCGGTGCTCCGGGCGGCCCGTTTCGCCGTACCGCAGGGTCAGCCGCACTCTGCCGGACTTCTCCAGCAGCTTCAGAGAGCGCTGGGCGGTCTGACGGCTCATGCCGGAGCTCTCCGCGAGCTCCTGCGCGGAGAGCGGCCCGTCGGCGTTGCGGAGTGCCTGCCTGGCCAGCTCCGTCGTGGTCGGCGAGTGCCCCTTGGGCAGGTCGGTCTCGCTCGCGGCCCACAGCGCGCCGAAGAGCCGGTCCACCTCGCCCTGCTCGGCCTCGCCGCCGCGTTCGAGGGTGTGGCGCAGCGCTGCGTAACCCTCCAGCTTGGTGCGCAGCCCCGCGTACGTGAACGGCTTCACCAGGTACTGCAGCGCGCCGTGCCGCATGGCGTCCTGCACGGTGGCGACATCGCGTGCGGCCGTCACCATGATCACGTCGGTCTGCGGATGGGCCGCCGTGCCCTGCGCGATGACCGGGGCCCGGCGCATCGCCTGGTCGTCGAGCTGGGCGCTGAGCGGTGCCGGGAAGAGGCCGGTGGCCGGCGTGGTCACACCGGTGACGATGGCCAACTGCATCAGCAGGACCTGGGAGAAGACCCGCTGAGGCCAGCCGAAACGGCGTGCTCTTCCGGAAACGAGCGGTGGGGTGCTACTCGTATGAGCGGTAAGCGGCGTTATGACCCTTTCCGAAATCTTTCCCGCTTCAATTCTTCCCGTGCTGCTGTCCTGCGGCGGCCACCGCGTTCACGGCGCGGACCGGCGTGACAGGTCGTCCGCGGCGGCGGGCAGTGGCTGAGGAGGGCGGGGACCGCAGTACTGGCCACTGGGGCGCATGCGCAGGGGCCGTTCCCCGTACTCCTCCAGCGCGTGCGCGATCCATCCGGCCGTGCGGGACACCGCGAACACCGTCTCGCCGGCCTCCGCGGCCATGCCGGAGGAGACCGAGAGCACGGCGAGTGCCAGGTCCACATTGGCGGGCAGGGGCGTGTGCCGTGCGGTCGTGGCGACCACGTCGCGCGCCGCGGCGAGCGCCCCGGCGGCCTGCGGCACCCTCGCGAGCAGGGCGAACAGCGCCTGCGCCCGGGGATCCTCGGACTTGTAGAGCCGGTGGCCGAGTCCCGGAACCCTGCGCCCGGCCCGGAGGTGGTCGGCGACCACCGGGACCGCACTGCCCCGCTCCAGGACCTCGGCCAGCATCCGGTGGGCCAGCCCGCTCGCCGCCCCGTGCAGCGGGCCCTCCAGCACCCCGAGACCCGCGGAGACCACCGCGTACGGATGGGCGTGGGCGGACGCGGCGACCCTGGCGGCCAAGGTCGAGGCCGCGAGGTCATGGTCGATCAGCAGGGCGAGGGCGCCGTCCAGCGCGGTGACGAACGGCGCGTCGGCGGGCCGGGCGGTGAGCTTCGACCACAGCTGCCGGGCCAGCCCGACCTCCCTCTCCTCCGGCCGCTCCCGTGCCCCCTCCACGGCCCCTCCGGCCGCCGGGGGCAGCGCCCCGACCAGGGTCGGCACGAGACTTCGCGCACCGGCGAGCACGGACTCGCGCGAGAGGTCGAAGCGGAACGGATCGGCGCTCGCCGCGGCGATCACCGCGACCCGCAGCCGGTCCGTCGGACTGCTGTGCGCGGGCAGCGCGTCGACCGCCCCGCGCGCCGCGGCCAACGCCTCATCGGGTGCCGTGAAGCGGACGCCGGGGCGCAGCTCACCGCTCCAGAGCCACTCGGCGACCTCCTCGTAGGCGTACTCCCGGGCCAGTTCGGTCGCGTCGACGCCGCGGAAGTAGTAGCGGTCGTTCTCGATCAGGGTGATGCCGGTGCGGAAGACAAGGTCGCCGGGGGCGGGTGGGGGCTCCCGACGGCCCGTGCGCCGGGCCAGCGCGTCGACCTCCGCCGCGTCGAACGTGCTGCCGCGCCCGCCGGGGGCGCGGGTGCTGCTCAGCTGGCCCCGGCTGACGTAGGCGTACACCGTCTCCGGCTTCACCCCGAGACGCTCGGCCGTCTCCCGGGTGCTGAGCCGTCGTGGGGCCGTCGCCCCGGAAGCGTCGTCGGGTGCTGCTCGATCCGTCATGTCGCCAACCGTATACACATTGATTCAATCAATATTGACAGAGATCGAGTCAATCTTGGATGGTCGAATCAATATTGATGAACCCGAACTCCACGGAGGAAACGATGCCGACCACGACCAGCGGCACCCCGCTCGACGTACCCCGAGGACTGGCGGGCGTCGTCGTCACCGGCACGGCCCTCGGCGACGTCCGCGGACGCGAGGGCTTCTACCACTACCGGCAGTACTCGGCGATCGAGCTGGCGGGAACCCGCAGCTTCGAGGACGTCTGGTACCTGATGCTCGAGGGCTCGCTGCCCGATGCCGGGGCCCGCGCCGAGTTCGCCGCCCGTACCGCCGCCCTGCGCCGGCTCCCCTCCCAGGTGCGCGAGGCACTGCCCGCCATAGCGCGCGCGGGAGCCGCCTCCAACCCCCTGGCCGGGCTGCGCACCGCCCTCTCGCTCCTCGGCGCGGCGGCCGGATTCCGGCCGGTGTACGACATCGACGCAGGCCGGCGCCGCGACGACGCCCTGGCCGTCTGTGCGGCCGTCCCCACCGTGCTCACCGCCCTGCACCGGCTCGGCCGGGGTCTCGAACCGGTCGAGCCGCGCGACGACCTGCCCCATGCCGCCAACTACCTCTACATGCTCACCGGCTCCGTACCGGACGCCGCAAGGGTCAGGGCCGTCGAGCAGTACCTGATCTCCACCATCGACCACGGCTTCAACGCCTCGACCTTCACCGGCCGCGTGGTCGCCTCCACCGGCGCCGATGTCGCGGCCTGTCTGGTGGCCGCCGTCGGCGCGCTCTCCGGACCGCTGCACGGCGGGGCGCCCAGCCGCGCCCTCGACACCCTGGACGCCATCGGCACCCCCGACCGCATCGACGGCTGGATCCGCGAGCAGGTGCTCGCGGGCGGGCGGATCATGGGCTTCGGACACCCCGTCTACCGCACCGAGGACCCCCGTTCACGCATGCTGCGAGGCATCGCCCAGGGCTTCGGCGGCCCGCTCGTCGACTTCGCCGTCGAGGTGGAGCGACAGGTCGAGGCGATCCTCGCCGAACTCAAGCCGGGCCGCGAACTGCACACCAACGTGGAGTTCTACGCCGGGGTCGTCATGGAGCTGTGCGGACTGCCGCGCGAGATGTTCACACCGACCTTCTGCGCGGCGAGGGTGGTCGGCTGGAGCGCCAATATCCTGGAACAGGCGGAGGACTCGAAGATCATCCGTCCGGCGGCCCGTTACGTGGGCACGCCCCCGCCGCAGCCGGTCCCGGCGCCCTGAGGCCATCGAGGAAGGTTTCCGTTGAACCCGTCGTCCCCGCCCCGCAAACAGCAGATTCCGGTCATCGTTCTCGCGGGGTTCCTGGGATCGGGCAAGACGACACTGCTCAACCACCTCCTCGCCAACCGCGCGGGAAACCGGATCGGCGTGATCGTCAACGATTTCGGCTCCATCGAGATCGACGCCATGACCGTCTCGGGACAGGTCGGATCCACTGTCTCGCTGGGCAACGGGTGCCTGTGCTGCGCGGTCGACGCGAGCGAACTCGACACCTTCCTCGACATGCTGACCCGGCCCTCCGCCCGCCTCGACGTGATCGTCATCGAGGCCAGCGGACTGGCCGAGCCGCAGGAACTCGTACGGATGCTCCTGGCCAGCGACAACCCGGACATCGTCTACGGGGGACTGGTGGAGGTCGTCGACGCCGCCGGGTTCGACGCCACCCGGGAGCGCCACCCGGAGATCGACCGCCACCTCGCCGTCGCCGATCTCGTCGTGCTGAACAAGACCGACCTGGTCGGGAGCGAAGAGCTGGACCGGGTCGGGAAGGCCGTCGCCGGGGCCGGTGCCCCGGCAGCCGACGGCCAGCCGGCCGTCGGCGGGCCCGCGGTCATCCGGGCCACCTACGGACGCATCGATCCGGAACTCCTCTTCGACCCGGCGCTGCGACCGGACGGCGCGGAGAAGGCCCGCCAGCTCACCTTCGAGGACCTGCTCCTGGCGGAGCGGGCCGAGCAGGAGGGCCACGACGGGCACGGGCACCACCTCCACGCCGCCTACGAGAGCGTGTCCTTCACCGCGGACGTGCCCATGAACCCCCGCCGCCTGATGGACTTCCTCGACTCCCGGCCGCAGGGCCTCTACCGGATCAAGGGATTCGTCGACTTCGGCGTGGGCGACCGGGCCAACAAGTACGCCCTGCACACGGTCGGCAGGTTCCTGCGGTTCGACCCGCGGCCGTGGACGCGCGACGAGCCGCGCCTCACCCAGCTGGTGCTGATCGGTTCCGGCATCGACCCGGGGGCCCTGGGCAAGGAGCTGGACGCCTGCCGCGAGAGCGCCGCGCCGGGCCCGGACACGACGCAGGACGCCGCACACGAACGGAGCATGTGGGGCGTCCTGCGGTACGTGCGGCGACCCGACGACGCGTAGGCCGTGCCCGGCCCCGCGCCGTCGGACCGGTCGGCTACACCGGGCCCGCGACCACCGCGACCGGCTTGACCAGCGGTGTCCCCGAACCGTCGCGCCGCGGGTCCGGCTCCGGCAGCTCGACCGGCGTGCCGTTGGACTGCGCGGCCCGGGCGGGCACCGCACCCGCCCAGGCGAACACCAGGACGTCCTCGCCCTTGAGGAACCGCTGACAGCGCACCCCGCCGGTGGCCCGGCCCTTGCGCGGGTACTGGTCGAACGGGGTGAGCTTGCACGTCTGCGCCGAGTCGTCCAGCGTGCCGTGCGAGCCCGCGACGGTGAACACCATCGCGTCCGCCGCCGGATCCACCGCGGTGAAGGAGATCACCTCGGCGTCCGCCGCCAGCTTGACCCCCGCCATGCCCCCGGCGGGCCGGCCCTGCGGCCGCACCTGCGCCGCCGGGTAACGCAGCAGCTGCGCGTCGGAGGTGATGAACACCAGGTCCTCCTCGCCGGTCCGCAGCTCGGCGGCACCGACGATCCGGTCACCGGACTTGAGGGTGATGACCTCCAGCTCGTCCTTGTTGGCCGGATAGTCCGGCACCACCCGCTTGACGACGCCCTGGAGGGTGCCGATCGCCAGACCGGGGGAGGCCTCGTCGAGCGTCGTCAGACAGACGACCGTCTCGTCGTTCTCCAGCGTGAGGAACTCGGAGACCATCGCCCCGCCCGACAGGTTGGGCGCCGCGTGGGTGTCCGGCAGCTGGGGCAGATCGATCACCGGGAGCCGCAGCAGCCGGCCCGTCGACGTCACCACGCCCACATCGCCCCGTGCCGTCGCGGGCACGGCCGACACGATCACGTCGTGCTTGGCGCGCTTGGCGTCCTCGGTGAGGACGATCGGCTCGTCATTGGCGGTACGGGCCAGCAGACCGGTCGAGGAGAGCAGCACCCGGCACGGGTCGTCCGCGACCTCCAGCGGCACCGCGGCGACCTGCGTACCGGCCGACTCCAGCAGCACCGTGCGCCGGGCGGTGCCGAACTTCTTGGCGACCGCGGCCAGCTCCGTGGAGACGAGCTTGCGCAGCTCGGTGTCCGATTCGAGGATGGCCGTCAGCTTGGCGATCTCGTCGTTGAGCCGGTCCCGCTCGCTCTCCAGCTCGATCCGGTCGAACCGGGTCAGCCGGCGCAGCGGGGTGTCCAGGATGTACTGCGTCTGGACCTCGCTCAGCGAGAACCGCTCGATGAGCCGCTCCTTCGCCTGCGCCGAGTTGTCGCTGGAACGGATGAGCCGGATGACCTCGTCGATGTCGACCAGCGCGACCAGCAGGCCCTCGACCAGGTGCAGCCGGTCGCGGCGCTTGCCCCGGCGGAACTCGCTGCGCCGGCGCACCACGTCGAAACGGTGGTCGAGGTAGACCTCCAGCAGCTCCTTGAGCCCCAGCGTGAGCGGCTGCCCGTCGACCAGTGCCACGTTGTTGATGCCGAAGGAGTCCTCCATCGGCGTCAGCTTGTAGAGCTGCTCCAGCACGGCCTCCGGCACGAAGCCGTTCTTCACCTCGATGACCAGGCGCAGGCCGTGCTCGCGGTCCGTCAGGTCCTTCACGTCCGCGATGCCCTGGAGCTTCTTCGCCGAGACCAGGTCCTTGATCTTGGCGATCACCTTCTCCGGCCCGACGGTGAAGGGGAGTTCCGTGACGACCAGACCCTTGCGACGGGCGGTCACGTTCTCCACGGAAGCGGTCGCGCGGATCTTGAACGTGCCGCGCCCCCGGGCATACGCGTCCTTGATGCCGCTCAGGCCCACGATCCGGCCGCCCGTGGGCAGATCGGGACCGGGCACGAACCGCATCAGGGTCTCCAGGTCCGCGCCCGGGTGCTTGATCAGATGCCGGGCGGCGGCCACGACCTCGCCCAGGTTGTGCGGCGGCATGTTGGTCGCCATACCGACCGCGATCCCGGACGAGCCGTTGACCAGCAGGTTCGGGTACGCGGCGGGGAGGACGGTCGGCTCCATCTCCTGACCGTCGTAGTTCGACTGGAACGCGACGGTGTCCTCGTCGATCGACTCCGTCATCAGCGACGTCGCGTCGGCCATCCGGCACTCGGTGTACCGCATGGCGGCCGGCGGGTCGTCGTTCCCGAGCGAGCCGAAGTTTCCGTGACCGTCGACCAGGGGGAGCCGCATGGAGAACGGCTGCGCCAGACGGACCAGCGCGTCGTAGATCGACGCGTCGCCGTGCGGGTGCAGCTTGCCCATGACCTCGCCGACCACCCGGGCGCACTTCACGAAGCCGCGGTCGGGGCGCAGGCCCATCTCGTTCATCTGGTAGACGATGCGGCGGTGCACCGGCTTCATGCCGTCCCGGGCGTCGGGCAGGGCCCGGGAGTAGATCACCGAGTACGCGTACTCGAGGAAGGAGCCCTGCATTTCGTCGACGACGTCGATGTCGAGGATCTTCTCCTCGAAGTCGTCCGGCGGCGGGGTCTTCGTGCTGCGGCGGGCCATCGCTGCTGCGACTCCTTCACGGATTCTGTTCGGGCAACCTCAGGTTCTGACGCGGACCATTGTGGACCGCCGCACTGACATCCCCGACCTCGACCCGGCCCAAAGGACGTTCGGGGCGCCCGCCGACGGGGTTTCCCGCCCCTTCGCGCGGGGGTGCGCCCCCCTTTCATGCGAACTTCCGCGGTACGGGAACTTCGCCAGGCACGTGTGCGCTTGCTTACAGTGGCAGGTCTCGCAGGAAATCCAGTATCGCGATCGAAGGGACGTACATGCCCATGGGTCACACGGCCACAGCTCAGGCCGGCTCCGGCGGCTTGACAGCGACCGAGCACCGCCTGGCCAACGGCCTGCGCGTGGTGCTCTCCGAGGACCATCTGACCCCGGTCGCCGCAGTCTGCCTCTGGTACGACGTCGGCTCGCGCCACGAGGTCAAGGGACGCACCGGCCTGGCTCACCTTTTCGAGCACCTGATGTTCCAGGGCTCCGGCCAGGTCAAGGGGAACGGCCACTTCGAGCTGGTGCAGGGGGCCGGCGGCTCGCTCAACGGGACCACCAGCTTCGAGCGCACCAACTACTTCGAGACCATGCCCGCCCACCAGCTGGAGCTGGCCCTCTGGCTCGAAGCCGACCGCATGGGCTCGCTGCTCGCCGCGCTCGACGAGGAGTCCATGGAGAACCAGCGGGACGTCGTCAAGAACGAGCGCCGCCAGCGCTACGACAACGTCCCCTACGGCACGGCGTTCGAGAGGCTGACAGCCCTGGCCTACCCCGAGGGCCACCCGTACCACCACACGCCGATCGGCTCGATGGCCGACCTGGACGCCGCGACCCTGGAGGACGCGCGCACCTTCTTCCGTACGTACTACGCCCCCAACAACGCGGTGCTCTCGGTCGTCGGCGACATCGACCCCGAGCAGACCCTGGCCTGGATCGAGAAGTACTTCGGCTCCATCCCGTCCCACGACGGCAAGCAGCCGCCGCGCGACGGCACGCTCCCCGAGATCATCGGTGAGCAGCTGCGCGAGGAGGTGCGCGAGGAGGTTCCGGCGCGCGCCCTGATGGCCGCCTACCGCCTGCCGCACGACGGCACCCGGGAGTGCGATGCGGCGGACCTCGCGCTGACCGTGCTCGGCGGCGGCGAGTCGTCACGGCTGTACAACCGGCTCGTCCGCCGCGACCGTACGGCCGTGGCGGCCGGGTTCGGGCTGCTGCGCCTGGCCGGAGCACCCTCGCTCGGCTGGCTGGACGTCAAAATGTCCGGCGGGGTCGAGGTGCCGGAGGTCGAGACCGCGGTCGACGAGGAGCTCGCCCGGTTCGCCGCCGAGGGCCCCACGCCCGAGGAAATGGAGCGGGCGCAGGCCCAGTTGGAGCGCGAGTGGCTGGACCGGCTCGGCACGGTCGCGGGCCGCGCGGACGAACTGTGCCGCTTCGCCGTCCTGTTCGGTGACCCGCAGCTGGCCCTGACCGCCGTGCAGCGGGTGCTCGACGTGACCGCGGAGGAGGTCCAGGCCGCGGCCAGGGCCCAGCTGCGCCCCGACAACCGGGCGGTGCTGGTCTACGAGCCGGTCGAGTCGGCCGAGACCGCCGACGAGACCGACGCCGACGACACCGACGCGCACGAAGGAGCGGGCAAGTGACCGACGCCGCGACTGGAGTTTCGATGCAGTACCACCCCCAGCCGGCCCCCGGCGTGGCCCGGCCCTGGGCCTTTCCCGCCCCGGAGCGGGGGTCCCTGCCCAACGGCCTGACGGTGCTGCGTTGCCACCGCCCCGGCCAGCAGGTCGTCGCGGTGGAGGTCTTCCTCGACGCCCCGCTGGACGCCGAGCCCGAGGGTTTCGACGGCGTGGCCACGATCATGTCGCGGGCGCTCTCCGAGGGCACCGACAAGCACACCGCGGAGGAGTTCGCCGCCGAGCTGGAGCGCTGCGGCGCCACGCTCGACACCCATGCCGACCACCCCGGCGTCCGGGTTTCCCTGGAGGTCCCGGCCTCCCGGCTCGCCAAGGCCCTGGCCCTGGTCGCCGAGGCCCTCCGGGCGCCCGCCTTCCCGGACGGCGAGATCGAGCGGCTGGTGCGCAACCGGCTCGACGAGATCCCGCACGAGCAGGCCAACCCGGCCAGGCGCGCCGCCAAGCAGCTCTCCAAGGAACTGTTCCCGGCCGAGGCGCGGATGTCGCGCCCGCGTCAGGGCACCGAGGAGACGGTGGAGCGGATCGACTCGGCGGCGGTGCGCGCGTTCTTCGACGCCCACGTCAGGCCGTCCACCGCGACCGCCGTGGTCGTCGGCGACCTCACCGGTATCGACCTGGACGCCCTGCTCGCCGACACGCTCGGCGACTGGTCGGGCGAGCCCGCCGCACCCCGGCCCGCCCCGCCGATCACCGCCGACGACACCGGGCGGGTGGTGATCGTCGACCGTCCGGGCGCGGTGCAGACGCAGCTGCTGATCGGCCGGATCGGCGCCGACCGGCACGACAGCGTGTGGCCGGCCCAGATGCTCGGCACGTACTGCCTGGGCGGCACGCTCACCTCCCGGCTGGACCGGGTGCTGCGCGAGGAGAAGGGCTACACCTACGGTGTCCGGGCCTTCGCCCAGGTACTGCGGTCCTCGGCCCCGGACTCCGAATCGGGCGCGACCGGCGCCTCGATGATCGCCATCAGCGGGTCCGTGGACACGGAGTCCACCGAGCCGGCGCTCAGGGACCTGTGGACGGTCCTGCGGACCCTGGCGGCGGAGGGCCTGACCGACGAGGAGCGCGAGACGGCCGTGCAGAACCTCGTGGGCGTGGCGCCCCTGAAGTTCGAGACCGCGGCCTCCGTCGCGGGCACCCTCGCCGACCAGGTGGAGCAGCACCTCCCCGACGACTACCAGGCACAGCTGTACGCCAGGCTCGCGGAGACCGGCACGGTCGAGGCGACCGCGGCGGTCGTCAACGCGTTCCCCGAGGACCGGCTGGTCACGATCCTCGTCGGTGACGCGGCCCGGATCGCGGAGCCGGTCCGCGCACTGGGCATCGGAGAGGTCTCGGTGGTCTCCGGCTGACGAACGGCCCCGCCGGAAGGCGGAAGGCCGGACATGCGCACACCCGGACAAAGGGAGGATCGCAGCGAGAGGGATTTCGCCGCGATTCTCCCTTTTGTCCGCTCTTGTGGGGGAGGTTGCCTGTCTGCCCTGTGGGATGCGCTACAAAAAGGCCTGCCCGTTTGGCGAATGAAAGCGGCCCCGCCTAGCGTCGGCTCGGCTGTCCGCCACTCGTATGCCGCAACCGCGACGTACCGGGCAGTCATCGCCGAGTCCCCGTCCGGCGCGAGCCAGGGGAGCCGGGGACCCATGAAGTCCCTGGGGTGAATCGGACGCCCGAGCCGCGACGGCCGGGGGTCCGTAGGAGACCTTCCTGCTCCGAACCCGTCAGCTAACCCGGTAGGCGAGAAGGAAGGAAAGGACCAGCCACTTCATGGCGTTCACCCGTGCCACCGGGAAGCACCGTGCCCCGAGCCGCCTGACGCGCGGGAGCGTGAAGGCCGTCGGCGTCGCGACCCTGGCCACCACCGGAGCCATCGGCGGCCTGGCCTCCCCGGCCCTCGCGGCGGGCTCCGACGCCCCCGCCACGAGCGGGGC
Source organism: Streptomyces sp. ML-6 (assembly GCF_030116705.1). Lineage (NCBI taxonomy): Bacteria > Bacillati > Actinomycetota > Actinomycetes > Kitasatosporales > Streptomycetaceae > Streptomyces > Streptomyces sp. ML-6. Next base: position 6,187,541 of record NZ_JAOTIK010000001.1, read on the forward strand.
CGGCCTGAACCAAATCATCGCCATCGACGCGACCCTCGCCGGCCAGATCGAGGCCCAGGCCGACGCACAGCAGCACCAGGCCGAGGCCGCGGCCGCGGCGAAGGCGGAGGCGGAGGCCAAGAGGAAGGCCGAAGCCAGGAAGAAGGCCGAGGCGAAGCGGGCGGCCGAGGCGCGTGCCGAGGAGGTGCGCGCCGCCCGGTCCGCCGAGCGTGCCCGGCTGGGCGCCTTCCGGCTGCCGGTCGCCGGTTCGTACGTCAGCACCGGCTACAAGTCCAACGGTTCGCTCTGGTCCTCCGGCAGCCACTCGGGCATCGACTTCCACGCTGCCTCCGGCAGCTCCGTCGTCGCCGTCGGCGCCGGTACGGTCGTCGAGGCCGGCTGGGGCGGCGCGTACGGCAACAACATCGTGCTCCGGATGACGGACGGGACGTACACGCAGTACGGCCACCTCTCCTCGATCGGCGTCTCCGTCGGCCAGAGCGTCGGCGCGGGCCAGCAGATCGGCCTCTCCGGCTCGACCGGCAACTCCACCGGCCCCCACCTCCACTTCGAGGCCCGCACGAGCCCGGCGTACGGCTCCGACGTGGACCCCGTCGCGTACCTGCGCGCGCACGGCGTCAACGTCTGACCCGCGCACTCCGCGGCACCCCTCCCCGCCCTTCCGATGGCCCCGGCAGTTCGCCGGGGCCATCGGCGTGTCCGCCCGGCACTCCGGCGCGGGCACCCGTTCGCCGAACCGCCCCGTGGCCAAAAGATATTCATGAATTTCCGTCCGGCATCGGAAATTCGGCCGCATTGCAATAGAGTCACGGGGCAGACACCGGTCGGCCGCGGTGTGCGGGTATTGAGGCGGAGGTTCGGGCATGCACATTCCGGCGCATTCGGCATGCAAGGCAATTCGTGACGACATCGTCTCGGGCGTCTTCGAGCGGGGCAGCCGGCTCACCGAGGATTTGCTGGCGCGCCGGTACGGGGTTTCCCGGGTCCCGGTGAGAGAGGCGCTGCGGACCCTGGAGGCGGAGGGGTTCGTGGTCACCCGCCGCCACGCGGGCGCCTGGGTCGCCGAGCCCACCGAGCTGGAGGCGGCCGACCTCCTGGAGGTCCGGATGCTGCTGGAGCCACTGGGCGCCGCGCGGGCCGCCCGGCGCCGCACCGAGGCGCACCTCAAGGTGCTGCGCGGCCTGGTCGGACTCGGCCGGGACCGGGCCGGGCGGGGCGAAGTGGAGGAGCTGCGCCCGCTGGACGGCTGGTTCCACGAGACGCTGGTGCAGGCATCGGGCAGCCCCGGCCTGACCGCCCTGCTCACTCAGCTCAGGTACAAGATCGCCTGGATGTACACGGTCGAGCCGCCCGCCCGGCCGATGGACTCCTGGGCCGAGCGCGGGGCCATCGTGGACGCGGTGGCGCGCCGCGACGCGGACCGGGCCAGGGCGCTGGCCGCCCAGCACGTCGAACGGGCCGCGGCCGCGCACCGGCTGCGCCGGACCGACCGGCCGGGGGACCGCACGGCCCGCCGGCCCGCTCCGCGCACCGGCCGGGTGAGGACTTCGAAACATTCCGTGCACACCGCGGGTGCGCGGCATTAACGATCACGCCGTATACAAAGGGGTGAAGCGTGATTCCGTGAAGGCGGGCCCTTCCCGCATTGATTTCACCGGCCTGAATTCATTCCGTCCTGATCCTGTGGGCTTTGATTCCCCGGTCCGGATCCGCTCGAGGATTCCACGGTCCGGATCTGCTCGGGCTGCTCCGTAATATTTCGGCGGGGGCACAGGGGAAACGCCGGGGAAGACGAGGGGAAGCTCCGAGAAGCAGAGGAAGCCCAAGAAGCAGGGGGAAGCCCGAGGGGCGGGAAACAAAAGAGCCGCGGCTCCGGTTCAGGGTGCCGCGACTCTCTCGCAGAAAATGTTTCAGACGGTCTCCGGAAGCTCCTCGAGCCCCTCGGCGACCAGCTTCGCCAGGCGGTCCAGGGCGACCTCGGCGTCGTCGGCCTCGGACGCGAGCACGATCTCCTCGCCCCCCTGCGCGCCGAGACCGAGCACCGCGAGCATGGAGGCGGCGTTCACCGGGGTGCCGTCGACCTTGGCGATCGTCATGGGGATGCCGGAAGCCGTGGCGGCACGGACGAAGATGGAAGCGGGGCGGGCGTGCAGGCCCTCGGCCCAACCGACGTTGACGCGGCGCTCAGCCATGGTTCTGCCCTTCATGGATCAACAGTTGTCTAGACCATTCTCTCACGCGGTGCGCGGTGCTCCGATCGGCCCGGAACGTGCCCACGACGCCCGCGGCGGTGCCGATCGCCCCCCCAGCCTGCCCCGGCCCCGACCCCCACGCGACCGGTGGCGGCGCCGTAGTCTTTGCCCATGCAGCCCGCGCCGGAGCAGAGTCCGCCCCACGCCTATCCCGACCACTGGGAGGCCGACGTGGTGCTCCGCGACGGGGGAACCGCACGGATCAGGCCCATCACCACGGACGACGCCGAACGGCTGGTCAGCTTCTACGAGCACGTCTCCGACGAGTCGAAGTACTACCGGTTCTTCGCCCCGTACCCCCGGCTCTCCGACCGGGACGTGCACCGCTTCACCCATCACGACTACGTCGACCGGGTGGGCCTCGCCGTCACGGTCGGCGGCGAGTTCATCGCGACCGTCCGCTACGACCGGATCGACGAGCGGGGCAGGCCCGCCTCCGCCCCCGCCGACGAGGCCGAGGTCGCCTTCCTCGTCCAGGACGCGCACCAGGGCCGGGGAGTGGCCTCGGCCCTCCTCGAACACATCGCGGCCGTCGCCCGCGAGCGCGGCATCCGGCGCTTCGCCGCCGAGGTGCTGCCCGCCAACACCAAGATGATCAAGGTGTTCCGGGACGCCGGGTACACCCAGCAGCGCAGCTTCGAGGACGGCTCCGTCCACCTGACCCTGGACCTCGAACCGACCGCCGAGTCCCTCGCCGTCCAGCGCGGCCGCGAGCAGCGCGCCGAGGCACGGTCCGTGCAGCGCCTGCTGGCCCCGGGCTCCGTCGCCGTCATCGGCGTCGGCCGCACCCCCGGCGGCGTCGGCCGCACGGTGCTGCGCAACCTCCTCGGGGCCGGCTTCACCGGCCGCACGTACGCCGTGAACCACGCCTTCGCCGACGACCGGGACACGGTCGACGGCGTCCCGGCCCACCGTTCGATCGGCGAGATCGGGGAACCGGTCGACCTCGCGGTCGTGGCCGTGCCCGCCGACCGGGTACCCGAAGCCGTCGAGGACTGCGGCGAGCACGGCGTCCAGGGCCTGGTCGTCCTCTCCGCCGGATACGCCGAATGGGGCGCCGAGGGCAGGGAACGGCAACGGGAACTGGTCCGCCAGGCCCGCTCGTACGGCATGCGGATCATCGGCCCGAACGCCTTCGGCATCATCAACAACGCCGAAACCGTCCGGCTGAACGCCTCCTTGGCCCCCGAGCCGCCCGCCCCCGGACGCATCGGGCTCTTCACCCAGTCCGGAGCGATCGGCATCGCCCTGCTCTCCGGGCTGTACCGGCGCGGCGCGGGCCTGTCCACCTTCATCTCCGCGGGCAACCGCGCCGACATCTCGGGCAACGACTTCCTGCAGTACTGGTACGAGGACCCGAACACCGACGTCGCCCTGCTGTACCTCGAATCGATCGGCAACCCCCGCAAGTTCACCCGCCTCGCGCGGCGCACCGCGGCCGTGAAGCCGGTGGTCGTGGTGAAGGGCGCCAGGCACAGCGGCTCCACCCCGCCCGGACACGCGGTGCCGGTCAGCCGGATCCCGGACGCGACGGTCTCGGCGCTCATGCGGCAGGCGGGCGTGATCCGGGTCGACACCGTGACGGAGATGGTCGACGCCGGCCTCCTCCTCGCCGACCAGCCGCTCCCGGCCGGCCCCCGGGTCGCGATCCTCGGCAACTCGGAATCGCTCGGTCTCCTCACGTACGACGCCTGTCTCGCGGAGGGGCTGCGCCCGCGCCCGCCCCTCGACCTGACCACCGCGGCCACCCCGCAGGACTTCCGGGAGGCCCTGGGCCGGGCGCTGGCCGACGAGGGCTGCGACTCGGTGATCGTGACGGCGATTCCGTGGGTGGGCGAGGACGGCGAGGCGGAGGCGGGCGACGGCGAGGTGCTCGCCGCTGCGCTGCACACGGCCGCCGCCGCGGGCCCGGCCAAGCCCGTGGCCGTGGTGCACGTGGAGATCGGCGGGCTGGCGGAGGCCCTCGCAGCGGCCACCAGCACCGTCACCCAGCCGGGCACCGCGGCCGGACCCCCCTCGGCCATGCCCCCCGGCCCCACCGCCACACCGGCCCCGGCCCCGGACCCCGCCGCCCCCGCGGGCGCGGACCGCGAGGACGGCTCCGCCCCCGGCACCGGGCCCGGCCGGATCCCCGCCTACCCCGCCGCCGAACGGGCCGTCCGGGCCCTGGCCGAAGCGGTGCGGTACGCGCAGTGGCGGCGGCAGGCGGCCCTGCCCGGCAAGGTGCCCGAGTTCCTCGACGAGACCATCGACGGGCCGGGCGCGGCCGGCCTCATCGACACCTTCCTCGGCCCCGACCCCGACCCCCGGGGCAGATCGCTCACGCACGCCGAGGCCCGCGAACTCCTGGGCCACTACGGCATCACCGTACGGCCGACGCTCCCCGCGCCCGACCCGGACGCCGCCGTCGCCGCGGCGGCCCGGCTCGGCTACCCCGTGGCGCTCAAGACGACCGCGCCCCATCTGCGCCACCGCGCCGACCTCGGCGGCGTCCGGCTGGACCTCGCCAACGAGGCCGCGCTGCGCCGGGCGTACGGCGAGCTGACCGAGCTGCTCGGCAAGCCGGTCGAGCTCCAGCCCGTCGTCCAGGCCATGGCGCCGCGCGGCGTCGACACCGTGGTGCGGGCCACGATCGACCCGGCGGCGGGAGCCGTCCTCTCCTTCGGCCTCGCGGGCGCGCCCTCCGAGCTCCTCGGCGACACCGCCCACCGCCTCGTCCCGGCCACCGACCGCGACGCCGCCGAGCTGATCCGGTCCATCCGGGCGGCCCCGGTGCTCTTCGGCTGGCGGGGCGCGGCGCCCGTGGACACCGCGTCGCTGGAGGAACTGCTGCTGCGGGTCTCCCGACTGGTCGACGACCACCCCGAGGTGGTCTCCGTCGCCCTGGAACCCGTCGTGGTCGCCCCGCAGGGGCTGACCGTGCTCGGCGCGAGCGTCCGCCTCTCGCCGCCCCCGCCCCGCACCGACCTCGGCCCCCGCCGCCTCCCCAACTACTGACCCCCGCGGCGCCGCCCCGCCTCCGCCACGCGCCGCCCCGCCTCCGCCACGCGCCGGGCGGCTCCGGCCGCGGGGCGGAGGCCGTGCGCTGCAGGTTCAGGCCCCGCCCCGGTACGACGTCCCCGGCAGCCATCCGCCCCCCGTAGGATGGTGCCCATGGCTAAGACCGGTACGACGACCCAGGGGCTGCGCGCGGCGATCGAGCGCAGCGGCTACTACCCGGCCCTCGTGGCCGAGGCGGTGGAGGCCGCCGTGGGCGGTGAGCCGGTCGTTTCGTACCTGGTGCACCAGGAGACCACCTTCGACTCCAACGAGGTGCGCCGCCACGTCACGGTCCTGGTCCTGACGGACAACCGTTTCATCGTCAGCCACACCGACGAGCAGAACGCCGACACCAGCTCCCCGACGCCGTACGCCACCACCTCCACCGAGTCGGTCAAGCTCGACCGGATCTCGTCGGTCGTGGTCAGCCGGGTGGTGGCCAACCCCGAGAAGTACGTACCGGGCACCCTGCCCCGCGAGGTCGTCCTCACCATCGGCTGGGGCGCGGTCTCCCGGATCGACCTGGAGCCCGCCGCCTGCGGCGACCCCAACTGCGAGGCCGACCACGGCTACACCGGCAGCTCCACCGCCGACGACCTGAGCCTGCGGGTCAGCGAGGCCGGCGACGGCCCGGACACCGTGCGCCAGACCCTCGCCTTCGCCCAGTCGCTCTCCGAGGCCACGGCCGCGACCGCCGCGACCGGCCGCTGATGGCGCAGCCGGCCTGGCAGGAGCCCGTGCTGCTCCCTGTCGACACCGCCCCCGTCCCGGAGTACGGCAGCGGATCGCTCTGCGACCTGCTGCCCACGCTCGTCGCCGGACAGGAGGTGCCCGGCTTCACCGCGAGGATCCCCGAACTCACCCCCGCCGACCGGAACTGCGTGTTCCTGATCGACGGCCTCGGCTGGGAGCAGATCGGGGCCCACCCCGACGAGGCGCCGTTCCTGCACTCCCTGCTCCCCACCTCGCGCGGCGGCACCGGCCGCCCGATCACCGCGGGCTTCCCGGCCACCACCGCGACCTCGCTCGCCTCGGTCGGCACCGGCCTCCCGCCCGGCGAGCACGGCCTGCCCGGCTACACCGTGCGCAACCCCGGGACCGGCGAGCTGATGAACCAGCTTCGCTGGAAGCCCTGGACCCCGCCGAAGGCGTGGCAGCCCCACCCCACCGTCTTCGGGCTCGCCGACGCCGCGGGCGTGCGCACCGCCCAGGTCTCCGCCCCGGCCTTCGAGCAGACCCCGCTCACCAAGGTCGCGCTGAGCGGGGGATCGTTCCTGGGCCGGCTGTCCGGCGAGGAACGGATGGACACGGCGGCCGAACGGCTCGCCGCGGGCGACCGGTCGCTGGTCTACACGTATTACAGCGAGGTCGACGGCATGGGGCACCGCTTCGGCATCGACTCCGACGCCTGGCGCGGCCAGCTGATGTACGTGGACGGCCTCGCCCGGCGCCTGGCCGAACAGCTCCCGGCTCGCTCGGCGCTGTACATCACCGCCGACCACGGCATGATCGACGTCCCCTTCGACGAGCAGTCCCGGATCGACTTCGACGAGGACTGGGAGCTGCGCGCGGGCGTGGCCCTGCTCGGCGGCGAGGGCCGGGCCCGGCACGTCTACGCGGTCCCGGGCGCCGAGGCGGACGTCCTGACCGTCTGGCGGGAAGTGCTGGGCGAGCAGTTCTGGGTGGCGAGCCGGGACGAGGCGATCGCGGCCGGCTGGTTCGGCCCGAGGGTCGACGAACGGGTCCACGGCAGGATCGGGGACGTCGTCGCGGCGGCCCGTGACGACGTGGTGATCACCGCGTCCGTCAACGAGCCGCACGAGTCCGTGATGGTGGGCATGCACGGCTCGATGACCCCCGTCGAGCAGCTCGTACCTCTCCTCGAAGTACGCTCGTAACCGCGTTTTTCCTCCACCGTCGTCGTCACCGCCGTTCCGACCCCGCCCCGGCCCGCCCGAAAGGTGCTCAGTTCCTCATGCCCGAGCTTGTGTTCTTCTCCGGAACGATGGACTGCGGAAAGAGCACGCTGGCGCTCCAGATCGGCCACAACCGTTCGGCACGCGGCCTGCAAGGCGTGATCTTCACCCGCGACGACCGGGCGGGGGAGGGCAAGCTCTCCTCGCGCCTGGGGCTGGTCACCGAGGCCGTCGAGGCCGACGAGGGCATGAACCTGTTCGCCCATCTCGTCGACCGGATAAGCCGCGGCGGCCGGGCGGACTACGTGATCGTGGACGAGGCGCAGTTCCTGGCCCCCGCACAGATCGACCAGCTCGCCCGTATCGTCGACGACCTCGACCTGGACGTCTTCGCGTTCGGCATCACCACCGACTTCCGGACCAAGCTGTTCCCCGGCTCCCAGCGGCTGATCGAGCTGGCCGACCGGGTCGAGACGCTCCAGGTCGAAGCGCTCTGCTGGTGCGGCGCGCGGGCCACGCACAACGCGCGGACGGTCGGCGGCGAGATGGTCGTCGAAGGCGCCCAGGTGGTCGTGGGGGACGTCAACCAGCAGGCGGGCGAGGTCGGTTACGAGGTGCTGTGCCGACGCCACCACCAGCGCAGGACCACCAGCGCGACCGCCCGCGCCGCCGCCCTCTCGCCGGACGTACTGCCCGTCACCTCCGTCTGAACCGTCCCCGCCGTGGTCCGGCGGGGATGCTTAGGATGACGCCGTGAACACGGTGAGCGGGAAAGAGGTCGAGTCCGGGCCGGGCCCGTCGGGCAAGGTGCAGCCGAGACAACTGATCGTGACGGTCTACGGGCTGTACGCACGCGACACCGGGGGCTGGATGTCGGTGGCCTCGCTGATCCGGCTGCTCGCCGACCTCGGCGTCGAGGCACCGACCGTGCGCTCCTCCGTCTCCCGGCTGAAGCGCGTCGGACTGCTGGAGGCCCGGACGGTCTCCGGGGCGGCCGGATACCGGATCTCGTCCGGGACCGAGCGGATGCTGAGTGACGGCGATCCGCGCATCTTCGCGACCCGGCGGGCCACCCTGGACGAGGGCTGGGTGCTCGTGGTCTTCTCGGTGCCCGAATCGGAGCGCGCCCGGCGGCACACCCTGCGCACCCAGCTGACCCGGCTCGGTTTCGGCTCCGTCTCCGCCGGGGTGTGGATCGCACCGGGACATGTGCACGACGAGGTCGAGGCCGTGCTGGCCAGGCACGGACTGCGTGCGTACGCCGACCTCTTCCGGGCCGACCACCTCCCGGCCGGCGGGGGCGAGGAGCTCGCGGAGAAGGTCGGTTCCTGGTGGGACACCGCCCGGCTGCAGCGGCTGTACGTCGAATTCCTCGACGCGCACCGCCCGTTCGCCGAACGGATCGCGAACGGCGCGACGGTGACGGACCGCGAGGCGTTCACGACGTACATCAGGGTGCTCACCGACTGGCGCCGGCTCGTCTACCTCGATCCCGGTGTCGCGCGCGAGCTGCTGCCGGCCGAATGGAGCGGGACGGAGGCGGTCGAGCTCTTCGGCGAGTTGCACGCCCGGCTGGCCGGCCCCGCCCGCCGGCACGTCGAACGGGTCAGGACCGGCTGAGGCCGAGCCCGGGCGGGCGGCGGACCCGGTCCGCCGCCCGCCCGGAGGCCGCCCGGTGGGTTCTCAGCTCTTGGCGGACCGGATGATCGTGAACGCCGCGCCCTCCGGGTCCGCCACGGTCGCCACCCGTCCGCCCGACCCCTCCCGGGGCGGTTGCAGGACGGATCCGCCGAGCTCCACCACGCGCCGGGCGGCCTCGTCGGTGTCGAGGACCTCGAAGTACGTCATCCAGTGCGGCCCCCGGTCGCGCGGCAGGGCGTGGCCGACGCCGTGCAGCGAGGCCACCGGGCGGCCTTCCAGGTACAGGGTCTGGTAGTCGAAGTCGGCCGAGACGACCGCCTCGGCCTCGTAACCGAAGACCGTCTGGTAGAACTTGCAGACCGTCGAGGTCTCGCGGGTCACCAGCTCGTTCCAGACGGGTGTGCCGGGCGCCCCGGCGAGTGCCGTGCCGATGTGCGCGGCCGCCTGCCAGATCCCGAAGACCGCGCCGCCGGGGTCGGAGGCGATGGCCATCCGGCCCGCCTCGCCCGCGTCGAGCGGTCCGACGGCGACGGTCCCGCCGCAGGACCGGATGGTCTCCGCGGTGGCGTCCGCGTCGTCGGTGGCCAGATAGGTCGTCCAGGCGACGGGCAGGTGCCGATCCGGCGGCAGCTGCCCGAGCCCCGCCACCACTTTCCCGTCGACCAGCGCACGGACGTACGGACCCAGCTGATCCGGACCCGGCACGAACTCCCAGCCGAACAGATCGGCGTAGAAGCTCCGGGTCGTGCTCAGCCCGTGCACGATCAGGCTCACCCAGCAGGGCGTTCCGGGGGTACGAGCGGTGGCAGCCTCGGTCATCGTCATTCTCTCCTCGGACCATTGTGTGGCCGTACGGGGGAACGGGGCCCGCGTGCCGTCATGCGGCACGGCATGTGTACGCCCCGTGGAGATGGTTGCACCACCCGGCGCGCGATGCGTCCGGCCGCGCCGCACACCCCGGGATTCCAGGAATCCCGGCCCGGGAGGATCGATTCGCCGTGGTACGGCCACCTCGAAGGTGCTACGGGCGGGGTGGCTCCTGAGCGAGGATGGCTTTCATGAAGCCCATCATCACCGCATCCGAATACGCGAGCGAGTCGGCGGGGCCACGTCCGCCGGTGCTCCTGGACGTACGTTGGCAGCTGGGCGGGCCGCACGGCCGGCCCGACTACGAGGCCGGGCACATCCCCGGCGCGGTCTTCGTCGACCTGGACGCGGAACTGGCCGGTCCGGCGGGCACCGGGGGCCGCCATCCACTGCCCGACCCGGAGGAATTCGGTGCGGTGATGCGCCGGGCCGGGGTTTCCGGGGACACCCCTGTCGTGGTGTACGACGGCGGCCAGGGCTGGGCGGCGGCGCGGGCCTGGTGGCTGCTGCGCTGGACCGGACACCAGGACGTCCGGGTCCTGGACGGCGGGCTCGCCGCGTGGCCGGGCGAACTCCAGAAGGAGATCCCCGCCCCGGCCGAGGGCGACTTCCGGCCCGTCCCCGGCGGACTGCCGCTGCTGGACGCGGACGGGGCGGCGGCGCTGGCCGACTCGGGGCTGCTGCTCGACGCCCGGGCCGTCGAGCGCTACCGGGGCGATGTGGAGCCGATCGACCGGGTGGGCGGCCACATCCCGGGCGCCGTATCGGCCCCGACCTCGGAGAACACCGGCGACGACGGCCGGTTCCTGGCCCCGGAGGCACTCGCCGCCCGGTTCGGGGAACTCGGCGCGGACCGGGCGGAGGCGGTCGGTGTCTACTGCGGCTCCGGTGTGTCGGGCGCCCATGAGGTGCTGGCCCTGGCCGTCGCCGGGATCCCCGCGGCGCTGTACGCGGGCTCCTGGTCCGAGTGGTCCGCCGACGAGTCCCGCCCGGTCGCCACGGGACCCGAACCCCGGTAACGGAACGTGCGCCGGCCCGGGCCGCCGGAAGCCCTGGCCCGGTAATCGCGCGGCGCGGAAGGCGCACACGGCACGGGGGCCCGTACGCAGCGGCGTACGGGCCCCCGTCACGCTGTGGTCACCCCGGCTCAGTCCTGCTTCTTCCGGCGGGTGCCGAAGACGATCTCGTCCCAGCTCGGCACGGCGGCCCGGCGGCCCGGACGGACCCCGTCCGCCTCGGCCTGGCGGTCCGTCGTCCCGGTCAGCCGGTCGCGGTGACCGGCCACCGCCCGCGGCATCAGCACGTCGGCATAGGCGGAACCGGCACCCGCGGAGGCCGCGGCGGCCGGCGGTTCGCCGGCCTCCGGCTCCTGCACGGCGGGCTCGATCGCGGGCGGCTCGGGCGGCGCGGGCCGTTCCGGCACCACCATGTCGCCGCGGAAGCTCGGCACCGCTTCCAGCAGGCTGGTCAGCGAATCGCGCTCACTGGCGGAGATGCCCGCGACGTGTTCCTCGGGCTCGGGTGCGGGCACCGGGGCCGTGGGGCGTTCCATCTGGCGGTCCAGGGCGCGGTCCAGCGGCCGGTCGCGCGGCAGCCGGGCGATCCGGGGCACGAACGGGAAGCTCGGCTCGGGCGCGGCGACGTCGTCGGTCTCGCCGATCAGCGAACGCGCCTCGTCGTCCACGGCCTGGACCAGACGGCGGGGCGGGTCGTACGTCCAGCTCGCCGAGTGCGGCTCGCTCGCGACCCGGTAGACCAGGAGGACCTCCCAGGTGCCGTCGTCCCGGCGCCAGGAGTCCCACTGGACGGTCTCCTTGTCGGCGCCGCGCAGCAGCAGCCGCTCCTGCACCGCCTCGCCGAGCTGGGGGCCGGTGTTCTCGCCGGGACGGCGCACGGGGGTCTTCCGGGCCCGCTCGGCCATGAAGGCGCGCTCCGCGAGCACGGGGCCCTCGAATCGGCGGACACGATCGACCGGAATGCCGGCGAACTGGGCGACCTCCTCCGCGGAGGCGCCGGCTCGTATCCGGGCCTGGATGTCGCGGGGACGGAGGTGGCTCTCCACCTCGATCTCGATCTGGCCGAGGCGCGCGCGGTCGTTGCGCACGGCGGCCCGCAGCCGCTCGTCGATCGGAAGCGTGTACTCCGTGCTGTCCGCAGCCTTGAGCACCAGTCGTGTGCCGTCGTTGGAGACGGCCACGACACGCAGTTCGGGCATGGGGACCTCCCGGGTGGTGCCTGCCGACGTCACGTGCGTCGCTGCTTCCGCTAGTCGAGTGTGGCCTGCCCGGCTGCAGCCTGCCACAACATTGCCGTGGTACCCGGCGTGTCGGGCGTGAGCCCTTGATCGCCGGTATGACACGGTGACCCATTCTGCAACAGAAAGTGACCGTCGGTCACTTCGTGTGGCCAGTCCCCGTGCGATGCCGTGGCGCCGCCGGATCGAGTGCCTCCTTCGGCCCCCTCCCGAAGATCCCGGACACCCGTGAGGGAATCCTGCCCCAGGGCTCGCAACAGTACTCCATTCGGGCCACGAGGGTGGAGCGCCGCGCCGCCCGAGTTCTCGCCGGAGGGGGACTCGGGTCAGCCCGTCGTGCGCGGGCTACTCCTCGACCGTGTCCTCCTTCACACAATCCCCGGAAGCGGAACTATCCACTTCGCTCATTTGTCCCTTCCTGTTGCATGGTGGGAGAGATGTCAATCAAGGGCTGGGAATGGTGCAGAAGCCGGAAAGCGACACGGAACCCAAGGAAAGGCGCATAGATCTGAGCGTGCCGCAGGTGGCGGGCAGTGCCGTGGCGGCGGTCGCGGCAGCGGTGGCGGCCTCTCAGCTGGGCGTGTACGGAACGGTTCTCGGCGCCGGTGTGATGAGCGTCGTGGCCACCTGCGGCGGCTCGGTCTTCCAGCACTTCTTCCGCCGTACGGGGGAGCAGATCCGCGAGGTCACCGTCCAGGTGAAGCATCCGGACCGCGAAGTGTCCGTGCACGCGGCCGAGTCGGTCGCCGGGCGGGCCCCGAAGGGGGCGCGCAGGTCGCCGGACGGGACCCCGCCCGGCACCCTGGACGCCACCGCGGTGATGCGCGCCGTGGACGCCGCGGCGGGGCCGCGCGAAGCGGACGAAACGATGCTGCTGCGCGGTGCGGACGGTGCGCCGGTCCCCCGCGACCCGGACGGCACGATGCTCCTGCGCCACGTCGCCGGGGACCGCAACGTCGCCGGGGACGCGGAACGCACCCGGATGCTGCCGGCGTACGACGGTTCCGGGGCGCCCGCCACCGGCCGCCCGGCGGTGGACGAGGAGTTCTCCGAGGCCACCACCCACGGCACCCGGGTCCGGGGCTGGAAGCGGTCCGCGCTCGGGGCGGCCGTGGTCTTCGCCCTGACCATGGCCGGGATCACCACCTACGAGCTGATCTCCGGCTCCGACCTGAGCGGCGGCAAGGGCACGACCGTGGGCTCCGTGGTGCGCGGCGGGGAGCGGAACTCCGGCACGGACGACCCGGCACCGCAGACGGACACCGGCCCTGGCCGGGAACGGACGCCGGAACAGGGCGATGGCACGGCGACGCCCGGCACGACCCCGCAGGACGGCCGGAGCGGAGCCCCGGAGACCGGCCGGGGCGGCGGCCCGTCCACCGCTCCGACGACCGGTCCCACACCGTCCGGCGACACCGGCGACCGCACGAGCCAGGCCCCGGAGACCACGCCCTCCCCGGCGGCGTCCGGCGACGGCGGGGCGCCCACCGACCCGGCGCCCGCGGGCACGGACGACGCCCCGGCGCAGGGCGACCGGGGCGTCACCGGCGCGGAGACCGGTCAGTGACCGGCCCCGGAGACCACCCGACGGGCGCTCAGTCGCCCAGCACCCGGCGCAGGTAGTCGTTGCCGAAGAGGCGGTCCGGGTCCAGCCGGTCGCGCACGGCGGTGAACTCACCGAACCGGGGATACACCCCGGCCAGGTACTCGGCGTCCCGGGTGCTGACCTTGCCCCAGTGCGGACGGCCCTCATGAGCGGTCATGATCCGCTCGACCGCCGTGAAGTACGCCTGGTAGGGCGTGCCCTTGTAGAGGTGGACGGCGATGTACGCGCTCTCGCGGCCCGAGGCCGTGGAGAGCGCGATGTCGTCCGCGGGGGCGGTGCGGACCTCCACCGGGAAGCTGATCCGCAGCGGCGACCGCTCGATCATCGCCCTGACCTCGCGCAGCGCCTCCACGGCGGCCTCGCGGGGCACCGCGTACTCCATCTCCACGAAGCGAACCCGGCGCGGGCTGGTGAAGACCTTGTACGGGATGTCGGTGTACGTACGGGCCGACAGGGCACGGCTGGAGAGCTTGGCGATCGACGGGATGGTGGCGGGTACCGCCCGGCCGAGCGAACAGGCCACCTGGAAGATCCCGTTGGAGAGCAGCTCGTCCTCGATCCAGCCGCTGACCTTTCCGGGCGGGGCGGCGGGGCCCGCGCTGCGGTTGTTGCGCTTGGTGTTGCAGTTGCCGGTGTGCGGGAACCAGTAGAACTCGAAGTGCTCGTTCTCGGCGACCAGCTCGTCGAAGTCGCTCATGATCCGGTCGAAGCCCATCGGCTCCTCGCGGGCGGTCAGCAGGAAGATCGGCTCCACGGCGAAGGTGATCGCCGTGACGACCCCCAGGGCGCCGAGCCCGATCCGGGCCACGGCGAAGACATCGGCGTTCTCCGTCTCCGAGCAGGTCAGCACGGTGCCGTCGGCCGTGACCAGTTCGAGGGCGCGGATCTGCGCGGATATGGACGCCGAGTCGCGGCCGGTGCCGTGGGTGCCGGTCGAGGTGGCGCCGGCGACCGTCTGCTCCATGATGTCGCCCATGTTGGTGAGCGAGAGGCCCTCGCGGGCCAGGGCGGCGTTGAGCCGCTTCAGCGGGGTGCCGGCCGCGACGGTCACCGTCATCGCCTCGCGGTCGATCTCCCGGATGCCGCCGAGCAGGTCCGGGCGGATCAGCACGCCGTCGGTGGCCGCCGTCGCGGTGAAGGAGTGCCCGGTGCCGACCGGCTTCACCCGCAGCCCGTCCTCGGACGCCCGGCGCAGCACCTCGGCGAGCTCGGGGACGGAGGCGGGGGACACGGTCCGGGACGGCCGGGCACTGACGTTCCCCGCCCAGTTACGCCACGCGTTCGTCGTCGTCCGTGCTTTGTCGGTCTCGATCATGTTCCGCGTGACCTTCCGTGAGGACCGGCCCGCTGAGCCGGCGATACCCCAGGAACGCCACCGCGGCCGCGAGCGCTCCCGACACGACGGGTACCACGTACCCCGCCTCGGCACCCGACGCGTCGACCACCCAGCCGGCGGCCGAGGAGCCGAGCGCCACACCGACGGCGAGCCCGGTGCTGGTCCAGGTCATGCCCTCGGTCAGTTCGGTGCGCGGTACGTGCTGCTCGACGAGGGCCATGGTGGTGACCATCGTCGGTGCGATGGCGAGGCCCGCGACAAAGAGCGCCACGGCCAGGAACGGCAGGTTCCCGGCCAGTTGGAGGGGGATCATACTCACGGCCATCGCACACACCCCCACCAGCCACCTGGTGGGCGCCCTCCCCTTCAGCCGGAGCAGCCCGAAGACCGCCCCGGCCAGGCAGGACCCCAGGGCGTACACGGCCAGCACGAGGCTCGCCGCGGCCTTGTGGCCCCGCTCCTCGGCGAAGGCCACCGTGACCACGTCGATCGCCCCGAAGATCGCGCCGGTGGCCACGAACGTCACCACGAGGACCTGGAGGCCCCGGGAGCGCATCGCGGAGCCGCCGGTGTGCGCGGCACGCGGATGCGGGGCCGGTTCGGTGGCGTGCTGGGCGGTCAGCCAGAAGACGCCCACCAGCAGGAACCCGGCCGCCAGGAGCGGTCCCGCCTCCGGGAACCAGGCGGTGGACAGACCGATCGAGATGATCGGCCCGAAGATGAAGCACACCTCGTCGACGATCGACTCCCACGCGTACGCGGTGTGCAGCTGCGACGACCCCCGGTGGATCTCCGCCCAGCGGGCCCGGACCATCGAGCCCACACTGGGCACGCAGCCCGCGCCCGCCGCGAAGACGAAGAGCGTCCAGTCCGGCAGGCGCTGCTGTGCGCAGACCAGGAGCCCGGCCACCGCCGCCAGCGCGACGAGGGTGGCGGGGCGCAGGACGCGCCGCTGGCCGTGCCGGTCGACGAGCCGGGAGATCTGCGGCCCGAGCACCGCCGCGGACATCGCCAGCGTCGCGGAGAGCGCGCCGGCGAGTCCGTAACGGCCGGTGAGCTGGGAAATCATGGTGACCACACCGATGCCCATCATGGACAGCGGCATCCGGCCGAGGAATCCGGCCGCCGAGAACGCCTTGGTGCCGGGGGCGGCGAATATCGCGCGATAGGGACTGGGCAAGGGGAGCTCCGGAACAGCGCGGCCGTCCGCGCCCGTCATGCAGGTATGTGGCCGGTACAGCCTACGGCTCGCCCGAAGCGGACAGCGGGGCGAGGGGGGCCACCGGAACCTTCCGCTCCGGGGCGGGGACGGACACCCGGGAGCGATGTCGGTGAGAGCGCCGTCCGGGGCGGGTGGCAGGATCGATGTCATGTCCGATCTGCGCGATCCCGCTCCCTACGACGCCCTGCTGCTGCTCTCCTTCGGCGGCCCCGAAGGCCCGGACGACGTGGTCCCGTTCCTGGCGAACGTGACCCGTGGCCGCGGTATCCCCGAGGAGCGGCTGAAGGAAGTCGGCAAGCACTACTTCCTGTTCGGCGGCGTCAGCCCGATCAACGGCCAGAACCGGGCCCTGCTGGACGCCCTGCGCGAGGACTTCGCCGGGCACGGCCTGGACCTGCCGGTGTACTGGGGCAACCGCAACTGGGCGCCGTACCTCACCGACACCCTGCGCGAGCTGGTCCGGGACGGGCACCGCCGCGTCGCCGTCCTCGCCACCAGCGCCTACGCCTCCTACTCCGGCTGCCGGCAGTACCGGGAGAACCTCGCCGAGTCACTGGCCGCCCTGGAGGCCGAGGGACTGCCCGTGCCGCGGGTCGACAAGCTCCGGCACTACTTCAACCACCCCGGGTTCGTGGCCCCCATGGTGGACGGTGTCCTCGCCGCCCTGGCCGACCTGCCCGAGGACGTGCGGGCCGGGGCGCACCTCGCCTTCACCACGCACTCCATCCCCGTCTCCGCCGCCGACACCTCCGGCCCCGCGGACGCGCACGGCGACGGCGGCGCCTACGTGGCCGAGCACCTCGACGTGGCCCGGCTGATCGTCGACGCGGTGCGCGAGGAGACCGGCGTCGAGTACTCCTGGAAGCTCGTCTACCAGTCGCGCAGCGGCGCCCCGCACATCCCGTGGCTGGAACCCGACATCTGCGACCACCTGGAGGCGCTGCACGCGGACGGCGTGCCCGCCGCGGTGATGGCCCCCATCGGCTTCGTCTCCGACCACATGGAAGTGCTCTACGACCTCGACACGGAGGCCACCGCCAAGGCCGCCGAGCTGGGCCTGCCGGTGCGCCGGTCGGCGACCGTGGGCGCCGACCCGCGGTTCGCCGCGGCGGTGCGCGACCTGGTGCTGGAACGGGCCGCCACCGAGCGGGGGCGGGCGCGGGAGCGCTGCGCCCTGGGCACGCTCGGCCCCGGCCACGACCTGTGCCCGGTCGGCTGCTGCCCGGCCAGGGCCCCCAAGCCCGCCGCGGCGGGCGCGGACAGCCCCTACGCGTGAGTCCGGCCGGCGGTGGGGCCCGGGACGCCGCCCCACCGCCCGCCGCGCCGAGAGACCGCCGTACGCCCACGACCCCGGGAGCGCCGTGACCGACCCGAACCCGACCGAACTGCTCGACCTCGCCCTGGAGGCCGCCCGCCGCGCGGGGGCGCTGCTCCGCGACGGCCGCCCGGCCGACCTGGGAGTGGCCGCGACCAAGTCCAGCCCGATCGATGTCGTCACCGAGATGGACCTCGCCGCCGAGAAGCTGATCGTCGACTTCCTCACCGGGCACCGCCCGCAGGACGGCCTCCTCGGCGAGGAAGGGGGCGGCACGGAGGGCAGCAGCGGGATCCGCTGGGTCGTCGACCCGCTCGACGGCACCGTGAACTACCTGTACGGGCTGCCGACCTGGGCCGTCTCCATCGCCGCCGAACACGACGGCGAGCGGATCGTGGGCGTGGTGGAGGTCCCGATGCGCCGCGAGACCTACCACGCGGTCCTCGGCGGCGGGGCGTACGTACGCGGCGACGCGCACGGCGAGGACATCGCGCTGCGCCACCGCCCCGCGCCGCCGCTCGACCAGGCCCTCGTCTCGACCGGGTTCAACTACGTCGGCCACGTCCGCGCCCACCAGGCGGACGTGGCCCGGAGGCTGATCCCGCGGCTGCGCGACATCCGGCGCGGCGGCTCGGCCGCCGTGGACCTCTGCGACGTGGCGGCGGGCCGGCTCGACGGCTACTACGAGCGCGGCCTGCACCCCTGGGACCTGGCCGCGGGCGACCTCATCGCCCGGGAGGCCGGGGCGCTCACCGGGGGCCGCCCCGGGCTGCCCGCCGACGGCGACCTGGCGATCGCCGCGTCCCCCGGCGTCTTCGAGCCGCTGCAGGCCCTTCTGGAGGAGTACGGGGCCTGGCACGACTAGGACGTGAGAAAGGGCCCCCGACGGCCGTCGGGGGCCCTTTCTCACGCGCTGCTCAGGCGCGCGTGGCGCCGATCTCCACGCCGTGTTCGGCGGCGAGGCGGTGCAGGTCGTCCAGCTCGCTCTGCTCGACGTCCGCGAGGAAGTCGTCGCCCGTCTCGCGGGCTTTCGTGAGGTCGGACTCGGTGGTCCTGATGCGTTGCAGCAGACCTGCGGTGAAAGCGTCCATAGTGCGCCCCCTCATCGTGGGTCGGTGGCACGGGGGTGTGCCCGGGTTTCCCTCCGCGCGCAGGCGGTAGGGCGGGTGATCACGCGCTCTCCGGGGACGGAGTGGCCTGTGGCACGCCACATTCAAGGCGCGATCGCGGGTGTGAATGCGTCCTCCCCGGGCCAAAGCTCAGGGAAACCTCAACTGGCCCGAAAATCCGGTGAATTCCCCTGGGGCCCGGTCGGGCCGGAGTTGCCTTACCGCCGGTTTATGCACGTTGCGGGCAGGATGGAGCCGCACGGACCCGTGCCGATCACCGTCCATGTCGCGGACCGTGTTCGCTTCGATACTCACTGAGTTTTCCTAGGAAGGACAGCGCCGTGCGCGTACTCGTCGTGGAGGACGAGCAGCTGCTCGCCGATGCGGTGGCCACCGGACTGCGCCGGGAGGCCATGGCCGTCGATGTCGTGTACGACGGTGCCGCGGCCCTGGAGCGCATCGAGGTCAACGACTACGACGTCGTGGTGCTGGACCGGGACCTCCCCCTGGTGCACGGCGACGACGTCTGCCGCCGGGTGGTCGAGCTCGGCATCCCCACCCGGGTGCTGATGCTCACGGCCTCCGGGGACGTCAGCGACCGGGTCGAGGGCCTGGAGCTGGGGGCCGACGACTACCTGCCCAAGCCGTTCGCCTTCACCGAGCTCACCGCCCGGGTCCGGGCCCTGGGCAGGCGTACGACGGTGGCGCTGCCGCCCGTCCTGGAGCGCGCCGGCATCAAGCTCGACCCCAACCGGCGCGAGGTCTTCCGCAACGACGTGGAGATCCAGCTCGCGCCGAAGGAGTTCGCCGTGCTGGAGGTCCTGATGCGCAGCGAGGGCGCCGTCGTCTCGGCCGAGCAGCTGCTGGAGAAGGCCTGGGACGAGAACACCGACCCGTTCACCAATGTCGTCCGGGTGACGGTCATGACGCTGCGCCGCAAGCTCGGCGAGCCACCGGTGATCGTCACCGTGCCCGGTTCCGGTTATCGGATCTGATCGCCCGTGCCCTCCGTCCCCGCACCGCCGACGGCGCCCCCGAAGCCCACCTGGGAGCCCAAACCCCAGGAGCCGCCCTACTGGCTGCGCCCGACCATCCGGATACGGCTCACGCTGCTCTACGGCGGCATGTTCCTGATCGCGGGCATCCTGCTGCTCTCGATCATCTACATGCTGGCCGCGCAGGCCCTGCACGTGGGCAGCGAGCTGCCGTTCAGGATCGTCAACGGTCAGGTCACCAGCGAGGTCTGCAACCTGCCCGAGAAGGCGTCCCCGGAGACCTTCAACGCGGCGATGAACTCGTGCGTCAACCACCAGCGCCAGCAGGCGCTGGACACCCTCCTGAACCGCTCGCTGCTGGCCCTGGTCGGCCTCAGCGTCATCGCCTTCGCCTTCGGCTACGCCATGGCGGGCCGGGTGCTCTCGCCGCTGGGCCGGATCACCCGGACCGCCCGCCAGGTGGCCGGGACCGACCTGTCCCGCCGGATCGAGCTGGACGGCCCGGACGACGAGCTGAAGGAGCTCGCCGACACCTTCGACGAGATGCTCGACCGGCTGGAGCGGGCCTTCACGGCCCAGCAGCGGTTCGTCGGGAACGCCTCGCACGAGCTGCGCACCCCGCTCGCGATCAATCGCACGCTGCTGGAGGTCCATCTCTCCGACCCCCAGGCCCCACCGGAGCTGAAACAGCTGGGCAAGACGCTGCTGGCCACCAACGAGCGCAGCGAGCAGCTCGTGGAGGGGTTGCTGCTGCTGGCCCGCAGCGACAACCAGATCGTCGAGCGCAAGCCGGTCGACCTCGCCGAGGTGGCCTCGCGCGCGATCGACCAGACGCGGGGCGAGGCCGAGGAGCGGCGGGTGGAGATCCGCGGCGAGCGGGCCCCCGCCGTCGTCCAGGGCAACGGCGTCCTGCTGGAGCGGATCGCGCTGAACCTCGTGCAGAACGCCGTGCGCTACAACGTCCCCGAGGACGGCTGGGTGGAGGTCACCACCGAGCTGCG
The DNA here is from genome assembly GCF_030116705.1 of Streptomyces sp. ML-6. Lineage (NCBI taxonomy): Bacteria > Bacillati > Actinomycetota > Actinomycetes > Kitasatosporales > Streptomycetaceae > Streptomyces > Streptomyces sp. ML-6. Next base: position 6,208,094 of record NZ_JAOTIK010000001.1, read on the forward strand.
GAACGGACAGGCCCTGCTCACGGTCTCGAACACGGGCCCGGTGGTGCCCGCGTACGAGATCGACAACCTCTTCGAGCCCTTCAGACGGCTGCGTACGGAGCGCACGGGCAGCGACAAGGGGGTGGGGCTCGGCCTGTCGATCGCGAGATCCGTGGCGCGCGCCCACGGCGGCCGTATCATCGCGGAGCCCCGCGAGGGCGGCGGCCTTGTGATGCGTGTCTCACTGCCGGTCTGACCGGTCAGTCGGGCCGATCCGTGGGCGAAGCAGTTTGTTCGCTTTGAGCGGAATTTTCGGGACCTGTCCCCGGGAGTGCCGTGTGTGATCGATCACAGAAACGAATTTCTTTGCGTCAACGCTCCGTGATCAGGAACCTTGCCCGAAAACCCGTAAAAGTCGGGGTTTTCGAGGCTTGAGGTCACGGGAAGTACACGGGGTGGCGCCCGTGGAGCACCACACGGGGACCGTGTACGGTCCCCTTCGCCACCCAAGCCGATCGCTCCCGAGCGGTCCTTTTGGGTGTCGATTGAGTAACAGACCTTGATGTGAGGCAAAATCTCCGCCTCGGGTCGGGCACAAGTCCGGCCTCTCACGCGTTACGAGCGCTGAGACACCGCAGACACCCAGAGGGGGAGAGCGACATGGCAACGGATTACGACACCCCACGCAAGACCGACGACGACGTCGATCAGGACAGCCTGGAGGAGCTCAAGGCACGCCGGAGCGACAAGACCGCCTCCGCCGTCGACGTCGACGAGTTCGACGCGGCCGAAGGACTGGAGCTGCCCGGCGCGGACCTGTCCAACGAGGAGCTCGCCGTCCGGGTCCTGCCCAAGCAGGCCGACGAGTTCACCTGCATGAGCTGCTTCCTCGTGCACCACAGGAGCCAGCTCGCGCGCGAGAAGAACGGCCAGCCGATCTGCCGCGACTGCGACTAGGTCGAGCCGACCGTGGCAGGCGACACACCCTTCCGGAAACGACACTTGCGGCGCAAGAGGTCGTCGGAGACGCATCAGGGCGGCACAGGCCCGGCACGGGGCGCGACAGCGCCCGCCGAGCGGTCCGCCCTGCCGCACTCCCCGGACGGGTGGGACGACGGGCGAGGCCGGCCGGCCTCGCTCGAAGCGGCCCCGGCGGTCACGGCGGTCGAAGGGACCGGCCGGACCGAAGGAGTCGAACGGATCGGCGGGCCGGAGCCCGTGACCGGGCCAGGCCGTCTGGATGCGGTGAAACGGGGTGTGAGCAGGAGCGGGAAGAGCGCCAAGGCGGCGATCGGAGGGAGCGCCAGGGCGGCGATCGGCCGTATCGCCGACCTGATCATCGAGACCGCCCCCCGCGTCCCCGTGCGCGACCTCGCCACCCTGCGCAAGCAGTTCCCCGGCCTGGGGCCGGAGGAGCTCGCGGACCGGCTCATCGCGGGCGCGTGCAAGGGCACCGCCGCCGTCGGCGCCGGTATCGGCGCGGCGGCCATGATGCCCGTACCCCCCGCCATGCTCGCCGAGCTGACGGCGGAGATCACCGGGGTGGCTGCGGTGGAGATGAAACTCGTCGCCGAGCTGCACGAGGTCTACGGGCTGCGCCCGCCGGGCGGACTCGTCCAGCGTTCCGGCGCCTACCTCACCTCCTGGACGGAGGAGCGCGGCATCGACGTCAGCCGCCCCACGACGGTGAACGCGGCGCTGGGCGGCCAGATGAAGCGCGAGCTGCGCCAGCAGATCATGAAACGCATGGTGCGCGACCTGCCCAACCTGATGCCCTTCATGATCGGCGCCGCCGTCGGCGCGATGATGAACCGGCGTGACACCAGAAAGCTCGCCGAACGGGTCAGGAAGGACCTGCGCGAGCGCCAGGTCCCCTGGGACCGGCTGCCGGCACTGCCCCCACTGGAACAGCCGGAGAACCCGCACGAGGTGATCCGGGGCGAACTGGAGGGCTGAGGGCCCCACGGGGCCGGCCCGGGCGCGCCGGGAAGGGCGTGCGAGGGCCGAGACCGGGCCCCGGAAGGGCCCGGCGGGTTACGCCCGGCGGCTACGCCCGTACGGCCGTGAGCGCCGCCACCAGGGCCTGCGGCTCACGGGTGGACAGATAGACGTACGGAGTCGGGTCCTGCGGGTCGGTGACCTCGATCCGGACCGCCGTCGGGATGTAGCTGCGCAGCAGCATGAACGCGCGGGTGTCCGCCTTGTACGAGCGCCACGCGCGCGCCTCCTCCCCCTCCAGCACCTCGGCCTCGCCGAGCGCCGTCACCGGGATCCGCGCGTCGCCCGCCACCAGGGCGCCCCCCACCACCCGGACCCTGGCCGAGCCGTAGGAGCTGACCGCGACCGCCGTCAGGGCCGTGCCGCCCACCAGACCGGCCAGCAGCGGCACCGTGCCCAGCGGCAGCAGCATCAGGGCGCAGGCGATGCCGACCAGGAAGGCGATGAGCCACCAGGAGCGGGGCGCGGTCAGTCGTTCGTCGAAAGGCGGCGTGGAAGGCTGCATGGACCCAAGCTTGGCACGGTGCGACCCGCGGGTAGCCGCGCGGGTAAGGTCTGCGCCTGTGAGTGGAACATCTGAGGCCCTGAAGCCCCCGGCCGACGCGGTGAAACCGGTCCGGCACCCCGAAGCCCCGGCCCCGGGCGAGCTTCTCGGCGCGCACTACGAACACTGTTTCGGCTGCGGGGAAGGGCAGCCGCACGGGCTGCACCTCCAGACGCGGGCCGGTGACGGCGTCCGCGTCACCGCCGAGTTCACCGTCCGGGCCGCCCACCAGGGCGCCCCGGGCCTGGCGCACGGCGGCATCCTGGCCACCGCGCTGGACGAGACGCTCGGCTCGCTGAACTGGCTGCTCCGGGTGATCGCCGTGACCGGCCGGCTGGAGACCGACTTCGTGAGCCCGGTGCCGGTGGACACCGTGCTGCACCTCGACGCCGAGGTCGTCGCGGTGCACGGCCGGAAGATCTACTCGCGGGCGACCGGCCGGATCGGCGGCCCGGACGGGCCCGTGGCGGTCCGGGCCCAGGCCCTCTTCATCGAGGTCAAGGTCGACCACTTCATCGAGAACGGCCGCCCGGAGGAGATCCGGGCCGCGATGGCCGACCCCGACCAGGTCAAGCGCGCCCGTGCGTTCGAGGTGAACCCCTGATGCGCCACCCCGTGGACGTACTGATCCGCCGGATCGACCCGGAGGTGCCGATTCCGGCCTACGGCCACCCGGGCGACGCCGGGGTCGATCTGGTGACCACCGAGGCCGTCGAGCTCGCTCCGGGCGAGCGGGCGGTGCTGCCCACCGGTGTGGCGATCGCGCTGCCCGACGGGTACGCCGCGTTCGTGCACCCGCGCTCCGGCCTCGCCGCCCGCTGCGGAGTCGCCCTGGTGAATGCCCCGGGGACGGTTGACGCCGGGTACCGTGGAGAGATCAGGGTGATCGTCATCAATCTCGACCCGCGTGAGCCCGTGCGGTTCGACCGGTTCGACCGGATTGCCCAACTGGTTGTCCAGCAGGTCGAGAAGGTGCGCTTCCACGAGGTGGCGGAGCTGCCCGGCTCGGCTCGCGGCGACGGGGGCTTCGGATCCACCGGAGGACATGCTTCCGGTGATGTCGGTGGTGTCAGGGACGGGATCACCCAGGGCGGGAACAGCTACGCTTCGGTCGTACCCGACCGGGAAGGACAGTGACGTGTTCGGACGTCGCAAGAAGAGTGGTTCCGCCGAGGACGTGGCGGACGAAGCGCGCGGGGCCGAGCAGGTCGTCGACGAGCTCGATGACGCGGACGGGGCCGACAGCGGCCCGCGGCGGGTGAATCTCCCGCCGGCACCGCGGCCGGACGGGCCGTGGGACGTCTCCGAGGTCTCCCAGCCCGGCGAGGGCCGGGTGGACCTGGGCGGCATCTTCGTGCCCGGCGTCGAGGGCATGGAGCTGCGCGTCGAGGTGGCCGGTGACGCGATCGTCGCCGCGACCGTGGTGCTGCGCGACAGCGCCATTCAGCTGCAGGCCTTCGCCGCCCCCAAGAAGGAGGGCATCTGGGGCGAGGTCCGTGAGGAGATCGCCACCGGCATCACCCAGCAGGGCGGGATCATCGACGAGGTCGAGGGTCCGCTGGGCTGGGAGCTGCGTGCCCAGGTGCCCGTGCAGCTCCCGGACGGCACGAACGGCGTGCAGCTGGTGCGGTTCGTCGGTGTCGACGGACCCCGCTGGTTCCTGCGCGGGGTGATCTCCGGCCAGGGCGCCGTCCAGCCGGAGGCCGCCGGGCTGCTGGAGACGATCTTCCGGGACACCGTGGTCGTCCGTGGCGAGGGCCCCATGGCGCCGCGCGACCCGATCGTCCTCAAGCTGCCCAACGACGCCCAGATGGTGCCCGAGGGCGTCCAGCAGGAGAACCAGGAGGGCTCCAGGTTCTCCGGTGACATGGGCCGGCTCCAGCGCGGCCCCGAGATCACCGAGGTGCGCTGAGCAGGGCCGGGCAACCGCCCGGCACGGCTTCGGCCGGTGGGCCGCACCCCTTCCGAGGGGTGCGGCCCACCGGCCGTTCTGCGTCCGGGAGCGGAGTCCGGCGGCGCACGGAAGGCGTACGGACGGAAGGCGTACGGGAGGCGCGCGTATGGGGCGCGTATCGGCCACGTATGCGCGCCGTCAAAGGCCCGCCGTTCCCCGTAAGGAAGCCATCAACGCAGGCCAGGACGGCTGTGGCGGGAGGTTTGCTCAAGAGGTCCGAGAAATCCGTACCTCATCTAGGAGCACACGATGGCCGATGTGGCCTTCGTCGTCACCACGATCGCGGTGTTCGCGCTGGTGGCTCTGGTCGCCAAGGGGGTGGCCAGGCTGTGACCGTCGAAAACGTCGTCGGCCTCGTCGTGGCCGCCGCCCTGCTGGGCTACCTCGTCCTCGCCCTTCTGTACCCGGAGAGGTTCTGAGCACGATATGAGCCCCGTCCTCGCCGGTGTGCTCCAGGTCCTCGCGCTCGTCGTGGCGCTGGGACTGGCGTACCGCCCGCTCGGCGACCACATGGCCCGCGTCTACTCCTCGGAGAAGCACCTCCGCGTCGAGAAGTGGATCTACCGGACCGTCGGCGTCGACCCGAACACCCGGATGCGCTGGCCCGCGTATCTGCGGGGTGTGCTCGCCTTCTCCGTGGTGAGCGTCCTCTTCCTGTACCTGCTCCAGCGGCTCCAGGGCAGCCTGCCCGGCTCGCTCGGCTTCGTCTCGATCGACCCGGACCAGGCGTTCAACACGGCGGCTTCGTTCGTCGCGAACACCAACTGGCAGTCGTACTCCGGCGAACAGGCCATGGGCCACGTCGTGCAGACCGGCGGCCTGGCCGTGCAGAACTTCGTCTCGGCCGCTGTCGGCACAGCCGTCGCGGTGTCCCTGGTACGGGGCTTCGCCGGGTCCCGCACCGGTGAACTCGGCAACTTCTGGGCCGACCTGGTGCGCGGCACCGTGCGGATCCTGCTGCCGATCGCCGTGGTCGGCGCCCTGGTGCTCGTCGCCTGCGGCGTGATCCAGAACTTCTCCGGCATCCACGAGGTCGGGCAGTTCACCGGCGGTTCGCAGCAGTGGAACGGCGGCGCGGTGGCCTCCCAGGAGGTCATCAAGGAGCTGGGCACGAACGGTGGCGGCTACTTCAACGCCAACTCGTCCCACCCGTTCGAGAACCCCAACGGCCTGTCCAACCTCTTCGAGATCTTCCTGATCCTGGTCATCCCCTTCGCGCTGACCCGCACCTTCGGCCGGATGGTCGGCTCGCTCAAGCAGGGCTACGCGATCCTCGGCACCATGGCCACCATCTGGGTCGGTTTCACGGCGCTGATGATGTGGACGGAGTTCTCCCACAACGGGCCCGCGTTCGATATCGCCGGCGGGGCGATGGAGGGCAAGGAGACCCGGTTCGGGATCGCCGGCTCGTCGATCTTCGCCGTGACCACCACACTCACCTCCACCGGCGCGGTGAACTCCTTCCACTCCTCGTACACCGGCCTCGGCGGCGGCATCACCATGCTCGGGATGCAGCTGGGCGAGATCGCGCCCGGCGGGGTCGGCTCCGGCCTCTACGGAATGCTGGTCATGGCGGTCATCGCCGTGTTCATCGCCGGACTGATGGTCGGCCGCACGCCCGAGTACCTCGGCAAGAAGATCGGCACCCGCGAGATCAAGCTCGCCGCCTGCTACCTCCTGATCACCCCGGCACTGGTGCTCTGCTTCACCGCCGCGGCGATGGCGCTGCCCACCCCGCCCCACTCGATGCTGAACTCCGGCGCGCACGGGTTCTCCGAGGTGCTCTACGCCTACACCTCGGGCGCGAACAACAACGGTTCCGCGTTCGCCGGGCTGAACGCGGACACGCAGTGGTTCAACACCTCGATCGGCCTCGCGATGCTGCTCGGCCGGTTCCTGCCGATGGTGTTCGTCCTCGCGCTGGCCGGCTCGCTCGCCGAGCAGAAGCCCGTGCCGGTCACCCCGGGAACCCTGGGCACGCACCGGCCGCTGTTCAGCGGCCTGCTGGCCGGAACGATCCTGATCATCACCGGTCTCACCTACTTCCCGGCGCTCGCACTGGGACCGCTCGCCGAAGGGCTGGCGTCATGACCACTCGTACGGAACAGGAGGACCCGGTGTCCACCGTCACCCCCACCCGGGCACCGCACCGGGAAGCGCCCGCGGAGCAGCGGGGCGAAGGACGCGTCGGCGGGGGCCTGTTCGACCCCGCGCAGCTGGTCCGGTCCCTGCCCGACGCCGTGCGCAAGCTCGACCCCCGGGTGATGGCCAAGTCCCCGGTGATGTTCGTGGTGCTGGTCGGTTCGGTGTTCACGACCGTACTGGCGTGCCTGGAGCCGGGGGAGTGGTTCGGCTGGGCGATCGCGGTCTGGCTGTGGCTGACCACGATCTTCGCCAACCTGGCGGAGGCGGTCGCCGAGGGACGCGGCAAGGCGCAGGCCGACACGCTGCGCAGGGCCAGGACCGACACCGTCGCACGGCGGCTGACCGGCGGGAACGAGGAGCGGGTGCCCGGCACCGAGCTGCGCATCGGTGACCTGGTGGTCTGCGAGGCCGGTGACATCATCCCGGGCGACGGAGACGTCGTCGAGGGCGTCGCGAGCGTGGACGAGTCGGCGATCACCGGCGAGTCCGCCCCGGTCATCCGGGAGTCCGGCGGCGACCGCAGCGCCGTCACCGGGGGCACGAAGGTGCTCTCCGACCGCATCGTCGTCAGGATCACCACCAGGCCCGGCGAGACCTTCATCGACCGGATGATCGCCCTGGTCGAGGGCGCCGCCCGGCAGAAGACGCCCAACGAGATCGCGCTGAACATCCTTCTCGCGTCCCTCACCGTCGTCTTCCTGCTCGCCGTCGTCACCCTCCAGCCCTTCGCGGTGTACGCCGGGCAGGAACAGTCGATGATCGTGCTGACCGCGCTGCTGGTCTGCCTGATCCCGACCACCATCGGCGCGCTGCTCTCCGCCATCGGCATCGCCGGCATGGACCGCCTCGTGCAGCGCAACGTCCTCGCCATGTCGGGGCGTGCCGTCGAGGCCGCCGGGGACGTGTCGACGCTGCTGCTCGACAAGACCGGCACCATCACGCTCGGCAACCGGCAGGCCGCCGAGTTCGTACCCGTGAAGGGCACGACCGCGGCCGAACTGGCCGACGCCGCCCAACTGTCGTCGCTCGCCGACGAGACGCCGGAGGGCCGCTCGATCGTCGTGCTCGCCAAGGAGAAGTACGGACTGCGCGAACGTCACCAGGGCGAACTGTCCGGCGCCGAATGGGTGGCCTTCACCGCCCAGACCCGGATGTCCGGCGTCGACGTGGACGGACGCAGGGTCCGCAAGGGAGCGACCGGCTCGGTCGTCGCCTGGGTCGGGGAACGCGGCGGCACCGTCACGCGGGAGGCGCAGGCGCTCACCGACACGATCTCCGCAGCGGGCGGCACACCGCTGCTGGTGGCCGTGGAGGACGAGCACGGCGCCCGGGTCCTCGGCGTCATCCACCTCAAGGACGTCGTCAAGGAGGGCATGCGGGAACGATTCGCCGAGCTGCGCCGGATGGGCATCAGGACGGTCATGATCACGGGTGACAACCCGCTGACCGCCAAGGCCATCGCCGAGGAGGCCGGCGTCGACGACTTCCTCGCCGAGGCCACGCCCGAGGACAAGATGGCCCTCATCAAGCGTGAACAGGCGGGCGGCAAGCTCGTCGCCATGACCGGCGACGGCACCAACGACGCCCCCGCGCTCGCCCAGGCGGACGTCGGGGTGGCCATGAACACCGGCACCTCGGCCGCCAAGGAGGCCGGGAACATGGTGGACCTGGACTCCAACCCCACCAAGCTGATCGAGATCGTCGAGATCGGCAAGCAACTGCTCATCACCCGGGGCGCGCTGACGACCTTCTCCATCGCCAACGACGTCGCGAAGTACTTCGCGATCATCCCCGCGATGTTCGCCGTGGTGTACCCGGGCCTGGACAAGCTCAACATCATGCAGCTGTCCTCGCCCCAGTCCGCGATCCTCTCGGCGGTGATCTTCAACGCGCTGATCATCGTCGCCCTGGTGCCGCTCGCCCTGAAGGGCGTGCGCTACCGGCCCAGCGGTGCCGACTCGATGCTCCGGCGCAACCTGGGGATCTACGGACTCGGCGGCCTGGTCGCCCCGTTCATCGGGATCAAGATCATCGACATGGTCATCTCGCTCGTACCCGGGCTGAACTGAACTGAGGAATCGGCTGACCGCCATGAACAACTCCGTAGCGAACACCGCCCGGTTGCTGTGGGCCGGGCTGCGCGCCCTGCTCGTCCTCACCGTCGTCTGCGGCGTGCTCTACCCGCTCGTCGTGACGGGCGTCGCCCAGGGCGTCTTCCCCGAGAGGGCCAACGGCTCCGAGATCACCGCGAACGGCAAGGTCGTCGGCTCCGAGCTCATCGGCCAGCGTTACGACCTGCCGCTGAAGAAGGGACAGGAGACCGCGGCCCCCGACCTCAGGTGGTTCCAGCCGCGCCCCTCCAACGGCCTGGGCACCAACAGCGTCAACACCCGGTACGAGCTGATCCTCTCCGGCGCGACCAACCGTTCCGGCGACAGCGAGGAGCTCGTCGACCAGGTCACCGCCGCCAAGGCCGCCGTCGTGAAGGACAACTCCGTACCCGGCCACCCGGTCGACCCCGCCGATGTGCCGGCCGACGCCGTCACCTCCTCGGGCTCCGGCCTCGACCCGGACATCTCCCCGCAGTACGCACGGCTCCAGGTGCGCCGGGTGGCCGAGCGCAACCATCTGCCCGTCGAACGGGTGGAGAAGCTCGTCGAGCAGCACACCGACGGCCGGATTCTCGGCTTCGTCGGGGAGCCGAGGGTCAATGTCCTCCGGCTCAACATCGCCCTCGAACAGCTGGTGAACGGGGGCTGAGGACGCGTACGCAGCGGGGCGCGGAGACGAACGCCCGCGCCCTGTCCGCCCGTTCACCGACCCACGCGGTACCCGCCCGTACCGGGCCGGCCGGCCGGGAAACCGGCGGCGGACCGTGCCGTTCACCGCCCCGGCGATTGTCCGGCCCGCGCCCATTGCACATACTGGCGGCCCACGGGATCTCGCACGCACCGGGAGAGACATGACCGAGACCAACGGCCGGACGGGTACGGACGGACAGGGCGGCACCGCCCTCGCCGAGGGGCCGGCCGGCGGGCCCATGATCCGGGTCGAGGACCTGCACCGCTCGTACGGCTCCGGCGCCGCGGCCGTCCATGCGTTGCGCGGAGTCTCCTTCGAGGTGCCGCGCGGGGAACTCGTCGCGCTCAAGGGACGCTCGGGCTCCGGCAAGACCACCCTGCTCAACCTGCTCGGCGGGCTCGACCGCCCGGACAGCGGCCGGATCACCATCGACGGCACGGACCTCGCCGAACTCGGCGAGGACGGGCTGCTGGAACTGCGCCGGGACCGGATCGGCTTCGTCTTCCAGTCGTTCGGCCTGATCCCGATCCTGACCGCGGCGGAGAACGTCGGCGTGCCCCTGCGGCTGCGCAAGGCGGACCCGCGCGAGCGCGAGGAGCGGGTGGCGCTGCTCCTCTCCCTGGTCGGCCTCGCCGACCACACGGCCCAGCGCCCCGGCGAGCTCTCCGGCGGCCAGCGCCAGCGCGTCGCGATCGCGCGGGCACTCGCCAACCGGCCCGCGCTGCTGATCGCGGACGAGCCGACCGGCCAGCTCGACGCGGAGACCGGACTCGCGGTGATGGAGCTGCTGCGTGCGGTGGTGCGGAGCGAGGGCGTCAGCGCCCTGGTGGCGACCCACGACACCCAGCTGCTGGGGCTGGCGGACCGGGTGCTGGAGCTGAGCGACGGGCACATCGTCGAGAACTGAGCGACGGGCCCGTCATCGAGTGCGCCCGACGGGGTGGGTACGGAGGGACGAGGACGGTACGGCAGGGACGGGGCGTTCCCGGCACGGCGGGACGACCCCGTCGGCCGGGCCAGGGCGTCAGAATCCTGTCAATTCGGTCCCCCGCCCCGCCCCCGCGTCCCCTTCGCCGGGAATCCTCGGGGTAGCGTCGAAGCGACTGCCTGACCGGACGCAGTCGCTCGCGCAGAAGACAATGGGGCCATGGGACGCGGCAAGCTTCGGATCTACCTGGGTGCGGCACCCGGCGTCGGCAAGACGTACGCGATGCTCTCCGAGGCCCATCGACGGGTGGAACGGGGCACCGACTGCGTCGTCGCCTTCGTGGAGCACCACGACCGGCCGCGCACCGAGGTCATGCTGCACGGCCTGGAGCAGATCCGGCGGCGCGAGATCGAGTACCGCTCCGCCGTCTTCACCGAGATGGACGTCGACGCCGTCCTGGAACGCGCCCCGGCCGTCGCCCTGGTGGACGAACTGGCGCACACCAATGTGCCGGGCTCCCGCAACGCCAAACGCTGGCAGGACGTCGAGGAGCTCCTCCAGGCCGGCATCGACGTGATCTCCACGGTCAACATCCAGCACCTGGAGTCGCTCGGTGACGTCGTCGAGTCGATAACCGGCGTACGGCAGCGCGAGACCGTCCCCGACGAGGTCGTCCGCAGGGCCGACCAGCTGGAACTCGTCGACATGTCGCCCCAGGCGCTGCGCCGCCGCATGGCCCACGGCAACATCTACAAGCCGGACCGGATCGACGCCTCCCTGTCCAACTACTTCCGCCCCGGCAACCTCACCGCCCTGCGCGAGCTGGCCCTGCTCTGGGTCGCCGACCGGGTCGACGAGTACCTCCAGCAGTACCGCGGCGAGCACAACATCCGCACCACCTGGCAGGCCCGCGAACGCATAGTCGTCGGCCTGACCGGCGGACCCGAGGGCCGCACCCTCATCCGTCGCGCCTCCCGGATGGCGGCCAAGGGATCGGGCAGCGAGATCCTCGCCGTCTACATCGCCCGCAGCGACGGACTGACCTCGGCCTCGCCCAAGGAGCTCACCGTCCAGCGAACCCTCGTGGAGGACCTCGGCGGCACCTTCCACCACGTCATCGGCGACGACATACCGTCGGCGCTCCTGGAATTCGCACGCGGGGTGAACGCCACGCAGATCGTCCTCGGCTCCAGCCGCCGCAAGGCGTGGCAGTACGTCTTCGGACCGGGCGTGGGCGCCACCGTGGCCCGCGAGTCCGGACCCGACCTCGACGTCCACATCGTCACCCACGAGGAGGCCGCCAAGGGGCGCGGCCTGCCCATCGCCCGCGGGGCCCGGCTGGGCCGGGCCCGGATCATCTGGGGCTGGCTGGTCGGCGTGGGTGGCCCGGCCCTCCTCACGCTGCTCCTGGCCAGTCTGGACAGCGGACCCGGACTCGCCAACGACGTCCTGCTCTTCCTCTTCCTGACCGTGGGCGCCGCGCTGATCGGCGGACTGCTGCCCGCCCTCGCGTCGGCCGCCGTGGGCTCGATGCTGCTGAACTACTGGTTCACCCCGCCCACCCACACCCTGACCGTCCAGGACCCGGAGAACTTCGTCGCCATCGTGATCTTCTTCGCGGTGGCGGTCGCGGTCGCCTCGGTCGTCGACCTGGCGGCGCGCCGCACGCACCAGGCGGCCCGGCTGCGCGCAGAGTCGGAGATCCTCTCCTTCCTGGCCGGCAGCGTGCTGCGCGGCGAGACGACGCTGGACGCGCTGCTGGAACGGGTCCGCGAGACCTTCGGCATGGAGTCCGTCGCCCTGCTGGAGCGCACGAGCGACGTCGATCCCTGGACGTGCGCCGGGAGCGTCGGACCGGGCCCGGTGGCCCGGCCGGAGGACGCCGACGCGGACATGCCCGTCGGCGACCACATGGCACTCGCACTCTCCGGGCGGGTGCTGCCCGCCGAGGACCGCAGGGTGCTCGGCGCGTTCGCCGCCCAGGCCGCCGTCGTACTGGACCGGCAGCGGCTGGTCGACGAGGCGGAGGAGGCCCGGCGGCTCGCCGAGGGCAACCGGATCAGGACCGCGCTCCTGGCCGCCGTCAGCCACGACCTGCGCACCCCGCTCGCCGCCATCAAGGCCGCCGTCAGCTCGCTGCGCTCCGACGACGTCGCCTGGTCCGACGAGGACGAGGCCGAGCTGCTGGAGGGCATCGAGAACGGCGCCGACCGCCTCGACCACCTGGTCGGCAACCTCCTGGACATGTCCCGGCTCCAGACCGGCACCGTCACCCCGCTGATCCGCGAGATCGACCTCGACGAGGTGGTCCCGATGGCGCTCGGCGGCGTACCGGAGGACAGCGCCGACCTGGACGTCCCCGAGAGCCTGCCCATGGTCGCGGTGGACCCCGGCCTGCTGGAGCGGGCCGTCGCCAACATCGTGGAGAACGCCGTCAAGTACAGCCCTCCCGGGCAGCGCGTCACGGTGGCCGCCAGCGCGCTCGGCGAACGCGTCGAGCTGCGGGTGGTGGACCGCGGATCCGGCGTCCCCGACGAGGCCAAGGAGCGTATCTTCGAGGCGTTCCAGCGCTACGGCGACGCCCCGCGCGGCGTCGGCGTCGGACTGGGCCTCGCCGTGGCCCGCGGCTTCGTCGAGTCCATGGGCGGCACCCTGGACGCCGAGGACACTCCCGGCGGCGGCCTCACGATGGTGCTGACCCTGAAGGCGGCACCGGGACACGCCCCGGCCGGCCCCGGCCTGCCCGCGCGGGCCGTTCCGTGACCGCACGGCCCCACTCCGTGCCGCACACCCCGCGCCGCGCCCGCGCACTCCGCCCCATGATCCCCGACCCCATGATCCCCGCGACGAAGTCCCCGGCCCCCACGAGGCCCGGGGAGACCGCCGTACAGCAGAAAGGCAGGGCCCCCATGACCAGGGTGCTCGTGGTCGACGACGAGCCGCAGATCGTACGCGCCCTCGTGATCAACCTGAAGGCGCGCAAGTACGAGGTGGACGCGGCGCCCGACGGCGCGACCGCCCTCCAGCTCGCCGCCACCCGCCACCCCGACGTGGTCGTCCTCGATCTCGGACTGCCCGACATGGACGGCGTCGAGGTGATCAAGGGGCTGCGCGGCTGGACCCGGGTCCCGATCCTGGTGCTCTCCGCCCGCCACACCTCCGACGAGAAGGTCGAGGCCCTGGACGCGGGCGCCGACGACTACGTCACCAAGCCGTTCGGGATGGACGAGCTGCTCGCCCGGCTGCGCGCCTCCGTCCGCCGGGCCGAACCCGTCGGGCAGCACGACTCCGACGACGTGGTGCTCGTCGAGACCGAGGGGTTCACCGTCGACCTCGCGGCGAAGAAGGTCCACCGCGAGGGACGCGACGTGCGGCTCACCCCCACCGAGTGGCACCTGCTGGAGGTCCTGGTCCGCAACAGCGGCCGGCTGGTCAGCCAGAAGCAACTGCTCCAGGAAGTCTGGGGGCCCTCGTACGGCACCGAGACCAACTACCTGCGGGTCTACATGGCCCAGCTGAGGCGCAAGCTGGAGGCCGACCCCTCGCACCCCCGGCACTTCGTCACCGAGCCGGGCATGGGCTACCGCTTCGAGCGCGGCTGACCGGGGGCCGGGCCCGTTCCGGGGTCGTTCCGTGCCCGTTCCGTACCCGGTCGGTGTTCGTTCCGTGCCCGGTCGGTGTCCCTTCCGCGGCGGTTCGGTGCACCAGGGCGTTTCACCCGGTCGGGTGAGATCCGGGATACCCGCTCGGAGCAGCCCGGACCGGTACCCTTCGGGTATGAGTGCTGTTCCCCGATCCGAGAAGCAGGGCAAGGCGGACAAGCCGTCGAGCCGCTTCCGTCGGATGCTCGACCGGTTGTCCAGCTCCCAGGAGGACCTGGAGTCCGAGGAGCTCCAGGAGGACGCGCAGGCCTCGGGCTGCACGCGGATCTCCGAATGCACCGACCGGCAGATCGTGAAGGTGACCGGTACCTTGCGGACCGTCACCCTGCGGCCGCGCGCCGGAGTGCCCGCCCTGGAGGCGGAGCTCTTCGACGGCACCGCACCGCTGGACGTCGTCTGGCTGGGCCGGCGCTCCATCGTGGGCATAGAACCGGGCCGCAGGCTCATCGCCTCGGGCCGGATCGCCATGAGCCACGGGCGCCGGGTGCTGTTCAACCCCAAATACGAACTCCGACCGCTCGGCAAGGAGTAGCCGGTGACGTCTTCCGACAAGCCGTCGTCCGACACGGACCCCACCACCCGCCCCGACCCGCAGGACACCGGGACGAAGCCGGTCGCCGATACGCAGGCGGTCACGGAGGCCGCGCTCTTCGAGGCGTTCGGCGGCGTCCGGGGCATGGTGGAGACGGTCGTTCCCGGACTGCTGTTCGTCACCATCTTCACGATCAACAAGGACCTGCACGTCTCGGCCATCGCGGCCCTGGTCGTGTCCCTGGTCCTCGTCGTCGTGCGGCTGGTCCGCCGGGACACCGTCAAGCACGCCTTCAGCGGTGTCTTCGGGGTGGCCTTCGGCGTGGTCTTCGCGATGATGACCGGCAACGCCAAGGACTTCTACCTGCCGGGCATGCTCTACACGCTCGGCCTGGCGCTCGCCTACTTGATCACCACCCTTGCCGGGGTGCCGCTGATCGGCCTGATCCTGGGCCCGGTCTTCAAGGAGAACCTCTCCTGGCGCACCAGGAACCCCGGGCGCAAGAAGGCGTACGCCAAGGCCAGCTACGCCTGGGGACTGATCCTGCTCGCCAAGTGCGCGATCCTCTTCCCGCTGTACTGGTGGGCCGACACGACCCAGTTCGGCTGGGTCCTGGTCGCCCTGAAGATCCCGCCGTTCCTTCTCGCGGTCTATCTGACCTGGGTCTTCCTCGCCAAGGCGCCGCCGCCCATCGACGTCTTCGCCGAAATGGAGGCAGCGGAGCAGGCCGAGAAGGAGCGCAAGGCCGAGAGGGAACGTGAGGCCGCCGCGGCCCGCGAGCAGGAGACCGCCGCGGTGCGCGACAGGGAGTACCGGGAGTACTGAGACACACCGGGACGCCGCGCGTGCCGTACGACTGACGGGAGGGCCCGGACCGTGTCACACGGTCCGGGCCCTCCCGTTCATCCTTCGTACGCGGTCAGTCGTCCGAACCCTCGCCCCGGCGCACCGACAGCAGGTCCTCCAACTGCTCCTCGCGCGCCTGCGCGGCCACGAACAGCAGCTCGTCACCGGCCTCCAGGGCTTCCTCGGTGTTCGGCGTCAGCACGCGCTGCCCGCGGATGATGGTGACCAGCGAGGTGTCTTCCGGCCAGGCCACCTGCCCGACCCGGGTGCCGGCCAGCGCCGACTCCGGTGGCAGCGTCAGCTCGACCAGGTTGGCGTCGCCGTGGCTGAAGCGCAGCAGCCGGACCAGGTCGCCGACGCTCACCGCCTCCTCGACCAGTGCCGACATCAGACGCGGCGTGGAGACCGCCACGTCGACGCCCCAGGCCTCGTTGAACAGCCACTCGTTCTTCGGGTTGTTGACCCGGGCGACCACCCTCGGCACGCCGTACTCGGTCTTGGCGAGCAGCGAGACGACCAGGTTCACCTTGTCGTCGCCGGTCGCGGCGATCACGACGTTGCAGCGCTGCAACGCCGCCTCGTCGAGCGAGGTGATCTCACAGGCGTCGGCCAGCAGCCACTCGGCCATCGGCACCCGCTCCACCGAGATGGCGGTCGGCGCCTTGTCGACGAGCAGCACCTCGTGCCCGTTCTCCAGCAGCTCGCCCGCGATGGAACGACCCACCGCACCGGCCCCGGCAATCGCGACACGCATCAGTGACCGCCCTCCTCAGGCCCCTCGGCGAAGGCCTCCTCGACCTTCGCGATCTCGTCCGTACGCATCATCACGTGGACCAGGTCGCCCTCCTGCAGAACCGTCTGCGAGGTGGGCAGGATGGCCTCGCCCAGCCGGGTGAGGAACGCGACGCGGACGCCCGTCTCCTCCTGCAGCGTGCTGATCTTGTGGCCGATCCAGGAGGGCGTGGTGTGCACCTCCGCGAGCTGCACGCCGCCGCTCGGGTCCCGCCACAGCGGCTCGGCGCCCGACGGCAGCAGCCTGCGCAGCATCTGGTCGGCGGTCCAGCGCACGGTGGCGACCGTGGGGATGCCCAGCCGCTGGTAGACCTCGGCGCGCCGGGGGTCGTAGATCCGCGCCGCGACGTTCTCGATGCCGAACATCTCGCGGGCCACCCGGGCGGCGATGATGTTCGAGTTGTCGCCGCTGCTCACCGCGGCGAACGCACCGGCCTCCTCGATACCCGCCTCGCGGAGGGTGTCCTGGTCGAAGCCGACACCCGTGACGCGTCGTCCGCCGAACCCGGAGCCGAGGCGACGGAAGGCCGTGGGGTCCCGATCGACGACGGCGACCGTGTGCCCCTGCTGCTCCAGGGTCTGCGCGAGAGCGGCTCCCACTCGCCCGCAGCCCATGATGACGATGTGCACCTTGCGCCTACCTCGCACTCCTGGTCGTCCGGCTGACCTGCGAAAACACCCTGCTCACACTTCTTTCTCAGTTTGCCGGGCAAACAACGGGGCAACGGTCTGTCCCGTTGCCCAGGATGAGCTTATGCGGCCCGGAGTGCGAGGCCTTATCCGAGTGCGCTTTCGCCGCGCGGCAGTCCAGGGGCAGTGCAGCGGCAGTCCAGGGGGGCGCGATGGACTTCCGTCCATGCGGAGGTCTTGAGCGCGGCGAGCACAGACATCTAACATGTCAGTTCATGGAGACTCTGCGACCCGTCCGACGGACCCTGCTGCGGGACACCGCGTACGAGGCGATCCGCGACGCCATCGTCCGGGGCGACCTCCCGCCCGGCGCCCCCGTCCGCGACGCGGATCTTGCCGAACGCCTCGGTCTCTCCCGGGCCCCGGTCCGCGACGCGCTGTCCCGGCTCTCCGGCGAGGGCCTCGTCGAGTCCAAGCCGCAGAGCTACACCCGGGTGACCCGACTGGTGCCGCGTGACGTCCGGGACGCGGCGGCGGTCGTACGGGCCATGCAGGAACTGGCCGCCAGGACCGCGGTGCCCCGCCTCACGGACGCGGACGTCACCGCGATGCGCGAGGCCAACGACCGCTTCCGGGACGCGGCCGGGCGCGGTGACGTCGTGGAGGCGCTGCGCGCCGACGACCGGCTCCACGACGTCCTGGTCACCGCCTGCGACAACCGTGCCGTGGCCGCCACCGTCGAGCGGTACACCCCTTTGATCCGGCGCCTGGAGTGGCGACAGTTCGGCACGGCGAGCGCGGCGCACGGCTCGGCCGAACTGCACGACCGGCTGATCGAGGCGTGCGCGGAGCGGGACGCCGAGGGCGCGGCCCGGATCACGGCCGAGATCTGGCGGGCGCTGGAAGAACTCGCCGACGAGCCGTCGAGCTGACTGAACTGTCCGAGTCGGTTGAACCGACCGAGCCGGCTGAACCATCCGAACAGGGCTGACTGCCCGAACCGGCCTGACTGCCCGAGTGATTCGACCGGCCCCAGCCGGCCGTCCCGACGTCGCCCCCGTACCTCCGCGCCCCATCCCCGTCCCCGCAGCCGGCCCCCCACCCCCTTCCCCTCCCGACCGAAGGAGCCCCGTGAACGCCGCCTCGCCCACGTCCACACCCACGTCCACGCCCGCGCCCGCCTCCCTCTCCTCGTACGACCGCTACCCCCTGCTCTTCGGCCCCTCGCCGGTGCACCGCCTCGACCGGCTCACCGACCACCTCGGCGGTGCCGCGGTCTGGGCCAAGCGGGAGGACTGCAACTCCGGCATCGCCTACGGCGGCAACAAGACCCGCAAGCTCGAATACCTCGTCGCCGACGCCCTGGCCAAGGGCTGCGACACCCTCGTCTCCATCGGCGGGGTCCAGTCCAACCACACGCGCCAGGTCGCGGCGGTGGCCGCCCGCGCAGGCCTCAAGTGCGTACTGATCCAGGAGAGCTGGGTCGAGTGGCCCGACGCCGTCTACGACAAGGTCGGCAACATCCTCATCAGCCGTCTCGCCGGCGCCGACGTCCGTCTGGTGCGTGCCGGGTTCGGCATCGGCGTCAAGGAGAGCTGGGAACAGGCACTGCGCGAGGTCGAGGAGGGCGGCGGCCGGCCGTACGCCATCCCTGCGGGCGCCTCCGACCACCCCCTGGGCGGGCTCGGCTTCGCCAACTGGGCGTACGAGGTCGCCGAGCAGGAGCGTGCGCTCGGCGTGTTCTTCGACACGGTGGTGGTCTGCTCGGTGACCGGCTCCACCCAGGCCGGCATGGTCGCGGGCTTCGCCGCGATCGAGGAGGAGGGCGGCCGTCCGCGGCGCGTCCTGGGCATCGACGCCTCCGCCGAACCCGCTCGTACCCGCGAGCAGATCGCCCGGATCGCGGCCGGCACCGCCCGGCTCATCGGGGTGCGCCGGGAGATCACCCTCGACGACGTCGAACTGGACGAGCGCTACCACGCGGGCACGTACGGCATCCCCGACGACACCACCCTCGACGCGATGCGCCTCGCCGCCCGCACCGAGGGCATGGTCACCGACCCCGTGTACGAGGGGAAGTCGATGGCCGGGACCGTCGACCTGGTGGCGCGCGGCGAGATCGCCCGCGATTCCACCGTCCTCTACGCCCACCTCGGCGGTCAGCCCGCGCTCAACGGCTACAGCGCCCTGTTCGCGGACGCCTGAGAGGGGCCGTCCAGGGCACGTCCCGGGCGCATTCCGGGTGCAAGGATCCCGTCAGTGAGGGCTTGCCCCCGGCGCAAGGATTTCGTTAAGGATTGCGCGGCTTCTTCCGCCGAGCGCAGGAGATTGCGAGGCCACGCGCCCGACAGGCCCCGTGAGGCCCATACGGAACGCTTACGATCCTCAGCGTGTCCAAACTGACCGACGTGCCCAAACGGATCCTGATCGGGCGGGCGCTGCGCAGCGACAAGCTGGGAGAAACGCTCCTTCCCAAGCGCATCGCACTGCCCGTCTTCGCATCCGACCCGCTGTCCTCGGTGGCGTACGCGCCCGGAGAAGTCCTCCTGGTGCTCTCCATCGCGGGCGTGTCGGCCTACAGCTTCAGCCCCTGGATCGCGCTCGCCGTCGTGGTGCTGATGTTCACGGTCGTGGCCTCGTACCGGCAGAACGTGCACGCCTACCCGAGCGGTGGTGGCGACTACGAGGTCGCCACCACCAACCTCGGCCCCAGGGCCGGGCTGACCGTGGCCAGCGCGCTGCTGGTCGACTACGTGCTGACCGTCGCCGTGTCGATCTCCTCCGGAGTGGAGAACCTCGGATCGGCGATCCCGTTCGTCGTCGAACACAAGACGATGTGCGCGATCGCGGCCATCGTGCTGCTGACGCTGATGAACCTGCGCGGCGTCAAGGAGTCCGGCAAGCTCTTCGCCGTTCCCACGTACCTCTTCGTGGCCGGCGTCTTCATCATGATCGCCTGGGGAGCGTTCCGGGGCCTGGTCCTCGACGAGACCATGCACGCCCCGACCTCGGCCTACGAGATCAAGCCGGAGCATCAGGGGCTGGCCGGCTTCGCGCTGGTCTTCCTGCTGCTGCGGGCCTTCTCCTCCGGCTGTGCCGCCCTCACCGGCGTCGAGGCGATCAGCAACGGCGTGCCCGCCTTCCGCAAGCCGAAGAGCAAGAACGCCGCGACCACCCTCGCGATGATGGGCCTGCTGGCCGTCACCATGTTCTGCGGCATCATCGGCCTGGCCATGGCCACCGATGTGAAGATGGCGGAGAACCCGGCCGAGGACCTGATCGACCACGGTGTCCCGGTCGGTTCCGGCTTCGTCCAGGACCCGGTGATCTCCCAGGTCGCGGCCGCCGTCTTCGGCGAGGGAACGTTCCTCTTCGTCATCCTCGCGGCCGCCACCGCACTCGTCCTCTTCCTGGCCGCCAACACCGCGTACAACGGCTTCCCGCTGCTCGGCTCGATCCTCGCGCAGGACCGCTACCTGCCCCGGCAGCTCCACACCCGCGGCGACCGGCTCGCCTTCTCCAACGGCATCGTGCTGCTGGCCGGCGCGGCGATCCTGCTGACCTGGATCTACGAAGCGGACTCCACCCGCCTCATCCAGCTCTACATCGTCGGCGTGTTCGTCTCCTTCACCCTCAGCCAGACCGGCATGGTCCGGCACTGGAACCGCCACCTGGCGACGGAGAAGGCCCCGGCCAAGCGCCGCCACATGGTCCGGTCCCGCGCGATCAATGCCTTCGGGGCGTTCTTCACCGGCCTGGTCCTCGTCGTCGTGCTCGCCACCAAGTTCACCCACGGCGCCTGGGTCGCCCTGCTCGGCATGGTGATCTTCTACGGGACGATGACCGCGATCCGTCGGCACTACGACCGGGTAGCCGAGGAGATCGCCGCCGACGAGACCCCGTCCGACGAGACGATCCGGCCCTCCCGGGTCCACTCGATCGTCCTGGTGTCCAAGCTCCACCGGCCCACGCTGCGCGCCCTCGCCTACGCCAAGCTGATCCGCTCCGACCGGCTGGAGGCCCTCTCCATCAGCGTCGACCCGTCCGAGACCAAGGCGCTCAAGGACGACTGGGAGCGGCGCGGCATCGACATCCCGCTGAAGATCCTCGACTCCCCGTACCGCGAGGTGACCCGCCCGGTCATCGACTACGTGAAGGGCCTGCGCCGGGAGAGCCCGCGCGACGTCGTGAGCGTGTACATCCCGGAGTACGTGGTCGGCCACTGGTACGAGCACCTCCTGCACAACCAGAGCGCCCTGCGCCTCAAGGGGCGGCTGCTGTTCACCCCGGGCGTGATGGTGACCTCCGTGCCGTACCAGCTGGAGTCCTCCGAGGCCGCCAAGAGGCGTGCCAGGAAGCGCGCCGAGTGGAACGCGCCGGGCTCGGTGCGCCGCGGCCCCGTGGAACGCAGGCCCAAGGAACCCGGCAGCAAGGTCTGACCGCCCCTTCCCGCCTCCGCGCGTGTTCCGCCCCTGTTCCGCGCGTGGTAAACGGCCGGACGACACCCACGTAGAATCGTAGGTTGTTGTCCGGCCGTTCCCCTTCGCGTCCCGTCCCACCGTTTCCCCTGCCGTTTCTCCCGCCGTTTCCTCTTGAGCTCTGGAGCCACCCCCTCATGCAGAACGAACCCACGTCGTCGCTGGTCGGGGAGGAGTACGAGGTCGAGGTCGGGCCCGTCGCGCACGGCGGGCACTGCATCGCCCGTACCTCCGAGGGCCGGGTCCTGTTCGTACGGCACACGCTCCCCGGCGAGAAGGTCGTCGCCAGGGTCACCGAGGGCGGGAGCGACTCCCGCTTCCTGCGCGCCGACGCGGTCCGGATCATCGAGGCGTCCAAGGACCGGGTCGAGGCGCCCTGCCCGTACGCCGGTCCCGGCAAGTGCGGCGGCTGCGACTGGCAGCACGCCAAGCCGGGCGCCCAGCGCCGCCTCAAGGGCGAGGTCATCGCCGAACAGCTCCAGCGCCTCGCGGGCCTCAGCCCCGAGGAGGCGGGCTGGGACGGCACCGTCATGCCGGCCGAGGGCGACAAGCTCCCGGCGGGCGAGGTACCGGCCTGGCGCACCCGTGTCCAGTACGCCGTCGACGAGAACGGCCGGGCCGGCCTGCGCAAGCACCGCTCCCACGACGTGGAGCCCGTCGACCGCTGCCTGATCGCGGCCCCCGGCGTCACGGAGCTCGGCGTCGAGAAGCGGGACTGGCCGGGGATGGCCTCGGTGGAGGCCATCGCCGCCACCGGCTCCCATGACCGCCAGGTCATCCTCACCCCGCGCCCGGGCGCCCGGCTCCCGCTCGTCGAACTGGACAAGCCGGTCTCCGTGATGCGCGTCGACGAACGCGACGGCGGCGTCCACCGGGTGCACGGCCGCGCCTTCGTCCGCGAACGCGCCGACGACCGCACCTACCGGGTCGGCTCAGGCGGCTTCTGGCAGGTCCACCCGCAGGCCGCCAACACCCTCGTCCGCGCCGTCATGCAGGGCCTGCTGCCCCGCAAGAACGACACCGCCCTCGACCTGTACTGCGGCGTCGGCCTGTTCGCCGGCGCCATCGGCCAGCGCATCGGCGAGAAGGGCGCCGTCCTCGGCATCGAATCCAGCAAGCGCGCCGTCGAGGACGCCCGGCACAACCTGAAGGACCTGGACCGGGTCCGCATCGAACACGGCAAGGTCGACCAGGTCCTCCCGCGCACGGGCATCACCGAATGCGACCTGATCGTCCTCGACCCGCCCCGCGCGGGCGCCGGCAAGGCGACGGTCAAGCACCTGGCCTCCCTGGGCGCCCGCCGCATCGCCTACGTCGCCTGCGACCCGGCCGCCCTGGCCCGCGACCTGGCGTACTTCCGGGACGGCGGCTACCGGGTGCGGACGCTGCGGGCGTTCGACCTGTTTCCGATGACGCATCATGTGGAGTGCGTGGCTATTTTGGAGCCGGTGAAGTAGGGCGCCTGATCTGCGGTTTTTCGGGTACGGGTCAGGCCGAAGTCCTTGGCTGCCTGACCGGCCGAGCGGTCCCCGTTATCGGCTGCGATGCCCGAATGAAGTTCCGAGTGCGTGGGAGCCACTCCCCGTGAGGTCGCCGGCTACTGGCTCGTCCTGCCCCGGCCCGGAACGGAGATCGGACATCGGCGCCAACTCAGCCCCTTGACACGGGGCATTGGGTGTCCGGGATCGCGGAGGAGATCCAGTGTCCTCAGCGCACCGGCTGTTCCGCCGCGCCGGTCTCTTCGTCCTCTTCCCGGCCCGTGCCCGCCGTGGCCGGAGCCGGCTCGGGCAGTGCCTGGACGAGGAGCGTGACGACGAGGGGGAACGCCACGATGACTGCGATGCCGAGGTAGAAGGCCTTGGGGTAGCTCTCCGGTGCCGGCGGGTTGCCGAGCGTGCCGAAGAAGACCAGGCCGACGAGCGAGACACCGAGCGCCGCGCCGCCCTCCATCGCGGTGGACAGCACGCCGGAGGCCGAGGAGGCGTGCTTCGGGTCGACGCCCGCCATGGCCGCGGCGGGTAGCGGCGCGGCGACCAGGCCCATGCCGAAACCGGCCACCAGCAGTCCGGGTGCCACCCAGCCGGCCGTGCCGTCCGTGCCGAGCTGCGAGACGATCACGCCGACCGTCCCGTAGCCGACGGCCACCAGCCCGGCGCCCAGGGCGATGACCTGGTTCCCGATGCGCGCGGCGATCCTTCCCGCGAGGAAGGACGAGCCGAAGAAGCCGGCACTCATCGTGGTGAAGAGCAGACCGGACGCCAGGGGAGCCCAACCACGGCCTTCCTGCAGGTAGATCGCGAACAGCAGGAAGAAGGAACCCATTGACATGAAGTACACGAAGTAGGCGGTGACACCGATGGTGAATCCCCGCGAACGGAACAGCCCCGGGTCGATCAGCGGCGCCCCGCCCCGTGCGGCCAGTCGCC
The DNA here is from genome assembly GCF_030116705.1 of Streptomyces sp. ML-6. Taxonomy (NCBI): domain Bacteria; kingdom Bacillati; phylum Actinomycetota; class Actinomycetes; order Kitasatosporales; family Streptomycetaceae; genus Streptomyces; species Streptomyces sp. ML-6. The sequence goes on from NZ_JAOTIK010000001.1 coordinate 6,231,810, forward strand.
GCTGGTGGGTGACGAACAGGGCGATCAGCGGCACGGCCACGACCAGCGACAGCCACGCCCACAGCGGCCAGCCCTGCTCCCTGCCCTCCAGCAGCGGCAGCACCACCGCGGTGAGGCCCACCGTGGCCAGGGCGGCGCCCACCAAGTCCAGTTCGGCACCGGCCCCGGTGCGGATGTCGGGCACGGACCGCGGCGTCAGGACCAGGATCACCAGACCGATCGGGATGTTGACCAGGAAGACGCTCCGCCAGCCGAGCCCGGCGACATCGAGAGCGATCAGCACGCCGCCGATGAGCTGCCCGCACAGTCCGGACAGCCCCAGCATCAGCCCATAGGCACTGAAGGCATGGCCCCGCGCCTCATCGGTGTAGACGTGGCTCACGATGGCGAGCACCTGCGGGGCCAGCATCGCCGAGGAGAGCCCCTGGACGATGCGGGCGACGATCAGGAACCAGATGTTGGGCGCGAGGCCGCACGCCGCCGACGAGACGGTGAAGAGCGCGAGGCCGACCAGGAACATCCGGCGGGGTCCGAAGATGTCGCCCATCCGCCCACCGGTGATGAGCCCCACGCACAGGGCCGCGCCGTAGCCCACCATGACGAGTTGCGTCTCGGGCGCGCCGGCGCCCAGGTCGCGCTGGATCGATGGGATGGCCACATTGGCGATGAAGAAGTCCAGGAACGCGATGAACCCGCCGATCAGAACGATGGCCAAGGGCGCCCAGGACGGGCGATCGGCTGTGCGTGCGGCAGTCTGCGCACTGGTCATGAGGTGGCCTTTCGTCCTTCGTCAGGTGAACGAGGGGAGGCTAGGACCGGATCACTGACATCTGCTGTCAGGGATCCGAGTACTGTTTTTCCGTGCGAGCGAGCCGGTTGGTGAGTGCCCTGTTGCTCCTGCAGACGCGCGGCCGGATGACCGCGCGGGAACTGGCGGACGCCCTGGAGGTGTCGGTACGCACCGTCTACCGGGACATGGAGGCACTCGGCGCCTCCGGCATCCCGCTGTACGGCGAATCCGGGCCGGACGGCGGATACCGGCTGCTGGAGGGGTACCGGACCCGGCTCACCGGACTCACCACGGACGAGGCCGGGGCCCTGTTTCTGACCGGTCTGCCCGACGCGGCGGCCGATCTCGGCCTCGGTGCCGTGGCGGCGGAGGCGCGGCTGAAGCTGTCCGCGGCACTGTCGCCCGAGCTGCGCGAGCGTGCCGAACAGTCCCGGCAACGGATCCATGTCGACATCCCCGGCTGGTACCAGGACGCCGAGGAGACCCCTCGGCTGGCCGCGGTGGTGAGTGCGGTGTGGGGCCGGCGGCGCGTGCGGATCCGGTACGAACGTTGGGCCACCCCGCACGAGGCGATCAGGACCATCGACCCCTACGGAGTGGTCCTCAAGGCCGGCCGCTGGTACCTGGTGGCCGGGTCCGCACGCGGCGTGCGAACCTACCGGGTGTCCCGGATCAACGAACTGGAGCCCCTGACCGAGACGTTCACCCGGCCTGCCGGATTCGACCTGGCGGCCCACTGGCACGAGTACCTGGCGACCTTCGACGCGCGCCGCTTCCTGGACGAGGCGGTGCTGCGCCTGTCGGCCGAGGCGTTCGCGGGCATCGGGCAGGTACTCGAACCGGCGGCGGCCCGTGCCGCCACGGAGTCGGCGGAACTCGGTGCGGACGGTTGGACACAGGTGGTCGTCCCCATCGAGTCCGCCGAACGGGCGCTCCCCGCACTGCTGTCACTGGGCGCGGGGGCGGAGGTGGTGGGGCCGTCGGCATTGCGGGAGAAGATGCGGCGCACACTGACCGAAATGCTTGCCCGGTACGAGGACGGACTCCCGGCGCGGGAATGAGGAAAGCCCGGCCCTTGCCCCCGGAGCGGGCGGGCTGTCTTGTCGGCGCCGAGGCCGTGCCGATGGCTCTTTGGGGCCGGGGAGGCCGCTTTCTTCGGAGGGGTATCCGCTGGCGGCGGCCTCCGCCTGCTGGGACGAAGTGGCTGCGGCGTGACCGTGGCAACGGGTTGCCGCCTGCGCATCAGCTCGTATCCGTTCCACGGAAGTTGAGCACGAAACGGGCGCGCTCGCCGTTGATCCGGCGTCGTACGTAGAGCACGGGCTCTCCCTCAGGGGTGCAGCTGACGCCTTCGCGGACGAGCAGCGGGCTGCCTGCGGGGACGCCCAGAAGGTCCGCGTCCCCGATGTCGGCTCCGACGGCGCTGAACGCCCGCCAGTCGTATTCCAGGACGATTCCTGTGCTGGAGGCCAGGACGCGGACGACGTTCTCGACATACCCCGGGGCGGACAGCTCCTGGGGCAGAAGACGTGAGTCGATCCAGTAGCTGCTGACGCCCCAGGGCTCGCTCCCGAGGGCGATCAGACTGTCCAGGCGGGTGAGTTCGCCCGCCTCGCGTCGCAGCTGGACCGCGGCGTCCAGGTCGACCGGTGCTTCCGGGGCAGGAGTGACCGCGACGATCCGCTCGCTTCCCTCCACGGTGGCGTTGGTGCTCGCGGCACCGGTGTCGTCGGTGGCGGCCGTCCGGTGGGGTACGGCAGTGGTCAGGCTGCCCAGGTCGAAGCGCTGGCTCCGCGGATCGACAGTGATCGACATGCGTACCACGGGCCCGCGGACGAACGTTCCCACTCCCCGGCGGATCTCGACGGAGGCGGCGCGCTCGAGTTCGGCCATGGCCTGGCGGACGGTCAGCCGGTTGACGCCGAACTGGGCGCACAGCTCAGGTTCGCTGGGCAGTCTGGAACCGGCGGGGAGGTCGCCGCAGTCGATCCGGTCCTGGATCCGCCGGGCGAGCTGCAGGTAGATCGGGGCGGCTCTTCTGCGGTTCGACACACCGGGATCCTACGAGGTCGCCACGGACCGGCTCCCCGGCCCCGGCCGAAGACCGGGGCCGGGGAGTGTCTGTTCACCCAAGGTTCAGCGGGCCGTCCACTGCGGGAGACCTCGGCGCCGGAGTGCGACAGGTAGACATCTAGATGTCCAGCTCGTTGTGTGAAGCGATTCCCGAGGAACCCTCCATGCCCCTGCTCAACTTCCGTGACCCTGCCCGCATCGCCGACCCCGAGGGCGTCCTGATGCGCCGCGGGGTCCTCTACCGTTCCGCGCAGCCCCATCCCGCGGCGGACGCCCGGACCGTCCGGGAACTCCAGTCCCACGGTATCCGTGTCGTCATCGACCTGCGCAGCCCCGAGGAGTGCCAGGAGGAATGGGCGGCCGTGGAAGCCGCCGGCATCACCGTCGTCGCCGCCCCCATCGCCCCCGATGACGACGACGCGATCGCCGGGCCCGGCATCTCCGCTCTGCGCACCTCCGCGGACCTCGGAAGGTTCTATGCCGACCTCGCCGCATCCGCCCCCGACGCCGTCGCCGCCGCGGTACGGGCGGCAGCGGGGCCGGGCGCGGCACTCATCCACTGCGCCGCCGGCAAGGACCGCACCGGTCTGCTGACGGCGCTGCTCCTGGAACTCGTGGGGGCGCCCGACGACAAGATCGCCGACGACTACGTCCGTACCTCCGAGGCGCTTCCCGAGATCTTCGCGGCTCTCGCCGCCCGGCATCCCATCGCCCTGAACACCGCCGATGACGCCGACACCGCCGTCGCCGACGGCAGTCGGGATGCGCGACGGGCCGCGGCCAGGGGTGTCGTCCCCGCTCCGCTGCTCCAGGCCCCGCGCGAGGCGATCGAGGTCTTCCTGCAGACCGTGCGCTCGCGCCACGGCAACGCCGAAGGCTTCCTGCTGAGCTGCGGAGTGGAGTCCGCGGTCATCGACGCCTTCCGGGCCAAGGCCGCCCTGTCCTCGTCCGTCACCGTCGGCTGACGCTCCACCGCGCCCTCCTCGCCGCTGTCTCTCCCGACAGGAGCACTTCCCCCATGACCGGCACACTGCGCAAGACTCCTCCTCCCGCACCAGCCACCGGATCCGCTGCCCCCGTCCGTCCTGCCGCGGACGAGCAGCACGCTCCGCGGCGGGTCGTGGCCGGGCTGGTCTTCACCGAGCTGCTGATCGGAATCGGGTTCGCCATGCCCCTGGTGGCCTCCCTCAGCCTGAAGGTCAACGAGGTCGCCCCGCACGCCAGAGAGAGTGTGCTGGCCTCCGTCATCGCCGCCGGGGCCGTCGCCTCCTTCATCCTCAACCCGGTCTTCGGCCACCTGTCCGACCGCACGACCGGGCGCTTCGGCAGGCGCCGGCCATGGATTCTCGGCGGTCTCGTCGCCGGGCTTCCCGCCGCCGCGGTGATGGCCACGGCGACCTCCGCCGTCCAGCTGGGGCTGGGCTGGGTCCTCGCCCAGGCCGCCTACAACGCGGCACTGGCCGCGCTCGCGGCCGTGATCGCCGACCGCATACCGGCATCACAACAGGCCACGGTGTCCGGCCTGTTCGGAGCCGCACAGTTCGCCTCCGTCTTCCCCGCCTTCCTCCTCATCGGCCTCATCCCCCACAACACCACCCTCCTGCTGATCATCCCCGGCGTGGCCGGTGCCGCGGGCGCCTTCGTCTCATGGGCACTTCTGCGGGGCGACGAGGCCGTCCCCGCGAGCGAACGGCGCCCGGTGAGCCTGCGCTCGGTCTTCACCAGCCTGCTGTTCGACCCCCGTACCTCCCCGGCGTTCACGGCGGTGTGGCTGCAGCGCTTCCTGCTCCAGGGCGCCAACGCCCTGATCGGCACCTTCGGCCTCTACTACCTGATGTCCCGGCTGCAGATGTCGACCGCCGAGGCCGCTGCCCTCGTCTCGGCCACCGGCATGCTCGCCGTCGTCGGCAACGTCGTCTCCGCGGCGGTGTTCGGGAAACTGGCCTCACGCACCGGTGCCTACCGGGCCTTCGTCGTCGCCTCCGGCCTGCTGATGGCTCTCTCGATGGCCATCAAGATGCTGTCCGCGTCCGTATGGCCGATCTACTTCTCCACCGCCATCGCGGCCATCGGGCTCGGAGCCTTCTACGCCGTCGACATGGCCCTCGTCCTGCGCGTCATGCCCACCAGCGCCGACGCCGCCCGCTGGCTGGGGGTGTTCAACATCGCCAAAGCCCTGCCCCAGTCCATCGCCCCCCTGCTCGCTCCCGTCCTCCTCGCCCTGGGCACGGATCCCATCGGACCGGCGGCCGGCGACAAGAACTACTTCGCCCTCTACCTCGGCGGAACCCTCGCCGCACTCGCGGCCGTGGCCCTCACCCCGCTCATCCGGCACCCCGGCCTCGCCCGCGACTGACACCCGGCTTCCACCCCCGCACCTCCAAGAAAGGCCCCCTGATGACCTCCCGCCTCCGCCACCACGACGGCACACCGTTCCGCGACCTCAACCACAACGGCACCATGGAGCCCTACGAGGACCCCCGTCTGCCCGTCGACGAACGCGTCGAGGATCTCCTGGCCAGGATGACCCTCGATGAGAAGGCCGGCCAGATGTGCCACGGCCGGATGGCGGCCGGCGACAACGGCTTCATGCCGTCCGGCGCCGACCTCATCGCCGACCGCCACATCACCCACTTCGCCATGGTCCAGGTGCCTTCCGCCGACGCCATGGCCACGTGGAACAACCACGTCCAGGACCTCGCCGCCGCCACCCGCCTCGGCATCCCCGTAACCCTCTCCTCGGACCCCCGCCACGGCTTCACCGCCAACCCCATGACCGCCCACACCGACGGCGGCTTCAGCCCCGGCCCCGAACCGATCGGCCTGGCCGCCACCGACGACCCCGCCCTCGTCGAGGAATTCGCCGGGGCCATCGCCCGGGAACTGCGCGCCGTGGGAATCCGCGTGGCCCTCCACCCGATGGCCGACCTCGCCACCGAACCCCGCTGGGCCCGCATCAGCGGCACCTTCGGCGAGGACGCCGACCGCGCCGCGCGGATGCTCTCCGCCTACATCCGGGGCATGCAGGGCGACACCCTGGGGCCGGACAGCGTGGCCTGCATGACCAAGCACTTCCCCGGCCACGGCCCCCAGGCCGGCGGCGAGGACTCGCACTTCGCCTACGGCAAGTACCAGGCCTTCCCCGGCGACAACCTCGAATACCACCTCAAGCCCTGGGAAGCCGCCTTCGCCGCCGGCACCGCCCAGGTCATGCCCTGCTACTCCATCCCCGCCGGCAGCGGCCTCCCGGAAGTCGCCGCGAACTTCAACCGTGAGGTCATCACCGGGCTCCTCCGCGGCCGCTATGGATTCGACGGCGTGGTGTGCACCGACTTCAACTCCCTCAGCGGAATGGAGATCCCCGGCATCGTCCAGCTCCCGCCGCGCAACTGGGGCGTCGAGCACCTCTCCCTCGCCGACCAGGTCCTCCTGCAGCTCGACGCCGGTGTCGACCAGCTCGGTGGCGAGACCCGCCCCGACTGGATCGTCGAAGCCGTCCGCTCCGGCGCCGTCGACGAAGCCCGCATCGACACCTCCGTGCGCCGCATCCTGCGGGACAAGTTCCGTCTCGGTCTCTTCGACGACCCCTACGTCGACGTCGATGCCGCACGCGCCCTGGTCGGCGCACCCGAGACCCGCCGACTGGGCCGCCACGCACAGCAACGCTCCCTCGTCCAGCTCACCGAACGCGCACAGGTCCTGGCGGAACTGCCTTCGCAGCCCGCCCTCTACGTCGAGAACGTCGTCCCCGAGGTCGCCGCCCGGTACGGCCGCCCCGTCGCGCGACCGGAAGAGGCCGACCTCGCGGTGCTGCGGCTGACCGCACCGTACGAGGCCAGGGAAGGGTTCCTGGAGCAGCACTTCCACGCCGGTTCCCTGGAGTTCCCGGCCGCAGAGCTGTCCCGGTTGCAGGCGCTGTGCGAGACCGTTCCCACCGTTCTCGACGTCCACCTCGACCGGCCGGCCGTTCTCACCGGGCTCGACACGGCAGCGGCCCTGCTCGTGGGCAGCTTCGGCGCCGACGACGACCTCGTCCTCGATCTCGCCCTCGGCCGCTCGGTGGCCCGGGGCTCCCTCCCCTTCGACCTCCCCTCCTCGATGCAGGCCATCGAGAACTCCCGCGAAGACGTGCCTTTCGACACTGCCGAACCGCTGTTCCGCTGCGGGCACCGGGCCACTGACTGATGGCGCCGGTGCCGCCGGACGGGCAGGGATCGGAGCTTCCGACGGCCATGCGGCTGGGAAGTGCGAGGGGCGAGCGGATCTCGTGGATCTGGACTTCCTCGGGATAGGAGATCAGCCGACCGGCGAGCTGAACCTCGTTGTGTCCCACGGTGTCCCCGCCCTTGAGCCGGAGCAGCTGGAGCGACCCTGCGAGACCGGCGTGGTCCTCGCGGTCCGTGGGCATCCCTTGGATCGCCACGTTCCGCCGATGGCCGACCTCCAACAGGTGTTCGAGCTGCTTCCGCATCGCCATGGTGCCCCCGATAGGGCGCCGCAACGTCCCCTCTCCCTGAATGAACCTGAATGAAAGCGAAGACGGAGCGGGCTGCCGGTCGAAGATCCCCTGACGTGCCGGCCGTGCGGCGACAAGCCGTTCCACCTCCTCCTCGTCGAAGCCCTGTCCACCCGCTGGGGGACCACCGGCGGCGACCCGTGCACCAAAACCGTCTGGTGCGAGGTCGCCCTGCCCTGAGCGTCACGCGATCGTCACGGCGGAATCACGGTCGGTAGGGTGAGGAGGTCGGGAAGGCCGAAACGATCCGGAACGACTCGGAACGATCCGGAACGACGCAAGCGCGAGGGTGGGGGCGACGAATCGCATGGTCATGCTGGAGGACGGCGACCGGGGGAGCGCACGGGACCGGCAGCCGGTCCACGAGCGGAACCGGGAGGCGGCCGGCCGGGCCCCCGCTTCGTCCTCCGTCGGCTACAGCCCCTTCGCCCACCTCACCGCCCCCAACGCTCCCCTCTACCGGCAGGTGATGCGCACCTTCCTCGCCGCCAAGGAACGGTTCGCCGTGCACCTGCGGCCGGAGGACGTGCACGCCGCCCTGGAGGCGGAGAGCCGGCCCGCCGATGTCGAGGCGGTGACGAAGGCGCTGGACAGTCTCGTCGGCTGGGGGAACCTGCGGGCCGATCCGGACCACGCGCGGGTGACGGCGGTCGAGGACTTCTACCGCCGGCGGTTCATCTACCAGCTCACACGGGCCGGTGAGGCGGCCGAGGCGGCGCTGGGGGCGTACGACGAGGTGCTGGGGCGGCGCGGGGAGCTCCAGGCGGTCGCGCTGCACGACATTGTCACGCAGCTGCGGGCGCTGCTGGTGATCGCGGCGCAGGACGAACCGGACCCGGCGAAGGCGTACCTCGCCCTGTCCGTGCTGACCACGCGTTTCACCGACCTCGCCGACAACGCCCGTGCCTTCATGGGATCGCTCCAGCGCACCATCGATCTGCACGACATCGAGGTCGAGGCGTTCCTCGCGTACAAGGACCGGCTGATCCAGTACCTGGAGCGGTTCATCCAGGACCTGATCACCCTCGGCGGACGGATCGCCCTGCTGATCGGGGAGCTGGAGGACCAGGGGCGGGTGGGGCCGCTGCTGCGGATCGCCGCCGCCCGGGAGGCCGTCGACGCCTCTCCCGACGACGCCGAGCACGCGGAGGCGGTGGCGTACGAGCGGTGGGCGGACCGGTGGTCCGGGCTCGCGCAGTGGTTCGTCTCGGGGGAGGGGCGGGAGTCGCAGGCCCGGCTGCTGCGGGGGCGCGCACTCGGATCGATTCCACAACTCCTCGCCGTCGTACGGCAGTTGAACGAGCGACGGGCCGGGCGGTCCGACCGTTCGGCCGACTTCCGCACGCTGGCCCGGTGGTTCGCCCAGGCGCCGGACGACGCGGCGCGGCACCGGCTGTGGCGGGTGGCGTTCGGGCTGTATCCGTCCCGGCACCTCACCGTCGACGGCGACACCCTCGCCGAGCGGACGGCCGCGCCCGAGCCGCCCTCGACGCCGTGGGCCGGGGCGCGACCGCTGCGGGTCAGCCCCCAGCTGCGCCGCACCGGCAGCTACGAGCGGCGTGGCAAACCGCGCCGGGTGGCCGACCGGGGAGAGGCGAAGCGCAGGCTCGCCGAGATCGCCGCCCAACAGGCCGAGGAGGTCAGGGCGGCCCGGGAGCGGCTCGCGACGGGCGGGCCGGTGCGGCTGTCCCGGCTGGGGGAACTCGATCCGGTCGCCTTCCAGCTGTTCCTGCGGCTGCTCGGCGACGCCCTCGCCACCTGGCGGCCGGAGACGACGGCCACCGCGGCCACCAGTGGGGACGGCTCCATGGAGATCCGGCTGACCGCGCTCGACGACGGTTCGACGGCCGAGGTGCGCACCCCCGACGGGGTGTTCAGCGGGCCCGACCACCTGATCGACATCATCGACCTCACGGAGGAGATCCGGTTCGGGCCGCCCGCCGGGCTCACACCGGCGTCGGCCGAAGCCACATCCACCGAAGCCGAGTCGGCCGCACCCGTCGCGTCCGCGTCGGCCGAAGCCGAAGCCGAAGCCGAACCCGCATCCGCCTCCGTCGGAGCCGGGACGGTCGCGGGGCCGGGGGAGGGGCGGTGACCGGGCCGCTCGCCGAGGTCCTCGACGGCCAGCGCCGGGCCGACCTGCAACGCGCCGCGCGTGCCCTGCTGAAGGAGCCGCTGCTCACCGCCGACGGGCCGTACGCCGACGAGTTCCGGCTGGTGCGACGGCACCAGGCCGAACTGCGCGAGTGGTTCGAGCGCAACGTCGGCTGGACGCTGCGCACGGACGCCGACGCGGCGCGGCTGCGCAAGGCGCCGGGCACCCTCACCGATCCCACGCATCCGGCCCGGGAGGCCACCCGGACCGCCCTGCCCTTCACCAGGCGCCGTTACGTCCTGCTCTGCCTGGCGCTGGCCGCGCTGGAACGGGGCGAGGCCCAGGTGGCGCTCGGCCGGCTCGCCGAACAGATCGTGCTGGCCGCCGCCGATCCCGAACTCGTCGCCGCCGGGATCGTGTTCACCCTGGAGCGGCGCGACGAACGCCTCGACCTCGCGGCCGTCGTACGACTGCTGCTGCGGGCCGGGGTGCTGCGGCGGGTGGCGGGCGACGAGGAGGCGTACATCAGCGGGTCCGGGGACGCGCTGTACGACGTACGGCGGCGGGTGCTGGCCGGGATGCCGGCGTCCCTGCGCGGCCCCTCCCTCGTCGAGGCCGAGGAGTTCGAGGAACGGCTGGTGGAGATGACGGCGCGGACCGCCCTCGACAGCGACGAGCTGAGGTTCCGTGCGATCCGGTGGAAGCTGACCCGCCTCCTCCTCGACGACCCGGTGCTCTACTACGACGACCTCACCGACGACGAACTGGCCTACCTCACCCGGCAGCGCGGCTTCATCACCGCGCGGATCGGCGAACTGACCGGGCTGGTACCCGAGGTGCGCGCCGAGGGCGTCGCCATGGTGGACCCCCTGGACGACCTCACCGACGTACGCATGCCGGAACAGGGCACGCACGGGCACGTCACCCTCCTGCTCGCCCAGTACCTGGCGGCAGCCGGGCGGCCCGTCGCACCGGCGGAGCTGGCGCGGCGGGTGCGCGAACTCGCCGCCGAACACGGCGGGTTCTGGGCGAAGTCGGCCAGGGAGCCGGGCGCCGAACCCGTACTGGTGGCACAGGCCCTGGAGAAACTGGTGGCCCTGGGGCTCGCCGAGCACACCGAGCAGGGCGTCGTGCCGCGGCCGGCCCTCGCGCGGTACGCGGTCGGCGAAGCAGTCGTCAGGGAACCGGCCGCACCACCGAACCGTCCGCACCCTCCCACCGCACCGCACACGAACGTGAAGGACGAAAGGTGAACCGCGCCTCGACCGGGCTCCCGGCCCCCGCCCTCCCCAGCCCCGCCCCCGGCCGGTGGCGGCCCCTGCGCATCGGGCTCGTCGACCTGTTCCACTACGACGTCGAGGAGTTCTGGTTCCGCGACGGCCGGCTGCTGCTGCGCGGCAACAACGGCACCGGGAAGTCCAAGGTGCTCGCCCTCACCCTGCCGTTCCTGCTGGACGGGGACCTCTCCGCCCGCCGGGTCGAGCCCGACGGCGACCCGGGCAAGCGGATGGAGTGGAACCTCCTGCTGGGCGGTGAGCACCCGCATCCCGAACGGCTCGGCTACACCTGGATCGAGTTCGGACGGCTCGACGGGACCACCGGCGAACCCCATTTCCGCACCCTGCTCTGCGGGCTGAAGGCCGTCACCGGACGCGGGATCGCCCGCCACTGGTTCGCGGTGACCGACCAGCGGATCGGCGCCGGACTCGACCTGCTCGACGCGACCGGCACGGCTCTGTCCCGGGACCGGCTCGCGGAGGCCGTCGGCAGCCACGGCATGGTGTACGACACCGCGAAGACGTACCGCCGGGCGGTCGACGAGGCCCTTTTCGGACTGGGGGAGCAGCGCTACGGCGCACTCGTCGACCTCCTCATCCAGCTGCGCCAGCCCCAGTTGTCCAAGCGCCCCAACGAGGCGGCTCTGTCCCGGGCGCTGACGGAGGCGCTGCCGCCGATGGACCAGGCGGTCGTCGCCGACGCGGCGGAGGCGTTCCGGTCGCTGGACGAGGAGAAGGAGCAGCTGCGGGCGGCGCGCGAGGCGGAGGAGGCGTCGTCGGGGTTCCTCGACCACTACCGGCGCTACGCCCGCATCGCCTCCCGGCGCCGGGCCCGGCTGCCCCGCACCGAACACGCCCGCTACGAGCACATCCAGCGGGAACTCCTCAAGGCGCAGGACGCCCGCGAACAGGCCGTGGCGGACCGGGCGAAGGCGCAGGAACGGGCGGCGTCCCTCGACGAGCACGCGGCGCGGCTGGGCGCGCAGGACGCGGCCCTGCGGACCGGGCCCGGGATGCGCGACGCCCGCGCGCTCGACCAGGCGGCGGTCGACGCCTCCCGCACGGCGGCCGACCTGACGCGCGCCGAGGCGGACCGGCGGACGGCCGACCAGGCGCACACCCGGGCCCTGGGCCGGCTCGACACCGCGACGAACCGGCTGACCGCCGCGCAGGAGGCCCTGGACGACGTCCTGGGCCGGGTGACCGGGAGCGCCGCGGCGGCCCGGCTCGACGCCCCGCGCACCGAGGGCGCCCCCGTCACCGCGCTGCGCCGCGCGGCGGACGAGGCGACGGCGAGCCGACGGCGTGCCGTCGCCCATGTGGAGGCCCTCGCCGAGCGCGCCGAACGGGCCGGGGAGGCGCACAACGCCGCCCGGCTGCGCGCCGACGAGGCCGACGAGGAGGTGGTGCACGCCGGAGAACTGCTGGCCCGGGCCGAGGAGGAAACCGCCCAGGCCGGGCGGGCGCTCGTCGCCGCCGTCCGGGAGCACCTGTCCGGGTGCGCGGAGCTGCGGCCGGCCGGGCTGCCGGGAGTGCTCGACGCGGTGCAGGAGTGGGCGGGCCATCTGAACGGCCCCCATCCGGCGCTCGTCGCCGCGGCCGGAACCCACCGTTCCCTCGCCGCCGGCCTGGCCGACCGGGCCGCCGCCCTGACCCACCGCGAAACGGCGACGGCGGAACGGCAGCGGCTGGTGGCCCAGGAACTGACCGCGCTCGAAGCGGGCGGACAGCGGGGCCCCTCCGCCCCGTACACCCGCACCCCCGATGTCCGGACCCAAGGCGCCGGGGCCCCGCTGTGGCGACTGGTCGACTTCCGCCCGCACGTCACCGGGGCCGAACGCGCCGGACTGGAGGCCGCCCTGGAGGCGTCGGGGCTCCTCGACGCCTGGGTGCGGCCGGACGGTTCCGCGGTCGCGGCGAACGGGCACGACGTGCTCCTCTCGCCCGTGGACGCGCCCGGCGGGAACGGCCTCGACCAGGTGCTGTGCCCGGCGGTCGACCACGCCGACGCGGGGGCCGCAGCCGTGGGGGAACGGACGGTCCAGCACCTGCTGGCCTCGATCGGGCTGGCGGGCATCGGGTCGGCGGGCGGGAACGGGGTCGGGCCGGCGGGCATCGGGTCGGCGGGCGGGAACGGGGTCGGGCCGGCGGAGGACGCCCGGTGGGCCGGGGCCCACGGCACCTGGGTCGCCACGGACGGGAGCTTCCGCGTCGGCGCGCTGACCGGGAGCTGGGCCAAGGACAGCGCCCAGTACGTGGGGGAGGGCGCGCGGGAACAGGCGCGCCGCACCCGGATCGCCGAACTGCACGTCGAACGGGAGAAGTTGGAGGCGGAGCGGGAGCGGCTGGCCGGGGAGCTGCGCGCGGTGGCGGGGCGCCGCGAGGTGCTCGACGCCGAACTCGCGGCCGTACCCGGCGACGACGAGCTGCGCCACGCGCACGCCCGGGTCACCGCCGCGACCGACGCGGTCCGGCGGGCCCGTGCCCGGCAGCGGGAGCGGGCCGCCGAACTCGACGGGGCGGCCGGGGAAGCCGAGCGCAGAGCGGCCGAACTCGACGAGACGGCCACCGCCCTGCACCTCCCCGCCGACCGGGAGGCACTGGCCGTCGTGCGCCAGGCACTCGCCGATCACACCGCCCACCTCGCGGAGCTGTGGCCGGCCCTGCGCGAGCGCACGGACGCCGAGCACGCGGTCACCGGCGACCGGGCCGAGACCGAGCGGGCCGAACTCCGCGCCCTCGAACTCGCGGAACGCGCGGCGGAGGCGGCCCGCCTGGCCGCCTCCGCGGACGAACACCTGCGCACGCTCCGCTCCACCGTCGGCGCCGCCGTCGCCGAACTCCAGCGGCGGCTGGAGGAGACCGCGACCGCCGCCCGCGCCTGCGCGGCCGAACAGCAGCGGGCCCAGGCGGACATCCGCGACGCGGACCGGCGGGCCGGGCACGCCGAGGGACGCATCGAACGGCTCGAGGAGGACGTCACGGACGCCACCGCCGCGCGCGGACGCGCCGTCGAGGCGCTCCAGCGGTTCGTCTCGACCGGGCTGCTCGCCGTCGCCCTCCCCGACGTCGCCGTACCGGACGACGACGGCGGCACGTGGGCGGCGACCCCCGCGGTGAACCTCGCCCGTGCCGTCGAGTCCCGGCTTTCCTCCGTCGACGATTCGGACGCGGCCTGGGAACGCGTCCAGAAGCGGCTGAGCGAGGAGTTGGGCCGGCTCCAGGACGCACTCTCCCGGCACGGACACACCGCGACGGCCCGTCCGGGCGAGGACGGCATGCGGGTCGACATCGTCTACCAGGGCCGGCGGCGCGCCGTGCCCGAACTCGCCGAGGCCCTGGCCGCCGAGGTCACCGAACTGACCCGCCTCCTGTCGGCGCACGAACGCGAGATCCTGGAGACCCATCTGATCACCGAGGTCGCCGGGACGCTCCAGGAACTGATCGGGGCCGCCGAACGCCGGGTGCGCGCCATGAACCGGGAGCTGGAGGAACGCCCGACCTCGACGGGCATGAAGCTGCGCCTGGTGTGGCGGGCCTCCCGCCGGGCCCCGCAGGGGCTGGCCCAGGCCCGGGAACGGCTGCGTCAGTCGGCCGACGCCTGGTCGCCGCAGGACCGGGCGGCGGTCGGGGTGTTCCTCCAGGAGCAGATCGCCCGCCGCCAGGCCGACGACAGCACGGGCAGCTGGCAGGAGGACCTCACCGCCGCCCTCGACTACCGGGCGTGGCACGAGTTCGGCGTCGAACGGCACCAGCACGGCAAGTGGGTGCCCGCCACCGGGCCCGCCTCCGGCGGCGAACGCGTCCTGGCGGCGTCCGTACCGCTCTTCGCCGCCGCGTCCTCCCACTACGCGAGCGCGGGCGGCGCGCACGCCCCGCGACTGGTCACCCTGGACGAGGCGTTCGCGGGGGTGGACGACGACTCCCGCGCCAAGTGCCTCGGCCTGCTGCGCGCCTTCGACCTCGACGTCGTCATGACCAGCGAACGGGAATGGGCCTGCTACCCGCAGGTGCCCGGCATCGCCATCGCGCAGCTCTCCCGCGTCGACGACATCGACGCCGTCCTGGTGACCCGTTGGGAATGGGACGGCTTCGACCGGCGGCGCGGCCCCGAGCCGGGAACCGCATCGCGCACGACGACGGTGCCCCTCCAGTCCGACGGCCGCGACCGGAGGGGCCGGGACGCCGAGGGAACGGCCCCCGGGACGGCGCGGACTGGTGGCACGCAGGGGCCGAGCGAGTCCGGCGCCGCGCGGGGCACGGGAGCCACCGGCACGCAGGAACCGGGCGGAACCACCGCCGCGCAGGACGAGGGAGAGCAGGAGTCCCTGTGGGGGTGAACCCTCCCGGCCGGACCGACACGGATCGCTCCGACGCCGACCACCCCGGCCGCTCCGACGCCGACCACCCCGGTCAGCCCGACGCCGACCGTCTCGGCCGGCTGCTCGGCGACCCCGGCCTCGCCTGGCTCCTGGAACGTGCCCGCCGCCGGATGGCCGCCGGCCGGCCCCTCACCGGCACGGTCACCCTGGCCCGCCCCGACGAACTCCAACGGGAGGCCGCCGAACGCCTGCTGGGGCGGGCGCCCGGCGCGGGTCGCTCCCTGACGGTACGCCTCGACGCGGTGGACGCGGTGCTGCGCCGGTCCGGGGCCGGCCCCGACGGGCTGGAGGCCGCGGTGGTGGCCCTGACCGGGCCCGTCGCCGTGCGCACGGAGGTGCGCGACCGGGAGGAACGGGCCTGGGAGGACGCGTACGCACCGTTCGACACCCTGGCCTTCGGGCTGGCCGACTGGGCGGAACGGGCCCGCGGGGACGGTCTCGTACGGCGGCTCGCACGTACCCCGGAAGCCGCCGGCCCGCTGGTGGGCGCCGCCGTACGGGCGCTGCGCGCACTGCCCGCGGTTCCGCCGGTGTCACGGGCGACGTTCGCGGCCCGCCACCTCTCCGGCGCGCACGCCCTGGACGAGGGAACCCCGCTCGCCGCCCTGGTCCTGTCGGGGCTGCGGGCCCTCACGGGTTTCCCGGACGGCTCCGGCGCCGAGTGGCAGCGGGAGGCCTGGGCGTCGGCGGGGCTGCTCAGGGACGACGTGTCGTCGACCGTCCTGACCCTCAACCTGCGGGGGACACCGGCCCTCGACTGGGCGGCCGACGAGGGGGAGCCCGCCGTCCTGACGCTGCGTTCGCTCGCCCGGCACGCCCCGAGCGGCGCCCTCCCGGGAACGGGGACCGTGTACGTCTGCGAGAACCCGGCCGTCCTGTCCGCCGCCGCCGACGCCTTCGGCCCGGCGTGCCCGCCCATGGTGTGCCTCCAGGGGCAGCCCTCGGCCGCCGCGCTCGCCCTGCTGCGCGGCCTGTCCGGGAGGGGAGCCGGGTTCCTCCACCACGGCGACTTCGACTGGGGCGGGATGCGCATCGCCGCGACGCTGGGGCGCGGTGTCGCGTGGCGGCCCTGGCGCTTCGGGGCGGCCGACTACCTGGCCGCCCTGGCCCGGGTGACGGAGCCGCAGCGGCTGACCGGCGCACCCGTCGCCACCCCGTGGGACCCGGACCTGGCCGGCGCCCTCGCCGAGCACGGAATCCGGGTCGAGGAGGAGGCCGTGCTCGACGATCTGCTCTCGGACCTGGGGGAACAGGCCCGCCGCGGCGGATGAGCCGGGGGCTCGTGCCGCGCCGGATCAGCGGTCGGCCGGGGCCTCGGGCACCAGGGCGGCCAGTTCCTCCGGGGTGCGCGGACCGGTGGTGCCTTCGGCCAACAGCCCGTGCGTGCGCAGCAGTTCGGCCGCCGCGATGCCCCACGGCAGGCGCAGCCCCGCCTGCTGGAGCAGGTCGGTGCGGGCGAGGGCGGCGGGTGCCGGGGCGAGGTGTGCGCCGGACGGGGTGAGGAGTGCGGCGTCGTCGGCCCAGCGCAGGGCGAGATCGACGTCATGGGTGGCCATGACGACGGTGGTGCCGTTCGCACGGAGCCGGTCGAGGGTGGCGAGCAGCCGCTCCTGGCCGTCCGGGTCGAGCCCGGCGGTCGGCTCGTCGAGGATCAGCACCCGGGGCCGCATGGCGACGGCACCGGCGATCGCGGCCCGCTTGCGCTGCCCGTAGGACAGCAGATGGGTGGGCCGGTCGGCCAGCGCGCCGATGTCCAGGGCGGTGAGCGCCTCGTCGACGCGCGCCCGCACCTCGGCGTCGGACAGGCCCAGGTTGAGCGGGCCGAAGGACACGTCCTGGAGGACGGACGCGGCGAAGAGCTGGTCGTCGGGGTCCTGCACCACCAACTGCACGGTCGTGCGCAGCCGGGTCAGCCCCTTGCGGTCGTACGAGACGGGGCTCCCCTCGACGGTCAGTCGCCCGGTGCGCGGCCGCAGCCCGCCGCTGAGCAGCCGCATCAGGGTGGTCTTGCCGCTGCCGTTGCGGCCCAGCAGCGCGAGCGCGCGCCCCTCGCGCACCTCGAAGTCGAGCCCGTCGAGCACGGTCGGCCCGTCCTCGTACGAGAAGGACGCGCCCCGCAGGGCGACCAGGGCGGCGGGCTCGCTCATGACAGCGGCCTTTCCAGTACGAAGGTGAGGACGGTCAGTGCCGCGAGCAGCGCGAGGCTCGCCGCGGTGAAGGGGACGGAGACCCGGGCCTCGGGCACCAGGACGCGCAGGGTGCCGTCGTAGCCCCGGCCGGCGAGCCCGGCCTGGAGCCGCGCCGCCCGGTCGAAGGCCCGGACGAACGCGGTGGCGCCGAGCCCGCCGAGGGAACGCCAGGCGGCGGCCCGCGTGGTGTGCCCGAGCCGGGCCGCCTGCGCCTGACGGATCAGGCGCACGGAGTCGAGCAGCAGGAAACTCATGCGGTACGTCACCAGGGCGACGTCCACGACCGGCGCGGGCACCCCGGCCCGCACCAGGCGCGGCAACAGGTCGGACATGGGCGTGGTGAAGGCGAACAGCAGCACCCCCAGGGAGGCGGCCGAGGTGCGCAGCAGGAGTTCCCCCGCCCGGACCGGCCCGTCGTCGGCGAGGGCCACGAACCCGTCGGGGCCGCCGACCCGCACCAGCAGGGTGGCCGCCCCGGTCACGCAGAAACCCAACGGCACCCGGTACGCCCGCCACAGCCGCCGGCCCGGCACGCCCGCCGGACCGGTCAGCAGCACGAGCGCCGTCACCAGGACGAGCGCCGCGCCGGGCCAGGGCGGCAGCGAGATCGCGAGCACGGTGAGCCCGAGTCCGAGCACGGCCTTGTCCACGGGGTGACGGCGGCGCCAGCGGTTGCCGTGCGCCGCCTCGTCGATCGGCAGCACCGCGGGTTCAGGCTCCCTCGGCGGGGGAGTCCCCGGTACCGACGGGCGCGCTTTCGGGATCCCGCCGTGCCTGCCCCTGCGCCCCTGCGAGTTCCGAGCCCTGGCGGCGGCCCCGGCGCAGCCCGAAGTAGTAGGCGAGGACACCCGCGCCGAGCGCCGCCTGGAGGGCGAAGAGCGCCGACTCGATCTCGCCGGACGGCGGTTCGTACAGGGGCGAGAACCAGGGTTCGTAGTCCGGTTCGAGCTCGGTGATCGCCGTCTCCGCCTCGGCGTCGGCGCCCGCGAACGGCTCCTCCTTGTGGTCGCCGAGGCCGAGCGCCAGCGGCAGGACCGCGAGCGCGGCCACGACGAGCAGCAACAGGGCGTTGATCTTCGCGTTACGGCTCATCGGGCCACTCCCTCGGGCGTGCCGGTCCGGTCCGCCCGGACGGCCGGGAACACGCCCAGCCGGGTCAGTTCCCCCTTGCTGGACTGCGCCAGCAGCCGCATCACGACCACCGTCAGCAGCCCCTCGCTCACCGCGAGCGGGATCTGGGTGACGGCGAAGATGGAGCCGAACTTGCCGAGCGCGCCCAGGAAACCGCTGCTCGGGTCGGGGAAGGCCAGCGCCAGCTGCACACTGGTGACGCAGTAGGTGGAGAGGTCGGCGACGAACGCGGCGAAGAACACCGCCACCATCAGCGGCACGTCGAACCGCCGCAGCAGCCGGTACAGCCCGTACCCGGCCCAGGGGCCGACGACCGCCATCGAGAAGACGTTGGCGCCGAGCGTGGTCAGGCCGCCGTGGGCCAGCAGCAGCGCCTGGAAGAGCAGGGTGATGGTGCCGAGCACCGCCATGATCGGCGGCCGGAAGAGGATGGCGCCCAGCCCGGTGCCCGTGGGGTGCGAGCAACTCCCGGTCACCGAAGGGAGTTTCAGGGCCGACAGGACGAAGGTGAAGGCCCCGGAGGCGCCGAGGAGCAGGGTGCTCTCCGGGTGCTCCTTGACCTCACGGGTGAGTGACCGTACTCCGTGTACGACGAACGGCGCGGACGCGACGCCCCAGGCGATCGCGTGCGCCGGAGGCAGAAAGCCCTCGGCTATGTGCATGGCTCAGTAGACCCTCTCCAGCACCTCGTGGATGGTTGACGCGCCTTGGCCGGTCTCCTGGCTGACGGGTACCACCGCCCGTGCTCCGCCTTCCCGGGTCCGAGGACCCAGTGGCTGCCCGCAGGGGGCTGGAGCCGGACTTCCCGATCACAGTGGCGAGGGCCGCACCGGTATCACACCGGATTTCCCGTTCACCAAGGCGTGGCGACAGTAATGCCCGACCCGGGGTGGTGACAAGCACGCCCGGAGGGGGCGGGACGCACCGCGCGCCCGCGCGCCCGCCCGCGCGCCCGCGCGTGCAGGGGCCGGCGCGCGGTGCCGGCCACCTGCGCGGACGGCCCCGTACGCCCCGTACCGCCCCTGCCGTCACCGCGGGCGGCCCCTGCCGTCACCCCCGTACCGTGCCTGCCGTCACCGCGGGTCGAAGTCCGTTCCCCGGGAGACCTTCTCCCACTCGGCGAGCTCGGCCCGCACCGAGTCCAGGTGCCTGACGACGGCGTCCACCGCGTCGCCGCCGAGGACGAGTCGCAGCGGGGTCCGCTCGGCGTCCAGGGCCAGCCGGATCGCCGCCGCGGCCTTCGCCGGGTCCCCGGGCTGGGTGCCGTCGCCGCCTTGCACCGTCCGCCTGGTGGCGCTGCCGCAGGGGCACCCCCTGGCGGTGCGGGCCGCGGCCGACCACGAGGGGGCGGTCGATTTCGCGGACCTCCTCGACGAGCCGTTCCTCGCCCTTCCACCGGAGGCCGGTCCGCTGCGGGACTACTGGCTGGCCCTGGACGCCCGGGGCGGGTGGGCGGGGTGGTGAGCAGCGCCGAGGAGACCCACGCGGCGGTCGTCAACGGTCAGGGGGTGGTCCTGCTGGCCGCCGGGAACGCCCCGCTGGTCGTCCGGGACGAGGTGACCGCCGTACCGGTCCGCGGCATCTCCCCGTCCCGGCTGGCGGTGGCCGCCCGCCGGGACGACGAACGCCCTCTGGTACTGGCGTATCTGGCCGCAGCGACGAAGGCGACGGCCGACACCGCCTGAATGCCCGGCACCGCCTGAATGCCCGGCACTGCTTGAAGGCCCGGCTCCGATGGGCCCCTGGACGCCCGATTCGGGCGGGCCCGGGGTGCCCGGTTCCGGCACGTCGCCGTCCCGGTGGGCGGAGCGCGGTACCGGGCGGCGGGGCCGTCCACCCCCTGTGCGAGACTCGATGCCGCACCACGGGCGGGCGGGTCGCCGCCACCGATGAAGGGAACGTCTCCGGATGCGCATCGGGATCGTCGGCACCGACAGCAGCCACGTCGACCAGATCGTCCGCCACCTCAACATCGACGGGGCGGGCGGCGACGCCCGCGTCGTGGCGCTCAGCGGCGGGCACGGCCCGCGCAACGACGCCCTGGCGGCCACCGGCGGGATCACGAGGATCGTCGACGAGCCCGCCGGGCTGCTCGGACTGGTCGACGCCGTCGTCGTCGCGGACCGGTACGGCACGCGCCACCGCGACCTGGCGATTCCCTTCCTGTCCGAGGGCCTCGCGGTGTTCGTCGACAAGCCGCTCGCCCGCACCGTCGAGGACGCCCGGGCGATGATCGACACCGCGCTCGCCCACGGCGCGCCGCTCACCTCGTCCTCGGCGCTCCGCTGGATCCCCGACACCGAGGAGCTGGCGGCCCGGGCGGCGGCGAACGGCGCACCGCACCTGGTCGTCGTGTCCGGGCCGGCCGACCCCGACAGCGAGTACGACGGGATCTTCTTCTACGGGATCCACGCGGCGGACCTCGCCCTCCGGCTCGCACCCGGAGCGGTCTCCGGCATCCGCACGGACCTCACCGACACCACCGTCACCGCCTCGTTCACGGCGGGCGGCACCCGGGTCGTCGTGAACCTCGTCCGGCCGGGCAGTACGGAGCAGATCCCGTTCCACGCGATGGCCTTCACCCGCGAGGCCATGGTCCAGCGGACGATCGTCCCCGGCGCGGACTACTGCGTCCCGGGCCTCGAAGTGTTCCTGGAGATGGTCCGTACGGGCAGGCAGCCCATCGGGCACGAGGACCTGCTGCGTCCGGTCGAGGTCCTGGAAGCCGTCGCCGCGGCCCTGGGCGAGGCGCCCGCCGGTACCCGGACGGGGTGAACCGGGTCCCGGTCCTGGTTCCGGCCCTGGTCCCGATTCCGGTTCCGGTTTCGGTTCCGTCGCGACTGTGCCGACGAGGGCGCCTCGCGGATCGGACGAGGGTTGCGGTGGAGTGACGGGAGAGTGGCCGACAGGTGTCTTCCGGAGGACGGTTGACCTGGTGAGGGCCCTTTCGAGGGTGCCTTCCGACATGAAGTCAACACACTTTCAGGCAATATAACCGGACCGGAGGGAGCTACCTTCCGTGCCTGCGCACTCGCTCCGAGCGATGATCGTGTGGCCTGGGTCACAACGTTCTTGACAGTCGTCGGGCGGGTGTCGAAAGCTCATGCATCATTGGTCTGGACCACGATGGGTGGGCGGGGTTCATGTTCGATTCGCCATGGGCTTCTGGTGCTGAAACTTCACTCATCAGGAGTGAACTCAGCTTCAGAGCATGGGAATTGACACATCATCAATTCTTTGCCGAAGTGTGTGTCCCGGTGCGTCGGCGTGCGGGCCTGGAGGGCTGATGGACCGACAGCAGCCCGACGTAAGACTGGCGTTGTGCGATCTGTGGCAGGCATTCGGCGCCGTCGCGCTGTTGACCCGCTATGGCCCCGACGCCCCCTGGCCCCATCGCTCCTGGGCCCGCGAGGCGCACGGGATGCTGACGCCGCGCCTGAGGTCCGTGGTCGCCCTGGCCCGGCGGCGGGGGCGTGTCCCCTCGTTCCTGGGGACGGGCATCGCCTCGCGGCGGGCGGGGATCACCGAGGGGCTGGACGACCTGGCGCGCACCCCGGCCGCCCCGGTCCGCGACGAGATCGCCCGGGAGTACCCGGCGGCCGTCGAGGATCCCCCGATCGCCGCGCTGATCCGTGACCCGGAGAGTCAACTCCGTTACCTGGCAGCCGATTTAGCGAACTTCTGGCGGGTCGCGGTCGAGCCGCGCGAGGCAGGCCTGGCGCGCTGTCTGGAGGAGGAGATCCTCTTCCGCTCGCGCACCCTGGCGATGAGCGGGGGAGCGGCGCTCCTCCGCGAACTGGGGCTGCCGCTCGAACGCACCGACGGCACGGGCCGCTTGACCGCCGTACCGATGATGTTCGCGGACGGCACCCACTGGTGGTCGGTCGCCGGCGGCCGGACCGTGGTCTCCTTCGCGGCGCGGGGAGCGGGGCTCCTGCACACCGGTCCGAAGCGGGAGGGTGCCGCGCAGGACCGGCGCGAGGACCGCCTGGCGATCCTGCTGGGCCGGGGGCGCGCCTCGGTCGTACGGGAACTGGCCGAACCGATCACCACCTCCGCGCTCGCCGACCACCTGGGGCTCGCCGCGAGCACGGTCTCCCAGCACCTCTCGGCACTCGTCTCGGCCGGTGTGGTGCAACGCCACCGGGCCGGTACGCGCGTCCTGTACGAGCTGAACCGTTCGGGCGTGACGCTGACACAGTGTCTGATGAGCCACCAGGCATCACAGGGCTGACCGCCGGGGCCGACCGGCCCCCGCAACACCACAACCGCACACCGGGCCGACGGGCCGACGGGTCCATCACGACCGCACACCGGGCCGGCGCTTGGCGCCGCGCCCGGTGTTGTGTTTTTCGCGACGCCCGCCGACCCGGGGACGAGCATGACCGAAACACTGCGCCGCCTGGTGCCCAGAAGTGTGATGTCACCTCTCCCACCAGCGATTACGCCGGAAAACGAGGAACCGGTCCGGCATGCCGCCGAGGCGATTCGGCGTACGCCGAAAGGCTTGTCGGGTGCCCGGGACTCGACAAGAGTCGAGGCGGGAACTGCTCGACCGGAGGGCCGCGAAGACGTGAGCAAGGCACTGGGAAACGTTCGTTTCCTGGAATCCGACCCGCCCGCAGGACCGAGCGCGAACCACCACACCGACAGAACCGACGGCACCGCCCCGACCCATCGGACTGGCAGGACCGTCGGCCACCGCCCTTGAAGCACAACGCGACGCCACCCGCTCCACCGCCTCACGACCCGTCCGCCGCACCGGACGCACGAGGCCGGTGACCGGGCCGGCCCGTCGCCCGGACAACCCGCACCACACCCGTCCCGCGGCCCGAAGCGCCGTACCGGCGCCGTTCGACGACGACGGCGCCGAGGCCGTCACCGGCACCCACCGAGGTGGAGCGCCCGGACCCGTACCGCAGGGGGAGCGGTCGGTCCGCCCAGCCACGAAGAACCGAGCCCTGGAGTGAACGCATGACGACGCCCGACTCCTACCTGTACCGATCCCCCTCGCAACGCCCGTACTTCAGCTCGGACGGCGAGTCCTACCTGGCACAGACACCGCTGAGGGACATCCGGAAGTCGCGGGAACTGCGGGTGCTCTCCGAGGCGGACTTCGAGTTCTGGCAGACCTACGGCTACGTCATCGTGCGGGAGGCGATCCCGGCCGCCGCGGCGCGCCGCCTGCTCGACTTCACCTGGGACTTCCAGGGTCTCGACCCGGCCCGGCCCGAGACCTGGTACGAGGACCGCCCCTTCCGGGACGACCTGGACCGGGAACTGCACGTCTACGGATTCGTCGAGGCGTACCACCACCAGCTCATCTGGGACAGCCGGCAGGCGCAGCGCGTCTACGACGCCTTCGTCGACGTGTGGGACTGCGAAGAGCTGTGGGTGACCCTGGACCGGCTCAACCTCAACCCGCCCAACGTCAAGAACCGGGACCGGGCGCTCATCGCGCCCACCGACAAGGGCTTCGACATCGAGCTCCACTGGGACGTCGACACCACGCTCGGCGTCCTGCCCCAGCGGGTCCAGGGCATCATCGCGCTGAACGACACCCGGCCGGAGGCGGGCGGCTTCCAGTGCTCGCCGGAACTCTTCCGCCGGTTCGAGGAGTGGAAGACCGGGCAGCCCGCGGACCGGGACCCGATCAGGCCGGACACCGACCGCGCGGAGTTCCCGGTCATCCGCCCGGAGCTGCGGGCCGGGGACCTGCTGATCTGGAACGGCCTGCTCGCGCACGGGGTGGCCCGCAACACCTCGCGGGACGAGGTCCGCGCCGTCCAGTACCTCTCGATGATGCCCGCGCTGGAGTCGCACGACGAACTGCGGCGCTCCCGGATCGATTCGTGGCGCAACCTCGCCACCCCGGAATGGAACAGGACGCTCGTCGGCGACATCACGAAGCACGAATCCCTCAGGTACGGCACTGCCACGCTGAACGACCTCGGCGAGAAGCTGCTGGGACTGAAGTCCTGGCACGGGCAGGACGACGAGCGGTCGACCGGAGAGCTGGCATGCGCCGAATCTGTCTGACCCTTCCGACGAACAGGGCCTGCGCCGCGACGATCTCGGCCGTCGGCGAGGAGGCGGACCACGCGGCCGAACACTTCGGCGTCGAGGTGCACCTGCTGATCCTGGACTCCTCGAACGAACAGGAATTCGCGGAGCACGCCCGGGTCGTCGCCGGGGCGCGCCGGGCCCCGCACGTGGTCGTGCACCACCTCGGCGAGGCGGAGCAGCGTGACTTCCTGCGGCGGGTGATCCGGCGCTCCGGCGTCGCCAAGCCCGACCTGATGCTCGGCCTCATGCTCCCGGACGGCGTCTCCTACGGCGCCTGCACCAACCGGGCGTTCCTGATCGCCGCCGCGCTCGGCTGCCGGTCGGTGCACCGCCGGGACTCCGACAGCACCTACCAGGTCCTGGACGGCGAGACCGTCTTCCCCATCCACCACGAACTCGCCTCGCTCGGCAAGGCCGCGGCCGACGCGGCGGCCGGGGTGTCCGAGACCGTGCTCGACCCCGGGCACGCGCACAAACCGGTGGTGATGGTGGGCAGTTCCTTCGTCGGCGAGCTGTCGGTGGACATCGGCGAGATCGCCGAGCTGGACCAGGACGTCTACCACGACGTCGTCGGTCTGTGGGCCCCCGGACACTGGTCGGACGAGCAGAAGAGGGAACTCGTCGAGGAGTCCTTCAAGGGCGCCGGCACCGACCCGTTCGTCCGCGACCACTCGGTCCTCACCCATGTCGATCCGATGCGGGTCGACATGTGCAACATCAGCTTCCTGGACGAGGTGTACGAACGGGTGCCGCTGCCGCCCGCGACCGACACCATCGGCAGCGACTACTTCCTCATGCACCTGGTGCACGACAGCACGCTGCCCGGGGTCCTGCACAACCGCAACATCGTGAACTTCTACACCGCGGAACGCCGGACCGACGCCGGGTTCATGGCCTACCAGCTGCGGTTCGCGAAGTTCTTCCTCTCCATGCTCTACTTCAACTTCATCTACGAGAAGATGGCGGAGGCCGGTCCCGCACTGCTCAACGACCGGCACCGCGTCCGGCCGGCGGCGGTGGCCGAGCTGGCCAGACGGAGCGCCCTGGTGGACCGGGCGGAGAACGTGCACCGACTGGACGTCCTCGACCGCTCCTACCGGAAACTGGGCGGCAGGTACGCCGAGTTCGCCGAGGTCCTGGCGGCAGGCGGCCGACAGCTGCTCGAAGAGGCCCGTGCGGACATCGAGGACTTCGCGCTGCTGACCGAGTCCTGGTCATCCCTGGTACGGGCGAGCGGCTCCACCGGCCTCCACCCCTCGGACGGAGCCACCGGCCTCCACCCCTCGGACGGGTCCACCGACCCCCATCCGTCGGACGGGTCCACCGACCCCCACCCGTCGGACCGGTAGGCGGAACCGGACCATCATGCACCTGAACGCACACATGCGCGCCGCGCTGACGGCGGCCGACGACGACCGGATCATCTTCGACCTCACCGGCATAGCGGCGCAGTACGAAGCACTGCTGCGCGAACTGCCGGGAGTCTCCGTCCGCTTCGCCATGAAGGCCTGCCCGGTGGACGAGGTCCTGGCCTGTCTGGCGGCGCGGGGCTCCGGCTTCGACGCGGCGAGCCCCAACGAGGTGGCACAGGCCCTGCGCACCGGGGTGCCGGCCGACCGGATCCACTACGGCAACACCATCAAGTCCGACCGGAACATCGCCGACGCCCACCGCATGGGGATCACGACCTTCGCGACCGACAGCCTGGAGGACGTGGCGGCGATCGCGGCCCACGCCCCCGGCGCCCGGGTCTTCTGCAGACTGGCCACCAGCGGGGCCGGGGCACTCTGGGGCCTCAGCCGGAAGTTCGGCTGCTCGGCCGCCGACGCGGTGCTGGTGATGGAGGCGGCGCGGGCGGCCGGTCTGACCCCGGCCGGCCTGTCCGTCCACGTCGGCTCCCAGCAGATGACCTCGCAGGCGTGGCAGGAGGTCTTCGAGTCCCTCGCCGACCTGCTCGCGGTGCTGAACCGGCGGGGCATCCTCCCGGACCACCTCAACCTCGGCGGCGGACTGCCCGCACTGGGCTACCTGGACAGCAGGGGCCGGCCCCTGGACCCGCCGGTGGACAAGATCTTCGCCGTGATCCGCGAGGGAACACAACACCTCGCGGCGGTGTCGGAGGCGCCGCTGGACTTCCTCATGGAACCGGGCCGCCACCTGGTGGCCGATCACGGCGCGATCAGGGCGCACGTGGCCCGGCTGTCGTCCCGGCAGCAGATCGACGGCGCACGCGAGAACTGGCTGTACCTGAGCTGCGGGAAGTTCAACGGCCTCTACGAGATGGACCAGTTGCAGTACCGGCTGCTGTTCCCCTCGCACGACGACGGCGACCACGTACCGGCCGTTGTCGCGGGCCCCACCTGCGACAGCGACGACGCCTTCGCCCACGAGCACAACCGCGTTCCGGTGCCCCGGGAAGTCGCCTCGGGGGACCCGGTATGGATCCTCTCCAGCGGCGCCTACGCGACCGGATACATGACGCGGGGATTCAACGGCTTCGATCCGCTTCCGTACGCGTGGACGCGCGGCGACTAGAGGGACCACCACGTGCGCATACGGCACATATCCAATGACGACTGGGACGGCATCACCGCACTGGAGGCCGAGGAGTACACCGCCGACGGACTGTCGGAGGGCCGGGCCGCGCTGCGGTCCCGGGCCCACGCCTCACCGGCCACCTGCTTCGTCCTGGACCACGCCGGCCGGGTCGCGGGATACCTGCTGGCCCTGCCCTACCCGAAGTTCGAGTACCCCGACCTGGACCGGAAGGAGGGCCTCGTCTTCCACTCGCGCAACCTGCACCTGCACGACCTCGTCGTGGCCCCGGAGTTCCGCGGCGGGGGACTCGCGAAGAACCTCCTGCGCCACTTCACGGCGACGGCGGGAGCGAAGGGGTACGAGGAGGTGTCCCTGGTCGCCGTCCGCGGCAGCGACACCTTCTGGGCGGCCCACGGATACCGGGCCCACCGGGAGGTCGAGCCGCCGGCGAGCTACGGACCGGGCGCGGTGTACATGTCCAGGGCGGTACCGGGAGTCCGGGCCGGAAGAACGAACCTCGCCGACCTGCCGGCACACGGGGTACCTCCGAAAGACGAAGTGGGCTGATTGCACATGTCTGGCGTTCGTGACGAATTCCACCGCGCGCAACTGGCGATCGGGGCGCTGTTCTGCTTCCTCGGGTTCCAGTACGCGACCTGGGCCTCCCGGCTCCCCGCGATCAAGGCGGAACTCGACCTGACCGAAGCGGAACTGGGCCTGCTGCTGATGGCTTGCGGGGCGGGTGCGGCGGCCTCGTTCCCCCTCGTCGCGGTCCTGATGAGGCGGATGGGATCGCGCCGGCTCGCACTCGTGTCGGTCGGCTTCCTGAGCCTGCTCCTGCCGGCGCTCGCCGTGGCGCCCAACTACCCGGTCGCACTCCTGGTCATCTGCTGCGACGGCGTCGCCGTCGGGAGTCTGAACGTCGCGATGAACGCTCAGGGGGCGGCGCTCGAAGCCGCCCACGAGCGCACCGCCATGGCCAGGCTGCACGCCGTGTTCAGCGCCGGTTCCCTGCTCGCGGCCCTGCTCGCCTCCGGGGTGAACGCGCTGACCCCAAAGGTCGCGGTGCACTTCGCGGTGGCCGCCGTCCTTCTTCTGCTGCTGGTCGGACTGACCTGGAAGGGCCTGCTGGTGGAGGACCCGCCGGCCCCGGAGCAGCAGGCCCCGAAGAAGAGCCGCCGCAGGCTCACCGTGCCGTCCCGCGTGACGATCTGGATGGGCTGCGCGATGGTCTTCGGCACCGTGACCGAGGGCGCCATGAACGACTGGTCGGCGCTCTACATGGAGGACGTGGTCGGAGCGGCGTCGGAACTGGCGCCCCTGGGCATCGCGGTCGTCTCGGGGATGATGGTGCTGGCCCGCCTCTTCGCCGACGGCTGGCGCAGCCGCTGGGGCGACGGACGGATCGTCCGCGTCGGCAGCGCGGTGGCCGGTACCGGGCTGGCGCTCGCCCTGCTGGCCGGTGGCGTCGTGCCGACGCTGATCGGGTTCGCCTGCGTCGGACTGGGCGTCGCGGCCGTCACCCCGTGCATCTACGTGGCGGCGGCGGGGCAGGGCACGGACGCGCTGGCCCTGGTCGCCGCCATGGGGACGACCGGTCTGCTGGCCGGGCCCGCGCTGATCGGCTTCATAGCGGAAGCCGGCAGCCTCGTCTGGGGCATGGGGGCGGTGGCCGCCTCGGCGATCCTGGTCTCCCTGTGCGCCACCCGGATCCGCTGGCCGCAGCCCGCCGAGTCCTGACACCGCCCTGCGCCCGGGGCCGTTCCCCGGGCGCCGGGAACAGCCCCTTGCCCCTGGTCCGTTCCCCGGGCGCCGGGAACAGCCCCTTGCCCCTGGTCCGTTCCCCGGGCGCCGGGAACAGCCCCTTGCCCCTGGTCCGTTCCCCGGGCGCCGAACCGCCCGCGCGGGACCGGTGAGACCGCCCCGCACAAGACCGGTAGACCGGCCGCGCAGGCCGGTGACTGCCCGCGCGGCCCTCTTCGCGCGGCCCCCTTCGTGCGTGACGGCACGGAACACGAGATACCGTCGTGCACGCCGGGTCCGACGGCACCCGACCGCGCCGGGCGCGGCCGGGGAGCCTCGGCGGGGCGTCCCGCGCGTCGGCCGTCCGATGCCCGGACGGACCGGCTCCGGGACCGGTGCGGGGTGTGGGCAGTCAGCAGGCAAGGGGAGACCGTGATCGAGAAGATTCTGCCGTCGGGGGTGGCAGTGGCAGAGGTGTTCTCCGATCTGCCCGACGCCGTGCTGATGCCCGCCGAGGAGGAACTGGTCCACCGCTACGTGGAGAAGCGGAGGCTGGAGTTCACCACGACGCGCCACTGCGCGCGCCGCGCGCTCGGGGAGCTGGGCATCGCGCCCGTCCCCATCCTCAAGGGCGAACGCGGCGCCCCGGTCTGGCCGCAGGGCGTGGTCGGCAGCATGACCCACTGCGTGGGCTACCGTGCCGCCGTCGTGGCGCGCGACGCGGACGTGCTCACCATCGGCATCGACGCCGAGCACAACGCGCCGCTCCCCGACGACGTGCACGACAACATCGCGCTGACGACGGAACAGGAGCGCGAGCACGAGCTGCGCCGACGGAACCCGGGCATCCACTGGGACCGGTTGCTGTTCAGCGCGAAGGAGAGCGTCTACAAGGCGTGGTTCCCGCTGACCCGCCGTTGGCTGGGTTTCGAGGAGGCCGACATCGTGCTCCACCCGGACGGCGGCTTCACCGCCGAGATCCTGGCCTCCCGGACGGCGGCGAGGAGCGGTACGAACCCCCGGGCGCCCTTCGGCGAGGTCCCGGAGCCGTCGGCCGGACCGGCGGAGGACCCCTCGGAGTTCCGCGGCCGGTGGCTGGCCGCGGACGGCCTTCTGGTGACCGCGATCGTCGTGGCGGAGCCGGCCGCCTGAGAACCGCCGTCGGACGCCCGCGGGAGAGGCCCGGGAGGAACCTCGGGCCCTCTCGTCGGGCGCGCCCCGGTCCCGTAACCTCTCCCCGCATGAACGCAGATCACCGCGGCGAGGGCCGCATGCGCGCACGCGAGGCGGGCATCCCGCTGCCGGGCGAGCCCGGTCCGTGGAACGCGATCACGGACGTGCCGGGCGTCGAGGTCGGGTACGTCACCCTCGTCGAGGGGGACGACGTGCGGACGGGGGTGACCGCGCTCCTGCCGCGCGGCCGGGACGGCGTGGGCACGCCCTGCGCGGCCGGCTGGCACTCGTTCAACGGCAACGGCGAGATGACCGGCACCGCCTGGATCGAGGAGAGCGGCTCGCTCGCCGTGCCGGTGGTCATCACCAACACGTACGCGGTCGGCCCCGTGCACCGGGGCGTCGTGGAGTGGGTGCGCGCCAACTGCGGCGGCATGGCGCCGGAATGGCTGCTGCCGGTGGTCACGGAGACCTGGGACGGCCACCTCAACGACATCCACGGCGCGGCCGTGCGGCCCGACCACGCGGCGGCGGCGATCGGGGCGGCGGCCTCCGGCCCGGTCGAGGAGGGGTGCGTCGGCGGCGGCACGGGCATGCGCTGCTACGGCTACAAGGGCGGCTCGGGCACCGCCTCGCGGGTGGTGCGGTACGGGGAGGACCGGTACACCGTCGGCGCCTTCGTCCAGGCCAACTTCGGCGCGCGGCGCGAACTGGTCGTGGCCGGCGTGCCGGTGGGGCGCGAACTGTCCCCACCGGTGGCGGAGCCGCCCCTCGCGGAGCCCGGCGGGGAACGCCCGGTGCCGCCCGGCGCGGGCTCGGTGATCGTCGTGGTGGCCACCGACGCCCCGCTGCTGCCCGGACAGTGCAAGGCGCTGGCCCGCCGGGTGACGCTGGGCCTCGCCCGCACCGGCACCACCGGCAGCCATTTCTCCGGCGACCTCTTCCTGGCCTTCTCCACGGCCAACCCGTCCGCGTTGACCAGTACGTTCCCCGAGAACGACGGCAGCGCGCCGTACGAGTCGATGCGCTTCGTGCCCTGGGGCCGGATGGACCCCTTCTACGAGGCGGTGGTCGAGTCGGTGGAGGAGGCGGTGCTCAACGTGCTCACCGGGGCCCGGGCGATGACCGGCCGGGCCGGTCACCACGTTCCGGCGCTCCCGCTGGACCGGACCGCCGAAATCCTGGCGGCTCACGGCCGCTGACCCGGTGGCACGGGCCCGGCGGGGGGTGCTGCGGCCCCCGCACGGCAGGGGCGCTGGCTCCGTACAGGTTCGTCGGCCATACTGCCCGCCGTGGAGCAGCGCATAGATCCGAAGACTCAGCCCGGGTACGCCGCAGGGACAGACCCGGCGTACATCCCTGGCCTCACGGCCCCCGCCACCGCCGTGAAGCCGGACACGAGCCAGGAAACGGCCCCGGGGAAGGAACCGGTGGCGGAGCCGGAAAGGACGGACCCGGAACGGACGGATCCGCAGGACGAGGCCGGTCCCGTCGCGGAGGCCGGCTCCGGGGCCGCCACCGAACCGGCGGCGGAGGAAGGGGAGAAGGCGGACGGCCCGGCGTTCGAGGTGAGCGACCGGCGCGGGTCGATCACCGTGGACCGCACCGGCGTCCGGTTCCGCCTGGACGACCAGGAGGCCGACTTCCGGTGGGACGAGATCGGGGCCGTCGAGGTGAAGACCTCCCGGTTCGGCCGCCGGTTCACCGTCACGGTCCACATGTCGACCCGGCGGTGGTTCAACGCCGAGGTCGAGGCACCGGCCAGGAGCCACCTCAAGAAGTGGGCGGAGGAACTCGACGAGGTCCTGGACGCCTACTTCGAGGAGTCCTGAGCCCGACGCGCGTCCGGAGGGGCCGGTGGCCCGGCCCCTCCGGGAGCAGGAGAGCCGTGCGGGTCAGGACTCGGCGAGCACCACCGAGCGGGTCAGGTGACGCGGGCTGTCCGGGTCCAGGCCGCGGGCGGCGGCGCGGGCGATCGCCAGGCGCTGGACGCGCACCAGCTCGGCCAGCGGGTCCAGGCCGCTCTCCACCCACAGGGCGCCGGTCGCCCGCACCTGCTCCGCGAGCCCCTCGGGGGCGGTGCCGAACATCCAGGTCGCGGTGCCGGTGGTGGCGATGCTGATCGGGCCGTGGCGGTACTCCATCGCGGGGTACGACTCCGTCCAGGACAGCGACGCCTCCTTCATCTTGAGCGCCGCCTCGTTGGCGAGCCCCGCCGTCCAGCCGCGGCCGAGGAAGGTGAACTGGGTGCACTCCAGCAGGCCCTCGGGCAGCGGCTCGGCCAGGGCGGTCTCCGCGTCCCGGACCACGTCGTCGGTGTGCAGGCCGAGGTGGGCGCGGAGCAGGGTCAGCAGCGTGGTGGCGAACCGGGTCTGCACGACGGACCGCTCGTCGGCGAAGTCGAGCACGACGACGTCGTCGGCGGCCGTCATGACCGGGGTGTCCGGGTCGGCGGTGATGGCCACCGTGCGGGTGGCGCCCCGGAGCCGGCCGAGCAGTTCCAGCACCTCGGTCGTGGTCCCCGAACGGGTGAGGGCGACGACCCGGTCGTAGCCGCGGCCGAACGGGAACTCCGAGGCGGCGAAGGCGTCGGACTCGCCCTGCCCGGACCCCTCGCGGAGCGCGGCGTACGCCTGGGCCATGTAGAACGAGGTGCCGCAGCCGACGACCGCGATGCGCTCGCCGGTGGCGGGCAGCGCGCCCGCGTCGGTCCGGGCCAGCTCGGCGGCACGGCGCCAGCACTCCGGCTGACTGGCGGTCTCGGTCTCGACAAAAGACACGTCTGCACTCCGTACTTGTAGTGGATGCTCGTTTGCGCACGTTACACGCGCTGTACGAACATCTTCAAGCAAACAGTGTGCAGGATGCTTGACTGGACGGGGCCTTGTGCGACGCTTGCGCGTGTCCGGCGACCGTATCCAAGGGGATGGGTGCCTGAAGGCCGGGCCGGTGAGGAGAGTTCTCTTGTCCAGGGATGCCCGGTGGAACGCGCTGCTGGAACTCGTCGGCAAGAACGGCCGGGTGGAGGTCGAGGACGCGGCCGCCACCCTGGACGTCTCGGCCGCGACCATCCGCCGCGACCTGGACCAGCTCGCCGAGCAGCAACTGCTCACCCGTACCCGCGGCGGCGCGGTGGCGCACGGCGTCAGCTACGAGCTCGCCCTGCGCTACAAGACCGGCCGCCACGCCCCGGAGAAGCAGGCCATCGGCCGCGCGGTCTCCGAACTGGTGGCGGTCGGCGAAGTGGTGGGGCTGACCGGCGGCACGACGCTGACCGAGGTGGCCCGTTCGCTGGCGATGCGCTCCGACATCGTGGGCGAGGGCGCCATGGGGGCGGGCGGCCAGCCGACGCTGACCGTCGTCACCAACGCACTCAACATCGCCAACGAGCTGGTGATCCGCCCGCAGATCAAGATCGTGGTGACCGGCGGGGTGGCCAGGCCGCAGTCGTACGAACTGACGGGCCCGCTGGCCAGCGGGGTGCTGGGCGAGATCACCCTGGACGTCGCCGTGCTGGGCGTCAACGCGATCGACACCGAGCGCGGCGCGTACGTGCACCACGAGGGCGAGGCCAGCATCAACCGGCTGCTCGCCCAGCAGGCGCAACGGGTGGTCGTGGCCGCCGACTCCTCGAAGATCGGCAAGCGGGCCTTCGCCCGGGTCTGCGACCTGGGGCAGGTCGATTTCCTGGTCACCGACAAGGGGATCGCGCCCGAGGCGGCCGCCCGCTTCACGGAGGCCGGGGTCACGGTCGTCGCGGTCTGAAACGACGGCCGTCCGGCGGTGGGCGGACATCCCGGGGCCCGGGGTGCCCGCCCACCGTTTTTTCGCGCGCACGGCCCGTGCTGCAGGGTCTGCGCCGTACGGGCCCGTGCCGCACGGTCTGCGCCGTACGGGCCCGTGCCGCACGGTCTGCGCCGCATGGTCCGTGCTGCGCGTGCTGTGCGCATTGAACAGCACATCGTTGCCCATTCGTGTTTGATAAGACCGAGAAATGAGCAACTCTTGCCATCGGTGTGCGCCGTCGTGAACTATGAACCCGTCCCGTACGGACCCGCCCGCCCCACGGCGCGGACCTCGCACCACCAGTACAGACAGAGAAGGGACCACCGTGTCAGACCTGCGACTCGGCGTCATCGGGCTCGGCCTGCGCCGTTCCATCGCGACCTCCGCCCACCACCCCGGACAGGGGTCGGCGATCACCGCCGTCTGCGACCTCGACCCCGAGGTGCGGCGGCGCGAGGCCGAGCAGTTCGGCACCGACGTCGCGGTCGAGGACTACAGGCTGCTCCTCGACCGGGACGACCTCGACGCGATCATTGTCGCCACCCCCGACGACACCCACGAGACCATCGCCGTCGACGCGTTGCGGGCCGGCAAGCCGGTCTTCGTCGAGAAGCCGCTCGGCATCACCGTCGAGAGCTGCGACAACATCCTGCGCGCCGCGTACGAGACCGGGACCAGGCTGTACGTCGGACACAACATGCGCCACATGGGCGTGGTGCGGCTGATGCGCGACATCATCGCCCGCGGCGACATCGGCGAGCCCCGGACGGTCTGGGTGCGCCACTTCGTCGGCTACGGCGGCGACTACTACTTCAAGGACTGGCACGCCGACCGGACCCGCACCACCGGCCTGCTGCTCCAGAAGGCCGCCCACGACATCGACGTCCTGCACTGGCTGGCCGGCGGCTACACCCGTCGCGTCAACGCGCTCGGCGACCTCCTCGTCTACGGCGACCTGCCGCGCCGCGAGCCGGACACCCCGCGCCCGGAGAACTGGCTGCGCGAGTTCGACTGGCCGCCGACGGCCCGCAAGGACCTGCACCACGTCGTGGACGTCGAGGACGTCTCGGTGATGAACATGCAGCTCGACAACGGCGTCGTGGCCGCCTACCAGCAGTGCCACTTCACCCCCGACTACTGGCGCAACTACACGGTCATCGGCACCGAGGGCCGGCTGGAGAACTTCGGCGACGGCCCCGGCGACGAGGTCAGGGTCTGGAACTCCGGCCCCAGCGGATACCGCCGCGACGCCGACATCACCTACCGGGTGCCGGACGCGGGCGGTTCGCACGGCGGCGGGGACACCCGGATCATGCGGGAGTTCTGCCGGTTCGTGCGCGAGGGCGGCGTCACCGACACCTCGCCGGTCGCCGCCCGGATGAGCGTCGCGGCCGGTGTGCTCGCGACCCGCTCCCTGCGCGAGGGCGGTGTGCCGTACGAGGTGCCCGCCCTCGACCCGGAGCTGATTGCCTACTTCGAGGGCGGCCAGGTCCGCCGGACGGCGTAGCACCCGCGCCGGTCCGCTGGTGCGCCGGTCCGGCCGTGCACCGGTCCGATGGCGCGCCGGTCCGTGCGCCGCTCCGTGCGGGGACGTTTTGGAGCGGCGCCTCCGGGCCGGCGCCTCCGGGCCGGTGCCTCCGGCCCGGAGCCTTCCGGCGCCACCGCGAGAATCTGCCGCCACGAAGATCTTCGGACAGTCGTTTTCGGCCATGCTCGGTGGGTAATCGGCTTGTTCCGGTTTGGTGGCTCCGTGAGGGA
The DNA here is from genome assembly GCF_030116705.1 of Streptomyces sp. ML-6. Lineage (NCBI taxonomy): Bacteria > Bacillati > Actinomycetota > Actinomycetes > Kitasatosporales > Streptomycetaceae > Streptomyces > Streptomyces sp. ML-6. The sequence goes on from NZ_JAOTIK010000001.1 coordinate 6,267,327, forward strand.
TGTCCGTCTCAGCGCGTGACATCGTCGGGTTAAATGACATGAATTGACTGAAATGTGGCATGCAGGGATGCGGGGTGTCGATTCCGCAGGGTTACCACCGCCGTACCGATGGGCGAAATGAAGGGTGATTTCAGGCCAACGGAATAGGTCAGTGGCCGAGTTCGAACGCGTGGCCGGATCGGGGTGGGCATAATCGCGTGCATGTCGATCACGGGCGGGGACGTCGTTGACCTGGGGCAGGGCCTGTACGCATGGCTACCGCCGAAACGGGGCTGGGGGCTGGCGAACTGCGGCCTCCTCGTCTCGCCCTGCGGCGCGCTCTGGATCGACACCCCGTACGACCCCGCGCTGGCCGGGCAGTTCCTGGCCGAGTCCACGAAGCGGCTGCCCGAGGGTGTCCACGTCGACCGGGTGATCGTCACCCATGCGAACGGCGACCACTTCTGGGGCGCGGGGGTGCTCCCGGACGCGGAGATCATCGTGACCCGCGAGGCCCGGGAGCACATCCACTACGACCCCACGCCGAAGCAGCAGCACGCCCTCGTCACCGCGGGCGACCGGAACACGCCGCTCGGGGACTACCTCGCCCGCCACTTCGGCGTCTTCGACTGGTCGGACACCGAACCGGTCGTGCCGACCACGTACTTCACCGGGGAACTCGAACTGACCCTGGGCGACTACCCCGTCCGGATCTCCTCGCTGCCGCCCGCGCACACCGCCGGTGACCTGATCGTCCATCTGCCGGTGCAGGACACCGTGTTCAGCGGCGACGTCATCTTCTCGTCCACCCCGGAGCGGCCCGGCGACCACCCGGTGCACTGGGCGGGCCCGATCGACAACGTGATCTCGGCCTGCGAGCAGGTGCTGGCCACCGGCGCCGGAACCATCGTTCCCGGCCACGGCCCGGTCCTCGACCGGCCCGGGGTGCGCGACCACATCGTGTACCTGGAGTACGTGCGCGAGCGCGCCCACGCCTTCCACGCAGCCGGTGTCCCCTCCGTCGAGGCGGCCCGCCGGATCATCGGCGAGGGCCGCCACCCGGAACTCGGCCTTCCCGAGCGGCTGGTGGTGACCGTCGGCAGCGAGTACCGGCACCTGGACGGCTCCGGACTGCCCGGCGTGCTCGAAGTGATGACCGATGTCGCCGTGGTGGCCCGGGAGACGGAGCGGACCCCGCGGCGGGCGGCCCCGGCGCAACAGTAGGCAGCAGGCGGAGCTTCGGCCGTCGCTCGGGCCGGACGACCGATCCGACGACAGGAATGCGGTGACGGCATGGGATGGATAGTGGCGGTGATCGCCGTCGCCGCTGCCGTGGCGGCGATGGCGCGGGCGCAGAACGCGGCCCGCGCCGAGTACACGGCCCTGGGCCGGGTCGAGGTGGCCGAGCGCCAGGCGAAGGCGGCCGAGGCCCGCACCGCGGCCCTCACCGAGGAGATCCGCCAACTGGCCCGCAAGCGGATACCCGCCGTCGCGCTCTCCCTCTCCCACCCCACCGCCCAGGTCCCCGGACTGCGGGAGGCGGCCGAGATCGACGGCGAGGCGGCCCGGCTGCTCGCCGAGTCGGTGCAGGCGGCCCGCGCGGCCGTCCTGGAGGAGCGCGGACGCGTCGACGCCGCCGCCCGCGCGGCGATGCGCGGCACCTCCGCCAAGATCCAGTCCCTGCTCAACCAGTCCCAGCAACTGCTGCACGAGCTCCAGCACGAGTACGACGACCCGCGCATCCTGCAACTGGACTTCCGCAACGAACTGGCCCTGCGGCGCACCCAGGCCACCGCCGTGCTCTGCGACGCCTGGCCGGGCCTCGCCCGCCAGAACTCGCCGCTCGTCGAGATCGTCCTCGGAGCCCAGTCACGGGTCGCCGGCTACGAACGCGTGAAGGTCGCCAACCACCTGCGCGACGAACGGCTCGCCCTGGTCGCCCGCGCCGCCGAACCCCTCGCCATCGCGCTCGCGGAACTCCTGGCCAACGCCACCGCCTACTCGCACCCCGACACCGACGTCCAGGTCACCCTCCAGCAGAGCGGCGGCCGCGGCGCCTTCCTGATGGTCGACGATGCGGGCATCGGCATGGACGACGACGCGCTCGACCGGGCCCGCACCCTGCTGGCGGGGCCGGACGAGGTCCTCCTGACCGAGCTGGGCGACCCGCCGCAGACCGGCTTCGCCGTCGTCGGCCGACTGGTGGCGCAGTACGGCTTCGACTGCCACATCGAGGCGTCGCCGTTCGGCGGGATGCGCACGATGCTGCGCGTCCCCGCCCACCTGCTGACCGTGCTGGAGAACGACCGCACCCTCTCCATCCTCGCCCCCGAACCGGTGCGCGCACCGGCGCCCGCCGTGCCCGCCGCCCCCGCGGTCACCCCCGCCGTTCCCGTCCCGGCCGAGCAGGAGCCCGTACCCGTGTCGCAACCCGCCGCCGGGCCCGCCACCGGACTGCCCAGCCGCCGCCGTCGCGCCCCGCGCCCGGCCCCGGCCCGGCCCGCGCCCGCCGAACAGGGCCGCGAACAGGCGCCCCGTACGCCCGAGCAGGCCGGGGCCTCCTGGGCGGCGCTCCAGCAGGGCACCCTCAACGGCAGGAGCCTCGCGGACCGGTCATCCGCACCGGCTCCGGACCGCGACCGCCAGGACGACCACGACCACCAGAACGACCAAGGAGACGACAAGCCGTGAGCGCTCCCACCCCCACCACCGGTGACCTCGCATGGGTGCTGACCCCGCTGCTGGAACTGCCCGGTGTCCAGCACGCGGTGGTCGCCACCGGCGACGGACTCGTCGAGGGCGCCTCGCCCGGCCTGGACCGTGCCTCCGGCGAGCGGGTCGCCGCCATGACCGCCACCCTGCACGCCGCGGCCCGCGCGTTCACCACGGCCTTCACCGACGCCGAGGCACCGCGCCTGGCCCAGACGGTCGTCGAGTCCGATCTGGGCTTCGCCATCGTCGTACCGGCCGGGAACAACACCACGCTCGCCCTGTTCGCGGAACCGGGGGCCAAGCTCGGCGACATCGCCTACCAGATGCAGGTGCAGGTCACCGCCCTCACCCGGGCGATGAACGCACCCGCCCGCAAGCCGGACACCACCGCCCGGCCATGACCGCCGGACCGGGTCGCCGCCTGATCCCCGCCTATCTGGTCACCGGCGGCCGGACCAGGCCCGCCGGTCCCGCGCTGGACCGGCTCGACGTACTCGTGCGCACCGGCACCGGCCTGCCCCCGGACCTCGGCTCGGAACAGCGCAGGCTGTGCGAGCTGCTCGAACCGGGCGCGCTCACCGTCGTCGAATGCGCGGCCCACCTGGACCTGCCGGTCAGCGCCACCGTCTTCCTGGCCACGGACCTCGCCGCCGCCGGACACCTGCACACCCGACCGCCCATCCCCAGCGCCGGGGAGATCGACCGGTCGCTCGTCGAGAGGCTGCTCGTTGGACTCCGCTCCCTCCACTGAACACACCGGCGTCGGCTATCTGCCGCCCGCCGCCAGGACCCTGATGAAGCTCGTCGTCACGGGGCCGTTCGGCGTGGGCAAGACCACCTTGATCCGTACGCTGTCGGAGATCGCCACGCTGCACACCGAAGAGGCGATGACCCAGTCCAGCACCCGGCTCGACGACACCGCGGGACTGCCGGACAAGACCACGACCACGGTCGCGATCGACTTCGGCCGGCTCACCGTCCTGGACGACCTGGTGCTCTACATGTTCGGCACCCCGGGTCAGCAGCGGTTCCTCCCGCTCTGGGAGGACATCGCGCGCGGTGCGCTCGGCGCCCTCGTCCTGGTCGACACCCGCAGGCTCGCCGACTCCTTCGCGGTCATGGACATGGTCGAGGAGCAGGGGCTGCCGTACGCGGTCGCCGTCAACCGCTTCCCGGACGCCCCCGTCCACCCCGACGAGGTCCTGCGGGGACACCTCGACCTCGCGCCCGAGACCCCGCTGGTGCAGTGCGACGCCCGCGAGCGCCGCGGCGGCATCGACGCCCTGATCGCCCTGGCCGAACACGTGCTGACCCGGATGCCCCGGCCCGAGGACCCGTCATGACACCGTACGCACAGCCGCCGCAGCCCCTCGCCCTGTACGGCCCGGACTTCGCCGCCGACCCGCGGAGCCACTACCGGCGCCTGCGCGAGCACGGGCCCCTCGCCCCGGTCCGGCTCGCCCCCGGCATCGACGCCCTGCTGGTCACCGACTACCAGGCCGCCGTCGACCTGCTGCGCGACACCCACACCTTCACCAAGGACCCGCGCGCCTGGCAGGCCACCGTCCCCGAGGACTCGCCGATCCTGCCCATGCTCGGCCACCGCCCCACCGCGCTCTTCAGCGACGGCGAGGCGCACGCCCGCTACCGCGCCGCCATCAACGACGGCCTCGCCCTGATCGAACCGCACGTCCTGCGGGCCGAGGTCACCCGGGTCGCGAAGCGGCTCATCGGCGAATTCGCCGCCACCGGGAGCGCCGACCTCATCGCCCAGTACGCCCGGCGGCTCCCCGTGCACGTCTTCGTCACCTGGTTCGGCACGGCGCCGAAGGACAGCGAACGCGTCGTCGAGGCCGCCACCAGAATGTTCAACTCCGCCGAGGACGCCGCCACCGCCTACGCCGACCTGGTCGAGGTCGTCACCGCCCTGGTCGCCGACCGGCGCGCCCGCCCGCGCCGCGACCTCACCTCGTACCTCCTCGGCCATCCGGCCGGTCTCGACAACGACGAGACCGTGCGTCAGATCACCCTGATCATGAGCGCGGGCCACGATCCGACGACCAATCTGATCGGCAACGCGCTGCTGCACATGCTCACCGACACCCGCTACGCGGGCTCGCTGCACGGCGGTGCGAAGACGGCGCACGAGGCGATCGACGAGGTCCTCTGGCAGGACCCGCCCCTGGCCAACCTGTCGGCCCACTACCCCCGGCACGACACGGAGTTCCACGGCGTGCGGCTGCGCGCGGGGCAGCTGATCCTGGTCTCCTACGCCGCGGCCAACGCCCAGTCCGCGCCCGACCTCAAGAACCCCGTGCCCCGTTCCGGCTCCAGCGCCCACCTGGCCTGGTCCGCGGGCCCGCACCGCTGCCCGGCGAAACAACCGGCGCTGCTCATCGCCATGACCGCGATCGAACAGCTCACCAGCCAGCTGTGCGACGCGGAACTCGCGGTTCCGGTCAGTGCGCTGAAATGGCGTCCGGGACCCTTCCACCGTGCGCTGGTCCGGCTTCCGGTACGGTTCACCCCCGTCGACATGATGGCGGAAACCGACCGGCAGCGGCCTTCCGGGCACGGGCCCGAGGAGCCCCCGGCGGTGTCGATCGGCCGGTGAACCGTGTCGGTGGTACGCCGAACGGGTGAGTGGCGAGAGAATTGCACGATGAACAGCGAGCGCAGCGGGCGCAACGCGGACCGAAGCACAGACGGGGTGGTCCGGTGAGCAGGTACGACAGGTACGACGTCACGGACGAGCAGTGGGAGGGGCTTGCCCAGGTCGTGCCTCTGCGCAGCCGCAACGAGTGGCCGTCCAGAGTGGACCATCGCGCGGTCCCCGAGGAGAGCACGGCGAGCGAACAGCGACGACTTGTCGTCCTGCGGGTCCAGGTCTTCGCGGACGCCCGGGAGGTGGCCGAGTACCTGGTCGCGCAGATTCCGGTGCTCCTCGACCTGACCAGCGCCGAGACGGACGTGGCCAAGCGGATCCTGGACTTCACCAGCGGGGTCGTCTTCGGCCTGGAGAGCGGCATGCACCGGGTGGACCGGAACGTCTTCCTGCTGTCGCCGCTCGGCATGGAGGTCGAGGGGGTCGCGGCAGCGGCGGGAATCCCCGGTTCGTAGCGGGCCCCGCGGGCCCCGCCGGAGCACGGGCGCCGTCGGGCGGCGGGGCCGCCGGGCCGGGAGGTACGACCCGCACGGCCCGTGCGGGTCGTACCTCCCGGCCCGGCGGGGCACGGCGGTTCACCGGGTAGCCCGATCGTAGGAAGGTCGTTCAGGCGGAACGGTTCGGCAGTTCGTGCCGTGCGTACGGTCCGCCCATGACTGCTCTCCGCCCGGATGCCATCCCGCCGTCCCCCGCCGACCTGCCCGAGCCCGGTCCCGTACCGGCGGTTGCCGACACGGGACCGTCCGGCGGGCGGGGCCGTGCCGTGCGTACGGTCCGCCCGACCGGCCCGGTCGTCACCGAACTGCGGCTGTCCGCCTTCGCCTCGCACCGGGGCGCGACCTTCCCCATCCGCCCGGTCACGCTCTTCGGCGGGCCCGGCGGCAGCGGCAAGACGAACGTGCTGCGGGCGTACGGCGCGCTGGCGCGGCTGGCCGACGGGGAACCGCTGGAGGCGGCGTTCCCGGACCCGGGCGGCTGCGTGCCGGAGGGCGCCGTGCCCGACGACCAGGGACGGCGCGGGTTCCGGATCGGCTGCACGGCGGACGGCCCGGCGGGCCAGGTGCGGCTCGACGTCGCGGTCCAGGCGGAGCCCACCCTCCGGATCGTCGGCGAACGGCTCACCGGCGGCGGCGAGACCCTGCTCACCACCGCGCTGCGCGACCCGGGGCGCTCGACGGTCCAGGCGGCCTGGCACACCGCCGACGTGGTCCCGGTGACCCGGGCTCCGCTGCCGGGCGACCGGCTCGGGACGGCCCTGCTGCCGCTGCGGGTCGCGGGCCGGACCGCGGGCCAGTTACAGGTCCTGGCCGCGGCCGAGCAGATGGTCGTGGCCCTGCGGTCGGTCTTCCGGTGCGAGCCGCAGCCGCGGCGGATGCGGGCCCCCGCGCCGCCCGGCGCCGACGGGCTGCGCCGGAGCTGCGAGAACATCGCGGCGGTGCTGGAACGGGTGCACGCGCGGTCCGCCCGGCGCCGCACCCGGCTGGTCGCGGCGGTGCGCGCCGGCTGCGCGGGGCCGGTGACCGGACTGGACGTCGAACGGCTCGGGGACGGATCGCTGAGCGCGACAGTCGCCCGCGGCGAGGGGCGTGCCACGCCGATCGGGCGGCTCGGCGACGGCGAGCTGAGGTATCTCGCGCTGGCCCTGGTGCTGCTCACCGGCCCCGGCGTGCAGGCGGTGGACCCCGCGGGCGAGGTGCCGTCGGCCGTGCAGACCCTCACCGTGCTGACCGACGGGTTCGACCGGGACCTGGACGGGCGGCAGTTGCGCGAACTCCTGTCCCTGGCGGTGTCGATCGGCGGGGCCGGACACCTCCGGCTGCTGGGCACGGTCACGGAGTCCGGGGCGGTACGGGCCCGGGAGGTCCCCGGGGTGTCGGTGGTAGACCTGGGGCCGTGACAGAACTCGATGTACGGACCCTTCAGCGACGGCTCGCCGCGTTCGCGGCCGCGCGGGACTGGGGTCGGTACCACACCCCGAAGAACCTGGCGGCGGCGCTGAGCGTCGAGGCGTCCGAACTGGTCGAGATCTTCCAGTGGCTGACGCCGGAGGAGTCGGCGCGGGTGATGGAGAGCCCCGGGACGGCGCACCGGGTCGCGGACGAGGTGGCGGACGTCCTCGCGTACCTGCTGCAGTTCTGCGAGGTGCTGGGGATCGATCCGCTGGAGGCGCTGGCCGAGAAGATCGACCGGAACGAGGCCCGATTCCCGGTGCCGGGGCTCCCGGCCGCCTCCGAAACACCCGACCGTCACTCTTCGGAGTGATCGACTTGCCCACAATCGATTTTGTGTCCACAGATTTCCGAATTCCTCTGGCTTTTCGGTGCTGATGACCTCACTGTGGGTAATGGACGAGGGGACGGCCTTTCGTACGGACGGGGGAACGCATGGAAGCGGAGCGGCTTGTCGGGGTCAGTCGTCGTGCGCTGGCTCAGAGCAGGGGGACGCCGGACATCATCGCGGAGGCATGGCAGGCCCAGGCGCTGGCCCAGGCGATCGGCAGCCGGCTGGCGGCCGACGGCCCCAAGGTGTTACGGGCCGAGGCGCGCGGCCTCAGCGAGATCGGCGGCCGCAGCGGCGGGACGCTGGACCACCCGGCGGCGCGGGCGGGGGTGGCGCGGGCCGCACAGCTCTCGGAGCTGGCCGAGCCGAGAGCGACGCTGACGGGCCTGGGCGCGCTGCTGGGCGAGGTGGGGATGGCCTTGGTGGGGGTGGCCTGCGAGACCGACGAACAGAGCCTCTACTGGCAGTGCATGGAGGCGATCGACGCGGCCGACGAGTCCATGGACCGGGTGCACGGGATGCTCCGCCGCCTCGATGAGCAGGACCGGGAACGACAACAGGATCTGGAGCGCGGCAGGGAGCGGGACGGCCCGTACGGTGCGGCGCGCGGCCCGGCGGGCCCGGCGGCGGCCGGTCGTGGCCGGCCGTGAGCGCGCCGGGCCGCCGGAGCCCGGACAGCGGGGGCGGGGGTGCCGGATTCCAGCGACGGGGATGCGGGGCGGCGACCCTACCGGACTTCGGCGGCAACGGCGCGGGGGAGGGAGGCGAGGAGGGAGGCCCGGCGCCCGGAGGTGCAGGATGGATGCATGGATCTTCGAATCTTCACCGAGCCCCAGCAAGGGGCGAGCTACGACACCCTGCTCACCGTCGCCAAGGCGGCCGAGGACCTCGGCTTCGACGCCTTCTACCGCTCCGACCACTATCTCCGCATGGGCCCGGGGGACGGACTGCCCGGTCCGACCGACGCATGGATCACGCTGGCCGGGCTGGCGCGCGAGACCGAGCGGATCCGGCTCGGCACCCTGATGACCGCGGGCACGTTCCGGCTGCCCGGCGTCCTCGCCATCCAGGTCGCGCAGGTCGACCAGATGTCCGGCGGGCGCGTGGAGCTCGGCCTCGGAGCGGGCTGGTTCGAGGAGGAGCACAAGGCGTACGGCATCCCGTTCCCCAAGGAGAAGTTCGGCCGGCTGGAGGAGCAGCTGGAGATCGTCACCGGGCTGTGGGCCACCGAGGTCGGCAAGACGTTCAGCTTCGACGGCACCTACTACCAGCTCACCGATTCGCCCGCGCTGCCCAAACCGGCGCAGGCCAAGGTGCCGGTCCTGATCGGCGGCCACGGCGCGACGCGCACGCCGCGGCTCGCAGCCCGGTACGCGGACGAGTTCAACATCCCCTTCGCCTCCCTGGAGGACAGCGAGAAGCAGTTCGGTCGGGTCCGGGATGCGGCCGGGGCGATCGGCCGCGATCCCGACGCCCTGGTGTACTCCAACGCCCTGGTGGTCTGTGTCGGGAAGGACGACGCCGAGGTGGCGCGCCGTGCCGCCGTCATCGGTCGTGAGGTGGCGGAGCTGAAGGCGAACGGGCTCGCGGGCTCGCCCGCCGAGGTGGTCGACAAGATCGGCCGGTACGGCGCGATCGGCTCGTCCCGGATCTACCTCCAGGTCCTGGACCTGGACGATCTGGACCACCTGGAGCTGATCGCCTCCCAGGTGCAGCCCCAGCTCGGCTGAGCCGGGGTGCGGCCCCGGTTCGTCTGAAGCCGGGGAGCTGGGTGGGTCGGGGAGCCGGGCGGGCCGGGAAGCTGGGACCGGGCGGGCCGGGGCCTGCCGACCGGGAGACAAGGCGAGGCCGGCCGGAGCGGCCTCCGCCCCGACTGCCCCGCCCGGTCCGCTCGGCACCCGGCACCCGGCCCCGGTCCGCTCGGCTCCGGCTCCCCCGCCCGCTCGGCCCCGGCACCCGGTCCGCTCGGCCCCGGCACCCGGTCCGCTCGGCCCCGGCTCCCGGCCCACGGCTCGCTCGGCCCCGCCGAGTCCCCGTCCCGTTTCCCTGTCCCGTTTCCCCGCCCCGTTTGTTCCGATGTGTGAAGGACCGAGGGAGTCACCGTGCGACCCGCCCGTGCAGCCGATGGCCCGACCGTCCCCGAAGTCCCCGGGCCCCTGTCCGGTTCCGCCTCCGGTTCTGCCCCCGGGGCCGGGGCGCGGGCCGGGCGCCCGTCCGGCCGCACGCTCGAACGTGCCCTTGCGCAGGGGCCGGTCCTGCTGGACGGAGGACTCTCCAACCAGCTGGAGGCGCAGGGCTGCGATCTGTCCGACGCCCTGTGGTCGGCCCGGTTGCTGGCAGACGGGCCCGAACAGATCGAGGCGGCGCACGCGGCCTATGTGCGGGCGGGCGCGCAGGTGCTCATCACCTCCGGGTACCAGGCGACCTTCGAGGGGTTCGCGCGGCGCGGCATCGGACGGGCGGAGGCCGAGGAGCTGTTCGCCCGCAGTGTGCGGCTGGCGCGGCGGGCCGCCGGCGCGGTGGAGCGGGACGTCTGGGTCGCCGCCTCGGTCGGCCCGTACGGGGCGATGCTGGCGGACGGCAGCGAGTACCGCGGCCGCTACGGGCTCTCCGTGCGGGAGCTGGAGCGGTTCCACCGGCCCCGGATCGAGGCGCTGACCGCCGCCGGGCCCGATGTGCTGGCGCTGGAGACGGTGCCGGACATCGACGAGGCCGAGGCGTTGCTGCGGGCGGTGGAGGGGTGCGGGCTGCCCGTCTGGCTCTCGTACAGCGTGGCGGGCGACCGGACCAGGGCCGGGCAGCCGCTGGAGGCGGCCTTCGCCCTGGCCGCGGGCCGGGACCAGGTGATGGCCGTGGGGGTGAACTGCTGCGACCCGCAGGACGCGGACCGGGCGGTGCGGGTGGCCGCCGAGGTGGCGGACAAGCCGGTCGTCGTCTACCCCAACAGCGGTGAGCGCTGGGATGCCGGGAGACGGGCCTGGGCCGGTGCCCCCACCTTCGATCCGGGGCGGACGAGCGCGTGGCGAAGCGCCGGCGCCCGGCTGATCGGCGGCTGCTGCCGGGTCGGCCCGGACCTCGTCGCGGAGCTGGCCGGGATGCTCGGCCGGCCGGTGGCGGGCCCGGCGGAAGAAGGGGCGAAGACGCGCCCGGACGAGTGAAATTACCTGGTGGGGGAGAAGTGAACCGGACCATAATCGGACGTGTGTTCCTGACGATCAGTACGACCGGCATCCCGGAACGTCCCGCGACCGACCTCGGTTTCCTGCTGCACAAGCATCCCGACAAGGCGCAGGCGTTCTCCACCTCCCACGGCACCGCGCATGTCTTCTACCCGGAGGCGTCCGTCGAGCGCTGCACCGCGGCGCTGCTGCTGGAGGTGGACGCCGTGGCGCTGGTGCGGCGCGGCAAGGGCAAGGGCCGGGGCGGCGCCCCCGACGCGGCGCTCGCGCAGTACGTCAACGACCGCCCGTACGCGGCCTCCTCGCTGCTCTCCGTCGCGATGAGCACGGTCTTCAAGTCCGCGCTGCGAGGGGTGTGCCGGGCCCTGCCGGAGCGCGCGGCGGCGCCGATGCCGTTGCGGATCGAAGTCCCCGCACTGCCCGCCCGGGGCGGCGCGGAGCTGGTGCGCAAGCTCTTCGGGCCGCTCGGCTGGACGAGCGTGGACGCGGTGGCCGTACCGCTGGACGAGCGGTTCCCGGAATGGGGGGACTCCCGGTACGTACGGCTGGTGCTGGAGGGCGAGCTGCGGCTGGCGGACGCGTTGCGGCAGCTGTACGTCCTGCTCCCGGTGCTCGACGACGCCAAGCACTACTGGGTCGCGCCGGACGAGGTGGACAAGCTGCTGCGGGCGGGCGAGGGATGGCTCGCCGGCCACCCCGAGCAGAAGCTGATCACCAGCCGCTACCTGTCCCGGCGCTGGGGTCTGACCCGGCAGGCGATGCAGCAGCTCGAAATGGTACGGCTCGCGGAATCGGACGACCTCGACGTCGAGAGCATCGACAACGCCGTGGACGAGACGACCGACACCGAGGAGAAGCCGGTGCCGCTCGCCGAGCAGCGGCGCGCCGCGATCCTCGGGGCGCTGCGCACCGCCGGTGCGAGCCGGGTGCTCGACCTGGGCTGCGGTCAGGGCCAGTTGGTGCAGGCGCTCCTGAAGGACGTGGGCTTCACGGAGATCGTCGGAGTCGACGTCTCCATGCGCGCCCTGGCCATCGCCTCGCGGCGGCTGAAGCTGGAGCGGATGGGGGAGCGGCAGGCCGGCCGGGTCACGCTTCGGCAGGGCTCGCTCACCTACACCGACAAGCGGCTCAAGGGATATGACGCCGCGGTGCTCAGCGAGGTCGTCGAACACCTCGACCTGCCGAGACTGCCCGCGCTGGAGTACGCCGTGTTCGGGTCGGCCCGCCCCCGCACGGTGCTGGTGACGACGCCGAACGTCGAGTACAACGTCCGCTGGGAGACGCTGCCCGCCGGGCACGTGCGCCACGGCGACCACCGGTTCGAGTGGACCAGGGCCGAATTCCGCGACTGGGCCGGGAAGGTGGCGCGGCGACACGGGTACGAGGTTGTCTTCGTCCCCGTGGGGCACGACGAGCCGGAGGTGGGACCGCCCACCCAGATGGCCGTGTTCACGATGGCCGACAGCAAGAACGACAGCAAGAACGACAGCAAGAACGACAGCAAGAACGACAGCAAGAACGACAGCAAGAACGAGAACGAGAAGGAGGCGGAAGCCGCATGACCAGTACCTCGCGCACACTGCCGGTGACCGACCTCTCCCTCGTGGTCCTCATCGGGGCCAGTGGCTCCGGCAAGTCCACCTTCGCCCGCAAGCACTTCAAGCCCACGGAGATCGTTTCCTCGGACTTCTGCCGCGGGCTGGTCGCCGACGACGAGAACGACCAGAGCGCCAGCGGTGACGCCTTCGACGTCCTGCACTACATCGTGGGCAAGCGCCTCGCCGCCGGACGGCTGACCGTCGTGGATGCGACCAGCGTGCAGTCCGAGAGCCGCAAGCAGCTGGTCCAGCTGGCCCGCAGCCACGACGTGCTGCCCATCGCGATCGTCCTCGACCTGCCCGAGGAGGTCTGCGTCGCGCGCAACGCCTCCCGCCCCGACCGTGCCGACATGCCGCGCCACGTCGTCCAGCGCCACCGTCGCGAACTGCGTCGTTCGCTGCGCGGCCTGGAGCGCGAGGGCTTCCGCAAGGTGCACGTCCTGCGCACCGAGGAGGAGACGGAGAACGCCGAAGTGGTGCTGGAGCGCCGCTACAACGACCTGCGCCACCTCACGGGCCCCTTCGACATCATCGGCGACATCCACGGCTGCAGTTCCGAGCTGGAGACCCTGCTCGGCAAGCTCGGATACGTCGACGGCGCGCATCCCGAAGGGCGTACGGCGGTCTTCGTCGGCGACCTCGTGGACCGCGGCCCCGACAGCCCCGGAGTGCTGCGCCGCGTCATGGCCATGGTCGCGGCGGGCAACGCCCTGTGCGTACCGGGCAACCACGAGAACAAGCTCGGCCGTTACCTCAAGGGCCGCAAGGTCCAGCACACCCACGGCCTCGCCGAGACCATCGAGCAGCTGGACCGGGAGGACGAGAAGGACCCGGCCTTCCGCGGACAGGTGCGGGAGTTCATCGAGGGGCTCGTCAGCCACTACGTGCTCGACGGGGGCAAGCTCGTCGTCTGCCACGCCGGTCTGCCGGAGAAGTACCACGGACGCACCTCCGGGCGGGTCCGCTCGCACGCGCTCTACGGGGACACCACCGGCGAGACCGACGAGTTCGGCCTGCCCGTGCGCTACCCGTGGGCGGAGGAGTACCGGGGCCGGGCCACCGTGGTCTACGGCCACACCCCGGTGCCCAACACCTCCTGGGTGAACAACACCATCTGCCTGGACACCGGCGCGGTCTTCGGCGGGAAGATGACCGCGCTGCGCTGGCCGGAGCGCGAACTCGTGGACGTACCGGCCGAGAAGGTCTGGTACGAGCCGGTCAAGCCGCTGGCCACGGAGGCGCCCGGCGGCCGGGAAGGACGGCCGCTGGACCTCGACGACGTGCAGGGCCGCCGGATCGTCGAGACCCGGCACATGGGCCGCATCGCGGTCCGGGAGGAGAACGCCGCCGCCGCGCTCGAGGTCATGAGCCGGTTCGCCGTCGACCCCCGGCTGCTCGGCTACCTCCCGCCGACCATGGCGCCCACCGCGACCTCGCACGAGGAGGGCTACCTGGAGCACCCGGCCGAAGCCTTCGCCCAGTACCGGGCGGACGGGGTCGCCCGGGTCGTGTGCGAGGAGAAGCACATGGGCTCGCGCGCGGTGGCGCTCGTCTGCCGGGACGCGGTTGCCGCCCGCGAACGGTTCGGCGTCGGGGCCGAATCCGAGGACGCCGGCGCCGCGGGCGGTCCGACCGGGGCGCTGTACACCCGCACCGGGCGGCCGTTCCTCGACGACGCCGCGCTCACCGAGGTGATCCTCGGCCGGCTGCGCGCGGCCGTCACCGCCGCCGGGCTCTGGGAGGAGTGGGGCACCGACTGGGTGCTGCTCGACGCCGAGCTGATGCCGTGGTCCCTCAAGGCCGGCGGGTTGCTGCGCTCGCAGTACGCCGCGGTCGGCGCCTCGTCCGGCGCCGTCCTCCCGGTGGCCGACGCGGCCCTCGCGGCAGCGGCGGCGCGCGGGGTGGACGTGGGCGAGCTCGCCGGGCGCCAGCAGGGGCGGGCCGAGGACGCCGCCGCGTTCACCGAGGCGTACCGGCGTTACTGCTGGAGCACCCAGGGCCTGGACGGGGTGCGGCTCGCGCCGTTCCAGATCCTCGCCGTCCAGGGACGCTCGCTGGCCTCCGTGCCGCACGACGAGCAACTGGCTTGGCTCGACCGGCTGGTCGAGCACGACCCGACCGGGCTGCTCCAGGTCACCCGTCGGCTCGTCGTCGACACCGGGGACGAGGCATCGGTGCGCGCCGGTGTCGACTGGTGGCTGGAGATGACCGGCGGCGGCGGCGAGGGAATGGTCGTCAAGCCGCTCGCCGCCCTGGTCCGGGACGGCAAGGGCAGACTGGTCCAGCCGGGCATCAAGGTGCGCGGCCGGGAGTACCTGCGGATCATCTACGGGCCCGAGTACACCCGCCCGGAGAACCTGGAACGGCTGCGCGGCCGGTTCCTCGGGCACAAGCGGTCGCTGGCGTTGCGGGAGTACGCGCTGGGGCTCGAAGCGCTGGACCGGCTGGCCGAGGGGGAGCCGCTGTGGCGGGTCCACGAGGCGGTGTTCGCGGTGCTGGCCCTGGAATCGGAACCGGTCGACCCGCGGCTCTGAGCCGGTTGGTCCGCGGGCTCTGAGGAGGTCGATCCGGCAGGCTCTGCGGAGGTGGTCGGCAGGCTCTGCGGAGGTGGTCGGCAGGTTCTGCGGAGGTGGTCGGCAGGTTCTGAACCGGTCGGCCGCGGGCTCTGCGGAGGTGGCCTGCGGGCTCTGAGCCAGTCGACCCGCGGGCTCTACGGAGGTCGATCCGGCGGGCTCTGCGGAGGTGGTCGGCGCGGACCGTCGGCGGGTGCGTCGGTGGGACCGACGGAAACCCGCTGGCGATTCATCGGGTGAACGGCGCTCCGCACGGTGAGGATGAAGACATGGGATTCCACGTCGACTCCGAGACCGGGCGGCTGCGCCGCGTCATCCTGCACCGCCCGGATCTGGAACTGAAACGGCTCACCCCGAGCAACAAGGACACGCTCCTGTTCGACGACGTGCTCTGGGTGCGCCGTGCCCGGGAGGAGCACGACGGCTTCGCGGACGTGCTGCGCGACCGCGGGGTGGAGGTGCACCTCTTCGGCGATCTGCTCCGTGAGTCGCTGGACATCCCGGTGGCCAGGCGGCTCGTCCTGGACCGGGTCTTCGACGAGAAGGAGTACGGCCCGCTCGCCACCGAGCATCTGCGCACCGCCTTCGAGGAGTTGTCCAGTACCGAACTGGCCGAGGCGCTCGTCGGCGGGATGACCAAGCGGGAGTTCCTGGAACGGAACGGCGAGCCGACGTCCGTCCGCTTCCACGTCATGGACCAGGACGACTTCCTGCTGGACCCGCTGCCGAACCACCTCTTCACCCGGGACACCTCGGCCTGGATATACGACGGGGTGTCGATCAACGCGATGCGCTGGCCGGCCCGGCAGCGCGAGACCGTCCACTTCGAGGCGATCTACCGTCACCACCCCCTGTTCACCGGGTCCGAGGCCGGTGCCTTCCACCACTGGTCGGAGGGGCAGGACGACTACCCCTCCACCATCGAGGGCGGCGACGTGCTGGTCATCGGCCACGGCGCGGTCCTCATCGGGATGAGCGAACGCACCACGCCGCAGGCGGTGGAGATGTTGGCCCGCGGACTGTTCGACGCCGGTTCGGCGCGCACGATCGTGGCGCTCGACATGCCCAAGCGCCGTGCGTTCATGCACCTCGACACGGTGATGACGATGGTCGACGGCGACACCTTCACCAAGTACGCGGGGCTGGGCATGCTCCGCTCGTACACCATCGAGCCGGGGGACGGGCCCAGGGACCTGAAGGTCACCGACCACCCGCCCGAGCACATGCACCGGGCGATCGCGCACGCCCTGGGGCTGGACTCGATCCGGGTCCTCACGGCCACCCAGGACGTGCACGCCGCCGAGCGCGAGCAGTGGGACGACGGCTGCAACGTCCTGGCCGTCGAACCGGGCGTGGTCGTCGCGTACGAGCGCAACGCCACCACCAACACCCACCTGCGCAAGGAGGGCATCGAGGTCATCGAGATCCGGGGCAGCGAACTCGGCCGGGGGCGGGGCGGCCCGCGCTGCATGAGCTGTCCGGTGGTGCGCGACCCGGTGTAGGCGGGCCGACGCGGGAGCGATGGAGGGGAGCACGGACACACCAGCCCGTATAGCGATGCATGGTGTCGTATAGACTTCCAGTGTCAATGCATGTGCGCATCCCGCCCGACCCAGGAGCCGCCCCATGGCCATAGACCTCGCAGGCCGCCACTTCCTCAAGGAGCTGGACTTCACGGCCGAGGAGTTCCGCGGCCTGGTCGACCTCGCGGCCGAGCTCAAGGCCGCCAAGAAGTCGGGAACCGAGGTGCAGCGACTGCGCGGCAGGAACATCGCGCTGATCTTCGAGAAGACCTCGACCCGCACCCGCTGCGCCTTCGAGGTGGCCGCCGCCGACCAGGGCGCGTCCACCACGTATCTGGACCCCTCCGGCTCGCAGCTGGGGCACAAGGAGTCGGTGAAGGACACCGCCCGGGTACTCGGCCGGATGTTCGACGGCATCGAGTACCGCGGGGACAGCCAGGCCGCCGTCGAGGAGCTGGCGGCATACGGCGGCGTACCCGTCTTCAACGGGCTCACCGACGACTGGCACCCGACCCAGATGCTCGCCGACGTCCTCACCATGACCGAGCACAGCGACAAGCCGCTGGAGCGGATCGCCTTCGCCTACCTCGGGGACGCCCGCTTCAACATGGGCAACTCGTACCTGATCACCGGAGCCCTGCTGGGCATGGACGTCCGGATCGTCGCCCCCGAGGCGTACTGGCCCGCGGAGGCGGTCGTCGCCCAGGCCCGCCGGCTGGCCGCGGGGAGCGGTGCGACCATCACGCTCACCGAGGACATCGCCACGGGCGTCCGGGGAGCCGACTTCGTCGTCACGGACGTCTGGGTCTCGATGGGGGAGCCCAAGGAGGTCTGGGCCGAGCGCATCGCCGCCCTCGCGCCGTACGCCGTGACCATGGACGTGCTGCGCGCCACCGGCAACGCCGACGTGAAGTTCATGCACTGCCTCCCGGCCTTCCACGACCTCGGCACCGAGACGGGGCGGCAGATCGAGGCCGTGCACGGGCTGGCGGAGCTGGAGGTCACCGACGAGGTCTTCGAGTCCGCGCACTCGATCGTCTTCGACGAGGCCGAGAACCGGATGCACACGATCAAGGCCGTCCTGGTGGCGACCCTGGCCGCCGACCGCGGCTGACGTATGCATGGAAATGCGTCTGATTGGGTGAACATGCGGACAGGTGACTAATATGTTGCCTCTTGGTGGGGTTCGGGCTCGCACGCTCGAACCCCATTTCCGTGCGCGCCACCGGTTCCGGAACCGGCACGGCCCCCAGGGCCGGTGCCGACGCCGGGACCGGTGACGGAGCCCGGAGTCCCCACGGCTCCGGCGCGCGCGTCCCCCCACGCGTTCCACCAGAGAAGAGATCATCCCCGTGAGTCCGCTGCGCCCATCGAGCCCCGCGCGCCCGTCCGGGGCGCGCGTCAAGAGCCCCCACCAGCTGATCGCCGAGTCCGGCGCCGACCTGGAGGGGCACGGACTCAAGCGCACCATGGGCCTCTTCCAGCTCGTGTGCTTCGGCATCGGCGCCGTCGTCGGCACCGGCATCTTCGTGGGCCTCTCCGACAGCGTCGCCGAGGCGGGTCCGGCGGTCGTGCTGTCCTTCGTGCTCGCCGCGATCACCTGCGTCTTCACCGCCTTCTCCTTCGCCGAGCTGGGCAGCGCCATCCCGGTCTCCGGCAGCTCGTACTCCTTCGCCTACGCGACCCTCGGCGAGCGCGTCGCCTTCCTCGTCGGCTGGTGCCTGCTGCTGGAGTACGGCGTCTCGGTCTCCGCGGTCGCCGTCGGCTGGAGCCAGTACGTCAACGAACTGCTGGACAGCCTCTTCGGCGCGCAACTGCCCGCCGCGCTCTCGGCGGGGCCCGGCGACGGCGGAGTGGTCAACCTGCCCGCCGTCCTGGTGGTCATGATGGCCGCCACCCTGCTGGTGCGCGGCGTCCGGGAGAGCGCCGGGGCCACCGCCGCCATGGCGATCCTCAAGATCACCATCCTGCTCCTGTTCTGCGCCATCGCCTTCACGGCCTTCGAGCGCGGCAACCTCACCCCCTTCTTCGCCCACGGCCCGGCCGGGGTCACCGCCGGGGCCTCGCTGGCGTTCTTCTCGTACATCGGCTTCGACGCCATCACCACGGCCGGCGAGGAGGTCAGGAACCCGCGGCGGAACATCCCGGTCGCGATCATGATCTGCATCGGCCTGGTCACCCTGCTCTACTGCGCGGTGGGGCTCGCCGCGATCGGCGCCCTGGGCCCGGACGCCGTCGCCGACAAACCCGCGGCGCTCTCCATCGTCGTCGACCAGGTCACCGGATCGACGATCGGCGGCGGGATCATCGCCTTCGGGGCGGTCGTCGCGATCGCGTCCGTCGTGCTCGCGGTGATGTACGGGCAGACCCGCATCCTGATGTCGATGTCCCGGGACGGCCTGATCCCGCGGGTCTTCGAACGGGTCTCGCCGCGCACCGCCACCCCGGTCGCCAACACCTGGATCGTGGCGGTGGTCTTCGCGGTCCCGGCGGCCTTCTCCTCGCTCGACGTGGTGGTGAACCTGACCACCATCGGCACGCTGGCCACCATGGTCGTGGTGAACCTCGCGGTGATCGTGCTGCGCCGCCGCAACCCGGAGGTGCGGGGATCGTTCCGGGTGCCGCTCTATCCGCTGAGCCCGCTCCTGGGCGTCGGCTTCTGCCTCTATCTGATGTACGGGACGGGATGGGCGACCTGGCTGCAGTTCGCGGTGTTCCTGGTCGTCGGCGCGGTGGTGTACGCCTGCTACGGCCGCAGCCGCTCCCGGCTGGCCGTCGCGGACCCGGGCCGCTGAGGGCGTAC
Organism: Streptomyces sp. ML-6; assembly: GCF_030116705.1. Lineage (NCBI taxonomy): Bacteria > Bacillati > Actinomycetota > Actinomycetes > Kitasatosporales > Streptomycetaceae > Streptomyces > Streptomyces sp. ML-6. The sequence goes on from NZ_JAOTIK010000001.1 coordinate 6,286,639, forward strand.
GGCCGGTTCCCGGCGTGCTGAGCGTCCGGTCGGCTGCCGGGCGCCGAGGGTGTGCGGCCGGCTGACGGGCCGCCGAGGGCGTATGACCGGGCTGCCGGGCCGCCGAGGGCGTCCGGCCCGCTGTCGGGGCGGGTCGCCGGGGCGGGGCCGGGTCAGTTCTCGGGGAGGAGGGCGGGCAGGGTGAACCACACCGCCTTGCCGTGCTCCGTCGCACGGTGGCCGCAGGACGAGCTGAGCGCGCGGATCAGCAGCAGCCCCCGGCCGTGCTCCTGCCAGGGGTCCGGCTCCTCGCCCGGCCGCGGAAAGACGAGGCCGGCGGGCGGGGCGGGGGCGCGGTCGCGCACCTCCACCTGGCAGCCGGTCGGCAGGAGCTCCACCACCAGCTCGATGGGCTCGTCGCTCCCGGTGTGCTCGACCGCGTTGGCGACCAGTTCCGCGGTGAGCAGCTCGGCGGTGTCGGCGTAGGCCGACACGTCGGTGGCCGCGAGCGCGGTGCGGATCAGGGCGCGGGCGAGGGGCACGGCCGCCGTCGAGTGCGGCAGGTCGATCCGCCACGAGGCGGGAAAGGGGGTCTCGGGCGACACAGCATGGCTTCCCTTCCGGGACGAGAGGGTTCTCCGCGACGAGAGTGTTCTCTGCGGATCAAGACTTCTCCTCTTCAACCTTACGAACCGAAAGAAACCGGACAAGGGACCACCGGCAGGCATGCAAGGGACGTTGGACACTTTTCCCGTCCTCCCTGTATTGCGTTCTCGTGACGGAAGTCACGCACGGGTGATAAGTTCGATCGCAGGTAGCAGCCGACGGCTGAAGGGGAGCCCCCTCCATGAGCCCGTTTCCCAGCTCCGCCCCCCGCACGGACGAGTGGCGCCATCTGCGGCTGACCGTGGACGACGGGGTCGCCACCGTCACCCTCGCCCGGCCCGAGAAACTCAACGCGCTCACCTTCGGCGCCTACGCCGACCTGCGCGACCTGCTCGCCGAACTGTCCCGCGAACGCGCCGTGCGGGCCCTGGTGCTCGCGGGCGAGGGCCGCGGCTTCTGCTCCGGCGGGGACGTCGACGACATCATCGGCGCGACGCTCGCCATGGACACCGCCCAGCTCCTCGACTTCAACCGGATGACCGGACAAGTCGTGCGGGCCCTGCGTGAGACCCCCTTCCCCGTTGTGGCCGCCGTACACGGCGTGGCCGCGGGCGCGGGCGCCGTTCTCGCGCTGGCCGCCGATTTCCGGGTCGCCGATCCGTCCGCCCGGTTCGCCTTCCTGTTCACCCGGGTCGGCCTCTCCGGCGGCGACATGGGCGCCGCCTACCTGCTGCCGCGCGTCGTCGGCCTCGGCCACGCCACCCGGCTGCTGATGCTCGGTGACCCGGTCCGCGCACCCGAGGCGGAACGGATCGGGCTGATCAGCGAGCTGGCCGAGGAGGGCCGGGCGGACGAACGGGCGGCGGCGCTCGCCCGCCGTCTCGCCGACGGACCGGCCCTCGCCCTCGCCCAGACCAAGGCGCTGCTCACCGCCGAACTCGACATGCCGCTCGCCGCCGCCGTCGAGATGGACGCCGCCACCCAGGCCCTGCTGATGCACGGCGAGGACTACGCGGAATTCCACGCCGCCTTCACCGAGAAGCGGCCCCCGAAGTGGCGGGGCCGGTAACGATGCCCTCCCGACCGACCCTGGCACAGGCCCAGGCCTCGGCACAGGCCCAGGCTCCCGCCCCGGCCCAGGCTCCCGCCCCGGCCCAGGCTCCCGTCCGGGTCCAGGCCCCCGCCCGGGCCCCCGCGACCGCGCCCCGGACCGGCGCGCGGCGGATCGCGGTCATCGGCGGCGGCCCCGGCGGGCTCTACGCCGCGGCCCTGCTCAAACGGCTCGACCCGGCCCGCGACATCACCGTCTGGGAGCGCAACGCCCCCGACGACACCTTCGGCTTCGGCGTCGTCCTCTCCGACGAGACCCTCGGCGGCATCGAACACGCCGACCCCGTCGTGTACCGGGCACTCAAGGACGAATTCGTCCGGTGGGACGACATCGACATCGTCCACCGGGGCGTCACCCAGACCTCCGGCGGCCACGGCTTCGCGGCCCTGGGCAGGCGCAGACTCCTGGAGATCCTGCGCGAGCGCTGCGCGTCCCTCGGCGTACGCCTCCACTTCCGCACCGCCGCACCGCCGGCCGCCGAGCTGGCCGCCGCGCACGACCTGGTGATCGCCGCCGACGGCGTGCACAGCCCCACCCGCACCGCCCACGCCGACGTCTTCGGCCCCCACCTCACCACCCACCGCTGCCGCTACATCTGGCTCGCCGCCGACTTCGCCCTCGACGCCTTCCGCTTCGAGACCGCCGAGACCGCGTACGGGGTGATGCAGCTGCACGGCTACCCCTTCTCGTCCGACGCCTCCACCGTCATCGTCGAGATGCGCGAGGAGGTCTGGCGGGCCGCCGGATTCGACACCTGCTCCGTCGAGCACTCGACCCTGCGCTGCGCCAAGATCTTCACCGAGGCGCTCGGCGGCCGGCCGCTGCGTTCCAACAAGTCCGCCTGGACCGCCTTCCGCACCGTCGTCAACGCCCGCTGGTCGCACGGCAACACCGTCCTCATCGGTGACGCCGCCCACACGGCGCACTTCTCCATCGGCTCCGGCACCAAACTCGCCGTCGAGGACGCCCTCGCCCTCGCCGCCTGCATCGAGGAACGGCCCGACCTGCCCGGCGCGCTGTCCGCGTACGAGGCCGAGCGCCGGCCGGTCGTCGAATCCACCCAGCGGGCCGCGGCGGCCAGCCTGCGCTGGTTCGAGGAACTGGGCACCTACGTCGACCAGCCGCCCCGCCAGTTCGCCTTCAACCTCCTCACCCGCAGCCGCCGCGTCACCCACGACAACCTGCGCCTGCGCGACCCCTCCTTCACCGCCGCCGTCGAGGAGGAGTTCGGCGGCCTCCCCGGCACCCCGCCGATGTTCGCCCCGCTGCGGCTGCGCGGCCTCGAACTCCGCAACCGCGTGGTCGTGTCACCCATGGACATGTACTCGGCCGTCGACGGCGTCCCCGGCGACTTCCACCTCGTCCATCTGGGCGCCCGCGCGCTCGGTGGCGCCGGACTCGTCATGACGGAAATGGTGTGCGTCAGCGCCGAGGGCCGCATCACGCCCGGCTGCGCCGGCCTCTACACCGACGAGCAGGTCGCCGCCTGGAGCCGCGTCACGGACTTCGTCCACGCGAACGCCCCCGGCACCGCCATCGGCGTCCAGCTCGGCCACTCGGGCCGCAAGGGCTCCACCCGCCGGATGTGGGAGGGCATCGACCAGCCGCTCGACCACGGCAACTGGCCGCTCGTCGCCGCCTCCCCGATCCCTTACCGGGACGGCGTCAGCCAGGTCCCGCACGTCCTGGACCGGGCCGGACTCGACGCCGTGCGCGAGCAGTTCGTGGCAGCCGCCCGCCGCGCCGACCGCTGCGGCTTCGACCTGCTCGAACTCCACTGCGCCCACGGCTACCTGCTGTCCGGGTTTCTCTCGCCGCTCACCAACCACCGCACCGACGAGTACGGCGGCTGCCTGGCCAACCGGCTCCGGTTCCCCCTCGAAGTCTTCGACACCATCCGCGAACAGTGGCCGGACGCCCGGCCCATGACCGTCCGGATCTCGGCGACCGACTGGGCCGGGGGCGGCACGACGGCCGACGACGCCGTCGAGATCGCCCGCGCCTTCGTCGCCCACGGGGCCGACGCCATCGACGTCTCCACCGGCCAGGTCGTCTCCGACGAACACCCCGAGTACGGCCGCTCCTACCAGACCCCGTACGCCGACCGGATCCGCAACGCCCTGTGTGTGCCCGTCGTCGCGGTCGGCGCGATCTCCTCCTGGGACGACGTCAACTCGCTGCTCCTCGCGGGCCGGGCCGACCTCTGCGCCCTGGCCCGCCCCCACCTCTACGACCCGCACTGGACCCTGCACGCGGCGGCCGAGCAGGGCTACGCCGGCCCCGGCGCGCCCTGGCCTGCCCCGTACCGTGCGGGCAGCCGCCGCCCGCCGACGGGCCGCACGGACGCGCCGAAACCACGGCTCACCCTGGGGTGACCGGCAGGCACTCGTGGCAGAGGCACGGGTCGGGGTGCGGGCCCCCGTGGTGGGCGTGCCGCTCCTCCCGGGCGACCCGCTCCAGCAGCGCGGCCAGCGCCTCGGCCTCCTCCCGGCCGGCCGTGAGCGGGCCGGGGCACCGCTTCAGCACGGCCGGGGTGTACACCAGCCGGGCCCGGAAGGTGTGGAGATGACGGGTCCCCGTGTCGATGGTGATCCAGCGGCCGTTGTGCCGCCCGTGCCCGACGGTGGTCAGCTGCTGGTGCCCCATCCCGGCGTAGGTGTCGACGACGTACACCTTCGCCCCGCCCCGGTACGCCTTCGTGCCGGGACGCAGCTCCTGCCCGAGGTCCCCGTACCGCCGCCACAGCACCACGTTCGCCACGACCAGCCAGGCGGGTTCCGGCGGGCCGCTCACCGCTCCTCCGCGCTGATCAGCAGCCGGTCCGAGACCGCCCGGAAGCCGATGCGCCGGTACACGCCGTTGCTGGTCGGGTTCGCCAGGTCGGTGAAGAGCAGCACCTCCCGCGCGCCCGCCTCCCGCGCCGACCGGGCGGCCTCCGCCGTCACCGCGGCCGCGTAGCCCCGGCGGCGGTGCTCGGGCGGGGTGTAGACCGCCGTGACCCGGACCGTGCCCGCGATCCGTGGCAAGATCCCCGCCATCGACACCGGGACACCGTCGTCCTCCCAGAGCGTCAGTGCGCCGGACGCCGTGCGCTCGTCCACCTGCCGCTCGGCGAGGGAGCCGGACTGGCCGACCTGATCGGCGAAGGCGAGATGCCAGCGCACCAGCAGTTGCCGGTCGGTGGTGGTGGCGGTCCTGGGCCGGCCCGAGGGGGACGGGGAGGGCGGGATCAGCGTCGCCAGCCGGTAGAGCCGCTGCTCCTGGTCGACCCGGTGGCCGGGCCAGCGGGCGGCGAGCACCTCGGCGGTGGCCCGGTCGGCGTTGATCCGGGTCAGGGGGAGCGCCGCGGCCAGCGGCCCGACCGCCTCCGGGGCGACGGATCCCAGCACCGGCGGAAACGGCGGGGTCTGCACCAGCGTCCCCGCGACCTCGCCGTCCGCCCCGCGCCACCAGCCGAGCAACGGGGCAGCGTCCCCGTAGGCGTGCGGGCCGCGCCGCCGCAGGGTGTCGGTGACCGTCAGGATCAGGGTGTTCTCGGCGGGCCGGGCGGCCAGCGAGACGCCGGCCGCGTCGAGAAAAGTGTCGACGTCATCGGTGAAGGTCCAGGTCATGCCTCATCCTGCCGGGTGTGCGTGGCGCGAGGCACACGTATTTCCGGCTCAGCCGTCCCGCAGCCGGAAGCGTTGCAGCTTCCCGGTGGCGGTACGGGGGAGCGCGGGCAGGAACTCGACGACGCGCGGGCACTTGTGCGGGGCCAGCTCGTTCTTCACGTGGGCGCGCAACGCGTCGGCCGGGACGTCCGCGCCCTCGCGCAGCACCACGTACGCCACCACGATCTGGCCGCGCAGCTCGTCCGCCCGGCCCACCACCGCGGCCTCGGCCACCGCGGGATGGCGCAGCAGGGCCTCCTCGACCTCGGGGCCCGCGATGTTGTACCCGGAGGAGATGATCATGTCGTCGGCGCGGGCGACGTACCGGAAGTAGCCGTCCGGCTCGCGCACATAGGTGTCCCCGGTGAAGTTCCAGCCGTGCGCCACGTACTCCCGCTGGCGCCCGTCGGCGAGATAGCGGCAGCCCACCGGGCCGCGTACCGCGAGGAGTCCCGGCTCGCCGTCCGGCACCTGTCCGCCGTCGCGGTCCAGGACGCGGGCCTGCCAGCCCGGCACGGGAATCCCGGTGGTGCCGGGGCGGATCGCGTCGTCGGCGGCCGAGATGAAGATGTGCAGCAGCTCGGTGGCGCCGATGCCGTTGATGATGCGCAGCCCCGTCCGCTCGTACCAGGAGCGCCAGGTGGACACCGGGAGGTTCTCCCCGGCCGACACACAGCGCCGCAGCGCGCCCAGGTCGTGCGCGTCGACGTGGTCGAGCATCAGACGGTAGGCGGTCGGCGCGGTGAACAGCACCGAGACCCGGTGGGCGGCGAGCGCGGGCAGCAGCCGGTCCGGGCCGGACTGTTCGAGCAGCAGGGCACTGGCACCGGCCCGCAGCGGGAAGACCACCAGGCCGCCGAGCCCGAAGGTGAAGCCGAGCGGCGGGCTGCCCGCGAACACGTCGTCGGGCGTGGGCCGCAGCACATGGCGCGAGAAGGTGTCCGCGATCGCCAGCACGTCCCGGTGGAAGTGCACGCAGCCCTTGGGGCGTCCGGTGGTCCCCGAGGTGAACGCGATCAGCGCGACGTCGTCCGCGGCCGTGTCCACGGCCCGGTACGGACCCGTCACGGTCTCGGCCAGGCGCAGCAGATCGTCCTCGCCCCCGCCCCCGTACACCGTGATCCGCAGCCCCGGCACCTCGGCCCGCACCAGGTCGTCGACCGCCCCGGCGGCGCACAGCGCATGGCTCACCCGGGCGATCGAGCAGAGGGCGGACAGCTCCGCGGGCCGCTGCCGGTCCAGCACGGTGACGGCGATCGCCCCCGCCTTCAGCACCGCCAGCCAACAGGCGGCCAGCCGGGGGGTGGTGGGGCCGCGCAGCAGGACGCGGTTGCCGGGGACGACTCCGAGCCGGGAGGTGAGGACGTGGGCGATCCGGTCCACCCGCTCCCGCAGCTCCCCGTAGCTCCAGACCGCGCCGTCGGCGGTGCGGAAGGCGGGCCGGTCGGGGCCGAGGCGGTCGATCGTGCGGTCCAGCAGCTCCGTCGCGCAGTTGAGGCGGTCGGGATAACGCAGTTCGGGAAGGTCGAAGAGCAGGTGCGGCCACTGGTCCGGAGGTGGCAGGTGGTCCCTGGCGAAGGTGTCGAGGTGCGCTGAGGTCTTCGGGTCCATGACGGATCGCCCCCTTGTCGCCCTTGGAGCGTATCGTTTGTGTGACGGTAGTCAACGGTCCGCGATAGAGCGAGCCGACGGGGCCTGAACCGACGGGCCCGAACCGACGGGGAACGACCGATCGGGTGACGGAAGACCGGAAGGCCGGGAGGACGGAAGGCCGGGAGAGCGAAAGGTGGGAAGGACGGGCGCGGACGGGTACGGGAGAACGAGCGGACGGGAACGGGAAGCAAGCAGACGAGACGCGACAGGAGAGGCGGCCGTATGACGGCATTCTCACTCGATCCGGAACAGACCGCCTGGTGCGAGGAGCTCGAAACCCTCGCCGAACGACAACTGCGCCCCCTCGCCGAGAAGGGCGAACCGGGCCACGTCAACCGCCCCCTGATCGCCGCACTCGGCGCGGCGGGCCTCATCGACCGGCTGCTGGACTCCGGCGCCCTCGACCTCTGCCTGCTCCGCGAGTCCCTGGCCCGGGGCTGCACGGAGGCCGAGACCGCGCTGGCCCTCCAGGGGCTCGGCACCCACCCCGTGGTCCGGGCGGGCACCCCCGCCCACCACGACCGCTGGCTCCCCGGCGTACGGGCCGGGCGCACCGTGGCCGCCTTCGCGCTCAGCGAGCCGGGAGCCGGTTCCGACGCGGCGGCCCTCGCCCTGGCGGCCGGACGCGACGGCGACGGCTGGCGGCTGACCGGCGAGAAGTGCTGGATCTCCAACGCGCCCGAGGCCGACTTCTACACCGTGTTCGCGCGCACGACCCCCGGCGCCGGATCGCGCGGCATTACTGCGTTCCTGGTCCCCGCCGACCGCCCCGGGCTCACCGGCACCGCCCTCGACATGCTCTCGCCGCACCCCATCGGGGCCCTGGCCTTCGACGGGGTCCCGGTCACCCCCGACGACGTGCTCGGCGAACCGGACCGGGGCTTCCGCGTCGCCATGGACACCCTCAACCTGTTCCGGCCCAGCGTCGGCGCCTTCGCCGTCGGCATGGCCCGCGCCGCCCTCGACGCCACCGTGGCACACACCGCGCACCGCACGGCGTTCGGCGGCCCGCTGAAGGACCTCCAGGCCGTCTCCCACCAGGTCGCCGAGATGGCCACCCGCATCGAGGCCGCCCGGCTCCTGGTGCACGCGGCCGCCGCCGCGTACGACGCGGGGGAACCCGGCGTGCCGCGCCGCGCAGCCATGGCCAAGCTGTACGCCACCGAGACCGCCCAGTACGTCGTCGACACCGCCGTCCAACTGCACGGCGCCCGCGCCCTGCGCCGCGGCCACCTCCTCGAGCACCTCTACCGGGAGGTCCGCGCGCCACGGATCTACGAGGGCGCAAGCGAGGTCCAGCGCACCATCATCGCCAAGGAGCTGTACGCGAACCGGGAGGCGTCCGCATGAGTCCGGTCCACCGGATCAACCCCGTCGAACTGTCCCCGCCCACGGGCTTCTCGCACGCCGTCACGGCCACCGGCGGCCAACTGGTTTTCCTGGCCGGGCAGACGGCGCTCGACCAGGACGGCAAGGTGGTCGGCGACGACCTGACCGAGCAGTTCGCGACGGCGCTCACCAACCTGCTCACCGCCCTGCGCGCGGCGGGCGGCGTCCCGGCGGACCTGGCCAGGGTCACCGTGTACGCCACCGATGTGGCCGACTACCGCAAGAGGGTCGCCGAACTGGGCGCCGTCTGGCGGCGGCTGGCGGGCCGCGACTATCCGGCGATGGCGGTCGTCGGGGTGGCCAGGCTCTGGGACGAGCAGGCCCTCGTCGAGCTCGACGGGATCGCGGTACTTCCCTGATCCTTCGTCAGGAACGTTGCGGAGGAAGGTCGTACGGGCCCGGGATCCGGGCCCGTACGACACACGGCGGCGTGAAGTACGGAGGGTGGGACGGGACTTGGGGGAGTGCGGCCCGTGCCGGGCGTCAGCCGACCGCCGCGGGCAGCCCCATCAGATGGTCCACCAGCGCCAGCAGCACGTCCCGGGAGAACGGCCGCTCGCGGACGTCACCGATCATCAGCGGCACCTGCGGATCGAGGTCGAGCGCGGCCCTGATCTCGTCCGGCGTACGGGTGTTGTGGCCGTGGAAGCAGTTGATCGCCACGACGAACGGGATGTTCCGGCTCTCGTAGAAGTCGATCGAGGCGAAACTTGTGTCCAGCCTGCGGGTGTCGGCGATCACCACCCCGCCCAGCGCCCCGTTGACCAGGTCGTTCCACATGAACCAGAAGCGTTCCTGGCCGGGGGTGCCGAAGAGGTAGACCACCAGCTCGTCACTGACCGTGATCCGGCCGAAGTCCAGGGCCACGGTGGTGGTGTCCTTCTGGTCGACTCCGGCCAGGTCGTCGACGCCGACACTGGCCTGGGTCAGATACTCCTCCGTGCTCAGCGGGGTGACCTCGCTGACGGCACCGACCATGGTGGTCTTGCCGACGCCGAAGCCTCCGGCGATGAGGATCTTGACGGCGGCGGGAGCCGCCTGACTGCTTGTCATGTTGGTTCAGAGTCTCCGGAGTCCGTCACGAACGGCGGCCAGCAGGCCCATGTCGGCGCCACCGGCCGCCCGCGCCACCGAGAGCGGCGCGCGAGCCGTCAGCAGGCCCTGGGCGACGAGGTCGGCCAGCAGGATCTTGGTCACCGAAACCGGGAGGCCGAGGTCGGACGAGACCTCGGCCACCGCGGACGGCCGACGGCAGCGCTCGAGGATCAGCCGGTGCTCCGGCTGGAGCCGCCCCGGCAGGATCGGCGCACCGTGCTCGTCCCGCGGGTCCAGCGCGGTCGTCAGCACGGTGATGAGGCTGAAGTCGTCCCGCTCGGGAGCGGTCCGGCCCCGGGTGATCGTGTACGGGCGCACCATCGTGCCCGCCCCGTCCTCCCCGGCATCCTCATCCCAGTACTCGGTCACGCGCGCGGCCCGTCCCCGGGACCGAAGGCGTCGAACTCGCCGCGGGTCGGGGTGGAGAGCTTCTGGCCGACCTGCTGGACGAGGTTGTGCATGGCGAGGGACATGATCTCGGCGTCCACCTCCTGGGAGGCGATCACGGCCAGGTGGGTGCCCTGCCCGGCCGAGATGATGAACAGCCACAGGTCCGCGAGTTCCACGATCACCTGGTGGACGCTGCCGCCGTCGAAGAGCTGCCCGACGCCGCGGGCCAGGCTCTGCTGGCCGGTGCAGATGGCGGCCAGCCGTTCGGCGTCGGCGCGCTCGATGCTGCGCGAATGGCTCACCACGAGACCGTCGTCGGAGAGCAGGACGGCGTTGCGGGTTTCGGCCACCGAATCCACCAGGCCGTCGAGCAGCCAGTCGAGGTCCTGGTGGGTGGCGGTTGTGCGTGTCATGACGGTTCTTCTCTCGTGGGATGCGGGGTGGCGGGCGGCGCGGGCCGCGGTGTCGTCTCGGAGGTCGCGCGGGCCGCGCGCGACCGGCGCTGGAAGGCGCCGATCGCCGCTCCGGCCCGGTGCGGGGCCGGTCGCGCCTGCGGGTTCTCTTCCGGGCCCGGCGGGCGGGGCACGGTGTTCCGGGCGGCCGGGCCGACCCGCAGTTCGTCCACCAGGCTGGCCTGCCGGACGCGGCGCGGCAGCGGCGGTTCCGTGCCGGGCGTGGGCGGGGTGCCCGGGGCGGGCCGGCCGGAGCCGTTCCCCGTGCGGACGGCTTCCGGGTCCGGCGGTGCCGGGTGGTCCGGCTCGGAGACCGGCAGCCGCGCCGGGCGTCCGTGCTCGGCCCCGGCGGAGTACGGGGCGGGGTAGGGCTGCTCCGGCCCCTGGTACGTCCCGGCGGGGGTGGAGCAGGACGGCGGCGGGTCCACCGGGTACTGCCCGGCGGCCGTCATGTAGGGCTGTTCGTCCGTGCCGTACGGGGACGGGTGCGGCTGCGGGGCGAACGGCTCGACGGGCGGGGCGGCGTACGGGTCGCCGCCGGGCGCGGGTGCCCCGTACCGCTCCTGCGGCGCCGGGTCGTGCGGTGCTGCGGGAGCGACGTTCTCCGGGGCGGCGTAGGGCTGATCCTGAGCGGCGGGGTAGGGGGTCGGGCCCGGCTGCCGGGGCTGTTCGGCGGACTGGTGCGGCTGCTCGGCGTAGGGGGTGCCCGCCGCCTTGATCGCGGTGACGTCGGCCAGGGCGCGGCCCTGGACACGGGTGGGCAGCGGCTGCCCGTCGGCCGTCTCCGGGGCCGGCGCCGGGGCCGACGCGGGGGCGGGGGCGGGTGCGGCGGCCGGGGGCTCCATGACCACCGGGCCGGAGTTCGGTCCGGGGACGATGAGTTCGTCGGGGACGAGCAGGACCACCCGGGTGCCGCCGTACGCCGAGGAGCGGAACTCCACCCGCAGCCCGTGCTGGTTCGCGAGCCGTGCGATCACGTACAGGCCGAGCCGGATGTCCTCCGAGTGGGCCAGCACGTCCATCCGGGGCGGCCGGGCCATCAGTTCGTTGGCCGCGGCCAGCTGCTCGTCGTCCATCCCCAGGCCCCGGTCCTCGACCTCGATGGCCAGACCGCGGCTCACCTTGGCCGCACGGACCTCGACCGGGTTCGGCGGCCGGGAGAAGCTGAGCGCGTTCTCGATCAGCTCGGCCAGCACGTGCGTGACCGGGCCGACGGCCCGTTCCGCCAGCCAGGGGCTGTCGTTCAGGTCCAGCGCCACCCGCCGGTAGTCCTGCACCTCGCCCTGGGCGGAACGCATCACGTCCAGCAGCGGGACCGGCTTGCGCCAGCGCCGGTGCGGGGTGCCGCCGGCGAGGATGACGAGATTCTCCTCGTACCGGCGCAGACGCGCGGTGAGGTGGTCGAGGTCGAAGAGATCCTCCAGGATCTCGGGGTCCTCGTGCTTGCGCTCCAGGTCGTCCAGCTTCCTCAGCTGCTGGCCGATCAACTGCTGGGTGCGGCGGGCGATCCGCTGGAGGAGCCGCTCGAACCCGCGGTGCTGGTCGGCCTGCTTGACGGCCGCGCTCAGCGCACTGGTGCGCGCCAGGTTGAGCGCGTCGCCGAGCCGGGTCAGCTCGTCGCCACCGTTCCCGGCGTCGTGCTCGATGGCGCGGGCCTCGGTCTCGACGTCGATGCGCTCGCCCAGGGCCAGCCGGTCGACCACGTCGGGCAGTGCCTTCTCCAGCTCCTCGGCCCGTTCCTGGAGGCTGCTGATCCGGCGTCGGAGGTTGCGGGTCAGGCGCCAGGTGGTCCAGATGACCGCGATCACGGCGAGCAGCCCGACCGCCGTGGTCAGCGTCACCGTGAGCAGCAGGGACCGCACACTGCTGTTGCCCTTCTCGACCGTGGAGGTGAGGCGCAGCTCCAGCAGCTCCTCGAGCTGGGCGTCCACGCCGTCGATCGCGCCGCGCCAGGCCTTCTCGTCGTCGGGGTCGAGGACGAAGAAGTCGGAGCCCTCGGCCTGCGTGGAACGCAGTATCCGGTTCTCCAGCCGGGTCTTGGTCTTCCAGTCCGAGCTGCCGACGAGCTTGTCCCACGTGGCCTTCTCGTCCGGCGACAGGTACGGGACGACCTGGGTGGTGTACAGGAGCGGCTGGCCCATGATGGCCTCTTCGACTCCGGCGAACTCCTCGACGCCAAGCTTCCCGGCGGCCCAGCCGCGCGTCAGCAGGGCGTCCGAGCGGGAAACCATCTCCTTGGCGTAGAAGAGGTCCACGAGCGTCTGGGAGAGGGAGGTGGTCGGGCCGTCGTCGACGTGGCTGAGCGCCCCGAAGAGCCCGAGGTCCGCCCCGATCAGGTCCGAGTAGTAGGTGTACACGGCCTGCTGCTGCCCGGCCCCGCTCTTGTCCACCAGGGCGCGCTGGGAGGGAAGTTGGGCGATCGCGGCGTGTGCCGTACGAACGGCTTCCCGGACCTCGGACCGGTCGTCGTCGGCCACCACGTCGGAGAACGTCTGGAAGCTCTCGATGGCGTCGTCGGTCAGCGCGCGCTGCCGCCGCAGCGGTTCCTCGGCGTCCTTGTTCCCGCCCAGTACGTCGGCGCTGAGCCGACGCTCCTCCTGGAGGCTGTAGTACATGATGACGGACGGCTGACCGGCGTTCGTGGCCGACTCGCCCTGGGCGGCCTGCCGCTGGTAGCCCGTCAGGGTCTGAACACTGGTGACGGCCCAGAGAGAGGCAAGTGCGACTCCCGGAACGATGGCCAGTACGAGAAGGGCTGTCCGCAGCGACATAGTGGTCGATTTGGTCCGCCGTGAGACGCGCGTGCGCAGGACGTGCTCCTAGACGATGGTGCCAGTTTCAGGACTGGGCAAATTCGTTGAGAACTTCGACAGGAAGATAGTAGGCACACCGTTAAAAATGAAAAGAAAGGGGTCACGAATGCATCACTGATCATGACCGGTGCCGCCACGACGCCCGGAAGCGCCCGTTCCATGCCAGTTCGAGCAGGGGGCGATGGGCACACGGACACGCGAGGCGCCCGCGCGCCGTGCCGCCCCCTCGCGGCGGGGTGCGCCAAGGATACGGACGGGCCGGGCGGGACCTCCGGGCGCTCGCGCCCATCGGTGGCGGACGCGGTGCGCAGGGAGGGGCGCGGCGCGCCGTGGGAGTGAGATGCGGTCGGAGATATATCTGTATTGAGTGGCTTTTATCCCTGATGCTTTGTCCGGTTCCCGGATCTCCGGCGAGCGCGGGCGCGGGACGTCCACCGGCACCGCATGACCGCGCTCGTCGTCTGCCACTTCGTCCTGGCCGCCTGCGCGCGCCCGCTGGTGCGGGCGCTGGGCAGCCGCGCCTTCGTCCTCCTCGCACTGCCCCCGGCCGCCACCACGGTGTGGGCGGCCACGCAGTGGAACACCACCGCGTCCGGCGGCTCCGTCACCTGGTCGTGGCCGTGGATGCCCGCCTACGGCGTCACCGTCGACCTCAGGCTCGACGCGCTCGCCGAACTGATGGTGCTGCTCGCGGCCGGGATCGGCACGCTCGTCCTGCTCTACTGCGCCTCGTACTTCACCGGCCGCACCCCGCAACTGGCCGGATTCGCCGGGAACCTGCTCGCGTTCGCGGGGGCCATGCTCGCCCTCGTCCTCGCCGACGACCTGATCTCGCTCTACGTGTTCTGGGAGCTGACCACGGTCTTCTCCTACCTGCTGATCGGATACGACAGCGAGCAGAAGCACAGCCGCCGCTCCGCACTCCAGGCGCTCACCGTCACCACGCTCGGCGGCCTCGCGATGTTCGTCGGCTTCCTGCTCCTCGGCCGCACGGCGGGCACGTACCGCATCTCCACCCTCCTCGCCGACCCGCCCCCGACGGGCCCCGCCGTCTCGATCGCGGTGCTGCTGATCCTGTGCGGGGCCCTGTCGAAGTCGGCGATCTGGCCGTTCAGCCTCTGGCTGCCCAACGCCATGGCCGCACCGACGCCCGTCAGCGCCTATCTGCACGCCGCCGCGATGGTGAAGGCCGGGGTGTACCTGGTCGCCCGGCTCGCGCCCGCCTTCGCCGACGTGCCGGTCTGGCGCCCCGTCGTGATCGTCCTCGGAGCCGCGACCATGCTGCTCGGCGGCTGGCGGGCCCTGCGCCTGAACGACCTCAAACTGGTCCTCGCCTACGGCACCGTCGGCCAGCTCGGCTTCCTCACCCTGCTCGCCGGGGCCGGCACCCGGGACACGGCACTGGCCGCGGTCGTCATGATCCTGGGCCACGCCTGCTTCAAGGCCCCGCTGTTCCTCGTCACCGGCATCGTCGACCACGCGGCCGGCACCCGTGACCTGCGCAGACTCTCCGGCGTCGGCCGGGCGCTGCCGCACGTCGGCGCGGTCGCGGTGCTCGCCGCCGCGTCCATGGCGGCCCTGCCGCCGCTGCTCGGATTCGCCGCCAAGGAAGCCGCGTTCGAGGCACTGCTGCACGGCTCCACCGCCGACCACTGGGCGCTGGGCCTCACCGTCGCCGGCTCGGCCCTGACCGTCGCGTACACCGCGCGGTTCGTCTGGGGGGCCTTCGCCCGCAAGCCCGGCGTCGAGGACACCCCGGTGCACCGGGTGGGCCCGGCCTTCCTCGCACCGCCCGCGCTGCTCGCGCTCTGCGGGCTGGTGCTGGGGCCGGGAGTCGGATGGACCGATCGACTGCTGGGCGCGTACGCGGACGCGTTCCCGCCGACCCCGTACCCGTACCACCTCGCGCTCTGGCACGGCTTCGGGACCGCCCTGCTGCTCTCCGCCGTCGCCACGGCGGCCGGCGCGGTGCTCTTCCTGGGCCGCACCACCGTGACCCGGATCTCCCGCCGGATCGCCTGGCCGACCGCCGACAGCGTCTTCGGGCACCTGCTGCTCGGCCTGGAACGGCTCTCGCTCCAGCTCACCGGCTTCGTCCAGCGCGGCTCGCTCTCCGGCTACCTCGCCACCACCCTGCTCGTGATGCTGGTCGGCCAGCTCACCGTCCTCGGTGTGGACCGGCCGTGGCACGGGGCCGCGCCCCCGCGGCTCTGGGACGTCCCCCTGCAGGGCGCCGTCGCCGCACTGACCTGCGCGGCCGCCCTCCTGTGCCTCGCCGTCAGGCGCCGGATGAAGGCGGTGGTACTGGCCGGACTGACCGGATACGGCGCGGCGCTGCTCTTCGTCGTCCAGGGCGGCCCCGACCTGGCGCTCACCCAGTTCTGCGTCGAGACCGTGGCGATGATCGTGTTCGTGCTGGTGCTGCGGCGGCTGCCGGTGCACTTCCAGGAGTCGGTCAGCAGCTGGCGGCGCGCGGTGCGCATCCCGGTGGCCCTGGCCGCGGCGGCGACGCTCGGCGTGGTGGTGTGGGTCGCGGCGGCGGCCCGTACGGCGGACCCGGCGGGCGCGGCCATGGTCGAGGAGGTCTCCCGGCACGGGCTCAAGGACGTCGTGGCCACCATCCTGGTCGACCTGCGCGCCTGGGACACGATGGGGGAGTCCGCCGTCCTCGCCGCGGCGGCGATCGGGGTGACGAGCCTGCTCTACCTGCACCGGCGCACCGAGGAACCGCCGCGCGAGGAGACCCGGGGACGGACCGCCTGGTCGGTGACGTCCACCGGCCTGACGGGGCTTCCGCGCGGCGACGAGGGGGCACCGGAACGCGGCTGGCTCGCGGCCGGTTCGACGCTGGCGCCCGAACACCGCTCCATCGTCTTCGAGGTCGTGGCCCGGCTGCTGTTCCACCCGGTCCTGGTGCTCTCGGTGTACCTGCTGTTCTGCGCCGAGAACATGCCGGGCGGAGGCTTCGTCGCCGGACTCGTCGCCGGACTCGCGCTGATCACCCGTTACCTGGCGGGCGGACGCTTCGAACTCGCCGAGGCCGCACCGCTCCAGCCCGGACTCTTCACCGGCCTCGGACTGTTCGTCTCCACCGGGGTCGCCCTGCTCGGCCTCGCCGACGGAACGGTCCTGCACGCCTGGACCCACCACGGCCGGCTGCCCCTGATCGGCGAGTACCACATCGGCACGCCGGTCCTCTTCGACTTCGGGGTCTACCTGCTGGTCCTGGGCGTGGTGCTGGACATCGTGCGGGCGCTCGGCGCCAAGATCGACCGGCAGATCGAGCGGGCGGTGATCGAGAAGGCGGCCGCGAGGGCCGCGGCGGCCGACCCCGGCGCACCGCCGGGACCTGCCTCCGGCACAGCCCCGGGAACGGCCCCCGGGACACCCCCGGGAACGGCCTCCGGGACGGAAGGCGTCGCCGAATGACGGTCAGCGTCTCGCTCCTGGCCACCGCCGTGGTGCTCTGCGCGGTCGGCGGCATCCTCATGCTCACCCGACCGCTCACCCGCATCCTGCTCGGTGCGGTGATCGCGAGCAACGGCATCAACCTGCTCATCCTCGCCGCCACCGGCTCGGCCGGCGAGGAACCGCTCCTCTACGGCGTCCAGCTGGGGCGGGTCACCGACCCGCTGCCGCAGGCCATCGCCCTCACCGCGATCGTCATCACCCTCGCCACCACGGCGTTCCTCCTCGCCATGGCGTACCGCGGCCACCAGCTGACCGGCACGGACGAGGTCCACGACGACCTGGAGGACCGGCGCATCGCGCTGCGCGCCGAAGTGCTGGGGGAGCGCGACGAACTGCGCGAGCGGTACCGCGCCGCCGACGACGTCACGGACGAGCAGCGCGCCCGCTACCGCGAGGAACGCCGCCGGCTCCGGGCCCGGCTGCGCGCCGACCGGGCCCTGCAGGCACGCGGCCGGTACGCCACCGGCAACCTCTGGCACGACGTCCTGGGCGCCGACCCCGAGGACTACCCACAGCCGTCCACAGCGGACACCGGCCCGGGGCCCCGACGCACCGGGACCGACCCGCCGGAGGACCCCCGCTCCGGGAACGCCCCGCGCCCCGGGAACGACCTCCACTCCGGGAACGCCCCGCGCCCCGAGGACGCCCCACGCCCCAGGAACGGTCCCCGCCCCGAGGACGCCCCCCACTCCGAGGACACCCCGCGGGAGCGCCCTCCGGAAGCCCCCCACCCCCACGACGCCGATCCAGGAGCCACCGGATGAACGCCCTCGTCCCCCTGCCGGTGCTGCTGCCGCTCTGCGCGACCGGCCTCAGCCTCGCCTTCGGCACCAGACTCAAACAGGTCCAGCGCCTCGTCAGCGTCGTCGTGCTCGGCACCGTGCTCGGACTCTCCGTCACCCTGATGATCGTCGCCGACCTCCGCGGCCCGCTCACCGTCGACCTCGGCGACTTCGCCCCGCCGCTCGGCATCACCCTGGTCGCCGACCGGCTCTCCGGGCTGATGCTGACGGTGTCCTCCGCCGTCACGCTCTGCGTGCTGGTCTACTCCCTCGGCCAGGGCATGGCCGACCGCGACGAGGAGACCCCCGTCGCGGTCTTCCACCCCGCGTACCTGATCCTGGTCGCCGGGGTCTCCTGCACCTTCCTCGCCGGTGACCTGGTCAACCTCTACGTCGGCTTCGAGATCATGCTGGTCGCCAGCTTCGTCCTGCTCACCCTCGGCGGCACCGGCCCCCGGGTCCGGGCCGGCTCCACCTACGTGATCATCTCGCTGTTCTCGTCGATGCTGTTCCTCACCGCCATCGCCATGACGTACGCGGCGACCGGCACCGCCAACTTCGCGCAACTGGCCGGACGGATCGGCGAACTGCCGCTCGGGGTGCAGACCCTGATCCAGGGGATGCTGCTCACCGTCTTCGCCGTCAAGGCCGCCGTCTTCCCGCTCGCCGCCTGGCTCCCCGACTCCTACCCGACCGCACCCGCCCCGGTCACCGCGGTCTTCGCGGGCCTGCTCACCAAGGTCGGCGTCTACTGCATGCTCCGCACCGAGACCCTGCTCTTCCCCGGCAACCGGCTCGGCGACCTGCTGATGGCCGCCGCGCTCGCCTCGATGGTCGTCGGCATCCTCGGAGCCGTGGCCCAGACCGACCTGAAACGGCTGCTCTCCTTCACCCTCGTCAGCCACATCGGCTACATGGTCTTCGGCATCGGCCTCGCCACCCGGGACGCGTACGGCGGCGCGATCGTCTACGTCGTCCACCACATCACCGTCCAGACCACCCTCTTCCTGGTGGCGGGGCTGATCGAACGCCGGGGCGGCACCACCGAACTCACCCGGATCGGCGGCCTCGCCAAGGCGGCCCCGCTGCTCGCCACGCTGTTCTTCGTCCCCGCCATGAACCTGGCCGGCACCCCACCGCTGTCCGGCTTCATCGGCAAGCTCGTGCTGATGCGGGCCGGGGTCGCCGACGGCGGCGTCTGGGCGTGGATCCTCGTCGCCGGGTCGGCGGTGACCAGCCTCCTCACCCTCTACGTGACGGCCAAGGTCTGGAACCTGGCCTTCTGGCGGGCCGCGCCGCCCGGACAGGCCGCGTACGGCACCGTCCTGGAGTCCGGCTCCGACGAGGACGACACCGACACCGACGAGGGCCCCGACCGCATCCCCGGCAGCGGCGACGAACCGGTGCGCCCCCGCCACCAGCCCGCCGGACGGGCGGTCGCGGCCACCCTGCACGGCCACGCCGTCACCACCACGACGAAACTGCCGCACCCGATGACCGGGGCGACCGCGGCGGCCGTCGCACTCGGCCTCGCCTTCACCGTGTTCGCCGGACCGCTGACCTCCTACACCGACCGCGCCGCCGCCGAACTCATCGCGCGCACGCCCTACACACAGGCGGTACTCGGCCCGTGAAACGCCTGATCAAACTGTCCTTCCGGAACAAGGACCTGCCGCCCTTCAGCTGCGAGTTCATCGGGCGCCGACGACGCGTGCTCGACCTCCCGCTGATCGCCTGGCTCACCTTCATCTGGGTGTTCCTCTGGTCCGGCCTCCACTGGATCAACCTGCTGACCGGCGCGGTCGTCGCGGTGGTCGTCTGCCTGGCCTTCCCGCTGCCCCGGGTCGACCTCGGACTCCGCCTGCACCCCTGGGGCATCCTGGTGCTCGTCGGCTGTCTGCTCTACGACATGTACACCTCGGGCGTACGCGTCACCCGGCAGATCTTCGTCGACCACCCGCACCGGGCCGCCGTCATCGCCGTACCGCTGCGCTGCCGCTCCGACCTGATGCTCGCGGCCACCGCCGTCGCCGTGTCGAACGTCCCCGGCGGATCGGTCGTCGAGGTGCGCCGCGCCACGGCCACCGTCTTCCTGCACGTCCTCGACGCGGACCGGCCCGCCGCGCTCGACGCGGCACGGCGCTCGGTGTGGCGCCTGGAGGCACTGACGGTACGGGCCTTCGGCACCCCCGACGAGATCGCCCGGGTCGCCGGCCCGCCGCCACCGGTCGCGTCCGGCAAGGGAGTCGGGGCATGAGCACACCGGAGACCGTCGAACGGGCGCTGCTCGTCGCGGCCGTCGTACTGATCGTCGTCGCCGGGGCGGGACTGCTCGCCCGGATCTGGTGGGGCCCGTCCATGCTGGACCGGGCGCTCTCACTGGACGTGTGCGCCGCCCTCATCATCGCGGGCCTGGCCGCCAAGTCGGCCTTCGCGCGCGACTCGTTCTACTTCCCGATCATGCTGGTGCTGGCCGTCCTCGGGTTCACGGGATCGGTCGGCATCGCCCGCTTCATCGCCGTCCGCGACCGGCCGCCGCGCCGGACCCCGGACGACGGCGGCGAGGAGGAATCCCGATGAACGCCTGGCTCCAGGTCCTCGACATGGCCGGCGCCGTACTCGTCCTCGTCGGCGCGGCCGTCTGCCTGCTCGGCGTGATCGGCATGCTCCGCCTCCCCGACGTCCTCTCCCGCAGCCACGCCGCCACCAAACCGCAGACCCTCGGCATGCTCCTGACCCTCGCCGGGGTCGCCCTGCGCCTGCGCAGCGGCATGGACCTGGCGACCCTCGCCCTGATCGGCTTCTTCCAGCTGATGACCAGCCCCGTGGCCGCCCACCTGGTGGCCCGCTCCGCCTACCGGACCGGCCAGATCGACCACGCCGAGCTGCTCTTCGACGAACTGGACGAGCAGTTGACCGAGGAGGAGTGACCCCGGAACCGGCCATTACTTCTGACCACCCCCGCACGGGTTCCCCCACCCGGGAGGCCCCCGCGACTAGCCTCCGCACCATGCTGCGTATCACCGACCCCCGCACCGGCCACCTCGTGGACGTCCCCGCCGCACCGCGCCGCCTGCTGCGCAGCAGCGTCCACCTGCCGCCCCTCGGCACCGACACGGGCACGGGCACCGGCACCGGCACGACGGAGGACACCGGCACCGGAATCGGCCCGTGGCACCTGCGCGTGCTCCTGGTCGGCGACGTCCTGGCGCGCACCGCGGAGCTGAACGGCCTCCAGGTCGTCACGGTCCTCACCACCGGGGAACTGACGCCCGACCGGACCGGCGCCCTGGACCGGATCATGGCGGTGCTCGGCATCCACCCCCCGACCGCCCTCACCCCGCACCGCCCGGACGCGGCGCTCGGCGGCCCCGCCGACGTGCACGTACTCGCCCCGGGCGACGACGGCGACACGACCGGGCTCCGGATCGAAGTGGGCCGGGTCGACACGGCCCCGCCGGAGCAGAACGCCTCCACCCGGGAACTCCTGGGCGCCCCCGACCCCTCGGACACCGCCGACCCCCTGGCCGTACGCCTGCTGCTCCTCGGCCACCCCCACACCGAACCCCTCACGATCACCGGCCCCGCCCTCGCCGCGGCCCGCCGGACCCTGCGGCAGTGGCGGACCCGGGTGGCCGACTGGGCACGGCACCCCTCCAGGCCGATCCCCGCCGACCTGCTGCGCCGGTCGTACGCGGCGCTCGCCGAGAACATCGACGCCGCCGCCGTCCTCGACCTGCTCACCGCCCTCGCCGACCGCTCCGACGTCCCCCCGGGCGCCAAGTTCGAGACCTTCGCCCACCTCGACCGCGTCCTCGGCCTGGACCTCGCCCGCGACATCGGCCACTGAACCGCGTCCCGCGCCGAGCGACCGCCCCGTGCACCGGCCATGTCCAGCACACCGTTTGGTGTGTGCCACGTACGCCGAATACGTTGGGGGACACCGGGAGAAGGAGGGGCCGTGGAGCACAGGACCCGTGCGCAGACTCCGGACGCCGCGGCGCCCGGAGCCCCGGGCCGGGCAGCCGGGAACGATCGCCGCGGCACGTCCGGTCCCCGCACGTCCCCGCGGCCCGTGACGACCTCCCCACCGCTGCCGGACCTGCCCCTGCGGGAGCTCGAATGTTTCTCGGTACTGGCCGGGGAGCTCCATTTCGGCCGCACCGCCGAGCGCCTCGGGGTCTCCCAGGGGCGCGTCTCGCAGATGATCAAACGGCTGGAGGGGCGGGTCGGCGGGGCGCTGTTCGAGCGCACGAGCAGGCGCGTCGCGCTGACCGCCGTGGGCGCGGCGCTGGCCGCCGGGACGACGCCCGCGATCGACCGCCTGCGACAGGGGTTCGCCGACGCCCAGGCCAGGGCCCTCTCCCCGGACCGTCCCCTGCGGATCGGCTTCCAGGGCGCGGTGTACGAGTCGCTGGGCCGGACGGTCGCGGCGCTCCCCGCGGAACTCACGCGCCTGGTCGAACTGCCGTGGGCGGACCCGTTCACGGGGTTGGGCAACGGCACCGTCGACGTGGCCGTCGTCCTCGCCCCCAGTACGGAACACGACTTCCGGCACCTGGTCGAGTTCTCGCGCCAGCCGCAGTACCTCGCGGTCTCCCGCGCGCACCCGCTCGCCGCGAAGGAGCGTGTCACCTCGGCCGATCTCGCGGGTGTGGGCATGGTGGCCCCCGTACCGCGGGCACCGGCGTACTGGCGCGAGGCGAACGCCCCGCGCCGCACGGAGGACGGGTACGAACTGCACTACACCGCCACCGCGACCACGCTCCAGGAAGCGCTGTCGCTCGTCGCGGGCAACCGGCACGGGGTGCTGTTGTGCCGGGCGGGGGCGGCCTATTTCTCGCGCCCGGACGTGCGCTTCGTCCCCGCCCCGTCGCTGCCCGACACCTCGCTGATCGCGCTGGCCCGCCACGACGCGAAGCACCCGCTGATCGCGCGGTTCGCCGAGGAACTGGACCTCAGGACACGCGCGGCCTGACCACGGGCCCCCGGAAGCGCCGCGTTCACCTGCGAGGACGCGCCACGACAGCGACGACGAACGCGCAGAGGGCGCCGAACGCCGCGACCCGCATGACCGCCGTTTCCCCGGCACCGTCGATCACCGCCCCTCCGGCGACCGAGCCGACCGCGATGCTCGCGTTGAACGCCCCCGCCCACAACGCCGAGGAGGCCTCGACACGTTCCGGGTCGGCGGCGGCCGTCCAGGTCTGCGTCGAGACGGAGACACCGCCGTACCCGAGCCCCCACACGACGAGCAGCACCGACGCCGACAGCGCCGCGGCACCCCCGCCGAACGCCAGGGCGGACGTCGCGGCCACGACACCGCCGACCGCCACCATGACGGCGGCACGGGCCGACTTCCCGGCGAGCGACCCGACGACGAAGTTGCCGAGGACCCCCGCCACTCCGTAGGCGAGCAGCGCCGCCGCGACCAGCGCCGGGCTCAGCCCCGCCTCCGACTCCAGGAAGGGCCGGACGTAGGTGTAGCCGGCGAAATGCCCGAGCACGACGAGCACCGAGATCGCGATCCCCGCCGACACACCGGGGTTCCTCAGGACCCCGAACCCGGCCCCCAAACGCACCCGCCCGGCCACCGGCACGGGCGGCAGCACGACCAACAGCAGAACGCTCGCGAAGGCCCCGGCCGCGCTCAGCGCCCAGAACGCCGATCGCCACCCGAACGAATCCGCGACGAAGGTCCCCAGCGGCACTCCCAGCACGGAGGCGATCGACACCCCGGAGAAGATCAGCGTCGTCGCGAGGGCGGCACGCCCCGGCTCGGCCAACCGCGACCCCAGACCGGCCGCCAGACCCCACACCATCCCCATCGACACCCCCAACAGCACCCGGGCCCCGGCCAGGACGAGGAAATCCGGAGCCAGCGCCGTCAGCGCGTTCGCGGCCGTGAGCACGCACATGAACAGGACCAGCACACCGCGCCGGTCGGCACGCCCGACCAGCGCGGGCGCCACGGTGGCGACCACGGCCGCGACCAGCCCGGTGATGGTCAGGGACAGCCCGGCGACGCCCTCGCTGATGCCGAGCGAGCCGGCCATGGGGGTCAGCACTCCCACCGGCATCATCTCGGAGCTCACCACGAGGAAGGTGCACAGCGCGATCGCGACGACCGGGAGGAGGGAACGGGTTCTGGCCTTGTCGCCGCTCGAAGCGGGCGTGAATGTTTCCATGCCGCTCATGGAACTTCGCCGTGCGCCGGGCGAACAATGACGTTCTGCGAAAGCGACGATTAGCGCGAGTAATCGTCGGCCCGAAGCCGCTGTTCGACCATGCGGTGGGCCGGCTGCGCCGTCATCGGGTTCTGCTGCCCCGGCCGACGGGGCCCTGGACCCTCTGCGTGATACGGACGCGCCGGAGCCGCACGAGGACGACGGAGGAGGGCGGGGTCAATGTCCCCCGAAGCCTTGCTGCTGCATGAACCTCTGCTGCATTCCCGCCGCGTACCCCTCCATGTAGGCGCGCAGGGCCGCTTCGGAATCGGGCCGGCCCACGGCGATCACGCGGTGGTCCGGCATCTGGCCGGCGAGCCCGGCCTGCCGGCCCAGGTCGTGGGCCGCGCCGGAATCGGCGGTGACTCCGGCCTGTAGCAGGCCCGCGGCCTCCTGCGCCTTCCTCGCCTCCCGGGTGTTGAACACGTTCGCGACCTGGGCGGTGAGCCGGGCGGGCGAGCCCGGCGCGTAGTCGGTGGCGCCCTCGGCGTAATCGGCGAGGGTGTGGGTGACCCCGACGTGGGCATCATTGCGGCGGTTCATGACGTCCGCGTACTGCAGCATCTGCGGGTCCCGGGCGTAGAGGCCGTCGGTACGGGCGGTGGTCTCGTTCGCCAGACCACTCGTGATGATTTTGTTCAGTTTGACAGCGGGAAGTTGCTTCCTGAGCGTGCTCAGGTGGTGCTGCGTGAACCAGTCGCGGGCGGCTTTCCCCCAGCCGCCGCCGGAACTGGTCCTGGCGAGGATGTAGTCGGGGTTCTTGCCGCCTTGGAGACTGAGGTGCTGGGCGAGGAAGGACCTTCCGAAGAATTTGTTCTGCTCGAACCACTTGAGGAAGTCCATGTCGCTCTTCCCCGTCGCACCGTTGCAGTTCCTGCAGATGCGCATGAGGTTGCCCAAGTCGTTGGAGTACTCGTTGACGGCTGCCCTGCTGGCCTCGAAGCGGAATCCTCCAGGAGCACTGGCGTCCTGGGAGACCACGAAGAACGACTGGTACTGAGAAGGGATCCTGTTCGGGTCGACCCCCGCATCCGTGTAATCGGCGGCGAGTTTGCGCAGGTTGTCCCGGATTTCATTGAATGCCTCCTGATGGTCGACCTCGAAGGATTCGACGTTCGCCGCGTCTCCGCACCCCGGGCACACCTGGTAGAAGGAATTCAGTATCTGCTGCCAGTTCCCCGCTTTTTGCTGCTCCGACACGAGCGAGATATTGGTGGTCGCCGTGGTCTTTGAGCCCAGTCCGGGGATGTCGTGCTCGGCGTAGCGCCATTTCCCGTCCTCGCGCCCGGAGGAATCGGCGACCTTCTTGGCCGCTGCCGGCGTGCGGCTGTAACCCGGAGGGGTCTCGGCGTCGTGGAGGTCCTGCCCCTTCGTGTTGGAAAGCATGCGTTGGATGTGGCTGCCCGGGGCGGGCGCGGCACCGGACGCTTCCGCGTTTCGAGGGGGCGCGGAGCCCTTGAGCACGCGCCGCGCGTTCGCCTCCGCCTCGCGTTCGAAGCGGTCGGAGGGGTCGGAGATCCGCAGGCCGCCACCGTTGTCGGTGCCCGCCACCGGGCCCTGGCGCTGCTGGATGACATGGGTCAGTTCGTGCGCGAGGGTGTGGCGGTCGATCCCGCCCGCGCCGACGACCACATGGGAGCCCGAGGTGTACGCGCGGGCCCCGACCTCGTCCGCGGAGGCCCTGGCGGCTGCGCCGCTGTGGATGCGCACATCGGAGAAGTCGGCGCCGAGGCGGGCCTCCATGTCGGTGCGGGTCACCTCGTCCAGGGGCTGCCCGGGGCCGCGGAGCACGTCGTGGACCGTGGACCGCTGCACCGGACGGGGTGCCTGCCCGGTCTCCTCCTGGCCGCACCCGGGACCGTGGCGGTGCTCGTCCTGGTCCCGGAGCAAGCCCGCCTGGCGGAGCATCTGGACGACGACCGCGTTTCCGACCCCGGCCTGCAGGCCGAGGAGACCCTCCTGCTGGAGGGCCGGGGCCGGAGCCACGACGAACGCGGCCCTGCCCGCGGCGGCCCTGGTCTTCCGGGCGCTCTCGTGGTCGCGCAAGGTCGGCTCCTTCACGTGCGACGGTGCGGGCTTCCTGGATATATGACGGGAGACACGGGTGACCAGGGGCGCAGCGGACACTGTGAGGGGGCCGGAGGGGCAGCACGCGACGGCTCGCCGAAATGGCGTCTGAGGTGACGGGCCGTGGCCGCGTCGTCGACCGGGCCGGCGCACTCGCGCCACCCGGACCATGACCGTGTCTCGCCGATGACCGCTGTACCGATGTTTCCCGGGGCCGAATCAGCCGGGAACCCCCGCACCGACCTCCACACGGCTCGGAGGCAGGGACAGCGCGCCGGCATTGCCTTCCGGGATGCCGACGACCTCGACGGCCACCCCACGCGCTGCCAGGGCCTTCGCGGTCTGGGCGATGGTGATCTGGGAGAAGCCGAAGACGGAATCCGGAGTCAGGCTCTCGCGGTTCTTGAGCAGCATGGCGAGGACGATCCGCCTGGGGGTGAAGTCGTCGGGAAGCACCCGGCCGCCCCCACTGAGCCGGGCGACCTTCGCGACGAATTCCGCACGGACCCGAGCGGACTCCTGGAGCAGCTCCACGGCCACCCTGGCCTGGTTGAACAGGTGGCTCAGCGGACCGGAACCGCCTGCGCGCTTGACGAGGACCAGGGCGCCGTCGGGCGTGAGCAGGTCGCAGATCTCGACCTGGTCCCGGGGCCGGAGGGGATTGGTGACGTTCTTGGTGTCGAGGCAGAGCCAGCCCGGCCGTTCCTCGTCGGCCACCCTGTTGTTGTAGGCGTTCTCGGACTCACCCTTGAGCCAGGCGGGCATCGAGACGGAGGGGGTGGGAGGGAACAGGGCCGCCACGGTGGCCCGGCTCTCCGCGACGTAGGCGGCCCCGCCCTCGTACCACTCGCCCTCCAGGAGGAAGAACCGCCTGGAGCCCAGGGAGGATTCGACCTCCAGCCAGGCCAGCGCGCGGGTCTCGGCGAGGGTGTCGACGGTACGTGCCCGGCGGTCCTTGGCAAGGATCACCGTCCCTTCGCGCAGCACTTCGAGGCGTCGTCCGGGCGGTGCGAGCCGGGCCCGCGTGAGCACGTAGTCGAGGTCGAAGTCGTCGGAGCGCCGGGCCTCGGTGCTGTTGATCCGCGTCATGTACACGGTGGCCTCCGCGTGGGCCAGGTGGTGGTCGGAGGGGACGGCGGACGAGATCCGCCCGTCGGCGGGCCGGCCGAGGCAGTCGTCCAGCCGCTGCTCGAGGGCCTCGAGAACCGCCGGATCGGTGACCGGGACGATGTGGTCGACGAACTCCAGCTCCTGGTGCGGGATGTCCTCGCGGCAGATCCTGGCGATGGTCCGTAAATCGGAGAGCAGAGCCTCGGGTTCGATCCCCAGCGCGATCTTCAACCCGCATCCGCCCTGGGCGCTGACCGCCTTTCCGCGTGTGTACCGCGAGCGGGTGAGCGGCAGGTCGTCGAGGTAACCACCCAGGCTGCGAATGACACGCGAGTGGTCACGGAGGCCGAGCAGCGGGGCCGGGGCACCGCCCGGAACCAGGGAGATGTCCGTGCGTGCCTGCCCGAGCGACCTCGAGACCGCCCCGCGGATCAGGTTCGGATCCATCTGCCGGACGGCGAAGGAGAGCCCGAAGCGCTTGTCCTTGAGGTGGTCGGGGATCAGCCGGTATCCCTGGTCGCAGCCGATGGCGTACACCGTGCCGTCGACGGCGAGCAGCAGGACGGCGGCGGTGCGACGGACGCCCTCGGCAACGGCGATGCCGGTGGTGCGCGCCATGGATTCGCACCACGGGGCCTCGACCTGCTCCATTGCGCAGGTGAGGTACACAGCCGGAACGCCGAGCGCGTCGGGGAAGTGCAGATCGGCATCGAGCCTGTCCAGAAGCCCCGGGTCGAGGGCGTCCAGCATGGCCTCCGGGGTGGGTGCGACACCGGTCAGCCGGTAGACGGTGCGTACTGCGGTGTTCGACGCCATGGCGAGCCTCCGTGGAGCTGTGGGCGAAAGGTCTGAGAGGTGGGCGGGGGAGACGCGCCGGTGCCCTTCGCCGTAGTGGCCGTACGAGGGCCACGGGGGTGAGGGCAGGGGCGTCACGGGCGGGGCCGGGCGGGCAAGCCCCGCGCCGTGGGGAACGACGGGACGAGGCGGCTGCGACAAGGGCGCACCGCACGGCATACCCATCCGGGACGGATCGAGTACACGGTGACATTGACACCAGTCTGTGCGCACTGTCAACAGACTTCACTCTGGAGGTGGAATGGCGCTCCGTGTACGCTGGGTGCATGACGGACAACGCAGCTTCACCGGGCGGCCCCCTGGTCACCGGTGCCGAGATCGCTCGACTGGCCGGCGTCACCCGGGCTGCCGTCTCCAACTGGCGTCGGCGCCACGACGACTTCCCGGCGCCGGCGGGGGGCGCCGCGAACAGTCCGCTCTTCGCGCTCGCCGAGGTCCAGGAATGGCTGGACCGGCAGCGCAAGGGCCAGGAGATCTCACCCGAGGTCGAGTTGTGGCAGGCCCTGCGGGCCGCGTACGGGGAACAGATGGTCACGGGCCTGGCGGAGGTGGCCGCGGCACTGGCCGGGAGACCCGCGCCGGGGCTGCCGGACGACATCGCCCCCCGGGTACGGAAACTCGCCCGGACCGCCGCCCCTGCCGACCTCGTGAACGGACTGGCCGAACGGTTCGTGGACTCGGCCCGGCGCGCGGGGTCGGAGCAGGTGACTCCCGAGCGCGTGGTGCGTGCCGTCCGCCATTTCGCCCCCGAACTCCCTCCCGGCGCCACGGTCTTCGACCCCGCCTGCGGAATCGGGGTGCTGCTCCTGTCCGTCGGCTCCCGGCCGGGCACGCGCTGCCGCGGTCAGGAGGCGGACGCCGACAGCGCCCGCTTCGCGCAGCTCCGCGCCGACCTGCTGGGCCGGTCGGAAGCCCGCATCGTGGCGGGGGATTCCCTGCGCGCGGACGCCTGGACGGATCTCCGGGCGGATCTCGTCGTCTGCGACCCCCCGGCCGGGGTGACCGAGTGGGGACGGGAGGAACTGCTGCTCGACTCGCGCTGGGAGCTCGGCACCCCCTCCAAGGCCGAGGGCGAGCTCGCCTGGCTCCAGCACGCGTACGCGCACACCGGACCGGGCGGTCAGGTCCTCATGGTCATGCCGGCCTCGGTCGCCTACCGCAAGGCGGGCCGCCGCATCCGGGCGGAACTCGTACGCCGGGGCATCCTGCGCCAGGTGATCGCGCTGCCGCCGGGAACGGCGACCTCCCACGCCCTGCCCGTTCACCTGTGGTGCCTGCGGCGCCCCCGCCGCACGGAGGGCGCGGACCCGAACCGCACCGTGCGCATGATCGACCTGACCGGCAACGGCCCCGACGGCGATCTGGAGCCGCGCCCCGACCAGGTCGCCGACGTGTCGCCGATCGAACTCCTCGACGACACCGTCGATCTCACCCCCGCCCATCACCTCCGTTCCCGGCACCGCGACCACTCCGGCGAGTACACGGCCCTGCGCCGGGAGCTGGAGGAGCAGATCCGCCGACTCGCCGCCCTCCTTCCCGACCTGGCGGCCGGGGAAGGACCGGGACCGGTGGGCGGTGCGACCACCGGCGTCGCGGATCTCGCCGCTGCCGGACTCGTCGCGTACGAGGGCTCGGAGCCGGTCTCGGCCGGCGACCAGCTCGACACCGACTACCTCCGGGGGTTCCTGCGGAGCTCCGCCAACACCCGCCGGTCCACGAGCGCCAGCGGGACGTACCGTCTCGACGGCCGGGGCTCGCGCATCCCCCGGATGGGCATCGACGAGCAGCGTCGCTACGGGGCGGTCTTCCGGGCCGTGTCCGAGTTCGAGGAAGGCATGCGCAAGGCCGACGAGCTGAGCAGACGGCTTGCCGAAGTCGCCCGTGACGGCCTCACCACGGGCGCCCTGACCCCGGAGGAATGAAGCACGGCGCGGGGCACTCCGCAGCGGGTGCCCCGCACCGACCCGTGCCCGGACCGGCCCGGGCCCGCCCCGGTCAGGCCGGGCGTGGCAGGAACGGGCTCGGGGCCCCGCTCCACGTCACGCTCAGCCACTCGCGTGCACGCGTGCACGCGACGAAGAGCAGGCAGCGTTCCCGGAGCAGGTCGGCGTCGTGCTGGAGCGGGTCCGCCTCGCGCGGGGTCACCGCGCGGCTGAACGGCACGGAGCCCTCGTTGACGGCGAGGACGGACACCGCCCGGAACTCCAGCCCCTTCATCGCGTGCATGGTCGCCAGCCGTACGCCCTGCGCCCCCGGGGCGGACTGCCCCTTGACCCGGAGCACCGGAATGCCGGAGGCCCTGAGCTTGTCCTCGGCCGCGTCCAGGGCGAGGTTGAAACGCGCACACACGCCGATCTCGTGCGGTGCGAGACCGTCGGCGAGCAGTGCCCGGACGCGCTCCACCAGGGCCTCGGTCTCCTCCTGCCGGGTTCCGTACCCCTGGACCTGGGGGCGGCGCCCATGGAGAAGAGAACGGTAGCCGGTCAACGAGTCCGTCCCCTCGCCCTCCAGCGCATCGACGGTGACCGGCGCGAGAAGCCGCGCCGACCAGGCGAGGATCTCCTCGGTGGACCGGTAGTTGACGCGCAACCGGAAGCTGCGGCCGGCGGTGGCCATGCCCAGGGAACCGAGCGACACCCGGGAGTCGTAGATCCGCTGGTGCGGGTCGCCGGTGATGAACAGGTCATCGGGACCGGGAGCCACGGCGGCACGCAGTACCCGCCACTGCGCGGGGTGCAGGTCCTGCGCCTCGTCCACGACGACATGGGCGTAGGGGGCCGGCCCGTCGGCCAGGAAGTCCGCCGCCCGGATGCAGACCCGCAGGTGGGTGGTCCCACCGCGCTCGCGCAGGAGCTGCTCGAACCGTTCGACGCCGCTCCACACCTCCCGGCGGCGCGCGGCCCCCATGCCGGTGCCGCGGCCCCGGCGGCTCGCACCGAGGTAGGAGTCGAGATCGCGGAGATCCTGGCCGAGCACGACGTGCCGGTACTCCTGGGCGAGGAACTGGGCGGTGAACGGCAGATCGAGCTGCTTGACGGTCTTCTCCCACAGCTGCCGCTGTTCCCTGTCCCCGATCGGCTGCGGCGCCGCCCCGGACCTCGCGCGCACGACCCCGTTGGCGCAGGCGTCGACCGTCGTCACATCGACCCGGGCCAGCAGCCCCTCGTCCTCGTCGAGGAGGAGGCCGAGCATCTCGCGCAATCCGGCGGCGAGCGCGTTCGTGTACGTGGTCAGGAGAATCCGGCCGTCCTCGCCGCGCCCCAGCAGATGTTTGACCCGGTGCAGGGCGGCGACCGTCTTGCCGGTTCCCGGCCCGCCCGTGACCTGGACCGGACCCCCGTACGAGGTGCGGTAGGCGGCGCGCCGCTGTGAGGGGTGGAGAAAGACCCGCCAGGCTTCGAACGGCTTCTGCAACACCTCCTCCAGTTCCTGGGGCCCGGTGACCAGCCGGATGCGCGCCGAGGTGTTGGCGATCACCGTGGCCAGGTCCTCGACCGGTTCGGCGGGTGCGTCGGCGGGCCGGCGGACGGCCACGACGTCCCGGTGGACCTCCTCCGGACCGAAGCCCTCGGCGAGGTACTGGAGCACCTCCAGCTGGTCCTCCGGCAGAAGAGTGGAGAACGCCTCCAACTGGGCCTTGTCGACCAGGGAACGCGCGGCGCGCAACACCTGGTCGTCGAGACCCAGTTCGCGCAGGACACCGTCGGAGACCTCCGCGAACAGCAGCCTGGGCGCACCCGCGGCAGCCGTCTCGTACAGCGGGGTCAGCTCGTCCAGGGCGACGGCGTCGCGCACCTCCAGGGCCCTGGTCGCCGTGTTCGCGCTGTACAGCCGCTTCGCGGCCCACGTATAGGCGGCGTCATGCGGCAGGACGTTGACCAGCAGGAACACATCACTGCCGTCATCGGGCGCGAGAACGACACCCCGCCAGAAGTCGGTGATGCGGATGGTCCGCATCCGCGGGTCGCGGGCGTTGTGCACCGACTCCAGGTGCAGGCCCTTGTCCGCGTTGAGCTCGGCGGCGGTCAGGGCGTGGAACTTGCCCATGGCCTTGCGCACGCCGGCTCGCACCGGCTTCTCCAGAGTGTCGTAGCCGTCCCAGAAGCTCTGGGCGAAGGCGAGCCGGGGCATGAGTCCCTTCCTTACCGGGTGATGGCGGCCGACGAACGAGGGCGTGACGCCGCCGGGGCCAGCTTTCCGGCGAGTTCCCGGATCGTCGACAGGAGCTGTTCGGGCGTACGGGAGAGGTCGAGGCTGTGCTGGTACAGGCGCACCCCGGCCCGGCCCCCGGCGGCCGTGCCGCGCACCTCGTGGAAGCGCTCCGGTTGTCGCCCGGCCGCGTACACGAGGTGGGCCTCGCGCAGACCGAGCACCGTGGCGTACGCGAGGGCCTGGTACAGGTCGGCGTTGAGCAGCCCGTCGGCCTTCTCGACCTTGTACTTGGCGTCGGCCACGGCGACCGGAGTGCGACCGTCCCCGGTGCGGACGACGAGATCGGGACGCATTCCCACCAGACCCGCGACATCGAGGTGGTGGGGGTCCTGGAGCCGCGCGGTCAGACCGTGCTCACGAAGAGCCTCGCGCAGCGCGACCGTGACGAAGTCCTCGAACAGCTTGTTCATGTCGAACAGGAAGCCGTCCATGACAAGTGGTTCGACCCCGGTGGCCGGCCGGTGCTCGGGCGAGGCGCCGCGCAGGACGGCCTCGGCGAGCCGCAGCGCGGGCTGATAGCGGGAGTTGAGACGCGACGGCTGCCAGGGCGGCAGCTCCTGCCCCCGCACCAGCGGCCGGACGTCGGCGAGGCGCAGGCGCTGATGGGCCAGTCGCCGACGGACCGGGCCGGGCACTCCGGGCAGCCGCAGCAACTGCTCGACGGCGGCGCGCAGTATGCGGTTCTCGGCGGTGTCGGTCGTGAACGCGTCATACGCGATCTCCACGGGCGGCGTCCGGCCGAAGTGCCGCCGGATCTGCTCGGCCTCGCGCAGCCGCCCGCGCACGACCAGCGCGGACTCCTCCACCTCGCGGTAGCCCTGGAGCACCCCCTGCCGCAGAGCCGCGTCGATCTGCCGCTCCACGGCGTGCGCGAGCGCGGGGACGACGTCGTCGTGGGCACCGGTGTCGATGGTGCCCTCCCGGCTGTCGCGCCAGGCACGTGCCGGGTCGAGGCTGAAGCCGAGGAGGAAGAACAGCCGGCTCACCGGCGTCTTGGGCATGATCCGCAGGACCGGACCGCCGGGAGTGCGCACGGCACCGACCCGGCTGCCCGCCCGCAGCAGCCAGTGCCCCTCCCGGCGGGGGTCCGGGGTCGCGCTCTGCAGGATTCCGGCGGCGGCGAGGGCCCGCCCGGCCTCAGAAGTCAGGGGGACGGAGAGCGCGGGCCCGTACTCGCGCAGCGTCACATCCGGCACGGCGGTCGCGGTTGCGGACGCGGTCACGGGTGCTGCTCGCGCAGCGAGTCGAGTCCGTAGCGGGCGGCGACGTCGAGCCCCTCGCCGTAGTGGTGTTCCGCCAGCAGCGGGAGGATCTTCGTGCGCCAGGTGCGGTCGAGACCGCCCTCGCGGTACACGCCCGGCTTCATCAAGTAGGAGGGCCCGATGGCGAAGTCCGGGTCGTCGATACGGGAGTTGAGGGCGTCGAGAAGACGAGCGGGTTCCCCGTCCCGGCCCTCGCTCTCCAGCCACCGCGCGAGCAGCCCGGCGGTCGGCTCGGTACGGGGCGACAGCTCCACGAACGCGAAACGGCGCCGCATCGCCGCGTCCACCAACGCGATCGAGCGGTCGGCGGTGTTCATGGTGCCGATCACGAACAGGTTGGGAGGCAGCGCGAAATCGTCCCCGGAGTAGGTGAGCCGGACGGACCGCGTCCGGTACTCCAGCAGGAAGTACAGCTCACCGAAGACCTTCGCGAGATTGGCCCGGTTGATCTCGTCGATGATCAGGAAGTGCGGGACGTGCCGGTTGCCCTCGCGGGAGGCGAGATCGGCGAGTTCCCGCAGCGGCCCCGCCGTCAGCCGGAAGGCGACCTCCCGGGTCTCGTCGTCCTCCACGGGACGAAAACCCTCGAAGAAGTCCTCGTAGGCGTACGACGGGTGGAACTGCACGATCTTGACCTGCTCGGGACCGCCGCCGAAGTGCTCGGCCAGCTTCATCGCCAGATAGGTCTTGCCCGTGCCGGGCGGGCCGTAGAAGACCAACTGCCGCTCGTCGACGATCAGTTCACGCACGTCGTCGAGCCATTCCTTCTTGTGCACGAGGAGGTCGGCGGCGAGCGCGTCGGTCACCTCCGGCAGGACCAGCTCCCGGGACACGGGCCGCTCGATGACGGGGTCCACGGCGGGGTCGGCGGACGCGGCGGGGCCAACAGGCCCGGCGAGTCCGTCCAGCGCCTCCAGGAC
The DNA here is from genome assembly GCF_030116705.1 of Streptomyces sp. ML-6. Classification (NCBI taxonomy): domain Bacteria; kingdom Bacillati; phylum Actinomycetota; class Actinomycetes; order Kitasatosporales; family Streptomycetaceae; genus Streptomyces; species Streptomyces sp. ML-6. Next base: position 6,320,683 of record NZ_JAOTIK010000001.1, read on the forward strand.
ACCGGTCAGGTCGACGACGTCATGCTGCACGGACAGCTTCTGCTGCACGGCCTCCGGCAGTTCCTCGTACGGGTGGCTGCCGGACTCCCAGGCGACCGCCCGCCGCAGGTTGGACAGGCCGCCGGGGGAGCCGGTCTGCACGGCCTCCCCGGTGATCCGTCCGAGATGGAGCCGGCCGTCGCCTATGGTGACCACCGTGTCGCCGACACGCATCTGCGTCAGGAAACCGTGCAACTCGTCGACGAGCCCGCGCTTCTGGTTGTACGAGGCCGCACCTTCGTACCCGTCCTCGACGAAGCGACGAAGCGTGCTCTTGGTCGGATCGCTCTCCTCCAGGGGCGGCAGATGCGCACCGGCGAGCGAGACGATCCCCTCCTTCAGCCACAGCTGCCGCACCAGGTTGTGCCCCGAGACGTTGTTGCCGCGCACAAGCCATGCCTTGCGCGGAGCACGCCAGGCGGTGGACAGGTAGTCGGCGAGCGGATGGCCCTCGGCGGTCCGCCAGGACTCCGGCCCGGAGGCGTGGTAGCCGTACACCAGCGCGGCCGCGGAGGAGGAGGAGTTGCACGGGATGTCACGCGTCGCCACCCAGCGCGGCGGCGTCCCGGCCCGGTCGGGGTCCACCGGGACGTCGACCAGCGCGCCGCTCGCCCGCAGTTCCGCACGGATTTGGCGTCGGTGTGCGTGGAGACTGGGCGATGCCTCCGCCACCACGAACGATCCCTCGTGCAGGAGGAACTTGTTCGTGCCGTTCCCGCCGAACTCGGTGAGCAGGTGCCCGTGCGCCTCTCCACCGTCATTGGGGAGCTTGAGCCGGAAGTCGGGCGCACCGGGGAGACGGTCGGGCTGTGACATGGGTGACCTTCCGTGCGGGGTGAGGCCTGCGCGAATTTCGAACAGCCTACCTGTTGACACTGTCAATTGATTCAAATTCTTCAGGTAAACGGATCATTCCGGTCAGCCGTAGGCTGCTGTGGGAAAACAAGGGGAGACGATGATTGACTACCGCAAGGCAACCGTTCCGGTGTGGACGCTTGTGACCGGTGACGTCCGGGTGCCTGCATTGGCCGGAGACGGGCCGATGACGGCTGAGCGCCTGGGGAACTGCGCAGCGTGCTGGCCATCCTTGCCGACGAGCCGATCGCCACGCTTGAGGTGCATCCGCTGCCCGACGGGCTCGACCGCAGCCGAGGCATCCCGCTCGATGCCGTGAGTCCCCTGGCACAGCACTTGTCGCAGCTCGTCACGCAATCAGCGCGGACTTCCTCCACGGCGGCCAGGGCGACCGCCGCCGGCGAAAACCTGTATCGCATGGTCGTTCCGGCGAAGGTTGCCGCCCAGTTCGGTCAGGGGATCGTTCGCCCGATGGCGTCGAAGGCGGTGGCCGGTGGCATCCGCGGCCCACTCGTGGACCCAATGGGCCGCATCGTTGCCGGCGCGACGTTCATGCCGGTCGGTAAAGCGGCAGCAGCAGGCGCAGCCGGTGGGGCCGGTGCAACGGCCGGCGTCGCGGCCACCGGCAGCGCGGCGCTCACCTTGGCCGCGCCGCTCGTGCTCATGGCCGTAGCGGTGGGGGTGAGTGCGCATGCCGACCACAAGCGCCGGCAGGCCATCGAGCACATCACGGAACTGCTGGAGCAACTGCACGAAGAGAAGCTCGATGACGAGCACAGCGAACTCGACGGCTGCCGCGATGCCATCGACAAAGCCACCGCCATTCTGCTCGACCAGGGCAAGCTCGGTGTCTCGCTGGGACTGGACTCGGCGGTGCATGCCATCAACACGGCGCTGGGCGCCGCTGACCGTCGCCTTGCCCGGTGGCAGAGCGCACTCGACAAGCTGCCCGACGGCGAGGCCGTCGAGATCGGCACGCTGACCAAGTTGTTCCCCGGCGTCGACGACCAAGGCGGCAGGTTCCGCGCCCACCTCGAACTCGCCGCCCTGGCCATTGCGCTGAAGCAGCGGGTCATCGTCCTGCAAGCCGTCGAGCATGCCCAGAACGACCCTGGCAACCTGTTCGGGAACTTCACCCGCGCACTCAAGCGCGACCACCAGCGCCTCGATGAACTGGAGTCGGGCATCGCCGGTGTCCTGCTACGCCTGTCGGCGCTGGAGCTGGCACGCCCGAACGGTTTGCGGCCCGTCTTCACGCCTGGTGAAGTCGATCGCCTGATGCGCGCGACACACCGGATTCACCAGCTGGGCAACGGCGTCACGGTCAACAGACGCCCTACGGACGTGGCGATTGAGATCGCCCGCAACAGGGACGGCTCGGTGGTCGTGTTTCCCGCGCTGCCCGCTTAGGGGGTGGCTTCGGAAATCCTTCGAAGGTTGACATCGCTTCACAAACCGCCCACTCAGGGCAGGCGGATCCCCGTGGTTCTGGTAGCGGTCGAGATGAGTTGGGTGCCCAGGGCGGTGGTGGTGTGTCGGACCGTGTTGGCTTGCCGGAGGCTGGTGACCAGGCCGGCGTCTCGTAGTGCGGTGACGTGTTCCGAGGCTGAGGCCGGTGAGATGGCGAGGCTCTGGGCGAGTTGTTTGGTGCTGCAGCCGGCGGGGGAGGCCAGGGCCTCCAGGACGGCTGCGCGGGTGCGGCCCAGCAGGATCGCCAGGGCTTTCGATGCGCCTGGCCGGGCATTCGGTGGTGCGGCGACGAGGCTGTCGCTCTGGAGGTTCCAGACGGGTGCGTATACGAGGATGGGGGTGCCCACCTCGTTGAGCAGGGCCCGGGGGCGGGAGCCGCAGAAGATGTGGGCGGACAGGAGAAGTCCTCGCCCCTCCAGGTGGAAGTCGACCTGTCCTTGTCCAGGTGGACCGGGAAGCTCCAGGACGGGTTCCTCCCAGCGCACCTGCGGGTGCAGGCCGGCCAGTAACGCACCGACACCGAGGCGCGCCGTGGTGTGTACCCGCCAGGCGCGGTCCGCGTCGAGTACGGCCCGCATGTGGTCGACGAACGGGGTTACCGCGACGTCGTAGTAGGCGGACAGGGTGTCGGTCACCGCATCCAGTGCCTCACGGTCACCATGGGCCAGAAGCTGTGCCCAGGCGGGCAGGCGGTGGTGGCTCGACAGACGGTGCAGTTCTGCCTTGAGACGTCGTCGCGGCGTGCCTCGTATCGCGTCGAACGCCCCTGCGGTGGGGGTTGCGTGGTCGGGGCCCGGGGTGAGGAAGTCCGGAGCCCAGCCGGAGGCCGGTACCAGGGAACCGAGCAGCGACGCCCGAGCGGGCAGCTGCTTTCCGACGAGGTGCCGCCACGCCGAGAACCGTGGGCCCGAGCTGCGGCGGAGTGCTTGCAGACTCATCACGGCCTCACTCACCGGTAGCGAGCTGTTGTAGCCGATCGTCACCCGCGCCAGATCTTCCGAAGTGAAGTGGATTCGCAACATAAGGCCCCCATGTCCGAATTTCTGTTCCTGGTACGTGCTGACCAGGAACATTCGGCTACAGCCGACGGTTTTTGTCGAGAACACGCCCGGCCAAAGACGATGTGTTCAGGCCCGATTCAAGGCCGAGCATCGAGTAAGCGCTCGGTCGGGAGACGGCCACCGAGAAATTCATCTGCTTCGTGGCAGGAGAAAGTAAGCCTCGCGCGAGGCATTGTCCAATGCGTGACCGCGCCCGCATTGGGTGAAAAGGTCCGCAGAGAAGGAGAAAGTATGCGTGCACGAGTCCTGCTCACCGGCGCTGCGCTGGGAGCCGCCCTGCTGACGGGGGGTACGGTCGCCACCGCGCAGGCGGCATCTGCCCCCTCCGAGGCGCGGACGTACGTCGACATCGGTACCTTCTCGTCCCAGAGCGCATGCCTGTCGTTCGGGTCGGCCGGCACCTACTCCGACTGGTACTGCAAGAAGAGCAGCACCACCAGCAACTGGCACCTCTGGGTGAACCTGGATTCGTAGGGCGCCTCCGGGGCTTTGTGTGAGCCCTCTGCCTCACGTGGGGTTGAGCCGGTCCTTCGACGGGGGGAGGACCGGCTCAACGCCTCCGGGTCTTCGGGCGACGGCAGCGTCCGACACATGACCATCCTTACCTAAGAGCTTGTCTCATGTGGCGAGTTTCGCGAGCTTCTTGTAGCAGGTCGGTGCCGCCGCGAGTCCGAGGAGGGCCAGGAAGTGGCTGCCCTTTCGCTCGTATCGGACGGTCAGTCTGCGGTAGCCGAAAAGCCAGGAGATCGACCGCTCGATCCTCCAGCGGTGACGGCCGAGACGCTCGCCGGACTCGACGCCGGGGCGGGCGATGCGGGGGACGATGCCGCGGCTGCGCAGCCAGGCCGGCCGGTCGGTGGAGTAGTACGCCTTGTCGGCGCGGGAACCTGCCGGGACGGCGGCGTCGGGGTCCACGGCGGGAGCGGATGGCGGGTATGCCCAGGATCAGCGGCACGAGGGCCTGGCTGTCGTGGACGTTCGCACCGGAGACACCGGGGGCGAGAGGCAGGCCCTGTGCATCGGAGAGGGTGTGGAGCTTGCTGCCCTTCTTGCCCCGGTCGACCGGATTGCGCCCGGTCAGCGGCCCCCCTTTTTTTCGCACGGACCGAGGCCGCGTCCACGATGACCGAAGTCCAGTCCAGCTCACCGCGGGCCCCGGGCTCATCCAGGACCCTGTGATGCAGCCGCCGCCACAGCCCTGCCCCGGTCCACGCGGAGAACCTGCGATGCGCGGTCGCCGGCGAGACTCCGAACGTCTCCGGCAGATGCCGCCAGGCGCAGCCACTGGTCAGCACATACACCACGGTCGTGAATACGGCCCGTTCATCCACCGGAGCCGTCCCACCGCCTTGTGGACGAGATGCAAACGACGGCAGCAACGGAGCAACCAGCGACCAGAGTTCGTCAGGAACCAACCGCTGCGACAGGCCAACACCCATGGCACTGCATCATGCCGCATCAACCTCACGCCACGTGAGACAAGCTCTGAGAACCCGCGCGAATTGGTGAGGCAGGGGCGGACTGCGGGTCTGGGGCGGGTCTTGTTTGCTGAGGCTGCTGGACGGTTCGTCAGTAACGTTGCGTAATTGGCTACGCAGTCGCGTGGTGGGCTGGTTGGGTGCGGGTATGTCCGATGATCTGAACGTTGACGGGGTTGAGGCCGTGCTTGCGGGCGCGGATGGGCGGTTGGCGGATCCGGGGTTTCTGGTGAATGCCGACCCAACGGAGGTGCTGGGGCTGGTGGATGCGGCTTCGGGGCCTGCTGGGCGGCTGGCGGGGGCGGTGTACCGGGCGTCGGCGCACCTGCACCGTGAGGCTGGTGCGGGGGTACGGAGGCAGTTGCTGGCGTTGGATGCCGTCCGGTTCGGGGATCGGGGACTGGCGGCGCGGATCACCGCCGTACTGGTGGAGGGCGAACCCGCCGCGCCGTGGGGGGTGGAGTGGGCGACTGGCAGCATGGTCGATCGCAGCCTCTGGCAGACCCTCGCCGGTCACACCAGCACGGTGAGTGGAGTGGCGACGGGGGTGGTGGAGGGCCGTCCGGTCGCCGTCACCAGCAGCAGGGACGGGACGGTGCGGGTGTGGGATCTGGCCGCCGGTCGGCAGGTTGGCCGGCCCCTCATCGGTGACACCCACATGGTGTCTGGGGTGGCGATGGGGGTGGTGGACGGCTGCCCCGTCGCGGTCAGCGGCGACGATGAGACGGTGCGGGTGTGGGATCTGGCCGCCGGTCGGCAGGTTGGCCGGCCCCTCATCGGTGACACCCACATGGTGTCTGGAGTAGCGATGGGGGTGGTGGACGGCTGCCCGGTCGCCGTTATTGGCAGCCGTGACGGATCGGTGCAGGTGTGGGACTTGACCACCCGCCAGCAGTTCTGCGAACCCCTGCAGGACCACGTCCGCAGCACGGTGGATGCGGTGGCGACGGGGGTGCTGGACGGCCGCCCGGTCGCCGTCTCCAGTGGCCAGGACAGGAGGGTGCGGGTGTGGGACCTGACCACCGGCAAGCCGGTCGGCGAACCCCTGACCGGTCACACCGACGGGGTGTATGGGGTGGCGACGGGGGTGGTGGAGGGCCGCCTGTTCGCCGTCACCGGCAGCATGGATGAGACGGTGCGGGTGTGGGACCTGACCACCGGCAAGCCGGTCGGCGAGCCCCTGACCGGTCATACCGGCTGGGTGTATGGGGTGGCGACGGGGGTGGTGGAGGGCCGTCCGGTCGCCGTCACCGGCAGTGGGGACGGGACGGTGCGGGTGTGGGACCTGACCACCGGCCGGCCTTCTGGGCCGGAGTTGGTGTTCCCCGCGGAGGTGTTCGCGGTGGCCGTCACTTCGGATGGCCGGCTGGTAGTGGGGTTCGGTCATGAGGTGGCGGTGCTGGCCCGCCGCTGACCAGGCGGTCCCGCGCGGTGCACCCCGGGGGTGTCCCACACAGTGATCTCATAAGCGGCGGTGCGGGCGTTCGTCCCAGCGGTGGGTTGTCCATGCCCGGCGGATCAGGCTGCGTACGGTGATGACGGTGTCGGCGAGATCGAAGAACACGTTGATCACGGTGGTCCGGCGTTCGTGGCAGCGGGCGAGGCGCTGGAAGGCGTTCTGCCAGGCATGGGTACGCTCCACGTGCCACCTCTGACCTGCCTGGATCGGCGCCTTCTCGCCCTTGTGAGCGAGTCGGCCGTGAAGGCCGCGTTCGGCGAGCAGGGCGCGGGTCCTGTCGGAGTCGTAGCCGACGTCCAGGTGCACGGTGATGTCGTCAGGCAGGGGGCCGAGGTCGTCCAGCAGGTCCAGGGTCGGGGCGAGCAGCCGGGAGTCGTGGCGATTGGCTCCGGCCAGGACGCGGCCCAGTGGAATACCGTAACCGCCCGTCATGCCGGAGCGTTTCAGGCCCTGTTTGCCTCGGTCGACCGGCGAACGCCCGGCTGCTTCGCCGCATCCGGGAGCCTTGGTGATAGCGCCGTCGACAGCGATCCGGTCCAGGACGAGGCCGACGATCCGGTCGTACGACTCCAGCGCGATCCTCTTGAACTCGGCGAAAACGTCCAGCCGTACCCACTCATAGCGGCGGCTGCGGATCGTGGTGGCCGAGCACGTCGTATCCGCTGTCGCCTCGTAGGAACAGCCGAAACGCAGCAGTTGCAGCACCGTGCCGAAGACGACCCGGCCGCTGATACGCCTGCGGTGGCAGCCGAGCGGATGGTCCGGGTGATACCCCGGCCGCACAGGCAACAGGGCCGCGAACTGATCCCAGAGCGGTTCAGCGAGCCACGACGGCAGAACGCGCACAGGTCTCCTCAGAAATCACAGAGCGTCGCAACTCCATGATCACCGGGCCTGCGCCCGTTCCTGCTGCCAGTTTCCCCAACCGCGCCTATCCGCGTGACCACTAAGTGTGCGGTTCGCGTTGAGTCGGATCGTAGCCTCCCCATGAGTCGAACTCACCATGCGGGGTCACCTGATGACGCACCGAATCACGGTGCTCCTCACAGCGTCCGGCAGCATGATGAGAGCCGCGGCGTCGACCTGCTCGTGAATGTCTTGAACGTCGAGGGCGGCGGCGCGTACGGTGACGAACACCTGCTGGTCAAGGAGTCGACAGCTCGGCCCGGACGGTCTTGCCGCCGGGTGGGTGGGGAACGTAGTCCCAGTGGTCGGCGAGGACGGCGACGAGCAGCAGGCCGCGGCCGCCGGAGTGCAGCGCCTCAGGTTCGGTGTCTGCCGGAGGGGGCTGAGGGAACACCTCCCCGCGGGCGTCGGTGACTTCGACGCGGAGGCGGCCGGCCTCCGGGGCGAGGACGAGCGTGAGCCGGAAGCAGCGACCGGGCACGAGGCCGTGGAGGACGGCATTGGCGGCAAGCTCGGCGATCACGATTTCGGCACGCTCCGTGAGGTCCTGCGGAGCGCCCCAGGTCCGCAGTTGAGTCACGCCGAGAAGCCGGGCGAGCCGGGCGCCGCGCCGCGTGGACGACAGCAACTGGGTGAAGACGTGCTGCGAAACGACCAGTTGGGGGAGAGGTTGGTTCATGGCGCCATCGTGGCGGCCGGATATGGCCGGATGCGAGCGCCACACCACGTACGCGGAGTCAGCGTACGGGCACATGGAGTAGGCGGTACGCGAGGTCAGCTGTCACGCTGGGTGGTGAACGCGAACGGTGGCGAGGAGCCGCCGCGGGTGCGGTACGGAGAAGAGGAGCGGCGGATGGAAATGGTTGAAGAGGAGACGGGGGCGGCCGGGGGCGCCGAGGCCCGGGTGGTTACGGCGGGGGAGGGGGAGCGGGAGCCCCATCCGTCGGACAGTCTGCGTACGTTCGGCGCGGTCGTCCAGGCCCTGCGCGAACACGCGGGGCTCAGCCGGACCGAGCTCGGCGACCTCGTCCAGTACTCCAAACACACCGTGGAGTCCGTCGAGTTGGGCCGCCGCATGCCGGACGAGGAGTTCGTCGAGCGCGCGGAGGGGGCGCTCGGCAACACGGGTGCGCTGCGGAAAGCGGCCGGCCACCTCAGCCGGGGCGAGGTCGGCCTCGCGGCGTGGTTCAGGCGCTGGGCCCGGCTGGAGCGGAAGGCGGTGAGCCTGCACACGTACGAGTGCCGACTGGTGCCGGGGCTGTTGCAGTCGGAGGCGTACGCGCGGGCGGTGTTCGAGGGCACGATTCCGCTGCGGACCGACGGTGAGTTGGAGGACCAGCTCGCCGCGCGGATGGAACGGCAGCGGATGATGCGGGAACGGCCCACGGTGCCGTTCAGCTTCATCATCGAGGAGCACGTGTTCCGGCGGCGATTCGGGGATGCGGAGGCGATGCGCGGGTTGGTGGACCACGTGCTGGAGCTCACCGCACCGCGCAATGTGACGCTCCAGGTGGTGCCGCTGGAGGCAGAGTTGCATCCGTGTCTGGATGGCCCGGTTCAGTTGCTGGAAACTCCAGACGGCAAGCGGCTCGGCTACTCGGAGGGGCAGCAGAACGGTCGGCTCATCTCGGACTGGAAAGAGGTGAGCCTGCTCTGCCAACGCTATGAAAGACTGCGCTCGCAGGCCCTGAGCCCCAAGGAAACCCGGGCCCTGCTGAAGCGACTGCGAGGAGAGCTATGAGCAGCGGTATGACGGAACTCGCCTGGTTCAAGTCCAGCTACAGCGGCAGCCAGGGCGACAGCTGCGTGGAGATTGCGGTCGCCGAAGAGGCTGTTCACGTACGGGACTCGAAGGACCTGGCCCGCCCGGCCTTCGCCGTGGGGCGCGCGGAGTGGGCGCCCTTCGTGAGGTTCGTGTCGGGTGCCTCGGAGGTGTAACCGAGCGCGGCACGGTTGATGAAGCGGTCGCCGAGGTCGGGGTCCGGCCTCGGCGCCGCCTTTTTGGGTGCCGCTGATCTTCGACGAGGAGCCGGTCTTCGGCAGTGACGTGCCCGTGTGGGAGGACAAAGGAGGCGGGAGTGAATGAGAGCCAGCGCACCTCCTACGAGGTGCTGAAGGCCGGCGCGCTTGATCTCGCATCGACCTGGGACGGCGTGGCGTATCGCCTCGGGGGCGAGACGCCGCCGTTGAGCCGGTGCGCGCAGGAAGCCGCGGTGCTCCCCTCCGGAGTCGAGGCTCCGGAGAAGCTGACCCGGACGATCGCACAGGACGCAGCTACCTACGTCACCGCAGCATCGCAGCACGTCCGCGCGCTCGCTGGTCTGCTCGGCCCTGAGGCCGTCCTCACGGGTTGGTCGCTCACTCGGGCCCTGGTGGAGCACTGCAGCCGGGCGACCTGGCTGCTGGGGCTCGACGTGACACCGACTGGTCGCGTCGCCCGGTTCTACATGGAGCGAATCGTTAGCCTGCACATGGCCAGGTTGGCCGCAGAGCAAGTCGGCAACCGGAAGCGAGCAAAGAAGCTGAAGCGGGACCGAGAGGCGCTGCTGAGCCAGGCCAGACAGGTCTTCCCCGACATCAAGCTGTTCAAGGTCGAGAAGCTCAACGACTGGGCGGTCGGCGGGGAGACATACGCGGGCCTTGGCAAGGCGGTCAACGGCTTGGGCCGGGACCACCTGAACACGCGTGGCCTGTACGACATGCTGTCGACTTTCACCCACCCCTCGTTGTACCGGCTCCACGCCCAGACGACCGTCACGCAGTTGGAGGACCAGGTCCACTACGCATTCACCGCGCACCCCGACGTGATCCGGTGGCAGATCGCAGTGGCCAGCGGCAGCGTGTACAGAGCCGCTCATCACGTCGTTGCCTACCTGCAGCTCGACGTCGCACCACTCGAGCAGTGGGCCGATGATCACCCGGAACTACTCGCGTGGTCGCGGTCGATGGACGACCCCAGAACGTTGCGATGAAGCCGAAGACGCTTTTCGAGCTCACGTCGACGCCCTTGGCGCCGAGGACATCGGCGCGGAATCCCTCCAGCGTCTCCGTCTCGAGCCTCATCTTCGCAGGTCAGGCCCTATTCTCTCCTGGTCACTCGGGCGTGGTCGGTGTACTCACGTCGATGTAGGTCGTGCCCGGTCCTGCCAGCGTGCTTCAGCGCCCAGCCCTGGGCGTCGTCCGAGACGCACTGGGGGCCGGAGTCGGCCCCGCACTCGTATGTCACGCAGAAGATCTGCGCGGTGATGCCGCCGTTGGGAACGTGGCTGATCGTGTGATCGACGAAGCGCAGGACAGAGCGAACCCGCGCGGGGTCAGGGATGTGGGTGCGGTGCTGGATGAATCAGACGCCTCGATCCCCCTGACCAGCCATATCCGGTACAGGGCCCAACGCTTGACGCTGATCGCCGTACGAATCGCATCGAGGCACTGCTGTAATGCCCTTGGTCTTCCCCGCCTGTCGCCAGGGTATCGGGGACTCCGTCCCGTCGCTGCCCGGCAGCACGCGTTCCCCAGCCCGCGCCCGAGGTCAGAACGACGGACGTGCGTGGGTTACTGGTCTGGCTTCGGCATACCACGGGGTGCTCGGCTCCTTGGCGTGGTCAGGTGTGGCGAGGGCCGTGGCCAGGGGGCGGGGTGAGGGTGGAGCGGTAGGTGCCGGACTCGCCCTCGACGAGCGGGGTCTCCAGGGTGAGGCCGGCGGTGGCCATCCGGTCGTACTCGGCGAGGATCAGGTTTTTGGTGCGGTACTCGCCGTGGGCCTTGATGTCGTTGTCGCGTGTGACGTTGAAGGTGTCCAGGACGTAGGCGGTGTCGTCGCGGGTGATGCCGTAGAGGTGGAAGAAGAGAGCGTCCAGCTCGGCCCGGATGACGGCTCGGCGGTCGGTGTCCCAGATGAAGGGGGCGCCGGTGTCGCCGAGGTCGCGGGCGAAGGGGGTCATGTCGGTTGCGGTGTAGGTGAGTTCGAGGACGCGAGGGGTGATGAACGCCGCGTGGGGTGCGAGCTGGTCGGGGGTGGGGATAGCCAGCTGCCGCACGATGAAGTAGCTCATCGAAGTGCCTCCGATGGCCTGCCGGGCCACATAGTCAACGACGAACGAAGACCAGACTGCCGTAAGCAGTGCCGCCTGCGGGGCGAGGGCCAGCAGGTACTTGTGACCAAAGCCGTAGGCAGGGGCAGGTGCCGCAATCAGCGTGCGTTCGTCGTTCGCCCGGCAAATGTCGCGCCAGCCCAGCAACCACTCCCGGTGCCATCCCTTGGCTGCCAGGCGGCTCCGAACGCCGGAAGCTTTAACTTCTTGACCGTCCTTGTTGAACTTTCCGATGGAGATATCGCGTTCTTGTACCCAGTAGTGTGGAAGGGGTACCTCCTCGGGGTCCTGTTTTTCTGAGAGGGTGAAGTCGCGTACGGATCCGTCCTGGGTGTAAGTAGCCCAGCGATGGTCATAATGGTGGAGCATCTTGGCCTCGTACAGAGGAAGCAGGCGCTCCTTTCCTCGCACTAGGACGTTGCCGTCAAGACTCCATCCTGCAGCGAGGAGGTCGTCGAAGGTCTCGCCGTTCTGGATTTCGGGGCGGAACAGGTGCGATTCGTGTGACGTGTGGAACGTGGTCATGAACGAGATATCCCAGGGGTTCCCGCTCGCCTTCTTCGTCTCGTTGATCAGCACCGGCATGCGACGGTAGATCCCCAGCGTGATCTCGGCGTCCCGGCGGCTGCGGAAGATTGGGCACGTGCCGGTGTTCGGGTTGAGGAGGGTGATCGCTTCGGGGGTGAGCGGGAACGTTTTGTTGGGGTTGTAGAACTCGGCGGGGTCCAGAAGGAAGAAGCCGAACTGGGCTGCTCGCGTGGGGAGTGAACTCCCTGTCAGGGAAAGGACGCAGAACTTCATTCGGGAGTCTACGGCTGGGAATAGACCATTGCGGTTCTCGAAGTCCAGGAGCGCTGCCAATGAATTTTGAGCGATGAGGTCCTTGAAGAAATACTGTGTGCGGGAGTCCGTCGCAATGCCAGTTGGGACGATGATGCCTGTGCGCCCGTGATTAGAGGTGAGGGTGCGGTCGCCCTCGGCGAAGAGCGCATAGAGATTAAGATTTCCTTGCCCGGTCAAGGGGAAGCGGTTGGAAGCGCGCCAGAAGTGGCTCTCTCCATAAACCTTGCGCTTCGCGGCCTCATACTCGCTGTACAGCTGGTCGGTGTCGGGGTCTCCCTTGAGTGCTTGAATTTTCTTCTTGCGGGCGGCTGTATTGTTGGTCGCCGCGATTTCGGGTGCGCGCACGGCGAAGAACTCTGTCTCGGGGAAGTTCACGCTGTCCCACGGCGGATTCCCCACCACCGCGTCGAACCCACCCGCCCACCCCGTCCCCGGCTGGACCCCCGCACCCGACTCCGGGACGGCGAACACCTCCGGGAACTCCAGGTGCCAGTGGAAGAACCGGTACTGGTCCCGCAGCTCCAGGATCTGCTCGTGCGTCGCGTCCGACACCGAGGACTGGTCCCGGCCCCGCAGTGCCCGGAACACCTGGTCCGTCGGGGCCTCCGGCGCACCCGCGTGCTTGGGCCACACGAACGCCGCGCACCAGGCGTCGGCGGCGTGGAGGTCCTGGACGTACGCCGACGACTCCACGTACACCCGGTACGCAGCCTCCTGGGCGTGCACGTCCTCCAGAGAATCGGCGGGGGCGGTGGTGATCGCGGCGAGCTCGACGGCGTACCGCTCGTTGCCCGGCAGTGGCTCCGTGTCGAAGAGGAGTTCGTCCTGGCCGCCCCGCTGGGCCTTGTTGCGCTTGACGAGGCCGGAGGCGTGCTTCTTGTCGTCGCCCTCGATGGGCTTGAAGGCGTCGTCGGGGACGCCGTCCGCCAGCAGCTTCGGTGTTGCGCCGATGAGGCCGTTGCCGTGCTTGACGTGGGCGTCGAGGAAGCCGAGCGCCTTGCCCGGTTCCATGGCCTCCAGCCACAGGGAGACCTTGGCCAGTTCCACGGCCATCGGGTTGAGGTCGACGCCGTAGATGCAGCGGGCGACGACCTCGCGCAGGGCGTGGCGCACGGCGTCGTCCGTCGGTTCCGGGTTGTGCTCGCGGACCGAGGCCACCCGCTTGGCGATACGTCGTGCCGACGCGACGAGGAAGTGGCCGGAGCCGCACGCCGGGTCGCAGACCGTCAGGGACAGGAGCTCGGCGACGATGTCGTCGGCCGGGTCGGGGCGGCCGGCGGCGGTGGCCCGCTGGTCACCCCGCTTGAAGGCTTCGTCCAGCACCGGGTCCAGGGTCGTGTCGAGCAGGCACTCGATGAGCGAGGACGGGGTGTAGTAACTGCCGGTCGTCTTACGGCTGTTGCCCGCCACTTCCACCAGCTCGAAGGAGCGGTCCGCCGCGGAGTGCTTGGGTTCAAGCTCAAGCAGGGACTCGTAGACCGAGCCGAGCTCCTCCGCGTCCAGGTGGCGGTAGTCGACGGGCCGCCAGCGGCGGGCGCCCGGGTCGCGGACCTGGGCGAGGTGGCGGACGGCGGAGAGCAGCGACTCGTTGGACAGCTTCAGGCCGTCGAGCGGGGCATCGGTCTCGGTGGGGGAGAACAGGCCGCCGAGGCCGGGCAGGGCCAGTTCGGGGCGGCCACCTTCCTTCCCGAGGGCTTCGAGGACGATGCGCAGGGCCTCGTACTGGTCGCCGTGGGCCGTGCCCTGGCGGCGGCGGGCCCGTTCGCGCAGCCGGGCGGAGGAGAAGTACCGCTCGTACGCCTCCCGCCGGGAGTCGTCGGCCTCCGGGTCGAGCAGGGCGTTGCGGTCCTCGGCGACGAAGACGAACAGCAGCCGGTAGACCAGGCGCAGCAGGGCGTCGCGGAGGACCTTGGGGTCGGTGTTCTCCCGCAGCGCGCCGTTGTCCGGGTGGCGCAGGAAGCCGGTGCCGAGGACGGTCAGGGCGTTCTGCACACCCAGGCGGAGCTGGTCCAGGGCGCGGGTGCCGGAGGTGACGGCCTCGGCACGCCACTTCTCCAGCCAGCACCCCGAAGCAGCCGCGCTCTCCGCCACCGCGAACCGCGACGCGTGCAACAGGCTGTACAGCAGCACGAACTCGCTGAACAGCTCGCCGTCGAAGAGGGCTTCCAGGTCGAAGTCGACGTAGGCCGCCGTGGAGAAGGACGACGAGTCGCGCAGCAGGCGCAGCCGACGGCCGTTGGTGACGATCGCCCATAGGTGGGCCTCGGTGCGGTTGAGGCAGTCCTGCACCATCGACTGGGGCGGGACCTGGCCGGCGGCCGGGCGTTTGTCGAGGTCCTGGTTCCACGGGACCTGGTGGATGAGGGCCGGGCCGTGGCGGTGGGAGACCGGGAAGCGCTTCTCCGGGTCGGAGTCCGCCGGAATCCCCGCCGCGCCGACCTCCGTCAGCGCGCCGAAGTCCAGCTTGCGGAAGAGCTGGGCCAGCCAGTCGGTGCCCGCGCGGCCCGTGGGGTCGGCGGCGGGAGCGCCGGTCGCCGGGTCGGAGGGGAGCGCGGCGCGCAGGTCGCGCCAGAGGGGCTTGAGGTACTCCCAGGCGCGCTCGGCCTCGTTGCGTACGGGCACCGAGGCGGGCAGGCCGTAGTCGGCGGGCTTGGTGCCCGGCAGGTTCCGGGACTCCGCGATGCGCAGCAGCATGTCGGAGGGGAGCAGGCCGCCGACCGGGGTGACGGCGGTGAAGGCCAGGGCGGTGCGGGTGGCGGCGGACATCAGGCTTCGGCTCCGGACACGGTAGAGGCGGCGGACGCGACGGGGGCGGGCTGCTGGGGCAGGTAGACGTAGACGCCGAGGACGTCGGCGGGCTCCTGCGGGACGACCTTCAGGCCGCGGACGATCTCCTCGTTGGCCTTGCGGACCCGGCGGTGCGAGGCGTCGAGTTCGGCGGCCAGGCGGGTGCCGTACTCGGTGAGGTGCGCGGCGAGGTCCGGCAGGCCGTTCAGGTCCTTGGCGATCTGGTTGCGGACCAGCTGCTCGTGGGTGTTGGCGGTGGCGCGGGCCGCGAGGAGGGCGGCGGACGCGTCGTCGTCCAGCCAGCGGGCGCGCGACGGCATCCCCTGGTAGGCGAGCAGACGGGCGTCCTCGGCGACCAGCTGCCGTTCGCCGTTGCGGGACGGGAGCGTGAGGTGGAAGCGGTAACGGACCAGCAGGAGCGTGGTGCGGACGGTGACCGCGTCCGTGGTGACGACGCCGCAGCGGCGGGCCGGCCGGGGGCCGGGGGTGTTCGCGTCGAGGGCCGAGTCCAGGACGTACGAGGCGATGGCACCGATCACCGGGTCGGTGCGGACCAGGGCGGCCTCGCCGCGCGCGACCGCGGGCGTGGAGCGGAAGGGGATCTCCCGGTCCTCCTCGACGATCCGTCCGCCGAGCGTGGCGGCGAGCGCGTCGCGCAGTCCGGCCGGGGCGCCGCCGGGCTGGGCCGTGAAGTCGCCGCTGCCGTCACGCGGGTCGCGTACCAGCGTGTCCAGGCCGCCCAGCGCCTCCAGGGCGAAATCGCGGACCTCCTCCGCGCCGCCGAGCGCCGCTCGTACGGCGGCGACCTCGCGCGCCACCTCCTCCGGGTGGATCGCGCGCTGGGCGTACTTGGAGCGGGACGTCTTCTCGCGTTCGGCGGCCGAGTTCCACTCGCGCTCGATGCGGTCGAACGACTCCTGGTGGCCGTCCAGTTCGAACAGGCTCTCCTGGCTGCCCTGCCGCCCGTGCAGCAGCAGCCACTCCACCACCGCGTCGGTGACGCCGGAGGCGGTCTCGTCGGGGACGGAGACGGAGATGCCCAGGTCCTTCATGATCTGACGGTGCTTCATGAACAGCACCTCCAGGACCTTGCCGTCGATGCCGTTGTCCTCGCCGAACATGGTGATGACACGGACCTGGTCGCGCTTCTGCCCGTAGCGGTCGACCCGGCCCTCGCGCTGGTCGTGCCGGGTGGGGTTCCAGGCCAGGTCGTAGTGGACGACGGCGTCGAAGTGGTGCTGGAGGTTGACGCCCTCGGAGAGGCAGTCGGTGGCGATCAGGACGCGGCGGACGGCCGGGTCGCCGGCCTCCTCGGCGGTTTCGGCGGCGAGCTGCTCGATGCGCTCCAGGCGCTGCTGCGGGGACAGGGTGCCGGTCACCGCGGCGATCTTCGTCTTCTTGCCGAGCTTGCCCTCCAGCTGGGTGGCGAGGTACTCGGCG
The DNA here is from genome assembly GCF_030116705.1 of Streptomyces sp. ML-6. Classification (NCBI taxonomy): domain Bacteria; kingdom Bacillati; phylum Actinomycetota; class Actinomycetes; order Kitasatosporales; family Streptomycetaceae; genus Streptomyces; species Streptomyces sp. ML-6. The sequence goes on from NZ_JAOTIK010000001.1 coordinate 6,337,112, forward strand.
GTGGGGATGTAGCGGCAGAAGACGATCGGGTGGTAGCCGTCGGCGATCAGGCTCTTCAGATGCCGGGTGAGCGCCTTCAGCTTCGCGTCCCCGGCCGGGCCGACGAGTTCGGCGGCCCGCTGCGACAGTTCGAGCAGCCGGGCACCGGCCTCCTCCGACTCGGCCGCGCCGGGTGCGACGTCCATGCCTTCGAGCCGGTCGTTGTCGGCGGAATCGGCGGCCACCGGGAAGCCCAGCGCGTCCGCCTCCTGCGCGGTGCGGGCGGCGGCGGACTCGGAGCGGGTCCTCAGGGTCTGCGCGGCGGCCGCGGGCGAGGACACCATCGAGCGCAGCAGCGCGATCACCGACCACCAGGCGATCCGCGCCTCCCGCTTGCCCTGCTCGCCCGCGGTCGCGACCCGGTCGCGGGCGTACGCGATGGCGTCGTCGAGCAGCGCCCGGTAGGCGGGCGTCAGCTTGTACGGCTCGTCCTTCGTCCAGCGGTCGGACGGGAAGGCGGTCCGCTCGGCCAGGGAGTCGTCGGCGAGCCCGTCCTCCTTGGTGAGGTAGTCGCGGACGTCGGCACGCTTGCGGGCCACGAAGTGCTCGGCGAGCTTCGCCCGTCCCGCGGGCGACTCCAGGTCCAGGGTCGAGAGTTCGGGGCGCACCAGGCCGAGCAGGTTGCGGAACGCGGACTCCTTGCCGGAGTGCGGGGTCGCGGTCAGCAGCAGCAGATGCCGGCCCGGGTCGGCGGAGATCTTGCGCAGCAACTCGTGACGGAGCTGGTTCGACGTGGACGCGGAGCCCTGCGCGGCGTCGTCGGCGGCCACGCAGGAGTGGGCCTCGTCGACGATCACCAGGTCGGGACAGTGCCGTACGAAGTCCTCGCGGTGCCGGGTCGACTTGATGAAGTCCGTCGAGATGATCGTGTACGGGTGCTTGTCGAACAGGGACTGGCCCAGCTCCAGGCCGCGCTCCAGGCGCGACACCGTGGAGGCCAGGACCAGTTCGGCGTCGATGGCGAACTTCTCCCGCAGCTCGGACTGCCACTGCTCGGCCAGCGCCGGGGAGCACAGCACCGCCAGCCGGGCCGCCTCGCCCTGCGCGAGCAGCTCCTTGGCGATCAGACCGGCCTCGACCGTCTTGCCGATGCCGACGTCGTCCGAGATCAGCAGCCGCACGGTGCGCTGCCGCAGCGCCATCAGCAGCGGGACCAGCTGATAGGCCCTCGGCTCCACGGCGATCGAGGCCAGCGAACGGAACGGGCCCGCCCCCGAACGGAAGCCGATGCGGAGCGCCGTGCGCAGCAGACCGGCGGACCGCTGGTCACCCAGGTCGTCCGGGCCCGGTGCCGCGAATTCGGCCGGACGCACCTCCTCGAAGGAGGGGAAGACGGCCGCGATGTCGTCCTCGCTCCCGCCCAGGGGGCGCAGCACCAGCATGTCGGGGGCGCTCTCGGGCAGCACCACCCATTCCCGGCCACGGGCGGCGACCAGGGAGCCGGCTGTGTACGTGAGGCTCATGAGATGTCCCAGTTCCTTGGATCGAGAAGAGGCGGTGCGGTCAACGCAGGTGGAAGTAGGCGGCGTTGTGCTCGGCGATGGCGTCCCAGTCCGCGTCCGTCGGGAAGCGCAGGACGTCCCAGCCGGCGTCCTCCAGGCGGTAACCGGCCTCGACGTCGCGGGTCGAGTCGGCCGCCCGGCCGGGAACGTCGACGAACACGGCGAGGTTGGCACCGTCCAGGAGGAAGACCAGATCCGGGCAGGCCCCCGCCTCCGGGACGAGGACCTTGGCCTTGTCCGGCAGCCGGAAACCCTTCGCCCTGAGCCAGCCGAGCAGGTCGCCGCTCGCGACGAGGGCGCCCAGATCCGTCTCCAGCGGGGTCGGCGCGGGCGCCGAGGGCTCCGGGGCCCCGGAGGGCGTGCCGGAGGTGCCGTTCGCCGCCGGGGCCAGCCTGCGGAAGCGTTCGCTGCGGGACTCGCCGCGGTCCTCCCGTTCGGTACGGGCGGTGGCCAGCCGGGCGAGCAGCGGTTGCGCGCTGTACCGGCTCAGCTCGCGGTGGTGCGTCTGGTTGGCGTAGGTCAACAGGCAGGCGTAGCAGCCGCGGGCGCACTTCTCGCCCTCTCCCGGGCCGCCCTCGTCCTCGCCCGTCTCCGGGTCGAAGTGGCAGATCTCCAGGGCTGTCCGGGCGGCCCTGGCGAGGGCGTCCTTCTCGTGCTGGATGCGCCGCAGCACACCGGCGCCGCCCTCGGCCGCCTCCGTGAACAGGACGCGATGCCGCGGGCCGTCGTCCGGAGGCAGCAGTTCGGCGGTCAGCTCGGAGTCCTCCAGCTCGAACGCGGCCTCGATGCCCCGCTCCAGCGCGTACAGGAACGACAGGGCCACCGGCTCGGGCTGCGGCTCGTCCAGGGTGAGCACGAGGATATTGCGGCGGTCCTCCACATAGGGCAGGACACGCTTCTTGCGGCGCTTCTCGTTGCCGTCCTGGTCGACCACCGGCATGCCGGTGCCCTCGATGGCGTCCGCCGCGGCCCGGTCGTTGAGCCAGCGGCCGTCGCCGAGATCGAGCCAGTAACCGTCCGGCTCGTTCTCCTTGTCGTGGACCCGGCCGAGGTTGGTGATGCGGACGGTCGCCGAGTCGCCGTAGTCCAGATCGAGGACCGGCGCACCGTCGGTGTCGGTGACGTGCGAGGTGAGGCGTCCCTTGCGGGCGCCGTGGCCCTGGAACGCGTACGAGGTCTCCAGACGGAAACCGGCCCGGCGGCGCTCCTCCTCGTCGGAGGAGATCCGCTCGCGCGGGGTGGTGTACACGGTGTGCAGGTGGAGCAGGCCGGTGCGCTTGTTCCGCAGGTTCTCCCCGCACATCGTGCACAGGTCCACGCCGGGCTTGACGACGTGGTGGTAACCGCAGTTGTCGCAGCGCTGCGTCTCCGCCGTCGGCAGGTCGCCCGAGGCGTCCGGCGGCAGTTGCACGCGGGTGACCTGGTAGCGGGCGCCCTCGTGGTAGATGAGCGCGCCGGGGCCGAACTCCCGGATCGCGAGGAACCGGGGACGCTGGAGGTAGTCCCCGTCGGCGTTGCGGCGGTTGCCGGAACGCGGGATGTACGCGGCCAGCGGGAGCCGCGGGAAGCTGTAGCCGGGCAGGAACCCCTCGGACGCCAGATAGCGGTACGGGTTGAAGTCGCTCATCACCGACTTGCTGTCGGACGAGCGGTTCAGCAGCAGGTTCGTCTGGGTCTCGGCCTCGCGGCGCCGGCTGCGGGCCCGGCTCTGCTCGCCCTGCGAGAGCGTGTGGTCGACGACCCGCTTGTTCTGCTCGTACTGATCGACGACGGCCGCCCGGAACAGCTCGCGCCACCGCTCGAAGGACTCGTCGAACCAGTGCGGCGCCCGGTCGATCCGGTCCTCGATCCACTCGTCGTACCACCAGGTGGTGGCCGCGAAGTCGGCGATCAGCGGGGCGAGGACGGTACGGGCGGCGGCGACCGCGCGCCGCCGCGCGCCCTCGTCCAGGGACAGGTCGCGGATGTGGGGGAGGAGCGGCAGCGGCATCTGCGGATCGGGTCGGTCGCTGCCCTCGGGGTCGTAGGCCACGTCGATGACGTCCGGGATCGCGGTGCCCAGCCTCATCCCGGTCTCCGCCAGCCAGATGCCCTGGAGGTGGGAGCGGACCAGATCCTCGTTGGCGAGATCCAGACGCGGGGGCGCCACCTGCCCGGACACCATGTCCTGGGAACGCCGGAAGTAGTACTGGTCGTGGCTGTTGCCCGTGGCGCAGTACGTGGTAACCAGCGCGGGCTGACCGGAACGGCCGGCCCGGCCCGAGCGCTGCGCGTAGTTCGCCGGGGTCGGCGGCACATTGCGCATCAGCACGGCGTTGAGCGAGGAGATGTCCACGCCCAGCTCCATCGTCGGGGAGCAGTACAGCAGCGGCAGTTCGGCCTTCCGGAACTCCTCCTCGCGCTCCAGCCGGTCCTCCGGGGGAACCTGCGCGGTGTGTTCCCGGGCGAACAGCCCGGCCAGTTCGGCCGCCGCCGTCCGGTACAGGTCGCGGAAGAACGGGTTGACGCGCGGGCCCTCACCGCTGCTGTACGTGCGTGCCAGCGGATCGACCGCACCCCGCTCGCCGTCCCCGGCCCGCCAGACCAGGGCGGCGGCCGACACCCGGTAACCGGTGCGCTTCTCGGCCGCCCGGCGGCGGAAGGCGGGGCCGGAGTACTCGGGGGCCGCCTCCACCTCGCGCACCAACTCCGCCTGGAGCAGCACCTTCAGCAGGTCGCCGATGACGCTCTGGACATCGTCCAGTGACAGGGCGCGCAGCTCGGGCACGTTCCGCCGGAGGTACTTGCCGAACTTGCCGCGGGCCGACAGGAACAGCGCGGAGCGCTCCATGCCCGGCCGCGAACCGTACGGGTACGCGGTGCCGACGGTGGGCTTGTCGCTCTCGCTCAGGACCCACGGCCCGACGAGGCGTTCCTCGCTCGCCCGCTGCAAGGTGTCGAAGTCGTCGCGGAAGTACTGGACGTCGATGGCGAGGGCCCGCCGCATGTGGTCGAGCAGCGTGCGGGCGACCTCCTCGCGCAGGGCGGGGTCGGCGTCGCGCAGCACGGCGTGCGCGGACTGCCAGCGCTCCGGCCGGGCCGCGATCCAGTCCAGGTCCTCGTAGTCGATCCGCAGCAGTCCCGTCTGTTCGAGGTTGGGCATCGTGATGCGCCAGCCGCGCTCCAGGTCCCGGTAGAGCCGGTACCCCACCACATCGCGGAAGGCCTTCGCCGCACGGCGTTCCATGGAGGGAGCGAGGGAGGCGGCTCCGGCGTACTCACGGGGCGACAACCCCATCACCCCGGTCACCGCCTCGGCGAGGTCGTCGTGGCGCAGCCCCTCCTCGCCCGCCTGCGCCGCGGCCCGGTACAGCGCACCGCGCAACTGGGTCACCTGCGCGAAGTCGTTGAAGTGGCCGGCCTGGAGCGAGGCGTCCTGCCGGTTGTCGACGAAGGTGAGGAGCTTGCGCGCCTCCTTGCCCAGGCTCTCCTCGGGCACCGCGCGCAGGGACTTCACGATCGACGCGGAGATCAGGGAGGTGGCCGACGAACGCCCCTCCTGGTCCAGGGTGGCCAGCTTGGCGAAGTCCCGGCCGCGGGTCTGCTCGTAGGAGACCTGGCAGTGCACGCAGAACAGGAACGGCGCCGGGACGAACGCCGCCACCAGCCCCTCGCCCGACTCGTTCCCGAACGCGTCCACGACGACGCGCCTGGGCACCCGGGGCCGGTAGGACTTCTTGACGACTGTCACGCCCTGCGCGTCCGGCTCCAGCCACGACTCCGGCAGCCGCCTGTCGTCCACGGCGCTCTGCGGATCGGCCGGCCACTCGTAATCCTCCCCGGGCATGCCCAGGTACAGGTAGCCCTCGCCGTCGCGGCCGCCCGAGGCGGAGGTGTTGCGGCGCGGCTCGTACTGGTACGCGCCGTTCTCCTCGGAGCGCCAGACGGTCAGGTACTCCTGGCCGCACTCACGGCAGAACGCCAGCGGGAACAGCGGCTTGCCGTCACTGTCCGGCTGCTCCAGCTGGTAGGTGCGGGTGAGCGGCCGGGTGAGCGGGTCCTCCAGCGTGGTGTAGACGGTGTCGCCCTTGGAGAGGAACTGGTGCAGCCGGAAGGCGAACAACGGCCGCTCCGTCACCGGGTGCTTCGCCTGCGAGCCCGCCTCCAGAGTGGCGCGGATCGCCTCGCGCACCCTCTCGTCGGACACCCCGGACTCCGCGGCCAGCTCGGCCGCCGCACTCTCGACGGTGCCCGGTGCGCAGCGGCGGAGCCGTCCCGTGCCCTCCTCGTGCTCCAGACCGAACCGGGACTCCACCCAGCGGGCCAGCGAGTCCTTCGTCAGCGCCTCGTACGAACGGGGCGCCGCGGACGACCGCAGCCGCTCGGCGGGCACGGTCGCCGGGGCCTCCCCGGTCGCCCGGACGAGGGTCTCGCCGATGACCCGCTTCGGCAGCACCGTCGTACCGAACAGCCGGCCGGCCACCCTGGCGACCTCGCGCTGCTGGTCCTCCCAGGAGCCCTCGGTGGACATGGTCGCCGAGGTGCCGATGCACTGCAGGGTCGTCGAGGCCCGGCAGGCCTCACGGACCCGGCGGATCAGGAACGCCACGTCCGCGCCCTGCCTGCCCCGGTAGGTGTGCAACTCGTCGAAGACGAGGAACTGCAGACCGTCGGCCATCCGGATCAGGCTGGACCGGTCGTCCGGCCGGGTCAGCATCAGCTCCAGCATCACGTAGTTCGTCAGCAGGATGTCCGGCGGGTTCTTGCGCAGCTCCCGACGCTGCTCCTCGGACTCCTGGCCGGTGTAACGGGCGAAGGTGACCGGCTCGCGCCCGGCCCCGAAACCGTGGTGCAGGTACTTCTCCAGCTCCTTCAGCTGGGAGTTGGCCAGGGCGTTCATCGGGTACACGACGATCGCGCGGACCCGGCCCCCCGCGCCCGGACCGGCCGCCTCGCGTTCCTTCAGGACGTGGTCCACGATCGGGACGATGTACGACAGGGACTTCCCGGAACCGGTGCCGGTGGTCAGCACGTAGGAGTCGCCCGCCTGCGCGGCCTCGATCGCCTGCCGCTGGTGGAGGTGGAAGGTGAGCGGACGGCCGTCCGGGCGCGGCGAGGCCTCCTTCTTGTCCGCCTGGAAGATCTCCGCGCACCGGGGGTGCAGCACGCCGTCGCGCACGAGCTCGGTGACCTTGCCGCCATCGGCGAAGAACGGGTTCAGCGACAGCCACGGGTCGGGCCACTGCGACTTTGCCGCCAGGTCGTCCTTGACGAAGCCGTCGATCCGGGCGTCCCGGAACACGGTCGCGCTCCGGGTGAAGTCCTCGTACTCGCGGATCAGGTCGGCATGGATGCCGAAGACGTCCATCGTCTCGGGCAGGCGCGGCTGCCGGCGCGGCACGGGTGCGGGCACGGCGGGGGTACGCTCCGGCAGCAGGGCCCGCAGCCGCGCCACCGGGTCCATCACCTGCCAGTGCGGAGCCAGCAGGGCGGCGGTGTCGTCCGGGGCGAGTGCGAGCGGGACCAACGCGTCATGGACCAGCGCGGCGTTCTCGGGCCGGAGCTCGGCGTCCTTCTCCAGGAGCCGGTCCACGAGCCGGACCAGTCCGGCGGGCAGGTCCGGGCGGACCAGGGTCAGCGACGGCGGCTGCTCGTGCTGGTGCTGCTCGGAGAGCTCGAACGGGGTTCTGGCGGAGAACGGCGGCTGCCCGACCAGCAGTTCGTACAGGATGCAGCCGAGTGCGTAGAGGTCGGCGAGTGCGGAGACGCGTTCGGCGCGGAACTGCTCGGGGGCCATGTAGCGGGCCGTGCCGACGCTGACGCCCGTGCTGGTCAGGCGGGTCTGGTCGGGATCGTCGACGATCGTGCCCATGCCGAAGTCGAGGATCTTGACCGTGCCGTCCCCGGTCAGCATCACGTTGGCGGGCTTCAGGTCGCGGTGGACGACCCCGGCCGTGTGCGCGGCGGCGAGACCGGAGGCGATCTGCGCACCGGCGGCGGCGGCCCAGGAGACCGGGAGCTGAGGCTCTTCGTCAATGAGGTCCGCGAGCGGATGACCGTCCAGCAGCTCCATGGCGAGGTAGGGCAGGCCACTGCCGCCCGGCGCCCCGTCGATGCCGCCGTCGATCAGCCGGGTGAGGTTCGGGTGGCCCTGGGAGAGCATGCGCATGATCCGCACTTCGCGGCGGAAGCGGTCGACCTCCTGGTTGGACCCCGAGGTGTCGACGGCGATCCCGGTCCGGCCGCGCAGCACGGTCTTGACCGCGACCTCCCTGTGCGGGGAGTCCGGGGCGGCCTGGAGGTCTTCGGCCCGGTGGACTTCGCCCATGTTTCCGCGCCCCACGATTCCCTTGATCCGGAACCGTGCGCCGACCGTCTCCGGGCTCATGCCCCTCCCCGTTCCACTTGTCGCGTACATCCCGTGGGGAGTGTACACCAACGCTCTGTTGACCCAAGTCGGATTGATGTGTTGACATCGTCAACACGCTCGGTGTCGTGGTTCGCGAAGGTGGCTTCGGCGGTATGGCGGATCGGACGGGCGGTGCTGTGAGAGGCGGTCGGTGAACGCGTGCGGCGATACGGCGGCTTGCGGCTCCGGTCGCGAGCGGGCAACTGCGCCGAGGGCTCCCCTCCGCAGGAGTTCGGCCTGCGGAGGGGAGCCCTCATGGATTCCGGTGTCGGGGCGCCGGCCCCCTGTGCCCGGTCGGCGGGAGGCCGGACGCGGTCAGACGCGGTCGGCCGCGATCAGGAGGTACTGGAAGGAGCCGTCCTTGTAGGAGTTGATGAACGCGTCCTCGATCCCCGTGACCAGCGAGGACGTGGCCCGCAGCTCCCAGTAGGGCAGGGTGTCGGGGGTGAGGTCGATGACGGCCTGCGGCACGAGGCGGTTGTCGGCCATGGCGCGCAGGTACTCCCGGCGCGAGTGGATGTTGCACTCGAAGTGCGCGTTGATCTGCGAGACCCACTTCGAGGGCTGGCCGTACCGCGGGTTCCAGCAGCCGGTGATGGTCACGTAGCGGCCGCCGACCGAGAGGACGCGGGAGTGCTCGGCGAAGAGGTCGTGCAGGTCGACGTACATGCTCGACTCGTTGTTCCACGAGGCCGCGGCCGACCCGGTCTCGAAGGGAGTGGCGAGCATGTTGCAGACGCGGGCGCGGACGTGGTCCTCGAGACCGAGCTCACGGGCCCGCCCGTTGGCGAAGTCGGCCTGCTTGGCCGACAGCGTGACGCCTTCGACCTTGCACCCGAAGCGCTGGTGCGCCATCATCATCGTGCCGCCGCGGCCGCAACCGGCGTCCACCAGGGTGTCGTCGCGCCCGATGTCGCCGAGCTGCCCCAGGAGGAACTCGGCCTGCGCCGACTCCAGTCGGTGGAGCTCGGTGATCAGCTTCTTCTCGCGCTCGCTGTCCTCGGGGTCGCCGAGCGCGGCGTGGTCGACCTCACCGATGCCGTAGTGGTGGTGGTAGAGGCCGTCGACAGCGCCGAGACGCAGGTTCACGGGCCTGGCCTCCCCGTCCCAGTAGCGGGCGATGTCCCCCTGGTAGGGCGTCGCCGGGCGAGGGATGAGCGGGGCTGCGGTGGTGGCGGTGAGTTCGGTGTTGGGCACGGATGAATCCATTCTCTTACCAGAAATCGGGCAGGCTGTAGCGATAGGTGTTGGACTGGTGCCAGTGGTGGTTGCCGTCGACCCACGCGGCCACTCCCCGCAGGAAGCGCTGCACGTTCGGTACGGGGCAGGCGGCGGCCAGGGCCGCGGCCTCGGTCTCGAAGTCGTGCATCAGGTCGTTGTGGACCTCGATCGACTTCAGATAGGCGTCCCGCTCGGAGAGGCCCTCGCGCTCGGCGATCACGACGGGCAGGTTCAGGTGCTGCCCGGGAGCGTCGAGTTCCTTGGTGTACGAGTACAGGTCGTTCACGATGGTCGTCGCGTTTCCCGCGAGGGCGATGACCTTCTGCATGGCGGCCTGGGCGTGCAGGTCCGCCGGCAGTTCGTAGCCGCCGACGGTGTCGGTGATGGTCGGGCAGGGGCGGAAGTTGTTGAACTGACGCATCGCCAGGTACTCCCACACCTCCGGGACGCGCCCCAGCTGGGCCCAGGCCGCCTCGGCGAGGTACCCCATGTGCAACCGGGCCATGTCGTGCCGGAACCGGTCCGCCTGGGAGGGGCTGGCCGCACGGACGAAGTACTCCATGGCGGAGCGGTAGGCACGCCGGGGCGCGTCCGAGTGGAGCGACTTTGCCCACTGCGGCTGGTACTCCTCCGTCGTGTACAGGGGGTCGAGGGCGGTGTGCGCCAGCAGAAGGCGTTCGCCGAGGCCGACGGGCGAGCCCCCGTGGTCCTCGCAGTAGCAGTCGTCCACCGCGTTCTCGGCCACCATCAGGCGCGTGGCGAGCATCAGGTGGTCGACGGTGGGCGCGTCCGGATGGCAGCCGACCATGTAGCGGCCCACGGAGAAGCCGTCGAACTGCTCCTCCCACTCCTCGGGGTACAGGGAGACCTCGTCCAGCGCCCAGGCCTTGATCCTCCGGCTGACCTCCTCGACCCGCACCGGGTCGGGCTCGGGCACCGGGTGGTGGTAGAGGCCCGGGACCGGTACGCCTTCCGTCGTTGCGGCGGAGGGGACCGGAGGCGTCGGCGGCTCCTCCCGCGGGACCAGGCGCAGGTCCGCCGTGCCCAGCCCGTTGGGGCCGCGCAGGAGCCGGTCAAGGTCGGCGGCCGGTGCCGGTGCGGGTGCGGCGGCGGGGGCCGGTGCGGGTGTCCCGGCCGCAGGGGGGCCGGGGAAGGGCGCGGCGGGCAGGGAAGGCGTGGCGGGCGGGCCGCCGAAGGCGGCCCCGACGTCGTGGGCGCGGGCCGCGGCGGCAGCCAGTACGTGTGTCCCGAAGCGGGAAGCGGCCTCGGGCAGGCTCGACTGCGGCGGTGGCAGCTCGGGCACGGGCATCCATGGCTCCTCGGTGGTGGGCGGCTGTCCCGGGGGCCCTCGGGCACGCGCGACCTCCCCGGCGGGGCCGGGGCGTCGCGCGTCTGCCCTCCGGGCCGGGTCCGTTACGCGGGGCGGCGGGCGATCTGCACGTTCTCCAGCACGCCGACCGCGTCCGGCACGAGGATCGCGGCGGAGTAGTAGGTGCTGACGAGGTAGGAGATGATCGCCTTCTCGTCGATGCCCATGAAGCGGACCGACAGACCCGGTTCGTACTCGTCCGGCAGCCCGGTCTGGTGCAGGCCGATGACGCCCTGGTCGTCCTCGCCGGTACGCATGACCAGGATCGAGCTGGTCTTCTCCGGCGTGATGGGGATCTTGTTGCAGGGGAGGATCGGCACCCCGCGCCAGGCCGGGACCTGCTGGCCCCCGAGATCGGTGTGGTCGGGGTAGAGCCCGCGCGCGTTGAATTCGCGCCCGATCGCCGCGATCGTCCGGGGGTGCGCGAGGAAGAACTTGGAACCGCGGCGCCGGCAGAGCAGCTCGTCCAGGTCGTCCGGGGTCGGCGGGCCGGAGTGCGTCTGGATGCGCTGCTTGAAGTCGGAGTTGTGGAGCAGCCCGAACTCCCGGTTGTTGATCAGCTCGTGCTCCTGGCGTTCGCGCAACGCCTCGATGGTGAGCCGGAGTTGCTCCTTGGTCTGGTTCATCGGCTCGTTGTAGAGGTCGGCGACCCTCGTGTGGACCCGCAGAACGGTCTGGGCCACCGAGAGTTCGTACTCGCGCGGATGCAGTTCGTAGTCGACGAACGCGCCGGGCAGCTCGTGCTCCCCGACGTGGCCGGCCGACATCGCGATCTCCGCCTCGCCGCGGTGGTTCTGCCGCCGGTTGGTGAACGACGAGAACTCTTCGAGGTGGGTCCGGAGACCCGGCGCCGTGGACAGCACGGCCGCGAAGTCGGCGCGTGACAACGTGAGCAGCGTGCCCGAGGTCTCGGCGGTGACGGTGTGCTCCCACCGGCCGTCCCCGTCCAGGAGGGCGTGCTCCCCGAACTGGTCGCCGTCAGCGAGTACGTCCAGGGCGACCTCGTCACCGTAGTTGCCGACGGAGGTCTGGTTGACGCGGCCGTGGGCGATGAGGTGGAGCTTGTCCGCGGGCGTCCCGCGCTCGACCAGCGTCTCGCCCGCCCGGAAGTCCTGCTGGACGCAGCGGCCGGCGAGCGCGGTCAGCACCTCCAGGTCGTCGAAGCCGCGCAGCATGGCCAGTTCGCCGAGTTCCCGGGGGATCACCTTGACGTTGGCGCCGTCCTGGACGAACTCCACGGTCCCGTCGCCGATGGTGTAGGACAGGCGGCGGTTCACCCGGTAGGCCCCGCCCCGGGCCTCCACCCAGGGAAGCATCCGCAGCAGCCAGCGGGAGGTGATCTCCTGCATCTGCGGGGCCGATTTGGTCGTGGTGGCCAGGTTGCGGGCAGCCGCCGTGCCCAGGCTGGATTGCCGGGGCAGCTCCGGTCGTACTTCCGGGCTCGAGTCAACAGTCATCGGACAAGCGCTCCTTGGGCAGGGCGGCGACACGCGTATGCGGACGTCATCGGGCAACAGGGGGGAAAGGGGGATGTGACGGGAATCCGTCCAGATCCAGGGGAACCCTAGTAGCCGTTTCGCTCTCCGGAACAAGGAAAGCCGCCGACGTTAACTCGATACGCTGATCATGTCCGCACGATGTTTGCCCGGGGACCGGCGTGATTCAGCCGCAATCGGCGATGCGCCTGTCAGGTGGCCGATTCGGCTCCGGCGATGCGGTAATGCGTGATGGCCCCGAGCGGCCGGAAAACCTGATCCTCCCGGCCCAACTCCCCGGACGCGCAACGGAAATGCCGCCGCGCCCTCCCCGGCCCGGCAGCGATGCGGGGCGGGAAGGGCGCGGCGGCGTTCGCGGTGAAGAAGGGGTGGAGGGGGGCGGTGTTCGCGGCTCAGATGTCGCGGAAGATCTCGATCTGCGCGCCCACCGAGTTGAGCCGTTCCGCCAGCTCTTCGTAACCCCGGTTGATGACGTACACGTTGCGCAGGACGGACGTGCCCTCCGCCGCCATCATGGCGAGCAGCACCACCACCGCGGGGCGCAGGGCGGGCGGGCACATCATCTCGGCGGCGCGCCAGCGGGTCGGGCCCTCGACCAACACACGGTGCGGGTCGAGGAGTTGGAGCCTGCCGCCGAGGCGGTTCAGGTCGGTGAGGTAGATGGCCCGGTTGTCGTAGACCCAGTCGTGGATGAGGGTCTGGCCGTGGGCCGAGGCGGCGATCGCCGCGAAGAAGGGCACGTTGTCGATGTTGAGCCCGGGGAACGGCATGGGGTGGATCTTGTCGATCGGCGCCTCCAGCTTGGAGGGCCGGACCGTGAGGTCGACCAGGCGGGTGCGTCCGTTGTCGGCGGTGTACTCCGTCGTGCGGCCGCAGTCGACGCCCATCTCCTCCAGCACCGCGAGCTCGATCTCCAGGAACTCGATCGGCACCCGGCGGATCGTCAGCTCGGACTCCGTCACCACGGCGGCGGCGAGGAGGCTCATCGCCTCGACCGGGTCCTCGGAGGGGGAGTAGTCGACGTCCACGTCTATGTGCGGGACGCCGTGCACGGTCAGTGTGGTCGTGCCGATGCCGTCCACGCGTATGCCGAGCGCCTCCAGGAAGAAGCAGAGGTCCTGGACCATGTAGTTGGAGGACGCGTTGCGGATGACGGTGGTGCCGTCGTGCCGGGCGGCGGCCAGCAGCGCGTTCTCGGTCACGGTGTCGCCGCGCTCGGTCAGGACGATGGGGCGGCCGGGGGTGACCGTGTGGTCGACCTGGGCGTGGTAGATGCCCTCGGTCGCGGCGATCTCCAGGCCGAAACGGCGCAGCGCGATCATGTGCGGTTCGATGGTCCGCGTACCGAGGTCGCAGCCGCCCGCGTACGGGAGCTTGAACCGGTCCATGCGGTGCAGCAGCGGGCCGAGGAACATGATGATGGAACGGGTCCGGCGCGCGGCGTCCGCGTCGATGGCGTCCATGTCGAGCCGGGCCGGCGGGACGATCTCCAGATCGGTTCCCTCGTTGATCCACCGGGTGCGCACGCCGATGGAGTTGAGCACCTCCAGGAGGCGGTAGACCTCCTCGATCCGGGCCACCCGGCGCAGCACCGTGCGGCCCTTGTTGAGCAGCGAGGCGCAGAGCAGTGCCACGCACGCGTTCTTGCTCGTCTTGACGTCGATGGAGCCCGAGAGCCGGCGCCCGCCGACCACCCGCAGGTGCATGGGCCCGGCGTAGCCGAGCGACACGATCTCGCTGTCGAGCGCCTCACCGATGCGCGCGATCATCTCAAGGCTGATGTTCTGGTTGCCGCGCTCGATGCGGTTCACGGCGCTCTGGCTGGTGGCGAGCGCCTCGGCGAGCTGACTCTGTGTCCAGCCCCGGTGCTGACGGGCGTCACGTATGAGCTTGCCGATGCGTACGAGGTAATCGTCTGACATGGCGAAAGGTTATCTCAGATATGAGATGAGACCTGCGTCGGGGTATGCCGTTCGGGTGAACGGGTGCGCATGACCGCGTGGCGGTCGCGCTTCCGGGCCCGTACGGGTGGTACGGGCCCGGCGCTCACCGCGGGTTCCATGGTTCCCCCGGGCCGTCGCGACGGCACCCCCTGTGCGTCCGTCCGGGGCAGGGCGGGGGAGGGTGGGACTTCTTGTTGTCAGCCCTCGAAGCCGTTCGCGCGCAGGATGTCGTCGATGCGGGCGCGATGTGCCGCCTCCCACGCGTCGAGGGACTCGCCGGCCTCCTTGGCCGCCTTCTTCCGGGCATCGGTGAGCACCTGCTCCTGCCGGTCCCGGGGCGTGACCACGATGCCCTCCTCGTCGGCCACCACGATGTCACCGGCGTTCACCAGTACGCCGCCGCACCGCACGGGCCCGCCCAGCGGCTCGACGGCCTTCTTCGTGCCCGGGATGGGGATGACGCCCCTGGCGAAGACGGGGAAGTCCATCTCGCGCACCTCGGCGAGGTCGCGGATCACCCCGTCGGCCACGAACGCCGCGATGCCCCGGCGCCGGGCGACGGCGCAGACGTTCCCGCCGGCGAGGGCGTGGTCCACGTCGCCCGACTCGACGACGATGACGGAGCCGGGCTCCGCGCGATGGATGGCCGCGTGGAGCATGAGGTTGTCGCCCGGGGGGCACCGCACGGTGAACGCCGGTCCGGCTATGCGCGGCATCGGGGACCACAACGGACGGATGCCGATGTCCATGACCTGTGCGCGTCCCAGGAGGTCGGCGAGGGTGGTCGGCGAGATGTCCTTGAACCCACTGATGTCGTTCACGTTTCCGGTTTCTCCTTCGTCGATCGGTGGTTCGGTGGTTCGGGGGTTCGTGCCTGCGCGGAGGCGCGTTCCCGTGGGTAACGGGCTTTGGGCTGGCGGACGTTCAGCAGTGGAGCCCGAGGACGCCCCAGCCGCGCCGGTCGGCCTCGGCCATCACCTCGCCCCAGTCCTCCAACAGCAGGACGAACGCGTCGAAGTCCGCGATCCAGCTCCCCGGGGACGCGGCGTGCTCCGCGAACGGCTCTCGCAGCGTGTCGAGTTCGGGCGCGGCCCGTTCCCAGAGCCGCTTGATCCCCGGCACCTCGTCCGGCGCGGACCACATCAACGTCCGTACGTTCCAGGGGCATTCCGGCTCGGGTCCCTCCTCGCCGTCGCCGCCGTCCATGAACGGGAGGCCGCCCCAGAACAGCGCCGACAGGTAGTGGTCCAGGGCGGTGCGCAGACCGGGAGCGGCGTGGTCGCGGACGTCCTCCCACCGCTCGCCCGCCCAGAAGTGGGGCTTGTAGGAGCCGAGCGTGCCGTGGAAGTCGTATCGGCGGCACCAGTCGGCGTCCTCCTCCCTCGGCCGGGCCCATCCCACCGGAAGGGGGGAGTCCCGGGCGAGATCGTCGTCGTCGAAGATGTCCCAGAGGAGGGCGGACTGCTTGTCCGCCGGGACGGTTCCGAGCCGTTCCCAGTCCACGATCAGGACCTCGATGCATACTCCCATCGCACGGAGGCTAGCCCCCGCCGGCCCGGCGCACCGGCGATTATCTCCCGCCGGCTCCCGCGCCGGGGCCACCGGGTGACGAGGACCGGACCCGGTCCGTGACCCACATGGCCGCAGGCGGGCGCCGGGGGGCCCGGCCGGGCATGACCGCGCCACGGTGATGTACTAGAGTTATCTCGACATCGAGATATATGCCGAAGGCGCACGCGTCAGCCAGTTGGTAAGGGTTACCTAACCAAGCCTTACCTTAGCGGATGGCCGGGGCCATAGGCGGCACCACGCGGCGCCCGCCGTAAGGGAGGCGCGGCGCGGAGTACGCGCACATTGATGAAGGAGACTGTCGTGTCGGCGAACAGCTTCGACGCCCGCAGCACGCTGCGCGTGGGCGACGAGTCGTACGAGATCTTCAGGCTGGACAAGGTCGAGGGCTCCGCGCGCCTCCCCTACAGCCTGAAGGTGCTGCTGGAGAACCTGCTCCGCACCGAGGACGGCGCGAACATCACCGCCGACCACATCCGGGCCCTCGGCGGCTGGGACTCCCAGGCCCAGCCCAGCCAGGAGATCCAGTTCACGCCGGCCCGCGTGATCATGCAGGACTTCACCGGTGTGCCGTGCGTCGTGGACCTCGCCACCATGCGCGAGGCCGTCAAGGAGCTGGGCGGCGACCCGGCGAAGATCAACCCCCTCGCCCCGGCCGAGCTGGTCATCGACCACTCCGTCATCGCCGACAAGTTCGGCACCAACGACGCGTTCTCGCAGAACGTCGAGCTGGAGTACGGCCGCAACAAGGAGCGCTACCAGTTCCTGCGCTGGGGCCAGACCGCCTTCGACGAGTTCAAGGTCGTCCCCCCGGGCACCGGCATCGTCCACCAGGTCAACATCGAGCACCTGGCCCGCACGGTCATGGTCCGGGGCGGCCAGGCCTACCCCGACACCCTCGTCGGCACCGACTCGCACACCACCATGGTCAACGGCCTCGGTGTCCTGGGCTGGGGCGTCGGCGGCATCGAGGCCGAGGCCGCGATGCTCGGCCAGCCGGTCTCGATGCTCATCCCGCGCGTCGTCGGCTTCAAGCTGACCGGTGAGCTCCCGACCGGCACCACCGCCACCGACCTCGTGCTGACCATCACCGAGATGCTCCGCAAGCACGGTGTCGTCGGCAAGTTCGTCGAGTTCTACGGCGAGGGCGTCGCCGCCACCTCCCTCGCGAACCGCGCCACCATCGGCAACATGTCGCCGGAGTTCGGCTCCACCGCCGCGATCTTCCCGATCGACGACGAGACGCTGAAGTACCTGCGCCTGACCGGCCGTGACGAGCAGCAGGTCGCGCTCGTCGAGGCGTACGCCAAGGAGCAGGGCCTCTGGCTGGACCCGGCCGCCGAGCCGGACTTCTCCGAGAAGCTGGAGCTGGACCTCGCCACGGTCGTCCCCTCCATCGCCGGCCCGAAGCGCCCGCAGGACCGCATCGTCCTGGCCAACGCCGCCCAGCAGTTCGCGCAGGACGTGCGCAACTACGTGGACGAGGTCGACGAGGCGGGCAAGGAGTCCTTCCCGGCCTCCGACGCCCCGGCGGTCTCCCCCAACGGCGGCCCGTCCAACCCGGTCACCGTGACCGCCCCCGACGGTTCGACGTACGAGCTGGACCACGGCGCCGTCACCGTCGCCGCGATCACCTCCTGCACCAACACCTCGAACCCGTACGTCATGGTCGCCGCGGCGCTCGTGGCGAAGAAGGCGGTCGAGAAGGGCCTGACCCGCAAGCCGTGGGTCAAGACCACCCTCGCCCCGGGCTCCAAGGTCGTCACCGACTACTTCGACAAGGCGGGCCTGACCCCGTACCTCGACAAGGTCGGCTTCAACCTCGTCGGCTACGGCTGCACCACCTGCATCGGCAACTCCGGCCCGCTGCCGGAGGAGGTCTCCAAGGCGGTCAACGAGCACGACCTGGCCGTGACCTCGGTGCTCTCCGGCAACCGCAACTTCGAGGGCCGGATCAACCCCGACGTCAAGATGAACTACCTGGCGTCCCCGCCGCTGGTCGTCGCGTACGCCATCGCCGGTTCGATGAAGGTCGACATCACCAAGGACGCCCTCGGCGTCGACCAGGACGGCAAGCCCGTCCACCTCGCGGACATCTGGCCGACCGAGGCCGAGGTCAACGACGTCGTGGCGAACGCCATCGGCGAGGACATGTTCAACAAGTCCTACCAGGACGTCTTCGCGGGCGACGCCCAGTGGCAGGCGCTGCCGATCCCGACCGGCAACACCTTCGAGTGGGACTCCGAGTCCACCTACGTGCGCAAGCCCCCGTACTTCGAGGGCATGACCATGGAGACGACCCCGGTCGAGGACATCGCCGGCGCCCGTGTCCTGGCCAAGCTCGGCGACTCGGTCACCACCGACCACATCTCCCCGGCCGGTGCCATCAAGGCCGACACCCCGGCCGGCAAGTACCTCACGGAGCACGGCATCGAGCGTCGTGACTTCAACTCCTACGGCTCACGCCGTGGCAACCACGAGGTCATGATCCGCGGCACCTTCGCCAACATCCGCCTGCGCAACCAGATCGCGCCGGGCACCGAGGGCGGCTTCACCCGCGACTTCACCCAGGACGGCGGGCCGGTGTCGTTCATCTACGACGCCTCGCAGAACTACCAGGCCGCGGGCACCCCGCTGGTGATCCTGGCGGGCAAGGAGTACGGCTCCGGCTCGTCCCGCGACTGGGCCGCCAAGGGCACCGCGCTCCTCGGCGTCAAGGCCGTCATCGCCGAGTCCTACGAGCGCATCCACCGCTCGAACCTCATCGGCATGGGCGTCCTCCCGCTCCAGTTCCCGGAGGGGCAGACGGCCGAGTCCCTCGGCCTGACCGGTGAGGAGACCTTCTCCATCACCGGTGTGACCGAGCTGAACGACGGCACCACGCCGCGCACCGTCAAGGTCACCACCGACACCGGTGTGGAGTTCGACGGCGTCGTCCGCATCGACACCCCCGGTGAGGCGGACTACTACCGCAACGGCGGCATCCTGCAGTACGTGCTCCGCAGCCTGATCCGCAAGTAGCCGATCCGGCAGGAGACAACGGGCCGCCCCCCTTCGCAGGACGAAGGGGGGCGGCCCTTTCCCGTGCCTGCCCCCCGGACCCGGACGGCCCGTCACCGCTCGTACGCCCGAGGGCGAGCCGCACCCGCCTTCGGCCCGGCGGGAATGCGATCGTGGGCCTGCGGGTTCTCGCAGCGACAGCGACAGCGACAGCGACAGCGACAGCGACAGCGACAGCGACAGCGACAGCGACAAAGACCAAAGACAGCGACAGCGACAGCGGTACGGAAACAGCGGTACGGCAACAGAAGGAAAGAGCGGAAACATCATGGGCGAGCTGATCCTGATCCGGCACGGCGAGACGGAGTGGTCGCGGTCCGGACAGCACACGAGTCACACCGATCTGCCCCTGACCCCCCTCGGCGAACGCCAGGCCCACGCCCTGGCACCCCTGCTCGCCGACCGGCCGATCACACTCACCCTGGTCAGCCCCGCGGTACGCGCCCGGCGCACCGCGGAACTCGCCGGGCTCGCCGCTCCCCGCATCACGCCGGAACTGCGCGAGTGGGACTACGGCGGCTACGAGGGGCTCACCACCGACGAGATCCACCGCACCCGCCCCGGCTGGAACCTGTGGACCGACGGGGTCGCCCCCGGCCCCGAGGCGCACCCCGGGGAGACGCCCGCCGAGGTCGGGGCCCGCGCCGACCGGGTGCTGGCCGAGGTCATGAGGGCCGCGGCCCGGGACGAGAGCGAGGACGTCGCGCTCGTCGCCCACTCCCACTTCCTGCGGGTGCTCACCGCCCGCTACCTCGGACTGACCCCGGCCGATGGCACGTTGTTCCAGCTCGCCACGGGAGCCGTCTCGCGGCTGGGCACCGAACACGGCCAGCCGGTGATCACGGCGTGGAACGTGACCCTGCCCGAGAGCCTGTTCTCCCGGGCCGTCCCGGAGAGCCCGGAGCAGGACCGGGCCCTATGAGCGTACCGGCGCCCGGGCCCGGTGGACGGAGCGGCACCGGGCCCTGTGAGTGGGCCGGCGGTCGACGTGCTGTGAACGGGCCGACGGCGGGCGTTCTGTGAACGGGCCGCATGCCGCGCCCTGCCTCCCCGGGGCACATACAGGGAAAACGTTGTCAATAGGTACGCAAGGTTCAGTAGGGAGTCAAGTGCCATGGTGTGTCAAGGGAGTTGGGAGGTAATGGCTGACAGTATCGACCGTAATGCGGAAAACGTTACAGCCGGATCAGGAGGTGGGGGTTCCGGATATCCGCGAGGTCTCAACTCGGGAAAGACTGCTGTTCAACCTTGTGTTCGATCTTGCTCAGTTGACCGTGAGTGGACTATACCTGTCGGCGTCCGCACCGATGTTTCATCGGTGCGGACGAGGGGGACGCGGGGGGAACGGACGGGAGTGGTGCGAAAAATGCACCCGATGTCCGGCTTTCTCCACCCCTGATGCACGTGGATAGCTTTGAACTCAGCACTACCCAAGCGCAACTGACCGCGGTGGCGGGGCCCTTCGCCTGAGGCGAATTTCGACGGGCGACCGGTACACACCGCCTGAGTCCTGGAGAAGGCGAGGACTTGAGCATGGGATCCACCTCCGCCCACAAGAATGAGGGCCCCGGCCGTCGCGATGTGATCAAGCGATCTGCCGCACTCGGCCTGATCAGCGTTCCGGCGATGGGCTTCCTGTCGGCGTGCGCGAGCAGCGACGGCGGCAGCGACAAGAAGGTCGAGAAGGGCAAGGTCACCAAGGACAACCCGCTCGGCGTCAACGAGACGGCCCCGCTCGAAGTCGTCATCTTCAACGGCGGCTTCGGCGAGCAGTACGCGATCGACGCGGAGAAGAAGTACAACGAGGCGTTCCCGAAGGCCCCGAAGGTCAAGCACGCCGCGACCCAGAAGATCCAGTCGCAGCTGCAGCCGCGCTTCAACGGGGGCACCCCGCCGGACCTGATCGACAACTCCGGTGCCGAGCAGATGGACATGGGTGTCCTGGTCGGCAAGAAGCAGCTGATGGACCTGACGCCGCTGATGGACGCCCCCTCCATCGACGACCCGAGCAAGAAGGTCCGCGACACGCTGCGCCCCGGCGTCCTGGAGATGGGCCAGTTCGACGGCGACCCGGTCTGGATCATGTACTACGCGTACACGGTCTACGGCGTCTGGTACTCGCAGACCGCGCTCGAGAAGCTCGACGCGGAGTACCCGGAGACCTGGGACGACATGCTCGCCCTCTGCAAGAAGGCGAAGAAGCAGGGCATCGCCGGCTGGACGTACCCCGGCAAGTACCCCTACTACCTGCCGTTCTCGCTCTACCCGTTCATCGCCAAGATCGGCGGCCGGGAGGTTCTCGACAAGATCGACAACCTGGAGCCGAACGCCTGGAAGGACCCCGCGGTCAAGACGGCGTTCGAGGCGTACTACGAGCTGTACAAGAAGGGGTACATCCTCGACGGCACGCCCGCCCTCACCCACATCCAGTCGCAGACCGAGTGGACCAAGGGCAAGGCGCTCTTCATCCCCAACGGCTCGTGGGTGGAGAACGAGGCCGCGGCGACCACGCCCGACGACTTCAAAATGATGGTCGCGGCCCCGTCCGGCCTGGACTCGTCCGACAAGATGCCGTTCGGCACCATCTGGGCATCCGGCGGTGAGCCCTTCATCGTCCCGGCCAAGGCGAACAACCCCGAGGGCGGCATGGAGCAGCTGCGCATCATGCTCTCCGAGGAGTCCTCGAAGAACTTCACCAAGCAGGTCAAGTCGCTCAGTGCCTTCAACGGCGGCACCGACGGCCTGACCCTGTCGACCGCGCTGCAGTCCGGCGTCGACGCGCTGAAGAAGGCCGGCGACAACGTGGTGAACCCGCGCATGCAGGACTGGTACGTGAAGCTCCAGAAGGAGCAGATCGGCACCGCGGGCATCGGCGAGATGATGGCCGGCCGCCTGACCCCCGCCGAGGCCATCAAGAAGATCCAGGCCTTCGCCGACGCGGCGGCCAAGGACCAGTCCATCAAGCACTACAAGCACCAGTGAGCAACCGTCACCAGCGGCGGCACCCGCGGAAAGATCGGGGTCGGTAAACGATGCAGCACGGCAGGTACCGTTTCATCGTGGGGTTCTTGGTGGCCCCACTGGCGTTGTACGCGGTCTTCGTCATCTGGCCGTTCATCCAGTCCATCTACTACTCGTTCACGGACTGGACGGGTCTGAGTCCGGACTTCAAGATGGTCGGGTTCGACAACTACACGAGGATGTTCAAGGACGACATCTTCTGGAAGTCGCTGCAGCACAGTGTGCTGCTCGTGCTGCTGCTGCCGCTGGTGACGTTGGGTCTGGCGCTGTTCTTCGCCTTCATGCTCAATGTCGGGGGCCGACGGCGGAAGAACGCCACGGTCTCCGGTGTGCGCGGGTCGGGTTTCTACAAGATCGCCTACTTCTTCCCGCAGGTGCTCTCGATCGTCATCGTCGCCCTGCTCTTCCAGTTCGCGTTCAATCCGCGCGGCGGGATGATCAACTCGACGCTGGAGGGAATCGGTCTGGATTCCTTCCAGCCCGAATGGCTCGGCGATCCGAACCTGGCGCTCATCTGCGTCATGACGGTACTGGTCTGGTCGACGGTCGGATTCTTCGTCGTCCTCTTCTCGGCCGGAATGGCGTCCATCCCCAAGGACTTCTACGAGGCGGCGCTCCTCGACGGGGCCAACCGGTTCACCACGTTCTTCAAGATCACGCTGCCGCTGCTCTGGGACACGGTGCAGTCGGGCTGGGTGTACATGGGCATCCTGGCCCTCGGCGTGGAGGCGTTCACCGCCGTACAGGTCATGACCGTGGGCCCCGGCGGCCCCGACTACTCGACCACGGTCCTGCCGCTGTACGTCTACCAGACGGCCTTCCGCGACGGGCAGGCCGGCTACGCGACGACGATCGGTGTCGGACTGCTGATCGTCACCATGCTCTTCGCCGCCGTCGTGATGCGACTGGGCCGGCGCGAACGGCTGGAGTTCTGATGCCGCGAATGAGGGGCGACGGCCCCCGGACCCCCAGCAGGTACCACAGGTCGGCCTCCGTCTCCGGCTCGACAGTACGAGGTGAGTACACGTGAAGACGACTGACACCCCGCCCGCGCCCCCGGCGGCGGGCCCGGCCCCCGCGGCCAAGCGCCCCGCCCCGGCCGTCGAGGAGAAGAGCAGCGAGGGCAAGGTCCTCAACGTCTTCTCGCACGGTGTGCTGATCATCTGGGCGATCCTGGTCGTCATGCCGCTGCTCTGGGCGGTGATGTCGTCGTTCAAGACGGACGACTCGATCCTGTCGACGCCGTGGGAGCTGCCCGACAAGCTGCACTTCGAGAACTGGTCGCGCGCCTGGAACCAGGCGCACATGAGCGACTACTTCTTCAACACGATCGTGGTGGTGGGCGGCTCGCTCGTCGGTACGCTGCTGCTGGGGTCGATGGCGGCCTACGTGCTGGCGCGGTTCGACTTCCCGGGCAACCGCTTCCTGTACTTCCTGTTCATCGGCGGGATGAGCTTCCCGATCATTCTGGCGCTGGTCCCGCTGTTCTTCGTGATGAACAACATGTCCCTGCTGAACACGCAGCACGGACTGATCCTGGTGTACATCGCGTACTCGTTGCCGTTCACCGTCTTCTTCCTCACCTCGTTCTTCCGGACGCTGCCGACCTCGGTGGCGGAGGCGGCGATGCTCGACGGGGCCTCGCACACCCGGACGTTCTTCCAGGTGATGCTGCCCATGGCGAAGCCCGGCCTGATCAGCGTCGGCATCTTCAACTTCCTCGGGCAGTGGAACCAGTACATGCTGCCGACGGTGCTCAACACCGACCCGAACCAGCGGGTGCTCTCCCAGGGGCTGGTCGAACTGGCCAACAGCCAGGGGTACAAGGGTGACTGGTCGGGTCTGTTCGCCGGTCTGGTGATGGCGATGCTGCCGGTCCTCGGGGCCTACATCGTCTTCCAGCGCCAGGTCGTCGCGGGACTCACCGCGGGCGCCGTGAAGTAACGGTCCGCCCCTCGGCCCCCGCTCCCTCGCCCGTACGCACCCTCCATACGCACCACCCGTACGAACCGCCCGCCGGCTTCCCGCCGGCGGGCGGTTCGCGTTCGCGTGCGCGGGCGGCGGGTGGCCGCCCGGGGGCGGACGGGGCGCTCATCCGGGGCTTCGATCGCTCAAGGTCTTGACGGGGACCGCCTCAAAACGCTCAGCTTGGAGTTCACATGTTGGAGAGAACGCTAGGAGTGAGAGTCAATGGAGACTCCGGGGTCGCAGACGTCGCTGCATCGCGCCAACCTGGAGCGGGTCGTGCGGGCGGTGCGCATGGCGGGTTCGCTCACCCAGGCCGAGATCGCCCGGAGCACCGGCTTGTCGGCGGCCACCGTCTCCAACATCGTTCGTGAACTGAAGGAAGGCGGCACGGTCGAGGTGACCCCCACCTCGGCGGGCGGCCGCCGGGCCCGCAGCGTCTCGCTCAGCGGCGATGCGGGCGTCGTGATCGGCGTCGACTTCGGGCACACGCACCTGCGGGTGGCGGTCGGCAACCTCGCCCACCAGGTACTGGCAGAGGAGGCCGAGCCGCTGGACGTGGACGCCTCGTCCGCGCAGGGGTTCGGGCGGGCGGAACGACTCGTGAAGCGGCTGATCGAAACGACCGGGATCAGCCGGGACAAGGTGATCGGGGTGGGCCTCGGCGTTCCCGGCCCGATCGACGTGGAGTCCGGCACGCTGGGCTCCACGTCGATCCTGCCGGGCTGGACGGGCATCAACCCCGGCAAGGAGCTCGCGGGCCGGCTCGGCGTGCCGGTGCACGTCGACAACGACGCCAACCTCGGGGCGCTCGGCGAGCTGGTCTGGGGGAGCGGCCGCGGCGTCAAGGACCTCGCCTACATCAAGGTCGCCGACGGCGTCGGCGCCGGCCTGGTGATCGACGGACGGATCTACCGGGGACCGGGCGGCACGGCCGGCGAGATCGGGCACATCACGCTCGACGAGTCGGGGCCGGTGTGCCGCTGCGGGAACCGGGGGTGCCTGGAGACCTTCGCGGCGGCCCGGTACGTCCTGCCGCTGCTCACGCCCGGCCACGGCCCCGATCTCACCATGGAGCGGGTGGTCCAGCTGGCCCGCGGGGGCGACCCGGGCTGCCGCCGGGTGATCGGGGACGTCGGGCGGCACATCGGCAGCGGGGTGGCCAGCCTCTGCAACCTGCTCAACCCCAGCCGGGTGGTCCTCGGGGGCTCGCTCGCCGAGGCGGGCGAGCTGGTGCTCGCGCCGATCCGCGACTCGGTCTCCCGGTACGCCATTCCCAGCGCGGCCCGTCAACTGTCGGTGCTGCCGGGCGCGTTGGGCGGCCGGGCCGAGGTGCTGGGCGCACTGGCCCTGGTGCTCAGCGAGATGGGGGATTCACCCCTTTTGGAGAGCGCCCTGTCGGCGGGCGCTCCTGCCTTCACTTAGATAATGAATGGCACCGTTGTCATCTCGTTAAGGATTTACTCCTTGACGCTGACGTGACAGCCGAGTTGACTGCCAGCCACCTCGGCCGCAACGTTGCGGCCTCGTCAGGGAGGCAACCCGTAATGAACGCAACGACGCGACGCCTGGTCATGGGAACGGCTGCGATCTCGATGGCCCTCTCCCTCACCGCCTGCGGCAAGGCGGGTGACGACAAGGACTCCGGCAGCGGTGGCGACGGCAGGACCATCGGTCTGCTCCTGCCGGAGAACAAGACCACGCGTTACGAGACGTTCGACCGCCCGATCATCGAGGACAAGATCAAGTCGCTGTGCGGCGACTGCGAGATCAAGTACAACAACGCCGCGCAGGACACCGAGACCCAGAAGAAGCAGTTCGACGCGCTCGTCACGCAGGGTGTGAAGGTCATCATCCTGGACACCGTCGACTACAAGGCCGCCAAGTCCTGGGTCCAGCAGGCCGCGAAGAAGGACGTCAAGGTCGTCGCGTACGACCGTCTCGCCGAGGGCCCGATCTCCGCCTACGTGTCGTACGACAACGAGAAGATCGGTCAACTCCAGGGCGAGGCGCTGGTGAAGGCGCTGGGCGCCAAGGCCGAGGACAGCAATGTCGTCATGATCAACGGTTCGCCGACCGACCCCAACGCCCCCTTCTTCAAGAAGGGCGCGCACAGCGTCCTCGACAAGCAGGTCAAGAAGGTCGTCTACGAGCAGGACATCCCGGACTGGTCGGCGGACGAGGCCAACAAGAAGATGGGCGCGGCCATCGACTCCCTGGGCAAGGACGGCTTCCAGGCCGTCTACTCGGCCAACGACGGCATGGCCGGCGGCATCATCACCGCCCTGAAGAAGCAGGCCGTGAAGGTCCCGGTCGGCGGCCAGGACTCCGAACTCGCCGGTCTGCAGCGCATCATCGCGGGCGAGCAGGCCTTCTCGATCTACAAGCAGATCAAGCCGGAGGCCGAGACCACCGCCGAGATCGCCGTCAGGCTCCTCAAGGGCGAGAAGATCGACGACCTGGCCCCGGTCGAGGTCGACAGCCTCTCCGGCGAGTTCAAGGGCATCCCCTCGAAGCTGTACGACGCCTCGGTGGTGACCAAGGAGAACATCGCCTCCACGATCATCGCGGACAAGGTGTACAAGGTCGAGGAGATCTGCACCGCCCAGTACAAGGCGGCCTGCGACGCCGCCGGCATCAAGTAACACCCGCCGGCAAGCGTTCCCCGGTCCGGTCCGGCACCCGCCCCGTCACATGCCCCGCAGCAGGGGCGGGCGCCGGACTTCCCACCGGTTCCGGTCACCCGCGTGCGGCCCTCCTCCGGGGCGCACCACGGGCCCGGCCGGGCGGGGCCTCCCCACCGGGTCCGGCCCTCGGCGCGTGGTCGTCCCCCGGCGACGACGTTCCGAGGCGGACCCTTCCGGAGCCCGTCCGGAGTCCTTCCGGCCCCGTGCCCGAAGACCTCCCGGCCGCCCCCGCGGTCCGGTGACCGGCACCGTCCCCTCGAACTCAGCACCGTTCCCGCCGGTCAGGCGGTGAAGGAGATGATTCACGTGTCCGCTGCGCCCGTGCTGGCGTTGCGCGGAATCTCCAAGCGGTTCGGCGCCGTCCAGGCGCTCACCGATGTGGACCTGGAGATTCGTGCCGGCGAAGTGGTCGCCCTGGTCGGCGACAACGGCGCCGGCAAGTCGACCCTCGTCAAGACCATTTCGGGGGTCCACCCGATCGACGAAGGCGCCATCGAGTGGAAGGGCGGGACGGTCCGGATCAACCGGCCCCACGACGCCCAGGAGCTCGGAGTCGCCACCGTCTACCAGGACTTGGCCCTCTGCGACAACCTCGACGTGGTCGCCAACCTCTTCCTCGGCCGCGAACTGCGCAGGGCCTCGGTCCTCGACGAGATCGCGATGGAGAAGCGCGCCAAGGAACTGCTGGACACCCTGTCCATCCGGATCCCCAGCGTCCGTATCCCGGTCGCCTCGCTCTCCGGCGGTCAGCGCCAGGTCGTGGCCATTGCCCGCGCCCTGATCGGTGATCCCGAGGTCGTCATCCTCGACGAGCCGACCGCCGCCCTCGGCGTCGAGCAGACCGCCCAGGTCCTCGACCTCGTCGAGCGACTGCGCGAGCGCGGTCACGGCGTCATCCTCATCAGCCACAACATGGCCGACGTGCGCGCGGTCGCCGACAAGGTGGCGGTGCTGCGGCTGGGCCGCAACAACGGAGTCTTCGACGTGGCGACCACGTCCCACGAGGAGATCATCTCCGCGATCACCGGCGCCACGGACAACGCCGTCACGCGCCGCCAGGCACGCACCGCCACGAAGGAGGGAGCGAAGTGAGCGACCTCGCCAAGACCCCCGGGACCTCTGCCGGGACTCCCGAGACCTCCGGGACTTCTGCCAAGACCCCCGGGGCCTCTGCCGAAACTCCCCAAGTCTCCACCGGGAAGACCGCCGAGGCCCCGGCGGCCCCCCTTCCCGCGGTGGACCCGCGCCTGCTGGTCCGCGAGGAGGGACTCAAGGGCTACTGGTCCGAGTTCACCCGCAAGGTGCGCGGCGGCGAACTCGGCTCCCTGCCGGTCCTCGTCGGACTGATCGTCATCGCGATCGTCTTCCAGCTCCAGAACAGCAACTTCCTCTCCGCCAGTTCCGTCGCCAACATCGCCGTCTACAGCTCCGGCCTCGGCATCATGGCGGTCGGCATCGTCTTCGTGCTGCTGCTCGGCGAGATCGACCTGTCCGTCGGCTCGCTCGCCGGCGTCGGCGCGGCCGTCTGCGTCGTGCTCAACGTGCGCCACGGCTGGAACGACTGGGCGGCGGTGCTCGCCGCGGTGTTCTGCGGCATGGTGATCGGCGCACTGCACGGCTTCTTTTTCGCCAAGATCGGGATGCCGGCCTTCGTCGTCACCCTGGCCGGCTTCCTCGGCTGGAGCGGTCTGCAGGAGTGGGTGATCGGTGGTGAGGGCTCGATCAACACGCCGTCCGGTGGCATCGTCGAGAACCTCACCAACTACTTCTTCGAGGACAAGGCTGTCGCGTACGGTGTTGCCCTGGTCGCCGTCCTCGCGTACGCCTTCTCGCTCCTGGTGGACAGCCGGCGCCGCGGGGCCGCGGGCCTGCCGGCCCGTCCGACCAGCGAGATCCTGCTCCGTACGGGCGTCATCGCCGTCCTGTGCTTCGCCGTCGCGTACGTGCTGAACGAGCCCTCCGGCGCCCGCGGAATGCCGCTGGCCCTGGTGCTCTTCCTCGCCGTGCTGGTCCTCGCGGACTTCGTGGCCCGCCGGACCGCCTTCGGCCGCCAGGTCTTCGCGGTGGGCGGCAACCCGGAGGCGGCCCGCCGCGCCGGCATCGGCGTCGACCGCATCCGGATCACCGTCTTCGCGCTCTCCGGCATGCTGGGCGCCTTCGGCGGCCTCTTCATCGCCAGCCTCTCCGGCGGCGCCACCAAGGGCCTCGGCGGCGGCAACACGCTGATGCTGGTCATCGCGGCGACCGTCATCGGCGGCACCAGCCTCTTCGGCGGCCGGGGCAAGGTCTGGTCCGCGCTGCTCGGCATGATCGTGATCCAGTCGATCCAGCAGGGCCTGAACATGATCGGTATGGCCAACGCCATCCAGTACATGATCACGGGCGCCGTCCTGCTGGCCGCCGTGGTCATCGACTCGGTCTCGCGCCGCACCCAGAAGACGGCGGGCCGCGCGTAACGCAACGATGAGGACAGCGGGCGGCGCGTAACGCCATGACGAGGCCCGCCCGGCCCGGTGCCCGGCGTCCCCGCACGGACGCCGGGCACAGCCGTGTCCCCGCCCCGGCGGTGCGGGATGTGACCGACAGGACACGGTCATGTGCACGGGGCGCGACCACGTGTACGGAATACGTCCCGAACACACCGCCCGATGACCCCGCGCGCGACCGGAACATTAGACTCGTCGGATCGGCATGCTCGACCAGCTCAAAACGCAAGGAGGCACGGGTGGCCCTGCTGACCCGCATCGGTGGACCGCGTGACCTGGACCGGCTCACACCCGAGCAGCTGGACCGGCTCGCCGGGGAGATCCGGACCTTCCTCGTCGAGGCCGTGTCGAAGACCGGTGGCCACCTCGGCCCCAACCTGGGCGTGGTCGAGCTGACCATCGCCCTGCACCGGGTCTTCGACTCGCCGAAGGACAAGGTGCTGTTCGACACCGGCCACCAGAGCTACGTGCACAAGCTGCTCACCGGCCGGCAGGACTTCTCGAAGCTCAAGAGCAAGGGCGGCCTCTCCGGCTACCCCTCCCGCGCGGAGTCCGAGCACGACGTCATCGAGAATTCGCACGCCTCCACGGTGCTCGGCTGGGCCGACGGCCTCGCCAAGGCCAACGAGGTGCTGGGCAAGGACGACCACGTCGTCGCGGTCATCGGTGACGGAGCTCTCACCGGCGGCATGGCCTGGGAAGCGCTGAACAACATCGCCGCCGCCAAGGACCGCCCGCTCGTCATCGTCGTCAACGACAACGAGCGCTCCTACGCGCCGACCATCGGCGGTCTCGCCAACCACCTCGCCACGCTGCGCACCACCGACGGCTACGAGCGCTTCCTGGCCCGCGGCAAGGACATCCTGGAGCGCACCCCCGTCGTCGGCCGGCCGCTGTACGAGACGCTGCACGGCGCCAAGAAGGGGCTGAAGGACTTCATCGCCCCGCAGGGCATGTTCGAGGACCTCGGCCTGAAGTACGTCGGACCGATCGACGGCCACGACATCGAGGCCCTGGAGTCGGCGCTCCAGCGCGCCAAGCGCTTCGGCGGCCCCGTCATCGTGCACTGCATCACGGAGAAGGGCCGCGGCTACACCCCGGCCCTCCAGGACGAGGCGGACCGCTTCCACGCCGTCGGCAAGATCCACCCGGACACCGGGCTGCCCATCGCCACCTCCGGCCTGGACTGGACCTCGGTCTTCGGCGAGGAGATGGTCAAGCTCGGCAAGGAGCGCGAGGACATCGTCGCGATCACCGCGGCCATGCTCCAGCCGGTCGGCCTGGCCGGGTTCGAGAAGGAGTTCCCGGACCGGATCTACGACGTCGGCATCGCCGAGCAGCACGGCGCGGTCTCCGCGGCCGGGCTCGCCACCGGCGGACTGCACCCGGTCTTCGCGGTGTACGCCACCTTCCTCAACCGTGCCTTCGACCAGGTCCTGATGGACGTCGCACTGCACAAGTGCGGTGTGACCTTCGTCCTGGACCGGGCCGGGATCACCGGCACGGACGGCGCCTCGCACAACGGCATGTGGGACATGTCGATCCTGCAGTGCGTGCCCACGCTGCGGATCGCCGCCCCGCGCGACGCCGACCAGGTCCGCGCCCAGCTGCGCGAGGCCGTCGAGGTCGACGACGCCCCGACCGTGGTCCGCTTCTCCAAGGGCGCGGTCGGCCCGGCGGTCAAGGCCGTCGGGAAGGCCGGCGGCATGGACGTGCTGCGCGAGCCCGGCACCGACCGGCCGGACGTCCTGCTGGTCTCGGTCGGCGCGCTGGCCCCGATGTGCCTGGAGATCGCGGACCTGCTGGAGGCCCAGGGCATTTCGACGACCGTGGTCGACCCGCGCTGGGTCAAGCCGGTCGACGAGGCGATGGCCCCGCTCGCCGAGCGGCACCGGGTCGTCGTCACCGTCGAGGACAACAGCAGGGCCGGCGGTGTCGGCTCGGCCGTCTCCCAGGCGCTGCGCGACGCCGGGGTCGACGTACCGCTGCGCGACTTCGGCATCCCGCCGCGCTTCCTCGACCACGCCTCCCGCAAGGAGGTCCTGGCCGAGATCGGGCTGACCGCGCCGGACATCGCCCGCCAGGTCACCGGCCTGGTCGCCAGGCTGGACGGCCGCTTCGGGGACGCCGACCCCCGCTCCGTGATCGAGCCCGTCCGCGACTGACACCCCGCGGCCGGCAGTTCGCACCACCTGGGCCTCTCGTTCGGATCCGGCCCGATCCGGACGAGAGGCCCTACGGCGAATGGGCCGGGCGGGCCACTCCGCACGAGTGGTCGGCCCGGCCCATTCGCGTGAAATCACCTGCGGTGGAACCCCGTGGAACCCTTCGGGGCCGGGGCGGTCCTGAACATGGCGTACACGACGAGTGCGTGGAGGTACGCCGGTGACGGCCCAGCAGGACACACCACCCAGCAGCGACGGACTGTTCCGGACCAAGACGGTCGAGCAGTCCATCCGCGACACCGAGGAGCCGGAGCACGCGCTCAGGAAGTCCCTCTCCGCCCTGGACCTCACGGTTTTCGGCGTGGGGGTCATCATCGGCACCGGCATCTTCGTGCTCACCGGCAAGGTGGCCAAGGAGACGGCCGGCCCCGCCACCGCCCTCGCCTTCGTGGCCGCGGGCATCGTCTGCGCCCTGGCGGCGCTCTGCTACGCCGAGTTCGCCTCCACCGTGCCGGTCGCCGGGTCCGCGTACACGTTCGCCTACGCCTCCCTCGGCGAGCTGGTCGCCTGGATCATCGGCTGGGACCTGGTGCTGGAGTTCGCGCTGGGCACGGCGGTGGTGGCGGTCGGCTGGTCCGGCTATGTGCGCTCGCTGATGGACAACTTCGGCTGGCACATGCCCGAAGTGCTCTCGGGACCGGACGTGGCGGAAGGTTTCGGCTTCGACATCCTGGCCTTCGCGCTGGTGCTCGTCCTGACCGTGGTGCTGGTGCTCGGGATGAAGCTCTCGGCCCGGGTCACGAGCGTGGTGGTCGCCATCAAGCTCGCGGTGGTCCTGATCGTGATCGTCGCGGGGCTGTTCTTCGTGAAGGCCGCCAACTACTCGCCCTTCATCCCGGAGGCGGAGCCGCAGGAATCGGGCACCGGGCTGACCGCGCCGCTGGTCCAGCTGATGTTCGGTTACGCCCCCACCAACTTCGGCGTCATGGGCATCTTCACCGCCGCCTCCATCGTCTTCTTCGCCTTCATCGGATTCGACGTGGTGGCCACCGCGGCCGAGGAGACGAAGCTCCCGCAGCGGGACATGCCGCGCGGCATCCTCGCCTCGCTCTTCATCTGCACCGTGCTCTACGTCGCCGTGTCCCTGGTGGTCACCGGCATGGAGCACTACAGCGAACTGTCGGTCGAGGCGCCGCTGGCCGACGCCTTCAAGTCCGTCGGCCATCCCGTCTACGCCGGACTCATCAGCTTCGGCGCCGCGATCGGTCTCACCACGGTCTGTCTGATCCTGCTGCTGGGGCAGACCCGGGTGTTCTTCGCGATGAGCCGCGACGGGCTGCTTCCGCGGTTCTTCTCCAAGACGCACCCCAAGTTCGGCACCCCGTACCGCCCGACCGTCCTGCTCGGTGTGGTCATCGCGATCGTCGCCGGTTTCACCAGCATCAACGAGCTGGCGACCCTGGTGAACATCGGCACGCTCTTCGCGTTCGTCGTCGTCGCGCTGGGCGTCCTGGTGCTGCGCCGCACCCGCCCCGATCTGCACCGCGCCTTCCGCACCCCGTGGGTGCCGCTGGTCCCGCTGCTCTCGGTGGCCGCCTCGGTGTGGCTGATGCTCAATCTGCCGGCGGAGACCTGGCTGCGGTTCGCGGTCTGGATGGCCCTCGGCGTGATCATCTACTTCGCGTACGGGCGCGGGCGCAGCCGCCTCAACGCCCGGCCGACCGCCGAGAGGTGACGTGTCGTCAGGGCGTACCGGCGGGCGGGGCCGGCCGTACCGTGCGCGGCCCCACGCACCGGGCCCCGTGTTCCTCGACCCGCCGCCTCAGCTCCCGGTCGGCGGTGACCACCACGCAGACCCGGTCCGCCGCCGCCCCGGCGAGTTCGGCGATCCGGTCGTCGCCGCCGGCCGGCGCCGGGTCCACCAGGACGCCGGGCACCGACGCGACGCCGCGGGCCCGGCCCTCGACGACCAGCACCAGCTCGACGGGGCCGGGGTGTCCCGGCAGCCCCGCCGAGGCCAGCGGGACCAGGGCGTCCCGGAGCCGCTCGGTGGCGGCGCGACGGTCCCGCCACCACCCGTCGGGCACGGAGCCGACCACGTTGGCCGCGTCCACGATCACCAGGGTCCGTTCGCTCGGCATGCCGAAAGGGTGTCACGGGGCCGCGCCCCGCGTCGCGTCAGCCGCCGGTCGCGGGGGACTTCTTGGCGGACTCGGGGATCGCGCCGTCCTCCCGGACGGCCTTCCAGAGCTGGTCGGCCTGCGGCCGGGCCGCCACCACCCGGTTGGGGTCCTGTTTGTCGTACGCCACCGGAAGCATGATCGTCTCCATGGTGTCCGGGTCCACGCCGTTCATCGACCGGGCGAACTCGGCGAGGGACTTCAGCGAGGCGAGCCCCGAGTCGGTGGTCAGCGAGCGGGTGGCCGAACTGGCGATCTTGTACGACTTGGCCGGGCTGCCCAGCAGGTCCTGCGACTTCACCTCGCTCAGCAGCGCGAGCAGGAACTGCTGCTGGAGCCCGATCCGGCCGAGGTCGCTGCCGTCGCCGATGCCGTGCCGGGTGCGGACGTACGCCAGGGACTGGGTACCGTCGAGCTTGTGCCGGCCCGCCGTGAGGTCGAGGCCGGAGGACTTGTCGTGGATGTCCTTCGGGACGTCGATCGTGACGCCGCCGATGGCGTCCACCAGGTCCTTGAACCCGGCGAAGTTGATCTCGAGGTAGTGGTCCATGCGGACCCCGGACATCTTCTCGACGGTCTTGACCACGCAGGCCGGTCCGACCTGCGAGTAGACGGAGTTGAACATCACACGGTCCGCCGAGGGCACCGACGTGCCGTCGGTTTTGGTGCACTCGGGCCGGGTGACCAGGGTGTCGCGCGGTATGGAGACCGCGACGGCCTTCGCCCGGCCCTCGGGTATGTGCACCACCAGCGCGGTGTCCGAGCGGGCGCCGCCGACGTCGCCGCCCCCGCCCAGCTCTTTGTTCTCCGCGCCGGCCCGTGAGTCGGAGCCCAGGACCAGCAGGTTCTGGCCGCTGGTGGGCAGCTTCTCGGGGCGGTCCTCGCCGAGGGCCTTGTCGATGTCGACGCCCTTGATGTTCCCGTCCAGACGGCTGTACAGCCAGTACAGGGTGCCGCCGGCGGCGAGCAGCAGGACGAGCACCGAGACGAGCGCGATCCGCAGGCCGCGGCGGCGTTTGCGGGGGGCGCCCCTGCGCTTCCGGCCGCCGTCCTGGGGGGCCGAGCGGCCCGGGGGCGTGGCGTCGTGGCTCATCGTGGTCGAGTCCTCAAATCTCAGTGCCCGGAGCGGACGGTGAAGTGCGTGGGACTCGGGTGGGGGGTGTGGCCGGTCCGTGCGTGCATGACTGACCGTGCACTATAGAACAGAGGATCGTGCGAATAGGTGTTTTGGTCCCCGGAATCGTGATGTGTGCACCTCGAACTACTATTCGCCCATGACTTGGTTGATCACGGGCGGAGCGGGTTTCATCGGGGCGCACGTCGTCCGCGCCATGCGGGCGGCCGGCGAGCGGGTCGCGGTGTACGACGACCTCTCCACCGGTGACCCCGCGCGCGTGCCCCGGGACGTGCCGTTCGTCCGGGGATCGACGCTCGACGCGGAGCTGCTGCGGCGCACCCTGGCCGAGCTGTCGGTGCGCGGGGTGGTCCACCTCGCGGCGAAGAAGCAGGTGGGGGAGTCCGTCGAGCGCCCGCTGCACTACTACCGGGAGAACGTGCAGGGCCTGCAGACGCTGCTGGAGGCGGCGGCCGGGGGAGAGGTGCGGGCGTTCCTCTTCTCGTCCTCGGCGGCCGTCTACGGCATGCCGGACGTGCGGCTGGTGACGGAGAACACCCCGTGCGCCCCGATCAACCCCTACGGCGAGACGAAGCTGGCCGGCGAGTGGATGGTGCGCGCCGCCGGGAGGGCGCACGGCATCGCCACCGCCTCGCTGCGGTACTTCAACGTTGCCGGCGCCGCCGCCCCGGACCTCGCCGACACCGGTGTGTCCAACCTGGTGCCCATGGTCTTCGAGCGGCTGACGCGGGGGGAGGCCCCGGTGGTCTTCGGCGACGACTACGACACCGACGACGGCACCTGCGTCCGTGACTTCATCCACGTCGACGACATCGCCTCGGCGCACCTCGCCGCGGCCCGCGCGCTGCTCGACCGCGGCCCGGGCACGGACCTGACTCTCAACATCGGCCGCGGCGAGGGCGTCTCGGTGCGCGAGATGATCGGGCTGATCGGCGACGTGACGGGGTACGGGGCCGCCGCCGAGCCGGTGAGCGCCCCGCGCCGGGCGGGCGACCCGGCCAGGGTCGTCGCCTCGGCGGACCGGATCCGCTCCGAGCTGGGCTGGTCCGCCCGGCACGACGCCCGCGCGATGGTCGTCTCGGCGTGGGAGGGATGGTGTCTGAGGAATCCCGGAGCGCGTCGCTGAACCGGGTGCGGCCGGTCCGCAGGGCGGATGGGTGCCGAGCATATGATGTGTCGGCCCCGTGTGGGCGGGATGAAGAACCGGTGAAACGGAGAGGGTGTTGCGGGTCATGCGGAGAAGAGGACCGGACTCCGCGAGCAGCGCCCGCGCCTCCGCCCCGCCGTCCGGGCGCCACCGGGTCTCCGGGACGCCGCGCGGTCGCTGGATGACGCTCGGCAAGGACGGCAGGCTCACGCTCTACACCCGCACGGACGGCGGTCTGCTGCGCTGGACGCAGCGCGGTGCGGGCGGGGACCGGTGGGACGGGCCGGAGTTCATGCCGGTCGCGAACCTGACGGACCTGACCGTCGTGCAGGGGGCCGACGCGTACGTGCACTTCCTCGGGCGGCGCGAGCGCCCTGGTGCCGACGGGCCGCGCGTGGACATCGTGCACGCCGTCCAGTACCAGACCGGTCGTCCCCTCACCGCGTGGCGCTCCCTCGGCAACTTCTACCGCGACCCGGAAACGGGCCGGAGGATCGGTGCGCCGGCCGGGGCCGTCGACGCGCAGGGGACCGTCTTCGTCTTCGTGCGCAACGCGGGCCACGGACTGCAGCTCCGCCGCGAGGGCAAGGGGGGCAGGTGGGAGGCCTGGCGGGATCTCGAAGGGGCCGGGCTCGCCGCCGAACTCGTGGCGTCGGCGACGTCGGGCGGGCTCGTGGAGGTCTTCGCGCCCAGTGACCGCGGGGTGCAGCAGTGGGGCCAGGAGCGTCCGGACGGCCCGTTGCGGAGCCTGCCGCCCCTCCAGTTCCACGCGACGGCGGGAACCGTCACGGCGCTGGAGACGGCGCCGGACCGCCTCACCCACTACTGGGTCGACGCGAACACGGCGGGGGTCGTCGCCCATCGGGCGGGCGCCTGGCCGGTGCCGGTGGGCGGGGAGCCGGGGGACGGTGCCGTCGTGGCGCTGCGCGCCCCGCTGGACGGCTACGACTGCACGGTCCTCGCGCAGCGCGGGGCGGGCGGCACCCTGCTGATCGGGGTCTGCGGCACCGAGGGGGAGCAGCACGGCGTCTGGTGGTCGGACACCGCCGAGCAGTGCGTCGGCGACCCCGCCCTCGCCCTCGACGGGCACGGCCGCGTCGTCGTCGCGGTCTGCGGGCGGGACGGGGGCGTGTCCGTCGTCCGCCAGGAGACGGGGCCCGGGCTCACGCTCTCGCCGCACTGGAACCGGCTGTGACCCGATGAGGAGGCGCCCCGGACGGCTTCCGGGGCGCGGGCGGCACCGGCGTGCGGCAACACCGGTGCGCCACCTGTGCGTTACCGGTGCGTCACCTCGATTCCATGTGACCTTCCCGTGAAGTTGTAAAAGGTTGTACGAGTGTTTGGTGGGATTCCTCACGACCATATGTCGTATATGTCCACCTTTTTGGTTGGACGTTGATCGGTTCTTTATGTGAAAGTTCTGTGACTTGCTCGTCGGTGAGCAGGGCGGACCCCCGGCGGGGCGGTCCGCATGGCGAATGACAGGTTTCGGTCTCATACCGCTCGATGTCCGGGCACGAAGTGGTGTCCGGACGGGATAGGCGCTGGACCGCAGTGGCGTGGGTGGTGGATGCCTCGTGGTCGGTTCCGACAATCCGGAGGCGGGATCGCTGGTCTCGGCCTACCGGTCCGTGGTGCCCGCGGGTGCGCGACGGGGCATCGTCCGCAAGGTGCCGCTGCCGCTGCGTTCCGCCGTCAAGTCCTCGCTCACCTCCGTCGAGGCCGTGCGGTCGGCGACCGTCGTCTGGGCGATGGGCGGCCGCCGCAAGGTGCCCCGGCACAGCGCCGCCGCCACGCACCGGGTGGTCCGGGTCAAGGGCCGGCACATGCGCGCCCTGCTCGTGGACGGCGCCACGGCGTGGGCGGCCCGCGCCCGCAACCTGCACATCCTCGTCTCCGCACTGGAGGCCGGGGGCATCGAGTACTTCTGCGTCCGCGGCACCACGAAGGACGTACCCACGGTCGCGGTGCCCGCCGCGCTGCGCGAAGCGGCGGAGGAGATGCTCCAGATCGCCTTCGAACAGACCCCCGGCTACATCGGCACGGCCACCGCCGCGGAGTCGGACATGCGACCGGGCGAGGACGGCAGGTCCTGGCGCCAGCTGCGCAAGCACGACGCCCTCCGGGTCGCCTGGTACGTCACCGACCCCACGCAGAGCCTCGTCTTCGGCGCCGACCAGGGATGCGACCTGGAGTTCTGGACGGAACGGGACGGCCAGTACGAGGCCCCCCGCCCCAACCGCGTGGTCGACCTGGTCCCCGCCGACACCCCCCGGCCGACCGCCCCGCAGGCCCTGTTCGCCCTGGTGCCCGGCGCCTACGCCACCGGCGTCACCCGCACCCTGCCGGAGTTCACCCAGCCCCTGCCGGACGACCACCTCTTCCCCATCGACGTCGTCTACACCTGGGTCGACGACTCGGATCCGGTATGGGCCGCGGAACGGGACGCCGCCCGCTCCGGGCGCCCCGGCTCGCCCGCCCCGGCCCTGCACGCCCAGGCCGCCAACGACGCCCGGTTCACCAGCCGCGACGAACTGCGCTACTCGCTGCGCTCCCTGCACCAGTACGCGCCCTGGGTGCGCAACATCTACCTGGTCACCGCCGGCCAGGTGCCCGCCTGGCTCGACACCGACGTACCGGGCCTGCAGGTCGTCGACCACCACGAGATCTTCTCCGACCCCACGGCCCTGCCGACCTTCAACTCGCACGCCATCGAGAGCCAGCTGCACCGGATAGACGGGCTGTCCGAGCACTTCCTGTACCTCAACGACGACGTGTTCCTCGGCCGCCCGCTCACCCCCGGACACTTCTTCCACGCCAACGGGCTGAGCAAGTTCTTCCAGTCCAAGGCGCTCGTGCCGACCGGCTCCTCGCTCCGGGACGACCTGCCGGTGAACGCCGCGGGCAAGAACAGCAGGGCCCTGATCGAGCGCTCCTTCGGCACCCGGATCGCGCAGAAGATGAAGCACACCCCGCACGCCCTGCGCCGCAGCGTCCTCGCCGACATCGAGTCGGTGTACGACGAGGAGCACCACCGCACCCAGCACTCGCGCTTCCGCTCACCCGACGACGTACCGATCACCTCGTCCCTGCACCACTACTACGGCTTCCACACCGGCCGCGCGACCGTCGGCAACCTGCGCTACGTCTACGTGGACCTCGCCGCCGAACAGGCCCAGCACCGCCTGAACTCGCTGCTCGCCCGCCGCGACTTCGACACGTTCTGCCTCAACGACACGGTCGTGCACCCCGACCCCGAGGCGCAGGACCGCATGGTCCGGTCGTTCCTGGAGAGCTACTTCCCCGTCCCCAGCCGGTACGAGCTGCCCGACGGGATCACCGGCCCCACCCGGCTCAACGATCGCCGCGTCCTGCCCCTGGGCCTGGACGCGGTTCCCACCCACCACGGTCCCGCCGACGGAGCCCCCCGATGAAACGCCGACGACCTCTGCGCGCCCTGCGCCGCAGGACGCGCCGTCAGACCACCCGCGTCCGATCCGTCCTGCTGCGCCGGTTCTTCCTGCCCCGGCGCAAGGGCCGGGCGGCCGTACTCCGCTACGCCGCCGTGCTCGACGGGCAGACCGTCAACCTGCACGCCCGGATGCCGCACTGGGTCCGGCCGGACGAGGACGCCCGGATCGAGCTGAGGCGCCGGGGCCGCCGGCTCGCCACGGCCGCCAGGGTCTACACCGACCACGACGGAAGCGTCGCGATGGACGCCGCGATCCTCCTCGGGCAGGACGTGAACGGCCTGCCCCTGACCCCCGGCCGCTGGAAGATCCGGCTGCGCCTGTCCCGGGGACTGCGCCGCCGCACGCTGCCCCTGCTCCTCGTGGACCTCCCCGTGCCGTACGGCGGCCCCACGCGGCCCATGGAGGCGTCCGCGGCGACCGGGGCCCGCTACCGGCTGGGCCGCAGCGTCACCGGAAACGCCCGGGTGACGTTCAGCCCGTCCCAGCCCTCGGTGGAGGTCGTACGGGTGCACGTGACCCACAGCCAGGCCGAGGTCGCCTTCCGCGTGGTCGGGGGCGAGGAGCCCGAGGCCCCCCGGGTCGAGTTCGTCGCCTCCGGACGCCGCCTGAAGGCCGAGGCCGCCCGGCTGGACGAGGGGCTGTGGCAGGTGTCCGCACCCCTGCACCTCATGGCGCCGCGCCGCGACCGCGCCGAGCAGTGGGACCTGGTCCTGTGCTCGGACAACCTGCGCGACATGCGCCTGGGACGGCGCCTGCACGACGTCCGCAACCCCGGCCGGGTCTTCGCCGTCCGGCAGACCACCGTGACACCGGTCGGCGGATCCCCCATGCTCGTACTGCCCCGCTACACGCCCGCGGGTAACTTCCGCATCCAGTGCAGCCCGATGACGGAAGCCGCGTAACCGCACACCATGAAGATCACCTTTCTCCTGCTCACCGCGGACGCCGTCGGAGGCACCGAACGAGCGGTGTTCAACCAGGCCGCCGAACTCGTGGGCAACCACGACGTCCGCGTGCTGAGCATCCTCAAGACCCAGCCGCAGCTGTTCTTCCCGATCGACGAGCGCATCCGCGTCGACTACCTGATCGACCGGACCGGCCCCGCCCCCGTCCCGATCCGCCGCACCGGCCTGGCCGCCGAGGCATGGGCCCAGGTGGCCGACCGGCCGAGCGCCCTGGTGGACCCTTCCTGGGAAGCGGCGTTCAACCGGCTGACCGACCTGGAACTGGAGTACGCCCTCCAGCACACCGACACGGACCTGCTGATCACCACCACACCGGCGCTCATGGCCCTGGCGGTCCAGCTGGCGCCCCCGCACGTGATGACGCTCCACCAGGAGCACCGCGTCTCCGAACTGCGCGGCCCCAGCGCCGAACCGCTGCTGCGCTACGCCTCCCGCCTGGACGCGCTCGCCGTGCTCAGCAACCGCACGCGCGACTGGTTCGCCGAGACCCTCGGCCACAGCGCACCGCGCATCGACGTCGTCCCCAACGCCCTGCCGCGCGGATTCCGGCCCCGCTCCACCCTGGAGACCCGCACCGTCGTCATCGCCGGCCGCCTGGTCGGCGAGAAGCAGATCGACCACGCCATCACGATCTGGGACACCGTGGTCCGCCGACACCCCACGTGGACCCTGCGCGTCTTCGGCGACGGACCGCTCTCCGGCGCCCTGCGGCGGCAGATCGACGTGCTCGGCCTGCACGACAGCGTCCAGCTCAACGGCAACTCCCCCCACCTGGCCGAGGAATGGGCCAAGGCCAGCATCGCCCTCATGACCTCCCGCAACGAGGCCTTCCCCCTGGTACTGACCGAGGCCCAGGCCGCCGGCGTGCCCGTGGTCTCCTACGACTGCCCCAACGGCCCGCGCGAGGTCATCCTGGACGGGCGGACCGGCATCCTCGTCCCGGCGAACGACACCGACGCCGCGGCCCGGGCACTCATCCGGCTCATCGAGGACGCCCCCCTGCGCCACGACATGGGCCGCGCGGCCGCCGAGTCGGTCTCCCGGCTCGCCCCGCCCGTGGTGACCGCGATGTGGGAGAACGTCTTCGCCGAGCTGGCAAACGAGCGGGCGTCGGGGCAGCGCGAGGCTCGCAAGGCGGAGCGGCAGGCCCTGCACTCCCTGATGAGCGGCCAGGAGGGAATCCTCCGCCCGGCCGCCCCCGCCCCCGCCACCTCCGTCGACACCAAGGAACAGCGGGCCCTGGAGGAACGGCTGCTCCGCTCCGACCGCGGTCTCGTGCGCGACGGCGGACAACTGTGCCGCCGGCTGGGGAGCGAATCCCCCTGGGACGTGGTCCAGAACAACCTGGCCCTGGTCGCCACGGCCCTGGAGCACGCACAGATCCCGTACTTCGTCACCCGGGACACCAACGTCCGGCACGCGGTCGCCGTCCACACCTCCAACCGGGAGGCCGTGCTCAAGGCGCTCACCGCCGCGCACGGCGGCAGCGCGGTCTACGTGGCGCTGCTCAACGAACGCCAGAGCCCCACCGCCACCGTCCTCGCCGCCTTCGCCGAGAAGTACGCCCGGACCGCCTGCCCGGCCGTGCGCGTCTACCAGAACGCCGTCACACCCGCCCGCACCCTCCGCCTCGCCGGCGTCTACGGCTGCACCATCAACTTCTGGGAGGAGGACGCGGAGGACCCGTACATGATGGTCTCCCCGGTCCGCACCGTGGTGGGCGACCGGGTCCCCACCCGGACCATGCAGATGCACGAGACCGTGCTCGGCGGACGCGCCTACCCCACCATCGAGCCGTACGCCCACCCCGTCCACGGGGACATCGGCTTCCCCGTCGACGCCGTGTACACCTGGGTCAACGGCGGTGACATCTCCTGGCTGGAGCGGAAGAACGCGGTGATGCACGCCCTCGGCATGCAGACCGAGGACTCCGCGAGCAGCGCCGCCCGCTTCCGCAACCGGGACGAGCTGCGCTACTCGCTGCGCTCCATCGACATGTACACCCCGTGGATCCGCACCATCTACCTGGTCACCGACCAACAGGTGCCGGAATGGCTCGATCTGAGCCACCCCCGGGTCAGGGTGGTCGACCACCGGGAGATCTTCGCCGACCCGTCGGTGCTGCCGACGTACAACTCGCACGCCATCGAGAGCCAGCTGCACCGGATAGACGGGCTGTCCGAGCACTTCCTGTACTTCAACGACGACGTGTTCATCGGCCGGGTGCTCCAGCCGGGCATGTTCTTCCACAGCAACGGCGTCGCCAAGCACTTCATGTCCCCGACGACCGTGCCCATGGGACCGGCCACCACCGGCGACGAGTTCAACGTCAGCGCGGCCAAGAACAACCGCGCCCTGATAGCCGACACCTTCGGACAGGTTCTCGCCCACTCGTTCCTGCACGCACCGCACCCGCTGCGGCGCAGCGTCCTCGCGGACATCGAACGCCACTACCCGGACGCGGTCGCGGCGACCGCCGCCAGCCGCTTCCGCAGCCACTCCGACCTCGCGATCGCCTCGTCGCTGCACCACTACTTCGGCTTCCACACCCAGCGCTCGGCCCCGGGCAGCATCAACTGCGGTTTCGTCAACGTGGGACTGAGCGAGCACAAGCAGCGGCTCTCCCGCCTCCAGCTCAACCGCCCGCACGACGTCTTCTGCCTGAACGACTACCACGACGGCGATGTCACCGAGGACGAGCAGGACGCCGTCCTGGCGGCCTTCCTGCCCTCGTACTTCCCGGTGGCCAGCCAGTTCGAGGCGGGTTCCCCGCGCAACCAGCGCTTCCACGCCGGACAACTGCCGCAGTGGCCGCTGTGAGCACCTCCCGCGCCGTCCGCCGTTCGCCCGCCGTGCCCGATCGGAGCATCCACCGCCCATGACCCAGCCCGCCGGGGCGAACACCACCTCGCTGTTCCAGGTGTTCGCCCACGCCGACGACGACCTCTACTTCGTCAACCCCGACCTGTACCGGCTGCTGACCGCGGGCCACCGCGTCACCAGCGTCTACCTCACCGCCGGTGAGGCCGACGGGCGCAACGTGGACACCCGCGACCCGCTGCGGGACCAGGCCCCGGTCGACTTCGCCGGATACATGGAGGCACGCCAGAACGGCCTGTGCGCCGCCTACGCCACCATGGTCCTCGGCGACCGGGAGGCCCCCTGGACCCGGGAGCCGGTCGAACTCGTCCCCGGCGTGGCCGCGGAGCGGTTCTACCTGGAACAGGCACCGCACGTGCAGCTCTTCTTCCTGGGCCTGCGGATGGCGGACGCCGCGCACGGCTTCCCCGCGGATCAGCCGCAGGCCCGGCTGACCAGCCTGTGGGACGGCCGCGCCGCCCGCCAGCCCACCCTGCTGGCCGCCGGGTCCGAGCTGCACCGGCCGCAGGCCCTGGGCCGCGAGGACGTCATCACCGCCCTCGTGCAACTGCTCTCCTACGCGCAGCCCACGGCGCTGTGGACCATGGACCCCGATCCGCTGCACGAGTCGTACGACGAGGCACGCGGCATCACCTCCAGCGACCACGCCGACCACACCGCCACCGCCCAGTTCGCCCGCGAGGCGCTCCGCCGCCACCTGCGCGCCGGAGGCCGCCCGCCGCTGGTCGAGCACTTCACCGGCTACGGCAACAAGAGCTGGCCGAGCAATCTGAGCGAACGCTCCCACGCGCTGAAGAAGTCCCTGGTCGACGTGTACGCGGGGGCCGACGGCCACGCCTGCGCCCACCGCCACTGCGGCGACCTCCAGCTCGGCGACGGCGCCGACATCCGCCGCTACGGCTGGAGCACCCGCAGCCGCTACCCGCAGGGCACCCGGTGGCTGCACCGGCAGGCCGACGGCCGGCTCGCCGCCTACGCGGTCCTCGGCGACCAGGCCGCGGTGTGGACGGAGACCGAAGCCGGCGCCGGACGCTTCGAGGGACCGCTCCTGCTGCCCGGCGGCGACCTCCTGCCGTACCTCGACGTCGCCCCCGACCGCACCGGCGGCGTCCACCTGGTCGGGCTGCGCCGTCTCCAGGGCGCCGAGGGCCGGGCCGACGTCGAAGTGGTGCGCATGTGGCGCCAGGCGCACACCGGCTCCGTGCTGCCCTGGGAGTCCCTCGGCAACCCCGACGAGGCCACCCGCGACTGGCGGCGCTGCCGCGAGGTCGGGGTGCCCGCGGCGGTGGTGGACCCGGCCGGCCACCTCCACGTCTTCGTGCGGAACTTCTCGGTGGGCGTCAGCACGCGGCGCGAGACGCCGGAGGGGTTCACCGCCTGGGAGGCGCTCGGCGGGCGCTGGATGCAGGACTCCCTGACCACCGTGCTGCGCTCCACGGGCCGCATCGACATGTACGCCACGAACCGCACCGGCGGGGTGCGGTGGCGGCAGGAAGCCGTGTACGGGCCGTTCAAGCTGGAGGACCAGCTGGTCACCGGCGTCCCGGAGAGCTGGCGGCCGGCCTCCGGCCTCACCCCCGTGCAGGTGGGCCGCAACCGCATGGCGCTGTTCTACCGGGAGGAGGACTCCGGGGCGGTGATGTGCCACCGGCAGCGCCCCAACGGAACGTGGGAACAGCGGGTGGAACGGCTCAGCGACGACGGCGGCACCGGGGCGGTCGCCGCGCTCCGGCTGCTCGCACCCGACCACGACCTCCTGGTCCTCGCCCGCAGGGACGAGCGGAGCAGGCCCGCGGTGACCGTGCTGTCCGCGGACGGCCACGACGCGGCGCGGCCCGACTGGGCACGCCACGAGATCCAGATGGCCGGGGCCCCGGCCATCGCCGCCGACGCCCGCGGCCGGGCGGTCGTCGCCGCCCTCGGCACGGACGGCCGGCTGCACTGGGCACGGCAGGAAGAAGCCCGGCCGGGCGCCGCCCTCGGCCCCTGGCAGGCGTGCTGACCCCCGAGCC
Organism: Streptomyces sp. ML-6; assembly: GCF_030116705.1. NCBI lineage: Bacteria > Bacillati > Actinomycetota > Actinomycetes > Kitasatosporales > Streptomycetaceae > Streptomyces > Streptomyces sp. ML-6. Next base: position 6,381,815 of record NZ_JAOTIK010000001.1, read on the forward strand.
GGGGCCACGCGACAACGGAGACGAGAAGAAGACATGCGAAAGATCTGCGTCATCGGCAACTCGGTGGCCGCCTCCCGCACCGAGGCGGAGGCGCCGCTCGCGGGCTGGGGCCAGTACCTGGAGGAGTTCCTGGGGCCCGACTGCGACGTGCGCAACTACGCGCGCGACGCCATGACGCTGCGGGACTACTACACGGGGCGGTTCGCGGCGCTGCTCACCCTCGTCGGTCCCGGCGACCTCGTGCTCATCGCCTTCGGCCACGTCGAGCAGCGCATCAACCAGCTCAACCGGTACCACGGCCCGCGGGAGTACAAGGAGTACCTGCGGCTGTACGTCGAGGCGCTCCGGGCCGAGGGCGCCGTGCCGGTCCTCGTGACCCCGGCGGCCCGCTGCGTCTTCGACACCTCGGGAAACCCGGTGAACACCCATGACGAATACCCGCGGCTGACCCTGGAGGCCGCCGCGGAACTCGGCTGCCCGGTCGTCGACATGAACGCCTCCACCACCCGGCTCCTCGCCGAGCTGGGCCCCATGCGCGCCCGCGGCCTCTTCCGGTGGCTGGATCCGGGCGAGCACCCGGCGCACCCGCAGGGCATCGTCGACGCCTCCCACTTCAACCACGCCGGGGCCCGGGAAGCGGCGCGGCTGGTGGCGAGCGGCCTGGCCGGCGTACCGGGACTGCCGCCCGGGCTGGTGGACGTCCAGCGGCTGGTGCCGGGACAGGCGCCGCCGGTGCAGACCGAGTTCACCGTGCAGCAGCCGCAGCTCGCGCTGACCACGCCGCCCGAGGTGGCCGTCGCCCCGACCGTGACGTCGCCCGCCTTCGCCGAACCGGTCGGCGCCGGACGCAAACTGACGGGAACGGCGCCGGCGGGCGCCGATTACGTGATCTTCTTCGAGGAGGGGGAGTACCTCGGCGGGACCCGCACCGCCGAGGACGGGACGTGGCAGTGGCGGCGCGCCGTGCAGTGGCCCGGGGGCCGGCACAAGGTGACCGCGGTCGCCCTCGCGGGCAACACGGTGTCCACGGCGACGGAGACGGAGTTCGAGGTACTCGACCGGCTGGAGGCGCCCGAGGTGATCGGGCCGCGCAAGGGGGCGTGGAGCGGCCCCCGCCCCCGGTTCTCGGGCACCGCCGGGCGCGGCGTCCGGAAGGTCATGGTGCTGGAGCAGGGCCGGCTGATCGCCGAGGCCCCGGTCCAGGACGACGGGAGCTGGCGGGTCACCCACCCCCACGACTGGCGGCCGGGCACCTGCACGGTGGAGTTCGTCGCGGTGTTCAGCGCCATCCACTCGCCCCCGACCCGGCTGGAGCTGAAGGTGCACGGGGTTCCCGAGGACAGCTGGCTGCACACGTCGATGTCCGCACGGGTGCCCTGCGGCCCGGGCTGCGAACACTACCCGGCACTGCCCGCCTGGTGACGGCACGGCGGGGCACCCGCCCCGCCGCACCGCCCCGGAACGCGGAACGGACCCGTCCCCGGCCGTCCGTGAGGACCGGGCGCCGCCGCCCCCGGAACGCGGAACGGGCCGTACGGAGTGGTCTCCGTACGGCCCGCCGTCGCGTCGGCGAAGGGGCGTTACGCCGGAACGCTCGCCACGCCCTGCGCGAGGAACCTCTTGCCGTTCACCCGCTCCGAGACGCCCTCACGGTCCAGGTACGGCGTGATGCCGCCCAGGTGGAAGGGCCAGCCCGCGCCGGTGATCAGGCAGAGGTCGATGTCCTGGGCCTCGGCGACGACGCCCTCGTCCAGCATCAGACCGATCTCCTGCGCCACCGCGTCCAGGACCCGGTCGCGGACCTGCTCCTCGGTCAGGACGACGTCGCCCTGCTTCAGGAGCGCGGCGACCTCCGGGTCCAGCTCCGGCTTGCCGGAGTCGTAAACATAGAAGCCGCGCTTGCCGGCCTTCACGACCGCGGCCAGGTTCTCCGAGACGGTGAACCGGTCCGGGAAGGCGCGGTTCAGGGTCTCGGAGACGTGCAGACCGATCGCCGGGCCGACCAGCTCCAGCAGCACCAGCGGCGACATCGGCAGACCGAGCGGCTCGACGGCCCGCTCGGCGACGTCGACCGGGGTGCCCTCGTCGATGACGTTCTGGATCTCGCCCATGAAGCGGGTGAGGATGCGGTTGACGACGAACGCCGGGGCGTCCTTCACCAGCACCGCGGTCTTCTTCAGCTTCCGCGCCACACCGAACGCCGTGGCCAGCGAGGCGTCGTCGGTCCGCTCGCCGCGGACGATCTCCAGCAGCGGCAGGATCGCGACCGGGTTGAAGAAGTGGAAGCCGACGACCCGTTCGGGGTGCTTCAGCTTCGACGCCATCTCGGTGACCGAGAGGGACGAGGTGTTGGTGGCGAGGATCGCGTGCGCCGGGGCGACCGCCTCGACCTCCGCGAACACCTGCTGCTTGACGCCGATCTCCTCGAAGACGGCCTCGATGACGAAGTCGGCGTCGGAGAAGCCCTCGGCCTTGTCCAGCACACCGGAGACCAGGGCCTTGAGGCGGTTGGCCTTGTCCTGGTTGATCCGGCCCTTGCCGAGCAGCTTCTCGATCTCGGCGTGGACGTAGCCCACACCCTTGTCGACCCGCTCCTGGTCGATGTCGGTCAGCACGACCGGCACCTCCAGGCGGCGCAGGAACAGCAGCGCCAGCTGCGAGGCCATCAGACCGGCGCCCACCACACCGACCTTGGTGACCGGACGGGCCAGGTTCTTGTCCGGGGCACCGGCCGGGCGCTTGGCGCGCTTCTGGACCAGGTTGAAGGAGTAGATGCCCGAGCGCAGCTCGCCACCCATGATCAGGTCCGCGAGGGCCTGGTCCTCGGCGTCGAAGCCGGCACCCAGGTCGCCGTCCTTCGCCGCGGCGATGATCTCCAGCGCGCGGTACGCGGCCGGGGCCGCCCCGTGCACCTTGGAGTCGGCGACGGCCCGGCCGCGCGCGACGGCCTGGTCCCAGGCCTCCCCGCGGTCGACCTCGGGACGCTCCACCGCGACCGTGCCGTTCAGCACGTTCGCCGTCCAGACCAGCGACTGCTCCAGGAAGTCGGCGCCCTCGAAGATCGCGTCGGCGATGCCGAGCTCGAAGACCTGCTCGCCCTTGAGCTGGCGGTTCTGGTTCAGCGAGTTCTCGATGATGACGGAGACCGCGCGGTCGGCACCGATCAGGTTGGGCAGCAGCGCGCAGCCGCCCCAGCCCGGGACCAGACCGAGGAAGACCTCGGGCAGCGAGAACGCGGGCACCGCCTTGGAGACGGTGCGGTACGAGCAGTGCAGACCGACCTCGACGCCGCCGCCCATCGCCGCGCCGTTGTAGTACGCGAACGTCGGGACCGCGAGGCCGGACAGCCGGCGGAAGACGTCGTGGCCGCCCTTGCCGATGGCCAGCGCGTCGTCGTGGCTCTTCAGCAGCTCGACGCCCTTGAGGTCGGCGCCGACCGCGAAGATGAACGGCTTGCCGGTGATGCCGACGCCGGTGATCGCCCCCTCGGCGGCCTCCTTCTCGACCTGGTCGATCGCGGCGTTCAGATTCGCCAGCGACTGCGGTCCGAAGGTGGTCGGCTTGGTGTGGTCCAGGCCGTTGTCCAGGGTGATGAGGGCGAAGCGGCCCGCACCGGCCGGGAGGTCGAGGTGGCGTACGTGCGCCTGGGTGACGACCTCGTCGGGGAACAGCTCGGCCGCACCCTTCAGAAGCTCGGTGGTGGTGCTCACTTGTTGCCTCCGGCGTCCTTGTGGTGCGGGTTCTCCCAGATGACCGTGGCGCCCATGCCGAAGCCGACGCACATGGTGGTGAGGCCGTAGCGGACCTGCGGCTGCTCCTCGAACTGGCGGGCCAGCTGCGTCATCAGACGCACGCCGGAGGAGGCCAGCGGGTGGCCGTAGGCGATGGCGCCGCCGTACTGGTTGACCCGGGCGTCGTCGTCGGCGATGCCGTAGTGGTCGAGGAAGGCCAGTACCTGGACGGCGAAGGCCTCGTTGATCTCGAACAGGCCGATGTCGCCGATCGTCAGCCCGGCCTTGGCCAGGGCCTTCTCGGTCGCCGGGATCGGACCGTAGCCCATGACCTCCGGCTCCACGCCCGCGAAGGCGTAGGAGACCAGGCGCATCCTGACCGGGAGGCCGTTCTCGCGGGCGAAGTCCTCGGAGGCGATGATCGAGGCCGTCGCGCCGTCGTTGAGACCGGCGGCGTTGCCGGCGGTGACCCGGCCGTGCGCGCGGAACGGGGTCTTCAGACCCGCCAGCGACTCCAGGGTCGTGCCCGGCCGCATCGGCTCGTCGGCGGTGACCAGGCCCCAGCCGGTCTCGCCGCCCTCCGGGTTGGTGCGGCGCACGGAGATCGGCACCAGGTCCTGCTGGATCTTGCCGTCGGCGTACGCCTTGGCGGCCTTCTCCTGCGAGCGGACCGCGTACTCGTCGGCGCGGACCTTGGTGATCTGCGGGTACCGGTCGTGCAGGTTCTCCGCGGTCATGCCCATGAACAGGGCGGACTCGTCGACCAGCTTCTCCGAGACGAAGCGCGGGTTCGGGTCCACGCCCTCGCCCATCGGGTGACGGCCCATGTGCTCGACGCCACCGGCGATGACGGCGTCGTACGCGCCGAAGGCGATGGAACCGGCCGTCGAGGTGACGGCGGTCAGGGCGCCCGCGCACATGCGGTCGATGGAGTAACCGGGGACGGACTGCGGCAGACCGGCCAGGATTCCGGCGGTGCGGCCCAGCGTCAGCCCCTGGTCGCCGATCTGGGTCGTCGCGGCGATGGCGACCTCGTCGATCTTCGCGGGGTCCAGGGCCGGGTTGCGGCGCAGCAGCTCCCGGATGGCCTTCACGACGAGATCGTCGGCGCGGGTCTCGTGGTAGATGCCCTTCGGGCCCGCTTTGCCGAACGGGGTGCGGACGCCGTCGACGAAGACGACGTCCCGGATGGTACGAGGCACGGTGGCTCTCCTCCAGGGTGCGGGATGGCACTGCTGCGGGCGCGCCCGAGCGCGCCGCACCCTCATGCTACTTGCGGGTAACCAGACTGCCCACCCCTGACACCGGGAGCGGTGAAGGTCACATGCGGGAAAGGCGCCCGTCCGGCCCGTTCCGGCCAGTGGCCGCGCGACCCCGTACGGCCGTGCGCGCGGAACGGGTCGCGGAGGCGGAGGAGGCGCGGATACGACGACAAGCGCCGAACGGGGCGGAATCAGCCCGTCCGGCGCTCGTGGCACGGCGGATGCGCCGCCGTGGAACCTGGCGCGAATACGACCCCGGTACGCGTCCGGCGGGGCCCCGGTGACGGCTCGTCAGGCCGTGGCGGCCAGCGCGCGGACCAACAGCGGGGCCACCTGCTCGATCTGCCAGTGCCGCGCCCCGTACTCGGCGAGCGCGGTCCCGACCGTGTCCGGCGTCGGGTGCTGGGGCGGCTCCCAGCAGACCCGGCGCACCGTGTCGGGGGTGATCAGGTTCTCCTGCGGCATGTTCAGCCGCGCGGCGAGCTCCGACACCGCGGCGCGCGCGGCCGAGAGCCGGGCCGCCGCGGCCGGGTCCTTGTCCGCCCAGGCGCGGGGCGGCGGCGGACCGGCGAGGGCCTGGCCGGGCTGGGGGAGCTCGGAGTCGGGCAGCGCCTTGGCGCGGTCGACGGCGGCCTGCCACTGCTCCAGCTGACGCCGTCCCATGCGGTGGCCGAAGCCGGGCAGCGCGGTCAGGGCCTGCGTGTTCGGCGGGAGCGCGAGCGCCGCCTCGACGATCGCGGCGTCGCTCAGCACCTTGCCCGGCGAGATGTCGCGGCGCCGGGCGACCTGGTCGCGGGTGGTCCACAGCTCCCGGACCACGGCCATCTGCCGGCGGCGGCGGACCTTGTGCATGCCGGACGTGCGGCGCCAGGGGTCCTTGCGCGGCGGGGCGGGCGGCGCGGAGGCGATCGCGTCGAACTCCTCGCGGGCCCACTCCAGCTTGCCCTGCCGGTCGAGCTCCTCCTCCAGGGCGTTGCGCAGGTCGATCAGCAGCTCGACGTCGAGCGCCGCGTAGCGCAGCCAGGGGTCGGGCAGCGGGCGGGTGGACCAGTCGACGGCGGAGTGGCCCTTCTCCAGGGAGTACCCGAGCACGTTCTCGACCATGGCGCCGAGGCCGACGCGCGGGAAGCCCGCGAGCCGTCCGGCCAGCTCCGTGTCGAAGAGGCCGGTGGGGGTCATCCCTATCTCGCGCAGGCAGGGCAGGTCCTGGGTGGCGGCGTGCAGAATCCACTCGCTGCCGCTCAGGGCGCTCCCGAGCCCCGACAGGTCGGGGCAGCCGACCGGGTCGATCAGCGCGCTGCCCGCGCCGTCCCGGCGCAGCTGCACGAGGTAGGCGCGCTGGCCGTAGCGGTAGCCGGAGGCGCGCTCGGCGTCCACGGCCACCGGGCCGGAGCCGGCGGCGAAGGCGGAGATCACCCGGGCGAGGGCGTCGTCGGATGCCACCACCGGGGGGATGCCCTCGCGAGGTTCGAGCAAGGGGATCGGCGCCGGGGCGACGTCGTCCGGGGGAGCGCCCCCGGTGGTTCGCAGTGATGTGTCTGCTGCGGTCTCTTGGGCGTCGGTCACGTGTCAAGGGTATCCGTGTATGTGCGGCGCCCGTCGACGGAACGTTCCGTCGACGGGCGCCGATGCATGCAAACCGGCCGGTCCCCGGGGCGGGGCCGCGCGGACCTGCCGGGTCGGGGGCGTCAGTGGATGATTCCCGTGCGCAGGGCGACGGCGACCATTCCGGCGCGGTCCCCGGTGCCGAGCTTGCGGGCGATGCGGGCGAGGTGGCTCTTGACGGTCAGGGCGGACAGGCCCATGGAGACGCCGATGGCCTTGTTGGACTGGCCCTCGGCGACCAGCCGGAGGACCTCGACCTCGCGGCCGGACAGTTCGCGGTAGCCGCCCGGATGGCTCGGGGTGCCGGGGGGCCGGCGGTGCATACGGGCGGCGTTGGCGCCGATGGGGGCGACGCCGGGGCGGGCGGGATGGCCGATATTGGTTCGGGTGCCGGTGACGACATAGCCCTTCACACCGCCCGCGAGGGCGTTGCGCACGGCGCCGATGTCGTCGGCGGCGGAGAGGGCGAGACCGTTCGGCCAGCCGGCCGCCCGGGTCTCGGACAACAGGGTCAGCCCGGAACCGTCGGGCAGGTGGACGTCGGCAACGCAGATGTCGCGCGGGTTGCCGACGCGGGGACGAGCCTCCGCGATGGACGACGCCTCGATGACGTCACGTACTCCGAGAGCCCACAGATGGCGGGTAACGGTGGAACGGACGCGCGGGTCGGCCACGACGACCATGGCCGTCGGCTTGTTCGGGCGGTAGGCGACCAGGCTTGCGGGCTGCTCTAGGAGAACGGACACCAGGCCTCCTGGGGGAGTGGCGGGACGGGCCGGCTCGGGGATGAAGCCGGGGCGAACCGTGCTTGAAGGGTCATTGACCTCTTCGGCAGGGGGCCCGTCCTCCTTTAGGGGAAGATCGCGATTTAGTGGGTAACAATTCCTGGCAAACCGGACATTCGATTGATTGTACGAAAAGAATGCCGGTAACGGGGCATCTTATGTGACGCACGGTTACCGGCATGAGAATGGTTTTCGGCCAGAAATGGATTCAGTGACCCCGGCCGCGAAGCCCCGGCGGACGCCGCGACGCCGCAGCGGGCCCGACGGCTCAGCGGGGCTGGGAACCCAGCGGGTCCGGTGCCTCAGTGGGGCTGGGAGCTCGGCGGGTCCCGCGCCTCAGTGGGGCTGGGGGCCGCGGCGCTGAGGAAGCGTCACCACCGTCGCGTCCACCGGGTCCGACGGCGGCAGACCGGCGACCTGGCACAGCAGGTCGCCCCACGCCATGAGATGCGCCGAGGCGTCCGGGACCCCGCCGCGCCCCTCGCGCGGCGTCCAGGACGCCCGGATCTCGATCTGGGTCGCCGGCCGTCTCGCGCCCAGCGCCCCGAAGTAGTGCGACCCCGCCCGGGTCACCGTGCCGCCCGCCTCCCCGTACGACAGGCCGCGCGCCTCCAGCGCGCCGGTCAGCCAGGACCAGCACACCTCCGGCAGCAGCGGATCGGACGCCATCTCCGGCTCCAGCTCGGCCCGCACCAGCGTCACCAGGCGGAAGGTGCCCCGCCAGGCGTCCTGCCCGGCCGGGTCGTGGAGCAGCACGAGACGGCCGTCGGCGAGATCCTCCTCGCCGTCGACGACCGCGGCCTCCAGGGCGTACGCGTGCGGGGCGAGCCGCCTGGGCGGCCGTGTCGGCTCCACCTCCAGCTCGGGTCGGAGCCGCGCCGAGCGCAACGCGTCCACCGCCGAACGGAACGCGGGCGGGACGAAACCGCCCTCCTCGCCGTCACTGGTGTCGGCGCCATCGGTCTGATCGGAGAACTGTCCCTGAGCCGGAGCCATGCGGGGAAGAGTAGGCGGAACCGGGGCTTCGCGCAGGGAGGGACACCCGGGCGGGCCCGGCTGCTTGCGGCTTCGTGCGAAGATTCCTGGTGTGAGTGCCAACGATCGCCCCATGGGCCAGCAGACGAAGACCTCCGCCACCCATGAGTCGGCGTTCCTGAAGGCGTGCCGCCGGGAGCCCGTGCCGCACACCCCGGTCTGGTTCATGCGCCAGGCCGGACGTTCGCTGCCCGAGTACCTGAAGGTCCGCGAGGGCATCCCGATGCTCGACTCCTGCATGATGCCGGAGCTGGTCGCGGAGATCACGATGCAGCCCGTCCGCCGCCACGAGGTCGACGCCGCGATCTACTTCAGCGACATCGTCGTACCGCTCAAGGCCATCGGGATCGACCTCGACATCAAGCCCGGCGTGGGCCCGGTCATCGCCGAGCCCGTCCGCACCCGCGCCGACCTGGCCCGGCTGCGCGACCTCACGCCCGAGGACGTCTCCTACGTCACCGAGGCGATCGGCCTGCTCACCGCCGAGCTGGGCGCCACCCCGCTCATCGGCTTCGCCGGGGCGCCCTTCACCCTCGCCAGCTACCTCGTGGAGGGCGGCCCGTCCCGCAACCACGAACACACCAAGGCCCTGATGCACGGCGACCCGGAGCTCTGGGCGGACCTGCTCGACCGGCTCGCCGAGATCACCGGCGCCTTCCTCAAGGTGCAGATCGAGGCCGGGGCCTCGGCCGTCCAGCTCTTCGACTCCTGGGTGGGCGCCCTCGCCCCCGCCGACTACCGGCGTTCGGTGCTCCCCGCGTCGTCGAAGGTCTTCGAGGCCGTCGCCCCCTACGGCGTCCCGCGCATCCACTTCGGCGTCGGCACCGGCGAACTCCTCGGCCTGATGGGCGAGGCCGGCGCGGACGTCGTCGGCGTCGACTGGCGCGTCCCGCTGGACGAGGCCGCCCGCCGGGTCGGCCCCGGCAAGGCGCTCCAGGGCAACCTCGACCCCGCGGTGCTGTTCGCGCCGACGGCCACGGTCGAGGAGAAGGCCCAGGAAGTGCTGGACGCCGCCGCCGGCCTGGAGGGCCACGTCTTCAACCTGGGCCACGGCGTGATGCCGTCGATGGACCCGGACGCGCTGACCCGGCTCGTCGAGTACGTGCACACCAGCACCGAGCGCTGAGCACGGCGCGGGCGGGCACCACGCGCGGAGCCTGCCGGGCGGCCCCCGGCCCCCGGCAGGCCCTCAGGCGGTACCCGCCCGCAGCACCGCCGCCACCGCCTTGCGGGCCGCCACCAGGACCGGGTCCCAGACCGGTGAGAACGGCGGGGCGTACCCGAGGTCCAGGGCGGTCATCTGCTCCACCGTCATCCCCGCCGTGAGCGCCACGGCCGCGACGTCCACCCGCTTGGCGGCCCCGTCCCGGCCCACGATCTGCACCCCCAGCAGCCGGCCCGTGCGGTACTCCGCCAGCATCTTCACCGTCATGGGCAGCGCCCCCGGGTAGTAGCCCGCCCGCCCCGTCGACTCGATCGTCGCCGTGACGAACCGCAGGCCCGCCGCACGGGCGTCCTTCTCGCGCAGGCCGGTGCGGGCGATCTCCAGGTCGCACACCTTGCTCACCGCCGTCCCCACCACCCCCGGGAACGTCCCGTAGCCCCCGCCGACGTTGGACCCGATGACCTGGCCGTGCTTGTTGGCGTGGGTGCCCAGCGCGACGTGCCGGGTCCGGCCCGCCACCAGGTCGAGCACCTCCACGCAGTCGCCGCCCGCCCAGATGTTGTCGTGCCCGACGACCCGCATCGACAGATCGGTCAGCAGACCGCCGTGCGGGCCCAGCGGCAGGCCCGCGGCGCGCGCCAGCGTCGTCTCCGGCTCCACCCCGATGCCGAGCACCACCACGTCCGCCGGGTAGGAGGTGTCGCCCGCCGCGACCGCCCGGACCCGGCCGTCCGGGCCGGTGAGGATCGCGGTGACCTCGGCCCGGCCGACCGTGGTGATGCCCAGGCCGTCCATCGCCTCGTGCACCAGCCGGCCCATGTCGGGGTCGAGCGTCGCCATCGGCTGCTCGCCGCGGTTGAGGACGGTCACCTCGAAGCCGCGCTTCAGCAGCGCCTCCGCCATCTCCACGCCGATGTAGCCCGCCCCGACGACCACCGCCCGCCGCCCCGGCGCCCGGTCCAGCGAGTCCAGCAGCGCCTGCCCGTCGTCCAGCGTCTGCACCCCGTGCACCCCGGGCGCGTCCATGCCGGGCAGCGCCGGACGCACCGGACGGGCCCCCGTCGCGATCACCAGCTTGTCGAAGCCCGTCCAGTACGACTCGCCGGTCCCCAGGTCCTGGGCCCGCACCCGCCGCCCGGCCACATCGATCTCCGTGACCTCGGTGCGCGTCCTGAGGTCGATGTCGCGGGCCCGGTGCTCCTCGGGCGTACGGGCCACGAGGTCGTCCCGCTCCGCCACGTCACCGCCGACCCAGTACGGGATCCCGCACGCGGAGTAGGAGGTGAAGCGGCCCCGCTCGAAGGCGACGATCTCCAGTTCGCCGGGGCCCCTCAGCCGACGGGCCCGGGACGCGGCGGACATGCCCGCCGCGTCACCGCCGATGACCACCAGTCGCTCCGCCGCCATGCCCGTCCTTCCGACGCCCGGGACACCCGTCCGGATCCGGCACGACCCCGACGGAAAATCCTGGTCCGAGGGGCCCACGCTACGACGTGGGGGAAGCGGACGGGCGCCCGGACGGGTTTGAGAGAGTAGGGGCATGCAGCGTTCAAGCAACAGCGCGGACACCGGCCCGGGACACGTCGTCGTCATCGGCGGCGGCATCGCCGGGCTCACCGCCGCACACCGGCTCCTCGGCGCCGGCCTCCGGGTCACCCTGCTGGAGGCCACCGAGCGGCTCGGCGGCAAGCTCATGACCGGCGAGATCGCCGGCACCCGGGTCGACCTGGGCGCCGAGTCGATGCTCGCCCGTCGGCCGGAGGCCGTCGACCTGGCCCGCGCCGTCGGGCTCGGCGACCGCCTGCAGCCGCCCGCCACCACCGCCGCGTCCGTCTGGACCCGCGACGCCCTGCGGCCCATGCCCAAGGGCCACGTGATGGGCGTGCCGGGCGATCCGGCGGCGCTCGCCGAGGTCCTCTCCCCGGAGGGCCTCGCCCGCATCGCGCAGGAGCGCGACCTCACCCCGACCACCGTCGGCGACGACGTCGCCGTCGGCGCGTACGTCGCCGACCGGCTGGGCCGGGAGGTCGTCGACCGGCTCGTGGAACCGCTGCTCGGCGGCGTGTACGCGGGCGACGCGTACCGGATCTCGATGCGCGCCGCCGTGCCCCAGCTCTTCGAGGCGGTGCGGGAGGGCGGCCCGCTCCTCGACGCCGTCCGCCGCGTCCAGGACCGCGCCGCGACCCTGCAGCGGACCGGCCCCGTCTTCCAGGGCATCGACGGAGGCATCGGCACCCTGCCCGGAGCGGTCGCCGACGCGGTGCGCGCGGCCGGCGGGGAGATCCTGACCGGCACCCCCGTCCTCGGCCTGACCCGCACCACCACCGGCTGGGACGTCCGCACCGACGCCCGGGTGATCCCCGCCGACGGCATCGTGCTGGCCGCACCCGCCTGGTCCGCCTCCACCCTGCTCGCCGCCGAGTCCCCGGCGGCCTCCGCCGAGCTGGCCGGGGTCGAGTACGCGTCGATGGCCCTGGTCACGATGGCGTTCCGCCGCTCCGACACGGACGCCACGACCGCGCTCGCCGGACGCTCCGGCTTCCTCGTCCCCCCGGTCGACGGCCGCACCATCAAGGCGTCCACCTTCTCCACCCACAAGTGGGACTGGGTCGCCGGATCCGCCCCCGACCTCTTCGTCCTGCGCACCTCCGTCGGCCGCTACGGCGAGGAGGACCACATCCACCGCGAGGACACCGAACTCGTCGACGTGTCGCTGCGCGACCTCGCCGAGGCCACGGGGCTGACCGCGAAGCCCGTGGACACCGAGGTCACCCGGTGGCTCGGCGGGCTGCCCCAGTACCCCGTGGGCCACCTCCCGCGGGTCGAGCGGATCCGGGCCGAGGTCGCCAAACTGCCCGCGCTGCGGGTCTGCGGGGCGGTCTACGACGGCGTCGGCATCCCCGCCTGCGTCGCGAGCGCCCACCGCGCGGCGGACGAGATCGTCCACGACCTCACGGGCCGCCCGGCGGAAGAGATCATCGCCACGCCGACCCTGGTTCAGGGCACTCGGAGCGAGGCGGGACAATAGCCGTATGAGTGCGCCTGAGACTGTGAAATCAAGCAAGGGTCCCAACGCGGGCAAGAAGGCCAAGGACCTCAACGAGGTCATCCGCTACACGCTGTGGTCCGTCTTCAAGCTGCGCGACGTCCTGCCCGCCGACCGGGCCGGTTACGCCGACGAGGTCCAGGAGCTGTTCGACCAGCTCGAAGCCAAGGACATCACCATCCGCGGCACCTACGACCTCTCCGGTCTGCGTGCCGACGCCGACATCATGATCTGGTGGCACGCCGAGACCGCGGACGAGCTGCAGGAGGCGTACAACCTCTTCCGGCGCACCAAGCTGGGCCTGGCGCTCGAACCGGTCTGGTCGAACATGGCGCTGCACCGCCCCGCCGAGTTCAACAAGTCGCACATCCCGGCCTTCCTGGCCGACGAGACGCCGCGCAACTACATCAGCGTCTACCCCTTCGTGCGCTCCTACGACTGGTACCTGCTGCCCGACGAGGACCGTCGCCGCATGCTCGCGGACCACGGCAAGATGGCCCGCGGCTACCCCGACGTCCGCGCCAACACCGTCGCCTCGTTCTCGCTCGGCGACTACGAGTGGATCCTCGCCTTCGAGGCCGACGAGCTGCACCGCATCGTCGACCTGATGCGTCACCTGCGGGGCTCCGAGGCGCGACTGCACGTCCGTGAGGAGATCCCGTTCTTCACCGGGCGCAGGAAGTCCGTCGCAGACCTGGTGGCCGGGCTCGCGTAGCGAGCGGGTTCCGACCACCCCAGCCCGGAAGATCAGAGGGCGGGCAACGGCGCGTTCTGCGCCGCCCGTCGTTCCAGCGACACCGGGTTCGGCTTCCGGTGCGGCGCGCGTCCCGCGCGCCGCACCGGTGTTTTTTTTACCCCGTGCCGACGGCCCCCGCCGCGCTACCGGTCGTGCCCCGCCGGACCGCCACCACCGCTGCCGCCGCCGAGCGCGGACCGCAGCGCCGGATCGTCCACGGCGCTCACCCCCCGTACCGCGAGCGCCGACAGGACGTCGTGGTCCGCCGCCGCCCCGGACGGCACCCCGTTCGCGGCCAGCAGCCGCTGACCGGCGGGCGAGGCCCAGGAACTGTACGGGTGGACCTCCAGCCGGGCGATCGCCAGGCAGCCCAGCGTCAGCGCGAGCGGCAGCCCGAACCAGGCGAGCAGCGCCACCACCGGACCACCGGGGCCGTGATCCTGGCCGGGAACCAGTAGCACGACGGCCGCCATCGCGACCACCAGCAGCGCCGCGCCGCGCACCCCGCGCACCGCGGCGGCCACGTCGCTCCCGGCGCCGACCGGGCGCGCCAGCCCGGCGGCGACGAGCCGGTCGGCCAGGGCGCGCACACTGTCGGCGGCAGCCGCCGCGGCCCGCACCGGCGGTATCGGCGACTGGCCGTGCGGCCCTATGGCACGGATCACCGTGCGTTCCACCTCGTCCCGGCCCTCCGGATCGACCACCGTCGCCCAGCCGGTGTGGGCGAGCAGCAGCCGTCGGCGCAGATGCATGGTGACCAGCGCCAGATCTATCACCCGGTGCGGGCCACCGGCCAGGAACGCGGTCTCGTACAGGGTCAGTTCATGACCGGTACCGAGGTCCCGCGCGGCCTCGTCGGAGTCCGGCAACAGTCCCGTACGGGCCGCGACAAGACAGAGCCGGATGCACGAGAAGGCTGCCGCCCCCCAGGCGACCAGCAGGAACAGTACCCAGAACATGGCAGATTCCTATGCGAGGCGGACGTGGATGACCATGGCCTGTTCACCATGCGGACGATTCGGCGGCGCCGGCGGGGCGCCGCCCGGGCTCAGGAACCGCCGCCGCAACTGGACCCGCCCCCGCAACTGGACCCGCCCCCGCAGCTGGAACCCCCGCCGGAGCAACTGGAGCCGCTCGACCCGCCACAGCTCGACCCGGACGCCGAACCGCAACCGCCGCCCCCGCCGCTCCCGTCCCCGGCGCTTCCGCAACTGCCGTGCCCCGGATCCGTACCGGCGCACCACACCACCAGCGTGAGGGACGGCGCGGAGGAGTCCCGGGACGACGACGGCACCGGGCTCGCCGACCGCCCGGCCGGGCGCACCCGCGCCGCCGCGACCAGCTGCGCGTGGAAGTCGGCGTCGGGCAGGTACCGCAGCCCGCGCGTGGCCACCAGATGAGCCGGGTGCGTTTCCTGGGACCGGTCGGGTCCGTACGCCGCGGCGGCCAGCCGCCCGGCCCCGGTGACGCGTCGCCGGGCGACGCGGGCGCAGACGAAACCGACGAGGACGCCGACGAGCAGGACCAGGAGCACCTTCAGGACGAAGGGCTCGGGGGACTCGACGGCCGGATCGGCGGACACGTACTGGGAGACCGTCACCGCGATGGAGACCGGGACGGCCAGCACGCAGACCAGCCCCTGGGCGATGCCCCAGCGGCGCCACGTCCGGCCGGCGGCGGGTGGGGTCAGCAGGCCGCGGGCGGCGAGTCCGTCGCCGATCTCCTGCACGACGGGGTGCCGCATCACCGCCTCGCGCAGGGTGTGCAGCGCGCCGCTGGAGGCGGCGGCGTGTTCCTGGAGCACCGCGCGTTCCACCGGGTCATGGGCCTCGGCCCGGTGGACGGCGACGATCCCGGGGCCGCCGACGGCGATCCGTCCGTCCGCGTGCATCGCGGTGAGCGCGGTGTCCACCACCCTGCCGGGGCCGCCGTTCAGGAAGGCGACCTCGTGGAGGTCGTGGACGGGGCCGCCGGGGCCGCGGCGGGCGCGCGTGAGCCCCACGATCAAGAGGACCGAGGAGACCACGACCGAGAGGTCGATCAGACCCGCGACGACGTTCATGCCGGTCACCTTCCGATCAGGGCCGCGCGGGCCGCTCGTATCAGCCGGGTGGCGCGGCGCGGCGGTCGCGCGGCGGCCCGGTCCTGCCACCAGTGGGTCAGTTCGCGCCGGGCCGCGTCGTCGGCGGGTCGCCCCGCGATCAGCAGCGACTCGGCGAAGTCCAGCGCGTCGCGCCGGTAACCGGCGGACATGGGACGGTTCCCGGCGTACGCGAGGAAGGCGGGCCGGTAACCGGCGCCCAGGATCTCCGGCAGCTCGGGTGCCACCTTGGCGACGACCCCGGCCCGTTTGGCGGCCAGGGCGCGGCTCTGGACGCCGAGCCGGTGCGCGTCGAAGCCGGGCGGGGCGGGGGCCCCGGCGACGAGCGCGCGGAGCAACGCGGCCTGGGCGCCCGCGATCCGGTCCCGCACGCCGTCCGCGACGGCGGTGGTGCCGGAGGGCGGCCGGTGCACGGTGCCGGTGGCCGCTGCCGGGGGTGTCGCCCCGGGCGCCGCCCGGTCCAGCGTGGTGCGGATCGTGGCCAGTTCGGCCGCCAGCTCGCCGGCCGGCGGGAAGTCGTCGTCGCGCTCCAGCAGGACGCCCGGCGGGTCGACCCGGGAGCGGAGTTCGGCGAGGACGTCGAGGACCGGCGGGGTGACCGGGTGGGCGTGGGTGTCGTGCCAGACGCCGTCCTTCTCGATCCCGCCCGCCACATGGACGTACGCGATCGCCTCCACCGGCAGCTCGTCGAGCGCGGTGGCCGGGTCCTCGCCCCGGTTGACGTGGTTGGTGTGCAGATTGGCGACGTCGATCAGCAGCCGGACCCCGGTGCGTTCGACCAGCTCGGCGAGGAACTGCCCCTCGGTCAGCTCCTCGTCGGGCCAGGAGATCAGCGCCGCGATGTTCTCCAGGGCCAGCGGCACCGGCAGCGAGTCCTGCGCGATGCGCACGTTCTCGCACAGCACGTCCAGGGCGTCCCGGGTGCGCGGCACGGGCAGCAGGTGGCCGGCCTCCAGGGCGGTTGAAGCGGTGCGCGGCCCCCCGGCCCGTACGAACGCGATGTGCTCGGTCACCAGCGGGGCGGCGAGCAGTTCGGCCCTGGCGGCGAGAGCGGCGAGCCGGTCCGGGGCGGGGCGGTCGGCCCCGCCGAGCCCCAGCGAGACGCCGTGCGGGACGACGGTGACGCCGCGTTCCCGGAGCCGTACCAGCGAATCGGGCAGGTGGCCGACGCAGATGTTCTCCGCGACCGCCTCCACCCAGTCGATCCCGGGCAGGGCCTCGACGGCGTCCGCGATCTCCGGCCGCCATCCGATGCCGATCCCCAGCCTCATGTCGTCCCCCTCCTCCGCTCCGTGCAGGGCTGATGGCCCTCGCGGGCGGTGGTGAATCCGGAAAGGAGGACGTTCAGAGGATGATTTGAGGTTCCGGACCGGCGGGCCCGGGACCACCGCCGGGGCGCTGCTGCGGCCGTGCGGTGCGGGACGGCCGAAGCCCGCCGCGTACACCCCGGACCGCCTACCGGACTTCGGGGGCCGGCCGGAGGGTGATCCAGTAGTGCCGTGCGGGGCCGTACCCGGTGTCCCGCACGCCTTCGAGGACGCCGCCGTGGCGCTCGATGGTCCTCGCCGACGCCAGGTTGTCGGCCGCGCAGACGATCAGCAGCCGGTCCCGGCCCAGCGCCCGCGCCTCGTCGAGCATCCGCCCCAGCGCCCAGGTCGCCAGCCCGCGCCGCCGCGCGGACGGCCGGATGCCGTACCCGATGTGCCCGAACCGCGGTACGAGGCCGTCGTGTCCGTGCCGCAGCGCGATCCCGCCGAGCACCCGGCCGTCCTCGACGATCCACCGGTACGTGCACCCCGCCCGGCCCGTCCCCGCCGGGTCCGATTCCCCGGTCAGCCGCGCCACCCAGGCCGCGAACCCGGCCGGTGAGCCGACCTCGTCGGACGGCGCCAGCCCGAACCCGTCCTCGTGGGAACCCGGACCCCATTCCTCATGTGCCTCGATCCAGGCGGAGCGCAGGAGGACGGTGGGCGCGATCAGTTCGGGCATGCGGCCGGACGCTACCGGCCGCCCGGCCCGGCCGGGCTCAGGTGTCGTAGTAACCGTCCCAGGGGGCGAAGAATCCCAGGGAGTCGGGGAGGAACTCCGCCCGTGCGGCCTCCGTCCCGTCGCCCTCCTCGACGACCAGGCCGAACAGGATGCCCTCGGACCGGACGGCGAAGGGGGCGATCGCGATGTCCTCGTGGCGTCGCTCCGGCAGCTCCTCCAGCCACTCGTCGAGCAGGAGCCGGGCGGCGGCGATCGCCTCCCGCTCGCCGCCCGCCGCGGTGCCGGTGACCCGGATCCGCGAATCCAGGTGCCGGCCGGCCGCGTCGAACCGATGGAGCACGGCACACCAGCGCTTCTGCGCCTGCCAGTCGTCGCCGCCGCTCCAGCCCTCGGGGAAGGCCCCGGTGACGGAGGCGAAGAACTGGCCGTCCCGCCACCGCCCGATGGTGTCCGTGCGGTAGTCGGCCTCGTGCTTGATCGGAATGATCCCGGGAACGGTCATGCGCGGAACCATAGGCGCCGCCTGTGACAACGGGCGGCGCTCAGCCGCGCAGGGCGGGGTGCTCGGCGACCACCGTGCACGACCCCGGGGCGATCTCGGTGAACCCGGCGTCGCGCACCACCGGCAGCCCGCCCGCCGTCAGTTCGCGCCAGCGGTCCCGGTCCGCGGCGGCCACGGAGAGCGGGAAGCCCGCCTCGCGCCACGCCTTGCGGTCCGTCTCCGAGAGCTCCCACCAGGCGAGCTGTGCGCCGTGCCCGGCCTGCGCCATCGCCTTGCCCGCCGACATGTCCAGCTCCGGGTTCAGCCACAGCACCGGCTCCCCGGGGACGGGCGCGGGCGGCGGTCCGGGGTCGTCCAGCTCCGTGCCCGACACCTGGAGCTTCGCCAGCTCCTTCGGCCAGCCGTCCAGGGGCACCGGCGGGAAGACCCGCACCTCGGCGCTCTCGCCGGTCACCGTGATGCCCGGCAGCCCGGACGCCCTGCGCCACTCCGCACCGCGCGCCCGCCGCACCACCTTGCGGATCCGGGCGTCCTGCCAGTCCCGCATCGCCCGCGCCCACTCGCCCTCGCCGGTCGAACGCTCGTCGGAGAGCATCACGAGCACCGCGCGGGCGGCGGTCCGCAGCGCGTCGGTACGGGCCGGGGGAGCCGCCTTCTCGATGCGCACGACCAGCGGCAGGACGTACTGCGGGGCCTCGTCGCGGTCCGTCCGCCGCGACCCGAACGGGCCGTCCGCCGCGGACGGCCGGGAAACGGCCGGGGACTCGGAGATGTCTTCGCTGCTCACCCGCCCAGTCTGCCAGCCGCCGGGGCCGCGTTTCTTGGCAGAACGGGATACTCCGGGTGAGGATGCACCCCATGAAGAGCGATCTCTTTTCCAGCGAGCACCTGGCGCAGCAGGCGACGGTCCCCGGAATGACCCTGCAGAACGCCAAATCCATCAAGTACGCCGTCAACGGCGAGATGCACGCCCGGCAGGGAGCGATGATCGCCTTCCGCGGCGAGCTGCAGTTCGAGCGCAAGGGCCAGGGCATAGGAGGCATGCTGAAGCGCGCCGTCACCGGCGAGGGGCTGCCGCTGATGGCGGTCCGCGGCCAGGGCGAGGCGTGGTTCGCGCACGAGGCCGCCAACTGCTTCATCGTGGAGCTGGAGCACGGCGACGTCCTCACGATCAACGGCCGCAACGTGCTCTGCTTCGACCCCACGATCTCCTACGAGATAAAGACCGTGAAGGGCGCCGGGATGACCGGCGGCGGCCTCTTCAACAGCGTCTTCACCGGCTACGGCAAGCTCGGCCTGATGTGTGAGGGCCACCCCATCGTGATCCCCGTGACGCCGCATCAGCCGGTGTTCGTCGACACGGACGCGGTGGTCGGCTGGAGCGCCAACCTGACCACCTCGCTGAACCGGTCGCAGAGCTTCGGCTCGATGATCCGCGGCGGTTCCGGCGAGGCCGTCCAGCTGCGGCTGGACGGCGAGGGATTCGTGATCGTGCGGCCCAGCGAGGCCAAGCCCGAGAAGGCGACGGCCAACTGAGGCTGAACGCGGTCGGTCGTCGCTACGGCCTTCGCGGTTCCTGGGTACTGCGCGGGATCGAACTCGATCTGCCACCACACACCCTGATCCGGATCGAGGGGGCCAACGGCACCGGCAAGTCGACCCTGTTACGGCTGGTCGCCGGGATCGACACCCCGACGGAGGGCCGGATCACCGGCCGCCGGCCCCGTACGGCATACGTGCCCGAGCGCTTCTCGGTGGCGCTGCCGTTCACCGCGGCCGGATACCTCGTCCACCTCGGCCGCGTCCACGGCCTGCGGTCGGCCGAGGCCGCGGACCGGGCAGGGGCGTGGCTCGACCGCTTCGGGGCCGCCGGCCACGCCCGTACCCCGCTTCCGGAACTCTCCAAGGGCACCAGTCAGAAGATTGCCGTCGCCCAGGCGTTCCTGGCCGATCCGGAGCTGCTGGTCCTGGACGAGGCGTGGACCGGACTGGACGCGGCGGCCCGCGAGGAGCTGGAC
Organism: Streptomyces sp. ML-6; assembly: GCF_030116705.1. NCBI lineage: Bacteria > Bacillati > Actinomycetota > Actinomycetes > Kitasatosporales > Streptomycetaceae > Streptomyces > Streptomyces sp. ML-6. The sequence continues at coordinate 6,401,790 of NZ_JAOTIK010000001.1, forward strand.
CGGGCCGTGGCCGAGCGGGTCGCGGCGGGTGCCACCGTTGTCCACGTCGACCACGACCCGCTCAGGCTCGCCGGATCGGTCGACGCCGGCTACCGGGTGGAGGGGCGGGGCCTCTTCCCCGTACCCGTGGCGGGAGCGGCGCGGACGGGGCCACGGGTACGGATCGAGGCCTCGGGCCCGGCGGGGGCCGCACTGCCCGCCGGGCTGCCGGGCGCACCGGAACAGGACCCCCTGGCCGACGGCGTACGGCTCACCGTCGCGGCGGCCCACTCCGACGCGCTGCTGCGTGCCCTGCTCACGGCCCGCCCGCCCTGGCACATCCGCCGGGTGGCCACCGCCCCCACCCCCGCCGGGCCCGACGACACAGCCCCCGGCCCGGACACCTCCGGCACCGCCCCGGCGCCCGGCATTGCACCGGCCTCCGGCACCGGACCGCGCACCCGGGACCGTTCGACCTCCGAGGCATCATGACCGCGCTCCTGCGCTACCAGACCGCGCTGCTGGTCCGTTCCCAGCACTGGCTCGCCCCCGTGCTGCTGTACGCGGCCTTCCTCGCCGTCGGCGTGCAGTGGGGGCAGCCCGTCCTGGACTCGCTCGGCTACGCCGCCGCCGGGCTCCTGCCCGTCACCGCCTGGCTCGTGCGGCTCTGCGTCAACCAGGAACCGCCCGCCGCCCGGACCGTCACCGCCGCCGCGGCCGGACCGGCGCGGGCCCATCTGGCGGCGCTGCTCGCCGCGCTCGGCTGCGCCGGACTGCTCGGCACGGCCGGCACCGTGATCGTGCTGGTGATCAGCAGGCCGACCGGTGCCGACCACGCCGTCCGGGTGCCGCTGCTGCCCGCCGGGATCGCCGGACTGCTCGCCGCCGCCTGCTGCGTACTGCTGGGCGCGGCCGTCGGCGCGCTGTGCACCCGGCCGCTGCTGCACCGGCGCGGCTGGTCCCTCGCCGCCACCGTCTCGGCCGTGCTGCCGGCCCTGGTGGTCGACGGCTCGCCCGCGAACTCCGCAGTGGCGGGCCTGGTCACCGGCTCGCGGACGGGCACGGTGCAGATGCCGGTCCTGGCGGTCGTCCTCGCCCTCGCCCTCGCCGCCGCGACGGCGGCGCTCACGTGCCGGCTCGTCCCGCTGCGCGGCTGAGTAGGCTCGTACGCATGGACGAGCGTGTGGAAGAGGGCGTCGGCGGGATTCCGGACGGGGCGTATTGCGGTGCGCCGCCCACGCCTCCCGTGTCCGACGGTACGGAGCCCGCCGGACCCCCGTACGCCGCGTGCGTGCTCTGCCGGAAGCCGACCGAGTACCCGGAGTCCGTCAAGGGCATCACGCTCTGCCCGGTCTGCGAGTGGCAGGAGGCCCAGCGCACGGCGTGCTCGGGCTGAGCCTCCGTCGGAAGGGGCGGGCCGGGCCGTCAGAAGGGCCGGGCCGTCAGGAGGGCCGGGCCCGCATCAGGTCGGAGACCTTGACGAAGCGGTAGCCGCGCTCGCGGAGTTCGGGGATCACCCGGCGCACCGCCTCGGCCGTGACCGGCGCCGCGCTGCGGGTGCAGTGCATGACGACCAGCGACCCCGGCTCCACCCCGGCCAGCACCTGCTCGGCCACCGCGTCCGCGTCCGTCGCGAAGGCGTCGCCGCTGACCACGTCCCACTGCACCGCCGTCACCCCCGCGGGGGCGAGGGCGCGCAGCGACACGTCGTCGTGGCAGCCGCCGGGGAAGCGGAAGTACGGCACCGTGTTGCGCACCCCGGCCCGCCGGAACGCGGCGAAGGCCCGCTCCACGTCGGCGCGCATGTCGTCCTCCGCCACGGTCGGCAGCCCGTAGCAGGGGGACGCGAAGGCGTAGTGACTGTACGAGTGGTTGGCGACCTCGAACAGCGGATCGGTGCCGATCGACCTGGCCTGCTCCGGGTACTGGTCGGCCCATCGCCCCGTCATGAACACGGTCGAGGGCACCTTCAGCCTGCGCAGCAGCGCGATCAGCCCGGGATTGTCGAAGTGCTCGCCCGCCTCCGCGCGGGGGCCCTCGTCGGCCGTCATGTCGGCGTCGAAGGTGAGGGCCACCACCTTGTCCGCAGTCCTCGGGCCCCGTTCGAAGACCGGCATCGGACCGGCCGGCCCCGGGGCCGGGACGGGCGGCTTCGGCGGGGCCGGGGTCGGGGCCGCCTTCACGGGCGGGGACGGTGACGGCGTGACCGGGAGAGAGGCGCGCTGCGGGGCATGGGCTCCGGCCTCCGCCGCACCGCTTCCCGGCGCGGCACCGTTCATTCCACAACCGGTCAGAACAGTGCCCAGTACGGCCCCCAGAACCGCCGTCACCGTAAGTCTTCGTGCAGAGTTGGTCACTCGCGGAACGTAGACGATCACCCGGGGCGTGATCGCGGACGGCGCTCCGGCCGGGGGCGGACGGACGTACCGCTACCCCCGACCGGCCCAGTGCCTGCCGGGCCGCGCTCCGGGCGGGCCCGGCGGCCCGCCCGGTCCGTCAGTCCGCGGGGCCCCTCAGCGCCAGGGCCCCGTCACCGCGAACGTCGTCCCCGGCGTGTAGCAGTTCACGAACATCGTCCCGCCGTCCGGGGAGAACGTGACCCCGGCGAACTCGCCCCACTCGGGCTCCTCCGGCGTCCCGATGTTCTGCCGGCCCCGCGCCATGGCGTACACCTCGCCGCGCCGGGTCAGTCCGAACACGTGCTGGGCGCCGTCGCCGTCCTCGCACACCATCAGACCGCCGTCGGCGGCGAGACAGATGTTGTCGGGGGACTCGCCGGGCAGCTGGACGTCCTTGCCGGGGCCGAAGACGATCACCAGCGTGAGGCGGCGCCGCTTCGGCTCGTACCGCCACACCTGGCCGTGGTGGTCGGCGGCCGCCCCCTCCGCGCTGCGCGCGAAACTGGAGACGAAGTAGACCGAGGACCCGCCCCAGTAGCAGCCCTCCAGCTTCTGCGCGTGCGTGATGCCCTTCGGGCCGAAGTCCTGGAACCGGATCGGCGTTTCGGCCGCCAGCGGGTCCGGTACGGGCACCCACTCCACGCCCTCGAAGCGCGCGCCGGTCTCCTGGATCGCCGAGAGGTCGGGGACGCCCGGCACGCGCATGGCCTCCAGCCGGCCGCCTGCCCGCAGCGAGCCGGTACCGCCGAGCGGCCTTTCCGGCAGGAAGCGGTAGAAGAGCCCGAACGGCTTCTCGAACGCGTCCTCGGTCTCGTAGACGATCCCGTTCCTCGGATCGATCGCGATGGCCTCGTGCTGGAAGCGGCCCATCGCGGTGAGCGGCACGGCCCCGGTGCGGCGCGGGTCGGCGCCGTCCACCTCGAAGATGAAGCCGTGGTCCTTGGTGTAGCCGTTGGTGCCGGCCTTGTCCTCGGTCTCCTCGCAGGTCAGCCAGGTGTTCCAGGGGGTGCGGCCACCCGCGCAGTTCACCGCGGTACCGGCGATGGCGACACGCTCGCCGAGGACGTTGTTGCGGCCGTCCAGTTCCAGGGCGGTACAGCCGCCCTTGCCCGTCGGGTCGTAGGTGAGGCCCTCGACGACCGGCACCGGGATTCTCCCCGTGGCCCGGTTCTCGTGGTTGCGCACCAGGTGGACGCGGCCGCGGCGGCCCGCGAAGGCGGCCATGCCGTCGTGGTTGCTGGGCACCCGGCCCTCGCCGGAACGGAGCTGCTCGCCCTCCCGGGACAGGACCCGGTAGCGGAAGCCCCTCGGCAGGTCGAGCAGGCCGTCGGGGTCGGGCACGAGCGGGCCGTAGCCGCTGTGTCCCCGGGCGGCGGCGGTGCCCGCGAAGAGTTCGGAGAAGGCCCCCGTGAAGGCGATGGAGGCGACGGCCGCGCCGCTGCCGGCCAGGACCTGGCGACGGGTGGCGGTCGGACGCGACGTCTCGTCGGTCGGACGTGAGGTTTCTGATGACATGAGGCAACTCCCTGCTGGCGGACAGGAGAAGTGACCCGCATGTGTGTACCACGCGCATCGCCGCGCGGGAACCATGCGGGCCACTGAGCCCCGTGCGTGTCCCGTGGCCTCTCGGGCCGGGAGCGGCCCCTGTGCATCAGATGCACATCAGAGGATCTGCCTCGGAGGACGTGCCTCGGAAGACGTGCCTCAGACCAGCGAGGCGGAGAGGGTGATCGTCGTCCCGGTCAGTGCCTGGCTGACCGGGCAGTTCGTCTTGGCGTTCTCGGCGGCGGCGACGAAGCCCGCCTCGTCGAGCCCGGGGACCGTGCCCTGGACGGTGAGGTGGATGCCGGTGATGCCGGTGCCGGGCTGGAAGGTGACGTCGGCCGTGGTGGTCAGCTGGGTCGACGGGGTGCCCGCCGAGGCCAGACCGTGCGCCAGCGCCATCGAGAAGCAGCTGGAGTGGGCCGCCGCGATGAGCTCCTCGGGAGAGGTCTTGCCGTTCGCCTTCTCGGCGCGCGACGGCCAGGAGACGTCGAAATCGCCGATGCCGGAGGAGTCGAAGGTGACGACCCCCTTGCCCTCGATCAGGTTGCCGTCCCAGACCGTGTGCGCCTGACGCGTGGTTGCCATGCCGAATCCCTTCGAGCGGTGTGCGCGGTTGATACGGGAGAACCGGGGCGCACTCGAACGCCCCGGGTGGTACGCCCCGAACCTACTTCGCCACCAGTCCCTTCGCGTCGCGCGCCAGCGCGGTCAGCCGTGAGATCGCCCGGAAGTACTTCTTCCGGTACCCGCCGTTCAGCATCTCCTCACTGAACAGCCGGTCGAACGGCAGCCCCGAGGCGAGCACCGGGACCTCCCGGTCGTACAGCCGGTCCGCGAGGACGACGAGCCGCAGCGCGGTCGACTGGTCGGGCACCGGCCGGACCTCGGTGAGGCAGACCGCCCGCAGGCCGTCCGTCAGCGCGCCGTAACGGCTCGGATGGACGCGGGCCAGATGGTCGAGCAGCGAGGAGAAGTCGTCCAGGCTGGCCCCCTCGGTGGCGTACGCGGCCCGGGTGACCTGCTCGTCGGAGTACGGGGGAGGCGCCTCGGGCAGCCCCCGGTGGCGGTAGTCCTCGCCGTCGATCCGCAGTGGGCGGAAGTGCGAGGACAGCCCCTGGATCTCCCGCAGGAAGTCGGCGGCGGCGAACCGGCCCTCGCCGAGCTTGCCGGGCAGCGTGTTGGAGGTGGCGGCGAGCGCGACCCCCGCCTCCACCAGCCTGCTGAGCAGCGACGACACCAGCACGGTGTCGCCCGGGTCGTCCAGTTCGAACTCGTCGATGCACAGGAGCCGGTGCCCGCTCAGCGTCTTCACGGTCTGCTGGAAGCCCAGCGCGCCCACCAGGTTCGTCAGCTCGACGAAGGTGCCGAACGCCTTCAGCGAGGGCTCGGCGGGCGTGGCGTGCCAGAGGGAAGCCAGCAGGTGGGTCTTGCCGACCCCGTAACCGCCGTCCAGGTAGACCCCCAGCGGGGCCGAGGGCGCCGACGGCTTCCTTCCGAACCACTTGCGCCTGCCCGAACCGCTGGCGTGCGCCCCGCCGAGCCCGGCCGCGAAGTCGCCCAGGACCTTGACCGCCTCCATCTGGCTGCGCTGATGGGGGTCCGGCACATAGGTATCGAAGCGTACGGAGTCGAAGCGCGGCGGCGGCACCATCTCGGCGACCAGCCGCTCGGCCGGTACGTGGGGCTCGCGTGCGCACAGGGACAGGGGAGCCGTTTCGGCTATGGGGCTCTGCCCCGAGGGGGCTGTGGAGGACGACACAACTCTCCACCTTAAGCGCCGTGCCAGACTGCAGGACATGCGACGCCTCTTCCCTGTGACCGACCTGACACCGGCCGACGACGAGGGGGAGTGGTCCCTGGACGCCCTGGCCGACGCCTACGCCTACCCCGAACAGGACGGCCCCTGGCTCCGCGCCAACATGGTCTCGACCCTCGACGGGGCCGCCCAGCACGACGGCCGTTCGCAGCCGATCTCCTGCGAGAACGACATGCGGATCTTCGGCACCCTGCGCGCACTGGCCGATGTGATCGTGGTGGGGGCGGAGACGGTGCGGATGGAGGGCTACCGGCCCGCCCGGGCGCGTGAGGCGTTCGCCGCCCGCCGGGCCGCGGCCGGGCAGGCGCCCGCACCGGCGATCGCCGTGGTGAGCGGCAGCCTGGATCTCGACTTCTCGCTCCCGCTGTTCACCGCACCGCTCGTGCCGACCCTCGTGCTGACCGGCGCCGGGGCCCCGCCCGGCCGGATCACGGAGGCGTGCGCGGTCGGCGCCCAGGTGGTGATCGCGGGGGAGGGGTCCCGGGTGGACCCGCCCAGGGCCGTGCGGGAACTGGCGGCCCGCGGGTTCCGGCGACTGCTGACCGAGGGCGGTCCGAGGCTGCTGGGCCAGTTCGTGGCGGCCGGGGTGCTGGACGAGATCTGCCTGACCCTCTCGCCGATGCTGACCGCCGGGGACGCCCAGCGGATCGCCGGGGGCCCCTCGGTGGCCGTGCCGGAACGATTCGTCCTGGCTTCCCTGCTGGAGGAGGCAGGGTTTCTCTTCACTCGGTACCGTCAGGGCTGAAAAGAGCGGAATTCCCCGTTCCGGTTAGCTTCGGGTGGGCACAATGACTCTCGCAGACCCCGTGCGAGCACGGGGAAGGATGGTTTCAGCAGAGACCGGTGAGGTTACTGAAGCAGAAGGGCACCTGTGGTGTTCACCAGCGTTTTGATGATCGAGAAGCCCCTCACTTCCGAGGACGTCGATTTCGTCACCACCCTGCACGGCGAGGAGCGGACCTCCTTCGTCGTGCTCATGCAGCCCCGCGGTGACCAGGCCGATGTGCTGCTGCGGGCGATCGACGACCTGGCGATGGGCGAACTGAAGGAAGCCATCCGCGAGGCCGGGGAGCCCGAGGGCAAGAACGCCAGACAGTCCGCCGAACTCGCGCTCGAGGTGTCGCTGGAGGCGTTGCGCCAGGCAGGTTCCGAAGCGGTGGGACAGGTGATCGAGGACCACCCCCTGGACAAGTTGAAGTCCGTGGTCGACGAGGCGGGGGCGGACGAGGTCATCGTGCTGACCGCACCGCACTACGTGGAGGAGTTCTTCCACCGGGACTGGGCGTCCCGGGCCCGTCACAAGGTCGGCGTACCGGTGCTCAAACTCTTCGCGCACAGCGAATAGGCTGGGCGGGCGGCCGGGCGTGGCACCCGTCCGCGACCGAAAGCACGCCCAGCCCCCGGAGGACCCCACATGACACCCGGTATTCCTGCCGCCATGGAACGGCCGCACTTCATCGGCATCGGCGGCGCCGGAATGTCGGGCATCGCGAAGATCCTCGCCCAGCGCGGTGCCAAGGTCGCGGGCAGTGACGCCAAGGAGTCGGACACCGCCGAGGCGCTGCGGGCGCTGGGGGCGACCGTCCACATCGGGCACGCCGCCGGGAACCTGGCGGACGACGCCTCGTGCGTGGTCGTCTCCAGCGCCATCCGCCCCGACAACCCGGAGCTGGTGCGCGCCGCCGAACTGTCGGTCCCCGTGGTGCACCGCTCCGACGCCCTGGCCTCCCTCATGGGCGGCCTGCGCGCCATCGCGGTGGCCGGTACGCACGGCAAGACGACCACCACCTCGATGCTGGCCGTCGCCCTGACCGAGCTGAACCTCGACCCCTCGTACGCCATCGGCGGCGACCTCGCCGGTCCCGGCACCAACGCCACGCACGGCGAGGGCGAGATCTTCGTCGCCGAGGCGGACGAGAGCGACCGCAGCTTCCAGAAGTACGACCCCGAGGTCGCGATCGTCCTCAACGTCGAACTCGACCACCACGCGAACTACGCCTCGATGGACGAGATCCACGAGTCCTTCGAGGCCTTCACGGACAAGATCGTCCCCGGCGGCACGCTGGTGATCTCCGCCGACCAGGCGGGTGCCGTCGAGCTGACCGCCCGCGTGCGCGAGCGCGCGGGGGCGAACGTGGTCACCTACGGCGAGGCCGACTCCGCCGACGTGCGCGTCCACCGGATCACCCCGCGCGGCCTGACCAGCGAGGTCACGGTCCTCCTGGGCGGGAAGTACCTCACCTTCACCGTCTCCGTGCCCGGCCGGCACTACGCGCTCAACGCGGTCGCGGCCCTCGCCGCCGGCGTCGCCCTCGGCATCCCGGCCCACAACCTGGCCTCCGCCCTCGGCAAGTACACCGGGGTCAAGCGCCGCCTCCAGCTCAAGGGCGAGGCGGCGGGCGTCCAGGTCATCGACTCCTACGCGCACCACCCCACCGAGATGACCGCCGACCTGGAGGCGATGCGCGGAGCCGCGGCCGACGCCCGGATCCTGGTCGTCTTCCAGCCCCACCTCTTCTCCCGCACCCAGGAACTCGGCACCGAGATGGGGCAGGCCCTCGCGCTGGCCGACGCCTCCGTGGTCCTGGACATCTACCCGGCCCGCGAGGACCCGGTCCCCGGCGTCACCAGCGAGCTGATCATCGACGCCGCACGGGCCGCGGGCGCCGACGTCACCCCCCTCAGCGACAAGACGGCCGTCCCCGGCGTCATCGCGGGAATGGCGAAGCCCGGCGACCTCGTTCTCACCATGGGGGCGGGCGACGTCACGGACCTCGGCCCGCAGATCCTGGACCACCTGTCGAGCTGAGGGAGCGACGTGTCGTACGACATCGAGAAGCCGGACGAGCAATGGCGCGAGGAGCTGACCCCGGCCGAGTACGCGGTCCTGCGCCAGGCCGGCACCGAGCCCGCCTTCGTCGGTGAATACACCGACACCAGGACCGAGGGCGTCTACTCCTGCCGCGCCTGTGGCGCCGAGCTGTTCCGCTCGGACACCAAGTTCGAGTCGCACTGCGGCTGGCCGTCCTTCTACGACCCGAAGGACACGGACGCGGTCGAGCTGGTCCAGGACCGCAGTCACGGCATGGTCCGCACCGAGGTCCGCTGCGCCCGCTGCGGATCGCACCTCGGTCACGTCTTCGAGGGTGAGGGCTACCCCACCCCGACGGACCAGCGGTACTGCATCAACTCGATCTCGCTGCGCCTGACGCCCACCGGGGACTGACGGCCGCCACGCCCCGGGCGGGGCCGGGCGGTCAGCCCTCGCCCCCGTTCGGGTCCTCGTCCCCGGTGGCCACCGGCCGCAGCAGCGGATGGGCGACGCCGGGGAAGACCACGGCCCGCGCGGCCCGCTCCCCGGGCCCGGCCGGGGCCGCCCCGGGAATGCCCCACGGGCGGCCCGGCAGCACCACGGTCAGGACGTACGAGGACGCGCAGCCCGTGCAGTCGTAACGGTCCGCCCAGGTCTCCACGTCGGTGACGCTGCCGGGATACCGCGCGACGTGCCGGTGCAGGGCGTGGCAGCGCCCGCACCGCTCCCCGGGCTCGCAGGTGCTGCCGCAGGGGCACGGCAGGTCCGGCGATTCGGCGGGGTGCCAGCGCTGGGTGAGGACGGCCTCACGGGTGGCGCCCATGTCCTTCATCGCCTTCAGATGCCGTGCGGCGACGTTGTACGACTCGCCGGTCGCGGCCATCCGGTCGCGGATGACGTCCTTGCGTCCGCGGTTCGTCGTCATCTGCTCCTCCTGAGGCATGTCACGCAGCCCGCCAGGAGCACACGAGATCGGTACGCCCCACGGTACCGGCAACTCCGGACCACCCCTCCCGGGCATCCGGCGGACTCCCGGGGGAGCCCCGGGGACCCGCCGGGGAACGGCCCCGGAGCGTGGCCGCGCACTGCTCCAGGAGCCGCTACGAATGCCGCACCCGGCGGGAACGGCCCCGGCCCGCCGCGCATACCGCTACGAACGACGCTACGAACGCCGCACCCGGGCCGTCAGCCGGCTGCCGAGCCGCCTGCCGAAACCCCCCGGCCGGCTCCACGCCCGGAACGCCTCCGCCGTACGGCTGCTGCCGATGCGCCCGGCCGCCTCCTCGGCCGCCGCGGCCCCGTCGGCGGGCAGCGCGCGGACCACCGGGCGCAGCACCTCCTCCAGCAGCGCCGTCCGGACCTCGCCCCAGGCGGGGCCCGCGTGCGGATGGGCGCTCCAGACCGCGAAGCAGTCGGCGACGTAGGCAGGCTCCGAACGCAGCCGGGCGAGCACCGCGTCCTGCCGGGCGGCCCTGCCGTAGGCCGCGAGGAGATCCGCGTCGTCGCTGTGGACGAACGCGTACAGCTCCGCCTCCGGGCGGTCCGGGGACAGCAGCCGCTGCGCCAGCGCCCCCAGCGCCTGCTCGCGGACGCCCGGCTCCACCGGCTCGGCCGCCGCGCACAGCCGCCGGGCCCGTTGTGCCCAGTCCGGCTCCGCCGCGCCCGACCGCAGCTCCCGCGCGAACTCCAGGAGCAACAGGGCGCCGCGCCCCCGAGCGTCGATCTCCCCGGGGAAACCGCGCAACAGGTCATGGGCCAGCTCGGCGGCCTCCACGTCGTCACCGGGCGCACCGAGCGCCGCCGCGACGAGCACGGACCACGTACCGGCCGCCCGGTGCGCGTCGGAGGTGCTCGCGGCCAGCAGTTGCCGGGCCTCGCCCGCCGTGGGCGTGCCGTCGCCCCAGACCAGCCCCATCGCCGTACGCAGCACCAGCGGCTCGGTGAAGGGCGACATCCCGCCGGCCCGCAGCACCGCGTGCAGCGCCCCCACCCGGTCGTCACCGCCGCCCGCCTTGGCGTCCGGGGCCGCCGCGCACATCCGCAGGTGCGGCAGCGCCTGCGCCCCGGTGAACGGCAGCGCCACCCCGGACAGCAGCCGCTCCGTCCCCGACGGGTCGTACGGGGCGAGCCGGTCCAGCTCGCCGAGCAGTGCCGTCCGCACGTCGAACTGCTCGTCCAGGAGGTCGAGCAGCACCGGACCGAAGTCGCCCGCCCCCTCCTCCAGCAGGGACCGGGCCATCCGGCCCACGACGGCGGGTAGCAGGTCCGCGCAGTCCACGTCGAGCAGCCGCGCGATGCGCAGCAGCTGAACGGTGCGCCCCACGCTCCGGCCGGGGGCGGCGTCCGGGACGGCCGCCGGCCCGCCGGTGGCCAGTTCGGTGCGCAGATCGCCGCCGACGGCCCCGACCAGCGCCGCGGCGACGCGTTCCCCGCCCGGACCGGCGAAGACCGAGCGCCCCGGGGGAGTCACGAGGACGTCGCCCCCGTAGACCGCCTCCGTCACCAGCAGGGCACCGAGGGAACCCGTCACGGCGGCCGGGGCCCGTCCGTCGAGCGCGGTCAACAGGCGTGCCACGGCGGCGAGTTCGCGGGGCGTGCGGTCGATGTCCGGGTCGCTCAGCGCGTCGGTGAGCCGGTGCGTGTGCTCCTCGTCCAGGGCGTACGGCCGCTCGGCGGCCCACTCGGCCGCCGCGGCCCGCTCCCCGGGCCCGAGCGGAACGTCCGCGCAGAGCGCCGTCACGGCGAGCGGACCGGCGGCGAACGGCCCGCCGGGCAGTTCGGCCGCCGCCCGGAACAGCTCGGGGGACCGGTTCCGCCAGATCCGGGCGCAGGTCTCGGCCCAGGCGTCGTCCACCGGCTCCCCGGGCCGGGCGCCCGTGCAGTCGTGCACCCGCAGCGCGTCGGGGCCGTCCGCCGGCGGGGCGTCCTGCGGGAGCACACCGACGATCCGGTACGGGGAACGCGCCGGACGGCGGGTGTACGTCGTGAACGTCAGCCGGTGCGCGTCGTCCGGCGGGAGCACCGCCGAGGCGAGGGCGATCCACCTGGCCACATCGGCGCTGTGCCGCTCCACCAGCACCAGGCGTCCCGCCGCCGGGTCCTCGCACACCCGGCGCAGATCGGCGAAGACCGCCGCCAGCCAGGGGCTCCGGGAGACCGCGAAGTCGTTCAGCGCCTCGGGACCGGAGGCGGCGGAGGCGGGCAGCGCGGATATCCGGTCGGGGGTGCCGCCCTCCGGCGGGGTGGAGGCCCAGCTCGGCGACCGCCAGGCGGTGATCGGCAGAACGCCGCCCGGCAGCCGCGCACCGGCCGGCAGGTGCACCGCGTGCGCGTGGAACCCGAGGGCGCCGTGCCCGGCGAACGCCACCGCGCGGGACAACAGGTGCCCGCCGTCCGGCAGGTCCCCGAAGCTGAACGCCTCGGGCAGCGAACGGAGTTGGTCGGGCGTCGGCCGGTGCGGGGCGTCGGCGGGCGGCTCGTAGCGAAGGAGCTGCTCGGCCTCGGCCAGCACCTGCGTGGGCAGCCCGGCACTGACCGCGGTGAAACGCGCGCCGCTGCCGCCCCCGTCGTCGTCCGCGGAGGTGGCAGCGGCAGAGGTGTAGTGCAACTGCGCGAAACTCATGCGTCGGGCCCTCTTCGTCCTTGCCGCGGAACTCCCCGTGCCCCTCGGGGCGGGCCGCACGACGCACGGCGACGACCCCGGCGGGAGGCGGGAACCGCGATCGCGGGAGCGACGCTATCAAGGCGCGCGCCTCCCCGCGCGCCCTGCCGAACGGCCGTACCGCGTACCGGAATCGCTCCGGTACGCGGCACGGTGCGTCAGACGTGCGCGGTGCCCACCGCGTACGTGACGAAGCCGGTCCAGGCGGTGGGGGAGAGGGCGAGCTGCGGGCCCTGCTCGACCTTGGAGTCCCGGACGTGGACGGTGGTGGGGCAGGTGGCGACCTCCACGCAGTCGTCGCCGGACCCACTGCTGTAGCTGGATTTGTGCCAGGAGAGGGCGACTTCGACGCAGGAGTCGCCGTCGCCGCCGCTGTAGCTGCTCTTGAACCAGGTCAGGTCTGTTGTGGTGTTCATAGCGCTCCTCGCATCCGCTGCAACAGGCCCACGGAGTCCTCGGGGGTGTGAGCCTGCGAACGCATCCTGGCATACCGCATCTGGAGCACACTGACCACAGCCGGGTCGACTTGGAGCTGGCCGGACTTCTGCCCCTCGCTGTAGCCGAGCCATTTGTGCTCCGGTGTCTCCAACAACTGGATCGGGCCGTCCAGCCCGGCGTGGTTCTCGCGGACCTGCGGCATGATTTGAAGCTCGACGTTGCGGAGCTCGGCGAGTTCGAGAACGCGGTCGATGGCCTCCCGGGTGATCCGGGTGCCGCCGGTGCGCCGCAGAAAGAGATGTTCTTCGAGGATGAAGCTGTAGTTGGTGTGGGTCCGCTCCCGCAGCAGTTGCTGGCGGTCCATCCGGGCCGTGAGCTGCTTCTCGATCTGCTCGTCCTCGAGCATCGGGAGCTGGTTGAGGAACAGCGTCCGCGCGTACGCCTCCGACTGCAACAGCCCCGGGACCAACCGGCACTCGTACGTGAACAGGCTGATCGCCTCGGTTTCCAGCTTCGCCCACTGCTGGAACCAGCTCGCGATGCCCGGCCGCCGGGACAGGTGCTTCGCCGCCGCCCTGATGGCCCCGAACGCGTCCAGCACGGTCTCGGAGCGCTCGACGAAGGGCAACGGCGGGAACCTGCGGCCCTGTTCGATCGAGGCGACGGTCGGCACCGAGTACTGCACCAGCGGCGCGAACTGCTCCTGCGTCAGCAGCGCCCGTTTGCGGAAGACCTTGACGATCTCCCCGAACGTCCTCAGGCTCTCCGTGGGTTCGGGCTCCCCGCCCGACCTCACCGCCCCGCCCGTCGTGCCCACGCCGTCCGTCATGTCCGGCCACCTCCGTACTCGCCGCGCTCCGTGCCTCTACCGGCAGACAACGCGTCCATCGTCACGGACCGTTACCCCTACTGTCCACCGTCCGTACCCGTACGCTGACCGAGCGTACGGGTTCTGCTGCTGGTCCAGGGGGGCTCCGGTCGTCATGGTGAGGGCATGGAAGCACCCGCTACCCCTCAACCGCCGGTCACCGTACGTGTGTTCGTGCAGCGCTTCAGCTCCACACCGCGCGGCGCCAGGCTCGCCCGCCATCTCGCCCTGCACGTGCTGCACGACTGGGGCATCCCGTACGGCAGTGACGCTTCGGAGACGGCGGAGCTGATTGTCGCCGAGCTGGTCACCAACGCGGCGACGCACGGCCTGGTGCCGGGGCGGGACTTCGAGCTGCGGCTCGGCCACTCGCCGGGCGTCGGAGGCGCCCGGGGCGTACTGCGGATCGAGGTCAGCGACACCCGGGGCGAGCGGCGGCCCCCGGGTCCGGGAGAGCTGGTGGTGCCGCCGCCCGGCTCGGACGGTGGGCGCGGACTCGTCCTGGTCGACGCGCTGGCCGACCGATGGGCGGTGCTGGACCGGAATCCCCCGGGCAAGACGGTCCGGGCCGAGTTGGACGTGTCGTACTGACGCCGTGTGGTGCTGGACGTGTCGCACTGACGCTACGTTTCCGCGGCCCCGTGAGCGGGGCGAGGTCGTAGCCGTGTCGGACAAGGATCTGGGCGAGTTGCTTTGCGGTGCAGCCCAACAGTGTCGCCAGGACCGCCGATGGATGCGGCCGATATCCGGCGGTTCGGTGACGAGGTTGTCGCTCCGTGGATTCCGGACGGGCATGTAGCACAAGAATGGGGATGCCCACATCGTTGAGCAGCGCCCGGGGTTGGGGGCCGCAGCAGATGTGGGCGGACAGAAGTCCTTGCCCCTACAGGTGGACGAACGGGGTGCTCGCGCTGCCGGCACGGGCGTGGGCTTGATGTCTGGCGGCAGGCTCTGTCGGTTAGATGACGCTGCCGGTCCAGTGCTTGGCCGGTGCCTTGATGTCGGTGCCGGTACTGGTGAAGGTGAACAGGGAGTCGATCCGGCGGCCGTCGGCAGTGGTTCCGGCGCGGTAGAGGACGCCGATGTCGTCCTTGCCGTCCTTGTCGTAGTCGCCGGATGTCAGTCCGCTGTTGTTCCAGTTGAACGCGCCGGTGCTGGCCCAGACTTCGCGGGGGGCGGCGAGGTCGGTGCCGTTGCTGGTGAGGGTGAAGAGTGACGTGGCGGCTTTGCCGTCAGCTGCCGTGCCTCGGTTGTAGAGGATGGCGATGTCGTCCTTGCCGTCCCCGCTGTAGTCGCCGGAGGTCGCCTTCGACGCGTTCCAGTTGAAGGACCCGCTGCTGGTCCAGGTCTTGTTGGGCGAGTTGAAGCCGGTGCCGTTGCTCGCGAAGGTGTAGAGCGACGTGATGAACTTGTCGTCGGCCGACTTCCCGGTGTTGTAGAGGACGGCGATGTCGTCCTTGCCGTCTCCGTTGTAGTCGCCGGAGGTGACCTTCGAGGCATCCCAGTTGAACGAGCCCGAGCTGGTCCACGTCTTGCGCGGGTCGTCGAAGCCTGTGCTGTTGCCGTTGAAGGTGTAGAGCGAGGTGATGAACTTGTCGTCGGCCGACTTCCCGGTGTTGTAGAGGACGGCGATGTCGTCCTTGCCGTCTCCGTTGTAGTCGCCGGAGGTGACCTTCGAGGCGTCCCAGTTGAACGAGCCCGAGCTGGTCCACGTCTTGCGCGGGCTGCTGAATCCGGTGCCGGTGCTGGTGAAGGTGTAGAGCGAGGACACCCGGCCGGTGTCCGAGGTACCTCCGTCGTAGAGGACGGCGATGTCGTCCTTGCCGTCTCCGTTGAAATCGCCCGAAGCCAGCTTGCTGAAGGCGTAGGTGAAGCCGCCGGGAGTGCTCCAGACCTTCTTGGGTGCGCCGAAGCCGGTGCCTGTGCTGTAGAAGGCGAAGAGCGATGACCTGTTCTTGCCCTCAGGCGACGTGCCGTTGTCGTAGAAGGCGGCTACGTCCTCCTTGCCGTCGGCGTTGAAGTCCCCGGAAGTGACCTGGCTCTCCTGAGGCAAGGCGCGGATCTGCTGGATCCATTCGCCGAGGTCGTCCAGGCGGGTCTCCACGGCGCCATTGCGGGTTTCGTTCGATCCCAGGCAGCCGGCCTGCCAGGACATGCTGTGGACGGCGACGAGCTCGGCCCTGCCGTCCTTCTCTCGCAGCGCGGGACCGCCTGCGTCACCCTTGCAGATGCTGCCGCCGTCCCTGGTGACGGCGACGGTGGTGGCGTCGGTCTGGGTCACGGCGAAGGCCCCGGCATGCAGGCGGTCGGGAACCCAGGAGTTCGCGGTGCGACCGTAACCCACGGCCTGCAATGTCTCACCTGCCACCGGCCCGTTGGTGGCCAGTACCACGGGGGCGATGTCGGTGACAGGTTCGGCGAGCTTGGCCATCACCAGATCGCGGTCCGTCCGGGACACCAGCTCGGTGATCTCGACGACCTTGCCGGCTGTGCCCGTCAGGTCGGTGCGGCCAATGGTCGCCATGGTCTTCTCGGCCGGTGCGCCGGCGGGTACAGGGAAGGCCGGCTGTCCGGCGGCGGCGAAGCAACTGCTGGCGGTGAGGACCCACTGGGCGTCGACAAGGGAGCCGGTGCAGGCACGCTCACCGCCGACATCGATTTTCGCGGCGAACGTATAGATGTTGTCAGCGACGGTGTCACCGACGACGGCCTGCGCCGGCGTAACGATGGTCAACGCACCGACCGCGGCAGTTGCGGCCAGTAGTGCGGTGGCCTGCACACGACGGGGTGGTCTGATGGGCACGTGGCGTTCCTTTGCTCGGGTGGTGTACCGAAGAGGCTTTGTCCGGAGAATGTGCCGGAGGTGATCGGAGCGCATTCGACAGGGTGCGGATGATGTTGTGAGCAGTGGGCTCTGTCCTCCGGCCTCGTTGCCAAGGCCGGAGGGATTTCCCAGAGGCTCGTGCGGGCGCTGTGGGAGCGTGTGGTCAGTCGGCGCTGCCGGTCAGGGCGACGCCGGCAGGTGTGCCGGGGTAGCCGGCGACCTGGTCCACGGCGTCCCACTTGCCGTTGTCGTGGCGCAGGATGTGCTTGATCTTCCCATCGGCGGTGACGACAGCGGCCTGGAATTCGCGGGTGACACTAGCGGCATCGACGCTGATGGTCGCCTCTGTGCCGAGCCTGCTGCCGAGGTCGCCGAAGGAACTCCAGCTGCCGGTGGCGTCGGCCCGGATCGCGTGCTTCTTGCCGCCGGTGGGGCTGGTGAGGATGATCTGGAGGTCGCTGCCGGTGCCGGCGAAGGCCATCCCGTTGATCACGGCCAGGCCTGTGGGCAGATTGCTGATGTGCCCCCATGCGCTCCAGGTGCCGTCGGAGCGACGGGTGGCGTGGTAGGCCTTCTTGTCCGCGACGACACCGATCTGCGTGTCTCCGCCAGAGGTCTGAGCGGTGGTCACCTGGGTGGCGTTGCCGAGCACACCGAGTTTGGCGCTGACGTCACCCCACTTGGACCAGTTCTCGTCCGCGTCCTGTGTGGCGTGGTAGATGCGGCCGGATGCGAGGCCGATGAGTGCCAGGCCGGACCCGGTGGAGGTGACCGCGACGCTGGTCAGTCCGGGCTTGGAGCCGACTTCGTCGGTGATGTCGCGGAAGGCTTCCCAGCCTCCGGTGGGGCGGCGGTTGGTTTCGTAGAGGTGTCCGTCGCCGCTGACGGCGAAGACGTAGTTCTTGCCCTTGATCGCGGCGTCGGCGGCGTAGGCGAGATCCTCGATACTGCCGGCGACCTTCTGGACGTCGCCGAACCCGGTCCAGTCGCCATTGCTGTTACGCATGGCGTGGTACAGCCCCGTGCTCGTCCTGGCAAGCATCTGCAAGTTCCAGTTGTTCAGAGTAGAGGCAGTGTTCTCCGTGAGCCAGGCACGGATGTCATCAACACGACTCGCTACAGCGCCGGTCCTGGTCTCAACGGAGCCCAGGCAACCGCCCTGCCAGGACCTGGAAGCGACAGCGGCAAGCTCGGGGCGGCCATCCTTCTCCCGGAAGACCGGCGCGCCGGTATCCCCCTTGCAGACGGGGGCGCCATCGATACCCAGAGCAGTGGCTTCCACCACGCCGGCCGTGAACGACCCCATGTGCAACCGGTCGGGCACCCAGATGTCCTTGGTGCGCCCGTAACCCGTGCCCCTGAGCGCCTCGCCTGCGGTAGGGGCGGTGGTTGCGGGGTGCAGGAAACTCACCCCGTAGACGGGGGAGTCGAGCTTGGCCAGGACCAGGTCCCGGTCCGTACGCGGGATCAGCTGAGTGATCTGCCGGACCTCGCCCGTGGTGCCGGTCAGGTCGGTACGACCGATCGTCGCGGTCGACTTCAGTGCGGGCGCCCCGGAGGGCAGCGTGGCGAACTGAGCCGGGTCCTCGGTGAAGCAACTTGCCGCAGTGACCATCCACTGGTTGTTCAGGAGCGTGCCCGAGCAGGCCCGCACCCCGCCGACATCGATCCTCGCAGTGAAGGTATAGGTGTTGTCGGCGACCGCGTCACCGATGACGGCTTGGGCAGGTGTGGTGAGGGTGAGGGCGCCGGCTGCGGCTGCAGCGGCCAGTAGCGATATGGCTCGCACTTTGCGAGTAGGTCTGACAGGCATGCGAAGGTCCTTCAGGTGTTGCGCACCGGGAGATGTCGGAGGACGGGGAGGGCTGACGCCGGGTTATCCGGTGACGCGGATCTCGACCAGCACGGAGCGGGCGCCGCCGACGGTGCCTTCGCCGACGGACTCGAAGCCGTTCTGGGCGACATCGACCGTTGTCGTCTCGCCATTGGCGGTGAGGTCGGCGCTGAAGGGGTGGTCGGCGGCTTCCAGTGCGAAGACCCGGGGGAGCGAGAGGGTGACGTACCCCGTCTTGCCGGTGGCCCGGAAGCAGTAGGTACCGGCGCGGCCGACAGTGTCGTCCTTGACGGTCAGGACCCTGATCTGCTCGGCTGCCGGGTCGCAGTCAGCGAGAAGGACGTGGCCGTCGCCCTTCTTCAGCTCGATGCCCTTGGTCGCCAGGATGTCGGCGGCACCGGGATAGGAGAAGTCCTCGACCGCTGACGGCGGAGCCTCTTCACTTACTGCGGACGCGGTGGTCTCGGAGGCGAAGGCGAAAGGCACTCCGACCAGTGCCGCCAAGGCGCCTATTGCCCCTGAAATAAACAACGTACGTTTACGGAAAGCCACCGGTATTCCTTTCAGGCGTGACGCCTGCAAATTCGGAGGCCCCCGCCCTGGTCGTGTGTAGGAAAAGTAAAGATGTACGGGTAACTTAGCTGCTCGGTGACGGGGCGTCAAACGGTCGCGCTGCACGCAATGTTGCCGTTTCGGGTAACTGTCTTCGCTTATGTCCGTTTGGTCAAGTGCGCACGATTGCGTGCAATGGTGTATTTCGTTCTGCCGTTCCTGCCTGCCTGCGGCTGGTGCACAGCCGTCCGGCGGGGGAGTCCTGGGTGAAGGTCTGTGAACGCGGCAAGCCAAGAAACAGGCCGAAAAGTGATACTTCTTGTGCGCTCTCACGGTTTAGAAAAAGGGCAGTCAGGGCGTGACGTGCACGGGTTTCCCCTATGATCACCGGGCCGATATTCGAAAACCGGCAACGGGAGTTGCCGAAATCAGAGGCGGAGAATCCGTGAAACGAAGATTCACCAAACCTGGCCACAAAAGGGGCATACGTCGCGCGATACGGGCCCTGGTCCTGGGCCTGCTGCCCCTGGCCCTCACATTCGGCCTCCTCAGCTCCCCACCCGCCCTCGCGTCCGGCACAGAAGGGGTCGCGGCCCTGGCGGAGGCGACGCCGACCGACCGTGGTCGTGTGGTCGACTACTGGCGGGAAGGAGGCCCCGGGGTCAGAGCGGCCGCCGAAGCTGCCTTGACCGGAAGTGATGCCGAACTTGAGGCATTCCTGACGGCCGTGGACGAGCTGTCCTTTCAGGACGAGCGTGTCAGCGCCGCCCAGATCGCATCAGTAGGCGGCCCCGAGCTGTTGACTGCCGCACGGACGGCCCTCGCAGGGTCGCAAGAGGACCTCGAGATCTTCCTCAGCTGGGGCTGGGAAGCTCCGATGCAGCAGGATCAGCGGGTTCAGGTGGCGCAGGTCATCGATGCGGGCGGGCCGAACGTGCAGGACGCGGGTCGGGCTGCTCTGAACGGTTCGCCGGAGGATGTTGCCGCGTTCCTGAAGGAGGGACAGTTCGTTCAGCGTGAGCAGGACGAGCGGGTGCAGCTCGTCCAGGTCATCAGTGTGGGCGGCACAAATGTGCGGGCCGCCGGCCGGCTGGCGTTGGACGGTGGGGCCGAGGACATCAGGGAGTTCTTGACGGTCGGGCAGTTCGTCGCCCGGGACAAGGACCAGGAGCAGGCCACTGTCGCGCAGTTGGCTGCGCAGGCGAAGGAAGCGGGCAGGCAGGCCGCTGTGGAGACCGCGGCTTCCAAGGCTGAGTCGGCCAAGGCGGTGGAGGCCGCAAAGCTGGCGAAGGAAGCTGCGCTGAGGGCGGCGTCCGAGGCGGAGGCCGCGAAGGACGACACGGACAAGGCGGCCCGTGCCGCGAGCCGCGCCGCCAAGGCCGCCTCCCAGGCCGCCAGTGCCGCGCAGACGGCGATCAACGCGTCTCGGGCTGCGAACAATTCCGCACGTGTCGCGGCGAACGCCGCGTCTCAGGCTGCGGCTGCGGCGGCAGGCGCGTCGCAGGCAGCATCGCGTGCGCGGAACGCGGCCGCTGACGCCGCGGTGGACGCGGGCAACGCTGCTGCCGCCCGTACGGCCGCGGAGAACGCCCGTAATGCAGGCAAGGGCGCCGCCTTGGCCGCCGATGCCGCGGATCAGGCAGCGATCGCCGCCGACGCGGCCGGTGATGCCGCAGACTCGGCCATCGGCGCGGGCGCCAATGCCAACCTTGCGGCCGATGCCGCGATCGAGGCGAGCAGTTACGCCGGCCAGTCCAGCGCGGCTGCCGCCGAGGCGCGCGCCGCGGCCGCGGCCACCAAGCGCCACGCCGCTGAGGCCAACCGTGCCGCGGCTGCCGCCAGGGATCTGGCCCGCAAGGCCGCCACCGCCGCACGCGAAGCCCGCGACGCGGCTAAATCGGCGGCCACACACGCGAACAACGCGGCCGCGGCAGCTGATGACGCCGCCGATCACGCCGGCGACGCGGCACAGGCAGCCACGAAGTCCACAACACACGCCAACGCGGCCACGGAGGCCGCGAACGCCGCAAGTAGCGCCGTGCTCAAGGCGCAGGAGATATACGCGATTGCGCGTGAGGTGGAGACCGAGGAACTGCTCGGCCGTACCAACGAGGGCATTGAGCTTGCCAGGGACCACAAAGCGGCCGACGACGCCCGGATCGCCAAACTGGCGGAGTTCCAGCAGGCGGTGAAGGACCGGGATACCGAGCGGGACCGGCTGGTCGCTGTGGCAGCCGAGCCCGGGGCCGACTTGAAGGCTGTCGCCGGCCAAGGGCGCAAGCTGGCCGTGCTCGTGATGAAGAACGGCACGGCGTGGGGCCGGGCCGCCGCCGAGGCCGCACTCGCCGGCCCCGACGACGTGGTCATCGACTACCTGCGCAACGGCTGGACCACGGCCAAGGAGCAGGACGACCGCTCCTACGTCGAGCGGCTCGCCGAGGAGAGCTCGGCCAGGGAAGTACGGGAGGCGGCCGAGACCGCACTGGACGGCGACGCCGCCGCCATCACCGAGTTCATCGACAACGGTCAGTACCAGGCTGCCGCCCAGGGCATGCGCGTTGCCATCGCCCAGACCGTCGACGGTGCCGGACCGATTCTTACCGAAGCCGGTCAGAAGGCTCTCGCCACAGGCGACCCGAAGAAGTACAGCGCCTTCCTGACCGACACGCAGCACACCGCCCGGACCCAGGACGAGCGAGTCCGGGCTGCGCAGCTGGTCTCCTCCGGCGGCCCGGAGGTGAAGTCCGCGGCCCGGATCGCGCTGGAGGGCTCCCCGCAGACCCTCCATGCCTTCATCGCCACCGGCCAGTACAAGGCCCAGCGCCAGGACCTCCTCAACGCCACCCACAAGGCGCAGGTCCAGAAGCTGATCGCGGACGCGGCGAAGATCGCGGCCACCGCGCAGCAGAACGCCGCGACCGCCCAGAAGGTCGCCGCCCTCGCCCGCAAGGCGGCCTCCGAAGCCAACGACTGGGCAGCGAAAGCCAACGCGTTCGCGACCCAGGCCCAGGGCTACGCCGACGAGGCAGCACAGCACGCCAAGGACGCCGAAGCCTCCGCAGCCAGTGCGGCCTCATCCGCCAAGACAGCCCGCGACGCCGCGAACAGCGCCAACATTGCCGCGTCCGACGCAGCGAATTCGGCAGCCGACGCCACGCTCTCCTCGGAGATGGCCCAGGTCCACGCGTCCAGCGCCTGGTACTCCGCCGACCAGGCCCGGAACTCGGCGATCGCCGCCGGCAAGGACGCGGAGGACGCACTCACTGCAGCCACCGAAGCGTTCACCATCGCAGTCACGAAGAAGCGGGAGGAGGAAGAAGCACGGCGCAAGGCCGCCGTCGAAAACAAGGAGAAGAACGAAGCCGGCCAACGGGCCGCAGAGCTGTACCGCTGCGGGCAGGCGATCGTTCCCTGCGATCCGCAGGACTACATCCGCTGGTGCACGCAAAGCCCGATCGATTGCCAAATCCTCGAACATGGCAAAGAAATCGGCGACGCCCTGGAGCATTCGCTGGAGGTCGCCAAGGAATTCGCCGGCCTCGGCGAGTTCGAAGCATGCATGCAAAACAAAGACTTCGAAAACTGCTGGCCACTCGCAGCAGACGTCCTAGTCGGTGCCAAACTCAAGGCGCTGGAAAAGGCATTCGATGCCCTGAAATTGCTGAAGCGCGGCTGCAAGATTGCCAGCAGGACCGCAGGTGTAACTCGGGTCGCACTAGCATCGTCCGGTGATATTCCGTGCTTCGAGCACGACGTCCGAGGACTTCCCCAGGACGTAGAGGATATACCCGACTCCTTTGGCTGCGAGGCTTGCGCCCGGCGGATCCGTGACAGCCTTGGGGAGGGCGAGCTGAGAACCATCAAGCCCCGGCCGAACACCTCGCTGCTTCTTCCCAATTACCGCGGCAGGGATTCGGGTTGGTACAACCACGTTGTCGTGGTACTCAACGGAAGGGTCTACGATGCCTGGACAGCGCGAGGAGGAGAAACCATTCCCGAGTATAAGGCCAGATGGGCACGGGCCAACGAAATCGACTTCGGATTCTAGGAGGGTCAATGAATGACAAGGAGTTCATTGAGCACGTCCGCGACAGGCAGGAAATGTACGGGTTGAGCGGCACCTACCACCCAACTGCCATGTTCATCATGGGATTCGACCAGGCGCGTGCTGGAGGCCTGCTCCGCGGGTTCCATGAGTGGCTGGCCGTACGCAATGGGGAACTCTCCAGTCAGCACTGGCTGGGAAGGGTTCTTGCCGAGGCGCTGCCAGATCTCAGATTCCGAGGCTTTGAGAATCTACGTCTGGAGCAGAAACAGGAGCGACAGGCTGTGGACCGTCTGTTCTCGCTCGTTCTTGAGTTCCTGGACGTGCGTGACGATCCCCGAGCGCTCGCCTCCATGTACGCCCAGTATCACTCCTTGTAGACCTCCCTGCGCGCTCTCGGGCGCGAGCAGGGGCAGGGAAGAGCGTCATGTGGGGACGTCGCCGGAGATGCGGCGACGTCCCCATCGGCTTCCTCAAGGCCCTTGAGGAAGCCGGAGTCAGTGTCAAGGCCTTGTGGCCGGCACCCGCGCAGGCAAGATCGAAAAGGTCAGCGGAGCGCTCCTCGAAGCCGGGAATGAACCGCCCCGGGTTCGGTAGAGATCTCACTCAACACACCGACGGTCGGGGGCTTCGTCTGTTTCGTGCTTGCACACGCTCGACGTTCCGCTTGGGGTGGGGTTGTTGCCAGGGCGATTGCCAAGTCGTGGCGATCTCTCGGATGTGCAGGTCACGACGGTATGACGATGGTGGGCAACTGACGGTTCAGGCGGATTCGATCGACGAGATCGACTGGACCGTCTCGGTCAACTGGACTGTCACAGTCGACCGGGCCGTCTCGGTCGATTCGGTGATCAGTCGGGCTCACCAGTACGCCACGCATCGCGGGCGGACTTCGCCGGTCGGCCTCACCCGTACCACCCGGCATCACAGCACGGCCCTCCACACCATCACTCCCGCAGGTCATCACCTCCTCAACGACGTGTCCTGACAGCGCACTTCGGGGGCGCGGCACGTTTGTTCAGTGCGCCGGGCTCACCTCAATGGCTCAGGCACCGGCCGCCCCATCGGTCGTTGGTCGTCTGCGGATCGATCGATTCCCCCCGAGGGCGCCGCTCGACGGGCCCAAGGGGTCATCCGAGCAGAGGAGTTACTCCGTTGAACCTCAAGACTCTCTCCGCGGCGACAGCCGTCCTGGTCCTGGCCGGTCTCACCGGCGCGGCCACGGCCGGCGCGGCGCCCGGCACGGTCTCCGGCGACGGCGGCAACCGCATCGGCACCCTGCGCGCCAACGGTGACGCCCATGTGAAGGAGGGCGGTCTCGACGCGCCCTGGGTCGAGGAGTCCGGGAACGTCAAGCAGATCGCCCTGTCCGGCAAGCGCATCGGGGTCATCACCGGTGACGGAGTGGCCTGGGTGAAGGAGGGCGGTCTCAACGCGGCCTGGGTCAAGGAGGCCACGGACGTCAAGCAGATCGCGCTGTCGGGCGACCGCATCGGCGTCCTCAAGGACAACGGCGACGCCTATGTGAAGGAGGGCGGCCTCGGCGCCGCCTGGGTCAAGGAGTCCGTCAAGGTCAAGGATCTGGAGCTGTCCGGCAACCGCATCGGTGTCATCACCGGTGACGGGGTGGCGTGGGTGAAGGAGGGCGGTCTCGGTGCCTCCTGGATCAGGGAGTCCGACAACGCCATCGGCATCGACCTGGCCGGGAAGCGCATCGGCGTCCTCGCCGGAAACGGCGTCGCCTGGGTGAAGGAGGGCGGCCTCAGCGCCTCCTGGGTGCGGGAGGCCGACGATGTCATCCAGCTCGAACTGTCCGGCGACCGCATCGGCATCCTGAAGGACGACGGCAAGGTTCACGTCAAGGAGGGCGGCCTCGGCGCGACCTGGGTGCACGAGGACGACCAGGCCGTCCAGATCGCGCTGTCCGGCAAGCGCATCGGCGTCCTCAAGGGCAACGGCAACGCCCGGGTGAAGGAGGGCGGTCTCAGTGCGGCCTGGGTCCTGGAGGCGGTCAACGTAACGGAGTTGGCGCTTTCCTGACCCCGCCGTCCGGCATGTGACCCGGGAGGCCCGCCGCGCCGCGCCCCGGTGCCGACTCCGGTGTGCGGCGCGGTGCCGCCCGGGTCGCACCGCCGGTCCGGAGAAAATCGCTGGCCAGAGCTTTACTGTCCCCCTTATAAAGGGGGCCATGAGCACTTCCTCCTCTCCGCAGGCCGCCCAGAACCCCGGCCCCGTCGACCGCAAGACCTTTGTCCGCACCACCCTCGATCTGGGAGACGTGGTGCTGCGCCCCTGGGCCCGGGAGGACGCCGAGTCAGCAGCCGTGCTGGACGGCCTGGTGGCCGCCGGGACGGACCCGGACATCGCCCTCTGGAACCCCATCGCGATCGCCGACCGTGACGCGGCCCGCGCATGGGTGGAGGCGCGCGACGGAGTGTGGGACCGCGGCGCGGCCGCCCCCTTCGCCGCCCTGGACGCCACCGACGGCACCCTGCTGGGCGGGGTCAACCTGCGCTGGGTCGACCGCGAGGACGGGCTGGCGATGATCGGCTACTGGCTGCTGCCGGCCGCCCGCGGGCGGGGCCTGGCGACCCGGGGGACCAGGGCGGTGACGAGCTGGGGCTTCGCGACGGCCGACGCCCGCCGCATCGAGATCGCCCACGCCGTCGGCAACGAGGCCTCCTGCCGGGTGGCCGACCGCTGCGGCTACCTCCCCGAGGGCACCCTGCGCGACTCCCACCGCTTCGGCGACGGCAAGTACCACGACGAGCACCTGCACGCCCGGCTGTCCACCGACCCGGAACCCGACGGGGCCGAGGGGAAGTAGCCCGGACAACACCTCCGTACGCCGCTATCGGTGAAGACAACTCGGTTGGGAGTCAACTGACTTGTCGATGCATCACCGATGGCGGCGTTCGTCCGGGAGTCCCGGACGTCTTGCCGGCGCAACAGTTTTCCCGGGAACCGGCAGCCCCTCTTCCGTACTCATAGGATCGACGCGACTTCGGGGATACGGAGGTGGTCGATCGTGGTGCGCGGCGGGCCGATACGCGGGTGGCGCGGGTACGGAGCCCTGGTGGCGGTACCGCTGCTGCTGGCGACCGCGTGCGGCGGGGGCCACGGAGGGGACGGGGACGCGGCGAAGAAACGGCCGAGCGCCCCGAAGGCCACCGCCACCGGAGGAGAGAACCCCGACGCCACGGCCGGGCCCGTCGTCGACGCCGACCCGGCGCGGCTGCCCACCACGCGGAAAGCCGCCCTCGGCCTCATCGGGCAGGTCATCGCGAACCCCGAGGACTTCGGCCCCGGGGTCGTCGCGCGCACCCCGTACGAGAGCGGCCCGGACACCTGGCCGGTGCTCGACAGCAACTGTGTGTGGCAGCAGGGCGATCCGGGCCGCGGGATCCTCGCCACCCTCACCCGCTCCTTCGAGGTGCCCGCCGCCAAGGGCAAGGGACCGCTGCGGCTGGCCGCGATCGTGACCGTCCACCGCACGGACGACGGCGCGCGGTGGGAGATGGCCGGATCGCTGGAGGAGTCGATGCGCTGCCCGACCCAGCAGTTGCGCCGGGGCGAGTTCATCGGCGGACTCGGCGCGGGAGCCTTGGACCGGGGCGAGGCCAACCAGACCAACTCGGACGACTCACTGATGGAGTCCGGCGAGTACCGCAGTGACGAACTCGGTGGCCCCCACCCGTACTTCTGGTCCCAGGACCGGATTCTCCGGTTCACCTTCGCCGTGACCGCCAAGGGTGCCAAGGGATGGGCGAGCGGTGAGATCGACTCCGTCGCCTTCCAGGCCCAGAGCGCCATGCTCGTCCGGCTGAGCGAGAACATCAGGAAGAAGGGCTGAGACGCATGGAAGAGCTGCGGCCCTCGGATCCGTCCTGGATCGGCGGACACCGGCTGCTGGGACGCCTCGGTGCCGGGGGCATGGGCGCCGTCTACCTCGGCCGGACCGCCGAAGGCGCACTGGCCGCCGTCAAGGTGATCCTGCCCGAACACGCCGGGGACGCCGACTTCCGGGTCCGCTTCCGCCGCGAGGCCGAGGCCGCCCGCCGGGTGGACAGCCCCTGGGCGGTGCGGGTGACCGGCTCCGGCACGGAGGACGAACGCCCCTGGCTGGCCACCGAGTTCGTGCCCGGCCCCGCACTGTCCGAGGCGGTCGCCCGATGCGGCCCGCTGCCCGCCCGGAGCATCCGGGTCCTCGGCCGGCTGCTGGCCCGCGCCCTGGCGGCGGTGCACGCGGCCGGGCTCGTCCACCGCGACGTCAAGCCCGGCAACGTCCTGCTCGGCGCCGACGGGCCGCGGCTGATCGACTTCGGCGTCGCACGGGTCACCGACGCCACCGCGCTGACCGCGACGGACCTGGTGGTGGGAACCCCCGGCTTCCTCGCCCCCGAACAGGCCACCGAGGGCGCCGCCGCCGTCGGACCGGCCGGTGACGTCTTCTCGCTGGGCTGCCTCCTCGCGTACGCCGCGACCGGGCGGCTGCCCTTCGGCAGCGGCGCCGTGGACGCCCTGCTCTACCGCACCGTCCACGAGGCACCGGATCTCGGCGGCATCGACGACCCCGAACTGCGCGCCCTGATCGGCGCCATGCTCGACAAGGAACCGGCCGCCCGCCCCACCGCCGCCGCACTCGACGAACGGATCGCCGAGGACGCCCCGGACGGCTCGGTCGACTGGCTGCCCGAGGACGTCGTACGGCTGATCGCCGAGCGGTCCGCCGCGCCCCTGGCCCTGCCCGGCATCGACGCCACGGTTGCCGACGACCCCGGGACCCGCGCCCCCGCCCCGGCCCGGCGCAGGCTGCTCCTCCTCGCGGGCGCCGGCGCGGTGGCCGTCGCGGGCGGCGGCGCCTTCGCCGTACGCGAATGGCTGCGCGACGACGACGCCGCCGGCTCCGGCGGGACCGGCCCCCGGACCTGGACCATCGGCGTACAGGCCGACCTGTCCGGGCCCCGGGCGGCTGTCGGACGGGCCCAGGAACGCGGGGTGCGGCTCGCGGTCGACCGGTTCAACTCCCGTACGGACAAGCCGTTCACGCTGCGGGTGAAGGCGATCGACGACCGGGGCGCGACCGCCGGGGGCAAGCGCGCCGCCGAACGGTTCGCCCGGGACCGCGACGTGCT
This sequence comes from Streptomyces sp. ML-6, assembly GCF_030116705.1. Taxonomy (NCBI): domain Bacteria; kingdom Bacillati; phylum Actinomycetota; class Actinomycetes; order Kitasatosporales; family Streptomycetaceae; genus Streptomyces; species Streptomyces sp. ML-6. The sequence continues at coordinate 6,429,698 of NZ_JAOTIK010000001.1, forward strand.
CGCCGTCGTCGGCCCCACCGACGACCCCGTCACCACCGCGGTGCTCGGAACCTACGACGAGGCGATGCTGCCGCTCGTCACCGTGTCGTCCCAGCAACTCGCCTTTGCCGCACGGTCCATGAGGTCCTTCTTCCAGGCGGTCCCCTCCGACGCCGTGCTGGCGTACCCGATCCGCAACCGGCTGGTCCTCCGGCCCGACGTGCAACGGCTCGGGGTGCTCCTCGACCGGGCCGGGGGCCAGCAGGCGTACCAGGCGGGCTACTTCCTCAACCAGATCGTCGTCACCACCACCGACGGGACCACCTACCCGCGCGTGGTGCCCGCCGGCACCCGCGAGCTCGCCCCGGTCGTCGCCGACCTGCTCGCGCACCGCAGCGACGCCTTCTTCCACGCCGGGGACCAGGCCGGGGCCGCCCGCGCCGCGCGGGCGCTCGCCGCCACCCCCTACAAGGGCCCCCGCATGGCCATGCACACGACCATGGGCGCCCGCTTCCTGGAGGACGCCGGGGCCGCCGCCGAGGGCTGGGAGTTCGTCTCGCCCTGCGTCGGCGCGACGGCTCCCGCCGCGAAGGAGTTCACCGCAGCGCACCGCAAGAAGTACGGCGGTACCCCCGCCCCCTGGGCCGCCGAGGCCTACGACGCGGCCGGGCTGGTCCTCGCCGCCGTCACCGCCCTCGCCCGGAAGAACCGGCCCCCCGCTCGGTCCGCCCTCGTCAAAAAGATCGCCGCCTCCTCGTACCAGGGCGTCTCCCGCGACTACGCCTTCGGCGAGGGCTACCGGCTCAAGGGGCTGACCGCCCACCTCTACGGAGTGCGCGACGGCGCGTTCCGCTACCTCGGCCCGGCCCCCCAGACCGAGAACTGACCGGGCATGCGACCACTCACCCCGGACGACCCCCGGACCGTCGGCGAGTACCGGACCCTGGTACGGCTCGGCGCGGGCGGCATGGGCGTGGTCTACCTGGCCCGTTCCCCCGGCGGGGCGCTGGCCGCCGTGAAGGTGATCCGGGCCGAGCACGCCACCGACCCCGGCTTCCGGGCCAGGTTCCGGCGCGAGGCCGAGGCCGCCCGCCGGGTCACCGGGCCGTGGGTGGTCCCGGTGACGGGCGCCGACGCCGAGGCCCGCGAACCCTGGCTCGCCACCGGGTTCGTCCCCGGCCCCTCGCTGGCCGAGGTCGTCGCCGCCGAGGGGCCGTTGCCGGTCACGACCGTCCGGGCCCTCGGCGCCCGGCTGGCCGGCGCCCTCGTCGCCGTGCACGGGGCCGGTCTCGTCCACCGCGACGTCAAGCCCGGCAACATCCTCCTCGCGCTCGACGGGCCCCGGCTCATCGACTTCGGCATCGCGCGCCACGAGGGCGCCACCGCCCTCACCGCCACCGACGCCGTGATCGGCACCCCCGGCTACCTCGCCCCCGAGCAGGCGTCGGCGGGACCGCTCGGACCGGCCTGCGACATCTTCTCGCTGGGCTGCGTGCTCGTGTACGCGGCGACCGGGCGGCGCCCCTTCGGCGACGACGGGGCCGCGGCCGTGCTGTTCCGCACCGTGAACGAACCACCGGACCTGCGCGGCCTGCCGCCCGAACTGCTCCCGCTCGTCGAGGCCTGCCTCGCCAAGGACCCGGCGGACCGGCCCACCGCACGCCAGGTCGAGGAACGGCTCGGCGGCACCGGGCCCGCCCCCTCCTGGGCGCTGCCGGGGCTGTCCGCCCTGATCGCCGAACGCTCCGCCACCGCCCTCGCGCTCCCCGTCCCCGAACCCCCGATGGTCGTCGAGGACCCCGAACAGCCCCGCCCCTCACGGCGCCGCCTGCTCACCGCGTCGGCCGCCGGCGCGGTCCTGCTGGCGGGCGGCGGAACGGCGGTCTGGCTGGCGGGGCGAGGGACCGGGGGGAAGACGGAACCCCATCGCGCCCTCCCCGTCCACACCATCGGCCTGCACGCCGACCTGACCGGCCCCGGCCGGGCGGTCGGCCTGGCGCACCGGCGCGGCATGCAGCTCGCCGTCGACGACCACAACGCCCGCGCCGGCATCACCTTCCGGCTCGCCCTGCGCGCCGAGGACGACGCCGGGGACCCCGCCCGCGCCCTGCGCGTCGCCGACCGGCTGGCCGCCGACCCGAAGGTGCTGGCCGTCGTCGGCCCCACCGGGAACGTCGTCGCCGAAGACGTCGTCGAACGCTACGAGCGGACCGACCTCGCCCAGGCCGTCGTCTCGGCCCGGTCCACCACCGCCAAGCTGGGGGCGGTCAAGACCCTCTGCGTGCTCCGCCCCTTCGACGACAAACTCTCCTTCGGCATCCACCACTACCTGATCCGGGTCCGCCCGGCCGACCGTCTGGCGATCGTCGAGGACGGCGCCGACCCCGAGGGCGCCTGGGCCATCACGGACATGTTCCGGGGCGCCCTGCCCAAGGCCACGAGGATGACCGTGCACCAGGTCGCCGCGGGCACCGACGACTTCGGCACGGTGGCCCGCGCGGTGGTCGCCGAGGGCGCGGACGCCGTCGTCCTCGCCTCGACGTCCCCGACCCGGGGCGCCCGCTGCGCGGTGGCCCTGGCCGCCGCCGGGTTCACCGGCAGCCGGGTCTCCACCGGGCCCGTCCTGGCCCCCGCCTTCCTCGACGGCGCGGGAAAGGCCGCCGAGGGATGGGTGTTCGCCCAGGCGTACAGCGACCCGACGGTGCTCCCGGCCGCGAAGGCGTTCACCGCCGCGCACCGGAAAAGGTTCGGGGGACCGCCCGCCCGCTGGGCCGCCGAGGCGTACGACGCGGTCGGCCTGATCGCCCGCGCCACCAGTGCCACCAGCGCCACCGGGGCGGAACGCGAAGGCATTACGCAACGCCTCTTCCTGACCACCCACAAGGGCATCACCCGGACCATTTCCTTCCGCTCCAGCCGCCAGCTGCGGTTCGAGGAGGGGATATTCCTCTACCGGGTCGAGGACGGCCGGGCCCGTTTCCTGGGGCCCTACCTGAAGGTGTGAGCCGCCATCCCCCAGTGGACGTGCGGCAGCGGCATGAAGTGGAGCTGCGGGCGCGTTTAAGAAAACCTCGATGGACCTGTGGCGCGGGGTGCGGCAGATTTCTCCGTGACGGCAGAGGATGGTGCGCGGCAGCCGATCGACGCGCGCCGCCATGGAACCCGTCCCTCTCATTCCTCCCCGGGCCGCGGGCTCGCGCAAGGCCGCCTCCGGCCCGGGGCACTCAATGCCGTACCAGCGCAGGGAGCCACCGCCGTGAAGGCACTCGTGAAGCAGAAGGCCGAGCCGGGACTCTGGCTCATGGACGTGCCCGAGCCGGAGATCGGCCCCTCGGACGTGCTGATCAAGGTGCTCCGCACCGGCATCTGCGGCACCGACCTGCACATCCGCAACTACGACGGCTGGGCGCAGCAGACCGTGCGCACCCCGCTCGTCCTCGGACACGAGTTCGTCGGCGAGGTCGCGGCGACCGGCGCCGACGTCGTCGACATCAACGTCGGCGACCTGGTCAGCGGCGAGGGTCACCTGGTGTGCGGGAAGTGCCGCAACTGCCTGGCCGGCCGGCGCCACCTGTGCCGCGCCACGCTCGGCCTCGGCGTCGGCCGGGACGGGGCGTTCGCCGAGTACGTCGCGCTGCCCGCGTCCAACGTCTGGGTGCACCGCACCCCCGTCGACCTCGACGTCGCCGCGATCTTCGACCCGTTCGGCAACGCCGTCCACACCGCCCTGTCGTTCCCGCTGGTCGGCGAGGACGTGCTGATCACCGGCGCCGGGCCGATCGGCATCATGGCCGCCGCCGTCGCCCGGCACGCGGGCGCCCGCAACGTCGTCATCACCGACGTCAGCGAGGCCCGGCTGGAACTGGCCCGGAAGGTCGGGGCCAACCTCGCCCTGAACGTCGCCGAGGAGACCATCGCCGAGGGACAGCGGCGCCTCGGCCTGCGCGAGGGCTTCGACGTCGGCCTGGAGATGTCCGGCCGGCCCGAGGCGATGCGCGACATGATCGCCAACATGACGCACGGCGGACGCATCGCCATGCTCGGACTGCCGTCCGAGGAGTTCGCGGTGGACTGGTCCAGGATCGTGACCTCGATGATCACCATCAAGGGCATCTACGGCCGCGAGATGTACGAGACCTGGTACGCCATGTCCGTGCTCCTGGAGGGCGGCCTCGACCTCGCCCCCGTGATCACCGGCCGCTACGACTACCGCGACTTCGACGCGGCCTTCGACGACGCGGCGAGCGGCCGCGGCGGCAAGATCATCCTCGACTGGACCTCCTGACCGACCCCCTCGGGCGACGCCACCGCAGACGGACGCCGCCACCGTAGACAGCTGGGAGACACCCCTCATGTTCGACTCCGTACGCGACGACCTGCGCACCACCCTCGAGGAGATCGAGGCCGCCGGACTGCACAAGCCCGAGCGGGTGATCGGCACCCCGCAGTCCGCGTCCGTCGCCGTCACCGCGGGCGGACGCCCCGGTGAGGTGCTCAACTTCTGCGCCAACAACTACCTGGGCCTGGCCGACCACCCCGAGGTGATCGCCGCCGCCCACGAGGCGCTGGACCGCTGGGGCTACGGCATGGCCTCGGTCCGCTTCATCTGCGGCACCCAGGAGGTCCACAAGGAGCTGGAGCAGCGGCTCTCCACGTTCCTCGGCCAGGAGGACACGATCCTCTACTCCTCCTGCTTCGACGCCAACGGCGGGGTCTTCGAGACCCTTCTCGGCCCGGAGGACGCGGTGATCTCCGACGCCCTCAACCACGCCTCCATCATCGACGGCATCCGCCTGTCCAAGGCCCAGCGCTTCCGCTACGCCAACCGCGACATGGCGGACCTGGAGAAGCAGCTCAAGGAGGCGTCCGGCGCCCGGCGCCGGCTCGTCGTCACCGACGGCGTCTTCTCCATGGACGGCTACGTCGCCCCGCTGCGCGAGATCTGCGACCTCGCCGAGCGCCACGACGCCATGGTCATGGTCGACGACTCGCACGCGGTCGGCTTCGTCGGCCCCGGCGGGCGCGGCACCCCGGAACTGCACGACGTGATGGACCGCGTCGACATCATCACCGGCACCCTCGGCAAGGCGCTCGGCGGCGCGTCCGGCGGCTACGTCGCGGCCCGCGCCGAGATCGTCGCGCTGTTGCGCCAGCGCTCCCGCCCGTACCTCTTCTCCAACTCCCTCGCCCCGGTCATCGCGGCGGCCTCGCTCAAGGTCCTCGACCTGCTGGAGGCGGCCGGCGACCTGCGCGAGCGGCTCAACGCCAACACCGAGCTCTTCCGCACCCGGATGACCGCGGAGGGCTTCGACATCCTGCCCGGCGACCACGCCATCGCCCCCGTCATGATCGGGGACGCGGCGAAGGCGGGCCGGATGGCGGAACTGCTCCTGGAGCGCGGGGTGTACGTGATCGGGTTCTCGTACCCGGTCGTCCCGCAGGGCGCGGCCCGCATCCGCGTCCAGCTCTCCGCCGCCCACTCCACCGAGGACGTGAACCGGGCCGTGGACGCGTTCGTCGACGCGCGCGCGGCACTCGGGGAACAGTGACGGGGCGGACGGGGACGCTGTCCGGGCGCCCCGTCCGCCCATCCGCCCGGGGCCTTGGCCGGGCGGCCGGGTCACCTCCGTGACCTGGGACAATGGGGGCATGATCGATTCACGGCGGCTGCGCGTCCTGCGTGCGGTGGCGGACCATCGCACGGTGACGGCCGCAGCCGCCGCGCTGTACCTCACCCCCTCCGCGGTCTCCCAGCAGCTCGCCGCGCTGGAACAGGAGACCGGGCACCGGCTGGTCGAGCGCGGCGCGCGCGGTGCCCGGCTCACCCCCGCCGGGGACATCCTGCTGACCCACACCAACGCGGTGCTGGCCCAGCTGGAGCGGGCCGAGGCGGAACTCGCCGCGTACGGCTCGGGGGACGCCGGCACGGTCACCGTCGCCGCGTTCGCCACCGGCATCGGCCTGGTCCTCGCCCCCGCGATCGCCGAACTGGCGCTCACCGCACCCGGCATCCGGGTCCGGGTCCAGGACGCGGAGGGCGACGCGAGCGTGCCGATGGTGCTCGACCGGCAGGTCGACGTGGCGGTCGCCGTGGAGTACCGGGGCGCACCGGGCGAGGACGACCTGCGGCTGACCCGGGTGCCGCTGTACTCCGAGCCGTTCGACGCGGTGCTGCCGGTGGGGCACCGGCTGGCCGGCCGGGAGCAGGTGGCGATCGCCGACCTGGAGAAGGACCCGTGGATCGGCCCGTACCCGGGCAACCCCTGCCATGACGTGGTGGTGCTGTCCTGCGAGTTCGCCGGGTTCCAGCCGAGGATGGAGCACTCCTCGGACGACTTCCGGGCGGTGGTCGCGCTGGCCGGGGCGGGGGCCGGGGTGGCGCTGGTACCGCGGTCGGCGCTGCGGGGGATGGAGCTGACGGGGGTGGTGGTGCGGCCGGTGCAGGGCAGTGCGCCGACCCGCCGGGTCTTCGCCGCGGTGCGGCACGGGGCGGAGGGGCATCCGCTGATCGCCCCGGTGCTCGACGCGCTGGCCGCGGCAGCGGGCCGGGAGGCCGCGCTGCCGCGGCCGGCGTCCTCCTGACCGGGACCGGCCCGGGACCACCTGTCGGCGGCCGGGGCCCTCGCGGCTGGACTCCGGCCCCCGGCCCGGACCGTCCTTCGGCTCATCGGCGGCCCACTGGTGAGGTGAATGACTGCGAAGAGTGATCGGTCCGGTCACGGTGCGGGTACATCGACGTCCGTACCCGCAGCAACCGCTGCCGCATCCGCGGCACCCGCTGCCCCACCCATGGGAGACTGATTCATGAAGAGGATTCTTGCCTGCGCAGCGACCGTATTCGGCCTGGCCGCAGGCCTGTGCACGCTTGCCGCGCCTGCGGCGACGGCATCGGACATCATCATCGTCAAGGAGAGCGGGCCGGGCGATGCCGGGGTCAGCCAGGTGAAGGACTCGCACCACGTCCTGCAGAACACGAACGACAAGAGCGTCACCACGGGTGACATCAGCACCTGGGTGAAGGGGCTGCTGAACGAGAGCCCCTTCACCCTCGAGGTCGAGGGATCCGAGCAGGACCAGGGCGAGCAGAGCTGACCCCCCGGGCCATCGGCCCCGCCGCCCCGAGGCGGAACACCTGAGCGGTGGTGGCCCGATGCCGCGGGCGGGCATCGGGCCACCACCGCCCGGCGGGCCCCCACGGGCGGCCGGGCGGCAGGCGCTCACCCCCGGCGGCGCAGGGCGGACCGGCCCCCGGCGGTGCCCGGCCACATCGTGCCCAGCCCCGCCGCCACCGTCACGGCCAGGGCCAGCACCCCGTAGTGCGCCGGCGGCAGATACGGCACCGAACCGGTCGTCGACACCGCGAACGCCATCAGCGGGACCGCCGCGACCAGCGTGCCGACGGCCAGGCCCACCACCGCCACCAGACCGGTCTCCAGGACCAGCATCCGCCGCACCTGGCGACGGCCCGCGCCGATCACGCGCAGCAGGCGCAGCTCCGGACGGCGGCCCACCGAGATCAGGGACAGGGTGCTGACCACGGAGAGCAGCGCGAAGCCGCCGATCACCCCGACACCGATGACGACCAGGGCGTCGTCCCCGTCCGACGTCGGCGGGGCGATCCGTACGTCGTCCGCCGTCGCGGCCCGGACCCGCACTTCCCCGTACGGGGCGAGCGCCCGCCGCACCGCCGGGGCCGCGGCCGCGTCGCCGTCCGCCGAGCGGATCAGGACCTGCTGGTCGTACGGGGCCCGGACGTGCCCGGCCAGGACCTCGCGCGGCAGCATGAACTCACCGAGCCCCAGGGCCCGTTCGTAGAGCGCCACCACCCGCAGCCGGACCGGTGTGCCGTCGCCGAGGCGGAGCTCCACCGTGTCGCCGGTGCCGATGTCCAGATCGGCGGCCCGGTCCTCGCCGACCGCGACCGTGCCACGGCCCCGCAGCTCCGCCAGATCGCCCGCCGTGACGCCCGGGTCCAGGGCGCCGGACAGCCGGTCCGCCGTCACGCCCAGCACGGGCAGCCGGTCCAGCACCGGCTCGCCCAGCTCGCGACGGGCGAGGACGACGGTGGACCGCAGCACCCCGGTCGCCGCGGCCACCCCGGGCACACCGCGCACCGTGCGTACCGCGTCGGCGGGCAGCCCGCCCGGCCCGGTCGCCACCAGGTCGGCCCGGAGCGCGGCGGCGGCCTCCCGGCCGGCGGCCCGCTCCAGCGTCGAACCCGCCGCCAACTGCACGCAGACGAAGGCGACGACCAGCACCACCGGGGTGATCGCCGCCCCGAGACGCCGGTGGTGCGCGGCGGCAGACCTGGCGGCGAGGAAACCGGACGCCCCGCCCGTCCGCCGCAGCGGCGCGCCGAGCACCCGCGTCGCACCCCGGGCGATCCACGGCCCGAGCAGGGCCACCGCGATGATCAGCGAGGTCGCCGCGCCCGAGGCGGCCACCGCAGCCGCCTGACCGCCCTGCGCCGTCGCCGCACCGGCCGAACCGACCCCGGCGACCGCCAGCACCGCCCCCGCGATCGTGCGGAACCGGCCCGGCTCGCCCGGCTCGGGCGCCCGGGCCGCGCCCAGCGCATCGGCGGGCCGCGCCCGGGTGACGGACCCGGCCGCGAGCAGCGCCACCGGCCGGGCGGCCAGGGCGATGAGCGCCGCGCCCGTGGCGGCCGCCGCGACCGGCAGCCACACCGGCACGGGCAGCGGCAGCGCGTCCGTGGTCAGCAGCGACCGCATCACCAGCCCCAGCGGCAGGGCACCGGCGCCGCCCAACAGCGCGGCGGCACCGGCCACCCGGCCCGCCTCCCGGCCGACCGCCGACCTGAGCTGCCGGGGGGTCGCCCCGACCGCGCGCAGCAGCGCCAGTTCGCCGGACCGCTGGTGCACGGCCTGGGCGATGGTGGTGGCGATCACCAGGAGCGCCACCATGAGGACGGTGCCCGCGACGGAGGCGAGCAGGGGGAGCAGCGCGGCGCGTGCGCCGAGCGCGTCGAGGTGCTCGGCCCGGCCGCGCTCCGGGCCGGTGAGGACCAGGATCCCGCGGTCGTCGCGGGCGCGGTCGGGCAGCACCCGGGCCAGGGACGACCGCAGCGCCGCGGCCGGCACGCCCTTCTCGGCGACGACCCCGACGGCGTCGACCGTGCCGGGGTGGCCGGCCAGGCCGGTGAGCCGCCGTTCGGTGAGGAAGACGGCGGGGGCGCCGCCCCGGCGACCGGGGTCGGCGACCCCGCTGACGGTGTACGGCCGGGAAGCCCCGTCCGCCCGCAGGGTCACCCGGCTGCCGGGACCGCTCCCGGTGGCGGCGGCCACGGCCCGGTCGACCACCACCTCGCCCCCGGTCCTCGGCGCGCGCCCGGCCGTCAGCCGGTACGGGGTGAGCGCGGCGGACGCCCAGGACCGGCCGACGGCCGGGATCCCGCCGGTGCCGCCGCCGGCCACGGCCAGGGGGACCGAGTCGTCCGCGACGGCCTTCGCGACCCCGTCGGCCGCGGCGACCTTCGCCACCACGGAGCGATCCAGGCGCACCCGTTCGGACAGGTACGCGCTCACGGTCCGCGGCTCGCTGCCCCACGGCTTCGCCGTGTACGTCACCCGCTGGTCGGCCGCCACCACGGCGTCGGCCCCGGCGTACCGTTCCACCGGCGGCCGGGCCAGCAGCAGCGAACCGAGCACGAGGGCGAACGCGCCGATCAGCGCCGCCGCAGCGGCCGTCGCGACGAACACCGCGGTCCAGGCCCGGCGGTGGGCCCGCAGCGAGCGGCGGGCCAGGAACGCCGAGGCCCGCCGCATCCCGTGCCGCACCTCCGCGCCGGGCCTCTGCTCCCCGGCTCCGGGCCTCCGGGTCTTCGCACGGGACCCGCGCGCGTCGGCCCGGTCCCTCCGCCCACCCGTGCGGGACCTGCTCGTTTCCGTGCGGGATCTCTTCGTTCCCCTGTTCATCGCAGCCGACCGCCGTCCATCGTCAGCACGGTGTCCGCCCGGCCCGCCGCGACCGGGTCGTGGGTGACCATGACGACCGTGCGGCCCTCGGTCCGTACCGCGTCCCGCAGCAGATCCAGCACCAGCACCACCGACTCCGGGTCCAGGGAAGCGGTCGCCTCGTCCGCGAAGATCACATCGGGTTCGGTGACCAACGCCCGTGCCACCGCGACCCGTTGCTGCTGGCCGCCGGAGAGCGTCGCGGGCCCCCGGCCGCCCTGGCCCGCCAGACCGACCCGGTCCAGCAGCCCCCGGCCCCGGCCCAGCACCCGCCCGTCCGCAGGATCGGCGCCGCCCAGCACCAGCGGCAGCACCACGTTCTCCTCGATGGTCAGCGACGGCACCAGATTCAGGGCGTGCGACTGGAAGACGAAACCGATCCGGTCCCGGCGCAGCCTGGTCAGCGCCGCCTCGGACAACGACCCGAGGTCGGTGCCCGCCACCCGTACCGTCCCCGACGTCGGACGGTCCAGGCCCGCCGCGCACTGGAGGAAGGTGCTCTTCCCCGACCCCGAGGGGCCCACCACCGCCGTGAAGCTCCCGGCCGGGACCGTACAGCTCACGTCGTCGAGCGCGACGACCTCCCCGCCGCCGCGCCGCCCGTGGCGGCGGCTCACCGACTCCAGACTCAGCGCGGTCGCCCGCCCCGTCGTGATCGTGCCCACCGTGGACTCCACCGTTCTCTCCTTGTTCGTACCTCTTGACCTGCGAAAACGCTATGAGCCGGGCGAGGGCCGGACGAGGGGGGACGGGCCCGGAAGGGGGTACAGCGGGCTCCACCACGGGCGTGGGGGAGGGCTCCACTCCGACCGCGGGCGGACCGCCGTAACGTGGGGTGCCATGAGTACTGGTCCCGCCCCGCTGGCCGTCGCCGTCCGACGTTCGTGGGATGCCTCGCGCTATCTGTTCATCGGGCTCGGGATCGGGCTGGCCACCTACGTGGGCACGTTCCTGGTGGTGGCGGTCCTGCTGTTCGCCGCGGTCGTCATCGGGCTGCCCGCGCTGCCCGAGGCCGCCAAAGCGCTGCGCAGGGTCGCGGAGTTCGAACGCCGCAGGGCGGCGGCCCGGCTCGGCGTGCCGTTCACGCCCACCCCGTACCCGCCGCTGGACAGCGGTGAGGTCACCGAGCGGGTGCGACGGGTGCTCGCCGATCCGACGGCCCGGCGCGACGCGCTCTGGCTGCCGGCCCAGGCCCTCGCCGGGAACGTGCTCGGCTACTTCACGATGGTGCTGTGGCCGGTGGGACTCCTGGTGGACGGGGCGGGGCTGTCCGTCCTCCATCTGCTGGACCGCCGGAGGGCCGACGAGTACGGCACGGAGCTGCCGGTGCGGCGGGGCTGGGTGCTGCCCCTGCACGGGGTGCTCGCCGATCTGTCGGCGAGCTGGTCCAGGGCGCTGCTCACCCCGGCACCGTCCGCCGAGCTCACCGAGCGGATCGCCCAGCTGACCGAGAGCCGGGCCGGGGCGGTGGAGGCGCACGGCGCCGAACTGCGCCGCATCGAACGGGACCTGCACGACGGGGCCCAGGCCAGGATCGTCGCCCTGTCGATGCGCATCGGCCTCGCCAAGCAGCTCCTCGACCGCGACCCGGCCGCCGCACGGGTCCGGCTCGACGAGGCGCAGGACGGCGCGGACGCGGCCCTCGCGGAGCTGCGGCACGTGGTGCGCGGCATCCACCCGCCCGTGCTGACCGACCGCGGACTGGCGGGCGCCGTGCGTGCGTTGGCCGGCGACGTCGCCGTGCCCGTGACCGTCGAACTCGACGGCGTCGAGGACGGGCGCCGGCTCCCGGCCGCGATCGAGGCCGCCGCCTACTTCGTGATCGCCGAGGCCCTCACCAACATCAGCAAGCACAGCGGCGCCACGGCCGCGACCGTGCGCATCGACCGACCCGCCGGGACGCTGCGCGTGGCCATCGGCGACGATGGCCACGGCGGCGCGGACGAACGCGCCGGCAGCGGACTGGTCGGGATCAGGCGGCGCGTCGCGGCGCTGGACGGCACCACCCGCATCGACAGCCCCGCCGGGGGGCCGACGGAGATCGAGGTGGAGTTGCCGTGCGGATCGTGATCGCGGAGGACAACGCGTTGCTGCGGGAGGGGCTGATCCTGCTGCTCACCAGCTCGGGCCACGAGGTGGTGGCCGACGCGGCGACCGGGCCCGAGGTGCTGCCCGCCCTGCTGGAGCACCGGCCGGACGCGGCCGTGCTCGACGTGCGGCTCCCGCCCACCTTCCGCGACGAGGGGCTGCGCGCCGCGATCGCCGCCCGGGAGCAGCTGCCCGAGCTGCCCATCCTGGTCCTGTCGCAGTACGTCGAGGAGACGTACGCCGCCGAGCTGCTCGCCGGGGGCGCCCAGGGCATCGGCTACCTGCTGAAGGACCGGGTGGGCCGGGTCGACCAGTTCCTCCAGGCGCTCGACCGGGTGGCGGCCGGCGGCACGGCGCTCGACCCGGAGGTCGTGACCCAGCTGCTGACCCGCAAGGCGTCCGCCGAACCCCTGCAGAGCCTCACCCCGCGCGAGCGCCAGGTCCTGGAACTGATGGCGCAGGGCAAGGCGAACGGCACCATCGCCGCCGAACTGGTGGTGACGGAGCGGGCGGTGAGCAAGCACATCGGATCGATCTTCCTCAAGCTCGGCCTGGAACCCGACGACGGCACGGTGCACCGGCGGGTGCTGGCGGTGCTCGCCTACCTGGAGGGCAAGGGAGCCCGCTGACGCCCCACTCGCCGGACACGACGGCCCCCGCGGACGAACCCCCGCAGCACCCCGCCGGGCGTCCCGGGGCCCACTCGCGTCGACCGGTGCGGACGGGCAGGATGCTGTACGCAGTGTCGCGCCGTCAGGAGGCCCCCGCATGTCCAGTCCGAACCAGCCCGCGCCGTTCACCGCCGACGACTACCGGGCCCGTATGACACGGGCGGCCGACGCCGCCGCCGAGGCCGGGCTCGCGGGCGTGCTGGTCGCACCCGGCCCCGACCTCGTGCACCTCACCGGCTACCAGCCGGTGAACACCGAACGCCTCACCGTCCTCGTCCTCACCCCCGGTCAGGACCCGGTCCTCGTCGTCCCGACGCTGGAGGCCCCGGACGCCGAGGGCGCCGTCGGCGCCCCGGCCCTCACCCTGCGGGACTGGACCGACGGCAAGGACCCGTACGCCGTCACCGCCCCGCTGCTCGACGGCCGGGGCCGGTTCGGGGTCAGCGACAACACCTGGGCCATGCACCTGCTCGGGCTGCAGCGGGCGCTGCCGGACACCTCGTACGTCTCCCTCACCGAGGCCCTGCCGATGCTGCGCGCGGTGAAGGACGCCCCCGAGCTGGAGCGGCTCGCCGCCGCCGGGGCCGCCGCCGACGCCACGTACGAGGAGATCCTCAAGGTGCGGTTCTCGGGCCGCAAGGAGACCGACATCGCCGCCGATCTGGCCGATCTGCTCAAGCGGTTCGGGCACTCCCAGGTCGACTTCACCGTCGTCGGCTCGGGGCCGAACGGCGCCAACCCGCACCACGAGGCGGGCGACCGCACCATCGAGCCGGGCGACATGGTCGTGCTCGACTTCGGCGGCCTCAAGCACGGCTACGGCTCGGACACCTCCCGCACCGTCCACGTCGGCGAACCCACCGCCGAGGAGCAGCGGGTCCACGACATCGTGCGGGAGGCGCAGGAGGCGGGCTGCGGGGCGGTCCGGCCGGGCGTCGCCTGCCAGGAGATCGACCGGGCGGCCCGCGCCGTCATCACCGAGTTCGGCTACGGCGAGCGCTTCATCCACCGCACCGGCCACGGCATCGGGGTCACCACCCACGAACCGCCGTACATGATCGAGGGCGAGGAACGGCCGCTGGTGCCCGGGATGTGCTTCTCCGTGGAGCCCGGCATCTATCTGCCGGGCCGGTTCGGGGTCCGGATCGAGGACATCGTCACCGTGACCGAGGACGGCGGCCGCCGCCTCAACACCACCGCGCGCGACATGGCGATCGTCGAGTAGCCGACCCCCCGCCCGGCCGACCACCCGCCCGGCCGACCACCCGCCCGGCCGACCACCCGATCGGCCGGGGCACGGGGCGGTTCAGCCGTCCGCCAGGACGACGCACGACTCCGGCGGCAGGTGCAGCAGCCCGTCGTGGCCCGGGGCCGCCACCGGGTCCCAGGCCGCCACCACCCGGCCCGCCCCGCTCCACCGCCGGCCCCCGCCCAGCGGGATCGTGGCCGGCTCCCCGGCGAGGTTGACCACGACGCGCAGATCGCCCCGCCGGTACGCCAGCCAGCGCGCCCGCTCGTCGTGGGCGGTGCGCACCGCGGCCAGGTCCGGATCGGAGAGGTCGGGCAGGGCGCGGCGCAGGGTGATCAGTTCCCGGTACCAGGCGTGCAGCCGGGCGTGCGGTTCCTCCGCCGGCTCGTCCCAGTCCAGGCAGGAGCGGTTCCGGGTGGCCGGGTCCTGCGGGTCCGGCACCTCGTCCGTCGCCCAGCCGTGCGCCGCGAACTCCCGCCGCCTGCCGGCGCGGACGGCCTCGGCTAGGGCCGGGTCGGTGTGGTCGGTGAAGAACTGCCAGGGGGTGCGGGCGCCCCACTCCTCGCCCATGAACAGCATCGGTGTGAAGGGCCCGGTCAGCACGAGCGCCGCGGCGCAGGCCAGCAGCCCGGGGGAGAGCGTGGCGGAGAGCCGGTCGCCCAGGGCCCGGTTGCCGATCTGGTCGTGGGTCTGGGCGTAGCCGACGAAGCGGTGGGCCGGGGTGCTGACGACGTCGACGGGGCGGCCGTGGGTCCGGCCGCGGAAACCGGAGTACGTCCCGTCGTGGAAGAACACGCGGGTCACGGTCTTGGCGACGGCGGCCAGCGGGGCGGCGGCGAAGTCCGCGTAGTAGCCCTGGGACTCGCCGGTGAGCGCGGTGTGCAGCGCGTGGTGGAAGTCGTCGTTCCACTGGGCGTGCAGGCCGAGGCCGCCGGCCTCGCGCGGGGTCGTGGTGCGCGGGTCGCAGCGGTCGGACTCGGCGATCAGCGAGAGCGGTCGGCCGAGCTCGGCCGCCAGCGCGTCCGTCGCCGCGGACAGCTCCTCCAGGAAGGTCAGCGCCCGGTCGTCGGCCAGGGCGTGGACCGCGTCCAGCCGCAGCCCGTCGAGCCGGTAGTCCCGCAGCCAGGCGAGGGCGCTGCCCAGCAGGTACGCCCGCACCTCGTCCGAGCCGGGGGCGTCGAGGTTGACCGCCGCGCCCCACGGCGTGTGATGGGTCTCGGTGAAGTACGGGCCGAAGGCGGGGAGGTGGTTGCCGGACGGGCCGAGGTGGTTGTGGACCACGTCCAGCACGACCGCGAGCCCGAGACCGTGCGCGGTGTCGACGAAGCGCTTGAGCCCCTCCGGCCCGCCGTACGGCTCGTGCACCGCCCAGAGCGACACGCCCTCGTACCCCCATCCGTGGGTGCCGGGGAACGGACAGACCGGCATCAGCGACACATGGGTGACGCCCAGCTCGGCCAGGTGCCCGAGCCGTTCGGCCGCGGCGTCGAAGGTGCCCTCGGGGGTGTACGTGCCGATGTGCAACTCGTACAGCACGGCGCCCGGCAGGCCCCGGCCCGTCCAGCCGTCGCGCCACTCGAACAGGGAGTGGTCGACGACGGCGCTCTCGCCGTCCGGCCCGTCCGGCTGACGGCGCGAACGCGGATCGGGAAGCACCCGTACGGCGCCCCCGTCCCCGTCCCTGCTCGCGTCCCCGTCCCCGCCCCCGTTCCCGTCCAGGACGAAGCCGTAGCGGTCCCCGTCCGCCGCCGGTGCCTCGACCGTCCACCAGCCGGCCCGCGCGGCGTCCCGCTCCATCGCCCGCAGCCGGCCCGCCAGCCGCAGCCCGACCGAGCCCGCATCCGGTGCCCACACCTCGAACAGCATGCAACGCTCCTCGTCTCGTCGCCGTCCTCGCGTTCCGCGCCCCGGCCCGGGGCGCGCGGTCGCGATCACCGGCCCATGACACTGGATCGAGCCCGTTACCGGCGGTTAAGGTCTGGTTCTGATCATTGCCCCGTCGGATTCCGCTCAATACGCACTCGCTCTTACGGCTGTGGAGGCCGAGATGAATGTGCCGCCGTTCCCGCCCGGTTTCCTCTGGGGAGCCTCCGCGTCCGCGTTCCAGACCGAGGGCGCGGCCGACACCGACGGGAAGGGCCCCTCCGGCTGGGACGCCTTCGCCGCCCAGCCCGGACGGATCAAGGACGGCACCGACACCGCCCGCGGCACCGGCTTCCACCAGCACTACCGCGAGGACGTCGCCCTGCTGGCGGGCCTGGGCGCCGACGCCTTCCGGTTCTCCGTCAGCTGGCCGCGCGTGGTGCCCGGCGGCAGCGGCGCGGTCAACCCGCAGGGGCTCGACTTCTACGACCGCCTCGTCGACGAGCTCTGCGCCCAGGGCGTCGCCCCGGTCCCCACCCTCTACCACTGGGACACCCCGCTCCCGCTGGACGAGGAGGGCGGCTGGCTCAACCGGGACACCGCCTACCGCTTCGCCGAGTACGCCGGAATCGTCGCCGAACGCCTCGCCGACCGCGTACCGATGTGGATCACCATCAACGAACCGGCCGAGGTGACGCTGCTCGGCTACGCCCTCGGCGAGCACGCACCGGGCCGCACCCTCCTCTTCGACGCCCTGCCCGCCGCCCACCACCAGCTCCTCGCCCACGGCCTGGCCGTGCGCGCCCTGCGCGGCGAGGGCGCGGACAACATCGGCGTCGCCGTCTCGCACACCCCCGTCTGGACCGCGGGGGACTCCGACGAGGACAGGCTGGGCGCGGAGCTGTACGACACGCTCACCAACTGGACGTTCGCCGACCCGATCCTCACCGGCCGCTACCCCGACGAGAACATCGCCGCGCTGATGCCGGGCCCGGTCGAGGACGACCTGTCCACCATCTCCACCCGGCTCGACTGGTACGGCGTCAACTACTACAACCCCACGCTCGTCGGCGCCCCCGTCGCGGACGCCCCGGAGGAATTCTCCGGCTTCCGGATGCCCGCCGAACTCCCCTTCGGCATCCGGGAGATAGAGGGTTACGAGAAGACCGACTTCGGCTGGCCCGTCGTGCCCGACGGACTGCGCGAGACCCTCGTCCAGCTCCACGACCGCTTCGGTGACCGGCTCCCGCCGCTCTACATCACCGAGAACGGCTGCGCCGTCGACGAGCCCGCCGCGGACACCCGCCGCATCGCCTACCTGGAGGGGCACCTGCGGGCCCTGCGCACGGCCATCGACGCCGGCGTGGACGTGCGCGGCTACTTCACCTGGTCGCTCACCGACAACGTCGAGTGGATCGAGGGCGCCAGCAAGCGGTTCGGCCTGGTCCACATCGACTACGAGACGCTGCGCCGGACCCCCAAGGACTCGTACGCCTGGTACCGCGACCTGATCCACGCGCAGAAGGCGGCCGGCCCGGCACGCTGACCCGACCCGGTCCGGCCCACCCGTCCCGGGGCCGGACCGGGGGCTTACGAACGGCCCCGGAATGATCAATACTTCGCGCCATGGTCGCTTCCTGGTGGTCCCGGGCCGGACTGGGCATCCTCGTGCACTGGACGCCCGCCTCCGTGCCGGGCTGGGCCCCGCAGCACGTACCGGCGGACGAACTCCCCCTGGCTGGACGCCGCGCGCCGCTCGGCTGGACGTCGCGCGCCGAGTGGTACGAGAACGCGCTCCGCTTCCCCGGCAGCCCCGTCTCGGCCCACCACCGCGCGACCTACGGCACCCGCCCCTACGCCGCGTTCGGGGGCGACTTCAACGACGCGCTGCACGCCTGGGACCCCACCGGCTGGGCCCGCGCCTTCCGGGCGGCGGGGGCCCGTTACGCGGTCCTCGTCGTCAAGCACCACGACGGCTTCTGCCTCTGGCCCTCCGCGATCCGCAACCCGCACCGGGCCGGCTGGCACACCCGGCGCGACGTGGCCGGGGAGTTCGCCGAAGCGGTACGGGCCGAGGGGATGCGCTTCGGCGTCCACTACTCCGGCGGGCTCGACCGGACCTTCGACGGCCGCCCCGTGGCAGGCCCGGCCGACCTCGTCCGGGCGGTTCCGCGCGGCGGCTACCCCGACTACGCGAGTGCCCAGCTGCGCGAACTGACCCGCCGTTACCGTCCCGACGTGCTGCGCACCGACCTCTTCTGGCCCGGCACCCGCATCGACGCCCGGCGCCTCGTCGACTACCACCGGTTCACCGTCCCCCACGGCGTCGCCGACCACCCGGTACCGGCCCCGCCGGTCCGGCACGCACTGCGGCTGCCCGGTGCCGGGACGCTGTACGAGCGGTGGGCGCGCCGCGCCGGAGCCGGGGACGGGGGACGCACCGCGCACGGGCCCGGGAACCGCGGCTTCCGGCCCGGCACCGGCCCGTACGAGGTCACCCGCGACCTCGGCCCCGGCGCCGGCTACAACCGGGCCGCGCCGCCCGGGGCGTTCCTCCGCCGGGCGGAACTGGAGACGCTGGTCCGCGACACCGCCGCCACCGGCGGCAACCTGCTGCTCACCGTGGGCCCGCGCGGCGAGGACGCGACGATCCCCGCCGAACAGCGGCTCCGCCTGGATTGGCTGGCGGAGCGCGCCGGGCGCTCCGGGGCCGCCGCGACGACGGGGGAGTGAGCCGGGACGCCGGGGAAGTGAGCCGGGACGCCTCGCCCCGGCCGGTCCTCAGTCCCAGACCATGTCGAAGGAGCGCTCGAAGTTCACGTACCCCAGACGGGCGAAGGACCTCGCCATCGGGACGTTGCCGAGGTCGGTGGCGGCCCGGATGCGTGCCACGCCGTCCTGCGCGGCCAGCACCCTGGTGCCCTCGGCGAGGATGTCGTCGATGTAGCCGTGGCCGCGCCGGGCGGGCAGCACACCGATATAGGCGATGATCGGGTTGTAGTCGTTGCGCGCCGGAATCACGAACCCGACCGGTTCACCGTCCGGGAGTTCGGCGACGCGCCACCACTCCCGCGGTGTCGAGTACCCCGCCAGCTCCTCGTCGTAGTGCTTCTCGGCCGCCTCGCGGGCGCTGAGCCCGGACGCCAGGTCGGCCTGTCCATGGGCGTCGAGGGTGCCCTCCATGACCGGGGCCATCAGCGCGAGGAGGTCCTCGCGCCCCTCCACCGGGCGGAACCGCAGCCGGCCGCCGTCGG
Organism: Streptomyces sp. ML-6; assembly: GCF_030116705.1. NCBI lineage: Bacteria > Bacillati > Actinomycetota > Actinomycetes > Kitasatosporales > Streptomycetaceae > Streptomyces > Streptomyces sp. ML-6. The sequence continues at coordinate 6,448,776 of NZ_JAOTIK010000001.1, forward strand.
CCGGGACCGGCGTACCGGCCCGCCACTCCAGGCGCAGCCGCTCGACCAGCAGCCGTGCGCCGGAACGTTCCATCACCCGTATCCGTGCCTCGACGGCCTCGCGCACCGCCGGGTCCTCGCGCCAGTCCGGCGGGACGAACCGCCCGTACTCGGGCCGCTTCGTCCCGGCCGGGACGACCACCGCCGTCGCCGTCTCCAGCAGCCGCAGGCCCACCTCGTCGCGCTCGGGCCCGGGCAGGGTGTCGTCGAGGTCGAAGTAGTCGAGCAGCAGCGGAGGGCCCCCGGCCCGGCCCCACCACGCGAGCCGCGCCACCACGCGGTCGCCGCGCAGCGCCACCCACATCCACCCGGGGCGACGGCGCCCGCTCGCCAGGTCGTCGGCGAGCTCGTGGTCGAGCACGTAGGAGAGCTGCTGCCGGAAGAGTCCGAGCTCCTGCGGACCGGCGAGCGGGCGGACGGTCAGTTCCCGCGGGGCATGGGGCACACGGTCTCCTCGAAGGGCGAAAGGCCGTCCGGCGGGCGCCGACGGCTTGCGGCGGCAGACATTAGCCAATCGCCCCGGGTTCCGCGCGGGAATTCCGGCGCGGCTCCTCCCGCCCCGGTGCGCGTGCGTGACACGTGGGCCAAGGCGGGGAAGCCGGGACCGTTCTGGACACTCCGGGGCGGTCGGGCCGACAATTGGCCCGTGACGTCCCCCTTCGAGTCCCACACGTATCCCGTGCGGCTGTCCGACGCCCAGCGCGACCGTGTCCTCGGCGTACTCAGAGACGGCGCCGCACAGGGCAAGCTGTCCCACGACACCTTCATGCGGCGCATGGAACTGGCCCTCACCGCCCGGCGCCCCGAGGACCTGGAGCCGCTCACCGCCGACCTGGAGGGCGGGGGCCGCTGGTCGCGACGGATACTCCGGGTGGTGGGCGGGGTGTCCGGCTTCCCCGGCCGGGTGCGCCGGGTCTGGCAGACCGAACGGCTCCCGAAGCTCCTGCTGCCCGGCCCGAGCCCGAGCCCCCTGCTCATCGGCCGCGACCCGGGCAACGGCCTGCGGCTCAGCCACGAGACCGTCTCCCGGTTCCACGCGGAACTCACCGTGCGGGACGGCCGGTGGCTGCTGCGCGACCTCGGCTCGACCAACGGCACCTGCGTCAACGGGCAGCGGGTCATCGGCACGGTCCCGGTCCGCGAGGGGGACCAGGTGAGCTTCGGGCAGATGAGCTTCCGCCTCTCCGTACCCGTCCCCGGCCCGCCCGCCTGAGCACCGGCACGCCGGACCGGCGGCCCGCGCCCGCACGGCGCGCGGACCCCGTACGGCTCCCGGCCGCACGGCCCGCGGAGCCTCGGCCCCAGACCCGGCCGAGCCGCGCCGCCGGGGCCGCCCGTGACCGGCGGAGCCCCGTCGTCAGACCCGGCCGAGCAGCGCCACCGGCCGGTCGGCGAAGAGCTCGGCGAGCGCGACCGACGCCCCGCCGAACTCCCGGCCGGGCGCCAGCAGATCGGCCCACGGCCCGTCGTCCGGCAGCACCAGCTCCGTATCGTGCCAGCCCCCCGACTCGGCCAGCCGCAGCGACAGCCTGGTCACCGCGGTGACCACCTGGCCCCCGCGGCAGAACGCCAGGCAGTGCGCGGCCGCCGGACCCCGCGCGCCCAGCGGGGTGTACGCGCCCGCCGCGCCGAACACCTCCGGCCGCTCGCGCCGCAGCCGCAGCACCGTCGCGGTCAGCCGGCTCTTCTCGCAGGCCGGGGCGTCGGCGGACGGGGCGCGGAAGGGGCGGCGGTTGTCCGGGTCGACCAGCGCCACGTACTCCCGTTCCGTGCCCTGGTACAGGTCCGGCACGCCCGGCATCGTGAGGTGCACCAGGGCCGCCCCCAGCACATTGGCCCGCGCGTACGGGGCGAGCGCGGCCGTGAACCGGTCCAGCGTCTCGCGCACCGGCCCGGTGCCGGCGGCCGGACCGGCCGCCACGAAGTCGACCACCGCCCGCTCGTACGCCGGATCGGGCTCGGTCCAGCCGGTGCGCAGCCCCGCCTCGCGGACCGCCTTCAGCAGCGCCGGCTCCAGCCGGCCCGCCACCTCGCCGGCCGGCAGCCCCGCGCAGCCCACCGCGGTCTGCCAGGCCTGCCAGGCGAACTGCGCGTCGGGAGCGGCGACCGGCACCGCCCGCCCCAGTTCCGTGAGCAGCCCGGACCACTTCTCCGGACACTCCGTCAGCACCGCGATCCGGGCCCGGACATCGGCGCTCCGCTTGGTGTCGTGGGTGGTCAGCACCGTGCCGCCGGCCGACCGGTCGGCGGCCGACCGGGCGCAGAAGGCGTGGAACTCCTCCGGCATCACCGCGGGCCGCCCGGGGTTCCCGCCCACCTCGTTCGCCGCGATCAGCGGCAGGTACCGGTAGAACGCGGCGTCCTCGACCGACTTGGCGCGCAGCGCGGACGCGGTCTGGGCGAACCGGACGCAGAACGCCTCCCGCTCCGGCCCCGCCCCCAGCCGCCCCAGAGCCAGCTCCCGCACCACGTCGACCGCCGAGGCCTCCTCCGGGACGGCGAACGTCGCCCGCGCGTCCCGCACGGCCGATTCCGGGAGCGTCGCCGCGGCCTCCTGCGAACAGGGCCCGCCGGCCGTCACGTACGGGCGGTAGACGGGCACCCGCACGAGCAGTTCGCGCACGGCGGCGCGCAGGGCCCACGGGGCGTGGTCGCGCAGCGCCGGGTCGGCGGCACAGATCCGTACGGCGAGCCGGGTCAGCACCCCGGTCTCCGCGGCCAGCTCGTGCGTCACGACCCGGTACGCGGCCCGGCGGACGGTCGAGGTCCAGTCGCCGCCGAGCCCGTCCGCCGGCCCGGCGTACTCCCGGTAGCGGCCGACCAGCTCCGCCGCGCCCATCGGGTCGACGAACAGCCCGTCGACCCGGTGCAGCGCCTCGTACCCCGTCGTCCCGGCGACGGCCCAGCCCGCGGGCAGCCGCTCGGCGGGGCCGAGGATCTTCTCCACCACCGTCCACCGCCCGCCGGTCGCCGCCGCGAGCCGGTCCAGGTAGGCCGCCGGATCGGCGAGCCCGTCGGGGTGGTCGACGCGCAGCCCGTCGACGACGCCGTCCCGGACCAGTTCGAGGATCTTGCCGTGGGTGGCGGCGAAGACCTCGGGGTCCTCCACCCGCACCCCGATGAGGTCCGAGACCGTGAAGAACCGCCGGTAGTTCAGCTCGGTACGGGCCAGCCGCCACCAGGCGAGCCGGTAGTGCTGGGCGTCCAGCAGCTCGGGCAGCGGCAGCCCCGCGGTGCCGGCCCGCAGCGGGAACTCCTGCTCGCCGTGGCGCAGCACGTCCCCGTCCACCCGCAACCGGCCGATCTCCTCGCCGAGCCGGCCGCCGAGCACCGGCAGCAGCACCTTGCCGCCGCCCGCCGCCCAGTCGATGTCGAACCAGCGGGCGTACGGGGATCCGGGGCCCTCGCGCAGCACCTCCCGCAGGGCGTGGTTGTGCCGGGGGTGGGCGGCCATGTGGTTCGGCACGATGTCCAGGACCAGCCCGAGACCGTGCGCCCGCGCCGTGCGGGCCAGCTCCCGCAGCCCTTCCTCGCCGCCGAGTTCGGCCCGCACCCGGCCGTGGTCGACGACGTCGTAGCCGTGCCGGGAGCCCGGCACGGCCTCCAGGACGGGGGACAGATGGAGGTGGGAGACACCGAGCCCGGCGAGGTACGGCACGGCGCGTCCCGCCGCCGAGAACGGGAAGCCGGGCTGGAGCTGGAGGCGGTAGGTGGCGGTGGGCGTCATGCGGACGTTCGTACCCGGCCGGACGGCTTCCGTGTCACCGGACGCCGCAAAGGGCTCGACCGGCGGTGTCCCGGTGGCGGCCCGGCCCGCCACCGGGACCATCGCCCCCGGCCCGGCGCGCGGCGTCACGCGGGCCGTTGCAGCACCACCATGCTCCGCCCGACCAGCGTCACCCGATCGCCCGCCGCCACCTTCGGCCCCGCACCGGGCAGCACCCCGGCCGGGCGGGCCGTGTCGACGACCACCAGCCACTGCCGGCCGTGGTTGACCGGGACGGAGAACTCCAGCGTCTCGGCGCTCGCGTTGAACATCAGCAGGAACGAGTCGTCGGAGATCCGCTCGCCGCGCGGTCCCGGCTCCGAGATCGCGTGCCCGTTCAGGAACACCGTCAACGCCTTGGCGTGCGCGGCCTGCCAGTCCCGCTGCGTCATCTCGTGGCCCTCCGGCGTGAACCACGCGATGTCCGAGAGCTCGTCGTGGGTGCCCTCCACCGGGCGGCCGTGGAAGAACCGGCGGCGCCGGAAGACCGGATGGTCGCGGCGCAGCCACACCATCGCCCGGGTGAACTCCAGCAGACTGCCGGCCCCCGTGCCCCCGCCGTCCCCCTCCGCCCCGTCGGCGCCGGCCCGCGCGGCGTCCACGGGGTCGGGCCAGTGCACCCAGGACAGCTCGTTGTCCTGGCAGTAGGCGTTGTTGTTGCCCCGCTGCGTCCGCGCGAACTCGTCGCCGTGGCTCAGCATCGGCACGCCCTGCGACAGCATCAGCGTGGCGATGAAGTTCCGCATCTGCCGCATCCGCAGGTCCAGCACCTCGGGCCGGTCGGTCTCGCCCTCGACACCGCAGTTCCAGGACCGGTTGTGGCTCTCGCCGTCCCGGTTGCCCTCCCCGTTCGCCTCGTTGTGCTTGTCGTTGTACGAGACCAGGTCGTGCAGGGTGAACCCGTCGTGGCAGGTGGTGAAGTTGATGGAGGCGAGCGGACGCCGCCCGTCGTCCTGGTACAGGTCCGACGACCCGGTCAGCCGGCCGGCGAACTCGGCGAGGGTCCTCGGCTCACCCCGCCACAGGTCCCGCACCGTGTCCCGGTACTTGCCGTTCCACTCGGTCCACAGCGGCGGGAAGTTCCCCACCTGGTAGCCGCCCTCGCCCACGTCCCACGGCTCGGCGATCAGCTTCACCTGGCTGACCACCGGGTCCTGCTGCACCAGGTCGAAGAACGACGACAGCCGGTCCACCTCGTGGAACTGCCGGGCCAGGGTCGCCGCCAGATCGAAGCGGAACCCGTCCACGTGCATGTCCGTGACCCAGTACCGCAGCGAGTCCATGATCAGCTGGAGCACGTGCGGCGACCGCATCAGCAGGGAGTTCCCGGTGCCCGTGGTGTCCATGTAGTACCGCTGGTCGTCCGCCAGCCGGTAGTACGAGGCGTTGTCCAGGCCCCGGAAGGAGAGCGTCGGGCCCAGGTGGTTGCCCTCGGCGGTGTGGTTGTAGACCACGTCGAGGATCACCTCGATGCCCGCCTGGTGCAGTGCCCGCACGGCCTGCTTGAACTCCAGCACCTGCTCGCCCCGGTCGCCCCAGGAGGCGTACGCGTTGTGCGGGGCGAAGAAGCCGATGGTGTTGTAGCCCCAGTAGTTGGCCAGCCCGGCGTCGGCCAGCCGGTGGTCCTGGACGAACTGGTGCACCGGCATCAGTTCGATGGCCGTGACCCCCAGTTCCGTCAGATGGGCGATCACCTCCGGGTGGGCCAGCCCCGCGTAGGTGCCGCGCAGCTCCTTCGGCAGCCCCGGATGGAGCATCGTCAGACCCTTCACATGGGCCTCGTAGATCACCGTGCGGTGGTAGTCCGTACGGGGCCGCCGGTCGTCCCCCCAGTCGAAGTACGGGTTGACCACCACCGAGGTCATGGTGTGCGGCGCGGAGTCGAGGTCGTTGCGCGCGTCGGGCCGGCCGAAGGGGTAGCCGTACACCTCCTCGCCCCACCGGATCTGCCCGGCGACCGCACGGGCGTACGGGTCGAGCAGCAGCTTCGCCGAATTGCACCGGACGCCGCGCTGCGGTTCGTAGGGCCCGTGGACCCGGAATCCGTACCGCTGTCCCGGCATCACCCCGGGCAGGTAGGCGTGGCGGACGAAGGCGTCGGTCTCCCTGAGTTCCACCGCCGTCTCGGAACCGTCGTCGTGCAGCAGGCACAACTCGATTCGGTGGGCGGCCTCCGAGAAGACCGCGAAGTTGGTCCCGGCGCCGTCGTACGTGGCGCCGAGGGGGTATGCCTGTCCCGGCCAGACCTGCATGGAATCGACTCTTCCCCTTCGGATCCGGGTGATTCGGGGCTCTGGGGCTTTGGGGGCGTTTGTTCCGTATCTCTCCCGAAATCTTCCCCGAAAGACGTGCGGCTGCCTAGGACGTCACGCGGTCCGGTCAACATCGAACCCCTCCGTGTCGCCCGGAACCGCGAAGCGCACCCGGCCGGATCGCACATCCGGCGCCCGGACCGGGAAGGGGCCCCAATCACTATGAATCCCCTCACTACGGCAGATCTCACCGTCGGGAACCGGCCCGCTCCGATGGGGAGTTGGTGAAGCAGCATGCGGATCGGGCTGCACCGGCTCCCGCTCGCGGAGTACCCTTCCTTGATCGTTGGTGGGGGAGTGGAAGGCGGTGCGCGGGTGAGCTCGGGAGGGATCGAGCTACCCCCGGGTGACACGGGTCACGAGGGGGATTCCAGCGACGTCCCACCAGGGGCGGTGTCACTTGCGCGGCCCATGGAGATCGGCGCGGAACTGGACTGGGGGGCGGAGGCCTGGAGCGAGGTGCGCACGCGCGCCCAGCGGGCCGGACGCGCCTACATCTGGCTCAACCTGGTGGAACAGCGGCTGCGCGCGGTGGTCGCCGCCGTGCTCCGGCCCATCTACGAACCGGTCCACGGCGAGGACTGGGTGGTGGCCGCCGCCGGCCCCGCCGGGCAGGAGTGGGTGCAGCGCGCCGTCGCCGTGCGCGAGGTCTCCCGCCGCAAGGGCTACCTGCTGGACCCCGCCGACGACAACGTCCTCAGTTTCCTCACGCTCCCGCAGCTGCGCGAGCTGATGGTCCAGCACTGGCCGTGCTTCGAGCCGTACTTCGACGACCGGCGCGAGGTGGAGCTGGCGCTCGACGAGCTGGAGGTCGCCCGCAACGTGGTCTCCCGCAACCGGGCCCTGAACAAGGCGGTCCTCGCCCAGGCCGAGCGGGCCTCCGCCCGGCTGCTGGAGATCCTGGGCAGCGGCGCCGCCGTCCCGTCGGCCGACCGGCTCCCGGTCGACGCCGTCGAGGAACTGGTCGGCGACCGGTACGCGGACGTGGTCTCCGTCCACGCCGACCGGGTGCGGCTCCAGCGCCAGTTGCCCGCCGAGGACCTCTTCGGCGGGGCGCGCCGGCTGGACGCGATCGGCATCGGGCTCAACCTGCTGGTGCAGAACTTCTCCGGCCGCAGGCTGATCCGGCTCGCCGAGTCGGGCTGCCGGGTGCGGCTGCTCTTCATCAACCCGGCCAGCAGCGCGGTCAAGCGCCGCGAGCGGGAGCTGGGGATCAAGAAGGGCGAGCTGAGCCGGTCGGTGGAGATGAACATCCTCCACATGCGCCGGGTCCGCTCCAAGCTCCGCGACCCGGGCGCCTTCGAGATCCACGTCTTCGACGAGACGCCGCGCTTCACGGCCTATCTGGTGGACGGCGACGGAACGGACGCGGTCGGGGTCGTCCAGCCCTATCTGAGGCGCGCACGCGGCATGGAGGCGCCCGTGCTGGTGCTGCGCGGCGGCGGGCGCGCCGTGGTCCGGGCCGGGCAGGACAACGAGCACGGACTGTTCGAGACGTACCGCGAGGAGTTCGAATCCGTGTGGACGGACTCCCGCCCCGTTTCCTGAGGGCGACCCGTCTCCTGAGGGGCCGCGGCGGCGTTGTCAGTGGTGCGTGCGAGGGTGGACGCACATGGGGGAGAGCACCACGAAGGAGGTTACGGGATGAGCTGGCACCGGGAGGCGCTGGTCGGCTTCGACCTGGAGACGACGGGTACGGAACCGCTGGAGGCCCGGATCGTCACGGCGGCGGTCATCGGCGTCGACGGCCGGGACGGGGAGCCGGTGCGCCAGCGCACCTGGCTGGCGGATCCGGGCGTTCCGATCCCCGAGCCGGCCTCCGCGATCCACGGCATCAGCAACGAGCGGGCGGCGGCGGAGGGCCGGCCGGCGCGCGAGGTCGCCGACGAGGTCGCCGGGACGCTCACGGAGTACTGGCGCCGCGGAGTGCCGGTCGTGGCGTACAACGCGGCCTTCGACCTGACCCTGCTCACGGCGGAGCTGCGGCGCCACGGGCTGCCCTCGCTGAGCGACCGGCTCGACGGGGCGGGGATCGGCCCGGTCATCGACCCGTACACCATCGACCGGGCCGTCGACCGCTACCGCAAGGGCAAGCGCAACCTCGAAGCGGTCTGCGTCGAGTACGGCGTGGTGCACGGCGGCGCCCACGACGCGGGGGCGGACGCGCTGGCCGCGGTCCGGGTGGCGTACGCGATAGCCGAGCGGCACGGCTCGGTGGCCGCACTGACCGCCGCCGAGCTGCACGAGCGCCAGGTGGAGTGGTACGCGCAGTGGGCGGCGGACTTCCAGCAGTTCCTGCGCCGCAAGGGCACGGCGGACGCGGTGATCGACGGCCACTGGCCCCTGCGGGAGCCGGCCGGCGTCCCGGGCTGAGCCTCCCGGGCCCGCCCGGTCCGAGGACCGGGCACGGGCAGGGATGCCGGACGGTGCGGGCCCGCCCGAAGACGCCGCCCGCTCCGGGACGCGCTCCGGGCGGCCGGAGGCGCCCCGTGACCGGTGCTCAGAACGGGTACCACCGCACCGCCGGGTCGCCGTCCCGCAACGACGCCACCCGGCGGCGGAACTCCGCGAGCGCCCGCGGATTGGCCGGGGCGTGCTGGGAGACCCACGCGCAGCTGGCCGTCTCCCGCGCCCCGCGCAGCACCGCGCAGCCGTCCCACTCGCGGACGTCCCAGCCGTAGCCGGCGGTGAAGGCGTCGTACGCCTCGGGCGCCAGGCCGTACCGGTCCCGGGACAGCGCCAGGACGACCAGGTCGTGCTCGCGCAGATCCGCGGAGAAGGTCTCCAGGTCGACCAGTACCGGCCCGTCCGGGCCGACGTGGACATTACGGGTAAGGGCGTCCCCGTGGATCGGCCCCGGCGGCAGATGGGGCACCAGCGCCGCCGAGGCCGCCGCGAAGCCGTCGCGCCGCTTGCGCAGGTAGTCGGCGTCGGCCGGGTCGATGGCGTCACCGGCGAGCCGCAGCCAGCGCTCAACCCCGCCCAGCAGCTCACGGCGCGGCAGGGAGATTCCCTCCGGGGCGGGCAGCGCGTGCACCAGGGCGAGCAGCCCGGCCAGATCCCGCGGCTCGGCGGGGCGCACGGCCTCGGGAAGCCGGTGCCAGAGCGTCACCGGGTGGCCCTCGACCAGGCGCGCCCCCGCCTCGGCGGCGCGCACGGCGGGGACCCCCGAGTCGGCCAGCCAGCGGGCGACGGCCACCTCGCGTTCGGCCCGCTCCCGCAGTTCCGGGTGGCGCACGGCGTCCCGGCCGACCTTGACCACCAGGTCGCCGACGGCGAACACCGCGTTCTCGCCGAGCGCGAGCAGCTCCGCACCACCGGACAGTCCGGCAGCGGCCAGCACCTCGCGCGCACGCATCTCGTTCATGGATCCGATTTTCGCATCCGTGCAGGTCGCCTTGACGAACCCACGGGCCCTCAGCACGATGACGGGGGCCACCTGAGCGGCCAGAACGGTATGAAACCGATCGAATGACGCAAGGGGGCGAATCAATGGTATTGGCGGATGCAGCCGTGGATTCCGGGAAGAAGGGCCCACCCGGTGGCCCGCCCGGCGGACAGTCCCGGCCGGTCCATCGGAACGTCGGCGCCTGGTTCCTGGTCCTGCCCGCGCTGATCCCGATCCTGGTCCTCAGCGTCGGCCCCCTCCTCTACGGCATCGCGCTGGCCTTCACCGACGCCCAGTCCGGCCGCACCCGCGCCACCCAGTGGGTGGGCGGGCTCAACTTCCAGGACCTGCTCCACGACACCCTCTTCTGGGACTCTTTCCGGATCGGGCTGCTGTGGGCGGTCGGCGTCACGGTCCCGCAGTTCGTACTGGCCCTCGGCCTCGCCCTGCTGCTCAACCAGAAGCTGCGGCTGCGCTGGCTGGCGCGGGCCCTGGCGATCATCCCGTGGGCGATGCCCGAGGTGGTCGTCGGCATCATGTGGCGCCTCGTCTACCACCCCGACGCGGGTGTCCTCAACGAGACCATCCGCGACCTCGGCCTGGGCGACGGCCGGGACTGGCTCACCGGACTGGCCACCGCCCTGCCCGCCGTGATCGTCGTGGGCGTCTGGGCCGGCATGCCCCAGACCACCGTCGCCCTGCTCGCCGGACTGCAGAACACCCCGCACGAACTCCACGAGGCGGCGGCCCTGGACGGGGCCGGTGCCTGGCGCCGCTTCCGGACCGTCACCTGGCCGGCGCTCAAACCGGTCGCGCTCGCCATCACCGCCCTCAACTTCATCTGGAACTTCAACTCCTTCGCCCTGGTCTACGTACTGACCAACGGCGAACCCGGCGGCCGCACCCGGCTGCCCATGCTCTTCGCCTACGAAGAGGCGTTCCACTACGGACAGTTCGGCTACGCCGCCGCCATGGGCTGCGTGATGGTCGCGGTGATCTCCGTGATCCTCGCGGTGTACCTGGCCGGCCGGCTCGGAGGGGGCGAGGACCGATGAACCCGCGCACCGGCGGACCGGCACGCGCCGCGCAGTACCTCGTGCTCCTCGGGTACCTCGTCTTCCTGGCGTTTCCGTTCCTGTGGCTGATCTCCACCGCCTTCAAACCGGCACGCGAACTGGGGTCCCTGCACCCCACCTGGATCCCCGAGAACCCGACGCTCGACAACTTCCGCACGGCCTTCGACGAACAGCCGCTGCTCCAGGCCGCCGCCAACTCCCTGCTCGCCGCGGCCTGCGCCGCGTTCCTCGCGGTCCTCGTCGCCACCCCCATGGCCTATGTGATGGCCCGTCACCGCTCCAGGCTCTCGACGGCCGCCACCGGATGGGTCGTGGTCAGCCAGGCGTTCCCGATCGTCCTGATGATCATTCCGCTCTTCCTGATCCTGAAGCACCTGCATCTGATCAACACCCGGTGGGGGCTGATCATGGTGTACGTCGTCTGGGCGCTGCCGTTCGCGCTCTGGATGCTGACCGGATACGTCCGGGCCGTGCCCGTCGAACTGGAGGAGGCCGCCTCGGTGGACGGCGCGGGTCGGCTGCGCACGCTCGTCTCGGTCACCGCCCCGCTGCTGGCCCCCGGCATCGTCGCCACCGCGCTCTTCGCCTTCATCACCGCGTGGAACGAGCTCTTCTTCGCGCTCGTCCTGCTCAAGACGCCGGAGAAACAGACCCTGCCGGTCGTGCTGACCCACTTCATCGGGGCGGAGGGGGCGGCCGACCTCGGACCGCTGGCCGCCGCCGCGTTCCTCGCCACCCTGCCCTCGCTGGTCATCTTCGCGGTCATCCAGCGGCGGATCACCGGCGGCATGACGGCCGGGGCGGTGAAGAGCTGATGCGCGCGTCCCTGACGAGGACGGCCGCCGCCGCGACCGCGGTGCTGGCCCTGCTGCTCACCGGCTGCGCGGGACCGGACAACGGGGGCGACGACGGGAGGATCGAGCTCACCTTCCAGTCGCTCGCCTGGCAGAAGGAGTCCGTCGACGCCAACAAGCAACTGGTGAAGGAGTGGAACGAGACCCACCCGGACATCCATGTCAGCTACGTCCAGGGCAGCTGGGACACCGTCCACGACCAGCTGCTCACCTCCTTCGAGGGCGACGAGGCGCCGGACGTCATCCACGATGCCTCCGACGACCTGGCCGACTTCGCGTACGGCGGCCACCTCGCCGACCTGCGCGGACTCCTCCCCGCCCGGCTGACCGCCGACATCCCGCGGGAGAGCTGGGAGACCACCACCTTCGGCGACGGCGTCTACGGGGTGCCGTTCCTCCAGGAACCCCGGGTCCTGATCGCCAATGCCAGGATCCTGAAGGAATCGGGGGTCCGCATCCCGACGCCCCGGAACCCCTGGAGCTGGGCCGAGTTCCGGCAGATCACCGGGGAACTGACGAAGGAGGGCAGGTACGGCGTCGCCTGGCCGCTCAAGGAGCCGGTCTCCGTCACGCTGAACCTCGGCCTCTCCGGCGGGGGCAAGCTCTTCCACCGGGGCGCCGACGGCAAGGTGACCATCCGCGCGGACGAGGGCGACCGGGTCGTCCCCGGCGTCATCCACGACCAGGTCAACACCGACCGCAGCGCCTCGCGCACCGCGCTCGGCATGGGCGGCTCCGACACCCTTCCCGGCTTCTTCGGCGGCAAGTACGCGATGGTCCCGCTGGGGTTCTCGTACCGTCAGCAGGTCGTCGAGCAGGCCCCCGAGGGCTTCGAGTGGATGGTCCTGCCGGCCCCGGCGGGCAGCGGAGGACTCGCCCAGGGGGTGAGTCCGCAGACCCTCTCCGTCTCGGCGGCCAGCCCGCACAAGAAGGCGGCCGCGCAGTTCATCGACTTCCTGCTCCGGCCGCCGAACATGGTGCGCCTGGCCAAGGGCGACTGGATGCTCCCGACCGGCACCGCGGCGCTCGCGGACCCGTCCCTGCACACCGCCGAGAACGGCTGGGCGACCGGCGTCGCCGTCGCGGAGGAACTGCGTCCGGCGCCCGCCCAGTCGGTGCGCGGCTACCCGGAATGGAAGGACAAGGTCGCGACCCCCGCCCTCCAGGAGTACTACAGCGGTGCGATCGGGGCCGAGGAGCTGAGGAAACGTCTGGTCGACGACGGGAACCGGGTCCTGGCCCGTTATCAGCGCTGAGCCACCGCCCACCGCTCTCCGCCCCACCGTCCACCGCTCTCCGCTCACTGCCCCACCGCCCGGTGCGCGGCGGCGGGAGGCCGCCCTCCCGGCGGTCCCGCCACCGTGTACCGGGCGGTCCCCGCAGTTCCCCGGACGGATGCCGGGGCGTTTCGGTTTCATCGGCGAATCAATTTTTTATCCAAATGGATCCGGGATTACCGACCGGTACGTTTATTTGGTTCCTCCGCCTCGCGGTTTCCGTGGTCGCGCGGAAAGCGAAAACCCGGTTCTAAACATCGTGCATTGTCAGAGATTCAGACATTCGGTGGGTGAATTCGACTCTTCAGGCCCTTGTGTGCACGCGCTCGCAAGGGTATGGGAATCGATCGTGGCTTCCCTCGTCTTCCCTGCTCAGCGCCGTCGGTGTGACGGGGGTGGGGTGCAGAAACTGGACGCCTGGACGCTTTTCCGGGTCGGTCCCTCCGGCCCTCCTCCCCGGTCGGTCATTCCGTCATGTTCTCCATATTTGCCGCAAGTCGCACGCGACGCAAAAGAAGTCATTGACAAGCGCTTTCTCGCTGGGCTTCACTCTTTTCGGCGGTGAGCGGCAAGGGAATTCCCTGCCCGAGGCGGGGGCTGATGTCGCGAACAGGCCGAGTCATGCCCTGTGAATGCAAATTCAGAGTAAAAGGTGGAGGTGCTGTTATGAAGTTCCTTTTCTTGCTCAAGGACAAGATGACGCCGGAGAAGAGCCTGAAGGCGTACGCCTGGTACCACTGGTACTAAACCGGCAGGGCGGTCCTTCGTCGCGAGGGACACGGTCAGTCGATTCGGGCCCGTGTCCGGCCAGGCCTCATCGGCCCGCCGGGCGCGGGCCCTTCCCGCTTCTTGGAGACCATCGATGCACATGTCCGGTACCGGCAGCCGCGCCCGGGAAGTCGTCTTCGCGCCGAGGCTCCAGGCGCTCCTGCGAGACCACCGGGGCGAGGACGTCTTCCGCCTGGACCCCGGCACCGTCGGCGTGGCCGGAGCCGCCCTGTCCGACCGGATCCTCGCCGCCAGACCGGCCACCGAGGACGAACGCCCCACGTTCAAGCCCCTGCACGGGCGGTCCATTCCGCGCGCCGAGGCGTCGACGGTCATGCGGGCCATCGGCCGGGACGTGCGGACGGCGCTGAAGAAGCCCGTCGGGGCGGTCGACCTCTCCGGCGAGTGGCCGCACGTCGGCCACGTGTTCCTGCGCGACCTCGTCCTGGAGGGCGACCCCTACCGGCTGCGCATCCTCATGGACCGCGCCCTGGAGCTGACGCCCAAGCTCACCTGGACGGTCATCGCCGCAGGGGCGGCCCTGCCCGGCCGGCTCCGCCCCGGCGCGCCCGTCTCCGCCATCGCGGGCCTGACCGCCGAGGCTGAGGGGTACGGCGACCGCCGCTATGCGATGGGGCTGTACCGGCGGGCGGCGGCCCCGGTCTGCTTCACCGTCTCGACGCTCGTCGCCAGTGCGCTCTGGCTCGGCTCGCCCTTCGACGACGACACCTCGAACCGGAACATCCTGTACGAGGCCATGCGCCTGCTGCCGCCGTCCTGGAACATCCTGCGGAGGGCGTCGCCGGAGTACCCCGCCCTCGACTCCCGGATCGGCGCGGGCGACGACGTCCTGATCCTGCCGCTGCTGAGCCACCGCGACCCCGCGCTCTGGGAGGACCCCGACGAGTTCCGCCCCGAACGCTGGGACGGGCTCGACCCCGAGGACCACCCCGGCTACCTCCCCTTCGGGCACGCCTCGGAGCGCTGCTGGGGCCGGCACATGGTGATGCCGCTCGCCGAGATGCTGCTCGACCGGCTGCGCGCCGACGGCCTGACGGCGAGTCCGGAGCAGACCACCGCGAAGGTGCCCCTCGCCGGGCTGATGGGGGTCTCCGAGGTGCGGGTCGTGAGGGCCTGAACCCGTTTCATCACGTCGTGAGGGCTCTGTGAACATGGGGGGCGGATTCAAGCCGCCCCCGCCTTCACGGATGCCCTCCGTCAGGCCCCTTCTTCCCGCTCGCGAAGCGGGCCGATAGTGCCTGACGTGGGCGGCAAGTCCGGTGCGCGCGGCGGGCGTTGCGGTGGCGTCGCCCGGCTCGGGGGCGACTGGCCGGTTTCTTATTACGAAACTTTGTTGAGTAAGTCACAGCCGCAGGAAGCTCTTGATCTGGGCGCGTCAATCGGTCAGGGTTTCGAGCCAGCCCCCCGGAGATCTTCCGGCCGGGGGTCAATCCCCCCACAAAGAATGACGAGGAGACCCCTCTTCATGGCAACTCACAAGCGCTCAGGCCGGATCAAGCTGACCGCGGCGATAACTGCGGTCGCCGCAGCGGCCGGTGTCACCCTGCTCAACACCTCGCTCGCCGGGGCCGCCCCCGCTCCCAGGACGGGTGTCGTCTACGGCGCAAACGCGGCGGACGCCGTCGCCGGCAGCTACATCGTCATGCTGGA
The DNA here is from genome assembly GCF_030116705.1 of Streptomyces sp. ML-6. Taxonomy (NCBI): domain Bacteria; kingdom Bacillati; phylum Actinomycetota; class Actinomycetes; order Kitasatosporales; family Streptomycetaceae; genus Streptomyces; species Streptomyces sp. ML-6. The sequence goes on from NZ_JAOTIK010000001.1 coordinate 6,463,927, forward strand.
CGGGAAGGCCGACAAGGCGGAGCTCGCCAAGGAGTACGGCGGCAAGCTGAAGCGCAACTACAGCTCCGCCATCAACGGCTTTTCCGCCAGCGGCCTCTCGCTCGCCGAGGCCAAGCGCCTGGCGGCCGACCCGGCCGTCTCCAAGGTCGTCCAGAACAAGAAGTTCCACATCAGCGAGACCCAGCAGAACCCGCCGTCCTGGGGCCTGGACCGGATCGACCAGACCGAGACGACCGGCGACGACGCGTACACCTACCCGGACAGCGCCGGCGAGGGCGTCACCGCGTACGTCATCGACACCGGTGTTCGCATCACCCACGAGGAGTTCGAGGGCCGGGCCACCTCGGGCTACGACGCCGTGGACGACGACGACAGCGCCGACGACGGCAACGGCCACGGCACCCACGTGGCGGGCACCATCGCCGGTGCCACCTACGGTGTCGCCAAGAAGGCCGACATCGTCGCCGTCCGCGTGCTCGACGACTCCGGCTCGGGCACCACCGAGCAGGTCGTCGCGGGCATCGACTGGGTCACCGAGAACCACGAGGGCCCCTCCGTCGCCAACATGAGCCTCGGCGGCGGCGCGGACGAGGCGCTCGATGCCGCGGTCCAGCGGGCCATCGCCTCCGGCGTCACCTTCGCGGTGGCCGCGGGCAACGAGTCCACCGACGCGAGCGGCAGCTCCCCGGCCCGCGTCCCGGAGGCCATCACGGTCGCCTCGTCCACGGTGGACGACGAGCAGTCGGACTTCTCCAACTACGGCTCGATCGTGGACATCTACGCGCCGGGCTCGGACATCACCTCGTCGTGGAACGACAGCGACGACGCGTCCAACACCATCTCCGGCACGTCCATGGCGACCCCGCACGTGGTCGGTGCCGCCGCCGTCTACCTGGCCGGTCACCCGGACGCCACCCCGGAGGAGGTCGCCACGGCGCTGACCGAGGGCGCCACCCCCGACGCGATCTCCAACGCGACCGAGGGCACGCCGAACAAGCTGCTGAAGGTCGTCGAGTAACCGACGCCCCACCGCAGCCGTGAGCGGGTGAACGCCGCCCGGCACGACGGAACCGGAGGCCGCCGCGCCCTCCCCCACGGGGCGCGGCGGCCACACGGTGCGAAGAGCTCGCCCTATGGTGTGGCCATGACGATGTACGCGGCGCTGTTGCGCGGGATCAACGTGGGCGGCCACAAGCGGGTTCCGATGGCCGAACTCCGCACACTGCTCACCGAACTGGGCCACGGAGACGTCCGTACCCATCTGCAGAGCGGCAACGCCGTCTTCAGCAGCGCGGCCGACGACGAGAACGCCCTCGCCGCCGAGCTGGAGCAGGCCGTCGGGGAACGGTTCGGCTTCCCGGTCCCCTGCCTGGTCAGGGACGGCGCCTACCTGGCGGGGACCGCGGCGGCCTGTCCGTTCCCGGCCGCCGGACTCGAAGGCAAACAGTTGCACATCACGTACTACGACCGGCCGGTCGACGCCGACCGCTTCGCCCGGATCGACCCGGCGGCCTTCCGCCCCGAGGAATTCCGCCTCGGGGACCGCGCGCTCTACCTCTACGCCCCCGGCGGACTGGGCACCTCGAAGCTCGGCGCCGCGCTGTCCCGCACCTCCGTCACCAAGGACCTCGTCGCCACCTCGCGCAACTGGAACACCGTGGTCAAGCTGGTGGAGATGACATCGGCGACCGGGGCCGCGCAGGACGGAGCCCGCGCATGAGCGAACCGTCCCCCGGCGTGGCCGCGGCGGTCGAGGGCGAGCTGCGCCTCCTGGACCCGGCCGTACGCGCCTCCGCCGAACTCCTCTCCCGGGTGCTGCACCCGGAGTACCGCGAGATCGACCACGAGGGCCGGATCTGGGACCGCGACACGATCATCGCCGAACTCACCGGCGCGGACGCCCCGCGCCCCGGCCCGCTCACCGCGTCCCGGATGAGCGGGGTCCAGTTCGGCGACGAACTCGTCCACCTCACCTACGACACCGAGACGAAGGGCCACCTGTCCCACCGCAGTTCGCTCTGGCGGCCGGCCGGTGACGGCTGGGTGCTGTACTTCCACCAGGCCACGCCCTTCACCGCCGAGGACCCCGGTCCCGGCTCAGGCACCGGCCGCTGAGCCGGTTCAGCGACGCCCCGGCCGCTGCGTCCGGGGCGCCCGGGGGAGCCGCACCGGCCGGGGCGAAGCCCGTACGGGTCCTGTCGCTTTTCTTCAATCCCCCTTCCCGGGCCGGTCATAGGCTGCGGACATGAAGAACGAGCACGCCCACATGACCGAAGTCGCCGCCGAGGCGGCCCGTGTCGCCCGCTCCATCGACGCCGCACAGCTCGACGCGGAGAAGACCCCCTGCGGCGACTGGGACCTGCGGGGACTCATCAACCACTGGGTGCTCTACACCTCCCACGGCCTGGAGCACCGGGCCCTGCGCAAGGACCTCCCCGACGAGCTCACCGCCCGGGACTTCACCGCCGACGCCGACTGGGCGCAGCAGTACGCCGAGCAGCTGGACCGGGCCGTCGCGGCCTGGGCGGACCCGGCCGTCTGGGAGGGGGAGGTGGACCTCGGCGGTTCGACCTCGCCGGCCGCCGACATCGCCGCGATGCTCATCGAGGAGACGGCCCTGCACGGCTGGGACGTGGCCCGGGTCGTCGGGGAGGAGTTCCGGCTCTCCGACGGGGCGGCCGCGTACGTCCTCGGCGTCGTCGACAGCACCGCCGCGCTCTACCGGCAGTACGACGGCTTCGCCGACGAGGTCACCGTGCCCGGATCGGCGTCGCTCTTCGAACGCGCGCTGGCCCACAGCGGCCGGGACCCGCACTGGACCCCGGCCTGAGTCCCGGTCCGCCGGAACCCCGGCCTGAGTCCCGGTCCGCCGGAACCCCGGTCTGAGTCCCGGTCCGCCGGCCCGTCCGCGTCGAACGCGCGCAGGCTCTCGGCGTCGGCCTGTCCGGCCTGCGGGATCAGGGTTTCCACGGTGGGCATCGGCGGATGCCACCGCCCACGGCCGGCCTTCCGCCGGTGGATCGATTGGCCCAGGGGAATCGACGGCGAATGGCCCGGGATCACCTGCCACTTGATGCCTACGCTCGGCCCATGAACAGCACACCGCACACCTCCGGACCGGGCCGGACGGCCGTCGACCTCTACTTCGACCCGGCCTGCCCGTTCGCCTGGATCACCTCCCGCTGGCTGCTGGAGGTGGAGCGGCACCGGGACATCGAGCTCCGTTTCCGCGTCATGAGCCTTTACCTGCACAACATCGGCAACGAACTGCCCGACTGGTACCGGGACCTGGTCGACCGGTCGATCGGGCCGGTGCGGGTCGCGGTCGCCGCGGCGGCCGGGCACGGCGACGGGGTCCTGCGCGGCCTCTACACCGCGATGGGCACCCGCATCCACCAGGAGAAGAACGAGGACTTCGACCAGGTGATCGCCGAGTCCCTCGCGGAGCTGGGCCTGCCCGCCGCGCTGGCGGACGCCGCGCACTCGGAGGCGTACGACGAGGCGCTGCGGCGCAGTCACGACGCCGGCAAGGACCCGGAGGCGGACGCCTACGTCGGCACGCCCACCCTCCACGTCGACGGCGCGGTCTGGTTCGGGCCGGTCCTGCGGGCCGCGCCGCGCGGCGAGGAGGCGGGACGGTTCTTCGACAGCTTCCGCACGCTCGCCGGGAATCCGGACTTCTTCGAGCTCAAGCGGACCCGGACGGGCAGCCTGGACGTGGGGTGACCGGGCACCGCGTCACGCGCTGAGCGCGGCGGTCCGGGCCGCCGGGAGACGGGCCGCGTCGTACCGGGCCAGCAGCAGCCGCGCCAACTCCGGGGCCGGGCCCAGGACATCGGCCAGCACGTCCGCGCCGGCCGCGCCCGCGACGATCCGGTCGGGGAGCCGGCCGGGCGCGATGACGTAAGGGGCCACCGCCACCCGCCGCACCCCCTCGTCCCGCAGGGCGCGCACCGCGTCCTCGGTGCGGGGGAAACCCGCGGGAGATGTGGCGGAGGCGAACGCAGGCCGCACGGAACACCAACCGGTGTGCCGCAGCTCCCGCGCGATTTCAGCGATCACTGCGATCGCCTCCGGGTCCGTGGAGCCCGCCGAGGCCAGAACGAGCCCGGTCGAGCCCCGGTCGCCGGGACGGATCCCGGCCTCGCGCAGCCGCCGTTCCAGGGCCGCGCCCAGCAGCGGCGACGGGCCGAGCACCCCGGCCTGCCGGACGCGCAGCCGGGGCAGCCTCGTCCGGGCTTCGCGCAGCACCGCGGGGATGTCGGACTTGGCGTGGAAGGCCCGGGTCAGGAGCAGGGGGAGCGCGACGACCTCCCGCGCGCCCTGCGCCGCCAGCCGTTCCAGGACCCGCGGCACCGACGGCGCGTTGAAGTCCAGGAAACCGGTCTCCACCCGCAGCCCCGGCCGCAACGACCGGACCCGCGCGGTGAGCGCGTGCACGGTCGCCGCGTGCCGCGGATCGCGGCTGCCGTGGGCGATGACGAGAAGTACCGGGGCGGTCATGACCGGGCTCAGTTCTTGACGAGGAGGCCGCGGCTGCGCAGCACCCACCGCTCCAGCGGACTGAAGACGAGCAGGTCGATCGCGATGCCGACGAACAGGATCAGGATGATGGCGAGGAAGATGCCGGGCATGTCCGCGTTGTTGCGGCCGTTCTCCAGCAACTGGCCGAGCCCCAGACCGAGATCGGGGGAGGACGCGATGATCTCGGCGGCCATCAGCGAACGCCAGGAGAACGCCCAGCCCTGCTTGAGCCCCGCCAGGTAACCGGGCAGTGCGGCCGGCAGCACGATGTGCCGGGTCCCGCGCAGCCCGGTCGCGCCGAGCGTGCGGCCCGCCCGCAGGAACAGCGGCGGCACCTGGTCCACGCCGGAGACCAGCCCGTTGGCGACCGAGGGGACGGCGCCCAGCAGGATCACCGCGTACATCATCCCGTCGTTCAGCCCGAGCCAGATCACGGCCGGCGCGACCCAGGCCACCGACGGCAGGGACTGGAGCCCGGACAGGATCGGGCCGATCGCGGCCCGCACGAACCGCACCCGGGCGACCAGCAGACCCAGCGGCGTACCGATGGCCACGGCCAGCAGGAAGCCGAGCAGACCGCGCGAGACGCTGGTCCAGACGACGTCCAGGAGCGTCCCCTGCAGCCACATCTGCGACGCGCTGTCCCAGACCGCGGCCGGTGACGGCAGCTTGTAGTCGTCGGTGACCTGGGCCCGGACGAGCAACTGCCAGACGACGATCACCAGCGCCACCGCCAGCACCGGCGGCAGCACCTTGCGCACCAGTACCTCGCGCACCGGGGTGCGGCGCACCTGCACGGTGTCCAGCGCGTCGAGCCCCGCCTCCAGACCGGCCAGGTCGTCGGGCTTCGTGTCAGTGCCGGCCATGACGGCGGATCTCCCCACGCAGTTGTTCGGTGATCTCGACGGACAGCTCCGCGACCGCGTTGTCCTCGATGCGGCGCGGCTGCTCGATGCCGACCGTCCACTCGCGGGCGATCCGGCCGGGGCGGGACGACAGCAGGACGACCCGCTCGGCGAGCCGCACGGCCTCGCGCACGTTGTGGGTGACGAAGAGGACCGAGAGGTTCGTCTCGCGCCAGATCCGGGTCAGCTCGTCGTGCAGCACGTCCCGGGTGATGGCGTCGAGCGCGGCGAACGGCTCGTCCATCAGCAGCAGTTGACTGTCCTGGGCGAGGGCGCGGGCCATCGCCACCCGCTGCCGCATGCCGCCCGAGAGTTCGTGCACGCGCTTCCTGTACGCCCCGCCGAGCCGTACGAGTTCGAGCAGCCGCTCCGCCTCCGCACGGCGCTCCGGCCTGGCCACGCCGCGCAGCCGCAGCGCGAGCTCGATGTTCTTGCCCGCGGTCAGCCACGGGAACAGAGCGTGCTCCTGGAACATCAGGGCCGGCCGCCCGCCCGGGGTCTCGATGGACCCCGAGGTCGGGCGGTCGAGCCCGGCCACCAGATTGAGCAGGGTCGACTTCCCGCACCCGGAGGCCCCCAGGAGGGTGACGAACTCGCCCGGTGCGACATCGAGCGTGATGTCGTCGAGCACGAGCTGCTGCCCCTGCGGTCCGCCGAAGGACTTGGACACGTGCGTGATGCGGGCTGCGTGCCCGACCGCCGTGCGGTCCTCGGCCTCGGTGAGAGTGGTCGCCATGGTCGTCACCTCCTGGAAATCCTGGATTCGGGTCCGGACGGCCCCGGCCGCCTCCCGCCTGCCGGTCGGCTCACTTGACGCCGAGACCGGCGTCGGCGACCTCGGGCCTGCCCTCGGCCTCGAGGACCTTGTTCAGCAGCCGCAGGTCGTAGATCCCGTCGAGGTCCGGCTTCTCCAGCAGCCCGGCCTTCACCGCGTGCTGCGCCTGGGCGTCGAGCGTGGCGGCCAGCGGGTCGTCGGTGAGCTGGATCGACTTCCACGCGGGGTCGACGATCTCGGCGGGCAGCGCCTTGCCGGTCAGCTTCTCCAGCGCGGAGTTGGCGGACTCCTTCGCCTTACCGGGGTTGGCGTTGATCCACGCGTTGGTCCTCACCGAGCCGCGCAGCACCGCCTCGACGACATCCGGGTGCTCGTCCAGGAACTTCTGCGACACGATGATGTTCGTGATCACGAACTTGTTGTCCGGCCACAGGCTCGACTCGTCGAGCAGCTCCTTCGCGCCCTCGGCGACCAGCTTGGACGCGGTGGGCTCGGGCACCCAGGCGCCGTCGATGGAACCGGACGCGTAGGCGCCCGGGGTCACCTTGTTGTCCGTGCGGACCACGGAGACGTCGCCCTTGCCGCTCTGGGCGTCGACCTTCCAGCCCTTCTCGGAGATCCAGTTGAGGAAGGCCACGTCCTGGGTGTTGCCGAGCTGCGGGGTGGCGATCCGCTTGCCCCTGAGGTCGTCCAGGGTCTTGATCTTCTTCGGGTTCACGACCAGCTTCACCCCGCCGGACGCCGAACCGCCGATGATCCGCAGGCTCTTGCCGCCGGACTTGGTGAAGCCGTTGATGGAGGGCGACGGGCCGATGAAGCCGATGTCGATCGAGTCGGCGTTGAGCGCCTCGATCTCGGAGGGGCCCGCGTTGAACTGGGCGGTCTTCAGCCGGGTGCCGCCCAGCTCCTTCTGGAAGATCCCCTCCTGGTCGCCGACCAGGGCGGTGGCGTGGGTGAGGTTGGGGAAGTAGCCGATCCGCACGGTGTCCACGGAGAGCTTCTTGCCGTCGGCCGCCACCCCCGCGTCGTCCTTCTTCGCCTCGGAGCCGTATCCGCAGGCGGTGAGCGCGACGGCGAGCAGCGGCAGTGCGGCGACGGCGGCGAGGCTTCGGCGCAGCGTGGTACGGGGGGCAGGCACGGGAGGTCTTCCTCTCGTCGGCCCGGTGCTCGGGTCCCCCGGAACTACGGGGACGCGGCCGGGCGGTCGGCAGGTCTTCGTCCGAACTGGCGGTATGGGTGGTACGACCGGGCGCGCAGGCGGTGCGCGTACGTCATCGCGCACATCGCGCGACTCCGCCCTGGCCGCTGCCGAGGGCGCCGCTGCCGACGCGGCCGCCCTCCTTCGCGAACGTGGAGTAGACGTCGGTGTCCATCAGAAGTCCCACTCGGCGTCGTCGGACGCGTCGTCCCCGGCCGCGGCCGCGGCGGCGAACGAGGCGCCCGCCATGCCGGCCGTCAGCGTGGTGCCGTCCGCCGGGTCGATCAGGAGGAACGAGCCGGTGCGCCGGGAGTCCGCGTACGCGTCCAGGGCGAGCGGTTCCGCGGTCCGCAGGACGACCCGGCCGATGTCGTTGGCGACGAGCCGCCCGGGTGCCGGGTGCTGGGAGAGGTCGTCCAGCGTGAGCCGCGAGGGGATGTCCTTGACGATCGCCTTGACCGTGCGGGTGGTGTGCTTGATCAGCACCCGCCGGCCGACTTCGAGCGGCTGGTCGGCGACGTGGCAGACGGTCGCCTCCACGTCCTGGGTGATTGCCGGCGCGTCGGCGGACGGGGCGATCAGGTCGCCGCGCGAGATGTCGATGTCGTCGGCCAGCCGGAGCGTCACGGACTGCGGCGCCCAGGCGATGTCCACGCTCTCGCCGAGCGCGTCGATCGCGGCGATGGTCGACGTACGGCCCGAGGGCAGTACGGTGACGGCCTCGCCGACCCGGAACGCGCCGGCCGCGATCTGGCCCGCGTAGCCGCGGTAGTCGGGGTGCTCGGCGGTCTGCGGCCGGATCACGTACTGGACGGGGAAACGGGCGTGGCAGGCGGTGAGGTCGTGGCTGACCGGCACCGTCTCCAGGTGCTCCAGGACGGTGGGGCCGCCGTACCAGTCCATGTGCGCGGACGGCTCCACGACGTTGTCCCCGGCCAGCGCGGAGATCGGGATCGCGGTACACCAGTTTTCCTGGGGGTCCCCCCCAGACCCCCAGCCCGGGACGCCGAGCGAGGCGGCGTACGCGGTGAACTCCTCGGCGATGGCGGCGAACACCGGCTCCGCGTAGTCGACCAGGTCCATCTTGTTGACGGCCAGCACCACGTGCGGCACCCGCAGCAGCGCGGCGACGGCGGCGTGCCGGCGGGTCTGCTCGACGACCCCGTTGCGGGCGTCGACCAGGACGACGGCCAGCTCGGCCGTCGATGCACCGGTCACCATGTTCCGGGTGTACTGCACGTGGCCCGGCGTGTCGGCCAGGATGAAGCGGCGGCGCGCCGTCGCGAAGTAGCGGTAGGCGACGTCGATGGTGATGCCCTGCTCGCGCTCGGCCCGCAGGCCGTCGGTCAGCAGCGCCAGGTCGGGCGCCTCCTGGCCCCGGCTGCGCGAGGCGTGCTCGACGGCCTCCAGCTGGTCGGTGAGGACCGACTTGGAGTCGTGCAGCAGACGCCCCACGAGGGTGGACTTGCCGTCGTCGACGGACCCCGCAGTGGCGAACCGCAGCAGGGTGGTGGCCGACAACTGCTCGGCTGTGGTGGTCATCTAGAAGTACCCCTCGCGCTTGCGGTCCTCCATCGCGGCCTCGGACATCTTGTCGTCGGCGCGCGTCGCGCCCCGCTCGGTGAGCCGGGAGGCGGCGATCTCGGCTATCACGGCGCCCAGCGTCGTCGCGTCCGAGTCGACCGCGCCGGTGCACGACATGTCGCCGACGGTGCGGTAGCGCACCTGCCGGGTCTCGACGTCCTCGTGCTCCTTGGGGCCGCCCCAGTCGCCGGCGGTCAGCCACATGCCGTTGCGGTTGAAGACCTCGCGGTCGTGGGCGAAGTAGATCTCCGGCAGTTCGATGCCCTCCCGGGCGATGTACTGCCAGACGTCCAGCTCGGTCCAGTTGGAGATCGGGAAGACCCGGACGTGCTCGCCGGGGGCGTGCCGGCCGTTGTAGAGCTGCCACAGCTCGGGGCGCTGACGGCGCGGGTCCCACTGGGAGAACTCGTCGCGCAGCGAGAAGACCCGCTCCTTGGCCCGCGCCTTCTCCTCGTCGCGGCGTCCGCCGCCGAACACGGCGTCGAAGCGGTGCTGCTGGATCGCCTCGGTCAGCGGCACGGTCTGCAGCGGGTTGCGGGTGCCGTCCGGGCGTTCGCGCAGCTTCCCGGCGTCGATGTACTCCTGCACGGAGGCGACGTGCAGCCGCAGCCCGTGCCGGGCCACCGTGCGGTCGCGGTACTCCAGCACCTCGGGGAAGTTGTGCCCGGTGTCCACGTGCAGCAGCGCGAACGGCACCGGCGCGGGCGCGAACGCCTTGAGCGCCAGGTGCAGCATCACGATCGAGTCCTTGCCGCCGGAGAAGAGGATCACCGGCCGCTCGAACTCGCCCGCCACCTCGCGGAAGATGTGCACGGCCTCGGACTCCAGCGAGTCCAGGTGGCTGAGTGCGTACGGACTGCCGGTGCCCTCCGACACGGTCGCGGCGGTCGTCATACCGCACCCCTCTCGCTCAGCAGCGCGTACAGCTCCGCCGCGGACTCCTGCACGGTCTGCCGGTGCGACTCGATCCGCAGATCGGGCGACTCGGGCTCCTCGTACGGGTCGTCGACCCCGGTCAGCCCGCTGATCTCGCCCGCCGCCTGCTTGGCGTACAGGCCCTTCACATCGCGTTCGGAGCACACCTCGACCGGGGTCGCGACATGCACCTCCAGGTACGGGGTGCCCTCGGTCTGGTGCCGCCCCCGCACCGCGTCCCGGCTGTCCGCGTACGGGGCGATGACGGGGACCAGAACCTTCACGCCGTTGGCCGCCAGCAGCTCGGCGACGAAGCCGATCCGCTGGACGTTGGTGTGGCGGTCCTCGCGGGAGAAACCGAGCCCCGCGGAGAGGAACTCCCGGATCTCGTCGCCGTCGAGCACCTCCACCCGGTGGCCCTCGCCGCGCAGCCGCCCGGCGAGTTCGTACGCGATGGTGGTCTTGCCCGCGCTCGGCAGACCGGTCAGCCAGATGGTGGCTCCCGTCTCCGTCACGCTCATCGAAGTCTCCTGATCAGTCGTCATCAGTCGTGCAGCCCGCACTCGGTCTTGCCCCGGCCCGCCCAGCGCCCGGCGCGGGCGTCCTCGCCCGCCAGCACCCGGCGGGTGCAGGGCGCGCAGCCCACGGAGGCGTAACCGTCCATCAGCAGCGGGTTGGTGAGCACGCCGTGCTCCGCCACATACGCTTCCACGTCGTCCTGCGTCCACCGGGCGATCGGCGAGATCTTGACCTTCTGCCGCTTGGCGTCCCAGCCGACAACCGGGGTGTTCGCCCGGGTGGGGGACTCGTCGCGGCGCAGCCCGGTCGCCCAGGCCGTGTACCCGGCCAGGCCCTCCCGGAGCGGCCCGACCTTCCGCAGCGCGCAGCACAGGTCGGGGTCGCGGTCGTGCAGCGCCGGCCCGTACTCGGCGTCCTGCTCGGCCACGGTCTGCCGGGGCGTGAGCGTGATGACGTTGACGTCCATCACCGCCTCGACCGCGTCGCGGGTGCCGATCGTCTCCGGGAAGTGGTAGCCGGTGTCGAGGAAGACCACGTCCACGCCGGGCAGGACGCGCGACGCGAGGTGGGCGACGACCGCGTCCTCCATGGACGAGGTGACGCAGAACTTCCGGCCGAAGGTGTCGACGGCCCATTGCAGGATCTCGGTCGCGGAGGCGTCCTCCAGCTCCCGGCCCGTCCGGACGGCCAGTTCCCCCAGTTCCCCGGCGTCGAGCTCGGCGACCGGCTGAACGCTCGTCATATCCCGTCCCCTTCTCCGTCGTTGCCCCGCAGACCCCGGGCCAGCAGCCCCAGGAACCCGAGCTTGAACGCGCGATTGCAGGAGGCACACTCCCAGGCGCCGTGACCGGCCTCGTGCGGGCGCAGGTCCTCGTCCCCGCAGTACGGGCAGTAGAACGGTGCGGCGCGTCCGCTCATGACAGCGACTCCGCACTGGCGCGCGCCGCCCAGGTCGCGAACCGCTCGCCGTCCTCGCGCTCCTCCTGGAAGCGGCCCAGGACCCGCTCGACGTAGTCGGGCAGTTCGGCCGAGGTGACCTTCAGGCCGCGGACCTTGCGGCCGAAGCCGGCCTCCAGCCCGAGGGCGCCGCCCAGGTGCACCTGGTAGCCCTCGACCTGGTTGCCCTCGTCGTCCAGCACGAGCTGGCCCTTGAGACCGATGTCGGCGGTCTGGATGCGGGCGCAGGCGTTGGGGCAGCCGTTGATGTTGATGGTGAGCGGCTCGTCGAAGTCCGGCAGGCGGCGCTCCAGTTCGTCGATGAGCGAGGCACCGCGCGCCTTCGTCTCGACGATCGCCAGCTTGCAGTACTCGATGCCGGTGCAGGCCATCGTGCCGCGGCGGAACGGCGAGGGCTTCACCTGGAAACCGAGCGCCTCCAACCCCGCGGACAGCGACTCGACCCGGTCCTGCGCCACGTCGAGGATGATCATCTTCTGCTCGACGGTGGTGCGCACCCGGCCGGAGCCGTGCGCCTCGGCCAGATCGGCGATCTTGGCGAGGGTGGAACCGTCGACGCGTCCGACCCGGGGGGCGAAACCGATGTAGAACCGGCCGTCCTGCTGCGGGTGGACGCCGATGTGGTCGCGCCACCGGCTGCTGGGCTCCGCGGGCGCGGGGCCGTCCACCAGCGGGCGCTTCAGGTACTCGTCCTCCAGCACCCGGCGGAACTTCTCGACGCCCCAGTCGGCGACCAGGAACTTCAGCCGGGCGCGGTTGCGCAGCCGGCGGTACCCGTAGTCGCGGAAGATCCCGACGACCCCGGCCCAGACGTCCGCGACCTCGTCCAACGGCACCCAGGCGCCCAGCCGTTCGGCCAGCCGGGGGTTGGTGGAGAGGCCGCCGCCGACCCAGAGGTCGAAGCCGGGCCCGTGCTCGGGGTGCTCGACGCCGACGAAGGCGATGTCGTTGATCTCGTGCACCACGTCCTGCACCGGGGAGCCGGAGATCGCGGTCTTGAACTTGCGCGGCAGGTTGGAGAACTCCGGGCTGCCGATGTAGCGGGCGTGGATCTCCTCCAGTGCCGGGGTGCCGTCGATGATCTCGTCGGCCGCGATGCCCGCCACGGGGGAGCCGATCATCGTGCGGGGGCAGTCGCCGCACGCCTCGGTGGTGGAGAGCCCGACGGCCTCCAGCTTCTCCCAGATCGCCGGGACGTCCTCGATGCGGATCCAGTGCATCTGGACGTTCTGCCGGTCGGTGATGTCGGCGCTGCCGCGGGCGTACTCCTGCGAGATCTCACCGATGACGCGCAGCTGCTCGGTGGTCAGCTTCCCGCCGTCGATGCGGACCCGCATCATGAAGTACTTGTCCTCCAGCTCCTCGGGCTCCAGGACCGCGGTCTTGCCGCCGTCGATGCCGGCCCGACGCTGGGTGTACAGGCCCCACCAGCGCATGCGTCCGCGAAGGTCGGTGGGGTCGATGGAGTCGAAACCGCGCTTGGAGTAGATCGTCTCAATGCGTGTCCGCACATTGAGACTGTCGTCGTCCTTCTTGAACTGCTCATTGCCGTTCAGCGGGGTGTAGTGCCCCAGGGCCCACTGGCCTTCGCCGCGGTGGCGTCCGGCCTTGCGGCGGGGCGCCGCGGGCGCAGGCTGTTTCGGGGTAGCGGCCATGACGGTACGTCCTTCGGGACTGCAGGAGGGCGGCTCTGAACTGCACACTCGCATGGAGGCGCGGCGGTGCGCAGGTCGTGCGGGAGGAGCGGGGAAAAAAGCGGAACGCGGCGGTGCTGGGACTCTCAGCCCGCCGGACAGATGGCGCTGGACATGCGGCCGAGGTCGACGTGACGTCGACTCACCAAGGCGATTCCAGTTCCGGGCATGACGGAAGCGTGGCACGCGCGTCTTGGACCAGTCCACCACTATCCAATATCTGGACGCGAGTGTCCTGAAATGCGAGACGGTGTGGCGCGCGTCACGTGCCGTGTCCGGCCCGGACCATCCGTAATGGCGGCAATCTCCCCACATGGCACCGGAAGCGGAGGGCCCGGTCCCGGTCCCGGTGGAAGTCCGGGGCCGGGACCATGTGCGGGACGGGCGGGGCGCCGGGCCGGGGCTGCCGTTCTGGTACCCGGCCACGGCCCGGGGCCACCTCCCGGCGCTCGACTACGGCCCGGGGCCACCTCCCGGCGCTCGACTACGGCCCGGGGCTGTCGCTCGGCGCTCGACTACGAGCCGGCGCTATCGCTCGGCGCCCGGCCAGGGCCCGGGGGTCGCCACGTCCGGCTCCAGCTCCACCTTCGTGTCGAAGAGCCGGAAGCCGCGCCGCAGATAGTTGTCCATGGCGTGCGGCCCGTCCTTGGAGCAGGTGTGCAGCCACACCCGCTTCGTCGGTGTCCGCTCCGGCCAGCGCTCCGCCAGGTCCCAGGCACGGGCGACCCCCTGGGAGAGCAGGTGCCCGCCAATCCGGCGGCCCCGGAAGGCGGGGATCAGCCCGAAGTACATGACCTCGACCACCCCCTCGTCCTGCGGGTCCAGCTCGATGTACCCGGCCGGGGTGCCGTTCTCGTACGCCACCCAGGTCTCGGCGCCCGGCCTGCCCAGGACCTCCTCCCACTGCGCGTACGTCATGCCGAGCCGGTCCGTCCACCGGACGTCGCCGCCGACCGCCGTGTAGAGGAACCGGCTGAACTCGGGCAGCGGCACCTCCGAGCGCACGATCCGTACGTCCCCCTCCGGGACGGCGGCGGGGCGCAGGTCGTCGGGGGAGGTCTGTTCCAGGGACCAGACGGTCACCTCGGTGGTGGCTGGCGGTGCGGTACGTGCGGGGCTGTTCATGGCTGCCAGGGAACCACGCCGCGCCGCCCGCCCCCAAGCCGGCCCCGAGTCCCGGCCTCCCGGCCGGTGGGCGCCGGCCCCGGCCCGTACCGCCCCGGCCGCCCGGACCCCGACGCGCCAGGCTCCGGCGCCCCGGACCCGGCGCCCCGGCCTCAATCGATCGCGCGCGCCCCGACCACCACCGGGGCCGTCGAGTGCGGCAGCAGATCGGCCGGATGGTCCGGAAGGATCACCTCCACCTCGACGTCGTCGCCGAACCGGTACGGGCGGTGCGCGAGCACCTCCGCGAGATGGCGGCGTATTCGTGAGATCTCCGCCCGCACCGTCACCGTCCGGGTCGCGTCGCCGAATATGTCCTGGGCGAGCTCGGACGCCGTACGCCCCTCGCGGTGCAGCGCCAGGGCGTACAGCAGCTCCGCGTGGCGGGGCGAGAGCCGCTGCGTCCAGGTGCCCACCGCGCCCACCACGTTGACCGCGAGCCCGCGCGGCCTGCTCAGGTCCAGCACCACCCGCTGCGGCGCCCCGTCCGCCGGCCCGTCCGCGACCTGCACCAGCCAGCCGCCGGACAACGGCTCGACCCGGCACATGCCGAGCGACGGCAGCCACACCCGTCCCGGCCGCAACGACTTGGGCAGCGGCAGCCGGTCCATCGGCGGCATCCCGGTCACCGCCGCGAGCCAGCCGTTGGTGTCCACCGCCAGAGCCCGCCCGCCCAGCCGGCACAGCAGCGGCGCCGCCACCGAACGCAGCCGGTCGAGCGCCTGCAGATGCCGGTTCCTGATCTCGCTCTCGGCCAGCCTGGCGACCGAACCGACCAGGCCCAGTGTCGTCGGATGGAACGTGGACGCGGGGCCGCTCATGTCGACGATGCCCATCATCTTGCCGTCCCGCGGGTCACGGATCGGGGCCGCCGCGCACGTCCAGTTGTGCAGCGTCCGCACGAAGTGCTCCGTGGAGTGCACCTGGATCGGGGTGCGCGAGATCAGCGCCGTGCCGATCGCGTTCGTCCCCGCGCTGGTCTCCGCCCACGTGGCGCCCTCCGCCAGACAGATGCCGTCCGCCCGGCGCAGCACCCGGGTGTTGCCCTGGCGCCACAGCACCCGGCCCTCCACGTCGGTGACCACCACGATCTGCTGGGCGGTGTCGGCCAGGGAGACCAGACCGTCGTTCAGCAGCGGCATCACCTCGTTCAGCGTCGAGGTCCGGCGCCGGTGCTCGATCTCCTCCACCCCGAGCAGCACGCTCTCGGTCGACTGGTCGGGATCGACGCCCTCGCGCACCATCCGGTCCCACGAGGCACCGATCTCGGCCCGCGGCGCGACCGCCGGGCGGTCACCGGAGAGCCTGGCCTCCCTGGCCCGGTGGACCAGGCGGACGTCCTGGGCGGACCGGGGGACGGCCGACCGCTTCGTCCCGGCAGCACTGGTCTCCACGCGTGACTCCCCCCGCCCGACAGGGACTGCTCGACACTCCACGGTCCCATCCTGCCGCCGCGCGGGGCCCGATACGGCACTCTCCGCACAATGGTTGCAACCCTTTGCAACTCTGGCGAGGACACGCGGGTTCGTACGAGAGTGGTGGAACACCGCGCGGCGGAGCCTGTGCCCCCCGCCCGGTGTGCACAGCAAGGAGGGTGGTGCCGTGTCGGCGCAGCACCACCCTCCGTCGCTGCGTGTTCTCCCGGACGGCCCCTCAGCCCTCCTCGCCGGACCGGTCGGGCCGGGCCCGTTCCACCACCGAAGCCAGGTCCAGAGTGTGCGGCAGCGTCCCGAAGGCCGCTCCCCGGTCCCCGCCCAGCCGGGACGCGCAGAACGCGTCGGCCACCTCCGGCGGGGCCCAGCGCACCAGCAGCGAACCCTGGAGCACCAGCGCCATCCGCTCGGCAAGCCTGCGGGCCCGCGCCTCGATCCCGTTCAGGTCGGCGAGCTCCGTCAGCAGGCCTTTGATCGCCCCGTCCAGCCGGTGGTCGGCACCGCGCGCCCCGCCGACCTCCTGGAGGAACGCGTTCAGCGCCATCGGCTCGCGCTGCAGGGCCCGCAGCACGTCCAGCGCCTGCACATTCCCCGAGCCCTCCCAGATCGAGTTGAGCGGCGCCTCGCGCAGCAGCCGCGGCATTCCGGACTCCTCGACGTAGCCGTTGCCGCCCAGACACTCCAGCGCCTCGCCCACCACGGGCGTGCACCGCTTGGTCACCCAGTACTTCGCCGCGGGCACCGCGATCCGCAGGAACGCCCGCTCGCTGTCCGTACCGGCGTCGTACGCCGCCGCCAGCCGCATCGCCAGCACCGTCGCGGCCTCCGACTCCAGCGCCAGGTCGGCCAGCACGTTGCGCATCAGCGGCTTCTCGATCAGCACCCCGCCGAACGCGCTGCGGTACGCGCAGTGGTGGACCGCCTGCGCGACCGCCTGCCGCATCAGCGCCGCCGAACCGAGCACACAGTCCAGCCGGGTCGCCGCGACCATCTCGATGATGGTGCGCACCCCGCGCCCCTCCTCGCCCACCCGGCGCGCCCACGTGCCGTCGAACTCGACCTCGGCCGAGGCGTTCGACCGGTTGCCCAGCTTGTCCTTGAGCCGCTGGAGGGCGAAGACGTTGCGGGTGCCGTCGGGCAGCACCCGGGGCAGGAGGAAGCACGTCAGGCCCCCGGGCGCCTGCGCCAGCACCAGGAAACCGTCGGACATCGGCGCCGAGCAGAACCACTTGTGCCCGGTGAGCAGGTACTCGCCCGCCGCGGCCAGCGGCCGGGCCCGGGTGGTGTTCGACCGTACGTCGGTGCCGCCCTGCTTCTCCGTCATGCCCATCCCGAGGAGCGCCCCGGCCTTCTGCGCGACGGGCCGCAGTTCCTGCTCGTACACGGGCGAGGTCAGTAGCGGCTCCCACTCGGCGGCCAGCGCCGGATCGGTCCGCAGCGCGGGCACCGCCGCGTGCGTCATCGACAGCGGACAGCCGTGCCCCGCCTCGGCCTGCGTCCACACGAGGAATCCGGCCGCCCGCCGCACGTGCCCGGCGGGCCGGTTCCAGGCGCCGGTGAGGCCCGCCGAGACGGCGTGGCCCAGCAGCCGGTGCCAGGCCGGGTGGAAGTCCACCTCGTCGATGCGGTGGCCGTACCGGTCATGGGTGCGCAGCACCGGCGGATTCGCGTTCGCCTGCTCGCCCCACTCCTGCGCCTGCGCGGAGCCGGCGGACCTGCCGAGCTCGCCGAGCTCGCCCCGGACCTCGGCCAGCAGAGCGGGCGGGACATGCCTTCGTACGGCCTCGGTGAGCACCCGGTCGGCGGCGAAGACGTCGTAGCCGACCAGCGGCGGGGCCTGGTTGGACACTGTGTGGGTGGTGGCTGCCATGCGGATACGGTAAGGACGTGCAGGCAGCAAACGAAACACCCGAGCGGCCATCGGGGCGGCTCCACCGGGCCCGAGTCCTCTACCGCAACGTCTCCAAGCGGCAGATGGTCTGGCAGCTGCTCAAGGACACCGTCAACTCGTGCATGGAGTACCGCATCCTGGGGCTCGCGGCCGAGGCGGCGTTCTTCACCCTGCTGTCCCTGCCGCCCCTGCTCCTCGGCCTGATCGGCCTGCTCGGCTACGTCGACGAATGGACCAACACCACCACGGTCGCCTCCATCGAGCGCAACATCCTCAACGCCGCGCACACCGTGCTCAGCGAGCGCGGCGTCAACGACTTCGCCAAGCCGCTGCTGGCCGACATCACCACCGGCGCCCGGCCCGACATCATCTCGATCGGTTTCGCGATCGCGCTCTGGTCCGGCTCCCGCGCGGTCAACGTCTTCATCGACACGATCACGGTGATGTACGGGCTCGACGGCCACCGGGGCATCGTCAAGACGCGCCTGCTCGCCTTCCTGCTGTACGTCGTCGCGCTGCTGCTCGGGGCCGTCGTGCTGCCGCTGCTGGTCGTCGGCCCCGACCGGGTCGTGGAGTTCGTCCCCTGGGGCACCGAACTCATAAGCATCCTGTACTGGCCGCTGGTGGTCCTGCTGTCGATCGCGTTCCTGACGACGCTCTACCACGTGTCCGTGCCGGTGCGTTCGCCGTGGATCGAGGACGTGCCGGGCGCGCTGGTGGCGTTCGTCATGTGGGTGCTGGGCAGCTTCCTGCTGCGGATCTACCTCACCAGCACCGTCGAGGGGCCCACGATCTACGGCTCGTTGGCGGCCCCGATCGCCGTGCTGCTGTGGATCGGCATCTCCGCGTTCGCGGTGCTGGTGGGAGCCGCGGTGAACGCGGCCATCGACCGGGTGTGGCCCTCGCTGGCCACGGCCGCCGCCCGCGCGGCCAACGACCGGCTGCGCGCGGCCCAGGCGGCGGAACTGGTCGCCAGGGCGGAGGCGGAGTGCCGGTCGGCGTACTGGGACGAGGACGACGACGAGGATGACGAGGACGATGACGAGGGGGATGATGACAGCCCCTACATGCCCTCCGAGTTCCCCGAGCGCTGGTCGAAGTTCCTGCCCCCGGACGACGTGAAGTCCAGGCTGCAGCCGAGCCGCGACAAGGAACCGGAGAAGGACAAGGACAAGGCCGACGAGAAGGACGAGGCCGGAAACGGGGGCGAGGAGCCGGACGACGGTACGGACCGGCCGCCCGGCGCGTGAGCACCCGGCCCGGCCGACGTCATTCGGCGGGTGGCGCGGGAGGTGCGGCCGGTGCCGGGGGCGTGGTCGGTGCCGGGGGCGCGGATGCGGCCTGCGGGGGCACCGGCGGGGCGTTCGTGGCCCCGGGAGCGGGCGGCGCCGCGTCCTCCCGCTCGGCCCCGGGGGACCAGGACAGCTTGACCAGGAGGTGGCCCTCCACCGCGCTCTTGGCGATCACGGCCCCGGCCTCCGCCGTGATCTTCACCCCGAACTCGAGCTCCACCCCGTCGGGTTTCAGGGCGCCGTCCCGGAACACCGCGAGCGCGGACTCGGCCGCGGACCGCATGCCCGTGAGTGCGCTGTCGAACGTACGACCCGCTCTGGTCAGGGTGTTGTCATCGCCCAGGGCGACCAGGTTCGCGCCCTGCGCCTGACGGTCGACCTCGACGGTCACCGTCGCACCGCTGTCGGTGGTGAACTCCATCAGTGCCGTCATGAGCGCCCCCCGGGAAGCCGATTCGGTCCGCCGACGAGACTAGCGTGTGGGCATGGGCAACCGGTACGAGGAACGGGCGTCGCGGTTCGGCGGGGCGACCGTGTGGACGCTGGAGGCGCCGGGCGGCCGGGTCGGTCCGGTGCTGCCCGACGGATGCATGGACCTGCTCTGGATCGGCGGGCGGCTGCTCGTCGCGGGCCCCGACACCCGGGCCATGGTCCCGGACGTGGAGCCCGGTGGACGGTACGCCGGAATCCGCTTCGAGCCCGGCGTCGCCCCCGCCCTCCTCGGCGTACCGGCGCACGAACTGCGCGATCTGCGGACCGCTCTCGCGGACCTGTGGCCCGGCGCCCTGGTCCGCGAACTCACCGAACGCGTCGCCGAGGCCCCCGACCCCGCCGCCGCGCTGGAGGCCCTCGCCCTGCGCCGGGCGGCCGGCACCGCGCCGCCGGACCCGCTGATGCGGGCCGTGGCCGCCCGGCTCGGCGCCGGAGGGTCCGTCGCGGACACCGCGCGCACGACCGGTCTCGGCGTCCGCCGGCTGCACCGGCGCTCGCTCGCGGCCTTCGGCTACGGGCCCAAGACGCTTGCCCGGATCCTGCGGTTGCAGCGGGCCCTGGCCCTCGCCCGGGCGGGGACGCCCTACGCCGAGGCGGCGGTCGCGGCGGGCTGCACCGACCAGGCCCACCTCGCCCGTGAGATGCGCGCCCTGGCCGGCACCACCCTGACCGCCCACCTGGCGCGGGGCACGTCGTGAGGGCCCCGCCCGGCCGGGATGCCGCTCCTTTCGCGACCCGTCCCGCCCGGGCGGGTGCCGTGCCTCCGACGTCCGCCCGGACGGCGCCCTTCCCGGAATCCGTCCCGTCCCGCCCCGCCCGGCCCGGTCTCAGCCGTTCGCGGCGAACAGCGACACCTCGCAGCCGTCCGGGTCGAGGACCGTCGCGTAACGCTGCCCCCAGACCGCGTCCCACGGCTTCAGCCGCCCCTCGTACCCGGCGCCGGTCAGGTCGTCGTACACCGCGTCCACCTCCGCCGGGTCGTCGCAGCGGAAGGCGAGCCCGAGGCGTTGCCCGTCGGCGGGCTCGCTCCACTCCGGGTCGAACGAGCGGATGACGTCCTCGGTGTCCCACATCAGGCGCATGCCGCCCGGGAGCGTCGCCTCGACATGGGGCGCGGAGTGGGCGTCGGCGGGGAGGTCGATTCCGAGCCGACGGTAGAAGGCGAGCGAGGCGGCCAGGTCCTTGGTGATGATGCCGATCGCATCCATGCGTGGAGTCATGCCCCGAACCCTAGGCAGGGGCCGGGACCGGGTCTTGTAAGAAACGGACACCTGCTCGAACGGGGCGGGGCGGACCCGGCCATGCTCCGGCCCGGGCCCGCCCCGCGCGTCACGAGGCCGCGGGACCGTCCACGCAGTCGGCGGGCGACGTGCCCGGGTCGGTCAGCGACAGGCCGAGCAGGGCGCGTTCGGTGACCCAGCGGCTCGGCCGGTGGCGCGGGTCGTCCGTCGTGCGGTGCAGCGCCCGGTGCAGCTCCAGCATCCGTCCGGCGCCGACCCGGTCGCCCCAGGCCAGCGGGCCGACGGGGTAGCCGAGCCCGGCGGTGACGGCCAGGTCGATGTCGCCGGGGGAGGCGATGGAACGCTCCGCGATCCCGGCCGCCACCGACACGATCGAGGCGAGCAGCCGCTGGGCGACCGAACCCGCCGTGTCCCGCACCACCGAGACCGCGTGGGGCTCCTCGCCGTCCGCCGACCGGGCCAGCACCGCGCGGGCGTCACGCGCGGCGGCCGGATCCGCCGCCGGGGTCACGGCCAGCACCCGGCGCCGGCCCGCCGCGGGCAGCGGGTCCACCCCGAAGGTGCGCGCCGCGGGCAGCCCGTGCCCGGCCACCGCCCCGGCCACCGCGGTGCCCCAGACCGGGACCAGCACGAGGGCGTCGGCCGACGGCCCGTCGCCGGTCTCGACGGCGGCGCCCGCGGCGGTCAGCGCCGCCCGCAACGCATCCGCGTCCCGGTCCCGGCCCTCGGTGGCCCACACGAACACCGGGCGGTCCGGGTCACCGGTGACCGGCGGCTCCGGGGCGGGTGCGGGCGCCCCGGGACCGTACGCGTACCAGCCGCGCCCGGTCTTGCGGCCGTGCAGCCCCGCCGCCACCCGGTTCGGGGTGAGGTAGGAGGGGCGGAGCCGGTCCGCGTGGCGGAAGCCCTGCCAGATCGAGTCGATCACCGCGGCCGTCACGTCCAGCCCGGTGAGGTCCATCAGCTCGAACGGGCCCATCCGCAGCCCGAGCACGTCACGGGCGATCCGGTCGATGTCCGCCGGTGTGCCGACCCCTTCCTCCAGCAGCGCGAGCGCCTCGGTCACCAGCCCGCGCCCGGCGTGGTTGACGAGGAAGCCGGGGGTGTCGGCGACGGTGACCGCGCGGTGGCCGCAGCCCTCGACGAACGCGGTGAGGGCCGGCGGGATGTCCGCGCGGGTGGCCGCGCCCGGCACGATCTCGACGATCCTCATCAGCGGCACCGGGTTGAAGAAGTGCAGCCCGGCCAGGCGGCCCGGGTCCTTCAGCCCGGCAGCGATCCGGGTGACCGACAGGGACGAGGTGTTGGTCGCGAAGACGGCCGTCGCGGGCAGTGCCTCCTCCAGCCTGCCGAAGACCTCCGTCTTGGTGTCGAGGTCCTCCCGCACGGCCTCGACGACCAGCTCGACGTCCGGCCCGTCCGCCCACGGGTCGTCGAGCGGGACCAGACGCGCCACGGTGGCGTCCCGGTCCTCGGCGGACAACCGGCCCTTCTGCACGGCCCGTTCGAGCATGGACCGTACGAAGTCCAGGGCTTCCGTCACCGCCTGGGGACGTACGTCGCACAGCTCGACGGTGTGTCCGGCGGTCGCCGCCCACTGGGCGATGCCGCGGCCCATGGCCCCGGCGCCGACGATCCTGATGCGCATGGTGGTTGCGGTCCTCTCGGGGATGGCATGTGATCCGTCTCAGCGAAGATAGACGCGGCCCGGGTCCACGTCCTCGCGCAGCAGCCGGAGTCCGGCCGCGGTTGGTGGCGGTCGGCAGCGATGCTCCTCCGGCCCTCCGTACGCTTCCCGGTCCGCGCTTCGCCCCACCGTGTCAGCGGCCATTGATCGCTGTCCAATACCGAATTAAGGTCGCATCGAGACGGCCGGGCAATAAATGGGCGGCCGGGCCGACGGGCTCGGGGCGATGGGGCCGGCCGGTGCGGCCGGGGACCGGAGGAACGGCATGGAACTGCGCCATCTGTCCGCGTTCGTCGCCGTGGCCGAGGAGTTGCACTTCGGGCGGGCCGCGAAGCGGCTGCAGATGGCCCAGCCGCCGCTGAGCCAGCAGATCCGCCGACTGGAGAAGGAACTGGGCGTCCAGCTCTTCGAACGCAACACCCGGTCGGTGCGGCTCACTGCGGCGGGGGAGTCCTTCCTCCGGCCGGTACGGACCGTCCTCGCCGACCTCGACACCGCGGTGCGGGCCGCGAAGGCGGCGGGCCGCGGCGAGTACGGGCGGGTCACGATCGGCTTCGCGGGCGCCTCCAGCCACGAGACGCTGCCGCTGCTCACCCGGGCCGTGCGCGCCGCCCACCCCGCCGTCGAACTGGCCATGAAGGGGCAGACGTACGCCAACGTCGCCCTCGACCGGGTCGCCGACGGCTCGCTCGACCTGGGGTTCGTCCGGCTGCCGGTGACCCGGCCCGGGGTGGCCCACCGGGTGATCGCCGAGGAGGAGCTGGTGTGCGCGCTGCCCTTCGACCACCCGCTCGCCCGGCTGGGGAGCGTCCCCGTCGAGGTGCTCGCCGACGAGCCCTTCGTCGCCTTCCCCGCCAACACCGGCTCCACCGTGCGCGACGCGATGGTCGGAGCCTGCGAGGCCGCCGGTTTCAACCCCCGGGTGGTGCAGGAGGCGCCCGACTCGTACACCATCCTCGCCCTGGTCGCCGCGGGCGTCGGCGTCACGCTCACCGTCACCTCCGTCCAGCACATCCAGCAGAACGGCCTCGTCCACCGGCCGCTGTCCGGCCCGCCCGTCCGGCTCCGGGCCGCGCTGGCCTGGCGGCCCGACAACCCCTCCGCCGCCCTGCGGGCGGTGCTCGCGGTGGCCGAGGAGGCACTGCCCACCCCGGCCGGCCCGGCCGGGGAAGGGACCGCCGCGCCCCACGACTGAGACGCGCCCCACCCCGCGCCCCGCGCCGTCCGCCGCACCACCCGTCACCCGTCACCATCACCCATCGCCGAAGCCCGTCACTCGTCCCCCGTCACCGAAAGGTCACGCCGTGCCCGACCAGCAGCTCGATGTCGTCATCTGTGAACCGCTGCGCACTCCCATCGGCCGTTTCGGCGGAGTGTTCGCGCAGCAGACGCCGGCCGCACTCGCCGCACGCGTCATCGCCGAGGTCGTCGCCCGTACCGGGATCGATCCCGACGTGGTCGACGAGGTGATCCTCGGACACTCCTACCCGTCCGCCGAGGCGCCCGCCATCGGCCGGGTCGCCGCCCTCGACGCCGGACTGCCCCAGACCGTCACCGGCACCCAGGTGGACCGCCGCTGCGGCTCCGGCCTCCAGGCCGTGCTGGACGCGGCGATGCAGATCCGGGCCGGTTTCAGCGAGGTCGTCGTCGCGGGCGGCGTGGACGTGATGAGCGCCGCCCCGTACTACACGCACGAGGGTCGCTGGGGCATCAAGGGCCCCGGCCTCCAGCTCCACGACGCACTGGCCCGGGGCCGGGTCACGGCCGGCGGTGTCAACCACCCGGTGCCCGGCGGCATGATCGAGACGGCGGAGAACCTGCGGCGCGCGTACGGCATCGGCCGCGCCGAGCAGGACGCCCTCGCCCTGCGCTCGCAGCGGCGCGCCGGGCGGGCGGCGGCGGAGGGCCGCTACGACGCGGAGATCGTGCCGGTCACCGTACGGACCCGCAAGGGCGAGACCGTCGTCACCACCGACGAGCACCCCCGCCCCGACACCACCGCGGAACAACTTGCCGCGCTGCGCCCGATCATGGCGAAGTCCGACCCGGAGGCGACCGTCACCGCGGGCAACGCCAGCGGTCAGAACGACGCGGCCGCCGCCTGCCTGGTGACCGGCGCGGCCACCGCCGAACGCCTCGGCCTCACCCCCCTGGTCCGGCTCGTCTCGTTCGCCCGCGCCGGGGTGCCCGCCGCGACCATGGGCCTCGGCCCCGTCCCCGCGACCCGGGCCGCGCTCGAACGCGCCGGGCTCACCCTCGCCGACCTCGACCTGATCGAGCTCAACGAAGCCTTCGCCGCCCAAGTGCTCGCCTGCACACGCGAGTTGGGCCTCGGTGAGAAGGACCACGAACAGCGTGTCAACGTCAACGGCTCCGGGGTCTCCCTCGGCCACCCGGTCGGCGCCACCGGCGCCCGCATCCTCGCCACGCTCACCCGTGAACTGCACCGCCGCGAGGCCCGGTACGGCCTGGAGACGATGTGCATCGGCGGCGGGCAGGGCCTCGCCGCGATCTTCGAACGCATCCCGCACTGACCGTACGACCGCGAGCGCGGCGGGACGCGTCCCACCGCGCCGGCCCCGGCCCGTACCGTGTCCCGTTCTCCGTTTCCCGCCCCCCCCGGAGCCCGGCGCTGCTCCCTCGGGCGCCGGGCCCGGGAGGAGGCGCTCATCGGACCGGGGACAGCCCGGCGGCGCGCAGGTGCCGGCCGACCCCGGCGACCGACTCGGCGCTCAGCGGGATCTGCGGGAAGGCCGTGGCGCCGCACTCGATGACGCCGAGCAGATGGAGCGCCGCCTTGAACGAGCCGAGCGCCGAGGAACTGCGGCCCATGTCCGCCTCCGGCCCGACGTCGACCATGCCGAACAGCTCCACGAGCCGCTCCTGCTCCTGCGCGGCGAGCGTCCAGTCCCCGGCCAGAGTGGCCTCGTACAGCCGGACGTACCCGGCCGGATCCACGTTGCCGATGCCCGGCACGACTCCGTCGGCCCCGGCCAACAGGGCGGCGTCCACCGTGAGTTCGGAGCCGGTGAGCACACTGAACCCCGGCGCCGGGCCCACGCCGCGGCCACCCCGGCCGCCCAGTTCGACGAGCAGCCTGCGCAGCCCGCCCTCGTCCCCGCTGCTGTCCTTGAGACCGGCCAGGGTGCCGTCCTCGGCGAGTTCGCGCACCAGCGCGGCGGACAGCTTGCTGTGCACCGCGACCGGGATGTCGTACGCGAACAGCGGCAGGTCCACCGTCGCGCGCAGCTTCCGGAAGTGCCCGGCGATCTCCTCGGGATGGGTGCGAGTGTAGAACGGCGCGGTGGCGACCAGGGCGTCCGCGCCGAGCGCGGCGGCGGCTCCGGCGTGGTGGATCACGCGCGCGGTGGTGGTGTCGATGACCCCGGCCAGCACCGGAACCCGGCCGGCGGCCGCCTCGACCACCGTCCGCAGTGCCGTGGCGCGCTGCTCGTCGGTGAGGTACGCGACCTCGCTGGTGGAGCCGAGCGCGAACAGGCCGTGCACCCCGCCGTCCAGGAGGTGCTCGACGAGCCGGGTGAGGGAAGTGGTGTCGACCTCCCCTCGGGAGTCGAGCGGGGTGCAGACCGGCGGGACGACGCCGCGCAACGGTGTGGTCAGGGACATGGTGAGGGTTCTCCAGCTCGGTCGGGGCGCCGTTCCGCGGTACCGAGAGTCCGTGGAACATGACGTGAGACGTAAGATGTCCTATGTCTGGCTCACCTTAAACAGATGCTCCTGCGAGCGGTCAAGAGGCAGTCGAAGCGCAGGAGGACGTGGAGGCACCGACCTCTCGCGGCCCAGGGCATCGGCCCCGGAGGCCGGGCGGTCACGGCCGGTGCACGCTGCCGTACAGGTAACTCCGGTCGCCGTTCAGCGAGGCCCGGCTCCACGCCTCCACCTCGGCGGGCCCCATCGTCGGCCAGTCGGGCGTGCGCTCCACCAGGGCGCGCCCCAGCCGGCGGCCCAGCTCCACCAACCGGGCCCCCTCGGCGGTGCGCTCGTCGGCGTACCGGCGCAGCGCCTCGGCCACCGGACCCCCGGCGCGCAGGGCCCGTTCCAGGCACAGCGCGTCCTGCAGCGCCTTGACCGCGCCGCTGGCCGTGTGCGGCCTGGTGACGCTCGCCGCGTCGCCCGCCAGCAGGAACGGCGGCTCGGCGACGCGCGGCGTCACGAAGTCGGCGACCGGATGGAGGGCCCGCGTCCCGTACTCACCGCGCGCGACGATGTCGGCCCACTCCGCCGGGAAGTGCTCCTCGGCCAGGTCGCGCACGTACTCGACGGGCACCGGCTCCCGCGCCCCGGCCGGCCGCGGGGCGGACCCGTAGACCACATGGGCCAGCAGCCGCGAGCCGGGCACCGGGCCCGGAATCAGATAGAAGACGGCGTGCCCGCCGGAGAACCCCAGGGTGACCCAGGAGGTCCGCAGCAGTTCCAGCGGCCCCGGGTGGTCGCGGAGCACGTCCAGCGGGATCGTGCCCCGCCATGCCAGGTACCCGGCGGGCACCGGCCGGACGTCCGGGGCCACCAGGGCGCGGGTGACGGACCGGTGCCCGTCCGCCCCCACCACGATGTCGTACTCCCGCTCCCCGTCCCCGGTACGGATCAGGGCACGGCCCGAGGACGCCCGGCCGACGGACTCGACGGGCGTCCCGCGGCGGTACACGTCCTTTCCGACCCGCCCGCGCAACGCCCGCCACAACAGGCCCCAGTTGCACGCGGCCACCGGGGACCGCTGGCGGGCCAGCTCGCGCGAGGACCGCCCGCCCGGGGTCCGGGTGAGCCAGACGCGGTCGGCGACCGGAACCGTCGGCATGTCCGCGCCCAGATAACCGCCGGCCACCAGCTCCCGGTGGAGCGGGGGCGGCATGACGATGCCGAAGCCTCGCTCCTGCAACGCGCCGTCGCTGCGCTCGTGGACGGTGACCTCCGCCCCGGCCCGCCCCGCCGCGATCGCCATGGCACAGCCGGCGATGCTGCCGCCGACCACCCCGATGCGTAAACCCGTCACCGCCACCGATCCACCGCCCGTCCCGACGCCCGCGAGGTGCTGACCGTCCTCATCGTCACACCTGCCCGGGAACGGGACGGGGGACACGCGGGGTCAGCCCCGGGCGGCGTCGCGGGCCCGCGCCTCGGAGATCCGGCGCCTGACCGGGGCGTAGTGCTCGCCCAACGCCTTCATGAAACCGGCGATGTCGTCGGCCCGCGCGGCGTCCACGATGTTCTGGTGCGCCGCGATCGTCTCCATCTCGTCGGCCTGCGTGAACCCGTCGAGATGCGGCGCGACGATCGTGTACACGTCCCAGAAGGCCATCGAGAGCTGGCCGATCAGTTCGTTGCCGAGCGGGGCCACCAGCAGCTCGTGGAACGCCCGGTCGGCCTCCACGAAGCCGTGGCCGTCCCGGGCGCCGGTCTCGCGCATGGTGGTGACCAGGGCGTCCAGCTGGTCGAGCTGATCCTCGTGGAGCAGCGAGACGATCCGGTCGGCCATTCCGCGCTCGAACAGCTCGCGCACGTCGACCAGGTCGGCCAGCACCTGGAAGTCGTCGTCGGGGGAGAGCAGTCCGCGGAAGGCCAGGCTCTCCACCAGGGCGGACAGACTAAGCCGCCCCACGTAGGTGCCGTGCCCGTGGCGCACCTCGACGATGTCCAGCGCGTCGAGGATCTTGACCGCCTCGCGCACGCTGGAACGGCTGGCGCCGAGCGCCTCGCACAGGGCCGGCTCGGGGGGCAGCGGGTCCCCGGGACGGAGCCGTTCCTCAAGGATGTGGCGCTTGATGCCCTCGACGACTTCCTGCCGGAGCAACGGTCGGCCGGGCTTCGTACCGGACATGCGTGAACTCCCCACCTCTTGACCCCTCTCGATCGTCAAGCTACGTTCCCACGCTATCAAGGCATCAGACATCAGACGTCTTGCCGGTAGCTCGTCCCCTTCGCGATCCCCGCCCCGACGAGCCCTTGGCCATTCGACTGATCCATTCGACGCGGCCATGGCCCACCCGCGATGTCCCTGGAGGTCCCGTGCCCGAGCGGAGACCCGCCGGTCTCGGGCGCCGCACCCCTCCGACGGCGAAGAGGCGGGGTCCGTCGTCACAGCTCGGGCTGCGACGACGGACCCCGCCCTTCTCTCTATCTGCTACCTGGTGACTTCCTGCCCGTCACCGCTGCCCGAGGGCCGCTCCGGTCAGTCCCGCGCGGCGCGGGCGCGGCGGACCAGCAGGGTCCCACCGAGCGCCATGACCGCAGCGGCCCCGCCGGCCAGACCGAGCTTCGCGTCCGAGCCGGTGTGCGCCAGCTGCGGCGGCTTGTGGTGCGGCGGCTTGTGGTGCGCCGGCTCCGGGTGGTTCGGAGGCGTGGTGGGCGGGGTGGTCGGAGGTGTGGTGGGGGGAGTGGTGGGCGGGGTGGTCGGAGGGCACTCCGGGGTGGGCTTGTGCGGGGGCTTGTGCGGCGGGTGGACCGGCGGCTTGTGCGGCGGGTGCACCGGGGGCTTGTGCGGGGGGTGGACGGGCGGCTTGTGCGGCGGGTGCACCGGGGGCTTGTGCGGGGGGTGGACGGGCGGCTTGTGCGGCGGGTGGACGGGCGGCTTGTGCGGCGGGTGGACGGGAGGCGGAGTGCTGGTGCCGCCCGACTGGTTCTCGCAGTTGTTGCCGAACGCGGGGTTCAGCAGGCCGATCACATTGACGGTGTTGCCACACACGTTGACCGGGACGTCGACGGGCGCCTGGACGACGTTGCCGGAGAGCACACCGGGGGAGTTGGCCGCGACGCCCTCGGCGCTCGCACCCTGTCCCGTGCCGCTGCCGCTGCCGACGCTCTCGTTCTTGCACTTGTTGCCGAACGCGGGGTTCAGCAGGCCGATCACATTGACGGTGTTGCCACACACGTTGACCGGTACGTGCACCGGCACCTGCACGGTGTTGCCCGAGCCGACGCCCGGCGAACCGACGGCCGCGCCCTCGGCGGAGGTGTCCGCGAGCGCGTACCCTCCGGACGCGGCCAGGATGCCTGACGCCGCGGCCATCACCAGCACGCTCTTACTCAAGGCTTTTCGCATTGGTGCCCTTTCCTAGGACATTCCGTGCGAGCGGAACGCTCGCTTGTTCGTACATCAGGCGATGCGGACACCGTCGGGACGCCACCTCCGGTGGCCTCCGTGCGCGAGACCGGAAAGCGGCGGTCGCGGAAAAAAACGGAGACCACGAAGACGCGTTCTTCA
The DNA here is from genome assembly GCF_030116705.1 of Streptomyces sp. ML-6. NCBI lineage: Bacteria > Bacillati > Actinomycetota > Actinomycetes > Kitasatosporales > Streptomycetaceae > Streptomyces > Streptomyces sp. ML-6. Next base: position 6,493,417 of record NZ_JAOTIK010000001.1, read on the forward strand.
TGTGCTGAGTACTGCTTCTGCCGGTCGAGCGCCCGGGCGCGCACGCTTGTGACACTCATAACGAGAAGATTTTGGTCAGGAGACTCACACAGCCGTGGAAATTTCGTAACCACACGAATGGAGTAGTGCAAGTGGTCTCGGGTTGACCCCGCCCACGATGACGGGGGTGCCCCGTACCGGCGCGCCCATACGGTAGGGATGGCGGTGTGGCGACCGGCTGCGTGTTTTTCCCCGGCCGACCCTCGGGCATTGTTTCGCACGGTTGTGCGTGCGCTCCGGGCATTCGGGTGAAAGGCGGGAAGCACGAGAACCAAAAGCCCGGTCGCGAGTTGGGCAGGGGGCTCCGGTACGGGGCATCCGGTACGAGAAGGGTTAAAGCGTGATCAAGAAGGTTCTGGCTACGGGCGCCGTCGCCGCCTCCATCCTGGGGATGGGCGCGACGCAGGCCATGGCCATCGGTGACGACGGCGGCACGACCTCGGTCAACGGCAACGGGGCCTCGCAGTCGTTCGGCAACGCGGTGACCCGTGGTGACGGCAGCCCGCAGTTCTCCGCGGTCCAGGGCAGCCTGAACAAGCTGTGCATCGGTCTGCCGGCCAAGGCCAACGTCGGTTCGGTGCTCGGCGCCATCCCGATCGCCGTCCAGGACGTCAACGTTCTGTCCTCGCCGCAGAACCAGCAGTGCACCGAGAACTCCACCCAGGCCAAGGGCGACGAGCCGCTGTCGCACATCCTGTCCGGCATCCCGATCCTGTCCGGCAACGGTGCCGGTAACAGCTGACCGGTGGCTGATCGACACCTGACCCAGCCGTGACGACAGGCCCGGGCCGTCGGCGTTCCTCCCCCGACGGTTCCGGGCCTGTTGCTGCCCTCCCGGGCCCGTACCCGGGCCTGGGAGGGGCGGGGTGCGTCGCGTGACCGAACGGGCCCATCCGCGACGTCAAGTGATCGATATTGCATCTTTCGGGCGATTCTTGAGGATTTTTGGTCTCTCAGGTTTCGCCTGTGGCCCCGAATCGTTACGAATGAGAGCGGCGGAGTTACGAGTGATCGGGATGCGCTCGTGTGGCACGAAAGACGTGGCTGCTTCGGACTCCGTCAAAGAAAGGGAAAAACGTGAAGTACACCAAGGTTGCCGCCATCGCCGCAGGAACCCTCATGGCGATGGGCGCCGCCGCCCCCGCCTTCGCCGACTCCGGCGCCGAGGGCGGCGCCGCGTACTCGCCCGGTCTGGTGTCCGGAAACAACATCCAGGTTCCGATCCACATTCCGATCAACCTCTGCGGCAACACGATCGACGTGATCGGCGTGCTGAACCCGGCCTTCGGCAACACCTGCGTCAACGTCTGACCTCCGGTCGACAGGGCCGAAAGCCCGTGACCGAAAGGCCCCGGAACGCATTCACCGCGTTCCGGGGTCTTTCCCTGCCTTTTTCCGGTTTCCGAAAATCGAACGAGTGGCCCCGGGAAAAAAGTGCCCCCATCCAGTTGCCGGGCCGCAATCGCATCGTTACCCACTGCGAAAGCGGCAGGAGGGCACGGCCACAGAGGGCTCGTGCGGCGCGGTTCAACGCGACCGATGAAGCTGCCGCTGCAGAAGGGAACCCGAAAGTGAAGTACGCGAAGACCGCCGCAATCATCGCCGGTTCCGTGGCTGCGCTCGGAACGGCTGCCCCCGCCTTCGCCGTCACCACCGCCACGGCCCCCAACTTCAGCCTCAACGGGGGCGTCAACCAGGTGGTGGAGAGCGCCCCGCAGGCCGTCGACCCGGTCGTCGGCGCGGTCGGCGACGCCGCGGGCGCGGTGAAGAACGGCACCGTCGTCGACCTGGCGGGCAAGGCCACCGGCGCGGCCAAGGGCGCGGCCCCGCTCCTGGGCGGTCTGCCGGTCAGCGGTTGATCCGTCGCCCCGCGACGATTCCCGCCCGGCGAAGCCTTTCGCATCTCTCCGGTGCCACGCCGCCGGTGAACAACTGAACGCGAGAGCGCCGTTCGAGTGAACGGGCACAACCATCCCCGTCGCCGAGAGTTGATCAGCACGCTCCGGACAGGCGGACAACAGAGAAACCCCAGAAGGGCTATTTCATGATCAAGAAGATTATGGCCTCGGCAGCCGTCGCTGCTTCGATCGTCGGCGTCTCCGCCGCGGCCGCCCCCACGGCCATGGCCATCGGCAACGACAGCGGCACGACCTCGGTCAACGGCAACGGGGCCGTCCAGTCGTACGGCAACTCCGCCACCCACGGCAACTGGAGCCCGCAGTTCGCACTCATCCAGGGCTCGCTCAACAAGCCCTGCGTCGCGCTGCCGGCCAAGGCCAACGTCGGTTCGGTGCTCGGCCTCGTCCCGATCTCCGTCCAGGACCTCAACGTCCTGTCCTCGCCGCAGAACCAGCAGTGCACCGAGAACTCCACCCAGGCCAAGGGCGACGAGGCCCTCTCGCACATCCTGGACGACATCCCGATCCTGTCCGGCAACGGCGCCGGCAACAACTAAGGCCGTACCGCCCCGGGCGCTCCTCCCGACTCCTCGTACACGCGGGGGAAGCGCACCGAGGGCCGCTTCGGGCCCGCCTGCCAGCAGCACATGACGTACCCGTGGGGCCGGCACATCCGCACGGCAGCCGTTCGTCGGCCGCCCGGACGTGCCGGCCCCTCGTGCGTCCGGGGCCGCGGGCCCCTCGAAGGAGCGGGCGCACTGGGCCGGTTGCCGTAGTGGCCGCGGACACCGTCCGCCGCACCGGGTAGGGCCAACCCCATGGACCAGTACGACAGTCAGAGCCCCCACGGCCGACCGGGGCACGGACAGGGCGACACCCCCATCTACGACCGGTTGCTCGCCGAGTGGCGCGCCGCCCACGGCGACCCGGAACGGACCCCGCCCCCGGCACCCGCCCGGCCCCGCGCGGAAAGCCGGATTCCGGCGGCCCGAACCTCCGGCGAAGCCGTCGAGGAGTGAACGGAGCGGTCGAACTCATGCCGGATCGGACCCATTCGGGTGGTGCTGCGGAACCCACGCTTCCGTAGCGGGTTGATCAGTACGTTCCACAACGGGACGCTCCGAAAGGTGAAGCGTGATGAAGAAGATGATGACCGGCGCAGCAGTGGCCGTGTCCCTGGTCGGCCTGTCCGCCGCGATGGCCCCGGCGGCCATGGCGATCGGCAACGACGGTGGCACGACGTCGGTCAACGGCAACGGCGCCGTGGACTCGTTCGGCAACAGCGTGACCACGGGCGACGGCAGCCCGCAGGCCCAGCTCGTCCAGGGCTCGCTGAACAAGCCCTGTGTCGGTCTGCCGCTCAAGGCCAACGCCGGTTCTCTCGTCGGCCTGCTGGCGGCGGTCGCGGTCCAGGACGTCAATGTCCTGGCCTCGCCGCAGAACCAGCAGTGCGCCGAGAACTCCACCCAGGCCAAGGGCGACGAGGCACTGTCGCACCTGGTCAACGGCATCCCGGTGCTGTCGGGCAACGGGATCGCCAACAACTGACGCGTCCGACGTGCGGGCGGCCCGGGCGCGTTCCCGCGGTCGCCCGCACGGCTGTGCCCCACCGATGAGCGGGGCACGGCCGGTCGCCGGGCAGGGCCGGGGGCGGCAACCGTCCCGGGCTTCGCACAGGACGATGCCCACCGCGCCACGGGGGCGGTGGGCATCGTCCTGTGCCGGGTCGGGTCAGCCCAGGCTGCGCACCGGAAGAACGCAGTGGGCGGAGGACACGATGACCTCCGGGTCGCCGGCGAAGGACCGCAGCAGCTCCTCGCCGACCGGGCGGCCCGGAACGCCCTGGGGCCACGGCCGGGTCGCGAACATCACGTGCACCTCGCCCCGCTGGTTCGCGGCGGCGAGCCACTCGGGAGGGGCGGGGTACTGCGCGGTGAAGTGGGGCAGCGTCAGAACGGCCTGGCCCGCCTGGACGAGCAGCTTCACCTGGAGGCCGGGGCGATCCGCCGCGTACACCGGTCCGCCGCCGACCGGCAGCCCGCAGCGCTCCAGGGCCACGCGCATGGCGGCCTCACCGGCGGCGGGGCCGTCCGTGCCGTCGCCCAGCGAGTAGACGAGGAGGAAGGCGACGTCGGGGCCGCCGTCAGGGTGTTCGCCACTCCACCCGATCAGTGTGATCGTGCCCAACTGGGCCTGGGTGAACGTGCCGTTGGCGGTCTGGGGTGAGGTCATGCTCGGCACCATAACCGCCCCGGACCGGTGATTGTGCATGTGTATCACCTGATCGGGCGAGATAACCGGATAACTCCGACGGATACGGCCCGGCGCATGGTCCCCGATCCGGCAGGGGCGGCGGACACGGTACGCATACCGGTAAATGTGTTGAGCCGTCCGACGGGCGCGGGCTATCGTGTGCGGAGTTCCGGACGGCGTGCTGAGCCGCCGGTGTCGGGTTCGTGTGTGAACCAGGAGGTGAGGACCGTGATGACTGTCGTTGCGATGGGCGTTGCCCACAACCGGAAGAACACCGTTCCCACCCCCGTGGTCACCGGCTGACCTCTTCGTAACTCTCCGCGCCAGCAAGCGCGTTGCCGGGGCCACCCTTCGAAGGGTTTCCCTTGTCCCTCCAGTCCTTCTCGTCCGCCCTCTCCTCCCTCCAGGGATCGTCCGCCGCGCACCCGCTGTCCCCGTACGGCTGGGACGCCGCATGGGAGGCCGAGTTCGCGCCGTACGCCGAACAGGGCCTGCTCCCCGGGCGTGTGGTGCGGGTCGACCGCGGCCAGTGCGATGTCGTCACCCCGGACGGCACGCTCAGGGCCGACACCGCCTTCGTCGTCCCGCGCGATCCGATGCGGATCGTCTGCACGGGCGACTGGGTCGCCGTCGATCCCGACGGTGACCCGCAGTTCGTCCGCACGCTGCTGCCGCGGCGCACCGCCTTCGTCCGCTCGACGTCCTCGCAGCGCTCCGAGGGGCAGGTGCTCGCCACCAACGTCGACCACATCGTCATCTGTGTCTCGCTCGCCGTGGAACTCGACCTGGGACGGGTGGAGCGCTTCCTCGCGCTCGCCATGTCCAGCTCCTCCGGTGACGCGCTGCTGCGGGAGGACGGGTCCCCCGGGGACGGTGCCGCCCAGCCGCTCGTGGTGCTGACCAAGGCCGACCTCGTGCCGGACACCGCCACCCTGTCCTACCTGGTCCAGGACGTCGAGGGCGTCGCCCCCGGCGTGCAGGTGCTGCCCGTCAGCTCCGCCACGGGAGAGGGCATCGATGTCTTCTCCGCCCTTGTCTCGGGCAGTACGAGCGTGCTGCTCGGGGTGTCCGGCGCGGGCAAGTCGACCCTCGCCAACACCCTGCTCGGCCAGGACGTGATGGAGGTTCAGGCCGCGCGTGACGTCGACGGCAAGGGCCGGCACACCACCACCACCCGCAACCTGCTGGTCCTGCCCGGCGGGGGAGTGCTGATCGACACCCCCGGGCTGCGCGGGGTCGGTCTCTGGGACGCGGAGGAGGGCGTCGGCCAGGTCTTCTCCGAGATCGAGGAACTGGCCGAGCAGTGCCGGTTCCACGACTGCGCCCACGAGTCCGAGCCGGGCTGCGCGGTGCTCGCGGCGATCGAGGACGGTTCGCTGCACGAACGGCGCCTCGACAGCTTCCGCAAGCTGCTGCGCGAGAACCAGCGCATCGTCGCCAAGACCGACGCCCGGGTGCGGTCGGAGCTCCGGCGCGACTGGAAGCGCAAGGGGGCCGAGGGGCGCGCCGCCATGGACGCGAAGCGGGGCCGGCTGCGGTAGTCGCGGCCGGGCCCCACGGCCCCGCGCATCGGCCGACCGTGCGCAGGGTCGTGTCCGAAACCCGCCAGTGCGGCGCCGGGGGGTGCCGCACACTGGATTCCGTGATGGACGAACGGACCAGGTACGAGGCGGTGAGCAGCCGCGACGCCCGTTTCGACGGGGAGTTCTTCTTCGCCGTCGAGACGACCGGCATCTACTGCCGGCCGAGCTGCCCCGCCGTGACCCCCAAGCGGAAGAACGTCCGCTTCTACCCGACGGCGGCCGCCGCGCAGGGCAACGGCTTCCGGGCCTGCCGGCGCTGCCGTCCGGACGCGGTGCCCGGCTCGGCGGAGTGGAACGTCCGGGCCGACGTCGTGGGCCGCGCCATGCGGATGATCGGCGACGGCGTGGTCGACCGGGAGGGCGTGCCCGGTCTCGCCCACCGGCTCGGCTACAGCTCGCGCCAGGTGCAGCGGCAGCTCAACGCGGAGCTGGGCGCCGGCCCCGTCGCGCTGGCCCGCGCCCAGCGGGCCCACACCGCACGGGTGCTGCTCCAGACGACCGGGCTGCCCGTGACCGAGATCGCCTTCGCGGCCGGCTTCGCCAGCGTGCGCCAGTTCAACGACACGATCCGGCAGATCTACGCCCGCACCCCGACCGCGCTGCGGACCGAGGCCGGTACGGGGCGGGGCGGGACGGCACGGGTGGGGCGGACCACCGGCATCCCGTTGCGGCTCGCCCACCGCGGGCCGTACGCGGCGCGCGAGGTCTTCGACCTGCTGGCCGCTGAGGCGGTCGCCGGGATCGAGGAGGTCGGCGGCGGGCCGGGCGCCCGCACCTACCGGCGCACCCTGCGGCTCCCGTACGGAACGGGCGTCGTGGCCGTCGACGAGCGGTCCGCCGGGCCCTGGCTGGACGCCCGTATCCACCTCACGGACCTGAGGGACCTGACGACGGCCGTCCAGCGGCTGCGGCGCCTGTTCGACCTGGACGCCGACCCGTACGCCGTCGACGAGCGGCTGGGCGCCGACCCGCGGCTCGCCCCGGGGGTCGCCGCCCGGCCGGGGCTGCGGTCGCCCGGCGCCGCGGACCCGGAGGAGTTCGCCGTCCGGGCCCTGGTGGGCCGGGAGGCCGCGGCGCGGCTCGTCGAGCGGCACGGGACGGCGCTGGACGTGCCCTGCGGCGGGCTGACCCGGGTGTTCCCCGAACCCACCGTGCTGGCCGGGACGACCGACGACCCGGACCTGCGGGCCCTGGCGTCCGCCCTCGCCGGCGGGGAGCTGCGGCTGGACGCCGGGGCCGACCGCGACGAGGCCGAACAGGCCCTGCTGCGACTGTCCGGGATCGGCCCGGTGACCGCGGCGCTCATCAGGACGCGTGCGCTCGGCGATCCCGACGTGGACCCGCACGGGAGGCCGGGGGCGCAACGGTGGCGGCCCTGGCGCTCGTACGGGGTGCGGCACCTGGAGCTGCTGGAGCCCCGCCGAGTGCCCGCTCCGCCCGCGCGACGCGGCCGGGGCATCCCCGAAAGTGCTGAAGACGTATCCATCATGACAGGTCAGCGGCCTTTTTCGTAGGACGGGAAGCACACCCGGCCGGCCTTGTTCCGGCCCGTTCCCGGGTCCCAGAATCACCGTCATGAATCCCACCGAGAACGTCGATCAGGATGCGGTGCTGCGGGCGCGGACGGTGCTGCTCGGCTCGGGCAGGCCGAACGCCCGGCAGGAGCTGGAGGCGTACCGGGTACTGGCCGGGGTGAGCCCGCGGGCCTACCTGCCGAAGCTCGGCCGGGCGCTGATCTCGGCCGGATACGGGCGGGAGCTGCGGGAGCGGCCGGACGCACGACTGGCCCTGTACGCCGAGGCGGTGGCCGTCGCCCGGCGGATCGAGGCGGACGATCCGAACCGTACGGAAATCCTCGTCCAAGCCCTCCACGCCCACCAGCGACAGCTGTACGAGGCCGGGCGGCGGGCGGAGGGCTTCGCACTGTGCGAGGAGATGGCGCGGGCCGGCCGGCAGGGCTTCGAGGCGGGACAGGTGCGAAGCCCCGTGCACGGGCACGGCCGACTGGCCGTCGTCCTGGCCGAGGAGGGGCGCCACCGGGAGGCCGCGGAGCTCTGCGGGAGGTTCGTCGAGGCCGGGGCCGCGGAGCAGCCGGGCGGGGATTCCTTCTGGGACGTGGTCGAGTGGGCCGCCGAACTGGACGCCGCCGGGGACCGCGAGGCGGCCCTGAACGCCTTCGCGGACCTCGTGGCCACCGCCCGGGAGAAGTGCGCGTCCGGGGACGGGCCGCTGACCACCCTGGTCTGGGAACTCGTCCGCCACTCCCAGATGCTGGACGCCGCCGGGCGCCGGGCCCAGGCCGCGGCGGCCCGGAAGGAGGCACACGGCCTCCTCACCGAGCTGGACGGGACCGGGGAGCGCCGGAGCTGGAGCAGCACCCTTTCCCAGTGGACCATGCTGCTCGCCCTGTCGGGCCGGGAACTGGAGCCTCCGGCGTCCCCCGGCTCACCGGCACCGTCCTTCGGTTCGACCCACTGGTCGGGCGACACCGCACGGGCCTACTTCGACGCCCTCCCGGCCCTGGAGGAGCGGGCCGCCCGGCTGGCCGGGGCGGCCGACGCCGACCCCCGTACCCACCTGCCCGAGCTGATCGCCGTGCACCGCAGAGTGACCATCCGCACGGCGCTGCTCCGGGAGAAGCGCAGCCACATCATCCTGGAGCCGCTCCGGCCGGTCTTCGACCGGGGCGTGGCACTCGCCCGCAGGCTGGCGGACCTGGGCGGGGTGGAGGGGCGGACCGCCCTGGCCGGGGCCCTGACCGACCGTTCCATGTTCCTCCTCGCCGCCAAGCGGTACGGCGAGGCCCAGGCGGACTTCCTGGCCGTCACGGCCCTGCTGGACCCGGCGCCGGAGAGCCGGGGGGAATCGGAGTGACATCCAGTCAGAATGCTTTGAACTGAAGGGGGTTGTCGCTCACGTGCCCGGCATTCCCCGGCCCCAGAGCACCGCGCCCAGCCAGGCTCCCGCCACCAGCAGGCACGCGAAGAGCTCCACGAGCACCGAGTAGCCCGTCGCCCGCATCACCGAGCGGACCGACGCCCAGCCCGCCGCGTGGCCGCCCAGCCGCAGCCGTTCCGCCCCGTAGACGGCTCCCACGTAGCCGACCACCGCACCGATCACCGGCAGCACGAAGAAACCCACGATCGCGCCGACCCCGCCGAGCGTCAGTGTCCTGCGCGGTGCTCCCGACTCGCGGGGGCGGCGCGGGGGCAGCAGCGGCTTCAGCGCCTGGTTCAACAGCAGCAGCGCGGTGGCGCCGATCAGCACGCCCCAGGCGACCGGGGTCATGTCGGTCAGCGCCCACCACAGCACGGCGGCCCAGACGATCGCCTGCCCCGGCGCCCCCGGCGCCAGCACACCGAGCAGGCCGAGGAGCATGACCAGGCCGACGGCGACGAGTTGCCACACGCTCATTCGACCAGCCTGCCGGAGTCCGGCCGGTCCCGCCCGTCAGCGCTCCCCGGACGGGGCCGTACGTGCAGCTCAGGACCGTACCGAAGCCCTGTCGGCGACCGCGCCGGGCCGGTGGCACACCGTCACCGGCCCGGCACCGGACGCGGTCGGGCCCTGCCCGCCGGACCCGGTCAGGAACCCGGCCCCGGTCAGGCCCCCGGGGTACGGGCCACCCAGCCCCGTTCGTACGCGTGCCAGCCCAGCTGCAACCGGGTCGACACCCCGGTCAGCTCCATCAGGCCCTTCACCCGGCGCTGCACGGTCCGCAGCCCCAGGTCCAGCTGCTTCGCCACGCTCGCGTCCGTCAGCCCGGCCAGCAGCAGCGACAGGATCTCCAGGTCCGTCGGGTCGGGTTCGACGGATTCCCCCTGCGGCAGGCCGCTCTCGCCCAGCCTGAGCGGCATGGCCTGGCGCCACACCGCCTCGAAGAGCCCCATCAGCGACTCCAGCAGCCCGGAGGCGTGGACCACCAGGGCCGCGGGCTCGGCGCTGCGCCCGGTCAGCGGGACCATCGCCAGGGCGCCGTCGGCGACGACCAGCTTGGTCGGCACCCGGTCGATGACCCGGCACTGCTCGTCACGGCTCAGCGCGGCCGACAGCTCCATGATCCCGAACGGCTGCGAGAGGATCTCGCGCTCGACCACCACCCGGTACGACACCCCGCGCGTGGCGGCCCGCTCCTCGGCCTCGTTCTCCATGCCGCTGACCGCGATCGGCTTCCCGGTGACCAGGGCGCACACCTCGCTCGTCGCCCCCAGCTGCAACTGGTGGAAGCGGTGCGACACCGCACGCGCCCCCGTCACCACCTCGACCAGATCGTGCACGGCCGGCTCGGCGGCCTCCGCCCGGTACTCCTCGGCGAGCAGTGCGGCCGCCAGCTCCGCCTGCTCCAGCTCATGACGCTGCTGGGTCAGCAGCGCGCCGAGCGCCACGCCCGGCGGGGCCGCCACCCAACGCCCCGCGCACGCGGAGGACTGGGCGGCGAGCCCGTGCTGCTCCAGCCTGCGCAGGGCCCGTTCGGTGTCCGCCTCGGGAAGCCCCAGCCGGTGCGCGAGATCGGCTATCTCCGCAGCTCCCACCGTCACGAGCGCGCGATAGGCGGACTCCTGTATCTCGTCCAGACCTATGGCTCCCAGCATCCCGGCCCCCTCATGGACGCGCTGATTCCGCATGATGTCGTTGCCGTCGGGCGTCCAGCCGTGGCGGAAAGCGGCCACGGCGTAAACCCGCCGCGCACATCATCCCTTCAACGCTCTTCGCTCTGCCAATGTGGCGCCACCGCAGTACCAACAACCTCCGGAAAGCTGCGGTTTTGCGCAGGTTGGTTCCGGATTCACTTGGGGAGAGCGATGCGTCCGATATCGCGTACGGCACTGGGAGCGGCCACCGCCGCCGTCCTGGCCGTCACCGCGATCGCCCCGTCCGCGGCAGCGCCGCAGGACGACGCGACGGGTAAGAGAGCACTGACCGGCAGCGCCGCCGCCGAGGCCAAGAAGGGCGAGCCGGTCACGGTGACCCTGGTCACCGGTGACAAGGTCCTGGTGAGCACGGACGGTTCGGGAGCCGCCTCGGTCACCGCGCTGCCCCGCGAGGACGGTTCCGTCCCCCTCGTCCAGACCAGGCAGTCCGGCAAGGACCTCTACGTCTACCCCGACACCGCCACCGAAGCGCTGGCCGCGGGCCGGGTCGACGAGGAACTCTTCAACGTCACCGGACTCATCCGGCAGGGCTACGACGACGCCCACAGCAAGTCGCTGCCGTTGATCGCCGTCTACGACAAGGGCCGGGCCCGCTCCGCGTCCGCCATCCCGCGCGGCGCCGAGCGCGGACTCGCGCTCGACGCCATCGACGGCGTCGCGCTCAAGGCGGACAAGAAGAAGGCCGCCGACTTCTGGGCGGACATCACCAGCGGTGCCCGGTCCTTCTCGGCCGCAGGCCCGAAGAAGCTCTGGCTCGACCGCAAGGTCCACGCCACCCTCGACAAGTCGACCAAGCAGATCGGCGCCGACCTCGCCTGGGCCGCCGGGTACGACGGCAAGGGCACCAAGGTCGCCGTCCTCGACACCGGTGTCGACGCCGAACACCCCGACCTCAAGGGCCGGATCGCCGCCTCGGAGAACTTCACCGACTCCAACAGCGCCGACGACCGCCAGGGCCACGGCACCCACACCATCTCCACCGTCGGCGGCTCCGGAGCCGCCAGCGACGGGAAGAAGAAGGGCGTCGCCCCCGGCGCCGACCTGCTCTCGGGCAAGGTCCTCAACGACACCGGCTCCGGCGCCGAGTCCTGGATCATCGCCGGCATGCAGTGGGCCGTCGACCAGAAGGCCGACGTCGTCTCCATGAGCCTCGGCAGTCCGGAACCGACCGACTGCACCGACCCGATGAGCGTCGCCGCCGAGGAACTGGCACAGAGCAAGGGCACCCTGTTCGTGATCGCGGCCGGCAACTCGGGCCCGGCCTCGAACACCGTCTCCTCGCCCGGCTGCGCCCCGAGCGTGCTGACCGTCGGCGCCGTCGACCGCGACGACTCCACGGCCCAGTTCTCCAGCCGCGGACCCGCGATCGTCTCGCACACCCTCAAGCCCGAGATCGCCGCCCCCGGCGTCGCCATCTCGGCCGCCGCGGCCGGTGGCCGGGGCCTCTACGCGTACCAGTCGATGTCCGGTACGTCGATGGCCACCCCGCACGTGGCGGGCGCCGCGGCCATCGTGAAGCAGCGTCACCCGGACTGGACCGCCCAGCAGATCAAGGCGGCCCTGGTGTCCTCCGCGAAGAGCGACATCCCCGGCGACGTGCGCGAGACCGGCGCCGGCCGGCTCGACGTCGAGGCCGCCATCGGCACCACCCTCGTCGGCGCCCCCGCCGTCCAGGGCGGCACCTTCAACTGGCCGCAGGACCGGAGCGACCGCACCACGGTCGACGTCCCGTACACCAACTCCGGCACCAAGCCGGTGAAGCTCTCGCTGAGCGTCCAGGACGTCACCGGCAACGACGGCTCGGCCGTCCGCTCCGCGGTCGCCGAGCTCGGCACCCGCACCGTCACCGTGCCCGCCGGAGCCACCGTCGAGGTCCCGCTGGAGATCGACCCGACGGCGAAGCTGAAGGCCGCGCAGTACGGCGACGTCACCGGACGCGTGCTGGCCACCGGCCCCGGCGGCGTCAAGGTCTCCACCCCGTTCTCGCTGTACGTGGAGGCCGAGACCGTCACCCTGCGGGTCAAGCTCGTCGACCGCACGGGCAAGCCCGCCGCCGGCTCCTCCTCGCTGGACGTCATCGGCACCGACACCTCCAGCGGTGAGCGCCGCTTCAACGACGGCGCCACCGACCAGGTCTACCAGGTGCGCCCCGGCGCGTACTTCCTGTCCGGCTTCGTCACCACGGGCGACCCGCAGGACACCACCGGACGCACCACCGACTCCGTCGCCTACCTCGCGCGGCCGCAGCTGAACGTCACCAAGGACACCACCGTGGTCCTGGACGCCCGCAAGGCCCACCGGGTCCAGGTGAAGACCACGGACCGGGCGTCCGAGAACCGGTCCACCACGCTCGCGTTCGGCCGCAGCTGGGACGACGTCTGGCTGCACTCGGGCTCCATCATCGGCAACTCCGCGGTCAAGAACTACCTGGCCGACGTGCAGGGCCGGGCGAGCGACGGCGACTTCGAGTTCGCCAGCTTCTGGCGCGCGTACGCCCCGCAGATCGAGAAGCTGTCGGTCGTCGGCGGCGCCGAACTGCACCCGACGGTGGCGAGCACCGGCTCCGCCAACCTCGACGGCACGGGCCGCGCCGCCCTGGTCGACGCCGGAAAGGGCACCCCCGAGGAGCTGCTGGCCGCGGGCGTCAGCGGGAAGATCGCCCTGGTCGAGGTCGGTGACGACGGCGACAACGTGTACGTCCAGGCCCGTGACGCCAAGGCCGCGGGCGCAAAGGCCGTCATCGTCCACCGTCCCGCCGCGGGCCCCTGGAGGCCGTCCGTCGGCTACGCCCAGGCGCCGCTGCCCTCGCTCGGCATCGAGGCGGACGAGGCCGCCGCGCTGAAGGCCGCCCTGGCCGACGGCCCGGTCGAGCTGAGCTGGAAGGGCACGGCCGTCAGCCCGTTCGTCTACAACCTGGCCTTCCCGGAGACCGGCCCGATCACCTCGGACCGCACCTACAAGGTCCGCGACACGAAGCTCGGCAAGGTCACCGCCACCTACGAGGCGATGGGCGTCGCGGCGGACTACGTCGACACGATGATCATCAACCGGCCGTACGGCGGTGTCTTCTCCGCGGCCAGTGACGTCGTCGCCGCCCCGAGCAAGCGCACCGAGTACTACTCGGCGGGCGACACCGCCTGGGTGCGGTACCTCTCCTCCAGCTTCCCCTGGGGCGAGCTGATGGCCGACCAGCCGCGCACCTACACGGCCGGTTCGAAGCGCACGGAGAACTGGTACCGGGGCATCCCGGTCCCGGCCGCCCCGCGCGACGCCGACGGCAAGCTCCAGCTCGCCGCCGAGCGCCAGGACAACCTGATCGGTGTCGCCCCCGGCTTCTGGAGCGACAGCGAGCACGTCGGTCTCCAGGGTTCCTTCGGCGACATAGGCAACCTGAGCCTGTCCAGCGGTGGCAAGGTGATCGGTGAGACCGGCTGGGCGTTCGGGGCGTTCACCGTCCCGGCCGAGGAAGCCGCGTACGAACTCACCATGCAGACCTCCAAGTTCGGCCAGCCCGCCGCCGTGTGGAAGCGGTCCACCCACACCGAGACCACCTGGAAGTTCCGTTCGAAGCGGGACGAGAACGTGTACTCGCAGGGCATCCCGCTGCTCTTCCCGAGCTACGACCTGGACACGGACGGGCTCAAGACCCTCGCGGCGCAGGACGGCCAGAAGATCGGCCTGAGCGTCACCGGCCACGCCGGCTACACGCCCGGCAAGCTGACCGGGGCCAAGGTCTCGTACTCGTACGACGGCGGCGAGACCTGGACCGCCGCGACCACCGCCCAGCAGGACGGCCGGTGGACCGCGACCGTGAACCACGCGGACGCGCCCGGCAAGCCGGTCACGCTGAAGACCGAACTGACGGACGCCAACGGCAACTCCGTCGTCCAGACCGTGACCGACGCATACGCCGTGCGCTGATCACACCGAGCCGGTCCGCCGGGCGTCCTTCCCGTGGGGGGTGGGGGCGCCCGGCGGACCCGTGTCCGCGGCCGTTTTCCGGCTGCCCCGTTTTCGTACGGCCCGTGCGGCCGACAATAAGGGAATGAGTCAGCAGGGGGAGAGACCCGCCGCCCGTGAGGACGACTGGTGGCACAGGCTGTACGACGAGGACGCCCGGGACACCGGAACGGGCGACGCGGCCGACACGCTCGACGACCGTTTCGACTCGGCGTCGGACGCGGTGGGACAGGCCGGGCGCGCGGGGCGCGCAGACGCGGAGGAGTCGGGGGAGGCGGGGGACGCGGGGGAGGCGTCTTCGGGAGCGGCCGCAGTTCCTGAACCGGTCGTGTCTTCCGCGCCGTCGGTACCGCCCGCGTCATCCGCACCACCCGCGCCGTCCGAACCACCCGTCCCACTGGCGCCACCCGTACTGCCCGCACCTTCCGTCCCACCGGCGCCTCCCGTGCCGTCCGGTCCGCCGACGTTCCGGCCGGAGCGGGCCCCGTGGGAGCCGCCGGCCACGGTCGTACGCGCCCCGGACGCCCCCGCGGCGGATCCCCCGGCCGGTCCGTCGCGACCGCGCACCTTCGCCGCACCGCCGCCGCGCGTGCCCGTGGACCCGCGGGCCCCTTACCCGCCGCCCGCCACGAAACCGGACCCGGCCGAGGCACCGGACCCGGCCGAGGCACCGGACCCGGCCGAGGCACCGGTCCCGGAGCCGGGGTCCACGCCCGCCCACCGTCCCGCGATCGGCCATGTGGGTGACCGGCCGCCCGCCTACGATCCCGAGCCCACGGCCCTGCCCGCCGCCACCGCGGAGGAGCTGGACGGCCTCGTCGCCGACACCGTGCTCGACGGCGCCCGCTACGGCACGTACACCCTGCGCGCCGCCTCCGTGCGCGGGGACTCCGCGCGGTTCCGGGGCGAGCCCCGCCGCGACGCGCTGCTCACCGCGCGCTTCGGCGAGGACGAGGGCGCGCTGCTCCTGGTCGCCGTGGCCACCGGGGCCCGCGCCACCCGGTCGGCGCACCTGGCGGCGGCCGATGCCTGCCGCTGGATCGGCGAGGCCGTGGGCCGCAGCCACGTCCGGCTCGCCGAGGACATGAGGGCGGGCAGGCGCGGGGACCTCAAGTCCGGCCTGAACCGCCTCACCGGCCGCGCCTACGGCAGGCTGCGCGCCCGCGCCGCGGAACAGGGGCTGGAACCGCCGGAGTACACGGCGGGTCTGCGCTGTCTCCTGCTGCCCGCGGACCCCGACTGCCGCACCAGGATCTTCTTCGGCGCCGGAGACGGCGGACTCTTCCGGCTGCGCGACGACGCCTGGCAGGACCTCGAACCGCAGGCGGCCGCGGCCGGTGACGCCCCGGCCGCCGAACCGTTTCGCTTCCGGGCCTCGGTGGCCCGGCCGGGGGACACGCTGCTGCTGTGCAGCGCCGGTCTGGCCGAACCGATGCGCGGCGAACCGGCCCTGGCCGGGGAGCTGGCCGGGCGCTGGGGCCGCGGCGGGGCACCCGGGCTCGTCCCCTTCCTCGCCGATACCCAACTCCGGGTGAAGGGGTACTCCGACGACCGCACGGCGGTCGGCGTCTGGGAGGCGTAACCACCCGTGCCATGGGTTGATGGATGCGGAGTCCGGAAGCCGAAGCGCGGAAAGGTACGCATCCATGGCCAAGCAGAACGTGTCGGAGCAGTTCGTCGACATCCTCGTCCGGGCGGGCGTCAAGCGCATGTACGGCGTCGTCGGCGACAGCCTCAACCCGGTCGTCGACGCCGTCCGGCGCCATCGCGGCATCGACTGGATCCAGGTGCGGCACGAGGAGACGGCCGCCTTCGCCGCCGGTGCGGAGGCCCAGGTCACCGGCGCGCTGGCGGCCTGCGCCGGATCGTGCGGCCCGGGCAACCTGCACCTGATCAACGGCCTCTACGACGCCCACCGCTCCATGGCCCCCGTGCTCGCCCTCGCCTCGCACATCCCGTCGAGCGAGATCGGCCTCGGCTACTTCCAGGAAACCCATCCGGAGCTGCTCTTCCAGGAGTGCAGCCACTACAACGAGATGATCTCCAACCCGGAGCAGATGCCGCGGCTGCTCCAGACGGCCATCCAGCACGCGATCGGCCGGGGCGGGGTCAGCGTCGTCACGATGCCGGGCGACATCGCGGCCCGCCCCGCCCCGGAGAAGACGATCGAGCACGCCCTGGTCACCTCCAGGCCCACGGTGCGGCCCGGGGACGAGGAGATCGAGAAGCTGCGCCGCATGGTCGACGGGGCGAAACGCGTGACCCTGTTCTGCGGCAGCGGCACGGCCGGCGCCCACGCCGAGGTGATGGAGTTCGCCGAACGGGTGAAGGCCCCGGTCGGGCACGCGCTGCGCGGCAAGGAATGGATCCAGTACGACAACCCGTACGACGTCGGCATGAGCGGACTGCTCGGCTACGGCGCGGCGTACGAGGCGACCCACGAGTGCGACCTCCTCATCCTGCTCGGCACCGACTTCCCGTACAACGCCTTCCTCCCGTCCGACGTGAAGATCGTCCAGGTGGACGTGCGGCCCGAGCACCTCGGCCGTCGTTCCAAGCTGGACCTGGCGGTCTGGGGCGACGTCCGGGAGACGCTGCGCTGTCTGACCCCGCAGGTGAAGGTCAAGTCCGACCGCAAGTTCCTCGACCGGATGCTGAAGAAGCACGCCGAGGCGCTGGAGGGCGTGGTCAAGGCGTACACCCGCAAGGTCGAGAAGCACGTCCCGATCCACCCGGAGTACGTCGCCTCGGTGCTGGACGAACTGGCCGACGACGACGCCGTGTTCACCGTGGACACCGGCATGTGCAACGTGTGGGCGGCCCGCTACCTCTCGCCCAACGGCAGGCGCCGCGTGATCGGTTCGTTCAGCCACGGGTCGATGGCCAACGCGCTGCCACAGGCCATCGGCGCCCAGTTCACCGACCGGAACCGGCAGGTCGTGTCCATGTCCGGCGACGGCGGATTCACCATGCTGATGGGTGACTTCCTGACCCTGGTGCAGTACGACCTGCCGGTGAAGGTCGTGCTGTTCAACAACTCCTCCCTCGGCATGGTCGAGCTGGAGATGCTGGTCGCGGGCCTGCCGTCGTTCGGCACGACCAACCGGAACCCGGACTTCGCGGCGGTCGCGCGGGCCGCCGGGGCGTACGGGGTGCGGGTGGAGAAGCCGAAACAGCTCGAAGGGGCCCTCAAGGAGGCCTTCCGGCACAAGGGCCCGGCGCTCGTCGATGTCGTCACCGACCCCAACGCCCTCTCCATCCCGCCGAAGATCAGCGCGGAGATGGTGACCGGCTTCGCGCTCTCCGCCAGCAAGATCGTGCTGGACGGCGGGGTGGGCCGCATGGTCCAGATGGCCCGCTCCAACCTGCGGAACGTGCCCCGCCCCTGAAAGGGCCCGCGGACGCGGGGCGGAACCGCCCCGCCCCGCCCCGAACCGCCTCGCCCCCCAAGGTCGTTGACCGACCGATGTCGATCGGCCGACCTCGTGCGCACCCTTGGCGACCACAAAGCAATGTGACATATTACTGACGTGCTCACGAGACACTCCCTGGATGTCGTCATCGTCGGCGCCGGAGTCGTCGGCGCCGCCTGTGCCCACTACATCTCCCGGTCCGGACTCTCCGTGGCCGTCGTCGACCGCGGACCCGTGGCCGGCGGCACCACCGGAGCCGGCGAGGGGAACCTGCTGGTCTCCGACAAGGTGCCCGGACCCGAGCTGGAACTGGCGCTGCTCTCCGCCTCCCTGTGGCAGGAGCTGGCCGCCGAGCTGCCCCCGGACATCGAGTACGAAAGCAAGGGCGGCGTGGTCGTGGCGGCCTCCGAGGGCTCCCTGGCCGCCCTGTCCGAGACGGCCGCCGGGCAGCGGACGGCCGGTGTCCAGGCGCACCACGTCCCGGCCGACCGGCTCCGCGACCTGGAGCCCCACCTCGCGCCGGACCTGGCGGGCGGCTGCCACTACCCGCAGGACGCACAGGTCCAACCGGCGCTGGCCGCAGCCGAGTTGATGCGGTCGGCGGTCCGGGCCGGGGCGCGCCTCCACCCGGGGGAGGAGGTGGTGGAGATCCTGCGGGACCGCTCGGGGGCGGTGCGCGGTGTGCGTACCCCGCAGGGCGAACTGCACGCCCCCGTCGTGGTCAACGCCGCCGGGACCTGGGGCGGCGAGCTGGCCGCGCTGGCCGGGGTGAGCCTCCCGGTCCTCCCGCGCCGGGGATTCGTCCTCGTCACCGAACCGCTGCCCCGGCTGATCCGCCACAAGGTCTACGCGGCGGAGTACGTGGCCGACGTGTCGAGCGGGTCCGCGGCCCTGCAGATCTCGCCGGTGGTGGAGGGCACCCCGGCGGGCCCGGTGCTCATCGGGGCGAGCCGCGAACGGGTCGGCTTCGACCGGACGCTGTCGGTGCCGGTGGTCGCCCGGCTGGCGGCCGGGGCCACCGCACTCTTCCCCCTGCTGGCGGACGTGCGGGTGCTGCGCGCCTACCACGGGTTCCGCCCCTACCTGCCCGACCACCTGCCCGCGATCGGCCCCGACCCCCGGGTGCCCGGCCTCTTCCACGCCTGCGGGCACGAAGGGGCGGGCATCGGACTGGCGCCGGTGACCGGACGGCTGATCGCCGACGCGATCCGGGGCGAACGTCCCGCACTCGACCTCGAACCGTTCGCGCCCGCCCGGTTCGACGCCCCGGACCGTGCCGCATGACGGCGCGGAGCGGAACCCGCCCGCCCGGGAGAGGACCCCAGGAGAGGACCCCGTGAGACGCACCCGCGCACGCACGCCGGCCGAACTCGTCGGAGCCGAACCCGGCCCGGAGTTCCGGATCACCTTCGACGGCCGCCCGATCCGCGCACTGCCGGGCCAGAGCGTCGCCGCCGCACTCTGGGCGGCGGGCATCATGACCTGGCGCACCACCCGGGTCGACGGCCGCCCCAGGGGAGCCTTCTGCGGCATCGGCGCCTGCTACGACTGCCTGGCCACCATCAACGGCCGGCCCAACCGGCGGGCCTGCCTGGTCCCCGCCCGGCCGGACGACACCATCACCACGCAGGAGGGGGACGGGCATGCCGCACTCGACGGCTGAGGACAGCCCGCGCGACACCGGCCGCGCCGAACTCGCCGTGGTGGGCGCGGGACCCGCCGGTCTGGCCGCGGCCGTCACCGCGGCCGACCACGGACTCGACGTCGTCCTGCTGGACGCCGCCGCCGCGCCCGGCGGGCAGTACTACCGCAACCCGGCCGACGGCCTCGGCGCCGCCCGGCCCCAGGTCCTGCACCACCGCTGGTCCGCCTTCACCGGCCTGTCCGCCCGGCTGGCCGCGCACCGGGACACCGGCACGATCCGGCACCTGGCCAGTCATCAGGTGTGGACGGTCGAGCGGACCGCCGACGACGACTGGACCCTGCACGCGGTCGCCGGGACCGACGAGGCGGCCCGCACCGCCGTGCGGGCCCGCCGACTGCTGCTGGCGACCGGCGCCCACGAACGCCAACTCCCCTTCCCCGGCTGGACGCTCCCGGGCGTCGTGGGCGCGGCGGGGGCCCAGGCCATGCTCAAGTCCGGCCTGGTACTGCCGGGGCGCCGGATCGTGGTCGCCGGGAGCGGCCCGCTCCTCCAGGCGGTCGCCGCCTCGCTGACCCGGGCCGGCGCACGCGTCCCGGCCCTGGTCGAGGCCGCCGGCTACGGGGCGTACGCGCGTTCCCCCCGGGTGCTGGCCGTCAACCCCGCCAAGGCGGTGGAGGCGGTCGGGTTCGGTACCGCCCTGATGCGCGCCGGGGTCAGGGTGCTGAGCCACCGCGCGGTCACCGAGGTGCACGGCGACGAACGGGTCGAGGCCGTGACCGTCAGCCGGGTGGACCGCCGCTGGCGCCCCGTCGCGGGGACCGGCCGCCGGATCGCCTGCGACGCGCTCGCCGTGGGGCACGGCCTCGTGCCCCAGCTCGAACTCGCCGTGGCGGCCGGCTGCGAAACGCGTCCGGGCACCGACGGCACGCACGCGGTCGTCCTCGACGAACAGCTCAGGACGACGGTCCCGGGCATCTGGGCGGCCGGCGAGACCGGCGGCGTGGGCGGGGTCGAACTCGCCCTGTGTGAAGGAGAGTTGGCGGCGCTTTCGATCGTCCGCGAGGTGCGGGGCGGCTCGCCGGAGGGGACGGGGCGCGGCGTGGCCGCGCTGCGCCGCACCCGGCGCCGCCTGCGGGCCTTCGCCGACCTGATGGGCGCCGTGCACCGGCCGGGGGACGGCTGGCACGAGTGGACGGCCGACGACACGGAGGTCTGCCGCTGCGAGGAGGTCCCCGCGGGCCGGATCCGTGCGGCGTGCGAGGAACTCGGCGCCCGCGACCCCAGGACCGTCAAACTCTTCACCCGCGCCGGGATGGGCTGGTGCCAGGGCCGGACGTGCGGATTCGCCGTCCGGGAACTCGCCGCCGCGCACGGCGGCGCACCGGCACAGGCCGGACCCGACCGGCGCCCACTGGCCTGCCCCGTGAAGCTGTCCGCCCTCGCCGACCCGGCCGACCCCCGGTAGGGCGCGAAACCGCCCCCGTTCCCTCCCCAATGTCCGGCGACCGGGCCCGCCCTGCCGCCCGCATCACCGCGTTCCCTCCGCCCCACGCCATGCCGCCCCACGACGGGCCACACACCCAAGGAGCCAACATGCAGACCGACAGCCATGCGCGCACCCGCCCCTGGCAGGGCATCATGGTCGCCACCCCCCTCCCCCTGCGCGACGACCGCACCATCGACTACGACGCCTACGCCACCCACGTGCGGGACCTCATCGAGGCGGGCTGCGACGGCGTGGTGCCCAACGGGTCGCTGGGCGAGTACCAGACCCTCACCGACGAGGAACGCACCCGGATGGTCCAGGTCGCCGTCGAGGCGGCCGGGGACGGCGACCGCGTCATGCCGGGCGTCGCCGCCTACGGCAGCGCCGAGTCGCGCCGCTGGGCGGAACGGGCCGCCGAGGCGGGGGCCGGGTCCGTGCTGCTCCTGCCGCCCAACGGATACCGCTGCGACGAGGCGGCCGTGCGCGCCCACTACGCCGAGGTGGCCGAGGTCGGCGTCCCGGTCGTCGCGTACAACAACCCGTACGACACCAAGGTGGACCTGAGCCCCGCCCTGCTCGCCGAGCTCCACAACGAGGGCAGCATCGTGGCCGTCAAGGAGTTCACCGGCGACGTCCGCAGGGCGTACGAGATCGCCGAGCGGGCCCCCGGCCTCGACATCCTGGTGGGCGCCGACGACGTACTGCTGGAACTCGGCGTCGCCGGGGCCGTCGGATGGATCGCCGGCAGCCCGAACATGCTGCCGTCCTGTTGCGTGGACCTGTACCGGGCCGCGGTGAGCGGCGACCTGGAGACCGCCCTGCCGCTCTACCGGGAGCTGCACCCGCTGCTGAGGTGGGACTCCAAGCCGGAGTTCGTCCAGGCCATCAAGCTGTCCATGGACGTCGCCGGACGCCACGGCGGCCCCACCCGCCCGCCGCGCAACCCGCTGTCCGCCGACGACGCGGCCGCCGTGCGCGCCGTCACGGAGAAGGTCCTCGCCGGGGGCCTGCGCTGAGAACCTGCCGGGCGGCCGCCCGGCAGTCGCAGGGAGGAGGCGGCCGGCCCCGTTCCGCCGGCCGCCGCCCCGTCCCCCTCGTGACGAACCAGGAGAAGCCTTGAGGACACGCCACATCTTCCACGCCGTCGACTCGCACACCGAGGGCATGCCGACCCGGGTGATCACCGGCGGCATCGGCACCATCCCCGGCGACACGATGGCCGAACGGCGCAGCCACTTCGAGAAGCACCGGGACGCCGTGCGCACCCTGCTCATGTACGAACCGCGCGGCCACGCAGCCATGAGCGGCGCGATCCTCCAGCCGCCCACCCGGCCGGACGCGGACTACGGGGTCCTCTACATCGAGGTCTCCGGCTTCCTGCCGATGTGCGGACACGGCACCATCGGGGTGGCGACCGTGCTGGTGGAGACCGGGATGGTG
This sequence comes from Streptomyces sp. ML-6, assembly GCF_030116705.1. Taxonomy (NCBI): domain Bacteria; kingdom Bacillati; phylum Actinomycetota; class Actinomycetes; order Kitasatosporales; family Streptomycetaceae; genus Streptomyces; species Streptomyces sp. ML-6. The sequence continues at coordinate 6,515,786 of NZ_JAOTIK010000001.1, forward strand.
GAGGTCACCGAACCCGTCACCACCGTGCGGCTGGACACCCCCGCCGGACTCGTCGAGGCCGCCGTACGGGTGGAGGACGGCGAGGCCACCGCCGTGACGCTCACCAACGTGCCCGCGTTCAGCGTCGCGCTCGACCGGACGGCGGACGTGCCCGGCCACGGGACCGTGCGCTACGACCTCGCCTACGGCGGCAACTTCTACGCGATGGTGGACCTGGCCGACCTCGGGCTGCCCTTCGACCGGGCGCACAAGGACGACATCCTGGCCGCCGGACTCGCCCTGATGAAGACGGTCGAAGCCACCGAGCCGCCCGTCCACCCCGAGGCCCCGCACATCCACGGGCTCAAGCACGTGCAGTTCATCGCCCCCGGATCCGACGCGCGCCACTCCCGGCACGCGATGGCCATCCACCCCGGCTGGTTCGACCGCTCGCCCTGCGGCACCGGCACCTCCGCACGCATGGCCCAGCTGCACGCACGCGGCGAACTCGCCCTGGACACCGACTTCGTGAACGAGTCGTTCATCGGCACCTCGTTCACCGGCCGGCTCGTCCAGGAGACCACCGTCGGCGGGCTGCCGGCCGTCGTCCCCACCGTCACCGGGCGCGCCTGGATCACCGGGACCGCACAATACTTCCTGAACCCGTCCGACCCCTTCCCCGAAGGATTCCTGCTGTGACCCTCCCCCTGCTCGGCGCCGACGCCATCGAGGCCCTGGGACCGACCGGAGCCGCGGACGCCCTGGAAGCGGCGCTGCGCGGGGGCCTGGACCCGGAGACGGCCCCGGCCCGGCACCATCTCGCCGTACCCGGCGGGGAGTTGCTGATCATGCCGGCCACCACCCGCCGGGTGACCGGAGTGAAGATCGCCGGGGTCGCCCCGGACAATCCGGCGGCCGGCCTGCCCCGGATCACCGGAAGCTACCTGCTGCTCGACGCCCCCACCCTGCTGCCGCTCGCCCTGCTGGACGGGGCCGCGCTCACCGCGCTGCGCACCCCGGCGGTCTCCGCGCTCGCGATCCGGCACCTCACCGGACCGGTCGTGCGCCATCTGGTGCTCTTCGGCACGGGGCCCCAGGCATACGGGCACCTCGCCGCGGTGCTCGCGGAACGCCGGGTGGAACGGGTCACCGTGGTCGGCCGCACCCCGCACCGGACCGACGAACTCGTCCAGCACGCCCGCCGGCTCGGCCCGGACGCCCACGCGGGGAAGGCGGACGGGGCCGAGGTCGCCACGGCCGACCTGGTGCTCTGCTGCACCACCTCCGCCACCCCGCTGTTCGACGGCACCCTCGTGCCCGACGGGGCGACGGTCGTCGCGGTCGGCTCGCACACCCCCGACGCCCGCGAGGTCGACACCGCTCTGGTGTCCCGCTCCCGGGTGATCGTCGAATCGAGGGCGGCGGCCCTGGCGGAACCGGGCGATCTGCTGATCCCGGTCGCCGAAGGGGCCTTCCGGGCCCAGGACATCGCGGGCAACCTCGCCGAGCTGGTGACCGGCCGGGTCGACGGCGAGGTGTCCGACGGCACCGGACGGCCCCGGCTCTTCAAGAGCGTCGGGGCTGGATGGGAGGACCTCGCCGTCGCCGAGGCGGTGCACCGCGCCTCGACGCCCTGACAACGCCTCCCGCGGCTTTGGAGGGCGGCTCCCATGGAACGTGACATTGTATTCTGGGGCCCCGCACGGTGCTGGAGGAACAGACTATGGCCCGCCTGACGACGCTCAACGCCATCTCCGCGCAGGAGCACCTGCGCGACCAGGTGGCGAACGCCCTCAGGGCGGCGCTGATAGCCGGGGAGCTCCGTCCGGGCGTGGTCTACTCCGCCCCCGCCCTCGCCGCCGAATTCGGGGTGTCCGCCACCCCGGTCCGCGAGGCCATGCTCGACCTGGCGCGCGAGGGCCTGGTCGAGGCCGTCCGCAACAAGGGTTTCCGGGTCACCGAGTTGACCGAGCAGGACCTCGACGACTTCACCGAGATCCGGGCCATGATCGAGGTGCCCACCATCGGCCGCATCGCCGCGATGGGCCTCGTCGAGGAGCTCGAGGCGCTCCGGCCGCTGGCGCGGGCGATCGTCGACGCCGCCGCCGAGCAGGACATCATCGGCTACCTGGAGGCCGACCGCCGCTTCCACCTCGAACTGCTCGGCCTGGCGGGCAACCGCCGGCTGGTGGAGGAGATCGGCAACCTGCGCAAGCGCTCGCGGCTCTTCGGGCTGAACCGGCTCGCCGAGACGGGGAAGCTGGTCCAGTCGGCCGAGGAGCACGTGCAGTTGCTCGACCTCATGGTCGCCGGTGACGTGCAGGGCGCCGAGAGCTGCATGCTGGCCCACATGTCGCACGTCAGGTCGCTGTGGGCCGAGGAGCGGGCCGACGGCGCGGCCCCGGACGGCACCGCCGAGCAGGACTGACCCCCCGGCCCGCCGGCGGACGCCCCGCACGGGCCCCCGCCGACGGGCCCGCCGCGCTCACCCCTCCAGCAGGGCGCCCATCCACTCCTCGATCCCGTCGGCGGTCCGCGGCAGCGCCGACGACATGAGACGGGCGCCGTCGTCCGTGATCACGAGGTCGTCCTCGATCCGCACCCCGATGCCGCGCAGCGCCCGGGGCAGCGTCTCGTCGTCCGGCTGGAGGTACAGCCCCGGCTCCACGGTCAGCACCTGACCGGCCTCCAGCCGCCCGTCCGGATACGCGGTGGCACGCGCCCCCGCGCAGTCGTGCACGTCCATGCCGAGCATGTGGCCGCTGCTGCAGAGCGTGTACCGGCGGTGGAGGCCGTTGTCCGGGTGGAGCGCCTCCTCGGCGGACACCGGCAGCACGCCCCATTCGTGCAGCCCCTCGGCGATGACCCGCATGGCCGCCAGGTGGAAGTCGCGGAAGCGGGCCCCCGGGCGCAGGGCGGCGATGCCCGCCTCCTGCGCGGCCAGCACCAGTTCGTACACGCTGCGCTGCACGGGGGAGAACCGGCCGGACAGCGGCAGGGTACGGGTGATGTCGGCGGTGTAGAGGGTGTCGGTCTCCACGCCCGCGTCCAGCAGCAGCAACCGGTCGCGCTCCAGCGGGCCGTCGTTGCGGCTCCAGTGCAGGACGCAGGCGTGTGCCCCGGCGGCGGCGATCGTGGAGCGGCCCGGCCCGTTCCCCTCCAGCCGGGCCCGCAGATCGAAGACGCCCTCGATCCAGCGTTCCCCGCGCGGGTGCCGCAGCGCCTGCGGCAGGCTCCGCACCACGTCCTCGAACCCCGTCACCGTCGCGTCCACGGCGTGCTGCAACTGCCCGGTCTCCCAGGGGTCCTTGACGAGCCGCAGCTCGCTGAGCACCGCTTCGAGACCGGCGGGCAACGGACGCGTCGAGTGCAGGACGCGGCGGGAGCGCAGGAGTTCGTCGACGGACGGGTCCACCCCGCCCAGCACCCGCACCGGGGGCTGCGGGCCGGTGAGCAGCTTCTCCCAGGCGGCCAGGTCCGCGCAGCGGATGCCGGTGATCCGGGCCGCCTCCTCCAGGTCGGGCCTGCGGCCGACCCAGAACTCCCCGTACCTGCGGTCGCGGTAGAACTCGTGACCGGTGCGCGGGGACCGGGGTCGCAGGTACAGCACCGCTTCGTGCCGCTCGTCGCCATCGGGTTCCAGGACGAGGACGTGGCCGGCCTGGTCCTCGCCGGTGAGGCCGGTGAGCCAGGCGTAGCCGGTGTGGGGCCGGAAGCGGTGGTCGGTGTCGTGGGAGCGGACCGCGGGCGCGCCCGCCGGGATGATCAGGCGCTCGCCGGGGAAACGGGCGGCCAGCCGGGCGCGGCGGGCGGGGGTGGCGTCGAAGGAGGGGACGCGGAGGTCCGCCGGCAGCGGTGACTCGGCCCACCCGGTGGCCATGAAGGCGTTCAGTGCGGGGGAGACCGGCAGATCGTGGCTGCCGGTGCGGGGAGTGACGGGGGTACGGGACACGGGCGTTGCTCCTCGGGGGACTCGGGGGACTCGGGGGACTCGGGGGACTCGGGGACTCCTGGGCTCAGGGGCTCGGGGACTCAGGGGCTCGGGGGTTCTGAGGGACCGTCTGGGGCTCTGAGGGACCGGGGGTGGAGCCGGGGTTGCGGCTCTCCGGGGGCGCGGTGGTGTGGTCACGCGGTGGTCGAAACCGGTGGTGGCGGCCGGGGTGTGCGGGCCGGATGCCACATCCCGCGCTGCGACGAGAAGTTGGCGCGCAGATGAATGTGTGCGCGAGGGGTTCCAAAGAACATGTGACATGTGCCATTGTACAGCGCGCAAGGGAACGGAAGTCGTGCTCATGTCACGCGTGAGGACGGTTCAGACCCTGTCCGGCCCCGGGCCCTTGCATTCCCCCACAGCCGCGCCCTGGTGCGCGGTCATCACTCCGCTTGGAGGCAGCACGTGAAGAACCTGAGGGTTCGGCAAAAAATAACCGGATTGTCCACCGCGGTCCTGGCGGCCTGCCTGGGCGTGAGCCTGTTCACGACACCGAGCCAGGCCGTCGAACAGCGCTCCGCCGTATCGACCGTGACTCCGGCTCACTCCTCGGACATCGCCCGGAAGAAGGCGGAAGCCCCGGCCGAGGATTCCGGCGGCCCCACCGCCGAGTCGCTGACGGCGCCCGCCGCCGATGCCGGTCACGTCCGGCGCGAAAAGCTCGAGGCCGCCGACCAGCCTCCGCTGTCCGCCTCCAAGGACGCGCTCGAGCGGGACTACGACGACCAGGCCGCCGCGCTCCCGAGCCACCGGGCGCCTTCCATGAAGGCCGAGAAGCGCCGCACCGAGAAGCCGGGCACGGCCGCTGCCGAGTGCAACCTCACCGATTTCACCAACAACACCGGGAGCGCCCTGGTCGAGAAGGTCAAAGCGGCCACCACCGACTGCGTCAACTCGCTGTTCCGCATCCAGGGCCAGGACGGCTACCACGCCTTCCGCGAGGACCAGATGGTCACCATCGCCAACGCGATGCGCGACGCATCGGCCTCCTACCCGGGTGACGCCAGCACCGGCATGCCGCAGCTGATCCTCTTCCTCCGGGCCGGCTACTACGTCCAGTACTACGACCCCGAGACCGTCGGGGAGTACGGACCGCGGCTGGTGACGGCCATTCAGGGAGCGCTCGACGGCTTCTTCGGCTCCTCGCACGCCTTCGACGTCACCGACGCCAACGGCGAGAGCCTGTCCGAGGCGATCATCCTGGTCGACAGCTCGGAGCAGAACGCCCGTTACCTGAACATCGTCAAGAAGATGCTGGCCGACTACGACGAGTCGTACAACGACTTGTGGCACATGCGCAACGCCGTGAACAGCGTGTACACGGTGATGTTCCGCGGCCACCAGGTGCCGGAGTTCATCACCGCCATCGAGGCCGACCCCAGCGTGCTGGCCTCGCTGCGCGACTTCGCCGCGAACCACCTCGACCTGCTCGGCACCGAGAACTCGTTCCTGGCCGCCAACGCGGGACTCGAACTCGGCCGCTTCCTCAAGGAGGACTCGCTGCGCGACAAGGCGAGCCCGCTGGTGCTCGAACTGATGGGCAAGAGCTCCATCGACGGCCCCACCGCTCCGCTCTGGATCAACCTGGCCAAGATGGTCGACGCCTACGACCAGGCCAACTGCGCGAAGTACGACGCCTGCAACCTCGCGGAGCGCCTCGAGAAGACCGTCCTGCCGGTGAAGCACACCTGTAGCGACAGCATCACCATTCGGGCGCAGGAGATGGCCACGAAGGAGCTCGAGGCCAGCTGCACCAGCCTGCTCAACCAGGACGCCTACTTCCACGAGGTGGCCCGGGACAACGGCGCGGTCGCCGATGACAACAACAAAACCATCGAGGTCATCGCCTTCGATTCCAGCACCGACTACCAGACCTACGCCGGCGTGATCTTCGGCATCGACACCAACAACGGTGGCATGTACCTGGAGGGCGACCCCAAGGCCGAGGGCAACCAGCCCCGCTTCATCGCCTACGAGGCCGAGTGGGCCCGCCCCGACTTCCAGATCTGGAACCTCAACCACGAGTACACGCACTACCTCGACGGTCGCTACAACATGTACGGCGACTTCGCCGCCGGCATGACCACGCCGACCGTCTGGTGGGTCGAGGGCTTCGCGGAGTTCGTCTCCTACTCGTACCGCAAGCTCGCCTACGAGGACGCCATCGCCCAGGCCGCGAACCGCACCTACCCCCTGAGCACCCTGTTCGACACCACCTACGACAACGCCGACCAGACCCGCGTGTACAACTGGGGCTATCTGGCCGTCCGTTACATGCTCGAATCCCACCGCTCGGACGTCGACACCCTGCTCGGCCTCTACCGCAAGGGCGACTGGAACGGCGCCCGCACCCTGCTCACCTCGACCATCGGCAACCGCTACGACGCCGACTGGAACACCTGGCTGGAGGCCTGCGCGGCCGGTGCCTGCGGCGGCGGTTCCACCAACCCGCCCGGCGAGATCACCGAGTGCAAGGACGCCGACACCCGGCTGCTGGGCAAGAACTGCATGCGCAGCAACCTGAAGGCCGTCAAGGGCGACTACGCCTACCTGGCCGTCGTCATCCCGGCCGGCACCACCCAGCTGAAGATCACCTCGACCGGTGGCACGGGTGACGCCGACCTCTACTACAGCGACAAGGAGTGGGCGACCACCCAGGTCAACACCGACAAGTCCGTCGGGGCGGGCAACGAGCACACCCTGACCATCAACAACCCCACCCCCGGCTACCACTTCATCAGCCTCTACGGCAACGAGGCGTTCGAGGGCGCCAAGGTCACCACCGAGTTCTGATCCTCACGACCCCCATGGCATCGGCCGGCCGAGTGATGTCCGCTCGGCCGGCCGGTGCCGTCCCCGGGCCGGGCCCGCAGGCTCCGGCCCGGGGCTCACGACAACCGCAGCGTGCCGGGCGTCGCGTCGTCCGCCAGGATCTCCACGATCAGGTCGAAGAGCGTCGGCCCCCGCCCGGCCAGGGCCTCGTCGAGCCGCTTCCGCATCGCGGGCCGGTTGGTGGGATGCGCCCGCTCCAGGCTCCGCCGCAGCTGACGGGCCGTCTCCTCGTGGCCCAGGGCCCGCGCGGAGAGCATGTGGTCCCGCCATTCGAAGACGAAGTCGCCGTCGTCCGGGGTGCCCATCCCGCCGCCCAGGCAGTCCGCGAGGGCGTCCAGGTTGCGGCCGAAGTACCCGCCGGGGCCGTTCACGGCCTCGCCGATCACTTCCCAGAAGCGTTCCAGGCCGGTGACCCGGGAACCCTCGATCACATAGGTCACGGTCATGGGAGGGAGCGTACAAGTGCGAACCGGATGGCGGACACCGACCGCGGCCCGTGCTCGGGCGGGCCGCGGTGCCGGGTCCTCGATCCGCGCCGCAGGTGGGGGACTACGGCGCGGACCGGTCCGAGGGGCCGGGCCTCAGCAGCCCGGGTCGATCAGGTCGAAGGTGGCGTAGTGGTCGCTGGTGTAGTAGTCCTCCTGCGCCCGCTCGCCCGTGACGATGCGCCGCGCGCCGCGGGTCGGGGAGCCGGGGGTGATGACCGTGTACTCGTGGTAGTAGCCGGTGCTGTGGCTGGGCAGGACGCCTTCCCGGTTCTGGAAGACGGTGCCGTCCTGGGAGTAGGGGAACGGGCCGCCCGCCTCGATCAGATCGAGGGTGTCGTGGGCCTGGGAGGGCAGGTCCGAGTAGCAGATGCTGCCGACCGATTCGGTGGCGGCGGTCGCGGTCGCGGTGACCGGGCCGCCTATCAGGAGAGCGGACAGGAGGGCGGCTGCGCCACCCAGCATGGTGATCCGTGGGGGGATTCGCATGACCCCCATGATGACGCGCGTAGATGCGGTCGCGTCAACGCCGATCGATGTGAATTTTTTGGAAGTTAACCCGATGGGCGTACACGTGACTTCCGTATGTCCTACGGGTCGCGGGCGTATTTCCTCCCGCTGTGCACTTATTGATGAATCGACAAGAGTGGCGGCCCGCCGGTGGGGCATGCATCCCGTGAACGTCTTCCGCGGGAGTTCGACGGCCATCCGGAAACGGGGAAGCGGACGGACGGGACGAGGGACCGGAACGACGACCAGGGGGCTATCCACTGTGTGGGCGGGGGACATGATGAACCATCAGGGAGACACCGATTCCATGGAGGACGAGGCCTTGCGCGGGCCGGGGACGCAGGGGCCGCAGCCGGTCCGGCTGTGTCGCAGGGTGGCCCGCGCCGATCTGGCGGCCGTGGGCGAAGTGCGCTGCGCGTTACGGGAGTTCCTGCGCTACCGGTGGCCGGGCGAGCCGGCCGAGGTGGCGGAGCTGCTGCTGAGCGAGCTGGTGACCAACGCACTGATCCACACCGGACACGGGGCGGTCGTCACGGCGAGCGTGGCCCCCGCGAAACTGCGGGTGGAAGTGAGGGACTTCGTCTCCGGACTGCCCCTGTCGTACGTGCCGGACGCCGACGACGACACGCACGGACGGGGACTGATCCTGGTACGGAGCCTGGCGGACGCCTGGGGGGTGAGCACGCGGGCACTGGGCAAGGTGGTCTGGTTCGAACTGGACGGCTGAGGGCCCTGACGCACCGTTGGTGACGATGTGCCAGGGCCCGTGACGGCCGTCCGCCGATCGAAGGAGGAGCGCCGCCCGGCCGTCCGGGCGGCACCCCGGGAGAACCGCGGGGCATCAGCCGAACTGCTGCTCCAGGTCCTTCAGTTTCCGTTCCAGCGAGTCGAGCCGGGGCAGGGCCTGGGTGTCGTCCTCGGTGGTGAGGTCGACGGTGGCCGGATCAACCGGCTCCCGGTCCGGAGTACCGGGGCTCGGACCCGTCACGGCTTGCAGGGACGGCCGGGGGCGCAGGGGCAGTTGTCCCGGCTCGGATATGGCGGGCTCCACGACGGCCTGTGCGGTGCCCGTCGCGGGGGCGATGGCCTGGACGTCCACGGGAGCGGCCCGGCCCACCCGGTGCCAGGCCCGGTTCTGCCGGTTCAGCGCCTTGATGTGGGCCCGGTCCAGTTTCTCCTGGTCCTTCCGGCGGAGCCGGTTCTGCTCCTTCTCCCGCCGGTCCTCACGCACCTCCTCGACGGCCTCGTCCAGGGTGCGCACGCCTTCCAGGAGCATCAGCGACCAGGCGCAGAAGGTCTCCCGGGGCGCGCGCAGCCACCGCACGATCCGGATCTGCGGCAACGGGCGGGGCACCAGGCCCTGCTCGCGCAGCGCGGCCCGGCGGGTCTGCTTCAGCGCCCGGTCGAAGAGCACGGCCGCCGAGAGCGACATCCCGGCGAAGAAGTGCGGCGCGCCCGCGTGGTCGATCCCGCGGGGCGCGTGCACCCAGTTGAACCAGGCGGCCGCACCGGCGAACGTCCACACGAGCAGGCGCGAGCCGAGAGCCGCGTCACCGTGACTGGCCTCGCGCACCGCGAGTACGGAACAGAACATGGCGGCCCCGTCCAGGCCGAACGGGACGAGGTACTCCCAGCCCCCGGAGAGGCCGAGGTTCTGCTCGCCGAAGCCGACGAGCCCGTGGAAGGAGAGTGCGGCGGCCACCGCCGCACAGCAGAACAGCAGGACGTACGAGGCGGTGGCGTACAGGGCCTCCTTGCGTCTGCGGCGCTCCTCGCTGCGTTCCCAGCTGTCGTCGGCCGCGGACGTGTCAGCGGTGCGCCTGCCGCGTGCGACCACCGCCACCGCCGCCAGCACTCCCACGAGCAGCACGGCGCCCGGAAGCAGCCAATTCAGCGATATGTCGGTCAGTCTCATGCGCGGTCCCTCGTGTCGCGTAGGGCATTTCGGGCGACATGATTGCCGAAACCCCCTCGCGCACAGGAGGGTTTCGGGGCAAGAGAACGCCAATGGGTCGGCGGGACGCGCGGATGACCGGGATCTGCTCGAATGCCCGTATGCGGCAGTCGAGTTGCGTTCGAATCAGGTGACCCGTACGGGCGGTGTCACTCAGCGGGTGGCCGCGAGCTTGCGGACCCGGTCGGTGTCGCAGGTGCGCGGGCAGGTGACGCAGGTGTCCTCGGGGCGCAGGGTGTAGAAGAGGCAGCAGCTCGCCCGGTCGCGGGTGGGCAGCGGTTCGCCGTCCGGCCCGGTCAGTTCGCGGAACCCGGCCGAGCCGACGTACGGCTTCGTGGTGCCCGGCAGCAGCGCCTCCAGCTCGGCCATCGCCCGGCGCTCCTCGCCGAGCAGATGGGCGATGTACCAGAGGCCCTCGACGATCTCGTCCGTCGCCATCCCCCACAGCGCCCGCCTGCCGCGCCGCATCCGGGGCCCGAAGCCGTCGAGCACCGGACCGATGTGGTCGGCCACGGCCGTCAGCACCTCGGCGCGCAGCGCGGCCTCGTCGGGCACCACGCGGGCACCCGGCAGCACGGCGGCCGGATCGTCCGGCAGGCAGGCGAACTCCCGCACCCGCACGGTCAGATGACCCAGCGCCCGCTGGAACGCCACGTCCTCGACGGGAATCCGGGGCACCCGCCGGTGCAGGAACCACGGCACCGTCACCAGCAGACAGGCCGGCCAGGCGTAGCGGTGCAGCCCGAAGCTGGCGACCACGTCGGGGCGGGGCTGCTGCCCGTAGTCCCGCAGCACCTGCGCGTGGTCCCAGGCGAGGAAGGCGTCGAGCGCCGCGCCCCCCGCCGCGAGCTCCTGCGCGCCGACCCAGCCCGCACCGTCGGGCGTCGGCTCGTCGTCCGTCAGCACCTGTGCGCGCAGCCCGGGGAAGACCTCGGCCAGACGCGCGTACGCGCCGGTCACGGCGGACCCGGTGGCGTGGGGGAGCAGGGCTGGGAGTGTCATGCAGGACCACCGAATCACGACCGTTTGCAGGTAAGCCTTACCTTACCCGAACGGATCGATGTTTGAACTGCGAGGTCCTGCGCCTATCGTGCACGAGGGGCATGGTGCACGCGACTCGTGCCCGTGGCAGGTCGAGGAGGTCCAGTGGAGCAGGGCGGAGCGCGTGACCGGGTGAGGCCACCGGGCGGAGCCGTCGGGCCCGCGCCGGCGGTCGCGCGGGTGCCCGAACAGGTCCGGGGCGAGCACACCCACGGCGAACCGCCCGCCCCGCGGGCCCAGGTGCGCCGGCACTCGGTGCGCGGCCAGGTCCTGGACGCGTTGCGCACCGCCCTGGTCGACGGCCGGCTGGCCCCCGGGCAGGTCTACTCGGCCCCGGCCCTCGGCGCCCGCTTCGGGGTCTCCGCGACCCCGGTGCGCGAGGCGATGCAGCAACTGGTCATCGAGGGCGCCGTCGAGGTCGTGCCGAACCGCGGCTTCCGGGTGTCCGAGCGCGGCCCGCGCGAACTGGCCGAGCTGGCCGAGGTGCGGGCCCTGATCGAGGTGCCCGTGATGCTGCGGCTGGCCCGCACCGTCCCGCCCGGCAGCTGGTGCGCCCTGCGCCCGCTGGCCGACGCCACGGTGGCCGCCGCGGCGGTGGGCGACCGGGCCGGCTACGCCGAGTCCGACCGGGCCTTCCACGGTGCGGTCCTCGGCCTGTGCGGCAACGAGCAGCTGGTGATGGTCGCCGACGACCTGCACCGCCGTTCCCAGTGGCCCCTGGTGAGCAATCCCGTCACCCGCCGCGCCGACCTGCTCGCCGACGCCGCCGAGCACACCGCCCTGCTCGACGCGCTGATCGCCCAGGACCTGACCGTCGTGCAGTCGCTCGTCCGCGAGCACTTCGCCGGCGCGGAGACCTGAACCGGCGCGGGGGCACGGACCGGGGATACGGACCGGAGCGGAGAGCGGGGCCCGGCGCCCGGTGCCGGGGCGGCCCCGGGCGGTGCGGTCCCGGGTCCGGTCCCTCCGGCTCAGTTCGCGTCGGCCGTCCGCGGCGCGGGCGGGTCCAGGTACGGGGCCAGCCAGGTCGGTACGCCGCCGAGCAGCCGGAAGAGCCGGCCCGCCTCGGCGCGCAACCGGGTCGCGGCCTCCGGCTCCGGCTCCGCGTCCGCCAGCGCGATGAGGGCCGGGGCCGTACCGACCAGGTAGCCCAGCTCCTCCCTTATCCGCAGGCACTCCGCGAAACCGTGCCGGGCCTCCGCCAGCTCGCCCTCGCGCAGGGCGAGCAGGGCGAGCTGACGCCAGGTCGAGGAGAGCAGCAGCGCGTCGCCCCGGGCGGCGGCCCCGGCGTGGGCCCGGCGGTACGCGGCGCGCGCGGCCTGCGGGGAGTCGGCGATGTTCTGCGCGATCAGGCCCCGGCGGTAGTCCAGCACCGGGCGGCCCGGCGCGGACGGGGCGAGCAGGGCCGCGGCGCGGCTCAGGGCGACACTGGCCTCGTCGGCCCGGTCCCGTACCCCCAGCAGCGTCGACGCGTAGGCCAGATGGCCGCGTTCGCAGGCCGCCGCGCCGCGTTCCTCGTCGTCGTGCGCCAGGGCCTCGGCGGTGCGCAGGGCGTCCTCGGCGTCGGTCCAGCCCTGGCCGGTGTACAGGCACCGCTCGATCAGCAGCGCGGTCCGCTGGAGCGCCGCCCCGGGGTCGGTGGCGGCGTCGTGCTCGAGCAGTGCTGCGGCGTCCGTCCAGCAGGCGCGCGACCGCAGCCGCCATACCGCGGTCTGGAGCGGCGGATCGTCATCGGCTGTCGTTCCGGAACCAGACATGACGGTATGCGCCACATTGCCCTCCCCGAGCGCGCCATCGAGCTGTTGGGTCTGGGCGGAATCTCAGCACGGATCGGCACGCCCGGCCAAGGGGTCGGGTCAATGTCAGGTGAAAAATTTCACAAACCCTTGCACCGCCCAGGACCCTTGGCGGGCCCGGGAATTCAGCTCATACGCAGGGCCAGGAAGAAATCGAGCTTGTCCTCCAGGCGCGAAAGGTCACGTCCCGTCAACTGCTCGATTCGCCCGACGCGGTAGCGCAGCGTGTTGACGTGGAGGTGGAGCCGGGCCGCGCAGCGGGTCCACGAACCGTCGCAGTCCAAGAACGCCTCCAGCGTCGGGATCAGCTCCGCCCGGTGCCGCCGGTCGTAGTCGCGCAGCGGATCGAGCAGCCGTGCGGTGAACGCGCGACGCACGTCGTCGGGCACGAACGGCAGCAGCAGCACGTGGGAGGCCAGCTCGTGGTGCCCGGCCGCGCAGACCCGGCCCTCGCGGGCCGCCGCCACCCGGCGGGCGTGCCGGGCCTCCTCCAGCGCACCGCGCAGCCCCTCGGGGGAGTGCACGGGCGCGCTGACCCCCAGGGTCAGCCGGCCGTCGTCGGCGAGGCCGGCCGAGAGCGGCTCGCGGACGGCTTCGAGCAGCGCGTCGGCGTGCAGCGCCACCAGCCCGTCCGCCGGGGCCCCGGCCTCAGGGCCCTCGTCCCGGCCGGGCGCGGCCCCGGCGGGCAGCGGTACGAGGGCGACGGCCTCCTCACCCGTGTGGGCGACCGCGATCCGGTCCGCCGAGTCGGGCCCGGCGACCGCCGGATCGACGAGGATCTCCTCCAGCAGCGCCTGGGCGACCGGGCCGCCCGCGACGGCGTCCGCGGCGCCGGGGGCCGGATCGTCCGCCCCGCCCCACTCGACCCGCGCCACCACGACCTGCCAGTGCGGGGCGGTGCCGAGCCCCGGCAGCAGCACCGGGGCCGCGACCCGCAGCCGGGCGGCGATCTCGGCCGGCGGGGCCCCCGTCTGGACCAGTTCCAGGACCTCCTGGGCGAGCCTGCGGCGCACCGTGCGGGCCGCGTCGCGCCGGTCCCGCTCGACGGCGATCAGCTGGGTGACGCCCTGGAGCAGGTCCAGCCGGGCGGCCGGCCAGTCGCCCGCGTCCGCCTCCACCGCGAGCAGCCAGTCCGAGAGCACCGACTCGCGCACGTCCCGGGAGGCGGGCAGGGCGCCCCGGCCGGTGTTCCGGATCGGGAAGAGCGAATACGTGGTGCCCCCGGCCACGGCCCGGTGCGGGGCGCGGCGACCGGTGCGGACGGCGGCCAGGTGATGCCCGGCGAGCGCCGCGCCGACCGGGCCGGGCAGCGGTGTCCCACCGGCGCCCGCGATCTGCCGGCCGGTGGGGGAGAGCACCCAGGCACGCAGGTCGAGGTCGGAACCGAGCAGATCGAGGACCACCTCGGGACCGCCGCCCGCCGGGCCCGAGGTCATCAGCCTGCGGTGCCGCTCCACGACCGCGGCCAGATCGCCCGCCCGCTCGCCGGACACCTGGCGCACCACGTGCTCGGTGATCGTTGCGAACGCGACGGTCTCGTGGACGGCGAAGAGCGGCAGCCGGTGCCGCGCGCACGCCTCCACCAGGTCGTCGGGGACGTCGCCCAGCTCCGCCTCGCCCGCCGCCAGCCCGGTGACGCCGGCTCCCGCCAGAATCCGTACGAACGGCTCCGAGTCCGAGGCGTCCCGGCGCCAGGCCAGGCCCGTGAGCACCAGCTCGCCGCCCGACAGGTAGCGGCTGGGATCCCGCAGGTCGGTGGTCATCACACCGCGGACGGACCGGTCCAGCTCGTCCTCGCCGCCGAGCAGCCGCAGGCCCAGCGCGTCGGTCTCCAGCAGTGCGCGCAGCCGCATCTCGTCGCCGCCGATCTCTTTCGTTGGTGCGGGTGAAGACTGGGTATTGCGGTGAGGTCACCGACCCCCGTCATTCGTTCGAATCTACAAGACGAGGCGTTCGACCGGCCAACTCCTTCATGGTTTCGGTGACTGCACCGGGTGGAGCACGACTTGTGTACTGGGTCACACATTGCGTCAACAACATGAATGACCAGTCGAGGGCCGGCCGTACCCCAGCCCCAGCGAACGACCCGATTGAGAAGAAGAGAGCCACTCATGGACTTCCTTCGCCCCGCCAGCTGGGAGGAGGCGCTCGCCGCCAAGGCCGAGCACCCCACGGCCGTCCCCATCGCGGGGGGCACCGACGTGATGGTCGAGATCAACTTCGACCACCGCCGGCCCGAGTACCTCCTGGACCTGAACCGCATCGGGGAGCTGTCCGAATGGGAGGTGGGCCAGGAGAACGTGCGGCTCGGCGCCTCCGTCCCGTACAGCAGCATCATGGAACACCTGCGGGCCGAACTGCCCGGACTGGCGCTCGCCTCGCACACCGTCGCCTCGCCGCAGATCCGCAACCGCGGCGGCGTCGGCGGCAACCTGGGCACCGCCTCGCCGGCCGGGGACGCCCACCCGGCGCTGCTCGCCGCGGGCGCCGAGGTCGAGGCGGAATCCGTCCGCGGCACGCGGATGATCCCGATCGACGCCTTCTACACCGGCGTCAAGCGCAACGCCCTCGAACCGGACGAGCTGATCCGGGCCGTGCACATCAGGAAGGCCGACGGGCCGCAGCAGTACTCCAAGGTCGGCACCCGCAACGCGATGGTCATCGCCGTCTGCGCCTTCGGCCTGGCCCTGCACCCCGGGACCCGCACCGTCCGCACCGGCATCGGCTCGGCCGCCCCCACACCCGTACGGGCCAAGGAGGCGGAGGAATTCCTGAACGCCGCGCTCGAGGAAGGCGGCTTCTGGGACAGCCGCACGATCATCACCCCGTCCATCGCCTCGCAGTTCGCCGCACTCGCCGCCGGGGCCTGCAACCCGATCGACGACGTGCGCGGCACCGCGAGCTACCGCCGGCACGCCGTCGGGATCATGGCCCGCCGCACCCTCGGCTGGGCCTGGGAGACGTACCGCGGCAAGGGCCGCAGCACCGAAGGAGCCGCCTGATCATGCGCGTCAATTTCACGGTCAACGGCCGCAGGCACGAGGCGGACGACGTCTGGGAGGGCGAGTCCCTCCTCTACGTGCTGCGCGAACGGCTGGGCCTGCCCGGTTCGAAGAACGCCTGCGAGCAGGGCGAGTGCGGCTCCTGCACGGTCCGCCTGGACGGGGTGCCGGTCTGCTCCTGCCTGGTCGCCGCGGGACAGGTGGAGGGCCGGGAGGTCGTCACGGTGGAGGGCCTCGCCGACTTCGCCGCCCACCGCTCCCGGGCCCACCCGGGCAGCGGCTGCGCCTCCGGCGCCTGCGGCACCGACCCCGACCGGGCCCGGCGATGGGAGGCCCGGCCGACCGGCGAGGAGGGCCGGACGGCGGACGAACTCTCCCCGATCCAGCAGGCGTTCATCGACGCCGGGGCGGTCCAGTGCGGCTTCTGCACCCCCGGCCTCCTGGTCGCCGCCGACGAACTGCTCGAACGCAACCCCGAGCCGTCCGACGCGGACATCCGCGAGGCGCTCTCCGGCAACCTCTGCCGCTGCACCGGCTACGAGAAGATCCTCGACGCGGTCCGCCTCGCGGCCGCCCGCGCGGAAGAAACGGTCTGACGATGGGCCTCACCGGAAACCCCACCAGCATCAACCAGGGCACCCGCGCCAAGGGCGGCATCGGCGAGTCCACCCTCCGCCCCGACGGCACCCTGAAGGTCACCGGGGAGTTCGCGTACTCCTCCGACATGTGGCACGAGGACATGCTCTGGGGCCACACGCTGCGCTCCACGCTCGCGCACGCCGAGATCGTCTCCATCGACACCGCGGAGGCGCTCGCCACGCCCGGCGTGTACGCCGTCCTCACCTACGACGACCTGCCGGCGTCGGTGAAGCACTACGGCCTGGAGATCCGGGACACCCCCGTCCTGGCCCACGGCAAGGTCCGCCACCACGGCGAACCCGTGGCGCTCGTGGCCGCCGACCACCCGGAGACGGCCCGCCGCGCCGCCGCGAAGATCAGGATCGACTACCGCGAGCTGCCCGTCGTCACCGACGAGGCGTCGGCGACCGCCCCCGGCGCCCCCCTCGTCCACGAGAACCGCACCGACCACCACATCGGGCACGTGCCCCACCCCAACATCGTCCACCGCCAGCCCATCGTCCGCGGCGACGCGGACGCGGCAGCGGCCCGCGCCGATGTCGTGGTGAGCGGCGAGTACGTCTTCGGCATGCAGGACCAGGCGTTCCTCGGCCCCGAGTCCGGCCTGGCCGTGCCCGCCGAGGACGGCGGCGTCGACCTGTACATCGCCACCCAGTGGCTGCACTCCGACCGGCGCCAGATCGCCCCCGTCCTCGGCCTGCCCGAGGAGAAGGTCCGCATGACGCTCTCCGGCGTCGGCGGCGCCTTCGGCGGACGCGAGGACCTGTCGATGCAGATCCACGCCTGCCTGCTCGCCCTGCGCACCGGCAAGCCCGTCAAGATGGTCTACAACCGCTTCGAGTCCTTCTTCGGACACGTCCACCGCCACCCGGCGAAGCTCTGGTACGAGCACGGCGCCACCCGCGACGGCAAGCTGACCCACATGAAGTGCCGCATCGTGCTGGACGGCGGGGCCTACGCCTCCGCGTCCCCGGCCGTGGTCGGCAACGCCTCCTCGCTCGGCGTCGGTCCGTACGTCGTCGACGACGTGGACATCGAGGCCATCGCGCTCTACACCAACAACCCGCCGTGCGGCGCCATGCGCGGCTTCGGCGCGGTCCAGGCGTGCTTCGCCTACGAGGCCCAGATGGACCGGCTCGCCGCCGAACTGGGCATGGACCCGGTCGAGTTCAGGCAGCTCAACGCCATGGAACAGGGCTCCGTCCTGCCGACCGGACAGGTCGTCGACTCGCCCGCCCCGGTCGCCGAACTGCTGCGCCGGGTCAAGGCCAGGCCGCTGCCGCCCGAACGGCAGTGGGAGGTGGCCGGCGAGCAGCCCGACGTACGGGCCCTGCCCGGCGGGCTGTCCAACACCACCCACGGCGAGGGCGTCGTGCGCGGCGTCGGCTACGCGGTCGGCCTGAAGAACGTCGGCTTCTCCGAGGGCTTCGACGACTACTCCACCGCCCGGGTGCGGATGGAGGTCATCAACGGGGAACCCGTCGCGACCGTCCACACCGCCATGGCCGAGGTCGGGCAGGGCGGCGTCACCGTGCACGCCCAGATCGCCCGCACCGAACTCGGCGTCGCCCGGGTCACCATCCACCCGGCCGACACCGCGGTCGGCTCGGCCGGCTCCACCTCCGCCTCCCGGCAGACCTACGTCACCGGCGGCGCGGTGAAGCACTCCTGCGAGGCCGTCCGCGAGAAGGTCCTGGAGATGGGCCGCCGCAAGTTCGGCACGTACCACCCCGCGTGGGCCACCGCCGAACTGCTCCTGGAGGGCGGCAAGGTCGTCACCGACGGCGGCGAGGTCCTGGCCGACCTGGTGGACGTGCTGGAGGACGAGGCGGTCGACATCGAGCTGGAGTGGCGCCACCGGCCCACCGAGGCGTTCGACCTGCGCACCGGACAGGGCAACGGCCACGTCCAGTACTCCTTCGCCGCTCACCGCGCGGTCGTCGAGGTCGACACCGAACTGGGCCTGGTCAAGGTCGTCGAACTGGCCTGTGCCCAGGACGTCGGCAAGGCGCTCAACCCGCTCTCCGTCGAGGGCCAGATCCAGGGCGGCACCACCCAGGGCCTGGGCGTCGCCGTCATGGAGGAGATCCTCGTCGACCCGAGGACCGCGAAGGTGCGCAACCCCTCCTTCACGGACTACCTGATCCCCACCATCCTCGACACCCCGAGCATCCCGGTCGACGTGCTCGAACTCGCCGACGACCACGCCCCGTACGGGCTGCGCGGCGTCGGCGAGGCCCCCACCCTGTCGTCGACCCCGGCCGTCCTCGCGGCGATCCGGGACGCGACGGGACTGGAGCTGAACAGGACGCCGGTACGCCCCGAGCACCTCACCGGAACCTGAGGGGCCGCGGGCCCCTCCGTCCCCCGCGCACCCGTCGTCCCCGTCGTCCCCGCGCACCCGTGGAAGGAGCAGCACCATGCTGGACATCGCCGAAGAGCTCGGCCGGTGGGTCGGGCAGGGACGCGACTTCGCCGTGGCCACCGTCGTGGCGGTCGGCGGCAGCGCGCCCCGGCAGCCGGGGGCGGCGCTCGCCGTCGACCGCGACGGCACCGCGATCGGGTCGGTCTCCGGCGGGTGCGTGGAGGGCGCGGTGTACGAGCTGTGCGGGCAGGCGCTGGAGGACGGCGTCGCGGTGCGCGAACGGTTCGGCTACAGCGACGAGGACGCCTTCGCGGCCGGACTGACCTGCGGCGGCGTCATCGACATCCTGGTGGTGCCGGTCCGGGCGGACGACCCCGCCCGGCCGGTGTTCGCCGCCGCGTTCGCCGCCGCCGCACGGGGGGAGGCGGCGGCGGTCGCCCGGATCACCGACGGGCCCGCGGAACTCCTCGGCCGTCCGCTGCTGGTCCGCCCCGACGGCTCGTACGAGGGCGGGCTCGGCGGCCATCCGGAACTGGACCGCACGGCGGCCGCCGACGCCCGCGCGATGCTGGACGCGGGCCGCACCGGCTCCGTCACCGTCGGCGCGGACGGCTCGCGCTGCGGACGGCCGCTCACCCTGTTCGTCGAGTCGAGCGCCCCGCCGCCCCGGATGATCGTCTTCGGGGCCATCGACTTCGCCTCGGCCCTGGTGCGGGCCGGGAAGTTCCTCGGTTACCACGTCACCCTGTGCGACGCCCGCCCGGTGTTCGCCACGCGGGCCCGCTTCCCCGAGGCCGACGAGGTGGTCGTCGACTGGCCGCACCGCTACCTCGCCACGGCCGACGTCGACGCGCGCACCGTCCTGTGCGTCCTCACCCACGACGCCAAGTTCGACGTCCCCCTGCTGGAACTGGCCCTGCGGCTGCCGGTCGGCTACGTCGGGGCGATGGGGTCGCGCCGCACCCACCTGGAACGCAACGAGCGGCTGCGCGAGGCCGGCGTCACCGAACTGGAACTGGCCGGGCTGCACTCGCCGATCGGCCTCGACCTGGGCGCCCGCACCCCGGAGGAGACGGCGCTCTCGATCGTCGCGGAGATCGTCGCCGAACGGCGCGGCGGCAGCGGCCTGCCGCTCAGGGGCGCGCACACCCCGATCCACCACGAGACGGGCGAACCGCCGACCGCGGTGATCACGTCCGTGGCCTGAACCCGCCCCGAAACCATGATCGTTGGGGGCGGGTTCCCGCCAAGGCGGCTTCACGCCAGGAGCGAACCGCGCAGTAGCCGGGCTTTTGGCTATTTGATCTGCGCATGACTTCCACTTCCTCCTCCGCATCCGGCCGGGCGAGACCCGTCCGCGCCGGGCGCCGGGCCCTCCTGGTGGCGACCTCGGTCGCCCTGGTGAGCGGCGCGCTGCTCCCCGTGACGGGCTCCGCCTCCGCCGCGGACCGGCCCGGGGCGACCGGCCGCCAGGCCGCCGCCCCCGTCAAGGAGTACGACATCACCCTGCTCACGGGCGACGTCGTGCACTACACGGACGGCGTCGGCAACCAGGACACCGTCACCGTCGACCGCCCCGACGGCGCGGTCGGCGGCGTGCGCGTCCAGCAGGCGGGCGACGACCTCTACGTCCTGCCCGACGAGGCCGGGGCGCTGCTCGCGGCGGGCAAGCTGGACCGCCGGCTGTTCAACGTCCGGGTCCTCGCCGAGATGGGGTACGACGACCGGCGCTCGGACGGCATCCCGCTCATCGCCACCTACCCGGCGAGCCGGAGCCGTTCGCTGCCCGCCGCCCCGCGCGGCGCCGAGCGGACCCGCACCCTGGCCAGCATCCACGGCGCCGCGCTGAAGGCGGACAAGGACACCGCCCGGTCCTTCTGGAACGACATATCCCGTACCCCGAAGGCCCGTTCGCTCGACAACGGCATCGCCGAACTCTGGCTCGACGGCCGGGCGGAGGCCGTCCTCAAGGACTCCGTCCCGCAGGTGAACGCCCCGCAGGCCTGGGCCGCCGGCTACGACGGCAAGGGCACCAAGGTCGCCGTCCTGGACACCGGCATCGACGCCACCCACCCGGACGTCAAGGACCGCGTCCTGGAGGCCAGGAGCTTCGTCCCGGGCGAGGAGGTCGTCGACAAGCACGGCCACGGCACGCACGTCGCCTCCACGATCGCGGGCTCCGGCGCGGCCTCCGGCGGTGCCAACAAGGGGGTGGCCCCGGGTGCCGGCCTGCTCGTCGGCAAGGTGCTGGGCGACGAGGGCTCCGGCGCGGACTCCGGCATCATCGAGGCCATGGAGTGGGCGAAGGCCGAAGGCGCCGACGTGGTCTCCATGAGCCTGGGCTCCCCCGTCCCGGACGACGGCTCCGACCCGATGTCGCGGGCCGTCGACGCGCTCTCCGCCGACGGCGGCCCGCTGTTCGTGATCGCCGCGGGCAACGCCTACGGCGCGGGCACGATCGGCGCGCCCGGCTCGGCGGAGAAGGCGCTCACCGTCGCGGCCGTCGACAAGCGGGACAACCGCGCGGACTTCTCCTCGATGGGCCCCCTGGTGCGCTCCCACGGCCTGAAGCCGGACCTCTCCGCGCCGGGCGTGGACATCGGGGCCGCGGCCTCGCAGGCGGTCCCGGGCGCCGAGGGGATGTACCGGTCGATGTCCGGCACGTCGATGGCCACGCCCCATGTCGCGGGCGCGGCGGCCATCCTGAAGCAGCGTCACCCCGACTGGTCCGGCCAGCGGATCAAGGACGCGCTGATGAGCTCGTCGAAGCGGCTCGACGCGTACAGCCCGTACGAGCAGGGCACCGGACGGCTCGACGTGAAGGCGGCGATCGACACCACGATCGAGGCCACCGGTTCCGTCGCGGTCGCCACCTACGACTGGCCGCACTCCCCGTCCGACCCGGCCGCCGAGCGGACCATCACCTACCGCAACACCGGTACGAAGGACGTCACGCTCGACCTGGCGACGGACACCGATGCCGAGGCCTACACCCTGTCCACGAAGAAGCTGACCGTGCCGGCCGGCTCCACCGCCGATGCGGTGCTCTCGCTGGACCCGTCGAAGGTCGCGAACGACACGCAGTTCTCCGGCCAGGTCCTCGCCAGGGACGAGGCGGGCACCGTCGTCGCCCACACCGGCTTCGCCCTGACCAAGGAGGAGGAGCGGTACGACCTGACGCTCAGGCTCCGCGACCGGGCCGGAAAGCCGATGGACGGCACCGTCGTCCTGGGCGCGCTGGGCGACCCGCAGATCCAGCCCGTCGCGGTGTCCGGCGAGACCACGCTGCGGCTGCCGCCGGGCAACTACACCGCCTGGACCGCCGCGGACGTCGCCGGTGACCGCGCCGACTCGAAGGCGCTGGCCTTCCTCGCGGCCCCCGAGATCATCCTCGACGGGCCGGACACCGTCACCCTCGACGCCTCGAAGGCCCGCAAGGTGAGCGTGCGCACGCCCAAGGAGACCGAGACCCGGCAGCTGCGGTACGACATGGCACGCACCGCCCCGGACGGCACCGTCCAGCGCGACGCGTACCAGATCCCGCTGACGTACGACCAGCTGTGGGCGAGCCCCACGAAGAAGGTCACCCAGGGCAGCTTCTCCTTCCTGACCCGCTGGCGGCAGGGCGAGAAGCTGATCGACCTGACGGTCGGCGGCCGTGACGTGCCGGTCGCCGTGCAGGGCGGTTCGCCCGTCGCGGAGAGCGGTGTGCAGAAGCTGCGGGCGGTCTTCGCGGGCAACGGCGCCGCGGCCGACTACCGGGAGCTGGACGTCAGGGGCCGGGCGGTCGTCGTCCGCCGCAGCGACGCGGTCGCCCCCGCCGACCGGCTCGCGGCCGCCGTCGAGGCGGGCGCCGGTGCGCTGTTCGTCGTCAACGACGGCGACGGCGTCCTGATGGAGAGCTACACCCCCTACGGCACCGAGGCCGCCATCCCGGTCGCCTCGGTCCGGCGGCTGGACGGGGAGAGGCTGATCGAGACCGCCCGGCACGGCGCGAAGCTGACGATCGAGCAGCGGAAGTTCGCCCGCTACGTGTACGACCTGGTCGACCGGCACGACGGCGTCGTCCCGGACCGCTCGCTGGAGTTCGCCCCGGCCGCCCGCCGGCTGGCGAAGGTGGAGAACACCTTCTACGGCCACAAGGACGTGCTCGGCGGCGGCTACCGCTACGACATCCCGGACTACGGCCCGGGGATCGGCTTCGAGGAGTACGAGAAGTTCCCCGGCACCCGCGAGGAGTGGGTCACCCCGCTGCCCGGCGCCTCCTTCTGGTACGAGAACCACTCGGTGCTCAACGCCGAACAGAACGGCTTCGCGCAGGAGATGCGCAGCGGCGAGCTGGACTACACGGCGGGCCGCACCTACCCCGCCCAGTGGTTCGCCCCGGTCGTCCGCCCGCGGCTGGGCACCGGCTACTGGGGTCCGTTCCGGTCCGTGTACAACGACATCCAGTTCAACCTCACGCCGTGGACGGACTCGGGCGCCGGTCACTCGGGCGCCATGCCGGAGGACGAGTACGACACCACCTCCACCGCCTTCTACCAGGGCGACACCCTGATCAAGAAGGTCGCGGGCCGGGCCGGGTTCGCCTGGGACGTCGCGCCGGAGCGGCTGCCGTACCGGCTCGTGCTCGACTCCACCCGGGACGGCGAGGTGTGGAAGACGTCCACCCGTACCCACACCGAGTGGAACTTCGTCTCGGGCGCCCTGGACGAGAACGGCCCCTTCCAGGCCGACATCCCGATGCTCCAGCTGGACTACGCCGTCGACACCGACCTCGCCGGTGACGTGAAGGCGGGCCGGTGGACCGAGGTCGGGCTCTCCTCGGGCACGCAGGAGTGGCTGGACGGCGCGGTGAAGGCCACGAAGGCCTCGCTGTCGGTCAGCTACGACGACGGGAGGACCTGGGAGGCGGCGCAGCTGCGCAAGGACGCGGCCGGTTCCTGGACCGCCCGGTTCAAGACCCCGAAGAAGGCCGGTGGGTTCGTCTCGCTCAGGGCGCACGCCGAGGCGGCCGACGGGCTGGCCGTCGACCAGGAGATCATCCGGGCGTTCGGTCTGAAGTGACCTGCTGAGCACCGCTGGGCACCACTGAGCACCGCACCCGAAGCGGCCGCGCACCCCCTCGCCCGGGGGTGCGCGGCCGCACTTTTTACACTCCCTTGATGATCAAAATTTGTCCACTTTGCCCGTATATGGTGGTCGATAAGGATAGAAAGGGACTTATCGCGGTGCGGTGCGAGTTGCCACAACGCTGCCGGGAGGCTTATAAGAGGAGCGTGGTCCAGGCGATTCCGGGAATTCCGGGGAATGCCGCCATGGAGGTTTCCCATGTTTCTCACTCCGTCCGACACGGAGAAATTGCTGCTGAGTGTTGCCGGAATGGTCGCCCGTGACCGACTGGGCCGGGGCGTACGGCTCAATTACCCCGAGGCGGTCGCCCTGCTCTCCTGCTGGGCGATGGAACGCGCCCGCGAAGGGGCCCGCGTCAGTGATCTCATGAGCGCGGGAAGAAACGTTCTCACCCGCGGTGACGTGCTCGAAGGTGTTCCCGAGATGCTGCATGACGTTCAGGTCGAAGCGACCTTCCCGGACGGGCGCAAGCTCGTCACGATCACCTCGCCGATCCCATGATCCCCGGCGAGATCCGGACCGGTCCCGGTGAACTGAAAATAAATGACACACGAACCCAGATTTTCCTGACCGTGGTGAACGACGGCGACCGGCCCATTCAGATCGGCTCGCATCTGCATTTCCCCGACGCGAATCCCGCGCTTTCCTTCGACCGCTCCCTGGCCCAGGGATTTCGGCTCGACATTCCGTCCGGAACTTCGCTGCGTTTCGAGCCCGGAGTCGGCGCCGAGGTCGCCCTCGTCGAACTGGGCGGACTCCGGAAGGTGCCCGGCATCCTCGTGCCCGGCGACCGGGCCGCGCGGACGGACGCCCCGCGGACCGCATGCACGGACGACCCGGGGACCGCAGAAACGGACGACCCCCAGACCGCGGAAACGGACGACCCGGGGACCGCGGAAACGGAGGAGCGCTGACATGGCACGCATGACCCGCGCCGCCTACGCGGCGCTGTACGGCCCCACCACCGGCGACCGCGTCCGCCTCGCCGACACCGACCTCTGGATCGAGATCGAGGAGGACCGCTGCTTCGGCGGCGACGAGGCCGTGTTCGGCGGCGGCAAGTCCATCCGCGAATCCATGGCCCAGTCCACCGCCTCGCGCGCCGACGGCGCCCTCGACCTCGTCATCACCAACGTCGTCGTCCTCGACCACTGGGGCGTCGTCAAGACCGACGTCGGCGTACGGGACGGGCGGATCGTCGCCCTCGGCCGCTCCGGCAACCCCGACATCAGCGACGGCGTCCACCCCGACCTGGTGATCGGCCCCGGCACCGACGTGATCTCCGGCGAGGGCCGCATCCTCACCGCCGGGGCCGTCGACACCCACGTCCACTTCCTCATGCCGGAGACCCTGCACGAGGCCCTCGCCACCGGCACCACCACCGTCATCGGCGGCGGCACCGGCGCCACCGAGGGCTCCAAGGCCACCACCGTCACCCCCGGCGCCCGGCACCTGGCGATGATGTACCGGTCGCTGGACCGCGTCCCGCTCAACGTCATGCTCTTCGCCAAGGGCTCCACCGTCGGCGAGGAGGCCCTGCGCGAGGCGGCGCTCGCCGGGGCCGGCGGCTACAAGGTCCACGAGGACTGGGGCGCCACCCCCGCCGCCATCGACGCCGCGCTGAGGGCCGCCGACACCTACGGCCTCCAGGTCGCCCTGCACGCCGACAGCCTCAACGAGGCGGGCTACGTCGAAGGCACCCTCGACGCCATCGCCGGACGCTCCATCCACGTCTTCCACGCCGAGGGCGCGGGCGGCGGCCACGCGCCCGACATCATCACCGTCGCCTCCCACCCCCACATCCTCCCCGCCTCCACCAACCCGACGCTCCCGCACACCGTCAACACCGTCGCCGAACACCTCGACATGCTGATGGTCTGCCACCACCTCAACCCGCGCGTCCCCGAGGACCTCGCCTTCGCGGAGTCCCGCATCCGCGCCACCACCATCGCCGCCGAGGACGTCCTGCACGACATCGGCGCCCTCTCCATCACCTCCTCCGACGCCCAGGCCATGGGCCGCATCGGCGAGGTCGTCTGCCGCACCTGGCAGGTCGCCCACACCATGAAGCAGCGCTTCGGCGACCGCGGCAGCGAACTGCCCGCCGACAACGAACGCGCCCGCCGCTACGTCGCCAAGTACACGATCTGCCCCGCCGTGGCCCACGGCATCGACCACGTCGTCGGCTCCGTCGAACCGGGCAAACTGGCCGACCTGGTGCTGTGGGACCCCGCCTTCTTCGGCATCCGCCCCGCCGCCGTCGTCAAGGGCGGCATGGTGGTGTACGCCCCGCTCGGCGACGCCAACGCCGCGATCCCCACCACCCAGCCCGTCCTGCTGCGCCCCACCGCGGCCGCCGACGCCGCCCCGCACCTCTCGGTCGGCTTCGTCGCCCCGGCCGCCCTGGCCGACGGACTGGCCGAACGGCTCGGGATCGTACGGGAACTGGTGGCCGTGAAACCCACCCGCCACCTCACCAAGGCGGACCTGCCGAACAACACGGCGCTCCCGGACATCGACGTCGACCCGGAGACCTTCGCCATCCGGATCGACGGAGAGCCCGTCGAGCCCGCCCCCGCCACCGAACTGCCGCTGGCCCAGCGGTACTCCATGTTCTGATGGCGAACCCGGCACTCCTCCTGCTCGGCGACGGACGGCTCCCGGTCGGCGCGTACACCTACAGCGCGGGACTCGAACCGGCCGTCGCGGCCGGACTCACCCGCGACGACATCCCCGCCCTGCTGCGGGCCCGGCTGCACACCGCCGCCGTCACCGAGGCCGCCGCCGCCGTGCTCGCCCTGCGGGCCGCGGGGCGGGACCCGGTGGACTACGGCCCCGTCCAGCACGCCCTCGCGGCCCGCACCCCCGCCGCGCCCCTGCGCGAGGCGTCGGCGACGCTCGGCCGCGGGGTGCACCGGCTGGCCCGGCGGCTGGCCCCGGACCACCCGGCGGTCACCGCCCTGGCCGCGCTCCGGCCCCGCCCGCTGCGGCCGGTCGCGCTCGGCGCCCTCGGGGCGGTCATGAAGGTGACCCCCGAGGAACTGGCGCATGCCGTCGTCCACGACGAACTCCAGACCATCGCCTCCGCGGCGCTCAAGCTCCTGCCCGGCGACCCGCTCGACACGGTCGCCTGGATCCTCGACGCCGCACCGCACACCGAGGCGGCGGTCGCCGAGGCCCTCGCGGTACGGACCCCGGCCGGACTGCCGGCCCGTACACCCCCGCTCACCGAACAGTGGGCCCTCGAACACGCACGACGAGAACGGAGACTCTTCCTTGCCTGACCAGCACCACGACCAGCACGCCCACACCCCGGACCACCCGCACGGGCACCGGCCGCGCGCCCTGCGCCTCGGCGTCGCGGGCCCGGTCGGCACCGGCAAGAGCTCGATCCTCGCCACCCTGTGCCGCGAACTGGCCGGCGAACTCGCCATGGCCGTCGTCACCAACGACATCTACACCGACGAGGACGCCCGCTTCCTCCGCTCGGCGGGCGTCCTGCCCACCGAACGCATCCGCGCCGTCGAGACCGGCGCCTGCCCGCACACCGCGATCCGCGACGACATCACCGCCAACCTCGACGCCGTCGAGGACCTGGAGGAGGCCTACGGGCCGCTCGACCTGGTGCTCGTCGAGAGCGGCGGCGACAACCTCACCGCCACCTTCAGCCCGGCCCTCGCCGACGCCCAGCTCTTCTGCATCGACGTCGCGGGCGGCGGCGACGTCGCCCGCAAGGGCGGTCCCGGCATCACCGGGGCCGACCTCCTGATCATCAACAAGACCGACCTCGCCCCCCATGTGGAGGTCGACGTGGCCGCGATGGTCGCCGACGCGTCGGACGCCCGCGACGGCCTGCCGGTCCTCGCGCTCTCCAAGCACGACCCGGTGTCCGTGGCCGAACTCGCCGACTGGGTACGGTCGGTGCTCGCACGCCACCGCGACGGCACCCTGGTCCCCACCGACCCGGGCCCGATGGCCCCGCACAGCCACGACCACTCATGACCACGGAGTCCGCCGACCCCACCGTCGTCCGCGTCGAACGCGACGGCACGGGCCGCCACACCGCCCGCGAACTGCGCCCCGGGGCGTTCCTCGCGCCCCGCCCCCTGCTGCCGTCCCCCGACCGGCTGCGGATCGCCCTGGTCGGCACCCGGGCGGGCCTGCTCGCCGGTGACGACCTGCTGCTGCACGTCTCGGTCGGCCCCGGCGCCCGGCTCGAACTGGTCGAACCGTCCGGCCTGGTCGCGTACGACCACCGCGGCGGCACGTCCAGGTGGCGGGCCCGGGTCGACGTCGCGGAGGGCGGCGAACTGCACTGGGACGCCCGGCCGTTCGTGGTCTCGGCCGGAGCCGCGGTCGAACGCTCGATGGAGATCGAGCTGGCGGCCGGGGCCCGGATGCTGTGGCGCGAGACCCTGGTCCTGGGCCGCTCCGGCGAACGCGGCGGCGCCGTGCGGGCGACCACCCGGGCCACGTACGACGGCCACGAGCTGCTGGTCGAGGACCTGGACCTCACCGATCCGGAACTGCGCGAACTCCCCGGCATCCTGGGCCCCCACCGGATCATCGGCTCGGTCACCGTCCTCGGCACGGTGCCGGACGGCCGGCCCCACCCGTACCGCACGGTACTGGCGGGGCCGGGAGCACAGGTACGGCTGCTGGACACGGTGGCCCCGGCCGTCGAGGCGGAGCTCGCCGCGGTCTGGGAGGACTGGCGCGCCCCGGACCTCCCGGTCACGGACGGCTGACCGCGCCCCGGGCCGTTCCGGCACGGTCCACCGCACCCCGCGCCACCTGGGCACGGAACACCACCGCCGCGCACAGCAGCGCGGGAACCGCCGCGACCGCGAAGCAGACGGCCGGCGGCAACCGGTCCACCAGCAGCCCCACGGCGGCGGCGCCCACCGACGACCCGGCGTTGACCGCCGTGTTGACCCACGCCCCCGCCCGGGTGCGGGCGCCCTCCGCCACGGACTCGTCCGCGACGAGATAGGCGGTCGTCAGCGCCGGGGCGACGAACACCCCGGCGGCCGCGACCACCCCGGCCAGCACGTACACATCGGGCGACAGCCCGGCCCCGGCCAGCGCCACCCCCAGGCCGACGGTCGGCCACGGCAGCCGCGCCCGGTTCGACGCACGCCAGGGAACGGCGCCGTGGGCCAGCCCGCCGACCGCGCTGCCCGCCGAGAGCGCGGCCAGCACCCACGCCACGGCCGCACCCCGGCCGTGCTGCTCGGCGAAGGCCACCACCAGTAGATCCAGACCGCCCAGGCACAGCCCCACGGCCGCCGCCACGAGCGCGGCGTGCCGCACCCCGACGACACCGAGCAGCCGCTGCCGGCGGGGAGCATCCGGCCCGGTCCCGGCCTCCTTCGCCGTCTCCTCCGCGCCCCCGCCGCGCAGCGCGGGCGAGGACACCATGGCCAGGGTGCCCCCCAGCACGAGCGCCGAGCCGATCGCGACGCCCGCTGCGGGAACGGTGAACCCGATGACCACGCCCACCAGCAACGGCCCGGTGACGAACAGCAGTTCCTCGGCGACACCGTCCAGGCCGTACGCCCGCCGCAGCAGCTCCCGTTCCGGGACGAGGCGGCTCCACAGGGTCCGCATCACCGGCCCCAGCGGCGGAGTACAGGCACCCGCCGCCACGGCGAGCACCCCCAGCAGGACCGGCGGGGCCCCCGGCCGCCAGGTGACGTACGCCAGGGCGGCGAGCAGCACCGCGTGGCTCCCGGCCATCGGCGGCAGGGCCCGGCGCGGCCCGTGCCGGTCGATCAGCGCGGCACGGGCGGGGGAGAGGAAGACACTGGTGGCCCCGAACAGGGCCATGACGGTACCGGCGACGGAGTACGAGCCGGTGGCGTCGTTCACCGCCAGCATCAGGGAGAGCGGGACCACCCCGTACGAGAGCCGCCCCAGCAGGGCGGAACCGAAGGTGCGGGCGGCGTGCGGGGTACGCAGGACGGCGGCGTACGAAGGCGCGCGCGACGGCGCGGCCGAGGACGAAGGCATGAGGACGTTCCTCGTGAAGGGCAGCGCGACGCACGGCGCTGCGGGCATGCGGGGGACACCGAGGGGCCGCACCCGGTGGAACGAGGGGGTGCGGTCAGTCACGGGGTCCTACGCACGGGGGAGGAACATGCCGACAAGGTAGCAGTGCGACGGGCCCGGCGGGAGGGAAGGCCGGACCTCACCCGGGCCGGGGGATACCGCCGGGGCCGGCCGCCAGGATCCGCTCGGCGGTCCGCCGAAGCCGGGGCAGGAAGGCGAGAACCTCCTCGCCCCGGCGGAGCATGTTCTCGGTGGAGACGATGCCGAGGTCGGCGACCGCCTCCCGGAAGGCCGGGAGACGCGCACGGTGCAGTTCAGGAGCGTCCGCGGCCAGCACGGTGTGGCACCGCGCGAAGGTCGCGACGATCCAGAACACCGCTTCGCGGTGGTCGCCCCGCTCGACGAGGTGCCGACTGCCGTCGATGGCGACCGGCCGCGCCCCGGCGGTGATGTCGCCGCTGAAGAAGAACGGGGTGCGGGCGACCGCGGCGGCGGCGTCGAAGGTCCGGGCGAGCTCGTCCAGATGGTGCCCCGCCCGGCGGGCCGACAGCCGCGCACAGCCCAGGAGTTCCAGCAGCTCCGGGTACAGGTGCCCCTGCCCGTACGCGTCGAGGACCTCCCTGGCCGCCGGGTACCGCAGCCGGACCGTGGGGTTGCGCAGCGCCGCGACCAGCAGGACGTGGGTGGTCACCCCGGTGGGGAACAGCCAGGACGTCACCTGTTCGTGGAACGGCGCCGAGGAGTCGAAGGCGGCGAGCCGGCTCTCGATCCGGCGCTCGGCGTCCAGACACCGGCGGCGCACCCACGACGGCTCGGCGAACCGGCGCGACACGTCCGCCCGCAGCTCGCGCAGCCGGCCCGTCGGGTCGTCGATGACCGTGTCCCGGCGGAAGCTTCCCGCCAGGTGGTACGAGGAGAGCACCCCGTCCGCCGAGGCGAGTTCGTCCCACGGCAGATGGCTGACCTCCAGCAGTGCACCCCGGAAGCGGAACTTTCCGGGCCCGGCCGGCGGGCCCGGTGCGGCGGTGACGACCATCACGTCCACGTCCGAGAACGGGGACAGCTCGGCGTCGTCCGGCAGGCCCACCGTGGAACCGCTGAAACAGGCACCGCGGAAACCGGGAGCGGGCCGGGCGTGCTCGGCGACCCACCGGACCGCGGCCGACCGGGCCGTACCTGCTCTCACCGGGAACCTCATTCCTCCGGATTCCTCCGGGGCATCACCGTACGCCGTACCCGGCACGGACCGCGCCCGCCGGAGCGTGTCACTCGTTGCCGGGCGCGCGGCGGAGGCGTCAACTGTTGGGACGCCGGGCAACCGTGTGGCACAACGCCTCCGGCGGGAGAGGATCGTGATGAGGAAGATCGTCCTGATGGCCTCGATGTCCCTCGACGGCTTCATGGAGGGGCCGGACCGCGAGATCGACTGGCACGTGGTCGACGACGAACTGCACCGGCACTTCAACGAGCTGCTCGGGACCATGGGCGGCTTCCTCGAAGGGCGGGTGACCTATCAGCTCATGGAGGACTTCTGGCCGACCGCCGACTCCGATCCCTCCGCCACCGAAACCACGGTGGAGTTCGCCGGCATCTGGCGGGAGACGCCCAAGATCGTGTTCTCCCGGACCCTGGAACACGTCGGCCGGAACGCCACGATCAGGCGGGAGGTCGATGCGGAGGAGATCAGGGCGCTGAAGGCGCAGCCCGGCGGGGACCTGTGTCTCGGGGGCGCCGACCTCGGCGCGGCCTTCATGCGGCTCGACCTGGTCGACGAGTACCGCGTCTACGTCCATCCGGTCCTCATCGGCCGGGGCAAGCCCCTGTTCCCCGCCTCGGCGGTCCGGACCGGCCTCCGTCTGGTCGAGACCAGGGCATTCGGCAACGGGGTCGTGCTGCTCCGTCACGAGCGCCGTCAGGTTGCTCCAGCGGAATGAACTCCCCGGGCCACGACGGTGTGTGACCGGTGCTGTGCCGGGTCGCACGGGGAGCCCTCCTCGTATAACTGCCGCACATCGCGAGATCTCATGAAAGGACCGGCGATGACGCTCAGTGTCGAGGACCGTCTGGACATCTCCGAACTGCTCGCCCTGCACGGGCACTTGGTCGACAACGACGAAATGGACCGGCTGGACGAGCTGTTCACCGACGACATCGTCTACGAGACCTCGAACCTCGGGCACGGGGAGGTGCGCGGGCTGGCGGCCTTCCGGGACATGGCGCGGGCGCGGGCGGGCAAGCCGGGCGCGCCCGTCGGCCACCACGTCACCAACATCGTGCTCACCGAGGCCGGGGACGGCCGGGTCCACGCCCGGTCCAAGGGGATCGGCGCGGGCCCGGACGGTGAGTGCGGAAGCGTGACCTACGAGGACGTGATCGTGCGCGGCGAGCGGGGATGGCGCATCAGCCGGCGCAAGATCTTCCTGCACTTCACGCCCGCGGCCGCGGCGCGGACCGAGAAGGCCGACGGCTGACCGGCCGACGGCGCCCCCGGACCGGCAAGGGGCGCCGTCGGCCGGCCACGGCTCCGGCGTCAGCCGTCCAGCAGGCCCGAGGTGTCGATGACCTGACGGATCGCCCGGCCCGAGGCCAGCTC
The DNA here is from genome assembly GCF_030116705.1 of Streptomyces sp. ML-6. Taxonomy (NCBI): domain Bacteria; kingdom Bacillati; phylum Actinomycetota; class Actinomycetes; order Kitasatosporales; family Streptomycetaceae; genus Streptomyces; species Streptomyces sp. ML-6. The sequence goes on from NZ_JAOTIK010000001.1 coordinate 6,548,157, forward strand.
CTCCAGAGCGGTGTTGATGTCGGCCAGCGGCAGCGTGCCCGTGTGCATCAGCTCCACCGGCATCAGGCCCGCCCGCCACAGGTCCAGGAACCTCGGCAGGTCACGGCGCGGCACCGCGTCGCCCATGTACGAACCCAGCAGGGACTTGCCCTCGCCCGCGAACGCCAGCGCCGGGACCTCCAGCACCCGGTCGGGGGCGGGCAGGCCCACCGAGACGACCTTGCCGCCCCGGGCCACCGCCGTCAGGCACTCGGCCATCACCTTCGGGCTGCCCACCGCCTCGACCGCCACCTCGGCGCCGCCGGAGGTGAGTTCACGGATCTGCCGCACGGCGTCGTCGGGGGCGAACGCGTGGCTCGCGCCCAGCCGGAGGGCCAGTTCGCGCTTCTCCGGGACCGGGTCGACCGCGACGACCGGGTACGCGCCGGCCGCGCGGGCGCCCAGCACCGCGGACAGGCCCACCCCGCCCAGGCCGTACACCACCGCCGACTGCCCCGGCCGCAGCGCCGCCGTGTTGATGACGGCCCCGGCACCGGTCAGCACCGCGCAGCCGAACAGCGACGCCACGGCGAACGGGACGTCCTTCGGGATCGGCACCACCGACTCCTGGGCCAGCACCGCGTGCTCGGCGAACGCGGAGACGCCCAGCTGGTGGTGGACCGTTTCGCCGGACGCGTCGGTCAGCAGCGACGGGCCGTGCAGCAGCGCGCCCGAACCGTTCGCCGCGGCGGCCCGCGCGCACAGCGCCGGCCGGCCCGCCGCGCAGTCGGCGCAGGAACCGCAGCTCGGTACGAAGACCAGGGCCACGTGGTCACCGGGGGAGACCCGGCCGACGCCCGGCCCGGTGTCCTCGACGACCCCCACCGCCTCGTGGCCCAGGGCCATCGGCAGCGGACGGACCCGGTCGCCGTTGACCACCGAGAGGTCGGAGTGGCAGAGCGAGGCGGCCGCGACGCGGACCAGCACCTCGCCCTCGCGCGGGGCGCCCAGCTCCAGCTCCTCCACCTCGACCGGATGGGTTTCGGAGTAGGGGCGGGCGGTGGACACGCCGCGCAGCACCACCGCACGGGTCCTCACGCCGCCACCTCCGGACGCGGGGCGCAGCGCAGCACGTCACGGCTCTCCAGCAGCGGGACGACCCGGCCGAGCACGATCTCCCGGAAGTGCTCGGTGGCGCAGTGCGCGGTGAAGTCGGCCTCGGAGGCGTACTCCTCGTACAGCACGACCGCCCGCGGATCCTCGGTGCCCTGGTGGACCCGGTAGGCGAGGTTGCCCGGCTCCTGCCGGGAGGCGGCGGCCATCGCGTCGAGCAGGGGGAGGACGGTGTTCTCCTCGCCCTCCTTGGTGCGGTAGCGGGCGACGACGACGTAGGACATGGGGACTTACTCCTGGGGTGGTGCGGCGGGCCTCTTCAGGGCGGTGGGCGGGACCGGCGGCAGCTGGTCCCGGCGCAGGTGCCAGAGGCGGGGGTCGGACGTGGCGGCGGCGGCCGAACCGAGGGCCAGCGCCAGCGCCACGTCCGCGGGGGACTCCACGAAGCCCGCGGCGATCGAGGGGGACATCGCGCGCTGTGCCTGCGCGCTCATCCGGCCGATGATCGGGGCGGGCATGATCTCGACCAGGTCCGGCGCCCCGCGCGAGATCGCGTCCGTGGAACGGCGCAGGTTGGACCGGTCGGTGACGAACACCTTCATCATCGTGAGCAGACCGAGCGGGCGGCCCTTCTCTATCAGGGACAGCCGGGTGCTGACCACGCCGTGCGCGCCCATGTTCTTGATGAACTCCAGCGCGCCCCGGTCCTGTGCCAGACCGGGGCTGCTGTCCACGTTCACGAACACGGTCTTCCCCGCCCGGCCCAGCGCCGGCACGACCTGGGGCAACTGCCCCACCGCGAACGAGGCGAGGATGCACACCCTGACCGGTGCGGTCAGGAACTGCCGCAGCGGCTGGGTGCCGACGACCGACGCGACGAGCGGCACCTCGGCGAACGCCGAGACGAGCCGGGGGTCGAGCGCGGCACCGGACCGGGAGGGGGAAGGGGTCATGGCGAGGGCCTGCCTGGAGGAGGAGGGTTCGTGGCCGCCGTCAGTGCAGCGGGGACGTACCGAATCGGCTGGGAAGGCCCAGTTTGCCAGGGTTGAGGATGCCGGCCGGGTCCAGCGCCTTCTTCACCGCGACGAAGGTCGCGAAGCCCGCCCCGAGGGATTCCTCCAGGTAGGGGCCGCGCAGCAGACCGCAGCCGTGGTGGTGGCTGAGCGCCGCCGCGTGCCTGATCAGCACGGCGTTGGCGGCGTCCCACACCGAGCGGTACCAGTCGCGGCGCGACTCGGGAGCCACGTCGCCGCGCAGCGAGAAGTAGACGCAGGCGCCGTCGGTGTACGCGTGGGACTGGTGGGCCGAGGCGGCCAGGGTGCCGTCCACCGACTGGATCGCGGCGACCACCTCGTCGTAGATCACCGGCAGGTCGGTCCAGGACGCGGCCATCTCCAGGGTGTCGGCGACGAAGCCGGGACCGGGCTTGAAGCCGTCGGCGGACTTGCCGACCAGCATCCGCTCGTCCAGCCAGCGCTCGAAGACCGCCCTGCTGTCCAGCTCGGGGCCGTACTCCGCGCAGACCTCCTTCGCCACCCGGATCGAGGCGTCCACGATCGCCGGGTCGCCCTCGTCCGCGACGAGCAGGAGGTTGGTCTCCGGGTGACCGAAGTGGGTGCCCGACTCCAGGGCGTCGTACAGCCGCAGGACGGCCGGGGTGGCGCCGCGCTGCATGATCCGGCGGCAGGCGTCCAGGCCCTGGGCGAAGGTCTCGAAGCCGTACGCGACGGCGTTCGCGTACTCCGGCAGCGGGTGCACCCGCAGCCGGGCCGACACGATCACCCCGAGGGTGCCCTCGGAGCCGACGAACAGCTGGCGCAGGTCCGGGCCGACCGCGGCGCGGGCGTAGTCGCCGTACGTGGCCCGGGTGCCGTCGGCGTGCACCACGTCCACGCCGACGACCATGTCCTCGATCTTGCCGTACCGGGTGGAGAGCTGGCCGGCGCCGCGGCAGGCGATCCAGCCGCCGACCGTGGAGACGGCGAAGGCGGACGGCCAGTGGCCGGTGGTGACGCCGTACTCCTCCTGGAGCTGCTTCTCGAAGAGGTCGCCGAACATGCCGGCCTGGACGTCCACGATGTTCGACTCGGCGTCGAAGCCGGTGATCGCGTTCAGCCCGCAGACGTCCAGGACGACGCCGCCGAACACCGGCAGCGCCGCGCCCGTGACGTTGGAGCGGCCCGCGGACGGGGTGACCGGGACGCCCGCCTCGTGGCAGATCCGCAGCACGGCCGCGACCTGGTCGGCGTCGGCCGCCTCGACGACCACGGCGTCCGGCGTCGCGGGCCGGCCCTCGGTCTCGCCGATCATCGACCCGGCCCACCAGTCACGGGTCCGGGTGACGACCTCCTCGCGCGCGGTGTGCACCGCGTGCGCGGCCCCGCGCAGCGCCTCGACCACGGCCTCGGGAACCTCGACCGGGTCCACCTGGAGGGCGGCCTCCCCGTCCCCGACCGGGGTGTTGCGCGCCCACTTCGCGAAGCTGGGGGCGCCGACGGTGTAGTCGCCCCGGTTGAACGGATGGGTGATGGTCTGACGGCTGATCATGCTGCTGCCCCTTCGAGGAGTACGGACTTTTCGTGACGGACGGCTGCGAGGTACTCGGCGACCGAGCGCTCGACCTCCGCCTCCGTGAGGTTCAGTTCCCGGCCGAGGATCGCGCCGACGGCCCCGGCGGCGTCCACGGACGCGTCCCGGGCGAACAGCCGGGCGCGCAGCCGGCGCGAGAGCACGTCGTCGACCGAGCGGGCCAGTTCGGCGCGGGCCGCGTACACGACCTCCGCCTTCGTGTACGGGAGTCCCGCGACGACCGGCTCGGCCAGCGCCGGGTCGTCCTGGATCAGGTCGCCGACGAACCGGGCCTCGGTGCCGAAGCGCTCGCCCAGGTGCGCGGCGATGCCGCCGGACGCGGCGACGGCCTCGGAGTCGTACCCGGCGCCGCCGAGCAGCGGGAGGTCGGTGGTGCGGCTGCGGCCCTTGCGGCCGAGGACCGTCATCACCTTGTCGATGACGAGCTCGCCCATGTGCCGGCTGGTGGTGAGCTTGCCGCCGGTCACCGTCACCATGCCGGTGCGGCCGATGGTGATGTGGTGGTCGCGGCGCATGTCGAGCGTCGCGCCCTCCTTGCCGCCGACCAGTGGGCGCAGACCGCCGATCGATCCGACCACGTCGTCCGGGGTGAGCTTCCCCTCGAAGGCGGTGTTGGCGCCCTCCAGCAGGAAGTCCATCTCCTCGCGGGTGCAGTGCACGTCGTCGGGGGACCCCTGGTAGTCCTCGTCGGTGGTGCCCAGCACGACGCTGTTGCCCCAGCGGGTGCAGGTCGCGCGGCGGGCCCGGCCGGGGATCGGCACGGTGACCGTGCAGTTGATCCGCACCTTGTCCCACGGCACCACGATGTGGACGCCCTTGGCGGGCCGCACCTGCGGCTTGTGCCCGTCGTCCGCCTTCGCGTCCAGTTCGTCGGTCCACACCCCGGTGGCGTTGACGACCGCGCGGGCGCGGATGTCGATGCTGTCGCCGTCCGCCGAGACCCGGGCCCCGGACACCTTGCCCGCCCGCGTCAGCAGTCCCTCGGCCTTCGCCCCGTTGAGGACCGTCGCGCCGAGTGCGGCGGCGGTGCGGACGATGGTGAGGACGAGCCGGGCGTCGTCGGTGCGGGCGTCGAAGTACATCAGCCCGCCCTTGAGGTTCTCCGAGCGCAGCGTCGGCGCCTGGGCGAGGACCTCGGGCACGGTGAGCCGCTGGTGGAGCTTGCCGATCCGCCACCCCCCGACCAGGTCGTACGTCCACAGCAGACCCTCGAAGCCCTTGGCCAGCCGGGCGTCGAACACCCCCTCCTTCTCCAGGATCGGGAAGAGGAACGGCAGCCGGTGCACCAGATGAGGGGCGTTCTTCCGGAAGCGGTGCCGCTCCAGGAGCGAGTGGCGGACCAGGTTGACGTTGCCCTGCTCGATGTAGCGCAGGCCGCCGTGCACCATCTTCGAGGACTTCGACGAGGTGCCGGACGCGAAGTCGTCCTTCTCGACCAGGGCCGCGCGCAGACCGCGCGAGACCGCGTCGAGCACCGCGTACGCCCCGGTGATGCCGCCGCCGATGACGAGCACGTCGTACGTGTCGTCGGCCAGCCGGCGCTTGAGGGCCGCCCGGTCGAGCAGCAGGGGCGTACGGCGGGTCGCCGCGGCGGAGCGCCGCGGTTTCCTGGCGGGCATGGTGATCACAACATCAACTCCTGGTGTTCCGGTGCGGCGGCCGTGTGGTCGGGTCGGCCGCCGGTGCGACGGCCGGGGCCGTCAGCGAGGGGTGTGGGGTTCGGGGGCCTTCAGCGGGAGCAGCGCGGGATCGCCCAGGTGGGCGATCAGCACGTCGCGCCAGGCGCGCCGCTGCTCGGCGCGTTCGGCCGCGGTGATCGAGGGTTCGAAGATCCGGCCCTGCGGCTGCGCCTCGACGACCTCCTCGAGCGAGGACCACAGGCCCTGGGCGACCCCGGCCAGATAGGCGGTGCCGCGCAGGCTCGCGGTCGCGGAGTCGGAGACCCGCTCCAGCGGCAGGCCGGTCAGGTCGGCCTGGATGCGCATGAGCGGGTCGCTGCCGGAGACGCCGCCGCCGACCCGGAGCCGGGTGAACGGGGTGCCCATGGTGTCGGCGACGCCGTCGATCAGGTCGCACACCGAGTGCGCGATCCCGTCGAGGACGGCGCGCGCGAGGTCGGCGCGGGTGGTGGCGAGGGTGAGCCCGGTGAGGGAAGCGGTGGCCTCCGGGTGCCAGACCGGCGTACGGATCCCGGCGAGCGCCGGGACGAAACGCGGGGTGCGGCCCGGCCGGGTGGGGACCCGGCCCGCTTCCTCACCGAGCTCCTTCGGCGAGGCGAACAGCCCCAGGTCGTCGCAGAGCCAGCGCAGCGCCGAACCCGCCGTGGAGGTGTACGCCTCCAGGCTGTAGTGGCTGGTGCCGCCCTGCCGCCGGCCGGGCTGGGCGAGCACCCCGGAGATGTCCGGCCGGGGCAGGGCGGGCGTGGTGCCGGTCGCCGCGTCGACGAAGGCGCCGGTCCCGTACACGCACATGCCCTGCCCGGCGGCGAGACCGCCGAGCGCGACGAGTGCGGCGTGCTGGTCGCCCATGGAGGCGGCCAGCGGGACGGCGATGCCGAGGGCGGCCGGGTCGGTGGTGCCGAATCCGGCGTCGTCGGAGCGGAGCTCCGGCAGCAGGTCGAGGGGGAAGCCGAGGTGGCCGATCCACTCCTCGTCCCAGGCGTGCCGTTCCAGCAGGTAACCACCGGTGGAGGCGGCGTTCGTCGGCGTGGTGGCGTGCACGGCGCCGCCGGTGAGGCGCCAGATCAGCCAGGTGTCGACGGTGCCGAAGAGCAGCCGGCCCGCGCGGTGCGCGGCGGCCACCTCGGGGTGCCCGGCGATCTGCCGGGCGGCCCAGAGGAAGGGGGAACGGGCGCCGACCGGCCGGCCCTGGCGGGCCAGCAGGGGGGCGTCCCACTCGGTCCCGTACGCGGTCAGCTCGGCCGCGTGGCGCCGGTCCTGCCACACCACCGCGGGCAGCAGCGGCCGGCCGGTGACCCGGTCCCACAGCATCGCGGTGGCCCGCTGGGTGGAGAGGGCCACCGAGGTGATCCCGATGCCCTCCGCACGGGCCCGGCCGACGGCCCGGCGCGCCACCTCGACGGTGGCGGTCCAGATCTCCATCGGGTCCTGCTCGACCGAGAGGTCGTCCGGATGGCCGACCTCGATCGACCGGTAGAACACCTCGTGGGCGGCCCCGGAGTCGAGGACGACTCCGGCCCGGGTGCCCGTGGTGCCCTCGTCGATGGACAGCACACCGCGCCGTGGGGCGGCGGGGAACGTCTGCGTCATGGCAGCCCTTTCGTTGCGGGCATCGCGAGCGAGCCGTGCGGAGGGGTACGGAGGGGAGGGGACCATCGTGGGGTGCGACGGGTCCGGCGGCCGGTCAGCGCGCGGTGGCGGGCGCCGCGGATTCCGTCGATCCGGCCCGTGCGGCGACCTCGTCGGGGGAGGCGGCCTTCGTGGGGTCCCACTTGATCGCCAGGCAGGTGATCAGGCCGAGCAGCGGCACCACGGAGAGCACCAGGAAGGTGTCGGCCAGCCCGAGGGAGTCCTTGATCTGCGGGAAGACGTACAGCCCGACGACGCTGCCGAAACTGCCGACCATCCCGGTGACCCCGGTGCCGAGCGCACGGACGTCACTGCTGTACGAGAGCGCGGCGATGGACTTGCCGTTGGCGCCGGGGCCCGCGGAGTGGCAGAGGATGAACAGCACCGGCAGCAGGAACGCCACGGCCGTGGGCACCTTCTCGAAGGTCAGCCCCATCGCGAGCAGCGCCACGAAGACCCCGGCGAACCCGGCGGCGGAACTGAGCCGCAGCCCGAGCCGGCGGCCGAAGTACGCGGAGAGGAGGCCGCCCGCGATGCCGAAGGCGTTGAAGACCATCGAGCCGATCGTCGCCTTCTCGAAGCTCTCGCCGAAGATCGTCAGGCTGATCAGCGGGAGGTACCAGCCGACCGCGAAGTACTGCATCGACTGACCGAGCGAGATGACCGAGGAGAGGATCGTCCGGGGCAGGTAGTCGCCCTTGAAGAGCAGCCCGGCCTGGCGGAAGCCGATGGCGGGCGCCTCGGCCGCGGCCCGGGTCACCTCGTCCGGCCGGCCGGCGACGGCCTCGATGCCGTAGATCCGGTCCAGGTTGGCGACGGCCTCGTCCAGCCGGCCCTTGCTCGCCAGCCAGGTGGGGCTCTCCTTGAGCATCAGCCACTGGCCCACCAGCAGGACACCGGCGACGGCCGCGGCCGAGCCGACCGACCAGCGCCAGATGTCCGCGCCGACGTCCAGGTTGAAGAAGAGCAGGGCCAGCGCGAGGTTGCTGGTGGTGGCGACGTACCAGACGGCCTGCCACAGGTTCAGCCGGCCGCCCAGCTTCGCGGGGGTGTACTCGGCGAGCAGCGCCATGGCGACGGCGAAGTCGATGCCGTACGCGACGCCCACCAGGACCCGGCCGAGCCAGACGACGGTGAAGTCACCGGCGAAGGCGGCCAGCAGGGCCCCCGCGATGGCGAACACCTTGGCGAGGAGCAGCGGGGGGACGCGGCCGATCCGGGTGGCGAGCCAGCCGCCCACCGGGTTGAAGACGATCGCCAGGGCCGGAGCGGTGGCCGTGAGGATCGACACCTGGGTGCTGGTCAGCTCCATCTGGGTCGTCATCGGTCCCAGACCGGCGCTCAGCGCGGCGTTCGAGTAGGCGTCGAGGAACAGCCCGCCGAACACGAGGAACCAGATGACCTGCGCCCGGCCGGTGATCTTTCCCAGCCCATCGATGAGCGCAACGACGTCGCCGACGCCTTTGACGCTCGGACGTTGTGCCATGAATCCGCCTCCGAGGAAGACCCATCGGCGGCACGGGGAGCATGAAAAAAACAGGCATGACGAAACCACCGACAGGTGGTCTGTGTCTGTGCCTGTCAAAACACTGCGGAAAGCGCCGCAGCACGTGAACTGCAAGAAGTACGAACTACGCAGTGAGGTTAAGAACGAGTCGGGAGAAACGTCAAGGGTTTCCGGAAGGTTGCCGGGACATTGCGTGCGCCCGACGCCCGGCGGGCGGTGCCCCGCCGGCCCGCCGTCCGAGTGACGGGCCGACGGGCGAACGGGGACGGGCGGGGCGCCGCGGGGCCGTGCCGCGCCGCCCCGCCCGCGGGGTGTCCAAGGGGCGTCCGGGAAGGTCCGGAAGACGTCCGTCAGCGCCCGGCCTGCAGCGCCGCCCAGGTCTTGGCCCCCACGAGACCGTCGGCCACCAGGCCCCGGCTCGTCTGGTAGCTGCGCACCGCGGTCGTCGTCGCCGGTCCGAAGCTGCCGTCGACGGCGACCGTCGAGCCGAGCGCCGCGGTCAGCGAACGCTGGAGCCGCTTGACCGCGTCGCCCGACGAGCCCTCCTGGAGGGAGGTCGCCGCACCCGCCGACAGCAGCGCGGTCCAGGTCCTGGCCCCCACCACACCGTCGGCCACCAGGCCGTGCGCCTTCTGGTAGGCGATCACCGCACTTTTGGTGGTGGGCCCGAAGCTGCCGTCCACCGCGCCGGCGTTCTGCCCCTGCTCGTTCAGCAGCCGCTGGACGGCCTTGACCTGGGCGCCCGTCGAGCCGCTCTGCTGGGTCGCGTACGAGGTGAAGCTCAGCCCGTCGCCGGTCTCGCCGCCGGTGTCCCCGCCGACCAGCTCCATGTAGCGGTTCCAGTCCCAGTACGGGCCGGGGTCGGTGTGGTCGTTGCCCGGCACCTCCTTGTGCCCCAGGATGTGCGCCCGGTCCTTCGGGATGCCGTACCGGTCGCACAGGTACTTGGTCAGGGCCGCCGACGAGCGGTACATCGTGTCCGTGAACCAGGACGGGTCGTCGACGAAGCCCTCGTGCTCGATGCCGAGCGACGAGGCGTTGGCGCTCCGGGCGTGGTACGCGGTGTCGCCGTCGCGCACGGTCTGGGTGATCTGGCCGTCGGAGGACCGCACCACGTAGTGGGCGCTCACCTCCGCCGTCGGGTTCTGGAACCAGCTGATCGAGCCCGCGTACGAGCCCTGCGTGACGTGGACGATGACCTTGTCGATCTTCTCCGTGCGGCCCTCGGTGTAGTTGTTCGTGTGGGCCGCGGCCCACAGCGCCGACGGGTAGTCGGTGCTCCGGGTGCTCAGGTCGGCGGCGGGGACCGAGCCCTTCTGCGGGGCGACCGGACGGCCTGTCACCGAGATCCGCTCGCCCCCGGGCGCGACGGCGTCGAGCCCGTCGGCCAGGAAGGTGTAGACGGTGTCGGCGTACAGGGCGGCGAGGGCCCCCTGCGAGCCGCTGTACCGGGCGACGACCGGGTACCAGGCGTCGATGTCGTCGCGCTCCCGGGCGTCGAGACCGAGCTTGTCCGCGTGGGCGCGCAGCACCGCCGCGCCGCCCATGATGTTGGCCCCGGTGTCGGTGCGCAGCTCGGAGAGGGGTTCGCCGGTGAGGTCGGCGGCCCGTTCCAGCGACCGGTTGGTGGGGTTGCTCACCAGGTGCATCACGCCGTAGCCGTTGGCCTGGCTGGGACGTCCCGAGTGGCCGTCGAGCCGGGTCTCGCCGTAGCCGACGGCCGCGAGCAGATCACGGGGGACGTCGAACTCCGCGGCGGCCCGTGCGAACGCCCGGTTCATCGGGTGCTCGTCGCCCGGGGCGGCGAGGGCCGGGGTACCGGTCACGGTCAGGACGGTGGCGGTGAGGGCCGCGAGGACGGATGCGCGGCCCGTGGTGAGGGCGGCGGGACGTCTGGGCATACCTGCTCCTGCTCGGTGGGTGGGGGGAGAAGAATGGCCCCCGGGCCCGAGTGGGGTGGGGCCGAGGGGCCGCGAAGCCCGCCCAGACTATCTATCTGTTAAGGGCATGACAATCATCTGACGGTGTGTCGAACTCCCTTTCACCCCAACGGAGTTGAGCAATGTTCAGGGATGCCCGGTGACCTGCCCGGCGACCGGACCGACGGTGTGGACCCGCGCTTCCCCGGGGGTGCCCGCCCCTCCGGTCCGCGGCCGCGGACACCGGAACACCGGGCGGTACGGGTGCCGACGCGCCGGTCGGCGCGGGCCGCCGGATTCGTACACCCGGTCGCCCCAACGTCGTACGGGGGAACGCGGACCGGTTTCTTCTTCGCGAAGGCGTATAAAGGGTTCCTCCGGACCGGCCGGCGTCCCTCGATGGCACTCACCCCTCACGCGGCAGGGCGTCACCGCGTACGAGAGCGCAGGAGCGCCGCATGAGCACGGCAGAAGAGATCAACGACTTGCTGGTGGCGAACTTCGGGACCGACCCCCTCGCCATCCACCCCGAGGTGTCGCTGCGTCACCTCAGGCTCGACTCCCTCGCGCTGGAGGAGCTCCGGCTGCTCATCGAGGACCGGTTGGGCGTCGACCTGGACGATGTACACCTGACCTCCCGGGACACCGTCGGACGGCTCGTCGACGCGGTGCACCGCAGGATCGCCGCGTGACGGGCCGCCCGTACCGTCCCGAGCCGTTCGCCGCCGCCGTCACCGGAATCGGCCTGGTCACCGCGGCGGGCACCGGCACCGGGGCCACCTGGAGCGCCGTCACCGGGGCGGCGGACCCGCCCTCGGTCCTGCACCGGCCCGAACTCGACGGCCTGCCCTGCGACTTCATGTACACCATCACCGGTCTCGACCCCCGGACCGTGCTCGGGGTGGCCACCGCGCGGCTGATGGACCGCTTCTCGCAACTGGCCGTCATCGCGGCCCGCGAGGCCGTCGCCGACGCCGGACTCGACCCCCTGCTCTGGGACGGCGGACGGGTCGCCGTCGTCATCGGCTCCGCCCACGGCGGACTGCCCTTCTACGACGAACAGCACGCGGTCCTCGCCGAACGCGGCGCCCGCCGGGTCTCCCCGAAACTCGCCCCGCTCACCGTCGTCAACGGCGCGGCCAGCAGCGTCGCCACCGACCTCGGCGCCCTCGGCCCGAGCCAGGCCGTCTCCACCGCGTGCTCTTCCGGCACCGTCGCCATCGGCACCGCCCACCAGATGCTCCGCACCGGGGCCTGCGACGTCGTCGTCGCGGGCGGCGCCGAATCGGTCTGCTCCCGGCTGCTGATCGCCAGCGCCTGCCAGCTGAAGGCCGTCTCCACCCGGCGCGAGGACCCCGGGGCCGCCTGCCGCCCCTTCGACCTCCACCGCGACGGCTTCGTCGTCGGCGAGGGCGCGGGGCTCCTCGTGATGGAGCGGCCGGAGCACGCCCGGGCCCGCGGCGCCACCGTCCGCGCGCACATCGCCGGTTACGGGGCCGCCTGCGACGCCTACTCCGCCGTCGCCCCCGACCCCGGGGGCCGGGGCGTCGAACGGGCGCTGCGCGCCGCGCTCGCGGACGCCGGGATCGACGCCCGGGACATCGGACACGTCAACGCCCACGGCACCTCGACCGTCTCCAACGACCTCATCGAGGCGACGATGCTGCACCGGGTCCTCGGCGAACACCCCCTGGTCACCTCGACGAAGGCGATGACCGGGCACACGCTCGGGGCGGCCGGCGGCATCGAGACCGCACTGACCGTGCTGGCGCTCCAGCACCAACTCGTCCCGCCCACCGTGAACCTCGACGCCCCCGACCCCGCCGTCCCCGTCGACGTGGTGAGCAAGGAGGCCCGGCGGGGAACGTTCGACGCGGCCGTCAAGACCTCGCTCGGCTTCGGCGGACACAATGCCGCGCTCGTCCTCACCAGGCCCTGACCGGAAACCCCAGAGACACGGAGCCACCATGGCCGACGAGATCATCCGGACCCTGTCGGTGGACGGACTGCGCTACGGCTACCGGGTCCTGCGGCAGCCCACACCGCGCACCGAGCCGGTCATCGTGCTCGGCGGCGCGCTCCAGGGGATGCACGGCTGGCCGCAGATGGACGAGCACCTGGGGCCGCTCGCCTCCGTCGTCACCGCCGACCTGCCCGGCATGGGGGACGCCGACCCCATGCCGGCCGGCACCGGCAACGAGGTGCTGTGCGCCGCCGTCGCCGGGATCATCGACGACCTCGGGGTGCCGAAGGTCAACCTCTTCGGGTTCTCCTACGGCACGGCGATCGCCTTCGGCTGCGCCCGGCGCGACCCCGGCCGCGTCGCCCGGCTGGTCCTCGGCGGGGTGCCGTCCCACATCACCGACGACCAGCGCGACCGGTGGAGCCGCGCCGTCGGCCGGCTGGACACCGGCGACCTGGAAGGGCTCGCCGACCTGGCCGCCGGGGTGCTGATGTGCCAGGACCCCGAGCGCCGGGTCCACCGGGGCGAACTGGCGCGACGCTATGTGCGGCGCTCGTTCCTGCACGCCCTGAACCATTCCCCGCACGCCGTGCGGTCCCTGCACCGGGCGCTGGAGCACCGGCCGGACTTCTCCGGCGGACTGACGGGCGTGCCGACCCTCGTCTTCGCCGGCGAGCACGACACGGTGACCTCGCCCGAACGGCAGCGCGCCTTCGCGGCCACGATCGAGGGCAGCCGCTTCGTCACGATCGGGGAGTCCGACCACTGGGTCGTCCTGGAGCGGCCGGACGACGTCGCTGACCTCGCGGCCCGCTTCTTCACCGACCGCCCGCTGGAGCAGGCCCCCGGCCTCGCCACGCTCCCGGCCCAGACCCGCGCGGCGTCGTCGCGGGCGGCCGGGCGGCCCGGGGCGAGGCGGTGACGCGGTGACCGGGCGGCGGAGACCGGTTCCCGGCCGAAGCACACGAGGCCGTGGGGCCCGTCGGTGGTGGGTGCCGGTCGGCCGGAACGCGAAGCCGGGGAACCGCTGGTGGGCACCGCTGCTGGTGGCCGCGAGCCCGTCGTGGCCGCGCACGGCGGCCAGCGGGTCGGTACGGGGGCGGGGAGGGGCGGTACGGGGGAGGGGTGCCAACCGGACCGGTACGGGACGGTTCTAACCTTCCGACACCACGTGCATGGCCGCTTCCTCGGCGGAGGCCCCGGCCCCGTCGATGCCGACGTCCTCGGCCGCCAGGGTGTCCGGCTCGTCGATGTCCAGCTGCCGGGTGAGCCGGCCGGCGCGCACCGTGCCCACCTCGCCGTCCCACGGCTCGCCGTCGCCGTCGGAGAGATCCCCCACGCCGTCCCCGTCGCCGTCGATCGCGGTGGTGTCGGGCAGTTCCCTGGCCAGCCGGCTCTCCAGCGACTCGCCGGTGTGCTGCTCGGCGGCGGTGGTGCCCAGATCCTCCACCGCCCACGGGCGCTCGGGCGGGGAGTAGCCCTCGTCGAGGGCGTCGGTCAGACCCCGGTCGTCCAGGGTGTCCTCGACGTCGAGTTGTTCCATGGGGTCCGAGGCCTCCGGCTGCTGGGGCTGGTAGACGTCATCTCCCCGGTCGGCATCATTCATGGTGTGTCCCTTCCCGATCCTCGGGGATCCCGGTCGCACATGCCGTGCATGCCGTGCACGCGACGCATACGACTCGGGACAAAGGGGGCCTTCGTGCGGTGTGTGCCCGAATGTCGTCGAACCGCCCGTACGGGTTCAGGATAAGTGGCCCGGGCGCGAGGCCGCTGCTCGGGCGTGACGGGCCGGACGGAGAGACCATGGAAGGTACAGGCGGAAGTGCCCTGCCCCACCTGTCACGGGAGGCCGCCATGGATTACCCGGAGAGCTACCAGCTGGTGTTTCAGGCGTCCGCCGTGGAGGACGACACGGTGACCGTCTGGCGCACCGCCCAGTCGGGGGCGGGCGGACACCCGGTCTACGAGGACGAGACCGGGATCGTGCGTGCGGAGATCAACGACCGGGGCGAGGTCCGCATGCTGGCCAGTGGCGGCCACCAGATGCTCGGCACCCCGACCGTGGTGCGGGAGGTGGAGGGTGAACAACAGGGCGCGCCCCCGGGTGGCGACGGACCGGTGTAGGCGGGCCGGCGCGGACGGAACCGGCGCGGACGGCGCGACGCCCCGCGGACCGGGACGACCCGAGGGGTCCGGTCGCGGGGCGTCGGCCCTGCTGTGTGCTGTCCGGGTCAGCCCTCGGTCCAGCCGCGGTTCTTCGCGAACTGCAGCAACCCGCGCCGGATCTGCAGGATCTGAGACCCCGTCAGCGTCGGTGCCGACTCCAGCAGGACATCGGTGACGTCCCGCGTGAACTCGGCCGAGCTGAGCACGTCGCACAGGGCGTCGTCGTCCGACGCCCCGGAGACCGCCGCAGGCCTCGGCGGCGTCACGGGCTTCCCGTCCGCCCCCTCGGCGAGCCGGACCGACGAGGCCTTCAGCCCGCGGTCACCGTCCTCGATCTCGAACTCGACAGCCGTACCCGTATGCACATAGGACTCGGGGATCAACATGTCGTTCACATGGAGAAAGACATCCTCACCACCGTGATCGGGCGCGATGAACCCGTATCCCCGAGCTCCGTCGAACCGCACGACGCGACCAGAAACCACACCAACCCCCAAGAAAGAACCGGGCCCCTTGCCCGTTCGCCACACATGGCTCGACCGGAGAATAGCCCTGGTCGATCGGGTCGCGCGACCCGATCGCAACAATCGGCTCCGGTCCGCGCCGGCGGAGCGCCCGACGGGGCGCGCGGATCGCCGCCCGTTGCCCGATGAGGACCGAAGCTGTCCGCAAGGGTGCGTAGCGTGCCGTTCATGGCCGCCCAGAGGAACCCCGCCGCACCCGCCGTGCTGTCCACCCGCGCGCTGAACCGCGCCACGCTGGAGCGCCAGCTGCTGCTGCGCCGCACCGTGATGCCGGCGAAGGACGCCGTGGAGCACCTGGTCGGCCTCCAGGCGCAGAACGTCAAACCGCCCTACCACCAGCTCCTCGCCCGCCTCGACGGCTTCGATCCGGCCGAGCTCGCCGCGCTGCTGGAGTCCCGCGAGGCGGTCCGCATGGTCACCCTGCGGTCCACCATCCATCTGCACACCGCCGCCGACGCGCTCACCCTGCGCCCGTTCGTCCAGCCGGCGCGCGACCGGGAGGTCGAGCTGTTCCGCAAGGGGCTCGTCGGAGTGGACCGGGACCGGCTCCGGACGGCCGCCCGGGAACTCGTCGAGGAGCGGCCCCGTACGCCCAAGGAGATCCGCGAGGCGCTGGCGGCGCAGTGGCCCGACGCCGACCCGAAGGCGCTGGGGACGGCCGCCCGCTGCCTGCTGCCGCTGGTCCAGGTCACCCCGCGCGGAGTGCGGGGGAGGAGCGGCCAGGTCATGCTCACCACCCTCGGGCACTGGCTCGACGGCGCCCCGGAACGGGTCCCCTCCCCGGACGACCTGGTCCTGCGCTACCTGGGGGCCTTCGGGCCCGCCTCCGTCCGGGACATGCAGAGCTGGGCCGGGCTGACCCGGCTGCGCGAGGTCTTCGAACGGCTGCGCCCGCGGCTGATCACCTTCCGGGACGGGAACGGGACCGAACTCTTCGACCTGCCGGACGCCCCGCGCCCGGACGAGGACACCCCCGCCCCGCCCCGCTTCCTGCCCGAGTTCGACAACGTGCTGCTCGGCCACGCGGACCGCACGCGGGTGATCCCGCCCCAGTACCGGGGACGCAACGGGAACGGCAACCAGGCGTACGGCACGGTACTGGTCGACGGCTTCCTCGCGGCGATCTGGCGACTGGGCGCCGGTACCGGTCCGGAATCCGGCTCCGGAACCGCGGCCCTCACCGTGCAGCCGCTCGGCGATCTCGGCCACGCCGACCGCGACGCCGTCACCGAGGAGGCCGTGCGGATGCTCACCACCCTGACCGCACCGGACGCCGACGCGTACGACATCAGGTTCGCGACATTCGTCGACTTCGGATGAGGACGGCGAGAGCGGCGGGGCCGTCACGGGAGGCGGCCCCGCCGCCACCGGCCACGGCGGCCCGACACAACAGACGCCTACGGCAGCAGTCCCGCGCGCCGGGCCGCCACCACCGCCTCCAGCCGGGTGTGCGCCCCCAGCTTGCGCATCGCCGCACGCAGGTACCCCTTGACCGTCTCCGGCCGCAGCCCGAGCCGCTTCGCCGCCGCCGCGTTCGTCGCCCCCGACGCCACGCAGGCCAGCACGTCCACCTCGCGCGGCGCCAGCCGCACCCCGCCGGGCTCCGTCCTGCGGGAACCCGCCGCCGACGCGAGCCGCCCGCACACCGCCAGCAGCTCGTCGCGCAGGGCCGGGTCGACGACCTTCGGGACCAGGGAACGCAGCTCGCGGTGCGCCTCGCGGACGTCCTCCCACGCCTCCGGGGCCGCCCTCGGGTCCGTCACCTGCTCCCGGGTCGTGGCCAGCAGCTGCTGCACCTCGTCCCGCACGACCAGGGCCTGCTCCACGTCCCGGGCGGCGGCCACCGCCGCGTCGAACGTGCGGTCCCCGAGCGTGATCGGCTCGCGCAGCGCCCCGTACAGCACCCCGCGCACCCTGCGCCGCACGACGACGGGCACCGCGACCACCGAGCGCAGGCCCTCCGCCGCGACGGCCAGGTCGTACTCATGGCTGATGTGGCGCGAGGAGGGGTAGTCGGTCACCGCGCACGGCCGGGACAGGGCGATCGCCTTGCCGCCCAGCCCGCTGCCCGCCGAGATGACGAGACCGCGCAGGGCGGCGGTCTGCGCCCCGTTCAGCTCGGCGATGCGGGCATGGCGGGCATCGGCGAGCAGTCCGCCGAAGGCCACGGGCAGTCCGCTGGTCCGGCGCAGCCGCAGCAGCGCGGCTTGCATCTCGACCGCATCGACGGATTCCGGCACGCTGACGCCTCCCTGCCCGGTCCGGGGGATCGGCCACCCCTCGCTGCACCCCCGTTCGGGGGTGGTGAGACCTGGGTCACTGTTTACATCATGTTAAGAGACCGGTCCGGTCCGCAATGAGGAGGGCACATGTCGGCAACCAGTGCGACGGAGACGTTCCGGGCCGCCCGGGACTTTCTGCTGCGGCATCGCGAGGACTACCTCGCCGCCTACGAGGGCTTCAGCTGGCCCCGCAGCGATCACTTCAACTGGGCGCTCGACTGGTTCGACGTCATCGCCGAGAACAACGACCGCACCGCCCTGCACATCGTGGAGGAGGACGGCGGCCGCACCGAGGTGTCCTTCGCCCGGATGTCCGCCCGCTCCAACCGGGCCGCGAACTGGCTGCGCGCCCGGGGCGTACGGGCCGGGGACCGCATCCTCGTGATGCTCGGCAACCAGGTCGAACTGTGGGAGACCGCCCTCGCCGCGATGAAGCTGCGCGCCGTCGTCATCCCCGCCACCCCGCTGCTGGGCCCGGTCGACCTGCGCGACCGGGTGGAGCGCGGCCGGGTCCGGCACGTCCTGGTGCGGGACGCCGACACCGCCAAGTTCGACGAGGTGCCCGGCGACTACACCCGGATCTCCGTCGGCGCGGAGGTGCCCGGCTGGCTGTCGTACACCGGCGCCGACGAGCAGCCGGAGACCTTCGAGGCGGACCGGGAGACCGACGCCGACGAACCGCTGATGCTCTACTTCACCTCCGGCACGACCGCCAGCCCCAAGCTCGTCGAGCACACCCACGTCTCCTACCCCGTGGGCCACCTGGCGACGATGTACTGGATCGGCCTCAAGCCCGGGGACGTCCACCTCAACATCTCCTCACCGGGCTGGGCCAAGCACGCCTGGTCCAACCTCTTCGCGCCCTGGAGCGCCGAGGCGACCGTCTTCATCTTCAACTACACCCGCTTCGACGCCGGCCGGCTGATGGCCGAGATGGACCGCTCGGGCGTCACCAGCTTCTGCGCCCCGCCCACCGTCTGGCGGATGCTGATCCAGGCCGACCTCTCCCAGCTGAAGACCCCGCCGCGGGAGGTCGTCGCGGCCGGCGAACCGCTGAACCCGGAGGTCATCGAGACGGTCCGGCGGGTCTGGGGCGTCACCATCCGGGACGGCTTCGGCCAGACCGAGACCGCCGTGCAGGTCGCCAACACCCCCGGCCAGCTCCTCAAGGCCGGCTCGATGGGACGGCCCAGCCCCGGCTTCAGGGTCGAGCTCCTGGACCCGGTCACCGGTGAGCCCGGCGCACTGGAGGGCGAGATCTCCCTCGACCTGTCGGACCGCCCGGTGGGCCTGATGACCGGCTACCACGGCGACCCGGACCGGACCGCCGAGGCCATGGCCGGCGGCTACTACCGCACCGGCGACATCGGCTCCCGCGACGAGGACGGCTACATCACCTACGTCGGCCGCGCCGACGACGTCTTCAAGGCCTCCGACTACAAGATCTCGCCGTTCGAGCTGGAGAGCGCGCTGCTGGAGCACGAGGCGGTCGCCGAGGCCGCGGTGGTCCCCGCCCCCGACCCGGTCCGGCTCGCCGTCCCGAAGGCGTACGTCGTCCTGGCCGAGGGCTGGGAGCCCGGCCCCGACACCGCGAAGCTGCTGTTCGAGCACTCCCGGTCGGTCCTCGCCCCGTACAAGCGGATCCGCAGGCTGGAGTTCGCCGAGCTGCCCAAGACCGTCTCCGGCAAGATCCGCCGCATCGAACTGCGCGAGCGCACGGCCCGCGGCACCGGCACCGGAACCGAGTACGACGAGGGGAACCTGCGATGAGTGAGCTCTCCTACGCGCACGGCGCCGCCACCACACCGCTGCTCGGCGACACCATAGGACGCAACCTCGACCGGGCGGTCGAGGCGTTCGGCGAGCGCGAGGCGCTGGTGGACGTCCCCTCGGGACGGCGCTGGACGTACGCCGAGTTCGGCGCCGCGGTCGACGAACTGGCCCGCGCGCTCATGGCGTCGGGCGTGGCCAAGGGGGACCGGGTCGGGATCTGGGCGGTCAACTGCCCGGAGTGGGTGCTCGTGCAGTACGCCACCGCCCGCATCGGCGCCGTCATGGTCAACATCAACCCCGCGTACCGGGCGCACGAGCTGGAGTACGTACTGAACCAGGCCGGGATCTCGCTCCTGGTCGCCTCGCTCTCGCACCGCACCAGCGACTACCGGGCCCTGGTCGGCCAGGTCCGCGTCGACTGCCCCGCGCTGCGCGCCGTGCACTACATCGGCGACCCGAGCTGGGACGAACTGCTGGCCGGCGCCGGGGCCGTGACACCGGGACAGCTCGCCGCGCGCGAGGCCGAACTGTCCTGCGACGACCCGATCAACATCCAGTACACCTCGGGCACGACCGGCTTCCCCAAGGGGGCCACGCTCTCCCACCACAACATCCTCAACAACGGTTATTTCGTCGGGGAGTTGATTGCCTACACCGAGCAGGACCGGATCTGCCTGCCGGTGCCCTTCTACCACTGCTTCGGCATGGTCATGGGCAACCTCGGCGCCACCTCGCACGGCGCCTGCATCGTGATCCCGGCCCCCGCCTTCGAGGCCGCCGCCGTCCTCGCCGCCGTGCAGCAGGAGCGCTGCACCTCGCTCTACGGCGTCCCCACCATGTTCATCGCGGAGCTGAACCTCCCCGACTTCGGCTCGTACGACCTCTCCTCGCTGCGCACCGGCATCATGGCCGGATCGACCTGCCCGGTCGAGGTGATGAAGCGGGTCGTCGCCGAGATGCACATGGAGGAGGTGTCCATCTGCTACGGCATGACGGAGACCTCGCCGGTCTCCACCCAGACCCGCCGCGACGACGACCTGGAACGCCGCACCGGGACCACCGGCCGTGTCATGCCGCACATCGAGGTCAAGGTCGTCGACCCGGTGACCGGGGTGACCCTGGAGCGCGGGCGGGCGGGCGAACTCTGCACCCGCGGCTACAGCGTGATGCTCGGTTACTGGGAACAGCCCGAACGCACCGCCGAGGCGATCGACGCGGGCCGCTGGATGCACACCGGCGACCTCGCGGTGATGCGGGAGGACGGCTACGTACAGATCGTCGGCCGGATCAAGGACATGATCATCCGGGGCGGCGAGAACATCTATCCGCGGGAGATCGAGGAATTCCTGCACCGCCACCCGAAGATCGCGGACGTGCAGGTGGTGGGGATTCCCGACGAAACCTACGGCGAGGAGGTCCTGGCCTGCGTCATCCCGAAGGACCCGGCGGACCCGCCGACGCTGGACGAGGTGACGGACTACTGCCGCGAGCAGCTGGCCCACTACAAGATCCCGCGGCGGCTGCAGATCCTGGAGACCTTCCCGATGACGGTCAGCGGGAAGGTCCGGAAGATCGAACTGCGGGAGGGCTACGGCCGGTAGGACCGGCCCGGCCCGGGTGCGGTCAGGCGGCCTCGATGATGTCGCCGGTACCGCCCCGGGTCGCGGCCGCCCATTCGATCAGCAGTACCTCGTAGGCGGCGGACTCCACGGAGGACCAGTCCTGGCCGGCCCGGGCGTCCACGAAGGCCCGAATCGCCTCGTTCGCCTGGGCGGCGGAGCGGGGCCTCGAACGGGTCGCGCGCGGTCTGTCGGTGGATGGGGTGTGCCGTGCAGTTAAAACCATGGGCACTACTTTAGGGCCCGCCACTGACACGGGCCGAACATTTGTGGTGCCCTGGCCCGAACGTGACCGATTGCACTCTCTGTCGTCGTCCGGTTCCGGTGGGGTGCTACGGCTGTGCGGTGCGCGGGATTTCGCGCCGCATGCAGACCCGTGGCCAGCGGTCCAGGCCGTGTTCGGCCTCCTCCGCCCTGATCTTCCGCAGCCCGTCGGTGAGTTCCGCTTCGCCGAGCGTGCGGAATCCGAGCCGGGCGTAATACGGCGCATTCCACGGCACGTGCGAGAAGGTCGTCAGGGTGAGCGCGTCCAGCCGCCGGTCGGCCGCCCACCCGTCGAGATGGGCGATGAGGGCGGCGCCCAGGCCGCGCCGCGCGGCGGACGGATGCACGGAGACCTGCTCGATGTGGGCCGCCCCGTCGACCGGGTCGGCGATCAGATAGCCGACCGGGTGGTCGTCGGGGTCCACCGCCACCCAGGCCCGGCCGGCCCGGCGGTATTCGTCCAGCAGGTCGAGGGGTGGCGGGTCGTCGTCCGCGACGGAGGTCATGCCGAGCGTGCGGAACGGCTCGCCGGCGGCGCGCTCGATGTCCTGGAGCAGCGGGAGATCGGAGCGGCGGGCGGTACGGATGCGCATGCGTCCAGTATGTCGTCCCTGGTCGTCCCGCTCGGACGGGAACGCCCGGGCCCCGGTGCCGAGCAGCTCGTCGGCGGGGCCGTTGACCGGCCGGGGCGTACCCGCCGCGTCCATCGTGAACAGCGGCACGCCCAGGTCGTCCGCGCGCGTCCGGGCGTCCGGCGCGTAGCCCGCGACCGAGAAGAACACGCCGGTGGCCGACGCGTCGAGGGCGTGCAGCCAGAGGCACTCGACGTCGCGCAGTGCGGTCGTACGGGCCGACGCGTCGACCTGGGCGAGCAGCCCGGGGGCCCGTAGGGCGATCCGTGAGGGGAAGGGGTGCGACGGCCGGGCGACGTCCCGGTAGCCCAGCCACCGCAGGTACCGGGCCGCGGTGGCGATCGCGTCGTCCGCGCCGTGGACGGCCGCGGGCCGGAACACCGGCCGGGGCGCCGGCGCCGTGCGCGGCAGCGGGATGTGGGACGGCGGGGCCGCTTCGCCGGGGGGCGCCGACGGCCGGACCGGGATGCGCAGCACCGCCCCGCAGAGGCAGTACAGCTCCGGTCGCGGCCACTGGTCGTGGCGCCCGCAGCCGGGGCAGCGCACCGTCACCCAGTCGTCGCTCCAGGTGCGGTGGGTGACCGGTACGGCCGGGGCTCCGGGCAGCAGGGACGGGGCGGTCGGGGTGCCGCACGGGCAGGGGTAGGACGGGGCGCTGTACGCGTGGTCGCGGCCACAGGCCGGGCAGCGTACCGGCACCGATTCCACGATGGTCTCCCTCCGGGCCCGGGGCCCGTCCCGCGACGGGCGCCGCGCCGGCGCACCGGGACGCACCGGTGCCGGGCGGCGGGCCCATTCCGTTTCCCACCCATGGTTCACCAGGAGCGGGGCGCCGGGGAGGGACTTGGCGCATTTCGTGTGCCGGTCCCGGCGCCCGGGCCCCTGTGGGCGCCGTCCCTTGACGGCCGTCGGGCCGCACCTTAAATTTACTTCCGCATACCAGAATCAATTTTCCGTAATACGGAATTGGTGCTCTCAGGTGGCGCGACAGAGCCCGAATCCGCCAGGTCCCAGCAGGAGCACTCAATGCCTCGAATGACCGCTGCCCGAGCGGCAGTTGAGATCCTCAAGCGTGAAGGCGTCAGCAATGCGTTCGGCGTGCCGGGCGCGGCGATCAACCCCTTCTACGCGGCCCTCAAGGCCTCCGGCGGGGTTCACCACACGCTCGCCCGGCACGTCGAGGGCGCCTCCCACATGGCGGAGGGGTACACCCGGGCCCGGCCGGGCAACATCGGCGTCTGCATCGGCACGTCGGGGCCGGCCGGCACCGACATGATCACCGGCCTCTACTCGGCCGTCGCCGACTCGATCCCGATCCTCTGCATCACCGGCCAGGCCCCCACCGCCGTGCTCCACAAGGAGGACTTCCAGGCGGTCGACATCGCCTCGATCGCGGCGCCCGTCACCAAGGCCGCGACCACCGTCCTGGAGGCCGCCCAGGTGCCCGGCGTCTTCCAGCGGGCCTTCCACCTCATGCGCACCGGCCGGCCCGGCCCCGTCCTCATCGACCTGCCCATCGACGTCCAGCTCACCGAGATCGAGTTCGATCCCGAGCTGTACGAGCCGCTGCCGGTGCACGCCCCCGCCGCGACCCGCAAGCAGATCGAACGCGCGCTGGAGCTGCTCGACGCCTCCGAGCGCCCGCTGATCGTCGCGGGCGGCGGCGTCATCAACGCCGACGCGTCCGGACTCCTGGTGGAATTCGCCGAGCTGACGGGCGTTCCGGTCGTCCCCACCCTGATGGGCTGGGGCGCCGTCCCCGACGACCACGAGCTGAACGCGGGCATGGTCGGCCTGCAGACCTCGCACCGCTACGGCAACGCCAACTTCCTGGAGTCCGACTTCGTCCTCGGCATCGGCAACCGCTGGGCCAACCGCCACACCGGCAGGCTGGACGTCTACACCCGGGGCCGCACCTTCGTCCACGTGGACATCGAGCCCACCCAGATCGGCAGGATCTTCGCCCCCGAACTCGGCATCGTCTCCGACGCCGGGGCGGCGCTGAGGCTGTTCATCGAGGTGGCGCGCGAGCTGAAGGCGGCCGGACGGCTCAAGGACCGCTCGCAGTGGGCCGCCGCCACCCAGGAGCGCCGGGCCACGCTGCAGCGCCGCACGCACTTCGACGACGTGCCGCTGAAACCGCAGCGGGTGTACGAGGAGATGAACCGGGCGTTCGGACCCGAGACCCGGTACGTCACCACGATCGGCCTCTCCCAGATCGCCGGCGCCCAGATGCTGCACGTCCACCGGCCGCGCCACTGGATCAACTGCGGCCAGGCCGGGCCGCTCGGCTGGACCATCCCGGCCGCGCTCGGCGTCGCCACGGCCGACCCGGAGGGCTCCGTCGTCGCGCTCTCGGGCGACTACGACTTCCAGTTCATGCTGGAGGAGCTGGCCGTCGGCGCGCAGCACCGCATCCCGTACGTCCACGTCCTGGTGAACAACTCCTACCTGGGGCTGATCCGCCAGGCGCAGCGCACCTTCGACATCGACTTCCAGGTCAACCTGGAGTTCGAGAACCTCAACTCGCCGGAGCTCGGCGTGTACGGCGTCGACCACGTCAAGGTCGTCGAGGGGCTGGGCTGCAAGGCGATCCGCGTCACCGAGCCGGACCGGCTGCTGCCCGCCTTCGAGGAGGCGAAGAAGCTGGCCGCCGAGTTCCGGGTCCCGGTGGTGGTCGAGGCGATCCTGGAACGCGTGACGAACATCGCGATGAGCGGTACGGACATCGCGTCGGTCAACGAGTTCGAGGAGCTCGCCACGGAGCCGTCCCACGCACCGACCGCGATCCGCCCGCTCACGGTGTCCTGAGCACCCCTCAGGCCGGCCGCGGCCCCGTCCCGAACCCCGGGACGGGGCCGCGGCGCATCCGTCCCGCGGAGGCGCCGGGGCTCCGGGCCGAGGCCGCGCACGGACCGGGCTCCGGCCCCTTCGGCCGACCACGGTCCGTACGCGGCCCGGGAACACGGTCGGCCCGGAGCGGGTCGGCCGCTCCGGGCCGTACGCAAGGAGAGAGGGAGAGGAGGGCGCGCGAAAACGGCCGGGGCCTGCGGCACGGAAACCGTTTCCGTGCCGCACGCCCCGGCCGGGGAAGTCTCGGGGACCGCGGCGGCGGCGAGCGGGCCGGGCGTCTGCGCCCCCTTCAGGTCAGGGGGCGAGGGGACGCTCCGGCCTCCGCCACCGCACTGACGTCGCGCGCCGCCGCGGCCTCGTCCTGCCCGTGCTGTGTGCCACCCCTCATCCGGGTGCACGGCGCACGGGCAGGGTCTCGGGGGTCAGTCCTCGCGCAGGGCGCGGACCGCCTCCTCCACGCGCCTGCCGTAGTCGGCGTCGGCGGCGTGGAAGTGGGCGAGGTTCTTCTCGATCACGTCGTCGCGGGTCACCCGGGAGAGCCCGCCCGCGATGTTGGCGACCAGGCGGCCCTTCTCGTCCTCGGACATGAGCCGGTACAGCTCGCCCGCCTGGAAGAAGTCGTCGTCCTTGGTGTGGGCGGGCGCCGCGTGGGTGCCGGTCCAGCCGTGGATCGCGAGCGGGGCGGAGAGCGCCGCGTCGGTCTGGACGGGGCCCGCGTACGAGTTGGGCTCGTAGTTCTTGTCGTGGCGCGAGCCGTTGCGGGTGGCGTGCAGGCCGTCGCGGCCGTAGTTGTCGACGACGGCGGTGCGCGGCGCGTTCACCGGGAGCTGGGTGTGGTTGACGCCGAGCCGGTAGCGGTGCGCGTCCGCGTAGGCGAACAGCCGGCCCTGGAGCATCTTGTCCGGGGAGGGGCCGATGCCGGGCACGAAGTTGTTGGGGGAGAACGCGGCCTGCTCGACCTCGGCGAAGACGTTGTCCGGGTTGCGGTCCAGCACCAGCCGGCCCACCCGCTGGAGCGGGTAGTCGGCGTGCGGCCACACCTTGGTCAGGTCGAACGGGTTGAAGCGGTAGCCCGCGGCCTCGGCGGCCGGCATGACCTGCACGTACAGCGTCCAGGACGGGTGCACCCCGCGCTCGATGGCCTGCAGCAGGTCGGTCTGGTGCGAGTTGGCGTCCTTGCCCACCAGTTCGGCGGCCTGCTCGCTGGAGAGGGAGCGCACACCCTGGTTCGTCTTGAAGTGGTACTTGACGAAGAAGGCCTCGCCCTCGGTGTTCGTCCACTGGTAGGTGTGCGAGCCGTAACCGTTCATGTGGCGGTACGAGGCGGGGATGCCGCGGTCGCCCATCAGCCAGGTGACCTGGTGCGTCGCCTCGGGGGCGTGGGCCCAGAAGTCCCAGACGTTGTCCGGCTCCTGACGACCCGTGAACGGATCGCGCTTCTGCGAGTGGATGAAGTCGGGGAACTTGATCGGGTCCTTGATGAAGAACACCGGGGTGTTGTTGCCGACCAGGTCGTAATTGCCCTCGTCCGTGTAGAACTTGAGGGCGAAGCCGCGCGGGTCGCGCACCGCGTCCGCGCCGCCCAGCGAGTCGGCCACGGTCGAGAAGCGGATGAACGTCTCGGTGCGCCTGCCGACCTCGGAGAGGAAGTCGGCCCGGGTGAAGGCGGTGACGTCGTCGGTCACCTCGAAGTAGCCGTACGCGCCGGAGCCGCGGGCGTGGACCACGCGCTCCGGGATGCGCTCCCGGTTGAAGCGGGCCAGCTTCTCCAGCAGGTGCTGGTCCTGGAGGAGGATCGGGCCACCGACGCCTGCGGTGGCGGAGTTCTGGTTGTCGGCGACCGGGGCGCCTGACTCGGTCGTAAGCACACGCTGCGTCATGGTGTCGGGGCGACCTTCCGTACGGGAGCTGCTGAGTTGCTGGACTGCGACGGCTCGGGGCTCCAGGAGCGTAAGTACGCCCCGAACCCGGCGTCAACAGTTTGTTGAATCTGGCTGCGAGGTGTTCCGGACGGCGCCGGCGCCTGGGCGCGACAGGACAGGTGTCAGCGCCGACGCCGCCCGGAAGTCAAGGGGTACGGGGCGTTCCGCGAGGGGGTGTCCGGCCCGCGGCCCCGTCCGGTCAGGCCTCGACGGGCTGCCCCGACAGGCGCTCGACCGCGCGCAGCAGCGCCGAGTGGTCCAGGCCGCCGTCGCCCTGCGCGCGCAGCGAGGCGACGAGCTGGGCGACCACGGCGCCGACGGGCAGTGCGGCGCCGACGTTGCGGGCGGCGTCCGTGACGATGCCCATGTCCTTGTGGTGCAGGTCGATCCGGAAGCCCGGCGCGAAGTCCCGCTTGAGGAAGTTGTCCTTCTTTCGGGTCAGGACGGTCGATCCGGCCAGGCCGCCGTTGAGGACGTCCAGCGCGGCGGTGAGGTCCACCCCGGACTTCTCCAGGAAGACCACGGCCTCGGCGCACGCCTGGATGTTGACCGCGACGATCAGCTGGTTGGCGGCCTTCACCGTCTGGCCCGAGCCGTGCGGACCGCACAGCACGATGGTTCTGCCGAGCGCCCGGAGGATCGGTCCGGCCCGGTCGAAGTCGGCCTGTTCGCCGCCGACCATGATCGACAGCACCGCCTCGACCGCGCCGGCCTCGCCGCCGGAGACCGGGGCGTCGAGGACCCGGATGCCCTTGTCCTTCGCGTTCTTCGCGAGGTCCACGGAGGTCTGCGGCGTGATCGACGACATGTCGATCAGCAGGGTGCCGGGCCGCGCGTTCTCCAGGATGCCGTCGGGGCCGTAGGCGACGGCCTCGACCTGCGGGGAGGCGGGCACCATCGTGATGACGACATCGGCATCCCGGACCGCCTCGGCGATGGAACCCGCGCCGGTGCCGCCGGCCGCGACCAGCCGGTCGACCTTCGCCCGCTCCAGGGTGTACCCGGTGACGTCGTACCCGGCCCTGATCAGGTTCTCGGACATGGGGGAGCCCATGATGCCGAGCCCGATCCACGCGACCTTGGGGAGATTGCTGCTCATGAGGGTGCCTTCCGAATAAGCGTGTGTACGAAGGGCTGTCCCGCCGGGGATTACGGGACAGCCCTGAGGGGGCGGCCGCCCTCAGCGGGCGGCCCGCGCGGTGGCCGGGAGCCACTCGAAGGCCTCGGCGCCCCTCCGGTCGCCCGGCTTGTACTCCAGGCCGACCCAGCCGTCGTAACCGGCCTTCGTCAGCTGATCGAGGAGCTGCTCCAGCGGGAGGGAGCCGGTGCCGGGCGCGCCGCGCCCCGGGTTGTCGGCGATCTGGACGTGACCGGTCTTCCCGGCGTACCGCGCGATGGCCCGGCCGAGGTCCTCGCCGTTCATCGACAGGTGGTACAGGTCGAGGAGGAACTTCGCGTTGCCGAGGCCGGTCGCCGCGTTGACCCGGTCGACGACCTCGATCCCGGCCGGTGCGCTCACCAGGGGGTAGTGCGGGGACTCCGGTGCGTTGAGGGTCTCGATCAGGAGCACCGCCCCGATCCGGTCGGCCGCGCGGGCGGCGAGTACCAGGTTCTCCAGGGCGAGTTCGTCCTGCGCGGCCGGGTCCATGCCGTCCACCCGGTTGCCGTAGAGCGCGTTGAGCGCCCTGCAGCCGACCGAGGCGGCGAAGCCGGCCGCCACCTCGATGTTGGCGCGGAAGCGCTCCGACTCGGTGCCGGGCACGGAGAGCGCCCCGCGGTCGGGGCCGGGCAGCCGGCCGGCGTAGAAGTTCAGCCCCACCAGCTGCGTGCCGGCGTCGTCGAGCGCCTTCTTGAGGGCGTCGAGCTCGGCCTGCGGCGGAGTGGGGGTCTCGGCCCAGGGCCACCACAGCTCCACCGCGGTGAAGCCGGCCGCGGCGGCGGCCGCAGGGCGCTCCAGGAGGGGGAGCTCGGTGAAGAGGATCGAAAGGTTCACATCGAAGCGCTGGTCCGGGTAGCCCATGAGGGTTCGGCGCTCCTTCCGTATTGCGGAAGTTACTTTCTACGTGATGGAAGATTGCCCGGCAGTGGGGAGGCTGTCAAGGGGGTGCCCGGAATTCGGGCCGGCCGCCTGCGCGCGGGTTGCGCGGGCGTGGCGGAATCGGGCCGGTTGCCGAGGGGGCGCGGGGCGGGCCAGGGTGGCCGGTGCGTCCGACCCGACCGACCCCCCACGCGAGGTGTCCCGCATGAACCACGCCACCAGCCGCCGCACCGTCCTCGGAGCGCTGATCGGCGGCGCCGCCCTCTCGATGGCCCCCGCCCCGGCCGGCCCCCCGGCGCCCGCACCCGACCCGGCGCGCGCCGCCGCCCGCCCGCGCACCACCCCGCGCCTGCTGCTCGGCACGTACACCTCCGCCCAGGGCGGCGGCACGGGCATCGGGACCGCGAGCTACGACCCCCGCACCGGGGCGATCACCGCCGGCCCCGCGATCACCGGCGTGGCCGACCCCTCCTACCTGGCCCTGCACCCCTCGGGCGGCACCGTCTACGCGGTCGACGAGCAGGACCGGGGTCGGGTGACGGCCGTGGCCCTCTCGCCCGACGGCGCCCACCGGGTGCTGGGCGCGCGCGACACGGGCGGGGCGGGGCCCACCCACCTCTCCGTCCCTCCCACCGGCAGGTGGCTGCTCACCGCGAACTACACCTCGGGCAGCGTCGCGGTCCACCCCGTCCGGGCCGACGGCTCGCTGGGGGAGCGCACGGACCTGGTCGCCCACGACACGCCGCCGCCCGGCCCCGGCCAGAACGGGCCGCACGCCCACCAGATCATCACCACCCCCGACGGCGGCCACGTCCTCGCCGTGGACCTCGGCAACGACACCGTGTACACCTACCGGCTGGACGAGGAACGCGGCACGCTCGCCCGGGTCTCCCACGCCTCGCTGCGCCCCGGGGCCGGGCCCCGGCACCTCGCTTTCCACCCCGGGGGCCGCTTCGCCTACCTGGCCTGCGAACTCGACGACACCGCCGTCGTCTGCGGCTACGACCCGGCCACCGGCGCCCTGTCCCCGGGCGCCCCGCAGTCCACCGGGACCGGCGCCGGCACCAGTTACCCCGCGCAGTTCCTGGTCACCGCCGACGGCCGGTTCGCCTACCTCGCCAACCGGGGGCACAACAGCCTGACGCGCTACGCGGTCGAGGACGACGGAGCCGTGCTGCGGCTGCTCGACACGGTGCCGGTCGGCGGCGACTTCCCCCGGCACACCGCCCTCTCGCCCGACGGGCGGCTGCTCTTCGCGGCCAACCAGAGGTCGAGCACCGTCACGGTCTTCCGGGTCGACGCCCGCACCGGCGGCCTGACCCGCACCGGAGGCGCCTTCCCGGCCCCGGTCGCCGTGTGCGTCCTGCCGTACGGGGGCGGCGCCCCGGGCCGGGGCTGACCGGGCCGGACCGGCGTCGCCCGGCCCCGGCGCGGGTCCGTTAGGGTCGGGCCCGAGCCGCGGGCTCCGCAGCGACGCGGAGCGCGCATGAGGGAGGCACAGTGCGCTTGAGAGTGGAGTTCACCACCGAGCCCTTCGATCTCGACGAGGCACCCGCCCACGCGGTCGTGGCCCGCGAGGTCCTCCGGACGGCCGACCTGGACGCGGTGGACGTCGGACCCTTCGGCAACACTGCCGAGGGCGGCGCCGACGAGGTGCTCACCGCGGTGGACACCCTGCTGCGCAGAACCCTGGCATCGGGTGCCACCCGGGTGTCGCTCCAGGTCAACGTGATCGGGGAGGACGCGAAGTGACCGAACCGGCCGATCACCCGCTCGTCGCCGCGGTCAAACCGCTCGTCGACGCCATGGGCGCGGAGCTGCTCGTACCGGAGCAGGCCCGGGCCGACGACGTCGTACTGGCCTGGGAGGGCGAGGACGTCATAGCCGTGCGGCTGCCCCAGCTCTCGGAGTCGCTCGGCCACATCCTGGCCGCCATGGAGCGCCGGCACGGCAAGCCGCTCGCCGAGCTGGACCGCAGGGCCAAACAGGAGGCGGTGCGGAGCCTGGAGGCACGCGGTGCCTTCTCGGTGCGGCACGGGGTGGAGACCGTGGCGAGTGCGCTGGGCGTCAGCCGCTTCACCATCTACAACTACCTGAACAGGGAAAATGCCGCCAAAGCCGAGTAGTTGAGGCCGTGGGCGCACAAAGACGGTGCGGGATCGCGTGGGGCCGTCGTCCGGAGGAACGGACGGCGGCCTTTTGCGTTCGAGTAATTTCAACAAAGTGTTGACGTGGTGTTGTGGAAGGCGTTAGCTATCCGCAGCCCGACCGACGCGGCGCGAAAAAACGCACAGCGAAACAGCCACGGAGGCTCCCGTGACTTCGAGCTCCACGCCGGGCCTCGCCCGGTTCAACACCCTGGCGGACGACGAGGCCCTCACCACGTTGCACGAGGTGTGCGCCAGTGCGGCATGGGGAAGAGCGATCCTCTCCCGACGCCCATACACCGCCTTGCCGGACATGCTTCTCGCCAGTGACGCCGCCACGGCCGGACTGACCCCGGAGGACCTGGCCGAAGCGATGGCCGGACACCCCCCGATAGGCCGCCCGAAGCCCGGTGACCCGACCTCCTCCCGCGAACAGCGGGGGATGGCCGGAGCCTCCGAGGAACTCAAGGCCGAGATGCTCGAACTGAACCTGGCCTACCAGGAGCGGTTCGGACACGTCTTCCTGATCTGCGCCACCGGGGCCACCGGGGAGCAGATGCGCGACGCGGTGAAGGCCCGGATCGGGAACTCGCCCGAGCAGGAGCGCGAGCAGGTGCGCACCGAACTGGGCAAGATCAACCGCATCCGCCTCACCCGTCTCGTCACGGAAGACACGTAACACGGGACGCGTCCCGGAAACACCCCGGACACGTACCGCAGCACGCGCATCAGAAGGAGAGTGAAGGTCTTGAGCACCTCCGCCACCGCATCGGTGTCCACCCACATCCTGGACACCAGCATCGGCCGCCCCGCCGCGGCCGTCACCGTCACGCTCGCCGCCCGCGGCGGCGCCGACGCACCGTGGAGGGCACTCGGCGGCTCCGCGACCGACGCGGACGGACGCTGCAAGGACCTGCCGGCACTGCCGGAGGGCACCACCCACGTACGGCTCGACTTCGAGACCGGGACGTACTTCGCCAGCAAGAAGCAAGCCGAGGCGCAGCAGGACGCCCCCCGCGTAAGGGACAGCGGTGTGTTCTTCCCGGAGGTGGCGATCACCTTCGCCGTCACTCCGGGCGAGCACTATCACGTACCGCTGCTGCTCAACCCGTTCGGCTACTCCGTTTACCGAGGGAGCTAGCACCGACATGACAGCCAATCCCCACCAGCCCCGCCCGGTGGTCCTCGGCCAGAACCAGTACGGCAAGGCCGAGAACCGCGTCGTCAGGATCACGCGGGACGGCGACACCCACCACATCAAGGACCTGAACGTCTCCGTCGCGCTCTCCGGCGACATGGAGGACGTCCACTACTCCGGCTCCAACGCCCACGTCCTGCCGACCGACACCACCAAGAACACGGTGTACGCCTTCGCCAAGGAACACGGCATCGAGTCGGCCGAGCAGTTCGGCATCCACCTCGCCCGCCACTTCGTGACCTCGCAGGAGCCGATCAGGACGGCCCGGATCCGGATCGAGGAGTACGCCTGGGAGCGCATCGCCACCTCCGACGCCAACGCGCAGTTCATCGGCGCCGACGAGGTCAAGCACTCCTTCGTCCGCAGGGGCCAGGAGACGCGCACCACCCAGATCACCTTCGACGGCGAGAAGTGGCAGGTCGTCTCGGGGCTCAAGGACCTCGTGGTGATGAACTCCACCCACTCCGAGTTCTGGGGCTACGTCAAGGACAAGTACACGACGCTCAAGGAGGCGTACGACCGCATCCTCGCGACCGAGGTGTCCGCCAAGTGGCGGTACAACTGGACCAGCGACGACGCGCGGATGCCGAACTGGGAGAAGTCCTACGAGCAGGTGCGCAAGCACATGCTCCAGGCCTTCGCCGAGACGTACTCCCTCTCCCTCCAGCAGACCCTGTACCAGATGGGTTCGCGCATCATCAACAGCCGCAGCGAAGTCGACGAGATCCGCTTCTCGCTGCCGAACAAGCACCACTTCCTGGTGGACCTGGAGCCGTTCGGGCTCAAGAACGACAACGAGGTCTACTTCGCGGCGGACCGCCCGTACGGCCTGATCGAGGCCACCGTGCTGCGGGACGGCACCGAGCCGCAGATCCCGGTCGACATGACCAACCTCTGACGCGGCGCCGAGCCGGTCCCCGTCCCGAGCGCACCGCCGGACGGGGCCCGGCCGGACCGGAGGGAACACTCATGGCACAGCCCGCACACGGACCGGTGGAAGCAGACGGCCCGTACCCCACCCCACCGGCGACCTCGGTCCACCCGGTGGACGAAAAGCTCCGCCCCGCCCGGCTCGTCCCCGCCGCGCTCCAGCACATCGCCGCCATGTACGCGGGCGTCGTCACCCCTCCGCTCATCATCGGCCGGGCCGTCGGCCTCGACCCGGCGGGCACGACCCGGCTGATCGCGGCCAGTCTGCTGATCGCCGGCTGCGCCACCCTCCTGCAGACCCTCGGCATCCGCGGCCTCGCCGGGAACCGGCTGCCGTTCGTCAACGCGGCCTCCTCCGCGGGCATCGCCCCGATGCTCGCCAT
Source organism: Streptomyces sp. ML-6 (assembly GCF_030116705.1). Classification (NCBI taxonomy): domain Bacteria; kingdom Bacillati; phylum Actinomycetota; class Actinomycetes; order Kitasatosporales; family Streptomycetaceae; genus Streptomyces; species Streptomyces sp. ML-6. The sequence continues at coordinate 6,581,266 of NZ_JAOTIK010000001.1, forward strand.
CGCCGAGACCACCGCGCCCGGACACCAACTCCCCGCGATCTACGGGGCGGTGATCGTCGCCGGGGTCTTCTGCCTGGCCGTCGGACCGTTCTTCGGCCGGCTGCTGCGCTTCTTCCCGCCCCTGGTCACCGGCGCCGTCATCACCCTGATCGGCGTCACCCTGATGCCCGTACCGGTCTCCTGGGCCCAGGGCGGCGACAAGGAGGCCGCCGACTTCGGCGACATGAAGTACCTGGCGCTGGCCGCCTTCACCCTCGTCGTCATCCTGCTCGTCCAGCGGTTCGGACGCGGCTTCCTCAGGCAGATCGCCCTGCTGATGGGACTGTTGATCGGCACGCTGGCCGCGATCCCGTTCGGACTCGCCGACTTCACCGCGCTGAGGTCCGCGCCGGTCGCCGCGCTGCCCACCCCCTTCGCCTTCGGAACCCCCGAGTTCCACCCCGCCGCGATCCTCTCGCTCTGCATCGTCATGCTCGTCCTGATGACCGAGTCCAGCGCCGGAATGCTGGCCCTCGGCGAGATCTGCGACCGGCCCGCCGACGGCCGGACCATCACCCGCGGACTGCGCACCGACGGCATCGCCACCCTGCTCGGCCCGGTCTTCGGCGGCTTCCCGACGAGCGCCTTCGCCCAGAACGTCGGCGTGGTCTCCCTGACGAAGGTGCGCAGCCGCTACGTCGTCGCGGCCGCGGGCGGCACCCTGCTGGTCCTGGGCGCCTTCCCGGTGCTGGGCGCGGTCGTCTCCCTCGTCCCGATGCCCGTGCTCGGCGGCGCCGGCGTCGTCCTGTTCGGCTCGATCGCGGTGAGCGGCATCCGGACCCTCGCCGAGGCCGGCCTCGACGACAGCTCCAACATCATCCTGGTCGCCGTGGCCCTCGGCGCGGGCATCATCCCGCTCGCCGCACCCGGCTTCTACGCGGGATTCCCCTCCTGGGCACAGACCGTCCTGGGCTCCGGAATCAGCGCCGGAGCGCTCGTCGCGGTCCTGCTCAACCTGTTCTTCCACCATCTCGGCACCCACGGCCGCCCGGCCGTGGCACTCAAATCCTCCTAGGGTCCTGCCGTGCCCGCACCCCCGGAAAGAGAAGGAAGCAGCGCCATGGCAGCAACGCCGGCCCCCGAGCACGTGGAACGCGTCGTCATCGAGAACTGTTCGATCGCGACCGTCGACGCCGACGACACCGAGTACGCCTCGGGCCACGTCGTCGTCGCCGGCAACCGCATCGAATCCGTCG